>CAVTAS010000012.1:0-119608 GCA_963732765.1 uncultured Alphaproteobacteria bacterium | reverse complement strand
AGCAACGTTGCCGCGCGTCGGTTAATGAATGCTTTCACTGTCGCCCAATCCGATACGAGAACGCCCCTTCGCATGAGTCGCATCGTCTTCATGGGCACGCCGGACTTTGCCGTGCCGACGCTCGCCGAAATCATCGCGGCCGGACATGACGTCGTCGCGGTCTATTCGCAACCGCCGCGCCCCGCCGGCCGCGGCATGGCCGAGCAAGTCGCCCGTGCATCGTTCGCGGCAAGCGTGGCCTGCCGGTGCTGACGCCGAGCTCACTGCGCGGCCGAGGCGCAAGCCGCATTGCAGCCCATGCGGCACGACGTCGCCGTCGTCGTGGCCTATGGCCTGATGCTGCCGAAGCCTGTCCTGCGACGCCCGCGCACGGCTGCCTCAACCTGCATGGCTCGAAGCTGCCGCGCTGGCGCGGCGCCGCGCCCATCCAGCGCGCCATCATGGCCGGCGACACGCGAGACCGCCGCCATGGTCATGCGCATGGACGAAGGCCTGGATACCGGCCCGATCTGCCTCACCGAGCGCATCGCGATCGGCCCCGACATGACGACCGGCGAACTGCACGACGAGATGAAGCTGCGCGGCGCGAGCCTGATGGTGCGCGCGCTGGCCGCCTGGAACGCGGCAGTCTGACGGCAACGCCGCAGGCGGCCGAGGGCGTCACCTACGCCGCCAAGATCGACAAGGCGGAAGCGCAGATCGATTTCAGCCACCGGCAGCCGACGTGCACAACCTGATCCGCGGCCTGTCGCCGTTTCCGGGCGCCTGGTTCGAGATCGAACTCAGGGCAAAGTCGAGCGGCTGAAAGTGTTGCGCGCCACGCGGGTCGAGGGGCACGGCGCCCCCGGGACACCCTCGACGACCAGCTCACGATCGCCTGTGGGGGAGGCGCCGTCCGCCTCGTCGAGGTCCAGCGCGCCGGCAAGAAGCCCATGCGGGCGGCCGAATTCCTGCGCGGCGTGCCGATCCCGCGCGGCAGGACGCTGCAGGTTTAAGCCGAAGCATGCGTCACGCTGAAGTCGTCACGCGGGCTCCAGCCCATGGCGGCGGAGTGCTGCATGAAAGTGAGAGGGCTGCTCAGTGCTGCGAGGAAGGAACTGGCGCACCTCTCGGCGGCGCTGCGCGTGCACCGGCCTGCACTGAAAATCGTCAGCGGCAGAAGCGACGCCGGGACAGCGCCGACGACATCGATGCCGGGCTCACCGATGAGTTCACTCAATTGCTGAAAGCCGAGGACCGCGCGGCCATCGGCAAGAAGCCGCGCAACGGGCACGCCAGCAGGCGCTTCGATGATCGATTGGCCGCCACTGTCGCCAAAGCCCCAACCGGCGAGGAGCTTGCGAACAGCGACACCACTCTGGGCCTGTCGAGACAGCGACCGTCTCAGCCCCGAACACCGCTTGCTCGAGGGATGCGGCGTCAGTCGGACATGGGCGCGGAAAGCCGGCGCGAACAGCGAGCGCCGTCGCGGACGCGGCGACCGGAGTGAGAGTTGCTGTATCGACGAAGCCCTCATCAGCCAGGCGCTGCATAGCGTCCGCTGCCAGCACCGCCACGTCGAACGGCTCACCGGCACGAATGCGGCGCGCCGCATCGACGCCGCCGATGGACACCACGGCGACCGCCCGTTTCGTCTCCAGTTCGAAGGCCACGGCAAACGCGGCGAGGCTGTGCCGCGTGGCCATGGACGAGATGACAGAAATTGCGCCAGGGACTGGCATCGCGGGCTCCGGAAACGGCAAACGCGGTCAGCTCTTTGCGGCCGGTGGCGTACCGTGCGTGTGGAAAGTCTCGATCGTCTTAAGGCCCCATGCCTGCCCCTTCTTACGATCGCTCTCCGTCCAAGTCACCGTTTCCCAGTCGGGCGCGAGAATGAGTCGAGCGCCAGCATTGGCGAGTTCGACGCGATTGCCTGCCGGCTCCCACACATAGAGGAAGAACGTGCCCTGGATCGCATGCTTGTGCGGGCCGGTTTCGATGTGCACGCCGTTTTCCAAGAAGACGTCAGCCGCGCGCAGGATGTCTTCGCGCTGGTCCGTCGCGTAAGTTACATGATGCAAACGACCATCGCCACGACCATGCTCTTCCGTGCACGCGAGATCGTAAGTCTTGTTGTTGATCGTGAACCAACACCCACCAAGCCGACCATTATCGAGCAGGATCTGCTCGGTCACGCGCGAACCGAGGCAAGTGACCATGAACTCGCGAAACTCGGTGACGTTCTCCGACAGCAGATTGAGGTGATCGATGCGGCGCGGACAAGCGCCCTGCGCATGAAAACGGCTCGCCATGTTCTTCAAGGCGGGCTTTCCGCCCCTTCCGCAACATATTTTCTCGTGTCCCAATAGATTTCGAACACATGCCCGAACGGATCCGCGAAGCGAAAGGCACGGCCGTGACCCAAATCGCCTTCGACCCAACCGATCCTGGAAGCGGCTCGCTTCGATCGCCTTCACCCGCCGCTCGAGCGCCGCGGGCGACGACACTCGATAGCCAATGTGGCCTACACCTGTTGTGTGATGGCGGGTCAGCTTCAACGAATGGAACTCGTAGTCTTCCAACGCCCGAAGATAAGCGCTGTTCGAATCCTGCGCGTCAGTCAACCCGAAAACACGTGTGAAAAAATCAAGGCTTTCCTCGAACCTATTCGTGTACATTTCGACATGACCGAGATGGGCGACGTCACCTGATATCGTCATGTTTGCTCTCTGATCATACTGGAACTGAAAGGACCTGAAGGTGAGATGGCCCGTCAGGCGATGGAAAACGACGCTTCAATTCGACAACCTGCGCGTTGGTCAGCGGATTGATCGCCTCGCGGCGGAGCAACAGATAAAGCCGCGCGGTTTCCTCCAATTCCTCGATCGCGTCAGTCGCCGCGGCAAGCGATGCCCGGCGACGACCGGCCCGTGATTGGCGAGCAGGATGGCGTGATGGCTGCCGGCCAGCGCGCCGACGGCATCGGCGAGCTTCTCGTCGCCCGGCGGAAAATAAGGCGCAAGCGCGAGCGCACCGACGCGCATGACCGAATACGCCGTGATCGGCGGCAGCACGTTGGCGGGATCGATGCCATGCAGCAGCTGACGGCGACCGAATGGTGCGAATGCAGATGCACGACGGCGCCGGATGCCGGCCGCTTGGCATACATGGTGGTGTGTAGGAACGCTTCCTTGGTCGGCTTGTCGCCGCCGATATGGCGCCGTCGCGCTCAAGATGCGACAGCCGTGCCGGATCGAGTGTGCCGAGCGAGGAGCCGGTCGGCGTCATCAGCCAACCGCCGTCCGGCAGGCGGACGGAGATATTGCCGGTCGAGCCGTGCGTCAGCCCGCGGTTGAACAGTGACGCCCCGATGGCGACGATCTGTCGTCCCTGAGCTTCGCTCGACGTCCCGGCATCGCGTCAGCGCTGCTTCGACAGCTTTTCGATCATCGCCTGCATGGCGGCCATCTGGGCCTTCATCTCGGCGAGATCGTCCTTGCGCGCTGCGTGTCGTTCAGCCTTGCGCGCGATCGGCGGCGTCGTCCGCACGACTTCCGGGCGCGCTTCCGGCCGGTGCGGGTCTGGCGCGGCCGCAGCAACGGCGCCGGCCGCGTGGGAGCCCCGGGCCCCCAGCGGCCCGCCAGGACCGTTGAACGGCTTGAACATGGTCATGGCGTTGGTCATGGCCTGTTCGAACATGGCGACGTTCTTGCGCGTGATCCTGGAACGCTTCGATGGCACCGGCCGGCGTGAGGCGGTGCCGAACTGCTTGACGATCCGCTCCTGCTCCTTGGCCAGATTGGCGAGCGAAAACTGCAGATAGCTTGGCACCATCTTCTGCATGTTGCCGCCATAGAAGCGGATCAACTGCTGCAGGAAGGGGATCGGCAACATGGTGTCGCCGCCCATCGGCTTTCCTGCTCGACGATGATCTGTGTCAGCACCGAATGGGTCAGGTCCTCGCCGGACTTTGCGTCATAGACGACGAAATCCCGCTCGCCCTTGACCATGGTGGCGAGGTCATCGAGCGTGACATAGCGACTCGTCTCGGTGTTGTAGAGGCGCCGATTGGCGTACTTCTTGATGACGACGGGGCCTCTCGTGTCGCGTGGCGTGTCGGCGGATTTGGCGGCGCTGTCGTGCATAGGCGAGGGTTCCGACGAAATTCCACCAAAGTAGCATGCCGTTGGTGCACTGCGAAAGACACTTTCTCGGATTGCGTCATCGGATGGGCCATGCCCCGAGGCCGCTTGATCCCTTAAGACGGATCCGCAACGCTGTCGGATGTTCCCTGCCCCCATGACCGAGACCCGTGCCAACCCGACGCCGCACCTCTGGCCGCCAAGCCTCCGACCTTTCGATAGACATTGCCACAACAACGTTCAGTTCCGCTGCGAGTTATCGGTTTACGAACGGCCTTGGACCGGAATTAGTTCATGCATGGACTCCTCGACAGGCAGTCGTTGCTCTAAGCCGGCAGGTCTGTGCGCAACATCGATGCCCGTACATCGTCCATCTTGAGGACCACGAGCACGTGTTGTCGGCGGCCTTCATGCAAACAACTCTGAAGGAGTTGTTAACTCGATCTGAGAATGATCCTAGCTTTGTTGTGCCGAGACAGTTCTCGCATCCGGTTGAAATGCGAGAGTTCTTAGCATCTGCTTCGGGTGTAACCGCCATTGTTGATAGGTTACTTGAGTTCAAGCCAAGCAGTGTTCCTGGTTTAGAGTTGTGGCCTGCTGCCGAGGACGACATATTCTATCCGCAGGAGCCCGATCTTTTGTTACGCCGCGAGCTTGGCATCGCGAACGGCACAAAGGTGGTCACCTATCATGGTAATGTGCACGCCGCGAATGCGAAAGATGTCCGTTCTCTCTATCTCGCTATAGCAGCGATGGCGCAACACGGGCAGAACATAAAGTTGATTAGATTGGGTTACGATAGTGTGGAAATAGAATTAAAGGAGTGGCCTAACTTCAAGAGATCAATAATTCAAATACCGTTTCAGCCTCGCCATGAGATTGCCCGTTATCTTGCGCTAGCCGATGTGCTGATCCAGCCAGGTCGATCTGACCTATTTAATGACTATCGCTTTCCGTCCAAGCTGCCTGAGTTTTTCGCGATGGGCAAACCGGTTATCTTGCCAGCCTCCAATGTTGGGCTGCACACGAAGCCGGGAAGCGAGGCATTACTGTTGCATCGGGGCGACGCAATTGAAATCGCAGCCGCGATGAAGCGAATATTCTCAGACCCAAAATTGGCTTTGGATCTTGGAAGAGCCGGTCGGGAGTTCTACACGCGATCCATGAGTTGGCAGGGAAGTGGTGAGAAATTACTGAAATTCTATAATAAAATACTCGGCAAGACGGGGCTGCCAGGAATGACCAATGATTCCGACGCGACAAGTTCAAGGCCAATTGTTGACCGATATAGAACCTTCAAACCATCAAGCCCTCTAAGTTATGCGACGGTGATGGACTTCTGCGATAGCCATGACAACCTAAACGGGCTCGCAACGCTAAATCAGGACTTGAAAGATGTTCAGCGGCCGTGGGTGCTTAAAACCATTCTCGGCGGTGTGCCAGCCGGGGGACGATTGCTCGAAATCGGCGCGGGTGATCCTTGGGTGGCAGATCTTTTAGCAAGTATTGGCTACGAGGTCGTTGTTATTGATCCATACGATGGACGCGATCGTGGCCCGGATCAATTTGAGATAATAAAGAGCAGGTATCCAAGAGTGACGTTTCTGCGAGGATTGTTTCCGGATGCTCTCCTTGGGGAGGACGAAAGTAAGTTCGACTGCATCTATTCAATTTCGGTATTGGAGCATTTGCCTCATCGGCTCATTGCTGATCTCTTTGCCCAAATTGCCAAACATTCCCGCACTAGTGATTCAATCACAGTGCATGCGATTGACCACGTGCATTCCGGCGCTGGTGCCAAGTCGCATTTGGTCAACTTGAGTCAGATTGTGAGGAGTCTCGGATTCGATGAACAGGAGCTACCGAGAACGCTGCAGCAAATGGATCGCGATCCCGAGACCTATTTCCTTTCGGCGGAGGCCCACAATCGGTGGAGGGGGACTATGCCGTATAATGAGTTCCCGATGCGTCGATGTATATCTGTTCAGGTGTGTTGTCCTGTGTCTGGTATTTTGCCGAACGGAGCGAGATGATGAGTGAGGAGGGCGGTACGAATGGCCTCCTCGCTGAACTGAGTGGGTAATCGCACGGCGTCGGGCGTGCGATTTGAGCCATTTGGGCATGGCAGCCCTTTGCTGCAGCGGGAGGGCGGGTCAAGGTTGGCCGTCGCCGTGGCCGGGCCTCAAACTCAGGCGCTTGCAGGCCACACCTTGACGCGGCCGAGCGCCGTGGCACGCTCAGCGCCACCCCGAATTGGCTCATGAGCATCCGATGCGCGATACCGATCTGTTCCAACTGGCCCTGGGCCTCGTCTCACCCTGGCAGGTGGGCGCGGCCAAGTTCGATGCCGATGCCAAACGCCTCGACATCGAGATCGACTTCAAGCGCGGCGGGCGCTTCCTGTGCCCTGACTGCGCCAGCGCCGATTGCCCCGTGCACGACACAACGCCCAAGACCTGGCGGCATCTCGATTTCTTTCAGCACCAGGCCTTTCTCACCGCACGCGTGCCGCGCATCACCTGTCCGCGCTGCGGCGTCCGGCAGGTCAACGTGCCCTGGGCCAGGCCCGGCTCGGGCTTCACGCTGCTGTTCGAGGCCTTCGCCATGACGCTGGTCACGCACATGCCGGTGGCCGCCGCCGCCCGCATCCTCGGCGAGCATGACACGCGGCTCTGGCGCATGATCATCCACTATGTCGAAGCCGCGCTGGCGCGCCTGGACCTGTCGGACCTCAGGCGCATCTGCATCGACGAAACCGCTGCAAAACGCGGCCACGACTACATTTCGCTGTTCGTCGACATCGACCGCCGCCGCGTTGTCTTCATCGCCGACGGCCGCGACAGCGGGACAGTTCATCGGTTCAATGAGCATCTCGCCAGCCACCGCGGCGAGGCCACCAATATCGAACAGGTTTGCATCGACATGAGCGGGGCCTTCATCAAAGGTGTCGGGGAGGCCTTGCCGCAAGCCCAGATCACCTTCGACAAGTTCCATGCCGTCAAGCTGGTCAACGACGCCGTCGACAAAGTACGGCGTGCCGAGAGCAAAGTCCGGCCCGAACTCAAGAACACCCGCTATCTGTGGCTCAAGAACGAGGCCAACCTCACGTCTGCCGGACGCCTCCAGCTCGACAGTCTGGCGCGCGCGCACCTCAAGACCGGGCGCGCCTATGGCTTGCGCGTCGCCTTCCAGACCCTCTACCGCCAACCCATCCGCGATTGGGCCGAGCAGCATCTGGACGACTGGCTGAGCTGGGCCATGCGCTCGCGGCTCGAGCCCATGAAGGATGCCGCACGAACCATCCGCAGGCACCGCGATGGCATCCTGGCCTGGTTCGACAGCCACATCGCCAACGGCCTGATCGAGGGCATCAACAGCCTGGTACAGGCCGCCAAGGCCAAGGCGCGCGGCTACCGCTCCACCCGAACCTTGAAGGCCATCACCTACCTGATCGCCGGCAAACTCGATCTCAGGCTACCCACTTGAAACAGCGGGGAGCCTACGAATCCCTGGAATAGAGATCAGCCTTATGAGTACGGCTCGTCTTGGTTTATCTCAAAACTGTACCTGCTTATCCATCACCCCCAGCCACATTTAGGTCGCACGAATCACAGCATTTGCTGAGCGGTCGCAAGGAGATGGCTGATGGCTCGCGGTTCGGTGCACTTCCAGAAAGGCCTGTCGGAGGCCGATTTCCAGAAACTCTACGGGACCGAGGAACTGTGCCGCGCGGCGATCCTGCAGCTGCGCTGGCCTGACGGTTTCCAATGTCCAGTCTGTCATGGCCGCGCGCATTGCGTGATCCGCACCCGAACCGTCTACCAGTGCGACGCCTGCCGCAGCCAGACTTCGCTGACGGCAGGCACCATCTTCGCCAACACCAAGCTCGAACTCAAGGTCTGGTTCCAGGCCATGTATCACATGACGCAATCCAAACAGGGCATCTCGACGGTCGAGTTGGGTCGCCGGCTGGGGGTGCGTCAGCCCACTGCCTGGGCCATGAAGAACAAGCTGGAGCGCCAGGACGACGACAGCAAGCGCCTGATCGGGCGTGTCGAGATGGACGACGCCTATCTCGGCGGCGAGCGCTCGGGAGGCAAGCGCGGACGCGGCGCGCCGGGCAAGAAGCCATTCGTCGCCGCCGTATCCACCACCGCCGAGGGCAAGCCGAGCAAGGTCAACTGCGCCGCGTCAAGCGCTTCACCAAGACCGCGATCAAGGCGCTGGCCGAGAAGACCCTGGACCCGGGCGCCCAGGTCTATACCGATGGCTTGGGCTGCTTCACCGGCATCGCGGCGGCCGGCATCACCCACCTGCCGCTGCGCATCGGTCGACTGCTCAACTCGGCCAAGATGCCGAGGTTCAAATGGGTCAACACGGTCCTGGGCAACATCAAGAGTGCCATCACGGGCACCTATCGAGCGGTGCGCAGCCACGCCAACCGGACGCTGGCCGAGTTCGAATACCGCTTCAACCGGCGCTTCGATCTTGCCTCGATGATCCCGCGCCTGACCTATGCTGCAGTCCGAACCGCGCCGATGCCGTACAGGCTGCTAATCTTGACTGAGTGATGCGGATAAGCAGGTTGTGGATTGCGAACTTCGTAGTGAGAAAGAGAGAGTAAAGCTGAAAATACAAGGCGCAATACAACTCAACAAACATACGCAGCAAATGACAATTACTCTGGACGTACAAAAATCACTTGATTTAAGCAGGAAGACTTGGAAGTGGCAGAAGTCAGAAGATTTTCCTTACAGCAAAGAAGATTTTCTGACGCTTGTGAGCTCTGCAGTCCCCGGCATAGACATTTTATACGGGTTTGGGGAGTCAGACAAGGAGGACGGGTGCAGAACAATCATCAGTGTTAGCTGAAGTGAAATATATAGGTCCGATGAGCGAGGCAGGCATGACAACCAAACTTCCACGTCTCTGGTCTGAAGCGGAGATCGAAGAGGCGCTCGCGGCCGTGGACGCTGCCGGCCCCGAATTGAGGTCAAATCTCGACCGACTCCAAATTCAAGCTCAACGACTTTACGAGCTGCAAGTCGATGACACTGAGTACGGTCAAAATGAGTGGCACAGCCTAGAATTTCACATAATGGCGAATTTACACCCCGAGTCTAACCTCGGAGATTTGGCGGGCCTCCTAATGGAAATTCACATCAGGCGAGACAAGAGCCTTGGGTTTCAAACTAAGGTTTGAATTCAGACTTGGGCGGGAGCTGGGACATGACTGAATTTGTAGTCTATTTGGACAGGAATACTGCAGTCTACGCGCTGAATGCAAAAGGTCTGGACGCCCTAGCAGGCTGCTGAAAAACGTGCGTGCTGACAAGCCCCTGCGAATATGATTCCGTCTCTCCCATCGAACGAGGGAGGCGGGGATGCGCGGTTCGGATACGCGGTCGGGCGAGTTGTTCTCGTATGTGGACCTGGAGCAGCGCGTTCCGGTCAAGCATCCGTTGCGCAAGATCCGCCAGCTCGTGAACGACGTGCTGGCCAGCCTCGATGGCGACTTCGCCCTGATCTATTCGGCGCACGGGCGTGACTCGATCCCGCCCGAGCGGTTGCTGAGAGCCTTGCTTTTGCAGGCGTTTTTCACCATCCGCTCGGAACGCCAGCTGATGGAGCAGCTTGGCTACAATCTCTTGTTCCGCTGGTTCGTGGGCCTGGGTATCGACGATGCGGTGTGGGTGCCGACGGTGTTCAGCAAGAACCGCGACCGGCTGCTGGATGCCGATGTGGCAGCCAAGTTCATGAGCCAGCTTCTGGCGCATAAGGAGGTTCGAGGCCTGCTGTCGGACGAGCACTTCTCAGTCGATGGCACGCTGATCGAGGCCTGGGCGTCGATGAAGAGTTTCCAGCCGATCGCGCCGCCACCTCCCGATGCGCCAGGTGGGGATGAGCCACCGCCGCCGCCTCAACCACCCGCCGCCGAAGCCCAAACGCCAGCCACAACAGCACCCGAACCAGAGACCAAGCCGATGACCGACCGCAACGCCGAAGTCGACTTCCACGGCCAGAAGCGCTCGAACGCGACCCACGTCTCGGTGACCGACCCCGAGGCGCGCCTGTACAAGAAGGGCAAGGGCAAAGAGGCCAAGCTCTGCTTCATGGGGCATGCCCTGATGGAAAACCGCAACGGCCTGATCGTGGACGCAGAGACGACGTGTGCTGACGGCCACGCCGAGCGCGAGGCCGCGCTGACCATGATCGACCGGCACTGCCCGGGCGACCACGAGATCACGCTCGGCGCCGACAAGGGCTATGATACGGCCGACTTCGTCGCCGAGCTGCGCGCCATGAATGTGGCGCCGCACGTCGCGTCCAAGGTCAAGGGCTCGGCCCTCGACGGCCGCACCACGCGGCACGCTGGCTACAAGGTCAGCCAAGTGATCCGCAAGCGGATCGAAGAAGCCTTCGGCTGGGGCAAGACGGTCGGCCCCATCGCCAAGACCATGCTGCGCGGGGTTGAACGCGTCGGATTCCAGTTCAAGATGACGATGGCGGCCTATAATCTGGCCAGATTGCCCCGACTGCTGGCTGCCTGAAGCCGAAGGATCAAGAACCAACCTCGCTTCAGGCTCGATACGACCCTGAGGATGGAATAGGGTTCCAACCTGAAGATCATTTCAGCAGCCTGCTAGGTCGTACACGGCCCTCACCTCGCGGCGCAACTGGAATTAGCCAAGACAACTGGTGTGCCGTTCACCCTTGTTGTAAGCCCAAACACTTGGCGAATCTCGGCGCCCTTGCTGAGGGAGATCGAAGCTGTTACGAAGCAGGTCGGCGGAGGCATTTTCCGCTACAATCCGGTGACTGACACACTCGTTCCGTGGTGATGGTGAAGTGGCCAAGAATACCGTATTAATCTCGATGGAAACAAACTATGATACGTCGTCACCGGACGTTGGCCGACTAGTTATGCGGGCTCTTTGCGATTTAGACGCTAGACTAGTGCCAGAACAAGTATCAATTAGTGACGAATTTAGAGACGCCTTCTTAGGCGTTGACAATTTCGCCAGACACTGGTGGGCTCAGGAAGCCGAGATGCGTCTCGGGGGGCGTTTATTAGCAAGTATTATATAGGCGGCTCCTGGAGGCGCCGAAAATTAATTACTAATCGCGGGCATATTACGCATCGGACAACGACCACTCGTAATCAGACAATTCCAGGACATATTTGGTTCCAAGCACATCATCGACATGATGTAGATTTTTTTGTGCTTTTTCAAAAATGGGTAGACGTACTGCGCCCAGACATTGCCATGCTCCATTTGTTTACAGAATTAGAGAAGGGGTTTGGGCATAGCGACCCGCGGGGAAAGTTTGAACTTGGTGCTTTCGGAGGACCGATGGATCCTGGCATCCCAAACATGGGATGGGCAATGGCTTTCAGCCAAAGTAAGTTCGAATCGATAAAATGGGACACTATTCAAGAAGCTGGGTTTGCCGTATCGGCCAATGAAAATCTTTCAACAGTGCGTATTTCCGACAAAATTACCGATGTTGCAGACGATTTCGGGCGCTTCGCAAAGAGACGCACGCAGTTAAAGCGTTTGATCGGTTCGCAAATGTTTGTCGTCCAAGACTAGCTAGGATTGTACAAGAACTGTAATCGTCTGACAGTTTTCGCTTCGGGAGGGGAATTCAGTCCGGCCTCAGCACCGGAGATAGGGAGTTTCGGTCGAAGGTAAGCATCCGCCCAAGGCCGCAGGTACAGCGGATTTGACTCAGGCCGCCGCCTGGACCGGCAGCGCCGGCTCGGTCCAGTTCCACGGCAACAGCTCGCTGATTCTGCCAGCCGGATGATCGGCGATGCGGGCGAGCACGTCGGCGAGCCAGGCTTTGGCGTCGATGTCGTTCAAGCGGCAGGTCTCGATCAGCGTGTAGATGGCGGCGGCGCGCCGGCCGCCGGCGTCCGAGCCGCAGAAGGTCCAGGTGCGGCGTCCGACGGCAATCGCGCGGTCATTCTGCCCATATTGGGCAGGATGCCGTCGTCCGCTATCGCTGGCATCCGCTTTACGGGCGAACCGCGCGTCGGATTCAGGTCGAACGGCGCTCGTCGGGCGAGGTTATCCACGTTGAGGTGACACCGGGGGTAGTGACGATCCTGCCGGCTTGGAAGCTTGATCCAATCTATTGCGGTGGCCTCAAGGTGGGTGCGCCGCAGGTCACGTTGGTGGCGCTGTGTGCGTTGCGCGACCTGCTGGCTGCCTGCGAATCGCGCTTGATCTCTGCGGACGGCAATAGTGCCGCGCAGGAGGTTCAAGATGGGATCACTCGTACCGCTCGGACCGAGGACAGCACTCGCGCCGAGGAGACGCCACAGCACGACAGCGACACCTCGGCAATTCGACCTCGCGTTCGACAACACCAGACTGCACGGTATGACGTTGGCGGAACGTCGGGTTGCGATCCGCTCTCTGGCGCGGCTGCTCCTGGAAGCCAGCGGCATCGCAATCCGGGAGGACGGCGATGACAATGCATGACACGCTTCCTCCAACCGTGCTGCAACGCATGGCGGTCGTCTATGTCCGTCAGTCGACGCCGCAGCAGGTTCAGACCAACCTGGAGAGCCAGCGGCGCCAGTACGAACTGGTCGACGTTGCCAGGCGGCGCGGCTTCACCGAGGTCGAGGTCATCGACGACGATCTCGGTCGATCCGCCAGTGGTACCGTGGAGAGACCAGGGTTCGAACGCCTTGTTGCGGCCTTGTGCGCTGGCAAGATCGGCGCCGTGTTGTGTCTCGATGCCTCCAGGCTCGCCAGGAACGGCCGCGATTGGCACCACTTGCTTGAGTTGTGCGGACTGGTCGAGGCGCGCGTCATCGATCTCGACGGGGTCTATGATCCGTGCCGTCCGAACGATCGCTTGCTGCTCGGTATGAAGGGCTCAATAAGCGAATTTGAGCTGGGCATCATCCGATCCCGGATGTACGAGGCCGCCCGATCCAAGGCCAAGCGCGGCGAGCTCAGAATCTCAACTCCGATCGGCTACTCGTGGGACCGTCACGCCGGCCTCGACTTCGATCCCGATCTTCGCTTGCAGGAAGTCATCAGACTGGTGTTTCAGAAGTTCCGGGAGCTGGGCAGCGCGCGACAAGTCCTGTTGTGGATGGCAGCGCAGCAGATCCATTTTCCCTATCCTTCGAACGGCAGAACGTTGACGTCGTTCGATTGGCGACCGATCAGATATCGCAACGTCATTTCGATTCTAAAGAACCCATTCTATGCTGGCGTATACGCCTACGGTAAAAGCGAAAAACGCACCGCCATCGTCGATGGCCGGGCGCGCAAGAGCTACGGCCATCGCAAGTCGATGGAGGCATGGGATGTATTCATCAAGGACCATCACCCGGGCTACATCGACTGGGCCGAGTTTGAGCGCAATCAGGCGCAGCTCGCCGGCAATGCCTACGGCCACGTCGGTGACGTCAAGTCGGGTCGAGGCGGACAAGCGCTGCTGCCCGGCCTCATTTGTTGCGCCCGCTGTGGTCGCCGGCTCGTTGTCGCCTACCGCGGGCGCCGTCGGAGCTACCCCACCTATCGATGCGATAGACCCAATCTACAACTGGGGCATCGGCGCTGTATGGTCTTCGGCGGCGGGCGTGTCGATGACGCGATCGCAGTTGAAATGCTGCGCGCCGTTTCGCCGTTGGCGATCGAGGCCTCACAGGAAGCCGAGCGCATGGTGAACGAGAAGGGCAAGGATCGACAGCGTATCGCCGAGCTGGAGCTGACCCAAGCCAAGTACGATGCCTCTCTGGCCGAACGCCGCTACGCCGCCTGCGACCCGGACAATCGCCTGATTGCCGCGCAGCTGGAAAGGGCTTGGGAGGCTGCACTGCAGCGAGTTGAGCAATGCCGCAATCGGCTCGGTGATTTGCAGGCACCAAATGTCGGCGACACTCATCCGGACTTCGCGGACCTGGCTGGCGATCTCGCTGCCGTATGGAAGGCACCTCAGACAACGATGCGGACGCGCCAGAGGCTGGTGCGGGCCCTGATCACGGAAATTGTCGCCGACGTCGACGAGGTCGCTGGCGAGATCGTGTTGGTCATCCACTGGACAGGCGGCCAGCATTCCGAATTGCGTGTGAAGAAGCCCAAAACCGGCGAGCACGGATGCTCGACTCCCGAGCAGGCGCTGGCCGTCATGGGCACTATGGCCGGGCGTTGGTCGGATCAGGATATCGCTGCCTCGCTCAACCGCATGGGGATGCCGACCGGCCAGGGCAAGACCTGGACGGCGCACCGTGTCGGGTCAATTCGCAGAGTGAACGGTATCCACGGCTACCTCTCGGCCGAAAAGGATGGCGAGTGGCTGACGCTACGCGATGCCGCAGAAAAGCTCAGCGTCAGCCACCATCAGATTCGCAAGCTGATCAAGGCTGGCATTTTGGCAAGCCAGCAAATCATGCCCGATGCGCCACACCAAATCCTGGCCGCCGATCTCAACAGCGAACGGGTCACGGCCGCACTCAAGCAAAAAGGTCGCCCGTGTCGGGCTGCCGTCGAAAACCAACTCTCAATGTTTTCAGATACTTGAACAGGAGGCGTACAATGACTCGGGCATTGCGATGCCGGTGATGTTCAGCTTGTCGGTGCGCGTGCAGACGTTGTCCTGGACCGAGGCTGCGCCGTTCTGGACGAGCAGGCGGTTGATCTCGTAGTCGAGGCTGTAGGTGTCGGATTCTATGCAGGCCGTTGCCGTAGGTCATGGCGCTGACCAGCCCCGAGAACGGCTGCCAGGCGATGCCGGAGGCCAGCGTCACCACGGCTGCGGTGGCGTTCTGCTTGGTGGTGACCGAGGTCACGCGGCCTTGGGCGTCGCGGACGTATGGTCCACCTGCTTGGCGGCCGGCATGGCGTAGAGTTCCATGCGCAAGCAAGGCTGGGACCGGCTCGTTGCACCGATCACCCACCGGACTCTGCGATCCGGGACTTTACAACTTCACAAATAATTGTAATGTGGTGAGACCTTGACCCCATCCTTGACACGGCCAAACCCCATGTCCGCCGTTGGCTTTGCTGCACGCTTGAACTCGTTCGCTGTCGATGCGGCACGCTATTGGCCGGGCCGCAACGACAAGATCACGGCGTTCGAGCTGGCGCAGCGCGCAGCTACGGTTCCGGGCCTGACGGCCGTCGATCTCAACTATCCCGATCATACCGAGGGGCATAGCGGGGCAGAGGTGGCCAAGCGCCTCGGCGACATCGGGCTGGAGCTCAGCGGCTATGCCATGCGCTACTACAGTCTGCCGGCGTTCAAGCTCGGCGCCTTCACGCATCCCGATCCAACCGTGAGGCGGGCGGCTGTGGACCTGACGCGGCGCGGCCTCGACCAGCTGGCCGAGGCCGGCGGCAAGATGATGACGCTGTGGATGGGGCAGGATGGTTTCGACTACTCCTTTCAGGCCGACTATGGCCGGCTGTGGGACGCGACCATCTCCGCTATCCAGGAGCTGGCCGACCACAACCGAAACATCGACATTTCCATCGAATACAAGCCCAATGAGCCGCGCAGTTTCAGCCTGATGCCGGACGTGGCCACCACCTTGCTCGCGATCAAGGACATCGGTTACCCCAACCTCGGCGTGACGCTGGACTTCGCGCATGTGCTTTATGCGGATGAAATGCCGGCCTATGCCGCCATGCTGGTGGCGCGGCACTCCAAGCTGCTGGGCGTGCATCTTAACGACGGCTACGGCAAGCGCGACGACGGGCTGATGGTGGGATCGGTGCATCCGATCCAGACCATCGAGCTGCTCTATACGCTCGACCGCATCGGCTACCAGGGCGTGATCTACTTCGATACCTTCCCCGACACCACCGGGCTCGATCCGGTCGCCGAGTGCTCCAAGAACATCAGCACCGTGACGGCCATGCGCCGCGTGGTCGAGCGGTTGAAATCCAACGAATTTCTGGCAGAGGCGATCCGCAAGCAGGACGCCGTCACCAGTCAAGCCATCGTGCAAGGAGCCATCTACGGGTCGTAACACACTCCAATGAGTGAAAGCCTGGGGCAACACCGGCGCGATAAATTCTAGCAACTGGGAAGGAAACGACTATGCAGACGTCACTGTTGAAACTGACCTTGAGCGCTGTGCTGGCCAGCACTGTCGCGTTCGGCGCCTATGCCGCCGACCTCGCGCCACTGAATTCGGACAGCGAGCCCGACCGCATGGACTGGTCGCAGCTCGACGCCAAGTTCGGGCCGCTTGCGAAGCCGGCCGCTGGATTGCAGGTCGGCGCTGTGGCTAAGGCGCTCACCAACGAATACTGGCGCAGCCTGGGCGAAGGCTTCAAGAAGATGGGCGACGCGCAGGGCGTGACCGTCGACCTGCAGGCCGGCCAGGGTGAAGCCGACGCGCTCGGCCAGCTCGCCATCGCCGAGAACATGCTCTCCAAGGGCTACAAGATCCTGCTGGTCTCGCCGCAGACCGACGCCAATCTGCAGCCCGCCGTGGAAGCCGCCGAGAAGGCCGGCGTGCCGGTGATCAACGTCAACGACGCCGTCATCCCGTCGGCCAAAAACTACATCGGCAACGTGCAGAAAGACAACGGCGTGCGCGCTGCCCGCTGGTTCATCAAGAACAAGGCCAGCGGTGGCAAGGTCGCCGTGATCGAAGGCATGGCTGGCGTCTATGCCGCCGTGCAGCGCACCGCAGGCTTCAAGGAGACCATGGCTGCCGAGGGCAAGGGCTTCACGGTCGTCGCCAGCGTTCCGGGCGACTGGGACCGTCAGAAGTCCTATGACGCCGCCACCAACATCATCCAGCAGAACCCCGACATCGTCGGCTTCTACTGCAACAACGACGGCATGGCGCTCGGCGTCGTCGAAGCCGTGAAGGCCGCCGGCAAGCTGGAGCAGATCAATGTGATCGGTACGGACGGCATTTCCGACGCCTACGCCTCGATCAAGGCCGGCGAGCTGACGGCAACGGTCGACTCGTTCCCGGTACTGACGGGTGAAGTCGCCATGGAAGTCGCCCTGCGCCTGCAGGCCGGCCAGAAACTGCCGCGCGTGGTCGCCACGCCCCAGGCCCTGGTCACCAAGGACAACATGGCCCGCTACCAGGGCGATGCCGCCGCCGTGCGCAAGAACCTGATCGAGGATGCGGCAGCGAAGTAACCGCAGCCGCGTTTCGTGCCGTTGGCGGGACCTCCCTCCCGCCAACGGCGCCATTCTTCTATCAACTCGCATCTTTGTTGCGGTTCCATCGCCTTCTCCCACTGGGAGAAGGTGCCCGAAGGGCGGATGAGGGGATTGCTGCCGGGGGTGTGTGCACCGAAGTGCCACGCCCTCACCTGCATTCCCCTCATCCGGCGCTACGGCGCCACCTTCTCCCAATGGGAGAAGGAAGGAAAATGGCGCCAATTGCGGGATAGGTCGATGACTGGCAGCAAACAGTGACAGCCTGTGCACCTTCTGGAACCATTCGCATGACCGCCTCTGACGCCCCCGGAAGCGCATCACCTGTCCTCGACATCCGGGGGCTGTCGAAGGCATTCCCCGGCGTGCGCGCGCTCGATGCCGTCAGCTTTGCCGTGGTCTCCGGCGAAGTACACGCCCTGATCGGCGAGAACGGGGCGGGCAAATCCACGCTTCTGAAAATCCTCTCCGGCATTTACCGCGCCAACTCTGGCGAGGTGCTGATCAACGGGGCGCATGCCGATCTCTCATCGCCCAAGGCCGCGCGCAAAGCTGGCATCGCGATGATCCATCAGGAATTGCAGCAGGTTCCCGAGTTGGATGTGGCGCAGAACATGTTCCTGGGCGAACCGCTCACACGCTTCGGTCTGTTCACGGACAAAGCGGCCACCCGCGCGCGTGCCCGCGAGGTGCTGGCGCAACTCGATCCCACCATCGACGTCGGCGTCAAGATCGGCACCCTGCGTGTGGCGCAGCGCCAGATCGTGGAGATCGCCAAGGCGCTGCTAGCCGATGCGCGCGTCATCGCCATGGACGAGCCGACATCCAGCCTGACGCCGCGCGAGTTCGAGCGGCTGGCCGAGGTGATCGAGGGATTGGCCAAACGTGGGGTGGCGGTCATCTACGTTTCGCACAAGCTGGAAGAGGTGTTCCGCGTGGCGTCGCGCGCGACCGTGCTGAGGGACGGCCAGAAGGTCGGGGAAGCGGATTTGGCCAAGACCATTGAAATACAACTGGTCTCCATGATGGTCGGCCGGGAACTACAGACCCATCCGCACACATCCTACGCCAAGAGCAACGTGGTGCTGGAGGTCAGGGGGCTGACGCGCGGCGCGGCCGTACGCGACGTGAGTTTCGATCTGCACAAGGGCGAGGTTCTCGGCATCGCCGGTCTGGTCGGATCGGGACGGACCGAACTGGTGCGCCTGATTGCAGGCGTCGACACATCCGACGCGGGCGAGATCAAAGTACGTGGTGAAGTCCGACGCTTCGCCTCCCCGCGCGACGCCATCGAGGGCGGGATCGCTCTGTTGCCGGAGGAACGCAAGAAAGATGGCATCATTCCCTTGCGCTCCATTACCTCAAACGTGGCCCTGCCGCGCTTTGGCTACCTGACGCAGTTCGGCCTAGTGAGAACCGCTGCCGTGCGCGCCACTGTCGACAGCCTCACGGAAAAGGTCAGCTTGCGTCCCCACGACATCGACCGGCCGATCCGGCTCTTCTCCGGCGGCAACCAGCAGAAGGCCATCATCTGCCGCTGGCTGATGGCCGAGGCGCAGATCCTGATTTTCGATGAACCGACGCGCGGTATCGACGTCGGCGCCAAGAGCGAAATCTACCGCCTCATCGAGGACCTGGCCGCCGAAGGCCGCTCGATCATCGTGGTCTCGTCCGAGCTGCCGGAAATCCTGCGCGTCGCCGACCGCGTGCTGGTGATGCGGCGCGGCGAGGCGACAGCGATGCTGAACCGCAAGGACCTGACCGAAGAAACCATCATGCGCCATGCCGTCTCCGGACGGACGGCCCACAGCACTGCAGCTTGAGCACCCGAACCGCTATGGCCCAGATCGCAGACACCCTTGCCCCCGAGACCAGCCGCTGGACCGTACTCCTGCGCGACAACCTGCCGAAGATGGGCACGCTGATCGGCCTGATCATCCTCAGCGCCGTGTTCGCCAGCTTGACGCCGGTGTTCCTGACGCCGCAGAACCTGGTCAACATTCTGCAGCAGTCCTCGATCAACGCGCTGATCGCCATCGGCATGACGCTGGTGATCATCTCGGGCGGTATCGATCTGTCCGTGGGCCCGATAGCGGCACTGACGGCCATGATCACGGCCTCGCTGCTGGTCGCAGGCTATCCGTTCATCGTGTGCCTGGCGGCTGCGCTCGCTGTCGGCGCGGCCTGTGGAGCGTTCAATGGCGGACTGATCGCGGTCGCCGGCCTGCAGCCCTTCATCGTCACGCTCGGCACCTGGAGCCTGTTTCGTTCGCTTGCCCTCATCTACACTGGCGGCAACACCATCCTCGGCGTGCCCAAGGAGTTCCGGCAGATGTTCTCGGCGCAGCTCTGGATCTTCCCCGTGCCTGTCGTGCTGGTGCTGATACTCGGCGTGGTCGCTGCGATCCTGCTCTCCAAGACCCCGATTGGCGAATACATCCTGGCCGTCGGCGGCAACGAGGAGGCTGCGCGCATCAGCGGCGTACCCATCGCGCGCACCAAGATCACCGCCTACGTCATTTCCGGCATGCTGGCCTCGCTCGCCGCCACCATCGTCATCGCCCGCCTGGGCGCGGCCGAACCCACCATCGGCTACACCTGGGAGCTGGACGCAATCGCCGCCGCGGCCATCGGCGGGGCCTCGCTGATGGGCGGAAAAGGCTCCATCACCGGCTGCATCCTCGGCGCCATTCTGCTCGGCGCCATGCGCAATGGCTTGACCTTGCTCAGCGTCAGCCCCTTCTATCAACCGATGGCGACGGGTATCATCATCCTGCTCGCAATGTTGATGGACCGCGTCACGCGCGGCAAAGGATGATTTTGCTCCACGATCCCAGAACCGTCGGCCCGCGCATCCGCATGATGCAGCGCGAGCTGACGCCTTCGGAAACGCGCATCACCGAAGTGCTGTTGCGCATCTCGGCCGACGACCCGCTGTCGCTGAAGCAGGTGGCGACCGAGGCTGGCGTTTCCGAAGCGCTGGTGGTGAAGACCGCCAAGCGGCTGGGCTTTGAGGGCTACCGCGAGCTGCGCACGGCGCTGACGGCCTACAAGCGCCAGCCCAATGTCGATCTGCACCAGGAGATCGAGCCGGACGATACGGCCGAGACGATCGTGCGCAAAGTGTTCCACACCTCGATCCAGGCGCTGGAAGAAACGCTCGCTATCCTCGACATGACTGCGTTCCGCCGCGCCGTTGAGATGCTGCACGGGGCCAAACAGCGCGACTTCTACGGCCTGGGCGGCTCGGCGCAGATCGCGCGCGATGTTTCGCACAAGTTTCTGCGCGTCGGCGTGCGCGCCTCGGTGTTCGACGATACCCACATGATGGCGATGTCGGCGTCCCTGCTCGGGCAGGGCGACGTGGTAGTGGCCTTCTCGCACTCCGGCCGCACCACGGGCGTGCTCGACGCGGTGCAGATCGCGCGCAACAACCGCGCCGGCATTATCGCGGTGACCAACTACGAATCTTCGCCGCTGGCCGAACTCAGCAGCGTCGTCCTGTGCTCGACGGCGCAAGGCTCGTACCTCACCAGCGAGAACGCCGCCGCCCGCATCGCGCAGCTGAACATCATGGACGCGGTGTTCATCGCGGTGGCGCAGATGGGCTACCAGGCGGCCGAGGCCAGCCTGACGCGCACCATGGGCGCGGTGCAGACAAAGCGGCGGACTTGACTATGAGCACGCCTCCCTTCCACGTCGTGGTCTGCGGCAGCCTGCATCTCGACATCATGGTGCATGCGCCGCATCTGCCGCGCATCGACGAGACGGCGGTCGGGACAGCCTGGGGGACGGTGTGCGGCGGCAAGGGCGGCAACCAGGCCGTGATGGCGGCGCGGCTGGGCGCACGCACGGCCATGATCGGACGTACCGGCAGCGACGATTTCGGCGAGCAGCTGCGGGACAATCTGTTTGCCAATGGCGTGGACCTTGGCGAGGTTGGGATCGATGGCGCGCGCGGCTCGGGCATGAGCGTCGCCATCCTGCAGCCGGACGGCAACTATGGCGCGGTGATCGTTTCGGGCGCCAACCTCGGCCTCGATCCCGCCAATTGCCGCCAGAGCCTGGCGCGTCTCGGCGGCGCGAATGTCCTGGTGCTGCAGAACGAGATCCCCGCCGCCGCCAATGCCGCGATTGCTGCGGCCGCCGCCGGCCTGCATGTGATTCTGAATGCCGCTCCGGCGCGCGCCATGGACCCCGACCTGTTCGACCATATCGACACGCTGGTGGTGAACCGCGTCGAGGCCGAGATGATCTCCGGTCAGGCCGTCACCGGCATGGACAGCGCGCTTGCCGCCCTGCCGGCGCTGGGCGCGGGCCGTCGCAATGTTATCGTCACGCTGGGCGGTGATGGTCTGGTGCTACAGGCGCTGGGCGCGCAACCGTCAACGCTGGCCGCGCACCGGGTCACGCCAGTTTCCACCCACGGCGCGGGCGATTGTTTCATCGGCGCACTCGCCGGCCGGTTGGCCCGCGGCGCAGGCCTGCTGCAAGCGGCGGCCTTCGCGAACAAGGCTGCTGCAACCTATGTCAGCCTGACCGCCGAACAGCGGCGCAGCTTCGGCGCGGACTCATTGGCCGATTGAGCAGCCGGCCTAAGCGGACTGGCCGTGGCGGGAGTTGCGGCGCCGGAGTTCGACGATTTCGGCCAGGATCGACAGCGCGATTTCCTCCGGCGTGACAGCGCCGATGTTGAGGCCGGTGGGCGAGCGGAACGAGGCGAGCTTGGCTTCGGCGACGCCCTTGGCCGCCAGGGCGCTGCGCAAGGCCAGCGCCTTCTTGTGCGAGCCGACAAAACCGACATGGCGCGCGGGGGCGGCCAGGGCTCCCATCAGGGCCGCCTCGTCGCCGCGCCCTTGCGTCGCCACGACGATATAGCGCTCGCCGTCGAGCACCTTGCCGAGGTCGTAGCCGTCGATCGCGAGGTCCAGGCTGGCGAACTTGCCGTGATCGTCCTTGGGCGCTGCAACGGCCACCAGGAAGCCGAGTCGCTTGCCCAGATCGGCCAAGGCGACAGCGACGGGACTGGCGCCGCAGATCAGGAGTTCCGGCTTGGGCAACACCGGCTCGATGAACACGTCCATGGTGCCTTGGCTCGGGCACATGTTGCGTGCGAATTGGACGCCGTCCTTGGCCTCGCCCGGTTTCACATGGCGTTCCTGCAGCGCATCCTCCGGCATCACCGAGATCAGGCGCGGCGCGCCGTCGGCCAGCGCCTCCCGCGCTGCCTTGAGCACAGCCGCCCGCGCGCAGCCGCCGCCGATCCAGCCGGCCGAAATGGAACCGTCGGAGCGGATGATGGCCTTGGCGCCGGCCTTGGCGGCGGTGAGCGAGACGGTGCGCACGACTGTGGCGACCGCGAAGGGCTCGGCGGTGGCCTTCAGCGCAGTCATTTCATCAAGCATGTCGCGGGTATCGGTCATAATGGCCATTCTACAGGCGAGCGAGATAGGGTTCCAGTGCGGCAAGCGAGGCAAGAGTGTGCGCGGGCGCGAACAGGTCGACGTGCGGCAGCGCGGCCTTCATACCACGAGCCGAGGGTTCATACCCCTCCCAACCGATCATGGGATTAAGCCAGACGATGCGGCGGCAGCGGCGGGACAGGTCCCGCATGGCGGCGTCCATCTCGCCGGGATCGCCGGTGTCGTAGCCGTCCGAGATGATCATTACGCAGGTGCGCGAGTGGATGACGGTCTTGGCGTGCCAGCGGTTGAAGGTGGCGAGACTCGTCCCGATGCGCGTGCCGCCGCCCACGCCCTGGGCCAGCAATGACATGCGGTCCAAAGCGCGGCCCACGTCCTTTTCACGCATGGCGGCAGAGACATGAACCAGTCGGGTGTGGAACAAGAAGGCCTCTGACTGCTGGAAATGATCCAGCACGCCGTGCATGAAGCGCACGAACACGCTGGTGTACATGGTCATGGAGCCCGACGCATCGAGCAGCAGGACCAGCCGCAGGGGTTTGCGTTTGCGCTGCCGCCAGGAGAGCTCGATCGGTTCTCCGCCATGCGAGATGTTGCGTCTTATGGTGCTTCGTAGGTCGATGCGCCGGCCCTTGTTGCGCGCGCGCTCACGGCGGCTGAGGCGGGTCTGCATCTTGCGCGCTAGCCGTTCGGCGATGGCATGCGCCTCGCGAATGGCGTCGGGATCGGCGATTTTTCGGAAGTCGGTCTCGCCCAGGCTTTCGGCGCGCGAGGCGCCTTCCATGCGGCCGAGCTGATCGGAGGCGGCCGGACGGTCGCCATCCTCCCCAGTTTGCACCTGCTCGCCAAGTGCGCCGGGCTGCTGGGTCTCGTTGTCGTTGCCACCAAGCATTTTGCGGGTGGCGGCGTTGGCGCGGACGGCGTTCCCCGCGACCTTGTAAAGGCTCTGCATGCCGCGGCCAAACCAGTAGGCGTCGAAAATTTCGTCGAACTTCAACCAGTCGGAGCGGCGGGCGCAGAACAGGACTTTCAGTGCTTCGCGCAAGGTCCAGATGCGCGCGCCGAGTTCGGAATTGAGGACGTGCGCGGCGTCCTCGGTTTCCTTCAGGCCGACGGCGAAGGCGTTGTCGCGCAGCACGTGGACGAAGGAGACGAGGCGGGTGAGCACATAGTCGCCGGCCAGCGCGGAGTCCTCGGCACTGGGCGCGGTGCAGCACATCAGGCGACTTTCCCGAGCAGGCGGTCGGCGACTTCGCGGGTCAGGCGCGATTTGTCCTCCTGGGTTTTCAGGAGGCAGCGCAGGGTATCGAAGACCGCTTGCGGATCGTCATGCAGGTTCTTGACGTCGAGGCCAACCAGGGCTGCGGCCCAATCCAGCGTCTCTGCGACGCCCGGCACCTTGCGCAGGTCCTGCTTGCGCACGCTCTCGACCATGTTGGCAATCTGCAGGGCCAAGGCCGCCGAGATGCCCGGCACCCTTGCACGGATGATGTTGGTCTCGCGCGTGACATCGGGGAAATCGACATAGTGGTAGAGGCAGCGGCGGCGCAGCGCGTCGGAGAGTTCGCGCGTGTTGTTGGAGGTAAGAATGACGCGGGGAATGCTGGCGGCTTTGATGGTGCCCAGCTCCGGGATCGAGACCTGGAAGTCGGAGAGCAGTTCCAGCAGGAAAGCCTCGAATTCCTCGTCGGCGCGATCAACTTCGTCGATCAGCAGTACGGGGCGGTCCGTTGCGGCGGATGGAGGCCAGCAGCGGGCGTTCGAGCAGGAAGCGTTCCGAGAATATATCTCGCTCGGTGGCGGCGGGATCGATGTCCTTGCCCTCGCGGGCGCGGATGGCCAGCAACTGGGCCTGGTAATTCCACTCGTAAAGCGCCGAAGACTGGTCGAGCCCTTCGTAGCACTGCAGGCGGATGAGTGTGGTTCCGTGCACGGCGGCCAGCGCCTTGGCGACCTCGGTCTTGCCGACACCGGCCTCGCCTTCAAGCAGCAGCGGCCGGCCGAGCATGTCCATCAACTGGAGCGCGACGGCGATCTCGCGGTCGGCGATGTAACCGACCTCGGCGAGACGGGTGGTGATCTGTTCGCGGGTGAGGGACGGGGTGGGCATGCTAGCAATTCAATCCGCTTACAGAGCGCCGGAGCGAGTTCTCTCCTCTCCCCTCGCCTCTTTACGAGGGGAGAGGAGACCGCGTCGCGCAGCGCGTTTCAGCGCAAGAGCTACGCGGTCGGTGAGGGGCAGACGCTTGTTCCGAACCTGGTGAGACCTGTACGGAGCAAGCGGTTGCCCCTCACCTGTCGCTGTTTCCTCAGCGCAACGGCGCTTCGGGCGACATCCTCTCCCCCGCCCAAGGCGGGGGAGAGGAGAAGACAGACGCGCCCAGCGATTTACACATGCGCCCCAAGCCGTTTGGCCGCTTCCCAGTTGCGGTGGTAATCGTGGGGCATCTGGATGTGCTGGGCGCCGAGGAAGCCGAACGCATCGTTGACCGCGTTCGAGAACGCCGGCACGCCGCCGACATTCGGGCTTTCGCCGACGCCCTTGGCGCCGATCGGATGGTGCGGCGATGGCGTCACCGTGTGGTCGGTTTCCCAATGCGGAGTTTCGACGGCGGTTGGCAGGAAGAAGTCCATGAAGGACCCGCACAAGACGTTGCCGGTAGCGTCGTACTTGATCTCCTGGCCCATGGCGATGGCGAAGGCTTCCGTCAGCCCGCCGTGAACCTGGCCCTCGATGATCATCGGGTTGATGCGGGTGCCGCAATCGTCCAGCGCGTAGAAGCGGCGCACTTTGTAGACGCCTGTGTCGACGTCGATATCCATGACGCAGAAATAGGCGCCGAACGGATAGGTCATGTTCGGCGGGTTGTAGTAGTTCACCGCTTCCAGGCCCGCCTCCATATTCGGCGGCGGCGAGTGGTAGGCCGCCCAGGCGATCTCGGTCATGCTCTTGCGCTTCTCGGGCAGGCCCTTGACGCGGAAACCGTCCACGTCCCACTCCAGGTCGCCCTCATGCACTTCGAGAAGGTAGGCCGCGATCATCTGCGCCTTGGCCTTGATCTTGCGCGAGGCCATGGCGATGGCGGCGCCCGCAACCGGGGTCGAGCGCGATCCATATGTCCCCAGACCATAGGGAGCCGTGTCGGTGTTGCCCTCTTCGACCATGATCATGTCGGCGGGAATGCCGATCTCGGTGGCGATGATCTGCGCATAGGTTGTCTCGTGCGCCTGGCCGGTCGACTTGGTGCCCATGCGCGCAATGGCCGAACCCGTGGGATGTACACGGATTTCGCAGCTGTCGAACATGGCCACGCCAAGAATGTCGCAATTCTTGGACGGGCCGGCGCCGACGATCTCGGTGAAGAACGAGACGCCCACGCCCATAATGGTGCGGGTCTCGCCGCGCTTGAACGCTGCCTGCTGGGCGGCCTGTTCGGCCCGGAGCGCCTTGTAGTCGATGGCGTCCATCACCTTCTGCATGGCAGTGTGGTAGTCACCCGAATCGTACTCCCAGCCGAGCGCCGACTTGTAGGGGAATTGCTCGCGCCTGATGAAGTTTTTCATGCGGAAGTCGGCGGGATCCATGCCGAGTTTCTTGGCCATGATGTCCATGCCGCGCTCGATGCAATAGGCCGCTTCGGTGACGCGGAACGAGCAGCGGTAAGCGACGCCACCCGGTGCCTTGTTGGTGTACACACCATCCACGGCCAGATGCGCGACCGGGAAATCGTAAGAACCGGTGACGATGTTGAAGAAGCCGGCGGGCCATTTCGACGGGTCGGCGCAGGCGTCGAACGCGCCGTGATCGGCCAGCACATGCACGCGCAGGCCCGTGACCTTGCCTTCTTTGGTCGCCGCCATTTCGCAGGTCATGTGGTAGTCGCGGGCAAACGACGTGGCCGTCAAGTTCTCGATGCGGTCCTCGACCCACTTCACCGGCTTGCCGGTGACGATGGAGGCGACGATGGCGCAGATGTAGCCGGGATAAGCGCCGACCTTGTTGCCGAAGCCGCCGCCAACGTCGGGCGATATGACGTGGATCTTGTGCTCGGGGATCTTCGACAGCAGCGAGGCAACGGTGCGGATGACATGCGGCGCTTGGAACGTGCCCCAAACCGTCAGCTCACCCTTGATCTTGTCCATCGAGGCCACGCACTGGCAGGTCTCCAGCGGCGAGGGATGGGTGCGGTGATAGGAAATCAAGTCCTTGGTCGACACCTCGGCGTTGCGGAAGGCGGCGTCGGTCTGGTCCTTGTCGCCCATCACCCATTCGAAGATATGGTTGTCATGTTTGCGTGGACCATGGGCGCCGGTCATCTTGCCCACGAGGTCTTCGCGCAGCACGGTGGCGCCCGGCGCCATGGCCTGGAACGGATCGACGATCACCGGCAGCGGCTCGTAGTCCACCTCGACGGCTTCCACACCGTCGGCCGCAGCATAGCGGTCGGTGGCGATGACGAACGCCACTTCCTGGTTCTGGAACAGCACCTTGCCGTCGGCCAGCACCATCTGCACGTCGCCGGCCAGCGTTGGCATCCAGGCGAGGTTTACGGTCTTCAGCGTCTCGGCCGTGATGACGGCGAGCACGCCCGGCACCTTCAAGGCCTTCGAGTTATCGATCTTTGTGACGCGGGCGTGGGCGTGCTGCGAGCGCACGAAATCGCCGAACAGCATGCCGGGCAGCTTGATGTCGTCGACATAATTGCCCTTGCCCTGCGTAAAGCGGGCGTCCTCGACGCGCTTGCGCTTGCAGCCCATGCCCTCGAGCTTGGCTTCGCGGATTTCCTTGGATTCGACCATCGCGTTCATTCTGCGGCCTCCTGGAAGGGCACGCCATTGATCTTGGCGGCGGCGTATTGGATCGACTTGACGATGTTCTGATAGCCCGTGCAGCGGCAGAGATTGCCGGCAATGCCGAAGCGGATTTCCTCTTCGGTCGGGGTCGGATTTTCCAGCAGCAGACGATGCGCGCGCAGGATCATGCCGGGCGTGCAGTAGCCGCACTGCAGACCGTGCATCTGTTTGAAGCCCTCCTGCAGGGCATGCAGCGTTCCATCGGCATTGGCCACGCCTTCGATCGTCGTGATCTTGGCGCCCTGGGCCTGTACAGCGAACATGGTGCAGCTCTTGATCGACTTGCCGTCGATATCCAGCGTGCAGGCGCCGCAATGGCTGGTCTCGCAGCCGATATGGGCGCCGGTCAGGTTCAGGTTCTCGCGTATGAAGTGGATCAACAGCGTGCGCGGTTCAACGAGGCCTTCAACCTCGCTGCCGTTCACGGTCATCGTCACATGGGTTTTCGCCATGACGTTTTTCTCCCGTATTGGCCTTGTTAAGATCGGCCTGATGTTTTGACTTAGCCCTTGGCGCGGGCAAACGCGGCCTTCAGCGCGCGCTCGACCATCGTACCGCCAACGGCGATGCGATATTCGGGTGTGCCGCGCGTATCGTTGGCGGGGAACATGATGCCGCGCGCCGCACTGACAGCGGCTGCGACGCTGGACTTATCCAGCGGCTGTCCGATCACAGCCGCCGAGGCCGCGCTGGCCAACAGCGCGCGGTCCGACAGGTTCGACAGCGCGATGGAGCAGCTCTGCACAGTCCCGCCCCGCACCGTCATCACCACTGCCGCTGCGGCCGTGGCATAGTCGCCGATCTTGCGCTTGAGCTTTTCGTAGGCATGGCCGTGCCCTGGCGCGGGCAACGGGACTTCGATGGCGCTGAGGATTTCGCCATCCTTGAGTTCCGTTGCATAGGTGCCGAAGTAGAACGCCCGGGCACTGACAGTCCGCGTTCCCGCTGGGCCGGTCAGCCGGTAGGTCGCATCCAGCGCCATCATGATGGCCGGCATGTCGTTGCCGGGATCGCCGTTGGCGCAGTTGCCGCCGATGGTGCCCTGGTAGCGCACTTGCGGATCGGCGATCTGCAGCGCCGCCTCGCGCAGCAACGGCACGCTGTCGGCCAGCTCTTTCGAGCCGATGATCTCGGCTTGGGTGGTCATGGCGCCGATCACGACGGAGCTGGATGTTCGCTGTACGCCTTTCAGCTCGCCGAGACCGCCCAGATCGATCAAGTGACCGGGCGCGGCCAGGCGTAGTTTCATCATCGGGATGAGACTCTGCCCGCCGGCCAGAATGCGAGCGTCGGACTTCAGATCGGCAAGCAGGGTCGTCGCCTCGCCGAGCGTACGCGGGCGATGGTATTCAAACTGTCCTGGAATCACGTGAGCAGCCTCCCAACAGCCAAGTCTCTAAGTTTCCACACCAACTTTGTGGAACTCACCGCCCGGCATTGCCGCCAGCGTATGGGGAGTGGCCGTTGATTGCAAGTCGCACATGATCAGCCAAACAGCGCCAGCAAGCCAGCCCCATATAGAGTAAAGGAGCGCGCCAGCGTAGTGTCGTGGCGCACGAAGCTCGGGTCCTCGACGCCGTCGTCGAAATGGTCGTGGAGGACGAAATCGGCCTACTTGGCCTGTCCACGGCTTACGAGACTGCCGCGCACGATAATGCGACCCTTGCTGAAATAGACCTCCTCTCGGATCTGCAGCATATCGTCCCAGCCGGCGCCATTGAGGGCCGGCAGGATGAACTTGGTGCAGCTGTCGCGCTCGGTGAGGAATTTCTTGTCCTGGTTTGCCAGTTTGCCGCCCCGCATCGCCAATCAGCCCGGCGCGCTGCCTTCGACAAAACCCACCGCCATCGCTCCGGGATCCCAGAGCCTTTTGCAACAAAAAAAGCCGCCCTGCAGCAGCCATCTAAACAATTGAAATACATCAACAAAATCGTGGTTGCGGGGGCTGGATTTGAACCAACGACCTTCAGGTTATGAGCGCCAAAAGTTGCGAACGTCCGTGGACGTGCATGGATTAACTTGGACGGCTTAACAAACTGAAATGCATAGATAAAACAGCATTGACAAATTCATCCGCATCCGAAGCAATCCAGGTCAATCCCTGCAGTTTCGGGACCCCAGCGGGACCCCAGAATTGCTTGAAATTGTATCGAGGTGCGCCTACTTTTGGACGAACATCAGTTGCAAAAGTGAGCGTCATGATCGCCAAGTCTCTGACCGCGCGTTTCGTTGAAACGGTCAAAGTCGATCCAAGTGCCAAGCGGGCCGCCTTTCCAGATAGGGCCGTGGATGGCCTGGAACTTCGTGTGTCCGTATCCGGACGGAAGTCCTGGGCGTTTCGATACGTTCGCAAACGGGATAACGCGCGGCGGCGCGTAACATTGGGGCGCTTCCCTGATATAAGTCTGCAAAAGGCGCGGCTTAAAGCGATCAAACTTCGTGTCGAAATCGCTGATGATCGGGACCCCGCAGAAGCGGCTTTTGCCCGTAAAACGGCCATTTCTTTTGCGACGATAGCGGAGGATTGGTTCCAGCGGCATGCGGTGCCGAACAAAGCTCCGCGCTCCGTTTCTGATAATCGGTCGATGTTGGACCGGGATATACTGCCCGTGATCGGAGCCATGAAAGCGGCAGAGATCCAGAAGCGCGACATTATTAGACTGTTCGATGACATGATGGGCCGGGTCGATGTCCGGTCGAAGCGGAACCCGACCGAACGGAAACTCACGACACGTCCGAACCGCGTCTATGAGGTCATCCGGTCAATCTGTCGGTGGGCCGTGGGGCGCGACCTGCTCCAGATCGATCCGACCTGGGGTATGAAGGCGCCCTTGAAGACCAACAAACCGCGAGACCGTGCTCTGTCCCCGGACGAAATCGCAACGCTCTGGACTGCCCTGGATCGCGCCCCGGCGCAGCGCCGCCACGTCCCGGCCGGATTGCCTCGCACGGCCAAGCTGCTCACATCAACGGATCTGCCGATGACGCGGCCGACGGCGCTGGCCATCAAGCTTGCACTCGTCACTGGGCAGAGGATCGGCGAAGTGTGCGGCATCGCCGAGGACGAGTTGACGACCAGTGGCGACCGTCCAATCTGGGTGATCCCGCGCAGCCGGACCAAGAACAGCGAGCCCAACCGGGTGCCGCTGTCGCCCTTGGCCTTGAAGCTCATCGGCGAAGCGCGCGCGCTGGCAAATGGCAGCCCATGGCTGTTTCCCGGACCGACCGGCGAGGCGACGCAGTCGCATTCGGCAACGCGGGCGCTGGAGCGATCCCGCAAGGCCATCGGTCTGGCGCATTTCCGCATTCACGATCTGCGCCGCACCGCCGCCACCGGCATGGCCGAGTTGGGCGCCAGTTCGCACACCATCGGCATGGTGCTCAACCACATCTCGGTGCGGCGTGGCACGGTGACAAGCGGCGTCTATATTCAGTACGGCTACGACAAGGAAAAGCGCGAGGCGTTGGAGGCCTGGGGGCGGAGGCTGGAGGAAATCATCGCTCCGGGGAAGGCCTCTGATCTCGACACGTAGCCAGAACATATGCAAATGGTTGGTACGTCGGAAGTCGAGCATTGAGCTTGCAGGTGTCAGATACGTGCAATACGCCGTCGCCGTTTGCGCCGGCCGAAAGCTAGACCAGACCGGCTTGGGCCGTGCCATGCAGTCGGGGATGGCTGGACGCCCTAATCATATGCGTGTTTCTCTCTTTTCGATTGAATTTTCGATACAATCGGGGCGCGCCAGCGTCCCCAGACATATACAAAATTCTTGCCAAATCATCGAATTGTCCATATGATTAGGGAATGATTTCGCTCGAAATCGTTCCTCGACAGCCGGCTCTCCCTGGGGCACGCGACCTTCACCAAGGCCGAGGCACTGGGCGCACTTGGGCAATCATCCCCGGCCTTCCTGGCTGCGAGCGAACGGCTGATCAAGAAGCAGCGGCTCGTCTCACCCAAACGCGGCTTCTACATCATTCTGCGGCCGGAAGACCGTGTCGCCGGAGCGCCGGAGCCAGCCCGATGGATCGGCCCGCTTATGCATCACCTCGGTATCGATTACCGCATCTCGCTCCTGCGAGCGGCGGCCTTCCACGGCTCGTCCCACCAGGCCGCGATGGTGTTTCAAGTGATCGCGCCGAAGCAAATTCAGCCCATCGTCATCGGTCGCCACAACGTCCAGTTCGTCTATCAAGCCGCAGGCGCCTTCGAGGCCGTCAACCGCGAGCCATGGCTTGACGCCCTCAAGACCGAAGCCGGCTTTGCAAAGATCGCCGGCATCGAACTGACCTTGCTCGATTGCGCCCGCTACTTCCATAAGGCTTCCGGTATCAACGGGCTGGCCCAGATCGTTCGCGACCTCGGCGCCAAAGCTGCTGGCGGCAAGCTCTCGGATGCGGCCAAGCGACTATGAGAATTCTGCGGTGCGCCGTCTTGGATACCTCCTCGATCACTTCGGCCACGGCCGCCAAGCCCGTGCCCTCTTGCCGTATGCCGCCAAAGCCAAATCGCTGAAGCCGCTCGACCCGTCGGTGAAGGCACTCGCGGCGCTCGGGCGCCAGTTGCCTGAAACCGATTCGACGTGGAAGCTCATCCTCAACGAAATCGTGGAGACTGATTCTTGATACCGAACGCCTATCTGCAGGAATGGAGCGCGCAGGCGCCTTGGCCGGACCCACGGCAGATAGAGCAGGATCTCATTATCTGCCGCGCGCTCTGCGATCTCTTCAATGCGCCCGAGGTGGCCGGCGCCGTCGCTTTTCGCGGCGGCACGGCCATCAACAAGTTGTTATTCCCGAACCCGCTCCGCTACTCGGAAGATATCGACCTCGTTCAGATCAAGGCCGGTCCGATCGGCGAGACCATCGATGCAATCCGGTCGGCACTTGCATGGCTGGGCAATGTCAAACGTGTTCAGGCCGGACACTCCATTCACCTCGTCTTCCAATTTACGCCAGAGGCGGACACAGCGGCGAAACTCAAATTAAAGGTCGAGATCAACACCCGCGAGCATGAACCGCTGCTCGGGATCAAGGCCTATCCGTTCGCCGTCCAGAACCCATGGTTCACCGGCAAGGCCAAAATCCAATCCTACGAGCCGGAGGAACTCTTTGGCACCAAACTGCGCGCGCTTCTCCAACGTCGCAAAAACCGGGATCTCTTCGATCTGAATGAAGGCCTGGTCCAACTCGGTCTTGATGCCTCCGAAGTGATTGCATGCTTCGACCACTACCTGGCTCACGAGGGCGTTCGCATCACGCGGGCGAGTGCCGAGGAACGCATGCTGCAAAAGCTGACGCGGAGCCTGACAGAGGACATCGCACCGCTTCTGCCGCCCGGCGTCGTATTCGACGACGCGACGGCAAGGACGGCCTTTGAGCGCGTCTGGTTCTCGCTCATCGCCCTTATCAACGGTGGTCCGTGGAAGACATCGGCTGCGGCTATCGAGGAACTGCGTAAGTCGCATGGCGCCGACTTCTTGCGCACGCCGCCGGCATAATTCAATTCCTGCGCAACTCATAGCCGAAGCGTGCGCCCTGGCAAACGGCAGTCCATGGCTGTTTCCGGGGCTGACAGGCGAGGCGACGCAATCGCATTCGGCGACGCGGGCGCTGGAACGAACCCGCAAAGCCATCGGTCTGGCGCATTTCCGCATTCAAGACCTGCGCCGCACCGTCGCCACTGGTATGGCCGAATTGGGTGCCAACTCGCACACCATCGGCATGGTGCTCAACCACATCTTGGTACGGCGCGGAACGGTGACGAGTGCCGTTCATGTTCAGTATGCATACGATAACGAAAAATGCGAGGCGCTGGAACGGCAACAAATGCCGCCCGCGCAGTGTTCAAGACGCGTTGGGATCACGGGCTTTCGGCTTTCGCTCAGCCCGGCGCAGCCCGGCACCTTCGGCCAGCTCAATCACGCGCTTTAACTCATTGCGCTCGTCGTCGGACAGCCGTTGGCGGCCGGCATCGAGTTTCTCGCGCCAGCTCGGACCGACATTCCAGGCGTCCAGCCAGGCCTCACCAAGCTCAAGCGGCCGCCGCTTGGCTGTTGCCGTGATCAAGGTGCCGGCTTGCACAATGTCTTTCTGCGCCTTGATCTGGTCCCGGCGCTCGACGGCGACAATGAGCTTGTGTACGGCGTAACGCTCGGCCCTCGGGAGTGTGACGGGAACCCCGCCGCCAAACAGCATCACCGAGCGTTCGGGCTGGTGGATGAGAAACTCCAGATGCCGCAGCGGCTGTGCGCCCGCCCCGGCCAGCGCTTTCATTTTGGCCGGCTTGCCTGTGTGATCATCACTGCCGCGATTGGGCGTCAGGAACTCAACCTTGTAACCGCTCTTGGTACTGTATCGTGACGTGACGAACGGATCGCTGAGTGTCCGGCACCTCCCGGAATGTCGGATCGATCGTTCTGAGCACGAGCAGCGGATGCTCCATGCTCTCACCGATATTCTCGGACACGCCCCAGAACTGCGCGAAGTCCGCATCGTCCGTCCGCACGGACGCCGCCGTGAGCCTTATGCCGAGCGGCCCCGCATAGCACTGGTAGGCCAGCGACCCGACCAGCACGCCACGCAGCCGGAAGAATCCCGCCTTCCACAGCGCCTCCACGACGCTACCCGCCATGGCATCGGGCGCCGGCAAGCGCGTTGCGATCAGGGCACGCACCATTTCGCGGCGTTGCTTGTAGTCCGACTTGATGCTGGCGAAACGGTTGACGCGGTCGGTGATGCTCTTGTCGGTGACGGGGCCGACATAGCGCTCGTGCTTGGCGCCGCCTGCATCCCAACGGTAGTACCAGTAATAGCGCGCATCCCGGCGGCGGCGCACGAAGCTGCCCTGCTCCTGGAATGTCTCGTCGAATTCCCCATCCAGGCAGCGCTGCAGCAACTCGGCGAACATGCTTTGCGATGAGAGTGCGATCTCGTCCATGGTCGGTGTCCGTTTGGCTTGCCACCGGACGTGGATACCGGTGGCACGCATGACCATAACCGACTTGCCACCGTTTTGCAAATCCGGTGGCAAGTGCGAGCGCTCGACTCGGGTTTGCTCGCCAATTCCTTCATCGACTCTCTATCCAAGCCCGAACCTCGGATGCGCGCCACCCGACCCGGCCCGGGCCGAGTTGGCGTTGGCTCGGGAACAGACCCAGCTTGACATAGGCATAGATGGTCGACCGTGCGAGGCCGGTCTTGATTATTATCGTGCGCAGCCCCCAGAGTTCTTCCTCCATCGGTCGGGGTGATTGCTGTCTTGCCGTATCAAACAGATCATCCATTCCGGTCACTCGCCGCCGGTCGGCCTGGGACAGATTGGGACGTCGCCGTTGCATTGTCAGTGCTCCGTCCAGGACTGACCGAACCCGTCTCCTGTGTCGTCCCGACCAGTCTCGCCGCAACCTGCGCCATCAGACTGTGATCCGTCCGCAGCCGCCGGGCCACATCCTCGACCGCCTGGTCGAAGCGCAGGTTGCCGAGTATCTGCGCCGCCGCCTGCTCGTCGAGAGGCATCCGCGGTGTGACCGTGACGAAGAAGCGAGTAAGGGTCGCCAGCAACTCGCTGACGATGGCGAGTTCGTGCCGCAAGAGCGCTAGGGATCGTACGTTGGCGTTGTGCTGCAGGTGTCCGAGATTGTCCGAGGGACCGTTGCTGGTGGGCGCCAGGAATTTCTGAAGCGCCAGCTCCAGGATCGCCGACTTCGAGACGCGATGTGTTTCGGCCGCCAGTTCCAGCGCTTGTGTCATGCTGTCCGATAGATAGAGGGCGTGGCGGTGACGCATGGGATGATCTTTCGGTGAGTGATGTGCTGATGGGACTGAGGGGCGTCGTTGATCTGTGTGGGCGATAGGCGAGCCCCGCGAAGTAACCTGTTCAGGCTCATGTTCGGAAACGTCTTCAAACGTCCGCGTGGCCTTGCGATCGTGAGGCGCGCTCGCTCTGGCCCACCAGAGGAAGCGCTCCCCTCCTGCGCCGCCGCCGCTCGCCCCTCGGGGGTGGCACGAGCGAGCGGCGGCGGCTCCGGAGGGAAGCGGGGCGGAGCGCGATCTCCAAGAGATCGGCCCAAGGGAATGCGGCGAACTGTTGGGTGGATTGAATAACGGTGTCGCCGGTATCGAGTATTCATCTGTTATGCTCCATCTGTTTCAAGTTGATGGTCGATCACAAGCGGGTTTTGCCGACTGATTGTGATCGCATCTGAATTTGAAATGATGGTAGCGATGTATTTTGTCGAGAGGTTCAGGCAGAGAAAGGATTGGTGGGTCATAGGGCAAGATAGATACGCGCTGTCAGAGCAGCGAAAAAGCCCGTAGAATCGCGGCAAATAGTGACGTCATACTTTATTTTTGTGATGTAGAGTGATCTCACAATAATCACCCAGCGGAACAGCAATGCGGTCATCAAAATATCGCAAACGCTGACACTATATGAATATGTAAATGATCGCCGCGAGCGACGCAATGTCCAAGTCCGAGTTCAAGCCGAAGATCAGCAGCACACGCGCCCGCACCGTCGAAAAGGACGGCCGGCTAACGCGCATCGTCGCCAAGGCCGCGTCGCGCAACCGCGCCCCGAAGTCGCCCTGGGCCAATGCGCTCACACGCCGGCCGGTCATCCAGCTGGCGCGCGGCAAGGGTGCGCTCTACGGCCTGACGCCGGCGCCGGCCGGGTGGCGCCGCGTCATCGTCAAGGCGCGCATCGCCCGTCACGGCACCTCCGATCTCGGCGCTGCCCGCGCGCATCTGCACTACATTCAGCGCGACGGCGTCACCCGCGCTGGCGGCCCCGGCCAGCTCTACGACCGCGAGCACGACGAGGCCGATGGCGGCGGATTCCTGGAGCGCCAGAAGGGCGACACCTACCAGTTCCGCTTCATCGTCGCGCCCGAGGACGGCGCCCGCATGCGCGACCTCAAACCCTTCGTGCGCGATCTCATGGCCAAGATGGAAGACGACCTGCACACCAAGCTCGACTGGGTCGCCGCCGATCACTTCAACACCGGGCATCCCCATACCCACATTGTGATCGCCGGCCATGACGACCTCGGCAAGGACCTCGTCATGGCCCGCCACTATATCAGCCATGGCATCCGACACCGCGCTCGCGATCTGGTCACGCGCCACTTGGGGCCCGAGCAGCCGTTCGAGCGTGCCGTCAAGCTGGCCAGCGAAATCCAGGCCGAGCGGTTTACGTCGCTTGATGTTGGCATCGTGCAGGAGGCCAACAACAATGTGCTGGTCATTCCGGCCGATCCCGATGCGGACCGGCAGCGCCAAGCCCTGCGGGTCGCCCGGCTGCGCCATCTTGAGAAAATGGGTCTGGCCAAAGAGCCATGGACAGGCGTCTGGCATATCGACAACGATCTGCAGGCCAAGCTGCGCAGTCTCGGCGAGCAGGGCGACATCATAGTCACCATGCATCAGGTCATGCGCGAACACGGCCCGGATCGCCCTGCCGGCGACTTCGCGGTATTCTCAGGCGGCAAAGGCCCATCGCAAGTCATCGGCCGCGTCGTGGAGGTAGGGATTGCCGATGAAATGACGGATCGAAAGTTCATCGTGGTCGACGCTGCCGACGGACGCCTGCACTACGCCGAATTGGGCAAGACCCCAGCTCTTGACCCTCCCGACCCTGGCATGATCGTCGCCTTGACGTCGGCGGGCGGCAAGTCGTCGAGGCGCACCGCCCGAGTGGAGACCCTGTCCCTTTGGGAGTTGGATCGCCTGCCGGAGGCCGTGGCGCTGACGTGGCTCGACACGGCGATCGCAGAGAACAAGGTGCCAGCGATGGCCGAGCGCAACTTTGGCGCCGAGCTATCTGCCGCGTTCCGCGCTCGCGCCGATTGGCTATTGCCCAAGACCGCGCCTATCGCGATCCCGCTGGCCGGCTCACGCCCAAGGCGAACATGCAGAACAAACTTAACGAGCGCGGCTGGGCCGTCGTCGGGCGGCGGCTCGAAGCCGAACTCGATCAGGTCTACCGGCCAATGACCGAAGGCACACGGATCACCGGCCGGCACACGCGCGATGTTGTGTTGCCGACCGGCCGTCTCGCGGTCATTCAGGATCGCACCATGTTCACGCTCATCCCCAAGCACGCCGACCTCGCCCAATTTCACGGCAAGGAGATCGACGTCGCCGTTCGCGACCGCGCCATCACTCTCGCCATTTCCCGAGGTCGTGACCGCGGATTGTCTCGATAGGTCCGATGCCTTGCTCGACAGTTTTGGGGCCTCCGGCAGCCGAGCCGGCCGCCGTCCCGCCCTATCGCTCCGGCCAAGCGGCCTTCGCGACCGAGCCCCAAAGGGTCTCGGCCCTGGCGGGTAACGGTCGGTAGGCCGAAGGAACATGTCGACATTTATGATCCCGTCTATGTCTCCATGACTTCCGGAATTGATAGTGCCGGGATCGCGGCTGCGTTAGGCTAGGTGCTTTGCTCTATTTGCGCCAATTTGCTCAAGGAAATCTTCGCCGCGCAGAGATTCTGGACATCATGGCATTGGTTTCGGTTACAGCGCTGGTCATCAATTGTTACGTCTGACTCCTGCTGTTAGCGGACGGGACCGTCTTGTCGCCCGTACACGGATGCGACAGTCGCAGCGTGGTGTCGTTGAAACTGCGAAGCGACGGGCGCCCGACTGAATGTGGCCGCGGCGAGTTCATCCACGATTAGTCGAGGGCGCGCGCAACCCGCATTCCGATCATCGGCGAGCGGGTTGTCTGAGTCGCCCGCTGCCGGGCGGATGAGCGCAGTTGCGCGGCTTGATCCCACCAACAACCGCCGCGAGCAACGCGCATCGAGCCGTGCCCCTCCAGCGCGGCACGACCATCGGCCGGAGTGAACTCATAAGTGTCGTGCCACAGATCTTGCGTCCACTCGCGCACATTGCCGTGCATATCGTGGAGACCAAAGGCGTTCGGCGCGAAACGTGTGGGGGCAATCGGCCCTCTGTCGGACGCGAAGTGCGCCTGCCCGGTGTCGATCGCATCGCCAAACGCGTATCGCGTCGGGCTGAGCGCGCGACAGCAATACTCCCACTCGGCCTCCGATGGCAGGCGATAGGGCATGCCGGTCATCGCGGCAAGCCTTGCAACCGTTGCCGAGGCATCATCGAAAGAGATGTAGACGGCAGGTTTTGCCGGCTCCAGCGCCTCCGGGATGGCCGCTGTTCCTTCGGTCGGCTTTGGTGGCGATCCGGTCAATCGCGTGAATTCCGAGACCAACAGCGGATACACGCCGATCGCGATAGGGGTGTGGATTTCGACGCGCTTGCTCGGGCCTTCGAACGGTGAACGATCGGGATCGCGATCTAAGGCGCCCATCAGGAAGCCGCCCTTGGGAACGATGCGCATCGCTGGCAAGCCTTGGCCATCGCTGAAGATCGTTCCCGCGGGGGTCGAGCCGTTGACGAGTGTGCCGTCAACGATCGGCTCGCCGGTCGCCAGTTTGCCGACGACATCGCGAAAGGGGTTCGCTTGCGCGCTCGCCAGGGCCTGCGGGATGTTGGCATTGCCGGGCTTGGTGGTGGCAAGGTCGACGATCCAAGTCAGGAGTTTGCGCCAGTGCCGATCATCGCGTGCGTCGCGCCATTTCGTGAGGTCGATCGTCTGCTTCAGCAGGAAGGCGATCGGGAGTTTGCAGTTCTCCAGCATGACTGGGATCAGCTTGCCGCGCTCCTGCGCGAAATGAGCCTCGGTTCGCACCCAATCCGACGCGACGGATAGCGGCGTCCAAAGCACCAGCGCTGCTGCAGCCTGAGATAGCTCCCGTTCGATTTCGGTGTCCCAGGAGGCCTTTGGCGTCAGACTGTCGTCCCACCAGACCGAAAGACCTTCGGTTTGTAGGGCTTTGACGATGCGCTCCACATTGGCGCGGTCCTCTTTCTTGTAGCTGATGAAGACATCGGCCATCCACGCCTCCGCTTGTCCAGATGTGCAGAAGATGGTAGCGCTTCTACTTACGCAGTGCCTCAGGAAATTTGCTTTAGGGGGCTCGCCATGGCGGAACATGCGCAGGGCATAAGCGATCGCGAGTTCTACGGGCTTGCGCATCCCCTGTTGAGACGCCGGTTCTATCTGGCGCTGTTTTTCTCGATGCTACTGTTTCCGCTCATCGCGGTCGGGTTGATCATCGGCACGATCTCCCTTGTCGTGCCCGCGATCGCCTTGGGGCTATGGATCTCCATGCGCGTGCTGTTTGCGTGGCTGATCGGCAATACGATCGTCGTATCCGAGCTCAATTTCCCTGCCATTCACGCGATCGCTGAGGACTTGAAAACGAAGCTCGGCTTTCGCGGCAAGATCTACATATTCATTTATGAGTCCAAGAGTTTCAATGCCTTGATGCGTCACGTCTTCTTCCGCCATGCCATCTTCTTGAATTCGGAGATGCTGGTGGCGGGAGTGGGCCAAGAAGAGATGCGCTGGATTATCGGCCGATTCGTCGGCTATTTACGCGCTCGCAAGCAGGCAGGGCTGCTCGGCATGCTGATCCGGGTCGCGCAACGTCTTGTGCTATTCGACCTGTTCCTGCTGCCCTATGAAAGAGCCATGGTTTATACCGGGGATCGCTTGGCGCTGGCGGCGCTCGATGGAGACATTATGACTGCCGCTGCCGCCATGCAGAAACTCGCGGTCGGTCGCGAACTGGGCTATTCCATCAACCCCGAGGGTCTGGTTGCACAACTACGCGAGGTGAAGGGAACGTTCTTTGGCTTCCTCGCGCGCGTCGTGTCGATTTTCCCGCATAACGCGGCACGCTATGTCGATCTCATCGTTTTTGCCAAACAGTTCTATCCAGCGCGCTATGTCACATTCGAGGCGATAAATCCCGGCCTGCCAAAGGACATCGGGCGGCTCGTCGCGCTGCCACGCGCAAATCCAAAACCGAGTGCAAACGGGCTCGTGGCCGATGCCAGTCCATTCCGCGGTTGGTGGTTAGCGACGGGCATGACCGGCGCCGTGGCCGCACTCGTCATCCTGGCGTTGTTTGGCGCCACGACAGGATGGCGTGGGTTCGACTATTACGAACCTGCGTTCAATCTCAGCAATCAAACGCCGCCGGAAGTTTCCATCCCCGATCGTGCGGCGCCCGTCGTCGACGCCCCCTCTCTCTGGATACGCCGGCGCCACCTCTTGACAATCCCGCCCCTCAAGAAAACCCAGCCCCGCCAGTGAGCCCCGCACCACAAGAGGTGACAACTCCGCTCGAGTTGCCGGCCATCGTCCCGCCTGGTCCACATCTCCATCCTGGAATCAACGGCGGTTGGGAGCCGGACGCTGGCTGCAAGTGGGCGAGCGATGATACCCGGGACGTGACTGTCGCTTGCGAGTAGACTGATCGCTGCGAGGCAGAGTTTGCAGACATCTGTTCATCCTAGAACCGGGAGTTGCCTGAGGGCGCTTCGGCTGAGAATCGTTTATTTTCCGGGGCATGACACACGCTTCATCGCCGCAGCGCCTCCCCCCGCCGGCCGCTGCTGGGCGAGCGCTACATCATCGATATCGATACCACGGTGAAGCCGCTCTACGGGCATCAGGAGGGCGCCGTCGTCAGCTACAATCCGAAGAAGCCCGGGCGCCCGAGCCATGTGCACCACACCTACATGCTGGCCGGCCTGCGGCTTGTCATGGGCGTCGAGACCGCGCCCGGCAACGAGCACACCGGCGCACATTCCGCACCCGGATTATGGGCGCTGATCGACAGCACGCCGCGCGACTGCTGGCCGACGCTGCTGCGCGGCGACAGCGGCATCGCGAGCGAGAGCGTGATGCGCGAGGCCGAGCAGCGCGGCATCGCCTACCTGTTCAAGCTGCGCCTGACCAAGAACGTGAAAGCCCTGATCGAACGGGCGTTTGCGAAGGGCGGCTGGCGCGACGCGGGGCAGGGCTGGCAGGGCAAGACGGCCGAGCTGCGGCTGACGGGATGGAGCCGGCAGCGCCGCGTGATCGTGTTGCGGCGTCAGCTGAAGAATGGCGTGTGGCCAGCACGCGCGACGGCGACGATCAGCTGCGGCTGCGCTTCGCCGAGGTCGAGGACGACACCGAGCTGTGGGAGCATGCCGTGCTCGTCACCTCGCTCGACATGGCGCAGGTCGGCGCCCGCCCGAGCGACGAGGTGCTGTCGCTCGCGCAGCTCTACCGCGACCGCGCCGATTGCGAGAACGTGTTCGACGAACTGAAGAACCAGTGGGGCTGGGGCGGCTTCACCACGCACGACCTCGCGCGCTGCCGGCTCACCGCGCGCATGGTGGCGCTGGTCTACAACTGGTGGAACATCTTCGTGCGCCTCGCCGAGCCCGACAAGCATCTGGAGGCGATCACCAGCCGGCCGCTGCTGCTCGCCGGCATCGCCGAGCGCACCCGCCACGGCCGGCAGACGACGCTGCGCATCGCCTCGACGCACGGCAACGCCCGATGGGCCGAGCGCGTGCTGACCGGCGTCGCCCGCTTCCTCAGAGGACTGATCGAGAGCTGCGGAGCAGTTGACCACTCGAAGCCCGATGGGCCCGCATCCTGGCCCACGCCGCCCGATCATGGCTGCAGGGCCGCCAACTGCGTGCGCCACCCCGCCTCATGGCCCCGGCGTGACGCCGCCAACTCACACCACAGAGTTGAACCGCCGCCTCAAAAATGCGAGGCCACGGTGATCAACTGCCGATTTTAGGTTCAGTCAGGTGAAGTAGTGTTCACCTGCGCCTCACTGTTCGGTGTTCTGATTGCGACAGCTCGCTTCTCGCCCAGTCCAAGTTGCCCAATGGCAGCATTGGTATCTACTCCTGAATGTCGCGCTGTGCCATCGGCGATGCTATCGGGATTGCTGCTTGGTAGCGGGAAGCCGCCAGTCGGGTCGTCCCAAACCCTGCAATTCGGCGAAACGCCATCGTACGCCCAATCTTTGGCAACTATCCAGCACGGATACTGATGTTGACAATCATTTGGGCAGCCCTCAGCTCTTTGCTGAAGGCGTCCAGGAAGATCGAGATCACCATGTCAGCCAATCTGTCGACAGCTCCAATCGAACTGGCGCTCATCGGCGCCCAGAACCAGATAGTCGTTGAGGGTCTGCAGAAGCGCTTCATCCTGCACACTATCTTTGCAGAAGCCGATCCATTCGCGGCCTTGGCCAAGGTGGGCGGCGGTGTTCGTGGCGCGGTGGGGAATGGCATGTCCGGCCTGACGCGCCGGCACATCGAGCTGATGCCGAAGCTGGAAATCTGCGCAATTCATGGCGTTGGGCTTGAAACCAGCGATCTGTTCGCGATTCGCGAGCGTGGAATAGTCCTCACAACGACACCGGTTCTGTTCGACGACGTTGCCGACCTTGCCATTGCGCTGGCGCTGGGATGCTGCCGGCAAATCGCCAGAGCCGACCGCTTTGTGCGTGCCAAGCGGTGGGGGAACGAGCGGCTGCCCTTTGGGCGCAAGCTGAGCGGGATGCGGGCCGGAGTCATTGGGCTCGGCCGCATTGGCACCGAGGTGGCGCGCCGTCTCGAAGGCTTCAAGTGCCAGATCGGCTATGCCGACCCGTTGCAGCGCGACGTTCCTTACCAGCGCTTCGAAACGGCGCGAGCGCTGGCCGAGAATTCCGACGTTTTGTTCCTGTGCGCGGCCGGCGGTCCAAAGGGTTCGCCGCCGCTGGTGGGTCGCGACATGTTTGAGGCCCTCGGCCCGCGCGGCATCTTCGTCAACATCTCTCGCGGTTGGCTGGTCGACGAACCGGCACTAGTTGCCGCCTTGAGTTCGGGCTCACTTGGGGCTGCGGGGCTCGATGTCTTTTTCGACGAACCGCTTGTGCCCGATTCGCTCCTTGCACTCGACAATGTAGTGCTGACGCCGCACATCGCCAGTTCTACCGAAGAGACCATGGACGCCATGGGCCGATGCGTCATCGACAATCTCACCTCGTGGTTCGACGGCAAGGGCGCCCTCACGGCCGTCACCTAGGCCGGATTCAAATTGTCAGAGCCTTGAACTGGCGGGCGGTCGCGGTGATGGCTGTTTCGACCGGCAGCCGTTCCATGCTCGATGCACCGTAGAAACCGGCCAGGCCTTTGACGCGGCTCAGCACATACTGGGCATCCTCGGGGCTGGCGATCGGTCCGCCGTGACAGATGACCGGTCGGTCAGGGTCGATCGACCTCACAGCGTCCTGCATCGCCGACACCGCGGCGACCGCCTCATCAAGGCTCATAGCGTCCTTGGCGCCAATCGTGCCCGATACGGTCGTGCCAACATGGGCAACAACGATGTCGGCGCCAGCCTTGGTCATGGCTCTGGCTTCGTCCGGGTTGAAGACATAGGGCGTGGTCAGCAGATCCAGCTCGTGGGCGGTCCGGATCATCTCGACTTCGCGGTCGTAACCCATGCCGGTCTCCTCCAGATTGGAACGGATGCGACCCTCGAACAGTCCGACGGTCGGGAAGTTCTGCACACCGCTGAAACCGATCTCCTTCAGTTCGCGCAGAAAGCGCGGCATCAGGCGGAAGGGATCGGTGCCGCAAACGCCGGCCAGCACCGGCGTGTGCTTGACCACGGGCAGTACTTCGGCGGCCATTTCCATGACGATCTGGTTGGCGTCGCCATAGGGCATCAGGCCGGCCAGCGAGCCCCGGCCAGCCATGCGATAGCGGCCGGAATTGTAGATGATGATGAGGTCGACGCCGCCCGCCTCGGCGCATTTGGCCGACAGGCCGGTGCCCGCGCCCGCCCCTACGATGGGACTTCCGTTGGCAACCTGGGCGCGCAACTTGGCCACGATGTCGGATCGCATCACTTCTCTTGTCCTTTTTGCATGAGCTCGTGCAGCCGCCCGGCGATGGCGACGGCGAAGTCCGGGTTGTTGATGTCGGTGTCCTCGATCACGCAGTCTATGCGCGGATCGAGTTCCTTGGTCAGTGAGGAGATCAATGCACTGTCGGCGGCCGGATCGTGGAACACGCCGCCTGGCACGTCGATGCTCGATACACCGCGCGACGGCACGTAGACGGCGACTGGGCCTTTGGCGCGATTGAGTTTGGCGGCGATCAGGGCGCCGAGCGCCGCACACTCCTCCGGCGTGGTTCGCATCAGTGTCACCATCGCGTTGTGGCGGTAGAACTTGCGGCCGGCGAACCGTTCGGGAACCGTCTCGGACGGTCCGAAATTGACCATGTCGAGCGCGCCCAGCGACACCACTTGCGGCAGTCCCAGCTTGCCGGCCATCTCCAACCGCTCGGGTCCCGCCGACAGTGTGCCGCCGACCAGTTCGTCGGCAAGCTCCGTGGTCGTCAGATCGAGCACGCCGCGCACGATGCCATCGCGCATCAAGGCCTCCATGGTGCGTCCGCCCGCGCCATTGGCATGAAACACCAGCACCTCGTAACCGGCCTTTTCGAGCCATGCGCGCGCGACGGTGGCCGCCGGTGTTGTGACGCCGAACATGGTGATGGCGACCACCGGCCGGGTCGGCACGACGGGCCCGCCGGCTGCCTTGGCCATGCCGGCGACGGCCGCAGCGGCGTTGGCGATGATCCGCTCCGAGACGACGTTGAGCCCGGCAAAATCGATCACCGGATACATCATCATGATGTCGGAGGTGCCGACATAGGGCGCGACATTGCCGGCCGCCAGCGTCGAGACCATCAGTTTGGGAACGCCCACTGGCAGCGCCCGCATGGCGGCAGTCGCGATCGATGAACCACCAGAGCCGCCGAGGGAAAAGATCGCGTCGAGCTTGCCCGCGGCGTGAAGCTCGCACGCCAGTTTAGTTGCCCCTTGCGCCATCTTCGTCATGGCGCCGCCACGATCCCCGGCAGAGCGCAATGCCGCAAGTGACGAGCCCGCCGCAATCGCCACCGTGTCGGCAGCAATATCGGGCAACAGGTGCACGGGTTCGCCGATGCCCACGTCCATCATCGTTGCACCGCAGCCGTGCCCCTTGATCAGGCGCCGGGCCAGTGAGAACTCTTCACCCTTGGTATCGAGCGTGCCGATGATGACGACGGTTGGCATGAATGAACGATCCGATCAGCGCTTGGCCGGAACGATGGTGCAGCCTGGCAGCGTCTTCAGCACCTGTTCGGCCCCCACGGGCGAGTAGACGACATAGACCACCATCGGCCCGGTTCCGGTGTTCTGGGTCGAGTGAAACCGGCTCTCGGGCACGAACACCGAACAGCCCGGCCCAACCTCACGCGTGATCGGGCGGCCAGATTGGTCCTCGACCATCTGGGTGCCACTTCCCGAAATAACGTGGATGATTTCCTCCGCCCCGGGATGATTGTGGCGTGTGTGACCGCCGCCCGGCTGCAGTGTCACGATGCCGGCGCTGAAGTTCCGGGCCCCGCTGGCCTCGGGGGACACTGTGATAGAGATGCGGCCCCAGTCGAACACGACGGTCTCGACGTCGTCGGCCTCGATGAAGTAGCGCTCTTTGCTTGTCATGATGATCCTTTCAAAAGAAATGCTGGTGCGAAAGCTCAGGCGCTCAAACTTGCTTGCCCTGCTGGGCCTCATCCTGGTCGAGGAAGTTCACAATTCCGCGATAGGCCTTATCAAGATGATCGGCTAGCGCCTTGCGGGCGTTGGTCGCGTTGCGCTGCGCCAGCGCCTTGATGATGGCGCGATGCTGCACCAGCGTCGCCTCGCCCTGACCCGGCCGCGGTACCGTCAGATAGCGGCAGCGATCGAGATGCGCCTTGGAGACCTCGATCGCCTGCCACAGGCGTGGCAGATCGCTGATGCTGCTAATGGCGCGATGAAAGCTGTCGTCGAGTTCGATGGCTTCCACGAACCGGCGCCGTTGCAGCGCAAGCCCGTGCAACATCTGGATATCCTCCAGCCGATGCAGGTCCACTTCAGTGACCCGCTCCGCCGCCAGGCCGATGCTTTCGATCTCCAAGGCGCGGCGGATCAGGTACAACTCGTGGATGAGTTTGCGATCAATCGGCTTGGCGAAGGTGCGCGACTGCGCCTTCACTTCTACCAAGTTCTCGTCCGTAAGTTTTTTGACGGCTTCACGCACTGGCGTACGCGAGACCTTGAAGGCCGAGGCGAGCGCCTTTTCGTCGATGATCGCTCCCGGCGCAACTTCGCCCGTCAGGATGCGCTTGCGCAGAATCTCATAGATCCGATCACGCAGCGATGCCGGGCGACCGAACCCGGCATCCACGGCATCGGTCGGGCGGAAGTCCCGCAACAGTTTCAATCGCGTTACCAAACGTGTCGAGCCTCTCCCGGCCGGGCTTGCGTGGCTTTGAACTAACATGATACTAATATATCAGTTGACCGGAGGCCACCGGATAGTGAAGTCTGGCGGAGGCGTAATCGCGAACAGCCGGAACAGGCTGGCGAGAGGGAGCGTAGCAATGGCTGGCAATACCTTTCCTAAGCTGCACAATGCCATGTGGCCGGGCCTGGTCGGCAAAGGCGGCGACGCCGAACCGCCCATTGGCCTCGACACCATGTTGGAGATGACGGCCGCGGCCAAGGTAGACGGCGTCAGGTTCGACGGCGTCGATCTGTTCCTAGCTGATCCGCATACGTCCATCGACGCCAGCCGGGACGACGTCGCGCGTCTCGCCAACAAGATCTTTGCTCACGGCCTTGCGATCGGCTCGTTGGTAGCCCCGGTCTGGCCGCCGGTCGGCGGCGGCTCGGCGATGGGCAGCGCCGACGAGCGCAAGCGTTTCGTGACCATGGTCGAGAAGGCTTGTCGCATTGGCAAGCAGTTGCGCGACATTGGCGTGCGACCGTCAGGCGTCGTGCGGATCGATTCCGCGGCCGGCGTACACGATTGGGCCGCCAATCCGGCTGCGAACCAGAAACTGATCGCCGAAACCTTCAAGGAAGCCTGCAACGTTGCCGAAGGCTATGGCGAGCGGCTGGCCGCGGAGGGCGAAATCTGCTGGGGCGGCATGCACAGCTGGAAGCACATGGTCGAGCTTTTGGAGATGGTCGGGCGACCCAAGACGCTCGGCTTCCAAGCCGATATGGCGCATACGCTTCTCTACACCATGGGCTACAACGCGCCCGAGCATCGCATCCTGCCGGAGGGCTACGACTGGAAGGATCGCGCCGTGCTCGATGCGGCGCTGAAAAAGGTCTCCGATGCGCTGCGGCCTTGGACTATTGATTTCCATGTCGCCCAGAACGACGCGACTGTGAAGGGATCGGGCAGCCACGACAAGACAGGCCGCCATTGCATGGCCAAGGACCCCAACGGCAAGCTCGATATCACCCATGCGGCGGGCTTCTGGCTGCGTGACGGCAACGGTAACCTCACCAAAGCCACCCGGCACATCTGCTGGGACGGCTGCATGTTCCCGAACGCCGAGATGATGAAGCAGCAGACTTGGAACGACATCCTCGGCGCCATGATCAAGGTGCGCGACGCACATGGTTGGGTGCAGTGATGGCAGAGAAACGCCCGCTCAATATCGGCATGGTCGGCTATGGCTTCATGGGCCGTACCCACTCCAACGCCTTCGGCAAGGTCAATCAGTTCTTCGACCTTGCCTACCAGCCGGTGCTAAAGGCGATCTGCGGCCGCGACAACGACAAGACCCACACCTTCGCGAGCAACTGGGGTTATCAGTCCTACGAAACCGACTGGCGCGCGCTGGTCGCCCGCACCGACATCGACCTGATCGACATCGCCAGCCCCAACGACACCCATGCCGAGATCGCCGTCGCGGCGGCTGCCGCCGGCAAGATGGTGATGTGCGAGAAGCCGCTCGGCCGCAACGCCGCCGAGGGCGCGCGCATGGTCGCTGCGGTCGAGGCAGCCAAGGTGCCGAACATGGTCTGGTACAATTACCGTCGTGTACCGGCCGTTACGCTCGCCAAGCAGCTGATCGAGGAGGGCCGGCTCGGTAAGATTTTCCACTACCGCGCCAAGTTCCTGCAGGACTGGACCATCTCCAAGGATCTGCCGCAAGGTGGCGCCGGTCTGTGGCGGCTGGATGTCGGTGTCGCGGGCAGCGGTGTGACGGGCGACTTGCTGGCCCACTGCATCGATACCGCGATGTGGCTGAACGGTGGCATCGACAAGGTCAGCGCCATCACCGAGACCTTCGTCACCGAACGCATGCACACCATCACCGGCAAGGTCGAGCCGGTCGGTATCGACGATGCCTCACTGTTCCTGGCGCGTTTCGACAATGGCTCGCTGGCAACGTTCGAGGCGACCCGTTATGCGCGGGGCCATAAGGCTCTGTACACGTTTGAGATCAACGGCGAGCATGCCTCGATTGCCTGGGACCTGCATGATCTGCACCGGCTGCAGTATTTCGATCACCGGGACGAGGGCAAAGTTCGCGGTTGGCGTTCCTTGCACATCAGCGACGGTGATCATCCGTATATGAAGCATTGGTGGGTGCCAGGCCTGCAGATCGGCTACGAGCATACCTTCGTGCATCAGGTGGCTGATTTCCTGAGCGGCCTGGCCAGCGGCACGCCTGCCGCGCCGACCTTTCGAGAAGCGCTCGCCACCGATCAGGTGACCGATGCCGTGTTGCGCTCGGCCCGCAACGGCCAGTGGGAGAGGCCCGCCACCGGGCAGGCCTAGTCAATCAGATCAGCCTGGCAGTGCACAGTCGGGAGTGCAGCTGGGTTGTCGAGCCGTGAACGACGAGATCCCGAGATCGACTGCAAACACGACCTACGAAAAGGGCAGGACTTCAAATCCAAGGAGGAAGCGATGTTTCGTAAGACACTGACTGCGCTGTGTGTCGGCGCCGGGTTGGCCTTCGCGCCACTCGCGACCGCGCATGCCGAGGAACTGACGATCTTCTGGGCGGAATGGGATCCGGCCAACTACCTGCAGGAACTGGTCAACGACTACACCAAGGAGACCGGCGTCAAGGTCACGGTGCAGACCACGCCCTGGCCCGATTTCCAGACCAAGGCCTTCACCGAGTTCAACGCCCATGGCGACGCCTACGACATGGTGGTCGGCGACTCGCAGTGGCTGGGCGCCGGCTCGACGCAGCGGTCACTATGTCGACCTCACCGACTTCTTCAACAAGAACAAGCTGAGCGAGGTCATGGCGCCCGCCACCGTCAAGTACTACGCCGAATATCCCGGCGGCAGCGGCAAGTACTGGGCGATCCCGCTGGAAGGCGACGCCATCGGCTGGGCCTATCGCAAGGACTGGTTCGAGGACCCCAAGGAAATGGCCGCGTTCAAGGCCAAGTACGGCTACGACCTCGCCGTCCCGAAGACCTATGCGCAGTTGCGCGACATCGCCGAGTTCTTCCACCGGCCGGACCAGAAGCGCTACGGCGTCGCGATCTACACCGACAACTCCTATGACGCGCTGGCGATGGGCGTGGAAAGCGCCATCTTCAGTCATGGCGGCGAACTGGGCGACTATGCCAGCTACAAGGTCGACGGCATCATCAACTCCAAGGAAGCCGTCGCGGCGCTTGAGATGTACAAGGAACTCTACAAGTTCACGCCGCCAGGCTGGGGCAAGACCTTCTTCGTCGAGGACAACCAGGCCATCACCGAGGGCTTGGCGGCGATGAGCATGAACTTCTTCGCCTTCTTCCCGGCGCTGGCGAACAAGGCGAGCAACCCGCACGCGGATCAGACCGGCTTCTTCGCCAATCCGGCCGGCCCCGACCGGCAAGCGCTTTGCCGCGCTGGGCGGCCAGGGCATCTCGGTCATCTCCTACTCGAAGAAGCAGGACGAGTCGATGAAGTTCCTGGAGTGGTTCATCAAGGACGAGACGCAGAAGAAGTGGGCCGAGCTTGGCGGCTACACCTGCAGCCAGGCGGTTCTGAAGTCGGAAGAATTCCAGCAAGGCTACGCCCTACAACAAGGCGTTCTACGAGTACCATGTTCATGGTCAAGGACTTCTGGGCGACGCCGGAATACGCCGAACTGCTCGATCAGATGAACCAGAACATCTATCCCTACGTGGTCGGCGGCAAGGGCACGGCGCAGGAAGCGCTCGACGGCCACGGCAAAGTCCTGGACAGAAACCTTCAAGAAGTACAAGCGCTACAACTAGGCTGCACGGCCAGGGGAGCAGGCGGCTCCCCTGGCCAATCTTGCCCGATCTGCCTGGAGCCTGCACCCAATGGCCGTCAGTACAATGCCAGTGTCCGGGCCCGCGACGGGCGCGCGCCAGCCGGGCGGGACGCGCAGCATGAGCGATCTCGCCATCCGCAATCTCTTCATCATCCCGACGATCACCTTCCTGATCATCTTCAATGTCTTTCCGCTGATCTATTCGCTTGGCTATTCCTTCACCGACTTGCGCGCCTCGCAACGCGCCGGCCGAGTTCGTCGGTCTGCAGAACTATCGCGACCTGCTGACGGACGAGCGCATCTGGACGAACTTCATCACGACAGCCAAATACGTGATCGTCTCGGTTGCCGGGCAGATGCTGGTCGGCTTCGGGCTCGCGCTGCTGCTCAACCGCAGCTTCCCAATGAAGGGGCTGGTCACCACGCTGCTGCTGCTGCCGATGATGATGTCGACGGCCGTGGTCGGCCTGTTCTGGCAGCTGCTCTACAGCCCGTCCTGGGGACCCATCAACTATCGTGCTCGGCCTCGGCGATTTCGCCTGGCTGTCCAATCCCGAATGTGGCGCTCTACGCGGTCGCGATCACCGACATCTGGATGTGGTCGCCGTTCGTCATGCTGCTCTCGCTGGCCGGCCTCTCGGCGGTGCCGCAGCATCTCTACGAGGCGGCCGCCATCGACCGCGCCAGCGCCTGGTACACCTTCACGCGCATCACGCTGCCGCTGGTCACGCCGCTGCTGCTGATCGCGCTGATCTTCCGCACCATGGAGGCCTTCAAGACCTTCGACCTCGCCTACATCATGACAACGCAGCCGACCACCGAGCTGATCTCGATCCGGCTCTACAAGCATGGCCTTCCAGGAGTGGCAGACCGGCAAGTCCTGCGCCCTCGCCTACATCGTGCTGATCATGGTGCTGGCCATCACCAACATCTACGTGAAGTATCTCAACCAGGCGAAGGAGCGCTGAGATGGCCGCAGTCCGCTCCACAGCAATACGGCGCTGGTCAACCGGCTGGCCATCGCGGCGGTGCTGCTGGCGACCGCTGATCTTCCTGGCGCCGATCTACTGGATCGCCTCGACCGCCTTCAAGCCGCAGCGATCTCGCGACCACGATCCCGCCGACGGTGTTCTTCGAGCCGGAGATCACGCCGTTCATCAAGCTGTTCACCAAGCGCGTGCAGATGCAGAAGCAGGTCGATCCGGACGACTATGCGGCGGCGCCCTGGTGGGAGCAGCGGATCTACGACGGCGGCGAGCGTGTGCTGAAGGTCGGCAGCACGGCGCAGCTCTCGCAGTACCCGGACCGCTTCGTCAACAGCCTGATCGTCGCCATCATCAGCACCGTGCTGGCGGTCGGCGATGGGCACGATCACGGCCTACGGCTTCTCGCGCTTCAAGATGCCGGGCGAGGACGATCTGCCTGTTCTTCATCCTGTCGACGCGCATGCTGCCGCCGGTGGTGGTCGCGATCCCGATGTTCCTGATGTACCGCATGGTCGGCCTGAACGACACCCACCTCGGGCTGATCATCCTCTACACCGCCTTCAACCTCTCCTTCTCGGTCTGGCTGATGAAGGGGTTCATGGACGAGATCCCGAAGGAGTACGAGGAGGCGGCGCTGGTCGACGGCTATACGCGGCTGCAGGCGTTCTTCAAGATCGTGCTGCCGGAGGCGGCGACCGGCATCGCGGCGACCGCCGTGTTCTGCTTCATCACCGCCTGGAACGAATATGCCTTCGCGCTGATCATGACCAACCGGCGGGCGCAGACGGCGCCGCCCTTCATCCCCGTCGCAGCTCGGCTCGGGCCTGCCCGACTGGACGACGATCGCGGCCGGCACCTTCCTGTTCCTGCTGCCGGTCGCGATCTTCACCTTCCTGCTGCGCAACCATCTCCTGCGCGGCGTCACCTTCGGAGCGATCCGCAAATGAGCGAGCGGCCACGGACTTTTGCAGAAAACTGCGTGAGGTACTTCGAGCCGGCGTCGATCTGGCTGATGGTGTTGGGCATCGTGGTACTCTGCCAGCCCTGGAGCCTGTGGCTGCACAGCTACGGCGTCACGATCATTCTGCTCGGCCTGGTCGGGTTCAACGTCTTCTCCAAGTTCAAGCCGCCAGCCAACCAGGGATCGTCGTCAGCGCATGGCCGAGATCATCCTTAGGGACGTCGAGAAGTTCTTCGGCGCCGTCTACGTCATCCGTAAGCTCAACCTGACGATCCGCCACCGCGAGTTCGTGGTGCTGCTCGGCCCGTCCGGCTGCGGCAAGACCACGACGCTGCGCGCCATCGCCGGCCTCGAGACATCGACAGCGGCGACATCCTCATCGACGGCAAGCCGGTGCAGGACCTGCAGGCCGCCGAGCGCGACATCGCCTTCGTGTTCCAGCTCTTGCGCTCTATCCGCATCTGACGGCCTACGACAACATCGCCTTTCCGCTGCGCGCCACCGGCGAGCAGCCGGACGGATGTCGACGCCCAAGGTCCAGCGCGGTCGCCAAGTCGCTGCGACATCGAGCAGCTCCTCAAGCAGCGCCCGTCGGCGCTCTCGGGCGGCGACATGCAGCGCGTCGCCATCGGCGCGCGCGCTGGTGCGGCGGCCGAAGGCGCTGCTGATGGACGAGCCGATCGGCGCGCTCGACGCCAAGCTGCGCGAGGAGCATGCGCACGGAGCTCAAGCGCCTGCACATCGAGAACGGGGCCACCACCATCTACGTCACCCACGACCAGGTGGAGGCGATGGCGCTGGCCGACCGCATCGCCATCATGAACGAGGGCGTGCTGCAGCAGGTCGGCGCGCCGGTCGAGGTCTATCGGCATCCGGCCAATCTGTTCGTCGCCCAGTTCATCGGCAGCCCGGTCATGAACATCGCCAAGGCCACGGTTGCAGTCGATGGTGAGCGGGCCAGGCTGAAACTCGGCGACGACGACACGATCTTCGACTTCCCGGCGCGGGCCATGCCGCCTGGCGTTGTCAACGGTTCGCGCCAGGCCATGCTTGGCGTCCGCCCCGAGGGCATCATGGTGTCGCCACAGCGCCAGGATGGCGCCAGCCCGGTGGAGGCGCATATCATCGAGCCGCTCGGCGCCTACGATATCGTCGATCTGAAGCTCGGCAGCCAATTCCTGCGCGCGCGCACGCCCAGCGGCTTTGTGCCCAAGCGCGGGCGACCCAGGTCTGGGCCCGGCTCGACGCGGCGCAGATTGCACTTCTTCGACAGCGCCTCGGGTGACTCGCATGCGCACTGCGGCAGGTGGCTGAGATGGCGCACGTCAGACTCGAGGGCATCACCAAGACCTTCGGCGGCCATACCGCGCTTGAGAACCTGTCGCTTGAGATCGAGGACGGCGAGTTCTTCGTGCTGCTCGGGCCGACCGGCGCCGGCAAGACCACGACGCTGCGGCTGATCGCCGGACTGGAGCGCGCCGAATTCCGGCACGATCAGCATCGACGCACCAGAACGTCGACGACTGGAGCGCCGCCGAGCGCGATGTCGCGCTGGTGTTGCAGCAATACTCGCTCTATCCGCGCTACACGGTGCGCCAGAACCTGGAGTTCCCGCTGAAGCCGAAGGCGCGCCGCCTGCCGCAGCCGGAGATCGACGAGCGCGTCGCCCGCGCGGCCAAGACGCTGCGCATCGAGCATCTGCTCGACCGCAAGACCGACCGGCTGTCGGGCGGCGAGATGCAGCGCGTCTCGATCGGCCGCGCGATCGTGCGCGAACCCGCGCGTCTTCCTGATGGACGAGCCGCTGTCCAATCTCGACGCCAAGCTGCGCGAGGCGCTGCGCGCCGAGCTCAAGGACCTGCAGATGAACCGGCTCGGCGCCACCTTCCTGTTCGTCACCCACGACCAGATCGAGGCCATGTCGATGGGCGACCGCATCGGCGTGCTCAACAATGGCCGCATCGTGCAGGTCGGCACGCCGCAGGACATCTACAACACGCCGAACAGCGCGTTCGTCGCCAGCTTCGTCGGCTCGCCGGCGATGAACTTGGTGCCGGCCGACATCAGTAACGGGCACGCCATTGTCGTACCGGGGCAGTTCGAGCTGCCGCTTGCCGCCGCCATGGTGCGGCGGCTGAACGGCCGCACAGGCGCCCTGACACTTGGCATTCGCGCCGAAGATATTTCTGTGGGCGCAAACGGTGCGCACACGGCCAAAGTGCACCACGTCGAGAACCATGGTGTCGAACAGATTGTCACGCTACGGATCGCCGAGCGCTCGTTCAAGGCCGCAATACCAGCCAACGTCCCGCTTCAGATCGATCAGTCTGCCAAATTCGATTGGAACAAGGACCGAGTGCACGCTTTCGATGCGCAGAGCGGCCTCAGCATTTTGAGCCAGCTTTAGTTCGGCCGGCAGCGCCGGATCGTACAGCCCCTGGAGGAAGATCATGCTGCTGGGATTCAATCTGTTGCTCTGGACCGGCCACGTCACCGAGGAGCATTTTTCAGTTCTCTCCGATCTGAAGCGGACCGGCTACGATGGTGTCGAGCTGCCTTTGTTTGAAGGTGCGCCCGAGCATTATCGACGCATCGGACAGGTGCTGAATGACAACGGACTGCGCGCCACCGGCGTAACCGTCATGCCCGATGCTGCCCATGACTGCATGAGTAGCGACCCTGCGGTGCGCGCTGGCGCACTGAAGCACATTTCCTGGGCTGTCGATTGCCTCGCGGCGGCCGGCGGCGAACTGCTGGCGGGGCCGTTCCACCAGCCGCTCGGCGTCTTTTCCGGAAACCCTCCGACCCCAGCCGAACGGGCGAACGTCGCCAGCGTGCACAAGGACGCTGCGGCCTATGCGGCCCGGCAGAACATCAAGCTCTCGATCGAGCCGCTGAACCGTTTCGAATGCTATGTGCTGAACACAGTAGCCGACGCTGCCGAGCTGGTGCGCGCCGTGAACGCCCCCAACTACGGCCTGCTCTACGATACTTTTCACACCAACATCGAGGAAAAGGATCCGGTCGCGGTCATCACCCCGAACCTGCCCTATATCAATCACGTGCATTTTTCCGAGAACGATCGCGGCACGCCCGGCAAGGGACATGTGCCTTGGATCCCGACCATGATGGCACTCAAGCACGGCGGCTATCAGGGCTGGTGCACCATCGAAGCCTTCGGCCGCGCGCTGCCGGCGCTGGCTGCGGCCACCCGCGTCTGGCGCGATTTCTCGCCGAGCCGCGAAGAAGTCTACCAATTCGGCCACGACTTCCTGCGCGAGCAGTGGGAGAAGGCATAGGCGGCTTTGAGGTCAAACAGGACGAATCCGGCCTTCTTTGGCACCACAATCACAGAGGCAGACAATGAAATCGATCAAGGGTCCGGGCATCCTCCTCGCCCAGTTCGCGAGCGACCAGCCTCCGTTCAACACTCTCGACAGCATCTGCGCCTGGGCCGCCGGGCTTGGCTACACAGGCGTGCAAATCCCGACTTGGGACACAAGATACATCGATTTGAAAACGGCGGCCGAGAGCGTCACCTATTGCCAAGACCTGGCCGGCATCGCCGCGAGACACGGCGTTCAGATCACTGAACTCTCGACTCATCTGCAGGGCCAGCTCGTTGCCGTCAATCCAGCCTTCGACGAGGCCTTCGATGCCTTCGCCGCCTCGCATGTCCGCGGCAATCCCGTCGCCCGGCAGCAATGGGCGGTCGAGCAGGTCACTTCTGCAGCCAAGGCCAGTCGCAATCTTGGCCTCAATGCCCATGTGACGTTCTCGGGCGCCCTTGCCTGGCCATTTGTCTATCCGTGGCCCCCACGCCCGGCAAATCTGATCAATACTGCGTTCGAAGAATTGGCCAAGCGCTGGCGGCCGATTCTCGATGCGTATGAAGAGCAAGGAGTTGACGTCTGCTACGAACTACACCCAGGCGAAGACATCTTCGACGGGACGACCTTCGAGCGCTTTCTCGATCGGCTCGGTGGCCACAAGCGCTGCTGCATCAACTACGACCCATCGCATTTCCGGCTGCAGGCCCTCGACTATGTCGGCTTTGTCGACGTCTATCACGAGCGGATCAAAGCGTTCCACGTCAAGGACGCCGAACTCCGTCCGTCGGCCAAGCAGGGCGTCTACTCGGGATTTTCCGACTGGCCGCAACGGGCCGGCCGCTTCCGCTCGCTCGGCGATGGCGACATCGATTTCGGCGCGATCTTTTCCAGCCTCGCCGTTCACGGCTACGACGGCTGGGCGGTTCTCGAATGGGAATGCGCCATCAAGGACCGTTTGGATGGCGCACGCGAGGGAGCCGAGTTCATCAAGAAGCACATGATCAAGGTCACCGAGACTACCTTCGAGAATTTCGTAGATCAAGGGGCCAACCGGCAAGCCGTGAACAGAGCATTGGGAATAAGGGCTTGAGAGTTGAATGGCGTGCCGTGATCGTAGCTCGCCACGAATTGTGGCGAATTCGCTCGGGCCTTCACTCCCGTTGCACTAAGTTGCCCAGCGGCTGGGACCAACCGGCCAGCGCCGCGCGTGTCGTACACCATCTTGACCAGTTTGTCCGCTGACGGACGACAGCTAGCTCTCCGCATTGGGAAAATCGTTTGAAGTCAGCCGCAATCGGCCCGTCGAGACGGTTGAGCCTCTCAAATTGCGTGGCGCCACTTCCGAATGCGAACACGAGCCTTCGGCATCGTCGTGCCATCGCTTTGTCTGTTTGCGACACGTCGGTTCATACCGAGACTTCCTGACATCATGCAGTCGCACCGTCCGATGGGTGGCTGATGATCAGCCGGCATCGTGTTCGGCTCCGGGTCAGACGCGTCGCTCAGTAACGATACCATTGAAGAATTGATCCAAAGCCAGTCGTGAAGTCAATCGCTTGCGCGCTGAAGGAGCAGGCTCGACTGTCTCTCAACTAGGGAGGCAGACCATGAACGACAACAACTCTAAAATCGTCAATCTGCGACTTCCGCGCATTGCCTGGAACAAGGGCAAGCTGATCGGTGCCAAGCCGCCATTGCGGCCGAGCCATGTTTGGTCGATCCGGACGAAATGAACCGCCCCGCACTCGAACGAATCCCTCAGGTTCGCATCGGTGCGCAACTGTCGCCGACCACCAGGGCTGGCTGGAACACCAGGTTGCGCGGTTCGACCTCGTTGCCGCGCTTGATGCGATCAATCAGCAAGCGGATCGACTCGTTCACCATGTCGCCGATGGGATGCTCGGTACGGGTCAGCCGCGGCCGCAGGCCTCCAATGCCTGGTATCGTGTCAGTCGAGGCGACCGAGATATCCTCCGGGCACTTCATGCCGAGATCGGCGATGGCGCGCATGACGCCGAGCGCCATGACGCCGTTGGCCACATAGACTGCCGTCGGCCGGTCCGGTTGCGCGAATAAGCTGCGGGCTGCGGAATAGGCGGCATCCTCGCGAAACTCGCCGGAGCGGATATGGCGCGGATCGACGGCAAGGCCCTTGGCGGCCATCGCGGCGGTCATGCCGTCAAAGCGTCCGCGCCCGGTGCTCAGTTGCAGGGGACCGGTGATCGAGCCAATGCGGGTGTGGCCGAGATCGATCAGATAGTTCGTCACCTGCTGGCTCGCGGAGAGATTGTCGATGGTGACGCTGTCGGACCGATCGTCCGCCAGAGTGCGCCCGAACAGAACCGTAGGCACGGGTCGGCCCTCGAAGTCGGGCGCAACACCTTGCGCCGCGTCGCCGACCGGCACCAGAACCGCGCCCTCGCACTGTAGTGTGCGAATGCGAGCAAGGATGCGTTTTTCCAGCTCCGGCTTTTCGTCGCTGTTGAACACCACCAGCGAATAGCCCCAGGCCGCGACCGCTGCTTCGGCTGCCCATACCACACGGGCGTAAAACGGATTGGCGAGATCGGAAACCACCAGTCCAATCAGTTCGCTGCGCCCATGCCGGAGGTTGCGCGCCAACAGCGACGGCGCATAGTCGAGATCGCGAACGGCAGAGAGAACCCTCGAGCGCAGCTCGGGGCTGACGTAGGCGGAGTTGTTGATGACCGCTGATACCGTCGCCGTCGAGACACCAGCGGCACGGGCTACGTCCTTGATCGTCGACATGACACCATAGCTAATCGTTTCGGCAGATGTGCGACATCCATTGGTCCTTGTCCAGCACGGTTTTCGCATCTAGTGTGCTTGCGCACGAGCGCGCCGATATCGTATCTAGCGAAACGGTTCGCTGACGTTTGGCCGAACCGGCCGATGTGTCTGCATGGGAGGAAAACATGAGAAAATTCGCAGTCGCCGCTGCCGCCTTCGCCGCAGCGTTTTCTGTCAGCCCGGCTCTTGCCGAGGCGCCCCTGGTGGGCATCGTCTCGATCTCGGCGAACGAGGCCAACAATGCGCGCTACATCAACGGCGCACAGGCCGCAGCCAAGGAGATCGGCTGGGAGGTCGCGGTGATCGACGCCGCCGGCAATGCCGACCAGGCAAACGCCGGCATCCAGAACTTCGCACAGCGCAAAGCTGCCGCCATTGTCGACATGGTGTTCCCGTTCTCGTCCATCGGCGCCGGTCTTGACGCAGCCAAGAGCGCCAACATCCCGGTCGTCAGCTGGGGCGGCGGACTGGGCAGCACGGTTGCCGCCACCAATGGCTCGGGCGGCCCGATGGTGATCCCGGTCAACGACCTGATGATCAAGACCATGGGCGGCAAGGGCTCGATCCTCGAACTCACCTATCACACCGGCGAAGTCTGCCGGAACCGCGAGGTCGAACTCGACAACGCGCTGAAGGCCTATCCCGATATCAAGGTCGCCAAGAACGAAGTCCGCATACCGGGCTACTTCGAGGATGGCGCGCAATATGCCAACGCCTGGCTCGCCTCGCATCCGGCGGGCGGCGAGAGCCTCGCCATCTGGGGCTGCTGGGACGATCCAGCCATCGGCGCCATCGGCTCGCTACGTGGCCAGAACCGCGACGACGTGAAGGTCTATGGCGTCAACGGCAATGCGCAGGCGCTCGAGAACATCAAGAAGGGCTTCATGACCGCCACCGCATGGCAAGACAGCTATACCGAAGGCTACAATATGATCAAGATGCTTCCCGACATCATCAAGGCGGGTGCCGATTGGAAGCCGAAGGCGGTCGAAGTGCCGGCAGTGCTGGTCACCAAGGACACTATCGACAAATTCATCGCCGACCATCCCGCAGCCTTGAAGTAAGCCCTGCAGGGTCGGCATGATTGACGTTTCCAGCGAAGCGGGGGCGACCTTGCCCCCCTTCGTCTCCGTGACGGACATTGCGAAGTCTTATGGCGGCGTGCAGGCGCTGAAGGGCGTTTCGCTGTCCATCAGGCCGGGCGAGGTGCATGGACTGGTCGGCGCCAATGGTGCGGGCAAGTCGACGCTGATCCGCATTCTCGCTGGCCTCACACAACCCGATAGCGGCGAGATCCAGGTTGACGGCCGGCGCATCACCAGCGAAACACCGCAGCGCGCCAACGAACTGGGTATGAGTTTCATCCACCAGGAACTGGCTTTTGTGCCGGGCATGACGGTGTTGCAGAACATCATGCTCGGCCTGCCGAAGAAGACCCGTTTCGGCGCCGTCGATTGGCCTGCCATCGCAGCCGAGATCGCCCCCATCGCCAAGCGGGTTGGCGTGACGGCGCCGCTCGGCGCCAGCGTCAAGGGCCTGTCGACGGCCGAGAACTGGCTCATCAACATCACCCGCGCGCTGGTGCGCAAATCCCGCCTCATCGTGATGGACGAGCCCACTGCGGCCCTCTCCACCGCCGAGGCAGAGAAATTGTTCGCTATTATCCGCGAGTTGTCGGCCTCGGGCGTCGCCGTGCTCTATGTCTCGCACCGGCTGGGCGAAATTCTCGATCTGTGCCGGCGCGTCACGGTTTTTCGCGACGGCCGCTCGGTCGCCGAGTTGGAGGGTGCGGCCCTATCGCGCGCGTCGCTTGTCGAGGCGATCGTCGGCGGCCAAGTGGAAAAACTCGCGGCGAGCGCACGCCCTGCCACCGTCGGGGAGGTCGTCCTCTGCGTCCGCGGGCTCGGGCGAGCCCCCAAGGTCCGCGACGTGAGTTTCGAGTTGCGACGGGGCGAGGTGCATCGGCATTGGTGGTCTGGTTGGCGCTGGCCGCAGCGAACTTGCACGTCTCATCTATGGTGCCGACCGCGCTGAAACCGGCAGTATGCTGCTGAACGGCAAGCCCTTCGCCCCGCGCAGTCCGGCCGCCGCCGTAAAAGCCGGCTTCGGATTGGTGCCGGAGGAGCGCCGTGCCGAGGGCCTGGTGCTGACCAAGAGCCTCGCCTTCAATGTAGGCTTGGCCAATCTCGCTTCGCTGGTGATGAGCCCTGCGCTACCGCTGATCAGCAGCGGCCGACGGCGGACGCTGGCCGAGCGTACCGTAAGCGATCTCGCCATCAAGACCGCAAGCATCGAGGCGCCGGTCGGCCGGCTCAGCGGCGGCAACCAGCAGAAGGTGGTGATCGGCCGCTGGCTGCAATCGCAGCCAAAGGTGCTCATCCTCGATGAACCCACGCGCGGTGTGGACATCGGCGCCCGCGCCGAGATCCATCGTCTGATCCGCTCACTGGCTGGGCGTGGCATGGCGGTGCTTGTCATCTCCTCGGAGCCTGACGAACTCCCCGATCTGTGCGACCGCGTGCTGGTCATGGCCGAAGGACGGATCGTGCGGGAACTGACAGGCGCCGAAGTGACGCGCCATGCTATCATCGAGGCCAGCTATGGGGCTGCAGGGCAACGGATGACCGCATGAACGAGAGTATGCAGACAACAGGCAGCCTTTCGCCGGCCGCCAAGAGGGCGCTTGGCGTCTTCGCTCGCTACGCCACCATCATCGGGCTCTTGCTGATGATCGCTGCCTTCTCGATCCTGTCGCCGCGCGCCTTTCCGACCGTCAGCAATTTCACCAATGTGCTGAACCAGGCCTCACTCGCCATGATCATCGCGGGCGGGTTGACGCTGGCGGTGATCGTGGGCGAACTCGATCTCTCGGTCGGCTACGCGGCCAGCCTGCATGGCGTGCTGGTCACCGGCCTCATCGTGCAGAACAAGCTGCCGATCCCGCTCGCCATCCTGATCGTGCTGGCGCTCGGCGCTTTGATCGGCGTGGTCAATGGCCTCATCGTCACCAAGCTGCGGGTGAATTCCGTCATCGCCACGCTTGGTGTCGGCACCATCCTGGTCGGCCTCGCCTTCGCTTATTCGTCCGGCGTTCCGATCGTTGCCGGCGTGCCCGAGGACTTCCTGCAGCTCTCGCTCGGACGCTGGCTGTTCGGCATCCCCAATCCGATCATCGTGATGACGCTGGTGCTCGGCGCACTGTGGCTGCTGGTCGAGCGCACAGCCATCGGGCAGGAGATCCAGGCGGTGGGCGGCAATCCGGCCGCTGCGCGCCTCGCCGGCATCAGCGTCGACCGCATCAAGATTCTGGGGTTCGTCATTTCCGGCATGTGCGCGGCGCTCACCGGCATGCTGCTGGCCTCGCGGCTGGGCAGTGGCACCACCAGCGCGGCGGATAGCTACCTGCTCACCGCCTTCGCCGCCGTCTTCCTTGGCTCGGCCACCCTGCGCGACGGCGAGTTCCATGTGCTCGGCACGTTCATCGGAGCGCTGATCATCGTCTTCGGCTTCAACGGCCTCAACATCTTCGGCGCCCCGACCTTTTCGCAATATGTGTTCCAGGGCGCCATACTCATCGTGGCGGTCGGGCTCTCCAGCCTCGGCCGCATGCTGGCGGAAAGCTGAGAGGAGGACCAAATGGCCGACACCGCGATCTGGGACGTGCACGTCATGGAATTTGCCCGCGGCAAGAACCAGCCCTGGGTCGATCTCATCAGCGGCATGTACCACGAGGGGGTGATGGACCTGCCTTTCTCGTTCATGCTAGCCCGCCGCGGCGATCGCAACGTGCTGATCGACACCGGCTTCATGCAGGAGCAGCCAGCCTGCTTCTCGCGCAAGTTCGGCATCCCCAACTGGATCTCGCCGGTCCGCATGCTGAGAGAAATCGGCGTCCCGGCCGACGCCATCACCGACATCTTCATCACTCACGCCCATTTCGACCACATGGGCGCCATCGCCGAGTTTCCGAAGGCCCACATCTACATCCAGAAGAGCGAGTTGCTGTCTTGGTACGAGGCCATAGCGCTGCCGAGGCGCTTCGGACATCTCACCGCAATCATCGATCCGGACAATCTGCGCACCGCGCTGGAAGCTTCGATCGAACACCGCATGACGATGATCGAGGGCGACAAGGACAACGTGCTGCCCGGCATTCACGTCCGGCTGGGCAGCGGCCATACCATCGGCCAGCAGTTCGTGCTGATCGACACGGGCGCGGGACGACGCGTGGTATCGGGCGACTGCGTCTATTCACGCCGCCAGTTCACCGGCCTCAAGAACGACGGCGTCTATGTGCCGCTCAACAACGCCGTCGGCAGCGTCTGGGAACAGCTCAAGACCATCGACAAGATGAACGACGAACTGGGGGGAGATCTCTCCAAGCTGATCGTGCTGCACGACATCGAGCGCTGGCAGGGTTGCCCAATCCTGAAGGAGATCGAGGGCTTCCGTGTGGTCAGGATAGGATAGCCACAGCCCCACGAACCTTCGCATTCGACTATGTTGAAATGCGTCGCCAAGGAGCCGGGCGCGACGATGCCAAGTGTACATCCCATACATTCGTCGCGTGCGAAGGAATTTTCGCGTTCTCACCGCCGGAATGCGACTCGCTGCGGCCAACTCACGTGCTTGCGACGATCATTGTGGGTCTTGCGTCAACGCTCGGTAACAAACGCATTGAAGTCGCCGCCGTGATTGAGAGCGCCGAGAAGTTCTACATCTGAGTCCCGTCGCTCTAACCCAACAAGCAGACTACGTCGGCGATGGCAATTCCATCGCCGATCATAAGGTGGCCGGAGTCAGCTTGTGGGATCGAGCGATTGCCCACGTCTCGGGCGATCGCGGCTGTCCACAGATGTCTGTCGGCAGCGGGTTCTCGGCGGGTCCAGAATGCGTCAAGCTGCGCCTCAATCGGGAGATCGCGGCATTCCCGTCAGCCTCGCGCTGCTGGCCGCGCCAAGGCAGAGGCTCGACATGGGTACGACCGCCGAGAAGATCGCTCGCCACGTCGCAGCCCAGACGGCGGCGCCGGTCATCGACTTGGCCGGCCACAGGCAGATGAAACAACTCCTGCGCGACGCCAAGCTGGACGCCGGCGGCTTCGAGCAGCAGATCGCGGAGGGCGTAGACCCCTGCTTTGCCGTTTACACCCATGCACAAGCGCTGATCTCGATCATGGCCGAGCAATTGTCGGCGACCAAGGAGGCCAGGCAGTTCGCGCGGCTCGTCGCCGAGGCCGAGGACACCTACATGCCGGGCTATCCGCCGATGAGCCCGGTCACCACCAGTCACTTCACCATGTGGGCGCTGTTCGATCTGCAGTTCGGGCAGAGCCACGAGACCATCGGCACCTGTTTTCTGCGTATCGCCGAGCTGACCGACCTGCCGGTCGGATCTGCGGGCGACCTCGTCAGCGCTGCAGAGCTCGCGGCTCGGGCTTTATGCGCATTGCGGCCACGAGGGGCGCTTCGTCCGGCTGCGCGAGATCGGTCAGGAACGCATCGTGCGGTGCCACGTGCCCGCCGGCTATGCGGGCGAAGCCGGCGAGATCTGGCTGGCCCGCCTGCTGCCGCCCGCCAGCATGGTGTTCGACTACTCCGTCGTCAGCACGACGCCCTACGTGATCGGCGATGGATCGGAGCCTGCCTGGCTAGCCTATCTCGACCGGGAGCGGCGCCGTCTCGGCAGCAAGCCGCTGCCGCGCAAGATCGACGCGACCACCTACATCATGAAGCACGGCCCGAGCGTCAACCACTGGAACGAGTACATTTTCTGCGCCTACGCCGGCCACTGCAACGAGGCGGTCTTCCTGACCGGCATCCCCGACATCAAGGAGAGCCTGCCGCACGCGTGAGGCACAAGCTCGACAGAGGAAATCCTGATGTCCACGATCATCTGGCAGCCCGGCTCGTTCCGGATCATGATTCCGAACGGCCCAGAGCGTGTGGAAGGCCTCGTCGGCGGCCCGTTCGGCCTGCGTCAGGAGCCCCGGCGCAGGCTTCCCGTATGGACGGTCACGCATCTGGCGACCGGCTACCGCATCTCGCTCGGCAGTGGCGCAGGCTTTAACGAGCTGGCGTTGGCGCAACAGTTCGCGGAGCAATTGCTCCCGCTCGCCGACTGGAGCACTGGCGTGGCACTGGCGGCCGACAAAACCCTTGCCGATCGGGTGGTCGCAATCTGGAACGAGTTGATTGTGCGTGATGTCGCGGCCATGAACATGGCGATTGCAGCGACCTATGCTGCGCCGCAGCGCGAGAAGCTCGCGACCGGTCGCCGCAAACGCTGAGGAAATTCGCCCGATGGCCACCCCGATCGAGATTGTCCGCCTCAAGATCACACTCGACGACGTCAAGCCGACCGTGCTGCGGCGCATCGAGGTGCCAGTGTCAATCACCCTCGACACACTGCACGAGATCATCCAGGCGATCATGCCGTGGAACAACTCTCACATGCATGCCTTCTACCTGCGCCTGATCGATGGCCCCCGCTGGTCACCGCCGCTGCCCGATGACCTCGACTTCGGTCCGCCAGCGCGGAATTCGGAGCAGACGACCGTGGCCGACGTGCTGGCCGAGCCGAGTTTCAAGATGTTGCGCTACACCTACGATTTCGGCGACGACTGGCGGCACACGATCAAGGTCGAGCGGCGCTTCGCGGCCGAGCTCTGGGACGACTATCCGCGCCTGGTCGACGTCAAGCGCCGCTGTCCGCCCGATGACTGCGGCGGCCCCTGGGGCTACTCCGAATACCTGGAGGCACTGTCGGACTCGGGACACAAACGTGGCCGCGAGCTACTGCGTTGGCGTGGCCCCTTCGATCCGGAGGCTGTGGATCGTGCGGCGCTCGACACGGCGCTCCGGCAAGTCGCTATTGCTCCATCAATGCCGCTGGTTGGTTCCAAACGACCCAAGAAAGCCCCGAAAGGCAAGTCAGCGTAGCAGAGGCGCACTGGCTCTGAACCTCACGCTTGCCGATCACGGCCCCCCGACGCTCTCATTCCGATTCCGGACGTGGCATTCTGTAACGCTGGAAACGTCACGCTGGCATCCCTCGATGTCTCCTTGTGGGATGTCGGACCAGCCGAGCCATTAGTTGACGACGGTCGTAGGAGTCGGATTGCCTTCTTCGGAGGGTTGTCGCTATGGGCCGGTGACGGCACAAGGATGTGTCGACGAGGCTCCATATGCAAGACCGCCCGCGGCCAAGTTTTCAAACTTGCCGCGTTTGTGTTGACGTCACCATAGGTCATTGTCATGCTTGGTATCGGGTCTGCCACGATGACCGCCCATGCTAGAGCATTTTGCACTTAACCTGGATCATATCCAGCGTTGAGGAAGTAGTTGGCGCATTCGTCAGGAGCAAAAGAGCCGATGAGGTCGCCGATTCTGTCCCAGAGCGCCTCGACGGTGCGTTCGCAGGCCTTGCGCAGCAGGGCCTTCAGCTTGGCAAAGACCTGCTCGATGGGATTGAGGTCGGGCGAATAGGGCGGCAGGAAGCGTAAGGTGGCGCCGCGCGCCTCGATCGCCTCGCGAACACCATCGACATGATGCGAACGCAGATTGTCGGCAATCACGATATCGCCGGCGCCCAGGGTCGGCGCCAGGACCTGCTCGACATAGGCCAGAAAGCTGGAGCCATCCATGGCGCCGTCGAGGACAAATGGCGCGGTCAAGGCGCCGACGCGCAAGCCGGCAATGAAGGTTGTCGACTTCCAGTGGCCATGCGGGATCTTGGCCCGGCAGCGCGTGCCGCGCAGGCTGCGTCCGTAGCGGCGCGCCATGTTGGTGGCCGTCCCGGTCTCGTCGATGAAGACAAGGTGCGTGGCATCGAGGCCTGGTTGATCGGCTTTCCACTGCGCCCGCGCGGCGGCGACGTCAGGCCGGTCCTGCTCGCTGGCGTGCACGGTTTTTTTTAAAGCTGATGCGGTGGCGCAGATAGAACCGGCAGATAGCGCTGATGCTTGCGGTCAAGCCATGGGTCTCGATCAACCGTGCACGGATTTCTTCCAGTGTGAGATCGGGCTTGGCTGCGACCTGCTCCAAAAGCCAGGGCGCATGTTTGGCGAGCGGCGAGCGCGTATGGCCAGTGCCCGGTTTGGCGGCGACGCTGCCGGTTGCCTGCCAGCGCGCGGCCCAGCGGATCGCCGTCGAGGCGGCCACATCGAAGACCCGCGCCGCCTCCCGCCGCGCACCGCCAGCCTTGACCAGTTCGACAACGCGCACGCGCAGATCGTTCGAATAGCCGTGTGCCATTGAGCTCCCCCGTCGCTACCGTCAGGGAGATCGAATCTGATTTGCGAGCCTTTGGGAATCCCCTGTGGCCAAACCGATTCACATCATGCGCAAAGTGCTCTAGTCATGCATTTGACGAATCTTTGAAGGATATCCAAGGCAGCCTTAGTGCTTCCATGCAACAAAGAAGCTCCATCCGCTCGACCCGATTAGGGGGCGTTGAGTCAGATATTCGGCAGAAGAAGTCACGCTTAGAGCACGCGGTTCGCACTTTGGCGGCTCCCCGCTGTTTCAAGTGGGTAGCCTGAGATCGAGTTTGCCGGCGATCAGGTAGGTGATGGCCTTCAAGGTTCGGGTGGAGCGGTAGCCGCGCGCCTTGGCCTTGGCGGCCTGTACCAGGCTGTTGATGCCCTCGATCAGGCCGTTGGCGATGTGGCTGTCGAACCAGGCCAGGATGCCATCGCGGTGCCTGCGGATGGTTCGTGCGGCATCCTTCATGGGCTCGAGCCGCGAGCGCATGGCCCAGCTCAGCCAGTCGTCCAGATGCTGCTCGGCCCAATCGCGGATGGGTTGGCGGTAGAGGGTCTGGAAGGCGACGCGCAAGCCATAGGCGCGCCCGGTCTTGAGGTGCGCGCGCGCCAGACTGTCGAGCTGGAGGCGTCCGGCAGACGTGAGGTTGGCCTCGTTCTTGAGCCACAGATAGCGGGTGTTCTTGAGTTCGGGCCGGACTTTGCTCTCGGCACGCCGTACTTTGTCGACGGCGTCGTTGACCAGCTTGACGGCATGGAACTTGTCGAAGGTGATCTGGGCTTGCGGCAAGGCCTCCCCGACACCTTTGATGAAGGCCCCGCTCATGTCGATGCAAACCTGTTCGATATTGGTGGCCTCGCCGCGGTGGCTGGCGAGATGCTCATTGAACCGATGAACTGTCCCGCTGTCGCGGCCGTCGGCGATGAAGACAACGCGGCGGCGGTCGATGTCGACGAACAGCGAAATGTAGTCGTGGCCGCGTTTTGCAGCGGTTTCGTCGATGCAGATGCGCCTGAGGTCCGACAGGTCCAGGCGCGCCAGCGCGGCTTCGACATAGTGGATGATCATGCGCCAGAGCCGCGTGTCATGCTCGCCGAGGATGCGGGCGGCGGCGGCCACCGGCATGTGCGTGACCAGCGTCATGGCGAAGGCCTCGAACAGCAGCGTGAAGCCCGAGCCGGGCCTGGCCCAGGGCACGTTGACCTGCCGGACGCCGCAGCGCGGACAGGTGATGCGCGGCACGCGTGCGGTGAGAAAGGCCTGGTGCTGAAAGAAATCGAGATGCCGCCAGGTCTTGGGCGTTGTGTCGTGCACGGGGCAATCGGCGCTGGCGCAGTCAGGGCACAGGAAGCGCCCGCCGCGCTTGAAGTCGATCTCGATGTCGAGGCGTTTGGCATCGGCATCGAACTTGGCCGCGCCCACCTGCCAGGGTGAGACGAGGCCCAGGGCCAGTTGGAACAGATCGGTATCGCGCATCGGATGCTCATGAGCCAATTCGGGGTGGCGCTGAGCGTGCCACGGCGCTCGGCCGCGTCAAGGTGTGGCCTGCAAGCGCCTGAGTTTGAGGCCCGGCCACGGCGACGGCCAACCTTGACCCGCCCTCCCGCTGCAGCAAAGGGCTGCCATGCCCAAATGGCTCAAATCGCACGCCCGACGCCGTGCGATTACCCACTCAGTTCAGCGAGGAGGCACTTTGGCCCTGGCAATATATGACATAGAAAGTAGCGAATTGCAGCAAGACGTCGTGCAGATCAGACGGGAGATCGAACAAATAATTGCTCTGGTCCGATCACCAGCCGCCGTAGTTGTTTCGGCAATGCTGACACTCGCCGACACGGCCCTCGGTCGGCCCAACTCTGCACGCTCCCACATTGCGACATACGCCTCTGGTGACACAGATCGACGAAGCGAAGTCCTCTCACTGGCTGGTCTCACCGGGCATCCGTGGTTTCTTGCGGAGGCGTATGTCGCCGCCAGACAGATGTTTTAGGCGCGATCACCGAGGATCGATGCGAGGCGTGGATCAATCTGCAGGTGGGCGGGCTTGGCCATGACTATGTCCCGATCAATCCCCTTCAAAGCCGAAATCTGTGATCCGGAGGCTGACGGCGTTGTCGCGAACGACACTGACGGTGTCGGCGGAAAAGCCGCTTGGGTTTTCGGCATCAATATCGAGAGTCAGCGTGATCGCGGTGCCACGCATACGCTCCAACTCGCTCAGGATTGACTGGGCAATGTTGCTCACCTGCTGTGTAGGCCGGTTCGGATCAAGAGTGATCTTGGCGAAGAAGCGTTTGGGGCGGACCGGTGCCGAAAGAAAACTGGCCGCAACCGGCGCTATTGAACCCGATCCAACAACACCCGCAACGGATGTCGTCGATGGGCCACCGGCATTGCTGCCAGAAGGGGCAACAATCGCCGGGGCATCGAGCGCCAACTGCGCTTCGGCTACGGCGCGTCGAACCAGCAGCGCATCGGAGTTCAGGTCGATGTAATCGCTGCGGCGCGCAAGTTTCAGGCCCCGGTATTTGCCCGCACTCTCATTAAAGCTGTCGGCGAGCCCGTATCGAGCGTCGGTTCGCGCGACGGCATCATTGATCGCATGGGCCAACACCAAGGGATCGCGCAACTTTGACAAGTACGGGAACTGCGCGAACCAGTCACGAACTTGACGGACAGGCAAATGCGGCTGGTCGGCGCGCCAGACTTCATCAAGGTCCTTGTCCAGGATGGGGCCACCCAGCTTCGAGACGATCAATCCGTCCTGCTCGCATTTGGTCCACGCCAATTGCGCCAGTGGGGCGGGATCGGTGCTCTTGCTGGTCAGCGTCTGCGCTTCCAGATCGAAGCCCTTGGCCACGTTTGGGCTGTCGGGTTGAGCCCGTTGCGGTAGGATCAGGTGTTTCCAGCTGCGGCGAACGGCATTTTCAGCGGCGTTGCTCTGTTCTTCGCGGCGTTTCTCGGCATCTTTCTGTTGCGTTGGTGGCAGCTGCAGTAACCCTGGTCCGTCTTTGGCAATCGAAGCCCATGCGAGCTTCTTGCGCACGACGTTCCGAACGTCTTCCAGTGCGGCGTGATCAAGCGCGAGAAACGCCAGGCGATTGCGGTTTCTCCGCTGGCCTGTACCTTTTCGCTCGATGATGTCGGAGGCCAGCGCCATGGCCGCACTCGTCGTATCGCGCGCACTGTGAGTTGCCGTCGGCGGCAAAATCACCAACGCTGCTTCCAGTGCGTCGTCGATCCCAAGCGGATCATCGGGCGCGGCGTGAACCCGGTGAAAGCCGCCCGTCGCCTTGAACCGCTCCTCGGCGCGGACGAGCGTCACAATTTCCGCATCGACCTCATTGGTCGACAGCGCCTTGGCCCGATCCTCGGCTTCCTGGTTGAGCGACGGCGATGGGCGAAAACCAATAGGTGTCGCCGCGACTGTAGAGATAGGCGGCATTTTCGTCCAGCCGTCGGATGGCTTCGGAGAACTGCGACGGCTGATCGCCTGGGTAGGCGCAGGCCAATCGGAGGCGCGCCACTTCCATGCCCTTGTTCGTGATGCCGTAGGGCGCCGTTCCCATGAACACCGCAGTCGCAGCGCGGGTCACGGCGCGGTTCTTGGCCGACTGATGGCGAGCGCGCCTCGATCTGCGCCGGACTTCGAAAGTCGCCCGCGATCTCCTTCGAGACGACGGCGTCGTATCCGTGCGGCGAGCGGCACGAGCGCGTTGGTCCGCACCTTGTCGTCCGTCAGCGGCACGTCGCCGGGCAGGATCATCGGCGCGCCTTGCCGTCCGCCAGAGGCGATAGACGATCTGCGCCATCATCTTCAACACGCCGCGCGTTCGCTGGAACTTCTCGAGGCTCGCCCAGTCGGTCTGCAGCACCCGGAACAGCTCCGGATGCACCGGATAGGCCGCCATCAGCTGCGCTTCGTAGCGCCGTATCGCGCACCTCGGACGGGAACTCGCCGGCGTTGTTCTTGTAGAAGCTCATGAACGCTTTGACGGCCTGCTCGCGCGCCTTCTCGCCGTCCTCGTCCAGTTCCTGGAACAGGCGGCGGCGGATGATCTCGAACGTCTCGGTGCCTTGCGCCGGCGCCCAGGCCGATTGCACGCGGCCGAACACCTTCTCCAGCGCCAGCAAGGCGCGCCCGGCCGCGCTGGTCGCCGACTTCGGCGCCGCTGTCGGGCAGCGATCCGACCACCAGCACGCCGGGCACGGCTTTGGCCGCCTCGGTCAGCGACTGGAAGAACGAGACGAAGCCGTCGTAGGGCATGCCTTCGAGATTGCGCGCATAGGCGACCACCTCGTCGACCAGGATCAGGCAGGGCGACGCCTGCTTCAGGATCGCGATCATCGCTTCGGAGCCGGGATTGGTGCGCTCCTCGTCGGACGCCTTGATCGTCTCGTAGGCCTTCCAGCCACCGAGCCGCACGGCGATCAGGCCCCACAGGCTCTTGACCGTGCGCGCGCCCTCGATCGCGATCGGCTGGTTGGCGCCGGCCGCCGTGCCGACGAACACGACCGGCTTGGAGCGGATCGGCAGCGTCGTGACTCCAGCTTCCTTGAAGATCTCGGCCAGGCCCGGCAACGTCTCGGGGTTCTTGGCGATGGCCAGATGATAGAGCGCCAGCATGGTGTGCGTCTTGCCGCCACCGAACGAGGTCTGCAGGCCGATGACGGGATCGCCGCCCTTGCCCGCCAGCCGCTCGATGGCGCTCCGCAGCACCTTGCGCAGGCCGCCGGTCATGAAAGTGATGCGGAAGAACTCGCGCGGGTCGCGGTAGGTTTCGGCGCCCTCGCCGCGCGCCACGGTCGAGAGGTCGGCGGCGAACTCGGCTTCGACGAAGCGGGCGGCCATCACGTCGGGATGCGGCGGGGCGACGTCGCGCCAGGGCTTCCAGTCGTATTTGCGGTCGCCGAGGTCGAGTTGCGGTGCGGCGGCTCGGTGCGAGGCTTTTGGCGGCCATCTCGGGCGCGACGCCCATGGCCGATGCGGCGGCCTTGATCTGATCGTCGATCAGCGCCTTGACGGCGTCGGACGACGGCCTTGGCGCCAGATCGCCTCCGCGACGCCCTTGATCGCGGTCAAGTAGCTGATGGCATCGGCAGCGGAATCGTCGCCGCTGGCGTGCGAGACGGCGTTGCGCGCATCGAGCGCCTTCGACACGTCGGTTGCGGGTCTTGGCCTTGAAGCTGTCCTTGAAGCACGGCTGCCAGTTGTCGATCATGGTCTTGAGCAGCGGCATAGGCGTCGAGCGGCTGTTCGAGATCGCTGCCGTGCGCGACGCTCAGGTTCTGCTGCCAGTTCGCCGTCGATAGACGCGGCGCAGCTCGCGCTCGATGATCGGCTGCAGCGCGGGCGTCAGCAGGCGCAGCGCCTTGTCGACGCGGCCGTTGGCATCAAGTCCGCTCATGTCTCATCCCCTCACGTGAGAACAGATCGCTGCGCGGTTGCCGCCTGCGGCGAGCGCGGCCGCGCGCTTCTCGATCGCATCCCATTCCTGGTGCAGCTGGTTGTAGACGCGCCCCTCGGCCGCCCACTGCTTCTGTTCGCAGATGTCGTAGAGGCGGCGGGCGAGCGCGTGGGCGGGCTCGGCGCGAGCTGCCCAGCGATTGTAGAGCGCGGCCGCCGCATCGATGCCGCCGGTCTCGGCGGTCAGGCGCTTGATCAGATGCTGGCAGGCTTCCCAGACGGTGGGCGTGGTGTCTTTGACGGGATCCTAGTCGTCGGGCAGTTCCTCGCGCTTCAGCAGGCGGGCATCGCCGCGCTCGGCCAAGAAGAAGCCGGCCGCCTTCATGCCGTCGAGCGAGATGTTGACGGCGTTGCATCATGTTGATGGCGTCGCCGGCGCTGCCCTTGCTCGAAGCCCTTGGCGGCGAACCAGTCGAGCGCGAAGCGGGTCTCGCTGTCGTAGTCGGCGTCGCGGTCGAGGCGAGTTCCTCGCGCACCTGATTGATGAGCTTCAGCGCATCCTTGACCAGCATCGGCGTGCCGTCGGTGTTGAGCACCTGGGCATGGCGCGTGAAGATGCCGATGCCGGGGCCGATGGCGGCCTGCTGGATGTCGGTCGGCCCGACGCCGGCGCGGCGGATTTCGGCGAGCGCGGCCGGCATCTCGCGGCGCAGCGCGCGCAGGAAGTCGGCGCGGGTGATGGTGGAGGCCGTGGCGTCGCGGCGGCGGCAGACGAGGACGATGGAGGAGGCGAGGGCGTTGGTACCGCTGGCGATCGATCCGGTTCGCTAGCTCTGATCGCACTGGCCATGTGCCATCGACTGCTAGACCGCTGTCAACAACGGCCTGTAGAAAGCTTGCCCATCCTGCCGAGGTCACACCTTCCTCGGACAATTCTGACTGCTTGAACGCATAGTAGATCGTAGCCGGGAACATCGGCCGATGCCTTTGCAATAGCCGCGCAAGCGCCTTCTTCATTCCGTCCAGAAAGAAGGCCTCGGCTTGCGCTCTTTGCCGCCGTGCCGATAAGGCGTGGCGACAAGTTCCTCCGCTCTTCGGAGTGACAACGCGGCGAAACAGTTCGGGATGAATGTGCTTCAGTGTCCGACGAAGCCAGACGTAAAAGATAGTCGGAAAGATCTGCATAACCAATATTGTCATAATATGGAGGGTCGGTCGAAATAGTGCGTGTTAGGAAACTGCATTGGTCTGCGCGATCTTTGCACTCGATTTGACCTGCAGAGATGGCTTGCAAGCGTCCAACACATCGCGCACCCAGTCTCGAGCTGCCGATGAAGTCTCCAGTCAGTTGCCGAAATCGGATTGGTCTCGGCGATAGTCCCAGGTCATCGGCAATAGCCTGCCGCGCGAAAGTTGCCCGATAGCGTTGCTCCATGTCGGATGTCCACGACGCAATAGTGCTATGCGTAGTCGGCCACTTGCGATCAACGGCCAATGCCAAATACGTCGCCACGGCATCGGCATAGGCGATCGGGCCGAGGCCGCCGTCGGCGAGGCGGCGCGTGTCGTCGGCGTGCTCGCCGGACCAGTGCGCCTCGGCATCGGCCAGCACCTTCTCCCGCGCCACCATCACGAGGTCCGAGAACGTCGTCAGCGCCACGAGCTGGCGCGGGGTGAAGAATTCGCAGGAATGTCTCAATGCCGTATCAGACGCGTCCAGAAATTGCGCGGGTCGTCTCGGCATTCGGCTGATCGACCTCGGGATCTTCGGGCGGCCAAGCGCAGCGGCCTTCGACATGCTGTGCGTGTCGGCGCCAGGTAGACGCGGCTGCGTTGCCCTCTGCCACGATCGCCATCAGCGCCGCACCCATGCGCCCGGCCTTGCCTCTGCCTTGACGTGCGTGCCGTCGATCGCCGCGCCCGTCAGCAGGCAAGTGAATTTGGCGCCCGCGCAGACTTCGTCCCATTCTTCGCCGCCTTCAATGCCGCCGCGCTCGGCTTGTCGTCGATCTCGAACGTCCACGCCATCGTTCGCCCGATCGACCACCGGCTTGACGATCACCTCTCGGCCTTCCTTGGCCGACAGCACGAAAGACGACGCCAGCGGCACATGCGCGCCCTTGGCCCGCGGATCGGGGCTCGGCACCGTGCGCGCCCACAGCCAGGCGATCACCGTCGCCTGCGTCTTGCCGTCCTCCAGCGTCACCTTCGGATAGAGATGGCCGATCTTCTTCTCGGCCTCGTCGCGCATCCATCGGCCGTAGTAACGCACGTCGTCGGCCAGCCCCTGCGCGCCCTTCCACTGGTGCAACTCGTTGACATCGGGGTTGACCGGCTTGCGGCCAGCGAACTTCGGCGGGATCTCGATCAGCGCCTTGCCGATCAGCACCGCCACGGGGTTGAGGTCCGAGCCCATGGCGCGCAGGCCCAGCCGCTGCGCCTCGAGCGGGATCGAGCCGCCGCCCGAGAACGGGTCATAGACCGGCGGCGCGTTGGCTCTGCAGATAGTCGATGATCGCCTGCGGCTTCATCTGCGCTGAGCGGCGGCAGCGTCTCGCCCCGCCCGCGCGCCACCGAGCGCGCGATCTCGTAGCGCGCCTCGTTCAGGATCGCCTCGTTGGTGGACGCCTCCCACGGCACCATCCGCCTCGATGATCTTGTGCAGCCGGTCCCGCTCGGCGTCCTGCAGCGCCGGTCGGAAACTCCTCCGGGCACGACGACGGATCATCCACCAGCTGCGCGAACAGCACCGCCCGGCACGCCGCCAACGGCCGCCGCGCCCACCACAGATGCAGCGTCGAGGGATGCCCATGCCGGATCGACTTCTCCCGCGCACTCTCCCGGTTGATCGCCTCCAGCGGGATCGAGACTTCGATGAGCTTTTTGCGGTGGGTTGGGGTGGTCTGAGACATTCGCTTCCTAACGTTGGGCCAATTCCGGCTCACGCAACGTCTTCACACCGACATCGCTCCACTCAGGGAATTTCTCCCAGAAGCAACAATCGCGGTTGAAAACCTGTCTATGAGCTCCGGTGCAATGAGCAATCGTTCTGCAGTTGGCTGACCTTCCGGCTCGTCGGACATTCGCCAAAACAATTCGGATGCTTCTTCGCTAGCTTCTGACAAGAATGACCGTCCCCATGCTTTGCGACGTTCACGATGAGCAGAAGCGAATTCAATTCACCAAGCGCTGATCCGTGTGCTGAAGGAAAATCTAGCGCCTCAATCCATTTCTTCAATAACCCGAAGTCAGCTCGAAATGTCCGAAGGCGCCATTCTTCGGAAAATCCATTTCGCCTAAATTCATCAGCTAGGGACGCCTTTAGAGTTCGCTCCCACTGATGATAGAGGCCAACCAATGACATGAGAAGAATGTGATTGCCAATGTACCTCAACTCGTAGTGTGGGCGACCGTCCTCATCATCTAGATATCCTCGAAGTCGAGCTCGCTGCCGCGAGTTCTTCCTCAGATGGCCGAGAATCATTTTGGTCCCAAAGTCTCTCGTAGAGACGTTCTTCGAAGCGTTGAACAGCTTTGTCCGCTTCAGCGAATATTGGCAGCAATCGTTCGCGGACCCCTTCGACGAGCAGTTTGACGGAATTGATGGCTTGCCACCGCTTGCCCGCCGGAAATTTGAAAGTTGTCGTATTAGGCACCGTGTATGCTCACCCTAATGAGGCCCTTTGCCGCGCAGTAAAAGACTGTCGAGACGAAGTTCGTCGAGCACGCATCCGCGTCCGGCGCGCGATCAAACGGCCGCCGCACATAGACCGGCTCCAGCGCAAACCCGCCCTCGCCAACCTGCACGATCGCCAGCACGAACCGCTCGCCGGCGTTCAGCCCCACCAGCATTTCGTTCGTGGTCACCGTGATGGTGTCGCCGCCCTCGATGCGGCCCTTGACCTCGATGAAGTGCAGATGGCCTGTCTCCGGATCGTGGCTTTCGATGTCGTAGCCGACCTTTGGCGCCGACACATCGCGCGGGCTCGCGGCCGAGCGCGCGTTCGGCTGCGAAGACGGCCTCCATGGCCAGCCGCTCGATTTCCTGCGCGGGCCAGCGCGTCTTCGGCGAAGCCGGCCGGCGCTGTCGCGGAGCCGTGCGGCCGCAGAAGGCCAATCGGCACCACCAGGGCCGCGCCCTTCACCTGCGGCGGCAGGGCCTGGATGTCGCGCTCCTCATTGAGTTGCCGCAGGCGACTGTCCAGCCGCTCGGCCAGCGTTTTGCGCATAGGCGCGCGCGTTGCCGGAATTGAGCGCTGCTGCCCTTGCCCGCCTGCTCCTTCAGCGCCAGTTCCTCGGCGCGGCCGTCCCAATAGTTGATCTCACGCTTGAGCCGGGCCTGCACCTCGCCCTCGACGCGGTCGATCTCGGCGAGGCGGCGCTCGCGGGTCTCGTTCGAGATGCTCCTGCACCAGATGGGCGATGGCAAAGTGCAGCGCCAGCTTTTCGATGTCGCCCTTGAGCCATCGGCATCGAGCAGTTTGCGCGGCAGTCTCGGTCTCGTCGGGTTTCAGCGGCCGGAAATCGAGATAGGGCGCCGGGCCGGCATCGATGGCGCTTGCCCGTCTCATCGATCATGACGAACTGCATCTTGCGCGAGACGACGCTCGGCTGGCCATTGCGCCCCGGCCGGCCGTCGCGGATGGCGTGCTCCAGCGTGATCAGCACGCGCGGGCCGAGGCCGTGCTCGTCCGCCTCGTCGACCAGGATCGCGCCGCGCTTCAGCACGTCGCCCGCTTCTTCGAGCGTCACGGCGATGGTGGCGTCGAGCAGCCCGTGGCCGGGTGTGATCGACGGCGGCTTGCGGCTTGCTGGGTGTCGCGGCTGGCCTTGTCGAAGCAGACGCGCTCGTAGCGTTCGGCGATGGGTGTGACGCCGCCCGAGACGCGGTCACGGTCGCGGATGCGGCCGGGCACGCGGGTGATTTCGATAGCGCCCGGCCTCGCGCCGTCGGATCTGCCCGCCAAGACGCGTGAATGCTTTTTCGAAGAAGCGCGCGGATATAGTGGGGCTGCAGCCGGCGGGCTTCGGCGCGATCCATCTTCTCCTTGATGTCGAGCACCGAGCGGGGTCGAGGCCTTCAGTCGTGAGTTTGCGCTCTCTGATCAGTGTCCCGATTTTTTCGGTGTCGACCACGCCATCGACGGCGGTGCCATGCGTTTCTTGTGCTTGGGGTCGTCGCCATAGAGCACGGCCTCCATCAACATCTCGCGCAGCGGCTTGCCCTGGAACAGTTCGCCGAGCACGTCGTAGACGCTGTCGGCGCCGCCGAGCGCTTCGCGGGCTCGTTCCAGCTTTTCCAGAAGGCGGCCGTAGACCTCGCCCTCGCGCGTATCGGCGGCGACCAGGTTCCAGAGGTGGCAGACTTCGGTTTGGCCGATGCGGTGGATACGCCCAAAGCGCTGTTCCAGCCGGTTCGGGTTCCACGGCAGGTCGTAGTTGACCATCAGATGCGCGCCGCGCTGCAGGTTGACACCCTCGCCTGCCGCATCGTTGGCGACCAGGACGCGGACTTCGGGATCGTCATTGAAGGCGGCGATGTTGGCCTTGCGAACGTCGCGCGGCACGCCGCCGTGGATGACGGCGACGGCTTCGGACTTGCCGATGCGTTGGCGGATGTTGCTGGCGAGATATTCCAGCGTGTCGCGTGGCTCGGTGAAGATCAGCAGCTTGCGGCGCTGGCCGGTCGCCTCGTCGATCATGGGCGGCTTGTCGAGGATCTCGCTGAGTTGGCGCCATTTGGTGTCCTGGCCGGACTTGCGCAGCCTGTCGGCAAGGCTTCGAGGGCGCGCAGCACGACCAACTCGGCCTGCAGCTCGGGGATGGTCTGCGATGCCGTAGCGCGATCCGCAATCTCCTGCTCAGCTTGTTCCAGTTCCGCGCCGCCAGCTTCGTCGAGTTCCCGGTCTTCGTCGTCGTCGAACAGCGTCGGCAGGTCTTCGACCTTCTGCAGTCTGCCACCGCGCGCGAGCACCTGTTCCTCGGCGAGCCGGGCCTCAAGCCGTTCCCGGCGGCGGCGCAGCGAGTGGTAGATGGCCGCCGGAGATGAGGCGAGGCGACGCTGCAGGATTTGCAGGGCGAAACCGACGTTGTTGCGGCGTTTGTCGTCGCCCGCGAGATCGTTGAGATTGCGCATCTCGTTGCGAACGTATTGCGTCACTTCGGTGTAGAGCTGCGCCTCCAAATCGGACAGCTTGTACTGGATCGTATTGGCCTTGCGCTCCGGGAACAGCGGGGCGCCGTCGAACTTGCGCAGTTCCTCCTTGGTCAGACGGCGCATCAGGTCGGAGACGTCGACTTTGCGCGCGCCCTCGCGTGGCCGCCCCTCGAAACGGTCGGCGTCGAGCAGCCCCATGAAGAGCTGGAAGTCGGCGTCGTTGCCGTTGTGCGGCGTCGCCGACATGAGCAGGAAATGCCGGGCGCGGCCGCCGACCAGCTGCCCGAGCTTGTAGCGCTTGGTGTATTTCACCTCGTTGCCGAACAGGCTCGCTGACATGCGATGCGCTTCGTCGCATATGATCAGGTCCCAATCGGGAGCGGCCATGAGCTTGGCCTGTAGCGTTTCGGATCGCGAGCGCCATATCGAGCCGCATGATCAGTCGGCTGCGTTCCACGAAAGGATTGCCGGTGACCGAGGTCTCGATCTGTTCGCGCGACAGGAGATCGAAGGTCAGGTCGAACTTCTCCTTCAGTTCGTCCTGCCACTGCTCGACCAGGCTTCCAGGCGCAATGATGAGGCAACGCTCCAGGTCGCCTCGGATGATCAGTTCCTTGATGAGCAGGCCGGCCATAATGGTCTTGCCCGCGCCGGGGTCGTCCGCGAGCAGGAACCGCAACGGCTGTCGCGGGAGCATCTCGCCATAAACGGCGGTGATCTGGTGCGGAAGCGGTTCGATACGTGAGCTATGGACGGCAAGAAAGGGGTCAAACAGGTGCGCCAACCTGATCCTCTGCGCTTCCGAAGCGATCCGAAACGCCTCCCCGTCGCCATCGAAACTGAATGAGCGGGTGGCCTGCACGATTTCAAGGCGTGATTCCGCGTCTCGATACAGCAAGATTTCGGCGGGGCCGTCCGCACCACGGTAGACGACGTTCAGCGCGTCCGAGCCGATCCACTCGACGCGAATGACCTCGACGCTGGCAGAGCCTGCGATGCCGCGAACTTTGGCGCCTGCAACGATGTGTTCGAGTTCGTGCCACACGGTCCTCCTGGGCTCAGCAATCAGCCCAAACAGGCACCGTCAAGCAGGAGTAGTGAAATGCTTGTGCGCTGAACAGTCGTTAGGCTGCGTTCGGCTCGCGACGAGCGCCTTGGGGGAGGCATTCTGTCGGCGCGTTTCGCAACCCTTGCGTGCGTTTCTCGCGATCACAATGTTGCCTGCGACAAAATCAACCGCCGCCGTTCCGGGACCCCAGCGGGACCCCAGAGCAAAATACAGCAAAAAAGCCGCCCTGCGGCGACCATCTAAATCATTGAAATCACACAGAAAAATCGTGGTTGCGGGGGCTGGATTTGAACCAACGACCTTCAGGTTATGAGCCTGACGAGCTACCGGGCTGCTCCACCCCGCGTCACCGACGGTACCGGACAGGTCAGGGAGGCGGGGAAACCGCCGTTGCCGAGGGACTGTCCGGGGTATTGTCGCATCCGTGCATCGGGGCGACTGGCCCGAACAGCACTTGGAGCGACGTTCTGAGGGGGCTTATAGACCAGCTTCACGCAAATGGGAATGGGCAAAGTGAGCGGTTGGGGCGAATTCGGTGCGTAAGGCAAAAGCCTGCCGCGCCGACCGGTTTGGCCCCCGTGCGCGAACGGCTAACCACGCCTGCCATTCCAAGCTCGCCAAGCGGCGGGGTCTTGACTAAGATCGGTGGCATCGCTTGCGTCCGGGCGCTAGGCGGTTCAAGGGCTTAGGCTATTTTTGCCGCGACAGTCCGCGTCCCCCCGATGCTGCCGCAATCGCTGCACAGTGTGACAAGCGGCGGTAGGGTGGGGAGGCGCTGGCCGTGTTGGTTGGCGATGGATCGCGGCAACTCGCTTGCGCGGCCCGGTTGGGAGTATGAAAACATGTCTGCCAAGAACGACGATATCACAGCCCGCCCCGCGCAAGGACGCTACGACCTGCCCGGCGGTTCCTACGAGATCATCGAGACCGACGTCTCGGGCGCAACCGGGCCCACAACCTTTGGCGGCGCCATCGGCCGGCGGGTCATTACAACTTATCGCCCCGCCTACCTCAGCGAGGACGAGACTGTGCTGGCCTGCTGCCACCACGCCCACGAGGTGGCCAAGGCGCACGGCGCACGCGAGGTCATGCTGGAGCATCTGGTGCATGCGCTGGTGCGCGTGCCCGAGGCCGCCCAGGTGCTGTCGGATCGCGGCATCAATGTCGAGAGCCTGAAGCGCGAGAGCGCGGCTGTCATCTCCAGCGAGATCCCGGTCGATCACACCATGATGGTGGCGCAACTCAGGGCCTCGAAGGATTTCAACACCGTCATGCATCTGGCCGCCGCCGCCGCCTCGCGCCGCGACGAGCGCCAGCTGGGCGCGCGCGATCTGCTCGATGCCCTGCTGCGCTTTGACGCGAAATCGCGCGTGGTGCGGATGATCCGCAGGCACGCCATCGAGGGCGAGATCGACGAGCCGGTCGATCCCTTGGCCGAGGTGAAGGGGCTTATGGAACGCTATGCCGGCGAGCAGCGCGACTTGCGCCTGGCCGTCAACGAGCTGCGCAATGCCCAGGTTGGGCAATCGTCGGCCGCGCTGGCCGGCCTCGATGACCGCATGCGCGGGCTGGAGCGATCGATCAACCTGTTGGTGAACAGCGGCGGTGGCGGGCGCAGCGACCTTGGCGACCAGCTCAAGACCCTGCAGGATACGCTCTTTACACTGCGCAACGAGGCGCGCGCCAGCACCGACCGGCTGCAGCTGATCGAGCGGGCGATTTCGGCCGGTGGCGTCAATGGCGCTGGAAACGGCCAGATCACGACGCTGATCGGGGATCGTTTCCTGTCGGTGCAGAAGGCGATGGAGAACCACCGCGCCGATCTTGCCCGTTTTGAGCAGGGGATCGGCGACCGCATCCGCCTGATGGAGGCCAAGCAGCTGACCGGCGAGCCGATCGAGGCGCTGTCCCGCAAGCTGGAGACGCTGGAAACCTCGCTGGAAGCCCGGCTGGTCGACAACGGCAAGCTGGAAAGCATGCTGATCGATCGCCTGAAGGCCTTCGAGCAGATCGCGGCCAGCGCTGGCGCCAATGGCAAGCCGATGGTGCTGCCGCCTGGGCTGGATACGGTGGGCGACCGCCTGCAAGGCCTGGAGCGGCAGGTGAGTGCGCAACGCGCCGAGCTGCAGGGCTGGCAGGGCGCGATGGAGAAGGAACTAAAGGCCATCGAGGAGATGTTCGATCTCATCCCGGCCGAAGGTGCCGCGGGGTCGGGCCTGTCGAACGGCCAGATGCAGGCGTTGCAGCAGTCGATCGACGCGCATCGCGCCGAGACGCAGCGCGTGGCGATTTCCATGCAGGAGCGGCACGGCACGCTGGAGCGGCTGGTCGATCAGCGGCTGGCGGCGGTGGGCAGCGGCGGCAATTCCGGCGCCGTGGTTGAGCGTCTGGCCGGACTGGAGCGCATGCTGACGACAGCGCGCACCGACCAGGCAAGTTCGCGCGGCGCGCTGGATGGCGAACTGGAGCAGATCCGCAAGGCCATGATGGCGCTGGGCAATGCGCAGCAGACTCTGTCGAGTGCGATCGACGAGTGGCGGCAGAACAACTCGGGCGATCTGAGCGTGATCTCGAATCGGCTGGCCAAGCTGGAGCAGACGACGATTGCGACCACTTACGAGCGTCAACTCCCACCCGAGCGGCCGATGTTCGGTGGCGTCAGCAACGGCAATGGCGCCGGTGTGGTGATCTCGGCGCAGCAGCCGGTGGTTCCGCCGGCCCCGCCGGTAAGCGTGGTCTCGCCCGCCAGCGTGCCGGTCGCCCCGGCGGCAGCCCCCGGCGGCGGCTTGCTGGATCGCGTTGACCGGGTGCTCGCGGGACGGGTGAACAACTGATGCGGCTTGGCTTCCCTTCTCCCCCTGCTTAGGGGGAGAAGGTGGCTGCCGACGCGCCATAGCGCGGAGGAAAAACGGCCGGAAGGGGCAGCAGCTTGCTCCGTGCCCAGCCGAACCAGGGACGGAGCCAGCTGCTGCCCCTCACCGACCCCGTTGCTCTTGCGCTGAAACGCGCTACGAGACGCGGTCACCTCTCCCCCTAAAAAGGGGGAGAGGAGAAAAGAGATAGCTAAATCCGCGGCAGTATCGATATGGTCGTGGTCGGCTGGTCCGACACGATGCTCAGCGTGCGTGAGAAAAACTCGCGCCGGGTGACGATCAGCACCACCAGCGTGGTGGAGACGATGAACAGCACGGGGTGGATGAACCAGGCCAGCCCCGCCATCGCGAAGTAGTAGGAGCGCAGGCCGAGGTTGCCGTGTTCGGCCGCCAGCCCCGCCACCTTGCCCGCGCGTTCAGCCAGGGCTGCGCGCGCGTCGGGCGACCCCGAGCTGGAGGGCGGTGTCGCGCCCATCATGATCATGGAATAGTGGGCGAGCCGGAACGCCCAGGCGAACTTGAAGAAGGCATAGGCGATCACGATCATCAGCGTGAGGACCTTCAGGTCCCAGGCCGAGGCCGCGCCATGGGCTGAGAAGGGCATGCGGTCGAGCATGGCCTGCGCGCGCTCGCCCGAGCCCAGCAGCGCCGAGAGCGCACCCAGGATGACGATGCTGGTTGAGGCGAAAAAGCTGTTGCCGCCAGCCAGACTTGAGATCAGCAGTACGTCGATGACGCGATCCTGCCGGTTCGCCATATGGCTCATCCACAGCATGCGATGGCTCTGGATTGCGCCGACCAGGCTGCCGCGCCAGATGCCGCGCGTGCTGGTGACGAGATTGTAGCCGACCGTACACAAGGCGAACCAGACCAGCGCGATCAGATCGAGCGGCGTCAGGCCCAGCACCGCCGGATCGAATGGCCACGTAACGCTCAAGCCCATGCTCGCCCCCGTCGTTGCGCTTTAAGCCGCGCGGCTGCGCCCCGCAAGCCAGAGATGTCCTAGCACGGCCACGGTGACAAGCGCACCACCGGCCAGCGTCCGATGACCGGGGGTTTCCCCGAAGGCCAGCCACACCCAGAGCGGTCCCAGCGGGCCTTCCAGCGTGCCGATCAGCGCGGTTTCCACAGCTGGCAGCAGGCGCGCGCCGACCACCAGGAAGCCGAGGCCGAACGCGACGTTGACCAGACCCGAGAGCGCGATCAGCCCAAAGATCATGGGATCCTGCGGCAGCTGGGTCACGAACGGCAGCGCCGCCAGCCCACCCAGGATGCCGGACATGGCTGCGGCCGGCAGCATTGGAATGCCGGGAAAGCGGCGGCTCATGACCATCAGCCCGGCCGTCAGCAGCGTCATCAGGGCGGCCAAGAGATCGCCCGCGATGCTGCTGCCGGTATCGGGGCTGGCGACCATAACGAGCACGCCGATGACTGCGATCAGGCTGGCCAGGGTTGCCGACCGCGACGGGCGCTCGCCCAGCAGAAAATAGGCGAGCCCGGCGGCCATGAACGGCACCGTGGCATAGATGAAAGCGACATGGGCAACCGTGGTCAGCCGCAGCGACTGGATGTAGACCAGCATGCCAAGTGCCGACAGCACCGCATAACCCCAGGCCGGCCCGCGCATGGCCGCGAAGGCCGCGAAGGTGCGTTCGCGCTCCACCCAGGCGATGGCGGCGATCAGGCAGAGCGCCCCAACCGGCCCGCGCCAGACGATCAGGCTCATGGCGTCCAGCGGGATGAGGCGTACAAACAGCCCCGCCGTGCTCCAGGCCACGGCCGAGCCGAGCAGCAGCAGGACGCCGGTGAGATGGGAGGAAGCTTGGGGCGAGCGCGAAATTTTGGTGCCTCAATAGGTACGGGCGGTGCTCGATGGTAGGGGCGGCTTGCGGCCACCCTCTGCTATCGTGCTCGCTCTTAGGGGGCGGCCGCAAGCCGCCCCTACGCCACTGGCAGTGTGCTCCATCCCAAGTAGCCGGTGTAGAGCCCGACCGCGATGATCAACAGCGCGGACAGATAGGGCGCACGCGCTGCAATCGCGTCAATGCCGGGCCAGCGCTTGCTGGCATGATGCAGGCTGAGCGCCGCCGCAGCGCCCGCTCCCACCAGGGTCAGGGCCAGCCCGATCGAGAAACACAGCACCAGCAGCGTTCCCATCGCGATCTGCTTGAGCTGCAGACAGAGCAGCAGCACCGTGATTGAGGCGGGGCACGGGATCAGCCCTCCGGTGAGGCCGAACAGGACGATCTGCCCGGTGGTGACCGACTGCCCCTTGAAGCGCCGCGCGATGTCTTCGGCGTGAACTTGGGCATGCGCATCCAATGGCTCGTCGTGGCTGTGAGTGTGCGGATGATCGTGATGATGATGATCGTGCAGGGCCGGATGCTGGGCACGCCAGATGCGCCAGATCATCCACAGCGCGATGGCCACGATCAAAGCACCTGACAGCAGCTGCAGATAGGGTTCGCTCGCGCCCGCATTGAATCGCGATCCGAAATACAACCCGGCCAGCGCAATCGCCCAGACGATGGCGGTGTGCGAGAGCGTCGCCGCCAGCCCCAGCAGTACGGCCTGCCCAATCGTGCCGCGCACGGCCACGATGAAGGCCGCCATCATGGACTTGGAATGGCCGGGTTCGAGCCCGTGCAACGCGCCCAGCAGGATCGCGCTGGGAATGAACAGCCAGAGGTTCGTGGAGCCGGACTGGATCAGGTGGGCGAGATCGGGCATGGCGGCTCTTGGGGTGGTTGTGCGGTGTCAGGACCTTGCGTTTTGCAAGTGCCTGACACCCAGTCACTGGCCGGAAGATCTACCAGCCGCAAGCTTACTGGGTGTCAGGCACTTGTTGCTTACGCGTGTCCGGCTCCGGTCCGCAACCGTCGCAATGCAACAAGTTCCTGACACCGGTGCAATCACACCCTGCGACAACTCGACCGCGCAGCAAAACCCATTGAAAACATGCGATAATATGCGGTGGATAGTGCCCCGTCGGCGGCCCGAATTGATTGCTGCCCGTGGCCCCAGCAGTGTATATTGTCGCAGACCGGATTCCCCGCTCAGCGCGCCCGTACGATTCCATCGCGCCGCCGCCGCTGACCTCCACGAAAGACCACCGCTTTGGCACGCACTCCCAAGGGCCCGCCGGCCCCCCCGCCGCCCATCGATCCCAATGCTCCGCCGCCGCCCCCGGCCTCGGAAGTCAAGCCGATCAACATCATCGATGAGATGAAGACGTCCTATCTCGATTACGCCATGAGCGTGATCGTGAGCCGCGCCCTGCCGGACGTGCGCGACGGCTTGAAGCCGGTGCATCGGCGCATTCTCTACGCCATGAGCGAGGCCGGACTCGACTACAACAAGAAATACGTCAAATGCGCCAAGGTGGTCGGCGACGTGATGGGTAACTTCCATCCGCATGGCGACTCGGCGATCTACGAGACCATGGTGCGCATGGCGCAGGATTGGTCGCTGCGTGTGCCGCTGATCGACGGCCAGGGCAACTTCGGCTCGGTCGACGGCGATCCGCCTGCGGCCATGCGGTACACGGAGTGCCGGCTCGAGAAAGTGACCTCCTTCCTGGTCGATGATCTCGACAAGGACACTGTCGATTTCCGCGACAACTACGACGGCTCGCGCCAGGAACCGTCCGTACTCCCGGCAAAATTCCCGAACCTGCTGGTCAATGGCGGCGGCGGCATCGCCGTCGGCATGGCCACCAACATCCCGCCGCACAATCTGGTCGAGGTGATCGACGGCTGCATCGCTCACCTTGATAATCCCGAGATCACCATCGACGAATTGATGCAGATTATTCAGGGCCCGGATTTTCCCACCGGCTCGCAGATCCTCGGCCGCGCCGGCATCCGCGCCATGTACCACAAGGGCCGCGGCTCGATCGTGCAGCGCGCCAAGGTCCACGTCGAGACCATCCGCAAGGACCGCGAAGCCATCATCGTCACCGAGATTCCCTATCAGGTGAACAAGCGGGTGATGATCGAAAAAATCGGCGAGATGGTCAAAGAGAAGAAGATCGAGGGCATCGCCGACGTCTGGGACGAGACCAATCGCGACGGCATGCGCGTGGTCATCGAACTGAAGCGCGACGCCATTGCCGACGTGGTGCTGAACCAGCTGTGGCGCTTCTCGCAGCTGCAGCAGTCCTTCGCCGCCAACATGGTCGCCCTGAACGGCGGCCGTCCCGAGGTCATGACCCTCAAGGACATGATCTCGGCCTTCACGGCCTTCCGCGAGGAAGTCGTCACGAGGCGGACGAAGTATCTTCTCCGCAAGTGCCGCGACCGCGCGCATGTGTTGGTCGGCCTGGCCATCGCCGTCGCCAACATCGACGAAGTGATCGCGCTGATCCGCCGCTCGGCCACGCCTGCCGAAGCCAAGGTTGGCCTGATGGCGCGCGATTGGCCGGCCAAGGACATGGTGCCGTTCATCGAGCTGATCGCCGATCCCAACCACAAGCTGACGGCGGAGCAGACTTACCGTCTCTCCGAAGTGCAGGCCTCGGCCATCCTGGCTCTGACGCTGTCGCGCCTGACCGCCCTTGGCCGCGACGAAATCGGCAACGAGCTGCAGACCATCGGTGGCGAGATCAAGGATTATCTGGAAATCCTCGGCTCGCGCGTCCGCGTGATCGACATCATCAAGTCCGAGCTGAACGGCATCTCGGCCGAATTCGGTACGCCGCGTAAGTCGGAAATCCTCGAGTTCGAGGGCGACGTCGACGACGAGGACATGATCAACCGCGAGGACATGGTCGTCACGGTTTCGCACAAGGGCTACATCAAGCGCGTTCCGCTGTCGACGTATCGTGCGCAGCGGCGTGGCGGCAAGGGCCGCTCGGGCATGGGCACGCGCGACGAGGATTTCGTCACGCGGTTGTTCGTGGCCAGTACCCATACGCCGATCGTATTCTTTAGTTCGCTCGGCATGGCCTACAAGATGAAGGTGTGGAAGCTGCCGCTCTCCACGCCCACCGCGATCGGCAAGGCGCTGGTGAACCTGCTGCCCTTGAGTGAAGGCGAGCGCATCACGTCGATCCTGCCGATGCCCGAGGACGAGACGAGCTGGGATAAGCTCGACATCATGTTCTCAACGCAATCGGGTGGCGTACGCCGTAATAAGCTGTCGGATTTCGTGGAAGTGCGCCAGAACGGCAAGATCGCCATGAAGCTCGACGACGGCGACCAGATCATCGGCGTCGCCATCTGCTCGGAAGGCGACGACGTGCTGCTGACGTCGGCCGCGGGGCAGGCCATGCGCTTCGAGGTGACGGACGTGCGCGTGTTCAAGGGCCGCGATTCCACCGGCGTGCGCGGCATCGCGCTGGCCGAGGGCGACAAGGTGATCTCGATGACGATCCTGCGTCATTTCACGGCCGATCCGCAGGAACGCGCCGCCTATATCAAGCAGCGCCGTGCGATTGCCGGGGCGGAAGCGGGCGAAGCGGCAACGCCGGAGGCCGATGCCGACGAGGAGGCCACGGGCGAGGCCAGCTTGAGCGAGGCCCGCTATGCCGAGATGAGCGCGGCAGAGCAGTTTGTGCTGACAGTCAGTGAGCGCGGTTTCGGCAAGCGGTCGTCGTCCTACGAGTACCGCGTCACCAACCGCGGCGGCAAAGGCATCGTCGGCATGATCGTCAACGACCGCAACGGCCGTCTGATCGGCGCGTTCCCGGTGGAAGAACTCGACCAGATCATGCTGGTGACCGACGGCGGCCAGCTGATCCGCTGCCCGGTCAACGGCATCCGCGTCGCCGGTCGCAATACCCAGGGCGTGACCGTGTTCAAAACAGCCGAGGGCGAAAAGGTCGTTGCGGTTGAGCACATCCCGGATGATGGGACGGGCGAGGGTGAGGATGAGGAGGAACCGGCGACGTGACGGTGTCAGGAACTTGTTCTTCACAAGTGCCTGACAGCTAGTAATACCGTCTATTGAACGTCTCAACCTGTGTTGTCGGGAGCAACTACCGCACGCTTTCCGGAATTCGGCGCGCCTTTCTTTCCTGCGCGTCGAATATCCGGGATCCTTACCGGGCAGAAGGGGTTGAGGACTCAATCCAGCGCCCTGATTTCACGGGGGCTCCGCCAGTTGCGCTGGACCCGCACCACGTAAAGATCCCGGATACTTGCCACGCGAAGACGCGCGTCAAATTCCGGGAAGCGGGTGGGAACATTTGCATTGCGGTATAACTTTCCGGGCCAGCGCCCCGCAAGTAACTGGGTGTCAGGCACTTGCGAAACGAAAGGTCCTGACACCGCTCCATCCTGTCACGCAACCGCAACATGGCGGCGCTAGCGGTCATGCGCAGAGCAACCGGAGGATCGCCTATGAGTTCGCATCTCAAAGCCAGCGACACACTCTCGCGCCGCGACGTTCTGAAGACAGGGGCTTCGGGCCTGGCCCTGACGCTGACGGCAGTTGGCGCCGGCGCGCCGCTGTTTCCGGCCGCCGCCCAGGCCGCCGATAACCCCTCGACACTCAACTTCCCCGAGCTCAAACGCATCTACGACCAGACTCACCACGTCGCCGCCGGCTTCAAGGCCGATGTGCTTCTCCGCTGGGGCGACAAAGTCACCGCCGACGCCCCGGACTTCGATCCCGCCAAGCAGAGCGCCGACAGCCAGGCCAAGCAGTACGGTTACAACAACGATTACCTCGCCTTCCTGCCGCTGCCGCTGGGGTCGAACAGCTCAGAGCGCGGCATGCTGTTCGCCAACCTTGAATATCCCAACCCGCACATCATGTTTCCGGGCCTGCTGACCACGGGGGACGATGCGGGCAAGGCCATGAGCAAGGAGCAGGTCGATGTGTGCTTGGCATCGATGGGTTTCTCCGTGGTCGAGATCGAGCGCAAAGCCGGCGCCTGGACCATGGTTGCCGGCTCGCCAAACAACCGCCGCGTCACCGCGACGACGGAGTTCGCCATCTCCGGCCCTGCGGCCGGCCATGCATTGATGAAAACGTCCGCCGATCCCACCGGCACCAAAGTGATCGGCACCAGCGCCAACTGCTCGGGCGGCGTCACGCCCTGGGGCACGGTGCTCTCTTGCGAGGAATGGTCGGCGTCCTTCTTCGGCGGCGATCCGGCCAGGACCGCGTTGAAGGATCAGCACGCCAGCATCGGCATGGAGGGCGAGGACGGTTTCGGCTTCGCCCGCTTCTACGATCGCTTCAATGTCGAGAAAGAACCCAACGAGTTCAACCGCTTCCAGTGGGTGGTCGAGATCGATCCGTATGACCCCGTATCGGTGCCGGTCAAGCGCACAGCGCTCGGCCGCTTTGGCCATGAGGCGGCCAATTCGGTGGTGTCCAAGGACGGCCGCGTGGTGCTCTACCTCGGCGACGACGACTATTTCCAGTACCTCTACCGCTTCGTGACCAAGGGCGCGTTCAATGCCACGGACCGCGCCGCCAACCGCGATCTGCTCGACGACGGCGTGCTGTCGGTGGCCAGGTTCGACGCCGACGGCAGCCTGACCTGGATGCCGCTGGTGCACGGCCAGGGACCCCTGACGGCAGCCAACGGTTTCCCCGATCAGGCCTCGATCCTGATCAATACGCGCATGGCCGCCGACAAACTGGGCGCGACACCGATGGACCGGCCCGAGGACATGGAGGTGAGCCCGGTGACCGGTCGCGTCTATGCCGTCATGACCAAGAACAAGAACCGCAAGGCTGACAACCTCAACCCGCCGAACCTGCGCGCCGCCAACAAGTGGGGCCACATCGTCGAGCTGATTCCGCCGGGCGAGGGCAAGGCCATCGACCATGCGGCCGATCGCTTCACCTGGGCCATGCTGGTGCAATGCGGCGATCCCGCAAAGTCCGAACAGGGCGCCACCTGGCATGCCGGAACCAGCGCCGACGGCTGGTTCGCGACGCCCGACAACCTGTGTTTCGATCCCAAGGGACGCTTGTTCGTCGCCACCGACGGCCAGAACGATTTCAAGATGGCCGACGGCATCTTCGCCATGGATGTCAGCGGTCCAGGTCGCGGCCTGTCGAAGGCGCTGTTCGCGGCACCGATCGGCGCCGAGGTGACCGGTCCATGCTTCACCCCCGACGGCAAGACGCTGTTCGTGTCCGTGCAGCATCCCGCCGAAAACTCGGGTTCGGTTGACAAGCTGACCACCCATTGGCCGTCCACGGACGAAATGGCTCTGCCGCGCCCCGCCGTGGTCGCGATCTCACGCGACGACGGCGGCGAAATCGGCGGGTGAGGCTGGCGGTGTCAGGGCCTTGTGAAGTACAAGGTCCTGACACCGGGCAAACCTGCGCAATTGCCACCTGATCGGCGTGTTCCCGCTGGAAGAGCTGCACCAGATCATGCTGGTGAGCGAAGGCGACCACTGGTGGCACAAACGCTGCAACAACAATTGCCGAAATCACAACGATGCTAGTGTTCTGGCACTATCGTTTGGTACCCGGCCAATTCGTCATCCCCGCGAAGGCGGGGATCCATGCATGCCAGAGTGTGGCACACCCTCGATACCCCACAAGCTGCTGACATTGCGAGCGTTTCCGTATTGGCCATCGAGCACGCCTCAGGCTTGGCTGGATCCCCGCCTTCGCGGGGATGACGAAGCTTTGGGTACCTTTTGTGTGTGCCAGAACACTAGTTGTCGAACAAATCTGCATGCGTCCCGGTTCGCGCGAGCATCACCTCGGTCGCTGATGTCCGATAGATCAGCAACCAATCGGGTTGGATATGGCATTCGCGCCAACCCTTCCACTCTCCCTGGAGTGGGTGATCCCGCCGCGCTGTAGGAAGAACTTTCCCGCGCCGCAAGAGATCAATCACATGATCAAGTAGCCCGCGATCATAACCTCGCTTACCAATGCGTTTCAGATCTTTCTTGAAGCTCGCTTTGGCGCTGAGGTCTTACATGACAAGCGGCTATTTTGCCGACCTCATCATCGCATCCAGGGCGTCCTTGGTCGGGCCGCTAAATTTTTCACCCAATCCAGCGTCGAGTTCCCGCATCGCTTGTTGTGTCTCGGCATTGGGGATCTTCAACTCGAAGGGGATGCCTTTCTGTAGCGCTATCTGATGCAGCAATAGTGAGATCGTGTCGCTCATGCTGATGCCAATCTTGCCGAGGACCTTCTCGGCCCTTGCTTTGACTTTTTCGTCGACGCGGACGTTGATGGTGGCGGTCTTGGGCATGGCTGTCTCCTTTGGCGGCACTGTATCACGATTGCAGTACATTGCAAAGGCGACAGCATCCTGTCGCTACTTGACCACAGCCGGTGCCATGCTACCGTCCCTCCGTCGCATCCAGACCCGTGGCCGTCGCACATGCTCACCACCTCCCCGCTCGCAGAGCACATCTACTTCCTGCTCTGCCCGAATTTCTCGATGATCGCCTTCACCATGGCGGTGGAGCCCTTGCGGCTCGCCAACCGCATGGCCGGGGAGCCGTTCTATCGCTGGGAGTTGATCTCCAAGGAAGGCGCGCCTGTCACGGCCAGCAACGGCGTCGAGGTGGCGGTGGCCAAATCGATCGCCGCGGTGCAGCGCGAATGCCTGGGGCCGGTGCGCTCCAAGATGGTGATCGTCTGTACCGGGATCGAAGTCGAGGCTATTGCCGATCCCGCGATGTTCGCCTGGTTGCGCCGCATGCACGCGCAAGGGGCGGGCGTCGGGGGCCTGTGCACCGCCGCCTGGGTGCTGGCCGAAGCGGGGCTGCTCGACGGCAAGCGCGCCGCCATCCATTGGGAGAACCTGCCGGGCTTTGCCGAGCGCTTTCCGAATACCCAGGTGAAATCGGTGCTGTTCGAGATCGACCACAATATCTTCACCTGCGCCGGTGGGACGGCCTCGCTGGATATGATGCTGAACCTGATCGGCGACAGCCTCGGCTCCGAAATTGTTGGCAAGATTTGTGAACAGTGCCTGATCGACCGCATCCGCGCGCCTGACGATCGGCAACGCTTGCCGCTGGGTGCGCGCATCGGGGTGCAGAACGAGACGCTGCTGAAGATCGTCGAGCTGATGGAAGGCAACATCGGCGAGCCGGTGTCGCTGGTCGATATGAGCCGGCAGTCGGGACTGTCGCGAAGGCACGTCGAAAGACTGTTCCGACAGCACATGGGCAAGTCGCCGGCGCGCTACTATCTGGAGGTCAGATTAGAGCGTGCACGCCGTTTGTTGCGACACTCCGGGCTGCCGATCGTCGAGGTCGCTATTGCGTCCGGCTTCGTGTCGGCGTCGCATTTTTCCAAGCGCTATCGCGAGCGCTACCAGGTGTCGCCACAAGCCGACCGGCGTGAGGTGGAAGCGGGGCGCGGCATGCCCGCGGCGGTGTGAGGCGGATGCAACTCGGGCGTTTTGAGGCTGAGTCACATCTCGGCTCGATAGAGCCCGATAGTTTCACAATCAGTCACTGAAAACTCTCCTAGAGTTCTCACAGTTTCCCATTGGAATCCCAAAGTCTACAACGTCAAAACCGCTGGGCATCAAACGGCATCAGGTCGATCGAAGTTTGCTTCTGTCCAGCCAGTTGCGCAATCAACTCTCCCGTTACAGCCGATTGCGTCAGCCCATAATGCCCGTGCCCGAAGGCGTAGAAAATCCGGTCCGAAGCGCTCGATCTCGAGATAACCGGGAGCGAATCCGGCAGCGACGGGCGAAAGCCCATCCAGCGGGTTCCCCCGTCCAATTTGGCGTCGGGCAACAGCGGCCGGACACGCGCCAGCATAGCATCGACACGGGCGAAATTCGGCGCCGCCTTGAGCCCCGCGAACTCCACCGCGCCGCCGATCCGGTCACCGGTATCGAGCGGTGTGCTGACGAAGCCGAGGCCCTCGTAGACAACGGCACGGCTGAGCCCGAGCGAGCCTTTGGGCAGAGTGACATTGTAGCCGCGCTCGGTATCCAGCGGGACGACATCGCCGAGCTGACGCGCCAGATCCTTCGACCAGGCGCCGGCCGCGATCACGGCCATATCGCTGGCAAAGGACGTGCCGTCCGCCAAGCCCAGGTCGATCCCGCCTGCCACGGGACGTATGCGAACTACCTTGGCGCGCAGCAGCTTGGCGCCGCGCGCGAGCGCCGCCTCGCCGACCGCGCGGCTAATGCCGGCGGGATCGTCGACCGTGACATAGTTGGGGTAATGCAGCGCGGCGACCACGCGCGCGCTCAGCGCCGGTTCCAGCGCGCGCACGGCTTGCGAACCCGTGAGCGTATCGACAGCGATGCCGAGGTTGCGCTGCCGCTCAACCATCGGCAGGCTGGCAGTCAGTCCCGCCAGGCTCGTGAAAACCGACAACAAACCCTTGCGCCGCAGGTGTTTCTCCGTGATGCCGAGTTTTCCCAACCGCCGTTCCCAGGCGGCGAGCGCAATGCTCTGCAGCGAGATCATGGCTTGAGTGCTCGCCTCGATCCGGGCGGGCGAACTGGCCGCGATGAAGCGCAGCATCCACGGCGCGATGGCCAGCGCATAGGACGGGCGAATGGTCAGCGGCCCGAGCGGATCGGCGAGCCAGCGCGGCAGGTTGCGCCACATCTTCGGGCTGGCCAGCGGCAGAATGTCCGTGGACGCTATGTAACCCGCATTGCCGCTCGACGTGCCGGCCGCCAGTCCATCGGGATCGATCAGGGTGACGGTATGGCCATCGTCCAGCAGGGCGTGCGCCGCCAGGATGCCGACAATCCCCGCCCCGATGATCGCGATATGCATGCGCCGCTCCGCTAGTCCCCGTCCCCAGCGCTTGTGCGATAGGCAGGCCGCGAACACAAGCAGTTGCCAGTGCTGGCGCGGCAAGGCATGGATAGCGCCGACGCCCCTTGTGCCGGGCGCGTCGATCCGAACAGGGGTGATGGCGATGGGATTGCTCAGCTTGTACTTTCAGCCCACGGGCCGTATTGGCCGGGCGCGCTTCTGGCTCGGCTGGCTCGGGCTGCTGGCCTTTGAAGGGGTGTTCAACTACTGGATGGTGACGGCGCTGTTCGGGCGCGATCCGCTGGATCCGGCGACCAACACGCTGAGTAAGCCGGCGTTCCAGCTGGTTCTGCTGGGCAACCTCATCTTTCTGTTCCCGCTGTTCGTGCTGCTGGCCAAGCGGTTCCACGACCGCAACAAGGGCGCCATCTGGACGCTGCCCTACCTGCTGGTTTTCGCCGCCATGATCGCTGCTCTGATGACCAACGACATCAAGCCGGATGCCGCCCCGACCTACATGGTCGGCCTGGCCGCAGCCTATCTCGGTGTCCTGGTCTGGACCATCGTGGAACTCGGTTTCCTGCGCGGTACGGCGGGCCAGAACCGCTTCGGCCCCGACCCGCTGGCCGCATGATCCGTTGACGGATCGATCCCCTCGACAGCAAAGATGCCGAGGCCACCCCCCGATGGCCTCGGCACCGTGCGCGCTGACTGGAGCCAACATCAACAGTCTGCGCGCAACGCCGTTCCGGTCTGCTAGCCCACCGGAAGAGAATGGTGCTCGTGCATAACCTGCCAGCGATTGCCGAACTTGCGCAGACCCATGGTCAGGCGGAATTCGAAGCCTTGCCGCTTGCCCTTAGGATCGATCGCCGCACACGTGCCGAGCGCCGTGGCATAGGCCACATCGGCGCCCGCGGTGACTTCGACATCGTGGAAATGGAAAGCCAGTGGCTTGGTGCACCAGGTGAAGAACTGGTCCCAGGACATCATGTAGGATTCGAGCCCACGCGACTTCAGCGGCGGCTGCACGTCGAACATCAACATATCATCGTGATGGTCGGCGCGGATGTTGGTCTTGTCGGCGTCGCGAACAGCATTGGCCCAGCGTTCGATCAGCGCGAAAATCTCCGCTTCGTCCCTCGAAGGCTGGCGTTTCTGGTTCGTCAACATGGCGGTCTCGCGTCTTTCCAAGAGGGATCGCTCGTCCGGCGGCATGCACATGCGCGCGCTGGAACGGCGGTCAGTTGAAGATGGCGCGCCTGCTGGCTGTCAGCCCGCCAGGCGCGTTTGCTGCTGCGTTGAATTACCGTGCAGCCCCGTCTTTCAGTCGTCGGACGATCCGGGTGAGATCGTCGCGGAACTGCTGGGGCGACTTCGGTGGCAGGGCGTTGATCAGCCCCAGGGCGACGGTTGTCGCGTCGACCGCAAGCTCGGTCGATGTGATGCCGTCTTTCAATCGGAGAGCGCCGGATCTGCAGAAGCCGTCGACGATCTCGATCAGGTTGTTCAGTGAGCGTTGGCGGTAGGTTTCGATCAAGGCGCCGCACTGCCGGTTGTGTTCCATCGTAAGCTCGGTGGCATGGGGCGCATTGACCAGGTAGGCCAGATAGGGGGCCATCCGCGCGCAGATTGCTGCGACCAGGGTCTCGACGACGTCGCCTCTTGCCACCCGGACTTTGGCAGCCTCCAGTTGCGACTGCGCCAAGCTGTTTCGATGCAGTTCCTCCGCAGTTGCGACAAAGAGGGCCTCCTTGGACGCAAAGTGCCGGTAGATGCCCTGGCGCGACATGGCCGACTCCGTGGCCACCAACTCCATGTTGGCTTGCCGGAACCCATATCGCGCAAAGACTGCCGCCGCTGCGCCTAGTATTTTCTCTCTCGTCTCCATGATTGACTATGTAGACACGAGACGTCCAAATGTCAACGTGTCAACGTTGACAATTTTCATTTGAAGCGCCTATTGGCACGATTTCGCACATAAATGCGCGCTTTTCGATCAAAAGCGAAAGTGCCAACACCGCGGAGAGATGCAAAGCGAATGTCGCTGTGGCAGGGCATTCTATTGCGGGCGCAAGTACGCCAGCCGGTCCAGCGCACCCTGCAGAATGTAGGCGGCGGCCGCTTTGTCGATCACTTCGGCGCGGCGCTTGCGGCTGGCATCGGCCTCGATCAGCACCCGCTCGGCGGCGGCAGTGGACAGCCGTTCGTCCCAGTAGGCGATGGGGAGCGGCGAAATCGCGGCGAGGTTGCGCACGAAGGCGTGGGTGGATTGGGCGCGCGGGCCCTCGCTGCCATCCATGTTCAGAGGCAGGCCGACGACCCAGCCTGCGGCTTGGAACTTGGTGGCGATGGCCACCAGCGCGGCGCCATCGTCGCGGAACTTGCCGCGGATGATGGTCTGCAGCGCGGAGGCGATGATCAGGCCGGTGTCGGACAACGCAACGCCGATGGTCTTAGTGCCCACATCGAGCCCTAGCAGGGGGCGGCCAGCCGGGAACAGTGGCGCCGCTGCCTCCAAGGCCAAACCCGGGGTGCGGGCCATGGCGAGGGTTATTGCTTCTTGGCGGGGTCGGTGGCTGGCGTAGCTGGTACCGCAGCGGGCGTTGTCGTGGCCGGTGCTGGCGTGGTGGTGGCTGCCGGAGCGGCGGGCGTCGTCGTCGCAGGCGCAACCGGGGCGGTCACGGCAGCCTTCCCGATCGAATTCGACGGTCAGGCGGCTGCCGTGGTCGAGACGGGCCATCACCGTAAGCGCGATGCTTGTGATAAAGAACCCCAACGCCAGCATAGCGGTCAGCCGCGTCAGCGCATTGGCTGTGCCGCGGCCGGTCATGAAGCCGCCGCCGCCACCGCCGCCGCCGATTCCCAGGGCGCCGCCTTCGGAGCGCTGCAACAGAACCGTGCCCACCAGAGCCAGGGCGATCATAAGATGGACGACGAGCAAGACGGTCTGCATGGGTGTTCGTATCGCGGATGGTTGGCGGCTCCGAAGGAGCTGCGATGTCAGGAGTAAGAGTGCTTCTTACACAACGGCGGCGGAGCTGGCTAGCACGCAATTGAAGGTGGCGATCTCGTCGGCGGTTTTCAAGGCGGCGCACCGGGCTTGGAGCCACTGTTACGGCTGAACGGCAGGGCCAGACTCCAAAGCAAACGGGTCGGGCTTGCGCTCTGATAGTCCGGCAAACCAATGCTCATGGCCGTGTGCCCATCGCTGGGCTGGGCAGTATAGAGGCCAAACAACCGGTCCCAGACCGCGAGATTGAAGCCGAAATTGTGGTTGTGCTCGGCAGCGTGCACGGAATGATGGACGCGGTGCATATCTGGCGTGACGATCACCAACCGCAGCAGCCGATCCAACGGCAGCGGTAGCGCGAGATTGGAATGGTTGAACAGGGCAAGCGCGTTCAGCACCATCTCGAACACGATTACAGTGGCGGGCGAGGGGCCGAGCGCGAGCACCCAGACGACCTTGTAAAGCATCGACAGCCCGATCTCGACAGGGTGGAAACGCAGCGCGGTGGTGACATCGAAATCGCGGTCGGTGTGGTGTACCCGGTGCACGCGCCACAGCAGCGGGACCCGGTGCGAGGCCCAGTGTGAGAACCAGATGGCGAAGTCGAGCACGATGAAGCCGATGATGGCGGCAGGCCACGCGGGGACGTCTAGCGCGTGCAACAGGCCCCAGCCTTTCTCGCTGGCCAGCACGGCGGCTGCGATGGCAATCGTGGGCACGGCAAGTTGTACGCCGATCAGGCCGAGGGTGCGAATGACGGCCGTCGAAACACCCGCCATGCCGAGGTTGGTGAGCCATCGGCTGATCCGCGGAAACGTCCGCAAGCGCCGCGGCAGGACGGCCTCGGCCAACGCCAGGACGATCAGAAGGCCGACGAACACGCCGAAGCGAATGGCCGGTTCATGAGCGGTGAGAAGTTCGGACATGGAAGGACTTTGCTGAGACGATTCGACAATGACAATGCGCCGTTAGCTCTTGTGGCCATGCAACACCCTCCAAACGCGCTCCGGGGTGGCCGGCATATCGACGTGGGTCGTGCCGTCGTGGTGCCAGAGCGCATCGACTACGGCATTCATTACTGCGGGCGCCGCGCCGATTGTGCCGGCCTCGCCCGCGCCCTTGATGCCCAGTGGATTGCTCCGCCCCGGGACGTTGCGCGTCTCGAAGTCGATCTGCACGGTATCGTCGGCGCGCGGCAGGCAATAGTCCATAAAACTTGCCGTGAGCAGCTGGCCGCTGGCGGGATCGAACACCGTGCGCTCGAGCAAGGCCTGGCCGAGGCCCTGCACCACGCCGCCATGGATCTGGCCTTCCAGCAGCATCGGGTTCACCGTCACGCCGACGTCGTCGACGATGGTGTAGGCCAATAGCGACACTTCGCCGGTACGCGGATCGATTTCGACTTCGGCGATATGGCTGCCGTTGGGATAGGTGAACTCGCCCACCTTGAAGGCGCCGTTGCTCTCGACGATCTCGCCCTTGTCCCTGGCCTTCGCAGCGATTGTACGCAGGCTGATGGCTTTGTCGGTGCCCTTTACGCGCACCGTTCCCGCCGCCAGTTCCAGATCGGCCACCGCAGCTTCCAGCTCTCCTGAGGCGCGCTTCTTCAAGTCGTCCGCCAGCCGCCGCGACGCCTGATCGACGATGACGGCGCCGAGCGGCACGGATTTCGAACCGCCCGTTCCGCCACCGGTCGCAACGCGCGCGGTATCGCCCTGGATGACGTCGATCTCGGAGATATCGAGGCCAAGCGCGTCAGAGGCGATCTGTGCGAAGGCCGTGCGGTGACCCTGGCCGTTCGACTGGTTACCGATATAGATCTGCACGCGTCCTTCCGTCGTCAGCTCCATCCGGCCCTTCTCTGCGCCATTGGCGCAGGCTTCGATGTAGGTCGCAAGGCCGATGCCGCGCAGTTTGCCGGCCGCATTGCTTTGACCAAGCCGCGCATCGAAGTCCGCCCACTTGGCCTTCTCCATGCCACGCCGCATGTGGCCCTCGAATTCGCCAACGTCGAAAGTCCGGCCGATGCCGTTCTTGTATGGCATTTGTGCCGGCTGCACGAAATTCTTGGATCGCAACTCGTCCACCGGCACGCCCAGTTCGCGCGCCGCCTTGTCGACCAGCCGTTCGATCAGGTAGGCCGCTTCTGGACGGCCCGCGCCACGATAGGCGTCCACCGGCTGTGTGTTGGTCATGACGCAGCGGATGCCGATGTGCACGGCGGGGATGGCGTAGAGGCCGGTCGAGAGCGGCACGCCGAAACCCGGGAGCGAGGCCGCGAACTCGGAGAGATAGGCGCCCATGTTGCAGCGCAGATCAATATCGAGGCCGATAAATCTGTTGTCGGCATCGAGCGCCAGTGTGGCCTTGGCGAGGTTGTCGCGGCCGTGGCAATCGGCCAGGAAATGCTCCGAGCGGTCGCCGATCCAGCGCACCGGCCGGCCGAATTTTTGCGCCGCCACCATGGCTAGCGGATACTCGCGATAGACAAAGAACTTGGTGCCGAACCCGCCGCCGACATCGGGGGGCGTGATGACACGCAGCTTGTCGGGCGCGATGCCCAGCACCTTGACGAGCCCGTCGCGCATGAAGTGCACGCCCTGCGAGCCGAGCGTGACCGTGAAATGCTCCGTCGCCGGATCATAAACCGCCAGCACCGAGCGCGGCTCCATGTAGTTGGCCACCAGCCGGTTGTTGACGATCTCGATCTCGATGGTCCGGGCGGCTTTGGCGAGTGCGGCCTTGGTCGCGGCCTCTTCGCCTACCGAGGCGTCGTAGAGCAGGTTTGTGCCTTGATCAGGCCAGACGATCGGGGCACCAGGCGCCAATGCTGCGGCAATATCGGTCACTGCCGGGAGCGGATGGTAGTCGACCTCGATCAACTCGGACGCATCACGAGCCTCTTGCGCCGTCTCAGCCACGATGAAGGCGATGGGTTCGCCGACATGGCGCACGGTGTCGCTGGCCAACACACGATAAGGCGGGTGCCAGTGCTCCGAGCCGTCGCGGTTCTTCATCATGCGGAGTGAAGAGAGCGGGGCGAGGTGGGCGACATCGGCTGATGTGAGAATGCCAACCACGCCGCGGAGCCGATCGCGCCGCATCCAAACCGCCGACCTTGATCCGCGCATGTCCCGCCGATGAGCGAAGCACATAGGCGTGAGCTTCGCCCGGCGCGGTGGCGTCGGTCGGATAACTGCCCTTGCCGGTCAAGGATCGCCAGGTCCTCGACGCGCCTGGGAGAGCGGCCGAAACTGGCGGGAAACTTGCGGGTGGGGCTGACGACGGTCATGCCGGGCGTCTCCAATAGCGGCAGGCGATGCGGCTGTTGTGCCCGCCGCTGGAGACCGGGTCAATGCGCCCGACCTGCCCAATTGGGTGGTCTTAGCGCCCCAGCCAACGCCAAGGCAGCACCCAGCGCGATCCCGGTCCATGCACCGCAGCGAACAGCAGTCCGGCCATGAAGGTGAAATGATCGATGAAGAAGCCGAACTCCTCCGGCTTGGCCGCAAAGCGGTTCGGGCCGTGGAAGGCGAAGGCCAGGAAGATCACGTAGACGCCCGCGAGCAGCGCCGCCTCGCTGAAGAAAGCGCCTGTTAACAGGCAGAACGCCAGGGCAACCTCGAAGATCGCTGCGATCCAGGCCAGCGCCAGCGGCATCGGAAAGCCGGCAGCCGCGATGAAATCGGCGGTCTGCTGCATGCCGAGGAATTTGAACGTGAAGGCCATCACGAACAGCAGGCCGAAGATCAGCCGCGCAACAATGACGGCGATGGATTTCCAGGTTTGGTCGGACATGGCGTCGTGCTCCCTATGAGATGCACCCGGAGCGTAACCGATCAGACGGCGGAGTGCACCCGCCCCGCTAGCCACCGGTCCAACAAGCGTTCCAGCCAGCCCCCCACCGGCTTGGCATGCAGCAGATGGCCCGCAAGCTGGCCGGAGCGTTCCTGCGCGCCGTCGCGGTCCTGCCAGTCCTTGGCTATGGTGGTCCAGCGGTTGACCAGCGTATAGGTGATCTCGGGGTGGAATTGGATACCGAGACCGCAAGCGCCGTAGCAAAAGGCCTGGTTCTCGAACACGTCGCCTTCGGCCAAACGCGTGCCGCCGGTTGGCACGTCGAAGCCTTCGCGATGCCACTGGTAGACATGCTCGGGCCAGTGGCCGAGCCGGCGGCCTTCCGCAGTCGGGCGGACGGCATGGTAGCCGATTTCGACTTTGCCGGCCGGATGCTTGCCGACGTTTGCGCCGAGGTGCTTGGCCAGCATCTGCGCGCCCAGGCATACGCCGAGAAACGGCCTTTGCTCTTTCAGCACCACGCCGACAAAGTCGATCTCGTCCTTGATGTAATCATCGGGGTCGTTGCAACTCATCGGGCCGCCGAACACCACGACGCCGGCGTGGCGGCCGAGGGTTTTCGGCAGCGGGCAGCCGAAGCGCGGCTTGACGATGTCGAGGGCGTGGCCGCGCTGTTTCAGCACCTGCCCGATCCGGCCGGCCGAGGACGCCTCGCCGTGCATGATGACCAGAACGGGCAACGGCCGCCCGCCCGGGGCGTCGCCAACCGGCATCGCAACGTCCAGGTCGTCGTCCTCAGCTCTGCTCTCGAAGGTCATGTCTGCCTGCCTATCTTCGCTGCAGCATCCATCCCAACACAGGAACCATGAATGAATTTGGAACAACGCGCAGCCAAATCGCACCCAGGGTGTTGAGAACGCCCGGAACGATCAGCGTCCGCCCCCATTGAAAGCCACGAAAGCCGGCGCGCGCGACCTGTTCCGTGCCCATGACGCCCAACAGGGCGAGATAGTAGGAATGTTCGGCGGCCATGCGGGCATGAAACTTTGTCGCAACCGGCCCCGGCAGCAGGGCAGCTATGCGCACGCCCTGGCCGGCGCACTCGTGGGCGAGCGCGCGGGTGAGCGAGACGACATAGGCTTTAGAGGCGTAGTAGGCGGCCTGGTTGGGGCCGGGGACGAAGCCGCCGAGCGAGGCGACGTTGAGAACGCCGCCGCGCTGGCGGGCGAGCATTCCTGGCAGGAAGCGGCGCGTAAGATCGGTGAGCGCGCGCATATTGAGGTCGGCGAGGCGGGTGAGGTCGTCGAGGGGCTGCTCGGCGAAGGGGCCGGAAAGCCCAATGGCCGCGTTGTTGATGAGGATGTCGCAATAGGCCGAGAGGGAAGCAAGTTTGGCCTCGACAGCGGCGCAGCCTTCGGGCGTGGCGAGATCGGCCGAAAGGGTGTGGACAGTGACGCCAATGGGCACGAGTTGGCTGGCGGCGCCCGCGAGTTTGTCGGTGTCGCGGGCGACCAGCAACAGATCATGGCCGTGACGCCCGAATTCACGGGCGAGCGCAAGGCCGATGCCTTCCGAGCCGCCGGTGACGACGGTGAGGGCAAGATTGGCTGAAATAGGTATACTGTCCCCGATTACTCTAGCTCCGCTTGCGGTCTTCCAGCTGCTGCTTCAGGGCGCTGAGAGCGGCGAACGGCGAGTTCGGGTCGAAGGCGCGCTTGTCGTCACGGCGGGCATCGCGGTGTACCTCGCGGGTGGCGCCGCCGCCCGGTGCGCCATCGCGGTCGCGGTCCCGGCGCGGCCGGTCGCCGTCGCGGCGCGGGCGGTCGCCGTCGCGCGGGGGCTTGCCGCCGCCTGGACCCGCATTGGCGTCGCGGCGCGGGTCATGCGGGCCGTCGTTGTTGCGACCACGATCCCGGTTGCGGTCACCCTGATACGGACGGCGCTCCTTGCCGTCGCGTTCCGGCTTGGCGGCCTCACCCGCTCCGGCTTCGGCGGCGACTGGAGCGGCGGCGCCATCGGCCGGCGCAGCAGCAATCGCCGGCTGGCCGTGGGGCGGACGATTGCGGTTTCGATTGCGGTCGCCCTGATAGGGACGGCGGTTCTCGCCACCCTCGCGGCGGCGTTCGGGCTGTTCGTCGCGACGACGGCGTGGCCGCCAGACTTCGATCATCTCAGGCCCGGCGGGGGCGTCGGTCGCACCCTCGCTGGGGGCGGCAGACGGCTCGACTGAACCTTGAACCACCGCAGTTGCTTCTGTTTCGACCGTCGTAACTTCGACGGCGGGTGCGGCTTCGACGGCCGTCGCGACTTCCGCGACTGGCTCGGCAACCGCTACTTCGGTTGGTGCCGCGTCTGGCAGAGTTGTCGCGTCGGCCTGCGCGGCCTCGGTGGCACCAACGGGCGCATCCTCCGTCGCAACCGGAGCCTCCGCCGTTTTCGCTGCCAGCTCAACTGCCTTTGGCTTCGGCTTCATTTCGGAGCGGAACCCCAGCGCCTTCAGCACTTCGGCCAGTTCGCCCGACGAGCAGCCTAGGATCGACATCATGTTCGGCAGCACGATGAAACCGCCGTCACCCGACGAGCCCTTGGGCGGGGCCTCGGGGGCGGCCTCGTTCAGCCGGAATGCGATCAGCGGGCGGATCATATCAGACAGCCGCTCAAGCATGTCGACGCGGACCGCGCGCGGCCCGCACAGGTGGAAGCCGCAAACGCGGTAGAAGTCCTCCGGCGTCGTACCCTTGGCAGGGACGGACGTCAGGCCTGGACGGCCCGAATCCAGCGTCCCCGGCTCGGCGGCGGCGACCCGCTCGGCGTGCTTCAGCATCCACAGCGTCACCAAAAGATCGATGGCGGCGGGCTTCAAGAGGATCGGGATGAAAAGGTTGAACGCACCAAAGCGCACGCCGTATTTGCGCAGCTGCCCGCGCGATTCCTGGTCCAGCTCGCGCACGTCCTTGGTCACGGCCTCGCGCTTCAGAATGCCGAAGTTCTCGCGCATCTGGAAGGCGATGCCGCGGGCGAGCCCCGTGATGTCCTCGGCGCGGCCCAGTTCCATCAGGGGCTTCAGCCGCTCCTCGATGATCTCGGCCAGCCATTCGTTGAGGCGGGTCTGCACTTTCTCCCTATCGGGGAGGGCCAGGTGCTCGTCGCAAATGATGGTGAGGGATGGTTTCAGAGCGTCCTCGCCCTTTTCCAGCCGGGCGATCTCCTCGCCCTTCCACAGCACTTTCGCACCGATCCGCTGCAGTTTGAACGCATCGCTCTTGGCCGAGGCCACGCGGCGCGCACGCATGGCCATTTCCTTGCCGAGCACCTGCACGGAGGCGCTGCGCGCAGCCTTGGCGTTCAACGAATCCGACGAGACGTTTTCAGGGGCAAACAGGAAACCGTTCAACTTGCCGACGAAATGCTTTTCGACGTGCACGGAGCCATCGTCGCGGATTTCGGCGTCGAGGTCGTCGTCGTCGCGCAAGCGCTTGACCAGCGTCGAGGTGCGCTTGTCGACAAAGCGCTGCGTCAGCTGTTCGTGCAAGGCATCGGACAATGCGTCCTCGATCTCGCGTGTCTTGGTCTGCCAATGACCCGGGTCCTTCAGCCACGCCGCGCGGTTCGAGACAAACGTCCAGGTGCGGATGTGGGCCAGCCGCGTCGACAGCGTGTCGATATCGCCGTCGGTCTTGGCAGCCTGATTGACCTGCTCGGCAAACCAGTCTTCTGGAATTCGGCCATCCCCGCTCGATACGTATCGATAGACTTGCCCGACCAGCTCGGCATGGGCGACCGGCGAAATCTTGCGGTAGTCCGGCACTTGGCAGACGTCCCAAAGCAGACTGACGCCGTCGCGGCCGGTCGCGCGACCCGCGAGGTCGGTATCGCCGGATAGGTGATCCAGCGCCACCACGTCGTCGGCCTGGCGCGCGCGCGTCAGGCGAGGATGATCGGGCACCTCGCGCAGGGACTCCTTGAGGTTCTCGACGCTGGAAAAATCCAGCGCGCTGGAGCGCCATTGCAGTGTCTTGACGGGCTCGAAGTCGTGGTTCTCGAGCTTCTCGATCAGCTCTGGTGCGAAGGGCTCGACGTCGCCCGTGACGCCGAACGTGCCGTCCTTCATGTGCCGTCCGGCGCGGCCGGCGATCTGGGCCAGTTCGGCGGGGCCGAGCTCGCGGTGCTGCCGGCCGTCGAATTTGCGCGAGCCCGCAAACGCGACGTGTTCGACATCGAGGTTGAGGCCCATGCCGATCGCGTCGGTGGCGACCAGATAGTCGACATCGCCGTTCTGGTACATGGCGACCTGGGCGTTGCGCGTGCGCGGGCTGAGCGCGCCCAGCACCACGGCAGCGCCGCCGCGCTGGCGGCGCATCAGCTCAGCGATCTCGTAGACCTCGGCCGCCGAGAACGCGACAACGGCGGTGCGACGCGGCAGGCGCGACAGCTTCTTCGGGCCGGCATAGGTGAGCTTGGAGAGCCGGGGGCGAGAAACGAAATTGGCACCCGGCAGGATTTCGCGGATGGTTTCGCGCATGGTGCCGGCGCCCAGCAGCAGCGTCTCGCTCATGCCGCGGGCGTAGAACAGACGCTCGGTGAAGACATGGCCGCGCTCGGGGTCGGCTGCCAATTGCACTTCGTCGATGGCGAGGAATTCAACCGGAATGTCGCGCGGCATGGCCTCGACGGTGCAGACCCAGAAGCGCGGATTGTCAGGCTTGATGCGCTCCTCGCCTGTGATCAGCGCCACCGCATCGGGGCCGACCTTGGCGACCACCCGGTCATACACCTCGCGCGCCAGCAGGCGCAGCGGCAGGCCGATGATGCCGGACTTGTGCGAGACCATGCGCTCGATCGCAAGATGCGTCTTGCCGGTGTTGGTGGGTCCCAACACCGCCGTGACATTGCGCGTCTTGAGCGGCGACTTGGCAAGCAGTTCGCTGATGGTCATGGAAGTCTCTCGTACCGGACAACGGAGCGCGCCCGGCCAACGGCCGTTGCGGCATGCGCCCCGCCTGAAGCTCCCCAGAACCGCCGGTTGCGGGCGGTCTGCCTCCAGGTCTTAACGCCCTAACCGGCATTGCTCCGGTGGGCAAGCGCGAATGCGCTCTTGACGGAGCCAGAAAAAGATAAGGCCGGTCTTGCGACCGGCCATTATCCCCCAACGCCCCTTCGGAAAATCTTGCCGCTAATGCAGCCGCTTCCAGATCTGGCGCTTGGCCAAGTACAGAAGGCCAGCCAGAATGAGCAGATAAATCATCATGCGCAAGCCCACATCCTTGCGCTCGTCCAGTTTTGGATCGGCGGTCCACATTAGGAAGGCAGAAATGTCACGCGCATACTGATCGACAGTGGCGGGCGTGCCGTCCGTGTATGGCACCTGGCCGTCGCTGGCGAGCGGCGGCGGCATGGCGATCTGATGGCCAGGGAAGACGGTGTTGTAGTAGAGGCCATCGCCGACCGCTACGCATTCGTCTTTCAGCGGCTTGCCGTCGGGCCCGAGGCCCTCACCGACGGTGATGCTGGCGCAGCGCAGGCTGTCCTTGGTCGCCTGGGCTTCCGGCACGGCCGTCAGCTTACCATTGGCGTCCATGGCGTAGGCGGGCGCTTTTTCTTTGTAGCCGGTCAGCAAGGCATGGATGTAATCGACGCCTTTTTCCTGGCGCGCCGAGGCGATGTCGAAAAGCCATTTGCGTGGCAGATCGTAAAAGGCGGTTTCGGAGTGAACCTCGCGCGCTTTGGCCATCAGCGACAGATCGGGTGGCAACGCACCGTTGTTGGCCGCGCGTGCCGCCTGCTCGTTGGCGTAGGCAGCCTTGAAGGCGTCCGACAGAACTGCAGGACGCTTCTTTGGGTTGCCATTGTCGTCGAACGCATCTTCAAACTCGACGTCCGCGATCAGGGTCTTGACTTGACCCTCGGTGAAGCCGGGACCGCCGGGCTCCGCGAGGTTGCGGTAGCGCACCAGCCGAATCGAATGGCAGCCCGCGCAGACTTCCTTGTAGACCTTGTAGCCGCGCTGCAGCTGGGCCGGGTCGAAGCGTCCGAGGGGACCGGCAAAGGCCCACTTGCCGCTGGCCGCGTGCGCTCCCGTCTCCTCAGCAGCAGCGGCCGTGGGGAGGCTCAGCGCCAGGACGGCAGCGGTTGCAAGAGCCCAGGCGGGCAACACCTTGTGTGAGGCGCCAAGCATTTCTGGTGCTGTTCCTTTGGTGATCATCATCTTATGCCCTAGCGTTTTTCGGCCGACGCGGTCGCGCCCACCGGGGCTCCGCTGCCACTGCCTGCCTTGCCGAGCACCGATTCGCTGATCGAATTGGGCATCGGCCGCGGCGTTTCGATGAGGCCGAGCAGCGGCATCAGGATGAGGAAGTAGATGAAGTAGTAGGCCGTGAAGATCTGCCCGAACCGCAGGTACCAGCCCTCCGGCGGTTTGGCGCCGAGATAGGCAAGTCCGATGAACGAGATCACGAACAGCCAGAACGCCCACTTGAAGGCGGGCCGGTACTTGGCCGAGCGCACGCGGGAGGTATCGAGCCACGGCGCCAGGAACCACAGCGCGATCGAGCCGAACATGGCCAGCACTCCGAACAGCTTGGACGGGATCGAGCGCAGAATGGCGTAGAACGGCAGCAGGTACCACTCCGGCACAATGTGCTCGGGCGTCTTCAGGGCGTTGGCTTGATTGTAGTTCTCGACGTCGCCGAGATAGCCCGGCACGAAGAACACCATCCAGGCAAAGATCAGCACGAACACCGAAAGGGCAAAGCCGTCCTTGATTGTCATGTAAGGATGGAACGGGATGGTGTCGCTGTCCTTCTTGACCGACAGCCCGGTGGGGTTGTTGTTGCCCACCACATGCAGCGCCCAGATGTGCAGGACGACCAGGCCGGCGATGGCGAAGGGCAGCAGATAGTGCAGGCTGAACAGGCGGTTCAGCGTCGAATTGCCAACCGACGGGCCGCCGCGGATGAGCGTGACGACCCAATCGCCCAGGCCCTTGATGATCTCGTCCAGCGCGCCGAACAGGCTGGTGATGACGGTTGCGCCCCAGAAGCTCATCTGCCCCCAGACCAGCACGTAGCCCATGAAGGCAGTGGCGGTCATGAGCAGGAAGATCAGCATTCCAAGCACCCACAGCACTTCGCGCGGGCCCTTGTAGGAACCGAAATAGAGGCCGCGGAACATATGGATGTAGACAGCGGCAAAGAACATCGAGGCGCCGACCGCATGGATCGACTGAATCAGCCAGCCCCAATTGACGTCACGGCGGATATGTTCAACGGAATCAAACGCCATGGCGACGTTCGGCACATAGTTCATGGCCAGGACGATGCCGGTGACGATCTGCGTCAGCAGGCAGAAGGTCAGGATGCCGCCGAAAGTCCACAGGTACGTGAGATTGCGTGGCGTCGGGAAGGTCAAGACGTCGGCGCCGATGCGGATGATCGGCAGCCGCTCGTCCATCCAGCGCTCGAAGCCGGAGTTCGGCGTGTATGAGGATTTATGTTCCATGGCCGGTTTGTGTCCTGTCAGCCGATCTTGATTTTGGTGTCGGAAAGGAACGCGTAGGGCGGCACCTGCAGATTGAGCGGGGCGGGGCCCTTGCGGATGCGTCCCGACGTGTCGTACTGGGAGCCATGGCAGGGGCAGAACCAGCCGCCGTACTCGCCCTTGACGTCGCCGGGCGACTGCCCCTTGGGAATGCAGCCTAGGTGCGTGCATATTCCGACCAGCACCAGCCATTCGGCCTTACCTGGCTTGACGCGGTTTTCGTCCTTAGCATCGGCATCGTCTGGCAGCGCAGCATTCTGGGCCGTGGTGTCCTTAAGCGCGTCGAGCGGTGTCGCCTTGGCCTTCTCGATCTCCTCTGGCGTGCGGTGGCGGATGAACAGCGCCTTGCCCTGCCAGTTTACAGTGATGGCCTGCCCCGCTTTGATCGGCGCGAGGTCAACCTCGATCGAGGCCAGAGCGCGCGTGTTGGCGTCAGGGTTCATCTGGTCGATCATCGGCCAGAGCGCGGTCGCACCGCCCACCAGCGCCCAGCTGCCGGCCATGATGGGCAGGAAATCGCGACGTGTCATCGCGTGCCCATCGTGGGACGCGTCGCCGTGGCCTTTCGCGTCATGGGGGCCGGCCGTCGTCGCCTGGGTGTTCGTCGCCATTGCTGGCCTCCTTACCTTCGCCCGCGCACCGCCTCGCCCGCTCGGGCGCTGCGGCATGCGCGTTGGCGCAAACCGTTGTCGCGGCGCAATATGTCAACGTTGAACGCTTCACGCACGCATATCGGAGCCGATTGCAGCGCGACCTTTTGACCTCAGGTGGATAAGCTGAGGTGAACCCTAGTTTCGCGCTGTGCTCAGCTCAAGTGGCATGCGGCGGCGCGGTTGAGAATGCGGCGGGTTGCCCTGTCGGAGCTACAAAAGGACACTGTTGATATGCGCATAGCGCTATACCAGCCAGATATTCCTCAGAACACCGGCACCATCCTGCGCCTGGGCGCGTGCCTTGGCGTGCCGGTCGACGTGATCGAGCCGGCCGGGTTCGATCTATCCGACAAGACGCTGAGACGCGCAGGACTGGATTATTTGGAGCATGCGCAACTCACGCGCTGGCGGTCGTGGGAGGTGTTTCTGGCCGAGCGGAGGCCGGGGCGGTTGGTGCTGCTGACGACCAAGGCGGCGGGGTCGTATGTGGAGTTCGCGTTCCGTGCCGACGATGTGCTGCTGCTGGGACGCGAGAGCGCGGGGGCGCCTGAGCATGTACACGCGGTGGTGGACGCGAGCGTCCGAATCCCAATGCGCCCCGCCCTGCGCTCCCTGAACATCGCGGTTGCGACGGCCATGGTGCTGGGCGAGGCGCTGCGGCAGACTGCCAAGTTTCCGGTCTGATGATGAGGATTTATTCGTCCGTGAACGGCCCGATCACCAGCGGCTCGATCTTCATCCAGGCGGCCAACTGCGCGTAGGTCAGGCCGACGGGCTTCAAATCGTAGCTGATAACCGATTTTGTTGGTCCGACACAGGCCTCGCTGTCGTCCGTCTTCTTGGCTTTCTTGCAGTTGTCCTCACTGTCCTCGAAATAGGCGCGGCCATAGATGCCCGGTTTGGACTGGTCGGCAGTGTCGAAAAAGGCATCGGCCTGCGCGGCAAAGTCCTTGGGGTCGAAGAAGGCTTGGTCGGCGGCCGGCGTTACCTCGTTGTAGCGCAGGCTGTATTCATAATAGCCGGTGTAGGGCACGGGCTTGCCGTCGACAGTGGCGCTGCCCTTTTCCTCCACGAACCGGATCGATCCCGTGATGGTGTCGGTGATCGACTTCTCGCCCAGCTGGTAGCTCAGTTTGAGGCCCTGGTTGTCGGTCAGCCAATTGCCCAGTTCGTAGTCATAGTCGAGGCTGCCGCGCACCGTCGTCTCGGGAAGATAAGTGAACGGCCCGGCCGCCAGCACCAGCCCATCGAAGCCGAGCGGATCGGGGTTCTTGACCTCGATCGAGACCACCTTGCCGCCTATGGCGCGGCTGTAGATCTTGGTGGCGGTCCTTTGCGCCGTCTTGAGTTGCTTAGCGATGTCCCACCAGCGAACGATCTCACGCCCCTTCAGCACACCGCGGAAATTCGATGAGGTCTTTTGTCCCTTGACCACGTCGAGGCGCAGTTTTCCGGGTTCAGGCAAATAGCGGCCCGAAGAGTTGATCTCCAAATCGCCGCGCATTATCGCGACTTCCTTGGCGACCTGGCCGGGCGTCTTGGGATTGAACACATCGACGGTCAGGCTGTAGGTCATGTTGCGTTCGGGGGCGCGCTGGATCGTGCCGTTCAGCACCATCAGATCAGCCGTCGTCATGTTTTCGATCTTGTAGACATCGACACCGGTTGCCCCGGTCGCCAACCGCGAGCCGAAGTTGACGGTGACTTTACCGGTTACGCGCGCCTTGTCGGGCGCCACGGTCTCCAGGCCACGGTTGGCGGCCGGGGTATCGGCGGCTTTGGCAGGCAGGGTGTGCGTGACGGTAAGCGCCAGCGCGACCGCGATGAGTGTAGCCCTGGCGCAACGGTTCATTCGCCACGCGGCGCTCTCATCAAACCCGACCTGCGATCGTGCGTACGCCACTGCTGCAGCCATCACAACCTCCATTGCGGGCGTGCCGGCCCATGCCGGTTCGCCTGAGGTGATGGTGTTGTTTTGGGTTGGTCGCATTGCGTTAGGTCAAGGACGCGTGGGTCCGATGGCCATGGCAGCCGGGGAGGGCTTGCGGCAGACGAGCGGGTCTGAGCTGCAAGGTTAACCGTCGCCGATCTGTCGTGCATTGTACGACAGATCGAATTGGATGATGGCCATGCCTACAATTACCGTGCGATTGGACGATGAGATCGATGGGCGACTGAAGCGCCGGCTTGAGCAAAGCGGCGAAACACTGTCTGAGTTCGTTCGCTCGGCCGTCGTTGAGAAGCTCGCTGACAGTCCGTCCAAAGAAGACCCTTACGAAGCCTGGTTGCGGCTGAGCAAGGACTTGGTCCCAAGCGGCGAGACAGACTTGTCAACGACTTACAAGGCGCGGATCAAGGAAAAGTTGCGTGCCAAGCATCGCCGTTGATTCAGGCCCAATGGTCGCAATGTTTGACCCGGCAGACCGCTATCACGCACAGGCGTCTGAATTTGCGCTGCGAGCCAGGACATCGCGATGGACAACCACATCGGTGGTTGTTGGTGAGGTCGCCGCCATGCTGTGTGACATACAGCCAAACTTGTTTCGCTTCCTGGAATTCGCCGAAATCACATTGAAAGTCGATGATCGCCTCGGGGAGGATCTGCCACGCATAATCGAGGATATGAAGAAGTATCGCGACCTGCCGGCCGATTTGGCCGATGTGTCGCTGATCGCGCTCTGCGAGCGGCGTGGTATTTCGTTGGTTGCGTCGATTGACAAGGATTTTTCAGTCTATCGATTGCCGAAGGGGCGCAAGTTCGAGAATGTGTTTTTTGGTGCGGAAGGCGGGTAGCGGGTTGCTCCGCCGCCAGAAACGATCGGCCGCAACGGGCGCACCGCAACAGGCGGTAGTTGTGAATTGAACTTGGCTATGCAAGGCTGGCAGCCCGATCTGTCGTTTGGCCATTTTGGCGTCTTCAAACTCTGGAGGAATGCTATGGCTCGCTTGGTGGTACTTTATAAGACTCCCAAGGATGCGGCTGCTTTCGACAAATACTACGTCGAGAAACACATCCCGATAGCAAAGAAGATACCCGGATTGAGAAAGTACGACGTCAGTCAAGGCGCCGTTGGTTCTCCCGGAGGCGCTTCCGGCGTGCACTTGGTCGCGACCTTGCACTTCGACGATCTGGCGGCGATCCAAAACGCGTTCGCCAGTCAGGAAGGGCAGATGGCGGCGGCCGATGTGCAGATTTTCGCGACAGGCGGCGCAGACATGTTGATCTTCGATACCCGCGACGTGTAAGGCGAGCAGTCAACGTGGATCGGCCTTGGTCGGCAGCGCCGAAATGATCACAATCGCCTGGGCGTGCGGGAAATCATCCGTTATCGTCAGATCGATTCGCGCCTCATAGCCCTCCGGCGTCATGGCCCGCAAGTGCTCGGCCGCCGCTCCGGTCAGCTTCAGCGTCGGCCGTCCGCTGGGCAGGTTCACCACGCCCATGTCGCGCCAGTAGACGCCCTGCGACAGTCCCGTCCCCAGCGCCTTGGAGCAGGCCTCCTTGGCCGCGAAGCGCTTGGCATAGGACGCGGCGCGGTTGGCGCGTCCGTCCGACTTGGCGCGCTCGACGTCGGTGAAGATGCGATTGAGGAAGCGCTCGCCGTATTTCTCGATGGCCGCCTCGATGCGGCGGATGTCGATCAGGTCGTTGCCCAGGCCGAGGATCATGGGAGGGGGCTCCGCGCGGGATGGCCCCTCTTCTCCCCCGTTTTCCGGGGGAGAAGGTGGCGCGTTTCAGCGCCGGATGAGGGGCAGAAGCACGGGCAGACTATCAGCTCGCGCCTGTTGCGCCAGGAACGGAGCCAGCTTCTGCCCCTCACCGACCGGGCAGCTCTTGCGCTGAAACGCGCTGCGAGGCCCGGTCTCCTCTCCCCCACGCGAAGTGGCGTGGGGGAGAGGTGGGTCCCTGTCCTAGCGTCAATGCCTTGCAACACCCGCCCCTCCCGCCACCGGCACCCCAGCCTCCGCGTCGAACACGCGCTCCACCGCGTTCACCACCGGTTTGATCTTCAACCCGGCGATGATCTTGTTCAGGTGCTCCAAATCCCAGATCTCCAGCCCGATCCGCATGGTCGTGAAATCGCCGGCGCGCCGCATCATGCGCAGCGTATCGATATTGCCATCGGCGTCGCCGATCACCTGGGCGACCTGGGCCAGGATGCCCGGCTCGTTCAGCACCGAGACATCGATGGTGGCGGGGAAGCGCTCGTCGCTATCTTCGGGGATGTCCCAGGTCACGTCCATCCAGAGGTCGTTGCGGTCCTCGAAGCGTTGCAGCTTGGGCGAGTGGATCTGATAGATCTTGATGCCCTCGCCCGGCGTCATGATGCCGACGATGCGATCGCCCGGAACAGCGCCGGCATCGCCGAAGCTGACGGGAAGATCGCCCTTCAGGCCACGGATCTTCAAGGCTTGATCGACGGGGTCCTGATGCGCCTCCCCACCGCTGCCCGGCCAGCGGAACTTCATGCCGATGTTCTTGGCGACGTTGAACCAGCCCTCTTCGGACTTGGTCTCCAGCCGGTTGCGCCGCGCGCGCGCGGGCTGGGCGATGGGACGGATCGCGGCCTCCGGGATCAGCGCGCCAACCACTGTTGACGTGGCAACCTCGCTGCGGCCCACGGCGGCGGTCAGTTCGTCCACCGACTTCTGGCTGAACCGGCCGATGTTGCGGGCGATGATATCGTCGGTATACTCGCGATTGTACTTGGCGAACGCCGTCGTCAGCATCTGCCGGCCGAGCGTGCCCCATTGCTTGCGCTGCGCATCGCGGGTGGCGCGGCGGATGGCCGACCGGGCCTTGCCCGTGCGCGCGATCTGCTCCCAGGCGGCCGGCGGATTGCGCGCGGCCGTGGTCTCGATGGTCACTTCGTCGCCATTGCGCAATTCGGTGACCAGCGGCACATGGATGCCGTTGATGCGGCAGCCGACGCAGCCGTTGCCAACGTCGGTATGCACCGCATAGGCGAAATCGATCGGGGTCGCCCCGCGCGGCAGCGCGATCAGCCGGCCCTTGGGCGTGAAGCAGAACACCTGGTCCTGGAACAGTTCGAGCTTGGTGTGCTCCAGGAATTCCTCGGCGTTGTCGCCCTCCAGCAGCGTATCGACCAGCCGGCGCAGCCAGTGGTAAGCGTTGCCTTCCGCGACCGGCGCGCCCTCGACCTGGCGAAAGCCGTTGACGCGATCCTTGTACAGAACGTGCGCCGCAACGCCATGCTCGGCGATGTCGTGCATTTTGGCGGTGCGGATCTGCAACTCGACGCGGCGGTGGCGCAGGCCAATGATAGTGGTGTGCAACGACTGATAGCCGTTCGGCTTCGGATTCGAGATGTAGTCCTTGAAGCGCCCCGGCACCAGATGCCAGCTGGTATGCACCACGCCGACCACGCGATAGCAGTCCTCCGGCTCATCGACCGTGACGCGGAAGGCGTAAATGTCGGATAGCTGTTCCAGCGAGATCTGCTTGCGCTCCATCTTGGACCAGATGGAGTAGGGCTTCTTTTCCCGGCCAGAGACTTCGGCTCGGATGGCGCGGCTGGCCAGTTTCTCGCGCAGCGTCTTGGTGATTTCGTCGATCAGCCCCTGGTTGGCGGCGCGCAGTTCGGCGAGCTTTTTCGTCACCATGGCGTAGGCTTCCGGCTGCATCCAGCGGAACGCCAGCTCCTCCAACTCGTCGCGCAGCCACTGCATGCCCATGCGGCCGGCGAGCGGGGCGTAGATCTCGATAGTTTCCTCGGAGATGCGCTTGCGTTTGTCGGGCCGCATGTATTCGAGCGTGCGCATGTTGTGCAGACGGTCGGCGAGCTTGACCAGCAGCACACGCACGTCGCTGGAAATCGCCAGCAGCAGCTTGCGGAAGTTTTCGGCTTGCTCGGCTTGCTTGGTGACCAGGTCAGCTTCTTGATCTTGGTCAGGCCCTCGACCAGCGCGCCAATCTCCGGGCCGAACTGCTTGTCGATCTCCTCGCGCGTGACGTCGGTGTCCTCGATGACATCGTGCAGCAGCGCCGTGGCGATGGTGGCGTCGTCGAGCTTCAGCTCGGTGAGGATGGCCGCCACTTCCAGGGGATGCGAGAAGTATGGGTCCCCGGAGGCGCGCTGCTGGTTCTTGTGCGCTTTCATCGCGTACACATAGGCGCGGTTCAACAGCGCCTCGTCCGCCTTGGGATCGTAGGCGAGTACGCGTTCTACGAGCTCGTATTGGCGCATCATGGCGGCGCAGAACTTTCGTGGACTCCAAATCAGGGCCACGAATGTTAGCGCGCGGTTTGGGTAAGGGGTAGCTCTTCCTTCTCCCCATTCTTCAGGGGGAGAAGGTGGCCGCCGAGGCGCCAGAGCGCCGAAGAAACAAGGCCGGATGAGCAGACGCTTGATCGGTGCCTTGCGCGAAGCAAAGCGAGTCAGCGGCTGCCCCTCACTGACCGCGTGGCTCTTGGCGCAAAGGTGCGCCTTCGAGACGCGGTCTCCTCTCCCCCGCGCAAGTGCGCAGGGGAGAGGGAAGTCAACTACCGCTGCCGCGCCGTCGAGGCGCTGGCCTCGATCGGGATCATGCTCTCGAGCCCGCGCAGGACTTCTTCTTCCGTCATCTGCACGCGGTCGACTTCGGTGTCGCGGCGGCGGTCGTCGCGTCCGAGCGTGGGCCCGCGGTCGGGGGCGGCCGGGATCATCGGCGTGTTCTCACCCTCAGGCTCGTCAACTTCGACGAACTTCTGCAGCGAGTGGATCAGGTCTTCCTTCAGGTCATCGGGCTCGACCGTCTCGTCGGCGATCTCGCGCAACGCCACGACCGGGTTCTTGTCGTTCTCGCGCTCGATGGTGAGCGCCGAGCCACCGGCGATGGAGCGGGCCCGGTGGGCTGCGACCAGCACCAGCTCGAAGCGGTTTGGAACCTTGTCAACACAGTCCTCGACGGTGACGCGCGCCATCCTGGGACTCCTTAGGGCATGGGTGGGGATTTGGGAACGTGCCGGTTACAGCACTTTGTCGGCTTGTGCAAGACGGCAATTGTGGCGAGTGTGTGGTGGCGGCAGGTGCGAGGCATAGGCGACCCGTGGGTCGCCCTTGGGCAAGGGACTCGCTGATAGAGCGCGACCCACGGGTCGCGCCTACAGCGCCTTTCGCAATTGCGCCATCAAACCGACGGCTGTCTCCCCCATCACCGGATGCCGCCACCCCGGAGCGATCTCGACCAATGGCTCAAGAACAAACATGCGCTTGTGCAACTCAGGATGCGGCAGCACCAGATCAGCGGGATGTTCAGGATCGTGCGGTGTCTCCCAGCCTTGGATGATCCCAGCGTAGTCCAGGATGTCGATGTCGAGTGGGCGCGGCCCCCAGCGCGGGCCGGGGCGGCGGCCGGCCTCGACTCCAACGCCTTCAAAAGCATCAGCAGCGCTTCCGGCGCAAGGCGCGTCTGCGCAGCCGCGACTGCATTGGCATAGCGCGCCTGCCCGGCTGCCCCATCGGTTCGGTCGAGATCAGCCGCGACACCCGGGTCACGAGCACGCCCCGCGATCGAGTTCGGCCAGCGCGCGTTCGATGGCCTCGTCCGGTTCACCCCAGGCGCCCGCCTCGTTGCCGCCAAACGCCAACAGCACATTTCTGTCATCAAGCATCCAGCAACCCTTTGCAGACTTTCCCCTTTCGCTTACATACGGACTGTTTCAGGATCGCAACCGTTTCTCGCTCCACATTCCCGGATCGACGGCTCATTGCACAACACGAAGGTGATGTTCATGCACTTCTACCCGAACGAGCGCGTTGCGCTGTTCATCGATGGCGCCAATCTCTACGCCACGGCCAAGGCGCTCAACTTCGACATCGACTATAAGCGGCTGCTGACCATGTTCCGCGGCAAGTGCCAGTTGATCCGCGCGCTCTACTATACCGCGCTGGCCGAGCACGACGAATATTCTTCCATCCGCCCACTGATCGATTGGCTGGACTACAACGGCTACACCATGGTGACCAAGCCGACCAAGGAGTTCACCGACGCCACCGGCCGGCGCAAGATCAAGGGCAATATGGACATCGAGCTGACGGTCGACGCCATGGAACTGGCAGATCATCTCGACCATATCGTGTTGTTCTCGGCGATGGCGATTTCCGCTCATTGGTTGAAGCCCTGCAGCAGAAGGGCAAGCGCGTCAGCGTGATCTCGACGCTGCATACCCAGCCGCCGATGGTCGCAGACGAACTGCGCCGCCAAGCCGATCAGTTCATCGACTTGTCGGACATGGCCAACCTGATCGGTCGCGATCCGTCGGTGCGGGCGCAGCGCGATGCGGCTCCACGCTATGCTCCGGCTCGTACGCCGGTTGGCGCCGGTCCGGTTGTGGCTGGCGGGCGCGGGCAGGACGACGACGATTTCCCCGACGCCAACTGATGAGCGCAAGCGAGCCCTCGGCCGATTGTCAGCTGTGCCCACGGTTGGCGGACTTCCGGCGCGACAACCGGGTGGCCTATCCCGGCTTTCACAACGCGCCCGTCCCCTCGTTCGGCGGGACGGACGCGCGATTGTTGATCGTTGGCCTCGCCCCGGATCTGCAGGGCGCCAACCGCACCGGCCGGCCGTTCACGGGCGATTATGCTGGAGATCTCCTCTACAAGACGCTGATCGAATTCGGTTTCGCTTCCGGCATCTTCAAGGCCGATCCCGCGGACGGCTTGCAGCTGATCGACTGCATGATCACCAACGCCGTGCGCTGCGTGCCGCCGCAGAACAAGCCGACGGGCGAGGAGCGGCCACCTGCCGGCGTTTCTTGACGGAGCAGATGTCAGCTTTGCCGAGACTGCACGTGATGGTAGCGCTGGGCAAGATCGCGCATGACAGCGTGCTGTCGGCGCTGGGCGTTCGCAAGGCCGGCGATCCGTTCGGTCACGGCAACGTGCACGAATTGCATGACGGACGTGTACTGATCGATAGCTATCACTGTTCGCGCTACAACACCAATACCGGCGTGCTCACCGAACCATGTTCCGCGATGTCTTTGCGGAAGTTCGTGCACTTCTGGACCAAGCGCAACACTGTTCGCCCTGTCGGCTCTAATCCGACGTATCGGTGGCGGCGGTGGAAGTGACAGTGCCGGTGACCGAGGCTTGGCCAGCCCGCGGCCATTGGAAGTCGTCGGCGCGGCCGGGTCGCGTGGTCAGCCCGTCGCCGCGGATCAGCAGCTTGAAGAAGGGGATGTTCTCGGTCAGCGGCTGCTGTTGACGCCCGCGCGCTCTGCATATCGGCGGAGGTCGCGACCGAACTCAGCACGGTGTAACCGCCCAGCAGATCGGCCGGCAGCGTATGGCCGGGGTCAGCGACCGGGACGCCCGGGGTCGAGAGGATGCTTGCCAGCACTGCCCCTGGAATGGCGGGCCGAAAAATGGTGATGGTCTTGTTTGGCTGACCAGCCTCGCCGGCCAGCGCAGAGTGCCATTGTCGGCGGCGGCATCCTTGCCGGATTTGCCGGGCGCCGAAGGCTTGGCCGCGCCTGCGCCCCGCGGCAGGCTATCGTCACGCACATTGCGCTGCTCGGCTTCGTCGCCCGCCAGCGGCACGTCGCGTTCGCGCTGCGCCACGGCCAGATCGTGGCCGATTTCACGCTCAACCAAGCTCGCCAGCTTCTGATTGCCTGGAACCGTCAGGTGCACGCCGTCGTTCAGCCGCAACTGGCGCATGTTGCCGGTCAGGTCGGGGCCAAAATCGACATAGGCGCCGGACGCGTCGACGAACGCGTCCCAGCTGTCGATGTACTTCGCCCCGCTCAGGCGGACCCGCTCGACGAACATGGCGTTCAGCATCTGCGCGCGGCATTACTGGAGTTCTCGCCGCGCATCGGCGGCAATCCCAGCCAGTAGACTGCCGCCTTGCGGTTACGCAACGACTTCAAAAACGTATCGATGCGGCGCAAGTAGTCCTGCTTCCAAGCCGGAGTGCCGAACTCCAGCCGCTGCTCGGGACCCCGGATCGCGACGCGATCATCGGCGCCGAACACCACCACGGCGATCTGGAATTCGTCGGCCGGGGTAGTGGCGTCGACCGCTCTGTCCCACTCATTGGCGTCGTTGCGGGCAAGGCCTAGCCAGGGCAGCGCTTTGTTGACCACATCGATCTTCTGCGGGGCGAGATCGGCGGCCAGGGCAGTCGCCAACCCGGCGCCAAAAGAATTGCCGAACACCACCAGTTTGTAGCGTTCCTTGGGCGGAAACGGCGTGAGGTAGCTGGCAAATGCGGACTTGGCATGGGCCATCTGTGCGGCACCAACGGCCCATACGGCCTGCAGAACGAAAGCCAGGACGACGCGCCGCCATATGACGTCAGGAGTGCTCATCTTTTCTCAGCGCCTCCAGAACCTTCATGCTAGGAAATCCATCCGCCGGCGCGCTACCTTTGCTTTGCTGGTATGCCTTAAGAGCTTTGGTGGACTTCGTCTTCATTACGCCATCCTGCGAACTCACCGTCAAACCGCGTGCCGTCAGCAGGCGCTGCAACTCCTTGCG
>CAVTAS010000011.1:0-169750 GCA_963732765.1 uncultured Alphaproteobacteria bacterium | reverse complement strand
ACCCGATTTACGGATCAGCTTGGCCGCCGCCTCAGCGGTTCCCCCCGTGGCAATAAGATCGTCGATGACACCCCTGCTTGCCCGGATCGATGGCGTCTTCGTGCATCTCTATGACGTCAACGCCGTATTCCAGCGTGTAGTCCTGGCCGATGGTTTTGTGCGGCAGCTCGCCTTTCTTGCGGATCGGAACGAATCCCGTCCCGATCGGTCGGCGACCGCGCCGCCTAGGATGAAGCCGCGCGCTTCGATGCCGGCCACCGCCTGGATGCGCTTGGTCTCGAAAGGTTCGGCCAGCGCTTTCACCGCTTCGCGGAAGCCCTCGGCGTCGCCAAGCAACGTCGTGATGTCACGAAACTGGATGCCCGGCTTCGGATAATCGGGGATGGTACGTATAAGACGTTTCAAATCCATGGCGACGGCCTTTTCTGCCAATGCAAATCTCGTCGCCATTCGCCTTATTGGCCGGAACTCGTGGCCGCTGTTGCGGAGGCACGGTACAGACCTTGGCGATCGCTCGATTGATAGGGGCGCAACCTTCAGGTTGCAACAATGTCGCAAGCAAAAATCATCTTCGAACGACCCGCCGAGGTGGAGTTCGCGCCCGTTATGACGAGGGCCCTGCCCAAGACCTTGCGCAAGGCGGAGCAACTCGGCGCGAACCCTTGCAGTTTCACCTGGATGTCCAACCTGTGACGATAACCGCCGTGAACATCCCCTTCCTTAGTCTGGTGTGGCAGCTGATCAAGCTGGCGCTGGCGGCGGTGCCAGCCATTTTCGTGCTTGGAGTCGGCCTGTGGGGCAGCATCGTGCTCTACAGCCTGCTGGCGCCGGAACTCTCGCATCTGCTGTCATCGGTTTGGTTGGATCTGACCCAGCTTAGACGCCGTGAGACGCCGCACGGGTCTAGCCGACTTTCGGGCGCCCCCCACCTAGGCGCCAACCCAGGTGCCTCAAGAGACCGGAAGGTCTAAGGTGCCGGCGACCTCGTGGCCGGGCTCACCAACATCCTGGCGGTCTTTGTCATGTCGCCTGCGGTCATGGCTGCAAACCGGTATGGTCACGGCGAGGCGTAAAGCGCGTGGATTGCTCAGCAGTCAGATTGAATTGACGGTCGAGTTGGTGCGGCCGCATGGGGCACTCGAAGTTTGTCGCAATTCGCGCCTAGATCTGGCGCAATTGCATTGCACTTGGCGCGGGCTGGCGACCGTGTCCGATGGGACGCTCTGACTGCCGCGGCTGCACCTTAGCGGCTCGGAGGGACGCAATGGGCCAATTCGGCCTGTCATGGCTCGCGATCGACCTTTGCACCTTCCTCACGAGACATGCTTTGCCAATCGATCCCATGAATGCTCCGTACCCATCAAAATTCGTCGATGGTTCGCGCTTGTGGCAGCGGCTGGAGGCGCTGGCGCATTGGCGCTACGCCTTCCGGCGGCGTATCGCGACCGGCGCTGTCGCCAGCGGAGTTTGCGGCGCGTCGACAGCTGCTGAACTGGGCGCAGGATGCCGGCCTGGGGGCCGCAAGCGATCCAGCCGGGAACTTGTTCTTCCGGCTGCCAGGCCGTCACCCAAACGACGCGCCCGTTCTCACCGGCTCCTATCTCGACAGTCAGCTCAATGGCGGCAGATACTCGGGAAGCTACGGAATGCTGGCAGCTCTGGAAGCGCTGGCTGCAGTCGCGGCATCCGGGGCGACGCCGCGCCGGCCGATCGTCGCAGCGCTTTGGATGAACGGCGAGGGGACACGTTTAGCCCTGGCTATATGGGATCGGCGACGTTTGCCGGCGAGTGTCCACTCCATCGTATTCTTGACGTCCATGACCGGGATGGGGTGTCGGTTGCCCCGGCCCTCAGCCACCTGAGCGCCACCTTTGCCGAGGTGCCGCGGATCGCGCTGGGCTTTCCATGTGCTGCCTATCTGGAAGCCCATCTTGAGCAGGGGCCGACGCTGGACGATAGCGGTTGCCAGATCGGCATTGTCACTGCGATGCAGGGCGTACGCCGGTACAGCGTCCACGTCGAGGGTGAGGCGGCCCACGCCGGTAGCATGCCGCGGCACCGGCGGCGCGATGCGTTGAGCGCCACCGTTCGGATCATTTCGTCGCTGGAAGATTTCTATGCCGCACCAGACGTGACATTCACGGTTGGGCAACTGAGTGTGGAGCCGAACGCGCCGTCGGTTGTGCCGCGCGAAACGCGCTTCTCGATCGATATCCGGCACCGGGACAATCTGGTTCTGGCGCGGCTGGGCGAGGCCATTCGGCTGGTTTGCGAAAGCGAAAAGAAGCCCTGCGCCGCGACCATGACGGATCTGGAAATAAGCCCCTCAGTCGAGTTCGACGCTGGGCTGCAGCAGGTAATGCGAACCTGCGCCGAGCGTCTGGGCCTCACACAGATGCCACTGGTCTCACTCGGCGGGCACGACGCAAAGAGCCTGGTCGGGCATGTCCCAGCGGCATCGTGTTCATCCCGTGCCACGGCGGTGTCAGCCACAGCGAGGCGGAAAGCATCGATGCCGCCAGTGCTCTGAATGGAGCCAAGGTACTGACCGACGCGCTCTGGGAATTGAGCAATGGCTAGCGCCAAGGACAGCTTCATCAATACGTGAATCAGTTATCGCCTATTCACGCAGCAACATCCCCGAACGTCATCCCGGCGCAGGCCGGGACCTGTCCAAGCTGCTGGTAAGACACGCTTTTTTGTATCGCACCGGCGCTCCTTGCCATCGCCTCGGGCAGGCCCCGGCCTGCGCCGGGGTGACGATACTGCGGGGTTTTGGTTCGAACAGTAGCGCTGGGAGCTGCCGCGCTTATTGTTACGAGTTGCCTAAGCCACGGCTTTGAGCTGCGGTTCGGGCCGCTGATCGCGGTACTCGCCACGCGCCAGGTAGAGAGCAATGGCGCCTTGCGAGGCGCGGTCGCGCAACAGTGGCGGGTGACCTTCGCCCAGCACCTTCACCACTTCGAGCCTGGGGTGCAGATCCGCCATGCGGGCAATGGTCGACTTGCTGATCATGTGCGACAGCTCGCCATGCAGCAACTGCACCGGCAACCGCTTCAGCGTGGCGAACTGGCTCCACAGCGTTTGCCGCGCTTCACCATTGCCGGTCAGCGAGTAGTAGCGCGCCAGCGCGGCGTCGTGGGGCCGAACCGGCTTGCCATCGCGCTCGGGATACTGCGCGCGCGCCAGCTCCATCCAGTCCTCGGACCTGAGGCGTGGATAGGTTGCGCCCTGCATCAGGCGCAGCATATGCGCGGCGTCAGCGAAGCTGGCCGGCAGCGGCAGACTGGCGATCTCGCCCACCACGCGTGCAACGCCCTCGGGCTCAAACTCCGGCGCAGCATCGTTGAGGATCACGCCCGAAACCGCCCCGGGACGCAGCACCGCCATCAGCATGGCCACCTGTCCGCCATGGCCCGAGCCCAACAGCACGGTCTGCCGAAGTCCCGTCAGCGTCATGAAGTCCAAGGCGTCCTCGGCGTCGGCCAGCAACGAGGCATCGCCCCGCCGCCCACCGCGATCCGACAAGCCGCGGCCGTGAAAGTCGAGTGAATAGACGTCGCGCTGCTCGGGGCCGGCGGCGCTCAACTGGCGCGCGAGACTGTCGAAGTGGGCACAATTGCCGCCGAGCGAGGCCAGGCAGAGCACAGGCCGCCGTGCGCTGTGGCCGCTTGAATAGCGCCGGCCGAACAGGCGTGCGCCGTCACGCACCGAGAATTTGTAGTCCTGCCACATTGCCAAACTGTGCCCCTGCCGGCCGCCCGTCCCCGATGCCGGTTCAGGCGGAAACTGGCACAGGTTGGCGGCGATCCGCAATGTGGCGTAAACGAGGCAGCAGCGATTTCTGGGGAGGCGTTGCCGATTGCGCTCAGGCGCTCAATTGGCGGCAGTCGCGGGTGCCGCGCGGCCGCGCAACAGATCGGTGCGGATGCGCAGCGCCTTGGCCGGATCGTCCAGTTCGGCGCGGTAGACCTGGATGTTCGACATCACCTTTTTCACGTAGTCGCGCGTCTCGTCGAGATGCAGCATCTCGACCCAGTCGATCGGATCGACGCCCGGCTCGCGCGGATCGCCGATCTTGTCGACCCATCCGCGCACCCGTCCCGGCCCGGCATTATAGGCCGCGATGCCCATGATATAGGAGCCGCGGAAATCCTCCGTGATATCGGCGGCATAAGCGGTGGCGAGGCGCGCATTGTAGGACGGATCCGCCGTCAGTTTGCCGACTTCGCACTTGAGCTTGTACTGCCGGCACACGCCCTTGGCCGTCGCCGGCATGATCTGCAGAATGCCGCGCGCGCCCACCGGCGACTTGATCAGTGTGTTGAACTCGCTCTCCTGGCGCGCAATCGCATAGGTCAGCGCCGGCTCGGTCAGCGGCCGCAAGGGCTCGAAGGCGGGGATGGCGACGGTCGGATAGGCGTAGTGCGTCAGGCCGAAGTAGCCGCGCTCCAGCGCCGTCTTGCCGACTTTCACGGCCATCTGCGTATCGCCCAGCGTCAGCGCCAGATGCGCAATCAGCGCACCCTCCTGTTCATTGGCCATGCGCTCCTTGCGGTCGCCGATGAACGCGCGCATCAGGTCGATCAGGTCGGCCTTGGCTGCGATCACCAGGGCACGGGTGGCGTCGTCGGTCACGAAGCGCTTGATGAGATCGGCCTTTGGAACTGGGATCTCCGGCACCGCCATGCTGCTCGCCGTCTTGTCCAGCGTCTGGCGCGCGATCTGGCCGTAGTAGGTATTGAAGTTCTTGGCCGCCTCGACGTAATGCGGGGTCGCCGTCTTGGCATTGCCGGCCTGCGAATAGGCGCGGCCGAGCCAGTATTCCGATTGCGCAAGACTTACCGGCCCATCGGCGATGGCGCGCATGTTGGTGAAATGCGTGATGGCGCGCTTTGGGTCTTTCAGGAAGCGCAGCGCGATCCAACCCGCGATGAACTCGGCTTCCTTGCCCGGATTGACCGAGAGCGGCCCGTGCTCGGCCGCCAGCCGGTAGGCGGCCTGATAGTCGCGCCCATACAGCGCGGCATAGGCGTTGGCGCGCCGCTCGTCCCACCATTGGTCCAGCGTGATGGCCTGCTTGGGATCGGTGGTGGCCGAGAGCATGGTGCGCCAGGCCTGCTGCGCCGCACCCGACTTGCGCAGCATGATCGCCTTGGCAAAGAACACGCCCCAGTCTTTTTGGGCCTCGACGGGTAGTTTGGCCATCTGCTTGCGCGCGCCGGCAAGACACCCCTTGCCGTTGCCGCAGCGATAAACCGCCAGCCGCGCCGCGATCTTGGCGCGGTCGGTTTCGGTGAGTTTCGGCATCAGCCGGTTGACAGCCGCAATGCGCAGCGCGCGCACGCCCTCGTATTGGGTATCGGCATAGAGAATGCGATCGGCACGATATTTATGATCGGCCGGCGTCAGCACCCGGTCGAGCCGCGTCAGCACGGCCTTTTCGGCATCGTCGCTCATGGTCTCGTTGCGCCAGGCGTCCACTGCCAGCTTGGTCGCCTTATTGAGATCGCCCCGGCCCAGCAGCGCCACCGCCACGGCGGCCTTGCCGGCGCCCGTCTCGGGCTTGCCGTCCCTGAAGAAGGCGAGAATCCGCTCCGGCTCGCCATCGATCAGCAACCCTTCCTCGGCCTCGGCGCGCAATGTCACGCCCGGCCAATGCGGGTTCTGGCGGCGGAAATCCTCGATCTCCTCGGGCGTGCCCGAGGTGCGCCCGCTGCGCAGCTCGGCCCAGCGCACCAGCTTGCGCGCCACCGGATCGACAATGGTGCCCGCGATTCCGCCAGCGGTATCGAGATCGTTGCGCCCGACCGCTGCGATGGCCTCTTTGACCTTGGCCAGGTCGTCGTCGGAGGGCAGCTGCGCAAACAGCGGCAGCAGCGCCTGATCGAGCGCGGCCGAGCGTTGCGCGGCAGCCGGCTGCACCGCCAGCACCGCGGCGAACAGCACCGCCACCAGACCGGTCACTCGTTTTGCAGCCGTCATCGGTCATCCCGTTTGATTGCGCGCGCCATCACCGTCGCGGACAGATTCGATACCATAGTGAATCGGATAAGCATGTCGATCCTGTGACTTTCTTGCTGGCGCCCGGCGACACGCGTAACCGCGCGCCGGCCGCCGGGCGCGGGTAAACGGGGACAGTATACCTATTTCCTCACCGCTCTCGGACACGCCAGACCATGGCGCGTGGAAATAGGTAAACTGTCCCCGTTTACGGCCTGTTGCGACGACCCAAGCCCTCCCCTATTGTCGCGCGCAAAGCATCACCAGGAGGGACGGGCGCCATGACGCTCAACGAACGCCTACGCGGTTCATTCACGGCTCTGATCACCCCGTTCAAGAACGGCAAGGTGGACGAGAAGGCGTTCCAGAAATTCGTCGAGTGGCAGATCGCCGAGGGCACGAGCGGGCTCGTTCCGGTAGGGACGACAGGCGAGAGCCCGACGCTCTCCCACGCCGAGCACAAGCGCGTCGTCGAACTCTGCATCGAGGTCGCGGCGGGACGCGTCCCGGTGATCGCGGGCGCGGGCAGCAACTCCACCGACGAGGCCATCGACTTCACGCGCCACGCCAAGAAGGTCGGCGCCGACGCCGTGCTGACGGTCTGCCCCTATTACAACCGCCCGACCCAGGAGGGCATGTTCCTGCACTACCAGGCCATCGCCAAGGCCGTTGATATCCCGATCATTGTCTACAACGTGCCGGGCCGCACCATCACCGACATCTCCGTCGACACCCTCGCCCGGCTGGTCAAGCTGCCCCAGATCGTTGGCATCAAGGACGCCACCGCCAACATGAACCGCGCCTCGCAGCAGCGCGCACGGCTGGGGGAGGGCTTTGTTATGCTCTCAGGCGAGGATGCGACGGCGCTCGGCTTCAACGCCCACGGCGGCCAGGGGTGTATCTCGGTGACGTCGAACGTGGCGCCGAAGCTGTGCGCGGAGTTCCAGGCGGCGTGCCTGCGCGGCGACTACGCGGCGGCGCTGAAGCTGCAGGACCGGCTGCTGCCGTTGCACGACGCGCTGTTCGTGGAGACCAACCCGGGGCCGGTGAAGTACGCGGTGTCGAAGCTGGGAATGTGCGAGCCGGACGCGCGGTTGCCGCTGGCGCCAGTGAGCGAGGGCGCGCGGAAGGTGGTGGATGAGGCAATGCGGGTGGTGGGGGTGGGGTGAGGCAACGGGAGTTGCCTCACGATAACATTTCGACGACCTCGGCCGCGTCACCGGCTGGCTCCAGCGAACGCAAGGTCTGCGTCGTAGATGACTCGCCAGTCGAAAACTTAATGACAGACCGCTCTTCGACCACGGCCTTGTAGTGCTTTTTAGTTGTCCATTCGATTTGTGGAAAGTCGATATCGGTGTTGCCGGTAATTTTCATACCATCTGAGAGCACGATGTGAAAATATGATCTGACAGGGTCAATGCCTTCTAGAATGCATTCGTACGTCACGAGCCTTTCACTTTTTTCACTCGTCGCTTCGATGGCTTCCTTCACAACGACAGCATCCCCGGATGAGATGTCGAATTGACGGGCTTCGCGGTAGGTCTTGCCCCACCGGATGGAAGTGTCCAATCCATACTGCGCACTGACTTCGGCCCAGCTATAAGCCTTGGAGATAGCAGCGACACCAACAACTTTGACCAACTCCCGGAACTCACTCTGACGGCGCGCCGCCAGCAGCTCGAATGTTCTTGAAAACGTTAGGTCGAGGTCGGACTCGATAAGCAGCATTCGCTCATTTGGAATATGCATCGATATGGCCACCGATCCAGACCGAGCCGAAGCGAAATTCATCGAGGACAATGCAATATTTTCATGGCTTGGACGGTATCGCGTTTTCGGCTTCGTGCGTAGCGCATCGAAGATCGCCGTAAATACTTCTTGAAATGCAAGAACAGACTTTGCTACCGCAGACGCGGGATAATTCTCAGCTCCGCGTTCAATCGAATAGCCGATATAATCGTGCTGTTCCGCCTTAAGTTCTTTGTCCAAATGCCAGACGAGATCGCTGCGCCGCTTCTCAAGAGATTCGGCGTTGATACGCAAAATATCATCATCCGGACGAGTTTCAGAAACTAACTTCAACCGCTGCGACACGGCGTCAGTATCCCGCAAGTCATCTAACAACCTTCGTATCGAATTCATGGCATCACCAGAAACGGCACATCAATCACAGCCAAGCCCTTCATTTCGTTGGCTCGGCTAAACCCGAACTGTCGGAGCCAGTAGGCGCTGAGCCAGTCACTCGCCGATTCGCCGCTTTCGACGATCTGAGCGTAGTTGTCGCACTTGTATTGTTCATAAAGCCTTGATTTTCGGTACCAATCGAAAAAGTTGCGCTGCTCGGCAGTGAACGCTCGAAATGTGTCAGCTTTGACGATCAGCAGCAGGTCAACGTCGTCGGGGTTTAACTTTTCAGTCAGGAAGCTCCCATCGATCCAGATTTCGCCAACGATCGCCTTTTGGTTGATCAACTCGATCAGCGTTACGAGATTCCCCATTATCGCGGGACGGGTGATCGACGCTGAAAAACGTGTGACGCAAAGTCTTCGAAGGCTTTCGACGTTCATTCGATGGAACCCAACGTCCAACAGTGGCGGAAACTCTTCCTTGCGGGCTCCCACCATAGTTCCTCGCTCCGAACGCTGCTCAGCAACTACGAATCACGTCCGAAAACTGGCAGTCAACTGGAATTTGCAGGGCCACGCACATGGCACCAAGTCACCCGTCTTGAAATAGAAGCTTTGACGCCCTTTTTCGCGCGGCGAACATTCAGGATACCTCGGCGATCCTGCAGTGCCGCCCCACTCCCCCCGGACGCAGTCGCAAGGCCGTCGCACAAATCTCGTCAAGGCGGGTTGTCGTTCTCGATCCGCTTGATCCTCTAACGACGGCGCTCGCTTCCGGCGCAATACGCGAAACGCTATTGCGCCCTACGGTTCCACGGTTCACTCCCGCTCCCCAAACACATCGCCCGACGTTGCCCGCGCAAATTCCGCCATCGCCCGTTCCAAATCCCCCGGCCCCGGCGCATCGCGATGATCGCGGTGGAACGACGAATACGGCCAATCCTCCACCTTGGCGACGTGGCCGTGCTTGACCGGATTGAACCAGCAATACTCAATATGCTTCCTGAAATCGCGCTCGTCGCGGATGACATGCTCCCAATAGCGCCGTTGCCAGATGCCGCGTTCGCCGCGCGCCAGCCGGACCGGATCGAGCCGCTCGGTCTTGGGCAGCGCGCGCGAAAACCGGATCTTGATCCAGCGCCAGCGAACGGAGAAATCGGCATCGCCCGGCGGCAGGGTCCAGACTGCGTGCAGGTGGTCGGGCAGGATCACCATGGCGTCGATGACGAAGGGAAAGCGCGCGTGGGTGTCGCGGACAGCGTCGCGCAAGGGGCCGATGTGGTCGACGAGCAGGCGGCTTTGGCGGTCGAGCAGGTTGACCGTGAAGAAATAGCAGCCACCGGGGACGAAGATGCGGCGATAGTTCGGCATGACGCACCGTAGACGGAGTGTGTGGCGGGGCGCAAGAGCGACCGCCGAACCGTAGGGCGCAATAGGCCCTCTTCGGCCGTATTGCGCCGTGACCGGGCGCGGACCTCACGGCGGCGTCCGCGGCGTTTGCTGCGCGACGGCGCAATACGCGAAACGCTATTGCGCCCTACGGTTCCTCCGCAAATACTTCGCCAGAAATGCATGAGTATTCACCAGATATACTTATAATCGACAGAAAATTATGAGTAATACTTGACAAATACTCTCACATGCCCCACCTTCTACTCACCTTCCCCTACAGGGATGCACTCGAGGGCGTCTCGAACTGCTGGGGGAGGGGCAGCGACTGGGCCGGGGTGCCGCACACCTCAAGGCCCGGCGGCCGCCGTCGCTCGCTTCGGGTGAGATTCCGGAGCGTGGAGCAGCCCACAGGTAACGTGGCGACGGAGGGATCGCAAAAACGCTGGCGGGGCGATCGAAAGCCGCACTTCCTACTACCAATTCGCGGCTTTCGATTGACCCCGCACCCCTTCTTGGTGGCGCACGGCGACTCCCGTAACCGGGAGCCGGCCGCCGTGTGCGTTGCTTCGTCACGTCGTCGCTGGCGGCCGGCTCGCGGTTCGCGGCTCGGGGACATGATGGTCATCTTTGGCGGCATCGGGACGGTGCGGCGTAAGGCAATGTGCCGGCGCCGAAGATGAGCTTCGTGTCCCCAGTCGTCTACGTGCCGCAGACACTGGGGACACGAAGCTCATCGGCAGCGATAGGCCTGTGACAATCCCCTAATCCCGCGCCAGGCTGCCGATGACCATCATGTCCCCACCCCTTGCCCGCCCCACCCAACTCCGCTACCCCTCGCCCATGGCCGACAAACCCACCGACACCCACAAAACCGTCTCCGAGAACCGCCGCGCGCGCTTCGATTATTCCATCGAGGATGTCTACGAGGCTGGCCTGGTGCTGCACGGCTCGGAGGTGAAGTCGCTGCGGCTGGGGCGGGCGACCATCGCCGAGAGCTACGCCACCGACGAGGACGGCGAGCTGTGGCTGATCAACGCCACCATCCCGATCTTCACGCAGGCCAACCGCTTCAATCACGAGCCCAAGCGGCGGCGCAAACTGCTGCTGAAGAAGCGCGAATCGGCCAAGCTCATGAACGCCATTTCGCGCGAGGGCATGACGCTGGTGCCGTTGCGCATCTATTTCAACGAGCGGGGGATCGCCAAGATGGCGTTGGCGCTGGCCAAGGGCCGCAAGGCGCACGACAAGCGCGCCGCCACCAAGGAGCGCGAGTGGAACCGCGAGAAGGGCCGCGTGCTGCGCGGCCGCGGCAAGGGGGACGAATGATGCGGGGGGCTCGCAAAGCACACTTTGCCATCGTCATCCCCGCGCAGGCGGGGAGCCATGCATACCCGAAGTGGGCCCGCTGCGACACCACGGCAAGGCGTCGATTTGCGGCCTGCACCCGGACTGCGAGCACGGCAGGAGCCGAAGCTTGCATGGATCCCCGCCTTCGCGGGGATGACGAGGCGGTCGCGCTGGCGCCGTGGGGGACCCGATGACCACGCCTTCCCCACCCATTCCCTATCGCGACGACCTTCGCCGCGTCGAGCGGGCGGGATTCTTCGCCTGGCCGGCGCTGGAGAGCGCCAATGTCGACGGCTGGGTGTGGCGTGCGTCCGGTGGCGGCTTCGGGCGCAGCAATTCGACCTTCACGCTGGATTACGACGGCGGCGACGTCGCCACATCCATCGCCAAGGTCGAGCACTACTACCAGTTGCGCGGCCGGCGCGCGCGCTTCCGGATTTCGGAGGTGAGCGAGCCGCGAGATTTGAAGGATGCGTTGAAAGCGCGCGGCTATACCGTCGAGTCGAGCGCGCTCATCATGGCCAAGGCGACGCAGGCCCGCAAACCCGACCTGGAGGGCGTCGAGTGGTCGCCGTTCCCGACCCCGCAATGGCTGAAAGTCTGGTTCGGTGTGCTCGACGAGCAGCGCCGCCGGATAGCGCCCGACATCCTCGCGCTGTTGCCTGAGCCGCGCGCCTATGTGCGCTGCCGGCGCAAGGGCATCACGTTTTCCTGCGGGCTCGGCGTCATCGAGGACGGCATCGCTACGGTGGAATGCATCGCCAGTCGTGAGGAAACGCGGCGGCGCGGCGGGGCGCGGGCGATCCTCGGCGGCATCGAAAATTGGGCCCATGGCGAAGGGGCGCATACCCTGCATCTGCAGGTTGGCGCGGACAATGCCGGGGCGATCGCGCTCTATCGCAGCTTCGGTTTCGAAACCGTGGGGCGCTACGACTATTGGGTGGCGGACGCCACGGCGACACCGCCGCTGGACGATGGCGGCATCGCGCATCTGAAGGCCGGCGAGCGGTTGACCGGCGTTGCGCTGCCTACGACGGCAGGTTGGGAGTATGTCGATCCCGCTGCAATCCCGGGGCGGACGGTCGTGGCCGTCTATCCCTGGACCGGCCGGCCCGGACTGCCGAACCCGGCGGAATGGGACGAACTTCTGGGCGCGCACGGATCGACGCCTGAGCTGGAAGGGTTTCGTGATCACCACGCGGCGTTCAAGGCCGCTGGCGTGCGCGTGATGGCCGTCAGTGGGCAGACCACGGAGCATCAGCGCGAGATGGTGGAGCGGCTGAAATTGCCGTTCGATGTGCTCTGCGATGTGGAGGGCAGATTGCGCGAGGCTTGGAGGCTGCCAACATTTGTGGCGGGCAAGGAGAGTTTCCTGCGCCGCCTGACCCTGCTGCTGCGCGACGGCCGGATCGAGCACGTGTTCCATCCCGTTCATCCGCCGGCTGATCATGCCAGGCAGGTGTTGGCTTGGCTCGCGGCCAACGCGGGATTGCCTGCCTCCTAGCCGTCCCTCAGGATCTCACCGAACAGCGCGGGATCGACATTGCCGCCGGACAACACAATGACCGCCGTGCGGCCCGACAGCGACACCGTCCCCGACAACAGCGCGGCTAACCCCACCGCGCCGCCCGGTTCCACCACCAGTTTCAGGTCCTCGAAGGCGTAGCGCATCGCGGCGCGTACGGATTGTTCGCTGACCACCGCTCCGGCAACCGCTTGCGCCAGGCAGGTTGCCAGCGTCAGCACGCCGGGCTCGGGCGACAGCAGGGCATCGCAAATCGACCCGCCGCGGCGCTCATTGCTCTCTTGCCGGCCGCTGGCCAGAGAGCGCGTTGTGTCGTCGAACCCCTCGGGCTCGATGGCCATCACTCGGGTGGCGGGATTGGCCGCATGCACCGCAATCGAGACGCCGCTGACCAGGCCGCCGCCCCCGCACGGCACCAGCACCAGATCGGGCACGGCGCCAAGCGCGTCGGCCTGCGCCATCAGCTCCAGCCCGACCGTGCCTTGCCCCGCGATGATCGCGGGATCGTCGAAGGGCGGCACCATCACCGCCCCGCGCTCACGCGCTGCCGCCGCAAAGATCGCCTCGCGATCGCCGGTCTCGCGATCGTAGAGGATGACCTCGGCGCCAAGCGCCTTGGTCCGGGCGATCTTCAAGGCCGGTGCCTGAGCGGGCATGACGATCGCGGCCTTGAAGCCCATCATGCGGGCGGCATCGGCCACGCCCTGGGCATGGTTGCCCGAGGAGACGGCAACCACGCCGCCCGGCGTTCCAGATTTGCTCAGCCGGCTGATCTTGTTGAAGGCGCCACGGAATTTGAAGGTGCCGGTGCGCTGCAGCGTCTCCAGTTTCAGCAGTACGCGCCCGCCCAGCCGCTCGTTCAGCCGGTCGCTTTCGATCAGCGGCGTGCGCACCGCGTAGGGGCGAAGCTGCGCGGCGGCAGAGCGGATATCGTCGATGGTCGGGATGGTCATGGCGGCCCCAGGCGATTTCGCGCGGCATCATGGGGGAAACCGCTGCGGTTGGCCATCGTCTGGGGAGAGCATTTTTGACAGCCCCGGACAATTGTGATCACAATTTCTGCGCCCGCCACCCCGGCGACTCGGAACCCCCACGATTTGGACCAATGATCCCCAACCACAGCCACACCGCCTCTTACTACGCCGCCACGGCCAACGACGCCACGCGCTACCCTACGCTCGCTGGCGACGTTAGTGCGGATGTGTGCATCATCGGGGGCGGCTACTCGGGACTGTCGACTGCGATTTTCCTTGCGGATCGAGGCGCCAAAGTCGTGTTGCTGGAAGCCCACCGCATCGGCTGGGGCGCGTCCGGGCGCAACGGTGGACAGGTGCTCGGCGGCCTGCCGGGCGAGAGCCGGATGGTGGCGCAACTGGGCGAGGCCGGCCGGCGCCTGGTGGCGGACCTGCACTATCGCGGCCACAACATCATCGAGGAGCGCATCAAGCGCTTTGCCATCGCCTGCGACTACAAGCGCGGCACGCTCGAAGCCGCGGTCAAGCCGCGCCATATGGAGGGGCTGAAAGCCTACGCTGCCGGATTTGCGCGTGACCACCCCGATCATCGGCTGCGGCTGCTGGGTAAGTCCGAGGTCGGCGATGCGCTGGGGACGGACGCTTATTGCGGCGGGTTGATCGACGGCCGCAACGCCCATTGCCATCCGCTCAATCTGGCGCTGGGCGAGGCGCGCGGGGCCGCTTCGCTGGGCGTGGCGCTGCACGAAGAAAGCGCGGTCACCGCGATCCGGCACGGCGCGCGCCCCGTGGTCGAGACCGCTGAGGGCCGCGTCACCTGCAACCAGGTGGTGCTGGCCGGCAATGCCTATCACCAGCTTGAGCGGCGGCGGCTTGCCGGCTTGCTGTTTCCAGCCGGCACCTACGTCGTCACCACCGAGCCGCTGTCCGAGGCGGTGGCCGCACGCATCAACCGCTTCGACTACGGCGTCACCGACACACGCTTGGTGCTCGACTATTTTCGTCTGACGGCGGATCGTCGTCTGCTGTTCGGCGGCTTGTGCAACTATTCCAACCGCACGCCATCCGATATTGCCGCAGCGCTGCGCCCGCGCATCGTGGAGCTGTGGCCAGAGTTGGCGGGCACACGGATTGAATACCAATGGGGCGGCCACATCGGTATCGTGTTGAGCCGGGTGCCGTTGCTCGGCCGCAGCGCGCCGAACGTGTTCTTCCTGCAGGGCTACTCCGGCCATGGCGTCAACGTCACGCATCTGGCCAGCGAGATCGTCGCCGACGCCATGGACGGGCGCAGCGACCGGCTGGAGCTGTTCGAGGGCATGCGGCAGTGGCGCGTGCCGATTGGGCAGTGGCTGGGCAACCAGATGCTGGCGCTGGGGATGGCGTACTACCGGGTCAGGGATTGGGTGTGATTTTGGCCCAAGGCTCATCGCGCAATTCTCGGCGCATGGTTGAGAAGAGGTGGTGCTTACCAACTGAGACCTCACCCCACCAGCACGATCTTCCCGATGTGTGTCCCCGCTTCCATCCGCGCATGGGCGGCGGCCGCCTCCGCCAGCGGAAACTGCCGGTCCATCACTGGCCGCAGCTTGCCAGCGACCACCAGCGGCCAGACGTGCCGCTCAACTTCGCCCGCCAGCCGCGCCTTGAAAGCGTTGGTGCGAGGGCGCAGCGTCGATCCCGTCCAGGTCAGGCGCTTCATCATCAGCTTGGCGACGTTCATCTCCGTGGTCGCGCCCTGCTGGAACGCGATCTGCACGATGCGGCCATCAGGGGCGGCGGCGTCCAAGTTGCGCGCCATGTAGGGGCCGCCGACCATGTCCAGGATCACATCAACGCCCTTGCCGCCGGTGGCCTTGGCGACGGCCGCGACGAAGTCCTCGGCGCGGTAGTCGATGGCGTGATCCGCTCCCAACTTGAGACAGGCGGCGCATTTCTCGGGCGATCCGGCGGTCACCAGCACTTCGGCCCCGAAGGTTTTGGCGAGTTGGATTGCCGTGGTGCCGATGCCGCTCGATCCGCCGTGCACCAGCAGCCGCTCGCCTGCCTTCAGCCCGCCGCGCTCGAACACATTGTGCCAGACCGTGAACACCGTTTCGGGTAACGCTGCCGCCTCGATGGCCGTCAGCCCGGCCGGGATCGGCAGTGCCGCGCCCTCCTCCACCAGCGCATATTCAGCATAGCCGCCGCCGTTCAGCAGCGCGGTGATCGCATCGCCGACCTTGTAGCGCACCGTCCCCGCACCCACGGCCACCACCTCGCCAGCCGCCTCCAGTCCCGGCAGCGGCGAGGCACCCGGCGGCACCGGATAGAGCCCCTGGCGCTGCAGCACATCCGGCCGGTTGACGCCCGCCGCCGCGACCTTGATCAGCAGCTGGCCCGGCCCCGGCTCCGGCACCGGCACGGTCGCGGGCGTCAACACCTCGGGCCCGCCGGGACGGGCGATGGTAATGGCGGTCATGGTCTCAGGGATGGTCGGCATTGGGGTCGGCATGGGCTGGTTGGGCATGGACTGGCGCTCCTTCGATTTTGCGCTAGGATCACGCGTTCCGGTCAAAACGCAAGCGGAGCCGAGCCCATGGATCTTGATGAGATGTTCAAGCCGAAGAAGCCGGCCGGACCGGCGATTGGCGAAAACATAGCGCTGCTTTCGGTGCCTGAGCTAGAGACGCGGCTGGCCCTGCTGGCCGAGGAGCGCGCCCGCGTCGAAGCCGAGATCGTCGCCCGCAAAGCCTCGCGCGAAGCTGCCGAAGTCTTCTTCAAGCGCTGAACTGCAACGGAGGGATCACCCTTGGCCATCTCATCCACCACCATGACGCCTGCGCTTCACGCTTACATGGTGGCGCATGGCGTGCGCGAGCATGCGGTGCTGGTTGCGCTGCGCGAGCGCGCCTCCAAGTTGCCCGAGCGCGAGATGATGTCGGGGCCGGAAGTGGCCAATCTGGTGGCGCTGATGGCGGGGGCGATCGGGGCCAAGTCCGTCATCGAGGTCGGCGTGTTCGTCGGCTACACCACGCTCGCCATCGCCCTGGCCTTGCCGCCGGGCGGGCGCATCGTCGCTTGCGACGTCAACAAGGAGTATACAGATTACGGCCGCGCGGCCTGGGCCGACGCCGGCGTAGCCGACCGCATCGACCTGAGATTGGCGCCGGCGCTTGAGACGCTCGATGCTCTGCTGGCGGAGGGAAAGGCCGGGACTGTCGATCTGGTGTTCATCGACGCCGACAAGGGCAACTATTCTGCTTACTACGAAAAGGCCATGCAACTGCTGCGCGCCGGCGGCCTGGTGCTGATCGACAATGTGTTCTGGAGCGGCCACGTCACCGATCCCAAGGATGGCTCGGCGGACACGCTTTCAATCCGTAAGCTGAATGATCGTGTACGGCACGATGCGCGCGTCGCGGTTTCGATGCTGCCGATCGGTGATGGGCTGACGCTCGCGCGCAAGCTGTGAGGGGCGGGCCTTAACGCGCCGGCCGGCATCAGCTGCCCAGCCGCACGTAATCGATCTCTTGGAACGCATCCACCTCGCGCAGCCAGCGGTTGCGCACGAAGGCGACGTGGTCGGGGTGGCGGTTGTAGCCGTCGTAGGCGGCCTGGTCGGCGAACTCCATCGAGAAGCCGAACGAATGCGGACACTTCTTGCTGACCTGGCGTAGCTGCTCGAACTTCTGTACGCCGGGGATGGCGGCCAGGATCTTGCCTGCGGTCAGGAAGTCCGCCTCCTCGGGTGAGCCGGCGGGATGCTTCAGTGTAAAGACGACGGTGTGGCGGATCATGGTTGGGTCCTTTCGGGTTTGGCGTCGCGGCTGAGGGCGCGCGCGAGGTCTTCCAGGCTGTTGACGCTGTGGCAGGAACGCATTTCGCTGGCGTGGTCGGCGAGCACGCGGGCACCCGACGCGATGGGGGCGTAGCGGTCGAAACGAAGCAACGGGTTGAGCCAGATCAGGCGGCGGCAGCTTCCAGCCAGACGCCGCGCTTCGGCGGCAATGCCCTCGCCACCCTCGCGGTCGAGGCCGTCGGTGAACAGCAGCACCAGCGCGTTCTGGCCCAGCACCCGGCGCGCCCACAGGCGATTGAATTCGGCCAGGCTGTGGCCGATGCGTGTGCCGCCCGACCAGTCTTTCACATCGTTGGTGACGCGCGAGATCGCCATGTCCGGATCGCGGTACTTGAGTTGCCGGGTGATGTTGGTGAGCCGCGTGCCGAACAGGAAGGAGTGCACGCGGTCGCGGTCGTTGGTCAGCGAGTAGAGGAAGTGCAGGAAGACGCGGGCATAGGTGTCCATGGAGCCGGAGATGTCGCACAGCACCACGATCGGCGGGCGTTTCCAGGCGCGCGAGCGATAGGCCGGGAGCAGATGATCGCCGCCTTTGCTGGCGCTGTCGCGCAGCATCTTGCGTACGTCCAGGCGCTCGCCGCGTTTTGCCGCGACGAAGCGGCGGGTACGGATTTCCTCGAAGGGCATGCGCAGCCGCTCGATCGAGCGCTTGGCCCGGGCCAGTTCCTCCGCACTCATCTGATCGAAGTCCTTGGCGCGCAGGATTTCGTCCTGGCTGAAGGTTTCCGCTGCGTCGACCTCGACCAGGTCTTCGGCCTGCGGAGCATTGTCCGCCTTGCTCTTAAAGAGGCTCTCGGCCAGCCGGCGCGACATTTCCTTGTCGTCATGGGCGGGCGCGCTCTTCAGGCCCGGGACCATCAGGCTCATCATCTGCTCGATGAAGCCGGGATCGCGCCAGAACATCACGAACGCCTGGTTGAAAATCTCGCGTTCGCTGCGCTTGTTCACGAACACGGCGTGCAAGGTCCAATAAAGCGTCTTCTGGCTCTCGATGCCCGCCGCCATCACGGCCTCGGTGGCCAGCACAACCTTTTGCGGGCCGACCGCGAGGCCTGCCGAGCGCAGCAGCCGCGCGAACATGACGATGTTTTCCGCGATGCGCCCGCCGTCGGCCTCGGAGGCGATCAGGTTGGCTTCGAGCTTGCGTTGCGAGCTGGCGTTGTCGGTGACGATCATGAACGGCAATCTCTCACGATGGGCGGGCAAGCGCCAGTCTGAGCCATAGGAGTCTCAGCCATAGCGGATGCGGGCGCGAGCTCGGTCTGCCAGCCAGTCCGACACCATCAGGGCCGCCAGGGACACCACGACCGAGACAGCGGAGAGACGCAGCGCCTGGAAGTCGCCGCCGGGTGTCTGAAGAAGACTATAGATCGCGCTCGGCAGGGTCTGGGTCTCGCCGGGGATGTTGGATACGAAGGTGATGGTGGCGCCGAACTCGCCCATGGCCTTGGCAAACGACAGCGTCATACCAGCCAGAATGCCGGGGGCGGCCAGCGGCAGCGTCACCGTCGCCAGCACCCAGATGGGCGAGGCGCCAAGCGTGCCGGCGGCCTGCTCCAGCCGCCGGTCCACCGCCTCGATCGAGAGCTGGATGGCGCGCACCATCAGCGGAAAGCCCATGATGGCGGCGGCCACGGCTGCGCCGGTCCAGCGGAAGGCGAGGACCAGGCCGAAACTCGCTTCGAGAAACTGGCCGAGCGGTCCCTTGCGGCCCAGCAACAGCAGCAAGGCAAATCCGGTCACGACCGGCGGCAGCACCAGCGGGAGATAGACAAGCGCGCTGAGCAAGCGGCGGCCGGGAAAGTGACAGCGCGCCAGGAGGAGTGCCATGGCGATGCCGAACGGCAGGCTGGCAATCATCGCCACGCTAGCGACGATCAGGCTGAGCCTCAGGGCCATCCACTCCTCGGGACCTAGCGCGAGCCAGCTCAAGAGGCGCCCCCGGTTGCAGAAGCGTGGATTTTTCCGTTTCCAGCCATAAGTTTGCCCCTCCGCGCTGCCATCGCCTCATCTTGCACCAGGGTGGTCACGGCGGGCAACCTTGGATAGACTCTGAGGTCCGAGTTCGGGCGGTACGCTGCAACGTTCAAGGATCGCGCCATGCGCCATATTACGAACAGTCTGGTCACGATCAGTCTGGCGGCCCTGGCCGTGGCCTGCCTGCTGCGGCCCGAACCCGCGCTCGCGGCCACCTGCTCCAACGAAGACATCGCTAAGGCTGTGGACCAGGCGGGCGAACAGCTCAGGACCTTCAACTCCGACACCATGGCTGCGCTGGCGCCCAAGCTCAAGACACTGCAGGCCGCGCGCGGCTGGAGCGACGCCGAACTCGCCGTCAAGACCAATGCGCTGGTTGCCGACGATGAGGTGGCCGCCTTCGACGCCCGCGCCTACGAGCAGTTTTCGCGCATCGACGAACTGGGCTCAACCGCCGCCAATGGCTCGGAGTGCGAGCGGTTGGAACAGATCCGGGCGGCGTCGAGTACGCTGCTGGGCACCATGCAGGCCAAGGCCGAGCACCTGAAATCGCGGCTGGCGCTGGCGCTGGCTGAGCCACCGCAGGCCGCAGCCCCCGCCGCTCCGCCCAAGCCCAAGCCGAGCAGCGCCGTGACGGTCAAGGCCAAGCCGGGCGCTATCTCCAAGGATTGGACCACCAAGACGGCGGTCGATCCCGGGTATGCGGCGCAACAGCAGGCCGCGTTAGATGCCTTCAAGCTGCCTCCGCCGCCGACTGTGCCCGCTCCCGCAACGACCTATTCGATGGAAGACATCCAGGCCACGAGCACGGATTTCTTTGGCTCGGTGAACTCAAATCTGGCGGCCGTGATCGCGTTTGCCTTTGAGAAGGCCGGCCGCCCTAATGGCTACATTGTGGGCCAGGAAGCGGGCGGCGCGTTCCTCGCCGGTGTTCGCTACGGCGACGGCCAATTGCATCTGAAGGACGGCAGCGTCACACAGGTGTTCTGGCGCGGTCCCTCGATTGGCGCCGATCTTGGCGCGTCCCAGTCGCGTACGATCTTCCTGGTCTACCACCTGAAGTCGAAGGAGGACGTGTTCAAGCTGGTGTCGGGCATCGACGGGTCGGCCTTCGTCATTGGCGGCGTCGGCATCACGTTCCTGTCGGACGGCAAGACCGTGCTCGCCCCGATCCGGACCGGCCCGGGATTGCGGCTGGGCGTGAATGCCGGGTACCTCAAGTTTACGCCACAGCGGAACTGGGCGCCGTTTTGACGTTGGCTCCTTGTCCGTAGGTCTGACACCCAGTGCGCCTGACGAAAGGCCTCCCGATTGACCTCGACCTCCGCCGCACCCACTGGCCCGCGCCAGGCTGCCGTGATCTTTATCCTGATCACCGTTGCGCTGGACATGCTGGCGCTCGGTGCCATCATTCCGGTGCTGCCTGGACTAGTGAAGTCGTTCCTGGGCGACGATACCGTTGAGGGCGCGCGCATTTACGGCTTGTTCGGTACCGTCTGGGCGCTGATGCAATTCATCTTCATGCCAGTACTGGGCGCGCTGTCGGATCGCTACGGACGCCGTCCCGTGGTGTTGCTGTCAAATCTCGGGCTGGGCCTCGACTACATCTTGATGGCGCTCGCCCCTTCGCTTTGGCTGCTGTTCGTTGGGCGCGTCATTTCAGGCATCACAGCGGCCAGCTTTTCGGTCGCCTCGTCCTACATCGCCGACATCACGGCCCCCGAAAAACGTGCAGCTGCATTCGGCTTGATCGGGGCGGCCTTCGGCATCGGTTTCATCTGCGGCCCGGCGCTGGGTGGATTGCTGAGCGACTTCGGCCCCCGCGCTCCGTTCTGGGTGGCCGCCGTGCTCAGCCTGGCCAACTTCGCCTATGGCTGGTTTGTGCTGCCCGAGAGCCTGCCTCCCGAAAAACGCGGCCCGTTGAAATGGCGCAGCGCCAGCCCGCTCGGCTCGCTGCGGTTCCTGCGATCGGTGCCAGGGCTGTTGCCGCTGTCGTTCGTGAACTTCCTCAGTTTCCTGGCCCATGAGGTGCTGCCGAGCACCACCGTGCTCTATGTCGGCTACCGCTACAGTTCGACGCCCAAAGAGGTCGGCTTTTTCCTGGCGGCCGTGGGCATCTGCAGCGCCCTGATGCAGGCGCTGGGCACGAAAGAGCTGGTCAAACTCTATGGCGAACGCCGCACGCTGATCGGCGGCTTGCTGGCAGGCGCGATTGGTTTCGCCATCTATGGTCTGGCGCCGAACGTGTGGTGGATGGTGTTGGGCATTCCAGTGGTGGCACTGTGGGGCACGGCCGGGCCGGCGGCGCAGGCGCTCATGACGGCCAAGGTTGGGCCGACACAGCAGGGTCAGCTGCAGGGCGCGCTGGCCAGTCTGCGCGGCGTTTCCGGCATGATCGGACCAGGGCTGTTCACGCTGACGTTCGCGCAGTTCATCGGCGACTGGAAGCTAAGCGGTCTGCCCGGTGCGCCGTTCTTCTTGTCGACGCTGCTGCTGTTAGGGGCAGCCTATCTCAGCTGGCGGGCCCTGCAGCGCGAGACCGCTGCGGCAGCCGCGCCAGCGGAGTGATGGTGGGCGGTGAGAGGGTCGAACTCCCGACATCTTCGGTGTAAGCGAAGCGCTCTACCACTGAGCTAACCGCCCTCCTTTGTTGCGCCGGGCGACTCCCCAAAGGGGGAGCCGGCCGCCCGGCGCGGGGGAGTCATACCATCACTTCGCGGCGATGGCTTCCTTGAGATTTTTTGCCGCCGTGAAGCGCGGCACGGTGGTGGCCGGCAGCTGGATTTGCGCCTTGGTCTGCGGATTGAGACCGGTGCGGGCGGCGCGATGGCTGACCTTGAAGGTGCCAAAGCCGGGGATGCGGACTTCCTCGTGCTTGGTCAGGCTCTTTTCGATATGCACGAACAGAGCGTCGATAACCTCGCCGGCTTTTTCCTTGGTGAGCGCGGACTCATCGGCAATCGCCGCAACCAGCTCTTTCTTGTTCATGACATGACCTTTCGCAACAACGCTTGGTGGGAATATCGAAGGAGGGGGAACCGCCTCAGAGCAGAGACGTCCGGCCACGGCTATAGCTTTCATGACAGGCTTTGGCTAGTGGTAAACGCAGCAAAAAAGCCCGACATTCCGCCTTATTTCAAAGGCAGGGGCGGTGCGGACGCGCGTCACCCGCCCGTGATGGCCGCGACCACGTCAGCATACGTCGCCAACGCCTCGCGCGCCTTTGGCGAGGCCGCGTAGGTGCCGCGCTCGACTTTCTCAAACCAGCCATAGACGTCGCTGCGGAAGATGCCGGCCGCACGCACGACGCGCGTGGCCGCAACCACGTCCCGGATGCGGGCGGCGCCGTTGCTGTGGAGATAATGCGCACAGCGCAAAGCATCCTGCCGGTAAGCGGTCATGAGCGGTCGGCGCGTGCTTCCGCCAGTGTTGGGATCTCCCACACGGTGCTGGAACTCCTTCAGCAGCCGTTGCGTCCGGGGTTTGTGCTTTCGCGGCACGTAGGGCGCCGGATCCAGATGCGCCTCCACCCAGCCGTTCTTGACGGCGAGCAGCCCAAGTCCCAACCGCCGGCACAGGACAACTTCGTCGCTGCCGATGCCCTTTTTCGGCTCGGGCACGCAGACATAGACGAGATCGGTCACCTTCTGCCGGTCGATGGCCTGGTAGAGCAGCGCCAGCGAGAACCCGACCTTCAATTCGACGATCACGGGCGCTTCTTCACCGCGAACGGCCATCACGTCGCAGGCACCGATCTCCGCCTTCACGGCATAACCTTGGCCTTCGAGGAAGCGCTTCACGGGTGGATAGAGGTCAGTTTCAGTTGGCCTCAGCATGCCGTCGATGCCCCTCAAGCCGCGTCCGCGTAGATTTCGGCCCAGGTCAGTTCGACGCCGATTTCCGGCAAGTCGATCCTGGACTCCAGGCCTTTGGGCTCCTAGCACGCCAACCACCGCAAATCGACCCAACAGGCTCGCGTCGCCCCTAGAAAGCTGTTAGCGGCCACTCCAAGCGACCACAGCCTGCGCTGGTCTCGCTGAATTGTTCCGTTGACCGCCATCAATGCCGATCGTGTAAGGGCAACCAATGCTCCGGCCAGCATCGAGCAGGATCATCCGCTCGATTATGGAGGTCGATCATGAAACGGAACACTCTTGCAGCAATAACTGCTGCAGTCGTACTGGCCATCGGGGCGACAGCTCCGACACTTGCGGACGAACGCGGCGGCGGCTTTTGGGATCGTGATTCAATGATGGATCGCATGCGCGGCTTCTTCATGGGCGGCTTCGGGCCCGACGGCATGCTCGATCGCATAGACGGGCGCCTTGCCTACATGAAGACCGAGTTGAAGATCGCGGAGACTCAGTCTGCCGCCTGGGACGAGTTTGCCAAGGTCGTGCGCTCCAATGCCGAGGTCCACAATGCCATGATGCAGGAGATGCGGAAGGGTCTGCAGTCGGGCGACTGGTGGAAGAAGCCACTGCCCGAGCGCCTCACCTTGCAGGAAACCCATATGGCGGCGCGGCTGGAACAAGTGAAGTCGACACACGCCGCCTTCGACAAGCTCTACGCGCTGCTGACGCCCGATCAGAAATCCTCTGCCGATGACATTCTGTTACCGTTGATCGGCATGGGACCTGGCCGCGGCATGGGACCCTGGATAATGTTCAATTGAGCCATTTGACCTTTGACGGGCATGTCGTACTTCGCAAGTGCGCTCAATGCCGGAGCCAATAAATTAGGGGAGCCTCTCGGCTCCCCTTTCAACTTCAAGCATACGTTCCGTGACAGGCCGCAACTGTTAGTGTGCGGTTAAACCCGTGCCATCGTCGTCACCGGCGATATCGGCAGCGGCAATCGGCTCATCCTCGTTCCACACAATCGGGATCGGCATGCGTGTCAGGGCAACCTTGAGCACGTCGTCAACCCGTGCTGCGGGAATGATCTCCAGGCCGTTCTTGACCTCATCGGGGATGTCCGCGAGGTCCTTCACGTTGTCCTCGGGGATGATCACCGTCTTGAGGCCACCGCGCAGAGCGGCCAACAGTTTCTCCTTCAGGCCGCCAATCGGCAGCACGCGGCCGCGCAACGTGATCTCGCCGGTCATGGCGACATCGCGGCGCACCGGAATGCCGGTCAGGATCGAAACGATCGCTGTCGCCATGGCGACGCCAGCCGACGGGCCATCCTTGGGCGTTGCGCCTTCCGGCACGTGCACATGGATGTCCTTTTTCTCGAAGGTCGGCGGGGTGACGCCGAAGTCGATACAGCGCGAGCGCACATAGGCGTTGGCCGCCTGGATCGACTCTTTCATCACATCGCGAAGGTTGCCAGTGACCGTCATGCGGCCCTTGCCCGGCATCATGACACCTTCAATGGTGAGCAGTTCGCCGCCCACCTCGGTCCAGGCCAGGCCAGTGACCACGCCGACCTGATCGTCAGCCTCCATCTCGCCGTGCCGATACTTCGGCACGCCCAGATAGTCGCCGAGATTGGCTGGCGTGACATGCACGCTGCCCGAGCCCTTCAACATGATCTCCTTGACCGCCTTGCGGGCGAGCTTGGAAATCTCGCGTTCCAGCGAGCGTACGCCCGCCTCGCGAGTGTAGCGCTGGATCAGCTCGCGCAGCGCCGCATCGTCGACGCTCCACTCGGCGGTCTCCAGACCGTGCGCCAGCTGAGCGCTGGGCAACAGATGGCGCTTGGCGATCTCCATCTTCTCGGGTTCGGTATAACCGGCGATACGGATGATCTCCATACGGTCCAGTAGCGCCGGCGGGATGTTCAACGTGTTGGCCGTGGTCACGAACATGACGCTGGAGAGATCGTAGTCGACCTCCAGGTAGTGGTCGTTGAAGGTGTGGTTCTGCTCGGGGTCCAACACCTCAAGCAGCGCAGACGCCGGATCGCCACGGAAGTCCTGGCCCATCTTGTCCACCTCGTCGAGGAGGAACATCGGGTTCGGCTTCTTGGTCTTGCGCATCGACTGGATGACCTTGCCGGGCATCGAGCCGATGTAGGTGCGGCGATGGCCACGGATCTCGGCCTCGTCGCGCACGCCGCCCAGCGACATGCGCACGAACTCACGTCCGGTCGCCTTGGCGATCGATTTGCCAAGCGAGGTCTTGCCGACGCCCGGAGGGCCGACCAGGCACAGGATGGGTCCTTTGAGTTTGTTGGTGCGCTGCTGCACGGCGAGATACTCGAGGATGCGCTCCTTGACCTTCTCCAGGCCATAGTGCTCCTCCTCGAGAACCTTCTCGGCCTCGACCAGATCGCGCTTGATCTTGGTGCCCTTGCCCCACGGGATCGAGAGCAGCCAATCGAGGTAGTTGCGCACCACGGTCGCTTCGGCCGACATTGGGCTCATCTGGCGCAGCTTCTTGAGCTCGGCCTGGGCCTTGTCCTTGGCTTCCTTGGAGAGCTTGACGTTCTCGATCTTCTCCTCGAACTCGGCGATATCGTCGCGCTCGTCGCCGTCGCCCAGTTCCTTCTGGATCGCCTTCATTTGCTCGTTGAGATAGTACTCGCGCTGCGTCTTCTCCATCTGGCGTTTGACACGGCTGCGGATCTTCTTTTCGACCTGCAGCACCGAGATCTCGGCTTCCATCAGGCCGTAGACCTTCTCCAGGCGCTCGGAGAGAACGGTGTTTTCGAGCACGTCCTGCTTGTCGGAGATCTTCACGGCCAAGTGGGACGCGATAGTATCGGCGAGCTTGGAGTAGTCCTCGATCTGTGAGACCGTGACGAGCACTTCCGGGCTGATCTTTTTGTTCAGCTTGACGTAGTTCTCGAACTGCGAAACGGCAGAGCGGGCCATGGCCTCGATCTCGCCCTCTGCGCCTTGCTCTTCGGCAATACGCTCGACTTCGGCCTCGTAGTAGTTGGCATTGTTCGTGAAGCGCTTGATGCGCGCGCGCGCGGACCCTTCGACCAGCACCTTTACGGTGCCGTCGGGCAGCTTCAAGAGCTGCAGCACCGAGGCGAGCGTGCCGACCTGATAGATCGCGTCGCTGGCAGGATCGTCATCACTGGCGTTCTTCTGCGCGGCGAGCAGTATCTGCTTGTCGGCATGCATGACCTCTTCGAGGGCGTTGATGCTTTTCTCGCGGCCCACGAACAGCGGCACAATCATATACGGGAAGACGACGATGTCGCGCAGCGGTAGCACCGGGTAGAGATCGGGCGAGCTGGCGGATTTCTTGGCGGTCACTTTTTCGTCGGCCATGATCGTTGGCTTTCCTTGTCAGTACAGCACGTCCGCGATGGTCTGTGATCGCAGGACTTCAGTCTCGTCAGTAGATAAGGCGGCAATGCGCCCATTCAATACGGCCTCGCCGGGTGGGCAGGTGCGTCGGGCTTTCGTCATCCCGGCGAAGGCCGGGACTAGCCCATGGCGATAGTGAACTGCAGTCCCGACCAACCACCGACTTTTGGGCAACGAAACTTGCCGTGGATCACGCAAATTGGCCGGGGACGAGGGGGTGGACAGGTCCTGGCCTTCGCCGGGATGACGAACTTTCCGCCCCGTCTCGCCTACGACGTACCCGTCCCGGTTGTGCTCTGTCGCTCCGAATAGATGCGCAAGGGTTTCGCCTTGCCCTCCACCACCTCGGGGCTGATCACAACCTCTTCCACACCCTTGAGTTCGGGCAAGTCAAACATCGGTTCAAGGAGAATGCTCTCCAGGATCGACCGCAGACCACGCGCGCCGGTCTTGCGCTCAATGGCGCGGCGAGCGATGGCGCCCAGCGAGTTCCTGCGAGAATGTGAGATGCACATCCTCCATCTCGAACAGGCGCTGATACTGCTTGGTCAGCGCATTCTTGGGTTCGGTCAGGATCTTGATCAGGGCCGGCTCATCGAGGTCTTCCAGCGTCGCGATGACGGGTAGACGGCCGATGAACTCCGGGATCAGGCCGAACTTCAGCAGATCCTCAGGCTCGACTTCCTTCAGGATCTCGCCGTGGCGGCGTTCGTCGACCGGGCGGACCTTGGCCGAGAAGCCGATCGACGTCGACCTGCCGCGGGCCGAGATGATCTTTTCCAGGCCCGAGAACGCGCCACCGCAGATGAACAGGATGTTGGTGGTATCGACCTGCAGGAATTCCTGCTGCGGATGCTTACGGCCACCCTGCGGCGGCACGGACGCGACCGTACCCTCCATGATCTTCAGCAGGGCCTGCTGCACGCCTTCACCCGAGACATCGCGCGTGATCGAGGGATTGTCGGACTTGCGGCTGATCTTGTCGACCTCGTCGATATAGACGATGCCGCGCTGCGCCCGCTCGACGTTGTAGTCGGCGGCCTGCAGCAGTTTCAGGATGATGTTCTCGACGTCCTCGCCGACATAGCCGGCCTCGGTGAGGGTCGTCGCGTCGGCCATCGTGAAGGGCACGTCGAGGATCCGCGCCAGCGTTTGGGCCAGCAGCGTCTTGCCGCAGCCGGTCGGGCCAACCAGCAGGATGTTCGACTTGGCCAGTTCGACGTCGTTGTTCTTGGCGGCGTGATTGATGCGCTTGTAGTGGTTGTGGACGGCGACCGAGAGCACCTTCTTGGCGTGCACCTGTCCGATCACATAATCGTCGAGCACCTGACAGATTTCCTGCGGGGTCGGCACGCCGTCGCGCGACTTCACCAGCGAGGTCTTGTTCTCTTCGCGGATGATGTCCATGCACAGCTCGACGCACTCATCGCAGATGAACACGGTTGGGCCGGCGATCAGCTTCCTGACCTCATGCTGGCTCTTGCCGCAGAAGGAGCAGTAAAGGGTGTTCTTGTCTGCCATGCTCGTCTTGCTTTCGTTGGGCTGGCACCTGGGCCGAAAAAGCCTTAGTTTCCAGCCGCTTGTGCAGCCTTAGTCAACGCCCCGTCGGCAACGCGCGCGCAACTGTCAGCCGGCAAATCACTATCCGGTCCCTGAGTCTCGTTGACTTGAGCACGCTCCGGCCTGCCTGATCAAGGCGTCGTCTTGGCGGTGGGGCGTGTCGTATCACCATCAGCGGCTCAATTACCACAGTCGTTGCGCAGGTGTCGTATCCGATGTCACGAATTCGTCACCGGATCATTGTGGAGGCCGTGCAACTCTTGCGCCAGCCTCCGTTCGTAACCTGAACGGCAAATCCGCCCCTTTAACGGCGCGTTAGCTGCGCTTCGGTGTCGAACCAAGCTCGTCGGGGTCTTTGCGTTTCGTCAGCACCTCGTCGATCAGCCCGAACTTAAGTGCCTCTTCCGCCGACATAAAGTGGTCGCGGTCCAGCGTGCGCTCGATCATCTCGTAGGGTTGGCCCGTGTGTTTTACGTAGATCTCGTTCAGGCGTCGCTTGATTTTGACTATATCCTCGGCGTGGCGCTCGATATCACTGGCCTGACCACGGAAACCGCCTGACGGCTGATGCACCATAACGCGCGCATTCGGCAGTGCATAGCGCATGCCCTTGGTGCCGGCGGTGAGCAGCAGCGACCCCATCGAGGCGGCCTGGCCGTTGCACAGCGTGGCGATGTCCGGCTTGATGAACTGCATGGTGTCGTAGATCGCCATGCCGGCCGTCACGGAACCACCGGGCGAGTTGATATACATGGAGATTTCCTTCTTCGGATTCTCCGATTCCAGGAACAGAAGCTGCGCCGTGATGACCGCGCTCATGTCGTCCTCGACCGGGCCGGTCAGGAAAATGATGCGCTCCTTGAGCATGCGCGAATAGATGTCATACGAGCGCTCGCCCCGGTTGGTTTGCTCGATCACCATCGGGATCAGATAGTTGCGGAGCGTGTCGAGGGGATCGCGCATATGGGAAGTGTCCTTCTGGTGGAATGAGCCGGCCCCTCATCTAAGCACGCAGGGCCCAACCGACGCCCCGCCACATGGGCAGGTGATTTGCCAAGCATAGGGCAATCGGGGGTGAGGGGGCAACCGCAAGGGGCAAGCGGCGGCGAACTTCTCCCGCTCGATATCGGCCGGTGGCCCGCCTTGCCCCTATGCACCCACGATGTGCAACTCAATCCCTTGGCAGTCCTAGCCAAATATGCTGCATAGCTGGCTTAGGACAGTCCAGGGCGAGGTTACCATGCTGCTTGGCGTGCGGGTTTTCATCGGCGTGGTGTTCGGCATCATCGGCTTGTCGTTTCTCGCGGTTACGGCGTCGCTGATCTATGAGTACCGGAACGTCGAGTGGTTCACGATCGCCACGTTCTACAGCCACCTGTTCATTTTCTTCCCGATCTTCGGCATGGTCGCGATCTTCGCGTTCTACTTCCCTGCAGTCGTGTTCCTGGACATGTACTGGCGGCACATCCCCGGCGGAAAGGTGCGCTTCATCGTTGGCGCCCTGGTCGTGGCGGCGCTGTCCTATGGTATCGCGCACGTCATGCTGCAGGGCACGCAGCGCTCGCTGTTTGAAGTGCCGATCGAGCGGCTGCTGGCCGATGTCGGCGAGCCGCCCAACTGCAATGGCGCGGCCGCGCCCTGCGTGCGCCTTCCTGGCCTCACGGGCATGAAAAACGTGCGCCGCATGAGCCAGCGCCGCATCGGCCTCAGTGATCTCGTGCGCAATTGTTCGCCCGATCCGCTGATCGAGGTGCTGCCGGAGAAGGAGGCCAAGCGCTACTGCTTCGTGTCGACCGCGGCGACCTCAAGCCCGATCCTGACTACGGATGCCGAGTGCTGCAACGCGCAGCGCGCCTACATGGCGATGACCAACGAGGATTCGCAGCGGACGCGTTCGCTGACGGGCTATGTGCAAGGTTGGACGTTGGGGCTGAAGGTGTTCTTCCTGCTCACGCTGGTCGCCATCAGCGCCATGCTGGCATTGCGCCGCAAGCGTTTGGAACTGCACTATCGGCCTTTCATGGGGCGCATTGAAAAAGGGGTGCTGATCGGGGCGGTGGCCATGCTGTTCTTCCCGGTCATGAACCACGCCTTCCTGCAGTCGGCCGCCATGCTGGACGTGGCCGGCGGCAGCAACAACTATCGTGGTCCCGCGCCCTTCATCAGCTTCATCTTTGGCGCCTGGGCACTGACGCTGCTGTTCTTCTTCTACCGCCGGCGCGACAAGCAGATGGAGTTCCTGGGACGGATCGGCGGCGTCATCGCCTCGGCCATCGCGATCCTGAAGTACGATCTCATCATTTCATACTTCGTGCGCTACGCGGGCTCGGGCGCCAGCCCCAACGACATCTGGGCGCTGGCGGCGATTGCGTTGGCTCTGCTGCTGCTGCTGTTCATGAAGACCGACGAGGAGTTTGTCGGCGCCAAGATTTTCGGCGCTGTGGCAGCTGCCAAGCTCGCGACCGACGCCATGTCCGCGGGCCGTCAGGGCCAGGGCGGCACACAGATGACCGACGCCTCGCCGCTGCCCGATTTCAACACACCCGATCACCAGAAATGAAAAGGGGCCGGCGCTGGCCGACCCCACTCTCATCTAGCCGCCACGGCGCCGAAACAACATCGGCAGGGCGGCCAAGCCTGACGCACTATTTACATGGCGGACGTTGGTGATTGATGAGTTGGAGGACCTGCCAGGTCCGCCACTCGCAGAGCCGAAGCGCTCCGTCGGTACCGGGATGAGAATCCGCGCGAAGCCTCGTAGAAACCACAGACAAACGCTTCAGCATAGGTCGGCTCCATCGAAAGAGGTCAATGGACTCAACGCCAACTCGTAACACCTTGAACGCGCTACAAATCGTTCACCGCGCCTGATTGCCCGGCGTGTAGAGATCATACCTGAGTTTTGCGACGATTCTGCGCCGGAAGTGTGGGCTTGGCTAACATCTGGTAACCCGCGTGATCAATCGGCGACAGCGCTGCAGAAAGCGATTTCCGTTTGATATCAGATTCGTTTCCAACGAGTTGCTGATGGCGCAGGGGCGAGACAAGTCTCGGCCCACCACGTCTATGTCCGCTCACCTCAATGCGCCGGCAACTCGGCGACTTTGTTGGCCGACTGCACGGCCTTCTGCACCTTCTCGAACGCCCGCACCTCGATCTGGCGAATACGCTCGCGGCTGACGCCGTGCTGTTCCGACAGTTCCTCGAGCGTCGCCGGCTCGTCACGCAGGCGGCGGGCTTCGAAGATCTCGCGCTCACGGTCATTCAGTGAGGTCATGGCCTTCTTCAGGTACTGCTTGCGGCGCGAAAGCTCCTCGCTCTCGACCAGCACGGTTTCCTGGCTCTCGGCGGGGTCCACCAGCCAATCCTGCCATTCGGCCCCTTCGCCATCGGCGCGCATCGGCGAGTTTACCGACAGGTCGCCCGAGAGACGCCGGTTCATCGATATGACGTCTTCCTCGGGCACCGCCAGCTTGGTGGCGATGGCTTTCACCTGGTCGGGTCGCATGTCGCCGTCTTCCAGCGCCTGGACCTGGTTCTTGGCCTTGCGCAGATTGAAGAACAGCTTCTTTTGCGAGGCCGTGGTGCCCATTTTGACGAGGCTCCAGGAGCGCAGTATGTACTCCTGAATCGAAGCGCGGATCCACCACATGGCGTAAGTCGCGAGGCGAAATCCCTTGGTGTGATCGAAGCGCTTGACGGCCTGCATCAGGCCGACGTTGCCCTCGGAAATAACCTCACCAATGGGAAGGCCGTAGCCGCGATAGCCCATGGCGATCTTGGCCACCAGACGCAGATGCGACGTCACCATCTTGGCGGCGGCTTCCGGATCGCTCTTGTCCTGCCAGTCCTTGGCCAGCTGCACTTCCTCATCCGGAGTGAGCATGGGAAACTTGCGGATCTCGGTCAGATAACGGGCCAGACCCGTACCGCCCGACGACAGGACCGGCATGTTGCTCGACGCCATGATCGCATCTCCCTCGTTTGACCCCAGCCAAACAGCAGAAACCACGGGGCGTGGCTTCTGTAACTGCACAGTGTCGCGATGCCCCCGTGATGTGCGGAAGTAAACGGGGACAGTTTACTTATTTCTTAGGCAGCCGAAATCACACGCAACGGCAGATCATGAAATAAGTAAACTGTCCCCGTTTACTTCAGCGCATCCCACAGCGCAGCGATATCAAGTGGGAGCGGACTTTCGAATTGCAAGGGGCGACCGGTGCGGGGGTGCTCAAAGCCCAGCAACGCAGCGTGCAGAGCCTGCCGGTTCAGGGCCTCCAGCGCCGCCGTCTGCGCCGGGTTCAGGCGTGATTTGCTGGTGGCGAACCCGGTCCCATAGGTAGCGTCGCCCAACAGCGGATGGCCGATATGCGCCATGTGCACACGGATCTGATGCGTGCGCCCGGTCTCCAGCACGCAGCGCACCAGGCTGGCCAGCGGCCGCTTGTCGGGCCCGGGGGCGGTCTCGAGCACCTCATAGTGTGTCGCCGCCGCTCGCCCATGTGCCTCGTTGACCACCGCCATGCGTGTCCGGTTGGTCGCTTTGCGTCCGATGTGCGTAGCGATGCGTCCGGCGCGCGGGGTCGGTTCGCCCCAGACGATTGCGAGATAGGCCCGCTCCATGCGTCCATCCGAGCCGTGGGCGGCGAACTGTTCGGCCAGCGCCTTGTGTGCGGCATCCGACTTCGCGATCACCAGCAACCCGCTGGTGTCCTTGTCCAGCCGGTGCACGATGCCCGGGCGCTTGACACCGCCGATGCCAGCCAGACTGTCGCCGCAATGGGCGATCAGCGCGTTAACCAGCGTGCCCTCGGCGTGTCCGGCGCCGGGATGCACGACCAACCCGGCGGGCTTGTCCAGCACCAGCAGCGAGGCGTCCTCGAACACGACGTTGAGCGGGATCCGCTCGCCCTGCGGCACGGCCGGCTCGGGCGGCGGCACGTCGACCCGATAGGTCGCTCCCGGTTTGACCTTGTGCCCCGGTTCGCCTATCGCTTTGCCGTCCTCGGCGACGTGGCCCGAGCGGATCAGCGCCTGCAAGCGCGTGCGGCTGATCTCGGGCAGGCGCCCTTGCAGAAAGCGATCGACGCGCCCCCCGGCATCGTCGGCGCCAGCCAGCACCGAATGCGAGCTTTCAGGAAGGGTGTCTGCGATGGCGGCCTCGGACGGCATGAAGGATCAACCGGTTGACGCTGGTGGCTACACGCCCGGACAGATCCGGGCGCTGAAGATCGCGATCGCCATCATGACAACGGCGATCTTTGTCGGCTTGGCCGCGATGGCCTATACAATTTTGACGCGAACGCCGGCCAGCAAGTCTGCCGCGCCCGCCAAGTCAGGCGCCGCGGTGGATCTCAAGGCCCTGTATCCCGGGGCCGGCCCGATCGCGCAAGCACAATTGCCGCCCGGCAGCCGTGTTACGGCGGTGGGGGGCTGGGGCGACAAGCTGGTGCTCACCGTCGAAGACGCCGGCGGTACATCGTTGCTGGCCCTCGACCCCAAAACGGGCCGCATCGAGCCGCTCGCGCGCTTAACACCCAAGCCGTGACGTTCTTTGCTTGCCCAAACGCACCGGATATGGCTATAGAGAGCGCCTTCCAGCGAGCACGCCCCGTTCGTCTAGTGGCCTAGGACACCAGCCTCTCACGTTGGGTACACGAGTTCGAATCTCGTACGGGGCGCCAAAACTCCAAACCTGAACTGTCACGCTCCCCAACTGCGCTCAAGCACGTCGATCCAGTTGGCGTGGCACAGCTGGGCCAGCGTTGCCTCGTCATAGCCGTGCTTGCGCATGGCGGCGACCAGCACCGGTAGCCCGGTTACATCGCCGATCTCTTCGGGAACCTTCGCACCGTCGAAATCCGAGCCGAGGCCCACGTGCCCGACCCCAAGTTTCGCGATCAGGTGATCGAGGTGGCGCAGCATCAGCTCGAGGGGCGTGTTTTCGCCGATCTGGCCGTCGGGGCGGAGGAAGCAGGTGGCGAAATTCAGGCCAACGATCCCGCCGGACTCCTTGATGGCGGCGAGCTGCTTGTCGGTGAGATTGCGGGCATGCGGTGAGATAGCGTGGGCGTTGGAGTGCGACGCGATCAGCGGTTTGTTGCTCAGCTTGGCGACATCCCAGAAGCCTTTCTCGGTCATATGCGAGAGATCGATGGCGATGCCGAACTCGTTGCAGGCCTTGATCAATTCCTTGCCGGCATCCGTGAGGCCAGGGCCGGTATCGCCCGTGCTCGGATAGCGGAACGGCACGCCGTGGCCAAAGATGGTCGGCCGGCTCCATACCGGGCCGAGCGAGCGCAGGCCGGCCTGGTAGAACACCTCCAGCCCATTGAGATCGCGGTCGATGGCCTCGGCGCCTTCCATGTGCAACACGGCGGCGATGGTGCCCTTTGCCAGGCACGTCCGGATCTCGGCGGCGGTCCGGCAGATCTTGAACTTGCCCGCTGCCTCCCGCTCCATCCGATGCAGCGTCGCCACCATGGCCAGGGCGGTCGGCAGAGCATCGCCCGCTTCCATCAGCGGCGACAGTGGCACGTCGTAGCGCTCGCCCGTCATCAAGTCGTCGAGAGACTCGAGGCTTTCGTTCGGCGGCACATACACAGCGAACAGGCCGCCTGCGAACCCGCCCTTCAGCATGCGCGGTAAATCGAGGTGGCCTTCGCCATCACCTTCGACGAAGTCGCGCTCGGGCGTTTTGGTGATCTTCTTGTTCAGGCGAAAGAGAATGTCATTGTGACCGTCAAAGACGGGAACCATGGCTTTGACGGGCATGGGGCGGGGGCCTTTCAGTTCGGGCAACGAATAGTTTAGCCTAGCAGATTGCGGCATGGGATGTAGGATGCTGACGGCCTGACTAGGAAGCCCTGAGATTGATCGATAGACTTGCCGCATCGTTGAACGACTTCGACGGGGCCATCGCACGCGCCGCGTCGGCCGAGGCGTGCTGGCAGGCGCTGGAGCGGTTGGCGTCCGAGGGTGCAGGACACAAGCTGTTCACGGTCATGACGGTCGATCTCGCCGGCGATGTGGCGCGGCGCGTCTACACCAACGATCCGGCCGCCTATCCCGTCTCGGGCACCAAGCCGATCACCCATGACAGCTGGTTCGAGATCGTGCACGGGCAGAGACGGACGTTCGTCGCCAACACGATTGCCGAGATCGCCACGGTGTTCCCCGATCACGACAAAATCGGCGCACTTGGGTGCGGCTCGGTGGTTAATCTGCCGGTGGTGCTAGCGGGGAAGCTGGCGGCGACCATCAACCTGCTGCACGAGGCGCGCTACTATACGCCCGCGCGGGTTGCCACGATTGAGGGCACACTGTCGATCCCCTCGAAACTGGCCCTGCTGGCCGCGCGGGCGCTGTCATGAGCGGGGGCTGGCTCACCAGCGTGCTGTGGCGGCTCGCCAGCCTGCTCGGCTCGCTGCTGTTGACGCTCTGGGGACTGACGGCCATCACCTTCAGCATCGGGCGGTTCATACCAACCGATCCGGTGCTGGCCGTGGTCGGCGATCACGCCACCATGGAGGTCTACGAAAAGACCAAGGTGGCCATGGGGCTCTACAAGTCCATTCCGGAGCAGTATTTCATCTATCTCGGCAAAATCCTCTCGGGTGACTTCGGCACCTCGGTGATGACGAGCCGCTCGGTGCTGGCCGACCTGATGCAGTTCTTCCCGGCGACCTTCGAGCTGGCGACCATCGCGACCATCCTCGGCGTCATCTTTGGCGTGCCCGCGGGCGTTGCGGCGGCGGCCATGAAGGGCCGCTGGCTGGACCGGGTGGTCGGGGTCATCGGGCTGTTCGGCTACTCGATGCCGATCTTCTGGCTCGGCCTCATCGGCCTTGCCGTGTTCTACGGCCGCCTCAACTGGGTTGGCGGCCCCGGCCGGCTCGACATCGGCTACGACGACATCGTCACCGCGCGCACCGGCGTCATCCTGATCGACAGCGCGATTGCCGGCGAATGGGACGTGTTCCGCAGTGCCGTCTCGCATCTGATCCTGCCCGCCAGCCTGCTCGGCTATGTCTCGCTGGCCTACATTTCGCGCATGACGCGCAGCTTCATGATCGATCAGCTGGCGCAGGAGTATGTAACGGCGGCGCGAATAAAAGGGCGCTCGTTCTGGGGCGCGGTGTGGGGCCATGCGTTCCCGAATGTCATGGTGCCGCTGATTACGGTGATCGGCCTGACCTATGCCTCGCTGCTGGAAGGCGCGGTGCTGACGGAGTCTGTATTCGCCTGGCCTGGGCTGGGGCTCTACATCACGCGTTCGCTGTTCAACGCCGATATGAACGCGGTGTTGGGTGGCACACTGATGGTCGGCACGGTGTTCATCGGCGTCAACCTCTTGTGCGACTTCCTCTACAAAGTGTTCGACCCGAGGTTGCGCGCCGCATGACTGTCGAGACCTCCAGCGCACAGACGGCAACTCCCGCCACGCTCCGGCAATGGCTGATGAGCGACACGCCGGCATCGCGCCGCCAGGCGGTGTCCGGCAATGTCTATCGCGGCTTTGTTGCCCTGGTGTCCAATCCGTCGGCGCTGATCGGCCTACTGATTGTATCCGCCCTTGTGCTGATCGCCGTCTTCGCCCCAGTGGTGGCCGGCTTCCGCTCCCCCATCGAGCAGAGCCTGAGCGATCGGCTTGCTGCCCCGAGCTGGACCCACTGGTTCGGCACTGACGAACTCGGCCGCGATATCTACGCCCGCATCGCCCATGGCGCGCGCGTCACGCTGACCATCGTCGCACTGGTCTCGATCGTGGTTGCCCCGGTTGGGCTCTTGATCGGCACTACGGCTGGCTACCTCGGCGCGACCGGCGGCACCATCGGCGGCATCGTCGATGCCGTGCTGATGCGCATCACCGACATCTTCCTCGCCTTCCCGCGGCTGGTCCTCGCGCTCGCCTTCGCCGGCGCCATGGGCCCCGGCATTGAAAACGCCGTGATCGCCATATCGCTCACGGCCTGGCCGCCGTTCGCGCGCATCGCCCGGGCCGAGACGGTGACCATCGCGCGCAGCGATTTCATCTCGGCTGTTGTCCTGCAGGGCGCGTCCACCCAGCGCATCCTGTTCCGCCACATCGTGCCCTTGTGCCTGTCGTCGGTGATCGTGCGGCTGACGCTCGATATGGCGGGCATCATTCTCACGGCTGCTGGCCTCGGCTTCCTCGGCCTCGGCGCCCAGCCACCGACTGCCGAGTGGGGCGCCATGGTTTCGTCCGGCCGCGACGTCATCCTCGACCAATGGTGGGTCGCCACCATCCCCGGCCTCGCCATCTTCATCGTCAGCCTCGGCTTCAACCTGCTCGGAGACGGATTGCGCGATGTGCTCGATCCGAAATCCTCATGAGCGGCGCCCCGCTCCTGGAGGTCGAGGACCTCAACGTTTCCTTCCCCGGCCGGGGTGGCGTCACGCGCGCGGTGCGCGATGCCAGCTTCACGCTTGGCCGTGAGCGCCTCGGCATCGTCGGCGAATCCGGTTCCGGCAAATCCACCACCGGACGGGCGCTGCTGGGATTGATCCCCGCTCCTGGCTTTGTCACCGCCAAGCGCATGAGCTTCGGCGGCCAGGATTTGCGGTCGCTCGGCGACGGCGACTGGCAAAAACTCCGTGGCCGCCGCATGTCCATGGTGATGCAAGACCCGAAGTACTCGCTCAATCCGGTGCTGAAGGTCGGCGAGCAGATCGAGGAGACCTACCGGCTGCATCACCGCTCCTCGCAAGGTGAAGCGCGCAGCAAAGCGCTCGCCATGCTGGAAGCGGTCAAGATCCGCGATCCCGATCTGGTTTATCATCTCTATGCGCACCAGCTATCGGGCGGTATGGGCCAGCGCGCCATGATCGCCATGATGCTGATCGCCGAGCCTGACCTGCTGATCGCCGACGAACCGACATCCGCGCTGGACGTCACAGTGCAGAACGAGGTGCTGCGCATTCTCGATGATCTGGTCACGGATCGTGGCATGGGCCTGATCTTCATCAGCCACAACCTCACCATCGTCGGCAGTTTCTGCGATCGCGTGCTGGTGATGTATGGCGGGCGCATCGTCGAGGAGCTGAAGGCCAGCGAGCTTGCCAAGGCCAAACATCCGTACACGCAGGCCCTGATCAAGGCCGCGCCGTCGCTGGAGCATCCGTTGGCCGAGTTGGCCGTCGTCACCCGCGATCCGGCGTGGCTGGCATGATCGAAGTCAGCAATCTCTCCGTGACTTTCGGCAACAGCGGCCGGCCAATTCATGCGGTGAAGAATGTGTCGTTCACGGTCGCCAAGGGCGAGAGTTTTGGCATCGTCGGCGAATCCGGCTCAGGCAAATCCACCATCTTGAAGGCCATCGCGGGATTGGTCGACACCACCGGCCCGGCCTTGCGCATCGATGGCCGCCCCACCGGCCGTTGGCGCAGCAAGGCCGAGCGCCGCCTGATGCAGTTCGTGTTTCAGGACCCCTACGGATCGCTGCATCCGCGCCAGACTGTCGATGACGCTTTGCGCGAGCCGCTGCTGATCCATGGGATGAAGGATATCGATGTGGAGGTCGGCAAGGCGTTGGCCGACGTCGGCCTGTTGCCCATCCACCGCTATCGCTTTCCGCACCAGCTCTCGGGCGGCCAGCGGCAACGCGTTGCGATCGCGCGCGCGCTGATCTTGAAGCCGAGCATCCTGCTGCTCGACGAGCCAACTTCGGCGCTCGACGTGTCGGTGCAGGCTGAAATCCTCAACCTCATTTCCCGGTTGCGGAAAACCTATCAGCTCACGTCCATTCTGGTCAGCCACGACCTCGGCGTGGTCGCCCATCTGTGCAGCCGCATCGCGATCATGAAGGCCGGGCAACTGGTCGAGATCCTGGGTGTCGACGAGCTCAGGCGCGGCCAGGCCAAGGAACTCTATACGCGCGAACTCTTTGCCGCCAGCCGCGGGTTTACCAGAGCCTAGAGAACTCCCGCTTGCCAACCACCCGAAATAGGCATGTGATGCCAGATCATTCCGGAGGCGGTCCAACCGGGTCGCTCCTGCCGGAAGGACTAGCCCTTAGGGAGGCCCCATGTTTCAAAAACTGAAATACGCGCTCGCTGCCGGCGTTCTGCTCGCCCTGGCGCCGAACGCGCTTGCCGCGACGCCGGCCGATACGCTGGTGATTGCCCACTCCATTGACGACCTGATCTCGCTCGATCCGGCCGAGGCCTATGAGTTTACGGGCATCGAGGTTATCGCCAATACCTACGACCGCATCATGCGGTTCGAGCCCACCGACATCACCAAGCTGGTGCCGGGTGTCGCCGAAAGCTACACCGCGAGCGAGGATGGCAAGACCTTCACGTTCAAGATCCGCGCAGGGCAGAAATTTGCTTCGGGCAATCCCATCACCGCGGCCGATGCCGTGTACTCGTTGCAACGCGTCATCAAGCTCGACAAGACCCCGGCATTTCTGATCGGCCAGCTTGGCTGGACCAAGGACACTATCGACAAGCTGGTCACGGCCGTCGACGACAGCACGTTCAAGGTCACCATCACGGAAGACTTCGCACCCTCGCTGGTGCTCAGCCTGCTCGGCTCGGTTGTCGGCTCTGTGGTCGATTCCAAAGTCGTAAAAGAGCACGAGGCGGCCGGCGACTTCGGCAACGCCTGGATGAAGACCAACTCGGCCGGATCAGGCGCCTACGCCCTGAAGTCCTGGAAGGCCAGCGACAGTGTGTCGATGGAGGCCAACCCGAACTATCGCGGTGGCGCAGCTGCCTTGAAGCGCGTCGTCATCCGCCACATCACGGAACCATCTGCGCAGCGGTTGCTGCTTGAGAAGGGCGATGCCGACATTGCCCGCGACCTGCAGCCCGACCAGATCGCCGCCATCACCGGCAACAAGGATCTGACCATCACCGTGATCCCGCAGGCGACCCTGTTCTACGTCGCCTTGAACCTGAAGACGCCGCAGTTCCAGAACCTCAAGGTACGTCAGGCCCTGCACTATCTGATCGACTACGATGGCATGGTCGGCTCGTTCCTGAAGGGCAAGGCGCAGGTACATCAGACCTTCTGGCCGAACGGCTTCTGGGCGTCCTCGGACGAAATCCAATACAAGTTCGATCCCGCCAAGGGCAAGGCCATGCTGGCCGAGGCCGGCATCAAGGACTTGGAAGTGACGCTCGATACGCCGAACACCGCGCCGTACACGAACATTGCCCAGGCGGTTCAGGCCGCCATGGCGCAGGGTGGCGTAAAGGTGAACCTGGTGCAGGCCGAGCAGAAGGCCGTCCTCACCAAGTATCGCGCCCGTCAGCATCAGATGCTGCTGATGGATTGGGGCCCGGACTATATGGACCCGCACACCAACGCGGACTCGTTTGCGCGCAATCCCGACAATTCGGATGCGCCCAAATCCAAGCCGCTGGCCTGGCGCAATGCCTGGGATATCCCGGAGATCACCAAGGCCACCGACGCCGCCGTGCGCGAGCGTGACGAAGCCAAGCGCAAGCAGATGTATCTCGATCTGCAGAAGCAGGTGATGGACCAAGGGCCGTTCATGATCATGTTCCAGGAGACCAAGCAGCTGGCGCAGCGCGCCAACGTGAAGGGTTTCGTCATGGGCTCAAGCTCGGACGTGATCTACTACAACCTGACGACGAAGTAGGCGCCTTCCCTTCTGCCGCCGGCGCGTTTCCAGGGGTCACAACCTCTTGGAGCCGCGCCGGTACTGCTTTTATGGTGGCGCCGGGCGATCCGGCTGCGCCACTGACGGCGAGCTTGCCGGCGGCAGATCGCGAAACTGTGTCTGGACGAGTGGGCACGCGCCCACCGAACGTGGGAACGAATGTGGTTTACAAACTCTGGCCGTTGGAAAAAACTTAGCCCAGGCTCGAAGTTCCCGGGTGCCGTCGAACGCGGCGAATTCCATAGTTTGAGATCATGACCGCTGAATCTCTGCTTCGCGAGATATCGCAATTCTGCCAGCGGACCCAGATGGCCGAAACCACCTTTGGCCGCCGGGCGGTCAACGACGGCAAATTCACCAGCCGGCTGCGTTATGGCGGCAGCGTCACGCTCGATACCGTCGATCGGGTGCGCACGTTCATGAACTCGATGTCAGACGCCGAGCAGGACACAGCGAAGGCCAAGCCCTCCGATCCGCAGCAGAACTTCCGCTTCTACGACAACAGGCAGAAGTACCTGATGTTCGTGAACACCTGCAGCGAGAAATGGGTCGTGGCAGGGCGAGTGGCGTTAGAACTTGCCAACCTGCATCCGCGTCCGCCCGCGATCCGTCTGTTCGATGCCGGCGTCGGCGACGGCACCGTGCTGACGCGGGTGATGCGCGCCATGCACCACCGCTTTGCACTGATGCCGTTCTACATCGTTGGCAAGGAAATCAGCCTGGAGGATGTGCGGCTGGCGCTGGAAAAGATGCCGGACCGTTTCACCGAGCACCCCGCAACGGTGCTGGTGATGACCAACATGAACTACTCCGAAGCGCCTTGGCTGACGCCATCGTCGGTTGGCGCCGCGACCAGCATGCTGTGGCACGAAGTCGTGCTCAGCGGCAACACCTCGGCATCGTTTGAAGAGCAGATCACGGCGTTGCAGCCGTTCCTCGCGGAACATTGGCGCGCGCATGTCAGCAAGGTCAGCGGCAATCCGGTCTACGACAAGCCGGTCGCCCTGGTGATCTACCGCGAGGATTGCCGGTTTCTGCTCGACCAGGTCCGTCCGCAGCGCGGGCGGGGCCTGGCCGACTTCGACCTCGTCATCGCCTCGCAACCGTACCGAGCCCGCGCATCGGTCGAGTTCAAGGCCAAGCGCGTGATGGCCCCGTTGGCGCGCAGTCTTGCGCCGGGCGGACGGCTGATCGGCATCCACTCCTCCGGCAACGATCCGGCGTTGGAAATCGTGCAGCGCGTCTGGCCGGGGGAGATGCCGTTCCAGACCAGCCGGCACGAGTTGCTGAAGGTCACCAAGACGGAACTTGGGCGCGACGCCCGCAACCTCAATTTCAATGCGTATGCGGACGCCCGCTCGCTGTTCCGCTACGACATGCACACGTTGCCCGATGAGATCGGCGCCTCGGGCAGTTCAATCGGCACCTCGACGCTGCTGGCGGCCTGGAACGCCGCGACCTATGTGGCGCAGATCGAGGATGAGCGCCTGACCCACGCGATGCGCGACGCGGCGTACCTCGAAGCAACGCGGGAAGTCCTGAAACAGCACGGCGCACTGTGGTTCTGGGATGAATCTTTTGTGATTTCACGCAAGCGCGATCTGATCTGAAATGCGGCAATACTGGCCAAGGAGCCACTGATATGGGACTGAAACTTGCAAGCGAGACGGTCGTCCAAAGCTATCGTGCCCACGACGGGCATTTCACCGCCGAAGCGATCCACGACCTGGAGGCGCTGTTGAACTCTTGGGGCCTGGGTGACCGGCAAGCCATGGTGCTCTGCTCGTGGGTGGTTGCCGACGCCGTTCGCTACTGGGCCGATTGCCAGGACCACAAACCGGCACTGAACGAGGCGCCCTCCAAGCGCATGCCACGGGCGGACAAGGTGGCGCCCAGCTCAGGTGAGACAGCGCTCGAACTCGATACCGATCACAAGTTCGGCGATGTGCGGTTTCTGGCCCACGCCTATCAGGGCATCGGTCTGAGGCAAGACGCGGCCAGGCGCGCCAGCCATTGCCTGGATCGCTGTCATACCACGGAAGACCTGCGGCAGGCGGCCTTTGGCCTCGCCGTCGCCGGCATCTATGCAAAAGCAACAGGAACCGATCTCAATCAAATGGGCAGCGCCGAGCGGCGCATGTTCGAGACCTTCCTGCTGGCCAGCCTGCGGCTGATCGCGCCGGTGGCGACGGTCGAATTGGCGCAAGAGCTGAGCGAAAAGCTGTTCCCGCAATCCGCCCGGCGTCTGCATGCGTGAGCCGGCCGTGCGAAAGTTTCTACCCGCTTCCCGGAATTCGGCGCGCTTTTTGTTCGCGCGTCGAATATCCGGGAAGCGTTACGAGTCGCAGAAATTGACATGGGTGGGAACTTTCGATCGACCGTATGAGCCGGCCGCGCTTCGGTCCGGGAAATCAATGGCTCAATGGCTCAATGTCTCGTTACTCCTGCGTAGGCGGGGTTCCATGCAAGCCAGCGGCTGAGTTCACAGTCGATACCCGGAAAGTCCGGGTGGGGCGCCAGTTTCACCTGCAGGACGGCCGTGCAAAATTCTTGCTTGCATGGAACCCCGCCTACGCGGGTATGACGAATGCTTTGGCAAGTCGGCGTTTCCCCGGACAGCCCTGCGCGGGAATGACGAGGGCGGAACATCTCCGGAACGACTACAGAAAATCGAAGACCGCTTGGTTGAACAGCGCGACGTTCTCCATGTTGGCGATGTGCGCGGCATTAGGGATTTCCAAGTAGCACGCCCCCGCAGTGTTGGCCGCCATCTCGCGCATCGCGGCGGGCGGCGCGGAGGAGTCCGACGCTCCCGCGACAAACAGTGCCGGCTTGCGCAGTTGCGGCAAGCGGCGAAGATAGTCCAACCCCTTTAGCGCCTGCACGCAGCCGCAATAGCCGGCAACCGATGTCGACAGGATCATCTGGCGCGCCCGCTCCACAACGGCGGGGCGTTCCTTATGCGTTGCTTCGGTGAACCAGCGGCCAAGCGTGCCTTCCACGACCGCAGCCATGCCGCCGTCCGACACTGCCTTGATGCGATCGTCCCAAGCCGCAATGGCGGCCGGCGGAAAATCGGCGCGCGCGCTGCAGCAGATCACTTTGTTGATACGATCGGGGTGGTCAAGGCCAAGGCCGAGCGCGGTCATGCCGCCAAGCGACAGACCAAGAACGTCGGCCTGCGCGATCCGCAGATGATCCATAATGGCGATGACGTCGGCAGTGAGGCCGGCGAAATCATAGGCTCCGGCTGGCGCGCTGCTGACCCCATGCCCACGCGTATCGTAGCGCACGACACGGCGTAAGCGCATCAAATCAGCGAGCTGATCGTCCCACATCGACTTATTGGTGGCGAGAGAGTTAGAGACGATCAGCCAAGGCAGCCCCTCGGCGCCGTCGACAGCTACCGCGAGTGATGCGCTGCCCGCCAAAACGTTGAGATTTATCGTCATGCGGCAACGCCCCTAAGCAACATGCCGGTTGATCCGTGGGATGACATCCTCGGCCATCAGCCGCATCGATTCCTTGCCGAGCGCGGGATCGACCCAGTCGTGACCGGCATAAAGCAGTGTGCCGAACGGCCCCACTTCGTCGCGGAAGGCCAGCAGTTGCTGGGTGACCTGCTCTGGCGTGCCGTGAATGACGCAGCGATCCAGTACCCGCTCCAAGGTAAGCTCCGCATCCGTCATGTTCGGATCTTCCTTGAACAGATTGGAGCGGCCGTTCTTGACCAGTTTGGTGAACAGTGAGTTGAAGTAATGCACATAGGGACTGCCCGGTCCGCGCGCGTAGTTGCGGGCTGTCGCTTCATCCTTGGCGACGAAGATGCTCTTGGCAACGCGCCAGTTGGCGAAGTCGACCTGTCGGCCGCCTTGCGCACAGCCTTCTTCATAGCTTTGTTTGTGCGTACCCACCCATTTGGGCATCAGGAAGTTGGCCGAGATCGGATCCCAGCCGCGTGCCGCCGCCGCCGAAACCCCCTTGGAATAAGGCGCCACAGCCGTGACCACGATGGGAGGATATGGCCTTTGCAACGGTTTAGCGATGATGCCCTGGCCGATTTCCGGCACCAGCGTCTTGGCCGTCGTCAGTTGCCAGTACTTGCCCTCGATGTTGTAAGGCGGCTCCTCGGTCCACAACTTGAGGACTGTGTCGATGCCTTCCAGGAACATTGCATTGCGGTCGGCGCCGAGATTGCCGAAGATCTCGGCATCGGAGAGCAGTCCACCCGGGCTGATGCCGAAGTTGAGCCGGCCATCCAGCATGTGATCGAGCATGGCAATTTGTACAGCGACATTGGCAGGATGGCTGTTGGGCAGATTGATGGTGCCAGTACCCAGACGCATGGTCTTGACGCGATCAGCCAGGCTGGCAAGAAACATGCAACTGGACGTGACATTCTCAGCCAGGTCCGTGACGTGTTCGCCGACATAGCCCTCGCAATAGCCGAGCCGGTCGGCCAGCATGAAGGCGTCCTGGTCTTCCTTGAGCGTCTGGCGCCAATCGCGGCCAACCGGATGGATCGGCATCGTAAAGAAACCGAGCTTCATATCGCATCCGCTCCCTTGGGTACTCTAGGGGCGCAGCTAGCCAGCCTTCCGCCGCACCAAGAAATGATATCTTTTGATGCCTGGGATCAGACAGGTTGATATGCCTTGCCGCGCTTGGCGGCGGGCTTGTTGTGCACGGCTTGCCAAGTCTGTTTCAGGCTTTGATAGTTCTGCTCGATCCGTTCCAGGAACAATGCGGCGGCTGGCGGGAGGATCGATTTCGCGGGCTCGATGACGGCATAGTCGACAGTCAGTTCCGGGCCGACGATCGGGTGCAACGTACGGACGCTGCCATCGAGGTCGTTGAAGCAGATGGTCTCGGGCAGGATGGTGGCAAAGTCCGAGTGGGCGACAAACTCCAGCGTCGCGATCATGGCGTCCATATCCAGCAGCGAGGCGATCTTCAGTCCATGCAACTCGGCATAGCTGTCGAAGGAATTGCGCCGGATGTTGCCACGGGCTGGCAGCACCAGCTTGAGTGTTGGCAGGTCGCCGAGGCGGACCGGCGCCAGATGTTTCAGCGGTCCACCGGCCTTGCACACCAGGAGTTCGCGATCGCTGCCAAGCCAGCGGGTCCGGATGCCGTCCCGCCGCGGCGCGCGCGGCACGATGGCAAAGTCGAGTTCGCCTGAAGCCACCGACTCGGTCAGAACGGCGCTATAGGCCTCGACCACCGAAACCTTCACGTTGGGGTACTCGGCGATGAAGCCGGCGAGCGCGGGCGCCAGCACTCCCCGGGTAAATGTCGGCATGAGGCCGATGCGGATTTCGCCGGTGATGCCGGCCGATAGCGAGCGGATCTCGACGCTGACCTGATCCAGCCGGCGCAGCACATCGACCGCCAGTTCGTACACCCGGCGCCCGGCAAAGGTCGGGATCACGCCGCGCGGCGAGCGCTCGAACAGCTGCAACCCCAGCTGTTCCTCGAGATGCTGATTCTGCATCGACAGGCCCGATTGCGTGGCATTGGTGCGTTTTGCCGCTTTCGAGAACGATCCTTCCTCGTAGACGGCCACAAAGGCCATGAGCTGGCGGATGTTCAGCACGCTATCAAGCCTTGTGATGGTAACGTTGAGATAATATCATTTCTCCTGCTGAACTTGGTACACTACCGATGACTGGTTTCGCAAGCTGGACGGATCGTGATGATGACTGCCGAGCGCCCCGACACCGAGCACGAGTTCGCGCCAGTCGATCCCAAGAGCTTTCGATCTGTGCTCGGACGGTTCGTGACGGGCGTGACCGTGATCACGACGCGGGCGCCGGGTGCGCAGGTCGCGGGCGTCACCGTCAGCTCGTTCAATACGCTGTCGCTGGATCCGCCACTGGTGCTGTGGAGCCTTGCGCTGCTGGCGCCCAGCCTGCGGACCTTTCGGGCCTCCGAGCGCTTTGCCGTGAACATTCTGGCCAGCGATCAGCGGTCGGTTGCCGTGCAATTCTCCAGGCCGGCGGCGGACAAGTTCCTGGGTATACGAACGGTCGACGGCCTGGCGGGCGTGCCCTTGATCGCAAGTGCGTCGGCCCATCTGGAATGCGTTGTCGAGCAACGCTATCCTGGTGGCGACCACGAACTCATGATCGGCCGCGTCGTCCGGGCCTCAGCCAGCGAACGCACGCCGTTGGCGTTCGGGCACGGTCTGTTCGGAACGTTCTCGGCGGGCAACTGAAAGGGTCTCCTCAGTCATGACAGCGCAAACCAGCCTCGGCATGATCGGGCTCGGCATCATGGGCAGCGCGATCTCGCGCAACCTGCTGGCGGCCGGCTATCGTGTCATCGGTTTCGATGTCGATCCCGGGCGGTGCAACGCCTTGCGCGAGGCCGGCGTTGAGATCGCAGCCTCGGCAGCGGCAGTGGCTACGTCCGCCAAGACGGTCCTCACCAGCCTGCCGCATGAGAAAGCGCTGGCCGATACGGCGCGTGACATCGCGGGCTCCGGCGCTAAACAGCTTACCGTCATCGAAATGAGCACGATGACCATCGACAGCAAGATGGCTGCCGAGAAGGTGCTCGACGCTGCCGGCCACATCCTGTTGGACTGCCCCCTGAGCGGGACCGGTGCACAGGCCAAGAACAAGGATCTGACCGTCTACGCCAGCGGCGACAGCGCGGCGATTGCTGCGTCGGCCGCGGTGTTCGCCGGCTTTGCCAAGACGCACTTTGATCTCGGCGCGTTCGGCAACGGCAGCAAGATGAAGTATGTCGCCAACTTGCTGGTCTTCATCCACAACGTCGCCGCCGCCGAGGCGCTCACGCTCGGCATGAAGGCGGGGCTGGACCCGGCCCGGATCGTGGAGGTGGTGAAACTGGGCGCGGGCGGCTCGCGCATGCTGGAAGTGCGCGGGCCGGCGATGGCGGCCGGCAAGTACGACACGGTCACCGCCGGTTTTCCGATGTATTACAAGGATCTCGGCATCATCGGCCAGTTCGCCATGGGGCTCGATTGCCCGACCCCGCTGCTCAGCGCCAGCCTGCCGATCTATCTTGCGGGCGGTGCCGCCTATCCCGATTGCGATGTGGCGGCGGTGGCCGGCGTGCTGGAGGCGATGGCAGGCGTAAAGCGTCCCGCGTAACGCGGCCATCAACATTTCTGATCGCTGTGTTCAAACAATCTTGCTCGTCCGCCTGGGGCCATGACTTATAGTGATGGTCATGCGGCCGCATCGAATGCAGGCTGCCAGAAGAACAACGAAAAGAGGAAACACTATGGGAAAACTGACAGGCAAAGTCGCATTCATCACCGGCGGCTCGCAGGGCATTGGCGAGGCGACGGCGCTGCTGTTCGGCCGCGAGGGCGCCAAGGTCGCCGTCGTCGCGAGCTCCGATCTGGCCAAGGCTGAGGGCGTCGCTGCGCGCATCCGCGCTGCCGGCGGGACCGCGTCGGCTCATGTGGCTGATGTCCGGGTGCCCAGCCAGCTGGTGGCGGCCGCAGCCGCTGCAGTTGCAACCCACGGCCCGATCGATATTCTCGTCAACTCGGCCGGCATTTTCCCGCCGACGCCATGCGGCACGACAGACGAAGAGTCCTATGACCGCGTCATGGACATCAACGTCAAAGGCACCTGGAACGCTATCAGCGCCATCTCGCCGTCGATGCGCCAACGCAAGACCGGCTGGATCGTGAACATATCGTCAGTCCTCGGCACCATGGCCCTTGGCAACTACGCGCTGTATTGCGCCAGCAAGGCCGCAGTCAACATGATCACCCGCTCCTTGGCGATCGAATTCGGCCGCGACGGCGTGCATGTCAATTGCATCGCGCCCGGCAATACGGCAACGCCGATGAATTTAAATCTGCGTACCGAAGAACAGTACAAGGGCTTCGTCGATATGATGGGCGCACGCACGCCCAGCGGCCGCACCTATTCCAAGCCCGAGGATATGGCGCAGGCCGCGCTCTATCTCGCCTGCGCCGACAGCCACGCCATGCACGGCAACATCATGGTGCTCGACGAGGGCTTCTCGCTGGGCGTGTAAGCCGCAACGGGGCGCCAGTTACTGCCTTCTCTCCCCGGAGATCCCCGCAACACGCGTCCAGAACCAAATCTCGTCATACCCGCGTAGGCCGGTATCCATGCATATCAAGGTTAGGCACGTTGCATCTCCACGGAAGGGCCTGGTACGGCGTGCACTTTGTATCGATACGTGAGACCGCCATCGGCTTGCATGGATCCCCGCCTACGCGGGGATGACGAGATTTGCGTTGCCTCATACCTTTTCGCAGAGATCTCCCATAGGAGAATGGTGAGTGCTGGCTCCGGGGCGTCTCCCCGGAGCCAGTTTTCGTTTCAGCCTACGCCCGGCCCCACAGCCGCTTGGTTGCCACGGCTGCACCGTCCGACAGCGCCTTCAGTTTCGCCCAGACGATGTCCTCGGCGATGAACTCGTAGCTGGCGAAGGTGCCGAAGCCGCAATCCGTGCCGCCGATGATGCGCTCCTTGTCCCCGACCGCGTCAACGCAGGCGCAGATGCGGTTGGCAACCACTTCGGGATGCTCGAGATAGTTCGTCGTCACGTCGATGACGCCAGGGATCAGCAGCATGTCCTTGGGCATCGGCAGTTTCTTGAACGCCACCGACTCATGCTCATGGCGCGGATTGCCGAGTGGGATCGAGAGCGCGCCGACATTCGCCTTATAGAGGATCGGCAGCAGGTCGACCATGTCGACGTCGTCCTGGTGCGGACCATTCCAGTTGCCCCAGCACACATGCAGGCGCACACGGTCCTTCGGGATGTCGGCGATGGCGACGTTGATGGCGTCGATGTGCAGCTGGACGCGATCGAGGAAGGTCTTCAGCGTCTGGTCGCCGAACATGATCACGCGTTCCATCGCGAGATCGGGCGCGTCGAGCTGCAGGACGTAGCCCTGGCTGACAATGTAGTCGTATTCCTTCTTCAGTTCCTTCGCGATCGCCATCACATATTCGGAGTCATTCTTGTAGGCGAGGTTGTTCGGCGACAGCAGCATGGTGGTCGACACGATGCCGGGCGTGGCGGCCGACATGAAGTTCTCGGTGAACTTCACGCCTGTGCGCTTCAGGCAGGACTGGAAGAGAGCATGCTCCTCCTTGGCTTCCGTCAGGTTGGGATCGTATTGCAGCGCGCCCACAGCCTGCGGCGCGTTCCAGACTTTGGCGAGATCTTCGCTGTCGCCGATCTGGCGCTTCATGAAGTCCGCGAACTTCGGGAACTTGATGGCGTCGAGCGAGGGTTTGCGGCGCGATTCGCCACCAAAGCCGGTCATGCGCTCGGTGGTATAGGTCGAGAAGCCGACGCGCGGGGTTTCGCCATCATTGCCGATGTCGACGCCGCTTTCGGCCTGGCGCTTCACGACGTCGTCGAGGTTGCGCTGGATTTCCCCATCGAACACGGCCTTGTCGAACGGCTTGCGGCGCTCGCGCTTGACCAGAAGCGCCGACAGCTCCTTGGAGCGCGGCAGGCTGCCGGTATGGGTCGTCAGGATACGGTCATTGCTTGTTTTCATGGTTGCTTCCTCCGATTGAGACCAGTCACTAGTAGGCTAGTTTCGCGCCCGTCCGGCTGCGTTGGGCAAGGCCGAACAGGCAGGCTGCGACGAGCGTGGTTGCGCCGACCACGGTGTATTGCCAGGAGGCGTCGGCGTTGAGAAACGACGAGGCGCTGGTGATCGCCTGCACCAGCGTGGCGCCGAACAGAGCGCACAGCACCGAGCCGCGACCGCCCGCGACGCTGACACCGCCGAGCACGACAGCGGTGATGCTCATCAGGCTGAAATCCACCCCCGTGGTGCCCGAGCCGATGCCGATCTGGCCCGCCAGCATCAAGCCCGCGATACCGGCAAAGCCGCCTGCCAAGGCAAACGCAATGCGCTGCACACGGCCGACATCGACGCCGAGCCGCAACCCAGCGAGCGGATTGGAACCTACTGCACGCAGTTGCCTGCCGCTGGCATGGCGGTACAGCAGCCACTCGAAAATGCCGACAGCGATCAGTGCCATGATCATGCTCATCGGAACCCCCAATACCGGGTAGCCGAAAACGTCCGAAAGGGTATTGCTGATGGTACCCTTGGGGCGCGGCCGCAGCAACAGAGATAGTCCCTGCAGGCCGATGAATGAGGCAAGTGTTACAACAATGGCGGGAAGCCGCAGCGTGGTGGTGAGAACCCCTTGCGCGTAACCGAAGGCGAGGCACATCGCCAGGATCAACGCCGAGCCGCCGGCAACGCCGGGCCCAGAGGCGCTGGTGGGCAGAATGAACGACGCCAGCACAACCACGAAGCCGGCAAGTGGTCCAACCGACAGGTCGATGCCGCCGACAATGATGGTGGCATACTGAGCAATGGCGACGAAGCACAGGATCGCCAGCAGGTTCAGCATTTGCGAGATGTTGAAGGGCGACAGGAAGTATTCGCTATAGGCATTGGTCCCGATCAGGACGACGGCAGTGAGCGCAGTGAGCACGATCGCGGGGAAGTGGTCGCCGCCGAACAGGCGCTGCCAGAAGGTCTTTTCGCTCGCCTTGGGAATGTCTGCGGCGCGCGACACGGTTGATGTCAGGTTCGCCTCGGTGATGGTGGTATCGGTCACGTCCAAGCCAGTCAGCTCACGGACGATATGGCCGCGCGCAAATATGTAGACGCGATCGCACAGACCTTCGAGCTCGACGCCATCGGACGACGACACCACGACGGCCATGCCCTCGTTGGCCAACCCGCGCAGGCGTTGATAGATCTCGGTACGGGCGCCGATATCGACGCCCTTGGTCGGCTCGTCGACCAGTAGCACCTTCGGCTTGGCAGAGATTTCGCGCCCGAACAGCACCTTTTGCTGGTTGCCGCCCGACAGATCCGAAACGACGGTATCAATCGACGGGGTACGGATGCGCAAACCTTCCGTGACCTGATGGCTGAGACTGGCTTCTGCGGACCGGTCCACCAGCGTGTTGCGCGACAGCTGGTCGAGCACGCCGATGCCGATGTTTTCTCGCACCGAGAGCGTGAGAAACAGCCCCTCCGCATGCCGGTCATCGGAGACGAAGCCCAGACCCGCCGCCCGCATCGCGCCGGGGCCGTTGCCGGATATTGGCCTGCCACCCAGAAAGATCTCGCCCGATGTGGGCCGATCGACACCGGACAGCGCGCGCAGGAATTCGCGCTGCCCTTCGCCCTCGACGCCGGCCAGGCCGATGATCTCGCCGGCCTTGGCAGCAATGCTCACGTCGAGGAAGCCATCGCCGCTGAAGCGATTGACGGTGAGAAGATCTCTGCTCCCGCCCAGTCCCTTGGCAGGAAAAATCTGCGCCAGCGGCCGTCCCGCGATCAGGGTGATGATCTCGTTGACCGAGATTTCCCCGGCCAGCTTGCTGGCAACCATCTCGCCATCCCGCATGATCGAAATGCGGTCGGCAAGCTCAGTGATCTCGTGCAGACGGTGCGAGACGTAGACGATGGCGACGCCCTTGGCGCGTAGCGATTTGATCAGCTCAAAGAGCTGCCGGATGTCGTTCTGCTGAAACGGTTCGGTCGGCTCGTCGAGAATGAGCACGGCAGGATTGGTCGCCAGCGCGCGGGCGATTTCCACCACGTGGCGCTGCGCCAGGGACAGCTCATCGACTCGGCTGTGTACGTCCATGCGCAGCTGCGGTGTCGCGATCTGCGCGATCAGCCGTTCGGCTTCGCCAGCGCCGTCGGCCCGCGTGAGGCGGGACGAGGCCAGTTGCAGATTTTCCAGCACCGTCAGATCGGTGGCCAGCGCGGGATGCTGATAAGCCACCGATATGCCCTGCTCGCGCCGCCCGCGAGGATCGAGCCCGCCGATCGAGTGGCCTTTGAAGGTGATAGTGCCCTGGTCCGCCACCAGCACGCCCGACGTGATGCCGATCAGCGTCGACTTGCCCGCCCCGTTCTCGCCGACGATCGCATGCACCTCGCCGGGATAGACCGACAGATCGGCCCCTTTCAGAGCCTCGACTGGGCCGAAGGATTTGCGGATGGCTGTCAGCTTGAGCAGGGGCGTCTTGGAACCCGGCTTGGGCTGAACGTCTTCCAGCTGCAGAACCTGCACGCCGTTGTGGGTGGCCCCGCCAAGTCGCCAGCGTCGCGCCAGCTCGGGCAGTCCGACGCCGCCGATCACGATCAGCGCCTGCACGACGTTCTGCATCGAGCGCTCGAGGCCGGCCGACAGGACGAGCTGGCTCAGGAAGGTGAGAAAGAACGCTCCGACCACGGTTGCGAAGATGCTGCCGCGCGCCCCGCCGGCAACCGAATTGCCGCCAACCACCACGGCGGCAACACTGGCGAGAATGTATGGGTTGCCGCAGAATATGCTGGGTACGGACAGAAATCCCGCCAGCATCACGCCGGCAATCGCATAGCAGAGTCCCGCCGCCATGTAGGTCGCGATCTGATAGCGCCGCACCGGCAGCGCCACGGCGTGAGCCGCCGCCGGACTGACGCTGACAGCCACAAAGCGCCGGCCGATGCTGGTGCGCGCGATCACGAAAATAGCGATCGCAGTGACCAGTAGAGCGATCCAGATGGTGTTCGGCACGCCAAACGTGAGGCCGATGGTGAACTTGGAGAATTCGGGTGCGGCCTGGCTGGGGACGCTCTGCGACAGGATGAGCGTGATGCCGAACAGCACGGCGTTGACACCGATGGTGGTGACCAGCGCGGGCACCCGCAGCACGGTGATGACGATGCCGTTGAACGCGCCGGTCGCCAGGCCCATGAGCAGTGCAAGGACGATGTACCAGGCGAGTTCCGCGCCGCTCGCCCCGGTGCGCGGAAACTTGGTCACGATCACGGCGGCGAACGACATCACCGCAGCGATCGAGATATCGAGCCCGCGCTGTTGGATCACCAGGTGCTGTCCGATCGCGGCAACACTTAGGAAGGCGACGAACGGCAGTAGCGACAGGATCGACGACGGCGAGACGGTGCTCGGTGCGACCACCGCGCCCAGCAGCAGAAGTATCGCTGTGGCAAGTACGGCGCGGCCACCCAGCGAGTTCAAGAGGAGGTTCGTCGGCGCCATCAAGTGTCGTCCCGCTGAACGTGGTTCCGCCCACCCGGGAGCATAGTCCTGGATGGGCGGCGGTTGCGAGAACACTTACTTGGCGAGAAGCTTAACCAGCTTGTCCACCGGCAACATGGAGGACAAGATGGCATCGGGTGGCAGCGAGGTTTCGCACTTGGGCTGCTTGGCCGGATCGGTGCTGTCTTCGGCCAATGGCAGCTGGATGATGCTCGGCTCGGTGTTGTTGATGCCCTGAACCGCGGCGACGGCCTTGCGCAGAGCCAGGCGCGACAACCAGGTACGGGCGGTCACGGTGGCCAACTTGAAGTCCGGGTTGGCATCCTTGTTGGCGTGCCAGAAGCATCCCAGCTCATTGGCGTCCTGCGAGGGCCAGAGCGGGATCTTGCGGCCGGCCGCAACGAACGCCCGCAGCGCGCCCATGGAACCCTGGCCGTAGTCGCTCATCACCGCATCGATCTGCGGATACTTGGCGAGCATGCCGGCCATCACCTTCTGGGCTTCTGCTGGATCCCAGTTGGTATCGAGCGGGCCTTCCAGCACTTTGATGCCGGGGTTCTTGTCGAACACCGACTTCCAGCCGACGGCCATGGCGGCGCTGGTCGGATTGCCGGGCGTGCCACCAAGCACGATGACGTTGCCCTTGCCGTTCAGCTGCTTGACGGTCCATTCGGCCAGGCTAGCGCCGACACCGACCACGCTCTCGGTGGTCACGACGAGATAGTCCTTGCCGCGTGTGCCGGGAAAGCCTTCGCCGAGGTCATAGGGCACCACCGCGATGCCGGCCTGGGTCGCCTGCGTCATCGCCTTGATGATGGCCTCGCCACCGTCCGGATACAGAATGATGACGTCGAACTTCTGCGCGATCAGGCCCTGGATGTCCGAAATCTGCTTTTGCGGATTACCTTCGCCGTTGGTGTAGCGGATCTCCGTGATGTTCGGGCACTTGGAGGCTTCGTCCTCGAACTCGGCGCGCGTGATCTTGCGCCAGCCGTTGGCGCCCCAGCCGTCCGACAGCGCCACCTTGATCGGCTTGGTGCCGCAGAAGTCCTTCATGTCTTTCAGATCGGCGACCGTGCCCACCTTGGTCGGGGCGACGTCGATGTTGGCGAACATGCCCTCGGCCTGGGCTGCCACTCCGGCGGTCAGCAGCAGCAGGGCCGCTCCCGACACTGTCGCGATCAGAGAACTTCCAACCTTACGCATTGTTTCCTCCTGATAACTGTCGTCTTCTTTTGTACGCCAACCCTTGAGGTCCGGTCGTAGTCCAAACTTAAAGTCGGCATCCTTTTCAAGTAAAGATCACCCGCGAGCAGCGGCAGACACGGAGGGACCCATCATGGAAACGCGGCGCTCGACGTCCCATGACGCCCCTGTCAATAACAAGTCGAGCATAGGCCCCGGCAGGTTCGCGCACCAAATCACATGTTGTGGTGGACGCCATCAGGTTTGCTGATAGATGCTGGTTTATTGTAATTCGACAATGCCTACTCGGTAATTCTCTTCCATTACCGGATATTCTCTTCCAGTACCAATCCATTGCCAAATTTTACCAGACTTTCCGGTCTGGTCCCAAGCCACCCTCTCGTCACCATGTTTCGCGGGAACCAATGGCTATCGGACGACTGCCAGCTTGGAAGCGGCGGGAATTCCGCGAAATCTGGCGGACCCGGCTGGATTCGAACCAGCGACCGCCCGCTTAGAAGGCGGGTGCTCTATCCATCTGAGCTACGGGACCGTGGCGCGAGGCTATATCCGATTTCGAGCGGCCTTGCCAGTCGGGCCGCCACGCCGTAAAAGTCGCGCCGCCACCCATTCAAGTCAAACCGAAAACAAGGGACCATAGCGATGGCCATCGAGCGCACGTTTTCCATGATCAAGCCGGACGCCACCGAGCGCAACCTCACCGGCGCGATCAACGCCAAGATCGAGGCCGCCGGCCTCAAGATCATCGCCCAGAAGCGCACGCGCTGGAGCGAGGCCCAGGCCAAGAAGTTCTACGAAGTGCACGCCGCGCGCCCGTTTTATGGCGACCTGGTCAAGTTCATGACCTCGGGCCCCATCGTCATGCAAGTGCTCGAGGGCGAGAATGCGGTCAAGAAATACCGCGATATCATGGGCGCGACCAACCCGGCCAATGCCGAGCCCGGCACCATCCGCAAGGAATTTGCCGAGGGCATCGAGCGCAATTCGGTGCATGGCTCTGACAGCACCGAGAATGCCGCCGCCGAGATCGCGCTGAATTTTGCGGGTTTCGAGATCGTCGGCTAAGCCGCCGTACTCCCCGGCGGCGGTTGGGTCGCCGGGGCTTTCAGGACGAGCCGCTGATAGGCCAGGCCGATGCCGATCAGCGCCAGACCCAGGCCAATGAACGAGCCGGCCTGCTGCAGGCCTTCGAGGCCTGCGAGATCGATCAGGAACACCTTCAACGTCGCCAGCAGCAGCACGCCGAATGCGGCTTGCCGCAGCACCGCGCTGGCGTAGCGGATGCCAGCCGCCAGCAGCACCAACGCAAAGCCGATCCAGGCCACCGAGATGGCGTAGAGTTCGCCGTCGCGGATGTCGGCAAGGGTGATCTGCGAACCCTCGAAAATGCGCGCGACCATGAAGGTCAGATAGGCGAAGGCCAGGACCAGCGCCGCCGTGCCGGGGATCCACGCGAGCCAGCGCGGCGGCGATCTGCGCACCAGCCAATAGAGCACGCCGCACAGCAGTGCCGGCAGGCCATAGGCCAGCAGCAGATCGTTGAAGACCACGCTGCCGCCAACCGGGATGCCGGTGACTGCAGGGTTGCGCAGCAACAAGTTGACCAGCAGCAGCGCGGCTATGCCCACTCCGCCGAACAGCACGGCGGCGTAGCGGTAGACAATTCGTCCGCCGTCGCCTGCACTGCGTAGCCGGAGTCCAATGGCCAGCCCGAGCCAGCTCAGCGCATGCAGGCCGAATTCGCCGAGCGCCCGCATGGGGCGGGTGATGTCGCCGCCGGTCATGACATGGCGAATTTCGACGCCGATCAGCGCGGCCAGGAAGGCAATCGATGCCCCCTCGACAACTTTGACGGGCGTATCGTCGGCACCCTCCAGCATGCGGCGGGCGGCGTACCAGAAGGCAAGGACCGGCACGCCGTAAGCATAGAGCAGCCAATTGAAGATGGGCATTTGTCCCGGATCGCCGCCGACAATGGACGGCTCGGTGAGCAGGCGTAGCGCCACCAGCGCCGCCAGTCCCGCGATCAGCCAACGCAGGATCGGGATAGGGCGCAGGCGTTCGATCAGGGCTAACCCCGGCGCCATCAGGGCAAGCGCGATGGTGAGCCAGCCGCGCTCGAGCACCATCGAAAGTCCGAGCGCGAGAAACGCGACAGCGCCGGACGCATATACTGCAACACCCCAATCGGTCAGAGGCGAGCGGTGGCGGCGATTGGCATATTCGACCACAACCGCCGCTGCAAAGGCAGCGAGCGCCGCGATCCAACCGAAGGAGATCGAGCGCGCATAACCGGTACTTATCCAATAGGCGTAGACCAGGATAAGCAGTGGCACGGCGACGGCGATGGCGGGCCAGATCGCATTGCTCCGCCGGCTGAAAAAAGCTAGCGTACCGGCGACGGCGAAGGCCAGCGCGAACAGTGCGCCGGTCCAGAGATATCCGGTGACGTCGAGCGGGATCACGCCCGCTGCCGTTCCGTCGTAGAGCGGCTGGAACGGGTCGCGGGCGACGATATAGGATGTGAGCGTTGCAATTGCCGCGACGGCCGGGGCGGCTGCCAACGACCGCCACGACCAGGCCGCGCCGAACAGCAGCCCGATCAGCGCCACCAGCGTCCAGGCCGATGGCGCATGCAACTCATCGATCAGACTGAGACAGATGGCGAGCAGGCTGTGGCTGGCCAACATGCCGGACAGGGGCCAGTCGATATCGGCCAGGCCGAACGCCGCGCGGCCAGTTGCCAGCGGCCTGACGGTGGCGGGGTTGTTGCGATGCAGAAAAAATATGGCGCCAGCGCTTAACGCGGCGATGTAGACCGCGACCGGCCAGGGCTGCAGATCAGTAACTTCAAGCAGCAGCCAGAATACACCCCAGAGATCGGCGAGCGCGGTAGCGGCGATGGCAAGCCAAAGCCAGTTGCGCAGGTGCGATGTGAAATAGCACGCGAGCGCCACGATCGTCAGATAGCTGAACAACAGCCAGGCTTGGGGCTGGTCGCCGCCGACCAGGATTGGCGTGGCGTAGCTGCCGACGAGCCCGAGCGCGGCCAGCGCCGGGCCGTGCAGTGCCGAGATTGCAAGCGCCGCAAACCCTACGACCCCCATCGCGACAAAGGCGACGGGCGCGCTCAGGAAGCCATACAATCCGTAAGCCGCATAAATGGTCGCGAAAGCCGTGACGATGGCCGCCGCCATGAGGGCGCCGGGAATGTACGCGCCTTGCCTGGGTTGCCGGTCGCTGCGCCGGAGATATTCGGCTGCCACGGCCAGCGCAGCAGCAAAAAGCGCGCCCAGCCCAATCCGCGCGGCCGGTCCCAGCAGCCCCTGCTCGATGGTATAACGCACCAGGAATGCGCCGCCGAGTGCCAGCGCAAGGCCGCCGAACAGCACCGCCAGCCGCCCGCCAATCAGCTCTTCCAGCCATTGCAGGAGGCTGTGAGCTTGCTGCGACGTGGTTGGGGCCGGGGGCGTAGCAGCGGCAGCAGGAGTGGGTGGTGTTGCGGCAAGCGGCGGCATGACCACGGTCGCTGGGGCCGGGACGCTCGCCGTCGCGGGGGCAGGCGATGCGGGCTGCGCTTGGCTTGGCGCGCGCTCCAGCCCCTCGAGCCGTTGCCGCAGTCGCGCCAGTTCGGTCGCATGATCGTGTGATGCGCGCGACAGCTGCTCGATCCGGAAGAACGCAATCACGCCGAGCACGATCCCGCCAAGGGCCAGCACGGCAACCATCGCCGTGCCCAAGATCAGGGAGAATTCCATGGCATTCGCATCCCGTGAGTTCGCGCTACGGGAAGTTTAGCGGGAATTTGCAGATGATGTGCCGGTATCGGTGAGGTTGGTCAAAGTGCAGATGGCGCGGGGCGATCATGCCCTACTTCAGCACCAGGTCCCTCGTCGTGGCGCCGAACACCGACCGCCTCCAGGCCTTCAGATGACGGTGCACGCGCCGCATCGGCGTCGAGTTCTCGTGCGCGCTGTCATGCACGATGATGGCGCCCGAGGGGGCTTGCGGCAGTTCCCGGCCGGCAAAGCGCTGATCGATGGCCGACCAACTCGACGACGTACAGCGCGACAGGGCCACCATCAGTGCGCATTCGTCGCCGAACTCGGGCGCGATGCTGTTGGCCTCCTGGCACTGCAGCGCCCAATGCTCCACCAGTTGCCGCGCTCCCGCGGTTGGCCGCACCACGAGGACGCGCGAGGACAAATCGTTGCGCTGGCGGCCGCGCCGGCGCTTGACGAACAGCGAGCAGGTGAGATCGGCCGAGGTCTTGACCGCGTCGTCCAGCGGGCCGCGCACAACGCAGTCGACATCCATGAACACGATGGTTTCGTTGGGATGTTCGCGCATGGCGCGCAGCACCATGGTGGGTTTGCGCAGTATCTGGCGCGACCAGCTGCCGGTTTTCTCAGTGGCGAGGATATGGTGCGGGGCGCCATGCGCGCTGAGCTGTGCAGCTAGCGCTTCGGCCAGCGGACGGTAGTCGGGCGTAAACCAGCCGCAGGCGACCCAGCCGCGCGGTTTGCCGCCGACGATGTCACCGCCTGTCGCCGAGTTTAGACCTGTCAAAGCCATTCCACATCCTCAACGCAACGCCGCAGCCGGGATTGGCGATCCTGTCGCCGCGCCGTCAATCCACAAGAATGTACGCGTCATCCACAACAGCAAACTATTGTCGCCGAAATTCGGTTACAATGCAAAGCAACGCAAGGGCTCACGAATTCCCAATTCCTGTCATCGCGTATTGGACTCAAACCCAACGTGACCACTCTGCCCGACAATCAGCGCATCTATGCCATCGGCGATATCCACGGCCGGGACGATCTTCTGGCCGACCTGCTGGATTTGATCGATGCCGACGCCGGGTCATTCCCGGCGGCAAAGTCGCGGCTCGTATTCCTGGGCGACTATGTCGATCGCGGGCCCGATAGCCATGGCGTGGTCGAGCGGTTGCTGACCGGCCTGCCCGACATGCCAGCCGACTTCCTGATGGGCAACCACGAGCGCTTGATGCTGGACGCCTGGGCCGACGAAAGCCGCTTTCCGCTCTGGATGGGCAACGGCGGCATGGCGACGCAGAAGTCCTACACCACGGCCCATGTCGCGTCCGATCCCGCCGGCGCCGATCCGCGCAAGACCGAAGGTCTGGTGCCGCCCAAGCACTGGATCTTTTTCGAGACGCTGAAGCTCTATGTGACGCACGGCGACTATCTGTTCGTACATGCTGGGATCCGTCCCGGGTTGCCGGTTCCCGATCAGGATCCGCACGACCTGATGTGGATCCGCGAGCCGTTCCTGTCGCATGACGGCGATCTAGGCCGCAGGGTGGTGCATGGTCACACGCCGGTGCCAAAGGCCGAGTTTCTGCCGCATCGTATCGGCATCGATACCGGGGCGGTGTTCTCGGGCCGGCTGACGGCGCTGGTGCTGGAGGGCGACGAACAGCGACTACTGGCGACGGGCGGCCTGTGATCAGGCCTGTTCGTAGCCGCGCAGGCGTTCCAGCAGGCGCGCGCGCTGGGGCGGCTCGGTTTCGCCTGGCGTCACCGCCGTCGATTCCACTGTAGGAGCCGCCGGTACCGGTTCAAGTGTCGCCACGATGGCATTTGCTGGCGCAGCTTCGGTCGTCGCGGCGAGCGCTTGGGTCTGCGGCGCAGCCTCGGTCGACTGTCCAGCTCCGGTTCCGAAATGCCCTTGCAGAGCCTGCTGCATTTCGCGCGCCCGCGTGGTCAGCGAGGGGCGGCCGGTTGCGGGCACGGCATCAGTCGCGCGGCGGCCATAGGTGGGGGGCTCGGCAGAGCGCGCCCGATCAGCGTCAGGACGGCGCAGCACTTGCGCGGCTCCGGTGGCCTGCCGGTTGCCAAAGCGGCGCAGATCGTCGCGGAATTGCATGGCCTGGCGCGCCGCACGCTCGTTGCTGGCAGCCAATTCGGCGCGCAGCCTGACGGCGGCATTGCGCTCGCTGGCCAACTCGCCTTCGACGCGATCGATGCGTGCGCGCAGCCAGATCTTGGACTCGCGCACTTTGGCGTTGGCAGCGGCGTCGCCGGAGCGTTCCACCGCGTCGGCTTCTTTGCGCAACCGTGCGATGTCGTCGGCTTGCGCCCTGAGTTGCGCTTCCAGCTCCTGGATGCGTTCGGCCGAAATCCCGGCATCGGGCAAGGCCGAGGCAGCCCCATTCGCGCCCTTCGAGATCAATCGTTCGTTCAGCAAGCGGATTTCCGCTGACATGCCGGCCGCCCGGGCGCGCCAAGTGTCGATGGAATCCTCGTCGCCGGCGATGTGCGAATAGCTTGGAACATTGCGCGGTTGGGACGCAGCCTCGTTCTGCAGGCGCTCGATGATGGCGCCGCGTTCGGCCAGCCGCGCTTTCAGCGACTCGATCTCGGCCCGCAGCGCCATGTCGCCTTCGGTGCCGCCCTCGGTCCGGCGGTCGCGGTTGGCGGCGCTCGCCTCCTGGAACAACGCCTGCAGTCGCTGCACTTCCAGCGCGCGCTGGGACATGATCGCGCGTCCGTCTTCCAGCGCGGCAGCCTGGCTATCGGCGGTGGCCTGCAATTCCATGAAGGCGGCATCGCGCGCGTCGAGATGGCGGCGGGTTTCGGCCAGCGCGGATTCCAAGAGCGGGATGCGGGTGGTTACCGTCTGCTCGAGAACATTACGGGCATTGAAGTTCTCGGTAAGGCTTGCCTCGGTCGATGCCAGCCTCTCGGCCAGGCGCCGGATCTCGATATCGCGGCGGTTGATCTCGATCTGCTGGCGGTGGGCCGCGAGCCGACCCTGGTCGACCTCGCGCTCCAGCTGATGCACCTTCAAAGCGTACTCGGCGCGCAAGAGGTCCTTGTCGGCGCGGATTTCCTGCTCGCTGATCGGCAGCGAGGAGCGCAGGCGCTGGTTGGTCAGCCGCACCGCGCGCGACCAGAAGGCAGGCGCCAGCAGCAAGGTCAGCAAGCCGGCGGCAATGAAGCCCATCGCCGCGAGCATGATCGATTGGATCATATCGTCCCCGGTATCCCCATAGCCGTTACCGGCGAAGCTTGCGCCGACGTCACGATCAGCCAGCCCCGGGCGTCGTTGTCAACCGTCGTTCAGAAGGGGTTCCAGGTCGGCTGGTGGGTGAATTTGAGATACCCCACGTTCGCGCCGATCCGCAGGCCCAGGCCAGACCTGATCGGGGCCATGGTGACGCCACCGCTCTTGAGGTAGGTGAGGCCTACGCCGCCGACAATATAGGCCTGTCCGCCGGCGCCGACGTAGTCGTAGAAGACATCCTCGGGCGCGTTGAGATTGTAAACCAGGATCATGGTCTTGGCCGCATCGCCGCCAAAGTCATAGCCGATCGAGGGGCCCTGCCAGAACACTTTTCGTGTGCCTGCGTTCTTTGTAAAGAGCGTGCCCTCGCCGTAGCGCAGGCCAGCAACGAACGCTCCGCCACCTTCCTCGCCCAGAATGTACCCGTTCGGCCGGCCGTTGTTGCGGAAGGCGTATTCTATGACGCTGGCAAGATCGGTGGTGATGCGTCCGAAAAAGCGATGGCCCGCGCCGGTGATGTCGGAGGGCTCGTAGGTGTCCATGCGGCCCGCACGCATATCCTCAAGCGGTTGCTGAGGTTCGTCGTAGCCCTGCTGCAGAACGGGCCGAGGCGCATAGCGCGGGGCCGGCTTGCGATACTGCGGATAGGCCGGCGGCTGGTAGCCGGGCGGCTGATAGGGCGCTGGCTGGAAGTCGTTCTGCGGCGCCTGCCAGGGCAGGACCTCAGCGGCGACCGCGCCAACGGAAAACGCAAGGAACGCGGCGGGCGCAACCAGGGCAGCCATCAACCAGTGTCGCATGATATTGGTCCGTAGTTCGGCGAACTTGGGGCAGGTGGGCTGGTGGCAGCCTTCCCGAATCAGCCCCAATGATCTTGCTCAAGTGTTACCAAACTATGGCTGCGCCAAGGTGATTTGCGGGTGCAACCTGGCGGCGTGGGCCTGGCCTGCCGCGCCGGACATCGGGGCCGACCGGTTCAGCAGGGGCCTGCGCGATGTCGCCACGGGTGCGCTCGGGTGGCGTTCCCAACGCAATCGACCTAGCGGCGCAGTGCAGCTTGGTGTATGTCTGGCGTCATCCTCATCGCATTGGTTGTGCGTCGCGTCGCGTGCGGTCTGTCGGCGGCGTTTTCGCTTTCTGTCGTGGTCCCAGCCGGGGCCGCGCGCTCGATTCTATTTCGTGTGGACGGCGCAACTCGAGGCCGTCCGTACCTCGCACAACCAGCCAAGGGTTCCTTGCCATGAATGCTCTCGCCGCCATTGACGATCTCGAGCTCGCCGCCCTGATCTCCTCCAAGATCTGCCACGACGTGATCGGACCCGTTGGCGCGATCCATACTGGCCTGGAAGTGCTAGACGACGATGATGACGAGCAGTCGCGCGCTTATGCTCTTGAGATGATCCGCTCATTCACGGCCCAGGCCTCCGCCAAGGTGCAGTTCGCTCGCTTCGCGTTCGGCGCCGCCGGCTCGATTGGCTCCACGGTCGACACCGGCAACGCCGAGCAGATCGCCCGCGGCTTCATCGGCCAGGGCAAGCACAAGCTGACCTGGAAGACCCCGCGTGGCCAGATGTCCAAGGACAAAGTCAAGCTGATGCTGAACCTGATCGCCTGCGGCGTCACGGCCTTGACGCGCGGCGGCGAGATCGTCGCCGGCATCCGCGGCACCCTGACCGATCCCGGCATCGAAGTGCGCTGCATCGGCCCTGGCGCGCGCCTGCCGCAGCACCTGCGCGAATTCCTGACCACGCCCGAGACGCACAAGATCGATGCGCTCAGCGTGCAGCCTTATTACACCTGCCGGCTGGCCCGCATGTGCGGCCTCAGGCTGAGCGTGGCGCTGGAGGGCGTCGATGTGGTGATGGTGGCGGTGAAGTAGGGGGTTCTCACCGCAGTACCCCCGTACGATACAGCGTCACCCGCAATCCGCCGTGCGGCACGGGCGCCGTGGTCGGGCCGAAGGGCAGTCCAGTCACTTTTGCCAGGGACGGTTCGGTGGTCACGAGGCCGACGCGCCAGCCGGAAAACCGGCTGAGCAGGGTCTGCCCCAGCGTGCGGTAGAGCGGCTGCAGGGCGTGCTTGTCGCCGATGCGCGAGCCGTAGGGCGGATTGACGATGACGAGGCCGGGCGGTCCTGCTGGCGCGGTGAGGTCGTCGATGCCGACTTGCCGGAACTCTGTCACCTCGGCGACGCCCGCGCGCTCCCCATTCTCCGCGCTCATACGGATCGAGCCGGCGTCGCGGTCGCTGCCGTGGAAGCGAAATGCCGGTGTCGTACCGCTGCTAGCCTCGCGCATGTTCCGCCATGCTGCCGCATCGAAAGTCGCCAGCTGCTCGAATGCAAAGTGCCGCGACCGGCCGGGTTTGAGGCCGGCGGCGATTTCGGCTGCTTCGATGACGAACGTCCCCGAACCGCACATCGGATCGAGCACCGGCTCCGTGCCGTCGTAGCCGCATTGGCGCAGAAACAGCGACGCCAGCGTCTCGCGCATGGGCGCCTTGGCGACGGCCTCCTTGTGGCCGCGCTTGTGCAAGGGCTCGCCCGAAGTCTCGATGCTGATGGTACACAGATCGTCCTGCAGGCGCGCCTTGATGCAGACCTCGGCGTCGGGGAAAAGCGGCGCGCCGAGTTCCTCTGTGATCGCCGTTTCGATTCGCTGCGCGGCGGCGCCCGAATGATAGATGCGGGACTTGGCGCAAGTCGCCTCGACGCGGAACGGCACGTCCGGGCGCAGCACGTCGCGCCAGGGCACCCGGCGCGCGCGCTTGTCGAGCTGCGCCAGGTGCGTCACATGGAAGGCGTTGATGCGCGCCAGGACATGGCTGGCCCCTCGGATCTCCAGGTTCGCCCGCCAGACCTCGGGCCAGCCACCGCGCACTGTCACACCGCCGGGGCAGGGCGTCGCACCGGTAAAGCCCTTGGCCTGCGCCTCCGCGCATAGCACGGGTTCCAGGCCGGGTGGGGCCGCCAGGAAGATCTCGAAATCAGTTTCGTTGGCCATGCCGCCCTGCATATCTCGATGGCTGGCCCTCATCGACAGGTTTCTCAAGGGCGGCTGGAAACGGCGACCCCGCCCCGCCTACCTAACCGCTTATTAACCTCCCGGCGTCATTCTCGCATCAACAAAGCTCTCGCCTTCTGGAGCCGCCATGCGCCATTGCCTCATCGTCGATGACAGCGAAGTCATCCGCAAAGTCGCCCGCAAGGTGCTGGAGGAGATGAACTTCACCTCGGCCGAGACCGACAACGCCAATGATGCGCTGGAAAGCTGCCGGCGCGCCATGCCCGACTTGGTGCTTCTTGACTGGCACATGCCGCCAGGCAGCGCGCACGATTTTCTGCAGATCATGCGGCATACAGAGGGCGGGCGCGCGCCGATCATTATATATTGTACCACCGAGAACGATCTCGACGACATCCAACGCGCGCGTCACAACGGCGCCGATGAGATCTTGATGAAGCCCTACGACATGAAGAGCCTGCACAACGCCATGCGCCGTGCCGGGTTCGGCGAAAGCTACGAATAAATACGTCGACCGACGATCCGCTAGCACCTCTTACGCCCACAAGGACCACCGATGCGCCACCTTCTCGTCGTCGACGATTCCGAAATCATGCGCAAGGTGGCCCATGGGCTGATCGAGGAGTTGGGCCTTACCTCTACCGAGGCCGAGACGGCCGACGACGCCCTGAAGCATTGCCGGCGCGCCATGCCGGACGCAATCCTGCTGGATTCGCATCTTCCTGGTCTCAGCGCCCACGGTTTCATGGCGCAGCTGAGCGAGATTCCGACCGGCAACCGCCCGGTGGTGATTTACTGCACTGCTGAAAACGACGCCGAAGATCTGGCCATGGCGCGTAGGAACGGCGCCAGTGTCATGCTGATGAAACCCTTCGACCAGGAGAGCCTCACGCGCGCGCTCTCGCAGGCCGGTTTGTCGATGGCGATGCTGGACTATCGTGCCGGCGGCCGCAACGATCGCCGCCTGCGCCAGCGCGACGCCGAGTTCGGCGGGCTGTAGCCGTGCGCCTACTCTGCCGTCATATACGGCGAATGCCCTCGTGTATTCTCGTCAATCTCCAGCCGCTGCGCCAGTCCTGGGCTCGCCCGATCGGCGCAGTCGGTGCGCGGGCAGGTGCGGCAGGATACGCCGATGGGGGTGACGAGCTGCGGATCGTCCAACTGCAGACCATCCGCATACACGATATTACGCGCGTGATGCAGCGCGCAGCCCAGCCCGATCGCGAGCTTGTCCACCCTTTGCGGTAGGCCGCCGCGATGGCTTCCCCGCTGTCCTGATGGGATGGTGCGCGCGATGCAGAAATAGCTCTGACCCTCCGGCATCTGGCTGACGGCGACCCGCAACATGCCGGGCGTGGCGAACGCATCGTACACGTTCCATCGTGGGCAGGCTGCGCCAAAGCGCGCCATCTGGATGCCGGACGCCGAGAAGCGCTTTGAGATGTTGCCCGCGATATCGACGCGAATGAGATGGAACGGGATGCCCTCGTTGCCCGGACGACGCAACGTGGTCAGACGATGGCAGGCCTGCTCGAACGAAACGCCGAAGCGCGCCTGCAAGAGGTCGAGATCGTAGCGCGAGGCTTGCGCTGCTTCGATGAAGCGGCCGTAGGGCATCATAACAGCGGCTGCGAAATAGTTGGCCAGCGCCGAACGGGCCAGCGCCTCGGAGGCGGCAGACGTCAGCTTGCCGCTGGCGAGATGCTCAAGCTGGGGTCGTTGGGTCAGGAACGCGATCTGGTGCGCCAGCTGGAAGGCGCGCGCCGACGGCGTCAGCAGCTCGCTTAGCATGAGGCGGCGGGTCAGCGGATTGTAGGCGCGTAACAGGTTCTGCATGCGCTCGGCCGGAACGATTTCGACCTGCACGGCCAGGCGCTGCGCCAGCACACGGACGAGATCCGATTGCAGCGTATGTACCGCAAGATCGTTGTCCTGCCAGAGCTTTTCGGCCGCGCGCTCCAGGTCGGGAAAGTGGTTCTGGCGCTGCTGAAGGAAGTCGCTCACCTCCTCGGAAGGCAACACTGAGAGGTTCGCCTCACCCGATGCCCCCGGGCCACCGTTTGACGGCGATTGTCCCATGAGATGCGAGCGGTAGAGGGCAAGCAGCGCGCGGCCGAGAGTTGGCAGGGTCGAGACCAGTTCGCGAACGTCGTTGGCCTTGACGTCATGTTCCTCGAACACCGGATCGGACAGCGCCTCCATCAGATCGGAGGTCAGCCGCTCGTCGTCGCCAGCCCCGCTCAGGGTTCCGATATCGATCTTCAGCTTGTCGGCGATCTGCAGCAGCACGCGCGCGGTGACTGGCCGCCGGTTGCTCTCGATCAGGTTGAGATAGCTCGGCGAGATACCAAGTTCAGCCGCCATCTGCGCCTGGTTGAGCCGCCGCTCCTGTCGCATCCGCCGCAGTTTGCCGCCGATCTGGATGGATTTCATCGCGTCCCCTACGGTGAGCCGACGTGTAGCATAATTTACATATTGCAATCCATCAAGTGTCGATTTGTCACGAATTCACATCATTTCTGGACTGTGCACTGCAGCATCTTGCACTGCAGCAGCGATTCCAGCATGATGGTTTTGTAAATTGATGTCTAGAGGGTTCAATTGACAATCATTGACAAGGGGACGGGGTTTAAGATGACCATCAATTCGAAGGCGCACATCGCGGCGGGCATCAGGCGGGACTATAGCGCGGAAGACGTGCGCCGCTTGAAAGGCTCAATCCAGATCGAGCACACGCTGGCCAAACTGGGCGCGGCGCGGCTGCGCAAGCTGCTGGCGGAAAAGCCGTTCGTGCGGGCGCTCGGCGCCATGACCGGCAACCAGGCCGTGCAGCAGGTCAAGGGCGGGCTGGACGCCATCTATCTCTCGGGCTGGCAGGTCGCGGCCGACGCCAACAACGCCGGTCAGATGTATCCCGACCAGTCGCTCTACCCCTCCTCATCCGTCCCCGAGGTGGTCAAGCGCATCAACAACGCCCTGATGCGCGCCGACCAGATCGCCACCATGGAAGGCGGCGACGACACCTACTGGATGGCGCCCATCGTGGCCGACGCCGAAGCCGGTTTCGGCGGTCCGCTGAACGCCTTCGAACTCATGAAGAGCGATGATCGAGGCGGGCGCCGCCGGCGTGCACTTCGAGGACCAATTGGCGTCCGAGAAGAAATGCGGCCATCTCGGCGGCAAAGTGCTGGTGCCGACGCAAACCTTCATCCGCACGCTGAACGCCGCGCGGCTTGCGTCCGACATCTCGGGCACCGATTCGCTGGTTGTCGCCCGCACCGACGCCCATTCGGCCACGCTCATCACCTCGAACATCGACGACTACGACGCCAAGTGGATCGATGGCAAGCGCACGGCAGAAGGGTTTTATCACCTCAAGCAGGGCAACCACCACTCGGTCGAGCACGCCATCGCGCGCGGCCTCGCCTATGCTCCGTACAGCGATCTTGTCTGGTGGGAGACCTCCACGCCGGACCTCGGCGAAGCGCGCGAGTTCGCCTTCGAGATGGCCCGCCAGCATCCCGGCAAGATGCTCGCCTACAACTGCTCGCCGTCCTTCAACTGGCGCTCCAAGCTCGATCCCAGCACCATCGAGACCTTCCAGGAGCAGATCGGCGCCATGGGCTACAAGTTCCAGTTCGTCACGCTGGCCGGCTTCCACGCGCTCAACCTGAGCATGTTCGAGCTGGCGCGCGGCTACTCCCGGCGCGGCATGGGCGCCTACTCCGAGATGCAGGAGCGCGAATTCGCCGCCCAGGGCCAGGGCTTCACCGCCGTGCGCCATCAGCGCGAAGTCGGCACCGGCTACTTCGACGCCGTCGCCATGGCCATCTCGGCCGGCAAGTCGTCCACCACTGCCATGGGTGGCTCGACCGAGACCGAACAGTTCCACCGGCACGCCATCGCGGCCGAGTAAAAACTGTGAATCCACTGTGACAAGACTGATAAATGATCAGTAAAAATCACCAGAAACGAGTAAAGCACGAGAAGAAGCTGATCGAATAGAAGTAGAGGCTTTGTAAATTGTTTGCAATTTACAAGACTTTACAAACCCGGATTGACGCCAACAGACGACCAGGAGACATGCCATGCAGCAGCATTATTGGGTGATCGGCGCCGACTACCGCGACATGCAGTTCGCCGAGGTTGTCGATGGCACCACGCAGGTGATGGGCCCGTTCCGCGAGTACCGCGAAGCCGCCACGGTCTGGCGCGAGCAGGCCATGGCAACCCGCTACCGGGCCACCACGCGCTTTACGATTGTGGTCAACGCACCGGCCTGAAAGCGCCCCCAGCGCCCCCCGCAGTCCGAAGTGCGTTTGCCTCTCTGGCGCGCGGCCGTTAAGGTCTGCGCCAGAGAGGTTTTTCGCATCATGGAGACCGCTTCGATGAGCACGCAACCAGCGCAACCAGACCAGCCCGCCACCCCCGGCATCGAAGTCGCCGAGGGCCGCGATCTCACCATCACGTTCGAGGCCAAGCGCTGCATTCACGCGCGCTTCTGCGTCTTGCAGCAACCCGGCGTGTTCAAGGCCAACGTGGTCGGCGCCTGGATCGTGCCCGACGATGCAACGGACACGGAGGGTCTGGTCGCCGTCGCGCAGAACTGCCCCTCCGGCGCCATCCAATACAAGCGCAAGGGCGGTGGCCCCGAAGAGACCGCGCCCCCGGTCAACCTCATCTCCCTACGCGAAAACGGCCCGCTCGCCCTGCGCGGCGAACTCAAGCTCGACGGCGCACCCATCGGCACCAGGGCCACGCTCTGCCGCTGCGGCCACTCGCAGAACAAGCCCTACTGCGACGGCGCACACACCGCCGCCAAGTTCACCGCCAGCGGCGAGCCAGCCACCGGCGACGTCACTGCCCTCGCCGTCCGCAATGGCCCGGTCGACATCCGCCCCCAGCCCGATGGTCCGCTGAAGGTCAGCGGCAACCTGGAAGTGCTCAGCGGCACCGGCCGCACCATCCGCAAGGCAACCGGCCTCGCCCTCTGCCGCTGCGGCGCCTCTGCCAACAAACCCTATTGCGACGGCAGCCACGCCTCCTTAGCGCCGGCTTCAAGAGCTGACATTCGCTGCGCATGCCCCTATGGTCCCGCCCAAAGGAGACTATCATGCGCAAGACCATAGGCGATGCCGTCAAAACGGCGATGAAATCGGGCGAGAAGGCGCGGCTGTCGACGCTGCGGCTGATCAGCGCCAAGATCAAGGACGCGGACCTCGCCGCCCAAGGCGCCGGCAAGACCGAGGCAACCCCCGGCGAACTGGTCGAAGTGCTGGCCCGCATGGTCAAGCAGCGCCGCGAGAGCATCGAGCAGTTCACAGCCGGCAACCGGCCCGACCTGGCCGAGATTGAGCAGGCCGAGATTCTCGTCATTGAGGAGTATCTGCCCAAGGGATTGTCGGCGGCCGAGACCGCCGAGGCCATATCGGCCCTCATCAAGGAGACCGGCGCGGCCTCGGTCAAGGACATGGGCAAGGTGATGGGTCTGCTGAAAGAGCGCTACGCCGGCCGCATGGATTTCACCGCGGCGAGTGCGGCGGTGAAGGCGAAGCTGACGGGCGGGTGAGGGGGGCGTTGGTTGCCAGCTCGCACACCGGTTCGAGTGCGAAGACGTAATGGTCCGATAACCGACTTTCGGCAGGTGGCGTTGTGGGCCAAGAGCGACCGTGGTCGTGATAGGAAATCACCTTGTCAGGCAATCGCGGGCAAACGCTTAGGCGTCGCGATACGCTGCAATTGCCTATATAGGTTTTTGGCGCTTTCCAATCGGGTGGCGGTCGCCTTCTCAGGCTTCCGCCTCGCAGTTTCGCCCCAAGGATCGGCATTTGCTTCGGCGGCCAAGAATGCTGCCGTCGCGGCAAGCTCAAGCTCTATCGGGTCCGCGCTAACTGCAATCTGAGCTAGCTGGATCCTTGATGCGTCACCACTTACTGGAATATTCACAGTGTAGATGGAGTAAAATCCCCCCAAGTAGTTGGGCACTCATCTTCCGTCAGCAAACCCAACAATCTAGCGCTGCGTGCTGCGCTCGTAAGCTCTTCGCTGTAGGGGCCGTAGTGCCGGTATTCGAATGAAAAGCCTTCTCCCAAGCCAGTCGCCTCCAACAGATAAGCGATTTTCTGCAGCTTAGTTCGCCCCACAACCCGGCCGCCTAAATCTGAAACGATCTGCGCAACTCGCTCGAAGTCACTCCTCTGATTAGTTCGCGCCGCCATTTACTCCCACCTCCTCTATTATTTTCTTTACGAACTCCCTCAACTCTGTGTCGCTTACGTATACTCTATATAGTTTGTACGTCCTTATTGCTGCGACAACCTTTGAGCGCTTGTCCAAATCGATCAGTTCAGTACCACCCATACTACCGGTCCTAATCAGGATCTGGTTGAGTGGCCCTTTTGATTCTCTGAAATCTCTTATATGGTTCCCGTTCGGCACGATCGCTTATGATGCGGGGCACGAGATCAGTCGTCGATTCGAGCCTCTCTGCTATTCTTGCGTCTACTTTCTGGCAGGCATGTTCGATGACTTCCTCGTTTGCGTTATCGCCTAGAACTAATGTCAGCCTCTCCCGTACGTCAATGCACTTGTACAAACGCCGATCACGCAGCCGCCTTGCCAAATCTTTGACCGTTTCATCAATCGCCTCCGTCAGAAAACTCAGCGCTCCCCACAGCACCGAGTCGTCGAGAGCGACGATGCGATCCAAGCTATCGGGATCCTTCGCGAACAACAGCAAAGGATGCTTGTTTGGCAAACCTGTCTTTCGCCAACTACCCTCACGTGTCAGACTGACTATCCTGAACAAAAGTTCGCTAAATAATTTCTCGGCACCTCGGGTCGCCTTATGAAAATATACCGTTGGATATAGCTGGAATAGACCAAGTACATACGCTTCGGCTGCGAACACAGCCTTGGGTCCGAGCACGAACGTCTCTACTTCGCCTACTTTTGTGTCATCTACTCCGTATGGAACACTTCCAACTTCAAAATTCGCCATCAGCCATTCGAAATCGATGGCGCCATGCTGTGTCCCGGTCATGAGACGATCACGACGCATATAATCAAGCCGATCGGCGTCAAACTGGCTCGATACGACAGCGCTGTAGATACTCCCCGGACCTGTCTTTATTACATCAGCGACATCATTTGAAAATCCGCTTCCGAGCTTGTTCAAAACTTCGCCAATCTCGCCTTCGCGTATCAGCCGGTCGCTAATTCGCTCATGATCGGCCAAGGGCAGTTTCAGCCGTTTTCCCACAGCCTCAAATGCATGACTGAAAGGCCCATGACCGACGTCATGAACCAGAGCCGCAGCCAGGGCATGGTGCGCCTTAGTTTCCTTTAAGCTGGACTGATCAAGATGTGCTTCCACTATCTTCATAAGTCTTCTTGCTGTGTGGAATACACCTAGACTGTGAGCGAATCGGGAATGTGTTGCACCTGGGTAAACAAGTTCGGACAGCCCGAGCTGCTTAACTCGCCGCAACCGTTGGAAATCACCAGTCTGGACCACGCGCCACATAACGTCCTCGAACTCGGTTGCACCAAATTCGATGAGATTGTGGAGTGGATCTCGAATGCGTTGCTCTCGATACATGTTCCTGCTTTGTTCGACTCAGTTTGTCAAGGCCTAAGATGGCTGATTCGCCTCAACCAGATAAGAGTTCAATTCGACGCTCCCTACGCTGCTACAGCCTTCGAAATGAGGTCATGGGCGCGAGCACGCTCGTGTCAAACAGAAGGCGTGGGCAGAGCAAACAATGCCTGCAATGGGTCAATCGCGCCACCGCCGTTTCGCTCTCCGGTCGCAGTGATCCGAAAGCGGACGCCGAGACGGTCTGAGCCTGGCCTGCTTTCGGCCCCGACGGACCGCAGAATCGTCCTGGCAATCGCGCGCAAGGTGATGGGGCGGCTCGACGAGTGCTATGCCAGCCGTGTGGATTTCGTGGCGGCAAGCTCGGGGGTGGCGGCGATGCGGGCCGGTGGTTTGGCCGCCCTTGATCGCGGCCTGTGGTGGCCCGTCCGCCCGATTGGACTTCAGCCACAGTGCTCCGGTACAATGCCATATGGTTCAGAGACTCACATCGATGCCTCGCTGGCGCGTGCGCCTTGTGCCCTGCCTCACGGCCGCCCTGCTGGCCGGCTGCACCGGCTATGACCCGAAGTCCAACTTCACGCTGCCGTCGGTGCCGATCCTGACCGGCACGGTGGTGGATACGCGCGATGACAGCACAGCGACGGTGGTGATCTCGGCCGTGATCGGCGGGCTGACCTGCGCGGAAAGCCGCATCGCGCTGGCGCGGGCCGACGGGGCCGGATTGAAGACCTTCGGCGTGTTGGAGATCAAGAGCCAGTTCGGCAGCGGGGCGGCGGCGGGCGTCACGGACCTTGAGCCGGGCGCCTATTACGTCGTGGCGGTCGCCTGCCGTAACGGCGCCAATGTGGTGGCGGTGATGGCGACGCCCGATGCCGCCACGCCGCCCGATCCGGTGCCCTGGCGGCCGCAGCGCTGGGCCAATTCGCTGGCGGCCTTCACGATTGCCAGCGGCGCCGTGCTTGATGTGGGGCAGCTGACCTTCACGCCCGAGAAGGTGAAGGGTTTTTCGAGCACCATCGGAAATCGCAAGGCGCTGGCGGCGGTGCAGCTGTCGAGCGGCAATGCGCTGGCCGAGACGCTGCGGCTGCGCCCCGATATCGCGGCCAAGCTGCATTCCAGCCCTATGGCGCTGCTGACGGGCGGAGCGGTCAGCATCGCCAAATGCCGGCTGGAAGCGCCCGACAAGGCGCTGCCCAAGGATGGCTCCTCGCATCTGCCCGATATCGTGGCGCAGAACCCGGAAGCTGCACCCCTGGTGTCGGCCTATGCGACACCGTTGAGAGACAGTAATCGCTGCGTGCCCGAGGGCCGAACCCAGGATAAGGTGCTGTCCGCTGTGGCCGGGGCGGCCGCGGCGGCGGGGGTGAAGGCGCCGTAGGTGAGCTCCGGCCATCGGCCTTGCGCCTCCCTCCCCCATTGCGGGGAGGGACCGAGGGTGGGGGGATGACGGGAGACAGGTGCTTGACGCTGAGCACAACGCTTGCCTCCTCACCCCGCCCCCGGCCCCTCCCCGTCAAGTGGAGAGGAACTGAGTTTCGCATCGACCGTGATGCGTATGGCCTGACAAAGGGACGATGACATGAGCAACACTCCGCCGGCCGTCCGGTCTCCCGAAAACTGCGCCAATCTCACCGAGGTACGCGCCGAGATTGACCGCGTCGACCGCGCGCTGGTCGAGCGCATCGCCGAGCGCATGGGCTATGTGGAGCGGGCCTGGCAACTCAAGCTGAAGGACAAGGCCGAGGCCAACGTGCCCTGGCGCAACCAGCAGGTGGTCGACAAGGTGCGCGCTATCGCCGTCGAAAAGGGCGTGCCGCCGGATCTGGTCGAGGCGCTGTGGCGGCAGATGATCGGCTGGTTCATTCAGTACGAGGAAGAAAAGCTGCGCGATCAGATCGAGCAGAAATCTTGAAGGAGGCGGCCAAGGCTAACGTCGCCGAATTCAGCGTCTCGGAGCTGGCGCAGGCGGTCAAGCGCGCGCTGGAATCGGGCTTCGGCCATGTGCGCTTACGCGGTGAAATCTCCGGCTATCGTGGCCCGCATTCCTCCGGGCACGCCTATTTCTCGCTGAAGGACGAGAACGCCAAGATCGACGCCGTGGTCTGGCGCGGCGTGTTTTCGGCCCTGCGCTTCAAGCCGTCGGAAGGCCTCGAAGTGATCGCCACCGGCAAGATCACCACCTATCCCAATTCCTCCAAATACCAGATCGTGATCGAGAGCCTGGAGCCGGCCGGGGTCGGCGCGCTGATGGCGTTGCTGGAAGAGCGCAAGAAAGCGCTGACGGCGGAAGGTCTGTTTGCGGCCGAACGCAAGCGCCCGCTGCCGTTCCTGCCGCGCGTGGTGGGCATCGTGACGTCGCCAACCGGGGCCGTGATCCGCGACATGCTGCACGGCTTCATGGAGCGGTTCCCGACGCATGTGATTGTGTGGCCAGTGCGCGTGCAGGGCGAGACCTCGGCCGCCGAGGTCGCGGCGGCGATCCGCGGCTTCAATTCATTGCCTACGGATGGGCCGATCCCACGCCCCGACGTGCTGATCGTGGCGCGCGGCGGCGGCAGTCTCGAGGACCTGTGGAGCTTCAACGAGGAGATTGTGGTGCGCGCGGCGGCCGAAAGCGGCATCCCGCTGATCTCGGCCGTGGGGCACGAGACCGACTGGACGCTGATCGATCTGGCCGCCGATGCGCGCGCGCCAACCCCCACCAAGGCCGCCGAATGGGCCGTACCCAAACGATCCGAGCTGTTGCAGCAGGTCGCCGAGCGGGCCTTGCGGCTGCGCGCCGCCGTCTCCCGTACCATCGTCGGAGAGCGTACACGTCTCAAGGCGGCCTCGGGCGGGCTGCCTCGCGCCGCCGAGCTGGTGGCCATGCCGCGCCAGCGTTTCGACGGGGCGGCGGCACGATTGTCGCGCGCGCTACGCACCAACTCGCAGGTGCATGCCAACCGGTTTGCGCGCGTGGCCTCGCGGCTGTCGCCCAATCTCGTCCGTGTGCGTCTGCAACGGGCCGGGGACCGGCTGGAGAGCCTGGCCGGCCTCAAGGAGCGCGCCGTCAAACGCCGTCTCGATGTGGCGCGGGCGCGGCTGGAGCGGAGTGCGGCGGGCCTGCGGCCGCAGGCCATCCAGCAGCAGTACCGGCGCGCAGGCGAGCGCTTTGGCGAGGTGTCGGCGCGGTTGCGGTTGGCGGCGAGCGGGCAGCTGGTGAAGCGGCGCGGGGCGCTGACGGCGCTGGCGCAGCTGCTGAATTCGCTCAGCCATCGCAGCGTGCTGGATCGCGGTTTTGCGATCGTGCGGGCGGACGGCGGGCAGATGCTGCGCACGGTAGCCGACGTCACCGCCGGCGCCGGGCTGGACGTGGAACTGGCCGACGGGCATTTCGCGGCGCGCGCCGAGGGCGGCGGCACGAGCGGACCGCAAACCTCCCGCCGTGCAGCCGCCGCCCGCCCAGGCACCACCGGTACGAAAAGCCCGCCCTGGCCCCACCAGCGGCTCGAACCAGGGCTCCTTGTTCTGACGTGACCCTCTGCCCATCTTGGCAAGCAGCCCAACCCATGCGATGTGACGTCATCCCATGCCAATGTTCAGAGACGAACCGTTGAGAAAAATCGAATCCTTCCTGGGCTTCCGCACCGAAGCCCGCGTGTATTACGGCGACGGCGAGTTCACCGTGAAGACCGAGGGCGACTATGTGCGCTGCGCGGTCACGGGCGCTGCCATCCCCTTGAACATGCTGAAGTACTGGAGCGTCGACCTGCAGGAGGCCTACGCCAACCCTGAGGCTTCGGTGCGCCGTGTGCTGGAGCTGCGGCGGACGACGCGCTAGCGCCCCGGCTGTCTGGTTCAGGCAGCTGGAAAGGTGATGTCGACGCCCAATCCCGGCGCATTGTCCACCAGGCGGATTGTTGCGCCGTGCAGATCGCAAATGGCCTTCACCATTGTCAGCCCAAGGCCATTGCCTTCGGTGGTGCGGCTCTTGTCGAGCCGGTACAGGCGCTGGAAGACTTTGGCGTGTTCGTGCTCTGGAATGCCCGGGCCGGTATCGGTGATGCGGAGCTGCGCTGTTGCGTCGATTCGCAATAGCGCGACAGCGATCCGGGCCCCGGGCGGACAGTGGCGGATCGAGTTCTCGATCAGGTTGGCGAGCAAGCGCTGTAAGTGATGAATGTCGCCGTTGATGTAGAGCGGCTCGGAGGCGACAGCCATCGACAGCGAATGCCCCGCATCCTCAGCGACCGCCTCGTAGGCGTCGAACACGGGCAAAACGGCGTCTCTGAGGTCGATCCTGCGCAAGCGCGACTTGCCGGCTCCCGACTCGATCTGGGTGATGTCGAGCAGGGCCTCGAAGGTCGCGGTGATGCCGTCTATTTCCGTAAGCGCGGCGTCGAGTTCCGTACGCCAATGCTCTTGCGATCCGCCGCTGCGGAGCGCTGCCTCGATCCTCCGGCGCAGGCGGAAAATTGGTGTTTTCAAGTCGTGCGCGATATCGGAAGACGATTGATGCACGCTTTCGAACAAGGCCTGCAATCGGTCCAAGGTTGCATTGAGCTGGCTGGCGATACGGTCGAGGTCGCTGCCGGTGCCAACCAGCGGAACCCGCTCCGTCAGCTTTCCCCTCGCGACAGCTGTCAGTGTTCGCCCCATTGATTCGATGCGCCGGTGCGCCCTCGTGCCCAACAGGGCGCCAAGGCCAAAAGCCGTGATGACGGTACCCAAGAGCCCCCAGACAAAGCCTCTGAGCAGGATCTCCCGTGTCTTGCGGATTTCGCCATCGCCTATGCCCAACAGCAGTTTTCCTCCCGAAACCGTTGTCCAGATCGAAATGTAGCGCTGATGGTCGTTGACTGGATCGCTCGTCAGGACGGCTTCGCGTGGCTGCCAGACCGTCCCGGTGAACTCAGGGGCATGTGTCGCATTTCCGGCAATGAAGCTGCCGTCAGGCCCTTTCAGGAGTTGCAGCGTGTCGCTGTTGCGAACCGTGTCGGCCTCGTTGGCGATGACGCGGGCCAGCTCGTTGAAACCGTCTCGCTGGTCCAGCAGAACCAGTTCGTCCCGGTCTTCCAACAGGCGCTGGGTGAGCTTGCCTTCGAGGTCGCGGCCGACCTGACTGTACAGAACCGTGAACATCACCACGACGGCCAGCGAGAACAGTCCGGCGAAGGCCGTGGCCAGCCGGAAAGCTGTGCTGGCGAAAAGATCAGTGATCGTCATGGATGGAATAGCCTGCGCCGCGCACAGTATGGATCAGCTCGGTGGCGAACGGTTTGTCGATCTTGGCCCGCAGCCGCGAGACGTGGGTTTCGACCACGCTGGTCTTGGGATCGAAGTGGAAATCCCAGACCCGTTCGAGCAGCATGGTGCGCGTGAGGACGCGGCCCGTGTTGCGCATCAGCACCTCGAGCAGTTTGAACTCGCGAGGTTGCAGGTCGAGCGTTTCACCGGCGCGTTTGACCACCCGGGAGATCAGATTCAGTTCGAGGTCGCCAACCCTCAGCACGGTCTCTTCGCTACGCATGGGCGGCCGCCGGGCCAGCGCGTTTACGCGCGCAAGCAGTTCGGCAAAGGAAAAGGGCTTGGCGACATAGTCGTCCGCACCGGCCTCAAGTCCCGCAACCCGGTCTTCGACACTGCCGAGCGATGTCAAGAACAGCACGGGCACCTTGCTGCCGGCGCCGCGCATCGTGCGCACCAGTCTCAGGCCATCAAGGCCGGGCAGCATGCGGTCCACAATTACGAGGTCATAGGGTTCCGCGGTCGCCTGAACCAAGCCGTCGCGGCCGTCGGCCAAGCAGTCGACAGTGTGGCCCTCTTCGTTGAGGCCGCGCGAAATGTAGGCGGACGTTCCGGCGTCGTCCTCAACCAAAAGTATTCGCATCGTGGGGCCTTATCAAGCGCCCGCCCTCGTTCGGCTGGCCCGGTTGATTGCGCAATCTTACACTATCGTCGACCGCGCGCACCAATACGCGCGACAACCCGCCCTCAGTCGGGCCTTCTGCGAATACGACCCAGACGCGGGTGGGCGCGCGTCTGGGCGAGGCTGGCGGGTTCGAAACAAGAGTTCAGTTGGCCAAAGACTTCGCCGGCGATTTGCCTGCAAAAAGGCGGGCGGCTGCAGGAACGTTGGCAACGGCAGCGACATTGGCCCCCTTCACGGAAGTCAGCGCCGAGACTTTTTGCACTTTGCCAGTCTTGGCGTCCAGGTCGACTGTCTTGAGCGTGCCGTCTTTCTTAGCGACTTCGACTTCGAATATGGGCGAAGCGCCCTGCTTGTAAGTCGCGTCGATTGCCGTACCCTTTGCCGCGTTCTCCGCCGCCGTGATGGCCGCGTCGAGCGACGACTTCAGCTTCGTCAGATCCGCATAGTCAGCCAGCTTATCGTCAGTGCTGGGCGTCGAAGTAGCAACCTTGCCGGTCTTGGAATCCACTTTAACCAGCAAGATCTTGTCGCCTGCGATTACCTTGATGTCGTAGCCTAGGCCGTTTACGTCGGGCATGGCCAGAAAGGCCTTGCCCTTGGAATCGTGCTCGGCGGTCTTGACGGCTTTGAGCAAGGCGGTCGGCCACTTCAGGATCGTGGTGACATCCTTAGTGTTCCAAGCCGCGCTGGCGCCACCAGCGAGCCCGAGGCCAGTTGCAAGAATGACTGCGGTGGTGAAGGTCCTGTATTTCATGATGTTAGCTCTGTCTTCCGGGGTTGAAACGATCCTCAGTAAGCGACCACTCGCGGATCAATAGACCTTGGGCATTACCTTCGTCGGCTCACCACGCGAGGCATGTATCATCCGCTTGTGATGCTTCCTTGCGTGGTGCTTGTTGTGGTGTTTCTTGTGATGCTTGATCGTCATCACGGCGGCCGTAGCAGCGAAGCTCGGCACGGTGGCGGAAAGTGAGACGCCGAGCACCGATGCGGCGATGACGGCAGGGAAGAGGAGTTTGCGCAACATTTTGAGCTTCCTTGGGTTGGAATGGCGGCCCGTTGTGGGCTGCCCAACGCCAATGAACCTAGTCGCGCCGTCGTGCCGGCACCTGTCGGGCGGCTTACGGATCGGTAAGCCACCAGGACGTCACTATGTGGGTTAGATCGTCGCCCCCTGACGGCTTATGTGCCGACGGAGTAATAGGTTAGCGCTTTGCCTCGCCCACTGGCGTCCAGCGATAGATCAGCTTTAGTGGGATTGTCACGCCAAGCGCCGGCAACTCCAGCACCGACCCTAACCCGGTGACTGTTGTTGGGGACCAGCCAGTCGTGCGATCATAACGGCTGATGGCGGGCTTTGTTTGCGACAGAGTTACGTAATGTTGGCAGTTGGGAATGCTGCTGTAAGCCTTCAACCGCCACGCCTGATCGGTGCGCGTGTTGCTCTTGGAGATGACTTCGAACAGCACCAGCCCGTCGGAGGTTTCGCGCGATTCCTCGGTTGGCACGTGCGACAGAACCTGCATGTCCGGCTGGGGCAGGCTGCGCGGCGAGACCGGTACACGCGTACCGATGCCAAGCAGCGGCACCCACGGCACGTTGTGATTTTCTTTGTAGTTGCCGAGAGCGTTGCCAATGTTGTTGGCAATGATCTGGTGGAAATTGGTTGGCGACGCGTTCAATATGGCCACTCCCTCGATCAGCTCCCAGCGCTCGCCATCCGGACGCGTGTCCGTCATATCGAGGAACTCCTCGACGGTCAGTTGGTCACCGATGGGTAGTTTTTGCTGCATGGAATGGCTTTCGGCTTTGATTGTTCCTGCGCCTTGATATCACGGATGTGCCGGCACTGCAGGGGCGGTTGCAAGCCGCCCCCGACAGAACCCGACCTGAATTAGATCGCCGCCAGCGCCTGCTCCAGATCGGCGATGATATCGACCTTGTCCTCGATGCCGATCGATAGCCGCACCACATCCGGACCCGCTCCCGCCGTCACCCGGTCCGCATCCGACAGCTGGCGATGGGTCGTGGACGCCGGATGGATGATCAAGGACCGCGCATCGCCGATGTTGGCCACGTGGCTGTGCAACTTGACCGCCGACACCAGCTTGATGCCCGCCTCGTAGCCGCCTTTGACGCCGAACGTGAACACGGCGCCGGCCCCCTTGGGGACCATCTTCTTTGCCAGCGCATTGTACTTGTTGCCGGCAAGGCCAGCGTATTGCACCCAGGCGACCTTCGGCTGCTTCTCCAGCCACTCGGCCACCGCTTGCGCATTCTCACAGTGCCGCGCCATGCGCAGGTGCAGCGTCTCGATGCCCTGCAGGATCAGGAAGGCGTTCATCGGCGCGATGGCCGGGCCAAGGTCGCGCAGGCCGAGCACGCGGCAGGCGATGGCGAAGGCGAAGTTGCCGAAGGTCTCGCCCAGGCGCATGCCGTGGTAGCTGGGGTTGGGTGCCGACAAGCTCGGATACTTGTTGCCCTTCATCCAATCGAAAGTGCCGCAATCGACGATGATGCCGCCGATCGAATTGCCGTGGCCGCCCATGAACTTGGTCAGCGAGTGGATGACGATGTCGGCGCCATGCTCCTTGGGGCGGCAGAGATAGGGCGTGGCCAGCGTATTATCGACCACCAGCGGCACGCCGGCCTTTTTTGCGATCGCAGCAATGGCCGGAAGGTCGACGATCACGCCACCGGGATTGGCGATGGACTCGCAGAAGATGGCCTTGGTCTTGGGGCCGACGGCGGCGGCAAAGCTCTCGGGACTGTCGCAGTCCGCCCACTTGACGCCCCAGCCGAACTTCTTGAACGACTGGCCGATCTGGTTGATCGAGCCACCATAGAGCTGCTTGGCGGCGATGATCTCGTCGCCCGGCTCCATGAGAGTGTGGAACACGATCATTTGCGCGGCATGGCCCGAGGCTACCGCCAGCGCCGCTGTGCCGCCTTCCAGCGCTGCGACGCGCTCTTCAAGCACACCCTGCGTCGGGTTCCCGATGCGGGTGTAGATGTTGCCGAACACTTCGAGATTGAAGAGCGCGGCGGCGTGATCGACGTCGTTGAAGACGTAGGACGTGGTCTGATAGATCGGCGTCGCCCGCGCGCCCGTTGTGGGATCGGGCTTGGCGCCGGCATGGACGGCGAGGGTGTCGAACTTGGGGGCTTGCGACATGATGGGGCTCCTTGGGATGCTGCGGCAGCTCGCCACAGTTGAAGGAGACAGTCCCCAGTCCTGTCAAGTCCGTTGCCAGGACTTTCAGAACGGCGATTTGAAGGTCTCAGTTATTGTAAAACTGGCGCGAGCGACGGGGCTCGAACCCGCGACCTTCGGCGTGACAGGCCGACGCTCTAACCAACTGAGCTACGCCCGCGCATGGGCTCACGATGTACGTAGGGGTTCGCGCGAAGTCAAGCGCCGGGTTCATGGGCGCCGGGTTTGTTGGTGGGCAATCGGGACGGACATAGCCGGTATCCCCCACGCCATCGTCGCAGCCGCTTCCCCCTGCTGTTCGCTTGGTGCTATTTACCGCTATGAGCCCAGACATTCCCCAAAGCCTTCAGGAGACCGGATCATGGCGAAACGGTTGCGCGTGAGCGATTCCGACATTGCGCTAACCTTCGATGATGTCCTGCTGCGCCCCGGCGCCTCCAGCGTGCTGCCCGGCGAGGTCGATACCGGCACGCGCATCACGCGCGACATCAGGCTCAACATCCCGATCCTGTCCTCGGCCATGGATACGGTCACCGAGGCGCGGCTCGCCATCGCCATGGCGCAGGCCGGTGGTATCGGCGTGATACATCGCAATCTGACGCCGGAAGAGCAGGCTGCCCAGGTCGCGCAGGTCAAGAAGTACGAGAGCGGCATGGTGGTCGATCCCGTCACCATCGCGCCCAACGCCACACTGGCCGATGCGCTGGCTCTGATGGCCGAGCACCGCATTTCCGGCATCCCGGTGGTGGAGCCGAGCAAGAGCGGCAAGCGCCATGGCAAGCTGGCCGGCATCGTCACCAACCGCGATGTGCGCTTTGCCACCGACATGACGCAGCCGGTGTCCGAGCTGATGACGCGCAAGCTCATCACCGTGAAGGAGGGTGTCAAGGCCGACGAGGCCAAGCGCCTGCTGCACCAACACCGCATCGAGAAGCTGCTGGTGGTAGACGACGACAACCGCTGCGTCGGGCTCATCACGGTCAAGGACATCGAGAAGGCCAAGGCCTATCCGAACGCGGTGAAGGACGCCCGCGGGCGGCTGCGCGTGGCGGCCGCGACAACGGTCGGCGACGAAGGTTTTGCGCGCTCGGAGCGGCTGATGGATGCCGGTGTCGACCTCCTGGTGGTCGATACCGCACACGGCCATTCCTCGCGCGTACTGGCGGCGGTGGAGCGCATCCGCAAATCCAGCAACAGTGTGCAGATCATCGCGGGCAACGTCGCCACGGCCGAGGGCACGCGGGCGCTGATCGAGGCGGGGGCGGATGCCGTGAAAATCGGCATCGGTCCGGGATCAATCTGTACCACGCGCATTGTGGCGGGGGTTGGCGTGCCGCAGCTGACCGCGATCATGGACTCTGCCGAAGAGGCGATGAAATCCGGCGTTCCCGTCATTGCCGACGGCGGTATCAAGGTCTCGGGTGATCTTGCCAAGGCGATCGCGGCGGGGGCGGGCGCGGTGATGATCGGCTCCCTGCTGGCGGGGACCGACGAAAGCCCCGGCGAGGTGTTCCTGTACCAGGGCCGAACCTACAAGGCCTATCGCGGCATGGGCTCGGTGGGCGCCATGGCGCGCGGCTCGGCGGACCGTTACTTCCAGGAAGAGGTGAAGAATTCGCTGAAACTGGTGCCGGAAGGTATCGAAGGCCAGGTGCCCTACAAGGGCCCAGTCGGAAGTGTTCTGCACCAGCTGGTCGGCGGATTGCGCGCGGCCATGGGCTACACCGGAGCTTCGACCATTCCAGCCTTCCAGGACAAGGCGCAGTTCATCCGGATTTCCGCAGCAGGCTTGCGCGAAAGCCACGCCCACGATGTCACGATCACGCGTGAGAGCCCGAATTATCCAGGCGGCGGGTGAGGTCTTGCTTCTCCTCTCCCCCATCTTTGGGGGAGAGGATGTCGCCCGGAGCGTAGCGACGGAAACAGCGACAGGTGAGGGGCAGCCGCTTGCTCCGTGCACGTGGCGACGGGGCCGGAGCCAGCCTCTGCCCCTCACCGACCGCGTGGCTCTTGGCTCCCAAGAGGTCGCCTGCGAGACGCGGTCTCCTCTCCCCCAACGTGAAGAACGTTGGGGGAGAGGAGAGATTTTGCTTCTCCTCTCCGCCGCTCGACGTGTCTGATACGCAGTATGCGCCGCAGCGCCTGCGGACTGGGCATCAGGCCTATCGCCGTTCGTCCGCCAGTGCGACGTCCGAGGGCCATTCAAGCGCAATCGGTTCCTGACACCGCTTCACCCCCCAGCCTTGCCCTTCTTTGGCGGCAGAATTGACGGCGGGTCGTCTGCTGTCAGCGGCGGGAACGCATCGCCTATGTCCGTGGGCTGATCATCTCCCGTTTGCGGCGGCAGGCTGCTGGCCTGGGCCGGCTGCGGCTTGGCCTTGCCAGGATCGCGCGGCTGGATGCGCGGGTCCTCGGGGCCGAGTTCGAAAATCTGGCGGAAGATGCCCGGCGCAACCGCCGAAACCGGATTGACGATGACCTCGGGTTTGGCCAGCGCGCCCTGAATGCCGAAGGTGATGCCCAGCAGTCCCTCGCCATTGCGCCCGACCAGCAGTTGGCCCAGCACCGGCAGCGCACCGAACATCGAGTTCAATCCGAACATCGGAATGTAGGTGCCGCCGAGCGCCACCGTCTGGCGGCCGTAGTCGATCCGCCCACGCAAGGTCGCGCCGACCACCGGGCCATTGATGAACATGTCGCGGATCACCAGCTGACCCTCGCCGATCGAAAAGCCCACGCGCATGCGGTCGAACTCGAACCTTTGCCGCTCCTCGACGCTGTTCGGCGTACCGACTGTCGCGCCATTCAGCACTTCCTTGACGACCGGATCGCCATAGAGGCTGAACTGGCGCGCCCACAACGTCCCGGTCTTTTCCGCCGCGCCGTCGCCGTCGAGATTGACTTGCAGGGAGGTGGTACCGCCCTGCAGGCTTGGATAGAGATCGATCAATCGAAACGCCTGACCGGCGTCGTCGGCCTCGGCCTGCAGGATGCGCGGCTTGCCAGGCTCGGAACGCAGCCGCACGCCGACGTTGCCGCCCTTTTCAAAACTAGCGTGCGCCTCCAGCTTGGAGAGCAGGCCCTGCCGCCGCGACGCCTCGATGTGAACGGCGCGAAGCGAGACCTGGGAATGGCCCAGCACGGTTTCGATATCGGCCGTCAAATCGAGGCCGGTGGTGGACTTGGGCGGCGGCAGGGGCTTGGCCGACAGCTGGCCGAGCGAAAACAGCGACTTGAAGAAGTCGCGCCCGTCGAAATAGCTGCCGCGCGCGGTCACAGCCAACACCTTGTCGGGGCGGACAATTCCCGTCACCGACAGGCGCGTCACCAGGTTGACCGAGAACTCGGGGAAAGCGAAAGCCAGCATCCGGTTGTCGGGGCCGATATCGACGGAGCCGCGGATCGCGATCTTGTCGCCGGTGATGCGGAATTCCTCCAGCCTTGTCCCGGTCTTGTCGCCCGCCACAACGTCAAAGGCCGCTGTCGCCGCGTCGCCCGCCGGTTTGCGCCAAGCCAGCGTGTCGAGCACGATTTCAGCTTCGCTCAGATCGGCTTCCACATGAGCGAGCCTCTCGCCGTCCGCGACCGATCCGGCGGCCAGGTCGATACTGACGGGGATCTCGCCGCTGATCATGTGGTTGACGAAAATGCCCAACTGCTCGCGGTCGGTGGCGTCCAGGCGCGCTGTCAGACGCACGTCGGGAGCGGGACCGGCGCCGGGGCCGAGCGAGCGTTCCCAGGAGAGCTTCGCCGGCACGCTGTTCATCAGCACATCGCCGGTGGCCTTCAGTGTCGTCTCGCTGGCCTGGATATCGATGGCGCCACTGTTCATGGTCAGCCCGCCAAAAGCTCGTTTGAGTTTGACATCGCTCAAACTGGCTGCCGCTTTCAGTTTCAGATCGCCCGGCTGCAGCGGCCGCGTCACGGGCAACGAGACATCGAGCGAGCCCTTGAACTCGCCCGTCAGGTCGGCGATGCGCAGGCCGGACGCTGTCACGTAACCGAACGGCTTGAGGTCGAGAAACTCAAGGCCGGTCTCGATCGGCCCGGTGAGTTCCAGCCTGATGCGGCCGCGCGGGTTAGGATCGAGAAAATTGGCTACTTCGTAACGTGCGTTGGTGAGCGTGACAACGTGACCGCTCGGCATCTGCGAGGCCGCCTCGGGGATCTGGGCGGTCAGCCTGCGGCCGGAAAACTGCAACTTGCCACGCGCTGCGATCACGTTGGGCAGGCCATCGGCATAGCCAAAAGCGATATCGCTCATGTCAAACTCGGCCGTAGCGGCCTCGTCGGGCATCTTGCCGGACGCTTTCAGGAGGTCGAACCCGGCAGCGTCCAGCGTCAGCTTCATGTGGCCCTTGGCGATCGTGCCGGAGCGCACGTTGGTCAGCACCCAGTTGCGCGCGTAGGTCTGGAAACAGGCCGGCCACAGGCGCAGTACGGCACTGGCTGGCGCGTCCACCACACGCAACTCCAGGCTCACGCCGTCGTTTGCGATACGGCCGGCCATGGCGATACGCATGGCGCCTGCGTCCATCGCCATTTGCTCCAGCACCGCCTCGCCGGTCGACGGGGTAAACGTTCCGCGTGCGCTCCAATTGTCGATGGCGATCGGCTTTAGGCCGTGCGCGGGATCGGCGATAGCGGCATCGGCGAAGGCGAGCGCGTATTGCCAACGCTCGCGTCCGTTCTGATCCTTGGTGACTTGGGCCTGGCCGGACACGGTGGCGCCGCTGCCGTTGCTGCGCAGGTTCGAGGGCAGCAGATCGATGCGGCCGGTGCCGCGGACATAGCGGATGTGCGCGCCGCCGCGCTCCAGGCGGAAACTGTCGGCACAAGCCCCGCCGACATCGAACTGGCCTGCGCCAAGGCCAATGTTCATCTCCAGCCGGTCAAGCGTGTTGCTGGCCCCGAATTCGAGGCTGGCCTCGCCGCCAACTGGCAACAGGGCGGCGGCGAGCGGACTGAGCGCCGGGCTGAGATTGGCGAGATCGGCCGGCACGATGCGATCCAGGTTGACGCTCAGTTTCAGTTCGGGTGAGCCTGGCGGTTGCTCGGCCGACAGCGTTGCATGGGTCTTGCCGCTGGGGCCGATGACGCCGCCCGATCCGACCAGGATGCCCCGCCCGTCGCGCTGATCGAGACTGAGATCGAATTCCGGGATCTGCCACGGCGTCACGCGCCCTTGGCCCTCGACGTTGAGACGTCCATCACGGACATGCAGGGTCGCGATGCCGGCGCCTGCGCCGGAATTTTCAGCTACCGCGAGGATCGCGCGCAGTGCACTGACGATATCCTGATCCGCCGAACCGGCGCTTGCAGCGTTCGCCTGTTCGGGCGATGCGGCCTGCGGCTCGCCGGTGGTCTCGGGATCGGTGCTGGCCGGCTTGACGGCAGGCGGTGGCGCGACGGTTCCGCTCGGCCCCAATTCCAGGCCGCGCCCGGCATCGTAGCGCAGCCGGAATTGCGGTTCTTCCAGCGTCAGCGCGCGCGCATTGAACGATCCGGTGATGACGCTGAACCAATCCAGGTCCAGGGTCGCGGCCGCAACGCTTGCTGCGGGTTTGCCGTCCGCGCCGATGAGATCGACGCCCATCAGTTGCACGGAAAGTCCGCCGGAAGCGCTGTTGTAACGGATCTGTGCGCCACCCACCGTGGCATGCAGCGGCGCCACCCGGCGATCGATGGCCGTCTGCAGCGAGCCCGTCAGGAAATCGGCCTCGACCGGTCCGAGCCGCAAGGCCACGCCAAACCCGACGCAAAGCACGATCAGGAGGCCGACAGGCACGCCGAGCGCAAGTACCAGCCAGAGCGGCCAGTGGCCTGAAGACTTGGGTCTACGTGGACGTCTGCCGCCTTGAGGCCGGTTGGTCCGGCCGGCGCCCGAAGTTGGCGGATCGCCACGGCTCGGGGGCGGCTGCGGCGCAGCTATCGCAAGTGGTTTCTTCACGCCGGCGGCCAGTCCCCAAGTTCACCGACGCCCTGCAGGCGCGGTCCCACTCTTCGCACGACATCCGACAGGCCGAGTAGGGCCCTGTGGTGGCCCTGCGGTGCGGCATTATTCCCTGGTGAGATCCGGGAACTATCGATAGGCGTTTGCGAATGAGCTGCGGCAAGAACAGGGCAGCAGCATGGCAGGCGCAGAACACGGAGCCACGCAATGATCGAGGCCGGCAGCACGTTCCCAATGTTCGAGCTTGCCGCCGACAACGGCAAGACGATCGGGTCCAAGGACCTGGCGGGCAAGCCCTATGTGATCTACTTCTATCCCAAAGACGACACCAGCAGCTGCACCCTGGAAGGCCAGGAGTTCACGGCCCTGATGCCCAAGTTCAAGGCAGCAGGCGCGCGCATCATCGGGGTGTCGCCCGACAGCATCAAGAGCCACTGCAAGTTCCGCGACAAATACGAGCTGAAGTTCACCCTGGCGTCCGACGAGGAGCGCACCTTGATCGAAAAGCTGGGCTTGTGGGTCGACAAGCAGATGTATGGCAAGGTCTACAAGGGCGTCGAGCGCACAACCTATCTGGTTGACGGCAAGGGCAAAGTCGTTCGCGTCTGGAGCAAGGTGAAAGTGCCCGAACACGCCGCCGAAGTGCTGGCCGCGGCCAAAGCGCTCGGGGCAAAATAGCCCGTTTTCCACGAGGCTGCTTGACCAGCGTCCGCTCTCCAGCGCAGAGTGAAAGGGGGCGTGTTTTACGTGGTCAACACAATTGGCCGTGCGGGCGGCCTCCGGGGCACCACATTTGCCGCAGACAAATGTCATGCTCTTGTTGCAGATTAGCCGCGTTGTTCATGGATTGTCGTGAGAGACGGGCCGGTCGCGGGTTGCGGATCGGTCTAAGCCTCTCCACGGGGATAGTATCGCGAAGTTGGGGAGTACACATGTTCACCAAGAAGCCAGAGCGGCCCGACCGTTCCTTTGGCGCGACGGACGTGAGCCGGCCGGCTCCCGTGCCATCACCGTCGATTGGCAGTTATTCGACGGCCTGGTCTGGTAATGGAGTAAGCGGGGATAAAATGGGCCCATCAGTGATTGGTTCCGATCTCATCATCATGGGCAACCTGGAGTCCAAGGGGGAAGTCACCGTCGAGGGACAGATCCAGGGCGACATTCATTGCGCCATGCTGCTGGTCGGCGAAATGGCCGTGGTTACTGGCGGCATCGTGGCCGAAGAGGTCGTGGTGCGCGGCAAGGTCATGGGCTCGATCCGTGGCAACAAGGTCACGTTGCAGTCGAGCGCTCATGTCGAGGGCGACGTGTTCCACCGCGCTCTGGCCATCGAGCAAGGCGCCTTCTTCGAGGGCAAGTCGCGTCGCGCCGACGATCCGATGGGCATGGCGCAACAGCAGCCTGCCAGCAACGGCCTGAATGGCCTGCCGGTCTCAAGCATCGCCAATTAGACGTCGTGACACTAGGATTGCGACGTAGGGGCGCACCGCAGTCCGCCCGTCCAGCAGCGAGCAAGCGGCCTTACGGGCGCGTTGCGATGCGCCCCTACGCTGTTTGGCCGCGATCCCAGGAACAATCCCCAGATCGCGGCCATCAGAACGAAAAAGTGGCGCCAGTGGTCCGTGTCGACCACGAAGCCTTCCATGACCGTGCCGGTATAGACCGAGAGCATGACCAGCATCGGCCCTTGCGCGGGTCCGTGCGTAAATGCGCCTGCTATGCCCAGGCAAAGCGTCAGCACAATCAGCACTACATAAGCCCCGCCGCCCAGCCAGCCATGCCCGACCAGCATGTTCAGGTACACCTGATGCACGTCTTCGTGGTGGTAATTGCCGCCGAACTGCAACGGGCCGATGCCGAACGGCCGGCTTGCGATCAGCGCCTTGGCTTTGGCGTGCCCGGCGAACCGTCCGTAGGGTTCTGAATCGTAGGACTGCGTCAGTTGCGCGCGCTCGCTCAACAGTCCCGCGACCTTGGGCGATTGGATGGCGAAACCCAGCACAATAGTTCCCAGCACCGCCGCAACGCTCAGCAGTCCTATAATCCGCACCCGGAAGCGGTTGCTCGCCGAGGTGACGAACGCGAGGTAGCAGAACAAGGCCGCCGACAGCCCGGCATTGATCCAGGCCCCGCGCGAGAAACTGAGCAGCGCTCCCAACAAGAGGAAGCCGGTGACGCCGAGCGCGAGCAGCGCCGTGCGCGGCCGGCTGTTGAAGGCCAGATAGAGCGCATAGACCAGCGCCGGCACCACGAAGGCGCCGTAGACGTTGGGGTCCTTGAAGGTGCCGCGCGCGCGCCCGTAAAGCGTAAGAGTGTTGGTAAGCGACGGGATGAGATCGAAATAGCCGATCAGGCCGGCGACAGTCGCAATCACGGCGGCCACCAGATAGCCGTTCATGATCAGCGCCATATGCCGCTTTGGATTGGCTTGGATGAAGCCGGCCAGGATCACCGACGAAACCGAGAGATAGAGCGTGATCGCTACCTGCTTGCTGGCCACCGCAAGGTCGAAGGCAGCCATCGCTCCCAGGCATCCGCCCACCACCACCAGCAGCCACAGCATGAGATAGATCAGCAGCGTGCGGTTCATCTCGGCCAGCCCCGCCATCGGCAACAGGCCGATCAGCGCAATGAGGATGAGATCGACCGGGGCCGGCTCGGCAAACACGATGCCGCTGAGGGCAAATCCGAGCCACACCAGGGCGAGCGCGAGACGCTGGATGAAGAGGGGGCGGGGAAGGGCGGCTACGTTCTGGCCCAAAGAGCGAGCCGCATATGGCGCCGAAAGTGCAACAAGAGCCAAGGGTCGTCCCCAATGAAAGCAGCATCACGTGGGGTAGGGATTGCAACCTTCGTACCAGGGACGCAGCGCAATCTGGCCCTCCCCCGCCAAACGGCGGAGGTGGAGGCAGGACTCTCCTCTCCCTCTTCTTAGGGGGACAGGAGACCGCCCCGCGCAGCCGCCCACTTCGGCGGCAAGCGCTGGGCGGTCGGTGAGGGGCAGCGACTGGGACAGGTCCTGTTGCCACGGGCACGGAGCAAGCTACTGCCCCTCACCCGCCCTTGTATCCTCAGCGCTATGGCGCTTCGGCGGGCACCCTCTCCCCCGCGAAGGGCAAGGGAGAGGGAAGGTCAGTACGCGTTCTCTGAGCTCAGCAGCGCAAACGGCGTCTTGGCCAGGATGTACAAGTCCAGCACCACCGACCAGTGGTCGATGTAGTAGAGATCGTGCTCGACGCGCTTGACGATCTTTTCCTCGGTGTCGGTCTCACCGCGCCAGCCGTTGATCTGGGCCCAGCCGGTCAGGCCCGGCTTGACCTTGTGGCGGGCGAAGTAGCCGTCCACGGCGTCCGGGTAGAGCTTGTCGGCGGCCTTGGCCTGCATGGCGTGGGGGCGCGGGCCGACCAGCGAAAGTTCGCCGCGCAGCACGTTGAACAACTGCGGCAGTTCGTCGATGCTGGCCTTGCGGATGAACCGGCCGACGCGGGTGACGCGCGGATCGCCCTTGGTCACCAGCTTGACGGCCGAGGCATCCGACTTATCCGTGTACATCGAGCGGAACTTGTAGACCTCGATCAGTTCGTTGTTGAAGCCGTAGCGCCTCTGCTTGAAGAACACCGGCCCCTTGCTGTCGAGCTTGATGGCCAGCGCGGTCAGCAGCATCACGGGCGTCAGCGCGATCAGGGCCGCAACGCCAATCACCTTGTCGAACAGCCACTTCTGGATGGTCGCCCAGTTCGCAATCGGCCGGTCGGCGACGTCCAGGAACGGCACCGCGCCAATATAGGAATAGGTGCGCGGACGCAGGCGCAACCTGGCGGCCAGGCTCGAGAGCTTGATGTCCAGCGGCAGGATCATCAGCTGGCGCAGGATCGTGTAGAGCCGCTCCTCGGCGCGTTGCGGCAGCGCGACCAGCACCAGATCGACACGCGTGCCGCGGCTGAACTCGGCGAGATCCGCGATCGACCCCAATTTCGGATAGCCGGCAATTTTCGAGCCGACGCGCACATCCATGCGATCGTCGAAGACGCCGCAGACGCGCAGGTCGGTGTCTTCGGTTTCCAGCCGTTGCAGCAGTGCTGCGCCATCCTCGCCGCCTCCGACTACGACGGCGCGGCGGATGAGACGGCCGTCCTGCGTCCAACCGCGGATGACACTGGCAAGTCCGGCACGGAACGATGCAATGCCGATTGCGCCGCCGATGTACCAGGCCAGCAACCAGACACGGGAAAAGTCAGGGCCGACCTTGGTGAAGAACACGCCCGCGACCACCAGCGCGAACATCGAGGTCCAGCCGAGCGCCAATCGCGACAGCTGGCTGATCGGCGCCCGCAGACCCGGCAGCGTGTAAAGGCCGACGGCCTGAAACAGCGCGGCGGCGCCGAGACCGACAGCGCCCGAGATGGCGAAATAGGGCATGCCCGAGGCCAGGCTCGGCTGTTCAACGTAGAGATAATAGAGCGCCATGCCCATGATGGCGATCAGCAGCACATCGGCCAGGCGCGTCAGTCCCAGCACCACCACCGGCGGAATCGACGCGGTCCGGTAGTCGAGACGAAAATCGGCAAGGGGCGGCGCAACGGCCGGAGCCGCCGCGGCAGTCAACCTACGGTCGAACATGAGAGGTAAACGCCTGCTAAGAGATACTGCAACTGACGGCAGATCCGCAGCAGGAAACGTGCCAGTTTCGGCGCGCTGTTAACCGGTCGTCAAGATTTGGGTATCTGGCGCGGCGGCGCGCGCCGCCGATGCGGTGGTGCGATAGAAGTCCTGGATGTCGGTCGCCATGCGCGCAACAGTGAAGCGATCGGCCACCCTGGCGCGCAGTGAGCCCGCCTGCGCCGCCCCTTGCGACGGATCGGCCAGGAATGCCTGCAGGTGGCGCGCCAGGCAGGCGCTATCGCCAGGCATCAGAAACGGCACATCCAGGCCCGCAGTGATCTCGGGGATGCCGCCAACGCCCGTCATCAGCATGGGCAGGCCTGCGGCGGCGGCCTCCAATACGATGTAGGGGAACGATTCCGCGCGGCTCGGCACCACAATGCAGCGCCCGAGCGGGAAGGCCTTGGGCGCGGGCATCGGGCCGGGGAATGTCACGCGATCGCCAAGTCCGAGCGCGGCGGCCTGGGCCTTGAAGGTCCCGGCGTCCGGGCCGCCGCCAACGATCATAGCGGTGGGCCGATGCGGTGTCTCGATCTGGGCCAGCGCGTCCAACAGGACGTCCACGCCTTTCAGATGCCTGAGCTCGCCGACGAACAGCACGTCGCGCGCCTCCGGGCTGGGTATGACGTCGGCAAAGTCGGCCGGCAGCAGGCCGTTCGGAATAACGCGCTCGGGGCAGGGCGGGACGCCAACCTTCAGGCGATAGGCACGCTGCGAGAACGCGCTCTCGAAAATGATGCCGTCCGTTTGCGTTGCGAGATGCTGCTCCAGGCCGAGAAACAATGTGCCCTGCAGAGTGCCCGGCTCGAAGTGCAGGCTGCCGCCATGCGGCGTATAGAACGCTTTCACGGCGTGTCCGGAGCGTTTCAACCGGCTGGCGGCCAGCCGCGCATAGGCCCCGCCCTTGGCGCCGTGGCCATGCAACACGTCGATCTTCAGTGCTTTGGCCAGTTTCTGCGTCGCGGTGAGCGCCGTGTAGTCGGCAATCCCGAGCTGGCGCGGCATGCGGACGCGCGTGATGCCGAGGGCCAGCAGGGGGGCAAGGGCGGCGAAGGCCGCATCTGCAGCCGGCCCACCGGTGCTGGAGTTGGCGAGAATGCCGACCTCGTGCCCATCGCTCGCCTGCTGGCGGGCGAGATCGACAACATGGCGGAATAACCCGCCGACGGGAGCACGCAGACAATGGAGGATGCGCATGAGACAGGCCTGCAGTTGGGAAGTGAAACTAGAACTTCAGAGTGTTGCCGCTAAGTGAAAACTCCCACCCGCTTCCCGGAACTTGGCGCGCCCTTCGCGCGACAAATATCCGGGACCCTTACCTGGTGGGGCTAAGCTACAGCTGCCGCCCCACACATGGAGACGGGGCAATTCGTCATCCCCGCGAAGGTGGGGATCCATGCATGCCAGAGTGTGGCACAGCTTAGATGCCGCACTGGTTGTCGATAGTGCAGGCGTTTCTGTAGTGGCAAGCGAGCATACCTCAGGCTTGGCTGGATCCCCGCCTTCGCGGGGATGACGAGGCTATGAGTACCTTCTGTGTGTGCCAGAACACTAGAACCACCGCTCCTCGATGGTGATGGTGTCGCCGGGGCGGATCGCTTCGCTCATGGCGGCGCGGATTTCGGTGGGGACGCCGCGGACGCGGCGCGTCAGGCGCGCTTCGCGCTGCCGGGCGCGCGGTGAGAAACCGCCAGCGACCGCGACCGCAGCCTCAAGCGTCAGGCCCGGCTCGAAGGAGTAAGCCCCTGCCGAGCGGACTTCGCCGAGGATGTAGTAAGGCCGTGCCAATGCCAATTCCACCGACACTTGTGGGTCCTTCACGAAGCTGCCGCCAAGACGCGCCGCGATGTTGTGGCCGAGACCGACGGTCGTCAGCCCGCGGGCATTTACCGAGCCGATCAGCGGTACTGCGATCGCGCCCGCCGCATCGATCGGATAGATGTGCGACAGGTTCGGCTGGCCGTAGACGAACACGCGCACCCTGTCGCCGCTGTCGAGCACGTATGGGGCAGCTCCAGCGGGTACCGCGGCAATATCGTCCGCTTCGTGACGAATGCGCGTGATTAGTGGTTCCAGGAATGCGACCGCGCCGCCGTGGCCCGGCTGGTTCAGCTTCTTGATGGCGTCCAGCACCGCCACCGGCATCGGCGGCATGTTCGCGACCGGATCGGAGGGCAGTGGGGCGCCATCGCTGGACGGATGCAGATGGCTGTCGTCGGCCTTTGCGGCCTGATCCTGGTGCGGCGTCAACTTGGTGTTGGCGGCCAGGTTCTGATGATTTTTCGCGCAACCCGCCAGCGCCAGCAGCATGGCCGCAATCGACACAACATGACGCACAGACATCGGACAAAACCCCAAAGCAACGAAACAACTTGGAGTGAGGATTAGCGCCAGGGAATGAACAAACTGTTAAGCGCAGCTGCCTTTTGGCACACTTAAGCAAATGGTAACCCGCAGTGCCGATTAATGCCAAACTGGGGCCTTCTCGAAATGGGGCCCAGTGCGTTCAAGTACGTTCAGGTCGTCTCAATCAGGTCCTCGCGCATGCCCGCTCCCCACGACGACATCGACATTGTCAGCCTGCTCACGGCGCTGCGCGCGAGCTTGTGGCGCATCCTCGCCATGACGGCGATTGTCGGGGCGGGCACCTATGGCGTGCTCAGCATGATTCCGCCAACTTACAAGTCGACGGCGCAGATCATTCTGGAGCCGGCCAGCCGCGGCCTGTTGCGCCCGCAAGGACCCGAGACCGCCAATGTCGAGCAGAAGGTGGACGAGAACGAGGTCGCCAGCCAGGTGGAAGTGGTGCGCTCGCGCGATCTGCTCGCCACAGTCGCCGCGACCGAGCGCCTGGACGACAACGCCGAATTCAATCCGGACGCCCAGCCCAAGGGCGTGATCGGACGCATGCTGTCCGTCCTCGGCGGCGTTCCCACCGGCATGGAGCAGCACGAACGCACGCTGCTCATGCTGTCTCAAATGGTCAAAGTCACCGAAGTGCCCAAGACCCGGCTGATCAACATCGACGTCGTCGCACATGATGCCAAGCTGGCCGCAACCATCGCCAACGCCGTGGCCCAGGCCTTTCTGGAACGCAACCGCGCCAGCCAGGTCAAGGACGCCAGCGACACCACCGCCTATATCGGCAGCAACATCCAAGAGGTGAAAGCGCAGGCAGAGGCGGCCGAAAGCGCGCTGGAGCGTTTCCGCGCTGAATCCGGTCTGCTCTCGGGCAACAGCAACATCACGCTGAACTCGCAGCAGCTCTCGGAGCTGAACACCCAGCTGAGCCAGGCCACCGCCGCGCGCACCGAAGCCGAGGCGCGCGCCCGCATCGTGCAGGAGATGGTGGATGGCGGCCGCGTCGAGGGCTCGGCGGACATCGCCCGTTCCCCGAATATCGCGCAGCTGTCCCAGCAGAAACTGCGTGTCGAGCGCGACATGGCCGAGCTGTCGGCGACGCTTCTGCCGGGCCATCCGCGCATGCGCCAGCTCACCGCGGAACTGTCCGTGACCAGACAGCGGCTGAAAGAAGAGGCCCGGCGCGTTGCTGCCGGCATGCAGAGCGATGTGGAAGTGGCGCTGGCGCGCGAGAACGCGCTGCAGGCCAGCATCGCGCGGCTGACAGAAGCAAAGCTGCGATCGAGCGATGCACAAGGCAAGCTGGGAAGTCTTGAGCGCGAGGCGGAACTCGAAACGCTCCAATTATGAAAGACTGCTGCAGCGCCTGAATGAAGTCAGCAATCAGCGCGACAGTTCGGCCGTTTCGGCGCTGGCCAGCCTGAACGAAAGCGCGGTGCCATCGCGCGTTGTCGACAGTCCGCGCAAGTCGCAGTTGACGCTGCTGGCGAGTAGCGGCGCGCTGCTGCTCGGCATCTTCTATGTGCTCAGCCGCGAGCTGATGCGCGGCGCACCCGGTGCAGCCAGGCGTGCGTCCGCAGCCCGGACCGGCAGCGCCGGCGCCGACCGAGCGTCCAGCCGCAGCGTCTTCGCCCGCCCGCATGAGGCCGACGCCACGGCGCTCGCCGCCTTCGCCGACGCTCGACCTGCCGGTTCGGGCGCCGGACGCGATACTGATGACCGCGGAATCCGAGGGACAGTCCTGTTTCGAGCAGGCCTCGGCCTTGGCGCAGCACATGTCCGAGGTCAGTGGTTGTCGTCGATCTGTGCTCGGGCACACCGACCGCCCCGGATTCCATGAGCTGGTGCTCGGCGCAGCGAACTTCGAGGACGTGCTGCAACCGGCTGCCGGCGGCTCTTGGCATGTGATCGGGGCTGGCTTGTCCAATGCCGGCGCGCTGGCGCAGAGCGGCGGCGCCAAAGTCGAGTTGGTGCTGTCGGCGCTCGACGCCATCTACAGCCATGTGATCGTCGCGGCGCCGCGCCGCGAGGCCAAGGGCTGTTGGAAGCTACTCGACGGCAATCTTCGGCATCGGCGTCATTTGCGCCAACCCGTCGCGCCCGGATGCTGCTCCGCTCGAAGATGGCTTCCTGGGTTACGACGTCAGCGGACTTGCGACGGTTTGGCTGGAAGCTGGCCGCCCCTCCAGTCGCAAGGCCCAGTTGCGCCCCTCAGGGCTCGGACGGCTCAGCCCCGCCACGGCCTAAGGCATTCGTTTTCCGCTGATCTGCCGCGCTTCGGGCTGGACCCGGGCCGGCTTGACATTGCACTGCACAATGAAGTAATGAGCGAACGTTCATTCGCGAATGAACGTTCGCTCCGGGCTATTTCTTGGTTGGTTCTCGTGATTTTAGCCGAATAATACGGACAAATACGTATATGTCGATCATCGATACTCCTCAAAGGCCACACACTGGCGCTGTAGCCGATCCACGCCAGCGCATCCTGGAAGCTGCAGCAGGTTGCTTTGCAGCAAGCGGCTTTCATTCGACCTCCATGCAGCAGATCTGCGCTGCAGCACAAATGAGTCCGGGCGGCGTGTATCGCTACTTCGCCTCCAAGGACGACATTATTTCGGCCATCGCCGGCTTGGTGCATCAACGTAACAGCGAGTATTTGGGCCGGCTGGCTGCCGAGGGCGTCACGCTGGACGCCTTCTGCGACGCGGGCTTTGCCTGCCTCAAAGATCTGATGGCTGGCCCAGAGGCGGCCCTGTTCTGCGAGGTGTTCGCCGAGGCACACCGCAACGAAGTCACCCGCAAAGCCTTCCAGGCCACCTACAGCGAGGCCCGGCTGATGCTGCGGGCTGTCCTTTCCAAACTGCAGGCGGACGGCGAGGTCGCAGCCTCGCTCGACCTCGACGCTGCGTCCAGCATGGTCATGGCCATCGGCGACGGACTGATGATGCGCATGCGGCTCGATCCCGAGACCGACCTCGATGCGCTTTGGCCGGCGCTTAGCGTACTGGTCCATCGCATGCTCTCCCCCGTTAGAGCGAGTGGCGCAGCAGCGCCCAAAGACAAGGTGATCACATGAGCGTCCACCCCCGCAACGGCCGGCTTGGCGTCGTCGCCATCGGTCTATTGTTGCTTTCCCTGCCGGCATTCGCCTTGGCTGAGGAGCCGGCCAAGCCGGCAACCACTGCGGCAGCGCTCCAGGGGCCTGCCGTCAGCATCTTCACCGCTGCAACCGCCGATGTCAGCGAAGTCATTCAGGTGACCGGCACGCTGGTGCCGCGCGAGGATGTTCTGGTGGCTCCCGAAGTCGAAGGGCTGGGGGTCTCCGAAATCCTGGTCGATGTCGGCGACACGGTCGAAAAGGGCCAGGTGCTGGCCCGACTCAACCGCGACACGCTGGATGCCCAGATCGCGCAATTCGATGCGCAGCTGGCGCAAGGCGATGCCTCCAAGGCGCAGGCCGAGGCGCAGCTCGCCCAGGCCAAGGCCAACCGGCTGCAGGCCGCCAAATCGCTTGATCGCACCGAAGCACTGAAGGCCAAGGGCTTTGCCACCACGGCAACCCTCGACCAGTCGCAGACCTCGTCGCTGGTCAATGACGCGCTGGTGTTGGCAGCGGCCAAGGCCATCGACGTGGCCATTGCCAACCGCAAGGCGACCGTGGCGCAGAAGGACCAGGTGCTGTGGAGGATCGGCCGCACCGAGATCCGCTCTCCCAGTGCAGGGATTGTCAGCCAACGCAACGTCCGTCTCGGCCAGATCGGTTCCAGTGCGACCAACGCGATGTTCCGGATCATCGAGAACGGCGACATCGAGCTGGAGGCAGACGTTCCCGACGTTTCGATGCCGCGCATCGCCAAGCAGATGCCGGTTGGCGTGCGGCCTGCGGGTATGACCGAGACTGTGCAGGGAACCGTGCGCCTGATTGCCCCCGAGATCGACAAGGCGACGCGTCTTGGCAAAGTCCGCATCGCACTCAAGTACGACGAGCGCTTGCGCATTGGCGCATCGGCCTCAGGCTTTATCGAGATCGGCCGCAAGACCGCTGTCACATTGCCGGTGGCCGCCGTGAGCTACGACAAGGACGGCGCCTACGTGCAGCTGGTCAAGGACAACCGCGTCAAGACGCAGCGCGTCACGGTGGGCTTACGCGGCGGCAAGCTGGCCGAGATCGCATCGGGCGTTGCAATTGGCGACCAGGTGGTGGCGCGCGCCGGCACCTTCGTGCGCGATGGCGACCGTGTCCGTCCTGTCGCTGCGCCCAGTGAGGAGGCCTCGCAATGAACATGAACTTCTCCGCCTGGTCGATCCGCCAGCCGATCCCCGCCATCGTCCTGTTCGTGGTGCTGATGGCGCTGGGTATCGTGTCGTTCCGGTCCATGCCGGTGACGCGCTTTCCCAACATCGATGTGCCGGTGGTGGCCGTCACCGTCACGCAATCCGGCGCGGCGCCGTCCGAGCTGCGCAACCAGGTGACCAAGAAGGTCGAGGATGCGATCGCCAGCATCACCGGCGTCAAGCACATCCGCTCGACCATTACCGATGGCATGTCGCAGACCGCGATCGAGTTCTACTTCGAGGTCAACAGCGACCGCGCAGTCAACGACGTCAAGGACGCGGTCGCGCGCATCCGTGGCAACCTGCCCCGCACCATCGACGAGCCGGTGATCAGCCGCATCGACGTCGAGGGTCAGGCCATCATGACCTATACGGCAGAAGCGCCGGCCATGACGGTCGACCAGCTGAGCTGGCATGTCGACGATGTGCTGATCCGCGAGATCCAGAGCTTGAAAGGCGTCGGCCGGGTCGAGCGCTACGGCGGGGCCAGCCGCGAAATCCGCGTCGAGCTGGACCCGACCCGCCTTGCCGCGCTGGGCGTGACCGCGGTCGACGTGAACCAGCAGCTCGTTGCGACCAACGCCGATTTGGCCGGTGGCCGCGGCGAAGTCGGCGGGCAGGAGCAATCCATCCGTACCCTGGGCGGCGCCAAGTCGGTGGCGGCGCTGGCTGCCACCAAGATCATGCTGCCTGGTGGCCGCGATGTGCGCCTGGAAGAGCTTGGCCGCGTGGTGGATGGTGCCGAGGAGTCGCGCTTCTTTGCCCGCCGCAATGGCCAGCCAGCCGTCGCCTTCGCAATCTTCCGCGCCAAGGGGGCCAGCGACGTGTCGGTCTCGCGCGTCGTCGAGGCTCGCATCGCCGACCTGGAGAAGCGCTTTCCGGACGTCAAACTGAACCGCATTGACGATTCGGTCGGCTACACCTTTGGCAACTACGAAGCCGCCATGCAGACGCTCATCGAGGGCGCGCTGCTGGCCGTGCTGGTGGTGTTCCTGTTTCTGCGCGAATGGCGGGCAACTCTTATTGCCGCGATCGCCCTACCGTTGTCGATCATCCCGGCCTATTGGGCCATGCAGGCCATGGGCTTCTCGCTCAACCTGGTCAGTCTGCTCGCCCTGACGCTGGCGACCGGTATCCTGGTCGACGACGCCATCGTCGAGATCGAGAACGTGGTGCGCCACATCCGGATGGGCAAATCGGCCTATCGGGCCTCGATCGATGGCGCCGACGAGATCGGCCTCGCGGTCATCGCGATTTCCTTCACGATCATCGCGATCTTCGCGCCGGTCAGTTTCATGGGCGGCATCGCGGGCCAGTATTTCAAGCAATTCGGGCTCACAGTCGCGGTCGCGGTGTTCATCTCGCTGCTGGTGGCGCGCTTCATCACGCCGGTGCTCACCGCCTATTTCATGCGCGGCGCTCCGGGTGAAGAGCATGCGGCGGACGGACCGATGGCGCGGGCCTACGGATCGTTCCTGCGCTTCACGCTGCGCCACAAGTTGCTCAGCATGATTGTGGGTCTTGGCCTGTTCTATCTGTCGATCCAGAGCGCGGGGCTGTTGCCGCAGGGCTTCATACCCGAAGGCGACGAATCACGCTCGACGCTGGCCGTCGAATTGCCGCCCGGCTCGCGCATCGGCGATACGCAGGCGGCAACCGACGGGATGGTGGCGCGCATCCGCGAGCTGCCGGAGGTGCAGTCTGTCTTTACGCTCGGCGGCGCGACGGCAAAGGGCGCGGGCGAAGTGCGCAACGCCATCATGCTGATCCGCTATGTGCCCAAAACCGAGCGGCGGCTGACGCAGAAGCAGCTTGAGCTGAAGATCGGCAAGATGCTCGACGATACGCCGGATGTGCGCATCTACTACTCGAACGAGCGCGGCGACAGGCAACTGCAGATGACCATCGAGGCGCCGGACAACGAGTTGCTCGGTAAGGGCGTCGGCATGATGGCCAGCGCCATGCGCCAGCTGCCCGAACTGGTGAACGTCAACCCCAGCGCCGGCCTCGACCGTCCGGAAATCCGCGTGCGTCCGCGCTTCGACGAGGCGGCGCGGCTTGGCGTAGCGCCCGAGCAGATCGCGCAGATGGTCCGTGTCGCGACCATCGGCGATGCGGGCGCGAACCTGGCCAAGTTCACGGCCGGCGACCGCCTGGTGCCAATCCGTGTGCAGTTGGTCGAGGAGGCGCGCGGCAATCTCGGCACCTTGCAGTCGCTGCATGTCCGCACCAGCAGCGGCGCGTCGGTGCCGTTGTCGGCGGTGGCGGACATCACCTTCGGCCAGGGGCCGTCCTCGATCGAGCGCTCCGATCGCCACGATCAGGTGGTGATCGGCGCCGATCTGGCCCAGGGCGTTCAGCTCGGTACGGCGGTCGAGAAGGTGCAGAACCTGCCCGAGGTCAAGCAGTTGCCGCCCGGCGTGCGGTTGGTCACCAGCGGCGACGCCGAGGTGATGGGCGAAGTGTTCGCCGGCTTTGCCCAGGCCATGGGGCTTGGGCCTGATGATGGTGCTGGGCTTGCTGATCCTGCTGTTCGGCAACGTGTTCCAGCCCATCACCATCCTCTTGTCGCTGCCGCTTGCCATCGGCGGCGTGATCGGCGCGCTGCTGCTCACTAACAACGCTATCTCGATGCCGGTCGTGATCGGCATCCTGATGCTGATGGGCATCGTGACCAAGAACGCCATCTTGCTGGTCGACTTCGCGGTGGAGCGGGTCAAACATGGCGCCAGCCGGTTCGACGCCATTGTCGACGCCGGCATGAAGCGCGCGCGCCCCATCATCATGACCACCATCGCCATGGTGGCCGGCATGGTGCCGACCGCGCTCGGCCATGGCGAGGGCGGCGAGTTCCGCGCGCCGATGGCGATCGCCGTGATCGGCGGTTTGATCGTCTCGACCGTGCTGTCGCTGGTGTTCGTGCCGTCATTCTACCTGGTGATGGAGAACGTCAGCAGCTTCTTCGGCTGGGTCTTCAGTCCGCTGGTCGGCAAACGCGACGAGTCGCCGGAATACCTGGCGGCCCAGGGACACGGGGTCGCAGCTGCCGCAGCCCCGGCCGTAGCCGCGCCGGTCGGCCCCTATGGCGCCGTGGCCGTTGCGGCGCCCACGGATGTTCCACAGCAGATCCCAACCCGGATCGCCGCGGAGTGAAGCACGGTACTCTCCTCCCTCCACCTTTGGGGGGAATGGAGACCGCGTCTCGCAGGCGACCTTTTGGGAGCCAAAAGCCACGCGGTCGGTGAGGGGCAGGAGCTCGCTCCGTCCCACGTGCCCCGTGTATGGAGCAAGCGGCTGCCCCTCACCTGTCGCTGTTTCCCTCGCGCTAAGGCGCTTCGGGGCGACATCCTCTCCCCCAAAGGTGGGGGAGAGGTGAAGTGCGCTACGCGCAAAAAAAAGGGCCCCGGTTACGGGGCCCTTTTGCATTTGCGGTTGGCGATATTCGAGTGTTGCGAGCAGTCGAAATCAGGCAGCTTCGGAGGAATGGTCTTCCGGGTTGCGCAGCACGTAGCCGCGGCCCCAGACGGTTTCGATGTAGTGGTGGCCGTTGGTGGCGGCTGCCAGTTTCTTGCGCAGCTTGCAGATGAAGACGTCGATGATCTTCAGTTCCGGCTCGTCCATGCCGCCGTAGAGATGGTTCAGGAACATCTCCTTGGTCAGCGTGGTTCCCTTGCGGAGCGAAAGCAGCTCCAGCATCTGATATTCCTTGCCCGTCAGATGCACGCGCTGGCCCTGCACTTCGACCGTCTTGGTGTCGAGGTTCACGGTCAGCTCGCCGGTCTGGATGACCGACTGGGCATGGCCCTTGGAGCGGCGGACGATCGCATGAATACGGGCAACCAGCTCGTCCTTGTGGAACGGCTTGGTCATGTAGTCGTCGGCGCCTACCCCTAAGCCCTTGACCTTGTCCTCAATGCCGGCGAGCCCGGACAGAATGAGAATCGGTGTCTGCACCTTGGAGACGCGGAGGGTTTTCAAGACCTCGTAGCCGCTCATATCGGGCAGGCCGAGATCGAGGAGAATGATGTCGTAATCGTAGAGTTTACCGAGATCGACGCCCTCTTCGCCGAGGTCGGTGGTGTACACATTGAACCCTTCGGACTGCAGCATCAACTCGATGCTCTGCGCGGTTGCGCTCTCGTCCTCGATGAGCAGGACCCTCATGCTCGTATCCTTATGTTCGCTGCCCCAGCTGCCCCGCTGGCCGGCGTGTGCTTTGGGCGATGCACGCGCCGTCCAGATTAACTCTTCGTGACCAAACTTAAGTCGCAATAGTTAACAAAAGCGAAATCTTACCGGTCCGTTGCAGTTTTTTGCCGGGCAGCGCGTGCAGGCAAAACAACGGGGACACAACGGCACAACGACTGTGGGGCAGTTTCAGGCAACGAACATCAACAATCCCTAGCGCCTACGGATGGTCCGCAAGCATCAGGCATAGCTGTGGCACTCCCGGCGCAACCTCCGGCAGCGATCGGCGACACTGACTTTGGAGCCCCCCGGCCCGCAGAATCGCTCACAATAACCACCGTCCCGTCCGGCTTATCGGGCCGTCCGAGTCAAGCTGAGCAACGAATCATCCTGTGGATAAAGAACTACCAGATTTGACCGGTCGGCCAAAGGGTGGGCTAACGAAAAATGGCGACTTTCGGGCAATGATTCTTGTTGACGTTGCGGGCAAGACAATGCGCGCGGCTGCGTCGTGGCAACGGGGCTACGTGAAACCCCCGCCCCACCATCGCGCCAGTTGACCGCGCTGAGGAGTTTTCTTTGGTTTACCGTCACTTAAGTGGTCCATGCTAGAGTTCACCATGGCGGCGTGTGTTAGTTTGTTGTATCGGTTGGCATGCGGATTGCAGGTGCCGATTGCATTCGAAGTCGTATGGGGTATCGAATCATGAAGTCACGCGAGGCCCTGATCCGGGCCGCCACCTTCGATTTGGCCGAAAAGCGTCGCAAGCTCAGCGACATCGACGCCATGATCGCCGAATTCCGCCGCATGGCGCAGGATCTGGAACAACAGATCGAGGCCGAGCACGTCCGCACCGGCGTGCGTGAGCCAAACCATTTTGCCTATTCCTCGTTCGCCAAGGCGGCGCGCAAGCGTTGCGACAACCTGCAGGTGACGATCAACGACCTGCAAACCAAGCGCGAGCCGGCCGACCGCGATGTGGCGACGGCCGAAGACGAGCTCAAGCGGGTGCAGATGGCCAGCGACCGTGCCAACGAGGAACGCCCCTCGGCCGGACGTCGCGCGTCGCGCAACCGGTTGATTGGCTCGGGTTCGACCTCCCGCAGCGTCTAGCTTCCGCGCGCAAGCATCGACACGCCTCCCGGAAATTAAGCTTCCTTGCGCGGCCATTCCCGGGTGGCATCATTGCGCCTTGCAGGATCGCTGATCCGGCGGTTCACACGAAGATGAAATCACTTGCTGTAATGTCCGCCGCCAGCACCCGCGCCAGCACGATGCTGTCGTAGGTGCCGTTAGTGTGCTCGTATTTGATCAGCGCGCCCTCGGCGGTATCGGTAATCTTGAGTTGCTCGAAGTGGCCAAGAAAGGCGACCTGAATCACATCGAGTTTGTCCGTGCCAAGCGCGAAATCGCTGATCGCGTCGTGTGCGAATCCGGTCGCAAAGACGAACCGGTCGGCGCCCGCACCGCCGCTCGAGGTGTCGTTGCCCGCCCCGCCCGTCAGCGTATCGTAGCCCGCCCCGCCGAATAAGACGTCGTTGCCCGCGCCGCCGTTCATGAGGTCGTTACCCGCCTCGCCGAACAGCCGGTCCTGGCCGGCGGCCGCGTCAAGCTGGTCGTTGCCGTCCCCGCCCTTCAGCACATCATTGCCGTCCTGGCCCATCAGCGTGTCGCGGCCGAGGCCGCCGAACAACTGATCTGCGCCCCTGTTGCCGAACAGAATGTCGAGCCCGTCCCCGCCGAAAACGCGATCATTGCCGTTGCCAGCCGTCAGCTTGTCGTCGCCAGCCTCGCCTTGCATGAGGTCGTGGTCGCCGCCGCCGTCCATGGTGTCTTTGCCCGCCCCACCATAGAGAGTGTCGTTGCCGTCATCGCCGTTGGCAGTGTCGTTGCCCGCGTCGCCCCAGCCGGTGTCGTTGCCGGCGCCGCCGTAGAGCTTGTCCTCGCCCCCCTCGCCGTGCAGCTTGTCGTTGCCGTCGAGCCCACTAAGCCGGTCGGTGTCGAGGCCGCCATACAACTCATCGCTGCCCTTGTCGCCAAGCAGGCCGTCGATGCCCGCCCCGCCATAGAGCGTATCATTGCCGGACGCGCCGAACAGCGTGTCGTTGCCGGCCAGGCCCTCGATGAGGTCGCCGTCGACGCCGCCTTTGAGGTCGTAGTCGACGTGATCGGTGCCAACGATATGCGCCATGACGGCCTCGCAACAGGTGGTGTGGGCAGAAAGTCTGCCACCAGTTGGCTACCGGAAGGTATAGCCGCGGTGTCGGAGCGGGAGCTGCGCAAACAGAATTCAAAGTAACAGCTAATAAATCGTGACCATGGGGTTAAGAAAGATAAATCCCGGTGCGCGCCGTGAGATCGTCGGTACTCAATGTATTGATCTGTTGTTCAGGTAAAAATGAAATCCGTCTCTTTCAAATCGGCCATCAGTGTGTTCCCCAGTAAAATGCTGTCGAATGTTCCGTCGGCATGCATGACCTTGACCAGCGCGCCACCAGTAGAATCGGCAATGACAAGTTGGTCGAAACTGATTTGGGTTGCGAGTCCCGAGAGGTCGATCTTATCGAGGTCGGATTGAAACTGAGCGATGGAATCTTGCCCAAAGCCAGACTCAAACTTGAATTTATCTGCACCGCCGCCAGCCGCTATGTAGTCGTCGCCCGCGCCACCAGAAACTGTGTCCGAGCCGATGCCGCTGGAGATCGAATCGTCACCCGTCCCGCCATTGATAAGTTGGTTCCCGTCGCCAGTCAGCACGAGGTCGTTGCCCGCGCCTCCGTAGAACTTGTTGCTGCCGCTGGCGGCCTTCAGCACGTCGTTCCCGGCGCCTCCATACAACTTGTTGCTTCCGTCGCCGCCAAAAATATAGTCATTTCCGGCATCGCCATAAATCCGATCGGCGCCAGCTTCACCAGTCAGTTCGTCGTTACCCGCTCCACCCTTTACCAGGTCTTGGCCGGCGCCGCCGTACATAACGTCGTTGCCGCCACCACCATAGATGCTGTCGTTGCCAAGGTTTCCCGAGATGAATTCCTTCACCGCTCCGCCCTTGAGGAGGTCGGCCTTTTTGGTCCCGTCGATGCGTTTCATGGCTGCCGGCGCCCCCCTGCGTTTGAGATCAATCTGGGGACTATTGATTTCAAAGTGGTGAACTATTGCGGTCTGATCGAGCGCCCTAAGAAAATCAGTACAGAAACAAATAGAGTGTGAACGCCGCTCCCAGGGCGATCAATGCGCCGCGCAAAATCCACTGCGGCGCGCGCTTGGCGATCTTGCCGCCGGCATAGGCGCCGGCCAGGACGCCCAGCGTGAGGATCAGCGCTTGCGGCCAGGCGACGGGACCGGCCAGGCCATAGATCGCGGTCGCCACCAGCGTAGCGCAGCCCGCAACGACGTTCTTCACCGCATTGGCCTTGTGGATGTCGTCGTAGCCGAACACCGCAAGCACGGCGAGCAGCATCATGCCCACGCCAGCGCCGAAGTAGCCGCAGTAGACGGACAGAATGAACAGCAGGCCGAGGCAAATGGTGCTGTTGGGTGTGGCGCCGGCGCGGGCGCTGCCGGTCAAGGCCGAGCGCAGCAGCGGGCCGGCCGCAAACATTGCCGTTGCCGCCAGCATCAGGTAGGGCACCGCGCGCGCGAAAGCGCTTTCGCCGGTCCATAGCAGCAGCGATGCGCCAGCCGCCCCTCCGGCCAAGCCGACCAGAACGCTGGGTACGATTCCGCGTCCGATGACCGAAAGCTCGCCGCGATAGGACGTAGCGAGCGCCAACGGCTGGGCCAACAACAGGGCGACGAAATTGGTGGTGTTGGCCGCCAGCGGCGTAAGGCCGACGAACATCAGTGCCGGGAACATGACAAAGGACGCCCCGCCGGCCACAGTGGTGAGGACGCCGCCGCAGAAGCCGGCGGCCAGGAGAAGTATGAGCTGGGGCAAGGGCATCGGGGGTGGCTTGGCCTGACGAAGTGAGTGGCCACGCCGCGCGATGACAGTCTCATGACACCGGACGCGTCGCGAGTGCCCAAACTGTCACGCCTGGGACGGATACGCAAATTCCCGCAGCCGTCGTCTGTTGTGTGCGGCCGGATCGTGCTATTGTGATCCTGCATTGGAAAAGGCGCCAGTCCGGATCGGGATCAGATCATGGTCGACCAAGCAAAGCGCATTGTCCCGTCCAAGTCCGAACAGAGCGATCCCGAGCGCGTCTATGCGGGTTTTTTCAAGATCGATCGCTACCGTGTGCGCTACGAGCGCTACGACAACACCATGAGCCCCGAACAGGTGCTCGAAGTCGCCGAGCGCGGCGATGCGGTTGCCGTCCTCATCGTCGACACCGAGAACGACGAAGTTCTCCTGGTCGAGCAGTTCCGCCTGCCCACGAAGGTGCGTGGCGGTTCGGGCTGGCTTGTCGAACTGGCGGCAGGAATAGTCCGTGACAAGGAGACTCCGGTTGAATGCCTGCGCCGCGAAGTGCTTGAGGAAGTCGGCTATCAGATCACCGATCTGCACGAGATCGGCCGGTTCTTCGTCTCGCCGGGAGGCACCACCGAGCGCATCTTTCTCTACTATGCTGAAGTCCGCTTCGCGCATCAGAAGGGCACGGGCGGGGGCGTAGTCAAGGAGGGCGAGAACATCCGCTCGGTGCGCATGCCGGTCGAGGAGTTCATCGAGAAATTGGAGAACGGCGTCTTCGAGGATGCCAAGACCATCATCGCGGGCCAATGGCTGAAGCTCGAACGCGCGGGCTATCCCGCCGAGAAATCGGACCAGATCTCGCGCACCTTCGATTTCCGCATCAAGCGCACAGGCAAGGGCGCCAGGCGTGCCGAGCAGATCGTCGGCTACAAGACCGGCAATATCATCGCCGTCGACGACGTTGATGTCTGGGTCAATCCCACCGACACCGACATGATCCTGGACTCGTTCCGCGCGAGGTCCGTGTCGGCCACCATCAGGGCTCATGGCGCGGAAAAGCAAGATGGCCCCGACAAGCGGATCAAGAAGGACACGATCGCAAACGCCTTGCGCGAACAACTGGTTGGTATCGACTATGTGCGGCCCACAAGCCTGATCGAGACAACCTCCGGCGCCTTGGCCCAGACCAACAACGTGAAGCGAATACTGCATGTCGCCGTGGTGCCCGGCGTGATCGGCGCTGGGCAGGAGAAGCGGAAGGAAGCTTTGGAGAAGTGCGTCGAGAAGGTCCTCGATCACATCGAGAGCAGGAACGGCGGATTCCTGCAGCAAACTACCGACTACACGTCGGTCCTGTTTCCCATCCTGGGCACGGGGCCCGGCGGCTTCTTCAACCGCGATGTCATTCCGCGCCTGGTCCGGCGCGCGATCGACTATTTCAAGGAGCATCCGCGCGCGGGTCTCTCGAAGATCTATTTCTGCGGCTACACCAACAGCGACAAGGACCTGCTCGAACAGGTGCTCTCGGCCGCCGTCGAAGCGGGAGAATTGGAGCGCTGCGACCCCACATGACGCTGCAGACGTCGGCAGCCCGAAGCAAGTTGTCTGGACGGATCTGGAACGGGGTATCAAAGTGCAAAGAGCGATCAGCCGGTTCTGGCGCAGCATCAGCTACCAGCGCGTGCGTCAGATCATTCGCACGCTGTCGTTTGCGCCGCTGTTCCTGGGTCTGCTGATCCTGCTCGTGCTGGCCCTGCCGGCCCAGATGGCTGATCTCTATCTGGGGTTGTGGCAGGACCATTGGGCGATCGATCTGGCGCGTTGCGCCTTGGCGCTTTGCGGTCTGTTGGTGTTGGGCGCGCTGCTGTTCACCTGGCACCTGTTCCTTGCTCGCCCGCGCATCGAGGAGGTGTACGGAGAGTACCCGGATGTGGGCTTCTACCGCAACCTAGCGCGGATCAGCCTCGGCGCGGCCCTGACACTCTCGGCCTTGCCAGCCGCTGGGGTACTGATCGGCCTGCTGCGGGCCTACCGGCTGGCCGAGAGTACCTGCAGCAACGTGGACATCGCCGGGCAGCAACTTGGGCCTTTGGCGGCGCAAGCGCCATGGTTCCAGGGGCTGGCGCTGGATTGTCATGGCTCGCCGCGGCTGGCCGTGGTGAAACTGCTGGTTATCGCGGCGGTCGTGGCTCTTACGACGGTTGGATTGCTGGTCGTGCTGTTCCGGCGGTTCCGTCAGCCACGCCCCTATACGCTGGTCTCGATCACACTGCTCCTGGCCATCCTCGCCGTTGCCGGGCCGGCCGTTGCCGCGCTGGCCTTTGAGGACCGCGGCATGCGAGCGATTGTCTCTCTGGCATGGCTTGCCGGGCCGATGCTGGCAACGATTGTGCTGCTGATCGCGGCCGTCGCCACCATCATGTTCCTGTCGTGGCTGTCGCACCGGATCAAGTTTCCAATCCTCCTGCTGCTGACAATATCTGGCGTCGTCTTTGCAGCGCAAGGCCTTTGGGCGCCGGCACCAAAGGGCGATCAGGTTCCAATTGCCTCCGCGGCCAAAGCGCGGGCAATAGGAGCTGAGGGCGAGGCGGCATTGCAGGCCGAATTCCTGGCCTGGCTGGCCAGTCGCGACGCCGAACGGGCAAAGGGAGCGAGCGGCCAGCCCGAGCGCTATCCGGTGTACATTTTTGCCGCGGAAGGAGGCGGGATCTATGCCGCCGCTGCGGCAGCGCTCTATCTGTCGGCATTACAGGACCAGTGCGATGTCTTTGCCAACCACGTGTTCGCTATCAGCGGGGTCTCGGGTGGCGCGATCGGGGCGACGCTGTTCGATACCATGCTGAACGGCAAGTCCAAGGCGGAATGCGGTTCGTCCGGCGCGCGGGCGAGCGTGCTGGCAGACCGGGCGCAACGCATCCTGCTGGACGATCACCTGTCGCCTCTGTTGGCTTTCGTCTTGCCTGATGTGGCACGTAAAGTCCTGCCCTTCAGCGGCAAGTGGAACCGCGCCACCGCTCTGGAATGGAGCTTCAGGTGCGCCTTCGACGGTTCGGGCGCGGCCAAGACATTCCTGCCTGTGTGCCGGGCGCCAGGACCTGGCCAGAACGGAGGGCTGTCGGATCAATTCGGCTCTTTCTGGCCGGCACGCGGCAAGGCAGTGCCCGCGCTGGTGCTCAATACCACCTGGGTCGAGACCGGCTATCGCGTTGCCTTCGCTCCGGACGGGTTCAAGTTCAAGCCCGCCGGCGATGGCGCCAAGGCGGTTGGCGATGGCACACTGATGACCTTTGCCGAGGTCACGGCCTTGGCCGATCCACAGCAGGCCGAGGCCGCCGATCCGACCACGCTGATCGAGGCGGCGGTGGCCAGCGCACGCTTTCCACTGATCGAGCCGCCCTGGACTCCCCGATTCCCGGCCGGACCTGGAATTTCGTCGATGGCGGCTACGTCGACAACTCTGGTGCAACCACCGCGCTCGACATCTACCGGGCGCTGGAAGAGCCGGCTAGAAAGAACAACGTCGAATTGCATCTGATTATTTTAACAGACATCCTGCCCGACTTGAATGCGGACCACCTCGACGGCTCGGGCTTCCAGGATATCGGCGCGCCAATCGCGGCGCTCTTGAATGTACGCGGGCAATTGTCGAACCGCGCGCTCAAGGAAGCCGACACCTACATCAAATCGCTGAAGCGCGAGGAAGTGGCGGCCGAGCAGGGCATGCACGGGCAGCAGCTGGTTAAGCTGGACCAGCGCGACTGGGCCCTGCCGCTGGGCTGGAAGATTTCCAGGACGGAGCTGGACTACATCCGGCTGCTGCTGGGCAGTCCCGAACTTTGCACCTCACGCAACCGCGACAATGGGACGAGAGGCACGGGCGTGTTCAGAACCATCTATCAGAACAGCTGTGCGACCGCTGCCATTCTGAACCGGCTGAGCCGGCCGAAGCCACCGAGTTGACGGCCGCCGGTCAGGGAACCCTCCACGATAAGGGTGCAACGCGAGCGCGATATTCGCTTAGGAAATCAACGCAAGTACTGCCCTGGACGGCGCATTTATCCTGGTGGGAACCCTCAGCTTCCGACGGTGAACACATCGGTATCGGCATCTTCGCCCGGCCCCAGCCTGAGCTCGGCCTCGGCCCCGCGCATGAAGCGCGCTTCGGCCAGCACCGGTTCGACCGTCTCCCAAAGCGCATGCGCATCCGGGCCGGTCATGGTCATCTCGCCGGTCTTGCCGTCGATGGCCATCTCATGGCCTTCGTAGTCGCCGACCCCGGCCTCGTCGAGGGCCTCGCCGAGCGCCTGCTCGAGTTCGTAAAGGGGTTCGAAATCGTCGCCGCGATACTTGAAGCGGATGATCAAGGAGTGCTGGGCCATGGCAGTCGATCCGGTTTTGTGGTGATGCGTGGCAGTCTGCCCGCAAACTAGCGTGCCGGTCTAGCGGTTGGGGTTGGCCGGTGCAACTACGGACGATCGCACCGCTCCATCAATGCCACCTCATGCCGACCGGGCAAGCAAAAGGGGCGGCCGATGGGCCACCCCTGATGTTAGATGATCGATGCGATCCGGCAATCAGACGTCGTAGCCGGCAATGCGCGCAACGTCGTCGCGCGTGATGCCGATGTCGTCGAGATCGCGATCGCTGAGATTGGAGAGCTCGCGATAGACGCGGGCGCGCTCGGCCCTGACGGTCAGGAAGCCGGCCAGCGTCGAGACGCCGCCCGAGAAACCTTCGACAAACTGTGTCATGACGCCAATGCGGCTGCCCATCAGGGCGGACTGGGTGCTCATGGTCAAAACTCCTTATTGGACGGTCCGCCCGGGTGGCGGCCGCCTTGTTTTCGTGGCGACAAAATCGATTTGGTAACGGAACAACTTGTACCGGAGCGGGCGCTTATGGGCAAGAGCGCCGGAGGATTGCCCCTATGCAATAAACGCATGGTGATCGCGAAAAACGGCTCAAATCGAGGCGAAATTAACGGATTTGTGACGAATTCATGCCGAACTCGGGCAATAGACGCATAGCTAGATCGGCGGTTTCGCGCTTCCCAACCCCGTTCGCATGGCGCGCCAGCCAGCCCTCCGCCTCGTGCCGACCAGCCTCGAACAGCTTGTCGCTGGTCACACGGTCCGGCCGCATCTTGGTCGCTTCCGGCAGGGTCGCGCTATACGCCCCGCCCTCGATCAGATGGAAGCGATGCTGGGCCACGCGCTTGCGCTCACTCGCCACCAGCATGCCTTGCGGTCCCGCCAGCGCCTCGCGGATCGCCACGATCTCGCGCACGTCGCGCAGCAGCGGCTGATTGAAGGTGATCCGGTTGATCTGCCCCAGAATATCGGCCGCCTGGGTCGGCACCACCGCCCGGCTCGTGGGGTTCAACAGCACAACCAGCGTGTCCTTGGCCTTGGCCACGCGCGGCAGCGTCACCAGGTCGGGATTGGCCGCAAAGCCGCCGTCCCAATAGTGGCTGTCGCCGATCTTCACCGCCTTGTACAGCATCGGCAGACAGGCGGAAGCCATCACCACATCCACCGTCAGTTCGGCCCGCCGGAACAGCCGTGCCACGCCGGTCGAGGCATCTGTTGCCGCGATCAGAAGCTCGATCCGGCTGCCCAGGACAATCGCCTCGAAGTCGATCATGTCGCTGAGCATGCGGCGTAAGGGGTTGAAATCAAATGGATTAAACGTGTAGGGCGACATCATGTTGGCAAGCTGCGCCATGCTCCCGGAATCAAGCCCCGCCAGCATCGGATTGAACTTCGACAGATCCGGCGCCGCCGACTTCACCACCGCCCCCCAAAGCTCGCGCAACAGCGTGCGTCCGCCCTCCGGCCCGCCATTGAGCATGCCGCCGACCAGCGCCACCGCATTCACGGCCCCCGCGCTGGTCGCGCTGATGGTGTCGATCTCGAAGCGGTCGGCCTCCAACAGGCGATCGAGCACCCCCCAGGTGAAAGCGCCATGCGCGCCGCCGCCCTGGAGGGCAAGATTCAACTTCGGTTTTGATTTGCTTGCGATGGTGGGGGTCCGCCTCAGGGAAGGGCTGCGAGTGGTGGCTTGCTCCGACGCCGCCAAACGGGCTGGGCGAGGCCGCGATGCCGCAAGACGCTCAGCCGGCCAGCCTGCGCTGCTCGGTGGTTGAGATCGTCCCGTCGGGTTGATAGGTGCGGCGCGTAAGATGGATATGACAGTGCGCACCTTCAATGCTCAACCGGAGCAGATTGTAACCGGCACCCGGCTCGTGTTGCCCAGGCAAGGCGCTGGCCGATGGCGCTCCCACCACCGGAATCGGACCTTGCGGCCCTGGAGTTTCGGCATACATCGGCCGGTGATTGTGGCCATGCAGCACCAATTCGGCCCCCGCGCGGGCCAACAGCGCTGTCAGTTGCGGCGAGTCGTTCAACCGGCGCAGGCGGTCGGCCTGTCCCGGCAATGGCGGGTGATGGATGAGCAGGACGCGCAAGACACCGGCCTGCTTGAGGGCGACCAGCGTGCGCTCCAGGGCATCGCGCTGGATCTGCCCAAGTTCGCCGGTGGCAAAGAACAGCGGCGTCGGAACCGCACTGGAGACCCCGATCAGGGCGATGGGTCCGATGGTTTTGACGAACGGAAAGCTGCTCCTGGCCTCGCCCCAATTGCCTGTCATATAGGGTCGCCAGCGCTCGATCCCGGGATCGGCCGGGCGAACGCCGTAAACGTCGTGATTGCCTGGCAGGGCCGTCACCGTTTCCGGAGATCCCAGCGATTTCAACCAGGTCAACGCCAGCGCCTGTTCGTCGGGCAAGCCAATGTTCACCAGATCGCCGGTCACCGCCAGATGATCCACGTGCTGTCCCTTAAGGTCGGCCACAACGGCGTCCAGCACCGCGCGCACATGATGCGCCTTGCGCTTGCGCTGCCAGTTGATCCAGCCGAGCGCCTGCTTGGCGTTCAGGCCGGTCAGTCGCGGCGCTGGCACCGGCGCAAGATGCACATCGGAGAGCTGGCCAAGCGTGATCATCAGCGGCATCGGACCTGTGCTGAGGGGTGATAAGAGGGAGGCGTAACACAAACTCACCCCGCCCGCCCATCAGGAGATCTATCCCTTGCGCAAAGTTCTGATGCGCCTCGTGCAACCGATCTGGCGCCTGCAACGCGGCATTACGCTGGGGGTGCGCGGCTGCGTGATCGATCCCGAGGGCCGTGTGCTATTGGTCAAGCACAGCTACATGCCTGGCTGGCAATTTCCTGGCGGGGGCGTGGAGTGGGGCGAGTCGGCCGAAACCGCCGATTGTGCGCGAGGTCCAGGAGGAGACCGGCGTCGAGGTAACGGCGCCGCTGCAACTGCACGGGCTGTTCTCGAACTTCGCGCATTTCCCGGGGGATCACATCGCGCTTTACGTGATCCGGCAGTGGCGCCGTCCCGTAGTGCCGGGGCCGAACGCCGAGATCGTGGCGACGGCGTTCCACGATCCCACCGCGTTGCCGGCCGACACAACGCCTGGCACGCGCCGGCGCGCGGCGGAGATTTTTCAGGGGCGCCCGGTCGGGGCGGACTGGTGACCGGCCGCGAGGGGCGTCGTTCTACTGGACGCCCCAATCACCCGTGCCCAGCTCCGCGTCCCCCGCACCAGCGCTTCCACATTGTACTTCTCATCCGGCGAATGCGCCCGGTCGTCGTCCTGCGAAAACCCGAGCATCAGTGTATCCATGTCAAGCACGTCGCGAAACGCGCTGACCACTGGAATGCTCCCGCCGCTGCCCACGATGGCCGGCGGCACGCCCCATTCCGCCGTCAGCGCCGCAACGGCCACCCGCACATACTCCGCCTCCGGATCGAACGCGATGCCGCGGCTCCCATCCGCCGGCGTCACGCGCAGCCCGCAATCGGCCGGCAGCCGTTCGCGCACGTACCGCTCGAAGGCCGCCAGCACCTGAGCCGGGTCCTGCCCCGGCACCAGCCGGAAACTCACTTTGGCCGACGCCTCGGCCGGGATTACCGTCTTCATGCCCGGGCCCTGGTAGCCGCCCCAGATGCCGTTGATCTCGACCGTCGGCCTTGTCCAGATCAGTTCCAGCAGGCTTCGGTCGCGCTCGCCGGAGGGATGGCGCAGGCCGACCTCGGCGAGGTACGCTGCGGGATCGAAGCCCAGGCGCTGCCAGCGTTCGCGGGTGGCGGCCGTCGGCTCGGAGATCCCGTCGTAAAATCCCGGCAGCTGCACCCGGCCATCGTCGTCGTGCAGCGCGCCCAGCGCCTTGGTCAGGGCGCGGATCGGATTGGCGGCCGCACCGCCGTATTTGCCCGAATGCAAATCGTGGCTGGGTCCGGTGACGGTAATCTCGGCGCCGCCGTAGCCGCGCAAGCTCACCGTGATGGCAGGGCGGGTACGGTCCCAGGCTTCGCTGTCGCAGACCCAGGCGACATTGGCGCGCAGTTCCTCCGTGTTCGCCCGGATGAACGCGTCCAGCGGCCCGCTGTCGGCTTCCTCATCGCCTTCGATCAGGACTGTCAAATTCAACGGCACATCACCAGTTGCCGCGATCCAACCGCGCACGGCGTCGAGGAAAGTCATGACCTGACCTTTGTCGTCCGACGAGCCGCGCGCGGCGATCATCTGGCCGTTGCGGGCGTCCTCGGTCAGGTACGGCTCGAACGGCGGGCGGGTCCACAAGTCGAGTGGGTCGACAGGCTGCACGTCGTAGTGGCCGTAGAAGAGAACGTGCGCTGCGCCGGGGGTTGTGCTTTTACGATGCCCAACGACCATCGGATGGCTGAGCGATGGGCGGAGCGACGCCTCGAACCCCAGCCCCCGCAGCTCCGCGGCAACCCATTCGGCCGCCCGCACGCAGTCCGGCGCTGCTGATGGCACCATGGAGATGGAGGGGATGCGCAGCCATTCGAACAGCCGGGTGAGTTGGGAGGGTCGGTCGCGCTCGATGGCGGCGAGAACGGCGGGCAGGGATGATCTGATGTCGGACACTTCGCAGGCCTCCAAGGAGCAACGGATCACCTTCACCCTTTGGGAGAAGGTGGCGCCGTAGCGCCGGATGAGGGGGGAGGCGCGCGGGTGTGCTGCGCAGATGTGCCACACTCCGAGCGCAATCCCCTTGCATCCGCTCGTTGGGCACCTTCTCCCAAAGGGAGAAGGGATGGAGCCGCGACACCCTTGGTGGATTGAGAGTTCTTTACCCCTTCGGATTGGTCTCGGCGTAACTGGGCACCGCCTTGGCAAACGCGTCCAGCCAGGCCACCAGCACCGGGTGGCCCGCACGCCAGCGCCCTTCGAAGCGCAGGTCCAGGTAGCCCAGCGCGCAGGCAAGGCCGATCTGGGCCACGTCGGGCGGGACGGTCAGCGCCGGGGGCTCGGCTTCGAACAGGGCGAGGGCGCGGTCGATCTTGCTCTGCTGGTTGTCGATCCAAGTCTTGGAGCGCTGCGTCTCGGTGCGCGCGGTCTGCTCGTAGCGCAGCAGCAGGGCGGCATCCATGATGCCCTCGGCGGTGGCGGCGCGAGTCAGTATGGCCCAGCGCGACGAGTTGCGCGGCAGTATGATGCCACCGCCCGCAATATGGTCGAGGTACTCAACGATGACGCGACTGTCGTAGAGGGCGGCGCCGTCCTCCAACAGCAGTACGGGGATCTTGCCGAGCGGGTTCTGCTGCCGGACTGTGTCGGTGGGATTGGTGGTGTCTGCGGGCTGTACGTCCAGGCGGTCAAACAGGTTCAGCACCTTGGCGGCGATTTTGACTTTGCGGCCGTAAGGGGATGCCGGCACCGAGCGCAGGATCATCATCGTGGCGTTCTCCTACTTCCAGCAAACCTTGGCCGAGGCGGTGCAGGTCCATTCGTCGAAGACGATGAAGTTGAGGAACTGGAAGCATTTCACGCTTTTGGCGCCGACCGTCACGTTGGTGAGACCGTTGGCCTTGGACCACGAGGCGATGTCGGCGTCCAGGAGCCGCTTGGCGTCGGCGGTCGGTCCGTCCTTGCCGTAGTCGTTGACGGTGAAGGCGCGCGTACGGCAACCGGTGGGGCCGCCCGCCGGGCTGTCAGGCGGCACCAGTCCGGCTTTGCGGTTGGGTTTTGCGGCGGGGTCGGCCTTCTTGGCAGGGGCGGCCGCGGTAGTTGTCACATCGGCGGACTTGGCCGTCTTCTTCGTCATTGTCTTGGGCTTAGCCGGATCAATTGCGACAGCGGCGGCCGGTGGTTCGGCGGCAGGGGGGGCAGCGCTGTCGGCTGCTGCCGCGGTTTGCGTCTCGATGTTGGCCGGCGGGATCTCGGCTGCTTTGGCACCATCGAGGGGAACCGGCGGTTGCTCGGTGGCGGCTGTTGCCGCGGCGGCTGCGGGCGCTGCGGCGTCCGGGGTCTTTACGACTACCTTTTTCTTCTTCTTGATCAGCAGCGTCGCCGGGCCATCGGCCGCGGCCGCAGCGCTGCTGGCGGCGGCGTTCGGCGCCTGTGCCTTTGGCGCGCCTGCCGATGTCGCCTGTGCCCAGGCCGGCGACGCCAACAGACAGGCGCCAAGACAGCCGATGGCCAACCGCCCGACGGCGCTGCTACGATTTGTCAGCCCGACCCACATGGCTCTGCTCCGTATACGTTTGATCCCGCTACGAACACTATGCCCGGCATGGCCGGCCCCCGCCAGAATATCCGGTCGTATGCTCACAGCTTTTGGTGGCGGTTTACGGGCAATTTGCGGCAGGCTTACGATTCAAGCTTCAGGTCGATTGCCTTCGGGCCTTTGCCGCGCTTGTCGGGCTCGGTTTCGAAGGAGACGCGCATGCCCTCATCCAGGCCTTGCATGCCAGAGGCCTGCAAGGCCGAAATGTGGACGAACAGGTCCTTGTCGCCCTGGTCGGGCGTAATGAACCCGAAGCCTTTGGCGTGATTGAAGAATTTCACTGTTCCGGTTTGCCGCATGAGGGTCTCCAGACGTTCCGTCGGGGGCAATGGCACGCGCTTGCGCGATGCTCGCATGCGACAAAATAGTCCCAACCGGCGCTGGCGCGCAAGATCAAGCCATTGTCAGCAGCTGTAATCCCGGCAAAGGATGGCCCGGCGAACGATGGCGCAGCATATCAAGAGGTCGCGCAGATGGACAGGTTGTTGCCGATCGTGGTTGCCGGGGCGGCGGGTTGGGCGGCGGTCTCGATCCTGGTCGCGATTTGGCGCGGCCTGGCGTTGCGCGGCTATGGCGCCGTGGTGCTCGGCGGTCTGGGCGGCATGTTGACCGGCGCTCTCAAAGGCCACGTGCTGGGCGGGCATCATCACGTCCCGGGCATGGTCATGACGGCGTCCCCTGATCTCTCAGGCCTGGCGGCCAGCGCCAGCTTTGGGGCCGTGGGGGCCATGCTCCTGTTGTTTCTGGCAGCCCTGTTGCGCCGGTTGATTCCCGATTGAACCTGCATATGAGGACGACAATGGCCGAACGTACCCTGGATGTGACCATCGTGCCGGTCACCGGATTTCAGCAGAACTGCTCGATCATCAGCGAGCTTGCGACCAAGCGCGCGGTGGTGGTCGATCCGGGCGGCGACGTGCCGCGCATTCTGGCCGCGATCAAGGAGCGCGGCGTGACGGTGGAGCGGATCTGGCTGACGCACGGCCATATCGATCATGCCGGCGGGGCGGCCGAACTCAAGGATGCGCTGGGCGGGGTGCCGATCGAGGGGCCGGGTATCAGCGACAAATTCCTGCTCGATGGGCTTCCTGGCAAGGCGCTGGAATACAACATGGCGGGCGTGCGCGCAGTCACACCGGACCGTTGGCTGAGCGAAGGCGAGACGCTCACTCTATCGGGCCTGAGCTTTTCGATCTTGCATGTGCCGGGACATACGCCGGGCTCGCTGGTGTTCTACAACGACGCCAACAAGTTTGCGCTGGTGGGCGATACATTGTTTCGCGGCTCTATCGGGCGCACCGACATGGACTATGGCGACCATGCGGCCTTGGTGTCTGCAATCCGCAACAAACTGTTGCCGCTAGGCGACGGGGTCACGTTCCTGCCTGGCCATGGACCGCACGGAACGTTGGGCGCCGAGCGCCAGAGCAACCCCTACGTCGGCGACAGCGCGGCCTGATACGCGAGGGGCCCAATAGAAAACGCCGCCAGGGGGCTGGCGGCGTTTGCTGTCTGCTCAGATGGCGCTAGGTTATGCGCGCTCGATCTGCCCGGCCTGCTTGCCGCGGCCCTTGCGGTCGTCTTCCAGAATGAACGAAACCTTGTCGCCTTCGTTCAAGCTACGGATGCCCGCACGCTCCAACGCCGAGACGTGCACGAACACGTCTTTGCTGCCATCTGCCGGCTGGATAAAGCCATAGCCCTTGGCGGCGTTGAAGAATTTTACGGTTCCGGTAATGCGCATCGCAGTAAGTCCTTCCCGAGGAGTGAGTTGCGTGACGTTGCGGTTAGCCGATCGCAGGGCCCGCACGCTCGGGCCTGTGATCTCAGACATTCGGGAAAGGCAGTGGACATTTGGGGGTCGCAGAGTCCTAGCCGACAATCTTGAGAGCGTGTTCAAGATCGAACACACCGGCAGCTAAATTTATGCCGGAAGCCTCATTGAATTGCAAGCGACTTGTGCTGCATTTTGTACTTTGGAAGCAGTCTAAATCATTGCTCACGATAAATAATGTGGGTTGAATATTAGAGCCTGCACAAGTCGCGCTCAAGTGTATTGGGCAACTGACAAGCAACGTCGTCAATAGCCCAGGCGTCCTTTAACCGCTCAACCTCGAGTTGCGTTGTTCGCGGACGCTCGTGAAAACTTGCATCTAGGGTAGCGGCGACATAGACAGACAGTATAGCCAGAACAAGCCTGCGCCGCGTCATCCAAACGGATGAGACGAACATAGCGTGAGAGCGGGGAGGGGACGTGGTGTCGCCGGTCGAGCGTGTGAAGAACCTGCCGATCTGGCGCGCTCCGGTACAACCCGAGCCGTTGGGCGGTGGCATCACCAACCTCAACTTCACGGTCGACCACGCCGGAGAGCGCTTCGTGGTACGGGTCGGCGACGACATTCCCGTGCACCAGGTGATGCGCTTCAATGAGCGGGCGGCCAGCGAGGCGGCGTTCCGCGCGGGGTTGTCGCCAGAAGTGGTGCATGCCGAGCCGGGCATCCTGGTAATTCGCTTCATCGAGGGCAAGACGCTGACGGCCGAGGACGTGCGGGTGCCGGCAACCCTAGAGCGCATCCTGCCGCTGCTCTCCCGCGTGCATCGGAACATGCCGGGCGAGGTGCGCGGGCCTGCGCTGGTGTTCTGGGTGTTCCACGTGCTGCGCGACTACGGCCACACGCTGCGGGACGGTCTCAGCCGGCATCTGCTGCGGCTGCCCGAGCTGCTGGCCATCGCCGATGAACTGGAGCGCGACGTTGGGCCGATCCAGATGGTCTATGGCCACAACGATCTGTTGCCGGCCAATTTCATCGACGACGGCCAGCGCATCTGGCTGATCGACTGGGATTACGCCGGGTGGAATTCGCCGCTGTTCGACCTCGCCAATCTGGCCAGCAACAACGGCCTCACGCCCGAGCAGGAGGCCTGGATGTTGGAAGCCTATTTCGGGCGTGCCGCAGATACAGCCTTGAAGCGCAGCTATTCGGCCATGAAATGCGCCTCGCTGCTGCGCGAGACGCTGTGGAGCATGGTCTCGGAGATCCACTCCAAGCTCGCCTTCGATTATCCAGCGTACACGGCGGACTATCTCGGCCGCTTCGAGCAGGCCCTGGCCGCCCATCGCGCCGCGCACGATTGATAACGCAGTGCAAGAGTTTCCACCCGCTTCCCGGAATCTGACGCGCCTTTTTGCGCGGCAGATATACGGGATGCGTGGGGGAGATGTTCGTGATCGAACAGGTTGAGACGTTCGCTCAACGGTGTCATACCGGCCAACCGATTGTTTGACCGCTGGGTATTTCAGGAGCGTACGGAGTTACCCTCTCCCCCTCGCAGTCTTCATGCGAGGGGGAGAGGGTGGCGCACTTGCGCCGGGTGAGGGGCAGAAACGCGAAAGGTCTCTCGTGCACACCTGGTGCCACAGGTTCTGAGCCAGTATCTGCCCCTCACCGGACGCGTGGCTCTTGCCGCCGAAAAAGGCGGCTGCGAGACGCGTCCTCCTCTCCCCCGGAAAACGGGGGAGAGGGAAGTCCGTGCCCGGCCCATACGGGTCGGACATTGCGTTGGCCGGCTCAATTGATCTTCGGTCCTTGCTTCAACAACAGATTGGGAAGGTTCTGCTGCAGTTTGATGCCGGGCACGATCTTGATGCCCGGCGTCTTGGCAGGACCATCGTTGCCGACCGGCACACAGCGCGCGCCGCTCCACTTCAAATTCGTGGGGCAGGTGCAGTTTGGCAGGTAGCCTTTGGCCGGCGCCGGGCAGACCTTCTTGACCGGAAGGGTCGGAATGGTGCCGAGGCAGACGCCGTTGATCACCACGCCCTTGCACTTGGGTGGCGTGTTGCCGCCGGTCGAGGGGGGATAGCACTTGCCGTCCCAGGTGTAGCCCTTCGGGCAGCAGTGCTTGCCGTCGACCTTCACCTGCCCTCTCGGACAGACATCGACCACCGGCTTGCAGTTCGGGAACGTCCCGATCTGACCTTGCGGGCACTTTGGCAGATAGCAGTTCGGGTAGTTGCCAAGCATTGGTGGAGTGCAGCGCTTCTGCACGACCGGTTTGCAGTTCGGGAACGTCCCGGTCTGACCCTGCGGGCACTTCGGCAGGTAGCAGTTCGGGTAGTTGCCCACCTCTGGCGCGATGCAGCGTTTGGGCGGTGCAACGCAATCGCCTTCGACTTCCTTGGTTCCACGCGGGCAATAGCAGTTCGGGTAGGTACCGATCTGCGGTGGCGCGCAGCGCTTGACGACATTGGGCTTGCACTGACCGTTGACATAATTCGGCTTGTCGGACGGGCAATGGCAATCCGGGTACGTCCCGACCAGCGGAGCCTGGCAGAACTTCTTGGCCGGTGGCGGCGGGGGCGGAGGAGGAGGCGTTTCGTTGCCACCCTTGCAGGTGTAGTTGGCGCCTTGCCTGGTCCCCTCGGGGCACTTGCACTGGGTGCCGATGCGCTTGAGGTCGCCGGGGCAACGCTCCGGCTGCTCCATCTTGAAGCCAACGCACGAGTAGCCAGGTCCATTGCCGGGGCCACTGGCGGCCGCAGCGATGGCGTCCCCAGCACCTGGAGCAGCGCCGAGCGCATCAACCGCCATGAAGCAGTTGAGGCCGTCGCGCACTGCGCTATTGCCTGCTGGTGCGTCAGGCATTTGCACGGTGATAGTGTGCGTATGCGCCTCATGTCCGGCCAGCGAGGTCGCGACCTTGCAGCTGAACGGCAGCGATGTGGGCTGCACGTCGCAATTCAGCCGCGGCGAGATCGACGTGATCGCGACGCCATTGCTGTTGACACCGCCCAGGCTCATCAGATCACCAACCATCAGCGTACCCGAGAAGGAACTGTCGCTATCGTTGGTGAGGGTCACCTGGAAGGCGCAGTCCTTACCGTAAGCACAGCTGGCCGGTGCGGTCTTTTGCACCGAGATCGCCGTACCCGTACCGCCCTCGGCGCACGATGGTTTGCCGATAGCAGCAATCGGAGTCCGGTTCGGTTGGGTCATCGTCGCGCAGTTGCGGTAGCGCTTGCCATTGCCGCCAGCGATCACGATCTCGACCGAGTGCGAGGCTCCGGGCGGCAGCGCGCTACCCGGCAAGGTGCAGACCAGATTGCTCGGCAGGCCTGTGCATTGGATGACCGGATCGTCGGGCGTGGCGCTGGAGACGACCAGCGGGGTGCCGTTGTCGGTCCAGGTGCCCTGGTCGGCAAAGCTGATGTTGCCGGTAAGCGGCACACCGCCATCGTTGGTGATGGTGATGCGGCACGAGAGGCCTGCGGTTGCCGCCAGCGGCCTGCAGGATTTCTCGATCTTGACGTGCCCATCCTGACCCGTTGGCGGCACAGTCTTGCAGCGCGGGTCATTGATGGTGGCCGTCGCCGAGGCAACGTCGTCGCCAAGGATATTGTTCTGCGGGCTGCCGGGAACCGCGGCCAGGATCTTGGCCGTGTTCTTCAGTGAGCACTGGCCTTCCAGCACGTTGCCCATCGGAACCAAGCCAGCTGCCAGCAAGTCGACATGACCACCGGGAGCCAATGCGGCCGCCGGATAGGTGCACTGCCAGTTGGCGCCGCCACCGACGCAGTTCCACGGCGGCTGCGGGGCGAAGGCGGCAAGGCTCGGAGCCGAGGCGAACGTGTCGTCGACCACGATGTTGCCGTTATAGAGGCCCGGTCCCGTGTTCGTGACACGGATGCCGAACAGGCAGGCATAGCCCGCGATCTGGTTGTTCTCGCGCCGCTCGCACGGCCCGGCGAACTTCTCGATTTTCAGGTTGGTCTGCTTGCCCAGGCAGCGCTCCGACGGGACGTTGGCGATAGCCATGGCGTCGTCGTCGGCCGGGTTGGTGTTGCTGTCCGAGCCACCCGGAGCATAGGTGATGCGCACCTTGTTCGGGACCTTGCAGTTGTCCGGCTTGATGGACGCCTTTGGCACCAGCACATTGACGCCAAACGCCGTGCTCTGACCGACATTCAAGACCACCGGTGTCGTCTGACACTGATACGTAGGCGGACCACCCGCGCACGACCACGGGGCGGGCGTGACGAACGTCGCGGTTGCGCCGGCCGGCAGCGTGTCCTCGACCTTGATCACGTCGTTATAGACGCCGGGACCGGTGTTGGTGACGACCACGGCATAGAAGCACAGCCAGTCGCCGGACTGGATCTGCTTGCACTGCGGTTTGGCGTACTTCTTGATCTGCAGGTTGGTCTTCTTGCCGGTCGGCGGCAGGCAATCCTTGTTCGGAATGCGGGCTGACGCGAAGCCGAAGTCATCTGATGGATTGGCGTCCTGATAGCCGACCGGCCATTCGATCTGGGCCAGGTTGTCGAGATAGCAATCTCTATAGTTCGCAGGCAGATCGACGACGACATCCAGCTCGGTGTACTGGCCCGGGAAGAGAACCACGCCGGGATGCAGACACTGATAGGCGCCCGGGCCGACGGCTCCGCACATCCACGGCGGCATCGGCGAGAACGTCATGGTCGCGCCGGCGGGAGCTGCGGGCAGCCAGTCATCGACCGTCAACGGGCCGGCGAAAGTGGTCGTGCCGGTGTTGGTGATGAAGATGCGATAGCTACAGAGGTAGCCGAGGCCACCCACGACGCAGTCCTTGGGGTCGGCAACCTTGGTCAGCGTCAGGTTGAACCTGCCGGTTGGCGGCGGGACATAGCCCGGCGGAATGGTCGGGATCAGCGTGCCGAAGCTCTGCTCGCACGGCTGCCAGATCTTCACATTGCCCATGTGGCCTTGCACGTCTGGATCGTCGAATGTGCCGTCGTAGTCGGTGAAATAGGTTTGCGTTGGGGGCACGTTCGCTGGCCGGACCAGGCTACGGTCCATGCCCTGCAGGCCGTGCACGATCTCGGGGCCGGAGAGGCCCGATCCCTGGCGAAGGAGTTCGCCCGTGGTCCAGACCATGCGGCCGCAGGTGCCGGGCAGGATCCGCCCTTGCGCGTCATAGGCATAGCCCAACGCGACGCCGCCATTGGTGTTGCGGTGCTCGGGCGGAAAACCGACGGCGTATTCTTCCGGCGATGGGATCCACTTCAGGGTAACCGGGTCCTGGCGGTAGCGCAGCAGCGCTGACGTCTTGCCCTCGGCGAACACTTTATACGCATAATCGCCCCGCGCGGGCCCACGCTGTGCGAGATAGATGTAGCCCTGGCCGTCGAAGGCGATGTCGGAAATGACGTTGTTGTTTGGGGTGCCCGTGACGTCGATTTCTGGGCGCGGGTCGTTGCCGAAGCTGCCGTCCTCAAGGATCGAGATCGACCAGACCTGCGGACCGTCAGCGACGGCATAATAGATCCGGTCGCCATTGGCGCGCACGCCCCAGACCATGCGGCCCTTGGGAGCATAGCGCCAGGTGCTTGCGTCCTCGGAGTTGAACAGCGGGCTGGTGATGTCGAGCCTATTGGCCGGATCGTCGGGGATCGGAGCGAGCCCCTGCGACGTGCGGCCCTGCAAGCCGTGATCGTAGTAGCCGAGGTCCGTCCCGCGCATATCGATGCGATGGATCATGCCGGTCGAGAGATCCGATACGAAAATCTGCCGGGATTTGGCGTGGAAGGTGAGGTTGCCCAGGCCCGGCCCGCTGTTGGGCTGGCCTGCCAGCTGCACGTTGGCGAAGAGGGAAATCGCGCCGGTCGTACCGTTCACCTTCCAGATGCTGCCGGGCGTTCCGGCCTTGGTGGCATCGCCCCACTGGCCAGCCATCCATTGCGCGCCGGGATTGCCCGTGCGCATGCGGACGGGATTGCCCGCGCCGTCCGGCTGGACGATCTGCAACCCGAAGGCCGAACTGGCCGAGAGATAGATGTCCGGCGTGGTTGAGGAGACGCCATCGGGGCCGCGCCCATCGTCCATGGCGATGCCGAACACCTGGCCGACATCGCCGGCCTTGGCCTCAAACGTGGTTGGGGATGCGATCAGCTGGCCCTGCGGCGGTTGCCCGCCAGCCGAAATATCCTGCAGGCGCATGGAGGCGCCGTTGAGGTCGATGAAGAGGTTGTCGATGGGATCGGCTGACGGCGCGGGATTGGCGCGCGGCACGGTACCGGAAAAGCCGGTGACGATGGCGTTGCCCTTGGCGATGATCGGCTGTTGGGCCTGGGCTGTTGGGACAGTCAGGATGGACGCAGCGACCGCCATGGCGGCGGCTGCGAGGCCGCAGAGCGCGCCAGCAAAGCGGTTCTTGCTGGCCTTAGCGGTCGTGATCAGTGCATCCGTCATCGTCGCCCCCGTATCGCCATGCCTGAACGGCAACGGCCGTTCCCTGGGCTGTCTACGCGTATCCTCATAGTGTAACTGAAACCATAAGCTTCGCGACAGCGCCGCCGGGCCGCGTCTTGCGTAGTTTGCGAACAGCTTGATAGGCATGGGACATTCCGATCCTTGCGTTGTGGAAAAAAGGTTCTCACCGCAGGATTGGTCGCCGATTAGAGCCGGAAAGTTCAAAAGTGCGGGATTGGCGATTGGGACGCTCGCGATCGAGGCAAGTCCGGGCCCACGTCACTAATCCCTAATCCCCCGTCCCTCGCATCCCCCTTGCCCCCACCGGCCCGATACGTGCATCCTCCGCCCCATCGCATTGAACCTTCCCCGCTCCCGCAACGACCAACTGAACGCAAGATGAACGCCCATGAGTGAGCCGATCTCGGATGTCGATCTGATCGCACGGCTCGCTAAGGGCGATCGTCAGGCGATGCCGATGCTGTTTGCCCGGCATCGGACACGCGTGTTCAGATTCGTGCTGCGGCGTGTCCGCAGCGAAGCGGTGGCGGAGGAACTGGTGAACGAGATCTTTCTAGCGGTGTGGCAGCAGGCGGGACGCTTCGAGGGTACATCCTCGGCGACCACCTGGATGCTGTCGATCGCGCACAACAAGGCTGTGAGTTCGCTGCGCAAGAAGCGCGACGAGGGGCTGGACGAAGGTGTGGCCGAAGCCATTGCCGACGACAGCGACAGCGCCGAGACAACGCTGGCCAAGGGCGACAAGGCGGCGGCTTTGCGCGCCTGTCTCAACCGCTTGCCCGACGAACAACGTGTGGTGATGGACTTGGTCTACTACCACGAGCAGAGCGTCAAGGAAGTGGCCGAAGTGCTCGGCATTCCTGAGGCGACCGTCAAGACGCGCATGTTCTATGCGCGCAAGAAACTCTCGGAAATGCTTAAGGCAGCCGGGATTGACAGGGGTTGGCCATGAGCAACCAGATGAGCCCCGAGATGGGCAAGGAAGACATCGAGATGCTGCTGCCCTGGTTCGTCACAGGCAAATTGGATGCGGCCGAGACCAGGCAGGTCGAGGCCTATCTGGCCGCCCATCCCGACATGCGCAAGCAGCTCGACCTGATCGAGGCCGAGCGCGCCGATAGCGTTGTGAACAACGAGGCGGTGGGCGTTCCGTCGGCGGACGCGCTGCACAAGCTGATGGATGCGATCGACGGTCGCTCGTTGGCGCGGCGCTCGGGCTTTGCGGCGCTGGCCGACTGGGTGCAGGGCGGGCTGGATTGGCTTGGCAGCCGGCAGGCCTTGGTGCCGGTGGCGGCGGCCGCGGCCGTGGCGATCGTATTGCAGGCCGGCTTGATCGGCTCGTTGCTGCTGAACCGGCCCGCGCCGCAACCAGGGCAGAAGCCCGCGCATACGGCAACCGCACCCGCGCTGCCGGGCACCTACGCCCAGGTGGTGTTCGTTCCCACCGCCACGATCCAGGACATCGAGAAGGCCATGAAACCGCTGGGTATTGCCATTGCCGATGGTCCCAAGGCGGGCTTTTACCGGGTAAAGCTATCGGACAAAGTGCTTGGCGAAGTGGAGCGCGACTTGCTTATCGCCAACTTGATGGCGAACAAGTCGGTGATCCAACTCGCCATCCCGGGCGGCCAGTAAAGGAGTTGCTGCCATGCGCATAAGCCCTTGCAGAAAGTTCATCGCGCTGTCGTTGGCGGCGTTGCTGATGATGTCGTCCGCCCACGGCTGCATTATCGGCGACCGCCAACGAGCTGCCGACCATGACGGCCGAGCAGCTGCTGGCCTATGCCCAGTTCGCTGCCGGCGGGCGGTGGCGGCGCAGTCAACACCAGCACCGGGCCGGGCGGGGCAACGTTCCCCGGCGCTGGCCCCGGCACCGGCGGTGCGGGTTCGGCTGGCGGCGGACAAGGTGGCGGGGCCGCAGCCAACACCGCCCCCCCGGCCTTCGCCCCGCTGCCCGCACCCATCCCCGGACGGTTCCGTCCCAACGAAATCGTTGGCGTCCTGGTGCCCGGCAGCACCATCGATACCGCCCGGGCCATAGCGCAGCAATACGGGTTGCAGCTGGAAACCTTTGCGCCCTCGCGTCTGCTGCGTACCCCAACCGTCCGCTTCCGTATCCCCGATGGCCGCCCCGTTCCCACCGTGCTCACCGCCATGACCGGCGAAACGCGCATGCTCAGGTGGCAGCCAAATTTCCTCTACGGCCCCGCGGCGGGCCAGACCCTGCGCAAGCCGCTGTTGCCGCAGTATGCGCTCGACGTGATCGGCGCCGGTGACGCCCAGGCGGCCGCAGAGGGCAAACGCCGCCCACTGATCGCCATCATCGATACCGGCATCGACGAGACGCATCCCGATCTTGCCGGCAGCGTGCGCGACCGCTTCGATGCCGTTGGCGACGGCGCGTGGGATACCGGCGCGCACGGCACCAGCATCGCGGGCATCATCGCGGCGCATGGCAAGCTGCTGGGCATCGCTCCGGACGCCTCCCTGCTGTCGATCCGCGCCTTCCCGGCCGCCACCAACGAGGCGACCACGGAGTCGCTGCGCCGCGGCCTCGACTGGGCCGCCGAGCAGCACGCCGAGATCGTCAACATGAGCCTGGCCGGCCCAGAAGATCCGATCGTCGACGCCACCGTCACCGCCGCGATCGGCGAAGGCATAATCGTGGTGGCTGCTGCCGGCAACGAGGGGCCGGGCGCGCCGCCCGCCTATCCCGCCGCAGTAAAGGGCGTACTCGCCGTAACGGCCACCGATCAGGCCGACGGGCTGTTCACGCGCGCCAACACGGGCACCTACATCACAGTGTCCGCACCGGGCGTGGACATTCTCTCGGCAGCGCCCGGTGGGGGCTACAACCTGGAAAGCGGTACTTCGCAGGCGGCGGCCTATGTCAGCGGGCTGGTGGGATTGCTGCACGCGATCCGCCCAGATTTGTCGCCGGCCGGAGCGCTCGATCTGATGGCGCGCAGCGCCAAGGATCTCGGTGCGCCGGGTGCAGACGATAGTTTCGGCGCTGGGCGGATCGATGCAGGAGCGGCGTTGAAGGCGCTGGGGAATGCTTCGCTGGCGGCGCAGTAGCGCAGGGCCTCTCCTCTCCCCTCGCATTTTTCATGCGAGGGGAGAGGAGACCGCGTCTCGCAGCGCGTTTCAGCGCGGAGAGCCACGCGGTCGGTGAGGGGCAGGAGCTGGCTCCGGCCTTCTCACGACCTGTACGGAGCAAGTAGCTGCCCCTCACCTGTCGCTGCTTCCTCGGCTTCGCCTCGGGCGACATCCTCTCCCCCTGAAGAAGGGGGAGAGGAGGGCCCAAGCCCCACCGTCCGTGTGCAAAGCTTCGGAAAACCGCTGCGCAGCAAGCGGCGCAGTAGCACAGGGACTCTCCTCTCCCCTCGCATTTTCATGCGAGGGGAGAGGAGACCGCGTCTCGCAGCGCGTTTCAGCGCGGAGAGCCACGCGGTCGGTGAGGGGCAGGAGCTGGCTCCGGCCTTCTCACGACCTGTACGGAGCAAGTGGCTGCCCCTCACCTGTCGCTGTTTCCTCGGCTTCGCCTCGGGCGACATCCTCTCCCCCGCCAAGAGGCTGGGGAGAGGAGGGGGCGAACCTCATCGTCCGTGCTCAAATCTTCTGATTATACGCGCCGATCTCCTTGATCGTGCCCAGGTGCCCGTCGATCTCGGCGAAGATCGCCTTCATGTTGGCTTCCGAGGTCGGGCTTTCGACCACGATCACCAGTTCGGGTTTGTTCGATGAGGCGCGTACCAGGCCCCAGGTCCCGTCCGCCAGCGTCATGCGGATGCCGTTGACGGTCACGATATCGCGGATGGCCTGGCCGGCGAGCCGTCTCGCCGCGCGCCGCTTTGCCCTTGAAATGAGCAATCACGCCGTCCACGACCTTGTACTTCACTTCGTCGCCGCAGTGGGGCGACATGGTCGGCGAACTCCAGGTCTTGGGGAGCGCGTTCTTCAAATCCGCCAGCGTCTTGCCGGGCGCGCGGTCCAGCATCTCCAACACGGCCAGGCCCGAGACGAAGCCGTCGTCGTAGCCGCGACCCGAGCGGCGTGTTGAAGAAGAAGTGGCCGGACTTCTCGAATCCGACCAGCGTGCCGTGCTCGAAGTTGTAGCGCTTGATGTAGCTGTGGCCGGTCTTCCAATACTCCGTCTTCGCCCCATTGGCGATTAGCACGGGATCGGTTGAGAACAAGCCCGTTGACTTCACGTCGACCACAAAGCGCGCGTCCTTGTGGATTGCGGAGATATCGCGCGCCAGCATCACGCCCACCTTGTCGGCGAAGATCTCGTCGCCCTCATTGTCGACCACGCCGCAACGGTCGCCGTCGCCGTCGAAGCCCAGCGCCAGGTCGGCCTTGTGCTCGCGCACAGCGTCGGCCATGGCGTGCAGCATATTCATATCTTCCGGGTTCGGATTGTAGCGCGGGAAACTGTGGTCCAGCGTGCAGTCGAGCGGGATCACTTCACAACCGATCGCTTCCAGAATCTTTTGCGCAAAGGCGCCGGCCGTACCGTTTCCGCAGGCCGCCACGACCTTGATCTTGCGCTTGAGTTTCGTGCGCTTGGCAAGATCCGCGCAGTAGCGGTCGGCGAGGTCGGCGACATAGCGGTAGCTGCCGCCGGCCTGCGTCTCGCCCTTGCCGGAAAGCACGATCTCCTTCAGCTCCAGCATTTCGTCCGGGCCGAACGTCAGTGGACGTTGCAATCCCATCTTGATGCCAGTCCAACCGTTGTCGTTGTGGCTGGCCGTGACCATGGCGACGCCTTCGACGTCGAGTTCGAACTGCGCGAAATAGGCCATCGGCGAAAGCGCAAGGCCGATGTCGTGTACCTCGGCGCCACCCGCCATCAGGCCAGCCATCAGCGCCTGCTTTACGGATCCCGAATAGGAGCGGTAGTCGTGCCCGACCACAAAGCGTGCCGGCACCTTGCGGCGGCGCGACAGCGTGGCGAGGCCGAGGCCGATGGCCTGCAGGCCCATCAGGTTCACCTCAGTCGGAAACAACCAGCGTGCGTCGTATTCGCGAAAGCCGGTGGGTTTGACAAGGGGTGTGCGCTCGAACTCGAAGGTGTTGGGCTTTAAGTCGGCGCGCGGTGTGGGGAACATGTGGAGGCTCCAAAAGACATAGCCGATTTAGTGAAGGAGCCGGACTTTCCTCTCCCCCGCTCTTTCGCGGGGGAGAGGATGTCGCCCGGAGCGCGTCAGCGCGACGGAGAAAGCGACAGGTGAGGGGCAGGAGCTTGCTCCGTATCCGTGGCGACAGGGCTCGAGCGGGCACCTGCCCCTCACCGACCGCGTGGCTCTTGCCTCCCAAAGGTCGACTGCGAGACGCGGTCTCCTCTCCCCTCGCTGAAAAAGCGAGGGGAGAGGAAGAGATCACTGCACCAATACCAGTTCCCCACCGCGGATGTCGATGCGGCTGAGGCGGCGTAGGAAGCTCATCCCCAGCAGCGTCTGGAACAACTTGCCCTTCTCGGCGACGAACGCTTCCACGTCGCGCACCTCGATGTCGCCGATCTGCACCCGGTCTAAGGTGATGGGAGCGATCTTGGCGGTGCCGTTGGCGGTGCGCGATTCCATGGTGAAATCGCTCTCGTCCAAGCGGATGCCAATCGTGCGGGCGTCCTCGTAGCTGAGCGCGACGCCAGTTGCGCCGGTGTCGACCACGGCGTTGATGGTGCGGCCGTTGACGTCGATATCGGAGTAGAAGTGTCCGCCGTCGCCAGCCTGGAGGCGGACTTCGCCGCCAACCGGAGCGGTCTTGGTGCGGGCCAACGACGCCTCGTCCGCGCCGTCGCTTTCGCCCGAGACGGCGTAGTGATCCACGATGGCGCGCGTGGCGGTGCGCAGATCGGTGAAGAAATAGACGCCGGCAAACACGATGGCGCCGATCAGCAGCCAGCCGGTGGCCTCGCGTGCGAAGTTGGAGGCGCCTGGAGAAACGCGCATGGCACACCGCCCGAAATCGGCGCGGCGGATCGCACATCAGGCGGGGCAGCCAGCGACCTCAACCACGCAACGACAGAAAGTCCCCTGAAAACTCATATGACTTCAATCGGCTTAAGAAACTCATACCGAGCAGGCTCTGGTCCAGTTTGCCGGGGGGTGTAATCAGGGCGTCCACATTGCCCATCCCGACCGGGCCGACAGCCACGCTCTTGAGCCGGATCGAAGCGGCAAAACCCGAACCGTTGGCGGTCTCGATGGGTACGGAGTAATCGAGTTTGCTAGTGTCGATGCCAATCAGCTGGGCGTCGAGCGCGCGCAGCACCACGGTGGTCGCGCCGGTATCGACGATCATCTGCACCACCTCGCCGTTCACGCTGGCATGGACCGTGAAATGGCCATTGGGCTGGCGGCGCAGTTTGACGATGCGCTCGGTCTCAACCGGCTGGGGCACAGTGAGCGCCGCGTTTTGCGGAGAGACCATGGCAATCAGATCGTCGGCAAGCTGCGGCAGCTCGGCGCGATAAGAATAGAGCAGTCCCGCCCCGATCGCCACGCCGGCCCACAGAAAGAGATCGCGCGCGGCCAGCCCAACCTGATCGCGATAGCGGCGCAACAACGGCATGGCGACCACAATGAACAGCGCCAGGGCAAACGCCGCGCCCGCCAGTTGAGCAGGACCAAAGCCATAGAGGGGGCCAGCATCGCTGCGCAGCACAATGGCGAGGGCCGCCAGGATCAGAAGTACAATGGCAACCCAACCGGCCAAGTCAGTCTCCTTGCTGCGCCGACCGCCGCTTGCGCTCGGCCGCCGCGCTCACCACTTTGCGCCGCCCGGCCTCGTCGAGGCTGGACCAGCGCGCGATTTCCTGGATCGAACGGAAGCAGCCTTGGCACAGACCTGTGGCGTCATCGAGATGGCACACCTCGATGCATGGGGACGGGATGGGCGGTGACGATAGCATGAGATGATCCGGTTGGGTGACCGTCAAGCAACAACCATGGGCTTACAACGGTACAGTGACGAAATACTACCAATCTCTGACAGCCAATTACAGCACAGCACCAAAAGACTCCTGAAAATTCCCAATCCTGACACACGAATTCATCGAAATTTCACCACGCTGCTTAAGCCGCCCTTAGCCGACTTCGCTTACCTTGATGCTCAACAACGAAGAAACTTCGGGCGTCAAACAGAGTTCAGGACAGCGGCATGTCGGCGTTATTGAAAGAGTATGCGCACTCCGTCAACGAGGCGGAAGGCGGGTTGAAGATCGAGTACCTGCAGGCGTTGCGCCTGGTGGAACGGCTTCACCGCCTTCTGCTCGATGTCATTAAGGACGAGTTCGACCGGCTCGGCCAGTCCGAGTTGAACAGTGTTCAGGCACTGCTCCTCTACAACATCGGCACCGCCGAACTCACCGCCGGCGAGCTGCGCACGCGTGGTTACTATCTCGGCTCGAACGTCAGCTACAACCTTAAGAAGCTGGTGGACATGGGCTACATTCACCACAAGCGCTCGGAAACCGACCGCCGCTCGGTGCGAGTAAGCTTGACAGAGCGCGGCCAGGAGGCCTGCGACGTGGTTAGTGAGCTCTACCAACGCCAGCTGAAGTCGTTGGAGACGGTTGGCGAAGTGAACGAGCGCGACATTCGCATGCTCAATCTGAGCCTTATGCGCCTCGAACGCTTCTGGTCGGACCAGATCCGCTACCGGCTGTAAGTTTGGCTTCCCTCATTCGCTGTTTTGACCATAGGTCCGGAGCAATCCGGGCCTATCGTCGTTTCTGGTCCACCCTACTGTGACCTGAGCGCACCGCGCCAACGCGCCGGAAACGACGTTTGGCCCTCCCCGGCTTGCGCGCCCTTCGACAGCATGCTTGGTGTGCGCCATCGACCCGCACACGGTAGTTATGAACAACCCGATATTGCGCTTTGGTATTGCCGTATCGACTTGTTAAACTTCGACGAGTCGCGCTCGGGGTCGGACCCCATGACGTGGGCAGCGTTGCAAAAAGGCTAAGCAGGCGACAATGAACAAAGCCATGCAATTTCATAGGCTTAGCATCGGAGCGGGACTGGCGATGGCCGGCCTGCTGTTGGCCGGAGTGGCCTTGGCGGACAATGCCAGCTGCCTGACGCGTGCCGCCACATCAGCTGCGCTGGCGGCCTGCAAGGCTGCGGCGGTGACGCCAGCGCCCGCCCCAGTCACACCGGCCGTGGCCGCCACGCCTGTACCTCCATCCGTTGCTGCACCCACTGCCTCGGCTGCCCGCGCCGAGGACGCCAGCGGCAAGCCCCCGGCGCCCGTGGCGGGCGCGACAGCGTCCGCGCCGAAGAAAAAGAAGTTCGGCAAACGTAAGTCCTCCGATCCGGTTATCGCCAATGCGCCGGGCGCTACGCCGCCTGAGCCGGACGTGTTTACTGCCTTGTTCGGGCAGCCGCAGGCCGATCCAAGCGCCGTCGTCTCGGACCCTGCGACAACGGCCGCAACCGATGTGCTGGGCGCCGGCAAGTCAAAGGGCAAGGGCAAGGGGCTCAAGTCAGCCAAGACCTTCGACGCCAATGCGCCGACCAGCATCGCGGTTCCCGATGGGGGTTTCTTCGACACCGAGGAAGCGCCGATGGCGACGGCCGATCTCGGCTATCCCTTGATGTCGCCAGGCAACATTGAGCCAATGAAGGCGGCCATCAGCCGCTACACGGCAATTGTCGCCAATGGCGGCTGGCCGACTGTGGACCCTTTGCAGATGCAAGTCGGGACCAGCAATCCAGCGGTTGCGAACCTGCGTAAACGGTTGCAAATCGAAGGTGACTTGAAGGCGGAACCTTCAGGTTTCAGTGGGCCGGAGTACTTCGACCAGGATGTCGCCGAAGCGCTGCGGCGCTGGCAGGGCCGCTACGGGCTGGGTGAGACTGGCGACCTGATGGACCCCGACCGGCTCAAAAACGGCACCCGGACGGTGATGGCGCTGAATGTTACCGCCGAGGCGCGTCTGGCGCAGTTGAAGGCCAATTTGAACCGTTTGCAATCCAAGCAAGTGGGCAAGGGCCGTTACGTGCTGGTGAACATCCCCGGTCAGCAGATCGAAGCGGTGGAGGACAACAAGGTTGTGCTGCGCCTGAACGGCGTGGTCGGCCGACCGGACCGGCCCAGCCCGTTGCTCTCGTCCAACATTGGTGAGGTGAAGTTCAATCCCACCTGGACGATGCCGCCTACAGTGCTGAAGGAAGATCTGCTGCCTAAGGGCAAGTCGATGCAGGCCAAGGGGCAAGACGTGCTCGCCAAATTTGGCATCGATGCCTATGACGGCAATGGCAAAAAGGTGGATTCGTCGCGCATCGACTGGAACAAGGTGGGACAGGACACCTACCGATTTTCGCAGCAACCGGGTAAGGATAACCCGCTCGGCTTCGCCAAGCTTGATTTTGCCAGTCCTGAATCCGTCTACATGCACGATACCCCGTCGGCCAAGCTGTTCGACAGGAGCTATCGGGCGGCCAGCTCAGGCTGCATCCGCGTCGAGCATATGGAACGGCTGGTGACCTGGCTGCTGAAGGAGACCGATGGCTGGACGAAGGGCGCCGTGCAGGCCATCAAGGCGTCCGGCGAAAGCAAGATCGTGCGCGTCAAGCGCGCGGTGCCGCTGCATTGGGTTTATGTTACCGCCTGGGCGAGCGAAGATGGCGTTGTTCATTTCCGCCGTGACCTCTACGGCAAGGACGTTCAGTTCGGCGTCAGCAAGATGGCGTCGACGTATTGATAGCCCTCAATCGCCAGAGCGGCTTGCCAGTCGCTCTGGCGCCACGTAGACCCTGCCTCGGTAGGTAAACGCACCGAGGCTTGCGCCGAGCTATGCCAAAAACACCGTTCACGCCCATCGTCGCGGGTCTGCGCGAGACCGTGCCGTTTGTCGGCCCCGAGGCGCTGGAGCGGCAGCGGGGCTTGCGCATCCGGGCGCGCATGGGGGCGAACGAGAGCGTGTTCGGGCCGTCGCCCAAGGCCATCGCGGCGATGCGGCTGGCAGCGACCGAGGTTTGGAAATATGGCGACCCGGAAAATCATGAACTGAAGGTCGCGCTGGCGGAACTGCACGGCGTTGCGCCATCCAACATAACAGTCGGCGAGGGCATCGACGGCTTACACGGTAACTTCGTGCGGCTGTTCGTCCACCCCGGCATCGCGGTGGTCACCTCGCTCGGCGCCTATCCCACGTTTAACTATCACGTCGCTGGCAGTGGCGGACGATTGGTTACCGCGCCCTATCGCAACGATCGGGAGGACCTTGAATCCTTGCTGTCGCTTGCCCGGGCCGAGCAGGCGCGGATGGTGTTCCTGGCCAATCCTGACAACCCCATGGGCACCTGGTGGGATGCGGCCTCGGTTCAAGAACTGATCGATGGATTGCCCGAAGATTGTTTGCTCTGCCTCGACGAGGCCTATGCGGATTTCGCACCCGCCGGAACCGTTCCCAGGATTGATCCCTACAGCCCGCGCGTGGTGCGCTTCCGGACCTTCTCCAAGGCCCATGGCCTAGCGGGCTTGCGTGTCGGCTATGCCATCGGCGAGGCCAATGTCATCCGCGCCTTCGACCGGCTGCGAAACCATTTTGGCGTCAGCCGCATGGCTCAGGCCGGAGCACTTGCCTCGCTGGCCGACACAGAGCACCTTGACTTCGTGAGGCAACAGGTGGCCGAGGGCCGCGACCGCATCGGCGGAATCGCGCGCTTCAACGGCTTGAACCCACTCCCGTCTCTGACCAATTTTGTTACTATCGACTGTGGCGGGGACGGAGCGTTCGCGCGCCGAGTGCTCGATGGCATTTTGGCACGCGGCATTTTCATCCGTATGCCCGGTGTGGCGCCGCTCGACCGCTGCATCAGGGTGAGCGTGGGGACGGCCGATAATTTCGATGCCTTCGCCACGGCGCTGCCCGAAGCGCTCGCCGATGCGCGCAAGGCCTAAACCATGGCGCGCATCCCGCTCTCCGTGACGATCATCGCCAAGGACGAGGCGGACCGTATCGAGCGCTGCATCGCCGCCATCACGGACATCGCCGACGACATCGTGGTGGTGGACAGCGGGTCAACTGACGATACGGTTGCGATCTGCCAGCGGCTAGGCGCACGCACTGTGTTCCGCGCCTGGGATGGCTATGGCCCGCAAAAGCGTTTTGCAGAAGACTCGGCGAGGTTCGATTGGGTGCTCAATCTCGATGCGGATGAAGTGGTGAGTGACGATCTCGCGCAAGAAATCCGAGCCCTTTTGGCGAGTGATCCACCATTGAAGGCCTATCGTTTCCATCAGGTCACGGTCTATCCCGGCAAAAGCACGCCCCGTCTGTGGGCGGACTATCACAACTACGTCCGCCTCTACGACCGCCGTGCCGTGCGCTTCCACATGAGCCTCAGCCATGACACCGTCGACCTGAAAGGCGCGGCCGCCGGGCAGTTGAAAGGCAAAGCGCTGCACTTCTCCTGGCGCACCCTGGATCACGTCCGCCGCAAACTCGATGGCTACACCGATCTGCAGGCCAAGGAGATCAGGAAGCCCCGTTGGCAACTGCAGCTGCGCCGGCCGTTCGAGTATCCGTTCCTGTTCTTCCGGTACTACCTGCTTCGCAGACATTTCACAGGCGGCTGGTACGGCGTAAAGGCGGCGCATACCTTTGCGGCGGGGCGCGCACAACGCATCATGAAATTCCTGCGTCGCGCAAAGGCCTAGCCATGCCCCGCAAAGTGCTTTTCATCACCGGCGATCAGTGGCGCGGCGAAGCGCTATCTTGTCTGGGACATCCGGCCGCCAGGACGCCGCATCTCGACCGGCTGGCGAGCGAGGGCACGACCTTCACCCGCCATTACACTGTTGCGGCCCCTTGTGGTCCGGCCCGGACCAGCCTGTTGACCGGCCTCTATCCCTTCCTGCATCGCTCAATCCGCAACGGCGCGCCACTGGATCGCCGCCATACCAACATCGCACTGGAGGCCCGCAAGGCCGGCTATGATCCCGTGCTGTTCGGGTATACGGACAGTTCCCTCGATCCTGCGGCGACTGTGCCCGAGGATCCGCGCCTGAAGTCCTATGAAGGCGTGCTTCCCGGTTTCCGGCTGGAAGCGAGCCTCAATGAGGCCTGCCTGACCGGTTGGATTTCGGAACTCGCCCGCAAAGGCTACGACATTCCCGAACGTTTGCTCGACGTCTACCAACATCCCGGAACACCCAAAGTGTTGGAGCGCTTCGACCGCGGCCCTGCCATGTACAAGGCCGAAGACAGCGACACCGCCTACATCGCCGACAAGCTAATCGATTATCTCCGGTTGCGCCGTAAAGACGATTGGTTCGCCCACGTCGTGTTCCTGCGCCCGCATCCGCCGATGATTGCGCCGGCGCCCTACCACAGCATGGTGGATGCGGCGAGCATCCCGGCCCCGACGCGGCACGCCAGTCGCGACCGGGAACGTGCTGTCCACCCCTTCCTCGATGCTTGGCTCACCACCCAGTCCGATCCCGCCTATTTCGAGAGCCAAGTGAACGTGCAAGCGCTGCCGGACGCCGATCTGACCGCGATGCGCGCGGTCTACTATGGCCTGATCGCTGAGGTGGATGCACAACTCGGCCGCATCTTTGCGTACCTTGAAAAGACCGGTGAGCTAAACGAGACGCTGATCATCTTCACGTCCGACCACGGAGAAATGCTCGGCGATCATTGGTGTTGGGGCAAAGCTGGCTGGTTCGAGGCGTCCAACCATATCCCGCTGATCGTCCGCGATCCCGATGCCGCTAAGCATGGGCGTGGCCGCCGCATCGATGCCTTTACCGAGAGCGTCGACCTCGTCCCGACCATCCTGGAGTGGCTGGGCCGCGCTGCGCCGGAGGAGGCGAACGGCCTCTCGCTGTCGCCATGGCTGAATGGCTCAGAGCCAGCATCCTGGCGCGATGCGGTGTTCTGGGAGTACGATTTCCGCACACCTCATACCCAAGTGGCGGAGCAACACTTCGGCCTCACCAGCGACCAGTGCACGATGAATGTGCTGCGCGATGCAGCGTATAAATACGTTCACTTCACCGCCCAGGCCCCGCTGCTGTACGATATGCAACGCGACCCGGGCGAATTGACCAACCTCGCCAATGATCCGGCGATGGCGCCGGTGATTGCGCGCTATGCCCAGCGCCTGCTCAGCCACCGCATGTTGCATGCCGAGCGATCGCTGGCCAATGCGCAGCTGGGGCCGCAGGGCGTGGTGCGGTATTCGGGCCTGCGCGGGATCGTGTAGGGGCGCCCCGTGGGTCGCCCGTCGTGCCGAAATCTCCGGCGGCGGTTGCGCGGCACAAAGGGCGATCCACGGATCGCCCCTACGCTGCAACACCTGCGGCTCAATCGCGTCATTCCGACCCGCCTCTTAGCGTTTTGGTAACCGCATCGGCCCTACGGTCCTTCGGCAACACCGGAAATTGCGGGACCATCCATGGCCGATGACGATATCGATCCGAGCGCCCTGTGCGCGCGCGGCAGCCTGACCAACGCCGATGTGGCGGCCATCCAGCGCGGCTACTACCGCGACGGCATCGTGGCCGAAAACGAGGCCGATGCGCTGTTTGCGCTTGAGCAGAGCTGCAGCGTCCAGCCGCCGGAATGGGGCCCGCTGTTTGTCATGGCGATCACGGACTATCTGGTCCATCAGGTGCAGCCGCAAGGCTACCTCACCGCCGAGAACGCGGCCTGGCTGACCGAGCGCATCTCGGCCGATGGCAAAGTCCAGACGCTGAACGAATTCAATCTACTGGTGAAAGTGCTGGAGGAGGCCCGGTGGGCGCCCGCCGCGCTCGCCACTCTAGCGCTGGGCCAGGTGCGCGACGCCATTGTCGAGGGCACTGGCCCACTGCGCCAGGGCCCGCGCAAACCTGCCCCTGGCATCGCCACCGCCGACGATGTCGCCGCCTTGCGCCGTGTCCTCTATGCCTCCGCCGGCGAAGGCAACGTCGCTGTGACGCGCGCCGAGGCCGAAGTTCTGCTCGATATCGGCGATGCGGTCGATGAAAGCCTCAGCGATCCGTCGTGGGCGGATCTTTTCGCCAAAGGTATCGCCAATCACATGATGGCCGGATCGGGCTATGTGGCGCCGAGCCGCCAAGACGCGTTGCGCCAGGAAGACTGGCTGTCGGCCGAACCGGAGCTTGGCGGCTTCCTGACGGATATGGTGCAGTCGGGCCTGGGTGGCATCTGGGCCAGCTACCACACGCCCGACGTCGAAGATCTGGCCATGGCCAAGGTCGAGGAACAGCGCCGCGCCATTCTTGTGAACGAGGAAATCACGGCAACTGAGGCTGGCTGGCTTGCCGACCGCATCGGCCACGATGGTCGCGTGAGCGAGGCCGAGCGGGCGCTGCTGGGCTTCATCAAAGCCAACAGCCCCAAGATCGATCCGAAGCTCGAGCCGCTGTTGTCGATGGTGGCTTAGAGTCCTTATGTATCGAGTTACGGTGTGCGCGCACTGCGGTGTGCGCCCACGCGTCAGCGGTTGTTTGCAGCCAAATCCGAAGGGCACGCGGACCGATCTCGGCTTGCCTAGGTTGCCGGCGCACGGGCCGGAGTCGGCCTCTGCGTAGTGCACCGCAGCGATCCTGTGGCGAAATAAAGTTATCCACACAAAAACAAAGCTGTTGATCACTGTGGGCTGGAATATCTTCCGCGCTGGGTGCTGAATGCTTGGGCCGTGTACCAAGCAGTTGCTGCGTATCCACAGCTTGGTCCACGGCGACGGGCAACGCGCCTGTCGCCTCGTTCGGCGACCGTTGCAAAGGGAGTGATGGGCTTGGCGGCAAAGGGCAATTTCGTCCGCCCCGCACATCGGTGTCTCGAAGCGGGATATGTGTCATGGTCGCAGAAGTCGCAAAAGCCTTAGCCACCGGAATGGCCATCACGGCCGTCAGCGTCGTCGTCATGGCAAGCGCCATCGTGCTGGTCTATGCCTGAGGGTGCAGGTCTGAGGTAGCTGTGGGTAAGCTGTGGATGAATTCCGCAGCAAGTTCGGACACGCCACAATTGGCCGCCAGCCTTAAGGCTGGATCATCGGCGGTGGCGTTGCTACACCGTTCGGCAAATCAGCTCCACGCTTTGCCGGACATCCCATGACCAAGACCCCGCCGGGTAAATCGCCCCAGTCTGCTCTTAAGCCCGCGCCCAAGCCGTCCGTTGCGGCCAAGACCGAACTTGCCGCGCCCGCTCCCGCCCCGACGCCCGCCATCCCTCTAAAGGAGGCGCGCGACTGGTCGGAGACGCTCAATCTGCCCAAGACCGACTTTCCCATGAAAGCGGGCCTGCCCGAGCGCGAACCCGAATGGGTCAAGCGCTGGCAGGCGATGAAGCTCTACGAAAAGCAGCGTGAGCTTTCCAAGGGCCGCGAGGCCTTCGTGCTGCACGACGGCCCGCCCTATGCCAACGGCAACATCCACATCGGCACGGGCCTGAACAAGATCCTGAAAGACGTTGTCGTGCGCAGCCAGCAGATGCTCGGCAAGGACGCCAACTACGTGCCGGGCTGGGACTGCCACGGCCTGCCGATCGAGTGGAAGGTCGAGGAGAAATACCGCGAGGCCGGCAAAGACAAGGACAAGGTGCCGGTCCTGGAGTTCCGCCGGGAGTGCCGCGAGTTCGCCGAGCACTGGCTGAACGTGCAGCGCGCCGAGTTCATGCGCCTGGGCGTCGAGGGCGACTGGTGGCACCCCTATATGACCATGACGCATGAGGCGGAAAGCTTCATCGCGGCCGAGCTGATGAAGTTCGCCATGAACGGGCTGCTGTATCGCGGGAGCAAGCCCGTGATGTGGAGCGTGGTGGAGAAGACCGCGCTGGCCGAGGCGGAAGTGGAGTATGCGGATTATCAGAGCGATACGGTGTTTGTGAAGTTTCCGGTGGCATGCACTCGCTTCCGCATTGCGAGGAAGCTGCCTCAGTCGACGCAACAGCGAGGCCGAGGCATCGACTCGACGAAGATGACTCGACCTCTGTCGGCAGCATGCGTCGTCATCTGGACAACCACGCCTTGGACCATCCCAGGCAATCGGGCGATCAGCTTCTCGCCGAAGATCAGCTATGGCCTCTACAAAGTTACCAAGGCGCCCGACGGCAATTGGGCCAAGGTCGGCGACTTTTATGTGCTTGCCGACAAGCTTGCGGCTCGACGTGATCAAGGCGGCTAAGATCGAACCCGAGGGGTTTGAACGCACTGAGGACATTTCAGCGAGAACGTTGCATGGCCTAGCTCGTGTGCGCACCCATTGCACGGCCATAGGCTACGACTTCCCGGTCCCCCTACTCGCGGGCGATCATGTCACCGACGACACCGGAACGGGATTTGTCCACACTGCCCCTGGTCATGGCGCGGACGACTTCGAGGTCTGGGCGCACCACGACGCGGAGTTGCGCGAACGAAAACATATCGACACCACGATCCCCTTCACCGTCGACGCCGACGGCTTCCTGACCAAGGACGCGCCGGGGTTCGAGGGCAAGCGGGTGCTCACCGAGAAGGGCGAGAAGGGCGACGCCAACGACGCCGTTATCAAGGCGCTGACAGCTGCCAACGCCCTCATCGCGCGCGGCCGGCTGAAACATCAGTACCCGCATTCCTGGCGCTCGAAGAAGCCGATCATCTTCCGCAACACGCCGCAGTGGTTCATCGCCATGGACCGCGCGTTCGAGGCAGCAAACCTTCCTTCTCCCCCGCTTTCCGGGGGAGAAGGTGGCGCACTTGCGCCGGATGAGGGGCAGCCGCGAGTCCCGGCCGCTCTGCAGTCCACCCCAGCGCCCGCCAAGAAGAAGGCGGTTGAGAGTCCCGTCCCAGCCTCTGCCCCTCACCCCGACCCTCTCCCCCCGAAAGGGGGGAGAGGGGGCGATGGGGGCGCGGCCGGTGCGAAATCATCGGCGGCAGGCCACGGCCACAACTCCGGCGCCCGCTCGCTCCGCGACGTCGCCCTCGGCGCCATCGCGGACACCACCTTCTACCCGCCCGCTGGGCAGAACCGGCTGCGCGGCATGATCGAGGCCAAGCCGGACTGGGTGCTGTCGCGCCAGCGCGCCTGGGGCGTTCCGATCTCGGTGTTCGTCAACAAAGAGACGGGAGCGGTCATTCCGGGCAAGGACTTTCCGAAGTCCGCCGAGCTGATCGAGCGTATCACCAAGAGTTTCGCAAAGGACGGCGCGGACGCCTGGTACAAGCCCGGCGCAGCAGCGGCCTACCTCAAAGGCCTGGTCGACAAGCCGGACGACTGGATGAAGGTCGACGACATCCTCGACGTCTGGTTCGAATCCGGCTGCACCCACGCCTTCTGCCTGGAGCAGCGCCCCGACCTGAAATGGCCGGCCGATCTCTATCTTGAAGGCTCGGACCAGCATCGCGGCTGGTTCCATTCCTCGCTGCTCGAAAGCTGCGGCACGCGCGGGCGGGCGCCCTATAACCAGGTGCTCACCCACGGCTTCGTCATGGCCGAGGACGGGCGGAAAATGTCGAAATCGCTCGGCAATACCGTCACGCCCCAGGATGTGATGAAGACCTATGGCGCCGACATTCTGCGCCTGTGGGTCATGTCGTCGGACTATTCGGAAGACCTGCGCATCGGCAAGGCGATCCTGGCCGCCAACGCCGAGAGCTACCGCAAGATCCGCATCACCTGGCGCTGGCTGCTGGGCAATCTCGCGCATTTCGACAAGAACAAAGCCGTGCCCGTCAAGCAGATGCCCGAGCTGGAGCGGCTGATGCTGCACATGCTGGCCGAGCTCGATACCGTGGTTCGCGAGGGCTACGCCGAATACGACTTCAAGAAAGTGTTCCAGGCGCTGTCGAATTTCTGCATCGTCGATCTGTCGGCGTTCTATTTCGATATCCGCAAGGATGCGCTGTACTGCGATCCCGAGGATAGCAAGGAGCGGCTGGCGAGCCTGACTGTGCTCGACCGCATCCTCGATCACCTGACGATCTGGCTGGCGCCGATGCTGTGCTTCACGGCCGAGGAGACGTGGCTGGCGCGGCATCCCTCCGAGACCGACAGCGTCCATTTCCAGACCATCCCTGAAGTCCCCAAGGGCTGGACGGACGAGAAACTGGCCAAGAAATGGGAGGGTGTGCGCACCATCCGCAAGGCGGTAACGGGAGCACTCGAACTGGAACGCGCCGCCAAGCGCATCGGCTCCAGCCTGGAGGCGGCCCCGGTCGTCCACATCGACGATCCCGAGATCGCGGCCTACCTGAAGGGTATCGACCTAGCCGAGCTGTGCATCACATCGGGCGCAGAGCTGAAGGTCGGCCCGATCCCGGAGGGAGCCTTCCGCCACGACGAGGTGCGCCATGTCGGCGTCGTCCCAGCGCTGGCCAAAGGCAAGAAGTGCGAACGCTCGTGGCGCATCACGGAAGATGTGGGGTCGGACAAGGACTATCCGACGTTGTCCGCCCGCGACGCGAAAGCCGCCCGCCAGTGGGACGCCAAGCATGGCCGGTAGCATTTTGTCCAGAGGCTCATCAACTCGTCACCCCCGCGAAGGCGGGGGTCCATGCAAGCCCGTGGTGTTCCGTAAACGTCGTATGCGGCCGTTACCGAAACTTGCCTTGGAGCGACTGTGTGCCCAGCTCAAACATGCATGGATCCCCGCCTTCGCGGGGATGACGAAATTCCGCAAGCCGGAGTCCTGCCGTGGCGCCTGAGAAATCATTCCTCCGCCTCGGACTCATCATCGCGGCCATCGTCGCGGTGCTCGACCAGCTCAGTAAGTACTGGGTGGTCGCGCTCTCCGGCGTGGTTCCCGGCGCGCGCATGGAGGCGGGCCCGTTTGTCTCGATCGTGAACCAGCGCAATCCCGGCATCAGCTACAGCTTGTTCGAGATGAGCGGCCCGGCCGGGCAGCTTCTGCTCACCGCAATCGCGCTCGCCGTCTCTGTCGGCATCGTGGTTTGGCTCACGCGAGGCACAACGCGGCTTGGCGCCCTGTCGCTCGGCCTCATCCTCGGCGGGGCCATCGGCAACGCCATCGACCGGCCGCTGCGGGGCGGTGTGATCGACTTCGTGGCGCTGCATGCCGGCAGTTTTCAATGGTATGTGTTCAACATCGCCGACGTCGCCATCGTTGCCGGGGTGATCGGCCTGTTGTATGAGTCGCTGCTAGGCACTCGGAAAAAGGCCGCAAATAGCCTTTAGCCGCAGGACGTTAGGCCGGGAATCGCTGTGTGCGATGCGATCGGGCCAGGGGTTGGGTGAACATGGCGACCAGAAAACCACTGTCTATCCTCGCAGCACTGGCGCTCGCGGCAGCGTTGGCCGGTTGCGCAGACGGGATCGAGGTCAATAGCAAGCTGCTCGACGCGGTGGGCAGCATCGCCCCCATTGGCGCCAAGAAGGATACGCGCATGCAGGAGCGGGCCGGCCTGGTGGTGCCCCCGCCGATGGCCGCTCTGCCGGAGCCGGGATCGGGAAACCAGGTCGCTGCCGCCGTCGCCGCCAGCCTGCCTCAGGACCCCGAAGCAGTCGCCGCCCGGTCCAAGGAGCAGGAGAAGTTGCTCAAGGCGCAGCGCTGTAAGGATGCCGAGCTGAAACGCGACGAACAGGCGAAATCAGATAACTGCGAAGGTTTGCTCGCCAAGATCTGGGGTTCGCAGGAGTAGCGCCTGGGGCACGAAATTCATCTTTGGCTTGACGGTATAGCTCGTCTCGGCCTCTGGTCGGGCCAAAGATGAACATCATGTCCACATCCTCGCCCCCATGACCACCACCGATACCCGCCCCAAAGACCTCCTGCTCACCGGCGTGCCCGAGGGGCTGGACGCGCTCGTTATCGGTGGTATGGCGCAGGAGCCGATCCCGGGGACGGCCGAGGCTGCGCCCGTGCTCTACGTCGCGCGCGACGACCGCCGGCTGGAAGCGCTGGAGCAGGGCCTTAAGTTCTTTGCCCCGGATGTCACCGTCACCGCCATCCCGGCCTGGGACTGCGTTCCCTACGACCGGGTGTCGCCAAACCCGGAACTGGTCGCGCGCCGCGTCAGCGCCCTGGCGCGGCTTGCCGTTGGAGCAAAGCCAGGCCCGCTGGTGGTGCTCACCACCGTCAACGCCATACTGCAGCGCGTGCCGCCACGCGCTTTCATGAAGGCGTCCATCAAGAACCTGTCGCCGGCCATGCGGCTGGATATGCAGGATCTCATCTACCGCCTGGAACACGCCGGCTACCGGCGCACCTCGACGGTCATGGAGCACGGCGAATATGCTGTTCGAGGCGGGATTCTCGATCTGTTCCCGCCCGGGCGGATCAATCCCGTGCGGCTGGATTTCTTTGGCGATACGCTGGAAAGCCTGAAACCGTTCGACGCCGCCTCGCAACGCACCACGGCTCCAATCCAGCGCTTGTCGCTGCTGCCGATCAGCGAAGTTGCCTTCGGGCCCGATGCCGTGAAGCGCTTCCGCAGCCGCTACCTGCAACTGTTCGGCGCAACATCAACGGACGACGCGCTCTACGACAGTGTCAGTGCGGGGACCCGCTATCAGGGCATGGAGCACTGGCTGCCGTTCTTCCACGACGGCCTGGAAACGCTGTTCGACTATATTCCCGGCGCCACGCTCTGCCTCGATCACCAGACCGAAGACGCTATCCGGCTGCGCTTCGAGCAGATCACGGATCATTATCAGGCCCGCAGGCAGGCGCTGGAAACCTCGACCTTTGGCGCTCCGCCCTACAACCCGGCACCGGCCGAAGAGATGTATCTCACCGAGCAGGATTGGCGCGCGGCGCTGGCGAGCCGTCCGGTACGCCGATTCTCGCCGTTCGAGGTGGCCACGCCCGCTGGCGCGACGCCCCCGGTCTCGATGCGCGGCAAGATCGGCCGCAACTTTGCGGGCGAACGCGTCACCGAATCGGCCAACGTGTTCGATGCCGTCGCCGCCCACATCAAATGGCTGCAGGGCATGCACCGCCGCACCATCATCGCGGCCTGGACCAACGGCGCGCGCGAACGCATGGCGCATCTGCTCGGCGAGCACGGCCTCGACCAGATTGTGAAGGTCGACAACTGGACCGAAGCCCTGAAGCAACCCAAGGGCGTGACCAGCTTCATCGTACTGGGCATGGAGCACGGTATCGAGGCCCCGGACTTCGCCATCATCGCCGAGCAGGATATTCTGGGCGACCGCTTGGTGCGTCCACGCCGCAAAGGCAAGAAGGCCAGCGACGTTCTCTCCGAAGCCTCCACGCTCTCGCCGGGCGATCTGGTGGTGCATGTCGACCACGGTATCGGCAAGTTCCACGGCCTCACCACCATTTCGGCCGCCGGCGCGCCGCACGATTGCTTGGAGCTGCACTATCACGGCGGCGACAAGCTCTATCTGCCGGTCGAGAATATCGACCTCTTGAGCCGCTATGGCTCCGAGAGCGAAGGCGTGCAGCTCGACAAGCTCGGCGGCGCGGCGTGGCAGGCCCGCAAAGCGCGCATGAAGCAGCGGCTGCTCGATATTGCGGATAAACTCATCGCTATCGCGGCGGCCCGCATGGTGCGCCAGGGCGCCGTTCTTCAACCGCCGGAAGGGGCGTATGAAGAATTCATCGCCCGCTTCCCCTATGAAGAGACCGAGGATCAGCAGGCCTCGATCGATGCCGTGGTGGAGGATCTTGCCAGCGGCCGTCCGATGGACCGGCTGGTGTGCGGCGACGTCGGTTTCGGCAAGACCGAGGTGGCCTTGCGCGCCGCCTTCGTCGCCGTCATGGCCGGCAAGCAGGTGGCCGTCGTCGTGCCCACGACGTTGCTCGCGCGCCAGCACTACAAGACCTTCACGCAGCGCTTCCAGGGGCTGCCGGTGAACATCGCGCAAGCCTCGCGCCTGGTCACGCCCAAGGATGTTGCCGAGACCAAGGAGGGTCTGAAGGAAGGCAAGATCGAGATCGTGGTTGGCACCCACGCGCTGCTGGGCAAAAACATCGAGTTCAAGGACCTCGGCCTCATCATTATCGACGAGGAGCAGCACTTCGGCGTTCAGCACAAGGAGCGTCTGAAAGAAATGCGCGAGGACGTGCACGTCCTGACGCTGACGGCGACGCCAATCCCGCGCACGCTGCAGCTGGCTTTGACTGGCGTCAGGGAAATGTCGCTGATCACGACGGCCCCAGTCGACCGGCTGGCCGTGCGCACCTTCATCACGCCGTTCGACCCGATGATCTTACGCGAAGCCCTATTGCGCGAGCGTTATCGTGGTGGCCAGACCTATTATGTCGTGCCAAGGATCGCCGATCTCGACGAGGTGGCGACCTTCATCCAGGAGGCGGCGCCCGAGCTGCGGCTCGCGCGCGCCCACGGCCAGATGGGAGCCGGAGCGCTCGAAGACATCATGACCGGCTTCTACGACGGGCAATACGACGTGTTGCTCTCAACCTCGATCGTGGAGTCGGGGTTGGACGTGCCGACCGCCAACACGCTCATTGTACACCGTGCCGATATGTTCGGCCTGGCCCAGCTCTATCAGCTGCGCGGCCGCGTCGGCCGTTCCAAGACCCGAGCCTATGCCTACTTCACCACGCCGCCAAGCAAGGCGCTGACCGAGGGCGCGGACAAACGCCTGAAGGTGCTGCAGTCGCTCGACACATTGGGCGCCGGCTTCTCGCTGGCCTCGCGCGATCTCGACATCCGCGGCGCCGGAAACATCCTCGGCGACGAGCAATCGGGCCACATCCGCGAGGTGGGTTTCGAGCTGTACCAGTCGATGCTGGAGGAGGCGATTGCCAACCTGAAGGAGGGCGGCGGGGCCGAGGCGGAAGAGAAGTGGTCGCCCCAAATCGCCATCGGCACGGCGGTGCTCATCCCGGAAACCTATGTGTCCGACCTCGATCTGCGGCTCGGCCTCTACCGCCGGCTTTCCGGTCTCGAAGATAAGAAAGACATCGATAGCTTCGCTGGCGAGCTGGTCGACCGCTTCGGTCCGCTCCCGGACGAAGTGGGCTATCTTCTGGAAGTGATGGAGATCAAGGGACTGTGCCGCAAAGCTAACATCGCGCAGGTGGATGCCGGACCGAAGGGCGTCAGCATCGCGTTCCGGGCCAAGAGTTTCCCCAATCCGACCGGCCTCTTGTGGTTCATCCACGACAATCAGGACACGGCGAAAGTCACGCCCGACCAGAAATTCGTCTACAAGGCCGAATGGCCCGATCCCGTTGGCCGGCTGAAAGCGGTACGGGTGCTGATCCGTGGACTGACTGAAATCGCGGCAGCGCCGCCGCGCAAGGACATGCCGCCGCCGCCCAAACCCAAGGCGCCGGTTCCAGTGAAGCGCGAACGCTTCACGCATATTCCGAAGCGGTTTTAGGAAACGGCGGCAGCACGGCAGGAACCTCCTCTCCCTCTGCTTAGGGGGAGAGGAGACCGCGTCTCGCAGCCGCCTCTTTGCGGCAAGAGCCACGCGGTCGGTGAGGGGCAGGAGCTTGCTCCGCTCCTCCCACCACGGGTACGGAGGAAGCGTCAACACCTCACCTGTCGCTAATTCCGTCGCGCTTTCGCGCTCTGGTCTTCTCCTCTCCCCCTAAGACGGGGGAGAGGAGAAGACCAGACCTCGCGCTTAGATCACACCGCCCGCACCTGCGGTGCGCCGTTCACCGCCAGATAGGCCGAGTACAGCGACGTGGTCCCGCAGATGAACAGCCGGTTCAGCCGCGGCCCGCCCCAGGCCACGTTCGAGACGATCTCGGGAATGCGGATCTTTCCGATCAATGTGCCCTCGGGCAGGTAGCAGTGCACGCCGTCCTTGGCGCTGGTCCAGATGCGGCCGTCCGTATCCACCCTGAAACCGTCGAACATGCCGGCCGTGCAGTCGGCCCAGACCTCACCGCCGGAAATGCTCTTGCCATCCGCGGACACCGTAAAGCGCCGGATGTGCTTGGGCCCGTTCTCCTTGTGCGACATGCCGGTATCGGCGATGTAGAGCAGTTTCTCATCCGGCGAGAAGGCGATGCCGTTAGGGCGTACAAAGTCGTTAGCCACGCGCGTGACGGCTCGCGTATCCGGGTCGATGCGGTAGACATGGCAACCGTCCTGCTCCATCGGCCGCTTCTCGCCCTCGTAGTCGATGTCGATGCCATAAGCGGGATCGGTGAACCAGATCGAGCCATCCGACTTCACCACCAGATCATTGGGCGAGTTCAGTTTCTTGCCGTTGTAGCTGTCGGCGAGCGTCACCACGCGCCCGTCGTGTTCCGTGCGGGAGACACGCCGGCCATGATGTTCGCAGGTGACCAGCCGTCCCTCGCGGTCGACGGTGTTGCCATTGGAGCAGTGCGAATCCTGACGGTAGACGCTGACGTTTCCGCTGCACTCGTCGTATTTCATCATGCGGTTGTTCGGAATATCGGACCAGATCAGATGCCGCGCGGCTGGGAACCAGGCCGGCCCCTCGGCCCAGCGGCAGCCCGTCCACAGCCGCTCAACGCGCGCGTGGCCAACGAACAGGGCGTTGAAGCGCTTGTCGATGACCTCAAAGCCGGTGCCGTCCAATTGTCCGTGAAACATGGGGTGTCCTCCTCAGAGTGTTGTTGGCTTTGAACTAGAACGCGATCTGCACTTTCATGGCCTGGCTGCGATCCGAGGCCAGTTTGAACCCATCCTCCACCTCGGCCAGCGGCACCACGGCCGAAAGCAGCGGCGACAGATCCACGCGGCGCGCGTTGATCAGATCGACCGCCAGCGCGAACTCCTCGTGGAAACGGAACGAGCCGCGCATCTCGATTTCCTTGGCCGTCACCTGGTTCATCGGGACGGACATATCTCCGCCGAGGCCAAGCTGCACCAGGATGCCGCGTGGACGGAGCACATCCAAACCCAGCCGCAGCGCCCGCTCGTTGCCGGAGGCCTCGATCATGATGTCGAAGGTGCCCTTGTTGACTTTGTAAGCGTCCATGTCGGACGCGTTGCTTGCGACATTCACGGTGCGATCGGCGCCAGCTTTGCGGGCGGTTTCCAGGGTGAAGTCCGTCACGTCCGTCACAACAATTTCGCGCGCTCCGTGCGCGCGGGCGGCAACGATGGCGAGCGCTCCGATGGGTCCGCAGCCGGTGATCAGCACACGCCGTCCAGTCAACGGCCCGGCGCGGTTGATGGCGTGCAGCGCCACCGCGAACGGTTCGGCGAAGGCGGCCATTTCTATCGCTATGCCGGGCGCGATTTTATGGCATTGCGTGGCGTCGGCGACGAGGTGCTCGCGGAACGCGCCCTGGATGTGCGGGAATGGCATGGCGCTGCCGTAAAAGCGCATGTTGAGGCAGTGGTTCTGCACGCCCAGCTGACAGTACGTGCACGAACCACAGGGCCGGCTTGGGCTGACAGCAACGCGGTCGCCCTTGGTCAGTCCGATGACGCCCGTCCCGAGAGCGGCGATCTCGCCAGCCACCTCATGGCCGAGAATCATCGGCTCTTTCAGGCGTACAACGCCGAATCCGCCGTGATGATAGTAATGCAGGTCAGAGCCGCAAATGCCGCCGCGCTTGATGGCGACGGCCACTTCGCCCGGTCCTGGTGCACTAGGCTCGCGCTCTTCAAGGCGCAGATCGTGCGCGGCGTGGATGACGACAGTTTTCATTGGGTCACGCCACCGGTGTCAGGAGCGGTTTGCCGGCGAAATGCGCGGCAATGTTGTCGCGCATCAGCTGGCCCATGGCACGCCGCGTCTCGATGGTGGCCGAGCCGATATGTGGCAGCAGCACGGCGTTCTCGAGTTTGGCGAAACGCGGATCAATCGCGGGTTCGTTGAGATAGACGTCGAGCGCCGCGCCGGCGATGGTCTTGTTTTCGAGGGCATCGAGCAGCGCCGGTTCATCGGCCACTGTGCCGCGCGCAACGTTCACGAAGAACCCCTTGGGACCAAGCGCTTTCAGCACCTCCGCGCTTATCAACTTGGCCGATCCCGGCCCGCCCGCGACCGTGGCGACCAGATAGTCCGAGTTCGCGGCCAAGTCCGTCAGCGCGCCGATGAAGGGGTAGGTGACGTCCGCCTGTTTGGTCCGCCCGAAATAGCTGATCGGCATACGGAACGCCTCGCAGCGTCGCGCCACCGCCTTGCCGATGCGCCCCAGGCCCACGATGCCGACGCGTTTGCCGTGCATGCAGGGCATCAGCGGCATGTTGTTGGCCGCCGTCCAGCCGCCCTCGCGCAAGAATCTATCCGATTGCGGAATATAGCGTGTGATCGCCAGCATGAGAGCCAGCGCCAGATCGGCGACATCCTCGGTCAGCACGTCCGGCGTATTGGCAACCTTGATGCCGCGCGGGCGGGTGGCGGCGAACGCAATGCCATCGACGCCGACGCCGTAGATACCGATCATCTCGAGGTTCGGCAGCGCCGCCACGAGTTCGGCCGATGCGCCGAGATCGCCGCGCGTAGCGATTGCGCGAATGCTCGGCCCGACCTTCTTGAGGAACGCCGGCTTGTCGGCCGCCTCCCAAAGGCGGTGCACGTCGTACTGCGCTTCGAGCAGCTCGATATCGCCGGGCGGATAGGGGCCGATGGCGAGGATGGCGGGACGGGACATGGGGGACGAGTTCACGGCTGGCTCCGATACTTTCCTTCTCCCATTGGGAGAAGGCGGCGCACTGCGCCGGATGAGGGGATCGGCGGTGCAGTTGTGGCACTGCCGTGCGTCAACCTCCGGCCGCAATCCCCTCATCCGCCCTTCGGGCACCTTCTCCCAATGGGAGAAGGCGATGGAGCCGCACGGTACCGTTGCGTGGATGGAAGAATGGGTATTGCGATAGAGGGTGGCGCGGATCAATAGTCCACTCCACCCATCCCCCCGTCAAGGCGTTCGCGCCGCCAACCGATAGGTTTTCCGATGTCCTTGAAACTGTTCGATCTCACCGGCAGGCGCGCTCTCGTCACCGGCTCATCGCAGGGCATCGGCCTGGCGCTCGCCGGTGGATTGGCCGCCGCCGGGGCCGAGGTGGTCTTGAATGGACGCGACGAGGGCAAGCTGAGTGCCGCAGTGGCGGAATTGGTCGCCAAGGGTTTCAGGGCCACCGGCAGCGCCTTCGACGTGACGGACGAGCAGCAGATTAAATCCGCCGTCGACGGGATCGAGCGCGATCACGGCCCCATCGATATCCTGATCAACAACGCCGGCATGCAGTTCCGCACCACGTTGGAGGACTTTCCGCCGGAAAAATTCCGCGAGCTGATGCGCGTGAATGTCGAGAGCGTGTTCCTGGTCGCCCAGGCGGTGGCGCGGCACATGATCCCGCGCAAACGCGGCCGCATCATCAACATCGGTTCGGTGCAGAGCGAGCTGGGGCGCGCGACCATCGCCCCCTACACGGCCAGCAAGGGCGCGGTGAAACAGCTGACGCGCGGCATGTCAGCCGATTGGGCCAAGCACGGCCTGCAGGTGAACGCGATCGGGCCGGGCTATTTCAACACGCCGCTGAATAAGGCGCTGGTGGACAATCCGGAGTTTTCCGATTGGCTGCGCAAGCGCACACCGGCCGGGCGCTGGGGCGAGACCGGCGAACTGGTCGGCGCAGCGGTTTTTCTGGCCAGCGATGCGGCGAGCTTTGTGAACGGGCATATTTTGTATGTCGATGGGGGGATTACGGCGGTTCTCTGATCCGAATGGGTGCCCTACCCCACCACCCGCGCCGCATCCGCCTTGATGCGGGCCACCATGCTGGCCAGGCCGTTGGACCGCTGCGGAGTCAAATGCTCTTTCAGGCCCAGCCCGTCGAACACTGCCAGCGGATCGGAGGCCGCGATCTCGGTCGCCGTTTTGCCGTTCATCACCGTCAGCAGGATCGCCACCAGGCCCTTCACAATGTGCGCATCGCTGTCGCCGCGGAATCGCATGACCTTTGAGACCGGATCGATCTCCGTCACCAGCCAGACTTGGCTGGCGCAGCCACGCACTTTATTGGCCTCGGTGCGGTCGGCCTCGGGCAGCGGCGGCAGGTCCCGCCCCAGCTCAATTACGTAGCGGTAGCGGTCCTCCCAATCGTCGAGCATGTCGAAGTCGGAGGCGATGGAGGCGATGGTCGGGGACATGATGGTCATCTTGCGCCGCCAGGGACGGGATTGGAACGGGAACTGCGTGTTCGGCGCAAGATGAGCTTCGTGTGCCCGTGTTGGATCCAGCGTCAAGCGCAAGACTGGGGACACGAAGTTCAGCTTCGGCGCTCATCGCCTGAGCATACCTTAGGCGCCGGCCTCGCCGAAGCTGAACATCATGTCCCCAGCCCCTTCAGAAACCCCGGCAGATCGTCCGTGCGGTGGTGGATATGCGCTGGCGGGGCGTCGCCCCAGGCGGCGATCTCCTGGTAGATCGGATGATCGTCCATGTCGGAGGCCACCAGCACCGTTGTCATGCCGTGCGCGTGGGCGGGACCGAGGTTCTGCGGCAGGTCCTCGAACATGGCGGCGCGGGCGCCGTCGATGCCGAATTTGCCCATGAAGCCGGCGAACGACTGCGGGTGCGGCTTGGGAACGAATTTGCAGTCCGTAATGTCGAAGATGTCCGAGAACAAGTGCCCCGTGCCTTGACGCTCGAGCACGCGCTCGGCGTGGGCCCGCGAGCCGTTGGTGAAGATGATGCGGCGGCCCGGCAGCTTCTCCAGCGCGCTCACCAGTTCGGGGGCGGCGGGCACCGGCGAATAGTCGATATCGTGGACTTCCTGCAGGAAGCTTGCCGGATCGATCTGGTGCTCCACCATCAGGCCTGCCAGCGTAGTGCCGTGCTGATGATACAACTGCTTCTGCACCTTGCGCGCCGCGCCGCGTTCCATGCCCAGACGCCGCGCGACGAACCCGGTCATGCGGTCGTCGATCTGTGCGAACAGGTTGCAGCTCGATGGATAGAGCGTGTTGTCGAGGTCGAACACCCAGGTCTGGACGTGGGCAAAGCAGCCGCAGTCGGGCTTCCGGGTGCGGTCGCAGGCGTTTGGAAAGGCCATCGTGTTGCGGTCCAGTGTCAGACGGGCTCGGCCGGCAATGGCCGATCCCGGGGTGGGCGGCCCTACAGACTAGCAGATTTGCGTTTCAAATTCCGCAAGCACGTTTGGGCGGCTGCGCCATCCCAGGCGTTACCCGCCGTAGTTGCAACGCTTGGCTTTCTCAACCGAACGGATAGTGCCGATATTGGCGCGTTCGTAGGCATTCAGCGGCACGGCGGCCTGGTTGGCGATGGTGCAGCCGGCGTTGCCCAATTCGCTAATGCCGGTGGCGGTCTTGAAGCAGTAGCCGTTGTCCTTGTAGATGCGGTTACGGACGTACCAGAGGTTCTGGCAACTGAGCTTCTTCACTTCGCTCTTGGGGAAATACTGCATGCTGGCGCAACCGATGCCTTCGTAGCATTGGCCAGCGAAAGCAGGGAGCGCGACGGCGAGTTGCGCAGCAATGGCGGCAAGTATGACCAGGGACGAGTGGCGCATTGGGGGGATGACCTTCTTTTTGGGGCGAGCGATTTTGGGGGCGGACTTGCAAGGCTAGTCGCACAGTCGGGCCGGAAGGTTCAAGGCAGGGGATGCCGACCCGTTGCACTTCTCGTAGGAACTACCATATCGGCAGGTTTGTGAACTGCGCATGGCTGCAGGGCTAGGCCGTTGTTCATGCGCGCACAGAGGGAAATATGGCGATCAAACCGGACGCAACGAAAATTCCGCAAGGCTTTGAAGCTATTTCGGAATACCTGATCCTGGCAAGCCGTTGGCTGCTGCTGGTGTTCTATGGCGTTCTGGTGCTGGCGCTGGCGCTCTATGCGCTGGCTTTTGTCATCCACTTCATTGAACTGGTGCCGAAAATCCTCAAGATGGGCGAGGACGAGGTGATCCTGCAGATGCTGGCGCTGGTCGACGCGGCACTGGTGGCCAGCCTTGTCATCATGGTGATCATCAGCGGCTACGACAACTTCATCCGCCCCATTGCCGCTGGCGTGAGCGGCCTCGACTGGGTGGGCAGCCTGGATTCCGGTGGCCTGAAGATCAAGATCGCGGCCTCCATTGTGGCCATCACGTCGATCAAGCTGCTGGAGGTGATGTTAAACGCCAAACAGTACACCAACGAGCAGATCGCCTGGGCGCTGGGCCTGCATGTGGCGTTTGTGCTGTCGGCGGTGGGGCTGGGCATCCTGGATCGGTTGACACGACACTGAGCCAGGTACTGAAACGAGTGCTGAGCCTGACTTAGTACAACCCGCCCGTCCCATTGCTCAGGCTAGCGCCCTGGTCACCGTTGCCGTCGACTTCGGATTGGGCGAGGTTGCTGGCATCGGGAGGATCGCTGTCGGGCTTGAAGGCTTCCACGATCGACTCCGGATTGTCCGCGGTGGCGCGCGCGCCGGTATGGCGGTCGATGCGCACCAGCTTGATGCCGGGCGGAATGCGGAACGGGATGGCCGGCTTGTCCTTCAGGGCCGCTATCAGGAAGTCGCGTGCGATGGGAGCCGCGACCAGACCGCCGGTCGTCTGGTCACCCATCGGTTTGGGATTGTCATACCCAACGAAGACGCCAACCACCAGGTCGGGCGTGAAGCCGACGAACCATGCGTCCTTAGCCTGATTGGTGGTGCCGGTCTTGCCGGCAACCGGCTTGCCGACCGCCTTCAGGGCGGTGCCGGTGCCGCGCTGCACGACGCCCTCCATCATGGAGGTAATCTGATACGCGGTGTGGGGATCGATAACCTGGCGGGTGTCTGGATCGGTCTCGTCGGCGCGGAATTCGGGCTCGTCCTGGCCCTCCCACTTGGCCGCTTCGCAGCCGTCGCACAGCCGCTTGTCGTGGCGCATGACGGTCTTGCCGGTGCGGTCCTGGATGCGGTCGATCAGCGTGGCCGTTACTTTGTGGCCACCGTTGGCGATGACGCAGTAGCCGGTGGCGACGCGCAACAGCGACGTTTCGCCTGAACCCAGCGCCGTCGAGAGCACGGGCAACAGGTTGTCGTAGACGCCGAAACGCTTGGCATAGTCGGCAATCAACGGCATGCCGACATCTTGAGCCAGGCGCACGGTCATGAGGTTACGCGAATATTCGATGCCGGTGCGCAGCGTCGAGGGACCGTAGTACTTGCCCTTATAATTTTCCGGCTTCCAGATATCGAGGCCTGGACCCTGCTCGATCTCGATCGGGGCGTCCAGGATGACGGACGCGGGCGTGTAGCCATTGTCGAGCGCGGTCGCATAGACGAATGGCTTGAAGGCGGACCCCGGCTGACGGCGCGCCTGTGTCACGCGGTCAAACTGGCTGGCGGCGAAGCTGAACCCGCCAACCAGGGACAGTACGCGTCCGGTATGCGGGTCCATGACGACGATGCCGCCGCCGACTTCCGGGATCTGCATCAGTTGCCATTGGTCGGCAACGGTCGCGGAGGGTGCGACGTAGATGATGTCGCCGGGCTGCAGCAGACTGTCGACTCCCTTGCCCTTCTTGACGGCCCATTTGACGCCTTCGAGGCCTATAGTCGCCTGCTCACGCTTGTCATCGAGCTTGCCTTTGATCGAACGTCCTGGCTGCAGCCCGATGGTTGCGCCCTGCGGCGAGACCTCCAACACCACGCCCAAACGCCAGGGATCGATATCGTTCCAGACATCGATCTGGCCAAGCACCTGGCCCCAGTCCGGGACACTCAAATCCATCTTGTTGACAGGCCCACGCCAGCCCTTGGAGCGATCGTAGCGCACCATACCGTCAACCAGCGCCTTCTTGGCCATGCGCTGATAGGTGGGATCCAGCGTGGTGCGCACCGACAGGCCGCCCGAGAGCGCCTTTTCCTCGCCGAACATATCGACCAGCTCGCGCCGTACGTCCTCGGCAAAGAACTCGGCGGCAAACACATGCGGACTGACCTGGTGCATGTTGATGCCCAGGTCCTTTTGGGCCACGCCTTGGTCGCGCTCGTCCTTAGTGATGAAACTGGCGTCGTACATCTGCCCGATCACCCAGTTGCGGCGATCCAGAGCTCTCTCGGTGTGCTTGAACGGGTTGTAGTTGTTGGGGCCCTTGGGCAGTGCTGCCAAATAGCCTACTTCGGGCACCGTCAGCTCATGCAGCTCCTTGCCGAAGTAGTTCAGCGAGGCGGCCGCGACGCCGTAGGAGCCTTCGCCCAGGTAAATCTCGTTCAAATACAACTCAAGGATCTGGTCCTTGGTGTAGGCGCTCTCGATGCGCAGCGCGAGAATGGCTTCCTTGACCTTGCGGGTCATCGAGCGTTCGTTGGTGAGCAGAAAGTTCTTGGCCACCTGCTGCGTAATCGTGGAGGCGCCGATCAGATTCTTGCGCATAACAATGTTGTTGAACAGGGCGCGACCGATGCCGAGATAGTCCAACCCGTTGTGCTCGTAGAAGTTCTTGTCCTCGGCGGCCATGAAGGCGTTGATCAGGCGCTTGGGCATGTTGGTGATCGGCACGAAGATGCGTTTTTCGCGTGCATATTCAGCAATCAGACTACCGTCGCCGGCGTGCACCCGGGTCATCACCGGCGGCTCGTAATGGCGCAGCACCTCGAAGTCGGGCAGATCTTTGGAATAGTGCCAGAACACCATGCCGACGGCCGCCGCGCCGCCAAGCATCACAATGACGCCGGCCGCAAAGGCGAAGCCGAGGAAGCGCAGCATGAAGCTACGGCGCTTCTTCCGCTTGGCGGGTTGCGGAATGAACGGCACGGCCATCGGTGGTCGATCCCAGGATTGTCGATCAGGCAAAGAGCGAGACGGAAGGCGTTGCCGACCGGCTGCAAACATACTCACGAATGTGGCGACAGGACGCTAACGCCAGCGCAACTCACAGTCCTGGCGCAACGGCCCTTGATAGGCCAGGACCATGACCAACTCAAATCGGTCCATGACCGAAAGGCGACGACTGTGGCATTACTGCATCGGGGTTGGAATGCTGAGCCCCAGAACCGTGGCGATGCCCTCGCCGCGCTTGGCGAAATAGGCCTCGACGGCGGCCGCGATGCCGGCTGCGATCTTCTGTTGGCCGGCCGACGATTGCAGCCGCGGTGAATCGCGCTTGTTGTTCATGTAGCCGGTTTCCACCAGCATGGCGGGAACCTCGGGCGACTTCAGCACGTAAAACCGTGCGGAGCGGCGCGGATCCTGGGTCATCGGCGTGGTTTTCTTCAACTCGGCCACGGCTTGCTCGGCCAGCACCTGCTCCAGCGCCTTGGTCTCCATACGGGCCACATCCATGCCGATGTTGCTGACGGCATCGCCCTCTTCGGCCGGTAGCGCTTCGCCTGCCAGTTGATCGGCCATATTCTCCTTCATCGCCAGTAGGCGCGAAGCCTCGTCCGACGCTGTCTCGGACCGCGTGTAGACAGTCGCCCCGCTCACCGGCTGCCAACGGCGCCCGCTTGCCGTCGAATTCGGCGTGGATCGATACCATAAGGTCGGCGCGGTGTTTCTCGGCGTGATCGACCCGTCGCGACAAGGGAATGAATACGTCGGTGTCGCGGGTCATTGAAACTTTGTAGCGGCCGGTTGCTAGCAGTAGGTCGCGCACCTTAAGGCTGATCGCCAGAACGGCGTCCTTTTCCTCGCCGCCATCTGGGCCGACAGCGCCTGAATCCGGGCCGCCGTGGCCCGGATCGAGCACCACCAGCGGAACATCGCGCTTCGGCCCGGGCTCGACCGGAAGAGTAATGGCGCTGGCGGCTGCCTGAACCGGGGCAGGTTTGGGCGCCTTGACGGCGCGGCGCGGAAGGTGGGCCAGGAAGGTTTTGGCGTCGGTCGCGGCCAGTGCGATCTTGAAAGTGGATGGGCCCAGGCCATCCTTGGACAGAATGCCAGCGCTCTCCACCAGCACCGGGCCGGTGGTATTGACGACAAGGCGCGAGTGGCCCGGTCCGACCAAGCCGTAGCGGTAGTCACTGACGAGCCCGAGACCCTGGATGCCGGCGCCGCGCGGTAGGCGGAATTCCACCGCCGGCATGTCGATAATCACTCGGTAGGGATTGTCGAGCGCGAAGACTTTGTAGTTGAACGGATGATTGACATCGAGACTGAGAATGGTGCGGCTGGCATCGCCGGTGAGTTGCGCACTGAGCGCCACCGGTTCGGTTGCCGCGCCGGCCATGGCGTTGGCATCGCCAAAAAGACCCGCAAGCATCAGCCCGAGCGAAATGGCCTTCCACATCTCGATATCTGTCCCCAATCGGCCCTGCCGGCGCAAACCGGTCAGCGGCCAGACTCATGTTCCCATCCGACAAGAGTCGCAAACCAATCTTAACCAGCCATAAAGCCGCCAGCTCACCTGCAGCCAGTCGAACTCCACATAGACCCGATATCGGGCGTCATTGAGGCTTGGCGGTTACGCAAGTGCAGGTTTCCAACGCTGGGCCTCTTGTAAATTCTTGCCCCGGAGCGTGCTTGCGCCTATATAGAGAGCGTGCGTCCTTCCCCAAAGCCGTGCCAACGCCGCACCTGACGCTATCACCGCTTGCGCCCCGGCGCAGTCGACTTTGTCAGCGCGGCCGGCAATGCCTGGGGATGGGAGTGGTGGTGGTCCCAGTGCTCGCCCCCCGTGCCCGACATCGGCGGCTCAATAAATCGCCATCGGTCAATCCTAGCGAGCAAGTTTCAAGGACCTTACACCCGACATTATTTTTGCAGTGATTTCGCGCTCGCCTATGAAGCGAATCTGGGATTTCATTGCATGGCCTCGGCCGCTGGGGCTCGCACGTCCCCGGCCGTTCTGGCAGCAGCCCTGTGTTCCGGGGCGCTGCGAAACGCTCAGCGGGCTTACGTCGCTGCGCAAGGATTGATGGAAGACCGCTGTCCCATTGCGCCCGTCGGGCGGGATCGGCTCCGGTCCACTGGAAACGATGACCCACTCGCCGTGTTCCGTTTCAGACCGCCCCGCAAACAAGTCCTCTGTGGCTTGGCGGCGCGCATTGGCCGCTTGCGTGTCCGCAAGTGATCATCGCGCGGTTAGCGGCGCGACGGACCTGGCCAACCTCACAACCGCGCCGGCCGCGACACAGGCCGCGCTCCCCAACCTAGCGTTGCGGGGCGTGAGCCCACCTGGCCATGCGCCAAGGAATTTCAGACATGACCGCAGACAAGATGCTCATCGATGCAGCCCACCCCGAGGAGACCCGGGTGGTGGTGTTGCGCGGCAACCGCATTGAGGAATTCGACTTCGAAAGCGCAGCAAAAAAACTGCTGCGCGGCAACATTTACCTCGCCAAAATCACGCGCGTAGAGCCCTCGCTCCAAGCTGCCTTCGTCGACTACGGCGGCAACCGTCATGGGTTCCTCGCCTTCAGCGAGATCCATCCCGACTACTACCAGATCCCGGTCGCCGACCGCGAAGCGCTGTTGCGCGAAGAGGCTGAGGCGGCCGAGGCCGAAGCGCGCCAGGAAGCCCGGGAATTTGGCGGCGGCGGCCACGAACACGGAAACGACCAGCCAAGCGCCCAAGAGGCGTCCACCGAGGGCACTGTCGAGACCGTCGGTGATGAAGCCGGCAACTCTGAGTTCGAGGAGGTCGGCGGCGGTTCGGTCCCCTGGGACGTCGAGGAGCCGACCGGCCCCGCGCCTGGCGCGATGACCGAGCGACGCGACGATCCGGTCATTCGCTCGGCGCAGCCGATGTCAGAGTTGATTCCTCAGGTAGAAGCGGCCGCCGCCGGCGACTGGCAGATCCAGCCGATGGTTCAGGACGCCAATGGCGAGCAAACCCTCAGCCACGACAACGCCGTCCACGACCATTCGAACCCCGATCACACGGGCCACGATCACAGCGAGCAGCCGGCTATGGACGCCGGGTCGATGGCAAGCGCCGACGGCGCGCTCGCCCCTGTGCCGGAAGAGACGGTAGAAGAGACCGCCGCGCGCCGCCGCCGTCCGCGCCGTGCCAGCTACAAGATCCAGGAAGTCATCAAGCGCCGCCAGATCATCCTGGTGCAGGTGGTCAAAGAGGAGCGCGGCAACAAGGGCGCGGCTCTTACAACCTATTTGTCGCTGGCCGGCCGTTACACCGTTCTGATGCCCAATACCGCTCGTGGCGGCGGCATCTCGCGCAAGATCACCAATGCAGTCGATCGCAGGCGCCTGAAGGAAATCACCAGCGAGCTGGAAGTGCCGCAAGGCATGGGACTGATCGTACGCACGGCCGGAGCATCGCGCGCTGTCGCCGAGATCAAGCGCGATCACGACTATCTGCTGCGTCTGTGGGAGAGCGTGCGCGACCTGACGCTGAAATCCTCCGCCCCCGCGCTGGTCTACGAAGAGGGCAGCCTGGTCAAGCGCTCGATCCGCGATCTGTATTCCAAGGAGATCGACGAAGTGGTGGTCGCGGGCAAGGAGGCCTACGACAGCGCCCACGAGTTCATGGCCATGCTGATGCCCAGCCACGCCAAAAACGTGAAGCACTACGACAGCACCGAGCCGCTGTTTGCCCGCTACGGCATCGAGCGGCAATTGAACGCCATGTATATGCCGCAGGTGACGCTGCGGTCCGGCGGCTACATCGTCATCAACCAGACCGAGGCGCTGGTCGCCATCGACGTCAACTCGGGCAAGTCCACGCGCGAGCATTCGATCGAAGAGACGGCGCTCGCGACCAACATGGAAGCCGCCGACGAGATCGCCCGCCAGTTGCGCCTACGCGACCTCGCTGGCCTGATCGTCATCGACTTCATCGACATGGAAGAGCGGCGCAATAACCGCTCGGTCGAGCGCCGCATGAAGGACGCGCTGCGCTTTGACCGTGCACGCATCCAGGTCGGCCGCATCAGCCATTTCGGCCTGATGGAAATGTCGCGTCAGCGGCTGCGCACCGGCGTCTTGGAAGGCTCCACATCGCAGTGCCCGCATTGCATGGGATCGGGCCTGATCCGCTCGACCGAATCGGTGGCCCTGGCCGTGCTGCGCGGCCTGGAAGACAGCCTGATGTCCGGTCATCCGCGCAACTTGCGCGCAACCACGCCCATCGATACCGCGCTCTACCTGCTCAACGACAAGCGCGCTTATCTGCGCGACATCGAAAGCCGCTACGGCATCACCATCCAGATCGATGCCGACAGCACCATGCAGGGTGCCAACTACCGTATCGATACGCTGGCCGGCGGCCCGGCGTTGATCGAGCCGGCCAAGCCGCGCCACGCCGTGCAACTGGAAACCGCTGCCTACGAAGAAGCTGACGACGAGCCCAACGAGGGCGGCGTTACCGAGATTGTGGAAGCCAATGACGACGGCGAAGGAGCCACCAACGGGGACGGCGGCGACCGCAAGCGCGGACGTCGGAGACGCCGCGGCGGCCGCAAGGGCGAGCGTGGCGATGCGCCGACGCACGCCAATGGCGAGCCAAACGGCAATGGCCGGGACCGCGCGCAGCACCACGACGGAGGGGATGGCGAGCAGGCGCCGATCATGGCTGCCGAGCCGTTTGCCGATAACGACAGCGCCTCCGATACCTCCGACGACGGAGCTGAAGGCGAGAGTGACGACCAGGACGCCGCTGCCGGTGGAGCCGAATCCGCCCAGGCCGAGGGCGAACGCCGCGGCCGCCGCCGTGGCCGGCGCGGTGGACGCCGCAATCGCCGGGGCGATCGTCCCGGACAGGGCGTCGAAGGCAGCGACGATAATATGCTGGAGGGTCAGCAACAAACCGGCATCCCCGGCGCCGAGCAGCCTGAGGTAACGGACAGCGCCTGGGACCGCAACGTACCCCAGTCAGTCCGTGCGCATCGTCACGACGAGGACCGCCAAGTTGGAGCCAGCTTCCAAGCTAGCCAGGGCCCAGCTAGCCAAGGAGATGTGGCTGAGCTGGTGCGCGAAAGCGCGCCGCCGATCGCCCACCGCCACCTGGAAGCGGCAATGGCGGTTGGCTCAACGTTCCAGCAGGTGTTGGCTTCCGAGCCTGCGCCCGCCCCGTATGTAGCGCACCACGCCCCCGAACCGGCGCCAGCTGCACCGGAGCAGTCGACCCCAACCGATCCCGTTGTCAGCACGTCCGAGCCGGCCGGACCGCCCAAGCGCGGCTGGTGGATGAAGCGCTTGACGGGACTGTGAACAGCCTTGGCGATCCGATCGTGATACTGGCGGTGCAATTGCCGCCAGTTTTCGCCCTGGTCTTGGACCGGGCGTCGTCATGTCGCCTCAAACCTGGGCGTAGTCTGGCAGTCTCATTCGTAGGCATCGCCTGATGCCAATTCGGGGGCGGCCATGACCGTTTCATCCCTCTGGCGTGCAAAGACTTGGCTAGCGGGGCTGCTTGCCAGCCTGATGGCGCTGCAACCCTTGGAAGCGCAAGCGCAAGGCTTGCGCTTCATCCGCGACGCCGAGATCGAGGATCTGCTGGCAGACTATGCGCGGCCTATTTTCCAGGCGGCTGGGCTGGGCGCGCAAAAGGTCAAGGTCCGGGTCATCCAGGACACCAGCTTCAACGCCTTCGTGCTCGACGGCCGCAACGTCTTCATCAACACCGGCGCACTCACGTCAGCCAAGACGCCCAACGCCATCATCGGCGTGCTGGCCCATGAAACCGGGCACATCGCGGGTGGTCACCTGGCTTCGCTGCGCGCCAAGATCGCCCGCGATGGGTCGATGACAATGTTGATGCAGATCATGGGCATCGGCGCCATGATCGCAGGCGCTGCTGCGGCCAAGGGTGGCCAATCGACAGCAGTCGGCGTCGGCCAATCGGTGCTCTCGGCCTCGAGCGACGTCGCGCAGCGTTCGATGCTCTCCTACCGCCGCGTCCAGGAATACTCGGCCGATCAGGCTGGTATCCGCTTCCTCACCGCCACCAAGCAGTCCGGCAAGGGCATGCTGGTAACATTCCAGAAGTTCGCCGAAGACGAGATGCTGGCAGGCGTTGGCAACAACGGCGGCTACACCGGCAGTCATCCCATGGCACGCGACCGCATCTCGCAACTGCAGACGCTGGCCGAGGCATCGCCCTACTTCGAGCAATCAGATTCGGCGGGGCTGCAACTCCGGCACGATCTGATGCGCGCCAAGCTGATCGGCTACCTTGAGCCCCCGCAGGCCGTGTTCAACCGCTATCCCTCCAGCGACAATAGCCTGCCGGCGCGTTACGCCCGCTCCATCGCGGCGTTCAGCGGAGGCGGTTTGCCGGCGGCGCTGCCCCTGATCGACAACATCCTCGCCGAGCAGCCCGCCAACGCTTACTTCTGGGAGCAGAAGGCCGACTTTCTCTCGCGTGGCGGCAAGCACGCCGAAGCCGCGGTCGTGTTGCGCAAAGCGCTGTCGCTCAAACCCGACCAGGCCGTCATTCAGGCCGAACTCGCCCAGGAACTGCTCGGCTCGCAGGACAAGCGCGCGCTGCCCGAAGTCGTGAAGCTGCTGCGCAAGACCGTAGTGGTTGATGACAATCCCACCGCCTTCCGGCAGCTCGCCACCGCCTACTATGGCCTCGGAGACGAGGGCAACGCGAACCTGGCCAGTGCCCAGGCCTCGGTGCTGGAGGGCAAGCTGAAGGACGCCAAAGGCTTCGCCAAGCGCGCCCAGGCCAAGTTGCCGCAGGGGTCGCAAGGCTGGATCAAGGCCGACGACATCCTCGCCATTCAGGAAGGCGACAGCCCGTAACTGCTAACAGTCTCGCGACAACGTGATGCCCCGCTGATTTACGCGGAGCAAAGGAATTGGCACTATGTTGGCGAGCAAAAGGAAACCAAGAACTCATGATTCTCAAAGATGTTCGCGCCGCCTTCCGGCGTCCCTTGATTGCTGCTGTTGCCGGCTTGGCCATACTTGGCGCCGGCGTTGCGCTGGTTCCGTCAGGCCCCGCCGGCATGGCGCAGGCTGCTGGCGACGGTTTCAGCGATGCCCAGAAGGCTGAGCTTGGGGGCCTTATCAAGGACTACCTGCTCAAGAACCCCGAAGTCATGATCGAGGTGCAGCGCGTCCTGGAAGCCAAGATGGAAGCGCAGCGCCAGGAAGCTGCCTCCAAGGCTGTCTCTGAGAACGCGTCCAGCCTCTACAAGAATGCCGCGTTGCCGGCCATTGGCGACGCCAAGGGCGACGTCACGGTAGTGGAGTTCTTCGACTACAACTGCGGCTATTGCCGCAAAGCCATGGATCCCATCAGCAAGCTGATGACCAACGATAAGAAGGTCAAGGTGGTGATGGTCGACTTCCCGATCTTCGGCAAGGACAGCGAAGGCGCCGCGCGCGTCGCAATCGCCGCGGGCAAGCAGGGCAAGTACTGGGAAATGCATCAGGCGCTATTGCAGCACAAGGGCGCCAACAGCGAGGCGGTCGGCTACCAGCTCGGCGAAAAACTCGGACTGGATGTGGCCAAGCTGAAGATTGACGTCGCCTCCGACGAAACCTCCAAGTTGTTGGCCGACAACCGTGCTCTCGCCGAAAAACTCGGCATCCAAGGCACCCCCCACTTCTACGTCGGTGAGAAAGTCATCCCCGGCGCACCCGAGAACCTCTATGACGAACTGACTTCGCTGGTCGGCGACGTGCGCAAGAACGGCTGCAAGGTCTGCTGATCGCTGGTTTCAGGCAGAGACTGTGATGGGGCTGGCCGCAAAGCCGGCCCCATTGCATTTGTACCGGAAGGATGGACCGTCAGCCTTGCCAGTCTCGGTGGCAGCGGTTACAAGATCGCGCCGCTGGCCAGCGGCCTTAGGTTCGGCGCGTCCCGAAAAGCGGTTACCGGTTTTCGGCCAAGACGCGCGACCAAGGATGGAGAGGTGCCAGAGTGGCCGATTGGGCCGGTCTCGAAAACCGGTGTGCGGGCAACCGTACCGTGAGTTCGAATCTCACCCTCTCCGCCAGATTCCCTTTTCGTTCTCAATTCGATATTTGACCGCGTGACGCCGCAGATGGCTTCCACGCGCGTCCGGCGTGGTCCGCGGGCGTCCACAATTTGCAATAAAATCAGTAGTTTGGTAGTCTGGCCCATCCGCCGGACGCCACTCCCTTGGCCTGAACGGCCATCCGATGGTGTCTCACCTCGAACGCCCCCATCTGACTGTCAAAGGGGGAACTTAGTGGGGAACTTATGACCCGCCACGCGATGCTGCACCGTCTGAGCCCTGCTTTCGTGCGCAACTGCACCAGCCCAGGCGTCTATCTCGACGGCGGCGGGTTGCGATTCCGCGTGATGGCGAATGGCAGTCGCGCGTGGGTCATGCGCATTGCCATTCGCGGGGTGAGCCGGGACATCTCGCTGGGGCCACTCGCAGCGATTTCTCTGGCACAGGCACGGGAGAAGGCGAGCGGCATTCGGCGAGCTGTCACCGAGGGACGCGACCCAGTCGATGAGCGGCGCGCGGCGCGTAAACCACCCGAGCCCGTCGCCGTGGTCGAGATCGTCGACGACCGCCCAACCTTCGAGGAGTGCTGGCGCACCTACTGGCAGGTCAAGGAGCGTCAACTCTCGAACGGTAAACACCGCGACCAATGGGAGTCGACCCTCAAGACCTATGTCCTTTCCCAGATTGGCAGACGCCCGGTTGCCGACATCCGGCCGAGCGAGATCATCGATCTGTTGAAGCCGATCTGGACCACAAAGGAAGAAACCGCCCGGCGTGTGCTGCAACGAATTGATGCCATCTTTGTATCGGCAATCACGCGCGAAATCCGCGACAAGGCCAGTCCCTGCACCGGCGTAGCACGCGAGCTTGGCCTGCGCCGTCGCGACCATAGGCATCATGCGGCGTTGCCCTATGGCGACGTCGCAGCGTTCATCAAGCAATTGCGCGAGCGCAATGGCCGCCCAGCGACGCGGCTTGCTTTCGAATTCCTGATCTTGACCGCCACGCGCAGTGGAGAAGCCCGAGGCGCGCTCTGGAGCGAAGTGGATCTCGCCAGCCGGCTATGGACCATTTCGGCGGATCGCATGAAAGGGCGGGTCGAACACGTCGTGCCGCTCAGCGATAGCTGTCTTTCGATCCTCGAAACCGCGCGCGCCGCCTATCCGAACTGCTCGCTGTGCTTTCCGAGCAGAACAGCGACGCCTTTGTCCGATATGGTGTTCACCAAGCTGTTGCGCGACATGGGCCTCAGCGAGCGGGCCACCGCCCACGGCTTCCGTACGTCGTTCAAGACCTGGGCTGCCGAAACCGGCACTCGCGACGAAGTCAGCGAGGCTGCTTTAGCCCACGCGGATCAGAACCGCGTCCGTGCTGCCTACCGCAGGACAACCTACCTAGAGGAACGGCGCACGGTGATGGACAAGTGGGCCGAGGTTGTGCGTCCGAGGCAACCGGTGCAGATGCCGATTTCGAGAGTGGAGCAGCTTCAAGTCTGATTGCTATGCTGTCGAGGATTTCTGTGATAAATTCTGCAATATACGAATAATTTTCATAGGTATCATCACAATTGATGCGGACATCGATCAGCCAAGGTGACCGGGCGCTTGATCTTCTGAAAACCAGAGGCATGCTCCGTCTGAAGGATTTCATGGCGGAGGGTATCGGCCCCGAAACGCTCTCGCGTCTTGCACGAGACGGCGCTGTCGTGCGACCGGCGCGCGGCCTCTACCAGCTTCCGGATGGAAACGTTCACGCCCAGCACTCGCTCGCCGAGGCCACTGCCCTTGTCCCAAAAGGCGTCATTTGTCTGATCTCGGCTCTCCAGTTTCACGCGCTGACGCTCCAGATGCCATCCACGATCTGGATGGCTATCGATCGCTCAGCGTGGCTGCCGACGATCGTGACTCCGCGCATTCGCTTCGTCCGGTTCTCCGACACACAGATGACCAAAGACGTTGCACGCCACATGATCGACGGGGTTAGCGTGACGGTCACCAGCCCCGCGCGGACGGTCGTCGACTGCTTCCGCTACCGTGGCAAAGTCGGCATTGACGTGGCGCTGGAAGGTCTGCGCGAAGGTCTGCGCGGTCACCGTTTCAAGGCCGACGATCTGTGGCGCATCGCGAAAGCCATGCGGGCCTGGACCGTCATGCGACCCTATGTCGAGGCCCTGGTGTCCGATGCCCACTGAGCCTCGCGACCTGGGTGCCTCGGTTCGTGCACGCCTACTGGAACGGGCACGTGCCGAGCAGTCCGACTTTCAAGTTCTGCTGACGCGCTATGCTCTTGAGCGGCTGCTGTTCCGATTGAGTGCATCGGCGCACCGCGAGCAGTTCATCCTCAAAGGCGCCATGCTGTTCGCCACCTGGATGGCCAACCCGTTTCGGCCAACGCGCGATCTCGATTTGTTGGGTACCGGCGCCGACGATGTGGCCGCCATCGCCCAGACCTTTCGGGACATTTGCGCCGTGAGCGTCCCCGACGATGGTGTTTCGTTCGACGCCGACGCGCTGCGGGCCGAAGCAATCAGAGAAAACGTCGCGTACGGAGGTGTCCGGGTGCGCACAACAGCTTCAATCGCCGGCGCCAAGATTCCAATTCAGGTCGATATCGGATTTGGCGATGTGATTACGCCAGCGCCAGTCGAGATTGACTATCCGACCATGCTCGGCAATCCGCCGCCTCGATTGCAGGCCTACCCCGTCGAAACCGTGGTGGCGGAGAAATTCGAAGCATTGATCGTTCTCGGTATCGGCAATACGAGGCTCAAAGACTATTACGATCTGTGGCTGATCGCGCAGACGTTTTCCTTCTGCCACTCCCAGCTTGCCGAGGCCATTCGGCGCACCTTCGAACGCCGCCGCACGGCGATACCGCTGGAATTGCCACTCGGATTGAGCATGGAGTTTGCCGCCATCCGAAAAGTCCAATGGCGGGCCTTTTTGGGGCGTGAGCGGATGGCTGTAGCGCCGACCGACCTCGAACAGGTTGTTACTGATTTGCAAGTGTTTCTGATGCCGTTGGCTTTGACAAGGCAAGTCGACGATTTGGCGTGGTCACCAGCTGGACCATGGCTGACCGTTCAGA
>CAVTAS010000010.1:0-1150039 GCA_963732765.1 uncultured Alphaproteobacteria bacterium | reverse complement strand
GTGAGCGATTGACGGAAGTGCAGCCCATGCTGATCGCGGCATTGGCCGACACCGTAGATCCAGACGCCGCAATTGCGAGTTTCGATAATTTCTTGAGTGAATTACCGGCGGGCGTGCAGCTGTTCTCGCTGCTCAAGGCCAATCCGTCGCTGATGCAGTTGATCGCCAGCATCATGGGATCGACGCCGCGCCTCGCGCGCATTCTCTCGCGCCGCCGCCGCCTTCTGGACGCTGTGCTTGATCCGCGCCTGCTCAGTCACGACGTCAATGCCGATGAACTTGACGCGCTGCTTTCAAGCGAATTCCGTTTGGCGCGCTCGAAGCTTCCCGACGATCCGATGCAGGATATTTTGGATACGGCTCGGGTCATCGGCAGCGAGCAATCTTTCCTGGTCGGCGTGCGTGTGCTGGCTGGCCGTGTGTCGGCGGCGGAGGCAGGCGCCGCTTACGCACTGATTGCCGAGCGTTTGATTGCCGCCCTGTTGCTGGAAGTCATGCGCTCGTTCGAGCATGAACACGGGCGCGTACCCGGCGGCGAAGCTGTTGTCGTCGCGATGGGAAAACTCGGTGGACGCGAAATGACCGCGTCGTCCGACATCGACCTTATCTTGATCTATGATTGCGCAGCCGGTGCCGTGCAGTCTGATGGCCGCCGCCCATTGGCTCCCAGCCACTATTATGCGCGGCTGACGCAACGCCTGATCACCGCGCTGTCGGCGCAGACGGCGGAGGGCGGGCTCTACGACGTTGATATGCGGCTTCGTCCGTCAGGTCAAAAGGGACCCGTTGCGACGCGGCTATCGAGTTTCAACGACTATCAGAATGGTGAAGCCTGGACCTGGGAGCACTTGGCATTGACGCGGGCGCGCGTTGTTGCCGGGTCGTTCCGCTTGCAAGATGAGGTGGACGCCAGTATCCGCGCGGTGTTGACCAAGCCGCGGAACCGCGCCGTCATCACGACCGATGTTCGCGACATGCGGGCGCGGATCGCCATGGAAAAAGGCACGGCCGACATCTGGGACTTGAAGCAAGTGCGCGGCGGTCTCGTTGATCTTGAATTCATCGCTCAGTATCTGCAACTTGTCAGTGCTGCGGATCATCCCGGCGTGCTCGACCAGAACACGCTTGGGGCGCTGGCGCGGCTTAGCAAAGCGGGGATCATTGCCGGTTGACACGTGCGAGCAGTTGACCCGCGGCCGGCCGGCTGTTCCACGATTTGACACAGCTGCTCCGGCTCAGCTTGGACCACGGCTTCGACCCTAAAACGGCGCCTGGCGGCTGAAATTGCTCCTCGCCAAAGCGGGCGGGGTGCAGACGTTTGAGGCTCTGGAGACTGTCTTGAAGGCGGAACTTAGCCTTGTTCACCAGGCCTTTGATCACCTCATCCAATAGCGCCGTGCAGTGAGCGACGGAATTTTTCCATGAAGCCGTTCCACAGCTACAGACATGATGCGCAAAGGTGGCGCAGACTGGCGCGGCTGACCTGATTAGACGGGTCGAAAGGCAACGGGCGTTCAACATGCCGAGGGGTGCGGTGGCAACGGTACGTGCGGAAAGCCAAGCGCTGACGCAGGCGCAGCCGGTGATGAGACCGAACTGGTCGCGCGATCGGCGAGAGGCGACGCGTCTGCGTTCCGCACCCTGACCGAGCGTCATCTCGGTGCCGTGACCGGGATTGCGCGGCGCATGTTGCGCGATGATGCCGAAGCCGAAGACGTGGCGCAGGAGGCTTTCTTAAGGCTGTGGCGCGCGGGGTCTAAGCTGGACGTCGGAATTGGTGGTGTTAAGCCGTGGCTCCGCCGCGTGGTTTCGAATTTGTGCATCGACCGGGTGCGCGGGCGGCAAAGGTTGACGGTCGTGGAAGAGTTGCCAGAACAGGCAGATCCGCCGCGGCAGCAGGTGTCGCTGGAAGAGAAAGATTTTACAGCGCCGGGTCGATCAGGCGTTGAAGACATTGCCTGAGCGCCAACGGCTGGCGCTGACGTTGTTCCACTACGAAGGCATGAGCCAGAGTGAAGTGGCGTCGGTGATGGGGATATCGGACGAAGCCGTAAAGTCGTTGCTGGGAAGGGCCCGGCGGCAGTTAAAAGCGGAATTACAGGGCGAGTGGAAAGCCTTGTTGGTGCAAAACGGTACTGAGGACTTCGGAGGCGTATGAGAGATGACTAATTCTCTGGATCAAGCTCAGCAACAGGCGCAGTCCCTGGCAATGCTGGATGCGACGCTCGAAGCGTATGGCGCGGACGCGTCCCGGTGGCCAATGGCTGCGCGCGACCGGCTGTCAGCATTTGTTGCTTCAAGTGGCGAGGCGAAGCGCCGGCTGGCATCGGCCCGCGCACTGGATCAGGTGCTTGCGTTTGCGCCGAAGATTGGCGAGGCGCGTCACACCGAAATTGTCGATCGGATCGTTGCCCGCGCTGAGCGTCAGCCGCGGACGGCGGCGGAAGGTTCGCAGCGGGTTGCTCCACCGCATGTCAACAAATGGCGGGCAAATTCTTACGCTGGCGCGGCATTGGCGGCGTCCTTAGCGCTCGGCATTCTGGCCGGTCAGAACGCGACCATCGGCACGCTCGCTACATCGGCCTTTAGCGGATCGGACAACGCGGGCGCGAGTGGCCAGCAGTTGGCGCAGTCCGACGAAGCCGACGGTCTCTTGAACGAGGACTTGCTATGACGACGAGCGAGAATGGTGGCGCAGTGTCTGGTGGCGCAGTTTCTGGGCGCCCGCGTTGGATGAAAGCGGTGCTGATTGCGTCGCTAGCACTGAACCTGCTGTTTGTCGGCGGCATCGCCAGAGCGATGTGGCATCATCGCCATGGCCCTGGTGGCCGCCTCGGTGAGGACGCTGGATTGATGGGCTTTGTGCGCGACCTTCCGGGCGACCGGCAGAAGCAGGTGCGCGATGATATTACAGCGGCGCGGCAGACAATCCGCCCGTTGCGCAAGGCGGTTCGTGAGGCGTGGACGGAATCGAACGCCGCGCTCACGGCTGAGCCGTTCGATAAGGACAAATACAAAGCTGCGACTGATAAATTGTCAGAGGCGGAGAGCCGTCTCAAATCGGCGACAGCGGCGGCATTGGCCGATACCGCGTCGAAGCTGACAGCCGACGAGCGCCGCCTATTGCAAGGATGGCGTGAAAAGCGCCGCCCGCATATGTTCCGCCACGGTCATCGCGGCCGCCGTGATGGAGACGGCGACGGCAAAGGCAAGGACGGCGACGAGCGCGACTGAGTGGCAAACGCTAGATCCAGTGACGTTCAAGCGAAGAAATCGTTCTGCGCGGCGCGGGCAAAGCGGGCTGCCACGTGCCACTCACCGGTTTGCGTTCTGAGCGGCAGGTCGGCTGACAGCGTTGCGCCGGAAAGCTCGCTGAGGGTTCGTGCGAGGAGCATGGAGAAGCTGTCACCGCAGTCGCTGAAGAGAACAGTGCGGCCAGAAATACTGACGAGAATTTCGATGGTATCGTCGGTGGTGCGTGATGCGATTGAGAGTTGTCCGCCATTTTCGATGCGCTGGGCCGCGTCCGCAACCAAGTTAATCAGTAACTGGCGGGCAGTCTGAGGCGCAGCCATCATTTCGGCATCAGCATCGACAGTGCAGGATGTCGTGATGCCTCGCATAGCCAAGCCTTGGGCGTGGAAGGCAATCGCTTCGGAGTTGCCAGTGCGGCGTTGCTGTCGCTAAGCGATGCTGGTGATCAGGCGCCGTGAGCAGTGACGTAATGGCGAGCGCATCTTCGGCAGACTTCAACAAGCAGATACCGCTAGCGTGGATGTCGCGAGCATAGCCGGCGTAGGCGCTTGACCCGAGCGGTCCGAAGACCTCATTCGACATCATTTCCGAAAAGCCGAGGATGGCGTTCAGCGGCGTACGCAATTCGTGGCTCATATGTGAGGTTAGGCGTGCAAACGCTGCGGCATCGCAATTGGTCGTTGTTGGCTGCGCGGTCAGCAACTCGGTCAAACAGGATTTTGCGGCGGTGCGTTGGGTCGCGCCGTCTGTGGCGCGCACGCCGGTTGTTGGCAAAAGCCGATCATCAGGGGTGGCGTCGAGGCGCGACGAGAAAGAGGCGTAGAGGACAAGTATTGCGCCGCTGACGAACAAGAGTCCCGGTCATGGCTGCCGCCGGCATGTTGGGGGCGGCTGCGCCAGCGAAGGTAAGGAACGCAGCGAAACCGATGCTAAGGCCCCGGGCAACATCGCCGCGTCCCAATCGCAAGGCGGCGCGTTGTACGGTTACATTGAGTAGGCGATGGCTGCTGAATACCGCCGCAGTCGCGGCAACAGTTCCCCGATGAGGGGCGGACAAGGTCCACGCCATCTTGAAAATTCCCCAAAATTTAAACTTTGCGCCCCCGCGCGCAGAGCAAGAAACGCGCTCTGTCGTGATCGTGAAGAATCAAACTCGCTGATTTGCGACTCACCTGTCGAGGGAGAATAAATGTCGCGGAAAAAGAATTAGGTTGAATTGAGGCAAACAGCGCAAAAGTTAATTTTGGCGAGGTTTAAGAGTGTTTTGAGGGCGCGGCGGCTCGGCGATTACTCCTCGATCATGCGCATGACAATCTCGCGGATGTCGCGCGACATGTCCGGTGCTGCAGCAACCTTCTCAGGGCCGCAGCGGCCAACGCCTGACGCTTCGGCTCGAGCGCCCGGTAGCTGCGGAACGCACCGAGCAGGCGGGCGGCAACTTGTGGATTAAGCTTGTCAACTTCCAGCACCTTTCCGGCGAGGAAGTCGTAGCCCGCGCCGTCAGCACGGTTGAACTGCAACGGGTTGGCCATGGCGAACGCGCCGAGCAGGGCCCGCACCTTGTTTGGTGTCGAGAGTTTGAACAGCGGATGCGCGGTCAGATTCGCGAACAGTATCGAGTGTCGTGTCGAGCGGCGACTGAGCCTGCGCGGTGAACCACATGTCGATGACCAGATGATCACCCTGCCAGCGTTCGAAGAAGCTGAGTAAGGCCGGCGGCGGGCTGGGATATCGAGGCCTGCAAGAAGCGACAGCGCATGGGCGCTATCGGTCATGTTGGATCGCGCCGGCGTAATGGCGCTCAAGCCGCGTGTGGTCGGCAGGTGTGCCGCGGCTGGTCAGCAAGTGTCAGCGCCGCGTTGCGCAAAGCGCGCCGCCCGGCACTTTCGGCATCCGGCGTATACGGCAGGTGCTTGCGGCGGTTGCGTAAATTTTCTCAAGCACGGGCGCGAGCGATGTCGCCAACTGCCGGCTCAAGGCGCGGTGTGCCTTGATGAATGGCGGCAGGATCGACGTTGGAGCCCTTTCGCGGGCGATGTCGGACGGCGTTGGCAGCTTGAGCAGCTCGGCCTTATAGGCGTCGTCGATGCCCGGATTCTCGAGTGCCGCAGCCAGAGCTGCGGCGTAGCGGACGGCGCCGGCTTCCGTCGCCTCCGGCGTTCCGTCAGCGAGGGCGCTCAACATGGTGCGTGCGCGCAAACCGGTTGCCGGCTTTCCAGCGGTTGAAGAGATCGCTGTCATGGCGCATCAGAAATGCGAGGTCGGCTGTCGGACAGATCAATGGTCACGTTGACGGGCGCAGAGAAGCCGCGCAGCAGTGACGGTACGGGCCGGGTCGCGATGTTCTTGAATTTGAACGACTGCGTGCGCTCGGTGACGGCCAAAACGCCAGGCCGCAGAGCTTTACCGCTGGAGTTCGAGGTCGATTTCCTGGCCATTGCCGCCGAGCAGCGCAAGTTTGAGCGGAATAAAGAGCGGCTCTTTTTGCGGCTGGGCTGTGGTTGGTTTGACGTTCTGTGGACCACAGTTCGGCGGTTTTGTTGACCGGGTCATGACGGAAATCGCAGACAAGTTCCGGCGTTCCGGATTGCGAATACCACAGCTTGAAATGTTGAAGCGACTGTCCGCTCGCATCTTCGAAGCAGGTGAGGAAATCCTCAATCGTCGCGGCATCACCGTCGTGGCGGTCGAAATAGAGATCCATTCCGGCGCGGAATTTTTCAGGGCCCAAGATCGTTTCGATCATGCGGACGAGCTCAGCACCCTTCTCGTAAACAGTCGCTGTATAGAAGTTGTTGATCTCGATATAACTCTCAGGGCGCACCGCGTGCGAGAGTGGACCCTGGTCTTCGGGAAACTGCAGCGCTTGCAATTGGCGCACGTCTGAGATGCGCTGCACGGTGCGCGAGCGCTCGTCGCTGGAAAATTCCTGATCACGATAGACTGTCAGCCCTTCTTTAAGGCAGAGCTGGAACCAGTCACGGCAGGTGATCCGGTTTCCGGTCCAGTTATGGAAATATTCATGCGCGACGACGCTTTCGATGGCCTCATAGTTGGCGTCGGTCGCCGTTTCTGACGATGCAAAAATAAGCCTGTCGTTGAAAATATTGAGGCCTTTGTTCTCCATGGCGCCCATGTTGAAATCCGATACGGCGACGATGTTGAATACGTCGAGGTCGTATTCACGGCCAAAGCGGCGCTCGTCCCAGATCATCGAACGCTTCAACGAATCCATTGCCCAATGAGCCCGGCTTTCCTTGCCATGCTCGACGTAAATTCTCAAATCGACATCGCGGCCGGACATGGTTTTGAAGTTCGACGAAACCGGTGCCAGATCGCCGCCGACAATCGCAAAAAGATACGACGGCTTAGGGTGTGGATCATGCCATACCGCATAGTGGCGCTGCCCGCCCGCCAGCGTGCCGCGTTCTGTTGGGTTGCCGTTGGCCAGCAGAATGGGCGCAGTTTTGACATCGGCTTCGAGACGCACTGTATAGACGGACAGCACGTCCGGGCGGTCGGTAAAGAACGTGATGCGGCGGAAGCCTTGCGCCTCGCACTGCGAGCAATAGACCCCGCGCGATAGATAGATGCCTTGCAGCGCCGTGTTGGCCTGCGGATTGACGAACGTCGTGACTGTGAGCGTGAATGGCACCTGCGGCGGCGCATACACCGTGATGCCGGTCTCGTCGAGGGAATATTCCGCAGTCGTCAACTCGACGCCATTGATGCCGAATTGAACGAGTTCGAGATATTCGCCATCTAACCGCAGGGATTGCGCGCCCGGGTATTCCGGATTGCGTCGAACGTGAAATTTAGCTTTGACTTGCGCGCGCGCCGGATCGAGCGAGATTGATAGATCCACTTTGCCGATAAGATACGGAGGCGGCGTGTAATCCGACAGTAGAACGGGGTGCGGTGTTTCAGGTTTCATGGATCAGATCAATTTAAAGTTTGAGACCGGACAGTGCATTGCCTGAGATTAACGTTGCGGCGATGGCCGCAATATCCGCAATCGGCAACGTGGCGGCGGCGACAAGTGTTAACCCAGCCTGTGGCGGAAGTCGGCATAGCCAAAGGTTCGCAGAACGCGGAAAGTTCCTGCCTCGTCAAGAACCGCAAGATCCGGCAAAGGCACGCCGTTAAAGGTATTATTCTTCACGAACGAGTACTGCATCATATCGGTAAAGATCACATGATCGCCGACGGACAGCGGTTTATTGAACGCGTATTCGCCAATCACGTCGCCGGTCATGCAGGTCTTGCCGCCGAGGATGTAGCTATGTGGCTTACCGCTGATTGTTCCGGGCTGGATAATGTCCGCACCAATTACGCTTGGCGTATAGGGAACTTCGAGGACGTCCGGCATGTGCGTTGAAGCCGACGCATCTAGGATGGCGATGTCCTTCACATTGCGGTGAATGCCAATCACACTGGCGACGAGATAGCCGGTATCGACAACCAGACCGGCACCTGGCTCCAGAATCACGTCAACGCCGAACTCTGCGCGAAAGGCTTTGATCGCCTTAATCAGCGCATCGACGTTATAACCAGGCTTGTTGACGAAGTGCCCGCCACCGAAGTTTACTGCGTCCACCTTGCGAATATACGGCGCAAAGTTTTTTGCAACGTGTTCGATGAGCCCCACCGAGCCCGAGTGCTTTGCTTCGCACAATGCATGGATGTGAAGAATTCGACACTTCATCCCACGGAACATCGTCGAGAGTGTCGGGCGTTGCTCCAAAACGCGAATACGGCGCGCACGGGTCATAGAGTGGCCCGCCGAGAGTTGCTTGGCTGTAGCCGGGGTTGATGCGCAAGCCGATCTTTACGCCTCCCGCCTTTTTGACAACCGGCAGATAGCGATGAATTTGTTCAGCGGAATTGAAGTAGATGTGCTTGGCGATTTTGGTCAGCCGTTCGACTTCGCCGGGAATGAATGCCGGTGAGTAGACGTGCACTTCCTTGCCGAATTCCTCAGCCCCCATGCGCGCTTCGTATTCGCCGCTGGCTGTTGATCCATCGAGCGTTTCGCGCATCAAAGGAAAGGCGGCGGGAAGTGAGAACGCTTTGGTCGCCAGCAAAATCTTGCAGCCTGCTTCCTTCTTGATGCGTGCTGCGACGGTCATATTTTTTTTCAGCGCCGTCTCGTCGAGAACGTAGACGGGCGTCGCGATGTTGTGCGGAAGTTTCGGCGCGAGCGTGGTCATGGAGCGGTCAGATCCTGTCGATAAAAGCGATCACCTTGAGGGCGCGCCATAGGGGATCACTGTTCCCACACGCCTAGCGGCTTGCTGATCGCCGTTATATGGCATCGCCCGGCTGCGGGCGGAAGGGGCGAGGTGTCGCTTCGGAAGGCTAAACGGCGGTGACTATTCGGTAATCTTGACTTCGAAGACGCGGTTCGCCACTTCGCCCGTCGCAGCCTTGGCTTCGATTGCGAATTGGTCTGTACCACTGCTTCCGGCGCGCGCCGTGTAGTAAATGCCCGTGCCTGTTGCCATCCGTCCGAGGCACGTGCCTTGAGCGGTCGCCGCTAACGTTGTTTGCTGGCCCGGCTTAAACGTAATGTCGCCCTTGGCGGGAGGGCGCGTTATGATGATTTCGGGTGCCGCTAGCGAGCGGCACGATGGATCGACCGACGTCATCACATACACCCTTGCAGGACGAGCCACGATGACCGGGCTGGCCCGGGTGGCGGTGTCGGTTGTTGGCTCTGTGCCGACCGCGGCCGGCTTTGAAATTGCGGCAATGGTTGGTGGGCCCGAGGACGAGCAGCCGGCAAGCACGGGTGTTAGAGCTGCGATGACTTTGGCAACACGTTTCAGGGTCATGGTCCGCTCAGTCATCGAGGGCAATCAAGAATAATTTAAGGCCCGCTCTCTTTTGCATTGGGGAAAAAGAGCGGGCTTGGTGTCACGTCTTCACCGCAAACAGTTCTTTCTGATCGCTGACCTTGATTTCTTTGATGTGCCACGGCAGGCCTTGCTTGCCGATTTCGTCCATGAACGGCTTGGAGGGCAGCTGCTCGACGTTGAACACGCCGCTTTTCGCGCCCTGCCAGTGACCCTTGAACAGCATCATGGCGCCGACGACAGGCGGAACGCCGGTCGTGTACGACACCGCTTGCGCGCCGGTTTCCTTATAGCATTGGGCGTGATCGCAGACGTTATAGATGATCGTGCGCTTCTGTCTTGCCGTTCTTCTTGCCGCGGAAGATGCAGCCGATCGAGGTGCGGCCGGTGTAGTTTTTGCCGAGCGACGACGGCGGCGGCAGCAGCTCCTTCAGGAACTCCATCGGGATTACCGGATTGCCTTTGTACATCACGGGATCGATGCGCGTCATGCCGACGTTCTGCAGCACGTCGAGGTGCTTGATGTAGTTGTCCGAGAACGTCATCCAGAAGCGGATCTGCTTGAGGCCCTTGATGTTCTTGACGAGGCTTTCTTCTTCCTCGTGATAGATGAGGTACGATTTGCGCGGGCCGACTTCCGGATAGTCGATCATGCGCGAAATCGACAAGCGGGTCGATTTCGATCCACTTGCCATCTTTCCAGTATTTGCCGCGCTGGGTGACTTCGCGCAGATTGATTTCCGGATTGAAGTTGGTTGCGAACGCTTTGCCGTGGCTGCCGTCGTTGCAATCGATGATGTCGATCTGCTCGATCTCGTCGAACAGGAATTCCTGCGCGTAGGCGCAATAGATGTTCGACTGGCCGGGATCGAAGCCGCAGCCGAGAATGGCCATGATGCCCTTGGCCTTGTACTTGGCGTGATACGGCCACTGCCATTTGTAGGTGAACTTGGCTTCGTCGCGCGGCTCGTAGTTGGCGGTGTCCATGTAGTGCACGCCGGTCTCCAGGCACGCATCCATGATCGGCAGGTCTTGATAGGGCAGCGCCATGTTGATGACCAGGTCGGGCTTGACCTTCTTGATCAGCTTGACGGTGGCGGCGACGTTGTCGGCATCGACCTGCGAAATGTCGATCTTGGTCTTGCACTGCTTGGCGACCTTCTCGCAGCTTTCGAGGCGGCGCGAGGCGAGGTGGATTTTCTTGAACACGTCGCGGTTCATCGCGCATTTTTGCGCCGTAACAGAGCCGGCGGCTCCCGCCCCGATGATGAGAACGTTATCCAAAAGCTGCTCCTTAAGCGTTCGTCCAGCTTGCGCGCCGGGGGCGAGACGCGCGTATCCTGTCGCGCACGTCAGACGCGGGAATAGGGCAGGTGGGCTGCGATTTCAATAGGGTTCAGGCGTGCCGCGCCGCTGTGGCGCAACGCTCGGCAGATTTGCAACAGGGTCTGTGACAGCCACTATTTCTTGACGTCGATCCATTCGAAGCCGTCGCGATTGGGCATTTTGACGGCAGCAAGTGTTTTGGCGTTCATCTCGTCGTTCTCGGCAATGACCTTGTTGGCGGCCAGCAAGATAGGCCGTCACCGCGTAAAGCTCATCGGCTGAAAGCGATCCCGGCGCGTCCGGCGGCATTGACCGGCGGATGAAGTCGAACACTGTCGTCGCATACGGCCAATACGGGCCGATGGCTTTGCTGGCGGCTTCCTCTTTCAGCGATTGCGGTTCGCTGACGAGTTCTTCCGCCGTGCCGCCGCGTCCGCCCTCGCCGTGACAGCCAGCGCACTGGTTGGCGAAAATGACTTTGCCATCCTTGGCGCAGTGCCTTTGCCTTCTGGCAGTCCGCGGCCGTCGGGGAAAATGGTCAGGTCCCATTTGGCGACGTCGTCCGCCGTCATCGGCGTGCCGAGGTGCGGGGCTTTGACGTCGTCCGCTGCCAACGCGGACAGCAACCGTTGCTGCAAGAGCAATGACTGCGAGCAACGCGCGCGCTTTAAGCATAGACATGGCTGATCGCTCCGTCTTCATCGATGCCCCAGGCGACGATGGCGTTGTAATGGAAATAGCCGTTGCGGCCGCGCTCTTTGACGAGCACGTCGCGTTCGGGCTGGACGTATCCGGTTTCGTCGGTGGCGCGGCTTTTGAGAACGGCAGGTTTGCCGTTCCAGTTCCACGGCATTCGGAAGCGGGTGAAGCAGCGCGGCAGCACCGGCCCTTGCAACGCGGCTTCGGCCCACGATTTGCCGCCATCGGCGGAGACTTCGACTTTCGCGACTTTGCCGCGGCCGCTCCAAGCGAGGCCGCGGATTTCATAGACGTCCGGCCCGTGCATCTTCTGCCCAGCCGACGGCGAGGTGATCAGCGACTTCGCTTCCATCACAAAGGTGAACTGGCGCGCTTTGCCGGTCGGCAGCAGCTCGGTGTATTTTGACGGTTTCGTTGCGCGCCATGACGGGCTCGGTCGTCAGCTGCAGGCGGCGCAACCATTTGACGTTCACGACGCCTTCCCAGCCGGGCACGACCAGCCGCATCGGATAGCCATTCTCCGGCCGGATGCGTTCGCCGTTCTGGTAGAGCGCGATGATTGCGTCCTCCATCAGCTTGGCGAGCGGCAGCGAGACTTCATCACCGCGCCGTCGGCGCCTTCGGCGATGACCCAGGTTGCTTTCGGATCGATGCCCGCTTGATCGAACAACACCGCCAGCGGCACGCCGGTCCATTCGCTGCATGACACCAGGCCATGGAAAGAGCCGAGCGGCCGCTGGATCGGCTCCTGATGCCAGCCGGCGTTGCTGTTGCCGCCGCATTCGATGAAAGATCAGATGCGACTGCATCGGATAGCGCAGCAGGTTCTCGACCGTGAACATCAGCGGCTGCTTGACCAAGCCGTGGATCACGAGCCGATGCTGTGCCGGGTCGATTTCAGGCACGCCGTTGTGATGGCGCTCGAAGTGCAGGCCGCTCGGCGTGATGATGCCTTCGAGATCCTCAAGCGGCGTCCACGATACGCCGTTGCCGGCGAGGTCGCGGTTGCCGCCGATGTTGCGCATGCGTGCGGTTTTCATATTTCGACGGGCTGCCATAGGCGTGAACGGCTGGCCGGTTCGATGCATCCACGACGGCGACGCCAGATTTTCCGCGGCCTTTGCGGGTGCTTCGTGCGCGAGTGCGCGGCCCAGCGGCACCGGCCGTCGCCAACACCAAGCCGCTTTTCAAGAGCAGGCGGCGATGCAACAAGCCGCCGCCGCGCACTGGCTGCAGCTCATCGTTGGTGAGTTTTGTTGTCATCGGCTACGGTCGTTCCGGCGTGTCGCGAGCCGAGTGTCACTTAAACGAACGGCGCGTGAGGCTGAGCCTGACGCGCCGTTGAGAATTGAGCACGAGCTGAAGCGTCTTACGATTGGCTCGGCGTCGACTTGCCCGTGAACTTGGTGCCGTCGCTAGTCTTCGGCTTTGACTTCCATGACGTCCGACGGATTGCCATCGTAGCTGAAGCGGATGTTCGGGTCTTCGCTGAACGAGATGCCGCCTTCAACAGAGAACACGACGTTCTGAGCCGGTCTTGACTTCGATCTTGTTGATGTAGCGCGCCGGGGTGTACAGGCCTGATCTGGTCCATCTGCATGCCAGTGGTGTTCGGATGCTTGACCATGATCTGTGCTTCGTGCGTCAGGCCCTCGGTGGTTTTGCCGATGGCCGTCTTGATCTGCATTTTGCCGAGCGACTTAGCGGCCTCTTCTGCATCCTTCGCAGCCGGTGCCGAGCAACCGCCCGACGCCTTCACGAAGCGCGAGATCATATAGAGCTTGCCGTCTGCCGTTTCAGCGATGGCGCGCACGTCTGAATACTGGTCCATGCGGATGCGCGTTGACAGCGTGCGTTCGCCCTTGCCGGCAGCAGGACCATAGGCGAATGTGCCAACGACCGGCGATCGGGTTCTTATCGACGACCAGCGTCAACTTGGTGACGGTGCCGGCGAAGCGGCCGGCATTTTAACAGCCAGCGGAACGACGGCTGCATCTTCGGCGCGGATCGGCGCATCGAACTGTCATCATGCCGGTACCGTCGAGCATTTCACGCGAACCGAATACGTCCTTATGCAGGCCGTTCCAGATTCGTTGTCTTCGGCGAACGCCGGAGCTGCCATCGCTAAACCGGCAGCCACGGCACCACCCGCGATGAGCCTGCGCAACAGTAAGAAACGTGGCGAAACGGTCATAGGGTCCTCGTCAGTTTGCTGGCTCTTGAGCGCCGAGAATGTCATGGCCCACCCGGAGCGCACAGTGCGCGCCCGAAACGGTGAGTTAGAGACGTTAGTATACCGTATTCGCAAAATGGACGGATCACGTTACATGGCGTTTGAAGAATTTCTTTCTTTGCCCCACTTTGGCGCGGTAAATTTCTCAACTTGTTGATTTTATTAGTATTTAGTTTTTACGGATGGCCGCGCTGAGTGGCGTGACGCTTGGGATAAGGTATTTAGCCGCCCGTATTCACCTCAGTCCTGCGTCCCTTCGCGGTCTCCGAGCGCGCTGACTTCTGTGACGAATTTCTGCCGGAACGCCCGGCCGAAATCTTCGTAGCCCCTGCGCCGGCATTATGAACGCGCCGCGGCCGCCGATGACATGTTTCCGGTACCATGTGTCGAGCGTGGTCGTGTCCTTGTCGGGGCTAAGGTTATTGATGTCGTAGCCCGGCTTGCGATAAGCACCCGAACCGACGATTTCGTCATTTTCTCCGGCAACGATGATTGGCAACCCGTTCACAACACCGCCGGCGGCGATGATCTTGTCGCGTTCAATGCCGGTTGCGGGTGTGTCGTCGCAATTGTCGATGCCATCACCGGAGACATCGACCACGGTGCGCGCCGCCGGCATCGGGATTTGTAGCAGTGCGCCGTTTTGCAAGGCGCGAAGCATGCGGGCCATGCAAGTGAACTCACCCGATCGTGGCGGCAGGGCGCGGATGGCGGCGGCAGTGCTCAGCGCGTCGTCTTTGTTGCGGATCAGACGCCACGGCAATGCTGTTTCGGCGGTGTCGGACCACGTGACGAGCGTGACCAGAATCTGTCCGTTGGCACCGCTCGTAATGGCCGCAATCACGCTTGGATCTTCGAAAGCGGCGGCAATGCCATCCATCTGGATTTTGTAGCGGTTCTCATCGACCGACTGCGAAACATCAACGGCAATGACGAGTGCTGTGTCGGCGGCGGCGTCTGCATCTGCCCGGCTTGCAACCGGCGCTGCTGCGATCAACACGGCCAAACACAGTCCAGAGTTTTAATCGCACCGGCTAGCCATCCTCTGCTCTTGCGTCATTCACCCTATCGTGCCGGCAACAAAAAAGGCGAGCCGCAATCGGGCCCGCCTTAAAGTTTTGAGAGAAACGCAACGCGCGGTCCGATGAGAACCGCGCGTTGCCGTACTTAGTTCGCAGCCACCTTCTTCGGCAGCTTGAACGTCCAGACCATGCCGCCCTGGTTCAGGTTGGCAACCGTCTTAGCAACTTCACCGCCCCACAGAGGAACTGCGCCGCCCCAACCGGAGATAACCGAAACCATCTGCTCGCCGTCCTGTTCCCAGGTGATCGGAGGAGCAACGACGCCAGAACCCGTGTTGAAGCTCCAAAGCTCCTTGCCGGTCGCGTCGTCAACAGCTTTAAGTTCGCCTTCAGGCGTTCCGTAGAACACGAGACCGCCGCCGGTCGTCAACACGCCGCCCCAGAGTGGTGCTTTGTTGTTGTTCTGCCAAACGATCTTGCCGGTCGCCGGATCAATCGCCTTGAGTGCACCGATGTGGTCTTCAAACGTCGGCTTAATTGTGAAGCCGGCGCCGAGGTAAGCCGCACCCTTCTTGTAGGTGACGGGCTCGTTGTGAATGTCCATGCCCCATTCGTTGGCTGGGACGTAGAACAGCTTGGTATCCGGGCTGTAGGCCATCGGCTGCTGGTTCTTGCCGCCGAGGAAGCTCGGGACCGCGAACACTTCCGCACCCTTCTTGCCGTCCTTCGAACCCTTCGGGTCGCCTGGGCGGTTGTCGGCGTTAAAGACCGGACGGCCGTCCTTGCCGATTTCCTTGGCCCACGTGATCTTTTCGACAAACGGCGTGCCCGAGATGAACTTGCCGTTGGTGCGATCGAGAACGTAGAAGAAGCCGTTACGGTCGGCGGTTGCGGCAGCCTTCGTGCCACCCATGTCGAACGAGACGAGTTCGTTGCTGCCATCAAAATCCCAGCCGTCGTTCGGCGTGGTCTGATAGCCCCACTTGATCTCGCCGGTTTCCGGATCAAGGGCAATGCGCGAGCATGTCCACTTGTTGTCGCCGGGACGCATGTGGCTGTTCCACGGCGCCGGGTTACCCGTTCCAACAAAGATCTGGTTGGTTTCGGCGTCGTAGGTGCCGCCCATCCAGGTTGAGCCGCCGCCGGTCTTCCAAAGGTCGCCCGGCCAGCTTTCGTTCTTCTTGCCGGTCATCGTTGATTCCTTGCCGTTCAGCATGCCCATGTGACCTTCGATGGTCGGGCGTGACCAGACGACTTCACCGGTGTCTGCCTTGCGGGCTTCAACGCGGCCAACAATGCCGAATTCGCCACCTGAAACGCCGTTGACGATCAACGGGCCGTGGGCTTTTGACGGGACGATCAGCGGCGCAGCTGAAATCGAATAGCCGCTCTTGAAATCGTCGACTTCCTTGGTCCAAACGACCTTGCCGGTCTTCTGGTCGAGAGAGACGAGCTTGGCGTCAAGTGTGACGAAAACCACGTTCTTGCCGACGAGCGCAGCGCCGCGGTTGACGACGTCACAGCATGGCAGAATGCCTTCTGGCAAACGGTGATCGTACTGCCAGATTTCCCGGCCGGTCTTGACGTCGATGGCCCAGATGCGGCTATACGAACCCGTGATGTACATCACGCCGTCTTTGACGAGCGGCTGTGATTCCTGGCCGCGCATTTTTTCGCCGCCGAGCGACATCGCCCAAGCAGGAACCAATGAGCCAACGTTTTCTTTAGTACGCTCTTCAGCGGGCTATACCGCTGTCCCTGACCGCCGAGACCTGAGGTCACGACGTCGTTTGTGGTCTTTGCATCATTGACAATATCTTCAATCGAAACGTCGGCAAAAGCCGGTGCTGCGCAAACAGCAAGCGCTAACGCGCTCGCAGTGGCGAGCCACTTCAAACCCTTCATGGGCGTCTCCTTGATAAGTTCCCTAAGGCCACTTCCGGTTTTTTTGTCGGCAGATTGATCGGAAGTTTACCTGCGCGGGAAACTACCGCAGAGGCAATCAGCCTCTAATTGACAATTAGTATATGACGCACTGCAGTCTTTGCTTGCGTGCATCCAATACCAAAGTTGAATGATCTAATTTTGGCGTGCACCGACGCTCGGCAAATTCGCGGCTTCAAGCTTTGGATACAAGATGCATGACGGAGCGGCCGAATTCGTAACGCGCCAACGCAATGCTTTCCAGACTTGCTGGAAGTGTTGCAGCTCATCGCTTCGGTCATATCCAAACCCTGTTCAAAACAACGCCGGATAATACTCTTCTATCGCGCTCAGCCAATCTTGCGTTTGCGCAATCGCCACGCTTCGCTGTCTCTGCGGGACCATGACCCGGAACCAACCTCTTGCAGTCGATGCCAGCCAACTCATTGCAGGGTTGTTCGCCAGATTGCTAGATCAGCGTGCGGCGTTGTCGGCGCGCGATCAAGGAACGCGAGATCTCCGCAGATCAGTAAGCCACTCTTTTCCTCGTAAATTGCTAGATCCGCAGACGGTGTGACCAGCGCGCGGCAGCAAACGCAAACGCCGTCCGCCGAAGTCTTCAACGCTTTCGTTGACGGCCGTTGTTGGCAAGACCACTTCGGTGCCACGCATCCAATCGCGGGCGATGTAATACATCGCATCAGAAAAACCGTTGCCGAGGTCTTGCAAGCCCTTGATGACGCCTTCGGGGGCAGCGATTTTTGCGGCGTCAAATCCTTGATTGCCGAACACGTGATCGGGATGAAAATGCGTGAGATACACACGCGCGATGTCTTTTCCAGTCAGCGTGCGCGCCAGCCTTGCCAGCTCTTCGCCAAAGCGGCGCGACGGTCCGGTATCGACGATGATCGCGCCATCGGATGAATCGAGAATAGTGATGTTGGCGATCGCGCCACCATTTTCGAAGGTGATCGCTTCCTGAGCCCCCGCAATCATCCACGCGCCATCGTCCAGCTTGAGCGGCTTTAAGCCGTAGGTCAGCGGAGCCGCCTCTGCGACGAACATTGGTAACAGCGGAACAGCGATGCTGGCGGCCGCAAGCCGAAGCAAATGACGGCGGGTTGGATCACAATCGTCGTCTGGCAGTGGGTGGGACGCGATCACGACGGTCACGGCTGCGATGGACTGGCCGCATCAAGGGCGCTTTGGTTCCACGGCGCGGGCACGACCGAGCGATAAACATTGCCGTTGTTATCGCGCCCGTCGATCGTGACGCTGGCGTCTGATGCCGCAGGTTTCACACTCAGTGTCAGTGTTGGATCCTCGAGACACGGGCTCGAACATTTCGACGGTTGCCAAGGCGTCGCCGGACGCGCCTTTGACGTCGAATTTTTCGATGAAAAACGCTGGCGTATTGTCCTTGGCAAGGCCTGTGTCCATCGGATGGCGAATACGCAGCCTCAGCCGCGCCGTTCCATCGGAATTTCGCCAGATGCGCCCCTGCGCATTGCCGAGCGTCACTGTCCAATCGGCATCACCGCGTGCCATGGCAGGTGACGAACATCCCCCGCCAGCCGCTTCAAGGAACACACCACCGACGTGCCACACGCCGTCCGATGTCAAAGCGGCAGCGCGAACCGGTGTCGCCTGCTCAATCTTCATACGGAATGAGACGAAGGCTTCGGCTTTATTCGGCACCGGCGTCATCGTCAAGCACATGCTGGATGGGATTGAGGTCCGTCAGAACGATCAGGCTGCTCAACGTTGGCAATTGCCCGGGCATCCGCGCTGACCGGCACCTGCGCCTGATTTTCAACGATCCCTGGAACAGTGACCTTGACTCGGTCGTCAAAGACGACTTCAGCATCGCCGAATGTCTTTTTGGCCAGATCATGCCATACCGGCGATCCGAGCGGATCGGCTGGGCTTGCCGCAAGAACGACCGGATATGACATCGCCGGGACGGCAAACAGGGCTAGAGCGAATAAAGCGGCGCATCGAGATGGTTCTCCCTATGATCGTCACGCTATACTATCAGCTTGCGGGCGGTGGCATGTAAGTTACGCCATACTTGACAAATATTTTCTGTAACGCGCCACTATCTCTCAATTTCCCGATAGCCGCCCCGACGGCATAGCTGAGATCCCGGCTTTTTTCATTGACGGCTGTGCCGACGACCCACTGCGTCCGCACAATGCCATCCATATCCGGCGTGATGTAGTCAGCTTTGCCGCCAAGATTATGCAATACGCCTTCGGTTTCCGAACGAACACCGAGCAGGCCTGCAACTTCGCCACCTATGAATTCCTTGGCGCCAACCGGGCTTTCGATATGATGGGCGATATTCTCAATCAACGCGCCGTCCTGGTAGGTCATCAGAAAGTAGTCGGAAACCGTTGCCATTTTGACGCCGATCTTTTGCGTCTTGAACATGTCAAAAGTGCTGTCTTTGGCAACTGTTCTTTGTGTCAATCGCGACGCGCAATCGTTTCCTGAAAATACGGATTGCCGACGACGGCTTCTTTGTTGCGCATGGCCAACTCGCGATCCGTTGGCACGTGCAACATGATGTCACCAACGCCGCCGCCAGTCAGCGGGCCCTTTCCAGACGTTGGCGCGCAGATCGTCGTCAACTTTTTCGCCAGCAATTCTGAGGATGAATTCAGCATCGACGCCGAGTTCCTTGGCAACTGCGCGGCCAAGATCGATGTCGATGCCGGTAATAGCGCCGTTGTCGCTCCCATGAAAACGGCGCGTTGTCGGCATAGGCGACGACTTTCAGAACTTTGCTGGCGATGACGTCATCTAGCGGGCGGGCAAATGTGCCGGCTGGCAGAACGCAGAGCAGCGCGCAGGTCCGATGCCGTGCGCGCCGCAAATGTCCACTGTCAACTTGCGGTTCATCATTGTTCCTGATGAACGGATTCGATGTAGGTGCGAATGGCCCACATCGCTTCCTGTTTAAACGTGCCTTCAAAACCCGGCATCATCGTTGAACCATCGGGCTTTTTTGCGCCATGGCGGATGCGCTGAATGAACCATTCGTCGCCCGCCTTGCCGAGTTCCAGATAGCGCAAATCCGGGGCTATGCCGCCAGAAATAACCTGAAGTCCGTGGCACCGTGCGCAGTTCTGGTTATAGCCGGATGCGCCGATTTCCACGGCCTTTTCCTTGGCCGCAGCGTCCGCACGGTAGGGATTTTCAGTCAGCCATTCACCATCTTTCAATACCGGCAGACCTTCCACGTCGATCGGCTGCGGGGTGACATCGCCATGAGCGGCGACGAGCGAGCTCAATTGCGGTGCAAACCCGAGGCAAGCCACGATGGCCGCCAAAAATAGGCGATTGCGCATAGTATGGACGTTCCTTCCCACGATGTCTTCGGAATCTCTATCCCGTTTTGTGTCAGAGACTAAAGCGCGCCCCTGTTGCTCCATATAGGCAATTAGTTGGAAAAACCGGTTTGGGCGCTTCGGCGTACTGATGCCATCTGCTGGTCAGGTTCGGGAATTTTTCCCTTGTACCATGAGTCTAATTTCGCAGCACACACCGCGAGATTACGTTCCGGCGAACTCACGCGGTTCCTCCAAGATCCAGGGGCTTGGTTCAGGACGTACTGACCCAAGCCCTATTTTATTCTTGGAAATTGACCGCATATGTTGGCGCTTGGCCGGAGGGTCGCCCCGAGCAATCAAATGCAGTGAGGATCTATGATTGCCGCGCACGCTGACACGCTTATCATTTGGGCGTCTAGGACTGTTCATCGATTGCCTTGCTGTCTTTCGCGGCGCGTGCTCACGAAGTTTATGTGTCCAACGAAAAAGACAATACCGTCTCGGTCATCGACAGCAAAGCGATGGACGTTGTGCGCACCTTCAAAGTCGGCAAGCGTCCGCGCGGGATTACGTTTTCCCGCGATTTCAAACATTTCTATGTTTGTGCCAGCGATAACGACGCGGTGCAGGTCTACGGCACTGACGGCGACAAATTTCTCTATGATTTGCCATCGGGCCGCGATCCCGAGCAATTCGTGGTGTCGCGGGACGGAGAGCGGCTGTACATCGCCAACGAAGACGATGCTGTCTCAACCATTGTCGATATAGAAAAGCGCGAGGTGATCAAGCAGGTCGATGTCGGCGTTGAGCCGGAAGGCATGGCGGTATCGCCCGACGATACGATGTTTGTCACGACGTCCGAGACGACCAATATGGCTCATTTCATTGATGTTGCCACAATGCTGCCGGTCGCCAACGTCCTCGTCGATCCACGCCCGCGCCATGCCGAGTTCACGCCTGACGGCAAAAAGCTCTGGGTGTCCTCTGAAATCGGCGGCACCGTGACGATCATTGATGTTGCGTCGCGTAGGTGTCGACAAAAAGATCAGTTTTGCGGTTGCCGGGATTCCGGTTGAAAATATCCAACCCGTCGGAATTACGCTGAGCGGCGATGGGAAAACCGCATTCGTGGCGCTTGGGCCAGCCGCCCGCATCGCCGTGATCGACGTCGAAAAAGCCGAAGTCATCGAAATACATCGTCACTGGGCAACGTGTATGGCATGTCGCGATGACGCCGGAAGAAGATCTGCTGTTCACCACCAACGGCGTCACCAACGATGTGACCGTGATCGATCGTGAAAACACTGAAGCCGGTCAAGTCGATCAAGGTCGGACGCTATCCGTGGGGGCTGGCCGTTCGGCCGGCGCCGTGACTCAGTGTCGTACACTGTGATACGCCGTGGCTTGCTGCGGAGACGGCTCGTGCGAAAATCGAATTGGACCGGCGTGTTCGCTCGCGATCGTAGCGCTGATCGCAACGGTCGCAGCAATGGCGGCCCGCGCCGATGAAGCGGCGTCGTTCGATCCGGTCACCGGGCTATCGCATCGCTCACTACCGTGCGGCCGTGCCGGAAACCGTGCCGGGCGGCACACGCATTGATCGCGACAAGCTCGATGACCTTGTGAAGGACGGCGCGATCCTGCTCGATGTCATGCCGTCAGAAGGCGGCGGCGCTGATCCTGAAACCGGCGAGTGGCAGTCTGCTGCGACCGCATCAAACCATACCCGGGCGCGACGTGGTTACCCGACGTCGGCAAGGGCACGCTGAAAGTCGAATTCGAAACCTATCTCAAGGCCAACGCCTTGAAGTTGACCGGCGGCGACATGACGAAGCCTGTGATCGTCTTCTGCCAGTCGGATTGCTGGATGGGCTGGAACGTGGTGCAGCGGCTCGCCAAACTCGGTCTATTCCAAGATCTTCTGGTTTCCAGAGGGCACGGACGGCTGGGTCGAATGGGGCGACCGCAAATTGGTCCCAGTAGCCCCGGTGCCGATGCAGGCAACGCCTGTACAACCGCCGGTGAACGCCGAATTCTTTCCCGGAACTCCGCATTAGTTTTGGCTGACCCTGAAACGATGCGGATGTCCGGCGCGTAATCGTCGTGTAAGCCGTGCCTGGGCGTGTGGCCGAGGATCGCTTCAGACGGCATTTTGAACCTTATCCAAAAATCACATGGAGACCATCCGATGAAGATTTCTGTCACATCAGGCGCATCGCTTGCGGCGCTTGCAGCGGCGCTTATGCTCGCTGGCGCAGTTGCCGCTCCGGCCGCTGAAATGGCTGCAGACGCTAAGGGCCATTGCGTCGGTGCCAACGCCTGCAAGGGCACCAGCGGCTGCAAGACAGCGAAGAATGCATGTGCCGGTCACAACGCCTGTAAGGGCCAGGGCTTCACGGAAGCAACCGCCGCTGAGTGCGCTAAGGTCGAAGGCGCGAAGTTCGAGCCTGTAGCTGCCGCACCTGAGAAAAAGATGTAATCTGACAGCGCGGCCCCAGCCCATTTGTGGGCTGGGGTCGCATCTTAATTCACTCCACGCTATGCTGTCTCAATCACTGATCAACCGGGGCGTGTCTCGAAGATGGTGGCCGTGCGCGAACAACAGCCGAAGGCACAACTATCGCAGCCAGCCAGCGATAAGCCGCCATACCTTGGATTTGGTCTTGGTCTCAGACCACAACACTACTCTGATATTCTCGACGGCAGTCCTGATGTTGATTGGTTCGAGGTGATTTCAGAGAATTACATGGTGCCCGGCGGTCAGCCGCTGAAAATGCTGGATCGCATTCGCGCCAAATATCCGATCGTCATGCACGGCGTGTCGCTGTCGATCGCATCGACGGCGCCATTCGATAACGGCTATCTCGCCGGCCTCAAGGCCCTCGCTAATCGCACCGAGCCAAAGTTCGTGTCTGACCACTTGTGCTGGACGGGGGTACACGGCGTTAATCTTCATGACCTGTTGCCGATTCCCTACACGCGCGAAGCGCTCGATCATGTTGTGTCGCGGATTTAATATGTTCAGGATTACTCTGCAACGCCCGATCGCGATTGAGAATGTCTCAACCTACGTGCAGTTTGCCCACGCGGAAATGACCGAATGGGAATTCATAGCCGAGATGGCGCGGCGCACCGGATGCTGGCTTGTGTTCGACGTCAACAACGTGTTCGTCAGCGCCTTCAACCACGACTTCGACGCCTATGACTTCATCAACGGCATTCCTGCCGATCGCGTGGTGCAGTTCCATCTCGCCGGCCATGAACACGCGACGACGCACATCATCGACACGCATGATGCGATGGTGCCAGAGCCCGTGTGGGAACTCTATCGCGCCGCGGTCAAACGTTTCGGCCGCGTGTCGACGATTATCGAACGTGATGACAACATTCCGCCGCTTGACGAGCTTGTCGCCGAACTGAGTGTTGCGCGCAGCATCGCCTGCGACATGCTGCCGGAACTTGCATTGAAGTGACGGTTGGCAATGCGCACCATGTCGAAAACAGAAAATCGCAGATAGCGCATCGGTCGCAGTAAACGTGCGCCATCGAAGCCCGCCGTCTTGAGTCTCGCTGAAACGCAGGCTCTGTTTCAGCAGGCAATCCTCGACGGCGACGAGCGCGTCATGTCCCACATTCTCGATAATTCCCTGAACCACCCGGACCGAGTTGTTCGGCGTCTACAAGAATGCCTACACTGGCCGACTGGCCGAAATCGTCGCCAGCGACTTTGAATATCTTTGCCGCCTATATGGGAGACGGCGACTTCGACGATTTGGCGCGGGCCTACATCGCAGCCAATCCTTCGCGAACCCAGAACGCGCGTTGGTTCGCCAGCCGGCTACCGGCGTTTCTGCGGGCGGATGAGCGCTATAAGAACCGGCCCGCACTGGCCGACTTGGCAGATCTCGAAAAAGCCCTTGCCGATGCGTTCGACGCCGCTGATGACGCGTCTATCTCCGTTGCCGGTTTGGCGAAATTTGCCCCGGAGGATTGGGGGCGGCTCGTGTTCAAACCGCATCCCTCCGCGACGCTTGTGACCGCCACCACTGATGTTTTCGCGTTGTGGGTTGCCATGCGCGATGAAACGCCCCCGCCGCCGGAAGTGCAGGGCGGGCAGAGGCGGCTGATCGTCTGGCGGCATGACGCAACGCCGATGGTCCGGGAGTTCGGCGACGAAGAGGCTATGATGTGGATCGAAGCCTGCCGAGGCGCACAGTTCGATGCGTTGTGTGAAATGGCGGCGCTGTTTGATGCGCCGGATGAAGCGGCTCATGCGCGCGGCCGGATATTTACAGGGTTGGCTCGCCGGCGACTTGTTGACTGCGGCTGATCTCGCCGCGGAAATAGCGAGGTAAGCGCAACCGTCCTTTTACGTCATAAATGTCATGCGCCGACCCCGGTTCGTCTCAATGTTCCCGCGTGACTTGGATTAACTCCGGCGGTCAATGGTAAAAAATGGCTCTACTTCTGCGTGGATTGGTCGTTGCTTGAGGTGCAACGCAGCGCCGGTCAGACCTAGGTCTGATATTACGACGCCGAACTTATCTATTCGTCCGCGACTTACGTCTGAAGCCGCCGCAAACCGTCGCGTATCGAACAGAATTCAGTTATAAGTGGTTGTGGAGCGCGTAACTGGTGCCGGTGGGTGCTAGCTGTGTGCGCTTTTCTGACGTCCGGCACCTCGTATGCCTGGCTGCAATGTAGAGGTTATCCGTGACCAGGCGGGAGAGCGCCACCGCTGACGCTCCAGGTTTGGTGACGCGCGCGGCGTTCGAGCGGCGGGCCGCCATGATCAAGCCCATTCGCATCGCCATCTTTGATGATCATGTTTTGATGCGCGAGGCGTTGAGCAGGGCTCTGAGCTCGGTTGCAATTTTTGATGTTGTTGCGAGTGGTGGCAGCGCCGATGAAGCTGTTGCCGGCGGTAATGCCCTCCTGCCTGATGTTTTGGTACTTGATCTGCATATGCCGGGCAGTGGACTTGAAGCTGTGCGCCGGTTGTTTCGCGACGTGCCAGTTGTGAAAAGCGTTGTCCTTTCATCAGACGACAGCGAGCATAGCATCAGTGAGGCTTTTGCCGCCGGAGCATTTGGCTATTTGACCAAAGGCCAGCCGCTGGTCAGCGTCATAGCCGATTTGAAAGCGGTCGCTGACGGCCAATCACAATTTTCACCCGGCCTTGCGCGATCGCTGGTCTCACCGCAGGGCCTTGCAGCACCTTGGCGTGATGAACCGCGGCCCTGGGCTCTGGAAATTACGCCCAGAGAGGAGCAAATTCTCAGCCGGTGCGCTCAGGGGCTGAGTGTTGCTGAAATCGCTTCAAGCATTGGTGTTCGCCCGCAGACGGTGGCCTGCACATTCACAAACATTTTGCAAAAGCTCCATGAGCATTCAATGTTTGAGTATGCGCTGGCGCACGCCGACGGCGGCGTGTGATCGCGGCGGTCTAGGTCAAAGACTTCTTTTTGGCGACCAGCGCCGCCTCAACCCGGTTGCGCACTTGCAGCTTGTGCATGATGTTGGTCATGTAGTGCTTGACCGTCTTTTCACTGAGATTTAGCTGCTTGGCAACTTCCTTGTTTGTCTTACCATTGGCGACGGCATCGAGAATTTGTTCTTCGCGCCGCGTTAGCGATGGCAGCGGGTCCTCTGCCGCTGGGGCCGGTGGCCGCGTCCGCATTGTTGTCAGCAGGCGCGCTGCCAGTTGGGGCGACACATAGCTTTCGCCTTCATGCACGGCGTGCACCGTGCGGATGAGTTCAGCAGCTCCGATGCCTTTCAGAATGTAACCGCGCGCGCCCGCTTCCAGAGCATTTGAAACGTGGTCTTCGTTTTCGGATGCGGTCAGCATGATGACTTTGATGTAGGGAACAATTTTGATGATCATAGTATTTATTATTGTAAAATGTAATTTTAAAATTTTTTTATAAATATTTTGCTACTGATTGGTAAGCTTTATAAGAGATTATAAATTGTCGTACTAATACCTATTGTGCATTTAGCATAAATTAATTTTTATTTTGTTTAAACTTCTTTTAAATATAAAGAAATTAAGATATTGTATCATTGTAAAAGAAGTGATTTTAGAGGTAACTTGGGTCGTCAAATCCCTCAAAAGTTTTTGCTAAATTGATGTGTAGTAAAAATTGTCCGCTCAGTTGTGATATAGCTGTTTCAATCCGTTTTCTACCGCCCAAGTCGGGCATCGGCACCGTGGTCAGCGGGCCGGCGTCGCGGTGCATCTCCGTCGACACGCCGTGATGCGGCCGGCTGTGCTGGAAGGTCGTGACCAGCGCGGTCTGGTCGTGAGTGGTCTGGCGCGCCGTGATGCCGGCCGCCTGCCGCAGCGGCGAGTTGCGCCCGTCGGCGGCAATGACCAGTTGGGCGATCAGGGTGACGCCCTCGGCCATGACGATCTCGACTGCGTCGGCATGTGCACGATAGCCAGGCGTATCGGCAGTCGTTATCGTCCGTATGCGCCCGCACGCCGCCACCGACCTCGGCCAGGGCCGCGCCAAGCCGGGCGTTGGCGATGTTCCAGGCCAGCGCCGGTTGATCCAGATCGGAGGCGCGGAACACCGTCTCGGGCGCCTTCAGCACCCAGCTGGTGTCGTCAAGGATACGGATTGCCAGCAACGGCGCGGCCTCGGCGATGAGGCCATTCCAGACGCTGAGATTGCGCAACAGCTGCACGCTGGCGGGAAACAGCGCGGCGGTGCGCAGATCGGCCGGCGGCGGCCCGGCCCGCACCACCAGCGCCACCTCGGCGCCATACCTGGCCAGCGCCAGCGCCGCCGCCATGCCTGTGACGCCGCCGCCAACCACGGCGACAGGGATGGATTTTGCACGGGCGGGCTGTTGCGTCATTGCCGCGCCAACATGCCTGCAACCGCCTGCCTGTCAATGCGGCAGGCCGACGGTATCAGATGCTCAACTGGTGGACTTGGCCCGTTGCCGTTCTGTAGGGGCGGCTTGCGGCCGCCCTCGTGCAGCGGACTCGTTGCCGGAGGGCGGCCGCAAGCCGCCCCTACCAACCGAGGTCAGTGCCCAAGTCACGCATTTCGCCGCAAGATCAATGGCCTCACTTCGCTCTTGCCAAATCCAAAAATACCGGCGCGACCGCCCCGAAATGATTCGTTCTTTTACCGCGTCTTAAGCCCTCGGGAGCTTAATGGCCCCTAGGGAACGCCGTCTTGTCGGAAGGCTCCCTCAGTCAGTCGCGTCTCAGTTCCTAGTTGCGTTCCTGCGTTCGGGTTCCCTGGCGACCGGCTTTGTCTGGCGCGGGGAACCCGTATGGGGCGGCTGCGCCATCGCGTCATCGCCCGGCTAGTCAAATCTGATGGATGGATCGTGGAGATGCCCAAAGTGAACCTCATGTACAAGGCCAGCCCCCTCGCGGTCGCGCTGGCGCTCGGGTTGGCGGCTGCCGCCTTTCCCGCAACCCCGGCCCGCGCGGCCGACCTCGGCGGCGACTGCTGCTCGGACCTCGAAGAGCGCGTTGCAACCCTTGAATTGACCACCGCCAAGACCGGCAACCGCAAGGTCTCGATGAAGATCTCCGGCTGGGTCAACGCCGGCGCGATCTGGTGGACCGACGGTTTCGGCCCCAAGGACCAGCGCGATCCCTCGATGTTCGACGCCAACTCGAACGTCTATGTGGTCAACAACAGCACCAGCCAGACCCGCCTCAACATCTCGGGCGACGGCAAGATCCGCGACGGCCTGACCGCCGGCTATTCGATGAGCATCCGTCCCTGGGGCGACAAGCTCGGCGACGTCAGCCAGATCGAGCACAATCCCAACCGCAGCAACATCGATATCCGCGACACCTACGTGTTCCTGGACAGCAAGAGCCTGGGCAAGGTGCAGCTGGGCCTGCAGGACAGCGCGGCCGACGGCGCCTGGTACCAGGACCTGGGCGGTTCCTCGACCTGGATCAGCAACATGAACCCCGGCGCCTGGAACAGCAGCTTCTACCTGCGCGACGAGAACGGCAATCTGGCCGACGTCACCTGGGGCGACCTGCTGCAGGAAATGAGCGACGGCCAGGTGCCGCGCGTCTCCTACTACACGGCCGAAGTGGGCGGCCTGCAGTTCGCAGGCTCGGCTGGCGGCGACGACACCTATGGCGCCGCGCTGTATTTCGCCCGCACGCTCGGCACCGTCAGCATCAAGGCCGGGGTCGGCTACGACCTGTCGCGCCGCTCCGACGCGGTCGACAGCCAGTCGGTGGGCACCGGCCTGACCGATGCGGCCAACGCGCGTCTCTTCAAGCTCGCCATGTCCGGCTCGCTCTACGAAAGCCGCTCGGGGCTCTACGGCACGCTCGGCTGGTCGCAGACCAAGTCGGCCGTCGCCGGGCGCGACAATGCCACCAACTGGTACGGCAAGGCCGGCTGGCGCCGCAACGTCACCAGCCTGGGCGAAACCAACCTTTACGGCGAATATGACCGCAGCGCCAATGTGTTGGCCAATGACACGGAAGCCCATGTGTGGGGCGTCGGGCTGGTGCAGGACGTCGATAGCATCGGCTCGTCCTTGTACCTGGGCTACCGCCGCAGCGAGTTGGATTCGGCACTGTCGGGCGGCACGCTGGTGCTGACACCGGGCCAGAGCTTCGCCGACCCGGCCGGCATCGTGCCCAAGCAGCATTTCGACGCCGTCCTGGCCGGCATGGTGCTGCAGTTCTAACGGCGGGTTGGTTCCCTGCGTAACGCGCGGCGCATCATGCAAGTGATGCGCCGCACCTTTTTTCCTCTCCCCGTCCTCATGGCGCGCTCCAGTGTCAGGACCTTGCGGCTCGCAAGTGCCTGACACTCAGTGCCTTACAGGACCGGCAACCTGCAAACGACTGGGTGTCAGGCACTCATTGCCTTATCCCGATCCGAACCCGACTCTGGAGGCCGATGCCAAGGCCATGAGTTCCCGACACCCCCCGAATCCACCATCGATTTGCGCAAGATTCGCTTATTTTTCATGATTTCCGGCCCTGCGCCCGATACTCCACGCTATTTCCGGGCCCGTCGTGTGCCGACACTCATTTCTCTCCGGAGGCGGATTTCCGGGCTTTTGCGCGTCTGCTCGTGACAAATGCGCAACAAGGTCAACGGTTTCCCCCAGGCAAAGGCCACAGTCACTTTGACGAAACCTTTTCTAATCAACTATCACTTGTCTCACACGAGTTGAGTTGCCGTTCGAGCAGCGCGTATCCGTTCTCCGGTTCTGTACCGGGCAACGACGGGCCAGTCGCCCTCAAGATCGCAAGATGCCTCGTTCGGGTCTGGCCACAAAATCAGTTCCAGTTGGTGGTGTGCGTAGCGTCCGGTTCCGGCGGTGAGCGCTGATTCGTGCTCAGGGTCGGCGCCTACGTGGGAGGCGCCATGAGGCGCGAACCAGAAGAACCCAAAGCACTTCACGTGGAGATGGATATGACTGGGGGACTTATGAAGACGACCAGCACCCTGGCGCTCGCTGCTGCAGCGACCCTGATGCTTGGCAGCGTTTCGCTGCCGACGACCGCCCGCGCCGCCGACCTCGGTGGCGATTGCTGCGCCGACCTCGAGACCCGCGTTGCGGAACTTGAGGCAACGACTGTCCGCAAGGGCAACAAGAAGGTTTCGCTGACCATCACGGGCCGTGTGGCTGCCGCGATGATGTTCTGGAACGACAGCGGTCCGGCGAATACGGATGACGTCGTTGCCGGATGATCCTGCAACGGATTTCAACGAATCATTGGCACGCGGCAACGGGCCGTTCGACCACGTGAACGACTTGTCGTTCGGCAACGTCGGTGACGGCCCGAACATCGTCCTCAAGGGCGAAGGCAAGATCCGTTCGGATCTCGTGGCTGGCTTCTCGATGGAAATCGGCAACAACTTCAACGCCTTCGACCAGATCACGCATTCGACGGGCACCTCGTTCAGCAACGACAACGTGTATGTCTACTTGTCGAGCAAGAGCCTTGGTACTCTGCAGCTCGGCAAGCAAGACAGCGCTGCCGACTTCTTCAACGTGAACTACGATGGTAGCTGGATCGGCGGTTTTTCTTCCGGTCGCGCCAACCGTCGCTTCCTTGTTCGTGAGGCAGAGACCGGTGTGTTTTCAGGTCGCTCGTTTGCCAGCTACCTGAGCACGCTGGAACACGGCGGTGATCCTGAGCTGCGCTACGCTTCGCCGACGATGGGTGGTTTCTCGTTCAATGGCAGCATTGCCGGCGACGATCGTTGGGGCATTGGCGCCAACTACGCTATGACCAGCGGCACGCTCACCTTCGGATTGGGTGCTGGTTATGGCCGTGATACCCGGCAGGACGCCAACGCCGACGAGAATGGCTGGAATGTTGACTACACCGGTCTCTCCGCAGGCTTCAAGGAGTCGCAGCTCGGGTCTGTTCGTGTCGGGCGATTGGACTCGCCGTAGCACAACGCCGCCCGCTGGCGAAGCAGTGGATGCCACCAACTTCTTCATCAACGGTGGCTGGGCCAAGAACGTAACTGGCGCAGGCGACACGACGATCCACGTCTCCTACAACAAGTCGACTGGCTTGCTGCAGGACGAGGTCGAAGGTTTTGACAGCGTGGCGCACACCACGGTAGTCGGCATCGACCAGGCGATCGACGCTGCGGAAACCCATGTGTACCTGCAGTGGGAAGGTTCGACCCTCGACACGCCGGTCAATGGCGATGCCGCTCAGACGATCTCGTCCATCACCGCTGGTATGGCGATCAAGTACTAAGCTGATCAGCTACACGATCTAACTTCAGGGGCGCCCTCACCGGCGCCCCTGTTGCTTTGTGGACATGATGTTCAGCTTCGGCCAGCGCCGTTGCCAACATCGACCACCAGCGCCCGCGCCGAAGCTGGACTTCGTGTCCCCAGTCTGCGGGGTAAGCGGCAATGACTGGGTCGGCAAGACTGGGGACACGAAGGTCATTTTCGACCGGCGGCCGGTGCCAGACTGCCTTGGCCACGTCAGGTCGAAAATGACCATCATGTCCCCGCCGCTGTTCCCCAACCGCCACGGCGGACGCCAATCCAGCGCCTCGCCCCGCGCCGGCTTTGACTTTCGCTAACCCGCCGGTCACTCTCGCGGCAGCGTAGCGCGTCCGATTCGCGCGCCGTCCTCGTTCCCTGTCAGCGTCTGTTGCGTCGTCCGCGTCCGTCCGCGTTTCCGATCAACGTCGCCCGCAGGGATTGCCATGACCGACCGCCTCCACCAAACCCTTGCGATCCTTGCCGCTGCGGCGGGGCTGATCTTCACGGCTCCCGCGCGCGCCGCCGACCTCGGAGGCAACTGCTGCGCCGACCTTGAAGAGCGCGTTGCCGCTCTCGAATCCAGCACCGTGCGCAAGGGCAACAAAAAGGTCAGCCTGACCGTCTCGGGCCGCGTGCATGCCAACCTCATGGCCTGGCAGGACAATTCCAAAGCAACCGATCCCGGCGAGCCCTTCGATCACCTCAGCGACGTCTACTTCGGCAACACCGCGGGCAGCGGCAATCGCTTCGTGTTCGACGGCGACGCCAAGATCTCGTCCGACCTGACGGCCGGCTTCCAGATGACCGTGAAGGCCGATTTCGGCGGCGCGCACTCGCAGATCGAGCATCAGGGCGGCGGCGAACTGGCCTCCGAGTCCACCTACGTGTTCCTGAAGAGCGAGCGGCTGGGTGAATTGCGCCTCGGCGCCCAGTATTCGGCCTCCGATGACGCCTATTACAACGATTTCGGCGCCCCCGGCGTAGTCGGCGGCCTGGCCGGCCAGCGCTTTGTCGGCGATTTCATCCTGCGCGACAGCGATGGCGTGCTCTCCGACGTCACCTACAGCCACGTGCTCTACGAGCTGGCCGACGACCTGGAAAACCGCCTCATGTACATTTCGCCGGAGTTCGGCGGTTTCACGCTGAAGGCCGATGTGGGCGGCGACGATACCGCCTCGGTTGGCCTCAACTGGTCGGCGACGCGCGGCAAATGGAGCGTATCGGCCGGCGTGGGCTATCAGGTGTCCAGCCGTGAGGACGGGGACATCGCCGGACGGCCAGCAGAACCCGCAGGCCGGCGCAGTCTCGCTCGAACCGCTCACCGACGCCACGCACGATACGCTGCGCGCGCTCGCGCTGTCGGCCTCGATCTACGAGAGCGGGACGGGCCTGTTCCTGACCGGCCAGTACAGCGCCACCTACGCCGCCATCCCCGGCCGCCAGGACGCCACCAACTGGTACGCCCGCGCCGGCTGGACCAAGGACGTCACCGGGATGGGCGCCACCACGCTGGATGTGCAGTATGAGCGCACCGACAATCTTCACGCCAACAACACCTCGGCCCATCTCTGGGGCATCGGCATCGACCAGGGCATCGATAGCGTGGCGAGCAACATCTATCTGCATTACCAGCGCAATGCCTTCGACGGGACGATCGGCGCCATCGAGGCGCAGTCGATCGATAGCGTCACGGGCGGGATGATTGTGCGGTTTTAGGAACTCGGGACTTGGGACTTGGGGGCGCTCATCGGGCGCCCCTTTTCCGTATGCGCCATCAGGCAATGACGTCGTCCCATCGCCCAATCGAACCCATTGATTTCTCTACACTAATCCCTAGTCCCTAATCCCTAATCCCTAGTCCCTCCTTGCACTCCCCCCGAGACTTGTCTGCCACAATTACCCCGCCTAGCGTCACATTCATGAGTCGTGACGCCACGCCATAGCCTCAATCCAAAATACGCGTGGAAAACAACCCGAATGCCACAGTCGTTGCATTTACAGGAGGGGCATCGGCCAGCTTAACTGTCGCCATGGTTCGTGACGCGTAGGGGTCCTGTCTCCCGTTCGGAGCAGGCGGTCACAAAAGTGGTCCGGGGGCTAACCTCCCTGGACTATCCGAGTTGTACTTGTGAAGTGGAGAGCATCATGACCGGGGGATTCCCGAAATCCGCCAGCGCGTTGGCTATTGCAGCCGCCGCCGGCCTTCTCATCAGCACCGCAACCCTTGCGCCCACCGCCGCCCGATCAGCCGACCTCGGTGGCGACTGCTGCGCCGACCTGGAAGAGCGCGTGGCCCAGCTTGAGGCCACCAGCGTCAAGAAGGGCAACAAGAAGGTGAGCCTGACCCTGTCGGGCCGCGTGCACGCCAACATCATGTACTGGAACGATAATTCCAGCCTGAACTTCCCGAACGAGGTCGGCACCGAGTTCGATCACAACAGCGATGTCTACTTCGGCAACACCGGCGGATCGGGCACCAACATCGTCCTGAACGGCTCCGGCCGCGTCACGGCGGACCTGTCGGCCGGCTTCCTGATGACGCTGGCCTACGACTTCGCCGGCACCAACGACCAGATCGGCCATCAGAAGGGTCCGGCGCTGACCAGCGACACCACCTATGTGTTCCTGTCGTCGAAGACGCTGGGCGAACTGCGCCTGGGCAACATGCCGTCGGCCTCGGACAACGCCGCCTACCTTAACTTCGGCGCCGCCACCGTCGGCGGCCTGGAAGGCAGCCGTTTCGTCGGCAATTTCCGCCTGCGCGACACCACCGGCCGTCTCACCGACGTCACCTACTCGCAGATCCTGAACGAGTGGACCGACAACAACGAAAACCGCCTGATGTACATCTCCCCGAACCTCGGCGGCTTCAAGCTCTATGCCGATGTCGGCGGCGATGACACCGCCTCGGCAGCGCTGGCCTGGGTCGGCCGGGTCGGCACCGTCAACCTGGAAGCCGGCGTCGGCTACCAGACCTCGTCGCGCATCGATGGCGTCAATCATCAGACGCAGAACGGCGCATCGACTGCGTTCCGGCCGCTTACCGACCTCAACAACAGCACCCTGCGCGTGCTCAGCACCTCGGGATCGGTCTGGGACACCAACTCCGGCCTGTTCCTGTCGGCTGAATACGGCCGCGCCTATGCGGCCATCGCCGGACGCCAGGACATCACCAACTGGTTCGTCGAGGGCGGCTGGCAGAAGAACGTCAGCGGCCTGGGCCTGACCAGCCTCTATGCCCAGTACAACAAGCAGTACAACGGCCTGCGCAACGACACCTCGGGCCATCTGTTCGGCGTCGGCATCGATCAGGCGATCGACTCGGCCGCGAGCAATATCTACCTGCATTATCAGCGCGATACCTTCGAGACGGACGGTGTGGTCACGAACGCTACCCCGGACGTCAGCGCCGGCGGCGCCAACCGGGCCGTCAACGGCCAGGCCATCGACAGCGTCACCGGCGGCATGATCATCCGCTTCTAACGCTCTCGCACATCGACACAATCTGCCAGAGGCGCTCCACCCGGGGCGCCTCTTTTTCATGCGCGCACGCAGCACGCTCCCTCCTCTCCCCCAACGCTCTTCCGCGTTGGGGGAGAGGAGACCGCGTCTCGCAGCGCGTTTCAGCGCGAAGAGCCACGCGGTCGGTGAGGGGCAGCCGCTTGCTCAGTCCCTCTCAACACCGGCACGGAGCAAGCGTCTGCCCCTCATCTGTCGCTGTGTCCTCGGCTTGCGCCTCGGGCGACATCTTCTCCCCCTGAAAAAGGGGGAGAAGAGGCCCCCGCCCACAGCTTCCCAACAGCTTTTCCACCCCGAAATCGCGCCTCGCCCGTCCCGGGCTCCGTCACCCGCGAAATCCGCATGGCTCCTGCTCCAGACTTCTGCTCGCACACGTGCTAACCATAAGCGAAAACCCGTTCAAAGCGCTTTCAAGTCTTTGCACACAATAGGAATTTCCGCGTCATGATTCCGTCCAGAAGCATCGAAAAAGCCCGCCAATCCGGCCTCTGATGGAATCACTCATTGTGGCCATAACGCCACAAGCGAGAACCAAAACACCGCAATACATTAACAAAGCATATACGCGGCCGCTCCACGTCGATTATGTGACAGGAAGTTGGTGACGGCGGACTTGACTTCCTGGAGAATCAGGATCAGTGGCGGTCGCTTTCCGTGGTCTGAGGCGGGGCTGCTCCCGGGTCGGACATTCCGAGTTGTAACGGTGTAGTGGAGAGTAAAAAAAATGGTTGGGGGACTTCTGAAATCAACCAGCACGCTGGCCCTGTTGGCCGCTGCTGGCATTCTCGTGGGCGGCATTGCCGCTCCGTCGGCCGCCCGCGCTGCCGACCTCGGCGGCGATTGCTGCGCCGACCTGGAAGAGCGCGTCGCCAATCTTGAGGCGACCACGGTCGAAGGGTAACAAGCGCGTCAGCCTGACGATCACCGGCCGCGTGTCGGCGACGATGACGTATTGGACGGAGAGCTCGACGGGTCCGAAGACCGCTGCGACGCAACGGCAACGCGGCGCTCGCCCAACACGGCGGCAACGGTGCCTTCGACCACAGCAGCGACCTGTACTTCGGCGATCACTCGAACAACGGCGCCAACCTGATTTTCAAGGGCGAAGCCAAGGCTACGTCCGATCTGACGGCTGGCTACTACCTGGAAATCGGCGACAGCGCCATCAGCGGCGGCAGCGACACCCAGGTCAGCCATCAGGGCCATGGCGGTTCCATCGGCACTGCCAACACCTATGTCTATCTGACCAGCAAGAGCCTGGGTCAGATCCAGCTCGGCAAAATCGACAACTCGGGCGATGCTTACGGCGTCAACTTCAACGGCGCCTCGATGGGCGACAGCCGCACGACCGGACTTGCGACCACCAGCTTCATGCTGCGCAACGCTGCTGGTCTGTTCACCGGCCGCACCTACGGCACCTACCTCAGCACGCTGACGCCTGGCGGCGAGAACGGCATCCGCTTCAACTCGAGCAGCTTTGGCGGCTTCTCGGTCACCGCCAGCGCACATGGCGATGACAAGTGGGGCGTCGGCGCCAACTACGCTGGCTCGTTCAACACCGTCAGCATCGCCGCTGGCGTTGGTTACGGCAAGAACTCGCGCGTTGACGGCGTCGCGGACAAGAACGCAACCTATCTGGGTCTGTCGGCTGGCATCAAGGAGAGCAGCTCGGGTCTGTTCCTGCAGGGCACCTATGCCAAGCGTGAGGACATCGACCACGGTGGTTCCCGTCAACTGGTACGTTGCTGGCGGTTGGGCCAAGAACGTCTCGGGCGCAGGCGATACCACGGTGTTTGTTGGCTACGACAAGTCGACCGATGTTGCCGGGCTCGGCAGCGCTGCGCACACGCTCACCGTTGGTCTCGATCAGGCGATCAGCTCCGCCAACGCTCACGTCTATCTGACCTACGAGAACACGGCGATCGATACGTCGAGCAGCGTTCGGCGGCGATTGCTCCGTTCGCAGCTGGCCCCGACGTCACCCAGTCCATCTCGGCCATCACCGCCGGCATGACCATCGGCTTCTGATCCGCCTCGCGGATTGCACGAAACCTCGAAGAGGCCTCCCCGGAGGCCTCTTTTCCGCAAACGGCGCTGCGTGCCGGGGACGGGATCGAAGACCTGAGGCCCGGCCCGTTGTCGCGTCGCCCGTAAGTCGCCAGATCTCCCCTGCTCTCCCGGTGTGCAGCGCCGTTTGCGGCTTTTGTCTCTTCCGGTGCCCCTGCAACGTCTGAAACCGTCTAAAACTTTCGTTTGAAATCAGAGCCTTGCGTCATCCATCCCCGAAAAGCCTCGAACTGAGCTTAAGCACTTCCCCTGTAACTCCCCCAGCCGCTCGATGTGACTGATTCGCCACAAGCGAGTGGTAAACTCACGATTTCTGTTAACTCGCCGTTTACGTCTCCTCCCGGACCAGCGTATGTCTGGCCTCGGTTGGTGACGCGACAAGGCCGGAAACCTGATCTCAGGGGGCAGGCTGTCACAAAACGGTAGTCCGGATGGGCATCCTTCCATCCGGGCATGAGTTGTAACAGTGAGTGGAGAGTAAAATTATGATTGGGGGACTTCTCAAAACCACCAGCACGTTGGCCTTGTTGGCCGCTGCTGGTATCCTCGTCGGCGGCGTCACCATGACCCCGACGGCCGCCCGCGCTGCCGATCTCGGCGGCGACTGCTGCGCCGACCTCGAAGAGCGCGTCGCCGAACTCGAAGCCACGACCGTCCGTAAGGGCAACCGCAAGGTCAGCCTGACGATCACGGGCCGTGTTGCGGCGACCATGACGTATTGGACGGAGAGTTCGACCGGGTCCGAACGCCGTGAACGGACGTACTAATGGCGACTACGGTCCTTCGATCACTCCAGTGACCTGTACTTCGGTGATCGTTCGGGCAACGGCCCGCAGCTGATCTTCAAGGGCGACGCTAGGATCTCTTCGGATGTGACCGCTGGCTACTATATCGAACTCGGCGTCACCGCGCTGAATGGTGGCACCCACGGTGGCGAGGACAACTTCATCGATGCGTCAGGCGATACGTCAGGCAACACGCAAGTCTCGCATGAGACCGCTGGTTCGAATGGCGTGTCATCGGCCAACACCTATGTCTTCCTGACCAGCAAGTCGCTCGGCACCTTGCAGCTCGGCAAGATCGACAGCGCCGGCGACCAGTTCAACGTCAACTTCAACGGCTCGTGGGTGAATGGCCTGACGGCCGGTCGCGCAACCAACACGTTCTTGCTGCGCCGCTGCCAATGGCGCTCTTCACCGGCAACACCTACGGAACGTATCTCAAGACACTTGAGCAAGGTGGCGAGAACGGCCTGCGCTACATCTCCAACGCCTTCGGCGGCCTGTCTTTCAACGCCAGCGTGCATGGCGATGACAAGTGGGGCGTGGGCGTCAACTTCGCCCAGACCTTCGGTACGGTCTCGGTTGGCTTGGGCGCCGGCTACGGTGAAGACAGCCGTGTTGATGGGGCTGGCAACTTCAACGGCAAGTTCACGGGTCTGTCCGCCGGCATCAAGGAGAGCAATTCGGGCCTCTTCCTGCAAGGCGCATGGACCAAGCAGGACATTAACTTGGTTGGCTTTACGGACCCCACGAACTGGAACGTTCAGGGCGGCTGGGGCAAGAACGTGAGCGGCCTCGGCGTCACGACGCTCTACGTTGGCTATGACCGCAGCCTCAACGTTGCCGACCTTGTCGTTACGGATAGCTCTGCTGCTCACACCTGGAGCGTTGGTCTCGATCAGGCCATCGACAGCGCAGCGGCCAATGTGTTCGTGCTGTACGAGAACTCGGCGATCGACACTGCGGTCGGTAACGACGTGACGCAGTCGATCAGCGCCATCACCGCCGGCATGGGCATCAAGTTCTAACTCGCCCACCAACCACCACGACAACCACATCAGAGGCGTCCTTCGGGGCGCCTCTTTTGCATATGCGCTCCGGTGTCAGGACCTTGAAGTAAACGGGGACAGTTTACCTATTTCACAGATGGTCCTGTCAATTTGAGGCAGCGTTTCTGAAATAGGTAAACTGTCCCCGTTTACCCCGCCACCCGTGCGTGCCCGATTCGCCACAGAACAAACACAATCGCGCCGAATTTCCTTCCTTCGCGTTGCCCTGTGGGACTAATCCGTTTACATATTGATGAAACTAGCAAATCCGCCCCGAAGAGGGCCAGCCGGAGCGTAATTCCGGTAATGCTCAGAGGCGTCAAAACGAGACATGCTCGTCCTTGACATATGGTAAAACGGTTGCGTAGCGGAGTTGCGTCATGCGCGGGGGCGTTTTGAGTTTCACTGGCTTCAGGGCCAGTCTGTTGCGGGCCACGGCCCTGGTTGCACTTGGCCTGGGCATGGGCCTCGGCATGGGCCTGGCGCCCGTCCCGGTCCTGGCGGCCGATCTCGGCGGCGACTGCTGCGCCGATCTTGAGGAGCGGGTCGCCGTCCTCGAAGCCACCACGGCGCGCAAAGGCAACCGCAAGGTCAGCCTCACCGTCTCGGGCCGGGTGCACGCCAACATCATGTATTGGAACGACGGCAACGGCCCGCTCGATCCGGCCTTTCCGTTCGACCACCACAGCGACGTCTACTTCGGCAATGTCGCGGGCAGCGGTTCGAACCTCGTGTTTGAGGGGGTGGCCGCGATCAGCTCCGACACCGCGGCCGGCTTCTCGATGACCCTCGCCGACGATTTCGGCGGTGAGAACTATCAGGTCGATCACCAATCCGGGCCGGAGCTCGGCGCTGACCCGACCTATGTCTATCTGCTCAGCAAACACCTCGGCGAATTGCGGCTCGGCAACATGTATTCCGCGTCGGACAACGCCATCTACCTCAACTTCGGTGGCGCCACGGTTGGCGGGCTCGCAGGCGCGCGCTTCGTCGGCGACTTCCGGCTGCGCGACACCTCGGGCGCTCTCACCGACATCACCTACGGCCAGCTGCTGCAGGAATGGGTCGACAACCTCGAGAACCGGCTGATGTATCTGTCGCCGACCGTCAACGGCTTCAAGTTTCAGGCTGATATCGGGGGCGACGACACCGCCTCGGCCGCCCTCACCTGGGTCGGCAAGTTCAAGTCCCTCAACGCCGAGGCCGGGATCGGGTATCAGACCTCGTCGCGCCTGGACGGCGCCGATCACCAGACGCAGAACGGCGACTCCAGCGCGTTCGACCCCCTGACCGATGCAGCCAACAGCACCCTGCGCGAGTTGGCGATCTCGGGCTCGATCTGGGACGAAGCGTCGGGCCTGTTCGTCAGCGGCGAATACGGCCGGGCCTACGCCGCCCGCGCCACCCGCCAGGACATCACGAACTGGTTCGTGGAAGGCGGCTGGCAGAAGAATGTCACCGGCCTCGGCGTTACCAACGTCTACGCCCAATACCTGCGCCAGGACAACGGCCTGCGCAACGACACCAGCGCCCACCTGTTCGGCCTCGGCATCGACCAGGCTATCGATGCGGCGGCCAGCAACGTGTACGTGCACTGGCAGCGGAATAGCTACGATACCAATGGTGCCATCGCCGACGCCAGTCTTCTCAGCAAGCCCGATAGTCCGGTGGCAACGGTGAATTCGCAAGCCATCGACAGCGTCACCGGCGGCATGATCATCCGGTTCTGACCGAAGCTAAACGGGGACAGTTTACTTATATCGCGTCACTGCCACCGCAACGACCAAGAGTCTTCAGCGCGATATAAGTAAACTGTCCCCGTTTAACTTCCCCGTTTAACTTGCTACACCGTCACCGGCAGCGCCTTCTGCGCCTCGGTATGGAACACCCGCTTGTAGCGTGCGATCTCGGTGCTCGGACCAGTCGCCTTGGACGGATTGTCCGACAGTTTCACCGCCGGCCGGCCATCGGCGGACCAGACCTTGCACACCAGGCTGACGGGATCGGTGCCGCGCCCGGGGGCGAGGCCGCGGAAGTCGTTGGTGAGCAGCGTGCCCCAGCCAAAGCCCAGCCGCACCCGCCCGGAAAAGCGGGCGTGCAGCGCCTCCATGCGCTCTACATCGAGGCCATCGGAAAAGATGATCAGCTTGTCCCTGGGGTCCTGGCCGCGCGCCCCCCACCAGGCGATCGCCTCCTCGCCCTTCTCGAACGGATCGCCGCTATCGATCCGGATGCCGGTCCAGCGATCCACCCAGTCCGGAGCGTTTTTCAGGAATTCGGTCGATCCAAAGGTATCGGCCAGCACGATGCGCAGGTTGCCGTCGTAGTCCTGCTGCCAGTCGGCCAGCACCTGATAGGGCGCGGCCCTGAGTGCGGTATCGTCGGTGGCCAGCGCCGCATAGACCATCGGCAGCTCGTGCGCGTTGGTGCCGACGGCTTCGACCTCGCGGCGCATGGCGATGAGACAATTGCTGGTGCCGGAAAAGGCGTCACCCAATCCTTCGCCCATGGCCTGCACGCACCAGTCCTGCCACAAAAAGCCGTGACGGCGGCGGGTGCCGAAATCGGCAATGCGCGTGCCCTTCAGCTTGTTAAGCCGCAGGATCTTGTCCCAGGTGCGCGTCATGGCGCGGGCGTAAAACACCTGCAGCTCGAACTTGCCCATGCCCTTCAGCACCGCCCGTGAGCGCAGCTCGCTGAGGATCGACAGCGCCGGGATTTCCCACAAGGTGGTCTCGATCCAGCGCCCCTCGAAGGTGAGGCGGATATCTCCAGTGGCATCGCGGTCGAGGTGGTAGTCGGGAAAGCGGTAGGTCTCCAGAAAGGCCAGGAAATCGGCGCCGAACATCTGCCGCTTGCCGTAAAAACTGTTGCCGCGCAGCCAGGTCGATTCGCCCCGCGACAGGCTGAGGCTGCGCACATGATCGAGCTGCTCGCGCAGTTCGCCGATATCGATGGCGTCGCTGAGCTTGAGGTCGGCGGTGCGGTTCTTGATCGCGAAGGTCACCGCGACATTCGGGTGACGCTTGAATATCGTCTGCGCCATCAACAGCTTGTAGAAATCGGTATCGAGTACCGAGCGCACGATCGGATCGATCTTCCAGGTGTGATTGTAGACGCGGGTGGCGATGTCGATCATGGGGGGATTAGGGATTAGGGATTAGGGATTAGGGATTAGGGATTAGGGACTAAGAAGTGGCAAAGCCCCCGTGGCCGGACTCCCACCTTACCAATCCCTAATCCCCAATCCCTAATCCCTTTTTTTGCGCCCCAACTCCGCACGCCGCCATCCCGCCTCGTCTTCGAAGAAGAACGGCACCGGCGTGCTGCGCCGCGCCGGCTCGTCCAGCGCCAGGAACGCCGCCGCTTCCTCCACCACGATGCGGGTCATGCTGTGCAGATTGTGCGTGTCCGCCTCGGCGAACGGCAGCCAGATCAGCTGCTCGAACTCACCGTCGGTGGCTCCGGTATCGAGGGCGATGGCTTCGGCCGAAACCAGAAAGAAGCGGGCGTCGAAGCGGCGCGCCCGGCCCGGCGGGGTGATGGCGCGGGCGATGAAGGAGAGGGGGGCCAGGCTGGGCGCAAAACCGGTGGCGAAATAGGCGGGCCAGCCGCCTGGAGCGTCGGGTTGGGGGCTGGCGTGGGCGCGGCCGAAAATCAGCCCGGCTTCCTCGAAGGTTTCGCGCAAGGCGGCCAAGGCGAACGACTCAGGTCGATGGCCCGGTTGCTCGGCCATGAGCGGCGCACGGTGGTGGTCAGCCAGAAGCTCGTCATGGTCGAGCGCATGATCTGCCTCATCCAGGCTGCCGCCGGGGAACACGAAGGTGCCCGGCGCGAACGCCTGCGTGCTGCGGCGCTTGCCCAGCAGAACCTCCGGCCCGGTGGTCCGCTGGCGGACGATCACCAGGCTGGCGGCATCGCGCGGGGTGACGGGCCTAACGGTCATTGCTCGGATAGATCGGATCGAAGTCGATGCCGGCGATGCCGGTCTTGCGCGTGGCGGGATCGAAGCCATGCATGCGAAACGCCCATTGCAAGCCGATCAGCGCGCCCTTCACTGGCGGCAGCAGCAGCAGACAGAGCGCGATGGCAAGCAGCGGCCAACCCACCATCTGCATCCACATCGGCGGGCCATAGGCGACTTCGACGCTCAGCGCCGCGCCGACCACGATGTGGCCCGCGATCATGATCACGAAATAGGGCGGTGCATCGTCGGCGCGGTGATGATGCAACTCTTCGCTGCACGAGGGGCAGCGGTCGTTGACCTTCAGATAGGCTGGGAACAGCGCGCCGACCCCGCAAGCGGGGCAGCGTCCGGCGGCGCCGCGCGTCATGGCTTGGAGCAGCGGCCGGTCGTTGGCCGACTGGGCAGGTGCGGAGCTCGTAGCGGTGTGTTTCATTGGCATGGCAGTGATGTCGGCCTTGGCTTGGCAGGGGTCAAGCGTCCTGCAACACTATGGCGCAATTGTCGGACCTTCCGGACAACTCTCAAGGAACATCATGCCCGATCTCTCCAGCTTCCCCATCGCGACCCGCTGGCCTGCCGTGCATCCCGAGCGCATCCAGCTCTACTCCACGCCGACCCCGAACGGCGTGAAGGTGTCTATCGCGCTTGAGGAGCTTGGTCTTGCGTATGAGGCGCATTACATCGACATCATGAAAAACGAGACCTGGACGCCGCCCTATCTTCAGCTGAACCCGAACGGCAAGATCCCGGTGATCATCGACCCAGATGGGCCCGGCGGCCAGCCAATCGGCCTGTTCGAGTCCGGCGCGATCCTGCTCTATCTGGCCGAGAAAACCGGCAAGCTGCTGCCAGCCGATCCGGTGCGGCGTATCGAGACCATCCAGTGGGTGTTCTTCCAGATGGCCGCGGTCGGCCCGATGTTCGGCCAACTGGGCTATTTCTTCAAGTTCGCGGGCAAGGACATCGCCGACAAGCGGCCCTTCGAGCGCTACCGCGACGAAAGCAAGCGGCTGCTCGGCGTGCTCGAAACCCGCCTTGCAGGCCGCCAGTGGATGATGGGCGACGATTTCACCATCGCCGACATCGCGCTGATCGGCTGGGTGCGCAATCTGGTCGGCTTCTACGGCGCCGGCGAAATCATGGAGTATGCCAAGCTGAAACACGTACCCGCTTGGCAGGAACGTGCGCTCGCCCGTCCGGCGGTACAGCGCGGGCTGGAGATCCCGAAGCGGCCGGCGTGATATGGGCGCAGATCAATAGGTGTAGGGGCGAGACTTGTCTCGCCCCTACACACGGACCGTCCGTTTACGCCCCGACCAGCGCCAGCACGCGCAACGGGCTGCCCGATCCGTTCTCGATCTTCAGCGGCGCGGTGATCAGTACCGCTCCTGTCGGCGGCAGCTGATCCAGATTGGTCAGGCTGGCCAGCCCGAACTTGTTGTTGCCGTGCATCAGGTGATGGGCTGGAAATGCCGGCTCGAACGCGAAGGCCTGGCCGGCATCGGTGCCGACGGCCTCCACGCCAAAACCGTTGACGTCGCGCTCCTTGACCAGGAACGTCACCGCCGCCGCGCTCGGGCCGGGGACGTGTGGGCCGTCCGCCTTGGCGTTGAGGAATTTCGCCGGATCCGTGCGCTTGGACCAATCGGTGCGCATCAGCACCCAGGCGCCCTTCGGGATGCGGCCGTTCTTGGCCTCCCACGCCTTGATGTGGGCTGGCTCGAGCAGGAACTTCTCGTTCGCAGCGCTCTCCTTCGAGCAGTCGATGACGCAGGCCGGCGCGATGAAGCGCTCGACCGCGATGGTGTCGGTCGCGCCCGCCGTGTTGTCCTTGCCGGTGACCCAGTGGATCGGCGCATCGAAATGCGTGCCGGTGTGCTCGCCCATGGCGAGGTTGTTCCAGTACCAGGCCGGGCCGCGCTCGTCGTACTTGGAGATGACGCTGGCCGAGAATGGGCTCGACTGCGCGAACGGCGGCGGCAGCTGGATGACCGGCGTGGAGGCGCGCAGCGTCTGCGTCAGGTCGATGACGCGGATTTTGCCTGCTGCGATGGCGGCGGCGAAGTCCATGAGCATAGTCGATCCTCCGGATGGTCTCATTGATTGGCGACAACAGAAACAGAGCCGTGGGCCTCCGGTCAATGACCTAAGTGGCGTCGGCCAGAAATGCAATCGATGGTCTTGAGCGTATCGGCCAGCGTCGACGCCGTCCTCGTCGGCCAGGGCGGCGATGCGCAAGCGGCGCAACCAGTCGGCGGCATCGTGGCGGCCGGCCAGCCGGTCGGCGGCTGACAACCACCTTGTCGTATTTCGAGGCACCGCGCGCATGCGTGTCGCCATAGCCCTTGATGAGGCGGCGGCATTCGATGAGTTCGACGGCGAGCGCATAGTCCATGGGCGCGGCGGTCGCGACCTTGTTCAGCCAGGCTTCGATATGGGCATCCTCGCGGGCGTGGCGCAGCGAGCCGCGCCGCCAGGACTTCGCAGGCCGCCGATCAGATAGAGCGGCACGAACCAGCGGATGGTGCCGGTTTGGACACGGCGTGGCCGGTTGACGAAGGGGCTGAGCAGCCAGCGCAGCGCCGGCGAGTTTTCGATCCGCAGGCCGAGCGATTTTGGCAGCGCGCCGGCCAGCTCTTCGATGCGCGGGTGCATGAACTCGGTGGTGGTCAGGATCTGATCCGGCTTGGCGGCGACTTCGGCGCGGACACGCGGTGATGCGCGTGCTGCGGGTCTTCAGGTCGGCCACGCGCATCACATCGTCGTAGGCCATGGCGCGGGCGAGGTGCTTGGCGGCCGACAGTGTCAGGCGCCAGTCTGCGGGCGGCATCGTCGTACTTGGCTCAGCCGCTCCAGCCGGTCGAGATACTGGGCGCCATATGTCTGCATCCTGAAAATCTACGGTGCGGCGCAGCCCGGCGGCCACCATGCCATGCAGTGGCTCGGCAAAGGCGCCCCGGGCGCGTGCGACCAGCCGTCGAACGGCGCCCATCCCATCGGCTCCAGCGGCGGCAGGCGCTTTTCGGGTTTGGCGGGCAGGGCCGGCGCCGCGCTTTGCCCCCGGCTCGCTGCCGGCTCGCCGCATCGAAGCCGAGGCCGAACGCCTGCAGCGAGGGCTCCACGCCGATCCCGCCCGCACGGATGGTCGCCTCGAACGCCTCGCGCGCAAACGGCAACGCGCCGGATCCCGCCAGCGCGCCGAACAGCACCGCCGATATGACGCTGCCGGAGCGTTCGGCCAGCTCGGCCATGTCGAACGCGATCCACTGTTTGGCCGCAACGCTGGCCGCCGCATAGACCTTGCTGGCATCGGCCATGCCGTCGCCGGGACGGATTTTTCCGAGACGGCCAGCGCACGGTGCGACGAGGCGATCAGCGTGGTGCGATCGGGCGTCACCAGCCCGCGCTGGATGGCGCGCCCGGCTTCCATGAATTCCGCGCCGATCACGATGTCGACTTCGCCTGGGCGCGGGCATGAGCGCGAGTACGGGGCGGCGATCTTGCCAGCCCTCAGCCGGCGGGGCCAGCAGTTCCACATAGTAGAGCGTCGCGCCCGTGCGCTGGGCGACGCCCGCGACCGAAGTAGCCTGGGCGACGTAGTCCTGCGCCTCGGCCAGCGCCACGATCCAGTCGATCAGCACCCCGCCGCCCTGGCCGCCCATGGCGTGCACGGAGAGGGAGATGGGGCGGGGGTCGGTCACAATGACACCGGGGTCGTCGTGGAATGAAGGACGAATGGGCCGGACACTGCCCTTCTTCCATAGGAGACCTCTGAACAGTTGCGAGTGGCAGCACAAGTCTCGTCATACCCGCGTAGGCGGGGATCCATGCAAGCCGATGGCAGTTTCAGGAGCCGATGAAAAGCGCAAGCCGTATCTAAAACGTCCGTGGTGCTCATGTTGTGCCAAACTTTGACATGCATGGATACCCGCCTACGCGAGTATGACGATATGGGTGTGTTCGGGTTCTCTGCAGAGGTCTCCATGGAGGAAGGCAATGCAGCCGATTGGCTGGTCATGGGGTGAGCATTGTTAGATACACTGTCATGCCAGGCTCGGCCGTACCGCTTCCCGACGGCGCTGCAGCGTACCGATGACTCTACTCCGTACCCGCGCCAAAAACCGGTCCCACCCGTTCGGGTTCTGGATGATATCCGCGCGGTAAAAGCTCGGGCACAGCACCGCGGCTTCGGCGACATCGCCGCAGGTGCCGCAGCCGACGCAGGAGTTGTCGATCGCCACCACGGGATCGTCCTGGAGCGGATCGTCGGACGGCTTCACGCTCAGCGATGGGCAGCCCGAGAGGCGAATGCAGGCGTGATCGCCCGTGCACACGTCTTCGTCGACGCCGAAGCGCTGGCGCACCACGCGTTGGCCGTCCTTGACCGCCTTGGCCAGCAGCGGCTTTTCGCGCCGCTGCTTGTTCAGCATGCATTCCGACGAGGCGACGATCACTTTCGGGCCCTTGACCTTGGTGGTCAGGGCCTCGCGCAAGGTGGCCTGCATCTTGGCGACGTCGTAGGTCCGATCAATCTGGCGCACCCAGCCGACCCCGATGCCTTCGACCGCGCGCGTGATCGGGTGCTTGGTGGAGCGGCTCCTGTTGCTGGCGCGCGAGGACAGGATGTCCTGGCCACCCGTGGCCGCCGAATAGTAGTTGTCGACGATGATGGTGACGCCGTCGGACTTGTTGAACACGGCGTTGCCGATGCCGCTGGTCAGGCCGTTATGCCAGAAACCGCCGTCGCCCATGATCGAGATCGGGCGCTTGGCAGCCGGCACGTTGAAGGCGGCGGCGGACGCGGTGCCCAGGCCGTAGCCCATGGTGGTGGCGCCGATGTTGAAGGGGGCGTTGATCGAGAACAGGTGGCAGCCGATATCGGCCGAGACGTGATGCGGGCCAAGCTCCTGCTCGACCAGCTTCATGGCCGAGAAGATGGGACGCTCGGGGCAGCCGACGCAAAAGCTCGGCGGGCGCGGCGGCACCACCGTGGCGAGGCCCTTCACGGCATCACTCTCCAGGATCGAGGGCTGATTGGGCGCGCGCAGATGATCCGGCAACGCATCGGAAGCGAACTTCGTCAGAAACGCTGTGATGCCCTTGGCCATTACCGCGCCGGTGTATTCGCCGGCCATCGGCAGCGTGCCCTTGCCCGCCAGCTTGGTCTGGATGTCGGCGCGGCGCAGTATCGTATTGACGGCCATTTCGATGTATTCGGGCTGGCCCTCCTCGACGATCAGTACAGCCTCCTTGCCGGCGCAGAAGGCCGTCACCTCGTCGTCGATCAGGGGATAGGTGACGTTCAACACGTACAGCGGCACGCGGCTATTGCCCCAGATGTCAGCGAGGCCCAACCCCTGCAACGCGCGGATCACGCCATTGTACATGCCGCCCTGCAGGATGATGCCAACCTTGGCAAGGTCGCCGGCGAACACCTCGTTGAGTTTGTTGTCCTTGATGTACTTCACCGCCGCCGGCCAGCGTTTCTCGACCTTCTCGCGCTCGTGCAGATAGGAGGCCGGCGGAAGAACAATGCGGGAGGTATCGCGCTTCGGGTTCTCCAGCGCCTGACGCAGCGTGTAGGGCGGGCGCTTGTTGGTCTTGGTCTTAAAACTTCCGTGCACGTGGCAACAGCGGATGCGCACTTCCAGCATGACCGGCGTGTTGGAGGCTTCCGACAGCTCGAACCCTTTCTCGACCGCATCCACGATCGAGGGCAGATTAGGTCGCGGATCAAGCAGCCACATCTGCGATTTCATCGCGAAGGCGTGGCTGCGCTCCTGCATGATCGAGGAGCCCTCGCCATAGTCTTCCCCGACGATGATCAAGGCGCCGCCCGTCACGCCACCGGAGGCGAGGTTGGCCAAAGCGTCGGACGCCACATTGGTGCCCACCGTCGCCTTGAAGGTCACCGCCCCACGGATCGGATACATGACTGAGGCGGACAATGTGGCTGCTGCGGCGGCTTCCGAGGCGCTGGCTTCGAAGCGCACGTCGAGTTCGCCCAGGATGTCCTGCGCGTCGGCCAGCACGTCCATCAGATGCGAGATCGGCGCACCCTGGTATCCGGCGACATAGCCGACACCCGATTGCAGCAGCGCCTTGGTGATGGCCAGGATGCCCTCGCCGCGGAACTCGTCGCCTTCGCCGAGCTTGAGGTCCTGGACCTCACGGGCAAACGAACGCTCGGCCATTGGAGTAGCCTTTTGCTTGACGGGCTGGATCGGCTAGATCGCGGACAGCTGATGATCTAGGCCTGCGTCCAGACGGGCGTCAATAAGGCTGGCTGGGTTAACGCCATGCCGCGCGCGCCATCCTGCGGCCCCGCCCTCAGCCAGGACCGGCGGGCACTTGGTCGTTGGGCGGACGATCACTGCGGTTTCACGGCAGTAAGCGGCGCGGCGACTTCGATCTCAGGATCGGCGGACGGCCAAGCTTGTGGCGTGCCGTAAAGGAGCGCCACGGTGAGTGCAACCGCTGCCGCGGCGGCTTGGAAGGGATATCGAGTCACGGGGGGTGCACACCTTGAGCTTGGAGTGACGTCGTGCCGCCCTGAGGAGCAGTGTTCTTGGCTTGGTTTGTCTGGGGTCCGCACTTTAGGGCGGAAACGCACGGCACACGCGCAAGGGTGAATGGCCCGGGCGCCGGTACGCAAGACTGATATCCAGCCGCTGCCCGAGCTCATTCAAGTCGGAGCATGACATGGGCGTATTAATGGGGCGTTATGCGCGCCCACATCCGCCGCACCCTTTTGCCGGGCGGACGGCAGCGTCGAAAGGCGTTTGGTGAGCCGGGTCAGGATCGAACTGACGACCACATGATTAAAAGTCACGTGCTCTACCACTGAGCTACCGGCCCGTTCCAGTGTGGTATGGGCGGCTTTGAACACGCTTCGGGACGTGCTGTCAAATAGCGCCGTCGGTCTAGGGTGCGGCAGCCATGCGCTTCTCGCGGGCCTGGCGCTCCTCGCTGAGCTTGGTGACGATCGAGGCGGTGATGACGGCCAGCGTCACAATGCAAATGATGATGGTGGAAACGGCGTTAATCTTGGGGCTGACGCCCAGGCGTACTTCGGACCAGATGCGCATCGGTAGGGTGGTGGCGCCCGGACCGGTCGTGAAGTTGGAAATGACCAGATCGTCGATGGAAAGTGTGAAGGCCAGCATCCAGGCCGACACGACCGCCGGCAGGATGATCGGCAAGGTGATGACCATGAAGGTCTTGAAGGGCGAGCAGCCGAGATCGAGGGCGGCCTCTTCCAGGCTTTGGTCGAAGGTGACCAGGCGCGACTGCACCACCACGGCGGCAAAGCACATCGTGAAGGTGATGTGGGCCATCAGGATGGTCCAGAAACCTTTGTCGAGGTTCAGGGAGACGAACAGCATCAGCAGCGACAGTCCGGTGATGATCTCGGGCATCACCAGCGGCGCATAGATCATGCCGGCGAACATGGCCGAGCCGCGGAAGCGTCCGTAGCGCACCAGTACGATGGCGGCGAGCGTGCCCAGGACGGTTGCGACGGTGGCCGACAGGAGGCCGACGCGCAGGGTGACCCAGGCGGCGTCCAACAGCTGTTGGTCCTTGAGCAGCTCGCCGTACCATTTGGTCGACCAGCCGGACCAGATGGCGACGCTGCGCCCGGCGTTGAAGGAGTAGATCACCAGCAGCAGGATGGGGATGTAGAGAAACGCAAACCCAAGCGTCAGCGAGGTCGCGTTGAAGTAAGAAAAGCGGCGCATCAGCGGACGCTCCCGGAGGTTTTGGCCTGATGGTTCTGGAACAGCACGATCGGGATCACCAGCACCAGCAGCAGCACAATGGCGAGCGCCGAGGCCGTGGGCCAGTCGTGGTTGGAGGCGAACTCCTCATAGAGCGTCTTGCCGATCATGAGCGTCGACGAACCGCCAAGCAAATCGGGGATGACAAACTCGCCCACCACCGGAATGAAAACCAGGAAGCAGCCCGCGATGACGCCGGGCAGCGACAACGGGAAGGTGATGGTCCAGAAACTCTTGATGGGCGGCGAGCCGAGATCTTCGGCCGCCTCCAGCAGTGTGTTGTCCATCTTCTCGAGCGCCGAATAGAGCGGCAGGATCATGAAGGGCAGATAGGAATAGACGATACCGATATAGACCGCCCAATTGGTCTGCATGATCACCAGCGGTTCTTTGATCAGGCCGATGTAGATCAGGAAGTTATTCAGAAAACCTTCGTTGGCCAGGATGCCCATCCAGGCATAGATGCGGATCAGGAAGCTGGTCCAGAACGGCAGGATGATCAGCATCAGCAGCGTTGGACGCCACTTTTCCGGCGCGCGAGCCATGGCGTAGGCGATTGGGTAGCCAATAATCAGTGCAAGTATCGTTGAGACAATGGCGATCCAAACACTGGAAAGATAGGAGCGGACGTAGAGGCTGTCGGAAAATACGCGACGGTAGCTCTCGGTAGTAAACTCGCCGAAATGAGCCAAGGTCTGGCTGAGGCTTTCGCCGAAGATGTTGAACACCGGAGAGAACGGCGGCTGGGCCAGTTCGTAGTTGGAGAAGGAAATGCGCAGGACGATGACGAATGGCAGCAGAAAGAAGAAGAACGACCAGGCATAGGGGATGGCGACCGGCAGCCAGCGCGTCCAATCGGTGCGCTCCTTGGCGGGTACCGTCGTAGGGGCGGTCGTTGTGTCGGCTAGGGTTGTCTCGGCCATGGTTGAGTCCAAATCAGTCGGTTGGTCAAAATTCACGCTGCTAGTCCAGCGGGCCTTCCTCTCCCCCTCGCCTCTTGGCGAGGGGGAGAGGAGACCGCCCCGCGCAGCGCGTTTCAGCGCAAGCGCTGGGCGGGTCGGTGAGGGGCAGGGTCTGGCTCCTGCCTTGTGCAGCTGTCGCGAGCTGTATCAACTTGCCCGTTGCTGCCCCTCATCCGGCCTTCAGTCCTCCGCGCCATGGCGCGTCGGCGGCCACCTTCTCCCCTCGCAGTGCGAGGGGAGAAGGAAAACTCACCCCATCAGAATCAACCCGCTCTCGGGTGCCCAAGTCAGCCATACCGTATCTTCCCACGAGATCGGCCGTTCGACCACGCGCGCGGTGTTGGCGACAGCCGCGCGCATGTTGGTGCCCGACGGCAGCCGGACATGATAGATCGAGGTGTCGCCGAGATAGCCGATGTCCCAGACCTTGCCTTCGATGGCATTCACTGATCGGTCGGCCGGCGGTTCGTGCGAGATGCGGACCTTCTCCGGGCGCACCGCAAAGAAAGCGTCCTCACCTGTCTTACAGCTGTTATCACTGGCGATCTCGATCGCGCCCGGGACGGGCAGTCCTTCCAGGCGGACCAAATGTTTGGCCTGGTCCACCTTGGCGACTTTGCCTTGCAGAATATTGATGTCGCCGATGAAGTCCGCAACATACTTCGAGTTGGGGTGTTCGTAGATCTCGGCCGGCGTCGCGACCTGTTTCAGCTTACCGTGATCCATGACGCCGATGCGGTCGGCGACGGTCATGGCTTCTTCCTGGTCGTGGGTGACGATCAGGAAGGTCATGCCCAGTTTCTGCTGCAGATCGGTGAGTTCGAACTGGGTTTCCTCGCGCAGTTTTTTGTCCAGCGCAGCCAGCGGCTCATCGAGCAGCAGCACTTTGGGGCGCTTTGCCAGCGCCCGGGCGAGCGCAACGCGCTGGCGCTGTCCGCCTGACATCTGATGTGGTTTGCGCTTGGCGAAGGGCTCCAGCTTCACCAGCTTGAGCATCTCCTGCACCCGCTCCTCAATATCGCCCTTGGCCATTCCGCTCTGTTTGGGACCGAAAGCGATGTTCTGCTCGACGGTCATATGCGGAAACAGGGCGTAGGACTGGAACATCATGTTCACCGGCCGCTGATAGGGCGGCAGCGTTGCGATATCCACTCCATCCAGCAGAACCTGCCCCGAGGTCGGCCGCTCGAAGCCGGCGATCATGCGCATCAAGGTGGTCTTGCCGCAGCCCGATGGACCGAGCAGTGCAAAGAATTCGCGCTCGTAGATGCCAAGCGAAACGTCGTTGACGGCGGTGAAGTCGCCGAACGTCTTGATGACGTTCTTGAACTCGATCAGCGGCTTCTTTGCAGGATCGGTCCAGGGCGCGAAGGAGCGGCGAACGGGACCGAGGGTCTTGGTGGCCATGGGGTACGCACAATCTATTGAAAACGAAAACAGACCAGTGAACCGTAGGTTGGGTCAAGCTGCTTTGCGCGACCCAACGTGCACGGGAGGAGCTAGCCATGTTGGGTCGCGCAAGGGCTTGACCCAGACCTACAATCGCCCCCAAAAAAAAGGGCCCGATGTCACCACCGGGCCCTCGAAACTTCAGCCGCCGGTCTTGACCGAGCGCCAGGCGTCGGTGCGGGCGCGCTGCATCTTGGCGTCGAGCGGCAGCGGCACGTAGAGGCGCGACAGCGTGTCCTTGTCGGGATACACGGTCGTGTCTTCCAGCATCTCCTTGTCCATCAGCTTCTGGGCTTCCAGGTTGCCGTTGGCGTAGCCCACGAACTTGGAGCATTTGGCGATGACGTCCGGGCGCATCATGTAGTCGATGAACTTGTAAGCTTCTTCCTTGTGCGGAGCATCAGCCGGAATGGCCATGTTGTCAAACCACATCAAGGTTCCTTCCTTCGGTATGAAGTAGGAAATCTCAGTCTTCTTGGCCTCGTCCGTGATGGTCGCGTTCTTTTCTTCGGCGCGTGTTGCCGCGATCGAGAAGTCGCCCGACCAACCGAGCGCGATGCAGATATCGCCATTTGCGATGGCATTGATGTACTCGGACGAATGGAACTTGCGCACATAAGGACGCACTTTCTGCAAGGCTTCGGCGGCCAATTTGTAGTCCGCCGGATCCTTCGTGTTCGGGTCCTTGCCGAGATACTTCAGCATCGCGGTCATGACGTCCTCGTCACTGTCGAGCATCATGATCCCGCAGTCCTTGAACTTCGCGGCGATCTCGGGCTTGAACAGCATGTCCCACGAGCCGATCGGGGCGTCGGGCATGATGGCTTTGATCTTGTTGACGTTGTAGCCGACGCCTGTGGTGCCCCACATGTAGTTCACGGCGTGCTTGTTGCCGGCGTCATAGGTGGCAAGCTGTTCTGTCACCAGCGGCCACATGTTCTTCAGGTTGGGCAGCTTGGTCTTGTCGAGTTCGGTGTGGATCTTGGCCTTGATCTGGCGATAGAGGAACGCGCCACCTGGCACCACCACATCGTATCCGGTTTTGCCAGCCAGTAGTTTGGCGTCCAGCACTTCATTTGCATCGTAGACATCGTATTGTACTTTGATGCCGGTTTCCTTGGTGAAGTCTTCCAGCACCGAGGCGTCGATATAGTCGGACCAGTTGTAAACGTTCACAACGGATTCAGCCGAAGCTGTATTTGCGGCCAGCAATGCCAACGATCCGGCCGCCAGGGCCGCAAGATTCTTTATCAGAACGGAACTTGCCACAGATCTAACCCCTTATCAGTCACAGCGCAGCCGAAGCGACCGTCGCCTTTTGAGAGGCGGCTGGACCGCTGGCAGCAGCGTTTCAAACACCAAATCCCCGCCACCTTTGGCCAAGCCGTGGTAACGTGGCGCGCGCGGACTTGCGCACGCATCCTCCATAGCACCACTTTGAGTGTGGCACCAAGATGACAGAACAGGTGATTGGCGGTGACACGGGCGCGCATGGTCGCGATGCGCCAAAACCGTCCGCCATTTCGGCCCACGAGCGCGTGTATCGCACGCTGCGTCAGCGCATCCTGACCGGTGGATTTCTGCCCGGCCGGCCGGTGACATTACGGGGGATTGCCAAGCAACTTGGGGTTTCCCCCATGCCGGTGCGCGAAGCCGTACGGCGGCTAATCGCGGAGCGGGCGCTGGATATGCAGGACAACCGCCGCGTCAGCGTGCCGGCCATGACGCCGGAGAAGTTCGGCGAGATCGTGTTCGCCCGCTGCAGCCTGGAGCCGGAGCTGGCGTTGCGCGCCTTGCCGCACATCACCGCCGCCAAACTGACCGAGATTGATGCGCTGGATGAGGGCATCGACCGCGCCATGGCGAGCGGCGATATTGAGAGCTACATGCGGTGCAATCTTGGTTTCCATTTCGCCATTTATGAGCAATCCAGGGCCGAGACGCTGCTGGCGCTGACCGAAAGCGTCTGGCTGCAGTTCGCGCCTTTCATGCGCCTGGTTTACGGACGTTTTGGAACGGCCAAGCTGATCGATCAGCACGTTCGGGCGCGGCAGGCGATCCGCACGCGCGATGGTCCCATGCTGGCGGCGGCCATTTCCGAGGACATCATGCAAGGCATGCGGTTCATCGGCGAGGCGGCCTTGCGGGGCAGCGGCAACGCCGATGCAACCTGAGCGCGGCTTGACGTCTTCCGGCTCCCAGTCAATATTGTGATCACAAATTATCCAACCGGATGTGGGCGCAATAGGGGCCTGTTCCCGAACTTGCGAACCTGCTGAGGTCAGTTTTCAATGCCCAACGATCAAAAATCGAAACAACCTGCTGCGGCGGACGCCTCGGCGCCTAAGACGGCTGCCGAGGTGCGTGACTGGCTGAAGTCGCATCGCATCGAGGAGGTGGAGTGCGCGCTGGCCGATATCGCGGGTGTCGCGCGCGGCAAAGCCATGCCGGCGCAGAAGTTCGCGGAGTTGAAACCCACTTATCTGCCGGTCTCGATCTTCTTTCAGGGCATCACGGGCGAATACGTCGACTTCGAGGGGGACCAGGATTACACCGAGGGCGATCTTCTGCTGGTCCCGGACTTGTCGACCATCCGTACCGCCCCCTGGGCCAAGACGCCGACGGCTCATGTGCTGCACGACGTGCATTGGCAGACTGGCCGTGAGGTGGAATACGCACCGCGCAATGTCTTAAAGCGGGTGACGCGTCTCTACGAGAAAGAGGGCTGGCGGCCGATCGTGGCGCCGGAGATCGAGTTCTATCTCACCAAGCCGAACCCCGATCCCGACTATCCGCTGGAGGCGCCCGTTGGCCGCTCCGGCCGCGCCGGCAACGCCCGCCAGAGCTACGCGCTCGCCGGGGTCGACGAATATGCCGGCTTTGTCGACGACCTCTACGATTTCGCCGAGGCGCAAGGCTTGGAGATCGACACCATCATCCAGGAAGGCGGGTCCTCGCAGCTGGAAATCAATCTGCGCCACGGCGATCCGTTGTCGCTGGCCGATCAGGTGTATTTCTTCAAGCGCACCTTACGCGAGTCCGCGCTGCGCCACGACTGCTACGCCACCTTCATGGCCAAACCGATGGCCAACGAGCCCGGCAGCGCCATGCATATCCATCAATCGATCGTCAGCGCAAAGACGGGCGTGACGCTGTTCAGCGACAAGGACGGTAAGCCGACGGAATTGTTCTATGGCTTCATCGCTGGCCTGCAGACCTACCTCCCTGCCGCCACTTGCTTCCTCGCGCCCTATGTGAACTCCTACCGCCGCCTGATCCCCGATGCGGCCGCCCCCATCAATGTCGAATGGGGCATGGACAACCGCACCACGGGCCTGCGCGTTCCGGTCTCGCCGCCCGAAGCGCGCCGGGTCGAAAACCGCATCGCCGGCGCCGATACCAACCCTTACCTCGCGCTCGCGGTCAGCCTGGCCTGCGGCTATCTCGGCATGAAAAAAGGCCTGAAGCCGCGCCCCGCCGTCACCGGCAGCGCCTATGCCCGCGACTACCAGATCCCGCGCGGATTGCTGGAAGCCGTCGCCCTGTTCGAAGAGAGCAAGGAGCTGCAGGAGATCCTCGGCACCGGCTTCTCGGCGCTCTACGGCAAGATCAAGCAATCGGAATTCGAAGCCTTCATGCGGGTGATCAGCCCGTGGGAGCGGGAGCATTTGTTGCTGAGTGTTTGAAACATCGGCGGACCGTAGGGCGCAATAGGCCACTTCGCCGTATTGCGCCGCCGCCCGCACCACAATCGCCGGCGGCGCAATACGCAAGAGCTGTTGCGCCCTACGGCCTTCGCCAGGGAAAGTCCCGACCATGACCCTCCAAAACCTCCCGCCCACCGAAGACATTCAAGCCTCCGACGCCGCGCATCATCTCCATCCGTTCACGGACAGCAAACAAATCCACGCGCAGAAAACGCGCGTCATCACACGGGCGGAGGGCTGCTACGTCTACGAGGCCGACGGCAAGAAGCTGCTCGACGGTATGTCCGGCTTGTGGTGCGTGAACGTCGGCTACAGCCAGCCGCGGATCGTCGACGCCGTGTGCCGGCAGATGAGCGTGCTGCCGTTCTACAACACCTTTTTTCAGTGTACGCACCCCGTGGTGACCGAACTGGCCGAGAAGTTGGCCTCGGTGCTGCCGGGCGATCTCAACCACATCATGTTTACCGGCTCGGGCTCGGAAAGCAACGAGACCATCATCCGGCTGGTGCGGCATTACTGGTCGGTGATGGGCAAGCCGGCCAAGACCAACATCATTTCGCGCAAGCTCGGCTATCACGGCTCCTCCATGGGGTCCGCGAGCCTCGGCGGCATGACCGCGATGCACCGCCAGGGCGGCCTGCCGATCCCGGGCATCCATCATATCGACCCGCCATATTGGTTCGGCCACGAGGGCGACATGACGCCCGAGCAGTTGGGCCGCGAGCGCGCCAAGCAACTCAACGACATGATCGATTGGCTGGGCGAGGAGAATGTCGGCGCCTTCATCGGCGAGCCGATCCAGGGCGCGGCGGGCGTGCTCATTCCACCCGCGAACTATTGGCCCGAGATCGAAAAAGTCTGCCGCGCACGCAATGTTCTCTTGATCGCCGACGAAGTGATCTGCGGTTTTGGGCGCACCGGGAAGTGGTTCGGCTGCGAGTCGCTTGGGTTCCAGCCCGATCTGATGGCGATGGCCAAGGGGCTCTCCTCCGGATACCTCCCAATCGGCGCCGTCGCGGTTTCGGACAAGGTCGCCCTGCCCTTCATTGAAAAGGCCGGTGAATTCTACCACGGCTACACCTACGCGGGGCACCCAGCGTGCGCGGCCGCCGCCTTGGAGAACATCAAGATCATCGAGGAAGACAAACTGGTGCAAGCTGCCGACAGCGGGATCGGCGCCTATCTGCGCAAGCGCTGGGCGAGCCTCGCCGATCACGACATGGTGGGCGAAGTGCGTATGACCGGCATGATCGGTGCGCTGGAGCTGGTGCCGAACAAGAAGAGCCGCAAACGCTTTGCCGACGAAGGCAAAGTTGGCACTATGTGCCGCAACAACTCGGTCAAGAGCGGGCTCGTCATGCGCGCCTGCTGGGACCGCATGGTGGTCGCCCCGCCCTTCGTCATCAACGAGGCGGAGGTCGACGAACTGGTGACTAAGGCCCGCACCGCCCTCGACCTCACCTGGAAAGAGGTCAAGGCGGAGGGGCTGATCTAGTCACCGTCTAGACGCGTTGCAGTGGTACAAATCGTTTTCGCGGTCACCGGGAGTGGCTCCTGGGTGGCCGAATGATGGAGCCTCTGCATCATGTCCCTGCTTGCCCTGATCAAATCGAATGGCCCCTCAGGTTTCGGCTACGGCTCAACGGCCGAAGAGGTCACGCGTGGTCTCGACTTGGCGGGCAAGACCGTCCTGGTAACCGGCTGCAATTCGGGTCTCGGGCTCGAGACACTGCGCGTGCTCGCCCTGCGCGGCGCCCATGTCATTGGCACGGCGCGTACTGTCGAGAAAGCGCAAGCCGCTTGCCGGTCCGTTGGCGGCACGTCGACAGCCTTGGCCTGCGAGCTTGCCGAGCCGGCTTCGGTGCGGTCGTGCGTGGCTTCGATCAAGGGCTTGGCCGTTCCGCTCGATGCCATCATTGCCAATGCCGGCATCATGGCGCTGCCGAAGCTGGAGTTGGTTGCCGGCTTTGAGAAGCAGTTTTTCACCAATCATATCGGGCACTTTCTGCTGGTGACCGGGCTGCTGGATCGGTTGACATCGAACGGCCGGGTGGTCATGCTTTCCAGCAGCCTGCACCAGAGCGCACCGCCCGAGGGGATCGCGTTCGATAATCTGGACGGCGCCAAGGGTTACAAGCCCTGGACCGCCTACGGACAATCGAAGTTTGCGAATTTGTTGTTGGCCAAGGAACTGGCGCGACGGTTTGCCGGCACGGCGCGAACTGCCAATGCGGTTCATCCCGGCGTGATTTTCGATACCAATCTGAAGCAGCATGCAGGCATCCCGGGTTTCATAAGCCCCATCGTGGTCGGCTTGGGCAATCTGCTGGTCTTGAAGAGCATCCCGCAAGGGGCTGCGACGCAGTGCTATGCCGCCGTGTCGCCGGCAATGGCTGCAGTCTCGGGGAAATTCCTGGCCGACTGCAACGTCGCCAAATCGCGCGCCGACGGCGACGATGCGGTCCTGGCCAAGCGGTTGTGGGACGTGTCCGAGCGCATCGCCGCGCAGCTTTGACTTGAGTGGACGGCCAATTCAACTGTGCTATGGCTTGCCGCGGACCAACTCCAGCCACGGCCAGTTCATGCCCAAATCCGCCGCAAAATCCAAACCCGCCGCTTCGTCCGGCAATGCCTACGGCCTCCATCCGGAGCGCTCGTTCCAGGACCTGATCCTGACGCTGCAGCGCTATTGGGCCGAGCAGGGGTGTGTCATCCTGCAGCCCTACGACATGGAGGTTGGGGCGGGCACGTTTCATCCCGCGACGACGCTGCGCTCGCTGGGGCCAAAACCTTGGAACGCGGCCTATGTGCAGCCCTCTAGGCGGCCCAAGGACGGACGCTACGGCGAGAACCCGAACCGGCTACAGCATTACTACCAGTTCCAGGTGATCATGAAGCCGTCGCCGGACGATTTCCAGGACCTGTACCTGGGCTCGCTCTATGCCATCGGCATCGATCCCAAACTGCACGACCTGCGCTTTGTCGAGGACGACTGGGAGAGCCCGACGCTGGGCGCCTGGGGTCTGGGCTGGGAGGTCTGGTGCGATGGCATGGAGGTCTCGCAGTTCACCTACTTCCAGCAAGTCGGCGGCTACGACTGCGATCCTGTGTCGGGCGAACTGACCTATGGGCTGGAACGCCTGGCCATGTATGTCCAGGGTGTCGACCGGGTCTACGATCTCAACTTCAATGGCCGCGACGATGCCCGAAAACTCAGCTACGGCGATGTGTTCCTGCAGGCCGAGCAAGAGTACTCGCGCTTCAACTTCGAGCACGCTAACACCGATCTCCTGATGCAGCATTTCAAGGACGCCGAGGCCGAGTGCCAGTCGCTGCTCAAGAAGGGCGGCGCAAATGCCAACGAGCATCTGATGGCGCTGCCGGCCTACGACCAATGCATCAAGGCCAGCCATGTGTTCAATCTGATGGACGCGCGCGGCATCATTTCGGTGACCGAGCGGCAGAGCTACATCCTGCGCGTGCGTGAGCTGGCCAAAGCTTGTTGTGGGGCATGGCTGGCGACCGAGGGTGGACGGGCCTAGTCCGCGAAAAAAAGGGGGATACGTCATGACCTTGTCGACCGCGCTTGCCGGCATGTTCGCTTTGGGCCTGCCGCCGATGATCGTGGCCTATTGGCTGCTGCGCCGCTACCGCATGCTGCAGTGGTTCTTCCTGGCGCTGCTGGTGGTGGGACTTGGCTATCTGTCGGCAACCGGCGCCGTGCGCGACGTCGGCGAAGCGGTGATGATCGCGCTGGGCTATCCGCCGGTGCTGGAAGCGGTTCAGTAGGGTGCGCGCAACCGCTTGAACATCGGGAAGTGTTTGATGTTGAGCGTGACGAGCGCGAGGCTATGGTGCTCGGCCGTTGCGGCGACCAAGGCGTCGGCCAGTTCGACAGAGTGGCTCTTGCCAAAATGCTTCATATGGGCACCGGCGGCGATGGCGACTTCGCAACCCACAGGCAACAGCTTAAGGCGTCTGGCTAGCTCCTGGATCTGCAGCTCTTCGCGCTGGCTCTTGGCGCCTGCGTGCAATTCGGTAAGCGTGACGACCGAGATTGATGGAACGCTAGCAAGCTGGGCCATCCAGTCACGTGCGAGGGCGGTCTCCCGCAAGACATCGATCAGGATGCTGGTGTCGAGTAAGACCGTCATTCCTGCTGGCTATCGATTAGCCCAAGTCTCTTCATGCGGCGGCTCCCGCCTTTGCGTAGGTCGCGCAGCCATTCCTGCATGTCGTCCCGGTCTTGCCAGATCGGCTTGGCTGTCCGCAGGTAAGCCTTCAGACTTGCGAGCCTTTCGGCTTCCGCATTTTGCTCGATAGCGAGTTGCAATCCACGCCTGACAATGTCTGCCGCTGGAACCCCCTCGGACTTGGCAAGCTCTTTCAACCGCCGGTCCTGTTCGGCGGTGATGTAGACCTGCTTGCGGACCATGCGCTGCTTTGGTTGGGGAATGCGCTTTTGCATACATACATCGTAGATGTATATCGGCCGGAATGCAACGACTTGGCAGCGTCGCCCGAACGGCCTAAGCACTTGAACACCATAATCGCTATCGCTGCCGCCCCCAAGGATCTCCCATGTCAGAACTGTTGCTCGAAGTCTTCTGCGAAGAGATCCCCGCGCGCATGCAGGTGCGGGCCGCGGATGACCTCAAGAGCATGCTCACCGAGGGGCTGACTGCGGCTGGGCTCGAACATGGCGCGGCCAAAGCGTTCGTGACACCGCGCCGTCTGATCGTCGTGATTGGCGACCTGGCGGCGAAATCGGCCGATGTCGAAGACGAGCGCAAGGGGCCGCGTGTCGGTGCGCCCGAGGGGGCGGTGCAGGGGTTTCTCAAGTCGGCCGGCCTTGCCTCGCTGGCCGAGGCGACTGTTGTCAACGACAAGAAGGGCGATTTCTATGTCGCCCGTATCAAGAAGCCAGGGCGGGCGGCCGAGGCTATCATCGCCGAGTTGGTTCCCTCGATCCTGGCTCGTTTCGTCTGGCCTAAGAGCATGCGCTGGGGCAGCCACAAGATGCGCTGGGTACGCCCCTTGAAGAGCCTGATCTGCCTGCTTGGTGGCAAGGTGGTGCCGTTCGAGGTCGAGGGCATCGCGTCGGGCGCGGTCACCTTCGGGCATCGCTTTCATTCCGCCGGCCCCATCGAGATCAAGGATTTCGCCGACTATCAGGAGAAGCTGGCGGCAGCCCATGTGCTGATTGATTCCGCGGCTCGCGAGCTGGTGATCGAAGGGCAGGCGGGCAAGTTGGCGGCGGACCACAAGCTGGAGCTGATCCACGACCCGGCCTTGCGTGCCGAGAACGCGGGGCTCACGGAGTGGCCAAACGTCATGATGGGTACGTTCGATGCGGCGTTCCTGGCTGTGCCCGGCGAAGTGCTGACAACCGCGATGAAGGCGCACCAGAAGTGCTTCTCGTTGCGCGATCCGAAAACCAAGAAGCTCGCCCACCGCTTCCTGTTGGTCGCCAACCTTGATCCAGAAGATGGCGGCGCCACTATCGTCGGCGGCAACGAGAAGGTGATCCGTGCCCGCCTCTCCGACGCCAAGTTCTTCTGGGACCAGGACCTCAAGCGCCCGATGGATGAGATGTGGTCGCAGCTGCGATCCATCACGTTCCACGAGAAGCTGGGCACGCAGTACGAGCGTGTCGAGCGTATTGCAGCGTTGGCGGAGGATCTCTCGTCGCTGGTGAAGGCCGATAAAGCCGAATGCCGGCGCGCGGCGCAATTGGCCAAGGCCGACCTGGTTTCGGGCGTGGTCGGAGAGTTCCCAGAGCTGCAGGGGTTGATAGGGCGCTACTTGGCCGAAGCGGCGGGAACCAAGGCCTCGATCGCGCATGCCATCGAACAGCACTACTGGCCGCGCGGCCAGGGCGATGGTGTGCCGAAGGAGCCGGTGGCGATCGCCGTGGCGCTGGCGGACAAACTCGATACGCTGGTGGGCTTCTGGGCTATCGACGAAAAGCCGACCGGTTCGAAGGATCCGTTCGCGCTGCGGCGCGCGGCCTTGGGCGTTGTGCGGATCATTTTGGACAACACACTGCGCCTGCCTTTGAAGGATTTGGCTGCCCGGCACGCTCAACGCATGCCGACGGATTTCGGGCTGAGCGCCGGCGTTTCCTATGTCCTCCCGCCATGGGAGGCGGTTGCCGATGACCTGTTCGGATTTCTGGCCGACCGGCTGAAAGTCCAGCTGCGCGAGCAGGGTGCCCGACATGACTTGGTTGACGCTGTGATGGCGCTCGGCAGCCAGGACGACCTCTTGATGATCGTGCGCCGCGTCGACGCTCTCTCGGCGTTCCTTTCCACCGATGACGGCAAGAACCTGCTGGCCGGCACCAAGCGTGCGGCCAACATTCTCCGCATCGAGGAAAAGAAGGACAAAACCACCTTCTCAGGCCAGATCAACGCCAAGAAGCTGGAATTGCCCGAAGAAAAGGCGCTCGCCAAGGCCATCGCCGAATCAACGGGCGCTGCCGACAAAGCAACTGCCGCCGAAGACTTCGCCGCCGCCATGAGCGCCATCGCCAGCCTGCGCGCGCCGGTGGACGCCTTTTTCGATAAAGTGACCGTCAACGCCGACGAGCCGGCTCTGCGCATCAATCGCCTGAACCTGCTGGCTCAGATCCGCAGCGCAACCCGCGCCGTTGCCGACTTCGGCAAGATCGAGGGGTAGGCCGTACATCACTGCCCCAAAAAAGCCGCTTGTTCTGTCCGGCCCGATAACCGAAACTGGCCCGATGATACAAACGGCGAGGTTTGAGAGCATGAGAACATCGCTGCTGGTGCTGTGCGCGATCGGCGCCGTCGCAACCGTCGCCCACGCCTACAATGGCCGCGGGGGACTGTTGTCCGACCCGGCCGAACCGGCGCAAGCCGCTGCGGCCAAGGTCGCGCTGCAGCGCCCGGCCAAACTCACCGCCCCGGAGCCGATCCCGGCCAGGGCGCAGTTCGGCTTTGTGCTCACGCCTTCGACAACCGCCACGCCCAAGCCTGTCGGCTCCTATGCCCGCGGCTGCCTGGCTGGCGCGGCCTCGCTCGCGCCAACCGGACCAGGCTGGCAGATCATGCGCCCGTCGCGCAATCGCCACTGGGGCCATCCCGAGCTGGTCAACTATATCACCCGCTTTGCCAACGACATGAAAACGCGCGAGCGCTGGCCGGGACTGTTGATCGGTGACATGTCGCAACCGCGCGGGGGGCCGATGCTGACCGGCCATGCCAGCCACCAGAGCGGGCTCGATGTCGATATCTGGTTCTCGCCGATGCCCGCCAAAGAGCTGAGCCCGTCCGAGCGCGAGACCATGGCGCCCGAATTCCTGGCCGAGAACGACGGGGCGACCGTGAATGCCGACCATTGGCACGAAGGCTGGGTCCGGCTGCTGCGCCGCGCGGCGAGTTATCCCGAGGTGGCGCGCATTTTCGTCCATCCCACGATCAAGAAGGCGTTGTGCGACGCCCCCCAGGCCGACCGCCGCTGGATGACCAAAGTGCGGGCCTATTATCTGCACAACGACCATTTCCATGTGCGGCTGAAGTGCCCGCCGGGTCTGGCGTCGTGCATACCACAGGTCGAGCCCAGTCCGGACGACGGCTGCGGTAAGGAACTGGAAGGCTGGTTGAAGCGGGTGGCCAAGCGCGTTCCACCGCCCGCAGCGCCAAAGGTCGACAAAGCCGCCGAAAACGCCAAGGTGCCGCTGCCACAGGAGCCGCCGCCCAAGCCGGTTGTCGCCGCCCCGATTGTTCCCAAGGCCCCGCCGGCCCAACGGCGCCAAGTGACCTTGGCCGATCTGCCGCCCGATTGCAGCACCGTGTTGGCCGATGGCAAGCCGCCGCTGCTGGCCCGGGTCGCACCGATTGCCGAGGATGTGCCAATGCCCGAACCGAGCCCAGCCAGGACCGCACTCGCCAAGCGCTGAGGCGTGGGATCGTTCAGCGGGCTGAGGTCGTGCGCAACGAGGCGCGTGGCGCCTGCCACGGGGCCGGGGCGGCGACCGCTCCGTGCGGACGGGCGCTGGGGGCCTCAACCGGTTGTGCGGGCACGCCGGTCGCAAGCGACAGCAGGGCCCGCGCACTGATGACGGCCAACGCCACGGTGCTGAAGGCGATGACGTTGAGGCTCGGCCAGTCGAGATGGACGTCTGCGTTCATGGCGAGCGAGATCAGCCCCACAATCGTGGCGGCTGCGCCCACCACCTGGGCGAAGGCCATGAAGCCGGCGATGCGCAAGAAATTGCCGACGCGCTCGGGATGGTCCACAAGGGCGCGGCGGATCAGGGTTCCAAAGCACAGACACAGCACTGATGCCGCCAGACCGCCGAGCGCATAGCCGGTGGTCGCGCCCATCGAAGTGGGGTGCAGGGCCAGCAGCGCCAACGACATCCAGAGCCAGTTGCAGCCCTGATAGCGTGCGTTCGAGGCCATCAGCATCAGCAACTCGCCAGGCGTCGCCGTGCGCCGCTCGTGCTCGCGCAGCACCATGATGCAGAAGTTGATGCTGATCAGCGCACAGATGAAGGCGTTGAAGGCGAGCTTCTTGAGTGCCGCTGTAACGATCAGCAACCCCAATCCAACGCCGACAGTGACGACCCAAATGACAATGGCGGCCATGCGAGCCTCGCCTATGTTCGCGCAATGCTGCGAACAAAGATGATACTCAGGATTGGTAAAAATTCCGGTACCAGGCCACGAAGCGCCGGATTCCCTCCTCAATAGGCGTCTGCGGACGAAAACCCACGGCCTCCGACAAGGCATCCACATTGGCGAAGGTCTTCTCGACGTCACCGGGCTGTAGCGGCAGCATGATCTTGGTCGCGGTAAGTCCCAACGCCTTTTCCAGGCACTCGATGAAGTACATCAGGTCGACCGGCTGGTTGTTGCCGATATTGTAGATCCTTGCTGGCGCTCGCGAGATATCGGGCCTGGGATGGCTGGCGTCGAAGGCGGGATCGGGCGCAGCCACATGGTCAGCTGTGCGCACCACGCCTTGCACGATGTCGTCGATGTAGGTGAAATCGCGCGCGTGCCGGCCGTTGTTGAAGACCTCGATGGGCTCGCCAGACAGGATCTTTTTCGTGAAGGAAAACAAAGACATATCCGGCCGGCCCCAGGGCCCGTAGACCGTGAAGAAGCGCAAGCCCGTGACGGGCAGGCCATAGAGGTGCGCATAGGCATGCGCCATGCCCTCGTTGGCCTTTTTGGTGGCGGCGTAGAGGCTCAAGGGGTGGTCGGCGCCATTGGCCTCGCTGAACGGCATGGCGGTGTTCGAACCGTAGACGGACGATGAGGAGGCATAAACCAGGTGCTGCACCTCGGCGTGCCGGCAGCCTTCCAGGATGTTGCCGAAACCGACCAGATTGGCGTCGATATAGGCCGCCGGGTTTTCGGACCCGTAGCGCACGCCCGCCTGTGCCGCGAGGTTGATCACGCGCTGAGGTTTCTCGGCGGCAAACAGCGCCGTCATGGCCGCTCTGTCAGCGATGTCGGCTTTGACGAAACGGAAGCCGGGCTTGCCTTCCAGCTGCTGCAGGCGCGCGTGCTTGAGCGTGACGTCGTAATAGGCATTGAGGCTGTCGACACCGATCACGTCGTCGCCGCGCGCCAACAGCGCCAGCGTCGTATGCATGCCGATGAAGCCGGCCGCGCCAGTCAGGAGGATTTTCATAGGATTACGCACACACCCGATTGCAGAAGGCCTACAGCCTCGCATCGCTGCGGTCGGGTGTCACCAAGCCTTTGATGTCGTAGACCACGCCCTTGGGGCCCAGCAGCTCGTCGAAGCCCTTTTCGCACAGGGCGACGATGGCGTCATGCTTCACGGCGAGCACAATGGCGTCATAGGGGCCCTTGGGCAGCGCGTTGCTGACGGTGAGGCCATACTCGTGGTGAGCCTCATCGACGTCGGCCATCGGGTCGTAGATATCCACGTGGTCCACAAAGCCGCCAATCTCGCGCACCAGGTCGGCGATCTTGGTGTTGCGGGTATCTGGCACGTTTTCCTTGAAGGTGAAGCCCAGCACCAGCACGCGCGCGCCATCGACCCGGAGTTTGCGCTTCAGCATGGTCTTGATCAGGTCCTGCGCCACATAATTTGCCATGCCGTCGTTGATGCGCCGGCCGGCCAGGATCATTTCGGGGTGGAAGCCGATCGATTGCGCCTTATGGGTGAGGTAGTAGGGGTCGACGCCGATGCAGTGTCCGCCAACCAGCCCCGGCTGATAGCCGTGGAAGTTCCATTTGGTGCCGGCCGCCGCCAGCACTTCGCGCGTTTCCAGGCCCATCTGCTTGAACAGCATAGCCAATTCGTTGATCAGCGCGATATTCACGTCGCGCTGGATGTTCTCGATCACCTTGGCGGCCTCCGCGACCCGGATCGAGCTGGCCCGATGCGTGCCGGCCGTGATCACCTTGCTGTAGACCGCGTTCACCAAGTCGGCGACGTCCGGGGTCGATCCCGACGTGATCTTCAGGATGCTCGGTAGCCGATGCTTGTGGTCGCCGGGATTAATGCGCTCGGGGCTGTAGCCGGCAAAGAAATCGCGGTTGAAGGTGAGGCCAGACGACTTCTCAACGATGGGCAGACAGATTTCCTCGGTGGCTCCGGGGTAAACCGTTGATTCGTAAACGACAATGCCGCCCGGCTTGATCGCGCGCCCGACTGTGGCGCTGGCCTTCTGCAGCGCCGTCGTGTCGGGCCGGCGGCTCTCGTCGATGGGGGTCGGCACCGTGACGATGAAAAAGTTGCAAGTCGCCAGGTCCGCCTCGGTGGCGCTGAACCGAAGGTTCGCCTTGGCCGCCGCCTGCTCCTCGGCCGTCACCTCGCGGGTGCGGTCTTTGCCGGCGGAAAGTTCGGCGACGCGGGACTTGTCGATGTCAAAGCCCAGCACCGGAAAATGCCGCGCCATGTAGACCGCCAGGGGCAGGCCAACATAGCCCAGCCCGATGATGGCGATGCGCACGTCGCTGAGTTTCGGCAAGTCGGCCATGGCATGTCCCGGTGATCGTGGTTGAATTGGCCGAGGGTCTAACACCGCGCGGGGCCTGAAACCAGCCGCTAGCCAAGGCGATGGCGCGTCGTCCACGGGCAATTGACCGGCGCGCGCCAGGCCGATATACGCATCAGCTGGAATGGCGCGCGTATAGCTATCCGCGCGCACGGCGAAAACCCATTGAATTGATCAGGATCGCCATCGGCGTTCCCGGCATGGGCCGGGAAGCGCTGGTGCGGCAACATTTGGAGACTGGCATGGCAAATACCAAATCGGCGAAGAAAGCGACCCGTCGGGCCGTCAAGCGCACCGCAATGAACAAGAGCCGCCGCTCGGCGATGCGCACTCAGGTTGGCAAGGTCGAGGACGCATTGCTGGCGGGCGACGCCACCAAGGCCGCCGAGGCCATGAAGCTGGCCGAGCCTGCATTGGCCCGCTCGGCGCAGAAGGGCCTTGTCCACAAGAACACCGCCGCCCGCAAGGTTGCGCGCCTGACGGCCGCCGTGCGCAAGCTTGCTGCCACACCAGCGTCACATTAGGCGCCGGTTTGTGCTCTCGGCGCGATTTTTGACTTGTGACAAAAATGTCAAAAAAGAGCGTCGGGAGGGGTGGAGTCGGCAGGGTACTGAGTCCCCATTGAATTGACCGAGAGTCAATGACTTGACCCCCTCCCAGAGGCTCCCGATTGCCGCCGCAAAATGTGCCCGCGTTAACCTCTTGCAATCGGAATCCCACGTCGCGGCCCGTTCGACTTGCGGCTATCCCCAGAAATTTTATCGGGCATGGAAAAATCGCTGTTTTCAGGGACTTTTCCACACCTGTTGAGAGTTTTCCACAGGGCGACCGGGGTCGAATGTGACGAATTCGTGGCTCGTTCCGGACAAATTCCCCGGCTTAACTCGTTAACCTCCGGATCGTAGGGTTTTGGTCAGCGGGGGGCGTGAGCCTCTCGAGTTGTTGGCAAGGGATACAGTGGTCGAAATCGAGGCTGAGACAAACGGCTTTGACCCTGTAGCTAGCAGCTCAAAATAGTGTGTGCGTAGCGTAGCGTCGATGGATGGAAGCGAGGGTGCTTCTATCGTTTTGGCGTCCGCCATTGCTGAAGCGTTCCAGGCAGCGTCCTGGGGATGTGAGAAGGCAGGGTCGGTTCGATCTCCGTCAAGGAGATGTGGAACGACTGCGCGACAGTAGAGGGGTTCTGGAGTTGTCAAAGCTATGTTTTGACGCGAGCTACGCGTCGCAATTTGATCAATACAAATTGACGCTGACATCAGCTGTCGCTTTTGGCGACGGTGCTGCGAGCGTCTTGCCTGCTCCCGCCAGGGGGCAGCAGCAGGCTGTCGGCGCAAACCGGTGGGGCCCTAGATGGGCTGCCGATTTGGCCAGGGGGGAGCCAGAGGCTCTGCCCGATACGCACGGTCCCGTTGGCCGCGAGGTCATGGAAGCTATTCGATTGTCGCTGACGGCGACACGTTAAGTCTTACAACCGTTGAGACGCCGAACAGCGTCTTTCTGCGGAAAATAGGATGTTGCGTTGCAGTCAGTCGAGTAGTGCCGAGCATCTGAGAAAAGCTTACCAGTAATCAGTGTCGAAGCTGCAAGGTGGGGCTGCCAGGACGGGCAGCTCTAGAGGGCCTTTTCTTCGATCTTGGCGTAGCCGTCCAAACAAAAACTTGTGGGGTATTGAGATATGCAAGAACGCGAGCAGGGCGGGAGCAAGCTTCCAGTGGTCGGCGCTTTGGTGGGCAAGCCCGAACTCGATGCTGGACGGTCGTTGGGAGCGCGTGCGCTCGCGTCTGCGTTCGGCGCTGGGAGACGACGTCTATACGAGCTGGTTCGCCCGTGTCGAGCCGGTCTCGATGGAAGATGGTGCGGTCAGCTTGTCGGTCGCCACACCGTTTTTGAAGAATTGGATTCAGAACCACTACGCTGACCTCTTGAAGGATTGCCTGAGCGCCGAAGTCGATGGCGTCGAGACCATCAACCTCTCGATCCGTCAGCCCGGCCGGGCCCGCGCGGGCGCAGACGACGCCCGTCCCGTGTCCCAGCCCGAGCCGGTCCGCAAGCCGTTCGGCATGCCCGGTGCGGTCCAGTCGGTGGTTGGTGCAGGCGGCGGCAACGACGGCACCTCGGAGGCCAACGGCTTCCAGGGTTCGCCGCTCGACAAGCGCGCCACCTTCGAGACCTTTGTGGTCGGGGCGTCCAACCGTCTCGCCCAGGCCGCCGCCAAGCAGGTCGCCGAGACCGTGCTGGAGCAGCCGTTGCGCTTCAATCCGCTGTTCATTCACTCCCCGGTCGGGCTGGGCAAGACTCACTTGTTGCAAGCCATCGCTTGGGAAGTGAAGCGCCAGTCGCCAACCGCGCAGGTCGTCTACCTGACCGCCGAGCGCTTCCGCTACAAGTTCGTCGAAGCGCTGAAGAAGGACGCCTCGATCAGCTTCAAGGAGCGCGTGCGCGGCTTCGATCTGTTGCTGCTCGACGATCTCGAGTTCTTGCAGGGCGACCGTACGGCCGAAGAATTCGATCATACGATCAACGCCTTGCTGGATAACGGCAAGCAGGTGGTGGTGGCTTCCGCGCAGGCCCCGCAGCAAATCGAGTCGCTGGACAATCGCATGCGTTCGCGCCTGTCGGGCGGCCTCGTCGTTGAAATCAGCCCGCTCGACTACGATCTGCGCATGAAGATCCTGGAGCGGCGCCTGGAAGAAAAGCGCGTTGGCGATCCGACCTTCCATGTCGGCCGCGACGTGCTGGAATTCCTGGCCGAACGCCTGACCGAAGGTGGCCGTGAACTTGACGGCGCCATCACACGTTTGCACGCGACCTGCCATTTTGCCGGCACGCCAATTACCTTGGAAACGGCGGAGTATATCGTTCGCGACCTGATGCGGGGCATCGAGCCCAAGCGCGTCAAGGTCGAGGACATCCTGCGTGTCATCTCAAAGCATTTCGGCGTGAGCAAGAATGATATCCTGTCGCAGCGGCGCCACCGCTCGATCGTCTGGCCACGCCAAATCGGTATGTTCCTGGCCAAGGCTATGACCGCGCGTTCGCTGCCGGAAATCGGCCGACGCTTCGGCGGCCGCGATCACACGACGGTGCTGCACGCCATCCGCAAGATCGATGGTGAGCTGAAAACCAACTCGCGCCTCAGGGCCGAGATCGAAGACCTCAAGAAAATGTTGGCGGGCTGAGGCTCCCGGCAGCGGGCGAGACAAGTCTCGCCCCTACACCGAGCGTTCCGTCGCAGGGGCGAGATTTGTCTCGCCCGGACACGGTACAGACTCGGTTCCAGTTAGCGGGGAGCGCCAGCATAGGCCGGGGGAAGAGGGCATAGTCTCTCGGTCGGGGCTTGGCGCAAGGGTGGACCGGTCTCCGGCCTTCGGGTGCGGGGCCGGTCCATTTTTCTTCGGGGACATGATGTTCATCAGCAGCTCGCGCACCGTGCATTACAACGTCGGCCGTGTCAGACTGCAGGTGAACATCATGTCCCCAAAGCGCTTGGCCCATCCGCGCGCGCCTGCTAAACGAATCGATACGATTTAGCGAGCCGGCGGGGCCTCCCTGCGGCGCGCGCCTCCTTCACACCCGAGGCCTATCAATGCGATTGCTGATTGAACGCAGCCAGTTGTTTGCAGCCCTGTCCCATGTCGCGAGTGTCGTTGAGCGGCGCACCACCATTCCGATCCTCTCGAACGTGCTGCTGCGCGCCACCGAGGGTGCGATTTCGCTGAAGGGCACCGACCTTGAACGCGAGGTTCTCGAAAGCGTGCACGGCGACGTTGCGCAACCGGGCGCCGTCACCATTCAGGCGCATCTGCTGCACGACATCGTACGCAAACTGGCCGACGGCGCGCAGATCACGTTGGAATCGGCGGGCGGCGGTGAGCGCGTGCAGCTCAGCTGCGGCCATGCGCGCTTCCAACTGCCCTCGCTGGCCGCCGACGAGTTTCCCGACATCGGCGCCGGCGAGATGCCGCACGAGTTCTCGTTGCCGGCCCACGAGTTGAAGCGACTGATCGAGAAGGCCAGATTTGCTATCTCGACTGAGGAAACGCGCTACTACCTCAACGGCATTTATCTGCACACCGCGCAATCGGCCGGGCGGAGCGTGCTGCGCGCTGTCGCCACCGACGGGCACCGTCTGGCGCAAATCGAAGTCGACGCGCCGCAGGGCGCCGAGGGCATGCCCGGCGTGATCGTGCCGCGCAAGACCGTCAACGAGGTGCACAAGCTGCTGGAAGCCGTCGATGGCGATGTGAAGGTGTCGCTCTCGACCACGCGCATCCAGTTCTCGGTGCCCAAGGGCCAATACCACGTCACCATGACCTCCAAGTTGATCGATGGGACGTTCCCGGATTATCAGCGCGTCATTCCGCAGTCGAACAACAAGGTCATGATGGTCGGCAATGCCGAATTCGCCAATGCGGTAGACCGCGTCGCTACCGTCTCGAGCGAGCGCGGCCGTGCGGTGAAACTCGCCATCGAGGCCGGCAAGCTGGTGCTGTCCGTCACCAATCCCGACGGCGGCAGCGCGACCGAAGAGATCCCCGTCGACTACGACGCCGACAAGCTGGAGATCGGCTTTAACGCACGCTATCTGCTCGATATCACAGCGCAGCTGGAAAGCTCGACAGTGAAGCTGTTTCTCTCGGACGCCGGCTCGCCGACCACCGTGCGCGACGACAGCGACGAGGGCGCGCTCTACGTGCTGATGCCGATGCGCGTGTGAGCGATACCGCCTCAAACACCACCGGCCAATGGGTCGAGCGGCTGACGCTCGCCAACTTCCGCAGCTACGCCGCGCTCGACGTCACACTCGGTCCCGCGCCCATCGTGCTCACCGGCCCCAATGGCGCGGGCAAAACCAACCTCATGGAAGCCGTTTCGCTGCTCGCCCCCGGGCCGGGCCTGCGGCGCGCCGCCTACGCCGATTTGGGGCGCATCGGGGCGGGCGGGGACTGGACCGTCAGCGCGCTGGTGCATTCGGGCGAGGAAACCATCCGTATCGGGACGACTGCCGCCGCGACCGGCCGTATCGTGCGTATCGACGGCGATAACCGCTCGCCGGCCGCGCTCGCCGAACACGTCGAAGTGCTCTGGCTGACCCCCGCCATGGACGGCCTGTTCACCGGCCCCGCCTCGGAACGCCGGCGTTTCCTCGACAAACTCATCGCCGGTTTCGATCCCGCCTATCGGACGCGTACCGCTCATTTCGAGCGCGCCATGCGCCAGCGCAACAAGGCGCTGGAGGACGGGGCCTCCCCTGTGCTGCTGAACGGTATCGAGCTGCAGATGGCCGAGATGGGCGTCGCCATTGCGGCGGCGCGGCGCGAGGCGCTGGCGCAACTGATTGCGACGATTGCTGAGCGTCGGACGGCCGCGCCGGAATCGCCCTTCCCATGGGCACAACTTGCTCTCGAGGGCCGCCTTGAGGACGACCTGTCGACCCGTCCCGCCGTCGACGTCGAGGATGCCTATGTGCGCACCTTACGCGATATGCGCCCGCGCGATCGTGCCGCCGGCCGCACGCTGGAAGGGCCGCATCTCTCGGACCTGATCGTCGGCCACGGGCCCAAGACGATGCCGGCCCGGCTGTCGTCCACCGGCGAGCAAAAGGCGCTGCTGATCAATCTGATCCTCGGCCATGCCACTCTGCTGCGCCAGCGCCGGGATGGAATTGCGCCGATCCTGCTGCTGGACGAGATTGCCGCGCATCTCGATACGCATCGCCGCACCGCGCTGTTTGCGGAATTGCTGACGCTGGGCTCGCAAGCTTGGCTCACCGGGACGGATCCCGAGCCGTTTCAGGCGCTGGATGGGGACGCGCAGTTTCTGGATGTGATGAAGTTGACAGCGGCGTAGGGGCGGCTTGCGGCCGCCCTCTTGCGACACGGCAAGCTCGAAGAGGGCGGCCGCAAGCCGCCCCTACAAATGACCATTTTTGCCCAGCCATTGACGTCTCAAAGGCTATGTTCCTCCGCCCTGCCCGCAACAGCGTTTTCTCCCCGGAAATCAACGCTGAAATGCCCTATTTGACGCGCTTCTATCGCTTCGGTTTCCACCCTCGCCGTGCTATACAACTTGCATCAGATTCCGGCCGTCGCACGGCCCTTCCGGAAAGCCCCCATGAGCAAAACTGCCGCCGCCAAAATCGTACCCGTTGAGAGCTACAATGAGGACTCCATCAAGGAGCTCAAGGGCCTCGACGCCGTGCGCAAACGGCCGGGCATGTACATCGGCGATACCGACGATGGCTCGGGCCTGCACCACATGGTCTACGAGGTGGTCGACAACGCCATCGACGAGGCGCTGGCGGGGCATGCCAACCGCGTGCTGGTCACGCTGAATGCGGATGGTTCGTGCACGGTCAACGACAACGGCCGCGGCATCCCGACGGGCATCCACAAGGAGAGCGGCGTCTCGGCGGCCGAAGTCGTGATGACCAAGCTGCATGCCGGCGGCAAGTTCGACCAGAACGAGTACAAGGTTTCGGGCGGCTTGCACGGCGTCGGCGTCACCGTGGTGAACGCGCTCTCGACCTGGCTCGATCTGACCATCTGGCGCAACGACATCGAGCACCACATGCGGTTCCGCGATGGCGTGCCCGACGCGCCACTGAAGGAGCGCGGACCGGCCAAGGGCCAGCAGGGCACCGAGGTGACGTTTCTGCCAAGCCCACAGACCTTCACCAAAGTCGAATTCGACTATCACACGCTGGAAAACCGCCTGCGCGAGTTGGCGTTCCTGAATTCCGGCGTAACCATCATTCTCACGGATGATCGGCATGCGCCGCAAAAAGTCGAAACCATGTATTACGACGGCGGGTTGAACGCCTACGTCAAGCATCTCGACAAGAGCCGCAAGCAGCTGATCGATAATCCGATCGTGATCAGCGGTACACAGACACTGGTGTCCGAGAACAAGGACATTCCGTCCAAGACCATCACCATGGAAGTGGCGCTGGCTTGGAACGACGGCTACCACGAGAACACGCTGTTGTTCACCAACAACATCCCGCAGCGCGACGGCGGCACCCATCTGGCCGGGTTCCGGTCGGCGCTGACGCGTGTCATCACGAAATACTCCACCGAGCAGGCCAACGGGAAGAAAGAGAAGTTCGACCTGACCGGCGAAGATTGCCGCGAAGGGCTGACCTGCGTGCTCTCGGTAAAGGTGCCGGACCCGAAATTCTCCAGCCAGACCAAGGACAAACTGGTGTCGTCGGAAGTGCGCCCGGTAGTGGAGAACATCATGGGCGAGCAGCTTGGCCAGTGGTTCGAGGAGCACCCGGGCGAGGCCAAGGTGATCATGCGCAAGGTGGTCGAGGCGGCGCAAGCGCGCGAGGCGGCCAGGAAGGCGCGCGAGATTTCCCGCAAAGGCGTGATGAACGCCTTCAGTCTGCCCGGTGGTCTGGCGGAGTGCCAGGACCGAGATCCGACGAACACGGAGCTGTTCATCGTCGAGGGTGACTCCGCAGGCGGCTCGGCCAAGCAGGGCCGCAAGCGCGAGTACCAGGCCGTGCTGCCGATCCGCGGCAAGATCCTCAACGTCGAACGCGCCCGCTTCGACCGCATGCTGGATTCAGAGCAGGTGCGCAACATCATCTCGGCGCTCGGCACCGGCATCGGTCGCGACGAGAAGGACGGCTTCAAGCTCGAAAAGCTGCGCTACCACAAGATCATCATCATGACCGACGCCGACGTTGACGGCGCGCACATCCGTACACTGCTGTTGACGTTCTTCTATCGCCAGATGCCGGAGCTGGTCGACAAGGGGCATCTCTACATCGCCCAGCCGCCGCTGTTCAAAGTGCAGCGCGGCAAGTCCGAAACCTATCTCAAAGACCAGGACGCGATGGACGACTACCTCATCGAGGCCGGGCTCTCAGAATGCACGCTGGTGCTCGGCTCGGGCGAGGTGCGCGCGGGCGCCGATCTGCTGCAGCTGGTGACGCGCGCCCGGCTGGCGCAAAAACTCATGAAGGGCATGCATTCGCGCTATCCGCGCTTCCTGGTGGAACATGCGGCCGTGGCCGGCGGCTTCGATGCCGCGACGTTTGCCGATGCCGCAACCGCCGAGGGCGTCGCGACCCGCATCGCCCAGCGGCTGGATCTGCTGGCTGACGAAACCGACCGCGGCTGGACCGGCCGGGTGACAGCCGAGCAGGGCTTGGCCTTCGTGCGCGAGCTGCGCGGCGTCAAGGAGGCCTATGTGCTGGATCGCGGCCTGATCGGCAGCCTGGATGCGCGCCGCCTGAACGAAATGGGCAAGGAGCTGAACGAGATCTACAGCGTTCCCGCGATGCTGAAGCGCAAGGATACCGAGACGCCGATCCACGCCCCCTCGCAGCTGCTCGACGCTGTGTTCGCGACCGGCAAGAAGGGCATCGGCTCGACCCAGCGCTACAAGGGGCTGGGCGAGATGAACGCCGAGCAGCTGTGGGAGACCACGCTCGACAAGGACGCCCGCACGCTGCTGCAAGTGAAGCTCGGCGATCTGACCGAGACGGACGAAATCTTCAGCAAGCTGATGGGCGACGTGGTCGAGCCGCGCCGCGACTTCATCCAGGAGAATGCGCTGAGCGTGGCGAATCTGGACGTGTAGGGATGGCAAACTCGCCCACCCTCTGGCTGATCGCAGGGCCCAATGGCGTTGGCAAGACAACCTATGCCTTCCGTCATGTCCGGGCGGTTTCCGGCTCGGTGAATTTTGTCAATCTCGATGAGATTGCGCGTGGACTTTCACCGCTCGATCCTCCGGCGGCCCAGCAGGCGGCAGCCCGGGTGGCGTTGGTGCGAACTCGCGACTTCATCCGGGATCGGGTGTCGTTCTCCATTGAGACAACGCTTGCGGGTCGCACGCATCTTCGCACCCTGGAAGCGGCCACCCGAGCCGGCATGCAGGTGCGGATGCTGCTGTTTTTCGTCCGCTCACCCGAGATCTGCCTTGCTCGCATTGCGCGCCGTGTAGTCGAAGGCGGCCACAACGTTGCAGAACCCGATGTGCGGCGCAGGTTTCAGCGCGCCATCGCGAACTTTCCGGCGTATGCCGACCGGGCTGATGTCTGGACAGTGCTGGACAACGCCAAGGCAAATCCGGTCACCTCAGCCGAGGGCCGCAGGGGCTGCATTGCCGTTGAGCGCGATACAACAGGACTGCCGGACCAGCTCATCGATGCGATCCGCGCCATGCCTGCATGCGCGGAGTAGGCACGACGAGAACGGTTGGTCTGCAGACGCATGAAACAAAAAAGCGAGCCCTGGGTGGTCCCGCTTGGACCCCACACAAAGCTCGCTCTTTGTTAGATTGCATCGTCAGCGGATCAATCCGATCCGCCCTCGCCTTAGCTGTAGTGTCCGCCACCCATGGCGCGGCTCGGCGGCATGCCGACGGCCTGCTGCTGCGGTTCGGCGGCGCGCTGCAGATGGCGCAGCACGTCGTGCAGGCTCTCCATCAGCGGTGCATCGCCCGCCACCTGGCCATCGAGGCCAAGGCTGGCGGCTTCACGTTCCAACTCGCGCGAGTAGGCTTCCAGCACCGGCTTGATGGCCGGGCCGAGCGCATCGACAAACCGCTTGCGCGCCTGGCCGAGACTGACGAAGCTCACCTTGTCGGCGAAGTTGATACTGCCTTCGGTGCCTTGCAGAAGCCGGATTCCGGTGGCCAGCATGTCGCGAGCCGCACGGATTTCCTTCTGATAATCTGCCTGATACTCCCGCCGCAGCGTATTAAGTGCTTCTGTCCTCTCCATCAACGCCCCCTGAGCCTTGCTTGACATGTCGGGCCCAGAGTTGAGCCCGTGTTGATCACTGTTTGCTTGTTACGCAACGCTTGCGCCGCCTCTCCGAAAAGACCGTCCGCGGAACTTGCCGCGACGAGGCCTTTCAAGCAGACGCACCCCGAACCAACGCGAACTGGAGAATCACTTTGCTTGAGCAAGTTATAGCAGGTTGCGCTGGCATGGTTGCCATCAGCATGTGGATAACTGCATGCTGCCGGAACTACGATGTATGCGCGCGACAATAGTGCCCTGGGAAAAGCACCTCGAGCGTTGCGCACAGATATAGAGAGCGTGCTAGTGCGGCGCTCCACAAGAAAGGAGGCGAGGATGACTTTGGAGCCGCGCAAAGCCGATGCCGATCCCGCCGCCGAGCGACTGCCGTGCGATCCGGCCGCCGTAATTTTGCCCGCGCTGTCGGCGCTGGGGGCGATCGCGGTCATCGCGGTGATTCCCTTTGTCGGCCAGGAGCGGCAGCCCGAACGGGGCCGGCATCGCCGCAAACCTTCTGCGATCCTGCGCGATCTGGAAACCGATTGCCTGCAGCTGCAGGAAATCTTCCGCCGCCTGCAGCGCACACTGCGTTCCGCGCCAAAGTTCCATGCCATCGCGGTCTCGCCGCTGAAGTTTGGCCTGTTCGGCGTCGACCTTGCCGACGCATCCATGGTGGTCGAGATTTCCCGCGTGCTGGGCTCTTCGGTGGTGCACACCGGCGATGTCATGCGCGCCATCGAAGACGGCGGGATCGATGCGCCGGATGAATTGTGCCACCGCTTCGGCGCGTGCCAGGAGCAATTGAGCAAGCTGGTGATCGAACGCGCCAGCGTGAAAGTGGCGATCGAGGAAGGGCTCGCGATTTCGATTAAACTGACCGAATTGGTCACGGAATTGAAGCGCACCGCTGCCGAGTGATGGCGGCCGAAGTGGACTCCTTGTGGACAAAACGCTGGTCTGGCCGCGTGACCGGATTTCGTCACAATAACCTGTCACACGGTTGTCGCTTGGAAACCAAGGAATTCGTCATGATGTTGCAGCGCCTCGGCAAGACCGCCGCCCTTTTCGCGATCGCCGCCGCCGCCGTGCTGACCTCGGCATCCGCCATCGGCGCCGCCACGACGTCCCCGTCCGTGCCCACGTCAGGCCAGTTGGTCACCAGCCTGATCGGCCGTTGGGCCGGTCCGGGCGAAGCGCAGTACAAGAACGGCAAAAAGGAGCCGTTCAAGTGCGTTGCGGTCTATCTCGCCGACAAGGCCGGTGAGCGAGTCAAACAGACCATCCATTGCACCAGCAGTGGGCTTGATTTGTCGGTGGTGAGCGCCTGGGCGGTGAAAGACGGCAGCATCTCGGGCACTTGGCACGAAACCAAGTACGAGCTGAAAGGCACACTGCTCGGCGCGCTCGATCCCGAGGGCTACAGCCTCTATGCCGAGAACGAGTTCGCCAACGCCACCATCTCGGTGCGTACCTCCGCCTGCCAGCAGGATGTGGTGATGAAATTCTCCAAGCAGGTGGATATGCTGACGGCGCAACTGAAAAAGTGCTGAAGCGCGAAAAAGGCAATCGTCCGAGGTTGCCAATCTTTAACTCCCATGGGGCAGTGTGCTCGGGGTGGAAACGCTGTCTAGAAACTTGAAGGCCTCGATGCGCATGCCCATTCGATCCCTAATTGCGGCGGCGCTGGCCTTGGCTGTCGCGTGCAATGGCGTGGCCGCGTCCGAGCTGGACGCCGCTGGCGTGCCTGTGCCGGAAGCTATTTCCGCTAACGACTCGTTTCATGATCTTTCGCTGATCGCGGACTTGGCTGGCCGTTGGGCAGGCAAGGGCACGGCGGTCTATCCGGGCGGGCGCAGCGAAGCGCTACGCTGCGTCGCGCTCTATGTGCGCGATCGCGCGCCCGGCCAGATGCGCCAGGTCATCCGCTGCAAAGGCGCTGATATGGAACTGAAACTGGGCGGCAGCTGGACGGTGAAAAACGGCGCCATCGCCGGCACCTGGACCGAGGACACCTACTCATTGTCCGGCAAATTGAACGGCACGGCGGTGGCCGCCGGTTTCGATGTCAGGGCGACCAGCGCCTTTGCCGACGCCACCGTGGCGGTGCGCATGTCCGGCTGCCGTCAGGATATCCTCATGACCTTCACCCAGCAGGTCGACCACATGAAACTGGCGCTGCGTAAGTGCTGACGGGGGTTTCCCTGGGGCCAAAACACGGCTAGGCCGATCCGGTCGTTCCAAAGCGCTCCAACGGATGGCCGTAATGTCTGACCAGATCGAACTTCCGATTGCCGACAGTGGCTTGCCCGGTTCGTCCGAGGGCAAGAAGGTGCTATGTGCGCTTACGGGCCGCATGATTTCGCGCCGCAACGCGATCCCGCTGGAATCGGTGCGTCCCACCTTGGTCGACCGCATCATGCGGGACCATCCGGACCTGCAAAACGACGCTCTGATCAGCCGCGAGGAGGTCGGACGCTACCGCTCGCTCTACGTCGAGGAAATCCTGAGGGACGAGCGCGGCGAACTATCGGACCTGGACAAGCAGGTGGCCGAAAGCCTCAACAACCATGAAACCATTTCGGAAGACGTCGAAGAGGACTACGCCGAGGACCGAACGTTTGGCGAGAAAATGTCGGACCGGCTCGCCAGTTTCGGCAGCTCGTGGTTGTTTCTGATTAGCTTTGCTGGCTTCATGACGGTCTGGATGGTGATCAACCTTCTGCTCGGCCAACACATTGCCTTCGACGGCTATCCCTTCATCCTGCTCAACCTGATGCTCTCGGCCCTGGCCGCCATCCAGGCACCGATCATCATGATGAGCCAGAAACGAACCGAGCAGAAGGACCGCCTGCGCTCGCGCAACGACTACCAGGTGAACCTGAAGGCGGAATTGGAAATCCGGCATCTGCACGAAAAATTCGACTATCTGCTGACCAAGCAGTGGCAGCGGCTAGCCGAGATCCAGCAGATCCAGCTCGAAATCATGCAGGAGCTGGTGCCACGCCGCAAGACCGGGAAATGATTCCGCCGAGCAGATGCTTTGGCTCAACAACAATGATGCGACGGCGCCATCGCCTTCTCCCAATGGCGATCTCTGCAAGAAACACGAACAGGCAAGGCAAATCTTGTCATCCCCGCGTAGGCGGGGATCGATGCATGCCGATGGCGGTTTCAGGTGTCGATGCAAAACGCAAACTGTATCAAGTGCTTCCGCGGTGCTTACGATGTGCCAAACTCTGACATGCATGGATACCCGCCTTCGCGGGCATGACGATACTTGGGTCTGTTCGTATTTTTCGCAGAGGTCTCCATTGGGAGAAGGGAGACTTCGCATACATCGATGGGGCAGTACTTTCGCCCGCAGGCATGAAGCCTCCAATCAACCGCACTTGCACGCGATCGCTTCGGTCAGCTCGCCGCTGAGCACGGGAGCAAAACCGCCGCCGGCCGTGCGCATGTTGGTGGTCTGGCCTTGATAGAGACGCGCCGCCAGCAGCTGCACCTCGCCGTCGTAGCTGTAGTTGCGGATATCCACCTTCATCTGCTGGCGGGCGCCATCCACGCTGACGCCGCGGCTGCTGGGCTGCACCAACGCCTGGGCGACATAGTCCCCGTCCAGAATATCCGCCCACACCCGTTTTGTGATCTTGTCGCCCCGGTAAGCGGCCTTGCTGCCATGACCGCGCGCCGGCTTGAAGAACAGCTGACTGCGCCGCGCCCACAAGGCATCGCCGAGCTGGGTCGTGACAGGCTCGGTGCCTGCAATGCCGCCGAGCAGGCGCTCGATGGTCAGCGGATCGATCCCCGCCCCAGTCAGCGCCGCCCGATCGGTCAGCCAGATCAGATTGCGCTTGTCGGCGAACAGGGCGTGCGCGCGCGGATTGGGCGAGACCGCCACGGCGCCAGCCAAGTAGGACTCGCGCAGCGCTGCCGAACCGGGGTTAGAGAGCGCAAAGTCGGTCAGGCGGTTGTAGACCAGATCGATCGGCTGACCGTTGTGCGTCAGGACGCCACCCCGCCACGCCAGATCCGCCGGATCGGCGATGACCGCAGCCATGCCATGGCGCTCGAACAGCCGTTGGAACAGTCGGAACTCGGGATAGAGGAATTGGCTCTCCGGTGCCTCGTCGACAATGGCGATGCGCGTCAAGGGGCGGCCCAACCGTTGGCGTCGCCATTCGGCTTGGAAACTGGCGACGAACCGGCCGGACGTTTCGGCGAGGCTTGGCCGGTCCGGAAACAAGTGTTCGATCTCGCGGCAGCAGGACCGCTGCGCCTCGGCCAGGTAGGCGTTCAGCAGCGCACCGCCGGCATTGGTGTTTATCTCGATCAACCTTGGACCGTCAGGCCCGAGGTGGAAGTCGTAGCCCATGAACACCCCGATTGGCCCGGGATCGAAGCGGGCGATGTCGGGCGCGTGGGCCAGCACGGCCTCGCGATAGGCCGGCAGCTGGCTGACGCCTTCGACGGCCGCGATCACCTCACGCATGCGTGTGGCGTGAGCAGCCGAAAGATACACCGGCTGACGCGACACCAGCGCCGGATGGGTTCGCGACAGCTCGGCCGCAAAGCCGGGGTCGCCTATTTCACGCGCCAAGGCATAGTTCAGCGCGCCCATGTCGACCGTGCGGCACAGGCAATCGATATTGAGACGCTCGACCTCATGTGTGGTGGCGGTTATCACTCTTGGCCATCTCCAGCGCGCTCTATCCTGGCGCCAGCATATAGGAACGATCCCGCCATGACCTATACTCTCTACAGCCGCAAAGACTCGGGTGGCTTTGCCGTGGAAGCGGCGCTGGCCAAGGCTAAGGCGCAGCATGAGGTGATCTGGCTGGATAAGGCGGCCGGCGAAACGCTGACGCCGGCCTACGGCACGCTGAACCCGATGCGCCAGGTGCCAACGCTGGTGCTGCCCGACGGAACAGCGATGACGGAGTCCGCGGCGATGGTGATCCATCTTGCCGGCGTGTTCCCGGGCAAGGGTCTGGGGCCGGCGGCCGGCACCTCGGCACACGCTTCATTTCTGCGCTGGATGCTGTTCATGGCCACCAACATCTACGAAGCCGATCTGCGCTACTACTATCCCGCGCGCTATACGTCGGATCCGAGCGGGGCTGACGCCGTGAAGGCCGCGGGCGAGACGCATATGCGGAAATGCCTGGCCATTGTCGAGGCCGAACTCGATCCGTTCGTGCTCGGCAAAGAGCCGTCGATCGCTGACGTGTATCTGGCCATGCTGTGCACCTGGGCCCCGTCGTTGCCCGCATCGCCCAAATTCACGGCCTTGAAGCACACAGTTGCCGGCGATCCCGATTACGGTCCGGTCTGGGCCAAGCACGGGCTGATAGCTTAGGCTGGGTACGACGTGCGGTCCGTCGTTCGCTAATTGCTGAGCCGCAGCGCCGAGAGTTTGCCGGCGATGGTCTTGAAGGCGTCCGAGAGATCGGTGCCGGTGGTCGCTTCGTAAAACTCCTTGCCGCCGCTATCGCTGTCGCTGGCGCAAGCCGTGAGCAAGTTGCGAGCGTCGATCTCCTTTGCGCCATTGCCGGCGAGTTCAAAACCCACCGTGTAGAGCTTGATGCCCTCGGCCTTGATCGCATCGCACAGCGCCAGTGTTTGCGCGACCGACGTTGCTTCTTGGTCGGCAGCCAACGCGACCGGACCGTTGAAATAGGCGGTGTTGAACATGCCATCCGTCATCAGGATCATGGACTTGATCGCCTTGGGGTCGCCATAGGGTTTCGGCTCGCTCGACCCCGAGAACAGTCCGTTCCATTTCGGCGACAGCAGGTACCAGCCCCAGGCGAGACCGATCTGCCCGGCGGTGCCGCCATCGGTGGTGTAGGCATCGATCTCGTCCTTGAGGGCGACGGCGTTCTTGCTCAGCGGCATGATCGATTGGGCGGGGCAGGAACCGCCGCCAAGCGCCACCCAACCGACCGGGGACGCGAGGCCCGACTTGTCGGTGAAGGCGTCGGCGCCCGGGCGCTCGACCACACAATCGGCGCTCGCACCGCCGCTGACTGCGCCGGCTATGCCACCAACATTGACCGATGCCGAGTAGGGCGCCAGCGCAATGCGATTGAGGCTCGGCTTGTTCGGAGGCAACAGGATGTCGACGGCCAGCGAGGCAGCGGTTTTCAACTCGTCGATCTTGCCGTTGTCGTCCATCGAACCGGTGGTGTCCAACACCATGGCGAGTTCGACATTCTTGACCATGTAGCTGGTCTTGGTGAACTTGTGGATGTCGATCTTGTCCTTGGCCGCGATGCGCGAAAAGGTGGTCGGCACATGGACATCGACGTCGATCTGGACTGTGCCCTCGTCGCGATTTACAACCACACGCAGGTTGTCGTAGCTGGCCCCTTGCATCTGCTCGGCACTGAGCTGGGCGGCGAGATAGCGATCGACCACCAGCGTGACTTCAGCTTCGTTCAACTCCTGCTCGATCATAGCCTTGGCGGCGGCGAGCGCGGCGGCGTCGATCGACGTCACGACATCGGCCGAGGCGCGCTGGGCGCGGCTCATGTCGACAGCGATGCCGATCATGAAAACCAGCACGAACAGCAGAAACACGAAAATGATCGCGATAGAACCGGAGCGGTCGTCACCGAAACCGCGCAACCTTGCATGCAACCAAGCCATGGTCCGACAACCCTCAAACAGACAGTCCGCCTGGGTAGAAATTAGCGCAATTGCGCCAACGGACAATTAACCGCTTTACCGTGGACACGGAGCAAAACACAAAGCGGTGAACAGTGTGTTGATGGCTGTGCCGGACTAGTCGCAGGCCCGCCAGGGGCCGCGATCGAGATGGAAATGATTGGAGTGCGCCTGATTGGCGTCGGGGCCGAGTACGACACGGAAGATGCGGCAGGCGCCGGCGTGGACAGCGCGCAGGAACTCGGCCTTGGGGCCTCCCTTGGGCCAGTCGACGACGCTGACTTTCTCGCCGCCTTCGAGGCCGAACTCGGCGATGTCGATGGCGTTGGCGCTGGCATGCTGGCTGAGTGGAAGAGGAAGTTTCAGCGCCCTGAGCCGGTCGACATAGGCGTTGCCGGCGACCGCGCGACAGGCGTAGCTGCCAAAGGTTGTGACCTTTACGACCTGGCGGCCGAGCAGGCGTTTGGCGGCCGGTTGCACCTCGTGGGTCATCCAGAGCGTGAGCGCAGCGGCCATCGGACAGGTGAGCGGCTCGGCGAGGATTTTCGCCCCGCCGGCCTGAGTGATGCGAACCGAATTGCTCCAACCGCAACCATCCGAATGGGCTTTGTCGGTGATCTGGTGCGCCTCTACCAGCGGTGACTTTAGAACCGCTGTGCACAGATCGCGATCGCCCTTCAAGGCCGCGATCCGCCAATCCTGCAGGACCTGAGCGGGTTGGGCGAGATCGAGGGGGAACAGGCGCAGGACGACTGCCGGCAAGTCCCCCAACCGCGCGACGAGCAGCGCCGATCCCGCTGAGATCAGGACAAGGAGCGACGCCAGGATGACCGGAACGGCGCCTCAACCGCCCATCGCCTTCTTGCGGATGGCCTCGAAATCGGGCGGTGTTTCGGTCGCCGCGCGCGCCGCCGCCTCGATGCAGATGGCCGCCACCGCAGACCCATAGTCGAGGTCGATGTTCTTCATGGTGTCGTTCTGGTCGTGGTAGCCTTCCCGGGTGATGTCGTAGTTCTCCATGAACAGAACCACCGGCACGCCGGCGTCCGAAAACACCTGGCCGTCGGTGTTGAACAGCGTGCTCTTGGGATCGAAGTAGGGTCGCACTTCACCAAGCGGGGCAAGGTGTTTGGCCAGCCCCGGGACCTTTGCGGGGTCGGCGCTGCGCTTGCCGCGCTTGGCCTTTTTGCGCTCGGGCGTCTCGTTCCAGGCCTGGCAATTCAGTCTCCAGATTTCGGCAGCGCGTTGGGCCTGAAAAGCCAGCCACATCGACTGCGGGTCCGTCCCCGGCGCCATCTGGAACACATCGCGACGGTTCTTGTTGTTGTGCGCAATCATATCCATGACGTAGACGCCGCGGACCCGCGTGCCCGAGAGGTCGACCAGCTTTTCTTCGCCCACGCCCAATCGCAGCGAGCCCTCGATCAGCGATTGCGAGAGATTGCGCGCGCCGAGGCAATCGGAGGGGAACTCTTCGCCGGTGAGATGCACCAGCCAGATATCGCAGGCCAGTTCGCCGCGTTTGCTCATCTCAAGAAAGATCGGCGCGGCCAGCATCAGCGTTGCAGTTGCGGAACAATTGTCGTCGGCTCCGGCGGCCGCGACACGGGCCTGGTCGCCGGTGTAATCGCCGTAACCGTAGACGTCTTCCATGTAAGCAGTGTCGTAGTGGTCGCCCAGGATCACCGCTTCCTTGCGGTTCTTTCCAGGGATCACGCAAATGATGTTGCGCTCGGCTGCCTCGCCCTGGTTCAGCTTCCAGCCGCCCATCCATTCGAAGTCGAAATCGGTGCGCCACTGGAAGCGATGTTCGCCGGAGTGCGCCTTGCCGGTCATGCCGGCTTTGGCGATCAGGTCTTTATAGTATGACAGCAGATAATCGCCCAACGGATCGAGATCGCGAGTGGTGCGGTCGCGGTGCTTGAGGGTGACGGGGTCGACCACCACGTCGGCATTGTTGGTGGTGGCGTAGTCGCCCATGGAGAGCTGCGCGATGGTCTTCCAATAGGCGACCTCGAAGGCGCGGTTGGCCGTTTTGTCGTAGGTGAGGGCCTGGCCCGCTTTCAGCTTTTCGGGCGCAGCGATTTTGGCCGTGTCGACCAGGGCGCCGGCCAAGACGGGATTGTCCGCATTCGCCTTGATGGCCGCGAGCGTCCAATCCTCAAAGGCGAACTCGCGGTCGGTCGTCAGCAGCGCACGCGCAAACCCGGCGGGCAGCTTGGCATTGCCCAACTGCTGGCGCGCGAAACCCAACTTGCGCAGGTTGAGATGGGCTTCGGCCCGCGCTTCGGCCTTGCTCGGGTTGCGCGCCGGCAAAGGAGGTTCTGCAACCTTGGGCGTCTCGATCTCCGGCCAGAACAGCACTTCGTCGTCGACCGGCGAGCCGGGCTGGTTGGCCGACAGGTAGCCGCTCAGTCCATCGGTATACACCTGAGTTTCGCCATTGGCGTTTCGATAGGCCACCAGTGGGCGGTGCCAAATGACCGGCGTGTCGCCGATGGTCATCGGCGGATAATACATCCGGTAGCCAAAGCTGCCGCCGGTTGAGATCACCTCGATGACCTCGCGAATGTCGTCGCCGAGCGCCACCGGCCCGTGCAGCAACGCGTCGAAGCCAGCGGTCCAGACCTGGGCGTTGCGCGCCATCGGCTTGCCGTAGAGCCCGACATCGTCCGGATGCGCACTGAACAGTACACGCTGGATGCCCTGATCGAGTTCGTCGCCGTCCGGGTCCTGGTTGCGCTCGATCCATTCCCAGCGATGGCTGCGGCGGAAGCCATTGCGTAGGGGACCGAGGCTGGCATCGTGTTTCTTACTGGCCTGCCCCTCGGCTTTTTCGAACATCCATCCCGCCTGGGGCACGCGCAGGCCAAAGTTGCTTTCACGGCGCGCGATGCTCTGCAGCAATGGGATTTCCATCGCGCCGGGAAGCGCGCGGGCCAGCTGCCGGTAACGCGGCGAGCCCCAAAAGACCAACGATCCCGGGTAGGGCAGGATGTGCAGCCGGCCAGCCAGATAGGCGTCCTGGATGGCCATCGATAACGTGGAGAACGGTCGAAACGTCACCAGATATCGAACCTTCGACACATCGTTCTCGTCGGCCAGCAGCAGTTCGTTCATCCAGCCTGGCGCGGGGGTGGCGCTCCAATGCGGGAAGTCCGGGTCCACCAGATCAGGCAAAACGCTGAGGCCAGCGGCCTTGAGATTTTTGCGCGCGGCATGCGGAAGGTCGAATATCTCTCCCAGCAGCTGGCCCAACATTGCCCGCCCCCGCGCTGCCGGGATTTCCTCATCAGGCCCGGCATAGAAACTCTGCCAGAAACCGCGCGACGGACCGTCGTCGCTGCCTCCGAACAATGTCCAGCGGGAACGTCCCTTGTCGTCTTGAGTGCGCGACAGAGCGAGCGGCGACAAAATCGCGAAGCGCTCGTGCTGCAAGCCCCTTGCACCCTTGGCCAGCGCTGCCGGCCAATAGGGATTGTCCTGGAGATGCGCCGCGCCGATGTGGTTGGCGCTCTTGGCAGCCGCAACCGCCACGAGATCGTTGATCAGTTGCGCACCAATGTTTTCCAGCCCTGGCTTCAAGAACTGCGACTCCTCGCGCGCGGTCACCTGCCAGCGGTGCGGGTTTGTCTCGCTCAGCGCGGCGAACGTCCAAGTGCCATAGGGTTTTCGGCCAATGCGCGGCGCCGGCATGAATTCGGAATAGGCCGCGATCGGGAAATGCCCGTCCCCCATGGCCGGGCCCACTTTCTTGGCCGAGAAAGCCTTGCCGAGCAGATCTTGCCAATGTCGCGCACGCTTCGCCATTCTGCCCGTCTCCAATCAAGTTTCGCCGCCGCGACCAACTTGGTCTCATTGCGCAAGACCATAGGGTGTGCGCCCAAAAGGTCCACCCGCCGCCGGTTCGATTTTGGTGAAAGTGCGAATTCTGGCGCTAGGGCAGCAGCTTGGCAGGAGTTGTAACTGTCACAATCTTGTGCCATTTTTCGCCGCGTCGCTGGCAGGATGGTTAAAGGCAAAGGTCGCCGATGTGGCGACTCCCCCAGTATGCCTCGGATCGTCAATGGGAATTGGCCGGCGACACGTCGTCATCAGGGAGAACTGTCACGTGAGCACCATTCGCAATAGCAGCGTCAGCCGCCGTTCGTTCCTCAAGACCAGCACCGCGCTCGGCGTTGCCATCGCCACCCCCGCCGTTATCAGCCGCTCCGCTCTCGCCTCCTCGGGCGAGCTGAATTTCATGGGTTGGGCCGGTTATCCCGAACTCGCCAAGACCGTGTTCCCGGCCTTCACCGCAGCGACCGGCATCAAGGTCAACTTCGTCGAGCAGGATAGCCAGGACAACATCTTCGCCCAGGCCAAGCTGTCGTCCGATGCCGGCGGCGTCGACCTGGTCGAGCCGACCATCGACCGCGTGCCCGGCTGGGTCTCGAATGGCCTGGTGCAGGGTTTCGACACGGCCAAGATCTCCATCGACAACTACTCGCCGGGACTGGCTGACGGCGCCGCCGCCGTGGCAGCCACTGCCGATGGCAAGCGGGTCTGGGTTCCCAGCGTCTGGGGCACCGAAGCGCTCGTCTACTCCAAGAAGGACGCGCCGATGTCTTACGGCACGGCCAGCCTTGCCGATCTGTTCGACGACAAATTCGTTGGCAAGGTGACGCTGCGCGCCCACTCCTCGCTCGCCGCCATGGGCCGCGTGCTCGACAGCCAGGGCAAGCTGCCGATGCCATGGCTCGACGGTTACAAGAACGAAGAGAACATGAAGAAGCTGTGGGACATCGCGCTCGCAGAAGCCAGCAAGCACAAGAAGAACGTCGCTCAGTTCTGGTCGGGTGAGAACGAGGCTCAGGCCGCGTTCAAGACCAACGGCGCCGTGCTCGGCCTGTGCTGGGACTCGACCGGCGGCAACCTTGAGGCCGACGGTTTCGGCTACATCGCCCCGAAGGAAGGCGCCTTCGCCTGGAGCCAGGGCTTCATGCTGATGAAGAATGCAAAGAACGTCGAGCAGGCGCATGAGCTTGTGAAGTGGATCTCGACCGCTGACGGATCGGCCGCCTGGGCGACCGCTTTCGGCGCCAACCCGGTTGGCAAGGGCGGCATCGAGAAGACCTCCGACAAGGTCAAGGCCTTCTACGCCTCCTCGTTCCCGGGCGACGCCATCAGCAAGCTGTGGTGGTGGCCGGCTCAGGAAGCCTGGTTCATCAAGCTGCGCGGCGAATATGCCGACAAGTGGAAGGCTGCGTAAGCAACGTTCCGGTAAGGTTTGCCCAGCCGCCGGGTCCAGTAATGGGCCCGGCGGCTTTGTTTTCTCCTCGCCACTAAACGGGGACAGTTTACTTATATTGCCCATCGCAGCGCATCCGTTATGGCGAGCTGGTGTTGGCGATATGAGTAAACTGTCCCCGTTTAGTCCCCTCAGTGTGAAGAACGCTGAGGGGAGCGGAAGTTCCATCACTCCACTGGCGGGGCTGCTTACCGCGACGCCTGAATCTTGTTGTTTGGACCATAAGCAGCCGGTAGCGTCGCGGGGGTCGTGGTTGGGGTGGGAAAGTCTAGATGAGCGCTGCAGTTGAGTTGGCGGGCGTGTCGGCCGATTTTGGCAAGTTCCGCGCGGTGGATCGGGTGAACGTCACCATCCAGCCGGGCGAGTTCTTTTCCTTCCTCGGGCCCTCGGGCTGCGGCAAGACCACCATTTTGCGCATGATCTCCGGCTTCATCGATCCCACCGAAGGCGCGGTGCGCATCGGCGGCCAGGACATGATCGGCATCCGCCCCAACAAGCGGCCGACGGCGTTGATTTTCCAGAACCTCGCCCTGTTTCCACTGATGCCGGTGTGGGAGAATATCTCGTTCGGCCTGGAAGTGCGCGGGGTCGGTAAGGCGACGCGGCGCGCTAAGGCCGAGGAACTGCTGCGCCTGGTCGATCTGCCGGGTGTCGCCGAGCGCCGCATCTCGCAGCTGTCGGGAGGGCAGAAGCAGCGCGTCGCCATCGCCCGTGCGCTCGCGGTCGAGCCGAAAGTGATGCTGCTGGACGAGCCCTTGTCGGCGCTGGACCTGAAGCTGCGTCAGCATATGCGCGCCGAGCTGCGCGCCATCCAGAAGCGCACCAACGTGACCTTCATCTACATCACCCATGACCAGGGCGAGGCGCTGGCGATGTCCGACCGCGTCGGTGTGATGAGCCAGGGCCGGCTGCAGCAGGTGGCCAAGCCACAGGAGATCTACAACACTCCAGCTAACGGCTTCGTGGCTTCGTTCGTCGGCGAGAACAACATTTTCACGGGCGAAGTCGGCCCGGCCTCGGGCGGCATCGCCGAGTTCAAGACCCAGTCCGGCGTGTACCGCGCAAAAGTCGGGGCGGATGTGGCGCCGGGCAAAGCCGTCCGGCTCTATGTCCGGCCGGAGAATACGCAACTGGCCACGACCGCCAAACCTGGGGCGAACGCCATTCCGGTCGAAGTGTCGGACGTCGCCTTCGAGGGCAACTTCATCAACATCCAGGCCAAGGCGGCCGATGGCAAGGTGCTGACCTGCGAGATGCGCAACGACGGCGGCGTCTCGATCCCGTCGCCGGGCACCAGGATGCAGCTGCTGTTCGATCCGACCAAGGCCGTGATCCTGGCCGACGCCGACATGCCGAAGGCGGGGGCGCACTGATGGGCGATCTGCTGCGCCGCTACGGCTATGGTCTCAGCGGCCTGTTCATCCTGACCACCGCGTTCTGGCTGCTGATGCTGGTGATCCTGCCGGACCTGTTCCTGTTCGAGGAATCATTCCGGCCCTATATCCCGGCGGCAGATGTCGGCGGGCCGAAGGATTTCTACAGCTTCAACAATTACCTCAGTTTCACTTCCAGCCCGATCCACATCCAGGTGTTCGGCCTGACCATCCTCTATTCCAGCATCGTCACGCTGGTCTGTCTCATTCTCTCATATCCGCTGGCCTACTACCTGGCGAAAGTCTGCAATCCGCGCCATGTCGGCACGCTGTTCCTGGTCATCCTGATCCCCTTGTGGGTGAGCGAGATCCTGCGCTGTTTCGCGCTGTTCATCCTGCTCTCGTTCAAGGGGCCGCTGAACATGTCGCTGATCGGGCTGGGCGTGATCCAGGATCCGATCCGCTGGATGTCGGCCTACTACAGCGTCATGATCGGGTTGGTCTACGTCTACATCCTGTTTATGCTATTCCCGATCTACAACGCCATCCAGTCGCTGGACTCGAACCAGATCGAGGCCGCCCAGGATCTCGGCGCTCCCTCGTGGCGCACGCACTGGCGCGTGATCATGCCCCACTCCAAGCCGGGCATCGCGTCCGGCTGCGTGATGGTCTTCATGCTCTCGGCCTCCTCGCTGTTTGTGCCGTCCTTGTTGGCCTCCACCAACTCGCGCTGGTTCACCGAGATCATTCAGCAATGGATGTTCGAGAGCCAGGACTGGAACACCGGGGCGGCCTACGCTTTCCTCCTCCTGCTGCTGTGCATCCTGTTCGTCTCCATGATGATGCGGGTGTTCAAAGTCAGCCTTGCCGATATTGCCAAGTGAGCGCGCCCATGGCCTCGCAAAAACTCAGCGCCTGGTTCCTGTGGCTCTACGTGCTGCTGTTCATCTTCATGATGCTGGCGCCGCTGGTCATCATGGGCGGCGCGGCGCTGAACGATAGCAAGTTCCCCTCGGTCTATCCCTGGGTAGGTTTCACCAACCGCTGGTTCATCGATCTCTACAACGACGAACGCATGTGGATTGCCGGCCGCAACACGGTGCTGGTGGCGCTGGCCGTCGTCGCGCTATCGATCCCGATCGGCACAGCGGGCGCTATCCTCATCAACTCCATCGGCGGCATCACGCGCTCGGTGCTCTATGGCGTCATGGTCGCCCCGATCCTGACGCCGGGCGCCGTGATCGGCATTTCCACGCTGCTGTTCTGGCACAAGTTCGCGGTGCCGACCGGTCTGCATCTCTCCGTGCTCGGCCAAGTTTCGTTCATCGCCGCCTATGTCATGCTCTTGGTGCTGGCCCGCCTGCAGAGCTTCGATCCGGGCCTTGAGGAAGCCGCGCTCGATCTTGGCGCCAGCCATGGCCAGGTGCTGCGGCGCATCCTGCTGCCGCATCTTTATCCGGCGCTGGCGGCGGGCGCGATCATCGGCTTTTTCCAGTCGGTCGAGAATTTCAACGTCACGCTCTTTACGCGCGGGGCGTCAGATACGCTGACTGTCTACGTCGGCTCCAAAGTGCGTACCGGTACGCCGCCAACGATAAATGCGCTGGCCCTGATCCTGATCATCCTGACGGTGCTGGGCACTATCCTCTATGAAGTCCTGCGGCGTCGGGCTGCGGCGCGTGAGGCGACTGAGGACGAGCGCGTGCGCAAACTGGAAGCTGCAGCCGTCTGATAGTCCGCTCTGGGGGGCATTCATGGATCTGATCGTACACGGCGGACCTGTCCTGACGATGGACCCGGCCGCCCCCCGCGCCGAGGCTGTAGCCATCCGAGGCAACACCATCGTGGCGGTTGGCTCGAAGGCCGATATTCTGGCGCTGAAGACGCCCGGCACACGCCTGATCGATGCGGCCGGCGGCACCATCCTGCCAGGTCTGATCGAATCCCATATGCACCTGTTCCCGGGGGCGGCCGAACTCGACGAACTGTCGCTGTTCGGCGTTTCGGGTTCCGACGCTTTCGCGGCCAAGGCCCGCGCCTATGCCGCCGCCAACCCGGACGACACGCTGCTGATCGCCCAGGCCGCCGACTATACGATGTTCGGCGTGGGCGAGCCGGCGACGCGCCATCACATCGACCGCGCCGTGGGCGATCGCCCGTTCCTGATGTTCTCGCCCGACCACCACACGGCCTGGGCCAACACTGTTGCGCTCGAAAAGGCCGGTCTGCTACGAGGTCGCGCGCTGGGTGTCGGCAACGAGATCGTCATTGGCGCCGACGGCCTGGCCACTGGCGAACTGCGCGAGGGCGAGGCGTTCATGCCGGTGATGGACCTGTCCGACAAGGGCACCCGCCATCGCTTTGGCCTCTCTACCGGCGGTGATCCGGTGCCGGAGCCGACCCGGGCCGAGCGCGAGATCGACAAGCGCACGCTGCAACGTGGTCTTGCGCATCTGGCCAAACATGGCCTCACCAGCTTCCACAATATGGACGGCAATCCCTACCAGCTGGCGCTGCTGGCCGAACTCCAGGCCGAGGGCAAACTGACGGCACGGGCGCGCATACCGTTTCACTTCAAGAACTTCATGGAGCTGCCGGCCCTCGACACCGCCGACGCCATGACCCGTCAGTATACATCCGAGATGCTGACCTCCGGCTTCGTCAAGATGTTCATGGATGGCGTGATCGACAGCTCCACCGCCGTGCTGTTGGAGCCCTACGCCGACCAGCCGGGAGTCAACTGCGCGGCGCTGTTCACGCCCGACCAGTTCAATGCCGTGGCGATCGAAGCCGACCGGCGCGGCCTGCAAATTGCCGTTCACGCCATTGGGGACGGCGCGGTGCGCATGGTGCTCGACGGCTACCAGGCGGCAGCCAAGACCAACGGCTTGCGCGACCGGCGTCACCGCATCGAGCATATCGAGATGGTGCATCCTGCGGATATTCAGCGTTTCAAAGAGCTGGGCGTGGTCGCATCGATGCAGCCGGTGCATGCGCCGGGCATGGCAGGGTTGCCGTTGGAGCCGACACTGTCGCGCATCGGCAAGGCTCGGCTGGCGACCGCGTATGCCTGGCAAACCCTGCGCGCGGCAGGGACCCGCCTCACCTTCGCCACCGACTGGCCGGTCTCCTCGATCGATCCGTTCCAGGCCATCGCGTGCGCCGTGACGCGGCCGGTCTGGGCCGAGGGCCTGCCGCCGCAGCGCCAGACCTTGGCCGATACGCTGCGCTCGTACACCCACGACAGTGCCTTTGTGGAGCATATGGAGCACAGGAAGGGCATGCTGAAGCCCGGCATGCTCGCCGACGTGACGGTGCTGAGCCGCGATATCGAGGCGGTCGATCCGCACGCCATTCATGACTTGCAAGCCGCTGTCACGATCTGTGATGGCCGCGTGGTGTACCAGCGCTAGCGTCCACGCCATTCGACGCACCTCGCCCTTGAACCAACGGGCACTCACATGCGACCAAGCCTTGCCGGCACAAGGGGGCTGCAATTCCAATTGGTTAACCCCGGTGGGCGCGCGTGGCCGTGGCCGTCAAGGCCGGTCTGTGCAAGATTTGTTGACAACGCTGGACCTGGAAAGAGTAACCAGCGTCTGTCATTAGAGGTGCAAGCGAAACCAGAAAGTGAGTATGGATGGCGCCGCCATTCGGATCACGGGGACCCACCGGGGACCAATTCTGTTCGACGAGGGCGTAACGTGCCAAACGATCTGTCGACCTACTTCATGGATAGCGACTCCAGCCTGCCCGACACCGCGCAGATTTTCGGCTTTGTCGCCATCGATCGAGCCTCCCGCGGCATCGAGCTGCCGCGCCGCGATCTGGTGCGCGCTTATCGCACCATGCGAACCATCCGCGCCTTCGAGGAGCGGCTTGAGAAAGAGGTCGGGTCCGGCGATATCCCGGGTGCGGTGCATCTCTACGCCGGCCAGGAAGCGTCCGCGACCGGCGTGTGCCTGCACCTGACTGATCGCGACTACATCTCATCCACCCACCGCGGCCATGGCCATGCCATCGCCAAGGGCGTTGAGGTCAATGGCATGATGGCCGAGATCTTCGGCCGCGCCACCGGCACCTGCCGCGGCAAGGGCGGTTCGATGCACATCGCCGATCTCGATCACGGCATGCTGGGCGCGAACGGCATCGTGGGCGGCGGCGCGCCGCTGGTGTGCGGCGCCGCGCTCACGGCCAAGACGCTCGGCACCGGCGGCATTGCGCTCGCCTTCTCCGGCGACGGCGCTTTCAACCAAGGCACCATGGCCGAAAGCTTCAATCTGGCCATGGTCTGGAGTCTTCCCGTTGTGTTCGTCACCGAGGACAATGGCGTCGGCGAAGCCACCTCCAGCGCTTTTGCCATCGCCGGCGACATCATGGCCCGCGCAACCGCCTACGGCATGCCGGGATTGAGCGTTGATGGCACGGACTTCTTTGCCGTGAGCGGTGCGGCAGGGATCGCCATCGAACACGCCCGGTCCGGCAAGGGGCCGTACTTCCTGCATGTCAAGGCGCCGCGCTACTACGGCCATTACCTTGGCGATGCCGATACTTATCGAAGCGAAGCCGAGCGCCGCGACATGCGCGAAAATCAGGACTGCCTGAAGATCTTCCGGGCCAAAGTGCTGGCCGCGGGCCTGTTCGACGCGAGCGAGCTTGACGCCATCGATGGCGAGGTCGACGCCGTGATCGAAGCCGCTGTCGTGGCCGCCCGTGCCGCTCCCCAACCGGCGCTGAGCGAACTCACCAGCGACGTGTACGTTAGTTATGCGTAATACGCTGGAGCTTCCGATGGCGGCCAGCACATCGTCATCCCCGTCGTCGCGGGGATGACGAGTTGGTGCCGTTTTTGTTGAGCTTCAGCGATCAGCGAGTCCTACTATGCCGCGTAAGTCGTTTCGTCAGGCGTTGAACGAGGGATTGCGCCAGGAGATGCGGCGCGATCCGCGCGTCGTCATCATCGGCGAGGATGTGACGGGCGGGGCGGGCGCATCGGGCGAGCAGGACACCTGGGGCGGCGCTTTCGGCGTCACCAAGGGCATCCTCGGCGAGTTCGGCCGTTCGCGCATTCTCGATACGCCGATCACGGAAAGCGCCTTCATCGGCGCAGCGGCGGGCGCGGCCATGACCGGCCTCAGGCCCGTGGCCGAACTGATGTTCGTGGATTTTCTCGGCGTCTGCTTCGATCAGATCATTAACCAAGCCGCCAAGTTCCGCTATATGTTCGGTGGCAAGGTCAAGACTCCCCTGGTCATCCGGGCGACCTTTGGCGCGGGATCGGGCCAGGCCAGCCAGCACAGCCAGGCGCTCTATCCTCTGTTCACGCACATTCCCGGCCTGAAGGTCGTCATTCCGTCGACGCCTTATGATGCCAAGGGCCTGCTCATTCAGGCCATCCGCGACGACGATCCGGTGATCTTCCTGGAAAACAAGCTGATGTACGACGACATGGGCGAAGTGCCCGATGGATCGTATACGGTGCCATTTGGCGAGGCGGCCGTTCCGCTCGATGGCAAGGACGTCACCATCATCGCCTTCGGGAGGATGGTACGCATAGCAAAGCGAGCCGCCGAGCGGCTGCAACACTATCACAAGATCGAGGCGACGGTGATCGATCCGCGCACCACCTCGCCGCTGGACGAAGAGACCATTCTCGAAAGTGTCCGTAGAACAGGTCGCGTCGTCATCGCGGACGAATCCTATCCGCGCTGCGGCATGGCGGCGGACATTTCCAGCATGATCGCCGAAAAAGCGTTCTATTCGCTGAAAGCGCCGATCTTGAAAGTAACGCCGCCGCATGCGCCCGTTCCGTATGCGCCCAGTCTGGAGCGGGCATTTGTGCCGATGCCGTCCAAGATCGAAGCGGCGGTGGTCAGTCTGTTCAAGGTTCCAGCGCCGATTTTGTAGGGGTGTGACTTACCCCTACAAAACCAGCCACTTTATGCTCGGCGCCGTTCATTCTCCGTTCAGGCTGGGTTCATGTTGAGAGGGGAAAAGTCGCCGCATAAGCTGCGGCAACTCCCTCGGAGACACTCCAATCGCGTTGACGCAGCGTGACAGGAGTATCCATCATGAAAAAGACAGCACTCGCTTTGGCGCTTGCCTTGGGGCTCGGCGCCGCAGGATTGGTGGTCGCGCAGCCGAGCGTGGCCGAAGCCCGTTCCGGCATTTCGTTCGGCATTCACATCGGGTCGCGTCCCCATGTCGGCCTGTTCTTCGGCCCAAGGGTGTTCTTCGGTCCGCGCTATTATCAGCGGCGCCCGATCTTTGTCGCCGCTCCGTGCCATTGGCTGAAGGTCAAGGCGTTGCGTACCGGCAGCCGCTATTGGTACGGGCGCTGGCAGCAATGCCGCTATAACCGATTGGTCTACTAGGCTTGACGTCAGACTGAGAAGAGCAGGTCGAGCGCGCGGAAATAGATGCGCTCGGCTAGGGCGGAGCCGCCGAGTTCGGGGCGGCTCGCAGCTTCCAGCATGACGCCAGCGTTGGCCTCCAGGACCATGGGCATGCCGGCGACGGTGACGATGTCGATCGAGGCGAACCGCAGGGTCAGTGCCGCCATGGCCTGGTGCGCCAAGTTAAGCGTTGACTGAACATCCGTCGACGTCAGGTCCAGCGGGATGGCGCGCGCGCCAAGTCCCAGATTGTGCCGCCACTCGCCCTTGGCCCGCTCCTTGGCGTAGGCCAGCACGCAACTGCCCTCCAGCATGACGAAGCGCTGCTCGGCCTCGATGGAAAGGTACGGTGACAGCGCCACGCCGCGCGCGATCTGCATGAGCTGGTTGGTCCGCTGTTCCAGTTCGGTATTGGAGCGCACACGGAACACCTCCATGCCGCCGGTGCCCTCGTTGTCTTTGAGGACCGCGTCGCGCCCGAAGTCCTGGAAAGCGTTTAGCATCCCAGGCCAATTGCCGTCGACGGGGAGAAAATCCAGAAAGCGCGGATGCAGGAAGGTGCGGTGCTCGACGGCGGCAAGGCCTGCCCCGTTAAGGACGCTGCAGGTCGCCCCTTTGTCGTTGGCGATTTTGGCTGCGGCGGCTCCGTTCAACCCTAGGTCGTAGCCGAACACCAAATGCCGTTGCGCGCCTCGCGACAGCACGGCGATCCAGTCGTGCGACAGCAGCTCGACCGTTATGCCGCGCGCGGCGCCATAGCGTTTCAAGCAGTCGACCAGTTTGCGATCAGGAGTCTTCATCGAGTCCTGTCATTTCACAGCTTTTTCCCATTCAGTCACAATTTCTTCCAGATTTCTCTCCGATTTTTCATCGATTCCAACACCCCTTCCCTCAGCGCCATCCGCCCCCTATATTCAGTCTGCCGACTCGTTCGGCTATGGCGATAAATGGTCGTTGGAATAAGCTCATCGGACCCGGGGGCGGTACCCGGCGCCTCCACCATCTACGGGGGCGAAATAGGATCGACGAGGGTGTAAAGAGCGCGCTTTTGCCCGGCATGATACCGCCGTTATCGGGTCAAACCTATAGTTGCAAATGACAACTATGCTGAGGTCGCCATCGCTGCGTAATGCGGCGCTGGTCCTCGAAAGAAAGTCCTAAGCTCCTCGCAGGGTTTAGGCGCGGCACGGAGGGCGCCGGGCAACAGAAGCCCTCCATTATCAGCGGAATGCCCGGAAATCCGCGGTTTTTCGAGTGGGCGTTGGCGGGGCGGTTTGCAAGCCGGATCATGACAGACATCAAGATCGACTACGAAAGTCTCGCCCAGGATGCCTTACGCGGCGTCGTGCGAACAGTCCTCGGCCAAGTGGCCCAAGGCGAGCAGTTGCCCGGCAACCACCACTTTTACATTTCCTTCGGCACCACCCGCGAGGGCGTCGGCATCTCCAAGCGGCTGAAGGACCAGTATCCCGACGAGATGACAATTGTATTGCAGCACCGCTACTGGGATTTGCAGGTGCACGATGACCGCTTCGAGGTCAGCCTGACGTTCAACAGTATTCCGGAACGTCTGGTCATTCCGTTCAGCGCGTTAAAAGTCTTTTTCGATCCGAGCGTCCCCTACGGCCTGCAGTTCGACAGCGCCGGAGCGGGGCCTCCCGCCATCCTGCCGGATCAGTCCTCCGACGCCATCGATTTGCCGCAGCGCCGTTCGGTGCCCAAGCGTTCCAAGCCGATCGCGGTCGGCAAACCGGCAGCAGAAGCCGCGACGATCAGCGCCAAAGATAAGCCAGCCGCGCGGGTTTCCGAGCGTCCGGCGGTTGCCCCGTCGCTAGGGCTGCCCAAGCCGAAACCCAATGGCGGTGCGCTTCCTCCGTCCGCCTCAAGCCTGGACGCCGAGCAGTCTACGGTCTCGCCTGCGGCGGAAGCCGCCGAAGCTCGGGCACCCGGCCGGGTCGTGCAACTCGACACGTTTCGCAAGAAGTAGCCTCTACCGGACCGCAACGACCTTGCGTCGCTCATGTAGACGCAACCAGCAACCACGCTCAGATTTCGCGTAGAATCCGGCGCAAATGGCGCGCTAAAGTGACGACGGTCGTCCGAGGTTTTGTACACAGGGAGGAAAAAACAGAATGCGTTTCATTTCCATTATGGCCGTAGCTGTCGCAACGCTCGCTGCCATCGTTGCTTACAACTACGCAGGCAATGCATCCGCGCTGCAGGCGCAACTGGCTGCCGCGCAAGACAAGATCAAGGCCGCCACCGGCGATGGCGAAAAGTTCAAGACCCAAGCAGCTGACCTGATGAAGCAGGTTACCGACATCACCGGCGATCGCGATAGTCTGAAGGCCAAAATCGGCGAACTTACAGGCAAGGTGACGGGCGCCACTGGCGAGCGCGATCAGCTGCGCGCCAAGATCGACGATGTCATGAGCAAACTGCAGGGGCTCACCGGTGAGCGCGACGAACTGAAAGCCAAGACCAGCGAGCTGATGACGCAGGTGAAATCCGGCATGACAGGCCAGAGCGAGCTGGAGGCTAAGCTCGACGCCGCTACCAAGTCCGCAGCCGCGTTGACCGCCGAGCGCGACAAAGCCCAGGCCGCCGCTGCAGCTGCTACCTCCGATGTCGAGGCGGCCAAAGCCGCTGCTGCTGCCGCTGCCACCAATGCCGAGGCGACAAAAACTGCAGCGTCGGCCCTCGCCGCCGAGCGCGACAAATTGAAGGCCGACTTGGCCGCCGTTTCGGGCAAGTTGGCTGTGGCGACCGCCGCCCAGGACGACCTGCAGACCAAGCTGGCCACCGCCACCAAGCAGTTTACGGAAGCTTCCGCGATCGTCACTGCGCTGAAGGCCCAGCTGACAACGGCTGGCCTGACCCCGAAGGTGAACTGAGGCTTTTCTCAACTGTCGTCGCGTGCGCAGTGCAGCACTTTGGTGCCGCGTTGCGCACGGCGACCCTCGCAGGCCGAAATCGAATTGACTAATAGCCGCGTCAAACGGCAATAGGCGCCTTGATGGTGGGGGCAGCGTCATAACCTGCGAAAGCGATGTCCTCATAGCGATAGTCAAACAGCGACATGACGCTGGGATTGAGGGTGAGCTGCGGCAATGCCCGGGGCTGCCGCAGCAATTGTTCGTCGGCCTGATCGATGTGGTTCAGGTACAAATGTGTGTCGCCCAACGAGTGTACGAAATCGCCGGGCGCAAGATCGGTCGACTTGGCAACCATAGCCAGCAATAGCGCATAGGACGCGATGTTGAACGGCACGCCCAGGAACACATCGGCCGAGCGCTGATAAAGCTGGCACGACAGTTTGCCACGAGCATCTGGGGCGCCAGGGACTGGCGGCGTTACATGAAACTGGAACAAGCAGTGGCATGGCGGCAGAGCCATGTCGTCCACGTCTGACGGGTTCCAGGCGCTGACAATGTGGCGGCGCGAATAGGGATTGCGCTTGATGGCTTCGACCACATTGGCGATCTGATCGATGGTCTGGCCGTCCGGCGCGGCCCAGGAGCGCCATTGCTTGCCATAAACCGGGCCGAGATCGCCATTGGCGTCGGCCCATTCATCCCAGATCGAGACGCCATTTTCCTTCAGATACGCGATGTTGGTGGAGCCCTTCAGGAACCACAGCAGCTCGTGCACGATGGATTTGAGATGCAGCTTCTTGGTCGTCAGCAGCGGAAAACCTGCCGCGAGGTCAAAGCGCATCTGATAGCCGAACACGCCGAGCGTGCCGGTGCCCGTGCGATCTTCGCGGCGGATGCCGTGGCGGCGGACGTGGGAGAGCAGGTCGAGATATTGGCGCATGCCGTCAATTTATCGGATTCTCATCCAGACGCTACACGGATCCGGGCGGCGTCAACAGCGCGCCGAGGAACGCCATCCCATTGTAGGCGGCGTGGCAGGCCATGGTCACCCGCGTCGAGCCGGTGCGCCACAGGATCGCGCTAAGGGCAAGGCCAAGCAGGAAGATGGTGCCGATGCCTTGCAGCGAATAGCCGTGAATGAGCGCCCACAAAAAGCTGGTGATGACCGCCGTGCCGATGACGCCAAGCGAAGTTTTCGCCAAGGTCGAGAACAGAAAACCCCGGAAAGTCAGTTCCTCATAGATCGGCGCGCCCACCACGGCGAGCAAACCGAGCAGCCACCAGATCGGCGAATGGGCGAATTTCAGCATCATCTGCGTATCGGCCAGGTTCGCCTTGGGCCAGAGCCATTGCACTAGCAGCCCAACCGCCAAACCGAAAACGACGAAGGCCGGCACCGCCCAGAGATAGTCCGACGCACCGCCGATTGGCTGGCGCAGGGCGAGCGTCTGGCCCGCGCGGCCGCCGCGCCATTGTGTCGACCAGAGCAGCAGCAACAGGGCCACCAGCTGTGCGCCAAGAGCGCCTCCCAGGAGCAAGGCGACGATCTTGGGATCGGTGAGATCCGCCAGCGACTTGAGCTCGAATTCGGCATCGCTAAGCGCTGCAGCGATAAATATCGGAACTGCCGACAAGATGAACATCGCCAGGATGTTCAAGGACGTGATGCCAAGCCCCAGCAACGGTGGCCAGGTTGTCGAGGGTGCATAGCGCGGACGACTGGCGGCCTCGGTGAGGTCCGAGGCTGCAGCAGGTTGAGGGTTCACCAAGTCCAAATCCGCATCGCCGGCCGTTCCCTCAACCTCGACATTGGACGACGCCATTGAAAATCTCCTTCGGCCGGCACACTTAGCGTGACAGCATAGCGCGCAAGACTGAGCGAGACATGAACGCTACGCTCGGACTGTGCGCAATTGAGGACTTGCCCATTGGTCGCCACGAACCGGTGACAGGTTCGGTTTGCCCCGTGTTATCGTAATTCCCCTGCCATCGCCAGAAAGAGCCCGACCCGTGCATCTATTCGATCCCGAAAACCTGACCTGGGTGATCGTTACCTATGGCTATCTGGCGGTCGCGGTGATCATCGGCCTGGAGAGTATGGGCATTCCGCTGCCCGGCGAGACGCTGCTGGTCGCGGCCGCGGTCTATGCCGCACACAATCCCGATCTGAACATCCTGTTCGTCGTGCTAGCCGCCATCGCAGGCGCCATAATCGGTGACAACGCCGGCTATTGGCTGGGCGGCCGCTTCGGCTATCCGCTGCTCAAACGCTACGGTCCGCGCTTTGGCGTGCCGGAAAATCGCATCCGGCTGGGGCAATATCTGTTCGACCGCTACGGCTTTTGGGTGGTGTTTTTAGGCCGCTTCGTGGCGCTGTTGCGCATTTTGGCCGCGTTCCTGGCTGGCGTGAATAGAATGCACTGGGTGCAATTCTTCCTGGCCAATGCGCTGGGCGGCATCCTCTGGTCATGCGTGTTCGGTTTTGGCGCCTACTATTTCGGCACCATGATCTTGCAAATGAACCACATGGCCGCGCCGGTCGTGGTGGTGGCCGCGATCATCGCGTTCTTCACCGCCGGCTATCTGATCAAGCGTTACGAGGCAAAACTGCAGGCAGAGGCCGACCGGGCGATGCCGGGGCCTCTTGCCTGAGGAGACAGCCGAGAGCAGACAGAAAAAGCGCTAGTTCTTGACCACGATGCGAGCGCCGCCGCGGCCGCGTTCTTGAATTAGCGAGAAGAGTTCGCGGGCATTGCCGGGCGCCAGACGCACGCAGCCATGCGATGCGGGCCGGCCCAACTGGCCTACGGCGCCGGTGCCATGAACGGCATAGCCGCCCTTGAAGAACACCGAATGCGGCATCGGCGAGTTATGGTACTTGCTGGAATAGTGCATGCGCTTCAACGCCTGCACGCCGTAGGTGCCGCGCGGCGTATGATAGCCCTTGCGCGCGGTCGACACCGGCCAGCTATAGGTCAGCTGACCGTCGACAAAAACACTCATGGTCTGCGACGAGACATCGATCTTGGCGACCACGGATGCCAGCGCATCCGAAATCGGCAGCATGGCAGCGATGGCGAACACAGCGCCCAAAAGACTTGATTTACGCATCACCAACCTCTTGTACTCGTGGAACTTTCCGGTGGGCTCAGAGGTAGCACGACTAGGCTAACCAATGGTAAGTGCGTTTACGCAACAGTCGCAAGAAATCGTATCGAAGCGAGACTATGGCTTGCCCCAAGGTCCGTGATGTTCGCCTGTTTCACCAATCCTTTCAAAGCCATGTGCGCCAAAAAAATCGCGCTGGGCTTGAATGAGATTGGCGGTGCCTTTGGCCTGACGGTAGGCATCGAAATAGGCCAACGCGGACGATAACGCCGGAGCTGGCGAAGCGGTTGCGGCGGCCAAGGCCACGATGCTGCGCAAAGCCGGGTGGGCGGTTGTCATCTCCGCCACGAAATCGGGCGCGAGCAACAGATTGCCTGTCCCGCCCGTGGCCTCGAAGGCCGTGGCGATGCGATCGAGGAATTGTGAACGGATGATGCAGCCCGCCCGCCAGATGCGCGCGATGGTGGCCATCGGCAAATTCCATCCGTACTGCGCCGACGCAGCCTCCAACACCGAAAACCCCTGTGCGTAGGCCGCAATCTTGCCGGCATAGAGGCCCGCTTCCAGACGCCCGATCAGCACCGCGCGATCGAGTTCCAGACGCGGCGGCAGCTGGCCGCCGTAGAGGGCCGCCGCCCGCACTCGCTCGTCTTTCATCGACGACAGCGCACGTGCTGACACTGCCGCCTCGATGGTGGTGGCCGGTACGCCCAGCGACTGCGCCTCCATCACTGTCCAGCGGCCCGTACCCTTCTGCCCGGCACGGTCCAAGATGACATCGACCAGCGGCTTGCCGGCCTTTTCGTCGCCAACCGCCAGTACGCCAGCGCTGATCTCGATCAGATAGGAGTTGAGCGGACCCTTGTTCCAGGTCGCGAACACGTCGGCGATCTCTCCCGCCCCCATTCCCGCGCCATCGCGCAACAATCCGTACACCTCGGCGATCATCTGCATATCGGCATATTCGATGCCGTTGTGGATCATCTTGACGAAATGGCCAGCACCGTCCGGCCCGTTCCAGGCGCAACAGGGCGTGCCCTGATACTTGGCCGAGATGGCTTCCAGCACGCGGGCAATGCGTCGATACGCCTCCTCGGGCCCGCCGACCATGATCGACGGCCCATGCCGCGCGCCCTCCTCGCCGCCCGAGACGCCCATGCCAACAAAGTTAAAACCGCTGCCGCTGAAAGCTTCGTCGCGCCGACGCGTGTCGTGGAAATCGGCGTTGCCGGCGTCGATGATGGTGTCGCCTGGTGAAAGGTACGGGCGCAGTTCGGCAATCTGCGCGTCGACCGGTTCGCCCGCCTTGACCATGATAATGACAGTACGCGGGGCTCGGATCGCGGCAACCAACTCGGGGATCGAGCCGCAGGGGGTGATGCGCTCAGCGAGCGTGCCTGCCCCGGCATGGAACCGCACCGTCGTTTCAGCTGTGCGATTGGCGACGGCAATGGGGAAGCCCTTCTCGGCGATGTTAAGCGCCAGATTAGCGCCCATGACGCCAAGCCCGATAAGGCCGATGGTTGGTTGTGTCATTCGTCCCGGTTCCCGTCCGCAGATTGAATATCGCGGCGCACCTTACTGGCTCCGTCGGGCACCGCAACGTGCATGCACCAAGCTACTCGCTCGCCGTTCCGGTATCGGCAGTTGCGAGGGTTTGCAAGAAGACCACCGCCTGTTCCGTTATCGCCTCGGGCGACAGCGCCAAGTCCAGCGTCACCGCCAGTTCGCCGGCGGATGGCTCCTCGAGGGTTGCGAACTGGCTGTCCAGCAGCGAGGTCGGCATGAAATGGCCTGTGCGCAGGTGCATGCGCAACTCGATCAGCGCCCGGTCGCCCTTCAGGAACACGAAAGCTACCGGGCGCCGCGCCGCCCGCGTAATGGTTTCGCGATAGACCCGTTTCAACGCCGAGCAAGCCGCCACCGCGCCGTCCGTTCCTATCAGTTCCAGGCCGATCTTGCTCAGCCAGGGCCAGCGGTCTTCGTCGGTGAGAGGTGTGCCGGCCGACATCTTGGCGATGTTGGCGGCTGGATGCAGCCGGTCGCCTTCTATCATGCGCACGCCGAGCCGCGCCGCCAACGCCTCGGCGATGGTGGTCTTGCCGCAGCCGGCAACGCCCATTACGACGGCGGCTGCGGTAAAGTGAAAGGGAGGTGTAGCCATCATTATATCATAGCACGCAGGATCGGCCTTCGCGTCATCGCCATTTACAGGTTCGCAGGGTCCGGCCGAAGGCGTGGCTCCGGCAGCGCGGCAAAGCCGCGACACCGGCGCCGCCCTGTTGGCTCAGGCGATGCTATCGCGACACCGAGACCTTCTTGCGCTGTCTGTGCTTGGCGGACTGGAACGCAACCTTGCTCTTGCTGGCTTTTGCGCCGAGCGCCAGTTTTCGGCCGGCCAAACTGGCCCAGTGCGGACCGATATCGGCGTGGATGTGCCCGGAACTGACATAAGTCATCGTGCCGCCGCCGAAGTGGTTGGCGATCAGCCAGGCGACGACCGCGCGTTTGTTGCCGTGGGCATTGAAGTCGATAGCGTTGCCCTGGGCGTGACGCGAAACGCCGCCGGTACCTCTGACGCGTGCACCGGGGCGGCAGGTGCTGGTCGGAAACACGTTGGGGAAGCGCGACTTTATGCGCCACCACAGGGCCCTTGCGGCAGGCGTCAGGCAAGCGATCGAGGTGCTGCTAGAGACGGCGCGGCGGGTGCGGGCTTCCGCTTTGTCGACGGCGCCAAGACCGCCAATGATAAGGCCAAGCGCCAGTGCGGCGCAGAACATACGCTTGGACATTCTGTACTCCATTCCAAGATCACGAAAGACTGTCGACGACGCGCCGCAGCTGCACATCGCAGTTCGGTGATTTAGTTCTGCTAAGTCGGAAGGGATTTCCCCGTTAACCCAATCCGCTTGCTGTCTTAGCCTGCACGAGTGGAGAGTCCAGAAGAAGATGATGATGCAACACTATGCTGAGGTTGAACTATTCCAGTTCCGGAACGGTGCTGCGATCGGCCGGGGCGGCGCGCGCCTCTAGTACCGTCCGCTCGCCGCGTGGTATCGAGTGCCCGCTACTGCCAAGGATTCGGCCCGCATCGTGAGCGACAGCATCAGCATTCTCATTATTGGCGGCTATGGCACGTTTGGGCGCCAGATTGTCGCGCTGCTGGCGGATCAGCCACGCCTGATACTGATTGTCGCGGGGCGTGACATCGTGAAGGCGCGCGGGTTTTGCGAGGGACATCCCGCGACAAAGGCCAAGTTGATGCCGGCTGCCTTCGATCGGGACGGCGATCTCGATACGTTGCTCGGCGTGCTGCAACCGCACCTTGTCATCGACGCCAGCGGGCCGTTCCAGACCTACGGCGCCAAACCCTATCGTGTGATCGAAGCCTGCTTGATCCGCGCCATCGCATATCTCGATCTGGCAGATGGCGCCGACTTCGTGGCGGGCGTAGGCGCCTACGACGCCGCCGCGCGCTCCAAGGGCGTGTTCGTGCTATCCGGCGCGTCGAGTTTTCCGGTGCTGACCGCTGCCGCCGTGCGCCGCCTCGCGGAAGGTCTGTCGAACGTCGAAATAATCCGTGCTGGCGTCGCGCCCTCGCCCTATGCCGGGGTCGGCGAAAATGTCGTGCGCGCGATTGCGGCGCAGGCTGGCCGGCCGGCGCCGATCCAACACGACGGACAGGTATCCACGGGCTATCCGATCACCGAGACGATCCGCGCCACCATTGCCCCGCCGGGCATCGTGCCGTTGCAGAACCGATTGTTTTCCCTCGTGAACGTGCCCGATCTGCTGCAGCTGCTGCGGGAATGGCCGGGCGTCCGCACAGTGTGGGTCGGAGCCGGGCCCGCGCCGGAGCTGTTACACCGGGCACTGATTGGACTGGCCTGGCTGGTGCGCTTGCAACTGCTGCCGACACTGTCTCCGCTGGCCCGGCTGATGCATCTGGCGACACGAAAGCTACGTTGGGGCGAGCGGCGCAGCGGCATGGTCGTGAGTATCACTGGTCGTAATGAGGCGGGCCTTAAGTGCGCTCGCTCCTGGCACATGATCGCGGAGGGCGACGACGGACCGTTCGTTCCCGCCATGGCGGTCGCCGCGCTGGTGCGCAAGGTCCTGGCTGGCCAACCACCCGAGTTTGGCGCGCGGGCAGCCCTGGCCGAGGTCGAGCTAACCGACTACGAAGCGATGTTCGCGGCCAAATCCATCCGCAGCGGCATACGCGAGGATGCGCCCGCCGCCGGCCTTGCGATCTATCGCCAGCTACTCGGTTCCGCCTATGCAGCTCTCCCCGCCGAAATCCAGCGCATGCACGACTTCGGGCGAGCCTTGCGCGCCACCGGACGGGCCAGCGTCGAGCGGGGTGCTTCCCCCTTGGCGCGGCTGGTCGCCGCCGTGGTCGGCTTTCCGCCAGCGTCCGCAGATGTTCCGGTAACGGTTGAATTTGTCGCCGACGACGGTGTCGAAACCTGGACGCGACGGTTCGGTGACGCCTCGTTCTTCAGCCGCCAGTTCGCGGGCACAGGCCGCTCCGAGCACCTGCTCTGCGAGGCCTTCGGCCCATTGGTGTTCGCGATGGCCGTTGTAGCGGACGCAAGCCGGCTGACGCTTGTCCTTCGCCGCTGGAGCGTGTTCGGCGTTCCGCTCCCACTCTGGCTCGGCCCAAGGTCGACCGCCTACGAAACCTCCGAGGACGGCAAGTTCCTGTTCCACGTCGAAATCAGCCATCCGCTGACAGGCCTGATCATGCGCTATCGGGGGTGGCTTGTTCCCGATCAAGCCGCCGTATAGCCGCCGTCCAGCATCATGATCTCGCCGCTGATCAGGTCTGACGCGGACGATGCCAGGAACAGGATCGCGTCGGCCACTTCGATGGGCTCGCCGAAGCGCCCGAGCGGGATTTTGGCCAGCATGGGATCGCCCTTTTCCGGCTTGCCCCAGACCTTCAGGCCCATCGGTGTCATCACCACCGTCGGGCACACTGCGTTGCTCTGGATGTTGTGCTTGGCCCACTCCAGCGTCATCACCTTGGTGAGCGCATTGAGGCCGGCCTTGGACGCCATGTAGGCGCCATGCTCCAGCAGTCCGACCACGCTGGTTTGGGAGGAGACGTTGACGATCTTGCCGGCCCGGCGCGCGATCATCTGCGGCACGATCTCCTTGGCGATCAGGAATGGCGCACGCAGATTGACCGCCATCGTCAGATCCCAGTCGGCGATGGTGGCCTCGAGCAGCATGGCGTTGCGCGCAATGCCGGCATTGTTCACGAGGATGTCGATGCGCCCGAAGGTGGCGAGCGCCTCGCGCGCCAGCGCCACCGGACCTTCGGGCGTGGCGAGGTCGTGCAACAGCACCTTGCCGCGGCGGCCGAGGGCCGTGATCGCGCCCACCACGTCATCATGCTTGTGGCCAGGCGTGCCCGCCGCAATCACGTCCGCCCCCGCATCGGCCAGCACCTGCGCCGCGACATAGCCGATGCCGCTGGTGCCGCCCGTGACGAGCGCGATCTTACCTTCGAGGGAAAAACGCCGGGTCCAGGCGGGGGTGGGCATTGAGGGCTCCGAATAGTAAGACACCGACGCCGAAGGTGGCCTTGATTGCCCTGACAAAAACTCCGGCGTCGGCTGGCAACTCCAAGCCAGACTAATTGGCTGCGAAGCAATAGAACAGGCCGTTGCCGCCTGTCCCCTTCAGCGCGTCCTGGCTGCAACCGCGCGAGCCATGCGAGGAGTTCCATGACGTCATGTGCCTGTTGTCCTTCAGGCCAACCCGGTCGTGATGTCCGACGATCGCCGATCCGTCGCCGCTCTTGGTCCAGTTGCCGCAGGTCGTGTCGCCGCCGGCGGTTGAATACATGCCTTGCGGATCCGAACCAGTCAGAATGTCGTGCATATTGGTGGCGTCGCCGCGGCCCATGACCGCTTCGCCCTTCTCGGTCAGGGCGGTTTGCTTAGTCAGATTGTTCGACGCTGAATGCAAGTCGTCCACGCTTTTGGCGATGACCTCGCCTTTGGCGTTCTGCCACGGTCCTTTGCCAATGCGGTCACGTGCGTTGACACCGGCCTCGCCGCCTTGGCCGGTTGCGCTGAGATAGGCTTTCCAGCTGGCCGCCGTCGCGCCCGCCGCCTTGGCGAGCGTGGCGCAATGCGCGTCCGCACCGTCGAGGCCGCCGAGTTCGGCGCCTTTGCCCGGACCAGCGCTGGTGACAAAGAAGGTCATGTTCGCTTGCTGGGCTTGAGCGGCAGATGTTAGGGCGAGCGTACCGGCGAGTGTGGCAATCATCAAGGACTTGAGACTCATCATCTTGAACTGCTCCAACTGCTTAATTTGGATCGAACCGATCGTCCGCCGGAACGCGCCGGGTCACGGCGGCGATCAGGCTGAACAGTATTGGCACTGGCACATTATCGAGGCAACGCCATTGCTGTTGCCTTTGCCGCTTGTGTTAGGCCGCGCCTGAGTAGCGCGACCTAACTAGGGGCGGTGATCGCATCAATCAGTTCGTCGCCGATCCCCACACCTGACTCACGCGCTGGTCGCGGCCGCAATTCCAGCGGTAGAACTTGTATTTGATCGGGTTCTTGTCGGCGTAATCCTGGTGATAGTCCTCGGCCGGCCAGAACTTTTTAGCGTCACGGATGGCAACGGCGACCTTAGTCTTGATCAGCTTGGCAACTTCTGCCGACTTGGCGGTGGCCGCAGCTTTCTCGGCCTCGTTGGCGGTGTAGATCACCGGCGCATAGGCCGGGCCGCGGTCACAGAACTGGCCACCGCCGTCAGTGGGATCGACATGGCGGAAGTAGTAGTCGAGCACCTTTTCGTAGGTCAGCTTGGCGGTGTCGTAAGTCACCTCGACCACCTCGACATGCGGGTTCGGCGCCGCGTCCGACACATCGTGGTAATTTGCATACGTTGGATTTGCGATGGAGCCGCCCGAGTAACCGGACTCCGCCTTCACGACGCCGGGAAGCGCGCGGAAGTCGTGCTCCAGGCACCAGAAGCAGCCGCCGGCCAGGATCGCCTTGGCCGTTGCGGCGTCGGCGGCTTGCGCGGTGGCAGGAGCAAGGGTCGCGGCGCCAGCGAGCGCAAGCACACCGGCCAGTACGGAAAGTAACGTCTTCATGGTTAGGCTCCCGATCCGTCGGCGGGGTGGAACTGCAGTGCGACGCCGTTCATGCAATAGCGCAGGCCCGTGGGCTTGGGGCCGTCGTCGAACACATGGCCAAGATGACCGCCGCAGCGCCGGCAGTGCACTTCGGTGCGCGTGGTGAAGAGTCCCTTGTCGACCGATGTCGCGATAGCATTGGGCAGATGGTCGAAGAAGCTTGGCCAGCCAGTTCCGCTTTCGTACTTATGCGCCGCATCATAGAGCGGCAGATCGCAGCCGGCGCAGGCGAACGTTCCCTTGCGATGCTCTTTCAGAAGCGCGCTGGTACCCGGATATTCGGTGCTCGCCTTGCGCAGCACGGCATAGGCCTCCGGCTTCAACAGGGCCTTCCATTCGGCGTCGGTCTTGGTGACCTCAAACATTGTGCCGGCGGTCACCGCAGGCGCGCGGAACAGAGCGGTCGCAGCACCAGCTGTCGCCAGCGCGCCAACGCCCCAGAGCAAAGCTCGTCGATTGATCATGGTCATCTCCTCGAATGTGTGGGCCAAGCTTGCCCGCCATTGCTGATCAATATGGCTGATCCGCTGGATTGGACCACTCACAAGTCGATCACGTTCCGGGAACATCTTTGTTGGCCTTGCCTGTCCCCAAGATCGGTCACATCGCTTTGGAGCTTTGGCGTGCCTGTCTAAGCGCACACTCGGCGACTGGACATGGCTGTGCCTTGCTCGAACCCTGGGTCGATCCCAAAGGGGTGCGGGGCCGCCGAGTGCCGCGAATAGATTGTAGAGAGTGCGGCACCCGGCCGCCCCGCCAGCGTTTTTCCGATCCCTCCGTCGCCACGTTACCTGTGGGCTGCTCCACGCACCGGAATCTCACCCGGAGCGGACGACGGCGGCCGCCAGCCCCTGGGTGTGCGGCACCCGGCGCTGGTCGCTGCCCTTCTTCCAGCGACACGAGACGCCCTCGAGTGCATCCCCGTAGAAGAAGGTGATTGGAACGTAGTACAAAATCTTATTACTGTCTATTTGTTTTTGAAGTTGAGTTAATATTGGTAAACATACTTCGTAGTCCGTGCCGTTGCTTCGGTGTCAGGCACTTATCGCTGATCGGGCAACGGTCCGTCGTGCGCCGGTCGGTGCAAGCGCAATAAGGTCCTGACACCAGAACCCATTAATGAAGGTTAATTTTCCATTGACGCCCATGCAATCCCATAGTATCCCAATTGCACGCGAGGCATTGACACCGCCTTGACCGGTCCCGATCCGGGGCTGCGAATCAGTTGCGATAAAGCGGGAATGAGAACAACGACGTCGCCGTTATGTGTGTGCCGCTGGGGGCTGACTTAGGGGGATGGATCGCTTTGTCTCGACATTCACGAACAAGCTTGACGCCAAAGGGCGGGTCTCGATCCCAGCCGGATTTCGCGACGTCCTGGCGCGCGACGGCTATTCCGGATCGCAGGCAGCCGGAGGCGGCATCTATTGCTACCCCGCGCTCGATGCTCCTGCGCTCGATGCAGGCGGCGAGAGCCTTGCGCGCAAGATCGACGATCTCGTCAAAGGTCTCAGCGACTATTCGGACGAGCGGGACCAGCTCTCTGTCGCGCTCTATGGTGACGTCCACATTCTCAAGATCGACGGCGAGGGGCGCATCGTCCTTCCTGAAGACCTCAGAGTTCATGCCAAGCTGGAAGGCGAAGTCACCTTCGTCGGCCTTGGCCACAAGTTTCAAATCTGGCAGCCTCAAGGTTTCGAGGCCTTCAGAGCCGAGGCTCGCGCGAAAGCGAAAGAACATCGGCGCCTTTTCCACGCGGGGAGCCGCTCTGGAGGCGATGAGCCAACAGGCGGTACGGGAGCACGGGAATGACGGGCCGGAGGGGCGCCAGGGACAGCGATCCTCCAAGCGGGGTGCGCCCGCACATTCCCGTGCTGTTATCGGAGGTGCTTCAGGCACTTCAGCCAAAGGCCGGCGAAGTCTATCTTGACGGCACCTTTGGCGCGGGCGGCTATTCGTCCGCTATCCTGGAGGCGGCGGACTGCAAGGTTCTGGCGCTCGATCGTGATCCGACGGCAGTCGCAACAGCCGGGGCCCTGATCGAGCGCTTTGCCGGCAGGCTGACAGTGGTTGAATCCCCCTTCAGCGCCATGGCCGAGGTTTGGCGCGACCATCATACGGCGCTGGCAGACGGCATCGTGCTCGATATCGGCGTCTCGTCGATGCAGATCGACCAGCCCGAGCGCGGCTTCTCCTTCATGACCGATGGCCCCCTCGACATGCGTATGAGCGCGGACGGCGAGAGCGCGGCCGACATTCTCAACACCGCGAGCGAGGCTGAAATCGCTGGCATTCTCTATACCTATGGCGAGGAGCGCCGGTCGCGCCATATCGCCAAGGCCATCGTTGCGGCGCGCGCAGAAAAAAAGTTCTCGCGGACTTTGCAGCTTGCGGACCTGGTCGAGAAGGTAATTGGGCGCAGACCCGGTGATCCGAAACATCCAGCCACCCGCACGTTCCAGGCCTTACGCATCGCTGTGAACAATGAGCTCGACGAGCTGAAGGCTGCGCTGGTCGCGGCCGAGCAGATGCTCAGACCCGGCGGCCGGCTGGTGGTGGTGACGTTCCACTCGCTGGAAGACCGCATCGTGAAAGATTTCATGCGCGAGCGCTCGGACCGTGCGGCGCGGGGATCACGCTTTCTTCCCGAAGAGAAAAAATCCGACCCAAGTTTCCGACTTGTTAACCAGCGCGCGCTATCCCCGTCAGAAGAGGAAATTTCCGTTAACCCTCGTGCGCGCTCGGCCCGGCTTCGGGCGGCGGTGCGGACGTAGGGCCGAATAGGGGGCATCGCGTGTTTCGTCATCCCGGCGAAGGCCGGGACCCGTCCAAGCTGCGAGTACGCTCGGAGGGAAAGCGGCAAACCGCTGACAGGGCATGGGAGTGAGATGTCGCGCAGGGCAGTACTGCTGGCTTGGGCAGGTCCCGGCCTTCGCCGGGATGACGAAAGTCTGGTTCTCGTGAAATATCCGGGACAGCCATAACATGCGCCTGAGCATCACACTGGTGGCCGTCGCTACGCTGATTGCCAGCGCCTGCGCGCTCTATGCCATCAAATACGACACCGGCCGGATCGCGGCCGAGGTGTCGGACCTGACGGACAAAATCGCCAAGCGCGAAGCGGAAATCGCCGTGATGCGCGCCGAAAAAGCCAACTTGCTCCGTCCCGCCCGCATCGATGCGCTGGTCAAGGCGCATCTGACGCTCCGTCCAGCCACGCCCAAACAGCTCGGCCGGGTTGCCGATCTGCCTTGGAAAGGCGATGCGCCAGCCGCCAGTACGGACTCCCCACCAGTGGCGTTGCAGCGATGAGCGCCAAACCCAAACCCGCCCCGCGCAATCACCGCCGCCGCGCCTTCATCCTGCTTGCGCTGACTGGCTTGGCCTTCGTGGTCGAGGCCGGGCAACTGACGCTGCTCGGGCTGAAAGGCAGCACCGCTATCCGCAGCGATCCGGTGGAAACCGTCAGCCGCAACGTGGCGCGCCCGGACATTGTCGACCGCAACGGCCGGCTGTTGGCCACCGATGTCGCGATGTCGTCCGTGTTCGTCGATCCGCGCCGGGTGCTGGACAAGGACGAAGTGGCCGAGAAACTGGCCTCCGCCCTGCCCGCTATCGACCAGCGCCAGCTGCTGAACGACCTTGGCGAAAAGAACCGCCGCTTTGTCTGGGTCAAGCGCGGTCTGACACCCACCGAGGCGCAGCGCGTGCACGATCTCGGCCTGCCAGGGGTGTCCTTCAGAGACGAACCACGCCGCGTCTATCCCGCAGGCGAGGATGGCGGTCATGTCATCGGTTTCGTCGATGCCGACAATCGCGGCATGGCGGGGATTGAGCGCTACCTCGACGGCAAGGGTCTGATCGACCTTTCCGACGCTGCCACACGTAGCGAGCGCGAGCCGGTCGCTCTCTCCATTGACATCGCCGTGCAGCACACGCTGCGCTCCGAGCTGGAGCGGGCGATGCAAGATTTCGAGGCGGGCGCTGCTGCCGGTATGGTGCTGGATTTGCAGTCGGGCGAAGTGCTGGCCGCCGTCTCGCTGCCCGATTTTGCCACCGGCAATGCAGCGCTCAGCCTGGAGCCGAGCCGGCTGGATCGCATCGCGGGCGGCACCTACGAGTTGGGTTCGGTGTTCAAGACTGTGACGTTGGCCATGGCGCAGGACACCGGGATGCTGCAGCCGGGCCAGCTCTTCGACGCCACCCAACCCTTGCAGGTCGGCAAATCCACCATCGACGATTTTCACCCGACGCGCCGCCAGCTGACGGCCGAAGAGGTGTTCCTGCATTCCTCCAACATCGGCGCCGCGCTGATGGCGCTGGATGTCGGCGAGACGCGCATGCGCACGTTCCTGGATCGGATTGGTCTGACCGCTCCCTTGATCACCGAGCTTGGCCGCGTGGCCGCACCGCAACTGCCGCCTCGCTGGGGCAAGGCCACCACCATGACGGTGTCCTACGGCCATGGCATCGCGGTCGCGCCCCTGCAGTTCGCCGCGGCTGTGGCTGGCCTCGTAACAGGCAAGCGCGTGCAGCCGACTTTCTTGAAGCGCGATACCGCCGATACCCCTTCCGCCAACGAACCCCTGGTCGCCACAAAAACCCGCGATGTCCTGAAAACCCTGTTGCAGCACAACGTCACCAATCCGGAGGGCACCGGCAAGCGCGCGGCCGTCCCCGGCTACGATGTCGGCGGCAAGACCGGCACGGCCGACATTCCGGGCAAGGGCGGTTACGGGCGGCAGGGCGTGCTGTCGTCGTTCCTGGCGGCCTGGCCGATGAGCCAGCCGCGCTATCTGAGCTATGTGATGCTGTGGGCGCCCCAGCCAACTGCGGCCGCTGGCAATCTAACCGCTGCCGGCGCGACAGCCGCGCCCGTCACGAGCCGGCTGATTGCGCGGATATCCCCGCAATTGGGTCTTGCCCCAGTCTTCGGCGATGGGTCGTAGGGTGGGCGAGGCGCCCACAGGTAGCCGCCCGTATTGACCCCAGCCACCGCCACACATATTAACCTTCGTTAAACGCATTGACGCCGCACCCTGGGGCGTCACTTTCGCATGTCAGCCCGGGCGAACACCTCCTTCATGAAACTCACCGAATTTCTCGGGCATGACTCAACGGCAGACGCCAGCGCGGGGGCGGTCGATATCGTCGGCATCACCGCCGACAGCCGCGCCGTCAAACCGGGTTTCCTGTTCGCCGCCATGCCGGGATCGAAACTCGACGGCGCGCGCTTTGTGGCCCAGGCCATAGAGGCGGGGGCAACCGCAGTGCTGGTCGGCAATGACGTGCTGCTCCCGGTCGGCCCCAAAGTGGCGGTGGTGCGCTCGCACGACCCGCGCCTGGCGCTGGCCCAGATGGCGGCGCGGTTCTATCGCCATCAGCCGCAGACCATCGTCGCCATCACCGGCACCAGCGGCAAGACGTCCACCGCTTACTTCGTGCGCCAGATCTGGGCGGGTATGGGCCTCAGGGCCGCCAATCTCGGCACGCTCGGCCTGATCCGCCCCGATGGCTCGACAACCGAAAGCCTCACTACGCCCGATCCCGTGACGCTGCACGCCATGCTGGCCGAGCTGGCGCAGGACGGCGTCGAGCATCTCGCCATGGAGGCTTCCAGCCACGGCCTGTCGCAACGCCGCCTCGATGGCGTGCGCCTCACGGCTGGCGCGTTCCTCAACCTCGGTCACGACCATCTCGACTATCACAAGGACGCCGAGGACTACTTCCTGGCCAAGCTGCGCCTGTTCAACGAACTGCTGCCCGAGGGCGCGGCGGCCGTGATCAACGCTGACAGCGGCGAGGCCGAGCGCGTAACCGAGGTGGCTTACGGGCGCAGCCTGAAGGTCATGACAGTCGGCGTGCGCGGCAAATTCATCCGAGTTATCGAGCAGGTCAGCGACGGCTTCAACCAGCGCATCACGATCTGGCACGAGGGCGAGAAGCGCGAGCTGACCATCCCGCTGATCGGCGGCTATCAGGCCTCCAATGCCCTCATCGCCGCCGCTTTGTGCATCGGCGCGGGTGGCCCGCCCGATGGCGTGTTCGCGCAGCTGCCCAAGCTCAAGGGCGTGCCCGGACGGTTGGAGATGGTGGGTGGCCAAGCGCGGCGGCATGGTGGTGATCGACTATGCCCACAAGCCCGATGCCCTGAAGGCGGCGCTGGCGGCGCTGCGCCCCTTCGCGACCGGCAAGCTCATCTGCGTGTTCGGCTGCGGCGGCGACCGCGATCGGGCAAAACGCCCGATCATGGGACATATCGCCACCGAACTGGCCGATCGCGTCATCGTCACCGACGACAATCCGCGCACCGAAGTTCCGGCCATCGTCCGTGCCGAGATCATGACCGGCGCGCGCGGCGCAACCGAGATCGGCGACCGCCGCGAGGCGATCCAGGCGGGCGTGGCCATGCTCGGCCAGGGCGACGTGCTGCTGGTCGCGGGCAAAGGCCACGAGACCGGACAATATGTGATGGGCGAGGTGCTGCCGTTCTCCGATCATGCCGTGGTGGCGGAGGAGTTGGCGGGATGATCCTGAATTCACAGCCAACGGAACGACGGATCCTCCTCTCCCCTCGCCTTTTTGCGAGGGGAGAGGAGACCGCGTCGCGCAGCGCGTTTCAGCGCAAGAGCCACGCGGTCGGTGAGGGGCAGGAGCTTGCTCGGACCTTCCCGTCACCTGTTGGGAGCAAGCGGCTGCCCCTCACCTGTCGCTTGTTCCTCGGCTTCGCCTCGGGCGACATCCTCTCCCCCGCCAAGAGGCGGGGGAGAGGAAAGGCTCGCCTGGACCTCTGGCTTCAACGTCGAGTTCATCCATGACCGAACCACTTTGGACCTGGAGAGACCTCGTCGCGGCTACCCGTGGTCGCGCCGAATTAAACGGGGACAGTTTACTTATATCCCCGAAAGTCCGTCAGGTTTCGGGAGGTGACGAGGATATAAGTAAACTGTCCCCGTTTAATCTCTCTCCGTCACCGGCATCTCCATCGACACGCGCACGCTGCAGCCGGGCGACCTGTTCGTGGCGCTGCGCGGCGACACGCAGGACGGGCATGCCTATGTAACCAAGGCCTTCGAGAAGGGAGCGGCGGCTGCGCTGGTGTCGGAAGATTTTGTTACGCCGGCAGCCTGCGGGCCGCTGGTCCGAGTGAGCGATCCGAACCGCGATCCCGTGCTGGTCGCGTTGGAGCGGCTGGGTATCGCGGCGCGGGCGCGGCTTGCCCTGGACGCGCGGGTCATCGCCGTTACGGGCAGCGTCGGCAAGACCTCGACCAAGGACATGCTGCGCAAGTGCCTGGCCGCCGTCGGTCCGACCCATGGCGCCGAGAAGAGCTACAACAACCACTGGGGCGTGCCACTCACTCTGGCGCGCATGCCGGCCGATACGAAATACGGCGTGTTCGAAATCGGCATGAACCACGCCGGCGAGATCCGTCCACTGACCAAAATGGTGCGCCCGCATGTGGCCATCGTGACGACCGTGGGGCCGGTGCATCTGGAATTTTTCGGCAGCGAAGAAGCCATCGCCGACGCCAAGGCGGAGATTTTCGAGGGGCTGGAGCCGGACGGCGTGGCGGTGCTGCCTGCTGACAACAAACACCATCCCCGCCTGAAGTCCGCCGCGCTAGCGGCTGGCGCGCGGGTGGTATCGTTCGGCGCAAAAGCCGATGCGGACGGTTTCTGCCTGGAGGAATCGAATCAGGCCGGGGTTGGAGTTGGCACCATCGTCGGTGCAAGGCTAGCCGGTCGGCCAATCGATTACAGGATCGGCGTGGTCGGAGAGCACCAGGCGATGAACTCGCTCGCTGTGCTTGCCGCTGTTTCCGCAGTCGGCGTGGGCCCGTCCGATTGCTTCGACGCCCTCGCGGACTTATCGGCGACGGCAGGGCGCGGGGCCCAGAACAGCTACGCGGTATTGGGCGGTCGCACTGTCCTGATCGACGAAAGCTACAACGCCAACCCGCTCTCGATGGGAGCTGCTCTTGCCTCGGTCGGCGAAATCGCAAGGTACTTGCAGCCCCGCCGCATCGCCGTCCTCGGCGACATGCGCGAGCTCGGCGACACCTCCCGCCAGTTGCACGCCGACCTGCTGCAACCCGTTCTTGACGCCCAGATCGACCTCGTCTTCGCCTGCGGCCCGCACATGGCCGCGCTCTATGACGCGTTGCCCGCCCCCCTGCGCGGCGGCTATGCGGAACGCTCCGAGGGGCTGATCCAGCCGCTCTTAGACGTGGTGCGGGGCGGCGACGTGATCATGATCAAGGGCTCGCTGGGCACCCGTATGGCGCCAATCGTCGAGGCGCTGAAGACACATCTGACCGCCATGGCCGAGACACAATAACCTCCGCAAATCCGGGGCGCACAACGAGGGGCTGGCATGCTGTACGAATTGGTCCGCTTTACCGGAGACTACAGTTTTCTGAACGTTTTCAAATACATTACCTTCCGCACCGGTGGCGCGATCCTGACCTCGCTGTTGTTCACGATGTTCTTTGGACGCCAGCTGATCGATCATCTGCGCCTGAAGCAGGGCAAGGGCCAGCCGATCCGCGACGACGGCCCGCAAAGCCACATCATAAAGAAGCGCGGCACGCCGACCATGGGCGGCATCATCATCCTGACGGCCCTGACGCTGGCCACACTGCTGTGGGCCAATCTCTACAACGTCTACGTCTGGATCGTGCTCGGCGTCACGCTCGGCTACGCCGCCATCGGTTTTGGCGACGACTATCTCAAGGTCACCAAGCAGCGGACCTCCCATTGGTTTTCCGGCCGCATCAAGCTGTTGCTGGAAATCGCAATCGCGGCGGTTGCAACCTGGCTCGTTCTTCAGCAGGGCAATCCGAAGTTCGCGACCTCGCTGGCGGTGCCGTTCTTCAAGGGCGGCGGCCTCATTCCGATGGGACCGCTCTACCTCGACTGGCTGTGGACCGCACCGATCATCCTCATCGGCATCCTCGTGATCGCCGGCGCCGGCAATTCGGTGAACCTGACGGACGGCCTCGACGGCCTCGCCATCGTGCCCGTGATGGTCGCCGGCTGCACCTTCGGCCTGATCGCCTATCTGGTCGGCAACGCCAAGTTCGCCGACTACCTGGAGATCATCTACGTACCCGGTACCGGCGAATTGGCGGTGTTTGCTGGCGCGCTGCTCGGGGCGGGACTGGGGTTCCTCTGGTTCAACGCGCCCCCGGCCATGATCTTCATGGGCGATACCGGTTCGCTGGCGCTGGGCGGCGCGCTCGGCTCGATCGCGGTGGCGACCAAGCACGAGATCGTGCTGGCCATCGTTGGCGGGCTGTTCGTGGTCGAAACCCTCTCGGTGATCGTGCAGGTGGTGAGCTTCAAGACCACCGGCAAGCGCGTCTTCCGCATGGCGCCGCTGCACCACCACTACGAGCAGAAGGGTTGGGAGGAATCCACGGTCGTGATCCGCTTCTGGATCGTGGCCGTGATCCTGGCCCTGATCGGCCTTGCGACGCTGAAGCTGCGGTAGAACCTTCCTTCTCCCCCAGATTTTGGGGAGAAGGTGGCCGCCGACGAGCGTCAGCGAGGAGGAAGACGGCCGGATGAGGGGCAGCCGCTGGCTCGATGCACGGAGCAAGCGGCTGCCCCTCATCCGGCCCTTTTTCCTCGCGCTTCGCACTCGGAGGGCCACCTTCTCCCCCAAAGATGGGGGAGAAGGAAAAAAGCGCCGCAGCCTTGGCTTACTCCGGTCCGATGCAATCCTCCCCTTGCGACGCCGAGGCTGCGGCAAGGCGCGGCGAATCCGGCTAAATTGCCGCGCATGATTAGGATTACGACATTTGCAGGAAAGCGCGTCGCCGTGCTGGGCATGGCGCGCTCGGGGCTGGCGGCTGCCAAGGCGCTGGAGGCCGGCGGGGCGGATGTTGTCTGCTGGGACGATGGAGTTCCGGCACCAACAACGACGGGACGAAAGGCCGTGAAGCGGCCACCAAGGCGCATCTAAAGCTGCAGGACTTGAACACTGCAAACATGGGCGAGTTCGACGCCTTAGTTCTGTCGCCGGGCGTGCCGCTGACGGACCCAAAACCGCTGCCGACGATTATCGAGCAACGCCACGATAAGGCAAAAGTTCCGATTATCGGCGATACCGAGCTGTTCTTCCGCGAGCTTGAGTGCCTTCGACGACGTTCTCGCTGGCCGGAAGCAAGGGCCTGTGCCCAAGGTGATCGCGATCACCGGCACCAACGGCAAGTCCACCACCACGGCGCTGACGGCGCATCTGCTGCGGCACGCCGGTAAGACGCGTCGCGATGGGCGGCAACATCGGCGAGGCAGTTCTGGGAACGGACCCAGAATCGAGCCGTTCGCAGAATACGACGTCTACGTGCTGGAGCTGTCGAGCTACCAGATCGACCTCACGCCGACGCTGAACCCGGATGTCGGGATATTGCTCAATCTGACGCCGGATCATCTGGACCGGCATGGGCCAGTGATGGAGCATCTACGCCGCTGTGAAAGAGCGGCTGGTGGCGGGGCGAGGGTCGCGGTGGTAGGGATGGATGATCCTTAGTCGCGCGATTGCGATGCGGCGGTTAGACAATGAAGCCGCTAATCGCGGTGCACGTCGGCACGAGCGACGCGGCCTGAAGATAGCGGTGACTGCTGACGAACTTGCGCCCTTGCAAGGCCGACTGTCCTTATGCGGGCCGAACTCGTCGAAACGGCGACTTTGCGTGGCCCACACAAGCACAGAATCGCTGCATGTCCCTCGCTGCAACATGTAATGACCGGCAGCTGGTCGCCTTCTACCCATTGGGAGAAGGTCGCTCGAGCGGGCGACGAGGGGCTTGGCAGAGTTGCGGCCAATTCGAGGACACACAATGCCCAAACCCCGCATGCGGCCGCTGAAACGCGCCACCTTCTCCCAAAGGTAGAAGGAAGCGGATACAGGGCGAGGTTGGCGATCATTTCCCGGGCTCGCGCATCGCATGGAGCGGCTTGGTGCGTTGGCAGGAGTTGCCTTTCATCAACGACAGCAAAGCCACCAACGCTGATGCAGACCGCAAAGGCGCTGGCGAGCCATGGCAACGACCTTCATTGGATCGTTGGTGGTCAACCAAAAGATGGCGGTATCGACGAGCCTCAAACCGTTCTTTCACCTTGTGGACCGTGCTTATCTTATTGGCATGCAGCGAGGAATTTGCCCAGACGCTTGAAGCGTTCAATTCGCTCCCGCCTACGGCGTGGAAATCGTGTCATTCGAATTATGGAATGCGGTACATTGGACAGCGCAGTTGGACGTTGAGCGAATATGTCCGCCGGAATGTTGGGTCGCAAGCCCAAGCCGGCACCGTCCTCCTCTCCCCCGCCTGCGCGTCGTTCGATCAGTTCAAGGACTTCGAGGATCGAGGCGATCAGTTCCGCAAGCTGGTGCAGGCGCTGCCGGGGTTCGTGCCGTACGGCGCGACGGTGGCGGGATGACATTGGCTTGGCGAGGGGGCAATGGCGTAAGGGCGAGAACTCGTCTCGCCCGTCGGGCCGCAAGTGCAGACCTTCGAACGTGCCCGCTATGACCGAGACGGGCGAGACAAGCCTCGCCCCGCCACGGACAGCGGTCACCCAACTCACGGGGCGCTCCGTGAAATTCTCCCGCACCGACCGCAGCCTGCTCGCCGAATGGTGGTTCACCGTCGACCGGCCGCTGGCCGCCGCGATGCTGATCCTGCTGGGCGTCGGCTGCCTGGTCTCGCTCGCCGCCAGCCCGGCTGTGGCCATGCACAAGGGCCTCGGCGCGTTCCACTTCTTCCAGCGCCATATCGTGTTCGCCGCGCTCTCTGCGCCGGTGATGCTGGCGCTCTCCTTCCTCGCCCCGGCGCAGATCCGGCGCATCAGCCTCGTCCTGTTCGGCACCATGCTGGCCCTGACACTGCTGGTGCTCTACACCGGCCCCGAGATCAACGGCGCGCGGCGCTGGGCGCAGCTGCTGGGCCAGCAGATCCAGCCCTCGGAACTGCTGAAACCGGCTTTTGTCGTCCTTTCTGCCTGGCTGTTCGCGCAATCGGCCAAGCGCGCCGACATGCCCTCGCTGCCGCTGGCCATTGCCCTCTATCTGGCCACCGCCGCCGCGCTGGTGCTGCAACCCGACATCGGCCAGACCACCCTGCTCACGCTGGTGTGGGCCGCGCTGTTCTTCCTGTCTGGCGCGCCGCTACGCCGCTTCGCCATTCTCGGCGCCATTGCCGCCATCGCCATCGCCGCCGCCTACACCACCCTCCCGCACGTCAAATCGCGCGTCGACCGCTATTGGAATCCATCCATCGGCGACACCTACCAGATGGATCAGGCGCGCAAATCCATCGTCGAGGGTGGCCTGTTCGGGCGCGGCCCCGGCGAAGGCCAGCTGAAACTGGCGCTGCCCGACGCGCATACCGACTACGTGCTGGCGGTGATCGCGGAAGAATACGGCACCCTCACCTGCCTCGCCCTCGTCGCCCTCTTCGCGGTCATCGTATTTCGCGCCCTCGCCCGATGCTGGACACACCCCGACTTGTTTGTCCGCTTTGCCGGTATCGGCCTCAGCCTGCTCATTGCGCTGCAGATGCTGATCAATGTCGGCGTCAGCGCGGGATTGCTCCCCTCCAAAGGCATGACGCTGCCGTTTATTTCCTATGGCGGCTCGTCCAGCCTTGGTGTCGCCTTGACGATGGGGATGCTGCTGGCCCTGACGCGGCGGCGTCCGCAGGTACTCGCCAGGACGACCGACGACAGCCAGCGGCGAACTCGGCCTTGCCAGTCGCGATCCGATGACAGCACATGTGAGACCAATGCCGAAACCTATCTTGCTGAGCGCCGGAGGTACTGGCGGGCACTTGTTTCCCGCGTTTGCCCTGGCTGAGGAACTGACCCGCCGCGGCCGCATCGTCGACGTCGTCACCGACGAGCGGGGCGACCGTTATGGTACGGGCTTTCCGGGGCGAGCCATGCACCACGTCCCCTCGGCGACCCTGGCCAGCAAATCGCCGATCGCCATGGCGGGGACGGTCGCCACCCTCGGCAAGGGGCTGCTTGCCGCGCGCTCCCTGCTCAAGACACTCAGCCCCAGCGTCGTGGTGGGGTTTGGTGGCTATCCGACCTTCCCGCCGCTGATGGCGGCGCGCCTTGCTGGCATCCCGAGCATCGTCCACGAAGTCGAACGCCGTCATGGGCCGCGCCAACCGCATGCTGGTCAAGCGCGTCACCGCGCTAGCGACTTCGTGGGAAGGGACGCAGTACATTCCCGAAAGTGAACTCGCAAAAGTGCGCGTCACTGGCAATCCGGTGCGCGACGCGGTTATCGCGGCGTCCAACATACCCTATCCGGCACTATGGACGACATCGGAAATCCGTCTCCTGGTATTCGGCGGCAGCCAGGGCGCACGCTTCTTTTCCGACACCGTGCCGCCTGCCCTTGCGGCGCTTCCCGATGCGTCACGACGTCGCTTGCGTGTCACACAGCAGTGCCGCGAGGAGGATATGCAGCGTGTACTGGAGGCTTACAACAGTTCCGGGATAAAGGCCGAACTGGCACCATTCTTCAAGGATTTGCCGCAGCGCATGGCGCAGTCGCACCTTGTCATTGCGCGCTCCGGCGCCTCCAGCGTAAGTGAACTTACGGTCTTAGGCCGCCCGTCCATCCTGGTGCCGCTGCCACACGCGCTCGACAATGATCAGCTGACCAACGCCACCCGTCTTGCCGAAGCGGGCGCGGCGTGGTGCATAGAGCAGAAATCCTTGACGCCACAGCGTCTCGGTTCTGAGATCATGGCGCTGATTGATTCGCCGACCCGCCTGCAGGCGGCGGCAGTGGCGGCAAAACGGGCGGGTAAGCCCGACGCCGTCAAGAAACTGGCCGATCTTGTCGAACAGCTGGCGGGGGCCGGCTGACCATTTCTCCGGGGGAGTAACTCGCATGCGTATGCCAAGCAACGCCGGGCCGTTCCACATCATCGGAATTGGCGGCATCGGTATGAGCGCGATCGCCGAAATTTTATTGGATCTCGGATATTCGGTACAAGGCAGCGACGGCAAGGAGAGCGCCAATGTGCGCCGCTTGCGCAATCGCGGCCTGCGCGTGTTCATCGGCCATGCCGGCGTCAACCTGATCGGCGCGCAATATGTGGTGATCTCCAGCGCCATCAAGCCGGACAATCCGGAACTGGTGGAAGCGCGCCGCCGCCGCCTGCCGGTGCTGAAGCGCGCCGACATGCTGGCCGAATTAATGCGCATCCGCTCGACCGTGTCGGTGACCGGTACGCATGGCAAGACGACCACCACCTCGCTGATCGCCCATGTGTTCGAGCAGGCGGGCGTCGATCCGACCGTGATCACGGGCGGCATTATCAACTCCTGGGGCTCCAATGCGCGCCTGGGCAAGGGCGAGTGGATGATCGTTGAGGCCGACGAGTCCGACGCCACCTTTATCCGCATACCCACCCAGATGGGCGTCATCACCAACATCGATCCCGAGCATCTCGACTACTTCGGCACGGTCGAGAACATGGAAGCGGCGTACCGCACCTTCTACACGTCCATTCCGTTCTACGGCGTCGCCGTCACCTGCGTCGACCACCCGGTGGTGCGGCGCATGCTGGGCGAAGCGGCCAACGATATGTCCTGCAAGGTCCTGACCTACGGCATGGAAGACCACGCCGGCTTCAAGACCGACATCAAGATCGTGAATGTGCGCCCCGAAGGCGCCGGCTCGCGCTTCGATATCGAGATCGGGCCGCGTTTGAAGGGCGGCGCACGGACCGTCCGCGATCTGCATATACCCATCCCGGGAGCGCACAATGTGCTGAACGCGGCGGCGGCGTTTGCGATCGCCTCGGAAGCCGCCATTCCGGATGCCGATATTCTGCCCGCGTTGTCGAGTTTTTCAGGCGTCAAGCGACGCTTCACGGCCACTGGAACGGCCAACGGCATCGCGTTTTACGACGACTATGCGCACCATCCCGTGGAAGTTTCCGCCGTGCTGAAAGCCGCGCGCGCGACCACCAAGGGCCGGGTCATCGGTGTTTTCCAGCCGCATCGCTACAGCCGCGTATCCAGCCTGTTCGAGGACTTCTGCAACGCCTTCACCGAAGCCGATGTGGTGATCGTGACGCCGATCTATTCGGCCGGCGAGAAGCCCATCGAGGGCATCGATCACCACGTCGTCGCCGAGGGGATCCGCAAGGCGGGCCATCCCAACGTGCACGTCGTCGACAAGGAAGAGGACATGGTCCCGCTGGTGCGCGATATGGCGCAGCCGGGCGATCTGGTGATCGGCCTTGGCGCTGGCACCATTACCGATTGGTCCTATGCGCTGCCCGACCTGTTGTCAGGCGCGCCGAAGTTGAAGGTGGCGGCTGGAGGCGCGCATTGAGCTGGTCTGGCCTCGTTGCCGAACTGCAGAAGGCTGCGCCCGAGTTGCGTGGCCGGCTGTCGGCTGGGGTGCTGCTGGCCGATGTGACGTGGTTCCGCGTCGGTGGGCCGGCCGAGGTGATGTTCTCGCCGGCCGATGAGGCGGACCTGGCCTACTTTCTTGGCGCAATTCCCGCCGAAGTTCCTGTGACGGTGATCGGGCTGGGCTCAAATCTCCTGGTGCGCGATGGCGGCGTCAAAGGCGTCGTGATCCGCCTGGGACGCGGTTTCAACGAGGTCGCGCCGGCTGGCGAAAACCGGCTGCGTACGGGCACTGCGGTGCCGGACCAAAAATTCGCGAAGGCTGCGGCTGACGCGGGGATCTCACGTTTCGCCTTCTATCGCGGTATTCCCGGCTCCATCGGTGGCGCGCTGCGCATGAACGCTGGCGCGCATGGGACAGAGACCAAGGACGTGCTTGTAAGCGCCCGCGCGGTCGATCGCGCTGGCCGCATCCACGAATTGTCGCTGGCCGATATGGCGTATACCTACCGCCATTGCCACGCGCCGGACGACTATATTTTCACCTCCGCCCTTTACGAGGGCATGCCCGGCGATCCCAAGGCGATCCTGGCCGAAATGGACGAGGTGGCGCAATACCGCGAGGACAAGCAGCCCGTGAAGGCGCGCACTGGGGGCTCAACCTTCAAGAACCCGCCCGGCGGCAGCGCCTGGCGCTGCATCGATGCGGCCGGCCTGCGCGGTTTCCGGGTCGGCGACGCGGTGGTTTCGGAGAAGCACTGCAACTTCCTGATCAACGAGGACAAGGCGTCGGCGGAAGATATAGAACGGCTGGGTGAGACGGTACGCGCGCGGGTGGCCGCGAAATCTGGCGTTGGCCTCGAATGGGAAATCATCCGCCTGGGCGAGCCATTGGCGGGACGGGCGATTGGCGCTGGGCTGGCCATGGGCGAGAACGCGGCATGACCCAGTCATCGGCAGAATCATCAGTCCACGTTTCGTCATCCCCGCGTAGGCGGGGATCCATGCCTGCCTCGGCTCAAGTCTCCACTCAGTCGGCTGGGCGGGCGCTCTGCGAAGACTGGTGCGGGTTTGGGCATTCTGCCAACTGCTGGCATGCATGGATCCCCGCCTACGCGGGGATGACGAACTTAGGGCGTGAGTTGCACGGAGACGAAGTCGGGCGTGGGCCTGGACTGGGAAATCGTCCGCCTGGGCGAGCCGCTGGCGTGACGGGCGACCGGCGCGGCGCTGGCGGTAAGCGCATCATCAGCGTGATCTTTGCGCGGAGCGAATGGCATAGGGGCGAGACTTGTCTCGCCCTTGCTGCAACTCGGGCAGCCTTAGAGGTTCGCGCCAGCCGCACGACGGGCGAGACAAGTCTCGCCCCTACATTTCACGATCCGGGGCAACGCAAACGCCCATTCACAACCAAAAGCTCCGTCATCCCGGCGCAGGCCGGGACCCGCCCAAGTTTCGGCAGAGACACTTACGTGCACCACCGACAGGCCCCGGCCTACGCCGGGGTGACGATGGGTGGGAGGGTGCATCTATGACCCGCAAGTTCCAGCACGTCGCCGTCCTGCTTGGTGGCCTCTCGGCCGAACGCGAGGTCAGCCTCAACTCCGGCAAGGCCTGCGCCGATGCGCTGGAATCGGAAGGCTACAACGTCACCCGCATCGATGTCGGCCGCGACATCGCCGGCGTACTGCGCGACCTCAAACCCGAGGCCTGTTTCAATGGTCTGCACGGCCGCTGGGGCGAGGATGGGCTCATCCAGGGCATTCTGGAATACCTGCAAATTCCCTACACGCACTCCGGCGTGCTCGCCTCGTCGCTGGCCATGCACAAGGAGCGCGCCAAAATCGTCATGGCCGCGGCAGGCGTACCGGTTGCAAAGGGCAAAATCGTCACCCGCACCGAGGCCGCCAAGGCGCATGTGCTGCCGCCGCCCTACGTGCTGAAGCCCGTGGATGAGGGCTCGAGCGTCGGCGTGCTGATTGTTAAGGCCGATCAGGCGCATCCGCCGCAGATTCTTCATTCGGCCGAATGGAAATACGAAAACCTGCTGGCCGAGGAATTCATCGCCGGCCGTGAACTCACCTGCGCGGTCATCGACGGCGCGGCGACCGAAATCATCGATATCCTGCCGGCCGAGGGTCTGCAGTTCTACGATTACGACGCAAAATACAAAGAAGGAGGTTCCCGCCACATCCTGCCGGCCAGTCTTTCACCAAATATTTACCAATCTATCCAAAGATTTACCTTGATGGCGCATCAGGCGCTCGGCTGTCGCGGCGTATCGCGGTCCGATTTCCGGCTTGATGAGCGCGCCGACGGCAGCTCAACGCTTGCCTGCCTCGAGGTGAATACGCAGCCGGGCATGACGGGGACCTCGCTGGTTCCCGAGCTGGCTGCGGCGAAGGGTTGGAGTTTGGGTCGACTGGTCAGCTGGATGGTGGAGGACGCTTCTTGCAATCGATAGCTGCCAGGCCGCAAGGACCAGCAGATATCCAGTCTCGACGGCAGCCCGCGCCCAGGCGCACGGGCGCCGGAGCTGTTGCAATACCATTCGAGTTTTCCAAGTGGGCCCTGCGCACAGTCCTGGTCGCGGGCTTGGCGGGCGTCAGTGCCGGCCTGCTGCGCTATGGCTTTCACCCCGCAGTCATTCTGCAGACGGCCGATCAGCTAACGGTCAAAGCCGGCCTCGGCATCAATCAGATCGCTGTCACCGGCTTTAAGAACACGCTCAGCGACGACATTTTTGGCGCGCTGCAGATCGAAAAGTCGGGATCGCTCCTGGCTTACGATACGACCGCTGCCCGCAAGCGGCTGGAGTCCCTGGGCTGGGTGCAATCGGCTCAGGTCACGCGCGCGCTGCCCGACGGGCTGAACATCGCGATCCGCGAGCGTACGCCCTACGCTGTTTGGCAGCACAAACAGCTGATGTTTCTCATCGACGCCGACGGCCGCACGCTGGAGCCGACCTCGCGGGCCGACCACAAGGATCTGCCGCTGGTCGTTGGCGCGGGGGCGGACGCCGCAGCGCGCGACCTGATGGCGGAATTGCAACGTCACCCGATAATCCTGGCGCGCATGGACGCAGCTGTGCGCGTCGGCGACCGGCGCTGGGATCTGGAGTTGCACGACGCGCCGCGCCTGATGCTGCCCGAAACGGGGCTTCGCACGGCGCTTCTTGAGGTCGTAAAGCTGCAGGCTGATGAACGGATTTTTGAGCGCCGCGTCGCGGCCATCGATCTGCGGCTGCCCGATCGGATCTCCTTTCGTCTGCTGCCCGATACTGTCAAAGCCCCGTCCCGCGTTCCCCGCACCCGTAGCGGAGGGGTGTAGCGCGGCCATGGCCCTGGGCTTTTCCAAGCGGGGACGGACGACCGAACGGCCGCTGGCTTTCCTCGACATCGGGTCGAGCAAGGTCGCCTGCCTGATCGTCGGCTCGCCGTCGGCGGACGTGCACGTCGGAGCGCCATTGCCGATGCGCCGGCTCGGCTATGGCCTGACGGAGTCCCGTGGCATTCGCGCCGGCGCTGTGATCGACCTCGCCCAAGCAGAAGACGCCGTTCGTCAAGCGGTCGCCCAAGCCGAACAGGACGCCGGCCTTGTCATCACCGACGTGGCCGTCGCCATCAGTGCGGGCGGTCTGGCGTCGCTCAATTTTTCTGGCGGCGCCCGTCCCGAAAGCGGCATCGTCACCAGCGCGGACATCGACAAGGTGCTGGAGGCCGGCGCCGGTTTTGCCCGCCGCGGCGGCCGCGAGCTGCTGCATCTGCACCGCCTCGGATTCCGTCTGGACGGGCAGGCTGGCATCCGCAATCCGCGCGGGCTTCCAGGCCAGAAGCTCAGTATCGATCTCAACGCCGTGGTGGCCGATGCGGCGTTCACCCGCAATCTGCGCTCGCTGCTTGGCCGCAGCTACCTCAATGTCTCCGAACTGGTCGCCGCCCCCTATGCCAGCGCGCTCGCCGTCATCGGCGAAGACGACCTGCACTCCGGCCTCACCGTGCTCGACCTTGGCGCCGACACCACCACCTTCGCGCTGTTTGGCGAAGGCCTGTTCCTGAATGCCGGCGGCATAGCTGTGGGCGGCCAGCAGATTACCCTCGACATAGCGCGTGCGCTTGGGTTGCCGGTCAACCAGGCCGAGCGAATCAAGGCGCTTTATGGCAATCTGGTCGGTGCCTTGTCCGACGAGCACGAGTACGTGCCGCTTGCCCGGCCGGGGAGCGATCCCGACACCGCGCAGATTGTGACCCGCGCGCAGCTGCGCCGGATCATCCTGCCACGCGTCGAGGAGATGCTGCAACTCGTGCGGGAACGGATCGCGGCGACGGGTCTGGCGCGGCGAGCCGGGGGGCGCGTGCTGCTGACCGGCGGGGCCAGCCAGTTGGCGGGCTTGAGTGACCAGGTGGCGCGCGTTTGGGCAACGGATGCGCGCATCTGCAGTCCAACCACGCAACATGACTTTGCGTCTGGCGAACTGTCTGCGGCGCAGGCGACGCTAGTTGGTCTGGCTTATGCAACGCTAGTTCCAGGGGCGTTGCCCAAGCGTGCGGCAGCGGGCGGACCGGCGACACCAGCAGGTTACGTAGGGCGTTTGGGGCGTTGGTTCAAGGACAGCTTTTGGGACGACGAACAGGCGGAAACTGGCGCGGCTTGAAGGGCAAGCACGCGGCCGATTTCCCGGCATTTTTGGGCTAAGAAAGACCAGCCATGAGCACCAGCGCAACGCCCGCCAATCTGACCGAACTGCGGCCGCGGATCACCGTCATCGGGGTCGGCGGGGCAGGCGGCAACGCCATCAACAACATGATCGCCTCGGGCATCGAGGGCGTCGATTTCGTCGCCGCTAATACCGATGCCCAGGCGCTGATTTCTTCCAGCGCAGATCGCCGCATCCAGCTCGGCGTAAACCTCACCGAGGGCCTGGGCGCGGGCGCGAAACCGGACATCGGGGCGGCGGCGGCGCAAGAAGCCATCGATGAAATCAAGTCGGCGGTGGCCGGCTCGCACATGGTGTTCATCGCCGCCGGCATGGGCGGCGGCACCGGCACGGGGGCGACCTCGGTGATCGCCAAGCTGTCGCGCGAGTTGGGCATACTGACCGTCGCGATCGTGACCAAGCCCTTCAATTTCGAAGGCAACCGCCGCATGCGCGCGGCCGAAGCGGGCATCGAACAACTGCGCGGGGAAGTCGACACCCTCATTGTCATTCCCAATCAGAACCTGTTCCGCATCGCCAACGAGCGCACCACCTTCGCCGAAAGCTTTCTGCTGGCTGACCAGGTGCTGCACTCCGGTATCGCCTGCATCACCGATCTGATCGTGCGCGAGGGGTTGATTAATCTCGACTTCGCCGACGTGCGCACCGTGATGGCCGGGATGGGCACGGCGATGATGGGGACCGGCGAGGCGGCGGGCGAAAAACGCGCCGTCGAGGCGGCAGAGCTCGCCATCCTCAATCCGCTGCTCGATGATGTGTCCCTGCGCGGCGCCCGCGGTCTCTTGATCAGCATATCCGGCAGCCGCAGTCTGACGCTCTACGAGGTTGACGAGGCTGCGTCCCGGGTGCGCCAGGAAGTCGATCCGGAAGCCGATATCATCATTGGCGCCACTTTTGACGAGACGCTAGGGGACAAGATCCGCGTCTCGATCGTCGCGTCGGGTCTGCGCACGGTCGCTGAAATGTCGGCCAGACCGGAGGCCCGCCCCGCCGCCAAGGCCGCATCCGCACGGCCCGAGCCGATACCGCAGATGGCCGAGCCCGCGTCCGCAGCCTATGCAAGTTACCCCGCTGAGTCGGCTCCCGAACTCAGCCAGCCCGTGTATCGGCCGCAACCGCATTTCGAGCCCCAGGACCAGGTACAAGCGGCCTACGGCTGGACCCCGGAACCTGCAGCCTATGAGCCAGAGTACCAGCAGGAGGCCGAACCGCCTGCCACCTCCTGGGATGACAGCGGCGAGGTTGTGTTCGAGCTTGGCGCGCCCAACGCGGACGCCCAGGCCGGCTATTGGCAGAGCGCAGAGCCCGAAACGCCGCCAATCGCCGCCGAGACTCCGCTGTTTCGCCCCCGTCCACCCCAGAGCCAGCCCCGCTCCGGCCGCCGCATGCCGGACGTCGAGGACTTCCCGGAATTTGCCCAGGCCGCCTATCGCGCCAAGCGGCAGGATGCGAGCGCCGACATGAAAGCCGCCTCGCTGGCACCGGAACCGGCCAAGAAGCGCACAGGATTGTTCGACTTCCTGACCGGCCGCAAGCCAGCTGCTGAGGGCGCAACTGATTCGCCGGACCAGGATTGGCGGGTTGCGACCCACGGTCGCGAGCCCCGCGAAAAGAATTCTAACGGCCAGAATGGGTCACGAGCGGCTGCGGCCCCCGAATTGGATGTGGCGCAAACGCGACGCATTCCGATGCCGAGACACAGGCCGAGGTGAGTCCGAATGTTCCGGAAATACGGCTGAATACAATAGGAAATTCCTGTTCATGGCACCTGCAAAGACCAGTCTTGTGGCGAAATGGACACGGCAGGGGCTTGTCACACTGCCAAGTTCGGGCCGTCGCACCGCCACAAAGGTAACAGAATGTAAGAAACCGTGATTTGTTTCGGCACAGAAGCAGCGCCTATGGTCAGGCCATGGTAAAGACACGTTAAGAAGAGCCGACGATAATTCAGGCAGAATTGGGGTTGGGACCCCGATTCGGAAGCCGAGAGCGGCCGTAGACGACCTAAGACGCTGGAGAGCTAGTCTCCGTTACAAGTTGCGATCCTGGTGGGTACAAAGGCGCGCAGCAGACGGGGAATTCGAGGGGACTGCGTTGACATGTCGAAGCGATTCATAGGATCGCGCCAGACCACTTTGGCTGGCGAAGTGGTGATGACGGGGACGGGCGTCCATAGTGGTGCGCCGGTGTCGCTGGTCATCAGCCCCGCTGATGCCGGTACCGGCATTCGCTTTATCGTCTCCAAGGACGATGAGGTCGTTGCAGATATTCCGGCCGATGTGCGTGCTGTCGCCAATGCAACACTCTGCACTGTACTTGGTGCCGCCAACGGCGCGACGGTCGCGACGGTCGAGCATCTGCTAGCTGCCTTGCGCGGTCTTTGTATCGACAACGCCTATGTTGAGATCGACAATGCTGAAGTGCCAATCATGGACGGCAGCGCGGCTCCATTTGTCGCGGCCATCGACGAAGTCGGCATCCGGGAACTGGACGCGCCGCGCAAGTACATCAAGGTTCTTAAGCCCATCCGTGTCGAGGATGGCGATTGCTGGGGTGAGCTGCTCCCCCATGCTGGTTTCTTCCTGGACGTCGAGATCGATTTCGACACCCCGTTGATCGGCCGTCAGCGCCTGAGCGTCGAGCTGAATCCCGGCGTGTTCCGTGCCGAGCTGTCGCGCGCCCGTACCTTCGGTTTCATGCGCGATGTCGAGAAGCTCTGGGCCTGCGGCCGGGCGTTGGGCGCCTCCCTGGAAAACACCGTAGCTTTGGGCGACGACCGGATCATCAATCCGGAAGGCCTGCGCTATACGAATGAGTTCGTGCGCCACAAAGCGCTGGACGCCATTGGCGATCTGGCCCTGTCTGGCGCACCGCTGCTGGCCGCATATCGCTCCAAGCGGGGCGGTCATCGTCTCAACACGCTGATGCTGCGCGCATTGTTCGCCGATGCGTCGGCTTGGACGGTGGTTCAGGCACCGCGCACGCGCGATATCGGCCGTCCCGAGGCAATCGCCCGCGTGGCGTCCGCTCTGCTCGCTGCCGACCGCAGCTAGACTGTCCAGCGGGAAAGGCAAAAGATACCGGCTCGTTGCGGACGTGCTGTTTTGCCGGTCGGCACTGCGAAGCACGAAGCGACAATCCCTAGGTATTGCCCGGCTCGGGTGCAGTGCCTGTGATGAGTGCCCACGGGGCACTGCGCGTGGTTGGTCACAACTCATTATCCCCCGCCGATCATCCGTCCACACCACGCTGCAATCGTGGATGCCGGGCACAGACACACCATATTTATTTGATGTTTAGCCATGGTTTGGCCTAGCTTGGCGGGTGGGATGCGCCGCTGCGGTGTGGCTGATCGCGGGTTGGGGATAGGTCGTTGGCGCAACGCGCGGTGCGACCGGACATTGCAGGCACTGGGGACTTCATGCGCGAAATGTTCGATTTCGACTGGCCGGTGCACCGCATTGCCCGTGCTGCCGCATTGGCAGTGGTCACGCTTGTTTCGGCAGCCACGCTTGCCGGCTGCTCCTCGATGTCGGGTTTTCTGGCGGGCGGAACGACCTCCAGCATCGAGAACCCCGATCCTGCTGACAAGATGTTCGCCGATGCCGAGAAGTTGCTGAATTCCGGCTACTACAAAGATGCTGCGGAAAAATACGAGGACGTCGAGCGAAACTATCCGTTCTCAGATGATCCGTCAAAGCCCTATGCCCGTAAGTCGCTGGTCCTAGCCTCGTTCGCTTACTACAAGGCGGCCGATTACGATAATGCCATCGCCTCCGGCTCGCGGTTCATTTCGTTGCATGCCGGCAGCGAGGATGCGGCGCTGGCGCATCACGTCGTCGCCATGTCCTACTTCGAGCAGATGCAGGACTCGACCAAGGATCAGACGCCTGCACTGAAGGCGGTGGAGTGGTTCAGCCGGAGCCTGCAGCAGTATCCCAACAGCAAGTTTGCCGACGAAGACCGCAACAAGCTCCTGATCGCCAAGGACAACCTTGCCGGATCGGAAATGAGCGTCGGGCGCTTCTATCTCGGCAAGCGCAACTATCTCGCCGCCATCAACCGGTTCAAGACAGTGGTCTCGAACCATCAGACCACCCGCCATGTCGAAGAGGCGCTGGAGCGGCTGACCGAGTGCTACATGGCGCTCGGCATCAAGTCGGAGGCGCAGAACGCTGCGGCCATCCTTGGCCACAACTTCCCGGATTCCAAGTGGTACAAGGACGCCTACGTCCTGCTCAAGAGCGATGGCCTGGAGCCGCGCGAAGACAGTGGATCGTGGCTGAGCAAGGCCTGGAAAAACACGGTCGCGACGCTGACGGGCAAGAGCGGCGGTTAGGCCATAATAGCCGCCACCCATACCAGCGCCGTCAACAGCAGCGACAGCACCAGCGAGCCCCACGACATCAAGTTGATGGTTGGCAGCTCAAATCCCGTCCCGGTATCCCAGACCAGATGCCGAAGGCCGCCGATCAGGTGATGCAGCACGGCCCAGGTGAAACCAATCAGCACCAGCCGGCCAAACCAGCTTGCGAACAGTCCGTTGACGAACGCAAACGCATCCGGACTGAACGCCGCCGCGATGAGCCAAAGCGCTAGCAGCGCGCTGCCGAAATACAGCGCCGCTCCCGTAATGCGATGCACGATCGACATGATCATGTTGCCGCGCGGCCAATAGATTTGCAGGTGCGGTGAAAGCGGGCGGTTCGGCGTATCGGTCATTGCGCAGCCTTGCAGGGTTTGTGTTGACTCAACTTCTATCGTGGCAGGCCGGTCGCAGCAATATAGGATGGCCGCGCACCCTCAAAGCCTGCGAGGCCAGCCATGCCCCTCACCCCTGAAGAAATCGCCCGCTACAAGCGCCATCTGGTGCTGCACGACGTTGGCGGCCAGGGGCAGCAGAAACTGAAGGCCGCGCGCGTGCTGGTGATCGGCGCGGGCGGCCTTGGCTCGCCGGTGGTGCTCTATCTGGCGGCGGCCGGGGTCGGCACCATCGGGGTGATCGATGACGATGAGGTCTCGCTGGATAACCTGCAGCGCCAAGTCATCCATACCACGGCCGCAGTAGGCACGCCCAAAGTCGTCAGCGCCGCCGCCACCGTCGCCGCGATCAACTCGCATGTGGTGGTCGAGCAGCACAACGCGCGGCTGACGGTGAGCAACGCTTTGGAGCTGTTTGCGCGCTACGATATGATCGCCGACGGCAGCGACAATTTCCGCACCCGCTACCTGGTCAACGACGCCTGCTATTTTGCACGCAAACCGCTGGTTACGGCCGCGCTTGGCCCCTTCGACGGCTACCTTGCCACCTACCGCGCCTTCGAAACCGGCCCCGACGGCAATCCGAACCCCTCCTACCGTTGCGTTTTTCCCGAAGCCCCCCCGCCGGGCACCGTGCCCAATTGCTCCGAGGTTGGCATCCTGGGCGCCGTCGCCGGTGTCATGGGCACGCTGATGGCGACGGAGATCTTGAAGGAACTGCTGGGGATCGGCGAGAGCCTGACAGGACGCATGCTGATCTACGATGCGCGCGCGACCAGCTTCATGACGGTGAAGGTCAGCTGGGACCCGGACAATCCGCTGAATGGGCGTGCGCCGACGATCAGGGATCTGTCGGTACATGAAACAACCGGATCAAGCTGATCATCTCCTCCACACCTACCTGCCAAACGCAACCTCCAAAGGAGCACTCCATGGACCTCGGCGCATTCTCTGTCAGCCTCGCAGTCAAGGACCTCGAGGCGTCACGGACGTTCTACGAAAAGTTCGGCTTCAAAGCCTTTGGTGGCGACGCCAAGCAGAACTGGTTGATCCTGAAGAATGGCGATCATGTCATCGGCCTCTTCCAGGGCATGTTCGAGAAGAACATCCTCACTTTCAATCCAGGCTGGGGCCAAGACGCCCAGAAGCTGGCGTCCTTCACCGACGTGCGCGTGCTGCAGCGCCAATTGAAGTCGCAAGGCGTGGCATTCACGCAGCAAGCCGACGAGAACACGACCGGCCCTGCCAGCTTCATCGCCGTCGACCCAGACGGCAACACGATCCTGGTTGATCAGCACGTGTGAGGCGTTTGACCGCGATTATTCCCAGGTAGGCAATTGGACCATCACCGACTAAAAGACTCAAGCCGGGGATCCAGGGGGAAATCAATCCATGCAGCGCTGGCTCGCGATTGCGCGCACCATCGACGACGTCAACGCCTGGATCGGGCGGCATGCCGCTTGGCTGATCGTGGCCTCGATCCTGGTCAGCGCCGGCAACGCCATCATTCGCAAGGTGTTCGATGTCTCGTCGAACGCCTGGCTCGAGGTGCAGTGGTACCTGTTCGGGGCCACCTTCATGTTGTGCTCGGCCTGGACGCTGGCGCGGCGCGAGCATATCCGCATCGATCTGGTGTTTGCGCGGCTGCCGCGGGCGGTGCGGCACTGGCTTGAGCTGGGCGGGCATGTGCTGTTCCTGATGCCCTTCGCGTTGCTGATGATTGCGCTGAGCTGGGTCACGTTCGGGCGCTCGGTGATCAACGGGGCGGAGTGGAATACGGTCCCGGGGTTCCTGGCGCAACTCGGATTGGTCGTTGCACGGCTCTTCGGCGATGTGTTCGCAGTGCTGACGGGGGACCAGGCGCGCTGGGAGTATTCAAATAACTCCGGCGGACTGCCGCTGTGGCCGGCATATGCCTTCATCGTCGCCGGTTTCCTGATGCTGGCCGCGCAGGGCGTTGCCGAGATTATCAAGCACATCGCCGTAATGCGTGGCCTGTTGCCCGAACCGTCCGGGGGCGGAGGACATGCGCCCGAAGGCCACTCCGGAGACTCCGGCGAGGGGGCCAAAGCGTGATCCAGCTCCTGATCCAGAGTATGGCTCCGATCATGTTCGTGAGCCTGATCGTGTTCCTGCTGCTGGGCTATCCGGTATCGTTTTCGCTCGCGGCGCTTGGCCTGTTCTACGGCGTGATCGGCATCTGGCTGGGGTTGTTCGAGCCAAACTTTCTGCAGGCGCTGCCGCAGCGGGTGTTCGGCGTCATGGCCAACGAGACGCTGCTGGCGGTGCCATATTTCACTTTCATGGGGCTCATCCTCGAACGCAGCGGCATGGCCGAAAAGCTCTTGGACACCGTCGGGCGGCTGTTCGGTTCGGTCAGGGGCGGCTTGGCCTATGCGGTGATTTTTGTCGGCGCCTTGTTGGCCGCCACAACAGGCGTGGTCGCCGCCTCGGTGATCGCGATGGGGCTGATTTCGCTGCCGATCATGCTGCGCTATGGTTACGACCGGCAACTGGCGACCGGCACCATCGCGGCCTCGGGCACGCTCGCCCAGATCATCCCGCCCAGCCTGGTGCTCATCATCATGGCCGAGCAGTTGGGTAAGCCGGTTGGCGATATGTACTTGGGCGCCGTGGTGCCTGGCATCCTGCTCACCGGGCTTTATGCTGTCTACGTCCTAGGGATGACGGTGTTTCGGCCGTCGGCCGCACCCGCCCTGCCAGCTGAGGCGCGCAGCTTCGGCGAAGGAGCGGACTACCGGAGCGTCATCCGCGCCGTCACCATGCCGCTGTTGCTGATGGTTTGGGCTATGGTGATCCTGTTCGTGCCCGCCATCGGCTTTGCGATCTACGATCAGGTGGTGCCGTTCCTGACGCCGGTGTTCGCACTGGCGGGCGGCAGCGAGGTCTGGACAAGCCTGCTCAAGATCGGTGCGCTGGTGGCGATCTACTTCGGGTACTACCTCTTGGTGCGGAACGGCCCGCGGCCGCTGACACAAGCCATGGGTGTGCTGCTGGGAGCCGCGGCGGTCTGGTTCGTCATCCAGGCCCTCATGATTGCGGCGGCGTCGGCTTCCGCCATCGACACTCAGGCGAATTCATCGTTCGGCGCAGTGCTCGCGCTGCTCTATGCGGCCTTCGGTGCGCCATTGGCTCTCATTGGCGCCGCTCTTGCCGCCGCCACCGCCGGATATACCCTCTGGCAGTCTCCCCGCCCTGCCATCGCAAAGGCCATGATGCGCGTGGTGGCCGATCTGCTGCCGCCGCTGATCCTGATCTTTCTCGTCCTCGGCACCATCTTCCGCGGCATCGCCACGCCAACCGAGGGCGGGGCCATGGGCGCGGTCGGGGCTTTGATCCTGGCCCTGATGAACCGCAAACTGAGTTTCGACCTGACGCGCCAGGCCGCCGAGAGCACCGCGCGCTTGTCCGCCTTCGTCCTGTTCATCCTGATCGGGGCGCGCGTGTTCTCGCTCACGTTTTACGGCGTCGACGGCCACAAGTGGGTCGAGCATCTGCTCACGGGCCTGCCAGGCGGACAGCTCGGCTTCCTGATCGTCATCAACGCCCTGATGTTCTTCCTGGCCTTCTTCCTCGATTTCTTCGAGCTGGCCTTCATCGCCGTCCCGCTGCTGGTGCTGCCTGCGCAAGCGCTGGGCATCGATCTGATCTGGCTGGGCGTGCTGCTGGGGGTCAACATGCAGACCTCATTCATGCATCCCCCGTTTGGCTTCGCGCTGTTCTATCTGCGCTCGGTTGCGCCGACGCAGCGCTATCGCGATGCCGTCACGGGCACTTGGACCGAACCCATCACCAGCAGTCAGATCTATTGGGGCGCGGTTCCCTATGTGATCATCCAAATGATCATGGTGGGGCTGATCATCGCCTTCCCGGGCCTGGTCCTGCCAGATAACACTGTCGCACCGGCAACTGCGCCGGCCGAGATCAACATCCAGGTGCCGGACATCGAGGTCCCGCAGCTGAACTTGAACTGATGCAAAGCCTGACACAGAGGAGGAACGACCTTGTCCAAACTCAATCGCCGCAACTTCCTGAAAGCTGCCGGAACGGGCGGGATCGGGGCCGCCGCCGCGACCACCATCGCCGCACCCGCCATCGCCCAGTCCATGCCGGAGTTGAAGTGGCGCCTGACCTCAAGCTTCCCCAAGGCGCTCGACACGATCTATGGCGCGGCCGACGTGTTCGCCAAGGCCGTAGCCGAGGCAACCGACAACAAGTTCCAGATCCAGGTCTTCCCGGCCGGCGAAATCGTCCCCGCCTTCAAGGCCGCCGATGCCGTCACCGACGGCACCGTCGAAATGGCGCATACGGCGTCCTACTATTACGTCGGCAAGGACCCGACCTTCGCCTTTGGAACCTCGATGCCCTTCGGCCTCAATGCCCGCATGCAGAATGCCTGGATGTACGAGGGCGGCGGCATGGACTTGATGAACGACTTCTACAAGACGTTTAACATTCGCGCGCTCCCGATGGGCAATACGGGCACGCAGATGGGCGGCTGGTTCCGCAACGAGATCAAGTCGGTCGCGGAACTGAAGGGCCTGAAGATGCGCATCGGCGGCTATGCCGGGCAGGTGATGGCCAAGCTGGGCGTGGTGGCGCAACAGATCCCCGGCGGCGAGATCTACTCATCTTTGGAAAAGGGCACCATCGATGCGGCCGAGTGGGTCGGTCCGTATGATGACGAAAAGCTAGGCTTCCAGAAGGTGGCCAAGAACTACTACTATCCCGGCTGGTGGGAGGGCGGCCCGATGCTGCATCTGTTCGTGGGCACGGCTAAGTGGGACAGCCTGCCGGCCAGTTACAAGGCCATCGTTGCGGCGGCCGCCCATCAGGCCAATACCACCATGATGGCGCGCTACGACCAGCGCAATCCGGCCGCTCTGCGCAGCCTGTTGAAAGCTGGCGTGGCGCTGAAGGGCTTCCCGGCCGACGTCATGGAAGCTGCCCACAAGGCCGCCGACGAGCTGTACACGGAGACCGCCGCCAAGAACCCGGCCTTCAAGAAGATCTACGACGCCTGGACCCCCTTCCGTGCCGACAGCTACTTCTGGTGGCAGGTAGCCGAACTGGGCTTCGACATCCACCAGGTCAAAGCGCTGAAAAAATAGGGCGCATACGTTCGTTTCGGGATGAGAGGACTTCCGACTTTGTAGGGGCGACGCACGGAGCGCCCCTACGCAGCTGGCCATTTTCCCGATGCTATGAACTTGGGCCAGCTGTATCTGGCATAGTGTCTTTCCGTGTGTCGCCAGTGTCGGTCACACGAACAGCTCCGTCCGCTTGAACGTGGTCACGTCGATCAATCCGAGGTCGGATATTCGAAGTTCCGGGATCACCACCAGCGCCAGCAGCGAATGCTGCATGTAGGCGTTGTTGAGTTTGCAGCCGCAGGCCTGCATGGCCTTGACCAGCTGCGCCGCTTGGCTTGCGACAACCTCAGCGCGCTGGTCCGACATCAGTCCCGCGATCGGCAGCGGCACCAGCGCCAGTTCCTTGCCTTGCGACACAACTATTGCCCCACCCCCGACATGGCCGAGCCGGTTGGCAGCCAGCGCCATATCGGCGGCATTCGTGCCGACCACAATCATGTGGTGGCTGTCGTGCGCGACAGTGGAGGCGACCGCGCACTCGACGCCATAGCCGAAGCCGGAGACGAAAGCGTTGACGACCTTGCCTGTCCCCTGGTGGCGCTCCACCAGCGCGATCTGGCAGACATCGGCCCCGCGATCCATCTGGACGAGGCCGTCGCGGACGGCGAGCGAGCGCTCCAGCGCCTTGGTCGGGGCCTGGTTTTCGACCACACCGATGACGCGGGCCGTGACGAAATTGGCGCCAACCGGGGCGGCGATATCGAAATCCTGCGCGATCAACCTCCTGCCGAGCTTCACAGTGGCCTTGGCGCTGGCCGGATAGGCATAGGCCGGAATATCCGCTGTCAGTTTGCCGTTTTCCGCAAGCACGATCCCGCGCGCAATCACCATCTCAATGGGGAGCGCCACCAGATCCGACGTGATCACCACATCGGCGCGGCGTCCCGGCGTGATCGATCCCAGCTCGCGCTCCAGCCCGAAATGCTGCGCCGTATTGAGCGTCGCCATCTGGATCGCCGTGATCGGCTTCAGCCCCTGCGCGATGGCATGGCGCACCACCCGGTTCATGTGACCGTCGTGGACCAGCGTGCCGGAATGGCTGTCGTCGGTACAGAGAATGACGTTCCGGGGATCGATCCCACCTTCCGTCACGGCCTTCACTTGCGCGGCCACATCGTACCAGGCCGAACCCAGCCGCAGCATGGCGCGCATCCCCTGGCGCACGCGTGCGACAACGTCCTCGGCGCGCGTGCCTTCGTGGTCGTCGGCCGGCCCACCCGCCGCATAGGCGTGGAACGGTTTTCCGAGGTCGGGCGAGGCGTAGTGGCCGCCGATGGTTTTGCCGGCCGCACGCGTCGCCGCCATCTCGGCCAGCATCTTGCCGTCGCCCGCCACCACGCCGGGAAAGTTCATCATCTCCCCGAGCCCGACGATGCCGGGCCAGGCCATCGCCTCTTCGACCTCGGCCGGCCCGAGCGTGGCCCCGGGCGTCTCCAGCCCCGGCGCGCTCGGGACGCAGGACGGCACCTGCACGAAGATATTGACCGGCAGGCTGACCGCCTCGTCGTGCATCAGCTTCACGCCCGGCAACCCCAGCACATTGGCAATCTCGTGCGGGTCGATGAACATCGACGTCGTGCCGTGCGGGATGACGGCCCGCGCGAACTCCGTGACCGTAACCATGCCGCTCTCGACGTGCATGTGGCCATCGCACAGGCCGGGGACGAGATAGCGACCGGCGGCGTCAATGACTTCCGTGGAGGGGCCGATGCAGTGCGCCGCATCCGGTCCGCAAAAGGCAAACCGCCCGGCTGCGATGGCGATGTCCGTGCCGGGAATGATCTCGCCGGAATGCACGTTCACCCAGCGGCCGTTGCGGATGACCATGTCAGCTGGCGTGCGCCCCATGGCGACGTCGATGAGGCGGCGCGCGACGGCGTGCCAGGGTGGTGGTTGTGGCATGGTTGGTTCCCCTCGAGTTTCGGGTGGGGAGAGTAGTGCGGGATCAGGGCGGGGTCGAGGGATGTTGGACTAAGCGGAGGGGAGACCATCGAAGTTGCTGCACCACGAGTGATGCAAAGACTGAGGAGAAATTTCCCCTTCAACGCGAGGCGAAAGCGTATGCTGCTGGTGAAGTTGAAATGCTTGGTGTCCTTGCTCGAATTCAGCATTTTGTCGGATAGGCATCTATGGTTGCTCAGTTCGGTCGACCGGAGAGGTCGCCCCACCCATCGCAGAACATCCATTCCACATTGACCCCGTAACAGAATTCCTGTTTCATTCCCGGAACTCTCTCTTTCTTTGCGCCCGGCGACTTGCGTCACCGCGAGCCGGCCGCCGGGCGCGGTGTTCCGGAGTTTCTCTCATGCCCGCGCCCTCCATCCGTCCCCTCGACGTCATCACCTTCGGCCGCTGCTCGGTCGACCTGTATGGCCAGCAGATAGGCTCGCGGCTGGAGGACATCGCATCCTTCGCCAAATCGGTCGGCGGCTCGCCGTCCAACATCGCCATCGGGGCGGCGCGGCTGGGCTTGCGCGCCGGGCTGCTGACAGCGGTCGGCGACGAGCAGATGGGGCGCTTTGTGTTGGAGCAGATGGGGCGCGAGGGCGTTGCAACCCAGGGCATCAAGGTCGACAAGGAGCGGCTGACCGCGCTGGTGCTGCTGTCGGTCGAGAACGACAAGACCTTTCCGCTCATCTTCTACCGCGAGAATTGCGCCGATATGGCGATTACGGAGGATGACGTGCGCGAGGAATTCGTGACCTCGGCCGGCGCACTCACCGTGACGGGCACGCATTTCTCCAAGCCGGGCGTGGCGGCGGCGCAGAAGAAGGCCATGCGCATCGCCAAGTCTAGTGGCATGAAGGTCGCCTTCGACATCGATTACCGGCCCAACCTGTGGGGCCTGGCCGGCCACGCGGCGGGCGAGGAGCGCTATATCGCGTCGGAGCGGGTATCGAAACATCTCAGCGCCATCCTGCCCGATTGCGACTTGATCGTGGGCACGGAGGAGGAAATTCGCGCCGCATCGGGGCGGGAGGACGTGTACGACGCCTTGCTGGCGATCCGCGCGGTATCGGCGGCGACCATCGTACTGAAGCGCGGGCCGATGGGCTGCGTGGTATTCGACGGGCCGATCCCCAAGACCATCGACGATGGCGTGATCGGCAAGGGGTTCCCGATCGAGGTCTACAACGTGCTTGGCGCGGGCGATGCCTTCATGGGCGGGTTCCTGCGCGGCTGGTTGCGCGGCGAGCCGCACGAGACGTCGGCCACCTGGGCCAATGCCTGCGGGGCCTTTGCGGTGTCGCGGCTGCTATGCTCGCCGGAATATCCGACCTGGGTCGAGCTGCAGACGTTCCTGAAAACCGGCAGCAAGCAGTTTGCTCTGCGCAAGGACGAAGCGATCAACCACGTCCATTGGGCCACGACACGCCACCCGCAGTCCGAGACTATGATGGCCTTCGCCATTGACCACCGCTCGCAGCTGGAGGCCATGGCCGACAATGCCGGCGCGCCACGCGAGAAGATTTCCGCGCTGAAAGTCCTGGCCGTGCAGGCCGCCGCAAAGGTTGCCGCCGGACGTTCCGGCTACGGCATGCTGCTGGATGAGAAATACGGGCGCGACGCGCTGTTTGCCGCCGCGAAAGAGAAATTCTGGATCGGCCGCCCGGTGGAATTGCCGGGATCGCGCCCTCTGCGGTTCGAGTTCTCCAACGACATCGGCTCGCAGCTGGTCGAGTGGCCGGTGACGCATTGCATCAAGGCGCTGAGCTTCTATCACCCTGACGATCCGGCTGACATGAAGGCCGACCAGCAGGCGACGTTACGCGGTCTCTACGATGCCGCGCGCAAGGTCGGCCGCGAACTGCTGGTGGAGATCATCGCCGGCAAGAACGGGACGGTGACGGACGATACGATCGCGCGGGCCATGGCGGAATTGTACGCGCTGGGCATCAAGCCCGACTGGTGGAAGCTGGAGCCGCAGGGCTCGGTTTTGGCGTGGCAGAACATTGCCGACGTGATCGCCAAGCACGACGAGTTCTGCCGCGGTATCGTGATGCTCGGGCTGGATGCGCCGGAAGCGGAACTGGCGGCGGCGTTCAAGATCGCTGCAAGAGTTCCCGCTGTGAAGGGCTTTGCCGTCGGCCGCACGCTGTTTGGCGAGGTCGCGCAACAATGGTTCGCCGGTAAGCTCACGGATGAGGCCGCCGTGGCCGATATGGCGGGGCGCTTCCAACGCCTGTGCGATCTGTGGCAGACTGCGCGCAAGACTTTGTAGACCCGTAGACCCACTACATCGCCAACGGCCCAATCCCTTCTCCCATAGCGAGAAGGTGCGCCTTAAACGGGGACAGTTTACTTATATCGCCGATGGCAGATCGAACTTTGCTGCAAACCGGTATTGGCGATATAAGTAAACTGTCCCCGTTTAAGGCGCGAGGGAAACAGCGACAGGTGAGGGGCAGGAACTTGCTCTGTGAACGTGGCACGCGGGACCGAGCAAGCACCTGCCCGTCACCGACCGCGTAGCTCTTGCCGCCAAAGGGGGCGCCTGCGAGACGCGGTCTCCTCTCCCCTCGCCGAAGAAGCGCGGGGAGAGGAGGGAGCCCGGCCGCACTGACGATTCGAACCTAGAGGACTTGTTCATGTCTAACCTCCGTATCCGCCCCACCGCCACATCCGGCCGGGTCACGCATGTCACGCCGGCCTCGGCGGGATGGACCTATGTCGGGTTCGATTTGCACAAGCTGGCCAAGGGGGCGGGCGCCGAGGGCACGGACGCCGCGCGCGAGACCTGCCTGGTGCTGATCTCGGGACGGGCGCGCATCACGGCAGACGGCAAAGACTTTGGCCTGATCGGCGAGCGCATGAGCCCGTTCGACGGCAAGCCGGCATCCGTGTACGTCCCGGCCGGCGCCGATTGGTCCGTGGTCGCCGAAACGGCCGTCGAGCTGGCCGTGTGCTCCTCGCCTGGCAAGCCCGGCGCGCGGCCGGCCCGGCTGATCGCGCCGGACGATTGCTCGCAGGAAACCCGCGGGGCCGGCACCAACGTGCGCTACGTCACCAACATCCTGCCCGAAACGGCGGATGCGGACTCGCTGCTGGTGGTCGAGGTGATAACACCCGGCGGCCACACCTCGTCCTATCCTCCGCACAAGCACGATCAGGACAATTTCCCGACCGAGACCCTGCTGGAGGAGACCTACTACCACCGCATCAACCCGCCGCAGGGCTTCGCGTTCCAGCGCGTGTACACGGATGACCGCTCGCTCGACGAGGCCATCGTGATCGAGGACGGCGACACCACGCTGGTGCCCAGGGGCTATCATCCGGTGGCCGCGACGCATGGGTACGACGTGTACTATCTCAACGTCATGGCGGGGCCGAAGAAGGCCTGGCGGTTCTACAACGAGCCGGCGCATGAGTGGTTGATTGCGAAGAAGTAGGCAATAGTGGGAAGTCGTCGCATGGATATCCAATGGCTCGGCCACTCGGCATTCAAGGTCACCTCGGGCAAGGTGCAGGTGCTGTTCGACCCGTTCCTGAACGGCAATCCGAAGTTCTCGGGCGATTTCGCCAGCGACCATCGCCGGCACGACGCATGTGCTGGTCACGCATGGCCACAACGACCATGTCGGCGACACCGTCGAGATCCTGCGCCAGACCGGGGCGACGCTGGTTACGACTTTCGAACTTGCCGAGTTTCTGCAATCCGCAGGCCCCAAACGCGAAAGTGCGCGACATCGGGCTTGGCGGCGAGGCCGAAATTGGCGGACTGTCGGTTGCCGCCGTGCGGGCGGACCATTCTTCGAGCTACACGATGCCCGACGGCCGCGTCATCAACTGCGGCAGCGCGGCAGGCCTGATCCTGAAGCTGGACGGCCACAGCCTCTATCATATGGGCGATACGGCCGCCTTCTCGGACATGGCGCTGATCGCCGAATTGCACGCTCCCGACATCGTCGTCGCGCCGATCGGCGGCAACTACACCATGGGCGCGCGCCAGGCGGCGCTGGCCGTGGACCGCTGGATCAAGCCCAAGCTTGCGATCCCTTGCCACTACCTAACGTTCCCGGTGCTGGCGCAGTCGGCCGAGGCGTTCAAGGCCGCCGTCAAGAGTTGCGACGTCTGGGCCCCGGCGCCCATGGGCAAGCGCAGCTTGTAGGTTCTGGGGGCACAGTCAAAGAATCTGCATTGTGACCGAAGATGTGATTTTGCTTTGCTCCAAAATTAGTGCAAGATCAATAGTGCTGGGGGGTAGCTCACGACAGCGGAGGCTACCATGGCATTTTACCCAACCACGACTCTCGGATTGGCGGCCGCAGCGGTTGCCGGCGGCCTGATACTCGGCGCCACGTCGCCCAGAGCAGTAGAAGCGGCCGACTTCAGCATTACCAGTTGCCTGAAAACCGGCAAAACGACAGTCCAGTGTCAGTGCGCGAGGGCTATCGACCTCGGCACGGTCGCTGCCCTGAAGAAGTTCATTATAAAGTACGGACGGACCAATACCGCCTGCACAGCAGCCGCGTCGACTTTGGGCATAGCTATACCAGTCAGATTAAGACCGGATGACGGAACTACAACCGGCGGCAAGAAAGCCAAGAAAAACAATGGCCTTGGGAACGGTGATGAAGGCAATTGTAGCGGCAAGGGGTGCTCCGACCCCACCAACCCTGGTAATCCGACCGGAGTGACTGGCGGCGGCGGTAGCAGCGCCAGCACCAATGGCGGCGGCAATGGTGGTGGCAACGGCGGCGGCAATGGTGGTGGCAACGGCGGCGGCAATGGTGGCGGCAATGGCCGCAATGGATAGGAGTAAAGACGACCGGCCTATAGCTGGCTAGGTCGCCACTGCCCAATTCGGCGCGCCTGCAACTGTCCGGGCGCGCCGATCCTGACACGTCCTAAGACGAACCGCCGTTCGCAGTAGTGGACTCGCACGGTTTCACGAACTGACGCGCATAGGCGTAGTCCATGGTCAGCAGCTCCTCGGTGAGACCGCTGCGACCGTCGATCCATGCCTTCACCCAGTCGGGATATTTCATCATCAGGATTTGGCTGGCTTCCTGTGCCGTAGCAGGGTCATCGGCGATCGGCCGATGAAAGCGAAAGTAGGCCTCGGGAGTTACGCAAATCTGTTCCGAGGGCAAACCGAGGAAGAGAGTGCAGGCCGAATCACAGCGTCCGTCAAAACGCAAACTGGTGTGAGACTCCCGGTACTCAGCGGCACGCAAAAGATAACGGATGATCTCTCCGCCTAAGTCTTCTGCGACGGTGACGACAGCTGCGGTGCTGCTGACGGCCAGTGCACCAGCAACGGGCAAAAGGTTCCCGCTGGCGGCCGCCGCAATAACAGCGAACGTCGCCATGCGTGTCCACCGGTTCGGCGTCATGCGGTTAGTCCCTCCCAGGTCGTACCCCGGAAAAGGCATCTTCGATCCGTGCGGCCTAAAAAAGGCTGAAGCGGCCGCAATCAACTGTATTGAAGTGCCGGCCAGCTGAGATGAGCCACGCGCCGTGTCGGCGCTTTCAGACCTCATCCGGCGCCCGTCCGATGGCCGCGGGATCGGCGTCGAACAGCGTGTGCAGCCGGCGCGCGGCCACGCGCGCGAATTCGGTTGTGATGGCCTTGCGCCGCGCGCCTGCCACGGCCGCCAACTCTCCATCGCGCAAGATCTCGGCACCGAACCTGTCGGCCACGATCAGCCCCACTTCTTCCGGAATCAGCTGCAGCGGAAAGTCCGGGCCGACCGCGAACGAGAAGCGGTCGCAGAACGGCAGATACTCCTCCCATTTCTGATCGACGCGAAAGTCCTGCACGCTCGATTTGATCTCGATCAGCCAGATCTCGCCCTTGGGTCCGAGCGCTAGAATGTCCGCCCGCCGCCCATGCGCCAACGTGAACTCGGGGATGCCGGCGTAGTCGTGCAAGGCCAGCAGCCGCAGCGTGCCGCGAGCAATCGCCAGCGCCCGCTCCGATTGGCGGCCGTCGGGGGGAAGGGAGGGGGTGGACATGGCGGGCGAGGGATTGGGGGCGAGGGATTAGGGAGCAGGAGGGACTTTTCTTCGGCCATTGGCCGTAAGCGCGATCGCGCGCCAGCGCCCGTGCGCCGTGTCACACCACGTTTATGGCCGTGGCTTGGACAGAAGTCGATTATTCTTAGATGAAAATGGTGCCCGGGGACGGGATTGAACCGCCGACACCACAATTTTCAGTCGTGTGCTCTACCAGCTGAGCTACCCGGGCAACTGCCGGGAGAACCGGCAAGAGGCTGGCTTATAGGGGATGAGGGCAGGGCTGTCGAGGGGGCTGGGAGGCGATTTTGCTGATCCCTTTTTCGCGCCCCCTTCTGGCGCTCCCGCCGCTCCTCAGCTCTTGACGTAGGCCTCGATTTTTTCCAGCAACGCCTTCTTCTCATCGTCCGAGCAGGGCTTCACCGTCGAGAGTTTCTCGTTCGGGACGGTCTCGACCTTCTGGTCGTCGCCCTGCTGGGTGATCTTGATCGAGCCGGTGCCGAACTGCACCACGAACAGATGCAGCTGCTTGATGTACAAGAGCTGCTTGTCGTTCCACTTGTTGGCGTCGGTCTGGTGCTTCACCAGCGCCTGATAGTTGTCGCGCTGCTTGTCCATCAGGCGGCAGGTTTGCGCACGCGCCGAATTGTAGGCGATCTTGACCACCTCGCGGGCGTCCTCGACCGGGATCAGGTAGTCGTCCGGCTTGGAGTGATCGATGTTGATCACCTTTTGCTCGGCCGTCGTGAATTTATCCGGCAGCATGCCGAAGGCGGCCTTCATGAGCCAGTTGACGGTCTTGTCGCTCAGCTCCTCCGCCCGCGCGGCGCTTGGCGCCCCGATACCGCCCGCAATAATCAGCCCGCCGAGCACGAGCGTGCCTATCAACCTCGGTCGCACCAGCGAAAACATCTTTTTCAATGCCCTCATCGACATTCACCCAGCCCCATGTTTTCTGCGTTAACACCTGCGTATAATAGGCCATGGGACAAACGCCAAAACGGGGCGGAACTAAGGCTGGCGCGGCTTGGCCCGATGTGCGCCGGTAAGCGAGGCGATTATGCCACGGAACGTGTGCACTTCCTGTTCGGTGGCCTGCATGCGTTCCAGCATGGTGCGGATGTTGCGGACCATGACGATGCGCTTTTCCGGTGGTTTCAGGAAGCCAGAGGCGTCCAACTCGCGTTCCAAATGCTCAAACAGACCAAGCAGCAGGTCTTTGGTGGCAGGCGGATTGCCGCGCAGGTTCAGGCCGGGTTCGAGTGCCGTTTCCTTCGCCGTGACCCGTCCCAGCGTGCCCTTCTGCGACTGTTTGAGCCACTCATATCCCATCAGAAGTGCGGCCTGAGCCAGGTTCAGCGAGGCAAAGCGCGGATCGACCGGCACCATGACAACGGCGTCGGCGATGGCGATGTCGTCGTTTTCCAGGCCTTGCCGCTCGGCGCCGAAGAGAACGCCGACGCGCTGGCCATCGGCAATGCGCCAAGCCATTTCGGCAGCTGCCTGCTCGGGGGTAAGCACCGGCTTGCGCATCTGGCGCTGACGGGCGGTGGTGGCACAAATCCAGTTCAGATCGCCGACCGAAGCGGGCATATCGGGGAAGTTCCTGGCCTGATCGATGATGTGGTTGGCGCCTGAGGCCGCCGCCCGCGCCTTCTCGTTCGGCCAGCCATCGCGCGGGGCGACCAGGCGCAGCTCATCGAGCCCGAAGTTGGCCATGGCGCGGGCCACCATGCCGATGTTGTCGGCCATCTGCGGCGTCACCAGGATCATGGCCGGGCCTTCGCCCATGGACCCATCGGCGAGCATCTTCTTGGGGCGGGGATCGTCCTGCTTGAGCAGCCGGCGATGGACACGGCGGGCCAGGAACCAGGTTTCCTCGGCCACCCAGCTGGAGGCGAGGGTGGCCAGGGACGGGGCGGCGATGTCTTGCGTACCCTTGCCGGTCAGCGTCAGGCCGGTATCTGCGAGCGTGATGGTCGCGAACTGGCGGCAATAATCGTCCAACGTCAGCACCTGTTCGTGAGTCTGGCGCTTGCGGCAGCCCCGGCAATAGGCTGCGAGGGCGTCGCAACGCTCTGAGGCGCAGAAGTCGACAGCGGCGTCGATGGCGCCGCGCGGCAACGGCGGGTCGGCGAGCGCTGCTGCGGCATCGGCGTTGCCGTCATAGGCGGCCTTGATGATGGCGCGGACAGGCAGGGATGTGCCGCCAAGGGTAGGTTCGCCATTGGCGGCGACGATGTCAGGGGAATTGGTCATGCCCGGATATAGCTGACGCGCTTACTGGGTGTCAGGCACTTATTGCGCCCAACTGTCCGGTTCGGGGTTCGACAATCGTACTGGCGCAATAAGTTCCTGACACCTAGTCCGCTGGCACTGTCACAGTGGCGGGTACAGCCTCGCCCGCCTGCTTCACGCTGACCACAATCGCCAGCCCCGCCAGAATCAGCGCCCCGCCGATCAGATGGGCAACCGTCAGCGTCTCGCCCAGCACCAGCGCGCTCGCGACCACCCCAACCACGGGCATCAGCAGCAAGAACGGCGTCGCCATATCCACCCGCACGCGCTGGATTAGCGTATACCAGAGCAGATTGCCGAAGGCCGAGCCGACGCAGGCCAACAAGCCCAGCGAGAGCCATTGGGGCGTGGTTGCGGACGTCACGGCCTGCCACTGCCCGGTCTCCAGCAGCGCCGATCCCAGCACCAGCTGCGGGAACGAGTGCGAAGCCACCAGCCGATAGAGTTTGGTCGGTTCATCCCGGCCAAAGCGCCGTATCAAGGTTTGGCCGACAGCCCAGGTGCCAGCACCCAACAACACCAATCCGACCGCAACCAGAGACGGTGGATGTTCGGGCAAGCCAGCGATGGCCGCCACGCCCAGGAATGCGATGACGATGCCGGCAAAGCGCCCCGGAGAAATCGCCTCACCGTTGATGAGAGCCGCCGCAATCACGGCAATCGGCACCTGCGCCTGCAGGATCAGCACCGCGAACGAGGCATCGATTTGCGCCAATCCCATGAACAGGGGGATCATCTGCAGGCTGCCGGCGCAGGAGGCCATCAGCATCCCCGGCCAGAACCGCGTCTTGAAGGGGCCAGGAAACAGGATCGTGTAGACAATCAGCACAAAGCCGAATACGATCGAGACCATAAAGAGGGGCGGAAAGTGCTGCGAGGCCGGCTTGGCCATCGTGAAGCAGAAGCCCCAGAGGAGTGGGATGACGATGGCGAGGGCGAGGTCTGATTTGCGCATAGTGAGCCGATAGCATAGCCCGCAAGGCCACGTCCCGTCGGTTTGGGCAAGGCTGCCCTGTGCCGGGCCAGCGTTGACCCTGTCACAAGGCTCGCGTATTTGCTGCCGATGACCCTACCGGTACCCCCCAATCTCGGACCCTCGCGGCCCGGACAGCTCAGCGCGGCCGAGTTCATCCCGCTGATGGCGGCAATGACCGCTATTCCGGCCATGAGCATCGACGCCATGCTGCCGGCGCTGGGCCAGATCGGCCGCGACCTGCATGTGGCCTCCGCCAACGATCCGCAGCTGGTCATTTCGAGCATCTTCGGCGGCATGATCTTCGGCGGCCTGCTGGGCGGCCCGCTTTCGGACAGTTTCGGCCGCAAGTGGGCGATCTACTTCGGGCTCGCGCTCTACCTGGCCGGCACCATCTTGTGCGCGATGGCGTCCTCTTTCCCCATGCTGCTGGCTGGGCGCGTGTTGCAGGGCTTCGGCGCATCGATCCCAGGCACAGTCTCGATCGCGCTGATCCGCGACCTCTATGTTGGCGATGCCATGGGGCGCATCATGTCGTTCGTGATGTCAGTGTTCATCCTGGTGCCGATTGTGGCGCCGTTGCTGGGACAGACCGTGCTCTTGGCAGGTAGCTGGCGGCTGATTTTTGTCGCCTTTTGTGCCATTGCGGCCCTGGTGTGCCTGTGGCTGGGGTTCCGGCAACCCGAGACGCTGGACGTCGGCAAGCGCACGCCCTTCCGTGTGAAGCCTATCTTTGCCGCCGCACGCGAAGTCGTGAGCAATCGCGCAGCGATGGGGTTTTCAGCCGCCGCGGGCATCATGTTCGGGGCCTTTCTCGGCTATCTTTCATCCTCGCAGCAGCTGTTCCAGGACCTTTACGGCGTCGGCGCGGCCTTCCCGTTCTATTTCGGCTCGCTAGCGGCCGGCGTGGGCTTGGCCATGTTCGTCAACGGCACGCTGGTGATGCGCTTTGGCATGCAGCGGCTGACCAACCTCGCCTTCATCGGCATCGCGGGCCTGTCGCTGGTATTCCTGGCGGTTGTGCTGGCGACCTCGGGTAAGCCGCCGCTGCCGGTTCTGCTCGCTTATCTGTTCCCGACCTTCTTCTGTTTCGGTGCGCTGTTGGGAAATCTCAATGCGATGTCCATGCAGGCGCTAGGCCACATCGCCGGGGTCGCCTCGGCCATCATCGGCTCCATGCGGATGGCGATTGCCATGCCGCTCGGTCTGGTCATCGGGCGCGCTTTTAATGGCACGGTGCTGCCAATGGTGTGCGGATTCGCGGTGCTGGGTTGCCTCGCGCTGGCAACGACACTGTGGGCAGAGCGGAGTGCGCTCACCGCGACTGCGGCGGTCAAGCCATGACCGCCGTCGCACAAGCGCGGACCATCAAGCCGCTCGCGCTCGCCGAATTCATCCCGCTCATGGGCCTGCTCACGGCGCTGGACGCCCTGTGCATCGACGCCATGATGCCGGCGCTGGCGGAAATGGGCCGCGACCTGCACGTGGCGCATCCGAACGACGTGCAGCTGATCATCGCAGCCATGTTCCTCGGCATCATGTTCGGGCAATCCATTGGCGGCCCGCTGTCGGACGCCATCGGCCGCAAGCCCGCGATCTACTTCGGCCTGTCGCTCTATCTCATTGGCACCGTGATCGCGATTTTCGCGCAGTCCTTCCCGGTCATGCTGGCCGCGCGCGTGCTGCAGGGGACGGGCGCCTCGATGCCCGCGACAGTCACGGTAGCGTTGGTGCGCGACCTCTATCAGGGCGCACCGATGGCCCGCGTGATGAGCTTCATGGGCTCGGTGTTCATCCTCGTCCCAGTGATCGCGCCGCTGCTGGGGCAGGGCATTCTGTTCCTGGGCCACTGGCGCTGGATTTTCGTGATGTTCTTTGTGCTGGGCTTCCCAGCCTCGATCTGGTTCGCACTGCGCCAGCCCGAGACGCTGCCGCGCGAAATGCGCCATCCAGTCTCGCCGCGCCGCTTATGGGAGGCGCTGCTGGAAATCCTACGCAACCGCTCGGCCATGGGCTATTCGATTGCCAGCGGCCTGTTCCTGGGCGCCTTCTTCGGCTACCTCAACGCCTCGCAGCAGATCTTCCAGGACACCTACAAAACCGGTGCCTGGTTCGCGGTGTATTATTCCGCCTGCGCCGCCACCATCGGCGTTTCGATGTTCTTCAACGGCAAACTGGTCGAGCGCCTGGGTATGCACCGCCTCACCATGCTCGGCTGCGCGGGGATGTGCGCGATAGCGCTGCTGTTCCTGCCAGTTGCCTATGCCTACGGGGGCGTGCCTCCGCTGCCGCTTTGGATGGCCTTCCTGCTGCCGATGTTCTTTTTCATCGGCATCATGTTCGGCAATCTCAACGCCATCATCATGGAGCCGCTCGGCCACATCGCCGGCATGGCGTCCTCAATGACGGCCGCCCTGACGCTGGGCATCAGCCTGCCGCTGGGCACGCTGCTCGGGCGCTCGTTCGACGGCACCGTGCTGCCGATCGTGGTGGGCTTCGTGCTGATGTGCGGGACGGCGCTGGCGGTGATGCTTTGGACCGAGCGGGGGTGGCCGTCACATCCGGTTGCGCCACCTCATTCTGCCGTTTAGGTTGCACCGCAACATACACTCCGATCCGCTTTCCGAGGACCACATGCAGAAAATCCACGTCGCCAACCCGGTCGCCGAGCTCGATGGCGATGAGATGACCCGCATCATCTGGCAGCTGATCAAGGACAAGCTGATCAATCCCTACCTTGACATCAAGCTCGACTATTACGACCTCGGCATCGAGCACCGCGATGCCACCGCCGACAAGGTTACGGTGGATGCCGCCCACGCCATCCAGAAGCACGGCGTCGGCGTCAAATGCGCCACCATCACGCCGGACGAGCAGCGCGTGACCGAGTTCAAGCTCAAGCAGATGTGGAAGAGCCCGAACGGCACCATCCGCAACATCCTGGGCGGCGTGATCTTCCGCGAGCCGATCATCTGCAAGAATGTGCCGCGCCTGGTGCCGGGCTGGACACAGCCGATCATCGTTGGCCGCCATGCTTTCGGCGACCAGTACCGCGCCACCGACTTCCGCTTTCCCGGCAAGGGCAAGCTGACCATCAAGTTCGTCGGCGAAGACGGCAAGGTGATCGAGAAGGACGTATTCGACGCGCCGGGGTCGGGCGTGGCGATGGCGATGTACAACCTTGATGATTCAATCCGCGAGTTCGCGCGCTCGTCGCTGAACTACGGCTTGAACCGGAATTATCCCGTGTATCTGTCGACCAAGAACACCATCCTGAAGGCCTATGATGGACGCTTCAAGGATATCTTCCAGGAAGTGTTCGACGCCGAGTTTGCCGCCGAGTTCGCCAAGCGCAAGCTGACCTACGAGCACCGCTTGATCGACGATATGGTGGCGAGCGCGCTGAAATGGTCGGGCGGCTACATCTGGGCCTGCAAGAACTACGACGGCGACGTGCAGTCCGATACGGTGGCGCAGGGGTTTGGGTCGCTGGGGCTGATGACGAGCGTGCTGCTGACGCCCGGACGGCAAGACCATGGAGGCCGAGGCGGCGCACGGCACGGTGACGCGACATTACCGCGAGCATCAGAAGGGCAAGGAGACGTGCACCAATTCGATCGCGTCGCATTTTCGCATGGACGCGCGGGCTGGCGCACAGGGCGAAGTTAGATGGCAATGCGGAGTTGGGCCGGTTTGCTTTGACGCTGGAGAAGGTATGCGTGGATACGGTCGAAGCCGGCTTCATGACCAAGGACCTGGCGCTGCTGGTCGGCGACAAGCAGGGCTGGCTTTCGACGACCGGATTCTTGGATAAGGTCGATGAGAATTTGAAGGCGATGGCGTGAGGACGGAATGCTGCAGCGCCTGAAAGCGGCTCCAGGCTTTCTCGACAATGCGAAGCCGCCCATGACAGGCGCTCAGTTGAGCGAAACTGAGCCTGCTCTTGGCTGCAAACTCCCAGCATTCCTTCGTGAATTGTACACTCGGCTTGGCAACGGCGGATTTCCGCCAGAATATGGATTGATGGGGGGCGTTGGCGGTTATACTGACGATCAGGAAAATACGATTGTCACTCGATATACTCTGGCTCTATCTGAACCAGACAAATACCCTTGGCCTGATGGCTTGGTTGATGTCTTCATTGGGGGTGCGCCTGCTACACGGTGATAGATTGTTTGTCGCCTGACGGAACGATGGTGTTCTATGATCCGGGGCATTTTGTGCCAAGTTTTGCAAGTGCGACGCCCCAGGAGGATGATGAGCCCATTCGATACAATCCCTATCCGGCGTTTCGCTTGCACGCCGTAAGCCTTGAGGCTTGGTACGCAGACTTCCTCGATGGTCGACTCTGAAATGGGCTACGACAAACCAGCATTGGATGAGAAATACTTGAAACCGACTGTCGACGTTTGTGCTCTAAGGTGTCCAAGACTAGGTTAAACGAATGGATGGCCACCCCGACCCCTGTACGACGGCCTCCGAGGTTGAGCCTGCGACCGACTTCCAAAAGGAGGCAAAGCGGCAGATGCTAGCTATTGCCGAGAGTGCTGGCGAAGCCGAGGATCAGGCATTTGTCGATGTCGGTGAGTATGGATGTTTGGGAAACTGGCAACTCGTAGGGCGCAATAGGCGTCTTCGGCCGTATTGCGCCGCAGGGGGAGTATCGCGGGCCGTGGCGGTTGTGGCGGTCTCCGGCGGCGCAATACGGCCCCGAAGAAAAAGGGGCCTATTGCGCCCTACGACCCTTTCGCCTTGGCGGCCCGCTTCTCCAGCACCTCCACCACGTTGCGCATCGACAGGCCGCGCGCCTGCAGCAGCACCAGCAGGTGATAGATCAAGTCCGCGCCTTCTCCGGCCAACTCCTCGTCGGTCCCGGACAGCGCGGCGATCGCCACCTCGACGCCCTCCTCGCCGACCTTCTGCGCCACGCGCGGCAGGCCTTCGGCCAGCAGTTTCGCCGTGTACGACTTGTCCGTCGCCCCGGCCGCCTTGCGCGCGACGATGGTTGCCTCCAGCGCGGCCACCGCGCCATCGGCCCCACCAACGAAACACGACGTGGTCCCGGTATGGCAGGTTGGGCCGGCGGGTTCGGCTTCGATCAGCAGCGCATCGCCGTCGCAGTCGGGCTTGATGCTCACCACCTTCAGGACGTTGCCGGAGCTTTCGCCCTTGGTCCACAGGCGCGCCTTAGAACGGCTGTAGAAGGTCACCAGGCCCTCGGCTTCAGTCTTGGCTAGGGCTTCGGCGTTCATATAGCCGAGCATCAGCATCTCGCGGGTCTTGGCGTCCTGCACGATCACGGGTACGAGGCCGTCCATTTTGTCCCAATCAATCGTCAAGGCGCACCTCGATCCCTTCGTTCCGTAGACGGCGCTTCAGATCGCCGATGGAAATCTCGCCGAAATGGAACATGCTGGCGGCCAACGCCGCGTCGGCCTCGCCGCGCTTCAGCACATCAACAAAATGCTGCGCCGTGCCTGCCCCGCCGGATGCAATCACAGGGACGCTGACGGTTTGCGACACCTGGCGCACCAAATCCACGGCAAAGCCCTGTTTAACACCATCGTGGGTGATGGACGTCAGCAGGATCTCGCCCGCACCGCGCGTCGCGCATTCCTGCGCCCAGGCTACGGCCTCGCGACCCGTCGCCGTAGTGCCGCTGATGGTGCGGACGTGCCAGCCTTTTGGCGTTTCCTCTGCGTCGATGGCGGCGACTACGGCTTGGCTACCGAATTCGTCCGCTAGCTCCGTAATCAGCTCGGGCCGGCGCAGCGCCGCCGAGTTCACGCTCACTTTGTCCGCCCCCGCTGTGATCAGCGCGCGCGCCGTCTCGATGCTGCCGATCCCGCCGCCAACCGTGAACGGGATCGACAGCGCGCGCGCCACCTGCACGACCACATCGGCGAAGGCCGCGCGGGCTTCTTGCGTCGCCACCACGTCCAGCAGCACCAGTTCGTCGGCGCCTTCCTCGACGTAGCGGGTGGCGAGCGCGACCGGATCGCCGGTATCGCGCAGACCCTCGAATTGCACGCCCTTGACGACGCGGCCATGGCGCACGTCCAGGCAGGGGATGATGCGCTTAGCCAGCATTTTTTGCGAGCTCCGTGAGCGGAATGTTGCCTTCCAGCAGCGCCTTGCCGACCACGGCGCGTTCGATCCCGAGCCGGTCGAGGGCTGCGATATCTTCGATGCGTGCCACGCCGCCGCTGGCGATCAGGCCCAGTTTCGGGAAGCGCCTCTTGAGGCCCGCATACAACTCGATCGCCGGCCCGGTCATCATGCCGTCGCGGGCGATGTCGGTGGTGAGCACCCACTGCAATCCGTCGCCCATGAAGCGCTGGATTAGGTCTTCGAGGGACAGATCGGTCTGGTCCTTCCAACCCGCCGCCGCCACCTTGCCGTCGCGCGCATCGGCCGTGAGGATGATCCGTTCGGGGCCGAAGAACTTCATCGCGTCGCGCAGCAGTTGCGGCTCGCGGATGGCGGCGCTGCCGATGTTGACCTGCGCCATGCCGCCGGCCAGCACGTTTTCGACCGCATCGATGGTCCGTACACCGCCACCGAAATCGCAAGCGAGACCGGACGCGCGCGCCATGCGGGTGGCGAGATCCAGCTGCGTCACCTTGCCAGCACGCGCACCATCGAGATCGACAATGTGCAGGCGTTTGGCGCCGGCCGCCGCATAGGCCTTCGCCATCTCGACCGGATCGCCAGCATAGTCCGTCTGCGCCGCAAAGTCGCCCTGGGCGAGCCGCACGCATTTGCCGCCGATCAGGTCGATGGCGGGCACGATCTCGGTCATAACGCGATGAACCTTTCAAGCAGCGTTGCGCCGGCCGCGCCGCTCTTTTCCGGATGGAACTGCACGGCCTGGAAGTTGTCCTTGCGCATGATGGCGGAGAACTTGCCGCCGTAATCGCAGGTGGCGACCGTGTTCGGGCCGGCGTCGGCGCGGTAGGCGTGCAGAAAGTAGAAGCGCGGGCTACCTTCGCCAAGGCCCGTGCCTCTGAGGTGGACCTGGTTCCAGCCCATGTGCGGGATTTTCGGGCCAGGGGCGAAACGGCGCACCTTTTCGGAAAAGATGCCGATGCTGGTGGTGTCGCCTTCCTCGCTCCAGGCGCACAGCAGCTGCAACCCGAGGCAGATGCCAAGGAACGGTTGTGTCAGTCCACGGATCACCTCGTCGAGGCCGCGTTCGCGCAGGTAGGCCATGGCCGGTAGCGCGTGGCCGACGCCGGGGAAGATCACGTGCGTGGCGGCGCGGATCTCGGCCGCATCGTCCGTGATCAGAGGGGTGACGCCCATGCGCAACAGCGCGTTGGTGACGGAAGCCGTGTTGCCGGCATTGTATTTGATGATGGCGACGGTCATGGCGACCTCTCATTGACCTTGCGCCAGAGCGGCGGCTCTATCACCTTCTCCCATTGGGAGAAGGTGCCCGACGGGCGGATGAGGGGATCGCAGCCAGAGTTTGCGGCACGTACGCGCCACACTGCACGTCCAATCCCCTCATCCGGCGCAGTGCGCCACCTTCTCCCAAAGGGAGAAGGAAGATCCGCGCGCGCTGACGTTTTGGAGGCCAAGTTCATCCCCCTACGCAATCATCTTCTCGATCGGCAGCACCAGGATGCTCTCGGCGCCGGCCGCTTTCAGGCCGCCGATGACTTCCCAGAAATCGTGGTCCGAGACTACCGAGTGCACCGAGCTCCAGCCGGGCGTCGCCAGCGGCAGCACCGACGGGCTCTTGGCGCCGGGGATCAGCGAGATGATCTTGTCGAGCGATTTGTTCGGCGCATTGAGCATGATGTATTTGTTGTGGCGGGCCTTGCGCACAGCGCGGGCACGGAAGATCAGCTGATCGAGGATTGCTTTCTGAGCGGTCGGGCAGATTCTTGCGGCAGATCAAAACGGCTTCGGACTTCAGCACCGTCTCCACTTCGACCAGGCCATTGCTGGCCAGCGTCGATCCGGTGCTGACGAGGTCGCAGATGGCTTCGGCCAGACCGATCGAGGGGGCGATTTCCACCGAGCCGGACAGCTCGTGAATATGCGCGCCCACGCCCTTTTCCTTCAGGAAATCCGACAGGATGCGGCGGTGCGAGGTGGCGATGCGTTTGCCCGCGAGCGAGGCGGGCTCGGAATAGGCCATGCCTTTAGGCACCGCCAGGCACAAGCGGCATTTACCGAAACCCAGCGGCTCGGCAATGGTCACCTCCGCGCCGGATTCCTTCAGCGCATTCAGGCCCACGATCCCGGCATCGGCCACACCGTCGGCCACATAGGTCGGAATGTCGTCGTCGCGCAGGAAGTAGAATTCCACCGGGAAGTCGAAGGCCTTTGCCTTCAGCGCGGCTTTGCCACTGCCGAACTCGATATCGCACTCCTTCAACAGCGCGTGCGTGCCGTCGAACAGGCGGCCGGATTTCTGGATGGCAAGGCGCAGGATGTCGGCCAAGGTGGGGCCCCCTTGAATCGCGAATGGCTATAGGCTCTCGGTCCTTTGCAGGAGCGGGCAGGTTTCGGCAATGATTTTTGAGCAGGAGGGTGTGATCGCGCTTAGGCGCGATGGTGCAACGCCGCATACGCGGGCACGGCGTTCGAGTGCGGCAAGCGCACGGCTGTGGCGACGATCTGCATGGATTTGTGGGTACCTCCGGTTCGCACCATCGTCAAGTGCCAAACCAGGTTCTCACTGGTATAGGCCGGGGCGGATTGGTTGAAAAGATGCTATTGGATAGCCATGTCCAGGCGGTCATGGAGCAGTCGATCATGCGCTTACGGTTCTGCGTTTTCGCCTTTGCGTCTGTCATCTGCGGGGCCGGTCCCGTGCTTGCCGGTGACACCTTGACCGGGGCGGCCGCGCTCGGCGATTGGCGTGCCGACACGCCGGGCCTGCGCCGTCACATTGTTCCCGCCGATTTGCCCAAGCCGTTCGCGAGCAGGTCGTCCAGCAATGGCTCGGCGGTGGCCGATGCTCCCCCGGGGGCGTTGCCAAAGGTTCCCGCTGGTTTCAAGGTTACGCGGCTGGCCCATGGATTGAACGGCCCGCGCGTGCTGCGGGTGGCGCCGAACGGCGACATATTCGTCGCCGAAACCGGTGCGGGCACCATCAAGGTGCTGCGTGCTCCGGGTGGTGCGGAAGCGGCGATACAGCCGGCCGTGTTCGCCAGCAGACTGGAAGGGCCATTCGGGATGGCCTTCTACCCGCCCGGACCCAATCCAGCCTGGGTCTACGTTGCGCAGTATAACTCGGTTGTGCGCTTCGCTTACAAAGCCGGCGATCTGAAAGCCACCGGCGCGCCCGAAGTCGTGGTCGCCCAGCTGGCCCCAACCGTCCGTGGGCACACCACGCGCGATTTGCAGTTCAGCCTTGATGGCAAGAAGATGTACGTGTCCGTCGGCTCGGCCTCGAACGTGGCCGAGGGAATGCGGCGCAAGCCCCTGCCGCAGGCGGCGCAATGGGAAGAGACGCAAGGGCTGGGCGCGGCCTGGGACAACGAAACCAACCGTGCGGTTGTGCTGGCTTTCGATCCCGATGGGGGGCGCGGCCGCATCTACGCTGCCGGCATCCGCAACTGCGCCGGTCTTGGCGTTCACCCGGTCAAGGGCGATGTGTGGTGTGCCACCAACGAGCGCGACGGGTTGGGCGACGATCTACCGCCGGACTATGCAACGCGGGTGCGGGACGGCGCGTTCTACGGCTGGCCATGGTACTACATCGGCAACAACGAGGAGCCGCGTCTGAAGGGTGCGCGTCCCGATCTGGCCGGCAAGGTGACGACGCCCGATGTGCTGTTCCAGGCCCATTCCGCCCCGCTCGGGATCACGTTCTATCAGCCGCCAGCGGGAGCCAAATCAGCCTTTCCGGCGGAGTTCAACGGCGATGCCTTCGTGACATTGCACGGCTCATGGAATCGGGCCAAGCGAACCGGTTACAAGGTGGTCCGCCTGCCGCTGAAGGATGGCGTGCCATCCGGAGAGTATGAGGATTTTCTCGTCGGCTTGGTGCTTGACGACGACAACGTTTGGGGCCGTCCCGTCGGCGTGGCGGTCGCGCTCGATGGCGCACTGTTGGTCAGCGAGGATGGCAACGGCACGATCTGGCGCGTCAGTTACGGAGATTAGGTGTGGCCAGGCTTAAGTCCTTCATGTTTGGTGGAGGCGCTGCGATGACATGGCGGCTTAGGGGCGCAATGCGGTGCGCCCCCACTGCCCTACGGCAGCCACTGCATGAACCTGACCAGCCCCTGCGTGCGCTTGGAAAACAGCGTCGGCGCGTAGTACGCCCCGGCCGCGCGCTTGGAGATCTCTGAGAGCGTCGGGTAAGGAGCGATGATGCCGGTCATGTCGCGCATGGTCATGCCCTTTTGTACCGCGAGCACCCAGGGCAGGATCAGTTCGCCGGCATGGCGGCCGACGATAGTGGCGCCCAGGATCGCGCCGCGCTTGGACGTTACCACCTTGATGAAGCCTTCGGTCGCCCGCTCGGCTTGCGCGCGGTCATTCTCGGTCAGCTTCCATTGGGTCGCGATGGCGCCGGCGTCGGTTTTCTGCGCTTCGATGAGCGACTTGCCGACCTGGGCCAGTTCGGGATCGGTGTAAGTCACCCAGGGCACGGCCTTGTAGTCGACCTTGGCCGGGATGTTGAACAGCGCGTTCCGCACCACGATGCCGGCGTGGTAGCCCGCCATATGCGTGAACTGATAGCCGCCGGCCACGTCGCCGATGGCGAACACGCGTTTGTTGGTGGTGCGCAACCGTGCGTCGACCTCGATGCCTTTGGGCGAGAAGGCGATGCCGGCCGCGTCCAAACCGAGATCGGTCACATTGGGACGCCGTCCCGCCGCCACCAGCAGATGGGTGCCGGTGATGGTCTCGGCCTTGCCGTTGCGATTGATGCCGACGGCGATGCCATTGCCCGCCCGCGACACACCCTCGACCTTGGCGCTCTCGTTAATCGCCAGGCCCTCTTCGAGCAGGCGCGCGCGCACCACGGCGACCGCATCGGGATCATCCTTGGGCATGATGCCGAAGGCTTCGACCACCGTCACCTTGCAGCCGAGCCGGCGATGGGCCTGCGCCATTTCGATACCGATCGGGCCGCCTCCGATGACAATCAGGTGTTCCGGCGCTTCGGTCAGATCGAAGATGGTTTCGTTGGTGTACGCCTTGACGTCCTTGATGCCGGGGATCGGCGGAACGAACGCTTTTGAACCGGTGGAGACAACAAAGCGCCGTGCGGTGATGCGTTCGCCGCCCGCGTCAAGCTCGGTGGGGCTAACGAATTTGGCCGCCGCCTGGATGACGTGGCAGCCGAGTTTCTCGAAGCGTTCGACTGAGTCGTGCGGCGCGATGCTGGCGATCACGCCGTGTACATGCGCGTGAACTTTGGAGAAATCGATCGCCGGCTCGTGGCCGTTGACGCCGAACTGGCCAGCTGTGCGGATGGTCTGGGCCGCTTCGCCAGCTGCGATCAGCGCCTTGGACGGAACGCAGCCGTAGTTAAGGCAGTCGCCGCCCATCTTGTGCTTTTCGATCAGCACCACCTTGGCGCCGAGCTGGGCTGCGCCGGCTGCAACGGACAACCCACCTGAGCCGGCACCGATAATGGCGATATCGAAAGTCGTAGTCATGGTAACTCCCCGGAGGTAGCTTGGGTCGGTCTGTGATGACCAAGCATATAGGGTGAGTTACGTCAAAAGTGCCAAGAAGTACCGCAGTTACGGCCACAACTTAGCGTGAGGAAAACCGTGCGGGCGGTACACGCCGCCGTTACCGGCCGCCAAGCGTGTCCCGTCGACCGTTCGGCTCAATCCGCCGTTTTGTAGCCGCCCGCCATGAGATTGGCGGCGTCGCGGCGCTGCTCGATGAACAGGCGCTGGTAGGACCACACATCGGTGGGGCAGCTGATGCTGGCCTGTTCGTAAGCCCTGAAACTCAGCGCGCCTTTGATGCGGCGGTCGGATTGTTTCCAGCTGTCCAGCAAACTGCTGCGCGACGGTATGTCCGGCAGGTCACGGACCATCAGGTCGGTCGAGGAAAACGGCTTGGCAATGCGCATCGGGTCGGTCTCCGTGGCAACCTCATGTGCCAGGGAGGTTGCAAGGAGAGGGCCAGCGGCAAGGTCGGTCGAGGAGCGCATCGCGGGGTTCCGGTCAGGTTGGTTGCAAAAGTCTTGTCACACAGGCGCTAACGCCGTCTTGCCACGGCGGCAGGGCGACGCCGAAGGCGGACTTCAAGCGGCTGCAATTGAGCCGCGAGTTGGCGGGACGTGCGGCGGGTGTTGGGTAGCCCGAGGTCGGGATCGGCGCGACCTCGGCGGCTGGCCCCCCGAGCGCGCGCGACTGTTCGAAAATGGCGCTGGCCAAGCCGTGCCAGGTTGTCTCGCCGGTCCCGGTGGCATGATAGAGCCCGTACAACCCATCGCCCGCATCGCGCCCGCGTAAGCGCAGCGCAATCTCCAAAATGGCTTCGGCCAGATGTGGCGCATAGGTCGGGTTGCCGAGCTGATCGGCGACGACGTTGAGCCGGGGCCGGTCGGCGGCCAGCCGCAACATGGTCTTGGTGAAGTTTTGCCCAAACGGGCTGTGTACCCAGGCGGTGCGCAGGATAACGTGTCGCGGGTTGGCTGCCGCAACCGCCTGTTCGCCGGCTAGCTTGGAGGCGCCATAGACATTCAGCGGCGCTGTCGGGTCGGTTTCGACATAGGGCGTGGGTTTGGTCCCGTCGAACACATAGTCGGTCGAGACGTGAATAATCGGCACTCCGCGCGCTGCCGCCGCCTCGGCGAGCAGCCCAGCTCCGTCTCGGTTCAACGCGAAGGCGGCGTCGCGCTCGCTCTCGGCCTTGTCGACGGCGGTATAGGCGGCGGTATTGACGATCACATCGGGTGCGTTGTCGGCCAGCGTGCGCAGAATCGAGGGGTGGGCGCACAGATCCAGCGCCGGCCGCCCAATGCTGAGCGCGGTGATCTCGGGCCGGCGCGTGGCGGCCTCGGCCAGAGAGCGGGCCAGCTGTCCCTGCCAGCCGGTGATCAATAGACGCATGTCGTCACTCCTTGATCAAAGACTTCCCTCTCCCGCGCACCTTTGCGGGGGAGAGGGTGCCCCGAAGGGGCGGGTGAGGGGCAGGGCTGGCTCCGGCCCTCGATCAGCGAGTCAGGGAGCAAGCGGCTGCCCCTCACCCGGCGCTGGCGCGCCACCCTCTCCCCCGAAAGGCGGGGGAGAGGGAAGTCACGTGTGTCGCGTCCGCCACTTCCAGCCACTCTGGGCCGCCGACGGTGATCATCTGCCCCCATGGTAAACTCATCGTTAACCACTGTCCGGCATTTCATGAAGGGCGGGGGCAGAGCACTGAGTCGGTTTGGCTTAACTCCGCCTTATCGGGTCGGCCCCTAACATCGGGTCACTCGGTAGTGGATCGAACCAGCAGGCGGCAGACGAAATGCTCGGACAAGCTTTCAACCCGAACAAGCAACAATCGCTGCTCAGCGAGTACTCGAACCTGCTGGGCGATGCGATCCTGCGCCACCGGGCCAAGATTGCCGAGAAGTCGGCGCGCGTGGAAGCCGAACTCGCTAACAAGCTGAAGAGCGAATTCATCGCCAATATGAGCCACGAGCTCAGGACGCCGCTCAACACCATCATCGGATTTTCGCGCCTGATCGGCGAGCACGACAAGCGCCAGCTCACCAAAGAGAGCATCGGCGAATATTCGGGCCTGATCCAGGAAGCGGCCAAACACCTGCTGGCGATCATCAACGACATCCTGGAAATCTCGAAAATCCAGGCCGGCAAGTTCACGCTCGACATGCAGGAGCTGCATGCCGACGAAATTCTCACTTCGTGCCTCTCCTTCTTCAAGGTGACGGCACTCGATGCCAAGGTCGCCCTGATCCAGGACATTTCCCACGATCTGCCGCAGATCAAGGGCGATCCGGTCAAGCTGAAGCAGATCGTGATGAACCTGCTCAGCAATGCCATCAAGTTCACCCCGGAAGGCGGGCGTGTCACGCTGCGCGCTGTGTCCGATGCCGATGGTCAGGTGCGCATCAGCGTGCGCGATACCGGCGTGGGCATGAACGAGGACGAAATCGTCATCGCCATGCTGCCGTTCGGCCAAGTCGACGGTGGCCGCAGCCGCATGCGTGAAGGTACCGGCCTTGGCCTGCCGATCGCTAAGGCGCTGGTCGAACTGCATGGCGGGTCACTCAGCATAAAGAGCGTCAAGGGCGAGGGCACCGAGGTTGCGTTGCTGCTCCCGCCATCTGCAAGCGTCACACCGAGTGTACGAGCAATTTTAGGGGAGATGGCGCGCGGCGCAATGATGCCGAGCGCCTGAGCCATACGCGATTAGGGGCAACCGACAGTGTACATTCCTTCAGCAGACAAGCATGGCAAGGGCGATCGTACCGATGGCTCGATCGGCCGCATCGTTTCGGTCACCGGCTCCAAGGCCATCGTGCTCTTGGACGACAATCGCAAGAACCGCGAGTCGATCGCCAACCGGCCGGAAATGGGCACCTTGCTTGGCATCGATACCGCCAACTCAATTGTGCTCGGCCTGGTCTCGGCCTTGAGCGTGCCGGTTCCGGCGCAGAAAGAGGACGACCCGGAAGTCTGGATCGCCGAACTCGGCCTGGTCGGCGAGCTGCCGAAAGACAAAGAAGGTCGTGCAGTCAACTTCCAGCGCGGCGTTACGGCCTATCCGGCGCTGGGCGACCGCGTACGCGTCGCGTCCCGCGAAGAGCTGCTGAAAGCGCTCTCGGCCTCGGCCGATACCGCGGTGCGCGTCGGCACCATCCGCCAGGACAGCTCTATCCCGGCCATGGTGCGCGTCGATGAAATGCTCGGCAAGCATTTTGCCATTCTGGGCACCACCGGCACCGGCAAATCCTGCACCACGGCGCTGATTTTCCGGGCCATCCTGGAAAAGAACCCCAAGGCGCACATCATTCTCCTTGATCCGCACAACGAGTATTCGACCTCGTTCGCGGACCTCGCCGAGGTGATGAACCCGCACAATATGACGCTGCCCTATTGGCTGCTGACCTGGGACGAACTGGTCGAAGTGCTGATCGGCAAACCCGACGACCGCAAGACCGAGATGGAGATCCTGCAAGAGCTGATCCCTCTCTGCAAGAGCAAGTACGCCGCCAAGTCCACCACCAACGACCGCGCCGCCCTGAAGCGCGCCCTGGTCATGGCCAACCGCTATACGGTGGATACGCCCGTTCCCTATCGCATCTCCGATCTGCTCTCCATGATCGACGACAAGATGGGCATGCTGGAGAACAAGAAGGACCTGTCGCCCTACCGCTGGCTGAAGTCGCGCATCGACATCATCAGCCAGGATCAGCGCTACGCCTTCATGTTTGGCGGCTTCACCGTCAACGACACCATGGCGCAGATCCTGGGCCGGATCTTCCGCATTCCGGTGAACAAGAAGCCGATCACCATCCTGGAACTGACCGGCATCCCGACCGAAGTCGTCAACGTGGTGGTCTCGGTGCTATGCCGCATGACCTTTGACTTTGCGCTCTGGGGCGAGGGCCATGTGCCCGTCACGCTGGTGTGCGAAGAGGCGCATCGCTATGTGCCGGCCAATGCCACCACGGGCTTCGAGCCGGCCAAGCGCGCCATCGCCAAGATCGCCAAGGAAGGCCGCAAGTACGGCGCCTCGTTGTGCATTATCACGCAGCGCCCGGCTGAAATCGATCCGACCATTCTTTCGCAGTGCAACACCGTGTTCGCCCTGCGCATGTCGAACGACCGCGACCAGCAGATCGTGCAGTCCGCCATTGCCGATACCGGCTCGGGGCTGCTGGAATTCCTGCCCGCCCTTGGCTCGCGCGAAGCGATTGCCTTCGGTGATGGCATGACGTTGCCGGTGCGCATCAAGTTCGACGAGCTGCCTAAGCAGCATATGCCGCGTTCGTCCACCGCCAAGTTCTCGGAGAAGTGGAACCAGGATATCGGCGACGAGGCGTTCCTCAACGCCGTTGTCGAGCGTTGGCGCGCGTCGGGCAATCATGCCCCGAGCGAAGATGCGTTGCCGAACGAAGCTGAGATCGCAGCTAGCCAGGCAGCGGCAGCTCAGGCCTTGGCGTCGCAAGCCTTCGCCCAGCAGGCGGCTCAGCAGCAGGCGGCCCAGGCCTCGGTCTACGGCCAGGCGCCGCAGCAGCGCGCGCCGCAGCAGTTCCAGCCGCGCCAGCCCTCGCCGCAGCAAGGTTTCCAGCCGCAACAGGGGTTTGCTCCGCAGCAGACCTATGCACCGCCGCCACAACAGCAGGCGTTTGCTCAGCCTATGCAAGCCCAACAGGCCTTCGAGCCGATGGGGCAGCAACCCAACTACGGCGGCGGATATGCGCCGCAGCAACAACAGCCGCAATATGCGCCGGCCGGACAGGATCCCTACGCGCAGCCGATGCAGCAGCAGTTCGCCCAGCCTGCGCCGCAAGCCGCCGCCGCTCCTCGCGCGGCCAGTGGTCTGCTGCGCCGCCAGCCGGAACCTGCGGCGGCTGCGCCCAGTGGCGGCCTGCTGAAGAAATCAGGCGGTCTTGGCGGTCTCTTGCGCCGTCGCGATACCTGATCGATTTCGACGATATCCTGATCCTGCAAGCCCGGCGCGATCCCAATTCGCGCCGGGTTTGGCTTTTTTGAGCGGATGTGCAACCTGGACTCAACAAAACCTGTCAAGTCCTTTATGCTGCGTCCATGACCAGGATCGACGAGAGCCGCCCTTTCATACCGTTGAACATCGCCGTGCTCACGGTGTCGGATACGCGCGAGCTGAAAACCGACAAGTCGGGAGACACGCTGGCGGACCTGCTGAGCGCCTCCGGGCACCGCTTGGCCGCGCGCGATCTGCTGCGCGACGATGCCCCGGCCATCCGCGCGAAGGTTAAAGGCTGGATCGCGGATAGAGGCGTCGACGTCGTGCTGACCACCGGCGGCACCGGCTTTACCGGCCGCGATGTGACCGTGGAAGCCATCAAGCCTTTGTTCGAAAAGGAGATCGATGGCTTCGCCGCGATCTTCCATCGCCTCAGCTATGACAAAATTGGCACGTCAACCATCCAGTCAAGAGCTTGTGGCGGTCTGGCGCATGGGACCTATATCTTCTGCCTTCCTGGATCGCCCGGCGCTTGCCGCGACGCCTGGGAAGGAATTTTGCGCTGGCAGCTCGACAACCGGCACCGGCCCTGCAATTTCGTCGAGATCATGCCGCGCCTCATGGAACATTTGGGCGTCGTGACCAGGAGTAGCCCATGAGTATCAGCAACGGACGTGACGGCGCCAATGGCCGCAAGGCAGTGTCGCGCGGTGGGCAGGACGTTTCGGCCGAGCCCTACCGCCCGCCCATGCCGGTGATCCACCAGATCGCCTGGGTGTCGCTGTTTCTACAACTGCTGATCATCGCCATCTTCATTGGCGCGGCCAGTTGGATCGGCATCATGAAGCCGATCCTGGCGGCAACGCTTGCCTATCTGATCATGGCCATCGTCATCCGACTTTTCCTGACCTCGCACCACCGCCGCGGCATGCATTACGCGCGCGAAGGCCGGATGGAGCTGGCGATCGCCGAGTTCCAGAAAAGCTACGAATTCTTCCAGCGCAATCCCTGGCTGGACGAGATGCGCTACATCTTCCTGCTCTCGACCAGTAAGACCTGCTACCGCGAGATGGGCCTGCTCAACATGGCCTACTGCGATCTCTGGCAGGATCGTGGCGATGACGCGGTGCGCACCTACATCCGCACGGTCGAGGAGTTCCCCGACAGCGGCCTTGCCTGGACCGGCATCAAAGTGTTCCAGCAGGGCGGTCATGACGGCGAGCGCCGCGCTGCCGCCAGCATCGCGGCCGGACGCGTGCCTCCCTCGGTGGCAGCGGCGCAAGGGCAGGCCCAAGTGGTGGCCTCCGCGCCCGCCCAGGTCATCTCCAGCGGTCAGACGGAGATCAGCTTTCGCGGCGCGCGGTAAGAAAAACGGGGACAGTTTACCTATTTCACTGATAGCCTGACCTCGCGAATTGCTTCGTCGGTGAAATAGGTAGACTGTCCCCGTTTTTCTTACGCCAGCAATTTTTCGACATACTCCGGCACAATTGTTCCTGCCGGCCCATGCACGGCTTCGTCGAACAGCGATGCGCTCTCGGACGGCTCCAGGTTCAGTTCTACCGTGCGCACCCCGCCCCGCTTGGCCGCTGCGACAAACCCAGCGGCCGGATAGACCGTCCCGCTGGTCCCGATGGATACGAACAGATCGGCCTCGGCCAACGCCGCGCTGATGACCTCCATTTGGTAGGGCGTCTCGCCGAACCACACCACGTCCGGTCGCATGCGTCCCGTTTCCGCACAGTCTGGACACGACGTTGCCAGCGTTAGATCCTCTCGCCAATCACAGCGCGTATCGCAAGCCATACACCAGGCTCGAAACACCTCGCCATGCATGTGGATCAGGTTGCGCGTCCCCGCCAGCTCGTGCAGCTGATCGACGTTCTGCGTCACCACCAGCACCTCGCCGGGGTGGTCGCGTTCCAGTCGCGCCAGCGCCAGATGTGCCGGGTTCGGCGCAACGGTATGATGCAGCCGCCGGCGCATGTTGTAGAACTCGAGCACCGCTTCGGGATTGCGCTGATAGCCCTGCGGCGTCGCCACATCAGCGACCTTGTACCTCGACCAGATGCCGCCCTTGTCGCGAAAGGTCGAGATGCCGCTCTCGGCCGAAATGCCCGAGCCGGTCAGGATCAGGATGCGCTTGAACCTAGGCACCGACTTGCGCCCGGTGTCGCAGCATGTGGTCAGCCAGCACCAGCGCCATCATGGCCTCCCCCACCGGCACCGCGCGGATGCCGACACACGGATCGTGCCGCCCCTTGGTCAGGATATCCGTGTCTTTGCCGTCCACATCGATGGTGCGGCGCGGGGACAAGATGGACGAGGTTGGTTTGACGGCGAAGCGGCAGACCACCGGCTGGCCGCTGGAAATACCACCGAGGATGCCGCCGGCATGGTTCGACAGGAACCTGGGCTTGCCGTCATTGCCGGCCCGCATCTCGTCGGCATTGTCCTCGCCCGACAACTCCGCCGCCGCGAAACCATCGCCGATTTCCACGCCCTTGACGGCATTGATGCTCATCATGGCGGAGGCCAGATCCTGATCGAGCTTGCCGTAGAGCGGCGCTCCCCAGCCCACCGGCACTCCTTCGGCCACCACCTCGACAATGGCACCGGTCGACGATCCGCTCTTGCGAACCTTATCCAGAAAATCGGTCCACGCCGCAACAGACTTGGCGTCCGGCGAGAAGAACGGATTGTTGTCCACTTCCGCCCAATCCCAATTGCCGCGCTCGATTCGGTGCGGCCCCATCTGCACCAACGCGCCCCGGATAGTCACGCCCGCCAGAACCTTGCGGGCAATCGCCCCCGCCGCCACCCGCATGGCCGTTTCGCGCGCCGAGGATCGCCCGCCGCCGCGGTAATCGCGCACGCCGTACTTGGCCTGATAGGTGTAGTCGGCGTGCCCGGGGCGGAATTTGGCTGCGATATCGCCGTAGTCCTTGGAGCGCTGGTCGACGTTCTCGATCTGCAGCGCAATGGACGCGCCGGTGGTGACTTGGGGCGAACCGGGCTTGGCGAACACGCCCGACAGGATGCGCACTTCATCGGGCTCCTGGCGCTGCGTCGTGAAGCGCGACTGCCCGGGCCGGCGCTTGTCCAGGTAGGGCTGGATGTCCGCTTCAGTCAGCGCAATGCCGGGAGGGCAGCCGTCAACGACGCAGCCAATGGCCGGGCCGTGGCTTTCGCCCCAGGTGGTGAGCCGGAAAAGATGACCGAAGGTGTTGTGCGACATGGGGGGCCTGCTGGAGCGATCGGTATGATCATAGAACGAGATTGCACGCAGCGCCAATTGGTAGGGGCGGCTTGCGGCCGCCCTCCAACGGTAAGCCGTGCTGCACGAAGGCGACCGCAAGCCGCCCCTACAACAACCGCACCGCTCCGCCGTCGATCAGCATCACCTTATCCTGCGGCACGGTCAGATGCAAAATCGCCTCCGGTGGCAATCCCAGCACATGGCCGCGCAGGCAGCGCATGATGCCGCCGTGCGCCACCACTACGGTCGGTCGCACCACGTCGGCGAACCAAGCCTGCACCCGCGCCATCACCATGGCGTAGCTTTCGCCCTCGGGCACGGCGTGATTGAAGCCATCGGCCTGCCGCGCGGCATAGGCGTCGGTATCGTCGCGCTTGATCTCGTCCCAGACTTTGCCCTCCCAGCGACCAAAGTCGATCTCCAGCAAGCGCTCGTCGGTATCGAAGGGCGTTTCCGGCAGCTTCAGGCAGCCGCGCGCGATTTGCATGGTCTGGCGCGTGCGCAGCAGCGGACTGGAGATATAGTGCACCGACCCGGGCTCATCGATTAGCTCGGCCAGCACGCCGCCATTGCGCGCCGCCTGTCCCCGGCCCTTGGCGTTGAGCGGAATGTCGAGCCGGCCTTGCAGGCGGCCGGCCGCGTTGTAGTCGGTTTCGCCGTGACGCAGGAAATAGATCGGGGGGCGGGACATGGGGCAACCTCCGGGCGGGCGTTTGGACCAAACGCGGTGTCAGCTAGCAGACTTTGTGCGTTGCAGCATCGGCCTCGTTGCCGCTACGGTGGAGTATTGCCGACAACCCGGTTGCGCTTGACCTCGCCACAGAACCCGCGAATTATTGCAGCCGAGCAGGATGAGAAAAATGGACGTGGCGAAAGCTGGCACGGCGGACGAGGTCTTGGGCGGTCCCGGTCCTGGCGCAGGCAGAAGTCCGCGCGGCTTCTGGCGCCAATTCCTGGTATTCGTCGGTCCCGGCTATCTGGTCGCAACCGGATACATGGACCCCGGCAACTGGGCGACCTCGATCGCTGGCGGATCGAAATTCGGCTATCAGCTGCTGTTCATCGCCCTGCTCTCAAGCCTGATGGCCATTGTCATGCAGTCGCTGGCGGCCAGGCTCGGCATCGCCAGCAGCCGCGACCTCGCAGAAATGTGCCGCGATGTGCTGCCCAGGCCGGTGTCGCTGGTACTGTGGGTGCTGGCCGAGCTCGCGATCTGCGCCACCGATCTGGCCGAAGTCATCGGCACTGCGATCGGCCTCAATCTGCTGTTCGGCATCCCGATCGGCGTCGGCACCATTCTGACGGCGGCCGACGTGTTCCTGATCCTGGCCCTGCAGCGCCTCGGCTTCCGCTGGATCGAAGCTTTCGTGATGGCGTTGCTGATCCTGATTGCGGTTTGCTTCTTTGGGCAGGTGTTGCTGGCTCGTCCCGATTGGCTGGCCGTGGGCAAAGGGTTGATGCCCAATCCGCTGGTGCTGACCGATACCACCGCGCTTTACCTAGCCATCGGCATGATCGGGGCGACCGTCATGCCGCACAACCTCTATCTCCACTCCAGCCTGCCCCAGACCACCCGCGATCTCGGCGAAGGCGTCGCGCAACGCCGCCGGTCCCTGCGCTTTGTAACGTTGGACACCATCATCGCGCTGCTGTTCGCGCTGGTCATCAATGTCTCGCTGATCGTGGTGGCGGCGGCCTCGTTCTATGCCCACGGCGAAACGGCAGTGACCGAACTTCCCGATGCCCACCGCCTGATTGCCCCGCTGCTTGGGGCCCCGCTTGCCGCTACGCTGTTTGCCATCGCGTTGCTGGCTTGCGGCTTCAACTCCACCATCACCGCGACGCTGTCGGGGCAGATCGTGATGGAGGGGTTTCTGCGTATCCGGCTACCCAACTGGCTGCGCCGCCTCGTGACACGCGCCATCGCCATCGTGCCGGCCGTGATCACGGTGCTGTGGTTTGGCGAAAGCGCGATCGGACGTTTGCTGATCCTGAGCCAGGTGATCCTCAGCCTGCAGTTGCCGTTCGCCATGTTCCCACTGCTTATGTTCACCGCCAACCGCACCCATATGGGCGCACTGGTGGCGCCGCGCTGGTTGACCGGTCTTGGGCTGGCGATCGCGATACTGATCAGTGGTCTGAACATCTGGCTGATTGCGCAATGGGTGTTTCCTGTGGCGGCCGTTGCAGGACCGGGCTAACCAAAGCGGACATGTGGTACGCGGAGTTGTATTTTGGTCATTGCAGGGCGCCGGGCCACTGGCTAAAGTCTTTCGCAACCAGACAGTTATGTCGAACGGCGAACAAGGCGCGCCACCTTGCGGCGCGGCGAAGCGGAACCACGCTGGCAAGCGAGAGATCGCTGCCGGCGACGGAGCAGGTGCGGTGCACTGAGTTTTTGGGGGAGCGGTGTTTTGCGTTTGTACGATGCCACGTCCCGCCGCACATTGACCGGTTACCTCGTTGCCGTGATGATGGCCGCATGCCTTGCGGGTTGCGAGCGCCCTGCCGACCTCACCGCCAAGCCAACCGAAATTGCGGAACCCTTGCAGGTGGAGAGCACGCCTGCTGCGATCTACGTCTCGGCCCCGGTCAACCTGGGCAAAACCGAGGATGAGATCGCCCGTCTGTTGCCGTCCGACATCGTCCCGATTACCCGTCGCCTGCCGCGCGCCGCCTGCCAGACCAAGGGTCCAAAGCAGGTCTGCCTCGATGCGCGGCTATGGGGCCGCATTCAGCGCGACGGCCAGGCCAAGTTGACTGGCACCCCGCAAGGGCTTGAGCTGAAGATCCCGCTGCGCTACGAGTTCACTGTTCAGCCCGTGGGGGCCGGTGCCGCGACCCCGGTGGCCGGAAAGCTGGAGGTTTCCGCCTCTTACGCCTTGACCATCGACGAGCGCTGGCAAGCCTCGTTGAAACTCGGCCAGGGCTTCACTTGGCCGCAAGGCGCCAAAATCAAAGTCCTGGATGGCGAAACCAGCTTCCAGGCCGAAGTCGAGGCGGTGTTGAGCCGGAAGCTTGACAAACTGTCGCCGGCGGCAGTTGCAGGTCTGGTGCCGGAGAACCTGCGGTCCGAAGTCGATCTGGTCTGGCGCTACCTGCACTATCCCGTGGCGCTGTCGCCCGACCGGCAGATTTGGATTCGTGGCACACCGGTCGGCCTCAGGTTTGGTGGCTTGGCAGTTGCTGCCGGCGGCTTTGAGCTGCGTATGGCAATCGCGGCCAAACTGCAGACCTATGTCGGCGACCGTCCCGCCCCGTTACCACCGTCGCCGACTTTGCCGCTGGGTGCGGGCGCGGAGCCTGGCGGGGGCGGAATTCTGCTGCCGGCGGAGGTCAGCTACGAGGCGATGGCGGCATCGGCGAGTAAGCGCTTGCCAGCGGTCCCCGTCAGTGCAGATGCGCGTGCGCCCGGCGGGCAGCCAAGCGTCTCTGCAGTCGGTTTTTTTCCGGCCGGCAAGCGGCTTGCGGTCGGTGTGCACTTGACCCTGCCTGCCAATGGCGCGTGGTTTTCGGGCCGGGGAGTCGCCTATTACCTCGCCACTCCGGCCCTCAAGCCGGGCCACCCCGAGATCGTTCTGACGCAATGCGAGTCCTTCGGATCCTCGTCCAAACAGAGCGCGCGCCAGAAGGAATGGCCATTCCTGATCGATCAGCGTTTTGTCGATGAACTTGAGAGCGTAGTTGCGGTCAACATTGACGACAATCTCACCTCGGCGCTCGATCTGGTGCGCCAGCAGCAAGGGATTCCGATCGGCAAGGGGCTGAAGCTCTGGCTGGCGCCCGATCACGCCCGTGTGGTCAAGATCGCTCCGGGGACCGATGGCTTGCGGCTGCAGATCGAAGTCACAGGGCTGTTGGCGGCCCGGCGCGACGGCACGGCAGTGGCCTCCGACGGCGATGGCGCGAAGGCGACACCCTGAAGCAGGTGCTGGGTTGCCGGCGTCAATCCACAGCGCTGCGGCGCCGGGTTGCTGTTGGGCGACCCCGGTGGGATAGTGCTGGCATGACCCTGCATCTCATCAAGCTCTGTGTCGGCTGCACCTCGATCGAGGATTTGCGCGAGTGGCAGACCGAGAAACTGGCGCAGGCCCGCAAGGCCCGGCGCGAGGCGCGGCTTTGGCACCGTACGCGCATGTTTCCCAAGCGCGGGGACGAGATCGTCGGCCAAGGGTCGCTGTATTGGGTGATCAAGGCCGTGGTGCAGGTGCGCCAGCCGATCCTCGATCTGGTTGCCGTCACCGGCGAGGACGGGATCGCGCGCTGCGATATCGTTCTGTCGCCCGAGCTGGTGCCGGTGCGCCCGGTGCCGCGCCGCGCCTTCCAAGGCTGGCGGTATCTCCCCGCAGAAGACGCGCCGTCCGATCTCGCCGGTGGCGTGGCCGGCGACCTCTCACGTATGCCGGAGGCCATGCGGTCCGAACTTTTGGCCTTGGGTCTAATCTGACCGCCGCCGGCTATTCCGCCGCAATGGCCAGTTGCTTGCGGGCTTGCGTGCGCAACTCGTCGATGGGCTTTAGCCGGCCGTGACGCTCGAAGTGCCAGAACGTCCAGCCGTTGCAGGCCGGCCGACCTTGCAGCGTGGCGCCAAGTTTGTGGATCGAGCCCGATAAGTCGCCATGCACTAGCGTGCCGTCGGCGCGCACCTCGGCGCTATGGCGTTTGCGTTCGTCGAACAGCCGGCTTCCCGGCGCCATCATACCAAGTTCGACGATGGTGCCAAAGGCCACGCGCGGCTCGGCGCGCTTGCCCAGGCCAAGATCGAGCGCGGCCGCCGGCATGGGCTCGACAGCGGCGATGCGCGCGGCGGCCACCTTTGCATAGGTCGGATCGCGCTCGATGCCGATGTAGTGCCGGCCCAGACGCCGCGCGGCGGCTCCGGTTGTGCCGGTGCCAAAAAAGGGATCGAGCACCACGTCGCCCTGGTGTGTGGTCGCCAGCAGCACACGCTGCAGCAGCGCTTCGGGTTTCTGTGTCGGGTGGGCCTTGTGCCCCTCGGCATCTTTCAACCGTTCCGGGCCGCTGCAAATCGGCAGCAGCCAGTCCGATCGCATCTGCAGGTCGTCATTCAGCGCCTTCATGGATTCATAATTGAAGGTGTAGCGCGAGGCCGGGCTGCGCGACGCCCAGATCAGCGTCTCATGCGCGTTGGTGAAGCGCCGTCCACGGAAATTCGGCATCGGGTTGGTTTTGCGCCAGATCACATCGTTGAGCACCCAGAACCCGAGGTCTTGCAGCGCCGCGCCGAGCCGGAACACATTGTGATAGGACCCGATCAGCCACAGCGCGCCATTTGGTTTCAGGACGCGCCGGCACTCGGTCAACCAGACCCGTGAGAAGCGGTCGTAGTCGGCAAAGGACAGGAACTTGTCCCAGTCCTGATGCACACCATCCACAACGGTATTGTTGGGCCGCAACAGATCGCCATCGAGCTGAAGGTTATAGGGAGGATCGGCGAACACCAGATCGACCGAGCCATCTGGAAGCTTGGCCAGCTCGGTCAGGCAATCGCCGATCAGGATGCGATCGACAGCCGGTTTTTCGCATCCCACGCCTACGCTACGCTGACTTATACGCATACGCCTATCGATCCCGTCGTCATCTTTGTACAAATGCTGCCAGCCTTCCGGGGGCCGAATGCGCACTCTAGCCCGACTTGGTCGCGTCATGGGTTAACGGCGGTCCAGTTGCGTTCTGCGCCGCCGCCAGCGCCTCCTGGATGGGCTTGAAGGAGCGCCGATGGGCCGGGGTCACGCCAAGCAAGGCGATAGCGGTGCGATGTTCTGCCGTGCCGTAGCCTTTGTGCTTCTCAAAACCATAGCCTGGATGCGCGGCGCCAAGGTCCACCAACAGACGGTCACGCGTCACCTTGGCGACAATCGAGGCCGCCGCTATCGATAGCACCATGGCGTCGCCATCGATAATCGCCCGGGCCGGGCACGTCAGGTCCGGAACATGTTTGCCATCCACCAGGGCCATATCCGGCGCGACCTTCAAGCCGCGCACTGCCTCCGCCATGGCCCAATGGCTCGCCTTCAGCACATTGTCCCGATCGATGCGCTCGACCTCCGCGATCCCGATGCCGACGTCCGCCAGCGCCATGATTTCGTCGAAGGCACGCTCGCGGCGGCTTGCCGACAGAGTTCTTGCTGTCGGCAATGCCCGTGGGCAATGCGTCTGGATCGAGGCGTACCGCCGCTGCCACGACCGGGCCTGCCCAAGGGCCGATACCGGCCTCGTCAATGCCCACAATACGCAGACTACCCTCCTTCAGGTACTGCCGCTCGATCGCAAAATCGGCACGAGCGCGGCCGCGCGTGCGCTGGAGATCACGCATGATGCCACCAATCAGAACAACGCAAGCTGGCCACCTTTGACGACCGGACGCAAGAAGAGATCTGTGCGCAGACGATACCTGCGTTCGTTCATGCGCAATTGCCGCAAGGCAAGCCGGAACCGCTGGGTAATCAGCTCGGCAAAAGGGCCGGTGCCCTTCTGGCGCTCGAACCAGCGCGCGTCGTAATCCTTGCCGCCGCGCATGCCGCGCAGGATAGTCATCACGCGGGCGGCGCGCTCCGGAAACTCCGTCGCCAGCCATTCGGCGAACAGCTCCTTGATCTCCAGCGGCAATCGCAACAGCACATAGCCAGCCTCGCTTGCCCCCATGTCGCGACAGGCCTCCATGATGGCTTCGATTTCGCTGTCGTTGATCGAGGGGATGATCGGGGCGACCATCACTGCCGTTGGAATGCCCGCCTCGGTCAGGGCCTTGATCGCTTCCAGCCGCTTGGCCGGAGTGCTGGCGCGCGGCTCCATCTTGCGCGCCACCATCCGATCCAAGGTCGTGACCGACAAGGCAACTTTGACCAGCCCATCGCGCGCCATCGGGGCGAGGATATCGATATCGCGCGTCACCAACGCCGATTTGGTGACAATCCCGACCGGGTGACGCGCTTTGGCCAGCACCTGCAGCACCTGCCGCGTAATCGTCCAGGTGCGTTCGATCGGCTGATAGGGATCGGTATTGGCGCCGAGGGCAATTACCTTGGCCCGGTAGCCGGGCTTGGCCAACTCCTTTTCCAGGAGTTCGGCGGCATTGGGTTTGGCGAACAGCTTGCTCTCGAAGTCCAGCCCGGCCGACAGGCCCAGATAACAATGGGACGGACGCGCATAGCAATAGACGCAGCCGTGCTCGCATCCCCGGTAGGGATTGATCGACTGATCGAAACTGATGTCGGGAGATTGGTTGGTCGAGATAATGCTGCGAGACGCGTCAATCGAGACCGTCGTGGAGAACGCGGGCAGATCGTCAAGCACCCCCCAGCCATCATCGACATCTTCACGTTTGGCGCTCTCGAAGCGGCCACTGGCATTCGACCTGGCGCCGCGTCCCCGGCGTCGTTCGGCATCGATCAGCGGCGGTTCTGCCATTTCCCACTCTGCGCTTTCGGACATCGCTGACCCCGTGACTGACCTGCAGAGCTAGCCCTAGCACAATAAGTGAACGTGTCAAAGAACAAAAATAGAACTTCACCTTTGTTGAGAACACTGTTACGTTGCAGCGCGCAGTGCTGGCGATTGGCGTTGGGCTCGTGTAGATGTTGCAAAACAATCTTTGTTCCCGGGAGGAAACAGGTGCTCGGCTCAACATCCTTGGCGACGTTCAACGGTCCGGTGACTGCAGTCGCCGACGCGGCCTCGGGCGACGGCGCAACCGGAGCCCTGTCCAACGGTCACATGCCCGTCGCAAACCTCACTCGCGAGCAGGAGCTTGAGGCCTACCGCCAAATGCTGCTGATACGGCGCTTCGAGGAAAAAGCCGGTCAGCTCTACGGCATGGGCTTCATTGGCGGCTTCTGCCATCTCTACATCGGCCAGGAAGCCGTTGTGGTCGGCATGCAGATGGCGCTGAAGCCGGGCGATCAGGTGATAACGGGCTATCGCGACCACGGCCATATGCTGGCCTGCGGGATGGAGGCCAAGGGCGTCATGGCCGAACTCACCGGCCGACGCGATGGCTATTCGCGCGGCAAAGGCGGCTCGATGCATATGTTCTCGGTCGAGAAGGGCTTTTTCGGCGGACACGGTATTGTCGCCGGGCAGGTGCCGCTGGGCACGGGGCTGGCCTTCGCCAACCGCTACCGCGGTAACGATCATGTCAGCCTGACCTATTTCGGCGATGGGGCGGCCAACCAGGGGCAGGTCTACGAGAGTTTCAACATGGCCAAGCTCTGGAGCCTGCCGGTCATCTATGTGATCGAGAACAACAAATACGCCATGGGCACCAGCGTGGCGCGCGGCTCCTCGACCACGCATCTTTACCAGCGCGGCCGTTCCTTCGACATACCCGGCGAGGACGTCGATGGCATGGATGTGCGTGCCGTCAAGGCCGCCGGCGATCGGGCGGTAGCCAGAGCGCGCGAAGGCAAGGGGCCTTACATCCTGGAGATGCAGACTTATCGCTATCGCGGGCATTCGATGTCCGATCCGGCCAAGTACCGGACGCGCGAGGAGGTCGACAAGATGCGCAACGAGCACGACCCCATCGAGCAAGTCGGGCGCCGTCTGACCGAGCGTGGCTGGGCGAGCGAGGAGGATTTGAAAAAAATGGACGCCGACATCCGCCGCGTCGTCAACGAATCCGCCGATTTCGCCCAGACCAATCCCGAGCCCGAGGCGAGCGAGCTGTACACCGACATCACGGTTTGACTCCGGCAACGGACCATCAGGCGTTGCGACGCTGCCTCTGTTTACGATTGATCCGACTTCCGCCTTCCGAAAGCTCTCCACCATGCCAACCGAAATTCTGATGCCCGCGCTGTCGCCCACAATGGAAGAGGGCAAGCTTGCCAAGTGGCTAGTCGCCGAGGGCAAGATGATCAGGCCCGGCGACGTGATCGCCGAGATCGAAACCGACAAGGCGACCATGGAGGTCGAGGCGGTGGACGAAGGAGTGCTCGGGCGCATCCTGATCCCGGCGGGGACCGAGGGTGTCAAAGTCAACACGCCAATCGCGATGATCATGGCCAATGGCGAGACGGCGGGCGCGCCAGCCGCCAAGCCGGTTGCGGCGCCGAGCGCGCCGGCAGCTCCGGTCGCAGTACAACCGGGCGTGCGCGCCATCACGACACCTGAACCGGACCTTCCGGCGGGGACCCGCATGGTCGCGACCACCGTTCGCGAGGCCCTGCGCGACGCCATGGCCGAAGAGATGCGCCGCGACCCCGACGTGTTCCTGATGGGCGAGGAAGTGGCGCAGTACCAGGGCGCCTACAAGATCTCGCAAGGCCTGCTCGAAGAGTTCGGAGCCAAGCGCGTGATCGATACGCCGATTACGGAGTATGGCTTTACCGGCGTCGGCGTCGGCGCAGCCATGGCGGGCTTGAAACCAATCGTCGAGTTCATGACCTGGAACTTCGCCATGCAGGCGATCGACCACATCATCAACTCGGCGGGCAAGACGCTCTATATGTCGGGCGGTCAGATGCGCTGCCCGATCGTGTTCCGCGGGCCGAACGGCGCGGCGGCGCGCGTGGCGGCCCAGCACAGCCAGGATTATTCGGCCTGGTACGCGCATATTCCCGGTCTCAAAGTGGTTGCGCCCTGGTCGGCCGCGGACGCCAAAGGGCTGCTGAAATCGGCCATCCGCGACCCCAATCCGGTGGTCTTCCTCGAACAGGAAATTCTCTACGGCCAGAGCTTCGACGTTCCAGACATGGCCGACTGGCTGGTGCCAATCGGCAAGGCCAAGATCGTCCGTCCGGGCCGCGATGTGACCATCGTGTCGTTCTCGCGCGCCATGAATTACGCCGTGGCTGCTGCCGAGGAACTGGCCAAAATCGGGATCGAGGCCGAGGTGATCGACCTGCGCTCGTTGCGGCCCCTCGACATGGCGACCGTGATCGAGAGCGTAAAGCGCACCAACCGCATTGTGACCGTCGACGAGAGCTATCCGATCGGTTCGATCGGCTCGGAAGTCTGCTCGCGGGTGGCCTCCGAGGCCTTCGACTATCTCGACGCCCCGCCCACCAAGGTCTCAGGCGAGGATGTGCCGATGCCCTATGCCGCGAACCTGGAGAAGCTGGCGCTGCCCAATACCGCCAAGGTGGTCGAGGCGGCGCGCCGGGTGTGCAACCGCTAACAACCGGCAAGCGCCAAGTTCCGCGTCCTGATTACCAGTCCTTCGTTCTGATTATGAGAAGTGCCGCGATGCCCACGCCCATTCTGATGCCTGCCCTGTCGCCAACCATGGAAGAGGGCAAACTCGCCAAATGGCTTGTCGTCGAGGGGCAGAAGGTGCGCTCGGGCGATGTCATTGCCGAGATCGAGACCGATAAAGCGACCATGGAAGTGGAAGCCGTCGATGAGGGAACGGTCGGCAAAATCCTGATCGCGGCGGGGACCGAAGGGGTCAAGGTCAACAGCCAGATCGCCTATCTGCTTGCCGATGGCGAGGACGCCAAGTCGGCGGCTCCCGTGAGCCCGAAGGTCGCAGCGCCGGCAGCGCCCACCAGCGGCGTGCCAGCCGTTCCAATCGCGGCGCCATCGCCGCAGGCCAACGGCCACAAACCCGCCGGCAACGGACGTATTTTTGCATCGCCTCTGGCGCGCCGGCTGGCGAGCGGCAAGGGTGTGAACCTGGCGGACCTCAAGGGTTCGGGGCCGAACGGACGCATTGTCAAGGCCGATATCGACAAGGCGGGGCCGGGCCCGGCACTGCGCACGGGCGCGCCCACTGCTGCGACAGCGGCTGCTCCGCTAGCGGTTGCGGCGGCGACACCGGCTTTGTCGTTTCCCCAAGCCATGGCCGACGACAAGGTGCTCGCGCTCTACGAGCAGGGCACCTACGAGGTTCTGCCCCATGACAACATGCGCAAGATCATCGCCAAGCGGCTGGTCGAGAGCAAGGTCACAATCCCGCACTTTTATCTCAACGTGGACTGCCGGTTGGACCAGCTGCTGGCGGCACGTGAACGTCTCAATGCGCGCTCCCCGAAGGACGGACCGGCGGCCTATAAGCTGTCGGTGAACGACTTCATCATCAAGGCGCTGGCCTTGGCGCTGCGCGATGTGCCGGGCGCCAACGCCACTTGGACGTCAACCGGAATGCTACGCCACAAGCGCATCGATGTCGGCGTCGCGGTGTCGGTCGAAGGCGGCCTGTTTACGCCTGTCCTGCGCCATGCCGACCTCAAGACGCTTTCGGAATTATCGAATGAAATGAAAGACTTGGCTACCCGGGCCCGGGCCCGCAAACTGGCCCCGCACGAGTATCAGGGCGGCACCTCGTCGATCTCAAATCTCGGCATGTTTGGCATCAAGAGCTTCGATGCCGTGATCAATCCGCCGCATGCCACCATTCTGGCGGTGGGCGCGGGCGAAGAGCGGGCGATCGTGGTTGGCGGCAAGCTTGAGGTCGCCAACATGATGAGCTGCACGCTCTCGTGCGACCACCGGGTGGTCGATGGCGCGCTTGGCGCTGCGCTCCTGAACGCTTTCAAGGGTTACATCGAGGACCCTGTTCGGATGTTGGTTTAGTTGCCGGATGCGGCGACTGACGCTCAAATGGTTTCCGACGGAGTTTGGCAAGATCCGCTGACTTCAGGCCGTTTGCGCCCGCAGCGGACGGAACTGGCTTTCCCTCCATTCGCTTGCCCCCGTTGCAGCACATTTGCCACAGTTGCACAGGCACGAGACCGATCCGGACTGCAACGCGTTGAATTTGCAGCGACCTCGTGCTTTTTGTTCACAGGACAGAAAAAACATGGAGGCAGCTGTGCACCCGGGTGCGAAGCATTGGTTGGCGACGATCTCAGGTGTGGTGCTGGCCCTGACCTTGGCGGGCTGTGCCTCGCAGAGTTCGGGCCGCGTACCCGTAGGTTTCGCCAGTGGTGGCGACTGCAAGACAGTGCGCGGCGAGTTGCGCAAGTTGGATGGCATGGGCGTTCCGAGCCAGATCCAGGCCCGTTCAGCAGGCCAGCGCGTGTCGGCGGATGCAAACTCCCGCATCGAGCGCTACAACTATCTGCTGGAAGAATATCTCGGCAACAACTGCCAGCTTCCACCCGGCCACTAGGGCCCGGCTGATAAACTTAGACATGACATTTGTGAAGCCCGGCCCTTGGCCGGGCTTTGCGTTTGTGCAACATGACGTAGCCCACCCTTGGCCGCGGATCGCACACCCAGCTTGCGGCCTCCACATACCGTCAGCCGTCTTCGGGAGAACACAGCATGTCCGCCACGGACTACGATATCGCCGTTATCGGCGCCGGCCCTGGCGGCTATGTCGCAGCCATTCGCGCGGCCCAGCTCGGGATGCGCGCCGTTGTCATCGAGCGTCAGCACCTCGGCGGCATCTGCTTGAACTGGGGCTGCATCCCCACCAAGGCGCTGTTGCGCACCTCCGAAGTGTTCGGCCTGATCAACCACGCCGCCGATTTTGGTTTGAAAGTCGAGGGCGTGAGCTTCGATCTCGCCAAGATCGTGGAACGCTCGCGCAAAGTGGCTGGCCGGTTGACCAGCGGCGTCGGCTACCTGATGAAGAAGAATAAGATCGCGGTTGTCGATGGCGCGGCCCGCCTCAAGGGCGGCGGCAAGATCGGCGTGACCGGCAAAGACGGCACAGCGCTCCCGGACATCTCGGCCAAGCACATTATCCTGGCGACCGGCGCGCGCGCCAAAACTCTGCCCGGCCTTGAGCCGGACGGTGAACTGGTCTGGACCTACAAGGAAGCCATGGTCCCAAAGGTCATGCCGAAGTCGCTGCTGGTGATCGGTTCTGGCGCCATCGGTATCGAGTTCGCCAGCTTCTACAAGACCATGGGCGCCGACGTGACGGTGGTCGAGATCATGGACCGCGTGCTGCCCGTCGAGGATGAGGAAATCTCTGCCTTCGCCCGCAAGTCGTTCGAAAAGCAGGGCATGAAGATCCGTACCGGCACCTCTGTGACGGCACTCAAGAAGGGCGCGGGCCAAGTCACCGCGACGCTGAAAGCCAAGGACGGCAAGACCGAGGACATGACAGTCGACCGGGTCATTCTGGCCATCGGGATCACCGGCAACGTCGAGGACCTCGGGCTGGAAGCGGCCGGCGTGAAAGTCGACCGTGGCCACATCGTGATCGACGAGTGGTGCCGCACCGGCGCGCCGAACGTCTATGCCATCGGCGACGTCGCCGGCCCGCCATGGCTCGCCCACAAGGCCAGCCACGAAGGCGTTCTCTGCGTCGAGAAGATCGCAGGTTTCGCCGGCGTTCATCCGCTCGATACGCGCAATATTCCGGGCTGCACCTATTGCCAACCGCAGATTGCGTCCGTAGGGCTCACCGAAGCGGCAGCCAAGGCCAAGGGGCATGAGGTCAAGGTCGGGCGCTTCCCGTTCCAGGGCAACGGCAAAGCCATCGCGCTTGGCGAGCCGGACGGACTGGTCAAGACCGTGTTCGACGCGCGCACCGGCGAATTGCTGGGAGCCCATATGGTCGGGGCGGAAGTCACCGAACTGATTCAGGGCTATGCTATCGCGCGGACCTTGGAGAGCACCGAAGCCGAACTGATGGCGACAGTCTTCCCACATCCGACGTTGTCGGAAATGATGCACGAATTGGTTCTCGACGCGTACGGGCGCGTCATCCATATGTAGTTTGCACAAGGGGGCCGCGAGCCCAGCTTGGCGGGATCGCGCGCCTTTCGTTGCGCGCCAGGGAAAGTAGCGCCTGATGTCTTGGAAGGGACGCGTTCGGCTGTTGGGAGTTGGCCTGGGTCTGGCGCTGTTTGCGGGCCTGTCCGGGGCGGGAGCTGCTGCCGAAAACAATCTGCGCCGCATCGGTGCGCGGATCGATATCGACGACGCCAATCTGACCGGCGTCTGGGCGGCGGGCGCCGACGTGAAGGTCAAAGGCCGCTCAAGTGGGCGCGTCTTGTTGCTGGGCGCCAACGTGGTGCTGGACGCCGAGGTGTTGGACAGCGTCTATGTCGCTGGCGCCAATAGCGGCGTCGGCGGAAAGATTTCTGGGCGACCTCAGCGTCTATGGCAGCCAAGTGGTCGTTGGCTCCAGCGTTCAAGGCATGCTCACCGGTGCGGCCTCGCGCGTGACGGTGACCAGCGACAGCCGGATCGGTGGGGAGACGTCGCTCAGCGGCGGCGACGTGTCGTTTGCCGGCGAGGCAAACGGTCTGCTGACGATCGAAGCCAACAGCGTTGAGATCTCCGGCCAGGTGAAGGGGCCGTTGCGCATCGAAGCGACGCGTGTGCATTTCACCGATGGCGCGCGCATCGACGGCGATGCCGAAATCTATACGGTGGCCGATCCCATCATCGACAAGGGCGCGCGGATCAAGGGCAAACTCAACCGCTTGTCGTTGCCCCGCTTCAGCATCGAACGGCTGCAGGCCTCGAGCGGACCAATGGCGGCTGTCTTGCCGATGCTCTACCTGCTCGGCAGCGCACTTATGGCCGGCCTGTTGTTCTTGTGGCTGGGGCGCGGCGGCGTCGAAGGCGCCATCGACGAGTTGATCGACAGCCCGGCGGCGAGCGGTGGTTGGGGATTGGCTGCACTTGTCGGCCTGCCGATCGTCGTCGTACTGCTCAGCCTGACAATCATCGGCGCGCCGATTGGGGCGCTGGCGCTGCTCGCCCTGCCGCTGTTCCTCCTGCTCGGCTACGCCTGCGCCGGCCTTGGGTTGGGCGAGTGGTTCTTCAACCGTCTCGGCGAGCCGCGTTCGGCTGGCATGCGGGCGCTGCATCTGTTGGTCGGTTTGGCAGCGCTCGGCTTGGTCGGCCTCATTCCGTGGGCCGGCCCGGTGGTGATTGCCGTCGCGGCCATCTGCGGGTTCGGTGCGGTGCTGCGGATGCTCAATGATCGGCTGCGGCCCCGGGCGACAGTATGACGGTCGCGATTTCGGTGCTAAACTAACGCTATGACCACGATCATCGACACGCGCGCACCGGCCCCCGAGCGGCCCCGCCACCCGGAGAAAGCGCATCGACCCGATGCGCCGATCCTGCGCAAGCCGGACTGGTTGCGCGTCAAGGCGCCGGGCGCGCCGGGGTACCTGGAAACCCGCGCCATCGTGCGTGAGCACAAGCTCGTCACGGTCTGCGAGGAAGCCGGCTGCCCGAATATCGGCGAGTGCTGGCAGAAGAAACACGCCACCATGATGATCATGGGCGAGACCTGCACGCGCGCCTGCGCGTTCTGCAATGTGCGCACCGGACTGCCGCTGCCGCTCGACGCCGACGAGCCGCGCCGGGTCGGCGATGCGGTCGCCAAACTCGGCCTGGAGCACGTCGTTATCACCTCAGTCGACCGCGACGATCTTGCCGACGGCGGGGCCGCCCACTTTGCCGCCGTCATCCGCTCCATTCGCGCTGCCTGCCCCAACACCACCATCGAAGTGCTGACCCCAGATTTCTTGCGCAAGGATGGCGCGCTGGAGCAGGTGGTCGAGGCGCGCCCCGATGTGTTCAACCACAATCTCGAGACCGTTCCGGCGCTTTACCTGAGCATCCGGCCGGGCGCGCGCTACTTTCACTCGCTGCGCCTTTTGCAGCGCGTGAAGGAGCTGGACCCCACCATGTTCACGAAGTCTGGAATTATGGTCGGCCTGGGCGAGAAACGACCCGAGGTGCTGCAACTCATGGACGACCTGCGAACAGCCGAAGTCGATTTCCTCACCATCGGCCAGTATCTGCAACCCTCGAAAAAGCACGCCGCCATCGACCGCTTCGTGCCGCCCGAGGAGTTCGCCAGCTACGCCCAGATCGCCATGGCCAAGGGCTTCTTGCTGGTGTCGTCGAGCCCGCTGACGCGCTCCTCGCACCACGCCGGGGAGGATTTCGCCCGCCTGAAGGCCGCGCGACAGGCTGCCACGGCGCTCCCGGGGGCGCTGCGGGCTTAGACTCCGCGTCGTCGTTAGCGAGCAGGAAGATCGAGCCGCCATGCCGTCGTTTCAGACCAAACGCCCAGTGTCCTACGGCCCGCAAGCCATGGCGGAGCTGGTGGCCGATGTCGAGAAGTACCCTCAATTCCTGCCACTGTGCGAGAGCCTGAACGTCGTGTCGCGCGTCAAGGCCGAGAGCGGCATAGAGACCATCGTGGCGCGCATGGGCGTGGGCTACGGGCCGATCAAGGAAAGCTTCACCAGCCGCATCGTCATTGATCGCAGTCGGCATCAGATCGACGTAACGCACCTGGACGGCCCGTTCCGCAAGCTCGACAATCGCTGGCGGTTCGTGCCGTCGCGCTCGGGCTGCGATGTTGAGTTTTCGATCTCGTACGAATTCCGGTCCCTGGCCTTGCAGGTGCTCCTGGGGAACATGTTCGACCGGGCTTTCCGCAAGTTCGCCGAAGCCTTCGAGGCGCGCGCCCGTGCGCTGTACGGCGCAACTGCCAATGGGCCGTCGGCGGATTTGCCAACAGGCGATGCACGGCAAGCCTTGCGCTCACCGACCTGAACGCACACAATGCCGCTGGTGGTGAGACGAAAGCTTCGGCGCATGCAGCTCAAAGTACTCGCAAGGGTCGCGATCGGGTTCAGCCTCTGGCTGATGGCTGTCGCCGCGTTGTCGCTGGTGGTGGTGCCGAGCGCTTTGGCGGCCAAGCCGAAGCGCAAGGAAGTCCACTCGGTCTTCAAGGGAATGCAGCCGATGACGGTTCGCGTGGTGCGCAATGCGCAGCCCGGATGCGAGCCCGACTGCGCCGAATGGATCTCCGCCGAGGGCGATATCGTCGATACAACTCCGGCGGCTTTTAAGAAGGTCTTCTCCGAACTCGGCAAACGTAGGTTGCCGCTGTTCATCAATTCGGGCGGCGGCTCCATCGAGGCTGCCATGTCGATCGGGGCCTTGTTGCGCGAGCGCAAGATGGACGTTTCGGTGACGCGCACCGAGCTTGAGCCTTGCGCGGGTTCGGCCAAGGAGTGCGCTGCCGGCGGCAAGGATAAGCCGGCGCGGCGTGGCAAGCCCAATTCTTACAACGCCTATTGCGCTTCGGCCTGTACGCTGATTTTGGCGGCCGGCGTCAAGCGGCTATCCTCGCTCACGTCGCATGTTGGCGTCCACCAGATCGTCGTTTACCAGACGCAGATCCGCATTCAGCGAACCTACCGGGTCACAACGCAGCAAAAGGCCGATGGCGGTACACGCACCAAAAAGACGCTGATCAAGGAGAAGCGGCTGCCAGGCAAAACGTTCGAGGTGAAGGTCGACGACCGCACCTACAAGCCGATCGGAGCCTATCTCGGGCGCATGGGCATCGCGCCGGCGCTGATACCCTTGATGGAGGCGACACCGCATTCCTCGATCCATTGGATGACGTCGGCCGAGTTGAACGCGACCCAGCTGGTTACCGACGAGGTCGGCGGCGATGTGCTTCTGCGCCTGGTGGATCTGGTCGGGGCGATACCGGCCAGCGCCGATGCATCGGGAACGGTGGTCGGAAAAGCGCTTTCGGTGCCGATCTTCCATCAGGGTCGTGAAATCACGGTCGATGTCGAAATCAGCCGTCAGGCGCGTGAGTTAAAAATCGGCTTGCGCGTGTCACTGCGCCGCGGCAACGAGGTATTGCCTAGCCGCGATGTGGTCGCCCGGCTTCAGCTGTCGCCCGGCCCGGATGTCGAGGCCGTCAACGCCGAGGTTGTCGATCCGTTCGCTCCGCTCAGGGCGGTGAGCCCAGCCTCTGCCTGGTGTGGCCTGACCCGCAACGCGCAGATGCGGCTCAGTCTGCACGGTGGTTCCACCAAGGCGGCGTCCACGGTCGAACCCAAGCCGGTTTCGGTCGCGGTCGCAGCAGTGCCCGGACTGGTCGCGATGCTCGGCGAACTGTGCCCGGCCAAGGCGGCGTCCAACTGAACCGCCATTTTCCTGCGCAATGCGGCCTTGATCGCGCTATAGACTGAACCCAGCGGGGCAATCAGCAAGACTGTTGGCATGCGGGGAAAACGCGATCGTAAGGCAGCCGCCATGAGCGATGCTGGCACTTTGGCTTATGCGGACGGTCTACGTCCGGCGCCGACCCCTGCGCCCGACCGGGTGATCGTGCTCGCCGCCGAAATCGACGTGGTCGGATCGATCTGCATCGATGCGCGCGTGCGGCTGGAAGGAGTGGTCGATGGCGAAATCCGCTGCTCCAGCCTCGATGTCACGCGCGGCGCCCAGGTGCGCGGCCAGATCGTCGCCGAGACAGTCACCATCTACGGCACGGTCAGCGAGGCCAGCATCTATGCCCGCGTGCTGGTGCTGAAGCCGGGCTGTTCGGTCGAGGGCGAGATCTATCACGAACATCTGCAGCTGGAGCCGGGTTCGTACTTCGACGGCAAATCGCGGCGCGTTGATGATCCGTTGGGGATGGCGCCGGTGTGGAAGTCAGAAGGGAGTAGGGAATAGGGAATATGGAATAGTAAGGTCGTACACCTCATACTATTCCCTGGTCCCTCTTCCCTCACTTCTCACCCTCGCCAACGCCTCCGGCGTATCGACATCCACCAAGACTGCCTCGCTGCCCATCTCCACCTCGGCGACTAGGTCCTGGTGCTGGCCCAGGATCTGACGTGCGCCGCTGTCGCCGGTGAGTGCCAGCAGCTCTGGAAACAGCGCGGCCGCCAGCAGCACGGGATTGCCGCGCTTGCCGGCGTGGGTCGCGATGCAGATGGCGCGGCCCTCGTGAGGCGCGAAGGCCGAGATCAGCTTGTCGAAATGCGTTGATGCAACGCCGGGCATATCGCCGAGCGCGACGATGACGCCGTCGATGCCGGATGGCAGCGCGCCGATCCCCGCGATCAGCGAACTTGCCAGGCCCTCGGCATAGCGCGGATTGTGCGTGACCGTTGCCTCCAGGTTGGCCAGCGCCGCGCTAACCTCGGCCTGCTGATGACCCGTCACCACCAGCACCGGACGGGCGCGGCTGGCCAGCGCGGCGGTCACAACCTTGCGCACCATCGGAGCGCCGCCGACATCCTCGGTCAGCTTGTTGCGCGGCCCCATGCGGGTGGAGCGCCCCGCGGCAAGCACGATCACGGCGATGCGCGGCTCCTGGCGATCGTCCGCTCCCGGAGCGCCATCGCGCGGCTGCGGGCGGGTGGCGATCTCCTTCAGCAGCCCGCCCGGCGCCATGGCGATGAGTTCCCGCCGGCCCACCGGCAGTCCGGCCAGCCGGCGCTGCAGCACCCAATCGAAGCCGTTGGTTTTCGGCGAGGCCGCGCAACTTGGCACGCCGATCACATCGGCGGTATCGATCCGCCCCAGCATCAAGAGGTTACCCGGATCGACCGGCATGCCGACATGGATCACCTCGCCGCCCGCCGCCGCCAGCGCCGCCGGAATGACATCGCCGCGGTCGACAATGGCAGAGGCGCCGAACACCAGGATCGGATCGGCGCCCGTCCTACGCATCGCCGCAATGGCCGTGCTCAACGCCTCGATCGCGTGCTCGCACACCTCGACCGGGCCGAGCCTGCTGCCGGCCGCCGTCAAGCGCGCCTCGACCGATTGCCGCCGCTTCTCCAGCACCGACGGCTTGGTTCCCGACAGCTTCGTCAAAATCAATCCGGCCGTTGCTTGGCGGAACGGCGCCACGGCGATTTTCGCGCGCGCCGTGTGGGCAAGCGCTTCGGCCGCCGCGACCACCGGCTCGGGCAAGGCAAACGGAATGACTTTCACGGTCGCCAGCATCTGGCGTGCGGTGACCCGTTCGAACGGCGGCACGGTCGCCAGCGTCAGGCCCTCGTCGATGCTGTTCAGGGCAATGACGGTCTCGGGGTCGAGGGTCGCAAGACCCGGCGGCGGCAGCGTAGAGATTGGCGCGGCCCGTGAAGGGCTCGCTCGCCGTTGCGCCGTCCCCCGCCAGCGCCCGCGCGATGCGGCCGGCCGCGACATCCTCGGGCACATCGCCCGACTCCAATCGTGCGACCATCACATCATGAACGCCGTGTCCGGACAGCGCGGCAACGTCGGAGGGGCTGAGAGTGCGGCCCTTCTTGAAGCTGATCTCGGGCAACACCACCGAGTGGGCGAGGATCGCGCCCGCCGCCTCGGCCAGCGGGACGGTATGGAATTTCATGCGCGCGCGCCGCCCTTGCCGCGCAAGTGTCCCGTCACCTCGGCCAGAATTGAGACCGCGATCTCAGGGGCTCCGACCGCGCCGATATCCAGACCGATAGGTGCGCGGATGCGGTCGAGCTGCGCTTCGGTCAGCCCCGCCGCCAGCAGCCGTTCGCGCCGTTTGGCGTTGGTGCGGGTAGAGCCGAGCGCGCCGACATAGAAACAGTCCGCGGAGAGAGCAATGGTCAGCGCCGGATCGTCGATCTTGGGATCGTGCGTCAGCGCAACGAAGGCGGTGCGGCGGTCGAGAGCCAGGCCAGGCAGCGCCTCGTCGGGCCAGCGTGCATCGAGCGTGACGCCGGCAAAGCGCTCGCCGGAGGCAAAGGCAGTGCGCGGATCGATGACGGTGATGTCGTAGCCGGCCTGTTTCGCCATCGGTATCAGGGCCTGGGAGATGTGAACGGCGCCGATGATGACCATGCGCAGGGAGGGGTTGAAAATGTTGATGAAGACCTCGCCGGCCGCCGTCGTGACGACATGCGATTTGTCTTTGAGGAAAGCCTCAGCCAGCGGGGCAGCAAGGTCGGCGGCCACGGTATCGCCGGGGTGCACGAGCTGTTGCGCGCCGGTGCTAAGCGTCGTGATCACGGCCACCTGTTTGCGGGCGGCGATATCGGCGTTCAGTTGTGAAAGGTGGGTACGGAGCATTCTCTAGCGATGTCCTTGCCAGATATTTGATACCGGCGGTAGTAAGTAGGGGCGGCTTGCGGCCGCCCTCGTGCAGCGAGTCCGTCGTTCGTGGGCGGCCGCAAGCCGCCCCTACGCCGCCACTCCTGTTGTCACCGGCTCAACATACACGCGGATCTTTCCCCCGCACGCCAGCCCGACCTTCCAGGCCGTTTCGTCGGCGACGCCGAACGCCAGCGTTTTTGGCTGGCCCGACGCAATCACCTCCTGCGCCTCGGTGATGACCGAACCTTCGACGCAACCGCCGGACACCGAGCCCTCGAAATTGCCGTCAGCGTCGATCAAGAGCTGGCTGCCCACCGGCTGCGGCGCCGACCCCCAGGTTTCGATGACGGTGGCCAGGGCCACGCGGCGCCCTCGCGCGGTCCAGTCCAGCGCGCGCGGTAGCAGCGACATATCGGCAGCGCTCATGGGGTGGCTCCTTGTATGTGTTCGGGAAGCAATGATAGCGCCGATGATCCCCACCACAAACCGTTTCGTGGAACGGGCAGCGGTGGATCGTAGGGGCGGCTTGCGGCCGCCCTCCAACAACGGACTCGCTGCCCGAGGGCGGCCGCAAGCCGCCCCTACCGGATAGTCCGTCGAAAGTTCACTTCCCCTTCACCGCGAACGGCCCTTCGTGCTGCTGGTAGTAGACAGCCTTGCCGTTCGGCCAGCTCACCTGATAGCCGAACGCCAAGTCCTTTTGCGCATCGGGTTCGAGCGTCAGATCCCAGGCCAGCAGGCCCTTCTTGTCCTCGACGTCGCGAGCCGTCGGCTGCGCGGTCCCCGGCAGCATGTCGACCTTGATGTCCTCGTTCAGCGACACCGGCAGCTGGTCGAGGATGCGCACCTGGATGGGGCGGGCGTGCAGGTTCTTGATAGTCATCTTGAAGCTCTGCGTGTCGGTCTTGGAGGTCGAGATCAGGCCGGTTTCGCCGGCTTTGCGGCCGAGGTTGGCGAATTTGATGCGCGTTTTGTCGTCGGTGCCGAAGCCCATTTCGTGCTCTTCGCCGCCCGATAGCTGGGGGAGGTCGCCGCGGCCGACGAATACGCCGTCGCGGAACAGCGCGGCGGTGCCCGGCAGCAGCAGCGTTTCGGCATCGAGCTTGAACTTGGCGTAGAGATAGGCCGTTTCGGCGAACTTCGGCACGGCGCGGACCGAGAGCGCGGGCGCGATGGCCTGGATGTCGATCTGCACCCGCTTGTCGCCGACGCCGGACTTGATGGTCTGGCGGTCGGGGATGCCGTAGAGGGCCTGGAAGGACGTGGTGATAGTGGTGGCGCGGCGCTGCTCGACGTTGGCGACGGCTTTGGGCTTGACCGGGGCGGGAGCGGCGACTGGGGCGGGGGCTTCGAGACCCGCTAAATTGCCGTCGGCATAGCCGTTCTGCTCCTTGTCCTGGACGCTCTCGTCCAATCGCTTGGCGAGCCGTTTCGATGCCGTGCCGACCGCATCATAGGCTACGCCTTCCGGCGCGAAATCCACCGCCAGAGGCACCAGTCGCGGTGCTGCCGTACCGGCCAGCGGACGCGTGGTCGAGAGCGCCAGCTGCACGTTGTCCCAGGCTTCGCCCGTGGACTGATTGACGATGGCGCGGCGCACCAGCGAAAGCTTGGGCGCCTCTTTGCCGTCGCCGGTTTCCAGCCGCGCGTCGTAGACCGGGAACCATTGCGCGCCCGGCACCTGATAGCGCACCCGCAAGGTCGCCTCGACGGGTGCGGCGGTAGCGACGTGGATCTGCAGCTCGGTTTTTTGCTCGCCCTGGTCGGGCTGCTGGTTGAGCTGGTTCTGAAGATCCTCGATTTTCTTGGCGTTGTCGCGCTGGGCGATCTGCGCCTCGGCGATGATCTTGTTGGCGGCGGCCAGGCGCTCGCCAACCAATGTGGTGAGCGCAGCCCAATCGGGTTCGGCGCTCGGGGTCGCCCCCGGAGCGATCGGGCGGGTCGGCAAGTTGACCAGGTTCATCACCAGCTGCTTCTGCAGGTTCGCGCCCTCGATGGTGGCGCCCAGCGCATTCTGCTTGTCGTTCAGCGCCTGGATGGCGTCCTCGATTGCCTTGCGCGCGTCCTCGGTGGCGGCGTTGGCGGCGTCCTCAGATGGAAAGAACGTGCGCGCATCGACCGAGCCGATCTCGACCTTGGCGTCGGCCTCGCCCTGGATACGCACGCTGTCGCTGACCAGCGAGCCCGGCAGATCGCGCAGGGTGACGGTCTGGTCGCCCGCCGTGAGTTGGACTTTCAGGATGCGGGTGATTTCCGCTCCCTCGGGGAAGACCGTGACGGCGTCGATGGTGGACGTGGCCTTGATGTCGGCGGCGAAGGCGGCCGTGGGAAGGAGCGCAAGGAGAGCGAGTGCGGTGAGGCGCAAGATGTGGTCTCCGGGATTGGGGGCGCAAAGATGATTGCGGCGGGCCGTCATCGCTGGCACGCCAATGCGGCCGATTGTGTGGCGAAGCGCCCAGGGCGAGGGCGGGTGGCGCGGTGTATATAGCCCGGCGTTGCCGCGACAGTAGTCAGGACCGAACGCCGTGAGCTATCCCGCCACTTGGTATGCCGCCAACGCCGGTCCGGTGCGTGGCAACGAACCGTTACGCGGCGTCGTCGCGGCCGATGTCTGCGTGGTCGGCGGCGGGCTCGCGGGGCTGACGACGGCGCGCGAGCTGCTGAAGGCTGGCAAGAGTGTCGCGCTGCTGGAGGCCGAGCGGATCGCCTGGGGCGCGTCGGGACGTAATGGCGGGTTCGTGTCGCCGGGGTTCGCGCTGGGCATCGAGGCGATTGTCGAGCGGATCGGTCTGCCTGCGGCCAAGGACCTGTACGCCCTCTCGAAAGACGGTCACGACTACGTTCGCACGACGCTTGGCGAGCTTGCCCCGCAGTCGCTGATGGGACACGGCTGGATCGTTGCGTTGCGCCATCCCGGGCGCGATGGGGTGGCCAACTACCGCGATCTGATGGAACGCGAGTTTGGCACATCCTCGGACCTTTGGGCGACCGAACGGACACGCTCCGTCTTGAAATCAAACCTTTACCACGATGCGCTTTATGTTCCCGACGCCTTCCACATCCAGCCGCTGACTTATGCGCTGGCCCTGGCGCGCGATATCGAGGGGCGGGGCGGGCGGGTGTACGAGCAGTGTGCAGCGCTGGGCTGGTCGCGCGAGCGCGGGTGCATCCAGGTCAACACCTCCGGCGGGGCGGTACGGGCGCGGCACGTCGTGTTCTGCACCAGCGGCTACGACCGCCAGCTGTTTGCGCCCTTGGCCCGCGCGGTGCTGCCGGTCGCAACCTACGTCGCTGTCACCGAGCCGTTGATGGCGCGCGCCGATAGCGCCATCGCCACCACGGCGGCGGTCAGCGACACGCGGCGGGCGGGCGACTACTACCGGCGGCTGACCGGGGGGCGCATTCTGTGGGGCGGGCGCATCACCACGCGGCGCAGCGAACCGGCGCAGCTCGCCAGCCTGATGCGCGGCGACATGACCAGCGTCTATCCGCAACTGCGATTGCCGCGGATCGACTACGCCTGGGGCGGCCTGATGGGTTATGCCCGGCACAAGATGCCGGTGATCGGGACGACGGGCGAGGGCCTATGGATCGCCTCGGCCTTCGGCGGCCACGGGTTGAACACGACGGCGATGGGAGGGCAGCTGATCGCGGCGGCAATTGCGGCTGGCGACGATCGCTGGAAGCAGTTTTCGCCGTTCGGGGCGCCCTGGGTCGGCGGGCCATTGGGCCAGGCCGGCGTGCAGCTGAGCTACTGGGCCATGCAGCTGAAGGATCGGTTCGACGAAGCCGGAAGCCTTAGGCGCCAGTAACGTAGAGAGTGATGCCCAGGCCGATGGCGGCCACATCGACGACGCAGATGGCGATGAAGAAAGCGCTGCGGAGATACTCGTTCATGACACTGGCCTTTAGGAACATCGGGTGGACTTGACCTGTTGGTCGTTGCGTCCCGCTCCTCGGTTCAACGCGACTGCCTAAAGGAATACGCACAATTGATTTAACATTTGCTGAAGCCGGCGTTCAGGTGGCGTTCATGCTCGGAATGGCCAACGAAGGAGAAAACCATGCCCTCGAACATCACTATCGGTGCAAAACAGCTGGTCGAAGAGGCCAAGCAGGCCATCACGGAGATCCCGGCTGTTGATGCGATCAATTTGGTCAACGATCCCAATGTTGTGATCGTGGATTTGCGCGATCCGCGCGAACTGCATCTGGAGGGCAAGATCCCCGGCAGTTTCCACGCCCCGCGCGGCATGCTGGAGTTCTGGATCGATCCCGCCAGCCCCTACTTCAAGCCGGTGTTCGGTGAGGACAAAACCTTCGTGTTCCATTGTGCGGCAGGTGCGCGCTCGGCGCTGGCGGCCCATACCGCGCAAAAGATGGGGTTGGGGCCGGTCGCGCACATCATCGGCGGCATGGGGGCCTGGAAGGCGGCCGGCGGACCCGTGGAAATGCTCGATCCCGAGACGAAGCTCTAGTGCTGGTGTTCAGGTCCATTCACTTGCAGCTGACATCGTCATTCCCGCCTACGCGGGAATGACGATGGTTGGACAACTTGCGATAGCGCTGTTTCGAACAGGATTTGCTGGCCTTGGATATCGTCGACACGTTTGCAGCCAAACTTGCCGGGCAGAGCCGCACCGTTGGGTTGCCCGAGGTGGAGGACGAGCGCGTGCTGCGCGCCGCCGCCGAGATCGCGCGCAGGAAAATTGCGACGCCCGTGCTGATTGGGGAGGCCGCGGACATGGCCGCCCGCATGGCCGCGCTGGGCTTGACCTTGGACGGTTGCACGGTGCGCTCGCCCGCGAGCGATACCGCCTTGCCGCGCCTTGCCGATCGGCTGGCGGCCACCCGTCCATCTCTGACACCGGCAACCGCGCTGCGATTGCTGCGCAAGCCGCTCTATTTCTCCGGGATGCTGGTGGCCGCGGGCGAAGCCGACGCCATGGTCGCGGGCGCGGCCAATCCGACCCGCCGCATCATCGAGGCCGGCCTCATGACCATCGGCATGTCGCCCGGCCTCACCACGCCATCCAGCTGCTTTCTGATGCTGATCCCCGGACGCGATGGCGCCCCCGAACGTGCACTGATCTACGCCGATTGCGCCGTATCAGCCGATCCCTCGGCGGACGAACTGGCTGATATCGCTATCGCTTCTGCGGCCAGCTGCCAACGCCTGCTGGGCATCGAACCGCGCGTGGCGCTGTTGTCGTTCTCAACCCATGGCAGCGCGCAACATCCGCATGTCGAGAAGGTGCGCGCCGCACTGGCCAAGGTGCGCGCGCTGGCCCCCGATTTGGCTGTTGATGGAGAGTTACAAGCCGACGCCGCGCTCTCAGCGGCCATTGCCGAACGCAAGATCAAGCAGCCTTCCTCGGTCGCCGGACAAGCCAACGTCCTGGTCTTTCCCGATCTCGATGCAGGCAACATCGCCTACAAACTCACTCAGCAGCTTGCCTGCGCGCGCGCCATCGGGCCGCTGCTTCAGGGTTTCGCCAAGCCCGTATCGGACTTGTCGCGCGGCGCAAGCATAGAGGATATCGTCGCTGCGACCGTGCTGGTCCTGGCCGGCGCTTGAAGGTTTCACGTTCGCTGGTCCACAAATTCGGTTTTTTGACACGATGCGTGGCAATACACTGCCTTGAGCCCGTTGCCGATTTGGCGGGGAGGCGAGGGCTTGGTGGCTGCTGTGCTACCCTGAGGGAGAACCACATGCAGTTCGACGTCGTATTGAACGACCGCCGTTTCAATCTGGGCGAAGGTCCGCATTTCGATCGCGAAACCGGCAATCTCTACTGGGTCGACATTGTCGCTGGCCAGGCGTGGCGCATGCACACCGGGACGGGCGCGACGCAGCATTGGAACTGTGGTGGCCCCGTCAGCGCGATCGTCCCGCGTGCCAAGGGTGGCTTGATGCTGGCCCTGAAGGACCGGCTTGAATTCTTCGATCCGATGACCGGCGAGCGCAGCCTGTGGTCGGCCCCTGAGGGCAATGTTCCCAGCAACCGCTCCAACGAGGCGCGCGTCGATCCCACTGGCCGCTTCTGGCTCGGCACCATGCAGAACAATATTGGCCCGCATGGCGAAGATCTGCCGATTACTCAGAAGTCCGGCGCGCTCTACCGGCTGGAAGCCGACGGCCATGCCGACAAGGTGGTTGCGCCCGTCGGGATATCCAACACGTTGGCCTTTGACGAGACGCGCCGCCGGCTCTACTTCGCCGATACCTTGGCCGGCGTTATCACGCAGTTCGAGTGGAACCCACAGGATGGCCACCTGGCCAATCCGCGCGTCTTTGCCCGTCCCAACGAGCACGGCCACCCCGACGGTTCGGCGCTGGACGCCGAGGGATGTCTCTGGAATGCCCGCTGGGGCGGCTCGTGCCTCATCCGTTACCGCCCCGATGGCAGCGTCGACCGCGTCGTGCCGGTGCCGGTCACCAACCCCACCAGCTGCGTCTTCGGCGGCCCCGATCTGCGCACGCTCTATGTCACCTCAGCCTATTCCGGATTGACACCCGCCCAGCGCGAACAGAACCCGCTGGAAGGCGCACTCCTGATGGCAAAAGCGGATGTGCAGGGGCAGCCGTGCACAAGGTTGGCGGCTTGATAGATGAATAGAAGGTCAGTGGTCAGTGGTGAGTGGTCAGTCGATCCTCGGCTTGGAGATCGACTGACCACTCACCACTGACCCTCTTTACCTTAAGCTCACCCCGGCAGCAGCACCGTCGATCCCGTTGTCTTCCTCGCTTCAAGGTCGCGATGGGCGTCGGCGGCGCGGCTGAGCGGATAGGTCTGGTTGACGGAGATGCGCAGCTTGCCGCTGCCCACCATGTCGAACAGGCTGTTGGCCGTGGCCAGGAGATCGGCGCGCGTTGCCGTGTAGGCGCCCAGCGACGGACGCGTCACATAGAGCGAGCCCTTCTGGTTCAGGATCGCGAGGTTGAAGGGCGGGATGGCGCCGGACGATTGGCCGAACGCAACCAGCAGCCCGCGCGGCTTCAGGCAGTCCAGCGACCCTATGTAGGTGTCCTTGCCGATCGAATTGTAGACCACGTCGCACATCTTGCCACCGGTGATCTCGCGGACGCGCTCGACGAAATTCTCGCTGCGCGTGTTGATGACGTAGGCGGCGCCGTTAGCCTTTGCCAGCTCGGCCTTCTCGGGCGAGCCGACGGTGCCGATCAGCGTGGCGCCCAGCGCCTTGGCCCATTGGCAGGCCATCAGCCCGACGCCACCGGCGGCAGCGTGGAACAGCAGCACTGTCGAAGGGCCGACCTTGAAGGTGCGGTTGAGCAGATATTCGGTGGTCATGCCCTGCAGCATCATGGCGGCGGCGGTCTGGTCGGGGATCGAGGCCGGCAGCGGCACCAGCCGGTCGGCAGCGATCAGACGCTCCTCGGCATAGCCGCCGGCTGGCCCGGCATAGGCGACCCGGTCGCCCGCTTTCAGGTCCGTGACGCCCGCGCCGACCTCCATCACCACGCCCGCCCCCTCCATGCCCGGGATGAACGGCATTGTGGGCTGCGGATAGAGGCCGGTGCGCAGATAAACGTCGATGAAGTTGAGCCCGATCGCGGTCTGGCGGAGCTTGGCTTCTCCAGGTCCCGGCGCGCCGACGGCAATCTCTTCGACTTGCAGGACCTCAGGTCCACCATAGGCATGGACGCGAACAGCTCTTGTCATGGGTTGTCTCCCGGTTGCAAACTTGGACACTGCGCCTGATTTGTACGCGCAGCGGGGCGATTGTCGAGCCCAGAAAACGGGCTGCTTGCGCCACTGTGCAAAGTGGCCGCGACTATGCTAGGTAAGAGGCATGCTGTCTTTGCGATACAACCTGATGCTGGTCCTGGCGGTAGGCGCGTGCCTTTCGGCCTGCGCTGGGCTTGACACTCAATCGGCCAGTGGCCCCTGCCTCAGCGACACACCCGAGTGTGTTGGACAACGCACCGCCATGGTGAAAGCCATGAGCACCGATCCCTCGCGCGCCTGGATCAGCCAATCGACGGATCGCGGCTTGGCGGCATCCGGCGTGCGCTTGTTCGCCTACCAGAACGTACGCGACAAGTTGAGCTGCCCAGAGCTGACCAGCGCGGTGAGCGATCTGGAAGCCACCAAGCGCCTGCTCGCCGAAGGGCCGGCTGCCGGCCAGACCATGCTGCGCCACAACGACATCAAGGCCATGACCGACGATGTACGCGCCGCGCTCTCCGCCACCAAAATGCGGCGCTGCGGGCCGGGCACTTAGATTTTTCCAATTGGTTGAGGCAGGCGGTTGATGCGTAGGGTCGCCCCTGCAGAACCATCAGCGTCGCCATGATTCCATCAAGTCGTTAGTTGCGCCTGGCCTTAGCGCAAGGCCGCAAGACTATCGCGCGGCAGCGTGACCCGCGCCAGCAGCGGCCGGTGCATGGCCTGAACGTCGGGGCCAAGCCAGGCGTCATCGAACGCTACGGTCCGGCTTGCGAACACGTGATCGATCGCCAGTTGCGGCAGGCCTTTGTCGCCGGCCGGATAGCTCGGCAAGAAGCGGCCCATCGTGGCAAGGCCCGAAACCGTCGTGAAGTCTTCGAAGGCTGCCGACCAGGGCGTCGTATTGAAATCGCCCGCGACCAGCACTTGCCCGGAGAGGCCGTGTGCAACCCGCGCCAACCCGGTCATCTGCAGACGGTGTGCGCGCGGCCAGCGCAGAGCGTCGATCAGCTGCGTGCCCAGGACGGTCATCTGATCCTTGCCCGCGCCGAAGCTGACCCACACCCGGGCGGGGCTGTTCTCGGTTGCGGCGGCCTGACCCGATCCGGTGAACGGATGGCGCGACAACAGGGCCAGCGCGCAATCCCAGGCGTCGGCGCAGTCCTTGCGATAGGGATAGGCCGCCTCAAGCGCATGCAGCAGGCCGAACTTGTTGGGGCCGAACTCTGTCAGCACCAGAATGTCGGCGTCCGAGCCGATCAGATAGTCGGCCAGCGCGTCCTGGTCGGGATGGTGATGCCAGGTGTTGAGCGTCAGTACCGTCCAGCTGTGCTTGGACATGTCTGGCTTTGCGGCCGCCTGGGCTGTCCCGATCAGCGGAAACTCGCTGCGCTGGGCAATCAGCGAATGGGTCGCCAGCGTCAGGAAGGCGCCCATCGCCAGCACCATAACGGGGCGGTAATTGATCAGCAACCCGAGGTAGGCCGCGATGGCCAGGCCGGCCAGATGCCCGCGCGCATCGGCCAGAAGATCGAACTCGGGCACGCTGCGTCCGAGAAACGACAGGCCAAACGCCGCCATGCTGGCGAACAGCACGACCCAGACGGCGCGCCGCCCAATTGCCTCGAACACCGACACCACGCACACCTGCTGCTTACGCTCAGAAACCGCATCGATCTGGCACGCGGTGCAAGGTTTTCGCAAGGTTTTGAGCCGGTTGTGCCTAATGGGGTGCGCGCCCTATTTCTGCCACCGCCGTAAATCCGGCCCTGCGCCGCCCAAGTTCCGCCCCACGAAGCACCAAACCTGACAATCGGCTGCCCACTGATGGAGACATCCGATGCTTCGATCCATCCGCTCGGCAGGAATTGCATTTGCGTGCGTCGTGGCCTGTGCGGGGCCCGCGTCAGCCGCGACCACGGTCACCTGCCCGGAGGGCTTCACAGCCATTCTGGCCAAGGACGGCCATGCCGTCTGCCGCCGCAGCCAGAGCGTCGCCAGCCTCGACCTCGCCGAGGCAATGTCGCAACTGTGGTGGAACAACGCCCATTGCGAAGGCGACGAAGCCGACCGGCAAACCGGCATTTCGCAGAACCAGTCCGGCAACTGGACCGTGACCATGCGCTTCTGGTGCGGCGGGTTCTGACGGCGGCCAGCCCGCCACCCGACGATCCTGCTTGCCGATCCCGTCCCGCTCGGGCAATGAGGTTCTTGCACCTGCCTCGATCGCGCGTCGCCTTATCTTTGTCCGGATCATCCCCGATCGCAAGGCGGCCCACGCGAACCCCTGGCCGAGCCGGATCGACGCTTCATGAGCCTCCTTATTGCCTGTGTGCTGCTCGCTGGAGGCTATTTCGGCTGGCGCTATTTCCGCACGCAATCGGCTGCCAAAAAAACCGAGCTGCTGCGCCGGGCCGGCGGGGCGATAGCGCTGATCCTGGCGGTCTGGCTGCTCATCAAGGGATACTATCTGTTTGCGCTGCCGCTGGGGTTCTTTGGCTATTTCGCGCTGTGGCGGCCGATGGGGTTTGGGCGACCGAGCGACCAGCAGGCCGAGAACGTGCGCCTGGCCAGCGTGCGCACCGCGTTGCTGGAAATGTCCCTCGATCAGGCCACCGGCGCGCTCGCCGGGCACGTGCTGGCGGGCACTTTCACGGGGCGCGAGCTGGGCAGCCTGTCGCGCACCGAACTGGCGCAGTTGTGGCGCGAATGCCGAGCAGGCGAGGCGCAGAGCCGGCAGCTGCTGGAAGCCTATCTCGACCGCCGCTGGCCGCAATGGCACTCGGAAATGCCGCGCGGCACTGGAAGCGATGGGACGGGCGGCAATGGCCAGCAAGGTCCAGCGACACTGCGCGCACCGATGACGCGGCAAGAGGCGTTCGAGGTGTTGGGATTGCCAGCCAATGCGGGCCTTGAAGACATCAAGACTGCGCACCGCAACCTGATGAAGCGCCTCCACCCCGACCAGGGCGGCTCAAACTATCTGGCGGCCAAGATCAACGAGGCCAAGGACGTGTTGCTGGGCAGACGGGTGTGAAGCTGGTTTGCGGCCGGAATTGGTTGCTGAGCTGAAACTACTGCCTGGAGAAATCCGAAGGCTCAACGACTCGTCACCCCTGCGCAGGCGGGGGTTCATGCAAGTCAATGGCTTGGCTCACACTCAACATCTGGGAAGTTCCACCATTTCGGCTATTCTACCTGGAGAACGACTATCCAGACTTCTTGCTTGCATGGATTCCCGCCTACGCGGGAATGACGAGTGCGAACCTTGCAAGGCGTCCATACACTCCTCCCCTGCATGCACCGCATGCCTGCTCATGCTCGTTTGCTGTTAAATCAGCCCCGGGACCCGGGCGCAGCTTTATGACCAGCACCACTGACATCGGCATCGCGGCAGACGAGGACGCTCGCCCCGGTTTGTGGGTGTACTCGGTGCTGTTCTTCATCGAGGCCATGACGCGCGCCTCGCTGGCGACGGTCATACCGTTGCAGACCTATCACCTCCTCAAAGAGCCGCGCTACGTCAGCTATCTTGGATTTGCCATGGCGCTTGGCAGTCTGCTGATCGGCCTTGCGGTGCCCCTGCTGATCGCGCGCATCAGCCGCCGCTGGACCTACACGCTGGGTGCCGGCTGCCTGGTCGCGGCCGCCGTCATCTTCATGAGCCAGTCGCTCCCCGGCCAGATCGCCGGCATCGCCGTGCGCAACTTCGGCGCGCTGTGCATCAGCATTGTCCTGGTGCTCTACATCATGGACTTCGTGCGCAAGCATGAACTCGTGCGCAACGACAGCCGCCGCATGGCCGTCGCCACCTTGGGCTGGACCATCGGCCCCTTTCTGGGCGTCTGGCTGTACGAGCGCATCGGCCCGGCTGCCGCCTATGGCTGGAGCGCCGGCTGGGCGGCGATCCTCATCGCCGCGTTCTGGTTCTTTCGCCTCTCCGATACCGCGACCATTATTCCGGCCAAGGCGCCGCCCGCCAATCCACTGGACTTCGTGCCTCGCTTCCTCGCCCAGCCGCGCCTGCTGTTGGCCTGGATGATCGCGTTCGGCCGCTCGGGCTTCTGGGGCACGCTGTTCGTCTACGGCCCGATCATGATGCAGCGCTCGGGCGAGGGGGCGGAAGCGGCCGGCCTGCTGGTGTCGCTCAGCCAGGTACTGCTGATCAGCGCGCTGCTGTGGGGCCGCATCGGCGGACGCATCGGCCTGCGCGCCACTATCACGCTGTGCTTCGTTGGCATGGCCGCAACGCTCCTGGCAGCCGGTTTCGCGGGCGAGCGCGCCCCGCTGCTGGCCGGCGGCATCCTGCTGATCACCAGCTTCTTTGCCACCGGCCTCGATGCGGTCGGCGGCGTGCCGTTCTACCGCGCCGTGCGCGCCCGCGAACGCGCCTCCATGACCGCCGTCTACCGCACCTATCTCGACATCGGCGACCTCCTGCCCAACCTGGTGTTCGGCGTGGTGCTGCTCTGGCTGCCGCTGGGATCGGTGTTCTGGGTCTACGGGCTGGCCTGCCTGGGGTTCGGCCTGGTGTGCTGGCGCTGGTTGCCGCGGGGGATGTAAGGGGGAGGGAGCGACTTGGTAGAACCACCGGCGCTACAGCGGTGCGCCATCGCCCATTCGCGCTTTCTGCAGTAAATATCAAATAAATATCCGTGTATTAACCCCGTTTCAAAAACAATTTCACAGCAAACATATTTTATACTATAGTCTTCTCACCTTCTTCTACGGGGATGCACTCGAGGGCGTCTCGATCTGCAGGGGAGGGGCAGCGACCAGGGCCGGGTGCCGCACACCTAGGTCTCGGCGGCCGTCGTCGTCCACCTGGGGTGAGATGCCTGGGTGTGGAGCAGCCCACACAAAGTGGCGACGAAGGGATCGGAAAAAACGCTGGCGGGGCGGCCGGGTGCCGCACTTTCTACAAACCTTTCGCGGCATTCGGCGGCCCCGCACCCCACTTGGTTCCCGTTCACGGGTCCCATCAAGGCACAGCCATGTCCATCCGCCTTCGCTGCGCTTCGGCGCGACAAACTTGGAGGATCACCTGAGAGATTTATTCGCGAGAAGCAAAGCCGCACCGGCCAAAAGCAAGCCGCAGCGTGTCGCGCCGCCCTCGCCCTGGGCAGATCGCATGTACCGCAAGCTGAGGCGGCTGATCCGCCGCTCCATCAAGGGGATGGAGCGGCGTGCAAGACGCCAGCAGGTGCCCAAGCCCTGGCGCGGCAAGACCCGCAAATCGGATGCCGGCCAGTCGTGACGGCGCCTCCAGCTTCCTCATCCTGGCGCAGGCCCATAGGCGCCAGGATAAGCGCGGCGTCTTTTCCTTCCCCCTCATTTTGGGGGAGAAGGTGGCCCCCCGAGCGCATGGCGCGAGGGAGTAAGGGCCGGATGAGGGGCAGGATCTGGCTCCGCAGCTGTTCGGATAACGCCGGAGTCGGCGCCAGATCCTGCCCCTCACCGACCGCCCAGCGCTTGCCGCAAAAAGGCGGCTGCGCGGGGCGCTCTCCTCTCCCCCGGAAAACGGGGGAGAGGGGAAAAAAAGAGCGCGGCCGCGCTTATCTTAGCGCCTATGGGCGCAGGCCGGGACCTGACCAAGCCGCCAGAATGCTCGCTGGTTCCACGCGGGAAATTCTGATCTTCGCGATGATTGGACAGGTCCGGCCTGCGCCGGGATGACGATGAGCGCGCGGTTTCTTGGTTCGTGGAGCACGGAGGTCGTCGGTAGGGGCGGCTTGCGGCCGCCCTCTCGCAACGAGCAAGGTGCTTGAAGCCGGCGGCAAGCCGTCCCTACAACTGGCGCCTTTCGTCTCGCTCCCATATCATCGCGCATCGTCCTTCAAGACCACAACCCGGGAGGTCTTCCGCATGCCCCTCGCCCTCGGCCTGAACTCCGGCTCCTCCTTTGACGGCATCGACGTCGTGCTGGTCGAGCTGACCCCCGCCCCCGACGGCCATCCGCAGCGGCCGAAGTTCATTCGCGGCAACAGCTACGATTGGCCCAAGCCAGTCGCCGAACTCGTGCTGCGCGCCTTCGAGAACCAGATTTCCCTCTTCGAGTTCAATCGTCTCAATTACCTGGCCGGGGCGGTCTATGCCCAGTCGGCCCGCGCCTTCATGCGCGAGGCCGGCCTCAAGCCGGGCGACCTGGAAGTCATCGGCTATGACGGGCAGACCATCTATCAGGAGCCGCCGATCCATTCGCAGCTGAAGAATTTCGACTATGACGCCGACATCGTCGCGCGCTGGCTGGATGGGCCGTTTGCGTGCGGGTTGCAGATCGGCGAACCCTCGATCGTGGCCGAGGTCTGCCAGACTCCGACCGTCACGCAGTTCCGGCCCATGGACCACACCCTTGGAGGAACCGGCGCGCCGCTGATGCAGTATCTCGACTTTGTCGCCTTCAGAGACATCGGCCCGATTCTGACCCTGAACATCGGCGGCATCGCCAACTGCCAGCTGGCTCATGCCGACCGCGCCAGAATGATGGCCTTCGATACCGGGCCGGGCAACGTCATGCTCGACCATGCGATGCGGAAACGTCAGGGCAAGCCCTATGACAAGGACGGCGCGCTGGCGCGGTCGGGCAAGGTCGAGCCCAAGCTGATGGCGCGGCTGAAGGATCACGATTTCTTCAAGCGGCCAGTGCCGCGCAGCGCCTGGCGGCTGGACTTTGGTTCGGCCTATGCCGACGCCTTCATGGCCGACTACGCCCATCTCAGCGACGCCGATTTGATGGCGACCGTGACGGAATTTGCCGCCTACGCCATAACGCGCTCGATAACGGATAACGTGAGGACAATAGCCGAGATCAAGACCATCATGGCGTCGGGCGGCGGCACGCGAAACGGTTTCCTCATGGAGCGGCTGGCCGCGCACATGCCCAAGGGGCTGCGGCTGACGCTTTCGGACGAATTCGGCGTGCCGGCGGCGTTCAAGGAGGCGATCAAGTTCGCGGTGCTGGCGCATGCTACAGTGAACCTGCTGGCCAACAACATCCCGGCCGCCAGCGGGGCCAAGGGGTTCGGCATCATGGGCAAGCTGGTGCAGCCGCCGCGGCTGGCGCGGGTCTAAGCGACCCGAACTCATTGCGCTTCCGAATCTGTTTTTGCCGGACCGGCGCCACGGTTATCCTGTTGCTAGCTGGCGGCGACAAAGGCACGCAGAACAATGACATAGTCCGTGCGAAGGCATTGCTCGCTACATCAAAGGATGCGCCATGACGCTCAAGACAACCCGTTTCGATGTGGCCGAGCACCTCGACGGCCCCGAGATCATCGCGGCCTATCTCGCCGAAGTGTTTGCCGATGGCACCGCTGGCGAGATCGCCCACGCACTTGGCACCGTCGCGCGCGCCAAGGGTATGACCGAGATTGCCAGGCAAGCGGGGATGTCGCGCGAAGGGCTCTACAAGGCCCTTAGCGCCGATGGGCATCCCGAGTTCGCGACCATTCTCAAGGTCATGAAGGCGCTGGATCTCAGTCTCAGCGTGGCAGCGGTGCAGCCGGCTCCGGAGCCGACCGGTCTTCAAGGAGCACGTTCATGATCGCAAGCGACAAGCTGTTCACGGGATCGATCCCCGAGATTTACGACCGCTACATGGTGCCGATGCTGTTTGAGCCCTACGCCCAGGACCTGGCGGAACGGCTCGCGGCGATCCGCCCTCGGAGTATATTGGAAACCGCCGCCGGGACGGGCGTCGTGACGCGCGCCATGGCTGCGCGCCTTGGCACGGACGTGACACTGGTCGCCACCGATCTCAACCAGCCGATGCTGGACCGGGCGCGGGCTGCCGGATCGTTGCCGGCCGGCATCACGCTGCAACAGGCCGACGCCCTGGCGCTGCCGTTTGCGGATCAAAGCTTCGAGGCGGTGGTGTGCCAGTTCGGCGCGATGTTTTTTCCGGACCGGGCCAAAGCCTACCGCGAGGCCTTGCGCGTTCTGACGACCGGCGGGACGTTCCTGTTCAACGTCTGGGATCGCATCGAGACCAATCCCATCGCCGGTATCGTATCGGAGGCGGTGGCCAGCGCATTCCCCGCGGCGCCATCGACGTTTATGGTCCGTGTACCGCATGGTTACCACGACCTGGACCTGATCCGGCGTGAATTGACCGAGGCGGGCTTTGCCAGGATCGCCATCGAAACGGTCGATCGGACCGCCCGCGCCGCTTCGCCGCGCGATGCCGCGCTGGCAATGTGCCAGGGCACGCCGATGCGATCGGAAATCGTATCGCGCGACGCCGCGCGGCTGGAGGAGGTGACGGAGCTGGCCGCAGCGGCCCTGGCGCAACGCTTCGGCAGTGGTCCGATCGAGGCCCCGATGCGGGCACACGTGATCGCGGCATCGTGCTAGCAGGTCCGATGCCGCAACGGCCTTGCTCAAGCGCGCCGGTACGGATAGCAGCGGCCGGGATCGAGCGTGAGGTCGAAGTGCTGAGCGAGCACACTGATCGCGGCGATGTGTTCTTTGTACGGATCGGCATTGTTCGGCCCGACCAGGATGGGACGGAAGCTGGAGGGATCGACGCCGGCGGGCGGCAGCATGGCGGTGACCAGGGCCGTGCCTTCGCCGTTGCGAAGCGTAAGGAACATCGGCATACTGCGCTTGATGTGCCCCTTGAGGCCGATGTTCTGTTCCGAAAGCCGCGCGCCCGGCGGCGGCGTGTAGGACTTGACGGCCTTTTCTTCCGCGTCGCGGAAGTAGCGCTCGACGGCATGGCTCATCATCAGCGATTCCTGCGCCGCTTCCGCCATCGTCTCGATGCGGAACCAGGTGGCCGCACCGGCATCGCACACATACTGCATCGCGCCACCTCTGAGACGTTACGTGCCAAGCCTCGGACCAGGAAATGGTAAGCTGCCGCGTGCGCGTTGCAAGTTCAATGTGCATCGCAGCATAACCGGAACACTCTAGCCGATCATTGAGGAGCCATCATGACCAAAGTCGCCATCGTCACCGCCGCCGGCCGCGGGATCGGAGCGGCCATCGCCACGGCGCTGGCGGCCGACGGGTTCAAACTGGCGCTGTTGTCGCCGGGCGTTACGGTGGAAGGGCTGGGCGCTGAACTTGGCGGCTTCGGGATGCGCGGCAGCGTCACCGAGCCGGCGGATCTGGAGCGGCTGGTGGCCGAGACCATGAAGCGGTTCGGCCGCATCGACGCCGTCGTCACCAATACCGGTCATCCGCCCAAGGGCCCGCTCCTGGAGATTACCGATGCCGACTGGCACAAGGGCTTCGACATGGTGATGCTCAACGTCATTCGGCTGACGCGGTTGGTGACGCCGATCATGCGCGCACAAAAAAGCGGCGCCATCCTCAACATCTCCTCGGCCTTCGCGTTCGAACCCGAGAGCGATTTCCCGATGACCACCTTGCGCGCCGCGCTCAGCGCCTGGACGAAGCTGTTTGCGGATCAATACGCCCAAGACGGTATCCGCATGAACGCGCTGTTGCCCGGCTTCACCGATAGCCTGCCCGAGAAGCAGACACGTCGCGACCGCATTCCAATGGGCCGCTACGCCCGCGCCGAGGAGATCGCCAATGCGGCGGCCTTCCTGGTCTCGGACAAGGCCAGCTACATCACCGGGCAGAGCCTGCGCGTGGATGGCGGCTTAACGCGGATGATGTGAGAAAGGCCGGTATTCATTGGCGTATCTTAGATTGCCGCATCGCCTCGCGCGCAATGTGCGCAGCTACCGCGGCGAACACGATCCCGCCGCCAGCCAGCGTCGGCAGGCTCGGCGTCTCACCGAACGCCAGCCACACCCAGACCGGTGCGAGCGGCGCATCCAACGCGCCGATCAGCGCTGTCTCGATGGGAGGAAGGCGCCGCGAGCCGATCGAAAAGAGGGCAAGGCCGAGCGCCGAATTGATCAACCCGAAGCCGGCAAGCAGCCAGAGGTCGTGGGGCGTCACGACCAGGACATGCGCAAAGGGCAGCGCCATTGCGGCGCTGGCCAGGCCCGAGAGCGCGGACGCCGCCATGACGGGCAGGCCGGTGTTGATCCGGGCAATGACGATAAAGACCGCCATAGCGATGGTCATGCCGAGGGCGAGGAGGTCGCCGAACCACCCGCCCTCGGCGCCATAGCCGACCATCAGGCCGACGCCAGCCAGCGCCGCCACAGCAGCCAGGCCCGCGCCAAGCGAGGGCCGTTGGCGCAGAACAAACCATCCCAAGGCCCCCGCCAGGAATGGCAGCGTGGCGTAGATGACGGCCGCATGGGCGACAGTGGTGTAGCGCAGCGAGGTGATGAAACAGATCATCGCGAAGGCGCCGAGCAGGCCATAGGTCCAGCCTGCGAGGCCAAGCCGGCCGAAATCGCGCAGCGACCCCGGTCCCTTCAACAGCACCATGACGGCGATCACGCCCAGCCCCCCGAACACCCCGCGCCAGACCAGCATGGTCCAGGCGTCCAGTGTCAGCAGGCGCGTGAAGAGCCCGGCCGTGCTCCAGGCGATGGTGGAGGCGATCACCAGCGCAAGGCCGGCGTGATAGGCCGTGCGCGCATCGGACTGGGAGGTCGGTAGCGCGATCAATGACCTACCCTCAGCCTACGCAGCGGCGCGATGCCGAGCCAGGCGCTCCAGGTGCTGCGGGCGGGGGCGAAACCAGCTTCGGCGCGCTGCAGCGCGTAGTAGATGGCCTCGACCCTCTGACTACGCGCTTCGCACCAATCCAGACCGCGCCCGAAGGGGCGGAAGCCGAGCTTCGTCAGCACGCGTCCAGAGGCGGGATTGTCGATGAAATGGGCCGACAGGAAGCGTTGCAACCGATCGTTTGTGAAGCCATGCCGCACAACCGCGTCGGCGGCCTCGCGGGCGTATCCCTTGCCCCAGTGCTCGGCGCCCAGCCAGTAGCCGAGCCCGCCGACGGCTCCGAACGCGTAGTGGTAGGAGATGCTGCCGATCAGCTTGCCTTCGCGTTCGATACCGACGCGCGCATCCATCCAGGTCGGCCGCAACCAGGCGCGTGCGGCCCGCTCGTCGAACGGCAGGGCGATATCGGCAAGTTTCAAGGCCACCCGCGGATCGCCAGCCATGGCGGCGAGCGCGGGAGCATCGGCTTGGGCCAGCGGGCGCAAGGTGAGGCGCTCTGTGTGCAGCGTGATCACGAGGCGTGGTACCACGGTTGGGCTTCGGCCTCGGCGCGGGTCAGGCTGTACGTCAGCGCAACGACATCCGCGCCGCGTGAAATACAGTGCAATGAGCGTCGGCCGACCGGTTTGAAACCGCATTTGCCGATGACGCGAGCGGAGGCAGGGTTGTCAATGAAATGACTGATTGGCAAGGCCGTGCGGGCGGTCGTCGCAAAGACATGGCGGATCAGGCCACGCGCCATTTCGGTCGCATAGCCCCGGCCCCAATAGGGCTTGCCCACCCAGTAGCCAAGTTCGCCAATCGCGGGATCTGGATCCTGACGAAAGCTGCAGACACCGATGATCTCCCCGTTCAAGGTCGCGACGAAATTTTGCTCCGCTCCCGCCTCACTTCCCGCCAGCCAAGCCAGGATGTTGGCGACGCTGTTTGGATGCGGAATTCGCGTCGTCATGCGCGCGACGTCAAGATCGCTCGACAGTCCGGACAGCCGTTCGGCATCGGTTGTGCGCGGTGTCCGCAGAATGAGGCGTTGGGTGGCGATCTCGACCATGACGGCAGTCTATCAGTGGTCGCGCCGGCGCGTCAGCACGGAGGTTGTCGCGGTAGGAGGTGCGAGGAACTTGTTGCGGCTCGATAATCGGGCAACACCGGCAAGAGCCGCGCTACGCCGCAAGTTCCGGACACCGAACGAAAAAGGGCGACACGCGTGCCGCCCTTCAATCCGATACCGTCGGTTCGCAGCCTACTCGGCTGCAATCAGCTTCGGCTTGGCCGCCGGGGCCGCCTTGCCGCTTGCCTTGCCACGCGCCGTCGCGCCCGAGCCGGCCGCAGCTGCGCCCTTTTCGATCACGGATACGTAGATGCGACCCTTCTGGCGGCGGCGGAACTCGACCTGGCCTTCAACCACCGCGTAGATCGTATGGTCGACGCCCATGCCGACGCCGGTGCCGGGGTGCCATTCCGTGCCGCGCTGGCGGATCAGGATGTTGCCGGAAATGACGTGCTCGCCGCCGTACTTCTTGACGCCGAGGCGCTTACCCGCTGTGTCGCGGCCGTTTCGCGTAGAGCCGCCGCCCTTATGGTGAGCCATAGTGTGTCGTCCTTGGTCCTGCGGAGCATCTGTCCGCGTCGTGATTTGAAACTGAGTTTAGCTGTTGCCACGCTCGCGATCAACTTTGGCGCGCGGTGCCTTGCCGGCGATCAGCTCACGGGCCTGCTCCTGCCATTCCTCGCGCTTAATGCGGCCCGGGAACTTGAGATCCTTCTCAAGCTCGGCGATGTCCGCGTCAGTCATGTTGGCGACCTGCCAGAAGTGGAACACACCGCTGTCGTTGAGCAACTGCTCGGTCTTGTCGGCGACGCCGCTGATCAGGCCGAGTTCGTCAGCCTTGCCGCCAAGCGGAGCAGCGAGACGCTTGAACGCCTGCTGACGGCCAGAGGACATATCGCCAACCTGGTCGACCTTGGCGCGGGGGGCCATGCCGGACATCAGTTCCTTGGCCTGCTCGCGCCACTCTTCGCGGCGGATGCGGCCGGGGAACTTCAGGATCTTCTCGAGCTTGGCGGCCTCGTCGTCGCTCATCGCGGCGATTTGCCAGAAGTGGAAGATGCCGTTGCGGTTCAACACTTCAGCGGTCTTGTCGGCAACGCCGCCGATGCGGCCGAGATCGTCGGCCGCGCCCTCGGGGGCGGTCAACAGGCGATAACTGTCGGTGCCAGTCGGCTTGTGGGTATGTGGCTTGCCGTGGTCGTGGCCGTGGTCATGACCGGCATGGACGTGACCCTCATGGTCATGCCCGTCGTGGTCATGCGCGGCCTGGCCGCGCTTGGTTTCGACCAGGCGGACGGCCTGGCTGCGGCCGGTCTTGCGGCTGAGCGAATGCAGGCCGTTCGGAACGATCGGCCGGGGCGTGGCGATGCGGCCGACAGCGGCGTCCCAGATGGCCGGGATCGCAGTCTTCGACGGCGCCTGGCCTGCGGTGAGGATTTCGGTGATGCGGACGGTCGTCAGATGCTGACGATGGCCCTTCTTGCGCCGATAGTTGTGGCGGCGGCGCTTCTTGAAGATGACGACTTTATCGGCCCGGCCCTGGTCTTCGATCTCGGCGGCGACGGACGCGCCCTTGACCATAGGCTTGCCAACTTCGACGGCGCTCTCGCCGCCGACCATCAGCACTTCGGCAAACTGCACCCAGTCGCCGACCTTGCCGGATACTTTCTCGATTTCGATGACGTCATTGGCGGCAACACGATATTGCTTACCGCCGGTCTTGATGACCGCGTACATGGCAGTTCCTCGTTCTTCACCGCGCCCTGTGGCGCCGGAACCGTTACGGAACCGGACTTTCAGGTCTTGAGCCTCGGGCAGCGCCTGTTAAGCGGGCACCCTGGGGTGGCCGCTGAGCGGCGAGATATGGCTGAGTGGCGGGGGGATGTCAACGCCGCGATCCCGTCACGAGCCGTCCAGCTTCTCCGTGCCCACGATCTCGACGCCGAACCCGGCCAGACCCTTGAACTGGCGGTCCTTGCTCGACAGCACGCGGATCGAGCGCACGCCGAGGTCCTTCAGGATCTGCGCGCCCAGGCCGATTTCGCGCCATTGCTCGCGTCGGCTCATGGTGCTGCCCGAGCCGTCGCCGCCGCCTTCGGTGCGGCCGGCCGAGGCGACACCCACCGCGCCCTCGCGCAAGTAGATGACGACGCCGCGGCCTTCCTTGCGGATGCGATCCAGCACCTTGGACATCGGGCTGTCGGCGCCGGCGAACACATCGCCCACCGTGTCTTCGCGATGCAACCTGACGAGCACGCCGCCCTGCTGAGCTTTGGTCATGTCGCCGACCACCACGGCCACGTGATGGGCGGTATCGAACGGGGTCGAATAGACAATGACTTGCGCGTCGCCGGCCGCGGTCCTGGCGCTGCTGGTGGACACCCGCGAGATCAGCTTCTCGCGCTGCTGGCGATAGGCGATCAGGTCGTCGATGGAGACCAGTTTCAGCCCGTGCTCGCGCGCGAACTTCTCGATCTGCGGACCCTTCTTCACGCTGCCATCGTCGTTGACGATCTCGGCCAGCATGCCAATCGGGGGGAGGCCGGCAAGACGAGCGAGATCGACGGCCGCCTCGGTATGGCCGGTGCGCATCAACACGCCACCTTCGCGGGCCACCAACGGGAAGATGTGGCCGGGACGGACGAAATCGCGCGGGGCGGCGTTGTGGTTGGCGAGCGCACGGATGGTGTTGGTGCGCTCTTCGGCAGAGATGCCGGTAGTCAAGCCCTCGCGCACATCAACCGAGACCGTGAAGGCGGTGGAGAGCGGTGCGTCGTTATCGGCGACCATCGGCTGCAGGTTGAGCCGGCGCGCCTCACTGAGCGGCAGCGGCACACACAAGATGCCCGACGTGTGGCGGATGGTGAAGGCGATCCACTCCGGCGTGGCCTTGGCCGCCGCCATGATGATGTCGCCCTCGTTTTCGCGGTCCTCGTCGTCGACCACCACCACGGGTTTGCCGGCCGCAATATCGGCGATGGCGGCCTCGATGGGGTCGAGGCTGAGGGGCTTTGGCGGCGAGACAGGTGGTTTCTTGGTCATGGCGTCTCCAGAGGGATCGCAAAAACAAACCGACCGGAGCCAAGTTGGACCCCGGTCGCAGACGTCCTGGAACAAACGGCGAGCCTACTGCGCAAACCCGGTCTTCACTTCGGTCCAGAGCTCATCGTACTTTTTGCGCGTCTCGTCGCTGGCTGGGGCCATGAACTGCAAGCGCTTCATGACATCCGGGTTGCTCAGAACGGCGCGGTTCAGCGCATCCTCGGGCAGCATTGCGTTGGCCTTGGTATTGGCCGAGGCCGGCGCGCCGACGTTATTGTCCCAGGGCACATAGAAGTCCGAACTGACCATGTAGTCGATGAAGGCATGTGCGCCGTCGGGATTGGGTGCCTTGGCCGCGACCGTCAAGCCGTCGAACCAGCCGATGGCGCCTTCCTTGGGGATGATGAAGCTCACCGGCAATTTGAACGCCTTTTTAGAGCGCGCGGCCGATCCCGACCAATAGCTGGCGATGTCGTAGTCGCCAGCCGAAACATGCTTGTTCCATTCGTCTTCCGAAGCCCACAGGGTCTTGAGCTGCGGTCCGAGCGCCTTCAGCTTGTCCTTGATCTTGCCCAGGTCGGCCGGGTTGTTCATGTCCTGACCGGTGGCCAGCGCTGCCAACTGCACGGCCTCCATCGCATCGTCGCGGAAGCCGACCTTGCCCTTGTTCTTGGGGTCCCAGATGGCCTCGATGGAGTCGGGCGCTGGCTTGATCTTGTCGGTGTTGATGGCAAAGCTGGTCACGCCCCAGACCCACGATATGGCGAAATGCTTGCCGTCCTTCACGAAGCGGTCGCTATCGCGCAGGGCTGGCGACAGATCGGCGAAGTTGGAGATCTTCTTCTCGTCGATGGGCTGGATCAGGCCTTCCTTGGCCGCGTCCATGACGTAGATGTTGTTCATCAGCACCACGTCATAGGTCCCCGGAGCCGTGCGCAGTTTGGTCAGCATCTCCTGCTCCGAGTTGAAGTAGTCGTGCACCACCTTGATGCCGGTCTTCTTCTCGAAGGCTTCCAGCGCCCACTTCTCGTCGGTGCCGTAGCCCTGCCAGTTCAGCACGCGCAACTGCTTGCTGTCGGCGAAAGCGGCGCTGGCAGACAATCCGGCCGCCACGGCCAAGGACATGGCGAAGGTGCGGCGGGTCAAAGTGGTCATCGGTGGCTCCTGAATGGACCTGGGGACGGGGGCGGCTTGCTCTTAAACCAAGCACACGGACAAATGGTGCGGTTGGGCAGCAGATCAATGGCTAACGGGCAGTCTAGTGAAATTCTCTGGCGCGGTCACCTATCGCCTCGCGCACGCCACATATGCCGAGTTGGCCGAAGGCGGTATCGATTTCGTCCTGGAACAGCTGCATGGCGTAGGGCGCGCCCTTGAGGCCGGCTGCAGCGCAGGCGGCGACGAACGGCCGGCCGGCGAAAGCAGCATTGCGCGCCGCGCACCAGTCCTTTGACCACGTCGAGACCCGAGCGCACGCCGCTGTCCATCATCACCGTCATGCGCGAGCCGACCCGCTCGGCGACGGCGGGAAGGCTGTCGATGGAGGCGGGCGCGGCATCCAGCTGCCGGCCGCCGTGGTTGGAGACAATGACCCCGTCCGCCCCTAACTGCAGCGCCGTCTCAGCATCGTCGGGATGCTGGATGCCTTTGATCACCAGTTTGCCCGGCCAGGCCTTGCGGATGACCGCGATCTCGTCCCAGGTGATGGCCTGTGTTCCGACCGCCGCGAACAACTCGCGCATGGCCTGCTCGCCGCCTTTGGGATCGCGCGCGTAGGGCATGAGATTGCCCGCCAGCGGATAAGGCCGCTTGAGGAACTCCATCGACCAGGTTGGCGTCTGAGCAACTTCCCACAGCAGGCTTGGCGACACTACTGGAGGGAATTCCATACCGTTGCGATGGTCGCGCGTGCGCTTGGAATAGGCCGGGATATCTATAGTCAGGGCAATGACCTTGATGCCGGCTTTCCCGGCGCGGGAGACTAGATCGAGCGTCGTTTCCATCGACTTGAAATAGTAAAGCTGCAGCCAGGCGCAGGTCGGAGCGTAAGTCGCGATCTTCTCCATCGGGTCGATGGCGAAGGTGCTGGTGATAAACGGCAGGTTCGCCCGTTCGGCGGCGGTCGCCAGCGCTTGCTCTGCCCCAGGCCAGATAGCGCTGGTGTAACCGAGTGGGGCAACACCAATGGGCGAACTGTAAGTTTTGCCGAACAGGTCGACCTTGGTGCTGCGGTTTGAGACATCCAAGCCGTAGCGCGGCAACAGCCGGATGCGCTGGAATGCCGTCATGTTTTCGGCCAACCCTCTTTCAGTATCGGCGCCGCCCAGGAAATAGCCTGCAACGCGCTTGGGGATGCGCTTGCCCGCCCGTGTCACCATATCGGGGAACAGCGGAAAGCGGTTGAGCAACCTGTGATCGATGCTTTTGCTTGCGGCGGCCGGGTCGAGGCGGTCGAGCGCACTGGGTCGTTTCACCATCAAGAAATACTCTGTTGCATTTTGAGGGGGATGCGGCTGCTGACTTCGAGAACGCCGGCGCCAATAATGACAAGTGTGCCGAAAATCTGCCGCCACCCGAACGGTTCGCCGGCCAGCAGCGCCGCCGTGACGGTGCCGGCGACGATCTCCGTCATCATCAGAATGCCGACCCGGGGTGCGGGCAGATGCTGCGTAGCCCAGACCAGGATCAGCGTCGAGGGCAGGACGAACAACAGGCCCAGAGCAATGAGGGCGGGCAGTGTCGCCTGCCAGGCCGCAAGGGTCGGGACGGCGCTCCCGGCCGTGACTGGCAGCAGGAGCACACAAGCCAGTGACGTGACGGCGCCGCCTAAATTGAACGACAGTACGTTGCTCAGCATGCCGGTGCCGGTTGCCGAATAGCTGCGCATCGATCCCACGGCCCAAAGTATGCCAGCGGTCAGCGCCAGCCAGTCGCCCAGTTGCCGCGGCATGGGCCAGCCGTGCTCGAAACCGAGCGTCAGCGCGAGGCCGGCAAACCCAAGCGCAAGGGCAGCGAGCCGGGCCGCGCTCAACCGCTCGCCCTGCAGAAGCCAGCCAAGCAGCGCACTCCACAACGGGCTGAGGTAGAACAGCAGCACCGCGCTAACGACCGTCGTCAGGATCAGACTGACATTGTAGACGGAAAATCCGGCTGCCATCAATGCCCCGGTGAGGAGCCCCGGCAACCTCAGCGAGCGCACGGCCTGAGGGCGCGCCAGCATCGCAGGCAGCGTCGCGGCCAGCACGACCAGCGAGGTCGCCATCGACATCCAGGCCGGGCCGACGCCATGGGCCTGCATCCAGCGCGTGGGTATCCAATAGGCGCCCCAGCCGGCGCCGACCAGCGCTATGGCAAGACTGGCGAGCAGGATGGTGGCGGGTCGCAAAGGAAGGGCGGGGGCAGACAGCAAAGCAGGTGTCTCCGAGGGAACGCACGCACGCTAGAGTCTAAGCGAGGGCCGGGCAAGCTCAGCCGTGGATGCCGAAGCTGAACGCATCCTCGTGAAGCTAGACCCGACCATGAGGCGAGTGATGCCCCTCGGGCACTTGTGTGATAGAGTGCTACGGGGGAAACGTCCCCGATGGAGCAAGGCATGAACAGGACCCACACCAAGGCGGCCAACAGCAACTTGGAGATCGTCGATCCGGTGTGGGCGCAAGTGCGCCTGGAGGCCGAGGCGGCGATTGCGCGCGAGCCGGCGCTGGGCGGTTTCATTTTCGCGACCATCTTGCACCACGACCGCTTGGAAGAGGCGATCTGCCACCGTCTGGCGCAACGCTTGATGCATGCTGATGTGGATGCCGGGTTGCTCTACGATACGTTCTACGAGCTGCTGCAGGACGATCCGCGGTTGGGCGAAATCTTTCGTGCCGACCTGATGGCGGTGCGCGAGCGCGATCCCGCCTGCGACCGGCTGATCGAGCCTTTGCTGTATTTCAAAGGTTTTCATGGCCTGCAGACGCACCGGTTTGCGCATCTGCTCTGGCAGCAAGGGCGGCGCGATTTCGCGCTCTATCTGCAGAGCCAGGCCAGCCGCGTCTTCTCCATGGACATCAATCCGGCCGCCAAAATCGGGCGCGGCATCTTCATCGATCACGGCCATGCGCTGGTGATCGGCGAGACGGCGGTGGTGGGCGACAACGTCTCGATCCTGCATTCGGTGACGCTTGGCGGCACCGGCAAAGAGAGCGGCGACCGCCACCCCAAGATCGGTGACGGCGTCATGATCGGCGCCGGCGCCAAGGTGCTAGGCAACATAACTATCGGAAATTGCTCGCAAATTGCCGCCGGCTCAGTGGTTCTGAAATCTGTTCCCGCGCGTACCACCGTGGCGGGCGTGCCAGCCAAAGTGATCGGGACGTCGGACTGTAGCGATCCGGCACGCACCATGGATCAGATGTTCGCGCGCAACCTTGATGCCGACGCGGCCAAGTAGTATCAGGCCGCATCGACCCCCCGAATTTTCGAAGTCAGGAGAGCTGCCGTGACGCGCGAGGAAACGACTTCCCTGGAGAAATACCTGCGGCGCTCGCTGGGCTCTGCCGATCTGAAACTGAAGCCCGTCCCCAAGAAAAACGACATGCTGGAAGTGCATCGGGGCGATGAATTCCTGGGGCTGGTCTACAAGCTGGAGGAGGATGGCGAGACCTCCTACGAGCTGCGCATGGCCATCCTGGACATCGATCTGGCGCCCTAGAAAGCCCAGGAAACACTGGGAACCTGCAGTAAAATTCGAGTAGTAACGAGTAATATTCGCGAAAATTCACGAGAAGTCCGTGACACAACGAGACCCCCGCTCCGGAGGCGACGGAGCGGGGTTTTTTGGCATTGTGGGGACGCCATATCTCGCGCCAATGCTGGTCCAATCCCGGTGGGAGCCCCCTTGGTGGGTGCGGGGAGCGGGGGCGTCCTGAGGTGGCAGGCCGTACCGGGCTTCGACAAGACTTGGCGATGGTGCTGCCGATCCCGCCCACGTGAGGCGCATGGGTCGGGCGGACAGCAGGCTTTGGGTTGGGTCCTCCTCTGGCTGTTGTGGGGCGGGCGGTATGTGGCAGATCGGCAACAGCGAGCGCTACGCGGAACGGGGTTGGCCGCCGCTGCCGGAAGGCGTGATCGAGAGAGGTTGCGGGTGCGTCAGGGTCGTCGCGGAACGGACTGACAAAGCGTTTCCGGGAAGGTCGGCGCGTTCGGCGCCGGCTCGGCAGGCTGGCCGATCCAGGCCAAGGCGGTGGCGGCCTTGGGCGTCGGTTGGCCGGTGGCGTGGTGGCCGGTGGATTGGATGGACATCTGCATCGGATCGGTCTTTCGGTCAGGTCGGTCGTTGGCGGTCACTGTCATCTCGTAACCTGATGCGAGTATCGCCTTGCGCGATGAATGCAACCTTAAGTTGCAGAACTGAATTGCACTCTTGTCCCCCAGGTGATCACCCAGGCCATGCCCAATTGCGGCGGCTTGACGGCAGTTTTCCCGCAGCGCACCGACTCAAGCCTGACCCACATCAGCATCTGCGATTAAAATTCTTGTCTTTCAACATGTTATTCGACCCTCCCTTGACTTGGGCTGCGACCCCGAGGATACAGAGCGCGCCGCCGGATCGTCATGGTCTTCGGGTAATCAACCGGTGCGGGATATTGCGGGACAACGTGCGCAAGGCAGCATGAGCAAGGGGTTGAGAACCATGGCGCGCCGGACAGATGAGACCACCGGGCTGAAACCCGGCCCAAGCAGTCAAAAGCCCGCCAAATCGCCCGCGACCACGGCTGACGGCCTGCCGCCGGATTACGCCCCCAGCGAAACCGAACCCTTCATGGGCGAGCTGCAGACCCTCTACTTCCGCCGCAAGCTGATGGCGTGGCGCGACCAGATCCTGCGCGAGGGGCGCGAGACGCTGGCCACCCTGCACGAGGACACCAACCAGCACGCCGACATCACCGATCGTGCGACCTCGGAGACCGACAAATCCATCGAGCTGCGCGCCCGCGACCGCCAGCGCAAGCTGATCTCCAAGATCGACGCCGCGCTCGGCCGCATCGAGGACGGCAGCTACGGCTACTGCGAAGAGACCGGCGAACCGATCGGCCTCAAGCGCCTGGAAGCCCGTCCCGTCGCAACCCTGAGCTTGGAAGCCCAGGAGCGGCACGAGCAACGCGAACGCGTCTACCGCGACGACCGGGTGGAGTAGCGGGGGCCGGGCGGAGTTGCGTGGCGGTGGCGTTGCGTGCGGGTTGCGTCGAGGGTGCGTGTCGCTTGCGTCGGCGATGCGTTGTTGGTGCGTCAGGCTGCCGCGGCGGCATGCTGCTTGTTCGTCCGCACACGTCTATTCCCCATGACCTCCCGAGATAGAGTCTGGCATGGTCCATGTCCTGAGCGCGATCGCACAACGTCCGGTTGATCGCGTCTTACCCCAACGCGGCCTATGACCCGTTGACGCGAATTGCGAACACCGGACATTGGATTTTCTGTCAGGACTGGAAGTGACCCTGGCTGTGTGGAAACGCTCTCCGTGCTATGAGTCTCCACGTGATTTGCGGGGGAGATCATGACACGGTTCGTGCAAGGAGCAGATCGCGGGCAGTCGACACTGTTGCCCGAATGCCTCGACGATTGGATCGACGAGAACAATCCAGTCCGGGCGATCGACGCCTTCGTTGATGCGCTTGAACTTGTCGGGCTTGGCTTTGCTGGTGTTGACCCGGCCGCGACGGGCCGGCCGTCCTATCACCCGGCCTTTCTTCTGAAGCTCTACATCTACGGCTATCTCAATCGCGTGCAGTCGAGCCGCCGGCTTGAGCGCGAGGCCGGACGCAATCTCGAAGTGTTGTGGCTGCTAGGCCGCCTGGCGCCCGACCACAAGACGATCGCTGATTTCCGCAAGGACAATGGCCCGGCCATCCGCAAGGTCTGCGCGCAGTTCATCGATCTGTGCCGGGAGATCGGCCTGCTGACGAAAGCCAGTGTTGCCATCGACGGCAGCAAGTTCAAGGCTGTGAACAATCGCGACAAGAACTTCACGGTCGGCAAAGTGGAGCGGCGGCGGGCGCAACTGGAAGAGAGTGTCGCGCGCTATCTCAGTCAGCTCGATACCATCGACCGGCAGGAGCCGACCGAGGCGCTGGCCATGAAAACGGTTCGGCTGAAGGAGAAACTGGTCAAACTGGAAAGCGAGATGCAGCGGCTCTCGGCGCATGAGGCGCTGATGAAAGCCTCGCCCGATCAGCAGATATCGCTGACCGATCCCGATTCAAGATCGATGGCCACCAGCGGTCGCGGCTCGGGCGTCGTTGGCTACAACGTGCAAGTCGCGGTCGACACGGAACATCATCTGATTATCGCGCATGAAGTCACGAATACCGGCACGGATCGGGCGCAACTTGCCAACATGGCCGAGCAGGCCAAAGCCGTCCTGCAAAGCGATACGCTCGAAGCCGTTGCCGACCGTGGCTACTACAGCAGCCTTGAAATCCTAGCCTGCGCCGAGGCGGGCGTCACGGTGACGTTGCCCAAGCCGATGACGTCGAGCGCAAAGTCCGATGGCCGCTTCGGCAAGCAGGATTTCCGCTACGTTGCGGAGGACGATGTTTATGTTTGTCCGGCTGGAGCGCGGCTCACCTATCACATGACGTCCGAGGAAGCCGGCAAGACGTTGCATCGCTACTCGACCAATGCCTGCCAAGCGTGCCCGCTGAAAGATCAGTGCACGCCCGGCAAAGAGCGCCGGATCTCCCGATGGGAGCACGAGACGCTACTTGAAGAAGTGCAGCAGCGGCTCGACGAAAACCCGCAAGCCATGCGTACACGCCGCGAAACGGTCGAGCATCCGTTCGGCACCCTGAAGATGCGGATGGGCGCGACGCACTTCCTATGCAAGACGCTGCCGAAGGTCGCAACCGAGATGGCGCTCTGTGTGCTGACCTATAATCTGACGCGCGTGCTGAACATCGTCGGTGTGCAGAAGCTGATGGCAGCCATAACGGCGTAGGACGGGGGTGCCGGCACGATCCCATAAGGCCGGTTTGGGAGCCACGAGGTTAAGTCAGGATGCCCTTCACCCGAAAGACGTCGCCGCTTGCAGTCGCAAGAAATTGCGCTGTACGGCCCTCCTGAGCTATTCTGGAGCCATCCCAAGCGCCTCCAGGTGCGCCAAAATCGTTTTCACACGACCAAGACCCGGAGCTGTCATGGTGTAGCTCTGCAACACTACGTTGCACAATTGCATAGTGTTTTCCGTCAACGGCCTCGCATATCCAGTTTCGCTTACGCAAGTACCCCCGGTCGCCTGCGCCAGTCGTCCCAAGTGACGGCCGCGCTGTCAGGCTACGTCGCCAAAACACTGAAAGCCACCCATTTGCTCCGCCGCTTGAAAGCCCGCCTTGGCATTCTTGATATGCTGCTGATACATGGCAGACGGTCCGCCGATGCCTGGCCGCAAGAAGCCGACGCACAGTGGGATGAGAAACCGCCTGCCGCAGATGTTTTTGCCATGAACGTCACATGACCTACAGAGGCTTCATCAGCTACAGTCACAGGGACGCAGCCTGGGCGAAATGGTTGTTGAACAGTCTTAAGTTTACAAACTGCCGCTTGACCTTGTGGCGCACGGCCAGCCCCGCTCGCTCGGCAAATTCTTCCGCGACCGTGACGATGCGGGTGCCTCATCCGATCTCTCAACTGAAATCCGCACAGCCGTTGCAGGTTCGGAGCATTTGATCGTCATCTGCTCGCCCGCCTCTGCGCAATCACGCTATGTCGAAGCGGAGATCAGGGACTTTGATGCCATCAACCGCACGCGCAGCGCGCCCGGTCAGATACTTGCGCTGATCGTTGCGGGTGAACCCAATGCCAGCGAACCCCGGTTTGAGTGCTTCACGCCTGCCTTGCGTGGTGGATTATTGAATGTGTCAGGCAAGCCTTTTGAGCCGCTCGCCGCTGATGCCAGACCAACAGGTGATGGCCGCGCTCGCGCACTTGCAAAACTTGCCTCAGGTCTCACGGGCCTTCGCTACGATGCGCTGGTGCGGCGCGACTTGCAGCGCCAGCGCCGCAATCGCAATCTTGCCCTCGCAGCCTGTCTTGTCTTTCTTACCATCGCCGCAGTGACCGGCTGGCAGATCGTGTCAGACAGGAATGCGCGCCAGTTGGCCGAACAAGAACGCTCGCTGGTTGCAACCATTTCCAAGGCTGAAAAATCGCTCGATCATCTGGAGGCAGGCAATCGGCGCATGGCGGCGAAGTTGGCTGTGGAGAGTTTGGACGCAAGGCCGGGCGAAGAAGTCTTGCCACAAACATATCGCGCGCTTTATGCGGTACTGACGTCGGGTGGAAAACCAATTCATTTCGAGATTGCCGACAACATCCCCACCAACTGGGGCGGCGGCAGGCATTGGAGTGTGGGCGATGGCAGAACCCTGTCATCAGACGAAAACGGCTTCGCCTCCATATGGTCAATTGACGAAGGTATTTTGAGCCGGCGCAATGATCTTGCCACCGGCGCTAATAAGCGCTTTGCGGCTGCCCCTGATGGTTCAGCATTCTATTTCGAAGGACGGGGCAGCATCGATGTCGACCTGCGTTACCGGCCCAAGGACCAGACGTGGGACGAAGTCCGGCTGCAGGGCGTAAGTTTCGAGATCATGGAGATGGGCATTCAGGAAACCTTCTTGCGCAGCTACCACTCGCACGCACCTGACCTGCTGGTGGGCTGTGGTGGACCCGGCGTGCTTGGCATGAAGGTGGCGCCTGAAGGCGACACTGAGGCTGAACTGCTTTGGACCATCGATCTCAAGGGAGCCATGTGCACATCAACGGCTCGGGCGGAAAATGGCGATGTGCTGGTTGGTTTATGGGATGGCACGGTCGCTGTTTACGACGACACAACGCGCACAGAAAAATCGCGCATGATCACGGGATCAAAAGGCTGGATCACCTTGATTGAACCAAGGGAGCGCAAGGTTTTTGTGCGCGCCGACATCCGGGAAGCCTTTGTCTTCGAGGCGGCGGCAACTCAACCATTCTTGTCCTACGCCGTTCACCCCCATCAGGTGTTGTCTGATGCCAAGGCACAACGGGTCATCAACAGTAGGCTGGAAGAACCTTTCGGTTTTGACATCGTTGATGTGAAAACCCATGCAAAAGTTGGCGTCAGCTGCTCGTGCGTAGTTTATGACTTTGATAGCGACGGCAATTTGCTGACCCGAGAACCAAAAGTCGCGAGCCTGCGCAGCAGATCGACGGGAGAGGTACTTCGGGTCTTTCCGGAACTCGGCCCCAAGATCGATCGGCTGCGTTACTTGAAATACATCAACAGTGTCATTGGCGAACGCGACCTCATGCCTGAAACCATTCTGTCACTGACTGATGTACCCGAAGTCAGAGCCTTGTTTGAACTACCGCGCGATGGTGTATCAAGTATTCTGAGTGCGACCTACGGACCAAGTAGCCTTATTGATGTGGTGAAGCGCAAAAGACTGGATCAATCCTCCCATTGGACATTCGAAACTTCACAATTGACAGAAAAGGGCGATCTAAAAACGCGATGGCAGTTGAATGTTGAAGACCATGAGCGGGACGCCTACCACAGCATGCGCAGCCTCGGCAGCGGGCACGTTCTGGTTTTTCGAAGTCTTGGATCGGGAAATGAAGTTAAAGCCAGCTTACATAACACCAGCAGCAATGAAGTTTTGGGACAATGGCAATTGGCGGATGAACCGGACGATGTGACAAACTCGGGTCATCTGGTACTGGACGCGATGGACGGCGTCAAACTTCTCGATGTCAGAACGGGCGCAGCGGTTGACACGGGCGTTGTAGCTGGGCGTTCAGTAATCCGGCGGCACTTAAATGTTGATGGCGACAATCTCTTCATCCTGCGGGACCAGAGGACCCTGCAACATTTCATCCTGGCCCCTGGTCAGCCGCCTGTGCCAGGGCCTGACCTTGATTATGGCGGTTTGGTGCATGCGCTGTGTATCGCGCCGGGGGCCAGCCATGCCTTCGCGGTCGTCGAGCGCGACGGGAAAGTAAAATTGGTGCGGTCCACCTTGAACAAAGAACCGGACACAATTGAAACCATCATTGCAGATACGGACACAGCAGTTTTCCAGCTTTTGTCTGACATTGCCATGCATGATACAGTGACACTGCGCCAATCCATTTCATGTGAACGCGACACTCTGGTCTTGCGCGGCAACCTCAGCGACACCTTGCGCTGGAACTTGAAGGACCGGACCTACGCCACAACGAAGCGCGCGAACACGAAAACAGATTGGGACTCTTTTCCCAAGGCAGGCCGATTTAAATCCGCAATGTTCAAGGAAAATGTCCTGTCGATCAGAAAAAGCCGGGCTGCGGCGACCGAGACATTTGTGTCGTCATTTTCCAAGATCAGTGCCGCGGACTACGAACAGACATCAGGCTTGGTCGCTGCGGGACATGAGAACGGCGTGCTTAAGGTCTGGCGCAGCGGCGCGACCGACGAACCGCTCATAGAGATAAAAGCCCATGAAGGACAAGTCACAGGTGTTGATTTCAGCCCCGACGGCAGCAGTCTGCTCACGTTCGATAGAAATGGTAGCATCATCGCCTGGCCGTTGTTCGCGCCAAGTGCATTGAGAGTCCGTGTTACTCAACTGACTGAATGACTTTGAGAATGCTGGCTCGTTCAGGTCGTCCTGCGCTTTTTATCAACCCGACCTTGCAACCCTCACGACGCCGTTCCCGAAGCCATCCGAGCGGACCATGACAGGTTTTCGTGTTGCCACGAACGGCCATGTCCTCGCTCTTGACCGAACGGCCCATCCGCAAAGAGTGACTATTCGGCCACAGTTCCAGCCAGTGGGGTGCTGCATCGCGCGGTCGAAACCGACGCGACTGGCCCATCGCGACGGCCTCACGTCGTCCGCTGACAGGCCTTTGCGGACATTGCAACCTCCACCCGCGCCAAACGACCCGCCCGCACTGCGCCATCACATGCCCCGGCAGTGCCTCCAGCCCTGCCGCGTGCCTATGTCCAGACCACCCACCAGACCACAGCCGGACCTCCAACACCGGCACGACGAAACAGCTGTGCCGTCCCCGCGCCCCCCTCCCCCAGAGCAAACCTTTTGCATTGCAGCGCCACAATGGGCGCTCTACAACTCGTCTGTCGGAAGAGGTTCGGGGATACCAAGGGCTCAAGGACGCAGTGCCAATGCGTGACGTCTCGTTCGCTCGCGACGGCCGTGGCATGCCGTAGGCTCGCTGTCGTCAGTGTCCGTCCCCGATTGTCGTCCGACTTCCTGCTGTACGTTCGCAAGAAGTGGAGACCCCAAGTGAGATATTTCGGATCCGTTATCGCCGCCGCCGTGGTGGCCAGCATTGCCTTTGCCGCCCCGCTCGGCGCCGCGCCGGTCGCCCCGCAACTGTCGGTGGCGCCGGATGGCCTGGTGGTCGCCGCCGCCGTCAAGAAGAAGGTCGTCTACAAGAAAAAGAAGGTCGTCGTCAAAAAGAAGGTGGTGGCAAAGAAGCCGGTGGTCGTGATCGCCATTGGCCCGCAGTGCGTCGCCAACGTCACGCGCGAAGGTTCGCAGAACGTGATCCGCAGGCTTGCGGAGGCTTCGGCCCGCAATGCCTGGCAGCGCGCCGTGCGCAGTCAGTACGGCGAGCGCTATCTCAATCTCGGCATCGCCAGGAACGGCAACCTCACCTGCGTGCCGAGCGCTGCTGGTGGACTGTTCAAGCGCTGCACGCTCAGCGCGGATCCCTGCAAGGCCGCTGGCACCTGAGCCGGCGCGCCAAGACCGGAGTATCCAGCCGTCCCGACAGGGGCGGCTGGACTGTTCCACCCCGAGGATGACACCTGATCGAAGGTGACGCCGATGGCCAAGACCCCGAACGATGCGCCGCATAGCGATCCGGATCGTCCAGAGCCGGATCCTGCCGATGAAAGCCTTTCGATCTCGCGTCGCGCCGTATTGCAGGGCACCGCCGCTGCGTTGGCCGTCTCGGCCTCGGCCGGCGCTCCAGGCCTGGTCGATCCCGCCGAGGCGCAGCCCGTCACCGTTTCAGTCGCCAACTACATTTTGCGCCGGCTCGGCCAGCACGGCGCCAAGCACCTGTTCGGCATTCCGGCCAAGACCTGCGAGGCGCTCTACCTGGCGGCTGCGACCGGCGACGTCAGGGCCGTGGTCTGCTCGTCCGACCTGGAGGCCGGTTATGCCGCCGACGGCTATGCGCGCATCGCCGGCCTGGGCGCGGTCGCGGTCGCACGCGGGGTCGGCACGCTCAGCCTGGCCAATGCCATCGCCGGCGCCTATGCCGAGCGCAGCCCGGTGGTGCTGATCAACGGCGGCCCGTCGGTGGGCGAACTCGTCCAGCAGCGCAACCTCGGCGTGCTCTTTTCACACTCCGCCGGCCGCCTGCCCGCCAGCGCGCAGAGCCGCGACTCGACCGACCTGATCGTGTTCCGCGAGCTGTGCCACCACGCCGTGCGCATCGAGCGTGCGGCCGACGTGCCGGCGCTGGTCGATAACGCCATCGCCATCGCGCTGAAAGAGGCGCGTCCGGTCTATATCGAATTGGCGCGCGAGGTCTGGGATGGGCGCGTGCAGCTGAGGACCAACTCGCTGCGTCCGAGACCGGCCCCGACTGGCAACGAGGCCGGCCTCGCCCGCAAGATCCTCACCCGTCTTTATGCCGCGCGCCGGCCGGCGCTGTTGCTGGGTGTGGAATTGCAGCGCTTCGGGTTGGGGGCAAAGGCCGCCGATCTGGTGCGTACTCTGAGGGCGCGCTACGCCACCACGCTGCTCGCCAAATCGGTGATTGCCGAGGACACGCCAGGTTTTGTCGGCGTGCACGATGGCGCCAATCCACCCCCGGCCGTGCGCGCCGCCATCGACCGGGCCGATGCGCTGCTCACGCTGGGATGCGTGTACCAGACCCAGCATGGCGAACTGGTGCGCAATGCCCAGCCACATCTGATGCGGGTGGCCAACGGGCGAGTGACGCTGCCGCGCGAGGCAGCGGTGACAGCCGATCTGGGCTCGCTGATCGATCAGCTGTTGATCCTGCAGGGCACGTCCTTCAACCGCCCCTTGCGCAACGACGCGCCGCCCACCATCATCCCGCGCCAGCCCCGAGCCGCGATTGCCGAAGAGGGCCTCACCTACGATGAGGTGATCGCTGGTGTGAACGGCGTATTGGACGCCGGCTTTGTCGCCATGACCGACACCAGCCTCATCTCCTATTCGGCCGGTGACTTGAAGGTGGTGGGGACCAACGCCTATGTCGCCAACGCGGTCTGGCAATCCATCGGTTATTCCGTAGGCGCAGCGTTGGGCGTCGCCAAGGGCGGTACGCGACGGCCGCTGGTGATCTGCGGCGACGGTGGGTTCCAGCAGACCGCCCAGGCCATGTCGAGCCTGGCCCATCACAGGGTCGCCGCCATCGTCGTCGTGCTCGACAATGGCGTCTACGGCATCGAGCAGTATCTGATCGAGCCCAGCTATTTCCGTTCGGCCGCGAGCGCGCCGCTGGCCGTGCTCGACCTGCAACGCTGGGACTACGCCGCTCTGGCGCGCGCCATGGGGCTGGCGGCGGGAGCGGTTTGGCTGGTGAGGACGCCGCAGGAGTTCGCCGCCGCGTTAACCGGCGCAAAGGCTGCCAGCGGTCCGGCCTTGATTCACGCGCGCGTCCGGCGTCATGATCTGCCCTCGGAGATACGTATAACGTAAGGCCACTGGGGCGGGGGACGGCGCATGGATGGCGAATCTGAAGGGCTGTCGCGGCGGCGGTTGCTGCAACTGGGCGCCGGGGCCGTATTAGGACTTGCCGCGCCCGCCATTATCGGCAGCCGCGACGCATCGGCGGTACCGCTGCGCGCCAACCGGACGCCACGACGGCTGACCGCGCCAAATCTCGACTGGAACCAGGCGGGCCTGCGTTGCGTCGCCGGCGTCAGGCCCCACCGCGACGGCGGGGTGCGCCTCGGGCTCGACACCACCGGCCTCGGCCGGGCCGGCCAGAACATCATCCACAATTACGGCCATGGCGGTGGCGGCATTACGCTCAGCTTGGGTTGCGCCCTGCGCGTCGGCAATGCGGTGGCAAGGATCGTCGGCCCGGCGTCGCGCACGGTAACGCCGCCGGCGGTGGCGATCATCGGCTCGGGCGTGGCGGGCCTGACGGTGGCGCGCGAGCTGAAGAACCGCTGGCCGCGGATGAGAATCCGCATCCTGACCAGGAGCCAGAACATCACCGACAGCACATCGCACATTGCCGGTGGCCAGTTTGCTCCGTCGGGCGTCTATGCCGAATACAACACGGCCTCCGAGCGGGAGTTTTTCTCCGAACTCCTGCTCGACAGCCGCCGCCAGCTGCAGGCGATTGTCGCTGCCGGCCAGGGTGCGCGCTACGGCATCCGCCAGCGCTTCAACTATTCGGCCAAGGATCTGCCGGACATGCAGCGCTTCGTGCCAAAGGTGTTCAAGCCGCCGATCCGAGGCGAACTGCCGTTCGCGACGCTCTCGAGGGAGCCCGGATGGGAATACGATACCTGGCTGATCGAGCCGCCGATTTTCCTGGAGGCGCTGCGGCGCGAGCTGGTGGGCAAGGGCGTCGCCTTCCGCTGGGGCTACCGGGTCGCCGGCGCGCAAGCCCTGCGGGCGTTGCCCGAGACCATCGTGATCAACTGCTCGGGCCTGGGCGCGGGGCAGATGCTCCAGGATGCCGACATGGTGCCGATCAAGGGCCACTTGGTGATCCTGCGCAACCGGGCCAATCTGAAGTATCTCCTCAGCGGCTGTGCCAGCGCATCGAACGCGAGTTATTTCTTTGGCCGCACCAACGACATGGTGGTCGGCGGCACCTACAATTACTGGGACGATTCGACAAATGCCGAGACCGCGACCTGCCAGGCGATATTACGGCGCATGCAGTCGATATTCGATGGCGATGCGTCGAGCTGCAGGTGATAAACGGGGACAGTGTACTTATATCGCCCAAGGCAGTGTCAACTTGTGGGCGAGTTGTTGTCGGCGATATAAGTACACTGTCCCCGTTTATCCTGTCCCGTTTATCCCCGTTTATCGCCCGAGGCGAAGCCGAGGAAAGAGCGGCGGGTGAGGGGCAGCCGCTTGCTCCGTGCGCGTGGTGCAACTCGTGCTACGTACACAGAGCAAATTCCTGCCCCTCATCCGGCCTTGACTCCTCGGCGTTATGGCGCCTCGGCGGCCACCTTCTCCCCCTCGAAGTGGCGGGGAAGAAGGGAGTTCACTTCCGTTCCTGCGCCCGCTTGAGCGCTGCCGCGAACGGTCCGTCCGCGTCCTTTGCGGCGCTCGGCGCCGACCCAGACTGCATCTTCTGCGGCGCCGGCGCCTTGCCGCCCGTCCCGCGCCCGGCATGATCCGCACCCGTCTCGACAGCACCCGACTTCATCGTCAGCGCGATGCGCTTGCGGCCCTTGTCGACCTCCTTTACCCGCACTTTCACCACGTCGCCGGCTTTCACCACCTCGCGCGGGTCTTTGATGAATTGGTCGGCCATCTCGGACACATGCACCAATCCGTCCTGATGCACGCCGATATCGACGAAGGCGCCGAAAGCCGCGACGTTGGTGACGACCCCTTCCAGCTGCATGCCCACCTTGAGATCGCCGATCTCTTCCACGCCATCCTTGAAGGTCGCAGTCTTGAACTCGGGGCGCGGGTCGCGGCCGGGCTTTTCCAGTTCGGCCAGGATGTCCTTGACGGTCGGCACGCCGAAGTCTCCATCCGCGAACGTCTCGGGACGGAGCGTTTTCAGGAACGCCTTGTCGCCGATGATCGACTGCAATGTGCGCCCGGATTGCTTGGCGATCTTCTCGGCCACCGGATAGGCTTCAGGGTGCACGGATGATCCATCGAGTGGATTGGGCGCGCCGAGAATGCGCAGGAATCCCGCCGCCTGCTCGAAGGCCTTCGGCCCCAGCCGCGGCACTTTCTTCAGGGCCGTGCGGGTCTTGAAGGCGCCGTTCTCGTCCCGGAAGGCGACGATGTTGTTGGCCAGCGTCTGGTTCAGGCCTGACACACGCGCCAGCAGCGGAGCCGACGCCGTGTTCACATCGACGCCGACCGCGTTCACGCAATCTTCCACCGTGGCGTCCAGCGACTTGGCCAGTTGCGGCTGATCCACATCGTGCTGGTACTGACCAACACCGATGGCTTTCGGCTCGATCTTCACCAGTTCGGCCAGCGGGTCCTGCAGGCGGCGCGCGATCGAGATGGCGCCGCGCAACGTCACGTCCAGATCCGGGAATTCCTTGGCTGCCAGTTCGCTTGCCGAATAGACCGAGGCGCCCGCCTCCGACACCATCAGTTTGCTGATCTTCAGCTCCGGCAGTTTGGCCAGCAACTCCCCCACCAGCTTGTCGGTCTCGCGGCTGCCGGTGCCGTTGCCGATGCTGATCAGCGTCACCTTGTGCCGGATGCACAGCGCGCCCAGCGTCGCCAGCGATCCCGCCCAGTCGCGCTTGGGGTCATGCGGATAAACAACGGTGGTATCGAGCACCTTACCGGTCTCGGCTGTTACGGCAACTTTCACGCCGGTGCGGATGCCGGGATCGAGGCCCAGCGTCACGCGCGGCCCGGCGGGGGCGGCCAGCAGCAGATCCTTCAGGTTGGACGCGAAAATGCGGATGGCTTCGGTATCGGCGCGCTCCTTCAGCTGGCCGATCAGGTCGGTTTCCAGCGAGGTCGAGAGTTTGGACTTCCAGGTCAGCCGCGCGGTATCGGCGAGCCAGGCGTCGGCAGGCCGGCCCTTGTCCGCGATGTTGTTGGCCGCCATGATGGCGCCAACGAACGGATGTGGCTGATCCTCGGCCACCCGCACATCGATGTCGAGCTTGAGGATGCCCTCGTTGCGGCCCCGCAGCATGGCCAGGATGCGGTGCGAGGGAAGATCCTTCGGAGTTTGCGAGAACTCGAAATAGTCCGTAAACTTCTCACCTTCGGTTCGCTTGCCGCGAATGGCTGTGGACGTGAGCTTGCCTCCGGACCACAGCCGCTCGCGCAGAGTGCCGACCAGATTGGCGTCCTCGGCGAATTTCTCCATCAGGATGTGGCGCGCGCCGTCCAGCGCCGCGTCGGACGTGGCGATGTCCTTCTCCTGGTTGATGTACTTCTTGGCCTCGGCCTTGGGGGCGAGCGAGGGATCGGCCAGCAACGCCAGGGCCAGCGGCTCCAGCCCGGCCTCGCGCGCGATCATCGCCTTGGTGCGGCGCTTGACCTTATAGGGTGCGTAGAGATCTTCAAGCACCACCTTGGTCTCGGCCGCCTCGATGGCGCGCTTCAACTCTGGCGTCATCTTGCCCTGCTCCTCGATGCTCGCCAGCACCGCCGCGCGCCGCTCTTCGAGTTCGGTGAGATAGCCCAGCCGCTCCTCCAGCTTGCGCAACTGCGTATCGTCCAGCCCGCCAGTCTTCTCCTTGCGGTAGCGCGCGATGAAGGGGACGGTGGCGCCTTCCTTCAGGAGTTCGATGGTCGCGTCGACTTGCGCAACCGCGCAATTCAGTTCGGCGGCGATGCGCTCGGGGATGGATTTCATGGGGACCTCTCAAATGAGCGAAAGTGATTTGTAGGCGGATTGTAGGGGCGACCCGTTTGTCGCCCTCGTGCGACACGGCCCGCTGCCCGAGGGCGACCCACGGGTCGCCCCTACGATTTCACCACCGGTTTCAAGGTCGCCGCCCGCACGGCCGGCGCAACCTTGGTCGCGAACAGCTCGATCGAACGCAGCAGCTTGTCGTGGTCGACGTTGCCGACCGTCATCTGCATCAGGTAGCGCGCATTGCCGAAAAACTTGTACTGGGTGAGGATCTTCTCGATCACTTGGTCGGGCGAGCCGATCAACAGATGCCCGTTTGGGGCCATGCCGTGCTTGAATTGCGCGCGGTTGCCCGGCGGCCAACCGCGCTCGCGCCCGATGCGGTCCATGGACTGGCGATAGGTCGGATAGAAGGCGTCGGCGGCGGCCTCTCGGGTATCGGCGAGGAAGCCATGCGCGTTGATGCCGACGGGAAGCGTCGCAGGATCGTGCCCGCCTTGTTCGGCAGCCTCTCTATACAGATGCACCAGCGGCGCAAACCGCTCCGGCTGCCCGCCGATGATGGCGATGGCCAGCGGCAGCCCGAGGTAACCCGCCCGCGCCACCGATTCCGGTGTGCCGCCCACCGCGATCCACACGGGCAACGGATTTTGCAACGCACGCGGATAAACCGGCTGGTCTTTGAGCGGCGCGCGCAGGGCGCCTTTCCAGGTCACGCGCTCCTTGGCGCGGATTTCCAGCAGCAGCTCCAGCCGCTCGGCAAACAGATCGTCGTACTGATTGAGATTGAAGCCGAACAGCGGGAACAATTCGATGAACGAACCGCGTCCGGCCATCACTTCGGCGCGCCCGTTCGAGAGCAGATCGAGCGTGGCGAACTGCTGATAGACGCGCACCGGATCGTCCGATGACAGAACAGTTACCGCGCTGGTCAGCCGGATGCGCTTGGTGCGCGCCGCCACCGCCGCCAGCATGACGGGCGGGGCCGATGCGCCAAAGTCGGCCCGGTGGTGTTCGCCGATGCCAAACACGTCGAGGCCGAGCCGGTCGGCCAGTTCCGCCTCTTCCAGCATCTGGGCAAACCGCAGGCGCGTCCGCTCGGCCCACCCCTCGGGCGGCCCCGGCGGCGTCTCGACGAAGGAGTAGATGCCAAGCTCCATGGCGCGGGGGTCCTTGGTGAGGTGCGGGCGAATCTAGAGCCAGCAGTCTAGCGCCACGAGTTGATGGTGGCCATGGTCGCTCAGTTACCCCACCCGCTCGAGAAACCGCAGCACCGCCTCCTTGTAGCGGTGATCGCCAACGGCGCGCATGTGGTCGCGGCCTTCGATCACGAAGGCCTCTGCCCCCGGGATCAGCGCCGCCAGGTCTCCGGCCGGGCCGCCTATTACGTCCTGATCGCCCACGGCCACCAGTACGGGCTGCGTCAGCGCCCCGATCATTTCCGGCGTGATCGGTTCGCGGCTGGATAAGATGCAAGCTGCCAGAGCCTTCAGGTCGCTACCAGTCGATTCTGCGAAGGCGCGGAACGTGCGTGCGGTGGCGTTGGTGACATCGGCCAGTGAGGGCGCCAGCAGGGCATTGGCGATCGGCCGCGTCCCCGCCAGGCCCCGGATCATGTTGATGCCTAGCCCGCCGAACGCGGCGGAGCGCACGCGCGCGGGGTGCATCAACGACAGAAACGCCGTCACCCGTGCGCCCATGGAATAGCCCATGACATGGGCTTGCGCGATCCCGAGGTGATCCAGTAACCCCTGCGCATCCCCGGCCATCAGGCGTGGCCCGTAGGCGGCTTCCTCATACAACTTGGCGCTCTGGCCATGGCCGCGATTGTCCAGCGCCACCACTCGGTAGCCGGCCCGGTTGAGCGTGCGCACCCAGCCCGGATCGATCCAGTTGGCGACCACATTGGAGGCAAAGCCGTGAATCAGCAGCACCGGCAGTTTGCCCGGTTCGCCTGCTCCCTCGTCGATGAAGGCGATGTCCACGCCGCCTGAGTTGAAATGCTGCATCTGGAGTGCCACAAAAGGCTCCTATGATGGTTCGATAGAAAACGGGCGGGAAAACGGGGACAGTTTACCTATTTCCTCACCGCTGCCACAAGAACGAAGATCTGTCGTAGAAATAGGTAAACTGTCCCCGTTTTCCTACCCGTTTTAGGACAAAGGAACACTACCATGGCGGGCGCGCTCGTACCCCATTTCTGCAATGACCTGGGCGCGGCCAAGATCGCCATTGGCGTCAAGGAGTTCCAGTGCATGGGCGCTCGCCCGCCGTTCGATCACCCGCATGTCTATTTGGACATGGGGGCGGACGAGGAGACGATCTGCCCCTATTGCTCGACCCACTACGTGCATGACGGCAAGCTGAAAGCCACCGAGACCGATCCGCCGGGGTGCCTGTTCACGGCCGCGCAGAAGGCGGCTTGAGCAGGGCCGATGTGGCAGGCGCGCGCCCTCCGTTGCTGATTGCCGGCGCCGGGATTGCTGGACTGGCCACGGCCATAGCGCTGTCGGCCAAGGGTTTTGCGGTCCGCGTCCTTGAAAAGCGCAGCGAATTATCCGAGGCCGGCGCGGGCATCCAGATCGGTCCCAATGGCGTCAAGGCGCTTGGCGCACTGGGTGTGCGCGCGGCGGTCGAGGCGGTGGCCTTCAGGCCGGACGCGATTGCCATCTACGACGGACAGAGCGGTGCCCGGCTGACCACTCTGCCGCTGGGCGCGCAGATTGAACGTCACCATCGCGCGCCCTATCTCACGCTGCTGCGCGCAGACTTGCAAAGGGTGCTCCTGAAGGCCGCTCGGAACGCTCCGGGTGTGACCATCGAGTTCGGTTTCGACCTCGCCGGGATCGCAGAGCATAGTGAGGGTATCGAGGTAACGTCCGCCGACGGTCGGCATGGGTCCGGCGCGGCTCTGATCGGGACCGACGGTCTGTGGTCGCGCGTCGGAGCATGGCAGGGCGCGCACCCGCCGGCGCCTACAGGTTATGCGGCTTATCGTGCGACCCTGCCGCGTTCGCAAGAGAATGATCCGTCTAAACTGTTCTCCGGCGACGGCGTCGGCCTCTGGCTTGGCCGCACGGCGCATGTGGTGCACTATCCGGTTGCGGGCGGGGCGCTGCTCAACATGGTCGCCATTGTGCAGAGCTCGTCAGCATTCGAGGATTGGGACCAGCCGGGCGCCGTCGCAGACCTGACGCCGCACGTGTCGCGATTGTCTCCCAAGCTGCGTGCGTTACTGAGCCGCGCGCCCAGCTGGCGGCGTTGGACGGTATTTGCACAGCCGCAGACCGGGGCTTGGGCGAAAGGGTGTACGGTGCGGATTGGCGATGCGGCCCACCCCATCCTGCCCTTCCTGGCGCAGGGCGCGGTGATGGCGCTGGAGGACGCGGTGGCGCTGGCGGACGTGCTGGCTGCCTCGCCAACCGATCCCGCAACCGCCTTCGCCCGCTTCGAGGCCTTGCGCCGGCCCCGCGTGATCCGCGTCGCGGCGGCCTCGGTACGCAATGGCGTTGTCTACCACCTGACCGGCCCAGCCGGCTTGGCGCGCAATGCCGTGCTGCGCCTGACGCCGCCCGCCCGATTGCTCGGGCAGTACGATTGGCTGTATGGCTACGACGGAACTGGTAGGGTCTGACCTTGTGACGCCCGATAGCGGGCGTTGCCCGTAGGAGCGCTCCGATGGACAACGATGTGCTGGTTGGCTTGCGCTTTGAGGTGTCGGGCGGGCTCGGACGCATGAGCGGGCGCGTGGTCGGCAGAACCGGAACGCTGTATCTGGTGCAGAAGGACGGCGCCGAACATCTCGAGTTGCTGGAACTCGACGATCTGCGCCCGGCAAAATTCTATCGCGACAAGGTGGCCGATGTGGCCGAGCCAGTGCAATCGACGGGGTCCGCGCCCACGGAACCCATCAATTCCGAGCCGTTGCGCCGCAAACTCTCCGACCAGATCCGCAAGCACCTGACGACCGGGTAGGTGCGCGGGTATTGGCCTACGTCGCCAGCCTGCGCCGCCCCTCTTCGCTATCGTAGTGGCGCAAGGTGTCGATGGCTGCGGGCCAGAGCGTGTGGGCGCTGACTGTATCGCCGGCAAACAGGCGGATGGAGTTGTGCAAATCGCGCAGCGTAGCGAAGTAGCGCTCGCGATCCGGCGACATCGTGCCCATTGAGGATTGTGCGCCCAAGGTGGCGCCCAGGTGTTCCTTCAAGCTCTGCAACTGGTGCAAAGCGCTGAGCGCGGCCAGCAACACGTCGGTCTCGGCCGGCGCGAGCCCCATCGGTTCGATCGCCTTGCGGAAGGACGGCAGCTCGCTGAGCGCCTCAGCATCGGCAGCGTCGATCATGCTCGGCGACAGCATCTCGGCGAGATAACCCTGCATCAGGCTGCACTCGTCGCGGTTGAGCAGCAGCCGCAGCCAGGCCAGATCCACATCGCTGTAGGCGTTGCGCTTGGCCCAGGCGATCACGCGCTCGGTCGAGGCGAAATCAAGGTCGGGTGCAGGCGTACGGCTGCCAGTCGCGGCGAGCTGGGCGCCATCGCGCCGTGCGAGCTTCAGTTCGATCGGTTGTCGCGGCAAGCTGCCGGGCGCTGCCAAACGCGGCACCGGCTCGCCGTTTTGCGTTGGCGCGGGTCCGCTGCCGCCGCCGCTCTCTTTTACCACCGTCAGGTTCGGCCGTCCCGGCGCCGGCAGGCTCTGCGCTTGTGGCGTCACATCGCGCGACCACGGCAGCCACGAGCGGCCGGCGCGTTTGCGCTGACGCCGCTGCCACTCTTCGTAAGCGCGCACGCGGATCGCGGCCAGGCACAAGGTAAGCTCAGGCCGCACCAGGTAGAGTTCCCGCTCCGTCCCGTGCGCGCGCTCGACCGCACGGCGCGCTGCGGCCGTGTTCAGCACGCTGCGGAAGAACGCCTTGTCGGCGCTTTCGACCTCGGAGAGGTCGATTTCCGACGTGAAGTCCACATGCGCCGCGCTCGGTCGCATCTGCGCCAGCAAGCGCTGCGAGGCGTGGAACAGCGATTCCGTGTCGTCGATATCGCCGGGGATCAAGGCGGCCGTCAGCACCGGCTCGAGCGCGCGGGCGCGCCGTTCAAGCTCGCGGTCCTTCATGTTGCGCTCGGTCTCGCCAGAGCGCGAGGCATCGGTCTCGGCCTGGCGGGTGCGCTCGTGTTCGGCGTGGCGCGCGGCCTCGACCTTGCGCGCTTCCTCGGCGGCCTCGCGCACGCCCGGATTGGTGCGCAACTCGCGCTCGCAAGCCTTGGCGAGAAATTCCGTCAGCTCGCCGCGTACAAAGAATACGCCGTCGCGGCGCAGATCGGGCTCGACGCCGCCGAACTGCGCGCCGGCGCTCAGCACACGCCGGATCGAGGCGCCCGTGATGCGATCGTAATCGCCCACGCGCACTTCGGACACAAAGCCGTCGCGCGGCGCGATCGGATGCAGGGCGTCGATCACCAGCTTGGCGCTGCCGTAGATATCCGGGCGCAGCGCTGCGAACATGGTGGCTTCGAGGTCTGCGGCCGAACGCTGCGCGGCGCTTGGCAGGCGCACCAGCGGCGAGGAGACGGCGTTGGCGCCGAACAGTCCGGACATGAAGACCAGGCCGTCCAGCGCGAAGGCGATGGCGAGCGCCAGATAGGCTAGGCGATTGCCATCCAGAAAGGCATTCCAGCTGACCACGAAGCGGTGCGCCTTGTCGTCCCGGTTCAAGCCAATGCTGCTGATGGCAGCGCGGTAGTTGGCGGTGTCCCTGCTGTCGAGACCGGAGGACTGCACGCACTGCTGGCTGAAATTCATGAGGTCGTCGACGCTTGTGGTCGGCAAGCTGTCGGGTTTCGAGCAACGCTCTTTGAAGGCGAGCAAGCCGTCGTTCAGGGCAAAGATGCGGCCAGCGGACTCCGCCACAACGCTGGGGTCGCAGCGCACGTTCTTGGCAACCGCGTCGGCCTTCAAGGCGGGCACCTTGTCGAATACCGTGATCAACGCCGAGCACTGCTGCTGCACGGCCTCGAAGGTCTTGCGCTCCGGGCGCTGACGGAACTGGGCGAACGCCTCGTCCAGCGAGGTAAAACCAGTGACCGCCATGGCCTGCGTGGTGGCGGCGAGCGAGCCGCCCGGCAGGTCCGCACTGACCGAGGCCATCTGCTTGTCGGCGACGTCCTTCTCGCCGCGCAGCTTGCCGATCTCGCCGTCGATCTGCGCCAGTTCGGCTTCGGCTCCGCCAATCCGCTCGCGAAGAGCCTTCAACTGCGCCGCGCGCTCCTTGAGTTGGCTTTCGGAGATGGCCTTGAGCGTGCCGAGGTCATCGACCTCCTTCTTACGCTTTTGCCACTCCGGCCCCTGTCCCGCCCTAAGCGTGCCGCCGACGCCGCCGGCCTCAGCCTTCATCTCGGATTTCTTGGCGAGAATTTCGCTGTCGAACTTGAACACCTCGGTTTTCAGTCGATCGACCTCGGCAGCCACCGGAGGCGATTCCTCCTTCAACTTGTTGACGTCGGCCAGCAGCGCTTCCTTGCGGCTTTCCAGCCGCACTTGCTGGCTCTGCGCCGTTGCCTTGCGCTCTTCCAACCCGGCGCGGACCGACTGTTGGTCCTCCAACTCCTTGCGGGTCAACGCGGCAATCTGCTCGGGGGCGCCGCGCGCCAGGACGATAATGTCGTTAAGGCGTTCGGAATAGTCTTTCCACTCGGCGCTCAAGAACAGGCTCTCGGTGGTGTCGGCCTGGCGCTTGCCAATGGTCACGCCGAGGTCGGCGACAATCCCCGCGACCTGATTGGTGGTGCGCAGCTGTGCCGCCCGCTCGCGCTCGCCAGCCGGGAAGATGGTCGAGAACAGACTGTCGAAGGAGAAGAACACCGAGGTGAACGCGCAGGCCAGGAACATCAGCCAGATCGGCAGGCTCATAAGGATAGCTTTGAGGCCGCGCAGATACGGCTGGAAAATCTCCCTCTGCGACACCACGAACGAGGTCAGCAGAGCCGTCACGCCAAGCGCGATCAGGATACGGAAGTTGGCGGTCGGGATTGGCAGCGAAAGTTCGCTCTTGTGGCGGCGGATGATGCTGTCGATGTACTCGATGGTGCCACGCTGCAGCGCCACCATGGCAACCGCATAGATGGCCGCCGCCAGCAGGATCACCGACAGCACCGCCAGCACTTTGTCCGGCGTCGATTGGATTTTGCCATTGCTGGAACCGGCAAGGCTTACCGCGAAACTTTCGCCGATCAGCCAGGCCGCGATCAGCATGATGCCCTGGATGCCGAGCGTGATTAGGAAACTGAGGATCGGCGTACCGGTGAAATTGGTCATGCCATCCCAGGTCGTCCAGCCGGACGCCATGGTCAGCGCAACGCTGGTGATGGCCAGCAGCGACAGCCGCCAGTTGCCAAGCATCTCGTGCTGCAGCCGCTCGCGAAGATTGGCCCAAGCCTCGGTCTTGGAGAAGCGATACAGCAGCAGGCCAACCACGCTGGCGACCGAGACATAAGCGATCCATAGGAAGAAATGGTTCTGGCTCGCCCAGGCCTGCGTCATTCTGACCACATCGGTCGAGGAAGTGGCTGCAGCCGAGCCCGCCTCGGCGTCTGTCCCAAGCTTGGACGCATCCTGCGCGACCACGCGCTCGGCCATCCACGCCACGGCCGCCAGCATAGGCAGGAGAACGACAATCAAATTATTGATTATGCTTGAAATAATACGCCCGAATAGACCACGCATCGCCGACTGCATCCCACCTTTCTCGCAGCCTGACCGGCGGCAAGACGGAAACTTTCCGATCAGTCTACCACAGTCGCCCTAATGAACACACCACAAGAGCCGTCCGGACAACGTTACGTGGGGTCGTACCGCCAGCCGGTCAAGTTGCCTCGAATGCGTCCCGTTAGCGCGCCGGGCCTGTTGCTGCAACCTTGCGCCCAGGCTAGGGCAGCGGCTACCGCGCCGTGCTTGCCCGGTGCGCCGCGCCTCGCCTATGCAATGCTGCAAATGGCACACCGACGGCCAGGATACGACACAGGTTTCGCCCTGCAGGGTTAACAGCGCACGCCAAGGAGTCCAGCATGACCAATCCCGCCACCAGCGCCCCGGTGCCGCGGCGCGCCTCCATCCCGGTCCGGGTCGGTGCGGTTCAGGTCGGCGGCCAGGCGCCCATCGTCGTGCAGTCCATGACCAATACCGATACCGCCGACGCCAAGGGCACCGCCGCCCAGGTGGCGGCCCTCGCCCGAGCCGGCTCCGAACTGGTGCGCATCACTGTCGACCGTCCCGAGGCGGCCGCCGCGGTGCCCGAAATCCGCGATATCCTGCGTCTACGGAACATCACCGTGCCGCTGATCGGCGACTTCCACTATAACGGCCATATCCTGCTCAAGGACTACCCCGCCTGCGCCGAGGCGCTGGACAAATACCGCATCAATCCCGGCAACGTCGGCTTCAAGGACAAGCGCGACCGCCAGTTCACCGACATCGTCGAACTGGCTTTGAAATACGACAAGCCGGTGCGGATCGGCGTCAACTGGGGCTCGCTCGACCAGGAGCTGCTGACCCGCCTGATGGACGCCAACGCCGCGCTTCCCGAGCCCGCCGACGCCCGCGTGGTGATGCACGAGGCGGTCGTCCAATCTGGCCTGCTCAGTGCCGAACTGGCCGAGACGGTCGGCCTCCCCGCCGACCGCATCATCATCTCGGCCAAAGTCTCGAACGTGCAGGACCTGATCGCGGTCTACGGCATGCTCGCCGCCCGCTGCCGCTACGCGCTGCATCTCGGCCTGACCGAAGCGGGCATGGGCTCGAAAGGCATCGTCGCCTCCTCGGCCGCCATGGGCATCCTCTTGCAGCAGGGCATCGGCGACACCATCCGCTTCTCGCTCACCCCCGAACCCGGCGGCGACCGGACGCTGGAAGTGCGCACTGCCCAGGAACTGCTGCAGACCATGGGCCTGCGCGCCTTCGTTCCCGTTATCGCTGCCTGCCCTGGCTGTGGACGCACGACCAGCACGGTGTTTCAGGAACTGGCGCGCGACATTGAGGTCTGGGTGCGCGAGAGCATGGAAGCCTGGCGCCCAAAGTATCCCGGCGTCGAAAGCCTGAAAGTGGCGGTCATGGGCTGCATCGTCAACGGCCCCGGCGAGAGCAAGCACGCCGATATCGGCATCTCGTTGCCGGGCACGGGCGAGCAGCCGGTGGCGCCAGTGTTCATCGACGGGAAAAAGGCGATGACCTTGCGCGGGGCGGGCATCGCGGCGGAGTTCAAAAGCGTGGTGGAGGGGTATGTGGAGCGGAGGTATGGGGCGGGTGGGCTTGGTTAGAGCTGGTTGACCGGCCGTCACATCGCATTGGACGGATTTGACAAGCGAAGGGAGGCGCAATGTGGCTATTGGGGCGTGAAAGCCCTGAACTCAGAGGCCTTGAACTCGCGGACCACGAAAACAAAGCTGACGCCAAACATAGCGCGCTGCAAGGCCCCGCGTACTTCGGGAAATGCGCCCATGACCAATGGAAAGATCACCGAGACCGCCAGGCCGGCCCACGCCAGCAAGTCGTGTCTCGTACCGCCGGGCGCAAAGAGGCGTAACGCACAAGCAGCCGCAAAGGCGGTGCCGACAACACCAGACGCAACTGAGTGCAACCAGTCCTCGTATATGTCGGTCGGCAAGTTTGCGAGGATTGGTGCGTTTGACCAGATGGCAGTGCCAATCAGTCCAAGCCCGAAAAGCGCGAGCGCGCCGCGAACCATAGAGCGCGTTCGCCAATCGGACGCAGTCGCCAAAAGCGTACCAAGGCCATATGCGACAAAGCCAGTACGCATGATCCAGGCGCCGGGCAAGTGCTGACCGGCTTGTTCAGAAGTCGAATGACGCAGCCAGGAGAACTCAGGTGGTGAAAACACCGGACCAAAGATCATGGCCATCAGGATGATAGCGATCCCAGACACGACAGCAGTGGAGGGTGTGATCCGGTTCATGTGCAAATAGCATCATGACCCGCCGAGGTGCTCCTTGATTTGGCGCAAGTGCCTATTGACCAAGCCGTTTGACGCTCGGTTCTGGGCAGATGCGCGGGTGCTCGGAATTTGCTAGGATGTACTCTATGGTACAGATACGACAGAAGCCCATGTCCCTTGCACAGTTCCTCGAATGGGAGGAGCTGCAGCCCGCGCGCTACGAGTTCGTCGACGGCGCCGTCGTGATGATGGCCGGCGGCACGGAGGCGCATGACAGCGTGCGGGGTGCGATTTATGCCGCATTGCGCGCCAAACTCGCGGGCCGCGGCTGCCGGGCGCATCTCGATCTCAAGCTCGTATGTCCCAACGGGCGATCGCGCTATCCCGACGTCGCGGTGGTCTGCGGACCGCCCAATCCCAAGGCGACACAGCTCAGCGACCCGGTGGTGTTGGTGGAGGTGCTGTCGCCGTCAACCCGCGCCAGCGACTACATCGTCAAGTCTGCCGACTACAGTTCGGTGCCCTCGGTCGCAGTATACGTGCTGGTCGACCCGGAAGAGCGCCACGTCGACGTCCTGCGCCGCGTCGACGGAATGCTCTTGCCCGCGGAAGACGGAAGCGAGCCCGCCACAGTCATCGAGCTGCCGGAGATCGGCGTGACGATCACGTTGGCGGAGATTTACGGCGGCTAGTGTTCTGGCACACACAAAAGGTACCCAAAGCCTCGTCATCCCCGCGCAGGCGGGACCCAGCCAAGCCTGAGGTGTGCTCGGTGGCCAAGGTAGAAACGCTCGCAATGTCAGCAGCCAGCGCGGTATCGAAGCTCTGCCACACTCTGGCATGCATGGATCCCCGCCTTCGCGGGGATGACGAATTAGGCGGGTACCAAACGACAGCGCCAGAACACTAACTCGTCGCGGGGTTTGGCCGGTTAAGCCTATGCTTTGATCGGCTCACGCCCCATGCGTTCGCGGATAGCCGTTCGGCGCAGGCTCGGCCCATCCCTTGAGCGCCCCCGTCGCGGGCCGATAAACTTCCACCAGCAGCGGATGGCACGCCTGTTGGCCGCTGGAATGGCTGGAGCCGCAATCCCCGCCTGGGCAGGCCGAAAGGGCGCCGATGAGATCGATCTCGGCGAAGAACTCGATGTGGTCGCCGGGGCGGACCGGGCTTGCTTTCATGAAATACTGGTGCGTGTCGCGGGTGAAGCCGGTGCACATGAAAACGTTCAGCACATCGTGAACGTGACGCTCGGCCTCAGTCACGGCAAGTCCGGTCGCCTTGGCCAGAGCCCGCGTCAGGTTGGAGTGGCAGCAGTGATGATAGTCGCCGCCGCTCAGAAGGCGGTTTGTGTAGGGATCGCAGCGCGTGCCGATGACATCGTGGATGCCGGCGCCGTCCGCATCGAAGCCGTACCACCCCAGGCTATCGGCTGTGATGGTCGCCATCGGGCGCAGATATGGCATGGTGCTCCACAGGCGATGGCCGGCCGTGACGTGGGTGGCGTGCAGCGCGCGGGTCTTGCCGCTGAAGAAGCGTTCCGCAAGATCGTGCTGGTTCCAAAGATTGAGATCGCCGACCTGCGGACCATCGATGCTCAGGATGCGGAAAAAATGCCCTTTGGGCGCCAGGAACGTGCGTCCGTCGCGTGGTGGCACCAGCGTGGAGGAGACCAGTTCCGCCCCCGCGCGGGCGCGCTGGTAGAACGCAACGTCAAGCGAGGGCAGACGTTCGACCGGGTACGTCACAACGACCGGGCGGGAGCGGCGTTGCTCGGCATCGGGCGGCGGGGGCGCTGGTGGCCAGGCTGTCATGTGAACCGCTGCTGTTCGATTATCGCGTTCAACGCGCTGACTCCAACCAGAGCCTATCGATCCCCGGAAAGCACTGAGATCATTGGGCCGCAGTGCTAACAGATCACTCCAGGTCACGTCCACCGGTGCTGGCCAGCCGCCATGGGCCCATGGCTATCGATTCCGGCCTGCCGCCACGACGGCCTTGCTCGCTGCCGCCAGCCGTGTTTTGCTTGTCGGGCCGGAGCACTGCTGCGGCCGGACAGATTTTCTCAAGGCATCGAGGGGCAGCTATGGGCAGTTCCAGCCTGAAGGACTTGGCCAGGACCCGCTCGCTCAAGGTCGGCCATTTCGTTGTCGAATTCGCCACGCCCGGGATCGGCCACATCCTGAAATCGGCCGGTTGCGATTTCGTCCTGTTCGACATGGAGCATTCCGGCTTCTCGGTCGAGACCGTCAAAAACGCCATCCGCTGGATGCAGGCGGCCGATCTGCCGATGATCGCGCGCGTGCCGTCACGCGAGTATCACCACATCGCCCGCATCTGCGACATGGGTGCCGAGGGCGTCATGATCCCGATGGTCGGCAACGTGCGCGAGGCCAAGGGCATCGTTGAGAGCATCAAGTATTTTCCCGAAGGCAAGCGCGGCGTGGCCCTGGCCGTGGCCCATGACGATTACCGGCCGGGCGCGGTCAAGGACAAGCTGGCGGCGGCCAACGCACGCACGACAGTATTCATACAAATCGAAACCGCCGAGGGCGTCGACAATGCCGACGAAATCGCCGCGCTGCCCGGGGTAGACTGCCTGTGGGTCGGACACTTCGATTTGTCCGTGTCGCTCGGAATTCCCGGAGAGTTCGACAATCCGAAGTTCAAGAAAGCGATCGACAAAGTCGTTACTGCCGCCCGCGAGAACGGCAAGGCGCTCGGCCGCCTGGTGCCCAATGTCGAACAGGGCTGGGAGTTGAACGCGGCCGGCTTCGATTTCATCTGCTATTCGGGTGACGCCTGGGTGCTGCAGGCAGCACTCAGCGAAGCGGTCGGACGGCTCAAGGCGGGATCGGACAAGGCTGCCAACAAGAAGAAGTAGGTCATGGCCAAATTTCGCGTTGCGCTCAGTGGCGACTTTCAGAAGGCCGATGGTACGCCCGCCTATCCGATGTTCGACCTCACGCCGCTGACGACGGACCCGCGGATCGATATGAACTTCGTTCCGGCGGTGGACGGCGTCATGACCGCCTCATCGCTGGCCGATTACGACGCTCTCATCCTATTAACGCCAAAGTTCAACGCCGCCAGCGTTGCGCCCGACGGACGGCTCGGCGTGGTCGCACGTTTCGGCGTCGGCTATGACAGCGTGGATGTGGCCGCCTGCACCGCACGCGCGACATCGCGCTCTGTATCACCCCCGACGGGGTGCGCCGCCCCGTCGCGGTCTCCATCATCACGCTGATGCTGGCGCTGACCGGCAAGCTGATGGTGAAGGACCAGCTTACACGCCAGGGCCCGGAGGGCTTCAACAAGCGCGCGGCGCATATGGGCGAGGGGCTGGTCGGCAAGGTGCTGGGCTCGATCGGCATCGGTAACATCGGTGCCGAACTGTTCAGGCTGGCTAAGCCGTTCGACATGCGCTTCATCGCGCATGATCCGTTTGCGGATAAGAAGCTTGCCGCCGCGCTGGGCATCGAGCTGGTGCCGCTGGACGAACTGTTCCGCCGCTCCGACATCCTCTGTGTAAACTGTCCGCTCACGCCCGAAACCCGCCACATCGTCAACGCCGACCGCATCGCCCTGATGAAGCCGACAGCCTATTTTATCAACACCTCGCGCGGGCCAACGATGGATCAGACGGCCCTGACGCTGGCGCTGCAGCAACGCCGCATCGCAGGAGCCGGTCTCGATGTTTTTGAGCTGGAGCCGCCCGATAAGGACGATCCCATACTGGCGCTGGACAATGTCATCGTGACGCCGCACGCTTTGTGCTGGACGGATCAATGCTTTGCCGGCAATGGCGCGGCCGATGTGAAAGCCGTGCTGGAGTTCATGGCCGGGCGCGAGCCCGCCGCCATCGTCAACCGCGCGGTGACCGGCCGCCAGGGATGGACCAAGAGACTGGAGGCAAACCGCAAAGCCTTTGCATAATGGTTTATCGCGGCCCGACCCCCAAACGAGGCGGGCATCAGACTGCCAACTAAGAAACTGGAGGAAACGCATGCACCTGAAACGTACCCTCAGCTGGACCATGGCCGCCGCCATGGGTCTCGCCATGGCGGGAGCGGCTTTGGCCGAATCCGCCGCCGAGCGCGCCGTCAAGGAGGCGCAGAAGTACAAGGGCCAGACCATCACAATCGTGTGGGAAGCCGGCCTGCAGTCGCTCGACCCGCTCAACTTCTCCGGCCCGAAGTGGAAGGAATTGACCGGCATCGACGTCAAGGTCGTGGAAGTCTCGACCGCCGAGATGTTCACGAAAATCATGCAGGACTACCGCTCGGGCGCGGGCGCCTATGACGCGCTGAACGTCATCCCCGCCTGGATGCCCGACCTTGCCGGCGCGGGCGCGCTGGAAGTGCTCGATCCCTATGTCGACAAATACGGCTATCGCGACGAGCTGCAGACGATCGCCCCCACCTATCGCGATAACCAGATGATGGTGAACGGGAAGATCTATGGCTTCCCGGACGATGGCGACGTGTTCGTCATGTATTACCGCAAGGACATCTTCGGCGACGCCGACGTGCAGGCCAAGTTCAAGGCCAAGACCGGCAAGGACCTTGCCGTGCCCACGACCTGGGCCGTGTTCGATGAGACCGGCGCGGCGCTCACCGACATCCTGAAAGATAAGGGCGTGTACGGCGCAGCCTTCTTCCGCCAGCCCCCCTACACCATGTTCATGCTGCAGGAGCGCTTCCGCAACGAAGGCGGCAAGTTCTTCGACGCCGAGACCATGAAGGCCACCATCAACAGCGATGTCGGCGTTAAGGTCCTCACCGAAATGCGCAACGAGAACAAGTGGATGCCTGCTGGCGTGGAGCAGTTCGGCTTCGTCGAGAACCTTGCGGCGTTCATGCAGGGCACCACGGCGATGACCATCTCGTGGCCGCCCTACGGCCGCTGGGCCGCAGGCTACAGCCTGGGCGAAAAGGCGCTCGACTGGGTGCCTAAGTCCACCATTGCCGGCAAGGTCGGCTACGCCATGCCGCCGGGCGGACATCCGGAACTGGCCGCAGGTTTCGCCCTGTCGGTTGCCGCCAACAGCAAGAACAAAGACGCCGCCTATCTTTTCATCCAGTGGCTGAACAGCGAAGAGATCAGCACCCAGCGCGTCAAGCTGCCGACGGCCCTGCGCGATCCGTTCCGTGTCTCGCACTTCACCGACCCGGGCTATCTCGCGCTTTGGCCCGATGCCAAAGACTACCTCGCCGCGCTGAAGGCGGGATCGGAGTCCGGCCTGCTCGATTTGTCGCTGATCCAGACCGACAAGTATGAGGAGGTGTTGCGCCAGGCCATCTCGAAACTGTGGGCGGGCGACGATCCGAAGGCCATCCTCGATGCCGCGGCCGGCGAATGGGACGCCATTACGGCCAAGGTCGGCCTGGACAAGCAGAAAGCGGTCTACAAGGATTGGGCTGCAAAAGGCGGCGCCTATCCGAAGATGTAAGCTAGGTGGACTTTCCTCTCCCCCCACTGGGGGGAGAGGATGTCGCCCGAGCCATCAGGCGAGGAACTAGCGACAGGTGAGGGGCAGCCGCTTGCTCCGTACCCAGTCGCACGAGGGCCTGCGCTTTTTGCCGCCCCTCACTCCGACCCTCTCCCCCGCGAGCCGCGAGGGAGAGGGGGCTCGTCTCCTTACGACCATGCAAGTACCGAAATCAACTGAATGACCTCGGCTGCCACAGCTGCTCTCCCCGACAACCCGCCCCGCCGCCACGGCGTCTCCGACGGCGGTTTTCGCTACTGGGTCATTGCGCCAGCGATCTTGCTCCTGTTGCTGATCGGCATCTTCCCGCTCGTCTACGCCCTGGTCGTGAGCTTCCAGGGCATCACCATGACCGATGCAGATACGTCGTTTCAGGGTCTCGCGAACTACCGTCAGCTGTTCGGCGACAAGCGCCTGTGGTGGTCGCTCGCCCACACGCTGCTGATCATCGTCATCGCCCTGCCGATCGAGCTGATCCTCGGTCTGGCCATGGCGCAGCTGTTCTTAGAGAAATTGCCGGGACGGCAGATCTTCATTGCCCTGCTGGTTCTACCGACGGTGATTTCCCCGATCGTCGCCGGCGCCACCTGGCGGCTGATGTTCGACCAGCGCTACGGGCCGATCAATCAGATCCTGTCCTGGATTTGGGGTGCGCCAGTCACCGCACTCTGGAACGTCTGGCCGTCGCTTGTCTATCCCGCGATCATCATCTGCGAGATCTGGCAGTGGACGCCGTTTATGTTCCTGATCCTGCTGGCCGCCCTCTCGAATGTCGATAAATCCCAGCTGGAAGCGGCCGAAATCGACGGTGCCGGTTTCTGGCGCACGTTTCGGCGTGTCGTACTACCGGCGATCTGGCCCGTCATGGCCATCGCCATCCTGATCCGCGGCCTCGACCTGTTCCGCATTTTCGACATCATCTGGGCTTTGACGCAAGGCGGCCCCGGCACCATGACCGAGACCATATCCATCTACAGCTACGTGCAGGGCTTCACGCAGTTCGAGATCAGCTACAACGCCGCCATCGCCTTCCTGGTGATCGTGCTGCTGACCGTGATCGTCACCTGGGCCGTCCGGCGCATGGAGCTGGTCAAGTGACACTTATGAACAACCGGCCACAAAAGCCGTTCTTTCGCCGCGCGGGTACGCAGCTCACTCTGCGCTACATCGCCGCAACACTGATCACCATCATCTTCCTGTTCCCGGTCTACTGGCTATTCATCATCTCGTTCAAAACAGCCGAAGAAATCTTCCACTACCCGCCGGTCTGGTATCCAGCCTCGCTTCAGTTCGGCAATTACTGGGTGCTGTTCAAGGATGGCGACGCCATAACGGTCTGGAACAGTCTGGTGCTGGCCGGCGTCTCCTCCATCATCGCCATGGTGCTCGGAACGCTGGCTGCCTACTCGCTGGCACGCTTCAAGACCGGCGGCGAGAACCTCGCCATGTGGATCATCAGCCAGCGCATGATGCCGCCGATCGCCATCGTGTTCCCGATCTTCCTACTGTATGTCTATCTCAAATGGGTCGACACCTACCTGGGACTGATCCTTCTCTATACCGCGTTCAGCCTGCCCTATGTCATCTGGATGATGCGCGGCTACATCGAGGACATCCCGATTGAGCTGGAAGAAAGCGCGCTGGTCGACGGACTGACCAGATGGCAGACGTTCTGGAAAGTCGTCTTCCCGATGGCGCGCTCCGGGCTGTTTGCCACGGCCGTCTTCACGTTCATCTTCTCGTGGAATGAGTTCATCTTCGCGCTGGTCCTGACGCGAACGGAGGTTGTAACTTACACAGTACAGGTAACGCACTATTTTGGCGGCCAGTCAAACTTCTGGGCCAAGATCGCCGCCATGTCGGTGCTTGGTACTATTCCGGTTTTCATAACAGTCGCCATTATGCAGCGCTATCTGGTGCGCGGGATATCGATGGGCGCGGTAAAGGGTTAGTTCGACAATGGCTGATGTAAAGATCACGCAGCTACACAAGCACTATGGCAGCGTGCATGCCGTCAAAGGTGTCGACCTCTCAATCCCCGACGGCGAATTCACCGTCCTCGTTGGCCCTTCCGGCTGCGGCAAGTCCACCCTCCTGCGCACCATCGCCGGCCTCGAGGACGCGGAAGCCGGCACCATCGAGATCGGCGGCCAGATCGTCAATCACGTCCGCCCGCGCGATCGCGATATCGCCATGGTGTTCCAGAACTACGCGCTCTATCCATTCCTGTCCGTCTACGAGAACATCGCTTTCGGCCTGCGCGCGCGCAAAACCCCCGAGCCCGAGATCAAGTCGCGCGTTGGCCGCGCCGCTGAGATGCTGGCGATTACGCCGCTGCTTGACCGCTTGCCGCGCCAGCTCTCGGGCGGACAGCGTCAGCGTGTCGCCATCGGTCGCGCCATCGTGCGCAACCCCAGAGTTTTTCTGTTCGATGAACCCTTGTCAAATCTCGATGCCCAGTTGCGCGACGAGATGCGCGGCGAAATCAAGCGGCTGCATCAGGACATCGGCACCACCATGATCTATGTCACGCACGATCAGATCGAGGCGATGACGCTGGCCGACCGCATCGTGCTGATGCGCGACGGGCTTATCGAACAGCAAGGGACTCCTCTGGAACTGTTCGAGCGCCCACGGACGAAGTTCGTCGCCGGCTTCCTTGGCTCGCCGCAGATCAATTTCGTGCCGGTACGGTTGGCAGGTACGTCGCTTGCGCTGGCCGATGGAAGCACGTTTGCCTGGCCGCAGAGCCGGGGGGCTGCGGCGGTTCCCGCTGCCGGCAAGGATCTGCTGCTCGGCATCCGCCCCGAGCACATGCAACGCGCCGTCGGTACCGCTCCGGCTCCAGGTTGCGTCCGCCGCACCATGACCGTCGAACTGGCCCAGCCCACCGGCTCGCGCACCTACATCACCTTGTCGCTGGGGGGCACGCCCATCGTCGCCGAAGTGGCAGCCCACGACGCGCAGCGCCCTGGCGAGAGCATCGACCTCGACTTCGATCTGACCCGCGCCATCCTCATCGATGCCGCCAGCGGCGCCGTCCTTGGCGCCGCGGCCTAGCCATGGAGACCGCCATGTCCGCACACGAACCAAGTCACGCCGTGAAACTGTTCGGCACCGAGAGCCTCGACCCTAAGGGCCGCCTGCTGACGGCCGGGCCGCTGACCGCCCTGCTCGACAACGGCATGCTGCGCTACATCAAGCTCGGCGACACCGAGGTGATGCGCGCCATCGCTTTTCTCGTGCGCGATGAGAACTGGGGCACGTTTGCGCCCGAGATCACCAATCTGAAAGTCACCGAGGCCGCCGGCGAATTTGCCGTGACATACGACGCTCGATGCAAGGATGCCAAGCGCTCGATCGCCTATCGCGCCGACATCCATTGCCGGCCGGATGGTCAATTGCTGTTCAGCGTTACTGCAAAACCCGAGAGCGATTTCCTTACCAACCGCACCGGTTTCATTGTGCTGCATCCGCTCAAGGGTGTGGCCGGTCGCCCGCTTGAGATTGAGCACGTGGACGGACGAAAGGTCCGCTCCGAATTTCCCGCCATCATCAATCCCGATTGCCCGTTCCGCAACATCCGCGCCTTGACGCATGAAGTGAAACCTGGCCTCTCCGTCACCTGCCGCATGGAGGGCTATGCCTTCGAGATGGAGGACCATCGCAACTGGACCGATGCCTCCTTCAAGACCTATGTGCGGCCGCTCGCCGAGCCATGGCCCTACTTGCTGCCCGCCGGGCTGGAGTTCACACAGGCGGTGTCCCTTGTCTTCTCGGGAGTGCTGCCCGCCCCTGCCGTCCACGCCGGCGCACGTCCGGTCAGCGTCGAGATCGGGGCGGCGACCGGCCTACGCATGCCGCGCATCGGCCTCGGTCTGCCGGCGGACGAGGCGGTGCCGTCGCTTGCCGTCGCTGATCTGATCCGTTCTGCCCATGTCGACACGCTGGTTGCCCAGTTCGACGGTCGCCGCCCGGATATCGCGGCGACCGCCATGGCTGTTGCTCAACTCTCCAAAGCGACAGGCGCCAAGATCGTCGCCGAGGTTCTGCTGCCCAACAAGGATCACCCCGCGAACGAGCTGGCGGTTATCGCCAATGCCATTGCTGCGGCTGGCTTGATGCTTGATGCCGTCACTGTGTCGCCCGCGCCGCATCTGAAGGCGGTGCTGCCCGGCAGCAAGGGGCCGGACACACCGTCCTATGACGTTCTGTATGCCACGACCCGCGCCGCGTTCCCTGGTGTGTCGCTGGGCGGCGGCATGTACTCCTTCTTCACCGAACTCAACCGCAATCCCCCGCCTGCGGAATTGCTGGACTATGTGACGCACACGACCTGTCCGATCGTGCATGCCGCCGACGATGTTTCGGTGATGGAGACACTGGAGGCGCTGCCCTACGTCATCCAGTCCACGCGCGCGCTCATCAAGGGCAAGCCCTACCGGGTCGGACCATCCGCCATTCCGGCGCGCGACAATCCCTATGGCGCCGCCACGGCCGACAACCCGAACAACGGCCGCGTCTGCCTCGCCAACATGGACCCGCGCCAACGCGGATTGTTCGGCGCGGCCTGGACGCTTGGTTACGTTGCGGCCTTGGCAAAAGGCGGTGTCGATGTCGTGAGCATCGGCGCGCCCACCGGACCTGCCGGAATCATCGCGCGCAAGCCCGGCGGGACCCAACCCTACTTCGACGGACTGAACGGCCCGAGCCTGTATCCCTTGTACCACGTCATTGCAGGACTGGCGGCGACGTCTGGGCAGGGCGCGCTTCAGACCATGATTTCGGACCCCGCGATCATTGCGGCGCTTGCTGTTCAGACCGCGCGCGGCAGGGAAGTGTGGCTCGCCAATCTCAGCGACCAAGACCAGGCAGTTGGCTTGAGCGGGATCGGCAGCGCGCCGCTGACGACCTTCACCCTCGATGCGGCAAGCTTTATGGCCGCAGCCTCGCGCCCGGCGTTTCTAGCGGAAGAGGGGCACACGTCACAGTCGGCAGAGAAACTGACGCTTGGGCCGTATGCGGTCAAACGCGTGGTTCTGGCTAACGCGTGAGCGCCAAGCCGCTGGCCTGATCGAAGATGTGCACGCGATCGAGTGTCGGCTGCAGCCGGAACTCGGATCCCGGACTGAGCTGGATACGGTCTTGGCTGATCATGCAGATCTCTTGACCGGCGGCATGCGCATAGACATGGATTTCGGGACCAGTGGGTTCCAGCAAGACAACCTTGGCGGCAATACCGTCACTGCCGTTGGCGCGCCGCAGATGTTCGGGGCGTACGCCATAAATGACTTTTTGCCCCACCGCCACACGGGCTGTCGACGGCATCGGCAACACGATCCCGCCGGCTTGCAGCACCAGCCCGGTTGAGCCCTTGGCGACCTCGCCCGCAAACATGTTCATCGGCGGCGATCCGATGAAGCCGGCAACGAACAGATTGGCCGGATGATCGTAGATCTCGAGCGGCTGGGCAATCTGCTCGATGATACCATCGCGCATCACGACGATGCGGTCGGCCATGGTCATGGCCTCGATCTGGTCGTGCGTGACGTAGACGATGGTGGTGCCCAGCTTCTGGTGCAGTTCCTTGATCTCGGTACGCATCTGTACCCGCAACTTGGCGTCGAGGTTCGAGAGCGGCTCGTCGAACAGGAACACGGCGGGATCGCGCACGATGGCGCGGCCCATGGCGACGCGCTGGCGTTGCCCGCCGGAGAGTTCGCGCGGGTAGCGGCCGAGATAGGCGGTGAGGTTCAAGATGCCGGCGGCCCAGTCGACCTTCTTCTTGATCTCGTCCTTCGGCAGTTTTTTCAGCTGCATCGAGAAGGCCATGTTGTCGTACACGGACATGTGCGCGTAGAGCGCGTAGTTCTGGAACACCATGGCGATGTTGCGATCTTTCGGGTGCAGATCGTTCACCACCTCGCCGCCGATGCTGACGTCGCCGGCGCTGATCGGCTCCAGCCCCGCCACCATGCGCAGCAGCGTGGACTTTCCGCAGCCGGACGGTCCGAGCAAGACGACGAACTCGCCGTTCTTGATGTCGAGGTCGAGACCGTGGATCACCTCGGTCTTGCCGTAGGATTTCTTCACGCCCCTGATGGTCACCGCAGCCATAGTCTTTGCGTCCTCTCAAGCCTTGGCGCGGCGCGCCGACAACAAACGGTTGGCAATTTCGACGAAGCCTTCGCCACCGCGCGAGGCGGCGATGAAGGCCGGTTCGGCTGGTATGCGGCCCTCGAAGTCCCGCACATTGGCGACGCCACAGGCAAGCGGAAAGTAGCCGAACATCGGTGCATCGTTCGGGCTGTCGCCGCAGAAGATGAATTTGTCGCGCGCCGCGTCCAGGTCGAGGCCGAGGACGTCGGCCGCGAAAATGCGGGTCATCGAAAGCTTGTCGTAGGCGCCGAACCAGCCGTTGACGTGGATCGAGGAGACTTTGGCGACCGCGCCCTCGGCTTCGAACATCGTGACGATGCGGGCAACGGCAGCGTCCGAGAGCTTTGGCACATCCTCGCAGAAGTCCACGGCCAGGTCCGCTTCGCGGTAGAGCTGGTCGGCGGAGATGGCCGCGCCGGGCACTTCGGCGAGGATACGTTTGCCGAGGGCCGTCAGTCGCTCGCGGTTGGCGGCGCGCGTCGCATCGGTGGCCACAAAGCGGCGGATCATTTTGCGCGTGGCGGGATCGTAGCGGAAGTAGAACGCTCCATTCTCGCCAACCACCCCGTCGACCGGCCAGAAGCGCGCGACCATATCGCACCAGCCCGCGGGGCGCCCGGTGATGGGCACGACTTTGAGGCCGGCGTTCTGCAGCTGCTCAAGCGCTGTATACGCTGCAGCGGGAAGGCGTCCCTCCGTAGTCAGGGTATCGTCGATGTCGGTCAGCACGCAGACGACATTTTGGGCAGCGCTATCGGTGAGGGCGGAGAGGGGTTTCATTCTGCGCTCCGCTTGGTCCACACGGCAGGGGCCCTCCTCTCCCCCGCCCTTTCGCGGGGGAGAGGATGTCGCCCGAGGCGCCAAAGCGCCGAGGAACCAGCGACAGGTGAGGGGCAGCCGCTTGCTCCGTACCCGTGGCACGAGCGACGGAGCCAGCTTCTGCCCCTCACCGACCGCGTGGCTCTTGGCGCTGAAGACGCGCCTGCGAGACGCGGTCTCCTCTCCCCCAACGTGAAAAATGTTGGGGGAGAGGAGGGAGCCGTCGCTCCGCTTGCATTGCGTTGTCGTCTCATCCCCCCGCCTCCGTAAACTTGGCCAGCCGCCCGTTCCACTCCGACAGCAGCGGCCAGAGTTCGGCGTGCAGGCCGCGCAGCTCGGCGTAGCGAGCCACGTGCTTGGCATCGGGCTCGAATGTGCGGACTGGGGCGGCCGCCATGGATGCCGCCGCGTCCGTGATACTGGAAAACCAGTCCGCACCCTTGGCCGCCGCCATGGCCGCGCCGAGGCTGGAGGCTTCGCGCGTCACCGAGCGCTGCACCGGCCGGGCCATGGCGTCGGCCAGGATCTGCAGCCAGAGATCGCTGTCCGAACCTCCGCCGATGGCGACCAGACTGTGGATGGGCACGCCGGTAGTGGCGACAACTGTGTTGGTGGCCTCGGCGGCGTCCAGCGCGATGCCTTCCAGCAGCGCGCGGTAGATGTCGCCGCGCTTGGTTGAGCCAGAGATACCCGCGATGACGCCGCGAGCGTAACTGTCCCAATGCGGGTTCATGCAGCCCAGCCAATAGGGTACCAGCACCACGCCGCCGGCCCCGATCGGGCTCTGCGTGGCCTCGGTCTCCAGCGACTTAAATACGCCCGCCTGTTTGGCGGGATCAACGTTGAACATCTCGCGCGCCATCCAGTCGACCAGGAAGGTGCCGGTTCGCACGCACACTTCGTAGATGTAGCCGCCGTCGCCGACAGCCGTCTCGGTACGGAAGGCCCGGTCGTGGGCGTAGGCCGTGCCGTAGCTGCCGGAGACGACGGCGGTGCCCATGTTGATGTAGGCGCGGCCGGGCGCTGTGATCTGCGCGCCGGTGCCCGCACATTGGCCGTCGCCACCGCCGGCGACCACGGGGGTGCCAGCTTTCAGCCCCGTCGCGGCGGCGGCCTTGGCGGAGACGGTGCCCATCGTCTCGCCTGGGCGGAATAGGGCGGGCAGCCGCGCCGGGTCGATACCGGCCGCGTGCAGAATATCGTGTGACCAGGTCTGCGCGCGCATATCGAGCACGCCCATCGGGTCGGCCGATGCGGTGGAGGTCGACCAGGCGCCGGTCAGCTGGCGCACCAGGTAGCCGTGCACCTCCGCCATGCGGGCCGTGCGCTTGAAGGTCTCGGGCTCGTGTTCGGCGAACCAGATCATGCGATAGAGGCAGGGCAGCACATCGGAGGGCTTGCCGGAAATGTCATGGACGCGGTTCGCGCCAAAACTCGCAGCGAAACGGGCGACTTGTGGGCGCGCGCGCTCGTCCAACCAGGTGGTGCCGGCGCGCAAGGCCTCGCCATCTTCCGTGAACAGACCGAAGGTCTCGCGCTGGTTGGAGATGGCCAGCGCCGCGACGCGCGCGGGATCGATCTTCTGGGTGAGTTGCGTCAGCGCGGTTCTGGTCGATCCCCACCAGTCGGCCGGATCCTGCTCGAACCAGCCGGGTTGCGGGTTGTGCAGAGCAATCGATTGCCGCCCCTCAGCCACGGCCTCGCCGCGCATCGTCCAGGCGATCGCCTTGGTCGCGGAGGTGGACGAGTCGATGCCGATGACGAGGTCCTGGAGCATGTGGTCCGTGGTTGAGTACGAAAAGATGGGCAGGCCGTAGACTTCCCTCTCCCCCGTTGCTTCGCGGGGGAGAGGGTGGCGCCCGAGCCGCCTGAGCGGCGAGGACTCAGCGCCGGGTGAGGGGCAGCCACTTGCTCCGTACGCATGGCACGAGGGTCGGAGCAAGCGGCTGCCCCTCACCCGCCCCTTCGGGGCGCCCTCTCCCCCGCAAAGAGGTGGGGGAGAGGGCATGTCCTTTCGGGTGCCAGCCCTACAGTCCGGCGTCCTTCACCTTGGCGTCGATCTGCGCCGCCACGGCGTCCATGCAGGCCTTGGCGTCGCCGCCGTAGGATTGGCCAGTGAGCAGCTTGCCAAGCTCGGTCGGGATCTCATTGTTCGAGAAGCCGGCCCACAGCGGCATGTCGGGCTCGGAGGCCATCAGTGTGTTGATGGTCTCGAGCACGACCGGGAGATGGCGCGTCGTGCCGGGGCCGACCACGGCCTTGGCCTTGACGCGCGGATCGGCGAAGGACGATAGACGCATAGGCGCAAAACCACCGAGCACAGTGCAGCGCGTCATCACGTCCTTCGAGCAGGCCCACTGCATGAACAGCCAGGCTGCGTCCGGGTTCTTGGAGTACTTCGACAGGCCGAGGACCGAACCGCCCTGGTGGGCATAGTTCGGGATTTCGCCAAAGCCAGCGTCGGCGACCGCGCGCAGCGGCTTGCCGCCGACCGGACGGGTGACTTCCCACAAGCCCTTGACCTTCGAATTGTCGCCGTCGAAGCCGGGGCAGAACTCGTCCCAGCTGTTGACCATGGCGACCTGGCCCGACTGGAACATCTGGAACTGGCCGTCCCAGGTGGACGCGGTCGAGTTGGCCGGCGAGTTCTTCAGGTACTCCTGGTACACCTTAAGTCCGCGGATGCCGGCCTCGTCGTTGCCCGAGAACTTCTTGTCCTTGGTGAAGATCGAGCCGCCCTCGTTCCAGACCACCTGGGTCCAGTCGCAGTTCAGCGAGTAGTGGCCGGACTTGGCTTGCAGGCCGGTGCCGTAGACGCCGTTGCCCTTCTCGGCCTCGGTGATCATCTTCACCGCCGCGAGCAGTTCGTCCTGCGTCTTGGGAACCGCGATCTTGTGCTTCTCGAGGATGTCCTTGCGATAGATCAAGGTCATGATCGGGATGTCGAAGGGGATGCCGACCCACTTGCCATTGTAGAGCGCAAGGCCGTCGACCAACGTCTTGGAGAAATCTTCCCAATCGAAATTGGGCATCGCGAGGTCGGGCTTGGACTTGTAGTACTCGATCGGATCGTAGGTATCCTGAGCGAAGGTCGCGACCCACGACTGGTCGAGATAGTAGAGATCGTAGGTACCCAACTGGCCCTGCACGTCTTGCGTCGCCTTGGCGAGAACCTGCTCGAGGGGTACGATTTCCACTTCGACTTCGATGCCGGTCGGGTCGGTGAATTCCTTCTTGAGCTTGTCGACCACGACGGTCGGGGGTGTCGATTCCGAGGTGTAGCGGATCTTGGTGCCCTTGAACTTGGATCCGACGTCCTTCAGCCACTGCGTGGTGGCGGCGTCCTGCGCCATCGCCTCGTTGCCGAGCAGGCCGAGGTTGCCCTTGAACCCGCGCTGATTGCCGAGCATGCCGGCCGCGAAAGCCGAGAAGCCGACGCCGGCCAAACCGGCCTTGCGCAGGAACTCGCGCTTGGAGATGCGGCGTTCCGCAAACGCGCGGGCCGTATCGGTGATGTAGGTCTTCTTGTCGTATTCTTTGAAGTTCACGTTTTCCTCCTGGGTTATGACAAGAAACTCACGTCTTACTAAACCTCGTACACGGTCTCATTCCTTGAGGGAGCCAAGGGTGAGGCCGCGCACCAGATGGCGTTGAACCAGCAAAATGAAGATGAAGCTCGGGATGATACCGGCGGTGCCCAGGGCCGAAATAAATCCCCACTCCGATCCCGTCGAGGTCTGGAAGGTAGAGATCTTGACCGGCAGAGTACGGATATCGGTGGTCAGGAACAGCGACAGCAGGAACTCGGTCCAGGAAAACACGAAGCACAGCACGGCCGCAGCTGCGAGCCCGCCCTTGACCAGAGGCAGAATGATCTTGCGGAAGGTCTGCCAGCGGGTGGCGCCATCGATCATGGCGGCTTCGTCGACGTCCTTGGGCACATCGTCGAAGAAGGATTTCATCAGCAGGACGGCAATCGGCAGATTGAGCAGCGCATAGATGATGATGAGGCCGAGGTAGCCCATGTAGCGGTTGTCGGTATCGCGCATGCCGCCGAGTTTGTAGATGGTGACCAGCGGGATCAGGATCGCGATCGGCGGCATGAAGCGCTGACCGAGCACCCAATTGAGCCAGACGTCGCGGCCCCAGAAGCGCATGCGCGAAAGCGCATAGGCCGCCAGCGCCGCGATCACGACGGTGAGCGCCGTCGCGCCAATCGCGATGATGATCGAGTCCACCACCGTCTGGCGCAAGTCATAGGTGCTGGCGCCCGCGACGCCGATGGCGAGGCCGCTGTCGATGGCGCTGTCGGCGCGCGAGCGGCCGAACAGGACGACGGCGTAGTTGATCAGGGTCGGCTTGAAATCGAAGAAAATCACCCGATCCTTGTCGAAGATCGCCGACACCGGCTTGATCGAAGTCAGTGCCCACCAGAAGATCGGAAACGAAAACAGTCCCACCACGAAGATGGCGACCGCGTCGCGCAAGATCCGGAAGGGGCGGGAGAGTTCCATCACAGCTTGATCCGGAATATCTTCATAAAGATGGTCGAGGTGACGATGACGAGGATCAACGTCAGCAGCGCCACCGTCGAGGCAAACGGGAAATTGGCGCTGGAGAAGTAGATTTTTCCGGCATAGGCGGTAAGCGTCTCGGTTGATGTGCCCGGTCCGCTATCGGTCATGACCTTGATGTAGTCGAAGGCGCGGAACAGATCGATGCCACGGATCAGGACGGCGATGGCGATCACTTTCGACATCATCGGCAGCGTCAACTTGAAGAAGGCCTGGACGTTGGTTGCCCCATCGATAGCGGCCGCCTCGTAGGGTTCTTTGGGGAGCGAGCGCAGTCCCGCCAGCATGATCAGCGTCATGAAGGGGGTCCACTGCCAGATGTCGGCCAACAGTACGCCGGCCATCGCCGAGCCCGAAGTCGCCAGGATCGGATGATTGGGCGACCACAGGCCGGTGGCATAGAGGCCGCGGCTGAGCACGCCGAAGGAGCCGTCAAGCATCAAGAGGAACATCATGCCCGTGACGGCGGGGGGGACCACCAGCGGTAGCGTCATCAGTCCACGGAGAAAACCGTAACCCTTGCGGTCGGTATCCAGCAACAGGGCGATCAGCATGCCCAGCACCAGCTGAATGACCAGGGCGATGGCGGTATAGAGAAAGGTATTGTAGATCGCGTTCCACAGCCGCTCATCCTGGAACATCTTCACCCAGTTGGAGGCGGGATCGAACAGGTATTGGCGCGTCACCGGGTGCCGTTTGTGCATCGACAGCCAGATCGCATAGAGCAGCGGATAGATGCCGAACACGATCATCAGCGCGGAGGCCGGCAGCAGCCAGGGCAGCGGATGCTCCGAAGTTAGGAACTTCGGCCAACCCGAGCGGCGTCGCGGGATGGGCGTATCGGCGGCGACGGCGGTCATGCTGCGGACCTCTTGGCGCTGCGGCGCGGCGCTGCGCGCGCAGACCGTCCGCGTGCGCACAAAGCTTGAGCCGCGAGTTCGTCCGTCACCAGAAGGGTTGCGTAGCCGCCGTGCAGGACACCCTCGATGGCGTCCACTTTTTCCAACCCGCCGGCGACGCAGATGCGCTCGGGAATCTTGATCAGTTCCTTCAGCGTCATACCGATCATCTGGTCGTCCAGGCTCCCCAGCACCGGCTTGCCTTTGCTGTCCAGGAACCGTCCGGCCAGCACGCCGATGGCGCCGCGCGCAATGTAAGGAGCGATGGTTTCCGGCGTCATGTAGCCGACGCTCAAGACCGTATCGGCATTCTCGACGCCGCCAACGCCGAACAGGATCTTGGTGCACGAGCGGATGATCTCGAACTGGCGCACCAGCTCCGGCTCTTTCATGAACAGCGCCTTGATCTCGGGCCGCGAGACAATCCCCGGCGCATGCAGATTAATGCAGCGCGCACCGATCCGGTAGGCGATGTTGGACGTGCACAGCTCGGGCGAGAACATGGCCGTGCCGATCGCGCTACCGGCGATCTGAACCACCGACACGCCAGGCTGCTTGGCTTCCGGCAACGCCTTGGAGAGGGCCAGCACCGTGCGGCCCCAGGCGACACCCAGCACATCGTCAGGGGTCAGAATTTCCGCCAACAGCTTGGCGCCGGCTTCGCCGATGCGCTCGTAGTCGGCGCGCCGGCCGGCATCATCGGGGACGATCACGCAACCGTCCAGACCATAGAGTTCGCTGAGCTCGCGCGACAGCTCCACTCCCTGCAAATGCCGCGGCGACACCGCGATCGTCACGATGCCGCGGTCGCGGGCTTCCTGCAGCACATTGACCACGGTGGCGCGCGACACACCCAGCCGCTCGGCGACCGCTTCCTGCGTCATGCGCTCTTCGTAGTAGAGCCAGGCGGCCCAGACCACCGGATCGCCACCGAACTCCAGCGGTGTCGATACGTCGCGTCGCTTGGCGCGTGTCTGATCGCGCCGCGAAGCGGTCGATACTGCCGGGCTGGGTTCCAGTGTGCGAACCATCGAGGCGCCGCTCCATCAGACGTTGCGAACAAACTGCACTTCGTGTTGACATATGTCAATCGAGACGCAAAGCTGCTGTCAACGGGCCTGCTTTGGCCCCCAATCGGCCCCTCGCCGCGCACACATCCGGAGCGACACCATGGCGTCACCAACCGAGACAGGTAGCCGCGCCGGGCAGATCGAGGAGATGGTTGCGGGCCGCTGGATCAATCCCGAGACCGGCGAGATCGGCCGCGTGCCCTACAAGAGCGTGGTCATCGCCGAGAGCCTGGATGGGCGCGAAGCCGATCTGGTTGGCGAGATCGGTCTGCGTGGCCGGCTGGCTGTCGTGTGCGATCAGAACACCCACGATGTGTTGGGGCGGCGCGTCGCCAAGGCTTTGCGGTCCTTGGGGTCGGTCGAGACCGTCGTGCTCGATCATCCGCATGCCGATGAAGGCGAGGTCGCGCGGCTGCAGGAGAAGGTCCGGCATTTCGATGCGCTGGTGGCGGTCGGCTCGGGCACGGTCAACGATCTGTGCAAGTATGTGACCGCCCAGGACGGCCGCGCCTGCTGTGTTTTCGCCACCGCGCCGTCGATGAACGGCTACACCTCGACGACGGCCTCGATCACACTGGCTAACGGCCTGAAGGTCTCCAAGCCGGCCCAAGCCCCGGCCGGTGTGTTCGTCGACCTTGCGATCAACGCTGCCGCGCCCGTCCACCTGATCGCGGCCGGCTTTGGCGATTGCATTGTCCGCTCGGTCGCCCAGATCGACTGGTGGCTGTCCAAGCGGCTGCTCGACACCTACTACACCGAGCTGCCGTTCCTGATCCAGGCGGCCGACGAGACGGAACTGATGGCGCGCGCGCCGGATCTGGCCAAAGGCGATGTCGAGGCGGTGCGCTACCTGCACAATGTGCTGACGCTGTGTGGCTTCGGCACCAGCTTCACCGGCATGACCAATCATGGCTCGATGGGCGAGCATCAGATCTCGCATTACATCGACTGCTTTGCCGGGGAGAAGCATCCCGGCACCCTTCACGGACAGCAGGTGGGCGTTGCAACTCTGACCATGGCGCGATTGCAGACTCAAATCCTCGCCAGCGAAAAGCCACCAGTCTTGAGCGCAACGCTGATTGATACGCCCGCGATGCGCAAACGCTACCCTGGGGAGATCGCCGATATCTGTCTTGCCGAACTCAAAATGAAGGCGCTCGATGCGCGCGGGGCCGACGCCATGAACGAAAAGCTCGGCGCGCTGTGGCCCGAGTTGCGCCAGGAATTGCTGGCGTTCCAGGTGCCCGCCGCCACACTGCATACCGCGTTGAGAGCCTCGGGTGGGCCTACGACTGCCGGTGAACTGGGTCTCGATGTCGAGGTCTATCGCGACGCCGTGCTGCACGCCCGCGAAATCCGCCGCCGCTTCTCGGTTCTCGACCTGGCTGAGGATGCCGGACTATTGGCCGACTTTGTCGCCGGGGAAGTATAAGGAGTTGCGCCCGAGAGTTTTTCGGTTCGGCTGAAAACAGGCGCCTGCACTGTAGGGGCGATCCGTGGATCGCCCTCGGGGAGCCTGCCGTGCCGTTAGAGTGCGACCCACGGGTCGCCCCTACGCCAACCCCAATCCATCGCGCAAGATCGTGAAATAGTCGTCCCCTCCGACCTGGCCGCCCTTCATGGCGAGATCGATGCCGTCGAGATGGCGGTTCGCGCTGTGTGCGGTGCACAGTGGCGAACCTGGCGTAGCTATCAAGGGATAGCGGGTCGTTAAGGCGTAAACGTCCAATTGTCCCAGCGCATGGCTGGAGGTGTCGCCGCCGGCAAACACGATGCGGCGCAGGCCGTGGCGTTCGATCAGAGCGCGGGCGATTTGGCCCAGTGCCTCGCCGATCGTGCGGCGCGCATCGGGTAGGGCATCGAGGGCGTCGCCGTGATCTGTGGGCGGACCAAGCGCGGTGTGAATGAGCGGGCTGCGGCCCGCTTCGAGAACCGCCGTTGCTTCGGCCACAACGCGCGCCGTCTCGGCATCTCGGTTCGTCACTAGCGCGATGGGATCGGCCGCAATGCCATCGAAGCCGCGCGCCAGGGCGTAACGGATCTGCCGTTCGCTGGTGGGCGATACGCTGCCCGACAGGGCGAGCACACGCTTCGCGGGCATGACGGGAGCGAAAGTCGCCGTCCCCGGGATCGCGCCGGCAGCGACGAGCGCGCGCAGCAGCGCATATTCGACCCCCGATGACCCGGCTACGAATGCTCCAAGCCGTGGCGACAATCGGATGAGTTGGCGTCCGGCTGCAAGCTGGCTGTTCGTGTCGACAACATCGATCAGTACAATGCTATTCTGCGCGGCGACAAGTCCGTCGATCACGTCATGGCAATCCGATCGAGCCAGCACATCCAATGCGATCAGCGTGATCGGCGAGGCCGTCTGGCGGGCGAGATGCAGCCGGAGGTCCGCTTCGTCCATCGGCGTGACGGGATGGCGGCTCATCACCGGGTGGCGGTCGATACGATAGACCTGCCCCTGGTATGAGGCATAGAGATGACCGAAAGCGGTGTAGCGTTTCAGCTCGGGAACGCCCACGATCAGAGGCGTTACGGCTTGCCCGAAAACCGCGCGGCCGATGTCGATGGCCTTGCCGATGCTGCCGGTGGCCGGGCTGGAATCGAAGGTCGAGCAGACCTTGTAGTGGCAATGGCGCGCGCCAAGGGTTTTCAGCCAGGCGAAGGCTGGAGTGAGATATTCGTCCATCCAGGCCGGCGTTTGGCTGCGGCTGGAACCGGCGATGCCGATGCCCTGATAGTCGGCAAACGGACGGAACTCCGCCTCGCTGGGCCGGCGTGTGAACAGCACGGTCGGCACGCCATGTGAGGCCATCGCCTCCATGACGTCGGACGAGCCGGTGAAGTCGTCGCCGTAGAAGCTGAGCAGGCGATCAGGCATCCCCGGCCCCGCTGCCAAACTTGGCGATGGATTGGGCGAGTTCCGGGTGATCGTTGGCGTAGACGTCGAGCGGGATGCCCGCCACCGCCGCCTCCCAGGCCTGGCGCACGGCGCGCACGCCAGCTGCCGGGCCGCCGGGATGACTGACAATGCCGCCGCCGCACAGATACATGAGGTCGACGGTGCGCCCGGTGCGGGCAAAGGTCTCCGGCGCCTGGCCACCCCATTGGCCCGATCCCGCGACGGGCAGCGGGCAGTCGGTTGGATCGAACAGCGGTGTGCTGACGGCTCTGAACGAGGCGACGAAACTCTCGTCCGGCTCCCAGTATTTCACGCCGATGCCGTTGATCTGGAACTGGTCGACGCCGGCAAGGCGCCAGAATTGCTGGTAGACGGAGAAGTCCATCCCTAGCCCCGGATGGCGCGTGAGAATATCCCAGCCGTTGCGATGCGCGTGCAGCAGCAGGCCCGAACGCCTGCGCAGGAAGGTCATGCCGCCAAGGCCAATCGAGTTGATGTTGACCACGGCGCAATTGCCGCCGGCTTTCAGCACGAGGTCATGGTTGCGCATCATGACATCGGGGTCGGCGTGCGAGATGCCGAAGGCGTACATGACCTTTTTTCCAGTGCGCTGCTCGTGGTCGAGCACGCGCGGCATGATGGCGGCGACCCGTTCGGCCAGCGGCGAATAGGCCGGCGACATGAGCTTCTCGTCGTCCTTGACGAAATCGACCTCGGCCGCGATCAGCTCGCCAACCAGCGCCGCCGTCTCGTGCGGGCGCAGACCGAGCGCAGGCTTCACGATGCTGCCGATGATCGGCCGTCGGTAGACGCCGGTGAGCCGGCGCGATCCCGCCACGCCGAACTGCGGGCCGGGGTGGGCGGTCTTGAAGGCCGGCGGCAGCTGCAACCCGACGACGCGGATGCCGGAGAGGCCCTTGATGGCATAGACGCCGCCGATGGCGATGGTCATCAGCGCTGAGAGATCCGTACCGATCGCATCAAGTGGGAAATCGATATCGGCCTCGGCGCGGTGGAAGGGGCCGGGCTGGTCGGTCGGAAAAGAAGGATACGGAGCATCTGGCAACGCACGCATGGCCACCACGCGGGCGGCAACGCGGGCCTTCAACTCCGGCGTCTCGCCCGGCACTGGCACGAAGGTGCCAGTGGATTGATCGGATGCAATCTTGGCCGCCAGCTTTTCCGGCGAGCCGGGCGTCTCGATCAGATAGCTGAGGCGGATGACGTCGTCAGCCATGACCGCCGTCCAAGTCCAGCAGCGCCATCAACTTGGGCAGCAGTCTCGGCCCGCCGGCGGCGATCGGATTGCCATTCCATAACCCATCATTGGCCAGAAAGTCATTAAACTGACCACCGGCCGATTGAATGACCGCGAGTGCGCCCAGGCAATCCCAGGAATTGATCCGCGGCTCGACATAGCCGATCAGGCGGCCGGCGGCGACATGGCAGAGCATCAGCGCGCCCGAACCGTTGCGGTAGTGCACGCCGCCCTGACGCAGGAAGCGCTCGAAGAAGTCGATGTAGTCTTTGGTCGGCAGTCGCGGATTGTAGCCGACGCCGACCATGCCTTCGGTCAGCGCAGCGGCGTCGAAGACGCGGATCGGCTTGTCGTTCAGTGTTGCCGGCCCGCCGCGCCGGCCGACGAACAGTTCGTTCAACGCCGGAGCAAAGACAAAGCCCATCTCGATCTTGCCCTCCACCAGCAATCCGATGGACACGCACCAGCTGGGCAATCCGTGCACGAACGGTTGCGTGCCGTCGATCGGATCGACCACCCAGATGCAGTCGGACGAACCCAATTCGCCGCGACCCGTCTCCTCGCCAAGAAACCCGTCCCCGGCAAAGCGCTCACGCAGGGCGTCGCGGATCAGCACCTCGGTGGCCATATCGGCCTGGCTCGCCATATCCTGCAGGCCCTTGCTCTGGATGACCAGCGATATCGCGGTTCATGAAATAGCCATGCGCCAGCGCGCCCGCCTCTGCGATCAGCTGTGTGGCGAAGGCGAAGCGCTCGTCCAGGGCATTCACGTCCATCTACTTTCCATCCTTCCAGAGCCAGGCGGCGCCACGCACGCCGCTGGAATCACCGTGTACGGCGCGTTTGATCGGTGTCTCGAATACCACGGAAAACGTGTTGCGCGCGATGGCCGCCGGCAGGTCGCGATACAACTCATCGATGTTCGAGATACCGCCGCCCATGACAAAGACGTCCGGGTCCAGCGTATTCACGACCACGGCGAGCCCGCGCCCCAGCCGGTCGACGTAGCGCTCCCACAGCAACCGCGCGAGGCGGTCGCCGGCCCGCGCTTTTTCCATGATCTGCCAGGGTTTCAGTTCCTCGCCGGCATGGCGCAGATAGTCGGCCGTGAATGCGCGGCCCGACACCCACTGCTCGATGCAACCGGTCTTGCCGCACCAGCAGGGTTGCCCCGGAAGTTCGCTGACGTGCGGGTAGGGCAACGGATTGTGCCCCCAGTCGCCAGCCGAATTGTTCGGCCCGTGGTGCGCCCGCCCGCCGACCGCCACGCCCGCCCCCGCGCTCGACCCCAGGATAACGGCGAACACGACATTATAGCCCGCCCCCGCCCCGTCGATGGCCTCGGACGCGGCCAGGCAGTCGGCGTCGTTCTCGACGATGATGTCGCGCTTGAGCGCCGCGCGTAAGTCCGCCTCGACCGGCTGCCCCAGCAGCCAGGTGGAGCTCGCCCCCTTGCCCAGCCGCGACTTCGGCTCCAGCGATCCCGGCATGCCGATGCCGATCGAGCCGGTCTGCCCGGTTTCGCGCTCCAGCCGCGCAATCACATCGGCAATGACGGCGATGCAGCCCTGGTAATCGTGGCGGGGAGTGTCCTCGCGCAGGCGCAGCAACTCACGCCCGTCCGCCAGCATGGCGACACCCTCGATCTTGGTGCCGCCCCAGTCGATCCCGATCAGCATGAAAGTGTCCCGGCGTTGGTAGCGCGCGCCGGCAAAATGGGGGGAAGGGGGCGGCGCGGCGACAATCCGTCCTTAAGTTCGCGAGCAAGTTCGCCGGGAGCGTAGGTCTTGCTCCGGCCAGCCGCCAGATCAGCATCACCCTTGGCGATCGACTGCTTCAAGGTGTCGAGTGCCGACGGCAGCGGCTCTTCGACCACAGGAGTCCTGGAACTCTTTGCGATCTGTGCGCGAGTTGGTCATTTACGGCCGCCACTGATCCTCGGTCTCGCCCTCCACCGGCAGCGTCGTCGCCTCACGCTCCACCACCGGTTCGGGCCGGATCACGGCGGCCAGCTTGCGCAGGGCCTCGGTCACGCCCTTGCCGGTTACCCCGGACAGCAGCAGTGGCTTCTTGCGGGCGGCCTTTTGCAGCTCGGCCGACTTCGCCTCGATCAGCTCGGGATCGGCGGCATCGAGCTTGCTCAGCGCCACCACTTCCTTGCGCTTGTCCAGCCCCGCCCCGTAGGCCTTGAGTTCGCGCCGCACGGTGCGGTACGCCTCGGCCACATCCGGCTCATTGATGTCGACCAGATGCAACAGCACCTTGCAGCGCTCGACGTGGCCGAGGAACCGCGTGCCCAGGCCCGCCCCCTCGTTGGCGCCCTCGATCAGCCCGGGAATATCGGCCAGCACGAAGTCTACATTATCGACCTTCACCACCCCGAGGTTGGGGTGCAGCGTCGTGAACGGATAAGCCGCGATCTTCGGCTTGGCCCCCGATACCGCCGCCAGGAAGGTTGACTTGCCCGCATTCGGCAGGCCAATGATGCCGGCGTCGGCAATCAGTTTCAAGCGCAGCCAGATGGTGATCTCGACCGCCTCCTCGCCCGGATTGTGGTGGCGCGGCGCGCGGTTGGTCGCGGTCTTGAAATGGGCGTTGCCAAAACCGCCATTGCCGCCCTGTAGGATCACCGCGCGATCGCCCGGCTTGACCAGATCGGCGATCAGCGTCTCGTTGTCCTCGGCGAAAATCTGCGTGCCCGGCGGCACCTTGAACACCATGTCCGCCCCGGCGGCGCCTGAGCGATTGCGCCCCATGCCGCCCTGGCCCGGCTCGGCGCGGAAATGCTGCTGGTAGCGGTAGTCGATCAGCGTGTTGAGGTTCTCGACGCACAGCGCAACGACATCGCCGCCGCGCCCGCCGTCGCCCCCATCGGGGCCGCCGAACTCAAGGAACTTTTCGCGCCGGAACGAGAGCGCGCCATTGCCGCCAGCACCGGAGCGGACGTAGATTTTTGCTTGGTCAAGGAATTTCATGGTGGGGAGGGTGTGCCACAGGTGGGGGCGGGGGGGAAGGTGTCTCGCGTCAAACGGGAAATGTGGTAGCGGAGATTGTATGATCCAGACGCTCGGCAAAGTGGTTCCATCTGCGATGCCAGGCGATGCCGATGTCGGCGCGTCGCATCAATTGTCGCGCGATGAACAGTTGCGCCTGATGCAAGAGGCTCTTGCGCATCCCGATTGCGGCCGCGTCGGTACAGCCAGCATCGCCGAGTTGCGCGCACGGGGCTAGGCGCTGGCGGAAAAGCTGCGCAATGGCTGAGTTCCGGCTCAGCCGCCGCGCCGAAGAAAAGCTGGTCGAGATTTACGCGTTTAGCGAACTGAAGTTCGGCCGTTACCAGACAGTTGCCAATACAGAGCAATTGTCGGCCCGCTCCCGGGAATGGTGGATAGGTCAGAAGCACCCCGGCAACGGACATGCAGGGCCTGACGTCATGGGCCACGAAGAGACACCCCGTGCACCGGACGACATGCGGTATTGTCGACCTCTATCAGCGTGCTCGCTGCCAGAGGTGACCCGCCGGTCACCCTACCTCATTTCCCGTCCATTTTGGTTTCATGAATCCGCAAAGACGCTGGTGCAAACGGCCGGGACAAGCCCGGCCATCGCACTGATATGTCGGCTGCGTCGGCCTTGCACTGTTAGTTCAGTATCTTCAGAGCCAATTGTTTGCTCTTCAGTTCGCTTGCGATGCTTTGGAATGCTTGGCTCAGAGCATCGTGGTCGTAGGCCAGGAAGTACTTGCCCTTTTCGCTATTTGCGCACTTCCGCAGGGTCTGCGCTGCAACGTTATCTGCACCCGTTCCGTCAAGGCCGAAGCCGATAGTGTAGACCGTGATGCCGGCCTTCCGCATACCATCGCAAAGGGCGAGGGCTTGGACTTTCGAGTCTTCGTCTGTGAACTCCGTATTGTACTCGCCATCGGTCATGATGATCGCGGCTTTGATCACCGACGGATCGTTGTAGTCGCCGGCTGAGCTAGCGCTTGGCCAGAGGCTATTCCATTTGGGCGACAGCATGTACCAGGCCCAGGCGTGCCCGAGGTGGCCGGGCGTCGAGCCGCCAATTGTCGCATTGTCGAAGAAATTCTGCAGTAGTGCGCGTTGATTGGTCAGCGGTATGACCGAGGGCAGTTCGCGTCCGGCTGTCATGCAGGCGCCATCCTCGGAATAGTTGAGCTTGATGTTCTTGCCCGATATCGATTTGTTGAACGGCCCAAGGAAATCGCCGGCGTCAGGGAACTCATCGTCATTGCGGTGCGTCGGGCCGCTGCGTTCGGTAACGCAGGAGATTAGATAGCCATTGTCGGGATTTGGCGCGCTGGTGCAGTCCGGCAGCGTGACGGTTGTCAGCATGGTGACCGGCACCGGGATAAAGTAGCCGGTGGTCGTCGCGGTTGCCGCCAACGTGAAATCGCCATTGGCGTAGCCGGTGATCGCAAGATATCCCCCCTCGGTGACGGCCGACTTGAACTGCAGCGGAAGGGCCTGCGCGCCATCGGCGACATATGCGGGAACGCCGAGCAACTTACCCGAGACCGAGTTGGTCATATACGTGATGCCTGCTACCGATTCCGGAATCGGGATATAAAGATTTCCAGCACCCTGCTGCAACTGGGCGGCGCCCCCCAACTGACCCATGAGTTCGTCGGCTGCGACACCGGTGAACATCTCCCAATCAAGTGCGGCGCTGGTGTTGTCGAGCGCATTGACATCGTAGTGGCCGACGGCGCCGGCATCCAGCAATTGCGCGGGGGCCGCTCCGACGCCCGCTACGGCCGGACCGACCGGGATGCTCGTGGCGTCATAATTTGCTTGCGCAATCAGTATCGGGGGAGAGTTAGGGTTTGAGCAGTGATAGTTCGTGTAGGTGTCGCCGCCGCTGGCAGAATTCGCCGGTGTCGCACCGAATTGGGAGCCAGTCGAACTGCCTGTGATTCCACTATACCTGCCGGTGAACGGGCTCTGCCTGGTGGTCTTCAGATTTGTCAGATTGTTGTACGGGCCACGCGGATCCAGCCCGGTGACGGCAGCGGCATATTGACCGGCGTTGACGTAATCGGCCATCGGAGCAATCGCGACGCGCGTCGTCTCCGACGATGCGGAACCGCTCGGGAAAAGTATGTCGAGAAGGTCGTTTGACGCCGCTTTCAGCGCGTCGATCTTGGCCATGCCGTTACGGGAGGCGCCCATCGACCCGGTCAGGTCGACCATCATCGCGACTTCCAATTTATTGCCGCTGGCATCGAAACTTGCTTCCACTTTGCTCGAAACATCAACCGCGAGGTGGTCGACGCCAAACAGCCGCATCAAAGTTGTTGGCACTTCCGATTTGGCTGAAAAAGTCACCGTGTGCGACGCCTCATCGACCTGGATCGAAAGCTGGGGGACTTGGCCGGCCAAGCCCTTGTATTGCGCATTGAACAGCCGGGTAGCGACTTCGCTTCGATTGGTGAGGTCCGGGTACGCGGCGGCCAACGCGGCGGCGTCGGCGGCGCTTTGCATATGCTGCCGGGCTTGGCTGGCGCTCGCCATATCGATGGCAATACCAACCACCATCCCCATGACCACCGCTGTCGCGCCAAACATCATCGCGACATTGCCGCGCTCGTTCGACTTGAAACGGTCGACGACGGTAGCCTTGATGGCATTCATAATGCGTCCCCTCGCAATCCCAGCAAAATGCTATTGATTGGAATGAGTAAGCCATGACATATTTTTCATTGCCTTGGCATATCGTATAAAATTGTAAGCAATATCCGCCATTATACTATATTTGAGAAACATGATATACAATTTCATAACACACGGCGACTATTGCGACACATCCGGTAACGATGGCTCAGATGCTGTACATGCTGAAGAATCAGGGGAGAAATAGGAATCAAACCCTCGCCGAAATGGTGCGTCCGATCTCCGGGCGCTGGCGGGGCTGCCCCATATTTCGTCTGACCATCACCATCTCGCAACTCGACGTCATGGGTCACTCACGTCACCGCCGTTTCGTTCCCCGGTCGCAATGGTCCGAAAGCGGACGTCGAGGTCGCCCGGGTTTGCTGGCGGGGTGTTGGTATTGACCAATTATACGTTAAGTATATGTCTCTTTGCAGAAATATATTTACAGCAACACAAATTTATACTACTCTCTCCTCACCTTCTTCTACGGGGATGCACTCGAGGGCGTCTCGAACTGCTGGAAGAAGGGAGCGACCAGCGCCGGGTGCCGCACACCCAGGGGCTGGCGGCCGCCGTCGCCCTCCTGGGGTGAGATGCCTGGGAGTGGAGCAGCCCACACCAAGTGGCGACGGAGGGATCGATGAAAACGCTTGCGGGGCGGCCGGATGCCGCCTTTCACTACCAAATTTCGCGGCATTCGGCGGCCCCGCACCCCATTTGGTTCCCGTGAACGGGTCCCATCGAGGCACAGCCACGTCCAAACGCCGGAGACCGCAGTAAAACCGGGACAGTTTACCTATTTCTTGGCATGGCCTCGCCCGGCAAGTATACCGTCATAGAAATAGGCAAACTGTCCCCGTGTTACGGCGCTCCCGCTCAGCGCTGTTGGCCCGCCCCAAATGCGGCGTCTTTGGCTTTGAGGTCCGGCGCGACACACGCTATACACCGCTCCGAACCGCCTTCCACCGGACCTTTCCCATGGACCAACTGCTCGGCAACTACCTCGCCGTCACGATCTTCATCGGCGTGGCGCTGGCCATCGCGCTGGTGCTGACGATCGTGCCATTTCTGATCGCGATCCGGAATCCCGACCCTGAGAAGGTCTCGGCTTACGAGTGCGGCTTCAATGCCTTCGACGATGCGCGCATGCAGTTCGACGTTCGCTTCTATCTGGTGTCGATCCTGTTCATCATTTTCGACTTGGAAGTGGCGTTCCTGTTCCCCTGGGCGGCCGCGTTCAAGAGCATGAGCGACTATGGGTTCTGGGCCATGATGGTGTTCCTGGGGCTGCTCACCATCGGCTTCATCTACGAATGGAAGAAGGGAGCCCTGGAATGGGATTGATCCTGCCAGGCCAGCCGCAGCCGGCGTTTGAAGCCTTGCGCGAGGGCGCGCCGGGCTCGGCCCTGCGCAACACGACCGCCGATCTGGCGGTGCTTGGCGTCATCAACAACGAATTGGCCGACAAGGGCTTTTTCACCACGTCGGCCGACGCGCTGATCACCTGGGCGCGCACCGGCTCGCTGATGTGGATGACCTTCGGGCTGGCCTGTTGCGCCGTGGAAATGATGCAGACGGCGATGCCGCGCTATGACCTCGAGCGCTTCGGCTTTGCGCCGCGCGCCAGCCCGCGCCAGTCCGACGTGATGATCGTGGCCGGCACACTGACCAACAAGATGGCTCCGGCGCTGCGCAAGGTCTACGACCAGATGCCGGAACCGCGCTACGTCATCTCGATGGGATCGTGCGCCAACGGTGGCGGCTATTACCACTACTCCTACGCCGTGGTGCGCGGCTGCGACCGCATCGTGCCGGTGGACATTTACGTGCCCGGCTGCCCGCCGACCGCCGAGGCGCTGGTCTACGGCGTGCTGATGCTGCAGCGGAAAATCAGGCGTACCGGGACGATCGCGCGGTAGGTCTAGCTGTAAAGCTCCTTCCACGACGGCTTGGCGCCCGGCGCATCGTTTGGCGCGGCTTCGTAGACGCCGCGCGCGATTGCCCGTGCAACGCAATCGGCTGCGACGGCGCAGATCTCGGTCAGATCGTCCAGCGGCTGGTCAGTGCGAGGCCTTGCCCCGGTGGCCGCCGCAAACACGGTATCGCCGTCGAACGCGGCGGCCGAGAGCCGGAGTGCCCGCGCAAAGCCGCCGTGGGCGACGATGGCCAGGCGCTTGCACTCGGCCTTGCTGAGCGCCGCGTCGGTGGCGACCACCGCGAGTGTGGTTGCCGGCCCGCCCTTCCAGCGCAGCCGCTTCTGCTCCCGCGTGATCGTCGCCGGCATCCCCAGCGCGCCGAACTCGGCTCCGTCCTCCCACGGTGCGGCCCAGAAGTGCGGCCCGTCGCCGATCACCGCTGATCCCAGGGCATTGACCGCCGCCAGGGCGCCTACGGTGAAGCCGCCCGAGGTCACAGCGCTGGCTGAGCCCAGGCCTCCCCGCAGCGTGATGGTGGTGGCGCCAAAGCCAGCTCCGGCGCTGCCGAGCGCGAAGTCGGCCGAGGCCGTGCGCGCGGCCTCATAGGCGAGGTCGCGATAGGGCGGATAGCGGCCCCAGGACTTGTCGCCGCCGTTCAGGAGATCGAACAGGATCGCGCCGGGCACGATGGGCACTCGCACGGGGCCGATGGCAAAGCCGCGGCCCTGTTCGCGCAGCCAGGCTTGCACGCCGCTGGCCGCATCCAGGCCGAACGCCGAGCCGCCCGCGAGCACGACCGCGTCGACGCCGCCGACCAGCATTTCCGGCGCCAGGCACTCGGTGTCCCGGCTGCCCGGCGCCCCGCCCAGAACGCTGACGGACGCGACGGTGGGACTGGCAAATGTGACCACCGTCACCCCTGAGCGCAATCCCGTATCGTGAAAGTTACCCACAGCCAATCCGGGCACGTCGGTGATCGAATTCCGGCGGGCGATGTTGCTTTGCATCATGACGGCCGGCCTCCGGAGCCGGAAAGGAAAAAGTCAAGAAAATCCAGACAATTGGCTAACATCCATTATTGGATTTGTAACCTGCAGATGTCATTCAGGACCTGCTTGCTGCAGCGCAGCATCGCTAAAGAATAAGCGGCGGGTGCGAAGTCGTTCGGAAAAACTCTTGCGCGTCACCATGATTTGGCCCACTGTCAAGCGACTTCCTGCCGCAGTTGTGATGAAACCGAAATTGATCATCGAGTGGAGAGCGAGATGAGCTTCTACGAGATTAAATCCGGGTTTTCGACGATACTGCAAAGTGGCGACCGCAAGGCTGCGGACCAGGCCGCTTTCGAGCGCTTGAAGAGCAAACTTCTGGAGCTGCGCAGCTGCGGCCTGATGGTCGAGCTGCCGACCGAGGTCATGGAAATCTCGGACGACTTTGGTGGCGTGCTGGCGCTGGAGCCGCGCCGGGATCGAACCAAATTGGTCTGATGGGATCGGGTGGGGCTTGTCCGCCAGATTGCCGAGAGGTTTCGTTTCGTTGCGAGCAGCGTCCGCGCGCGGACAAGGCAACATGCCATTGCGGGCCAGGGAAACGTTTCCGCGTACCCTGCCGCAAGCCGCTCCCGAAACGACAAAGGCCCGCGGGATGGATTCCCCCGCGGGCCTTTTTCATGTTCATGTCGACACGCAAGAGTCCGCGACAGGCGCCATGTCGTGCCACCAAAGCCCAAAAAAGCGAGAGGCCCGGACGGTTTCCCGTCCGAGCCCCTCCACAGGCCTCAGCCGGAACCCGAAGATCCCGGCCTCGTCTAAGCCGTCAGCAGACTACATCTGCTGATGATAGGTGATCTTGCCGTCGGCGCCCTTCTCCCAGACGTACCAGACGTAGTCGACGTTCGTGCGGTCGCCCTTGGCGTCGTACGAAATGTCGCCGATCACGGTCTTGAAGGTCATGCCCGAGTGCATCACTTCAGCCATTTTCTTGCTGTCGAGCGAGTTCGCCTTCTCAGCAGCCTGCTTCAGGATCTGCATGCCGGCATAGGAATACAGCGTGTAGCCCTGGGGATCGAAGCCCTTCTTCTTGAAGGCCTCGACAACTTCCTTGGCGGCCGGGTTGTTACGCGGCTCGGGGCCGAACGACATCAGCGTGCCTTCAGCGCCGGGACCGGCGATGGCGGCAAACTCGTTGTCGGTGATGCCGTCGCCGGAGATCATGACGGTCTTGAGGCCAGCGTCGCGCATCTGACGGACGATCAGGCCGCCTTCAGTGTGCAGGCCGCCCCACATCAGGTACTCGGCGCCCAACTCCTTGATCTTGCCGACGATCGCTGCGTAGTCCTTCTCGCCGGTGTTGACGCCCTCATAGAGGACCTCGGTCTTGCCGCCCTTGTTCATGAAGCCCTTGGCAGCGTCTGCCAGGCCCTGGCCGTAGGTGGTCTTGTCGTGAACGATAGCGATCTTGGCGTCCTTCAGCTTGCCAAGGGCGAGATCGGCCCAAAGCGCGCCCTGCTGGTCGTCACGGCCGCAGGTGCGGAACGCGTTCCAGAGGCCACGCTCGGTGACCTTGGGATTGGTGGCCGATGGGGTCACGAACAGCATGCCGTTCTCGGCATAGACTTCCGAGGCGGGGATGGTCACGCCCGAATTGAAGTGGCCGATCAGGTGCTTGACGCCTTCGCCTGCAAACTTGTTGGCAACCGAAACGCCCTGCTTGGGATCCGACACGTCGTCGCCCTGCACAACTTCGATCTTCTGACCGAGGATGCCGCCGGCGGCATTGAAGTCTTCAGCGGCGGCAGCGACGCCGTTGGTCAGCTGCGCGCCGAACGATGCGTTCGGGCCAGTGATGGGGCCCGCGACGCCGATCTTGATCTGCGCGTTGGCTGATCCGGCGAAGGCGAGGCCAGCGGCCAGCACCAGACCGGTGAACAGAAACTTCTTCATACGATACTCCCTTAAGTCCAGATGCGCGGGATGCGCACCTCCGTCATAGAGCGCAGACCCCACTCCTTGATCGTCTTGGGGGACGGCGCTCAATCTCAAGCACGGCTATGCTCGAAATCGCGCGATGAGCGCGCTTATTCCGGACTATTCAGCCGAAATCGTGTCCAGTCAATCCAACCGATGGGGTCGTACTAACCAATATTTTTCCCAAGGGTCCAGGGGTACTGCCGCGCCATCTGGTTGGACCGTTGCCAGAGGTAGCTGAACCAGGCAGCCAACAGCAGCAGGGCGAACGTGACCAGGTAGTAGTGCAGCGACAGCAGGGTCTCCTTGAACAACGCGAAATGCAGAAAGCGCACACCAGCTGCCAGCAGCAGCGACGAGGGGACAATGCGCCAGACCGGGTCCCAAACGCTGGCGAGCGCCCGGCCGGTGGCGGCAGCGGCCATCACGCCGAGCAACGTCAGCACCAGGAAGATCGGCAGGCCGTAGGGGGTAGCGGCCCATATCAGACCGGCGAGATTGCCCATCAGTGACCTCCCTCAAGATAGGCCGCGCGCACTTCGGGACGCGCCAGAAGCTCCGCACCCGTCCCTTTCATGGTGATCGCGCCATTGACCATCACATAGCCGCGGTGCGCCAGTTTCAGCGCATGATAGGCATTCTGTTCGACCAGGAATACCGATAGGCCTTGGCTCTTGTTGAGATCGGCGATGATCGAGAAGATCTGCTTCACGATCAGCGGGGCAAGGCCCAGCGAGGGCTCATCCAGCAATAAGAGACGTGGCCGGCTCATTAGGGCGCGGGCAATGGCCAGCATCTGCTGTTCGCCACCCGAGAGTGTGCCGCCGCGCTGTTGCGCCCGCTCCTTCAGGCGCGGAAACATGACGAAGACCCGTTCCAGATCCTCATCGAAATGCGCAAACTTGTCGATCGAGGCGCCCAGCTGCAGGTTTTCCGTGACCGTCATGCGCGCGAAAATCCGCCGCCCCTCTGGGGACTGAGCAATCGACAACCGCGCAATTTCGTGGGTCGGTAGCGCCGTGATGTCCCGGCCATCGAAGGTCACAGTGCCGCTGCGGGCGCGCGGGCTGCCGAACACCGTCATCATGGTGGTGGATTTGCCCGCGCCATTGGCCCCGATCAGCGTGACGATCTCGCCCTGGTGGACGTCGATGTCGATGCCTTTCAGCGCTTGGATCTTGCCGTAGAAGGTCTCGATGCCGCGCAGGGCCAGCAGCGGCTTTCCGGTTGGCGCTGCGGCGGGGGCCGACTTCGGCATCGCAATCACACCGCTCATGCGCCGATCTCCGCTTCCACTTTGGCCAGTTCTTCCTCGTCGGCCACGCCCAGATAGGCAGCGATCACCTTGGGATCGTTGCGAACCTCTGTAGGCGTCCCATCGGCGATCTTGGTGCCGTAGTCGAGCACCACGACGTGGTCGGAGATTTCCATCACCACGGACATATCGTGCTCGATGAGCAGGATAGAAGTCTTACCTTCGCTGCGGATCCAGCGCAGCAGCGCGTTGAGTTCGGCCAACTCGCGCGGGTTGAGGCCAGCGGCTGGCTCGTCGAGGCACAGCAGCACGGGATCGGTGCACATGGCGCGCGCGATTTCGAGCCGGCGTTGTGCGCCATAGGGCAGTTCGCCCGCCGGATCGTCGGCGCGGTCGATGAGGCCGATACGGGTCAGCCATTCGGTGGCGCGGGTGATGGCCTCGGCCTCGCTGGCGCGGTATGAGGGCGCGCCGATCAAGCCGAGCACAGTGAAGCCGCTCGCCTGCATCAGCGTGTTGTGATGGGCGACCATCAGGTTTTCCAGCACCGTCATGCCCTGGAACAACCGGATGTTCTGGAACGTGCGTGCGACCCTGGCGTGGTGCGCGATCTCGTGGCCGGGCATGCGTTCCAGCAGGAACAGCGATCCGGCTTGCTTGGCCGAAGAGTTGGTCAGCGCCGTCACGGCTTCGGCAGCCGCCACGCCTTCGCGCGCAAGTGCGAGCCGTCCCACGGTCGGCTTGTAGAAACCCGTGACGCAGTTGAAGACGGTGGTCTTGCCGGCGCCGTTTGGGCCGATCAGGGCCGTGATGTCGCCGCGTCCGACCTGGAACGACAGGTCCTTGATGGCGGTGAGGCCGCCAAAGCGCATGGTGAGATGCTCGACGACCAGCAGAGGGTTATCGCGCCAACGCATCAGCCGTGCCCCTGACTGACCAGATCGCTGGAAATGGCTTTGCGTGACTTGAGGAAGATCGACGGCGTGCGCGAAGAGACAAAGCCACGCGGGCGGAAGATCATCATCAGGACCATGGCGAGGCCGAACAGCACGCCGCGATACTGCGCGGGATCGAAGTTGGGGATACCGAAAAGCATAAGCGCCAGCTGCTTGGTGAAGTCCAACTCGCGCAACAATTCAAAGCCGCCCACCAGCACCACGGCGGCCAGCGCCACGCCGAGCTGCGAACCCATGCCGCCCAGCACAACAATGGCCAGGATGGTCGCCGATTCCAGGAAGGTGAAACTCTCTGGGCTGACAAAGCCCTGACGGACAGCGAAGAATGACCCTGCAAGACCTGCGAAGAAAGCGCCGAGGGCAAAGGCCGTCAGCTTGGTGGTGGTGGTGTTGATGCCCAGCGAGCGGCAGGCGATCTCGTCTTCGCGCAAGGCTTCCCAGGCGCGCCCGATCGGCAGGCGGCGCAGCCGCATCGTCACGAAATGCGTAAGGAACGCCAGGCACAAGATGACGTAGTAGAGGAAGACTTTGCCATAGATCGAGGAGTGCTCGATCCCGAACACGCTGGCAAAGCCGCCCGGTTCGTCCCGGAACGGTATGCCAAAGAAGGTGATGCGCGGGATTGAGCTGATGCCGGCATAGCCGCCGGAAAAATCCACCCAGTTGATCAGTACCAGGCGGATGATCTCGCCAAAGGCCAGCGTCACGATGGCGAGATAGTCGCCGCGCAGGCGCAACACCGGAAAGCCAAGCAGGATGCCCCAGAAAGCCGCCAGGACGCCGGCGATCGGCAGGCAGATCCAGAAGGACAGGCCAAAGGTGGTGGCTAGCAGCGCATAGGTATAGGCGCCGACGGCGTAGAAGGCGACGTAGCCCAGGTCGAGCAGGCCGGCCAGGCCAACAACAATGTTCAACCCCCAACCGAGCATGACATAAATCAGGATCTGCACGCCGTAGCTGTCGACCCACTTGAGCGCGCCGGCGCCGCCGAACAGGTAGACCATAAGCACGGGGAAAATGAACAGCACCAGGGCTCCGAAGTAGCCGGTGAACTGGGAGAGATAGGCCCCAAGCGCCGAGGGTTTCGAGGTTGCCTTGGTTCCTCTCGAACTCCCGGCCCCCGATGTCGACAGCAGCACCAGCAGACGCCCGACAAATGCCAGAACGCACAGCACCAGCACCACTTTGGGCCGCCAGCTGATGAACAGAACGCCGGCTCCATCGGCTTCTGCGTGCATCAGGATTATGGGGAAGCACAGCAGCGCGGTGATGGCAGCCGCAGCGAGCGCATCTTTCAGGTAGGACATGACGACAGACTTGTCGCCAGCCTCCGCTTGAGAAGTGGCAGCCATCCTCACACCTTCTCGATTTCGGGCCGGCCGAGCAGGCCCGATGGCATGAAGATCAGCGTGATGGCCAGGATCGAGAAGGCCGCAACGTCCTTGTAGTCGGACGTGAAATAGGTCGCCCACATGACCTCGATGAGGCCGATCAGCAGCCCACCAAGCACCGCGCCGGGGAGCGACCCGATCCCGCCGAGCACCGCGGCAGTGAAGGCTTTGACTCCGGGCAGGAAGCCGTCGGCGAAGTTCACGACACCATAATGCAGCATGTACAGAACGCCTGCCACCGCTGCCAGTGCCGCCCCGATAATGAAGGTGATCGAGATGGTGCGGTCGACGTCGATGCCCATCAACGCGGCCATCTTGCGGTCCTGCTCGCAGGCGCGTTGCGCTCTGCCCAGCGGCGTCTTTTGCACCAAGTACCAGAAGGCAGCCAGCAGCACGACGGTCACCAGCATGATCAGAATCTGGCGGTACTGAATGGAAACATCGAACCCCCAGCCGCCGAAGTGGATGATATCGGTGAACATCGGCGGCACCGGCTTATTGCGGGGCCCTTGCGCGACTTGGACGAAGTTGGCCAGGAAGGTTGACATGCCGATGGCGGAAATCAGCGGGGCAAGCCGGAACGAGCCGCGCAAGGGGCGATAGGCGAGGCGCTCGATCGACCAATTCCAGACCGAGGTGAAGAACATCGCGGCCAGCAGCACGATGAGGAAAGCCAGCGGCAGATAGATGATGCCCAACACCTTGGTGATGAACAAAAAGACCAGCAGCGCAATGAACGCCGAGAGCATGAACACGTCGCCATGCGCGAAGTTGACCATGCCGATGATGCCGAACACCATCGTGTAGCCGATGGCGATCAGGCCATAGATCGAACCGAGCGTCAGCCCGTTGATCAGCTGCTGAATGAAATTGTCCACGCTACTCCCCGTTGCTTCCTCCGTTGTGGCGCCCGACTAGAGCAGTGGGCGCCGGAGGTTTGCAAAACCGTCATAGCAGACCCAGCGCAAAACGCACAATGGGTCGCGGCGAGAGGGCGCGGGTGAGGTAAAGATTTCTAGCAATCCGGCCGGGCGCGCAAAGATCGCCCGGCGGCAATGCCGTCAGATGACGTTATGGCTGCCGTCGCAATAGGGCGCATCGTCGGTGGCCTTGCAGCCGCACAGGTTGACGGTGGCGGTCTGGTCGGCGGTGAATTGCAGCGGCGTGAACGTGGTCGACTTGTGCGATCCATCGCAGAACGGCTGATTGGCCGAGCGGCCGCAGCGGCACCACCAGTAGTCCTTGCCCGCTTCCAGTTGCACCTGATACGGCCCGCGCTGGGCCACAATTGCTTCGTCCGCCATGTGTCGCCTCCCGGAGTGTTCCTACACCTTCGCGGGTTGGCCTAACCGATATGTTGCGCGCTGACAACCTCCGCGGTGACATCTCCGCCGTGGCATCGCGAGCGCATGCAACGTCCCCAGTTTGCTGAAAAGTTGCTTCAATTTTCAGCGGGAGAATCCGTCAAATTCTAACAGTCTGCCACTATCTTCGGCATCGTGGAAACTACACTTGCGGGCTCAACAAGCGTTGCTGGGGACTTCAACATGGCTGGACAGAAACTCTATTACGAACCGACAGGGACGTGGTCGGCGCTATTCGATGTCAATGCGGGCGATCCGCTGGCAGCAGGGCCGGGCACCTCGTTTAGCCTCGCCGGCTATGCCCTTACGAACGTCATCTATGAAAATCTTGACACTGAGCATCACATCTTGAGCATGGGCGCAGGCCACAAGGCGCTGCTGCTGGACGATGAACTCAGCGGACCGCAAGGCGCCCAGGGCCGCATCATCGGCATCGATGTGATCAACGGCAACAGCGGCGGACAAATCATCGATCTGACCAGCGCGACCATCGCCTATGGCAATGTGACGATCAATGGCGGTTCCGGCGACGACGTTCTGATGAGCAACGCCGGCAATGATTCCATCAAGGGCGGCGGCGGCAACGATTACGCCTGGGGCGGCTCGGGCAACGATTCGCTCACCGGCGGCGTCGGCAACGACAAGGTGCTCGGTGGCATCGGCGATGACCAACTTTATGGCGGCGTCGGCAACGACAAGCTCACGGCCGGCAACGGCGCGGACTTCGCCAGCGGCGGCAAGGGCGACGACACGATTGTTGCCGGACTTGGCAATCAGATCCTGGCGGGCAACACCGGCTTCGACTATCTCGATATGTCCAAGGTGGCTGGCGCCGCCACCATCGATTTGGGCAAGCACTTGGCAACCGTCGTCGCCGATGGTGAAAGCTACAAGAGCTTTATCAGCGGCTTTGAGCGGGTAACCGGCACCGACAATGGCACTACCTTTGTCGGCCTGTCGGACCGTGGCCTGCAGCTGACGGGCGGCGCGGGCGACGACCACTTCCACCTCAAGGGCGGCGGCGACATTCTGACCGGCAAGGCCGGCGCCGACGTCTACGACTGGACCAAGAAGTCGCTTGCCAACTCCGTGAAGTCCGACGTCATCAAGGACTTCGTGGTTGGCACCGACAAGCTCGACATGCACGATTTTCTGAAGGGCCAGGTCGGCATGAAGCTGCCGGGCTACGATCAGGTGATCAAGATTGTCGACAGCGCCGATGGCGTCATGGTGCAGGCGCGGGTTGGTGGCGAGTTCCAAGACGTGGTCGATCTGGTGGGCGTGCACACGCACAATCTGTCGGATCTGCTGCTGGCCTAGGATCGGTTGGCCTACCTCTCAAAACGGGTCGCCCGGTTATCCCGGCGGCCCGTTTTTCATGGGCTTTTTGGGCTCAACCGCGTCACATGCCCCATCTTGCGGCCGGGGCGGGCTTCACCTTTGCCGTAGAGATGCAGCGCTGCGCCCGGCTCGCCGGCAAGCGCCAACCAATCGTCAGCGTCCGCGCCGATGAGGTTGGTCATCACGGCGTCGCTATGCCTCTCGCACGATCCCAGCGGCCAGCCGGCGACGGCGCGCACGTGGTTCTCGAATTGGCTGATGGCGCAGGCCTCGATGGTCCAGTGGCCGGAGTTGTGCACGCGCGGGGCGATTTCGTTGACGATCAGGCGTTTGTCCTCGGCATGCGCTGGGCCGAGATCGAACAGCTCAACCGTCAGCAGTCCGACATAATCGAGCGCGGTCGCAATGCGCTGTGCGATGTTGATGGCGTGGGCAGACAACCCCAGCGACAATCCGCCAGGTACGGTCGAGGTATCGAGAATGCCCTGTTTATGGGCGTTTCTTGGCACATCGTAGGCCACCATCGCGCCATCGGCACCGCGCGCCAGCAGCACCGAGTACTCCGCAACAAAGGACAGCCGCTGCTCCAGAATGGCTGGTTGATGGCCGATGGCTGCGAGCGCTTCCGAGGTTTTGTCGCCCAGGGCAAGGCTGGTTTGTCCCTTGCCGTCGTAGCCAAGCCGGCGCGATTTCAGGATGGCGGGGCGCTGCCACTTCGCCAAGATGGCGGCGAGGTTGGCCTCGCTATCGATGGCTGCAAACGGCGCAACCGCCAATCCCAGATCGGCGATAAAGGTCTTCTCGGTCAGCCGATCCTGCGCCACTTCAAGCGCCCGCGATCCTGGCCGCAGCGGGATCAGCGTCTCGAGATGTTTTGCCGTCGTCACCGGTACGTTCTCGAATTCATAGGTGACCGCCTGGACCGACGACGCAAATCGCGTCAGGGCCGGCGTATCGTCATAGGGTGCGATGGTGTGCGCGGCAGCGAGATCCATCGCAGGTCCGGGCACGTCGGAAAAGATGTGGCACTTCAATCCAAGCCGTGCCGCCGCGAGTGTCAGCATGCGCCCCAACTGCCCCGAGCCGAGGATGCCGATGGTCGAGCCCGGTTGCAGCGGGAAGGAAGGCTTGAGATCAGCCATGGTTTTGCGGAGTTTCTGCTACGGACGCAGTCTGTTCGGCGCGCCATTTTTCGATCCGCTCGGCCAAGCCTTTGTCGGCCAGCGCCAGGATCTGGGCCGCCAGCAATCCCGCGTTGGTCGCGCCCGCCTCACCGATCGCCAGCGTTCCGACCGGTACACCCGCGGGCATCTGGACAATGGAGAGCAGGCTGTCCTGCCCGGAAAGGGCCTTGCTTGGCATCGGCACACCCAGCACCGGTAGCGTCGTCAGCGCCGCCGCCATGCCCGGCAGATGCGCCGCGCCGCCAGCTCCCGCCACGATCACTTGCAGGCCCCGGCCCTTGGCCGACCTTGCATAGTCGAACAGCCGTTCCGGTGTGCGGTGGGCCGAGACGATCCGCACCTCGAACGGCACCCCAAGTAGCTGCAGCATGTCTGCCGCGCGCTGCATCACCGGCCAATCGGACTGGCTGCCCATGATAATGCCGACCACGGCGGGCGGAGCGCTGGGCGCGGTCATGGGACGGTTTCCTCGGCTTAGGGCTTTGCAGGGCTGCCAACGGGTTAGAAGACGTGAGCCGCGCTGGCAAGCAAGCTACGCCGGGCTCGACAACAAAACACCCTCCCGAGGGGCCCGGGAGGGTGTCCTTTGCCGGTTAGGGCCGTGGGGACGTTAGACCGTCGACTGCGTACCTGAGCCAGCCGCGCTGCCGCGTTGGGCCATGAAGCGGTCGAACTCTTCCTTGTCCTTGGCCTGCCGCAGGCGCTCCAGGAAGCCTCTGAACTCGCGCGCGTCTTCTTCCAGCTTGCGCAGGGTTTGCTCGCGATAGTCGTCGAAGGCACGGTTGCCGGTCGAGCCGCCAAATCCCGAGCCGAAGCCCGAGCGCGACTTCCAGGACTGCCAGTTCTGTTTGTCACCGCATCGCATTTTGCCACTCCAGAACATATAGGCCAGCACGCCCAGGCCGATGGGCCAGAAGAAGATAAAACCCAGGATCATCAACACGATCCACATGGGTCGCGGGATGTCGTCGAGTACGATCGCATTGCTCACAGGGTGGGTCCCCTTTCTGATTGTTAACGACAGTTCATGAAGTGGGAGGGGTCCTAAGGATTTCAAGGGGCGTGTTGGCCCGGCCCCCTTCGGACCGTCGCAACACCGCCGTCAAGCCGTTTATCCACAGGCTTTTTTCCGACCCACCGCAGGCATGCCGGACCTGCTACTGTGAAACTGCGCAAAGGGTGCATTGAGTATGCGTAGTGCCCGCGTAAATTGTCGTGGCGTCAGAAGCCGTTCGCTTAGGCGACCGCTTCTGGCGCCCGCATTGTTTGGTGGGTGAAACCACCCAGACTATGCTCCGGGATCATCCCGTCGTGCTGCGGCGCAGCATCGAAAAGCATTGCGAAAGCTGTTTTTTTGTTAAAGCTTAGCCCGTGGACCGATGGTCGCGGCTATCGAAGCCGTGCTCGTGTAACCTCCGGTCCCCGAAAGTCGATGGAGTGGAGGCTGTTATGGCGCTCGGCATGCAACTGAACCGTTTGGGCGCACTGCTTGCGCTGGGCTTGGTCGCAGCAATCGTATTCGGCGTCGTGTGAGGCGAACCCGTTTGCCTGCCTTGAAATCCCGACGCACCCGCTATTTGACAGCGGTTCTGGCGCTGACCATGATGGCCATGGGGTATGCGCCATGGTTTAAAGAAAGTAGTCGTGGTCTTGCGGCCGGAGTGGCTGCCGTGCCAGGAGATGCTGTGACCGTTCCCGCGCCTCCCAATCTTGGACCGGGCCCTGTCGGGGATGGCGTTGCACAAAAGACCTGTGCCCCGGTGAGCCTGAAGACAGCCGAACTCGTTCGGCGCAAAGGAGACGTCGTGCTCAAGGTCACGGGGGATGCGCCCTACGCCGGCATGACGCTGGAGGTGCGCCCCGTGGTCTACGTCATGCATCCCGACTATTGGCTCATGGCGCTGGTCGGCTGCACTCCGGAAGGGTCGGTCGCCGCAGCCGTGGTTACGCCCTTCAGCACCGAAGTAGACTTGCACGGATCGGTTGGCCACAAGGGCATCGATCTCACCGGCGATCCTGCGGGCATGCGGCTCAGGCTGGAACTGCCAAACTGAGCCGTTGAGTGCCCGCTATTACCCGGCGTCGTATGTGCCTGAGCGACGATTGAACCGCGAAGCAAACGAGACCTAACGCAGTCTCGGAACGTAACGGCGGCCGCAAGCCGCCCCTACCCAATCGCAGTTGCTCGTGTCAAGAACTTGCGATTCTGGGTACTAATTCGCCGCCACCTTGTCGAACACAACAGCCTTGCAGAAGACAACCAGCGCGCAGCCCTTGAGCTGTAGCTTGTCGGGCGCGGGCAGGGAGACATATCCCGAGTAGGTCTTGCCGTCGGTGGCGTTGTAGAGATTGCCCTTCCAGGTGCCATCATCGGATTTCTTGGCGTGGTCGAGGATCGCCAAGCCATCGAGCGGCTGGCTGCGCTTGGCCTCGTCGGGGTTCTTGTCGTCCTTCAGGCCGGGCTGGGAGGCCGTGAGGATCTTGGCGCAGAGATCGCCCCCGCAGTCGAAGAAGCTGAGGACGGCGCCGTTGTCGGGATCCTTCCAATTGCCGGCGATGTCGGCCGCGAAACTGGGTACGGCGGCTGCGATCAGACCTGCCGCCAGAAGGGTCGTAGCGAGCGCGTTGCGCATGGATCGATACCTCTCGTTGTGTGCCGTTGGATCGTTCCTGCCCGCCGATTGTGGCAACCCCTGGGGCGGGAGTGCTCAAGACGCGGCTAACTGTGCCGCACCGGCATGCGCCGGCCGATGGCGACAATCGCCACCACCAGCACGGCAAAACCGATATCGTGCCAGCTGATCGTCTCGCCGGTGAAGACGGCCGCGCCGGCCAGTGAAATAAAACACTGCAGCAGCTGGGTCTGACCAACCTTGGCAACGCCGCCCATGGCCAGCCCCCGGTTCCACAGAAAGAAACCGAGCAACTGGCTGCCGAAGGTCACGTAGACGAACGACGCCCACGATGGCCAGCTGGCCGCCAGATTAATCGGAGGCCGGGCGATCAACAGTGCCATCGCGACCAACGGTAGCGAAATGGCCAGCGCCCAACAAATGACCTGCCAGCCGCCGAGCGAACGCGACAGCGCTCCGCCCTGGGCATAGCCGATCGAGGCCGAGACGACGGCGGCAACCAGAAAGAGGTCGGCCGCTCCGAGGCCTGCATCGGCAAACGCGCCCTCGACGGTCGCGAAGGCCAGCACAGCCGCGCTTCCGAGCAGACCGAACAGCCAGAAGCCGATGGATGGCCGCTCGCCCGCAAACACCACGCTGGCGATCGCGGTGGCCAGTGGCAACAGCGCCAAAACAATGGCGCCGTGCCCGGCCGGGGCCGTTTGCATGGCGAGCGTCGACAGCACCGGAAAACCGAAAACCACGCCGGCTGCGACGATGCCGAGCTGGCCAAACTGCTTGCCGGATGGCCACGGCGAGCGGCTGATCGCCAGGATCAGGATCGAGGTCAGCCCCGCCAGCAGCGCCCGCCCAAGGCTGATAAACAGCGGGTCCATGTCGTGGACGGCGATGCGCGTCAGCGGCAGCGTAAGGCCGAACACACAAACGCCGAGGAAGCCGAGGATGAGTCCCGTGGTCTCCGCTTGGGCGGTCGGCGCAGTTGCGGCGGGGGATGTCACGGTGAAGCCTTTCGGGAAACAGCCATAGAACTTTGAAGCGTATGCGAAGCTGTCGGCAGCGCCAGATTGTCTGCATCCGGTGGCCATGGTCCAAAATGCAGAGGGCGCCACAGCGGGCGCCCTCAAACAATTCTTGGGTATCGCATCTGAACTACTGGCTATAGTTGCCTTTGACGCTGTCGCCGACCAGTTTGGTGAATGGCACGAAGGGCACAATTTTTCCCTTGTAGATATCGGTGCGGCGTACGCTGATCGCACCGTCGGCGCCGACATCCTTGATCACTTTCAGCACGTGGTGGGCGCCGGGCGGGCCGACCGGGATGACCATGACGCCGCCCGGGGACAGCTGCTTCAGCAACGGTGGCGGGATGTGATCGATGCCGCAGGTGACCACGATCTTATTGAACGGGCCGGCCTCTTCCCAACCGTAGTACCCATCGGCGTGCTTGCTGGTGATGGCCTTGTATTCCACGTAGCCGCGCTTAATCAGATCGTCGTAGATGCCGCGAGTGCGCTCGGCCAAGGGCTTGATGATCTCGATCGACCAGACCTTGTCGGTCATATTGGCGAGATAGGCCGACTGGTAACCGGAGCCGGTGCCGATCTCGAGCACCTTTTCGCCTTGTTTGATATCCAGCGCCGACGTCATCTTGCCGACGGTATCGGGGCCGGAGATGGTCACGCCAAAGTCGATGTCGAGGAAGTGATATTCATAGGCGCGATTCTGGTTGCGCTTGAGTGTGAATTCCTCGCGCGGCGTCATCAGGAATCCGCGCATGTCCTTTTTGTCGCCGAAATACTGGTTGCCGCGCATGATCGAGAAGCGCTCCCAGCGCTTGCGCAGGAACTTGGCATCCTCGTTGCGGTTGGCGACCATCCACTTGACGAAGTTGTCGACACTGTCGGTCGGCGGCGAGGCCGCCCAATCGTAGGGCTTGGTGACATCGGCGAAGGCAGCCGACGGCAGCGCCGCAGCGGCAGCCAAACCGGCGCCGAGTTTCAGAACATCGCGTCTTTGCACCAGTTCCTCCTGCTTTTGGGTAGCGGCTCGACGACCGAATCTACCCGATTTTCAGCCCTGTGTGTAACCTGGACGGAGCAAAGTTAACCCGCGACAGCGCGCCGCGATCCGTCATTTCGCCGCTACTGTGGTTGCAGGGTATCTGGCGTCACCTCAACCGGCTCGGGAATGGCGTCTTCCAGTGCTTGGAGCTGCTGCTGCACCTTCAGCGGCGGCGGCTTGTAGGCCGACTTTACTGCCCCAGGTTTGCGCGCGAATTCGGGCAGCCTAAGCAACACTTCCTTGATCGGATTGTCGGCAAAGGCACGCGTGACCATCTCGCCATGGGCAGCGCCGGGTAGCGCGGGAACGAAGGCAGCGACGCCCTTGCCAAGTTTGTTGGGCAATGCGCGTGTCAGGACAATCTGCTTTGCCGCAAGCTGGCGTTGCACGTTGCGATTGCCGCCAAGCGTCGAGCCGGAGTAGGTGCTGACAAAGAAGCTGTTGCGCCCCGCAGGACTGGCGACCCAGTTGGCGAACCTGGTCGGCTCGCCATAGATGGCATCCAGCAGCAGCACGCCTTTGATGCGGTCGCCCGCAGCGCCAATGCTGAGCGAATAGGCCGCGGGCATGTAGCCGCCGCTGTAGGCGACCAGAATGACCGGCATCTTGGCGAAGGCTTTTCGCGTGCGCTCGTCGCCGTAAAGATCGGTCAGTCGCGTGACGGATTCGTCCAGGAACTGGCGGAAGGTGCCCGGTTGCCAGAACGATCCGGCGCTGGAATCCATGGCGTCGACAGCAAACTGCGGGGCAACCAGCACGGCGTTGATGCCCGAGGCGGCCAGCTGTTGCGGCACCTTCTGGCGCGCAGCCACATCGCGCTCGAGGGTTGCGCCGTTGCCGTGGAAGAACACCACTATGGCGGCCGGTTTCCGGATATCGAAACCCTTGGGCAACGACAACAGCACGCGGCGGTCGCTGTAGGTCTTGTCTTCCCAATAGGTGCCGACCCGGCTGGTATGGCCGCGCCGCGCGCCATCCACGACATTGAGGAACGGGCCCTCGTTGGGTTTCACGCCGTCGAACGGGAAGGGCGAAATGTCGAAGGGTACCAGCGCGGTGACGGCGGCGGCAAGCGGGCGCAGTTTGGCGTGGACTTCCTTCGGTTCGGGCACGCCCTTGACACGGGGCGCTGCGGCGCGCGGCTTGGGGATCTTCTGCAACGGAATGCCCACCGACTTGGCCTTGGCCTTGGCATTGGCCTCCGCCGGCGTCAATGCGCAGCACGCAACGGCTGCCAGCACTCCGATCCAGAAGCGTCCAATCACCTAAACCGCTCCGATTGTCCCCGCAGTCTTGGTCCCCTTCATGGGGAGAAGCACCGCAAACAGCGCCGGTATCGCCAGAAGATAGGCGCAACCCGCGACCACTAGGACCGCGGTTAGACCAAATAATGTCGAAACGATCGGCACCAGCGCCGCGCCCACCACCGAGAAGCAACCGTTGATGCCCCAGGCCCACAGGAACATATGGTCCTTGCCCAGGCGGGCGAGGTTGGTCATGGCCGTCGCCATCGGAAAGCCCATCAGGAAGGCGGGTGGGAAGATGAGCGCGAAACAGCAGGCAAGGCGCAGGCCGTAGGGCAGCGTGCCGATCGCATCGAGCACGCTGTCCAACAGGAAGCCATAGCCGATCAGCAGCGCGCCGATGGCTGCAAACACCCACGGCATCACGGTCTTGGCGCGGTCGAGATAGCGCTCCGAGACGAAGCTGCCGAGCCCCGAGAACACCAGCATGCCAGTGATCAGCACCGAGGCCGAAACGGTGGCATTAGAGAGCGCGAGGATGAAGTTCGCGATCAGTCCGACCTCGACCATGATGTAGCCGAGCCCCAGGCAGGCGAAATAGACGATCGACATGAACTTGCCGGGCACGGCGGAGAAAATGGTGCGCCAGCCGAAGATCAGTGGGAAGAGCACAAGGATGGTCGCGGCCGCCATAGCGACGCCCAGCGTGGCCCAGATCAGGAGATAGCCCCATTCCTCCTGGAACAGATCCAGCCGGTCGGTGGTCTTCAACAGGTCCGCCGGTTTCACGTAGGCGGCAAAATAAGGGTGGCTGTTGGTGAGCGGCTGGCTGTCGAACACATAGGCCTTGGCGATATCGTCGTAGCCGCCGTTGATCAGATAATGCCAGGCGATGCGGCCCATGGTGGTGGCGGGGACGACGTCGGCGTCGGCCTCCTTGGCGGGCATGGCGTCGGGAGCCGCGTCGGGCGCGGGCTCGGCGGCATCGGGCGCTGGGGTGCCCTCCGGAGCACTCGCCGGGGCGTTGCCAAAAATCTGCTCGTGGTAGCCGCTTAGGGTGTCTTTGGTCTTAGCATCGTCGAAAACGTAGCCCGGCGAGTACAACTCGTCGAACGACATGGCCACCGAATGCTTGCGCAGCGTCGCGACCTCTTCGGGTGTGAAGCCGCCACGCTTGAACAGCACTGTGGAGGTGGAAAGATACGTTGATGTCGCAAAGAAGCTGTCGGCGAGTTTGGCCGGATCGACGTCGCGCGCCGCCTGGACCATGGTATTGTAGAGCTTCAGCACCGATTTCGGCGGCTCTTCCTTGTTCCACAGCGTGACCGAGAGAATACCGCCATCCTTCAGGGCGCGCATGTAGTTGGCCATGGCCTCGCGCGTGTAGCTGAATTTTTCCACGATGGAGAAACCGCCGGGATTGGAGAGCCCCGCACTGTCGGCCAGCGACAGGTCGATCACGTCGTATTTGTTGCTGGTATACGCCAGATAGAGCCGGCCGTCATAGCCGATCACATTCAGGTTCTTGTGGTGCAGGATGTCGCCCGTGAAATCCTTCAGCGTCTTGTCGTTGCTGAAAGCGTCCAAGATCGCCGGGTTGCCCTCGGCGACCGTCACCTTGGCCGAGTTCTTGATCGCCACCGAAGTTGAGAGCCCGCCGCCGAACTGTACGACAAAGGTCTCGGGATTCTTTTTCAGGAGATACGGATAAATCATCGGCAGATAGGTGTAATATGCCGTTTCATCCGGCGGCAGATCGCGGATGATGCCGATCGGGCCGTCGCCGTCGATGTACAAGCCGAGGTAGGCGTTCTGCGGCAGCTTGGTCAGGTTGAAGCCAGCGTTGTCGCTGAGGCCCGGCGCAAAGTGCAGGTAGGAGCTGGCGTAGACTTCCAGGTAGCCGAATGGCGTCGTGCGTTCGAACACGCGCTGGCTGTCGGGGAATTTGCGCGCATAGGACACGCCCTTGTAGTCGGAGACGGCGAGCTTCTTAAGGCCCAACATGGGCGGCACGTACAGATGTGCGGCCATCGCCAGTCCCGCGACCACAAACGAGGCGACAATCGCGCGCGGCTGCTGCAGGGCCAGGAACCAGCACAGGCAACCCGCGAAGGCCAGCACCAGCGGCGCCAGAATCAAGTCTTCGGGTGGGTACAGATAAAGCGCCAGCAGGAACAACAAGCCGCACAGTCCCGATCCCGTCAGATCGGCAAAGTAGACGCGGCCAAAGCTGTTGTGCGCCTTCAGGAACACGATGCCGAGGAACAACGCGCCAGCCAGGAACGGGATCAGGTACAACACGAAATTGCCGACCAGCCGCCAGGTCTGGTTCGGGTCTGAGATAATAAAGATGGCGTTGAACGGCAGTTGTTGCGCAATGAGATTGCAGCCGATCATCAGCACCGGGAAGGCCAACAGCGAGCCGGTGGCGATGGCCTTCCAGTTGCGGTCGAACCAGCCCTTGGCCACGCACATGATGGCGCTGACCAGCCCAAAGCCCATCATGGCCAGGCTGACCACGAACGAACCGAAATGCGCCCATGAGCCGATCGAGAACAGACGCATGATGCAAATCTGCAGCTCGATGATCGATCCGGCGATCAGCCCAACGGCGAGATAGATCGCGATGGTCGGGATCAGTTCGTCGACCGGCGCAGCGGCAGCCTCTTTAATCGTCACGCCATCTTGTGCCATCGTCAGCCTCGATCCCTTGTCCGGACATCCGCAGCGCGAATCCCACGCGCAATCGGCACAGCTATGCCACCGAACGCCTAGACAGGCTCCATGCCGGCCTGCCGCAGTGCCCGGGGAGGATCGTTGCCTGTGGCCGCGCCGCTACAGGATGCCAGGCCGACTCAGTCGTGACGGGCGATAAAGTCCGCGATCAGGCGGTTGACAGTGGCGGCCTCTTCCATGTGCGGCATGTGTCCAGCGCCCTCGATCAGCGTGACGGCAACATTTGGCCCAAGGCCCTCCGCCTGCGCTACCGGGATGATCCTGTCGTTGCGGCCCCAGACCATCTGGACCGGCACTTTGAGGGAGGGAAGCAGCTCCCGCAGCCCCGATTTCTGCCCGCCGGGGGTGAAATTGGCCGCCGCGATGGCTGCCAAAGCCTCGACGGTTCCGTCCTGGCGCTTGTACTGCAGCGCCTCCTCGATCATCTGCCGGCTGACGGCATCGGGGCGGACGAACAACAGGCCGAGCGCCTCCTGCATCTGCTTGCGGCTGTTGGCGGCGATGAAACCGTCGATAAAGTTGCGGTTCAGCTCGGGTCCGAGGCCACCCGGGGCAACACCCGTGACGGAGGCCACCTGCTCCGGCTTGGTCGCGGCGAGCAACAAGGCGATGGCGCCGCCCATGGAATGGCCAACCAGGTGAGCACGGCGTATGTTCAGCGCATCCAGTGCCGCGATCACCACCTCGGACAAGGCGCGCACCGATCCCTTGCCATAGGTCGGCGACGATTGGCCGTGCCCCGGCAGATCAAGGGCGTGCGTTGGGCGGTCCTGGCTGAGAACTGCTTGATTGAACATCCAGCTGTTCAGATCGCCGCCAAAGCCGTGCACGAACAGGACCGGCGTCGCCGATCCCGCGCCCATCGAGAGGACGTTGAGCGTGTGGACGCCCGCGCGGATCAGGCGTGCACCGCCGGTTTCCGGCGTGTCGGCTGAACTGTCTTCGGCGCGGACCGAATGCCCGGCGATGAAAGCGTCGATCTCGGTGTCGGGCACCTCGCCAAGAGCCACCACCGCAAGCATCGCGCCGATGGGGGCTGTGATGCCCTCATCGATCAGGACACGCCGCAGCACGCCCGTCCCGGGATAGGCGAGCACATTGGCGATCTTGCTGGTCTCGATCTCGACCAGCTCGGTTCCCGCCGCCAGCGCCTCGCCGGGCTTTGCCCGCCAGCGCACCACCTTGCCTTCGGTCATGGTCATGCCCCACTTGGGCATGGTGACAGCGCTGATGCGGGGTGTCATCGGGATGCGTTCAGCCGATCCGGTCGGTCGAGAGCGTTCGCCAAGCGCCGGTCGTGATCAGCGCGGCCAGCGCGACTTTCACGCCGTCCCACAGCAGGAACGGAGCCACGCCGCCCGCCCATGCCTTGTCGGCCCCGATCAGATTGGCGAGCCATGTGTACCCCAGGGCAAACACGATGGCGTCGGCGACCAGGAAGGCGATCAGCGCCGTGACGAGAGCGGGAACAACACCCTGGATGCGGTTGGAGCGCGTGAACCAGCCGGCAACGAACGCGGCGATTGGGAAGCCAGCGAGATAGCCGGCAGTGTAGTAGACCTGTGCGCCGGTCTTGAACTCCTGGAACACCGGCAGACCAACCAGGCCTTCCGCGATGTAAAGGATCGCGGTGGCGGCGCCCAGCCAGGGGCCGTAGGCCGCACCGATCAGCAGCAGCACCATGGTCTGCAGCGTGAACGGCACCGGCTGCACCGGGATCTGCACCTGCGCGGAGGCGAACAGCAGCACACTGCCGATCACTGCCAGCAGCGCCTGATAGGCCAGGTTGGAACGGGCGGCGGGCCACAGACTGGCAGCGAACGTGATATGCATTAGTGTCTCCTTGGCGTCGAACGGTCGGCGGATTGAAGCGATCTTCCGTGCAGATTTCGGTTCCTGCCTAGCGCAGGTGAGGGCGGTCTGTCGATGCCGATTGCGCACGACTTATTTGCCCTGCCCGGCGACGGTATCGGTGTCGCGCGTCAAATAATAGGCCGCCAGGATCGGTAGAAAGGTGACCACGATGACGAAGATGGCGACCACATTGGTCAGTGGGCGCTGACGGGGCCGGATCAACTCGCCCAGCATCCAGATCGGCAAGGTCGCCTGCTGGCCAGCCGTGAAGGTGGTCACGATCACCTCATCGAACGACAGCGCGAAGGCCAGCATGCCACCGGCAAGCAGCGCCGTGGCCAGTCCCGGCAGCACCACGTAACGGAAGGTCTGGAAACCGTCCGCCCCCAGATCCATCGAGGCTTCGATCAGCGAGCCCGTCGTGCGCCGGAAGCGGGCGACAGCATTGTTATAGACCACCACGATGCAGAAGGTCGCGTGTCCCAGCACGATGGTCCAGAAACTGAACGGCAGGTCCATCAGGTTGAAGGCTGCGCGCAAACTGATGCCGGTGATGATGCCGGGCAGCGCGATCGGCAGCAGGAGCAGCAGCGTGACGGCGTCGCGGCCAAAAAAGCGGGTGCGCGAGACAGCGGCGGCGGCCATGGTGCCGAGGACCAGCGCCAGTCCGGTCGAAATGGTGGCGACCTTCAGCGACAACCAAATGGCGTCCCAGATGTCCTGCCGCCCCCAGGCGACGGCGAACCATTTGGTGGTCAAGCCGGGCGGCGGGAACTGGTAGCTCTTTTCCTCGGTGGTGAAGGCATAGAGGAAGATCAGCAGCAGCGGCAGATGCAGGAAGGCGAGGCCGGCGATGGCGGCGATGCGTAGCGGGAGGGGGGCCTTGGAACTCGACAAGCTAATCCGTCCTCCTTAGCGCCTTGCTACGGGCTCGACTTGGAGATGCCCAAAACTGTGCGCAGATTGTCCTCAAGGGACTTCCAGGAATCATCCGGGATGCGGCCAACGCGCTCCTTCACGAGTTGCTTGTCGACGGTGGTCAAGTGGCCAACATTGACATAAGAGACAACTCTCAGTCCGGTTTCGCCGCTGGGCAAGCGAAAACATCCTGGAACATTGGCAAAGCGCAACTGCGACGTGATCGTTGCAACGATTACAGTGTTGACTGCGGTTGCGTTGATTACGTTCGCAGAGACGATCAGGCAGGGCCTTCGGAAGCCGGGCGCCGAACCAAACGGTTCGCCAAAGTCAATCCACCAGATCTCGCCCCGGCGCATCGGACTCACCTTCGTCCCACTCAGTGTTCAGAAATGTGCGCCGGGCTGCTTCCAATAGAAACGGATCTGGCGGTTCATCGAAGTTGGCGTAGAATTTGTTGAGCTGTTCGGTGATTGCCTTGTCTTCCTGCTCCTTCAGGAACGCCTTAAGCGCCATGTCATACAGCTGGCTGCGCTTCAAGCCGCGCTCCTTGGCCAGTTTCTCTGCTGCCAGGAACGTCTCGTCGGAGATGGATACGGCGGTTTTCATACCGAAAGTATAACTCTTAGTGCGCCAAGCTGCAACCACTCACAGCGCATCGAAGGCTCCCATCCTTTTGGCCCCGAAAAGATACAGCCCCATGATCACGATTGGCACCACGGTGAGCGCGGCGGCCAGCGGGATGTTGCCGGCTGTGCCCTGCTGTGAATAGACCGCAAGGCCGATGAAGTAGCTCGAATTGCCCACGATCTGCGGGATGATGTAGTCGCCCAGCGTCAGCGAGAATGTGAAGATTGATCCCGCGATCAGCCCGGGCAGCGCAAGCGGGAAGATCACCGTACGGAAGGTCTGGCTGGGGGTGGCGCCGAGATCGCCGGCCGCCTCGATCAGGCTGCCGGGGACGCGTTCGAGCGCGGCCTGCGCCGGCAGGATCATATAGGGTAGCCAAACATAGCAGAACACCAGGAAAGTGCCGATGTAGCTGATGGACAGCGACGGGCCGCCGATGACCGGGATCGACAAAAGGCCGTCCAAGGCCCAGCCGAGACCCAGGTGCTGGGCGACCCAGGTGACGATGCCCTCCTTGGCCAGGATCATTTTCCAGGCGTAGACCTTGACGAGATAGCTCGACCAGAGCGGCAGCATGACAGCCAGATAGAACAGCGCCTTGGAGCGGCCTTTGGCGTAGCGCGCCGCATAGTAGGCGATTGGAAAGGCGATGGCGGCGTCGGCGAGCGTGACGGCGGCGGCCATGGCGACGGTGCGCCAGATGACATCTAAGTTGGCGCTGTCGAACAGCTGGGCGTAGGTGCGCAGGGTCGGCGAATAGGTGATGACCCCGGAGAAGTCATCGAGCGAGAAAAAGCTGTAGGCCAGCAGCGTTACCAGCGATCCGAGGTAGACGATCCCGAGCCAGACCAGCGGTGGTGCGAGCAGCAGCCCCAGCAGCAGCCGAGGATGCGCATAGAGATGATCGGCGATCCGCCCCAACGTATTGACCGAAGTCCCGGGTGACGCAGTGCTGCTCATGCCAGCCCATCCCATTCGGCGCCCGCGGCGGGCAGATGCGCGGCGCCGTCCATGACGATTTTGGCCAGACCGCGCGCGGTTGGCGAGAGAGTGGTGGCAAAGAACCTGGCGGCGGCGAGGCAGCGCTTGTCGTGGGGGGCGGTCGATCCCGATCGCGCAGACGCCAGCGCCGTCGATCCGAGCGCTACGCCGCCGGCCGCAATGCCAAACAACCGCAGGTAGGGGGTGGCGCCGGCGAGCGCCCCATCAGGATTGCGTGTCAGCTCGCGGCCGAGCCACTCCGTGGCCTCGCGCAAGAGCCGCGTTCGCTTCCAGCAGGTTGGCCGCCAGTACTGCAAATCCGGGCAGATTGGAGGCCGCGATCTCGGCTGTTCTGGCATCGAGTGTCGCCAGATAGCCCGCGACAGACCTGGCCGCCATCCAGCGGCAGCTTGCGCGTCACCAGATCGATGGCCTGCACGCCATTGGTGCCTTCGTAGATCGGCAGGATGCGGGCGTCGCGGTAGTGCTGGGCCGCGCCCGTCCCCTCGATGAAACCGGAGCCGCCGTGCACCTGCACGCCCAGCGATGCGACCTCGACGGCTGCGTCGGTCGAAAAGGCTTTGGCGACCGGAGTCAGCAGCGCGGCGCGGTTGGCCGCCACTGCTGCGGAGCGCGGGATCGGTTGCCCGTTCGCTGTCGTCGAGGGCGTGGGCCGTGGCAAGGCAGAGTGCGCGCGACGCCGCAGTCAGCGCTCGCATCTGCATCAGCATGCGCCGGATATCGGGATGTTCGGCAATCGGTGCCATCGCTCCCGGCGGCGTCGTAGCAGAGCGGCCTTGGCGGCGGTCTTGGGCATAGGCGAGCGCTCGCTGGGTCGCCCGTTCGGCTGTTGCGACGCCCTGCATGCCGACATCCAGGCGAGCGCGGTTCATCATCACGAACATGTGGTTCAGGCCGCGCCCGAGTTCGCCGACCAGGTGGCCGACCGCGCCGTCTGTCTCGCCAAACGTCATGACGCAGGTCGGACTGCCGTGGATGCCGAGCTTGTGCTCGAGGCCGGTAGCGCGCAGGTCATTGCGCTGTCCCAGCGAACCATCCGGCTTGACGAGATACTTGGGCACCACAAACAGCGAGATGCCGCGCGTTCCGGCCGGGGCATCGGGCAGGCGCGCCAGCACCAGATGGATGATGTTGGGGGTCAGTTCGTGGTCGCCGTAGGTGATGTAGATCTTGGTGCCGAAGATCCGGATAACTGCCGTCGGCTTGGGGAACGGCGCGGGTTTTCAGAGCGCCGAGGTCGGTGCCGGCGTGGGGCTCGGTGAGGTTCATGGTGCCGGTCCACTCGCCCGACACCATCTTGGGCAGATAGCGCTGCTTTGAGTTCGGGGCTGGCGGCGGCGCGCAGCGCGTCGACGGCGCCTTGGGTGAGCAGCGGGCACAAGCCGAAGGCGAGATTGGCGCTACTCCAAATCTCGATCACGCTGGAGGCGAGGACGTGCGGGAGCCCTTGGCCACCAAATTCCTCGGGGCCCGAGAGCGCTGGCCAGCCTCCCTCGACGAAGGCCTGGTAGGCTTTCTCCCAGCCCGGGGATGTCAGAACTTTGTCGCCGACCAGCTTGGCTGGATGCTGATCGCCGACACGGTCGAGCGGGGCGAGCACGTCCTCGGCAAAGCGGGCCGCGCCTTCCAGCACCGACGCCGTAAGATCGGGATCGGCATCGACCGCGCCGGTGGCCGCGAGGGCGAGGCGGATATCGTCGAGCGGGGCGCGGTAGCTCATCTGAGGACCCTCATGGTGTCGCCCCGGCGGGTCGCTTCGGGCTGCCGAGGCTTGACGGGGCCGCCGACAGCAGCGCAAACCCCGATCGCATGTTCGACCTTACCTCGAACCCGTAGGCCCGCAAGAGTGGGTGCTGCAAAGCCTGTGCGCCAATGCGGAGCCCTACGCCGATGCCGACCGAGACCGCAACGCCTGCCGCCATCGCGAAAGCGGCCAAGCTGTTGCGCGCGGGCGAGCTGGTGGCCTTTCCCACCGAGACGGTTTACGGGCTCGGCGCCGATGCAACCCAGGGACGGGCGGTCGCCGCGATCTTCGAGGCCAAAGGGCGGCCGCATTTCAATCCGCTGATCATTCATGTAGCCGACGTGGCTGCCGCTCGCCGGCTTGGCGAGTTTGGCCCTCTGGCCGACGAGCTTGCCGAGGCCTTCTGGCCGGGGCCGCTGACGCTGGTGGTGCGAAAATTGGCCGGGTCCCAGATTGCGGAACTGGCGACGGCGGGGCTCGAGACGGTCGCGTTGCGGGTGCCGCGTCATCCGGTGGCCAGGGCGCTGCTGGCAGCCTGCGGCCGACCTGTGGCGGCGCCTTCGGCCAATCGGTCTGGCCATGTCAGCCCCACTCTGGCCGCCCATGTCGAAGCCGACCTCGGGGCCAGCGTCGCCATGATCCTCGACGGCGGGCCGGCTGAGGTTGGCCTGGAATCGACGGTGATCGACGCGATCGGAGCAACGCCCGTGCTGCTCAGGCTGGGCGGCGTCACGGCCGGCGAGATTGCCGCCGTTACCGGGATCGCACCCCTGTTGGCGGTTGACGGCGGGGAGCACCCGGTATCGCCAGGACAGCTGCTCAGCCACTACGCGCCGAGCGTCCCGGTCCGGTTGAACGCGGTATCGGCGGGGCCTAGGAAGCACTGTCTCGCCTACGGAGCGATTGTCCCGGACCATGCCGGGCCGATGATCAATCTCAGCCCGTCGGGCGACTTGCGCGAGGCTGCGGCCAATCTCTTTGCGGCTCTGCGTCAGCTCGATGCAATGGGTGTCAGCGGCATTGCTGTGATGCCGATACCGGAGGATGGCCTCGGCGCCGCCATCAACGACCGCTTGGCACGGGCGGCCGGGCGCTGACTTAGTCATTTTCGCTCACCCGCATCTGGAAAAGCCACAGGACTGGCAGACCCAGCAGCTTTCCTGCATCACGAAGGACGGCTGCTGGCAGCGCGGGCAGAAGCGTGCGCCCGGCGTTGCGTGCTGCGGGCAACCAGCGGTTCGGCGCGCTGGCCGTCGACGGTGATCGTTCCCGCCTGCGCCAGCGGACGTTCGGCCGGCATGAAACCGGTCGCGATCATGTGCTGTTCGATCAGCCCGCCGATGGCGGCAAGCAGGCTCGGCACATACTGGCCGGCCAGCCACTGGCCGCCGCGCGGATCGAACACGGCCTTCAGTTCCTCGACGACAAAGGACACATCGCCGCCGCGCCGGAACACGGCCGAGATCATGCGGGTGAGCGCCACGGTCCAGGCGTAGTGCTCCAGGTTCTTGGAGTTGATGAAAATCTCGAACGGGCGGCGCTGTCCGCCTTCGATGACGTCGTTGATGGTGACGTAGATGGCGTGCTCGCTGTCGGGCCAGCGCAGTTTGTAGGTGAAGCCGGGCAACACCGCATCGCGTGGCAGCGGGGCGGTTTGGGCCTCCGTGACGGCTTGTGGCGGCAGTGGCGCAGGTAAGGGGAGCGAGGGTTGCGCCCCGGCGCCGGCTGGTGGTGTTGCTGTCAGCACCGATCCGGTTACCGCGTTCGGCCGGAAGGTCGTGCAACCTTTCAGGCCGAGGTCGTAGGCGCTGAGATAGATCTGTTCGAAGTCGGCGAAGCTGATGTCTTCGGGGCAGTTGATGGTCTTGGAAATCGAGCTGTCGACATTGGGCTGCAGCGCGGCCTGCATCTCAAGATGGGCGGCGGGCGTCAGGTCGGCTGCGGTGACGAAGGCGGCAGGCAAGGCTGCGCTCTCGCCGAAGCGGTCGCGGAACAGGCGGTGGGCATAGTCCTCGACCCTGATCTCGCGCGACGCGCCGCCTTCGCCCAGCACGCGGCGGGTGTAGCTGAGGCCGAACACCGGCTCGATGCCGCTGGAGACGTTTTCGGCCAGCAGCGAGATGGTTCCGGTGGGCGCGATCGACGTGACGAGGCCGTTGCGCAGGCCCTTGGTGGCTATCGCCTTGCGGGTCGCTGTGTCGAGCCGTCGCGGGCCGGGCGCCGCCAGCAGCTTTTCGGCGTCATACAGAGGGAAACTGCCCCGCTCGGTGGCCAGCTCCGCACTCGCCCGGTAAGCAGCATTCTGGATCGCCGCCATCCATTGGCCGGCGCGGGTGCGCGCTTCGGGCGAGCCATAGTGTTGTCCTGACAGGATCAGGGCGTCGGCCAGCCCGGTGATGCCAAGGCCCAAGCGGCGCTTGTCGTTTGCCTCCTTGCGCTGCGCGGGCAGTGGATAGCCCGAGACATCGATGACGTTGTCCAGGAAGCGGATCGCGATCGCCGTCAACTCTTCCAGGCGCGCCATATCGAGCGCTGCATGATCTGTGAACGGCTTGCTGATCAGCCGCGCGAGATTGAGCGACCCGAGCAGGCAGGCGCCATAGGGCGGCAACGGCTGCTCGCCGCAAGGATTGGTGGCCGCGATGGTCTCGCAGTACGAGAGATTGTTGGCGGCATTGATACGGTCGATGAAGATGACGCCGGGCTCGGCGTAATCGTAGGTTGCGCGCATGATCTGGCCCCAGAGTGCGCGCGCCCGCACGGTCTTGTAGACCTTGCCGGCGAATATCAACTGCCAGTCGCCATCCGCTTTCACGGCGGCCACGAACGGATCGGTCACCAGCACCGAAAGATTGAAATTGCGCAGGCGCTTGGCGTCCGCCTTGGCGGCGATGAAGTCCTCGATGTCGGGATGATCGCAGCGCATCGTCCCCATCATGGCGCCGCGCCGCTGTCCCGCCGACATGATGGTGCGGCACATGGCGTCCCACACATCCATGAAGCTGATCGGGCCCGAGGCGTCCGCACCCACGCCCTTCACTGGCGCGCCTTTGGGGCGCAATGTCGAAAAATCGTGCCCGATGCCGCCGCCCTGCTGCATGGTGAGCGCGGCGTCGGTGACATTGGCGAAGATCGAGGCCATGTCGTCGCCGATGGTGCCGAGCACGAAGCAGTTGAACAAGGTGACGTTCCGGCCCGTCCCTGCGCCGGCCAGAATCCGTCCCGCCGGCAGGAAGGCGAAATCGGCCATCGCCTCTTCAAAGCGCGTGGTCCAGCGCTTGCGCGCGGCCGGCTTCTCGGCCTCGGCTGCGGCGCGCGCGACCCGGTGCCAGGTATCGCCCAAAGTGCGGTCGACGGGCGTTCCGTCCTGGCCCGCGCAGGCGATATTTCAAGTCCCAGATATGTTGCGACAGAGACGAAATCGCCAGCTGTTCCATGGTGTTGCACCCAAATCGCACAGAATGTTGTGGCTCGGACCATAGGATTGCAGCGTCCACGAGTTAACAAAATGTTCTCTATTTGTACTCTAATCCGCCGCGAGCTCCTTTGCCTCGGCGACCAGTCGCGCTGTGGCGGTTTCAATCCTCTCCTGCAGCGTCCGGTTGAACTCCTGCCGTGATAGGTCGGGCGGAAGCGGGGCCAGGAACTCGACAATCATGGTTCCCGGCCGTCGCAAGAATCCGCGACGGGGCCAGAACACGCCGGTATTGAGAGCGATCGGTACGCAAGGGATGTCGAGCGCCTCGTAAAGCGCGGACACGCCGGGTTTGTAGTCGGGCGGTGCGCCTGGCGCCATCCGCGTTCCTTCCGGGAAAATCAGGATGTGCCGGCCGTCGGCGGCGCGCGTCTTGGCATCGCGCAGCAGCTGTTTCAGGGCGGCGGCGCGCTTTTCGCGCGGGATCAGGATCATGCCGAATTTTCGGCGAAAACCAACCGTAAAGCGGGATGCGGCCAAGCTCGGCCTTCATGACCAGGGCAGGGTCGTGCAGCAGCGGGATCAGGCCGAAAGTGTCCCAGGCCGACTGATGCTTGGAGGCAATGAGGGCGGCGCCCGCCGGCAGATGTTCGCGGCCGCGGACCTCCAGCTTGGTGCCCGCAATGAGCGTCAGCAGCCAGCAGCAGGTGTTGGCGTGGGCGATCAAACCCATCATGGCATAGCGGCGCGGGGCCAGCAGAAGGGGGCTGCCCAGGATCAGGAACAGCGCGGTGACAACGTAGAACAGCACGTTGTAGAGCGCGGAACGCAGGATGGTGAGGACGGGCAGGATGGGCCTCGGGCGGGATGGTTGCACGTGCGCGATGCTATTGCGGTGGCGGCGCGCGTACCAGCGTCACGTTGCGCACACTTGATCGGTGCGGAGCATCAGGGCAAGGTCTGAGCATCGTTCATTCCCGCCAAACAGTCCGGAGTTCCGAAACCATGTCCGCCAACACCATCAAATCCGTCTTCTCCGTCGCCGGCACCTCGACCGGAGGCCGCAACGGCCGGGCCGAAACCGGCGATCATGCGCTGAAGGTCGAACTGGCCTCGCCAGCCGCAGGTGGCGCCGCCGGCCGCCCGGGCGCCGTTACGCCCGAGCATCTGTTCGCGGCCGGCTATTCCGCGTGCTTTGGCGGCGCAGTCGAGCATGTCGCCAAGACGCATAAGAAGGACGCCAGCAAGGCCAAGACCACTTGCACAGTCAATTTTGGCCCGCGTGAGGGCGGCGGATTTGGGATAGCCGTCACCATGCGCGTCGAGGACAAGAGCATTCCGAGCGCGGATCTCAAGGCGTTCGTCAACGAAGCACACGAGAAGATCTGCCCCTATTCGCACGCCACCCGTGGCAACATCGACATGGCGTTCGATGTAATCGGCGCCTGAGCACGACTGGCTTCCGTCCTGCTTGGGCTCCCGGGGGCAAACAACTCCTAATCGTCAACTAAATCAGTAGCTTGACGGCTCCAAAGCGGCCTCCCCGATAAGTGAGGGGAAGACGCGCGGCGACGCTTGCCCGGGACGGCGCCGCCGGCACATTTGCCACTGAGCTGTGTGAATGGCGTAGCCTCAAGGGAGGGGGCGCTGGAGCTGCGGGCCTTTCCGGGCTAGATGACACAAAAAATGGCGCCAACTCATCGGATCTCCCGTGCTCGTCGATCACCACTGCCACCTGGACTTCCCCGATTTCGCCACGACGCGCGGCGACGTCATCGCGCGCGCCAAGGCGGCGGGTGTCGGGCTGCTCGTCACCGTCTGCACGCGCGTAAAACGCTTCGGCGAGGTGGCGGCCATCGCGGATGCGTATCCCAACGTCTACTGCACGGTTGGCACGCATCCGCACAATGCGCATGAGGAACTCGACATCACCGCCGAGCAGCTGACGCGGTTTGCCAAGCACAAGAAGTGCGTCGCCATCGGCGAGGCGGGGCTGGATTACTTCTACGATTCGTCGCCGCGCGACGCGCAAGAGCACGGCTTGCGCACGCACATTTCGGCGGCCCGAGCCGCTGGCTTGCCGCTGGTCATCCACGCCCGCGATGCCGATGCCGATACCGCGCGCATCCTGGAAGAGGAGACGGGGCGCGGCAAGTTCACCGCCGTGCTGCACTGCTACACCGGCGGGATGGATCTCGCAAAACGAGGGCTGGCCCTGGGCCTCTATATCTCGTTTTCCGGCGTCCTCACCTTCAAGAAGTCCGAAGCGCTGCGTGCCATCGCTGCCGCCGTGCCGTTGGACCGCCTGCTGGTCGAGACGGATGCGCCCTATCTCGCGCCTGAGCCGTTCCGGGGCCGCAAACCCAACGAACCGGCTCTGGTGGTGCATACGGCCAATGCGCTGGCCGCCGTCAAGGGTGTGACATCAGCTGACCTTGCCCGCATCACGACCGAGAACTTCCACCGCCTCTACAGCAAGGTGCCGCGCCTCGTTCCGGCCGGGGCCGCCAACTGATGGCGCTGACGGTTACGATCCTGGGCTGCGGTTCGTCCGGCGGCGTGCCGCGCATCGATGGCAACTGGGGGGCGTGCGATCCCGAGAACCCACGCAATCGCCGCCGCCGCTGTTCCGCGCTGATCGAGCAGAGGGCGCGCGCGGGATCGACGCGGCTGCTGATCGACACCTCGCCCGATATGCGTGAGCAGCTGATTGCAGCGAGGGCAGATCATATCGACGCTGTTCTTTACACGCACGATCATGCCGACCACGCGCACGGGATAGATGACCTGCGCGCCTACGCGCTGAACGCCCAGGCCAAAGTGCCGGTCTATGGCGATGCCGCGACCATGGCGCTGATCACCGAGAAATTCCGCTACTGCTTCGTGCCGTCGCCGACCGGCAGCTACCCGGCGATTCTGAAGGCGCACGAGATTGCCCCACTGGAGGCGTTGACGCTGGGAGGCAAGGGCGGGCTGGTGACGGTGACGCCCTACACGCAAAAACACGGCGAGGGGACGAGCCTGGGCTACCGGGTCGGCGGCGTGGCCTATTCGCCCGACGTCAGCGGCATTCCGGAAGACTTGCTGCCGCTGCTGCAAGGGCTGGATGTGTGGATCGTCGATGCGCTGCGGCCCATGCCGCATCCCGGGCATTTCACGGTGAAACAGGCGCTGGACTGGATCGAGGTGCTGAAGCCAAAGCGCGCGATCCTGACGCATTTGCATGTCGATCTCGACTACGAAAAGCTGAAGCGCAAACTGCCAGCCCATGTCGAGCCGGCTTATGACGGTATGGTGATCGAGGTAGAGGCGTGACCAGATCTACGCCGAGGGTTTCGCCAACTGGCGCGTGAGACCTGCGCGGGCGCTGGCGTCGTCGCAATAAGTCTGGATCGCTGCCGCCAGCACCGGCAAATCGACACCCAGGTTGTCTGTCATGATAAAAAATGTCGCGCCGTAATTTTTCTCGGTCCGGGTCATGCTGGAGATCGCCTTGGCGCGTTGCTCTGGCGGCTCGACGGTGAGGCTGGCGCTGTCGTGGATGGCCAACAACAGGGTCGGGTTGCCGAACATTTCCATTTGGCCGACACCGGTGATGCGGTCCCACGGCGCTAGCACGCGCCAGCGCCCTTGGGTTATCCGCAGGCCTTCGGGATCGAATTGCAGGGCCATAAGCTGCACGAATCCGAGGTAGATGGCAGCCAAAAAACCGGCGCCGGCCATGGCCATCACCACCGTTGCCCAACGGAAGTAGGCTGGGTAGTTGCCTCCAAACACCGTCAAAACGATACCCAGAACCATCAGCCAAGCGCCGAGCGTGATGGGGACATGCGGTTTGGTGAGAATTGGAACACCGGCCGGCACGGTCACGGCCATATTCTCGTAGCGGCGGAACCGGTACTTGCGCAGGATGTTGTGCGCGAACATCACCGTGCAACTGCCAAACAGGGCGAAGGTCACGATCCCGACGTCAGTGTCCTTGAAGAGGATCGCCAAACCCAAGATGGCAAAGACTGCGCCGATCGAAAGCAGCGCCCAGTCTTTGAAGGATGGCAAAGGGTGGCGTGGCGGCATCTTGCTATCGTGACGATGTCCGTAAGTTGGCTTAGCCGGCCCCCGTCGCGGATCGAACTCACAAGCGCCAAACCCGGCGCAGCCCAAGCTCTTGGATCGCCCGTGACCGATGGGTTACGCGCGAACCAAAACCACCGGTCCCATTGAGGCCGGTGGCGCGCCGAACCAATCTACTAATCTGCGCTTCAGCCGCCGCTAGCGGCCTTCTTGCGCTCGGCCAGCAGCTTCTGGCGGCGGATCTTGCTGGCGAAATTCTTCTTCACCAGATTGTTGGTGCGCTGCTTCTGCTGTTCGGATTGCTTCTTCATGACGATCTCGGTCGTTGGGTCGCACGTTGCGATGTTCGGGATTGTGGCCTCAATAGCCGACAAAAACCGCTTTGTCACGCCCCGACGAACGGCGTCCGCTCAGCTGGCGGAAAAGCCGTAGCCGCTGTTCATGGCGCGATGGCTGGCCAGCGCCAGGACTTCGTCCGAAACCGCCAGCAGAGCCTGGCCGCTGGTGCGCACGTGGGAGGCATATTCCTCGTACTTGGGGTGACCGAGCGGCCCGTGCAGTTTGTGCGTCATGATTTCGGAAAAGCCCATGATGGCGTTGAGGGCGGTGCGGAAATCATGACCGATGCGGCTCAGACGGACGTCGGCTTGCGCAGGAGCGGTGGGAGCGATCCCGCCGAACAGATCCAGTTGACCGCTCTCCCCGATACCGTTTGCCGCTGCGCTGACATGGGTATCGTGGATCATGATCGTCTCCGTTGGTCTGGGGTTCCGCCGTCAGCCCCCGCTGCCCGGCGCGGCCGCTCGATTCGGCCGTGCAGTGATAGAACCACTCCGTCAGCTGCTTCGTCTAGGGATTTGAATTAGCTCGATTTTTAATCCTGCTCCTGCAGTGTCTTGGAAACAATCTCGAACACATCGCGAGACAGGCCGGCGCTGCCCCGCACGCTTTCCAGCGCCGCTTTGGCGAGTTTCCGGCGCTTGGGCTCCAGCGTCTGCCAGCTGCGGAACGCGCCCGTCAGGCGGGCCGCAACCTGCGGATTGTGCTTGTTCAGCTCGATCACAGCGCCGGCTGTCAGCTGGTAGCCGGCGCCGTCCGGACGGTTGAAGTTCAGCTGGTTGCCTTGCGCGAAGCTGCCGATCAGGGCGCGCACCTTGTTCGGATTGGTGAGTTCGAACAGCTTGTGCTGGCGCAACTCGGAGACCGCTTCGACCGTCCCCGGCAGGTCGGACATGGCCTGCACGGCGAACCACTTGTCCATCACCAGGCTGTCGCCGCCCCACTGTTTCTCGAACGCCTTCAGGGCTGATGTGCGCTGCGGCACGTCATGATCGGCCAGGATCGACAACGCGGTCATCTGGTCGGTCATGTTGCTGGCGCTGTCGAAATGTTTGCCGACACGCGAAATATCTTCGGGCTTGCCGCGGCGCGACATGAGGCCAAGGGCAGCTAGGCGCAGCGAGCGGTGGCCGGCGGAGGCGGCATCTGGCTGGTACGGACCTTTCAGCGCGTGCTTGTCGTAGAGGCGCTGCAACTCGTCATAAAGCGTCATGGCGATCTCCGTAACCACGCCCTCGCGTGCGGCATGGATCGCGGCGGGATCCACATTCTGGCGCACCGTGCGGGCGATGTCGCTCTCGCTCGGCAGCGCCATCATCATGGCGCGATAGGCCGGCTCCAGCTTGTCATCAGCGATCGTCATGCCGATGGCGCGCGCGAGGTCCTTGGGGCCAGCGCCTTTGGTGCCCTTCTTGCGGTTCATCAGTTCAAGGATCAGCCGCGTGGCGTAGGTCTGGGCCGCCTGCCAGCGATTGTAGAGATCGCTGTCGTGCACCATCAGGAATTCCAGATCGTCCGTGCTCTGCTCAAAGGCGACATTCACGGGGGCGGAAAAATCGCGCAAGAGCGACACCACCGGGCGCGAGGTCACGCCCTTGAAGGTGAAGGTCTGCTTGGCTTTCTTCAGCTCCAGGATGCCGTTCTTGGGGCTCGAACCGTCGGCCAGTTCCAGCGCCAGCTCGTCGCCGTTGCTGCCGAGCAATCCCATACGGATGGGCATGTGGAACGGCTTCTTCTTGGCCTGTCCCGGGGTCGGCGCCAGCACCTGTTCGATGGTGAGCGAGGCTTGGCTCTTCTTGGCGTCGTAGTCCATCGAGCACACCAATTCGGGCGTGCCGGATTGGCGGTACCACAGCATGAACTGGGTCAGGTCGGTCTTGCAGGCATCCTCGAAGCAGGCGACGAATTTTTCCACCGTGGTGGCTTCGCCGTCGTGGCGCTCGAAGTAGAGATCCATAGCCTTGCGGAAACCGTCGACGCCCACCAGGGTCTGCAGCATACGGCAGACTTCGGCGCCCTTTTCGTAGACCGTGGAGGTATAAAAGTTGTTGATTTCAATGTAGCTTTCTGGCCGCACGGGATGGGCGAGCGGCCCGGCGTCCTCCGGAAACTGCGCCGCACGCAAGCCGCGCACGCTGCCGATCCGCTCGACCGTGCGCGAGCGCTCGTCGGCCGTGAACTCCTGGTCGCGGAACACCGTCAGGCCTTCTTTCAGGCAGAGCTGGAACCAATCGCGGCAGGTGATGCGATTGCCGGTCCAGTTGTGGAAATACTCGTGCGCAATCACCGCTTCGATGGCCTCGTAATTGCCGTCTGTCGCTGTCTCGGCACTGGCCAGCACCAGCTTGTCGTTGAAGACGTTGAGACCTTTGTTCTCCATCGCGCCCATGTTGAAGTCGCTGACGGCCACGATCATGAAGATGTCGAGGTCGTACTCCAGCCCGAAGCGCTTTTCGTCCCAGCGCATCGAGCGTTTCAGCGAGTCCATGGCCCAGGCGCAGCGATCCTCCTTGCCCGGCTCAACGTAGATGCGCAGGTCCACTTTGCGGCCGGACGCGGTCTTGAACGTGTCCTTGATGTGCCCGAGCTTTCCGCCCACCAGCGCAAACAGATAAGCGGGCTTGCGGAACGGGTCGTTCCAGGTCGCGAAGTGCCGGCCCTTGGGGAGTTTTCCGCTGTCGACAAGGTTGCCGTTGGAGAGCAACACCGGCACCTCGGCGGCGTCGGCTTCGATCCTTGTTGTAAACACGGACATGACATCGGGCCGGTCCGGATAGAAGGTGATCCGACGAAAACCCTCGGCCTCGCACTGCGTGCAGTAAATGCCGCGCGAGCGATACAATCCGGTCAGCGCCTTGTTCGCTTCCGGATTGCACGTGGACGTTGTTTCCAGAGTGAACGAGCGATCCGGCACCTTGTGGATGGTGAGATGCTCCGCATCCAGTGTATAATCCTCCACACCCAGCTTACGGCCGCCAATCTTCACCTCGACCAGCTCGAGCCCGTGCCCATGCAACACCACCGGACCGCCGGGCGTCGTGGCCTCGGAGTTCGGCTTCATCTTGAGTTTGGCCGTCACGCGCGTCGCCGCCGGATCGAGCTGCACGTCCAGGTCGACCCTGTCGATCAGATAGGGATAGGGCGTGTAGTCCTTCAGGCGGATAGTGCGATGGGCTTTCTTGGCCATGGGTGATGGATCCGTGGTTCAGGGAGGGTGGCGGAAGGTGGGGCAAGATGGCTGGTGGCAGGGCGGAAGGCAACCCGGCTAACGGATCAGGCGATTGTATTCAGCATGGGTTCCGATCCAGAACCATTGCAATCCAACTGCGACCTCGATTGCGACAGCCCGATAGTCCTGTGTTATCCGGGCGGACCAGACTCCATCTCGGCCGGCAATGCGCTTGAACTGCAGTGAAGGATGCGAAGGGTTCGACTTCAGCAACTTGAATTGCTTATCTGCCTGTCTGCGAATATCGGCCGGCAGATCCGCATACATTTGCCAGAAGCGCGGATTGGTTATGTGCGCCACGGCTTATGAACTTTCAAAGTGGGCGATGCCGTCCTGCAGCGTAGTCGGCCTTTGCCTCTTCTATGAGTTCGTCCAGTTTCCCAGCAGCAGTATCGCGCTCGATCTGGGCATCCCACTGCTGCCAATCAAGCTCGTTGAGCCAGTCGCGCAACTTTGCGACATCGGCATCGGGAAGTTCCGTGATTTCGGTCTGGATCTTTTCGAGCTTGGTCATGTTCGCATTTAAGCACACAACTCGTTGGCAGGATATCGCCAGGATGCATCAGTGGGTATTCCCCCTTGCGAACGCTGCAAAACAGTTTATATGCAGCTGCAGGTAATTCGCCAGCCGTCCCGACCGAAAGGCCCCCTCATGGCCGAGATCAAACCCCTCGCCGATCAGCTCACCACCAGCCCCATCCCAGCGGGAACGCGCATCGGCCATGTCCACCTGAAGGTCGCCGATCTCGACCGTGCGCTCGCGTTCTACTGCGGTGTGTTGGGTTTCGAGCTGATGCAACGCTACGGCACGCAAGCCGCCTTCATCTCGGCTGGCGGCTATCATCACCATATCGGGCTCAACACCTGGGAGAGTAAGGGCGGCAATCCGCCCCCGCGCGGTTCGACCGGGCTCTTCCACACCGCTATCCTCTACCCGACCCGGGCTGATCTGGCCGATGCGCTGGCGCGTTTGGCCAAGGCCGGCATCGGACTTTCGGGCGCCAGCGACCACGGCGTCAGCGAGGCATTGTATTTGGACGATCCCGATGGCAACGGGGTCGAGCTCTATTGGGACAAGCCCAAGGATCAGTGGCCAGTGTCAGCCAACGGCGACCTGCAAATGGTCACGGAGCGGCTTGATCTCGAAAGTTTGATGCGCGAGCTGAAGACTTCATAGTCTGCCTACCCACAATCGAAGAAACGGAGAACGATCATGGCCAAGGTACTGGTGCTCTATTATTCTTCCTACGGACATATGGAGACGATGGCGAATGCGGCCGCAGAGGGCGCCAAGGCCGGCGGCGCGCATGTAGAGGTCAAGCGCGTGCCGGAACTGGTGTCCGAAGAGGTTGCCAAATCCTCGCACTTCAAGATGAACCAGGCCGCGCCCGTCGCCAAGCCCGAAGAACTGGCCAACTACGACGCCATCATCTTTGCCTGCGGCACGCGTTACGGCACCATGGCCTCTCAGATGCGCAACTTCATGGACCAAACCGGCGCACTTTGGATGAAGGGCGCACTGGTTGGCAAGGTCGGTTCGGCCATGACCTCGTCGGCGACCCAGCACGGCGGCCAAGAGTCCACAATTCTCGGCTTCATCCCAACCATGCTGCATCACGGCATGGTTGTGGTTGGCTTGCCCTATTCGTTCCAGGGCCAGATGGGCGTCACTGAGATCACCGGTGGTTCGCCGTACGGCGCTTCGACCATTACCGGCGGCGACGGCAGCCGCCAACCCTCGGCCAACGAGCTGGACGCCGCCCGCTTCCAGGGTAAGCATGTGGCCGAGATCGCGGCCAAACTGTTCGGGTGATGCACTTCTGATGGAGATCCCTGCAAAAACACGAGTGGCCCCAATCGTCATACCCGCGTAGGCGGGTATCCATGCATGTCAAGTTTGGTACGCTGTGAGCATCACGGAAGTACTTCACACAGCTTGCGGTTTGTATCGACACGGTGAGACCGCCATCGGCTTGCATGGATCCCCGCCTACGCGGGGATGACGAGATTTGCGGTGCCTTTCGCTTGTTTGCAGATGTCTCTAATGGTCGGAGCAAAGTAGAGGTGCACTGCGGTGCGCCTCTAACTTCCAACTGATCACTACCCCTCCCCACAAGCGGGAGGGGAGGATTGCCAAGCCATTGCCGCAATTGCCGGTAGGCTGATCGGCATGGTGATCGTCGCAACACGTCGCGTAGTTCTAGCTGGCGCGCTGGCCTCAATGGCCGTGCGACCGGCGCTGGCCGCGCGCGCAGATTGGCCCGCCGAACTGGTCGCCGCCGCAAAACGCCAGATCGGTGTGACCACCCATTACGATCCCGCCTATGTCGTGCTGCCCTATCCCGGTGGAGACATTGCCCGCGAGCGCGGGGTGTGTACGGACGTTGTTATCCGCGCCTATCGGGACGCTTTCGATGTGGACCTGCAACGACTAGTGCATGAGGATATGGCGCGCAACTTTGCGGCCTACCCCAAGCGCTGGGGCTTGAGCGGGCCCAACAGCAACATCGATCATCGCCGGGTGCCGAACCTTCAGACGTTTTTCCGACGCCAGGGTGCCGAACTGCCGTACTTGACCGAAGCAAGCCCGCGTTTCGAGGACGGGGACGTTGTCACCGTGAAACTGCCGGGCAATCTCGACCACATCCTGATCGTTGCGGGGACGGACGGGAGCAATCAGCCGCTGGTCGTGCACAACATCGGACACGGGGTGCAGCTGGAGCCTGTGTTGCACGTTTACCCGCACAGCGGTCACTTCCGGTTCCAGCCACCCGGCGTGTAGAGCAAAGTTCGATTCAGGTGAAATCAGGCTATTGCTTCGTAGGGACGAGACTTGTCTCGTCCCTACGCCACTGTCGCTGGAGTTACGAGTCCATCCAACACGACGTTACGGCGTGGTCGTCGCAGTCGTTCTCGTGTCGGTCGCCGCTGTCGTGCTGGTCGCAGCTGTTGCCGGCGTCTCGGCGGCAGCTTCCTGGACCACCGGCGTTATCTTCTCGATGGTGGTGGCGAGCGAGAGCACGAGCGGCTCCGGCAGGTTCTTGAAGGCGGGGCAGGTGGCGCCCTTCAGGCGCTTCATCAACACTGCGGGACTGGACTTCGAGGGCTGATCGACTGCGCGCCGGATCACGCCCGAGGCCACCGTGCCATCCGAATGGGCGGATTTCGCAAGCGATCTGGGCCAGATAGACGGCGGTCTTTTCGGTGCGCGCTGCCGCATCCGAGGTCAGGCTGGCCTGCTTTAAGCCAGCCCAGGCTGTGGCTTCATCGCCCGCATTCCATTCCGATCCGTTGGTGGTGGTGCCAATACGCTCGATCAGCTTGGCGATCTTTTCGGCCACCTTGGGTTGCTTCAAGCCCTTGCGCAGGTCCTTGAGGGCGGTCAGGTCCTTGGTCTCCAGCCCCTTGATGTTGATGGCGGAAAAGTCGGCGAGATTCGACAGCGATGTGCTGGGCGGCTTGGATATCCAGATGGTGGAGTTACCGAAATCGGCGGCCGAGACGTCGGCGTCGGTCAGGTCGGCGCCTTGCAGCTTGGCCGCGCCGAGGCTGGCGCCCTGCAGTTTTGCACCTTGGAAGTTGGCGCCCTGGGCTTGCGCGAACACCAGCCGGGCCGCTTGCAGATCGGCACCGTAGAAGTCGGCGGCCTGGATCTTGGCGCCCTTCAGGTCCGCCCCGCTGAGATTGGTGCCAAGGAAGTTCGCGCCCGTCAGATCGACGCCGCCGCCCATCAAGACACCGCGCATGTCGGCGCCCGAAAAATTCGATCCGATCATGTTGGCGTAGCGCAGGTCGGCCCGGGGCAGGATGGCGTTCTCCAGGGTCGCGCCGTCGAGATAGGCCAACCGCAAATCGGCGCCGCTGAGATCGGCCCGGGTCATATCGGTTGAGGTGAGTATGGCGCAACTGGTGCTGCGCAACTTCGGCTCGGTCAGCACCGAGTCGATATCGAGGCAGGAGAGTTTGGTGCCCGACAGATTGGCGCCGACCATGCGTGCGCCAGTCAGGTCGGCTCCGGTGAAGTCGACGTTCTGCAGGTTCGAGCGGTCGAGTTCGGCATAGCGCAGGTCGCGATCGCGTAACGATACCGTCCCTTGCGTGCCGGTCTTGGGATCACGGTCAACCACGGTCTCGTCGGTCACCGAGATGTTGCGGCGGAACAGATGCGTGCGGCCAATCCCCTCGAAGAAATAGTCCGTCACCGCGAACACGCGCCGCTTCTGGATGTCGCCGTCGGCGGTGCTCGCGGTCTTGACGACCGAGCCGGGCAGCGACTGCATGAATTTGTCGAGCCCTTCATCGGGGACGGTGGCGATGAAGAACGAGAAGAACAGTACGCAAACGTACAACATCGCGGTGAACATCACGTTCAACGGCTGGTTGCGCAGCATACGGGCCAGAGCGCCAAAGAAGCTGGTGGAGCGGCTGCCCAGAAACACGCCCATCAGCGCCAGCAGCACGCTGTCGATGACCAGCGCCAGGCGATGCGACCAGGTGGTGGCGACGTCGTGATAGGGCAGGTAGACGATCTGGATAAAGAGGATGACCATCACCGGCACGCCGATGATGGAGAGCCAGAACATGCCGTGCAGGAAGCCGCCGAACAGCGCCGAGCGTTCGGGACCGGCCAGCGCCTGGGTGAAGAAGTAGGAGTTCAGCTCGTGCCGGATCGGATGGGTGCGGCGATAGCTTGGCTCCATCGCACGCACGGCGGCGTCGAACTCCATCACCTTGCGGGCCAGCATGACGTGCTGCACCAGCAGGCCGAAGTGCATGAACAGCAGCACGACCGGCGCGAACAGGAAGAAGCGCGTGAGGTCGATCGAGACCTGCATGAAGGGCAGCTGCACGGCGGAGTTGAGCAGCAGGTCCTTGTGCGAGACGCCCGCCGCCGCAATGCAGAAATAGGCCACCACGCCGAGGAAGATCAGCCAGCCGGTGTGCGCAATTTCGCTGGTGTCGTTGACCGCCTCGATCAGGCTGAACGGATTGACCTCGGCCAGGCTTGACCGGGCGCTGTTGCGGTCCAGATCGTAGGTGCTCGGCAGCGCGGCGGCCGAAATCCCTGAAACTGTCACGTCGGTCATCCCGATACGCCCCTGGCACTCTGGAATTGGCAGTCGAATTCAGTACTTAGCATAGACCGGTCACGGTCGCCAAACGGCGTTGTGCTCGGTTGATGACGTTTGGCAGGCGATTGCGGCGGTTTTTGTCGGCAGGACGCGGTCGGTGAGGGGCAGAGGCCGGCTCCGTCCCCCGGTGCGACAGGCGCGGTGCAAACCGCTGCCCCTCACCTGGCGCTGCGCGCCACCCTCTCCCCCGCGAAGTGGCGGGGGAGAGGGAAGGTTCAAGTCAGATCCGCCGCCACGCGCAGCGTGTTGATCTTGTCGGGGCTGCGCACGGGTTCGCCGCGCTTGATCTTGTCGACGTTGTCCATGCCCTCGATCACCTTGCCCCAGACGGTGTACTGATTGTCCAGGAAGCCGGCGTCGTCGAAGCAGATGAAGAACTGGCTGTCGCCGCTGTCGGGGCTGGCCGAGCGCGCCATCGAGCAGATGCCGCGCACATGCGGCTCCTTGTTGAACTCGGCCTTCAGTTTCTTGCCCGATCCGCCGGTTCCCGAGCCTTGCGGGCAGCCGGTCTGGGCCATGAAACCGTCGATGACGCGGTGGAATACTATCCCATCATAGAACTTTTCGCGCGCCAGCTCCTTGATGCGCTTGACGTGGCCGGGGGCGAGGTCGGGGCGCAGCTCGATGACCACCTTGCCGTGGGTCATGTCCATGACGAGCGTGTTCTCGGGGTCCTTGTAGGCGGGCATGGTGGAAACTCCTTCATTGGTGGCGCCCCAGCCGTGATTGGCGCCGGGACGCGGACGAACTCATCTGTTGGCGCAACGGATTACTTGGCGTCGGCCGCCAGCTGCAGCGACACAATCTTGCTGGGCTTCTCGGGCGGCTCGCCGGGAGCCAGCTTGTCGACCAGCTCCATGCCCGACACCACCTCGGCCCAGACCGTGTATTGGCCGCGCAGACCCGCGCAGCCGGTGTCGTTGAAGCAGATGAAGAACTGGCTGTTGGCGCTGTTGGGATCCTGGGTGCGGGCCATGCCGATGGTGCCGCGCTTGTAGGGCGTGGGCGTGAATTCGGCCGGCAGGTTGGGCTCGTAGGAACCGCCGCTGCCGGTGCCGGTGGGATCGCCGGTCTGGGCCATGAAGTCGGGGATGACGCGGTGGAACACCTGGCCGTCGAAGAAGTGGCGCGACACCAGTTTCTTCATCTGCGCCACATGCTTGGGCGCCAGATCGGGCCTGAGCGCAATCACGATCCGCCCGCCCTCGACATCCATGAACAGGGTGTTCTGCGGATCATCGGCGGCCACAGCCACGCCCATCGCGCCCAGCATCAGTCCGGCGCCCATCACGGCAGCGCGCGCCCAGCTTGTCATCGACATTCAACGTTCCTTCCTCAAAGCCGCACTGTGCGGCGTACTCAGGCTCTTGTTTCGGCAAAACGCTTGGCAAGGCGTTTAGCAACATCCTTGGACACGAACTGTGTGACATCCCCGCCCATCCCCGCGATCTGCCGCACCAGATTGGCAGCGATATGACGGACTGCGGGCGAAGCTGGCAGGAACACGGTTTCCACGCTCGGCGCCATCGCCCCGTTCATGCCGGCCAACTGCATTTCATAGTCGAGATCGGTGCCGTCACGCAGGCCCCGGATCATCACCGTGGCGTCCAGCTTGCGCGCTGTCTCGATGGCGAGGTTGTCGAACGTGATGACACGCAGCCGGTTCGCGCCCGCCTTCAGCATCGGTTTGCATTCGGCCTGCAGCAACGCGATGCGCTCCTCGGCGCTGAACAGCGGCGCCTTGCCGGGATGCACGCCGATGCCGATGACAAGTTCGTCGACCAGCCGCAGGGCGCGCCCGATAATATCGGTGTGCCCCCGCGTCACGGGATCGAAGCTGCCGGGATAAAAGCCGATGCGGGTCATGGCATGCTCTTAGCCGAGCGTTTGGCCGCCGACAATCGGGCGATGAGCGCCAGCTAGTGTTCTGGCGCTGTCGTTTGGTACCCGCCCAATTTGTCATCCCCGCGAAGGCGGGGATCCATGCATGCCAGAGTTTGGCATAGCTTCGACACCGCGCTGGCTGCCGACATTGCGAGCGTTTCTACATTGACCACCGAGCACACCTCAGGCTTGGCTGGATCCCCGCCTTCGCGGGGATGACGAGGCTTTGGGTACCCCTTGTGTGTGCCAGAACACTACCGGCGCGGTGGCGCGGTCGAACCGCGAACGATCAACTCCACCGGCAGGGTTTGCTGCGTCACGACGTCCGGCACGCCCTGCAACAGATCCAGCAACAATGTCATGGAGGCAAAGCCGGTATCGAAGCGCGGCTGGCGCAGCGTCGTCAGCGGCGGATCGGCTTGCACGGCGAGGTGGATGTCGTCGAAACCGACGATCGACACGTCGCGCGGCACCTTCAATCCCAACGTGTGCAGGTAGCGCATAGCTCCCAGCGCGCTGGTGTCGTTGGCGCAGAACAGGGCAGTTGGGGGAACCGGCAACGCCATCAGTTTGCGCGCGGCCGCTTCGCCGGCCTCGAAGAGGAAATCGCCCGGCGCGACCAATGCGGGATCGTCGTCGATGCCGGCCTCCCGCAGCGCGTCGCGATAGCCCGCCAACCGATCCGCGGTAACCGAACAGCGATCCCAGCCGGAAATATGGCCGATCCGCCGGTGGCCAAGGTCCAGGAGATGGCGCACACCCAGGGCCGCCGCCGTCCGGTCATCGATCCCCACCCAAGGCAGATCGAGCCCCGGCAGGCGCTCGATCACCTGCACCGAGGGCACCACGAAACGCGAGCCGCCCTCCAGCAGTGCGTCCAGGCCGCCGTCCAGCAGCAGAATGCCGTCGGCGCGCTGGTTGCGCACCAGGTCGATATAAGAAGCCTCCACCCCGCGGTCGTAGACGGTGATGCCCAGCAACAGCGAATAGCCGCGATCCCGCGCGGCCGCCTCCAGCCCACGGATGATTTCCGGATAGAAGGGATTTTCCAGCACCGGCACCAGCACCACAATGGAGCGCGACTGTTGTTTGCGCAGCGAGCGAGCCATCAGGTTAGGCTGGTAGCCGGCGCGCTCGGCCGCCTGCAAAACCGTGGCGCGCGTTTCCTCAGACACCATCTCGGGATTGCTCAGCGCGCGCGAGGCTGTCGCGGTCGAAACCTGAGCGATCCGCGCCACATCCAGCAGCGTCGGACGCCGCTCGACCACATGGTCTGTGGCCGGATCAGGTCGCTTTGAGGGTCCTTCCATGACTGTCAGCCTACCACGCTTGGAATTGCTTGCAATCGTTTGCAGCGGCCAATAGTGTGACTACCTCAAGAAGGATAGAAGACTTCCGGCTGCGTCTCGCAACTAAGGAAGCAAGTCAAACCCTAGGGAGCGAAAATACGATGACTTTCAAGTTTAAGGCCGTACTGGGCGCTGCGCTTTTGGCGCTCGCCACCAACCCGGCGCTGGCCGCCAAGGTTGAAGTCACCCACTGGTGGACGTCGGGTGGCGAAGCTGCCGCTGTCGCCGAATTCGCCAAGGCGTTCAACGCCACTGGCAACGAATGGGTTGACGGCGCCATCGCCGGTTCGGGCGACGTTGCACGTCCCATCATCGCCAGCCGAATTCTCGGTGGCAATCCGCCCGGCGCTACGCAGTACAACCCCGGCGGCGACGCCAACGAAATGGCCAAACAGGGTCTGTTTCTCGACCTGACCGACCTGGCCAAGAAGGAAGACTGGGCCAACATTCTGCGCCCGAAGTCGCAGCTGGAGTCCTGCACTGTCGACGGCAAGATTTACTGCGTACCCGTCAATCTGCACTCGGCGCAGTGGATGTGGACCAACCGCAAGGTGTTCAAGGACGCCGGCCTTGAGCCGCCGAAGAACTGGAACGAATTGATTGCTGCTGCTCCCAAGTTGAAAGAAAAGGGCATTCAGCCGCTCGCAGTCGCAGCCGGTTGGGCCGTGACGCTGCTGGTCACTGACCTGATGGTCGCACAGGCTGGCGTCGAAAATTACGTCAAGGTCTACAAGGACCGCGACCTCGCTATCGCTAGCGGACCGGAGTTCGCCAAGGTGTTCCAGGCCGTGGACGCTGCCCGCAAAATGGTCGACCCTAAGACGATCCGCCCGCAGTGGAACGAGGCCGTTGGCGACGTGATCTCCGGCAAGGCCGCCGCCAACGTGATGGGCGACTGGGCCGGTGGTGAGTTCCAGGTGGCCAAGATGAAGGCTGGCGAGGACTACGATTGCCTTCCCGGCCTCGGCCTGACCGCCGTGCTGAATACCGGTGGCGACGTCTTCTACTTCCCCAAGAACAAGGACCCGGAAGTTGAGAAGGCGCAGCTCGCCATGGCTTCTTCGATGGTGTCGAAGGAAGTCCAGGTTGCCTTCAACCTGAAGAAGGGCTCGCTGCCGATGCGCGCCGACGTGGACATCACGGCCGCCAATGACTGCATGCAGAAGGGCCTCGCCATTCTGGCAGACCCCAAGGCCGTGTTCCCGAACGACGCGCAGATGATTGCCCGCGATTCGATCAATCAGGTCACCGACATCCTGAACAGCTTCTGGGCCGATCTGTCGATCACCCCCGAGGCTGCCCAGGCCAAGTTCGTCGAAGTGATCAAGAACGCGCCGAAGATGTAAGCTGGTTCTACCGGCTTCTGGCCGGATTGGCAGTTCATCGCCGATCCGGCCGACTTACACCGGTCGATCGATCATACCGCCGATTGTAAGTCTCAACCTGTGTCATCGAGGACAACCCTCCCACGCTTCCCGGATATTCGGCGCGCAAGAAAGAAAGGCGCGTCGAAAATCCGGGAAGCGTTACGAGTGGTAGAGAGCGACATGAGTGGAAACTATCAATCGACGGTACTACACTGCCCATCAGCCGACGCGAAGTCTTCCTTCTGACGTGGGAGGCCTCTGCGAAAATGCGAGAGGCAAGCCAAATCCTGTCATCCCCGCGAAGGCGGGGAACCATGCAAGCCGTTGGCGGTCTAAGGTGTCGATACAGAACGCAAGCTGTAACAGGCTCTTCCGTGGTGCCCACAGCGCGCCAAACTTTGACATGCATGGATACCCGCCGACGCGGGTATGACGAAGTTTGGGTCTGCTCGTGTTTTTGCAGAGGTCTCCCACGGGAGAAGGCGATTGAGCCGCTCCGCCTCCGTGCGGAGCAAAATACCTGGGTTAGAACTTTCGATAGACTGTACTACAGGGTCTTGAGCGGTTTTGTTGGGTCAGAGAAGTTGCGTAGAGCATGAGTGTCCTTGCACTAGATGAACCCGCACGCGTCGATGGCAACGGCCGTTTGCTGAAGGAAGTGCTGACCGGCCTGTTCTTGTTGTTGACCGGCCTGGCCTATTATTTCGATATTCCGTTTGTCCTGTCCGGCATTGTCGGCACAGTTATCAGCCTTGTGGTTGGTACGCTTCTGGTTGTTATACTCGACATCCCGTTTCGTCGAACACTGTCCAAAGTCCTGTTGATTCTGGCCTCGCTTGCGCTGATGGCCTGGGCGTATTTCGCACCGCGATATCTGGGTGGCGTTGCGTCTCAGCAAACCATCGAGATCGTCTTCAAGATCGGCACGCTCGCCGTCGTCTTTGCGGTGCTGTCGGGCATGGTTTGGAACGGTCCGTTCCGAAACCTGATGTCGAAGCTCGCCTCCCTGCCGATGATGCTGATTGTCCTGGTTGGCTTTGTTGGCAGCACCATCTGGACTATGGCGTTCTCGCTCACCGACGCCAAGTTTTTCCCGGTCTGGAACCTCGTTGGGTTCAATCAGTACACGTTTTTGATGAGCAACGAGCGCTGGATCAAGTCGCTCCAGAACATGACGCTCTACGCCATCTGTTTTGTCAGTATCTCCTTCGTGCTGGGGTTCCTGATCGCTGTCATGATGGATCAGAAGATCCGTGCCGAAGGCGTGTTCCGCACGATTTATCTTTATCCCTTCGCGCTGTCCTTCATCGTCACGGGGCATGTGTGGGCCTGGATCATGAGCCCGGCCTATGGGCTTGAGCGATCGGTTCGCCAGATGGGTTGGACCTCATTCGAGTTCGATTGGCTGACCAATATCAAGTATTCCATCTACGCCGTCGTGATCGCGGGCCTGTGGCAGGGCACGGGGCTGGTGATGGCCTTGATGCTGGCTGGCTTGCGCGGGGTCGACGACGAAGTCTGGAAAGCTGCCAAGATCGACGGCATTCCGAAGTGGCGCACCTATCTGCAGATCATCCTACCGATGATGCGCCCGGTACTGATTACCACCTTGGTGATCGTGGCCTCGGGCGCGGTGCGCGTTTTCGATCTTGTGCTGTCGCTGACGCAAGGGGGGCCGGGCATCTCGTCCCAGGTGCCCGCCATGTATGTGCTTGAAAAAGTCTTCAACGGCAATCTCGCCGGTGGGCTTGCCGCCTCGACGATCATGCTCGGCATGACGTCGATTGTTCTGGTCCCCTGGGTCTATGTCGAGTTCATCAGGGGGAAGCCAACGCGATGAGCACCACAACGGCAAATCTCGGCATCGATCCCAGCGGCCCCAAACCCAAGCGATGGTTCGCGCCTGGCCGCGTCATGGTCTATGCGGTTCTGATCCTAACCTCGCTCTACTGGCTGTTGCCGCTCTATGTGATGATCATCACGTCGTTCAAGGACCTCAACGAGATCCGCGACGGCAACATTTTCATTCCGGGTTCGCACTTCTCGTTCGCGTCTTGGGACAAGGCCTGGAACACGGTCTGCACTGGCCTTTATTGCAATGGCATCAAGGTCGGTTTCTGGAACTCGGTGAAGATCACTATTCCGTCCGTGATCGTCTCAATCGCGGTGGCCTCGGTCGCGGGCTATTCGCTGGCAAATTGGCCGTTCCGCTATGCCAACCTGTTCTTCACCGTGCTGATCGTCGGCTCGTTCATCCCCTATCAGGTGATGCTCTATCCGCTGGTGCTGCTGACCAGGAACCTTGGCATTTTCTCCACGCTCTACGCCGTGATCCTGATCCACACCATCTTCGGCCTGCCGATCCTGACGCTACTGTTCCGCAACTACTTTGCCTCGCTGCCGCCCGAGCTCTTCAAGGCCGCGCGCGTCGATGGCGCCGGCTTCTGGCGCATCTTCCTGCAAGTCATGGCGCCGATGTCGCTGCCGATTTTCACCGTCGCGGTGATCTTGCAGGTGACGGGCATCTGGAACGACTATCTATTCGGCGTCGTGTTCGCCGGCCTCACCAACTATCCCATGACCGTGCAGCTCAACAATATCTTCACCTCGACCATGGGTGTGAAGGAATACAACGTCGAGATGGCGGCCACTTTGCTGACGGGCCTGGTCCCGCTCGCCATCTACTTCTTCTCGGGAAAATACTTTGTACGCGGCATCGCCGCCGGTGCGGTGAAGGGCTGAGCCATGAACGACAACATGCAAATGAACGCGACCGGCCAAGTGATGTCCGACGGCAAGCGCCCGAGCGTTTCGGTGCAAGGCCTGGCGCTGAGCTACGGCAATGTGAAGGTGCTGCACGAGCTGGATTTGCATATCGCAGAGGGCGAGTTCCTGGTGCTGCTGGGACCGTCGGGCTGCGGAAAGTCGACATTGTTGAATTGCATCGCCGGGCTGCTTGAGCCAAGCCAGGGCAAGGTCTTCATCAAGGGCAAGAACGTCACCTGGGAAGAGCCCAAGGACCGCGGCATCGGCATGGTGTTCCAGTCGTATGCGCTCTATCCGCAGATGACGGTGGAACGGAACCTCTCGTTCGGCCTGCGCGTTTCCGGCATGCCCAAGGCGCAGATCAAGGAGCGCGTCGATCGCGCCGCGCAGATCCTGCAGCTGGAGCCACTGCTGCAGCGCAAACCAACGGCGCTCTCCGGCGGTCAGCGCCAGCGCGTCGCCATCGGCCGCGCCCTGGTGCGCGACGTCGACGTGTTCCTGTTCGACGAGCCTTTGTCCAATCTCGACGCCAAGCTGCGCGCCGAACTCCGGGTCGAGATCAAGCGCCTGCATCAGCGCCTGGGCAACACCATGATCTACGTCACCCACGACCAGATCGAAGCTCTGACGCTGGCCGACCGCATCGCCGTCATGAAGTCCGGCGTAATCCAGCAGCTCGACGCGCCGCTGACGATCTACAACAAGCCCAAGAACCGCTACGTCGCCGGCTTCATCGGCTCGCCTTCGATGAACTTCTTGAAGGGCACGATCGCGTCCGGCGGCAATCAGCCGATGCTGCAATTGGGCGCGGCGCGGGTGCCATTGTCCGAATACGTCGCAATGGGTCCCTTGCAGGCCGGCGCCGAGGTCGAGTTCGGCGTGCGTCCCGAGCACATCCGCGTCGGCACCGGCGCCGAGGCAGGATCGTCGGCGACGTTCCCGGCTACGGTCGATCTGGTCGAGCCGATGGGATCGGATAGTCTGGTGTGGCTCAACCTCGACGGCCAGACCATGTCGGCGCGCGTGGAATCCAGTGCGCACTATGCTCCGGGGCAGCCGGTGTCGGTGCGCTTCCGGGTGGGACTCGCGAGCCTGTTCGATGCCAAAAGCGGGGACCGGTTGTAATCAATCGGGGGCTGCACAACAGTTCCTGCGCGGTCTGTCCCCGGTTTACTAACTGTTCCAGAGTTGTGACAGGAATTACTCGAAATTCCTGAGTAATTCCCAATCAATTCCGTATTTTTCTCACTTGTCGTCGAACAATTTCTGCTTCTTGCCGACGCCCTTGAAGAGCTTCTCGATCAGGCTCTTGTCGCCCACCGCCGAGCCTGTTTCGCGACCGACGATGTCGATCACCTTGCCGTCCTGCATGGTGTAGTTGGCGACCTGTTCGACCGTACCGACCGGATTGAAATAAACCGCGAGAATCTTGCGGTCGACCTCGGTCGGCTCGAGAAAGGCCGTCCCCTTGGCGGTGCTGGAAATGTAGTAAAAGGCCTGGTTTCCGACCGTCGAGGTGGTGTCGGGCGACCCCAACACTCCGCGCACCTGGTCCTGCGTCATGCCCGGCTGGATCTGCTGGATATCGGCGGCCACGAACAGATGCCCGCGCCGCTCTTCCTGTGTGATACAACCAGCCAATGAGGTCGCGGCAAGCAGCAGCGCGCCTATCGCGAGACCCCGCGTCGCAGTCGGTCCAACCGTGAGCTTCATTGCAAAACGCCCCAAATCGTCAGCAGCGGAATCGCTGCCCAAGCCCCCAAAAAAACGTACTCCCCCGCCCTCGCCAATGCAACGCGGCAACCCGCCCGGGGCTTCAAGATGGGCTTGCGATCCCCAGGGCTCAGCGCCACTATCGCAAATCAACCCCGGGAAGAAAGCGCCGTCATGCTGCAATGGTTCAAGACGCGAGGGCAGCGGACATCGACTGCGCGGCAGCTTTATGGCTCCAGTGTGGCTGCGGCCCTCGATCCCATGCTATTCCGCGATTGGCGTGTCGCCGATACACTGGAGGGCCGGTTTGAAATGGTGGCCTTGCATGTGGGTCTGCTGGTGCGCCGGCTGACTGCAGAAGGGCCAGCCGGCAAGGCGGTAGGCCAGGCGGTTCTGGAGGAAATGGTGGCCGCGCTGGACGACGATATGCGCGAGCTGGGCGTCAGCGATCTGCGCGTCGGCAAGAAGGTGCAAGGGGCCGCCAGCGCCTTCTATGGCCGGCTGAAAGTCTACGATGAGGCCTTGAATGCCGGCGACCAATCCGGCCTGGAGCAAGCCTTGCAGCGCAACGTTCCCGCCAGCCAGGACGGCCCGCTCGACGTCCGCAAATTGGCCCTCTATGTGCAGCAGGTGGCTATCGGCCTCGGCGCACAGAACGTCGAAACACTCATGGCCGGCACGGTCGCCTACCCGCCGCCCCACGCCTCAGCCTGATGGAAAGTCCCATGACCGATACCCCCATTCATCCCTTCGTCGGCCCGCGCTGGATCCTGGAGGACGGCAAGCTCGGGGGCGGCAAGTCCGGCCGCATTGAAGCAACGCCGGACGAGCGCGCCGCCATCGCCAAGGCGCTTGAACTGCTGGAATGCAAGAGCCTGGTGTTGAGCTATAACTTGAAGTCCATGCCGCCCACCGGCTTCCGTATGCGCGCCGAAGTAACGGCCGACGTGGTGCAGGCCTGCGTCGTCACCACCGAGCCGGTCGCATCGACCGCCCGCGACGAGGTGGACTTGGACCTGATCCCGGCCGCCACCGGCCAGAAAGAGGAGGTCGAAGTCGCGTTCGATCCGCTCTCCGAAACCATCACCGAGACCTATGCCGACGGCAAAATCGACCTCGGGCAGTACGCCTACGAGCTGCTGTCCACCGCGATCGATCCGTACCCGCGCAAACCCGGCGCCGAATTCGCCGATCCGGGCGAGGCGAACAAGGAAAAGCTGTCGCCGTTCGCTGCCCTCAGCAAACTGCGCGGAAATCAGGGTGGGTAGCCTACTGCAGCGCCCAAATCATGGTCACGGTGGCCGCGATGGTCTCTTCGCCCGCTTCGATCGGGGCCGCGGCTTCGGCCGAGGATTTCTGCATCATCACGCGCCCGCGCGGCTGCGGCGCCTCGCCCATCGGCTCAGCGATCGAGATGATAGTGCCCAGCTTGACCCCGGCGGCTTCGGCGTAGGTTCTGGCGATGCGCGTGGCGTTGGCGACAGCGGATTTGCGCGCTTCGTCGCGCAGTTCGTCGGCCTTGCTGACGATGAACTGGATGCCGCTGATCTGGTTCGATCCCTCACCCACCACTTGGTCCAGGATTTCACCCAGCTTCTCGACCTTGCGCAGCCGGATTTCGACGGTGTTGGAAACCTCGTAGCCAGTCAGCCGGGGCGGTTTGCCGTTCTGTAGGTATTCGTAAGTCGGGGCGAGGTTGAAGTTCGAAGTCTGGATGTCGCGCGGCTCGATGCCGGAGGCCTTCAGCGCCGTCACAACCGGCTGCATCGCGGCGGTATTGGCGGCAAGCGCCGCCTTGGCTGTCTTGGCCCGGCTGGTCACGCCGATGGTGATGGCGACTTGATCGGGTTTGGCGGTGACGGTGCCGGACGAGGTGATCGAAATGGTCGGGTTCATGGGCTTGGACTCATCGGCAGCGAAAGCGGAAACCGCCGGCAGCATCAGCGCGGCGGCGAGGCAGACGGCGGCGACAGTGCGGATTGGTCCGTACATGGATGATCCTTCCGGGAGCAGCGTTAGCGCCCAAGGATAGCTGTCATTGCGCTGGATTTGAGGCCAACTGTAACGCCGGAACAGAGTTCAGGCGGCGTCCGATTTGGCGGTTTCGGTCTGCTCTGCCACGGGCACGGCGGGATCGCCTTGGCGCAGATCTGCGAGGCGCTCACTGAGGCTCTTGAGACTGTCTTCGGCAGCAGCTTCGGCAATCGCAATTGCTTCCTTGCTGGGCGCTTCGGCGTCTGGATGTTCGGGGGCCAGACCTATCGTCTCTGCGGTGGACCTCGACGGCCAGCGCTTCGCTGCGACGATCGTAGCCGGGATCCCCTCGCCCCAATTCGTGGCCACCGTCTCGGCAGCTTCCTCTGAGACCACTGCGGCAGGCGCAACGGCTGTTTCCGCTGCTGCGCTGACGATGGGCGCAACAGATTCCATCGCGACGTGCCCACGAATTGCCGAAGCCTCGGCAGCACTCTCGACCTCTGCCGCAAGCGCCACCGGTGCTGCGTCTTCAGCTGGGGAAACAACTGTCGCCATTCCGACCACGGCCTCGGGGATCGGTTCTACCTTCGCCTCGACGACGATCGCAACGGGTGCGCTGGCAACGGCGGCGACGGCCGCAATTCGCGGCGGTTCCACAACCACTTCTTCGGGCTGAGACGCTTCTTCGGCGGGCCAGTCGTAGAGATCGTAGTGCGCATCGAGCGCATTCAGCGCCACTTCGCAGCGCTCCAGCAGATCGCTCACCTTGATCAGGCCCAAGATGCGGAAACTGTCGGTCACCAGCAGCTCGGCGGCGCCATCGTAGTGCTCGGCCATTGCGGGCAGCAGCTCGCGGCTGCGCAGGAACGGGTACACCTGATCGGAACCGTCGAAGCGCATGGCGGCGCGCCCTTGAGGCGAGGCGATGTGATCGGCCAGCGCCTGGGTTCCGGACGTGAACAGCGACATGATCGGTCGCAGGCGCCAGTCGCTGCGCGCAACCGTGCGGGCGCGCACCCGGGCCTGTTCCAGCTTGGTCAGAAGGGTGAGTTCGAGATCGCGCACCTGGCGCACGAACATGCGCAGCGCAGCCAGTCGCGCCTGTACGGCGGCGTCTCCATCCAGGCCGGCAAGGTCGAGGTCGTGTGGCGCAAAGCGCTGATCCAACAGCTCGTCGGCCGTCACCTCGATGGTCTCGAGCGCATCGGCCAACAATGTGACGGACTTGGCGTCCGGCCGGACCATGAACAACATGAGCAACGCCTCCCTGGCGCCCCGGCGATTGGCTGGGGCGAGCTACAGAACGCTACTCAACAGAACTTCGGCACCGGTCCCGTAACCGCACGCCAATCGCGGCGAACAGGTAACACCCGGTTACATAACGTGAGGTTCGACCGATTCGCACTACAGGGGAAGTTGAACTTCGCCCTCGTACAGAGGTTTTTTGAGAGTGACCGCGGACTTGCGGGGCTTGCGTGAGGGTGTTCCCTGCATATTGCGGAAGATTGCCAGGATCGCGACGACCAAGCCGAGCGGAGCCAAGGCCAGTGCGCTGCCAATCAGGGCGAACACGCTGGCGAAGGCCCATAGCATCGCCAGCCCGTGCTCGATCAGCCCGATCAGCCGCGATTGCTGGTGGCGGCGCAGCATGCCGCGGCGGTTGCCCGGCATCGGATGCCAGAAGTTGAGCAGCGCGGTGCAAGCGCTGCCGCCGGCGGCAAACAGCGTCGCGATCACGGCGGCGCGCGGCGACAGGGTGGCGAGTGCAATGAGCGGCAGGCCAATGATGGCGAGCACCGGCAGCACCACGGCGCTGAGCTTGGCGCGATCGACGGCGCTGGACGTGACAGGCGCCGACGCGATCAGCTCGGGCGCATCCTCGCCCGAAACCGTGATCCAGGCGATTGACCCGGCGACTTGCGCCGCGATCACCACGATGGTCGGCACCAGGGCGAAGGCCGTGGGCACCAGATCGCTGCGCAACAGCACCACGGCGATCGGGATGGTATAGATGATCTGCAGACCGAGCTGCGCGAACAGGCTGGGATCGCGCACCATCAGCTTCCATTCCTTTAGGCGCAGATTGCGCGCCACGCCGGAGCGGAAGCGGGTGACAGCTGCCGAGCCCGCACGCGCGCCAGCGGCAGGTGCTCCGGCAGCCGCCGTTGCGGCGCTGGCGAAGCGCTCGCCCAGCAGCCAGACCGTCGCGGCAAAGATCGTCAGCCCAAGCAGCATCAACATAGCCATATCGACGGCTTGGCCGCGTACGGCGTTCAACGGCAACCAGAACAAGCCGCCGACGCCGGTTTTGGCCACCACGCCGGTCTGATCGAGCCAGCGCGCGGTTGCCTCGCGGGTGGCCACCGGCAACACGGCAAAGATCTGTGCTCCGAGCACGAAGGCGCCACCGATGCCGGCACCGGTCATATGCGCATAGAGGCGCGCCCGGACTGGTCCAACCAGGAAGAACAGGCCAATCGCCAGTGCGAGTCCGACGGAGGTCGCAATCAATGCCAGGCCGATCAAGGCGGGATAGATGCCAAGCCAGATGGGGCCGTCGAGAACTGCGCCCATGTTGGCGACCGGCAGCAGAAACACCGCGAGCGCACCAAACGTGCCGGCGCCGATGGCCGCTGCTTTGGCCGCGATAACGCGCCCCGGCGGTAAGGGCGAACCCAGCAGCAGATCGAGATCGGCGCGGTCGTAGAGCGCGCGCGTTGCCCCAAAAAGACTTTGCGCGATCATCCAGGCAAAGGTTGCTGCGAGCGCACCGGCCAGCGGCGTCAAGTTCGCGTCGGGGCCGTGCATGAGCGGGCGCAGGTAGTGGACGGCCGGCCAGGCCAGCAGATGCAATCCGCCCGCGCAGACGGACAGGATGGCAACGCTCCAGCGCGTGCTGGTGGCGCCGAACATGGCGGCAAAGCCGCGCCAGCTCAGCCGGATGTCGTGGGCGACCAGGGCCGGGAAGCTGCCGGGGGCAAACATCATGACGCCAGCGGCTCCCGCCGCGTCAGCGACAGGAACACGTCTTCCAGCGAGGAGGAGCCACGGCCCGCCATCTCGCGCAGTTCGTCGAGCGTGCCCTCGGCGGCAAGCCGGCCGCGGTTGACGATGCCGATGCGGTCGGCCAGGCGCTCGGCGACTTCCAGGATGTGCGTGGTCAGAATAATGGTCGCGCCGGCCTTGACGCGCGCGGTCAGCAGATCCTTCACTTGGCGTGCGACACCCGCATCGATGCCGGTCAGCGGCTCGTCGAGCATGATCAACCTGGGATCGTGAATGAGCGCGCCGGCCAGCGCCACCTTCTGCTTCATGCCACGCGAAAAGCCTTCGCAGCGGGTGTGACGGTGCGGTTTGAGTTCGAGCACATCGATGAGGTCGACGGCGCGGGACTGGGCCAGGGCCGGGGTCACGCCCCACAGGCCGGCGACGAATTCGAGGTATTCCAGCGGCGTCAGCTTGTCGTAGAGCATCGGCTCGTCGGGCAGCCAGGCCGTGATGCGTTTGGCCGCGATCGGGTCAGCCAGCGCATCGACGCCAAAGATGCCGATCTCGCCAGCATCGGGGCGCAGCAGCCCGGCGATCATGCGCAGCGTGGTGGTCTTGCCGGCTCCGTTTGGCCCCAGCAGCGCGTAGAATTCGCCCGGCTGGACGCTGAGGTCCATCTGCTCGACGGCAACGGCTTGGCCGAAGGTCTTGCGCACGGCGGTGAGATGGAGGGCAGGGGGCGATGCAACTGGAGGCGCGATGCCAGGGACAGAAACAATGCTGTGAACTGACGACACCTGGGAACTCCTTCGACTCGGCCACGCCGAAGCGTAACAGGGTGGTGTTTCATTGAAGTTACCCGTAGCGGCGGACTGTAAGCAGTTGCAGCGGGCGCGGCGGCTGGCTATGCCGACCGTCAAAATCCGACCGCAGCCCAGCCCCGAGGAACCGCCCATGACCGCCAAGATCAAGCTCGCCCTGGTTGGGATCGGCAAGATCGCTGTCGACCAGCATCTGCCCTCGATCGCAGAGACCGGGGTGTTCGAACTGGCCGGTGTGGTCAGCCAGCGCGGCGTCGCGGTGCCAGGGGTACCGACCTTCAAAACACAGGCCGAACTATTCGCAGCGCTACCCGACGTGAGCGCCGTCGCCAATTGCACCCCCCCGCATGTGCGCCATGGCTTTGCCGTCGAGGCCTTGCAGGCGGGCAAGCATCTGCTGATCGAGAAACCGCCGACCGCAAGCATTGCCGAGCTGGCCGATATGGAGCGCGCGGCTAGCCAAGCCGGGCGGGTGCTCTATGCAACCTGGCACTCGCGCTACAACACCGGTGTCGATCAGGCCGCGGAGATTTTGCGTCAGCGCGCGCCCGAAAGCGTCGTCATCACCTGGAAGGAGGATGTGCGGCGCTGGCATCCGGGACAGGATTGGGTGTTCGAGGCCGGCGGTTTTGGCGTTTTCGATCCCGGCATCAACGCGCTGTCGATCATCACGGCCATCCTGCCGTTCCCGATTTTCGTCGAGCGCTCGGACATGTATTTCCCGGCCAACCGCGCCACGCCGGTCGCGGCCGACGTGCGCTTTCGCGGCGCCGGCTTGAAGAGCATGACGTGTGCGCTCGATTGGCTGCAAACGGGCGAACAGACCTGGACCATCGACGTGGCCCTGAAGGATGGTGGCACGATGCAGCTGACCCACGGCGGCACGCGGCTGTTTGTCGACGGCCATCCCAAGGTAAGCGAACCCGACAGCGAGTATCGCCGCATTTACCGGCGCTTCCATGATCTGATCGCGCGCGGCGAGAGCGAAGTGGATGCCGCCCCGCTGCGGCTGGTGGCAGATGCGTTCCTGATGGGGACTCGGCATGTGGTCGACCGGTTCGAGTGGTGAGGCGGATAGACCGCAAAATGCCATTTTGCGGCCTTGAGACTGCGCTATACTCAATTCATGCACGCCCTGAAGATAACACTGATCGGACTTGCAGCGCTGGCCGTTGTCGCCGGTGCGGTTTATCTCGCGCGTCCTGCAGCCTTGCACCCGGTGCTGGTCTGGCTTGGCCTCGAAGAGCCGCCGCCCCAACCCAAGCCACCATGGCTCACCATCGAGCAGCGGTTGGCCCAGATCGAGCCCGCCTCGAGCGAGCGTCTGAAAGTGAAGTTCGCAGCCGCCGGTGTAGCCTATCCGCCCGCCGGCGTTACGCTGGTGGGATTGAAGGCCGAGAAGCGGTTGCAGCTCTACGCGCGCGCTGGTGGCAAAGAGTGGCGGCTGGTGCACAGTTATCCGGTGCTGGCGGCCAGCGGTACGCACGGCCCGAAACTGCGCGAGGGCGACCGCCAGGTGCCCGAGGGGTTGTACGACATCGATCTCTTGAACCCGAACAGCAAGTTCAGTGTGTCCATGCGCGTCAATTATCCCAACGACTTCGACCGGGCGATGGCCGCCAAGGAGAAGCGCAGGGATCCGCTCGGCGGCGCGATCATGATCCACGGCCGCGCCTCGTCCATCGGCTGCCTGGCCATGGGCGATCCGGCGGCCGAGGAGCTGTTCGTGCTGGCCCACGCCATCGGCATCAGCCAAGTGAAGGTGATCATCGCGCCGGTGGATTTCCGGTCGAAGCCGTGGCCGAAGATCGAGAAGGCGCCGGCGTGGTTGAACGGCCTCTATGGCCGGATCGAAGCTGCGCTGGAGTTGTTCCCGATTCCCACCAACTGATCGCCCTACCTTAAGGAACCACGCTATGGCCACGTACACAGCAACCGTCGCCTGGAGCCGCGGGGCGGACGAGCCGTTCAAGGACAATAAATACAGCCGTGGCCATCAGTGGTCGTTCGACGGCGGCGTGTCGTTTCGTGCCTCCTCCTCGCCTCATGTGGTGCCGCGTTTCTCCGATCCAGCCGGGGTCGATCCCGAGGAGGCGTTCATCGCCAGCCTGTCCAGCTGCCACATGCTGACGTTCCTGTATCTCGCGGCCAAGCAGGGGCTGGTCGTCGATGCCTACGTCGATCAGGCCGAGGGCGTCATGGCCAAGAACGCCAAGGGCGCGCAGTTTGTCAGCGTCGTGACACTCCGCCCACGCATCACTTGGGGCAGCGACGTACCCGACCGCACCGCCATCGACGAACTGCATCACCGCGCCCATGAGGAATGCTACATCGCCAACTCGGTGCTGACGGACGTGCGCTGCGAGCCGCAGGGCTGAACTAGTGTTCTGGCGCACACAGAAGGTACCCAAAACCTCGTCATCCCCGCGTAGGCGGGGATCCAGCCAAGCCTGAGTTGTGCTCGCTCGCCAACCCAGAATAGCTCGCATTGTCAGCAGCTTGTGGGGCATATAGGCTGTGTAACACTCTGGCATGCATGGATCCCCGCCTTCGCGGGGATGGCGAATTTGCCGGGTACCAAACGATAGCGCCAGAACACTAGGTTCCCGCACATTTCCGCACAGGGGCGCACTGGACCGACCGCCGCGGGCGGAATTTGACCGAACATGACCGTGGCCCCGCGCCGGCTTCACTGGCCAACTGAGCGCAGTGCCATCAGCGCCAATTGGGGGCCACCCGGTCATGCAAGACGCTTCTCCACACATCTCGATCGCCTCGCCGCCAGCCAAGCCCGCAGCCGTACCTGCGGTCGTGTCGATAGCGCTGCTCGCCATCGGCTGCTTCTTTCCCCTTGGCGTCGTTGTCTTCGAACTCGTCATGCGGCTGTGCGCCCAGACCTTATTCGACCCCATGCCGACCTACTGGCATGCGGCCGCCGTCGCCGCTGTGCCCATGGGCAACCTTCTCGTCTGGCTGGCCTTGCGCCGGTTCGTCCGTATAAAGCTGGTCTGGCTGGCGCTGGCGAACGGCTTTTGTATCGGCATTGCGGCCTTCTATGCGCTGATCTTTCTGCCCCTGATGCCGCTGGCCGTACCGGCCCTGGTGCTCTACGGCATCGGCGCTCTGCCGATGGCGCCGGCGGCCTCGCTGGTGGTGGCGATCGTGCTGACCGGCTTGCTGCGCCGCCAATTCGTCGGCCCCATCGCCCGTCCACTCGCCGGTGGCGTGGTGGCGGCGGTGGCGCTGCTATTCGCGCTCGATGTGCCCGCCGCCGCGACCCGGCTCGGCGTGCAGTATGCCCTGGGTAGCGAAAGCGCCGAGAAGCAGCGCGGCTACTGGCTGCTGCGCACCCTAGGCGACGAAGACTTGCTGCTGCGCCAATGCTACGAGGCGATCAGCCGCCCGACCGGACTGCTCAGCGCCTTCGTGATGATGCAAGGCGCATTCTGGTCGGATCGCGACGGCCAGCCTGTCCAGGCTTCCGTCGAGGAGCTGCGGGAAATCTACTATCGCGCCTACGGCGTGCCGTTCAACGCGCGGCCGGCCCCCTATCGCGGCGGCGCCTGGGCGCGCTTTGACGATTTCCAATGGGATGGCGATCATGGCGGCGCGCAGGTTGGCGGCCGCCTGAAGGGGCTCAGCTTGGCGTCGTCCCGGATCGATGGGTCGGTCAGCGCAGCCGACGTCCTCGGCTATCTCGAATGGACGGTCGAATTCCGTAATACCTCGTTCCTGGACCGGGAAGCCCGCGTGCAGTTCGCCTTGCCTCCTGGCGGTGTCGTGACGCGCGCCACATTGTGGGTCAACGGCGAGGAACGGGAAGCGGCCTATGGCGGCCGGTCGGCGGTGCGCGCCGCCTACCAGAGCGTCGCCGTGGCGCAGCGCCGCGACCCGCTGCTGGTGACCACCAAAGGGGCCGACCGGGTACTGGCACAGGCCTTTCCGGTGACCCGGAACGGCGGCACGATCAAGTTCAAGATCGGCATTACGGCGCCGCTCAGCCTCGAGCCGGACGGCAGTGCGCGCTTGGTGCTGCCAGCGATCCTGGACCGCAATTTCACGGTGCCATCGGATCTGACGCACAGCGTATGGATCGAGAGCAAATCGAAGTTCGCCGCGGCGTCTCAAGGGCTGGCGGCTTTGGAGGTTGGCCAAGGCTTGTTCCGCATGATCGGCGGCGTGAGCGATGTCGACTTGTCCCGAAAGAGGCCTTCGATTGCGGTGGTGCGCGAGCCGAGCAACACTCCGGTCACGGCGCAAATTGGCCAAGGGCCGAAGATTGTCCAGACCATCGCAATGACGCAGCCGCCAAAGATGGGCGCCCTGATGATCGTGGTCGATGGTTCGTCGCGGGTCGCAAGCAAGGCTAGCGGGATCGCGTCGGTTCTTGCCAAAATACCGGCTGGCCAACCGGTCGGCCTGATCGTGGCTGGCGATGAGAACCGAAAACTGGCGATTGCCCCCTGGTCAACGGCGCAGCGCGCGGCGGCGGTTTCATTGCTCGCCCAGACGTCCTTCGTTGGCGGCCAGGACAATTCGCAGGCGATCGCCGACGGGTTGATTGATCTGGAGCGGTATGATGGAGCCGCCCTGCTCTGGGTGCATGGTCCCCAGCCCATTGCCTTCAAAGGCGCGGCTGCGGCGCTCGAACAGGCGGCGACGCGCCTGACCCGGCAACCGCAGGTCTGGCTGCTGCCGACCGAGCCCGGCCCCAACGAGGCGCTGCCCGATTTGCCCTGGGCCTGGCGCGCCCGCAGCGTGGCGGGGACGGGCAAGGTCGAGGCCGATCTCACCGGATTTCTTGGCGGTTTGTTCTCGACCAGTCCGCGCGCCACCATCCTGCGTTCGGACACCTCCAATATGTCGAGTATCGCCGCTGGTTCGGCGCTGGCCAAGGGATCGGACCACATTGTGCGCCTGTGGGCGAACGACCGGGTGCTGTCTCTCATGAGCCAGACGGAGACCAATCGCGAGACCGCCGTGGCCTTGGCCGCCGACACGCATCTTATCACGCCCGTCAGCGGCGCCGTGGTGCTGGAAACGCAACAGCAATACGATGCCAACAAACTGACGCCGGTGACCAAGACCAGCGTGCCGACGGTGCCCGAGCCGGAGGAATGGCTGCTGATCGCGCTGGCGGGACTGGCCTTCCTGTGGCTGGCGCGCGGACACATGAGCGGCAGGGTGCAGGCATGATGCGCGCGCTGTCTCATCCTGCCCCGGTCGCCGCGGTCGTCAGCGTGGCCTGCTGGGACGCTTGGCGCTGGTATCTGGGGCGGGTGGCGTCCGCCCCGGAGGAGGCCTTGGCCCTGGTGCTGGCAATTGCGCTGGTCGTCGCCACCGGCCTCACCCAGCGCAGTCCAGTGCAACGCGAACAGAGCCTTCCGCTGCTGCCGGTGGCGGTTCTGCTCGCTCTCTATGCGGCCTCCTTCAGCTTTGCGCCCGCTATCGTGCGCGCCGCTATTGCCGCGACGGCGCTCCTCTACAGCCTCTATCGCGGTCTATCCGGCCGGCAGCCCCCGCTGGCCTTCTACGGTTTGGTCGCCCTGTCCCTGCCCGTCGTTCCGTCGCTCCAGTTCGTGCTTGGCTATCCGATGCGCCTGATCTCGGCCTCGATGGCCGTGACGCTGCTGCAACTCCAGGGGCTGGCCGTCGCCCGCGAAGGCACCTACCTGCGCTGGGCCGGCGAGACCATCCAGTTCGATGCGCCCTGCAGCGGCGTCAACATGCTGTGGGCCGGCGTAATGTTGGTGCTGGCGGCCTGCTTCGTCTGGCGCTCCGGAACTCTCGTTTGCCTGCTCGCACTGGGCGCCTCGCTGGTCCTGACCATCGCTGCCAATGTGCTGCGCGCAACCAGCCTGTTCTATGTCGAAGCCGGGCTGCTGACAGGTGCGGCGCCCTGGTGGCACGAAGCCATCGGCCTGATCGCCTTCGCCATCTCGGCCGCCGCCACCTTGTGGGTTCTTGCTTGTCTGAAGACCTGGGAGGCCGCGACATGACTTGGCTGAGATCGTCTGTGGCCGCCGCGTTATTCCTGGTGTCAGCGCTTGCCGCCACGCTCGCTCCCGTGATCGCGCACGACGGCAACGGGACTGTTGCGCTGGCTAGCGCGTTCCCCGGCTGGCCAACCCAGTACGAGGGGCGGCCCCTCATTCCGCTGCCGATGTCGGTGCGCGAGCAGCGCTTCGCCCAGGACTTCCCAGGCAGGATCGGCCGCTTCAGCGACGGCTCGCGCGAAATCATCGTTCGCTGGGTCGCTGAGCCGACCCGCAACTTACATCCAGCTTCCGACTGCTTCCGTGGCATCGGCTATCGCATCGCGCCGCTGCCACTGAAGCGGGACGCCACCGGCAAAGCCATGAGCTGCTTTCGCGCCAGCCGGGACGGTGCGTCCGTCACCATCTGCGAAGCCGTGGTGGGCGCAAACGGCCAGAGCTGGCCGGACGTCTCGTCCTGGTATTGGTCCGCTCTGTTCGGCAAAGCCTCCGGCCCCTGGTGGTCGTATGTGGTGGCCGAACCGTCTTAGATGGGTGATGGGAAAGACAACTCCGCAGCTCTTGCCTTAGACGGCGAACAGCTCCGCCAACTTTGCCCGCATCACGCCCGCATCGACATCCCTGCCGGTCCAGAACTTGATCCCGATGCGACCCTGATTGACGAGCATGCCCAGGCCGTCGATGGCCTTGCAGCCGCGCGCTTCGGCATCCCGGAGGAGGCGTGTGCGGGGCGGGCTGAAGATCACATCAGCGACAACCATGCCGGACGTCAGGCTGTTGATATCCAGGGCGATGCGCGCGTCGAGATCAGGAAAGAGCCCGATCGAGGTCGCATTGACGACGATGTCCGTGTCCGCCGGGATCGCATAGTCTCCCTGCCAGGCCACCAGCGCGCCCTTCGCCTTGGTCTTGGCATTCAAGAGATCGACCAGTTCGCGACCGCGCGCCCTGGCCGCGGTTGACGACCGTGATCCGCGCAGCGCCCGCAAGGGCCAACTCGACGCCGATCGCGCGTGCCGCCCCGCCCGCCCCGAACATCACCACCGACTTGCCCGCCGGATCGATCACTGGCGTCAGGCTCTCCAGGAAGCCTTTGCCGTCGGTGTTCTCGCCGATCAACTTGCCGCCCCGCAAAACCGCACAATTCACCGCGCCCATGATCGCAGCCGATTCGCCAAGCCCATCCAGATGCTGGATGACCGCCACCTTGTGAGGCATCGAGCAGTTGAAGCCGAGCCAGCCCATGGCCTTGGCGCCGCGCACGGCGTCGCCCAGCAGCTCCGGCGGCACCTCGCAGTTGATATAGCGCATGTCCAGCCCATGATGGCGGAAAGCGGCCTCCACCATGGCGACGGTCGGGTTGTCGGCCGCGCCTTGCGAGAAAGAGCCGACGAGTTGGGAGAGGTGGTTGTGGGCCATGAGAGTTGCGCTCGCGCTGTTTAGTCGGGACCGTAGAGGTCAAGCCCGTCAGCGGCTGGCCGTCAAGTCGGCATGCCCGCCTCGACGGGTTTGGTCGCCAACGATCTCACCAAGGCGATGGCCGCAGCCAACCCCAGCGCCAAGCCAGCCAGAAAGCCGAGCCATGGGGCGCCAGGCCATGCGCCATAGACAACCGGCGGCCCGTCAAGTTTGAATTCGGTCAGACCGAATTTGTGCAAACCGTCCCAATTCCACAGCGCCAACCTCACCAGGCCCCAGCCGCCAACAACGCCAGCCACGATCCCGGCTCCGCCTGATCGCCCTGTGATTGCGCGCGTCAACAGCATCGCGATGAAGCCGCAAGTCAGTCCTTGGACGATCCAAACGCCCCAAGCTTCGGTGCTGTGCGCAAGCGATGTTGCGCTGTCCGATTTGGTGGTCAGGTCGAACAGCCAATCGTTCCGACTGATCGCCATGGCGTGCAGGCGCCGGAAGCTGCGCGCGACGGCGTCGCCAACCAGCCAGCACGGCAGCACGAGGAGGCCGCAAACCACCGCAACAACCATCGGGTGACCGAGGCGCGCGCGCCAAGATGAAGGTCTCTGCGTCATGCAACTGCATTTTCGGCCGCCGCAGACCGATTGGACCGCCGCTGTTGATCCCCAACCCGATCATTCCGCAGATCAGCGCGCCGCGCAAGACGCGGCAGACGCTGCGCCATCGCAGTTGGCGCGGGACTGAGCCGGGACGGTGCGTCCCTGCGGCAAATCCTCCCCTGGAGCTCCACCCTATCAGGTTGCAGCGCAACACCCTCCCAGCTAGAAAGCGCACGCACCGCTTTGCTTCGGGCCCGCAACTGCGCGCTCCCACCCGCCGGACCGACATGCCAAAACTCAATATTGACGGCACGGACTACGAGTTCGAGAACGGCACGCCTTTGATCGAGGCTTGCGGCCAGGTTGGCATCGAGATTCCGCGCTTTTGCTATCACGAGCGGCTGTCGATCGCGGGCAACTGCCGCATGTGCCTGATCGAGGTCGTCGGCGGGCCGCCAAAGCCGCAGGCCAGCTGCGCCATGACGGTCAATGACCTTCGCCCCGGCAAGGATGGCGCGCCGCCGCAGATCAAGACCAATTCGCCGATGGTGATCAACGCGCGCCACGGCGTGATGGAATTTCTGCTGATAAATCATCCGCTTGACTGCCCGATCTGCGATCAGGGCGGCGAATGCGACCTGCAGGACCAGGCCATGGGGTTCGGCTCGGATTCCAGCCGCTACATCGAGAACAAGCGGGCCGTGGAAGAGAAGTTCCTGGGGCCGATCGTCAAGACGGTGATGACGCGCTGCATCCAATGCACGCGTTGTGTGCGTTTCATGACGGAGGTGGCCGGCGTCGAGGAGATGGGCGCGACCGGTCGCGGCGAGGACATGGAAATCACCGGCACCATCGAGAAGGGGCTGTCGTCTGAGCTCAGCGGCAACATCGTGGATCTCTGCCCCGTGGGCGCGCTGACCGCCAAGCCAACGGCGTTTCACGCCCGTCCCTGGGAAATGCGCAAGACCGAATTGGTTGATGTGAACGACGCGCTGGGCTCGAATATCCGGATTGATTCGCGCGGCAACGAGGTCGTGCGCGTGCTGCCGCGGGTGAACGATGCCATCAACGAAGAGTGGATTTCCGACAAGACGCGCCACGTTGTCGACGGCCTCAAGACCCAGCGGCTGGACCAGCCATATATCCGCGAGAACGGCAAGCTGCGGCCCGCGAGCTGGGATGAGGCGCTGAAGCTAGTGGCAGCCAAGATGAAGGCTGCCGGACCGTCCGGCATCGCGGCCATCGCGGGAGATCTCGCGGGCGTCGAGGAGATGTTCGCGCTGAAAGATCTGTTCGCGCGGCTAGGTTCGACCAACATCGACTGCCGCCAGGATGGTGCCAAGATCGATCCCGCGATGGGCCGGGCTGGCTATCTGTTCAATTCGGGCATTGCCGCCATCGAGGAAGCGGACGCGTTGCTGATCGTCGGCTCGAACCCGCGCCTGGAAGCGCCGGTGCTGAACGCGCGCATCCGCAAGCGCTGGCTGCGCGGCGGGTTCCAGGTCAGCGTGCTGGGTCCGGTGGGAGATCTCACCTATCCGTTTACTGCTCTCGGTACGGGGGTGGACGGGCTGGCGGCTGCTGCAACCCAGGCTTTCGCTGGCAAGCAGAAGCCGATGATCATTGTGGGCGCCGGTGCTCTCAACCGCGCTGATGGTGCGGCGATCCTGGCGGCGGCGGCCAATGCCGCGATGGCAACCGGCGCGGTGAAAGACGGCTGGAACGGCTTCAACGTGCTGCACAGCGCGGCCTCGCGCGTCGGCGGGCTGGATATCGGTTTTGTGCCGGGCGCGGGCGGGCGCGATCTGTTCGGCGGGCCGATGCAACTTGTGTATCTGCTGGGGGCGGACGAATTCGACAAAATGAGACTGGGCAATGCCTTCGTGATCTACCAGGGCACGCACGGTGATGCCGGCGCGCACCGCGCCGATGTGATCCTGCCGGGCGCCGCGTACACGGAGAAATCGGCGACTTACGTGAACACGGAGGGCCGTCCGCAGATGACGTCCCGCGCCGTTTTCCCGCCGGGCGAGGCCAAGGAAGACTGGGCCATCATCCGCGCTCTCTCGGCCGAGGTCGGGCAGGTGCTGCCCTACGACAGCGTGGCCGAGCTGCGCGCCGCTGTATATCAGCAGGCGCCACATCTGGCGGCGCTGGGCACGGTGGCAGCCACGACCGGACTGGACCGGCTGGCCAACGCCGGCGGCACCATCAGCCGGGAGCCGTTGCGCCCCACCATCACCGACTTCTACCTCACCAATCCGATCGCGCGCGCGTCCCGCACCATGGCCGACTGCAGCCGCATGAAACAGCCGGGCGCCCTCGCCCAGGCGGCGGAGTAGGGGCGATGATCACTCTCTCCATTATCAACAGGGCCCTCTGTGATCGCCTTCTCCCATTGGGAGAAGGTGCCCGAAGGGCGGATGAGGGGAGTGCTGCCGGAGGTGTGTGCACCATCCGTGCCACAACCTCACCGCTAACCCCCTCATCCGGCGCTGAAACGCGCCACCTTCTCCCAAGGGGAGAAGGAAGGTCTGCGCGCGGTCTGGCAGCGGGGCATACCCATGGATAACGTCTGGACCGACGTCGTGGCGCACTGGAACAGCTGGGGTTGGCCGCTGTTCTTGATGGTCATCAAGAGCTTCATCGCGCTTGGCGTCCTGCTCCTCATCATCGCCTATCTGCTGCTGATGGACCGCAAGGTCTGGGCCGCCGTGCACATCCGGCGCGGCCCCAATGTGGTCGGACCGTTCGGCCTGCTGCAGTCCTTCGCCGACCTTCTAAAATTCGTCTTCAAGGAACCGCTGCTCCCCGCCGCCGCCGATAAGCCTATCTTCCTGCTCGCGCCCATTGTGGCGGCGACAACGGCGCTTGCCGTGTGGGCCGTGATCCCGATCAACGAGGGCTGGGCCATCGCCAACCTCAATGTCGGCATCCTCTATGTGCTGGCCATCGGTTCGCTGGAAGTCTACGGCATCATCATGGGCGGCTGGGCGTCCAACTCGAAGTATCCGTTCCTGGGCGCGCTGCGTTCGGCCGCGCAGATGGTGAGCTACGAAGTCTCGATCGGCTTCGTGATCATCACGGTGCTGCTGGTCGCCGGCACGCTCAACCTCACCGGCATCGTGCACGCGCAGCAGCATGGTCTGGGCACCTGGGTCGGACTGCCCAACTCGATGTTCGACTGGTACTGGCTGCCGCTGTTCCCGATGTTCGTGATCTTCTTCATCTCGGCGCTGGCCGAGACCAACCGCCCGCCCTTCGATCTGCCGGAAGCCGAGAGCGAGCTGGTGGCCGGTTTCGCGGTGGAATATTCGTCCACGCCCTATCTGCTCTTCATGCTGGCCGAATATGTGGCCATCACGGCGATGTGCGCCATGATGACCATCATGTTCCTGGGCGGCTGGCTGCCGCCGTTCAACGTCGCCCCCTTCACCTGGGTGCCCGGCGTGATCTGGTTCCTCCTCAAGCTGGTGATGATCTTCTTCATGTTCGCGATGGTGAAAGCGTTCGTCCCGCGCTACCGCTACGACCAGCTGATGCGATTGGGTTGGAAGGTGTTCCTGCCGCTATCTCTTGCGGCCGTGGTGATTGTGGCCGCCGTGGTGCACTTTGGGCATTTGGGAGCGGCAGCGTGAAAAAGAAAATGGGCATCGGGCATCTGGCATCAGGCATCGGCGGAGTTGATGCCCGATGCCTGATGCCCGATGCCACCTTCAAGGCATTCTGCAAATGACCCGCTTCGCGCAAGCCGCAAAGTCCCTGCTGCTCGCCGAGTTCGTCTCGGCGTTTTTCCTCAGCATGCGCTATTTCTTTGCGCCCAAGAAAACCCTCAACTACCCGTTCGAGAAAGGCCCGCTCTCTCCGCGATTCCGCGGCGAGCATGCGTTGCGGCGTTATCCCAACGGCGAAGAGCGTTGCATCGCCTGCAAGCTGTGCGAGGCGATCTGCCCGGCGCAGGCCATCACCATCGAGGCGGGGCCGCGCCGCAACGACGGCACGCGCCGCACCACGCGCTACGACATCGACATGGTGAAATGCATCTATTGTGGCCTGTGCCAGGAGGCCTGCCCGGTCGACGCTATCGTCGAAGGCCCGAACTTCGAGTTCGCGACCGAAACGCGCGAGGAACTCTACTACGACAAGGCCCGCCTGCTCGACAACGGCGACCGCTGGGAGCGCGAGATCGCGCAGAACCTGGCGGCGGATGCGAAGTTCAGGTGATGGGCGAGATGTGCACAGACATGGAACGTAGGCGGGACTTCGGAACTCGGGAACTCGGGACTCGGATCAGGCCGTTGTCCTGGCCGCTCTCTTTCTCCGAGTTCCGAGTCCCGAGTTCCGTCTTTTGGGATCACCAGCCCCATGACCCTCTCCGAATTCTTCTTCCTGGCCTTTTCCGCCGTGCTGCTGCTCTCGGCCGTGATGGTCATCTGGGCCAGGAACCCGGTGCATTCCGTGCTGTTCCTGATCCTCGCCTTCTTCAACGCGGCGGGGCTGTTCGTGCTGGCGGGGGCCGAGTTCCTGGCCATGCTGCTGATCATCGTCTACGTCGGCGCGGTGGCGGTGCTGTTCCTGTTCGTCGTCATGATGCTCGACGTCGACTTCGCCGAGCTGAAGGCCGGCTACATGAAGAACGCGCCCGCCGGGCTGCTGGTCGGGCGCGGTGCTGCTGGCCGAGCTGGTCGGCTTCATCGGCTCCTGGGCGTTCAACCCGCGCATCGCCGCCAGCGTCGCCTCGCCCGTCCCGGGAGCGGGCAGCGCCGTCACCAACACCGAGGCGCTCGGGCTCGTTCTCTACACCAAGTACGTCTACTTCTTCGAAGCCGCCGGCATCATCCTGCTGATCGCCATGATCGGCGCCATCGTGCTGACGCTACGCCACAAGCCCGGCGTCAAGCGCCAGGACATCGGCGCGCAAGTCGCGCGCGGTCCGGAGACGGCGGTGGCGATGGTGAAGGTCAAGAGCGGCGAGTTCGCGGTGCCGGTGAAGGAGGCTGCGGAATGAGCTTTTTCCCTCACCTCTCAACAGGCTGGCACCAATTGCGCAGCCTCATCGCCCACCTCTCCCGTGGGGATGAGGTGCCGAGTGAGAGTTGCAGCCGTAGCCATGAGCCGTACGGATCGCAGCGCTCCCCGCGTGATCAGGCCTTTGGCTGCTTCTCCTGACGGGACGAAGCCGATGGCGGGCTTGTCGGTTCAAGGCTGAAGGAACGATAAAATGACCATCGGCCTCTCCAGCTACCTCACCGTCGCCGCCGTGCTGTTCACGATCGGCGTCATCGGCATTTTCCTCAACCGCAAGAACGTCATCGTCATCCTGATGTCGGTCGAGCTGATGCTGCTGGCGGTGAACCTGAACCTGGTGGCGTTCTCGGCGCATCTGGGCGATCTCACCGGCCAGGTGTTCGCGCTCATTGTGCTGACGGTCGCCGCCGCCGAAGCCGCCATTGGCCTCGCCATCCTGGTCGTCTACTACCGCAACCGCGGCTCGATCGCGGTTGAGGACATCAATATGATGAAGGGGTAGGCCGATGGCCAACCTGGAAGCAGCGCGTTGCGATTCTCGAGAAGGAACTCGCCACCCTGAAGGCTGATGTCGGTCAGCCATGAGGCCGAGCTGGCGAACATTCCGGATCTGATGCGCATGGAATTCAGACTCATGGCCAGCCAGATCGCGAGGCTCACGGCAAAGGTCGATCAACTGACCGGAAAGGTCGGAGAGTTAGGCGATTTGCCAGTCAAGTCGATGCGTTGCCTCGCGTCGTGGCCGAACTTGTTGTTGAGATGATGAAAGAGCGCGGAAAGAAGAGTAAGGCGTGGCGGACCTTCGCAATTAGGATCGTCATGGCGCTGGCGGGTGCTTGACGCGTCGTCTCGATCTTGGTGGTTGTTAGTTGCGGCGGCGGCGTTAGTGGTTGGTTTCCATTTCGTCTTCGCTATGAGCACGGATGGATACCCGGGCACGAGGGGCATAGGCATGACTATTTTAGATGTCTTTGTCGTGCCGACGGCGTTGGTTGGCTACTTCTCGGCTACGGCATATTTGCTCTGACGCGGTCACGCATCCGTGCCGCAAGAATTCGTGGGATTGAAACGATGTACCCAGACTCAAAGTCGGGCGATAGATAATGTACCAAGCCATCCTCTTCCTCCCGCTGCTCGGCGCGCTCATCGCCGGCCTGTTCGGCCGCGTGCTCGGGCCGCGCCCGTCCGAGCTGATCACCTGCGCCTTCATGGTCGTGGCGGCCGTGCTCTCCTGGATCGCCTTCCGCGACATCGCGCTCGCGCACGAAGCCACCACCATCAAGATCCCGATCCTGCATTGGCTGACGTCGGGCGATCTCGACGTCAACTGGTCGATCCGCATCGATCCGCTCACCGCCGTCATGCTGGTGGTCGTGAACACCGTGTCGTGCCTCGTGCACATCTACTCCATCGGCTACATGCACGAGGACCCGCACCGGCCGCGCTTTTTCGCCTACCTCTCGCTCTTCACCTTCGCCATGCTGGCGCTGGTCACGGCCGACACCTTCCTGCAGATGTTCTTTGGCTGGGAGGGCGTGGGTCTTGCGTCCTATCTGCTGATCGGTTTCTGGTACGAAAAGCCCTCGGCCAACGCCGCCGCGATGAAGGCCTTCATCGTCAACCGCGTCGGCGATTTCGGCTTTGCGCTCGGCATCTTCGGCATCTTCATGGTGTTCCGCTCGCTGGATTTCGATACCGTGTTCGCCGCGGCGAAAAACGTCAGTGGGCAGCAGATCCAGTTCCTCGGCGGCAGCTTCGACACCATGACGGTGCTCTGCCTGCTGCTGTTCATGGGCGCCATGGGCAAGTCGGCGCAGTTCCTGCTGCACACCTGGCTGCCCGACGCCATGGAAGGCCCGACCCCGGTGTCGGCGCTGATCCACGCCGCGACCATGGTGACGGCGGGCGTGTTCATGGTGGCGCGGCTGTCGCCTCTGTTCGAGCAGTCGCCGACCGCGCTCTACTACGTGACGCTGATTGGGGCGACCACGGCGTTTTTCGCCGCCACCGTCGGCCTGGTGCAGAACGACATCAAGCGCGTCATCGCCTATTCGACCTGCTCGCAGCTCGGCTACATGTTCGCCGCGCTCGGCGTCGGGGCCTATGGCGCGGGTATTTTCCATCTCTTTACGCACGCCTTCTTCAAGGCGCTGCTGTTCCTTGGTGCGGGATCGGTGATCCACGCCATGCATCACGAGCAGGACATGCGCAAGATGGGCGGGCTGTCGGGCAAGGTCCCGTGGACCTGGGCCATGATGCTGATCGGCACGCTGGCGCTGACGGGCCTCGGCATCCCTGGGATCGGCGGGTTGGCCGGCTTCTACTCCAAGGACGCCATCGTCGAGGCGACCTTTGCGGCGCATACGCCCATTGGCAACTACGCCTTCTATCTGCTGATCGCGGCCGCCTTCATGACGTCGTTCTACTCCTGGCGGCTGATGTTCATGACCTTCCACGGCAAGACGCGCGCCGATCACGAGACGTTCGACCATGCGCACGAGAGCCCGTGGGTGATGCTGGTTCCGCTGGTGCTGCTGTCGCTCGGCGCGGTGGCCGCTGGCGCGCTGTTCCAGAACTTCTTTATCGGCGGGGCTACGCACGAGTTCTGGAAGTCGTCGCTGGTGCTGGCAACCCACAGCGAGGGCGGGCACGAGGCGCATCCGCCGGCCTGGGTGGCCTGGTCGCCGACCATCGCCATGGCGCTGGGATTTGCGCTGTCTTGGCTCTTCTATATTGCGAGCCCGGCACTCCCGGCGCGCCTCGCCAACCTTCCGGTGATCCATGACATCTATCTGTTCCTCCTGAACAAGTGGTACTTCGATCAGCTCTATCACTTCATCTTTGTGCGCCCCGCCCACTGGCTTGGCCGCGTGCTGTGGAAGAAGGGCGACGGCGCCATCATCGACGGTCTGGGGCCGGACGGGCTGGCGGCTACGGTCGGCGGCATCACGCGCGATGCGGTGAAACTGCAGTCGGGCTTCGTCTATCAGTATGCCTTTGTGATGCTGATCGGCGTGACGCTGATTGCCACCGTGTTCGCGCTTCCGCCAGGCTACCGGCTGGATATCCAGCACGTTCTCACTCACTGGTTCTCGAAGGGCTGATGCGATGAACACGGCTCTCTTGTCGGGCAACACGCCCTGGCTCAGCCTCACCACCTTCCTGCCGCTGCTCGGCGCGGTGCTCATCATGCTGATGGTGCGCGGCGATGACGCCCCCGCGCAGCGCAATGCGCGTTGGATCGCGCTTTGGACCACGCTCATCACCTTCATCGTCTCGCTGGCGATCTGGGTCGGCTTTGACGAGAAGCAGGCCGGCTTCCAGTTCGTGGAAGAGCACGCCTGGATGGGCAACGGCATCAGCTACAAAATGGGCGTGGACGGCATCTCGATGCTGTTCGTGATCCTGACCACGTTCCTGATGCCGCTGTGCATCCTCGCCTCGTGGGAGAGCATTTCCACCCGCGTCAAAGAATACATGATCGCGTTCCTGATCCTGGAAACGCTGATGGTGGGCGTGTTCTCCGCGCTCGACCTGGTGCTCTTCTACCTGTTCTTCGAGGGCGGCCTGATCCCGATGTTCCTGATCATCGGCGTCTGGGGCGGCAAGCGTCGCGTCTACGCCAGCTTCAAGTTCTTCCTCTACACGCTGGCGGGATCGGTGCTGATGCTGCTGGCCATCATGGCCATGTATTTCCACGCCGGTACGACCGATATCGTAAAGCTGCTGCAGCCCGGCACATTCCCGGCGAGCATGCAGAGCTGGCTGTGGCTGGCGTTCTTTGCCTCTTTCGCCGTGAAGATGCCAATGTGGCCCGTGCACACCTGGCTGCCCGACGCCCACGTCGAAGCTCCAACAGCGGGATCGGTGATCCTGGCTGGCATCCTGCTGAAAATGGGCGGTTACGGATTTTTGCGCTTCTCGCTGCCGATGTTCCCGGTGGCCACCGAGGCTTTCGCCCCGTTCGTGTTCACGCTCTCGTGCATCGCCATCGTCTACACCTCGCTGGTCGCGCTGGCGCAGGAGGACATGAAGAAGCTGATCGCCTATTCGTCGGTCGCGCACATGGGCTACGTGACCATGGGTGTCTTTACCCTGACGACCCAGGGCATCCAGGGCGGCATCTTCCAGATGCTCTCGCACGGTCTCGTGTCGTCGGCCCTGTTCCTGTGCGTCGGCGTCATCTACGACCGCATCCACACGCGCGAGATCGCCGCCTATGGCGGGCTGGTCGCGCGCATGCCGCTCTATGCCTTCACCTTCATGGTCTTCACGATGGCCAACGTTGGCTTGCCCGGCACCAGCGGCTTCATCGGCGAATTCCTCACGCTGCTGGGCGCCTTCAAGGTCAACACCTGGGTGGCTATGTTCGCGACCACGGGCGTGATCCTGTCGGCCTGCTATGCGCTGCTGCTGTATCGCCGCGTCATCTTTGGGGTCCTGAAGAAGGCCAATCTCAAGGACATCCTCGACCTCTCGCCACGCGAAATCGCGATCCTGGCGCCGCTAGTCATTCTCACGATCGGCTTCGGTTTCTATCCCTCGCCGCTGATCGATCCCACCGCCGCCTCGGTGCAAAAGCTGATTGCGGACACGCAAGCCGGCATCAAGATCGCGGAGGCTGCAGCACACCAACTCGCGGCGCTCGCGCATTAAACGGGGACAGTTTACTTATTTCTCCGAAAGGCCATTGCTGTGATACCCACCGGTGCAGAAATAAGTAAACTGTCCCCGTTTAATGCGCCAACACAGGTCCCCTCTCTATGCTGACGACCTTCCTCGATCTGTTCCACGGGCCCCTCAAGCCCGAGATCATGCTGGTGCTGAGCGCCGTCGTGTTGCTGATGTACGGCGTGTTCCAGAAGGACGAGCGCGGCGTCGGCGTCGGCTGGCTCGCCATTCTGGCGCTGCTGTTCGTCGGCGGACTGATCGCCTACCGCGCCTTCCAGTTCCCCGGCGCCTACGACAGCGCGTTCGACAGCGCCTGGATCAACGACGGCTTCGCGCGCTTCATGAAGATGCTGGTGCTGGTCGGCGCCATCGGCGGCCTCTTGCTGTCCTTCGCCTACTTCCGCGACGTCGGTGCCATGCGCTTCGAGTACCCGATCCTGGTGCTGCTCTCGTGCGCCGGCATGTTCATGATGATCTCGGCGGGCGATCTGATCTCGCTCTATCTCGGCCTCGAAATGCAGTCGCTCGCGCTCTATGTCTGCGCCGCCATCCGCCGTGACGACGTGCGCTCGAGCGAGGCCGGCCTGAAGTACTTCGTGCTCGGCGCGCTCTCGTCGGGAATGCTGCTGTACGGAGCATCCCTGCTTTACGGCTTCACCGGCACCACACATTTTGCTGGCATCGCGCACGCTGCGGCGGCCATCACGGTAACAGCTCCCAACACCGGCCTGCTGTTTGGTCTCGTTTTCCTGCTGGCCGGCCTCGCCTTCAAGGTCTCGGCCGTGCCGTTCCATATGTGGGTGCCCGACGTCTACCAGGGCGCGCCGACCCCCGTGACGGCGTTCTTCGCCGCCGCACCCAAGGTTGCCGCCTTCGCCCTCCTGATCCGTGTGCTGGTCAGCGCCTTCCCGGCCATCACCAACCAGTGGCAGCTGATCATCACCTTCATGGCCATCGCGTCCATGCTGCTCGGCGCGTTCGCCGCCATCGGCCAGAACAACATCAAGCGACTGATGGCCTATTCGTCGATCGCCAACGGCGGCTTCGCGCTGGTCGGCCTGGCTGCCGGGACTGAAGATGGCGTGCAGGGCGTACTGATCTATCTTTCAATCTACGTCGCCATGACGCTGGGCACCTTCGCCTGCATTCTCGCCATGCGCCGCAAGGGCCACTATATCGAGGACATCCAACAGCTGGCGGGCCTCGGGAAAAACAACCTGCCTCTGGCTGCGCTGCTGGCCGCCCTGATGTTCTCACTCGCGGGCATCCCGCCGCTGGCCGGTTTCTGGGCCAAGTGGTTCGTGTTCCTGCCCGCGATCCGTGCCGGCATGTATCCCTTGGCGGTGGTCGGCGTGCTGACCAGCGTGATCGGCGCCTATTACTATCTGCGCATCATCAAGATCATGTTCTTCGACGAATCCGCCGAGAAGTTCGAGCCCATGCCAGGCGTTGTGCGTTTCGTGCTGGGCATCGCGGCGGCCTTCGTGATCCTGTTCTCGCTGTATCCCGCCCCATTGGTGGACGCCGCAACCCGCGCTGCGCATTCGCTGTTTTGAGCTTATGAACACCCCCCTGGAATGGCTCGCCTCCGTCACCTCCACCAACGAGGTGGCGATGCAACGGGCCAGATCCGGCGTCACCGGCCCACTCTGGATCGCCGCCGACGAGCAGACCGGCGGACGTGGCCGCAGCGGCCGGGACTGGGTGTCAAAGCCGGGAAATCTCTATAATTCACTGCTGCTTACGATCGACCGCCCGCCGATGGTGCTGGCGCAACTCGCGCTGGTCGCTGGCGTCGCGGTGCACGAAACCATCGCCCAGCTGGCCCCGCAACTTAAGCCGCAATTGAAATGGCCCAACGATGTTCTCATCGACAGCGCCAAAATCTGCGGCATCCTGATCGAGAGCCAACTCAGCCCCATCGGCGGCGCACACAACGTCGTGGTTGGCATCGGCCTCAATATCGCGCATCATCCCGACTTGGCCGACCGGCGCGCGACTTGTCTGGCTGCGCACGGCATTGCGACCTCCCCTCGGCAAGCATGGCAGCAACTTTCGGCGGCTTTCGCCGCACAACTTGCGCTATGGTCCGGGGGCGACGGATTTTCCGCTGTCTGCCAGTCCTGGCAGGCGCGTGCGTTGCCTCTTGGATCCGAGCTTTCGGTGAAGACTGGCGCGGACATACTCTGCGGCCGCTTCGGCGGTCTCGACACGGATGGCGCCATGCTCCTTCAGATCGCCGGGGGGCAGGTGAGACGCATTACCTTTGGCGATGTGCATATTGGCGTTCCATCCGGGGACGTCCGCTAAGATTTTTGGAGATCGTATGGCAGCCCGCAAGGCGAAGGGTTCAACGGAACCCGAATTGGTTATGGTGCCGCTCGGCGGCATCGGCGAAATCGGCATGAACTGCTATCTGTACGGCTACGGACCTTCCGATAGCCGCCGCTGGTTGATGGTCGATCTGGGACTTACCTTCCCGGGCGAGCAGGAGCCCGGCGTTGACGTGATCATGCCGGATCTGGCCTTCATCCTGGAGGAGCGCAAGCAGCTCGACGGCCTCATCCTCACCCATGGCCACGAAGACCATCTCGGCGCCATCATCGATCTGTGGCCGGATCTGAAGTGCCCGATCTATGCCACGCCCTTCACAGCGGGCTTGCTGAAGGCCAAGCTGGGCGAAGAGCGGCCCGGCATGAAGCTGCCGATCAAGGAAATCCCTTTGAAAGGCCGCGTCACCATCGGACCGTTTGACATCGAACTGATCAATGTCGCGCACTCCATCCCGGAATCCAACGCGCTCGCCATCCGCACGCCAGCGGGGCTCGTGCTGCATACCGCCGATTGGAAGATCGATCCCACGCCTATCACGGGCGAGCCGACCGACGAAAAGCGCATTCGCGAATTGGGCGACGAAGGCGTTGATGTCCTGATCTGCAACTCCACGAATGCGCTCCGCGCGGGCATTTCGCCGTCCGAGAGCGACGTCGGCGCCACCATCAAGCAGCTGATCGCCGAGGCCAAGCAGTGCGTGGCCGTGACCACCTTCGCCTCCAACGTCGGCCGCGTCAAAGCCGTTGCCGAGGCCGCAGCCGCCTGTGGGCGCGAAGTGGTGATCGCGGGACGGGCGCTGCACCGCGTGGTCGCGGTGGCGCAGGAGACCGGCTATCTCAGCCGCAAGTTCAAGTTCCACGACCAGGACGCTTTTGGCTCCATCCCGCGCAACAAGATCTGCGCCCTGCTCACCGGCAGTCAGGGCGAGTCGAGGGCCGCGCTGGCCCGCGTCGCCATGAAAGAGCATCCGGTGGTGCAACTGGTGCGCGGCGATACCGTGATCTTCTCGTCGCGCCCGATCCCGGGCAACGAGGAGGGGATCGGCCGCGTGCTGAACGGTCTCGCCGACCAGGGCGTGCGCGTCATAACGGATTCCGATTCGCTGGTCCACGTTACCGGCCATCCCCGCCGTGGCGAGCTTGAGCAGATGTACGCCTGGGCGCGGCCCAAGGTGCTGATCCCGATGCACGGCGAGGCACGTCATCTGGAAGAGCAGGGGCGGTTCGCGCTCAGCAAGGGCGTGCCGAAAGTCGTGCAGACGCGCAATGGCGGCATGGTCCGGCTCGGCCCCGGCGAGGTGAAGGTCATCGACGATGTGCCGGTAGGCCGTGTCTATCGAGACGGTAACCTGATCATCGCGGCCGACGAAGGTTCGGTGCGCGACCGCCGCAAACTGGCGATGGTCGGCTTGGTGTGTATTTCCATCGTACTCGAGCGTGACGGCGAACTGGCCGCCGATCCCGAAGTGCTGCTGGACGGCATACCCGAGCAGGCCGGAAAGGCAGGCTCCATGGAAGGCGTGGTGCTAGAGGCCATCGAGGGCGCCATCGAGAGCATCCCGCGGGCTAAGCGCAAGGATCCCGAGCGCATCCGCGAGGCGGTCAACAAATCCGCCCGCAGCGCCATCAACGACGCCTGGGGTAAAAAGCCGATCGTCAAGGTGATGCTGACGGTGCTCTGATTTTCTTTCCTCTCCCCCATTTTTGGGGGAGAGGAGACCGCGTCTCGCAGCCGCCCCTTTGCGGCAAGAGCCACGCGGTCGGTGAGGGGCAGGCGCTTGCTCGTCGCCCGTACGACGCGAACGGAGCAAGCTCCCGCCCCTCATCCGGCCGTCATCCTCCCCGCTAATGCGGGTCGGCGGCCACCTTCTCCCCCTAAGGAGGGGGAGAAGGCAGGAACTCCCTCTCCCCCATTTTTGGGGGAGAGGAGACCGCGTCTCGCAGCCGCCCCTTTGCGGCAAGAGCCACGCGGTCGGTGAGGGGCAGGCGCTTGCTCTTCGCCCGTACGACGCGAACGGAGCAAGCTCCCGCCCCTCATCCGGCCGTCATCCTCCCCGCTAATGCGGGTCGGCGGCCACCTTCTCCCCCTAAGGAGGGGGAGAAGGCAGGAACTCCCTCTCCCCCATTTTTGGGGGAGAGGAGACCGCGTCTCGCAGCCGCCCCTTTGCGGCAAGAGCCACGCGGTCGGTGAGGGGCAGGCGCTTGCTCGTCGCCCGTACGACGCGAACGGAGCAAGCTCCCGCCCCTCATCCGGCCGTCATCCTCCCCGCTAATGCGGGTCGGCGGCCACCTTCTCCCCCTAAGGAGGGGGAGAAGGCAGGAACTCCCTCTCCCCCATTTTTGGGGGAGAGGAGACCGCGTCTCGCAGCCGCCCCTTTGCGGCAAGAGCCACGCGGTCGGTGAGGGGCAGGCGCTTGCTCGTCGCCCGTACGACGCGAACGGAGCAAGCTCCCGCCCCTCATCCGGCCGTCATCCTCCCCGCTAATGCGGGTCGGCGGCCACCTTCTCCCCCTAAGGAGGGGGAGAAGGAAAAAAAGAGCGGTGCCTGGTATTTAGTCTGTGGACGCCTCATGATCGGTCGCCTCAACCACGTCGCCATCGCCGTGCCGGATCTGGCTAGTGCCAGTGCGCTCTATCGCGATACTCTTGGAGCGGAGGTTTCGGCGCCGCTGCCTCAACCTGAGCACGGCGTAACAGTTGTGTTCATCACCCTGCCCAACACCAAGATCGAACTTCTCGAACCGCTAGGCCCTGCCTCGCCGATCACCAAGTTCCTTGAGCGCAATCCGGACGGCGGCTTGCACCACCTGTGCTACGAAGTGGTCGACATCCTGGCCGCGCGCGATAAGCTCGTCGCGTCCGGCGCGCGCATGCTTGGCGACGGCCAGCCAAGGATCGGGGCGCACGGCCGCCCTGTGCTGTTTCTGCATCCAAAAGACTTCACCGGCACCCTCATCGAACTGGAGCAGGCGTGAGCATTCCCTTCGCCATCGCAATCTACTTCGTGGTCTGGTGGACTGTGCTGTTCGCTGTGCTGCCGTTCGCAGGCCGCTCGCAGCAGGAAGCCGGAACGCGGGTTCCCGGCACCCCAGCCTCGGCTCCCGACGCCCCCAAATTGCTGCGCGTGGCGTTAATCACCAGCGCAATCGCCGCGGCAATTCTCGGCCTGATCGTCTTATCCATCGAGTATGATCTGCTGACCCGGATCGGACTGCCCTTGCGCCGGCCGGAAGCGCCCGGCGGCTGAAGGAGACCGCTCAAACGGACCTATCTTGCGATGCGGACTTTGCGCTGGACCTTCGTGATCGTTCTGCTGCTCTGCCTGTTGCCGATCATCGCCACGGCGGCGGGCGACGCAGCGGCTGCCCTGATCGGCTGCCGCTTCGTGGAAGTCGGCTGCGTCGTGCGTGGCCTCGATATCAGCGATGAGCTCACCAGCCTGCAGTTGCTTGCCCCACTCTCGATCTGGGGCGTGCTGACGGCGCTCTTGGCCGGCGTGGCTTGGGCCATCAGCGAAATCGTCGCCGCCACCATCGGCCGAAATCACAAGCGATTGCGCTTCTAACCCCCCATAAAAGCCCGATTCTCAGCGTGATTCGTGCGGGAATGCATCCGTCCTGCGAATCTGCGATAATGTGTCATGCAAAACACCGCCCGCGACATCGCCATCGACCCTGCCGCCGCCGACATCGCCGGCGCGCGCGCTGCTCTGGCCCGGATCGACTTCTTCCGCTCCGAGCGCCCCGACAACGTCAGGATCAGCCGGCTGGGTGGGCTGACCAACAGCGTCTTCAAGGTCGAATGCAATGGCGATGCCTATGTGTTGCGGCTGGCGGGCGAGGGCACGTCCGATTATATCGACCGCAATTTCGAGGCCGTGGCGTTGCGCGAGACCTCCCGAATTAAGGTCAGCCCCGAGCTGATCTACTGCAATGCCGAGTCCGGTATCGCGGTCACCGAGTGGGCGCGCGCCATGCCTATGACGGTGTCGCTGTTCCGCGCCAATCCGGGCGCGCCGCGCCGGGCCGGCGAGGTGTTGCGGCGGCTCCACACCGGCGGCGCCAAGTTCGAATTCCAGTTCGATCTCTTCGGCATGCTCGACGAATATCTCAGCGTGCTGGCCAAGCAGCCAACGCAGCTGCCGCAGGGCCTCACCGATATGTTGGGCCTGTGCGACGAGTTGCGCCAGTCGCTCGCCCGGCGTCCGATCCCGCAGGTCGCCTGCCATTGCGACCTGTTGCCCGATAACTTTCTCGACACGGGAACCCGCATGTTCCTGGTCGATTGGGAGTTTTCGGGTATGAACGATCCGATGTGGGATCTCGGCGACGCCATCGTGGAATGCAATCTAACCCCGAAGGAAGAGCGCGAACTTATATCAGCTTATTTCGGCGGCGAACCCAAGCCCGCCGAGCTGGCGCGCATCGTGGTCTACAAAGCCATGTGCGACCTGCTGTGGACGCTATGGGGCCTGATCCAGCACGCCAATGGCAATCCGGCCGACGATTTTCGCGCCTATGCCGCCAAGCGGTTCGCGCGCGCACAAGCCGTGGTGACCGATCGCGATTTCCCCCGCCACCGCGCCGCGATTGACAGCGCTTGAGCTTAGGCTATCTTCCCCCGATTGACGGTGCCTTTGGGAATCCGGTGTGTAGTCCGGAGCTGCCCCCGCAACTGTAAACGGCGAGTTTCAGGTCATCGGCCACTGGCGAGAAGCCGGGAAGGCGATCTGCGACATCCGAGCCGCGAGCCAGGAGACCGGCCGTCGATGAGACTGAAACCCGTAGCCCGCCGGTGGGGCGGAGCAGGAGACCTGACATGAACAACAAGCCCGACGCCAAAGTCATGACCTCAGCCGATACCGCCGGGCTCCCGGTCGATCGTACGCGCACGGCCGCGCGCGCCTCGCTGGCCGCTGCCTTCGCGCTCGGCGCGGGCCTCGTGTTCCTGGTCGGCTTTGCGCAGTCGGCCGCGCTGCACGACGCCGCGCACGACACGCGCCACACCATGGCGTTCCCCTGCCATTAAGCCGAGTGACTCGGCGTCAGGAACTTTGCGCGCCAATCAACTCACTTGCCTATGTACCAGAGGTGCAGGCGCGCTAGGTGCCTGACACCCAGTGTGCGTTTGGGGATCACCCGTGCTCAATCGTCTCGTCTTTGTCGCGCTGCTCGCGGGCTGCCTCGCGGGCCTCGTTACGTCGGTAATGCAGCAGACCCTGGTGGTGCCGCTGATTATGGCCGCCGAAACCTATGAAATCGCGCCGCATCATCACGACGCTTCCGGTGCCGAGGTTGCCGAAACCGCCCCGCCGACAGCCGATCCCGGCCCGCCCACCGTCGACATTCGCCGCGCCGCCATCACCACCGTAACCACCATTGGCGCGGCGGTCGGCTTTGCGCTCATGCTGCTCGCGGTCATGCAGACGCTGGGCGAGCGGGTGACCACGGGATCGGCGCTGGGCTGGGGATTGGCGGGCTTTGCCGTGACCGGGCTCGCCCCCGCGCTGGGCTTGGCGCCAGACTTGCCGGGCGCGGCTATGGGCGATCTCAACCTGCGCCAGTTCTGGTGGCTGGGAACGGCCCTTGCCACTGCCGTCGCGCTCTGGCTGGTGCTGCGCCAGAAATCCTCCTGGGCCGTCGGGCTGGCCGCGCTCCTGTTCGCCATCCCCCATATCGTTGGCGCCCCCCATCCCGTCATTCTCACCAGCACCGTTCCGGCGGAACTCGCCGCCGCCTTCGCCGGCCGCAGCCTGGCCATCCAGGCGGTGTTCTGGGCGCTCACCGGCTGGTTCGCTGGCTACTTCTGGGCCCGTGGCGAACAGACGGGAGCATCCTGATCATGCCGGCGCCCGTCACCCTGTTCGTCTGCACCAGCTGCAAACGCCCGCTTGGGGACGGGACGGAGGCGTTCGACCTGCCCGGCCGCGATTTTGCCGCCGCCATATCAGCGCGCCTGGCCTCAGAAGGGACCGCGAGCGACATCGTCGTCGAACCCATCGAGTGCCTGGCCGTCTGCAAGCGCCCGCTCACCATTGCGCTGAGCGGCGAGGGCCGCTTCATGTACCTGATCGGCGACCTCGATCCCGCCGCGCACCTTGACGATGTCGTCTCTGCCAGCAAGGCCTACGCCGCCACCGACAACGGCATTGTGCCCTGGCGCGAACGACCGCAAACCTTCCGCAAAGGCGTCGTCGCCCGCGTGCCCCCCATCGGCTTCAAACAACCGGACCCCGTTTCATGAGCACCACGAACCCTCAGCTTACGAAAATTCCGTGCACGATCATCACCGGATTTCTCGGCGCCGGCAAAACCACCATGATCCGCAACCTGTTGGCCAACGCCGGCGGCCGCCGCCTCGCCCTCATCATCAACGAGTTCGGCGATGTGGGCGTCGACGGCGAAATCTTACGCAACTGCGGCATCGAGAATTGCCCGGACGAGAACATCGTCGAACTTAGCAACGGCTGCATCTGCTGCACCGTCGCCGACGACTTCGTGCCGACACTGGAAAAGCTGCTGGCGCTCTCGCCCCGCCCCGAGCACATCGTCATCGAGACATCAGGCTTGGCACTGCCCAAGCCGCTGGTAAAGGCCTTCGCCTGGCCCGAGATCCGCAACAAGGTGACGGTGGACGGCGTGGTCACAGTGGTTGACGGCCCCGCTGTCGCCGCCGGTCAGTTCGCGGATGATCCCGACGATGTGGCCGCGCAACGCGCTGCCGACCCCTCGCTCGACCACGACAATCCGCTGGAAGAAGTCTACGGCGACCAACTCATGTGCGCCGATATGATCGTCCTCAACAAGACCGATGCGATGACGGCTGATGATATCGTGCGCGTCACCGCCGACATCCGCAACACCGTGCCGGCGCGCGTAAAGCTGGTGGCCGCCCGCGAGGGCCGCATATCAGCCGATGTGCTGTTGGGCCTCACCGCATCAGCCGAAAACGACATCGCCAACCGCCCGTCCTGCCACGACAACGAGGCCGAGCACGAGCACGACGATTTCGATACCTTCGTGGTCGAAGTGGCCGAAATGCCCTCGCCCGCCGCACTGATCGAGAAAGCGAAAGCCGCCGCCGAACGCTTCGGCATCCTGCGCCTGAAGGGCTATCTCGCCATCGCCGGCAAGCCGACACGTCTCTTGGTGCAAGGCGTCGGCACCCGCTTTGACCAGCGCTTCGAACGCGCCTGGAAAGCCGGCGAGGCGCGCATCGGCAAACTGGTCGTGATCGGCGAAAAGGGCATCGACCAGGCGGGGATTACTCAGGCGCTGGTGGGTTGATGTTTAGCCGTCGACAAACGACACGCTCAACTCGTCATCCCGACGAAGGCCGGGATCTGTCCAAGGTTATGCTTGGTACGCAGGTCAACATCACGCTCCAGTCCGTGCAGCTGGAGTGCCAGAATTGGCGCGCACGGATGGAGCCGCACCTTGGACAGGTCCCGGCCTTCGCCGGGATGACGACCTATCACGTGCCTTGGGGTCAATCGACAGGAAAGGGTTGCTGATCCACCATGCACCTCCTCGTCCGCGAACAGGCATCACTTGACGATACGGCGCCAGCCGAGGATCTCAACCTCGCGCCCGCCGATGTCGTCGTGCTGTCGTTCTCGGACTCCGATTTGAACGCGCTGGCGGCGGCCTGGAGTTCCTGGCCCGCGGACACACGCGCGGCGCGGCCTTCGCTGCGGCTGGCCAATCTGCAGCGCATGAAACATCCGCTTACGGTGGATATGTTCCTTGAAAAGACCGTCGCGGGCAGCAAAGCCGTGCTGGTGCGCCTGCTCGGCGGCATCGAGTACTGGCGCTATGGCCTCGAAGAACTGGCGACCGCTTGCCGCGCCGGCGGACAGGTGCTGGCTCTGGTGCCAGGTGACGGACGCCCGGACGGACGCCTCTCGGCGATGTCCACGCTGGAGGCTGACGATCTGTCGGCTGCTGATGGTCTGATGGCGGCGGGTGGTGCGGATAATTTGCGCGCTGCCATTGCCTTTCTCGGGTCAAAAGCGGCCGGATCGGCTTTGGCAGCGCCCGCTCCCACCCCGCTGCCCGATTGCGGCGTCTACCGCGCAACCACCGGCAAAGGCGCACCTGTCGCCGTCGTCTTCTACCGCTCTTACGTGCTCGCCGCCGATACCGCCCCAATCGATGCGCTGTGTACGGCTCTCATCGCGCGCGGCCTCGATCCCGAAGCCATCTTCGTCCCCAGCCTAAAAGCTCCGAGAGCGGCTCCATTCGTGCGCGAGCGCTTCGCTAGCTCTGAAGCCGTGCGTGGTCCTCAACGCCACAGCTTTCTCAGCCGGTGCCGACGACGGCTCAGGCTCGCCGCTCGAATCTGCCGACACCGCCGTGCTGCAGGTCGTCATGGCCGGCAGCCGGCGCGAACAATGGCAGTCGGACCAGCGTGGCCTCGGCGCGGGCGATCTCGCCATGCATGTCGTGCTGCCCGAGGCCGACGGGCGTCTCAGCGCGGGCGCGATCTCCTTTAAGGAAAGCGACACCTGGATTGAGGATCTGCAGTTCGCCGCCTATCTGCACAAGCCGGCCGACGACCTGATCGCTGGCGTCGCCGATCTCGCCGCGGGATGGGCGCGTCTCGCCACCACCCCGCGCGCGCAACGCAAGATCGCGCTGATCCTCTCCACCTATCCCGGCCGCCCTGACCAGATCGCCCACGCCGTCGGCCTCGACGGTCCCGCCAGCGCCGAAGGCATTTTGCGGACGCTGGCGGACGAGGGCTACGCGGTCGGACTTACCAAGTCCGTGTCCGTCTCGACCCCTCACCCCGGCCCTCTCCCGTCAAGGGAGAGGGCCGGGGTGAGGGGTTGCCCGGGACACCGGACCATCGACTTGACGCGCGCCAAATTCTAGCTGACGTCACCGATCCCGATTGCGGTGTACGCTGGCCAATTGCGCAGTATAAGGAGGCTTTCGCCCGCCTGCCCGAAGCCCTGCGAAACTCAATCTTCGCCGCATGGGGGCCGCCCGAAACCGATCCAGCAGTGGTCGATGGCCGCTTCCGCCTGCCCGCCGCCGCCTATGGCCACATCCTCGTGGCCCTGCAACCCGAGCGTGGGCTCGCCGCTGACCGCAAAGCGAGCTATCACGACCCCGCCATCCCGCCGCGCCACGCCTATGTCGCGTTCTATCTCTGGCTGCGCGAAGTCGCAGGCATCGATGCGCTGATCCATCTGGGCGCTCACGGAACATTGGAGTGGCTGCCCGGCAAGTCCGTCGCGCTCTCGGCCGCCTGCGCCCCGCGTGCGCTGATCGGCGGCGTGCCGGTGATCTATCCTTTCATCGTCAACGATCCCGGCGAGGCCGCCGCCGCAAAACGCCGGCTCGGTGCGGTGACCATCGGCCACCTGACGCCGCCGCTGGTGGCGACCGAACTCGATGGACGGTTGAAGGAGATCGAACAGCTCATCGATGAATTCTCCGCCGCGCAAGGGCTCGATCCACGCCGCCGCAAAGGACTTGCCCTGCAGATCGTCGACGCCGCGCATCGCGTTGGGCTGGCCACCGAACTTGGCCTGGCACCCGGCGGCGATGCCAACGATGCCATCGCTCGCATCGACGCTTTCCTGTGCGACATCAAGGAAATGGCAATCCGCGATGGATTGCACGTGTTCGGACAGTCAGTGTCTAGTGACGATCCGGCCGTAGCCGCTTCCGGTCCCGCCGAACGCGCTGCGTTGCTTGCCGCCCTTGACGGACGCTTCGTCAAGCCCGGCCCTGCGGGCGCACCCTCGCGCGGCCGTCGCGACGTGCTGCCGACCGGGCGCAACCTCACCACCATCGAGCCGCGCGGCGTGCCGACCCGCACTGCCGTCACGCATGGCCGCGCCGCAGCCGAGGCCATCCTGCAGCGCTATCTGGAGGATCACGGACAGTATCCGCGCGCTATCGTCATGGACCTCTGGGGATCCGCCTCCTTGCGCACCGGCGGCGAGGAACTGGCGACGGCGCTGCACCTGATGGGTGTGCGCCCGGTCTGGGACCACGGCTCGTCGCGCGTCACCGGCTTCGAGGTGCTGGCGCTCGCCGAACTCGGCCGCCCACGGATCGATGTCACGCTGCGCATCTCCGGCCTGTTTCGCGATGTCTTTCCGATGCAACTCGGGCTGTTCCGCGCCGCCGTCGAAAAGGTGGCGGGATTGGACGAAAGCGTCGAGGACAATCCCTTGGCCGCCTCGCGCCATGCGGACCCGGAGGCGAGCGACCGCATCTTCGGCGCCGCCCCCGGGGCTTATGGCGCTGGCATCACCGATGCCGTCGATTCTGGCGATTGGCAATCGGCCGAGGATCTTGGGCGGACTTATCTCGACGCAACGCCCACGGCCTATCGGGGCGATCAGGCGAGCGAAAACATGCCCGGCGCCTTCGCCGTCCGGCTCGCCAGCGCCGACGCCTTCGTGCATGTGCACGATCACAAGGAGGCCGATATTCTGTCAGCGGCCGATTACGCTGCCCATCAGGGGGGCGCTCACGCCGCGGCCCGCGCCCTCGGCCGCACCGACCTTGCGGGCTACCATGTCGACACCGCCACGCCGGAAAGACCGCGCGCGCGCACCCTTCCCGAAGAGGCGGCCCGCGTCGTCCACGGCCGGGCATCGAGCCCGCGCTGGATCGCCGGCCAGATGCGCCACGGTTTTCGCGGTGCGGCGGAAATCGCCTCCACGGTCGACAACGCCTTCACTTTCGCCGCCACCTCAGGCGCGATCTCCAGCAGCCACTTCGACCGTCTGTACGAGGCCTACCTCGGCGATCCGGCGGTCGCAGCCTTCATCGCCGACGCCAATCCCGCTGCTGACGCCGCCATGCGCCGCCGCTTCGACGAGGCCATGCGGCGCGGGCTATGGAGCCCACGCTCCAACTCCGCGCGGATGCTGACGACAGCGGAGGCAGCGGAATGAATGCTGCATCCCTGCGCAAAGGCTGGTGCCCTGGGGCCTTGCGCCCAATGCCGTCCGGTGATGGCCTTCTGGTGCGCCTGCGCCTCACTGGCGGCGCGCTCACTGCGGATTTGGCGCGTCGGATTTCGCGCCTCGCGACCCGACACGGCAACGGCGCCATCGACCTGACCCAGCGCGCGCAACCTGCAGTTGCGCGGTGTGCGTGACGAGACGCTGCCTCAGCTGATCGAGGACCTGGCTGCGCTGCATCTGGTCGATCCCACCGTCGAAGCCGAGGCGGTGCGCAATGTGATGGTCTCGCCGCTGGCGGGGATTGATCCGGCGTGTGCAGATGGCCGGGAGATCGCACGCGCGCTCGAAGCCAAGCTGCGAGACGATCCGGCGTTGCTGTCCCTGCCGGCCAAGTTCGGCTTTGCCATTGATGGCGGCGGTGTGTGGCCGCTGGGCGATGCCGGCGCCGACATCACACTCTTTGCGGATGGAGAGGGCCAGCCCTGGCGCATCCGCCTGGGCGGATCGGCGGACTGCTCCGCGCCCGTGCCGATTGCGGCGGCTCTCGAAACACTTGTGCAACTTGCAAAAATCTTCTGCGAACTTGCCAAGCCCGCCGGAGCGCTCCGGATGCGCCATCTTCCGGCTACTGACGTGTTTCGGGCCGCAGGCCTAGCCGTGGACGGCGAGCGGCTGGTGCCGGGTGTCGTTCCTTCGCCCGGAGCGATCGATCTGTCTACGCACCAGGTGCTCGCCATCGGGTTCCCTTTCGGCCGGATCGAGGCGTCGGTCCTGGAGCAACTGGCGGCCATCGCGCCGGACGCCGAATTCCGGCTGACGCCTTGGCGGATTTTGGCCGTCAGCGTGAGCCATGCGACTGACGCGGTAGCGCTGGCAGCCGAATTGATGTCTTGCGGTTTGGTGGTTGCGGCAGGCGATGCGCGCCTTGGGATCGATGCCTGTACCGGTGCCCCGGGTTGCGCTAATGGTTCGACACAGACCCGGCAAGATGCTGCCGCGATTGCCGTGGCGCTGCGTGGGCGGACATTGGCTCCGCGTTCAATTCACGTCTCCGGTTGCGTCAAGGGGTGCGCGCATCGAGGGTCAGCGCCGATCACCGCCGTGGCCCGCGACGGGCGCTACGATCTCATCCGGAACGGCGGCCCATCGGACCGGCCTGAGCGCACCGGCATCGCGCCCGCCGCGCTTCCTGCCGCCATTGCGGAGTTGCACCTATGACGACCGCCCCTCACGACTACATCCGCGACGGCGCAGCGATCTACGCCCGCTCTTTCGCCATCATCCGGGCGGAGGCCAATCTGGCGCGCTTCTCGACACTTGAAGAGCGCGTCGCCGTGCGCATCATCCATGCCTGCGGCATGGTCGAAGTGGCAGCAGATATTGCGTTTTCGCCCAGCTTCGCCGCTCGCGGGATCGATGCTCTGGCCGCCGGCGCGCCGATCCTGTGCGATGCCCGCATGATCGCCGACGGCGTGACGCGTTCGCGCCTGCCGGTCAACAACGAGGTCGTCTGCACACTGCACGATCCGCGCGTGCCGGACCTCGCGGCAAAGCTCGGCACCACGCGCACGGCGGCAGCGATGGATCTGTGGGGCGACAAACTCGACGGCGCCGTCGTGGTGATCGGCAATGCTCCGACCGCGTTGTTTCATCTCCTCGAACTGATCGACGCCGGAGCGCCTCGTCCTGCCGCGATCATCGGTATGCCGGTCGGGTTCGTCGGTGCGGCCGAGTCCAAAGACGCACTGGCGACGCGCACCGATCTCGATTGGGCCATCGTGCGTGGCCGCAAAGGCGGCAGCGCCATGGCGGCGGCGGCGCTGAACGCATTGGCGAGCGAAAAAGAATGAGCGCGGAACCAAGTCAGATGGGCAAACTCTACGGCATCGGCGTCGGCCCCGGCGATCCCGAACTGATGACGCTGAAGGCGGTGCGGCTGCTCGGCCGTTCGCGCGTTGTGGCCTATTTCCATAAGCGCGGGCTCCAGGGGCATGCGCGCACCATCATCGCGGCGCATCTCACGGCGGGGCAGGCCGAGCTGCCTCTGGAGTATCCGGTGACAACGGAAGTTCCGTCGCAGGACGAGGCCTACACGCAACCCATGACGCTGTTCTACGACACGGCTGCCGCAGCGATTGCCGCGCGGCTCGGCGCTGGCGAGGACGTGGCCCTGGTGTGCGAGGGCGATCCGTTCTTCTACGGCTCCTTCATGCATATCTATCATCGGCTCAGCGGCAAACACGCCATCGAGGTGGTGCCCGGCATCACCGGCATGCAGGCCTGCTGGACGCAGGCGGGCACGCCGATCACCTATAGCGACGACGTGTTGCAGGTGCTGCCGGGCACGCTCTCGGAAGCCGCGCTGATCGAGCGTATGCGGGTGGCCGATGCGCTTGTGATCATGAAACTCGGCCGCAACTTCGCAAAAGTACGCCGTGCTCTGACGGCATCGGGCCTTGCCGATCGGGCGATCTACGTCGAGCGCGGCAGCATGGCTGGCGAGATCGTCGTTAAGCTGAGCGACAAACCAGACGATATCGCGCCCTATTTCTCGATGCTGCTGGTGCCTGGCCGCGGGAGGTGTCTGTGAGCGGGAGGCTAACCGTCGTCGGGATCGGCCCCGGCCCTCGGGACTGGGTGACGCCGGCGGTAAGCACCGCGCTCACCGAGGCGCAGGACCTGTTCGGCTACGCGCCCTACATCGACCGCGTTGGTGTCCGTCCCGGGCAGATCCTCCATGCCTCGGACAACGGCGACGAGCTGTTACGCGCCAAGGCGGCGCTCGCGGCTGCGCAGACCGGACGCAACGTGGTCGTCGTATCGGGCGGCGATCCCGGCGTGTTCGCCATGGCCTCGGCGGTTTGCGAGGCAATCGACCACGGCCCCGCAGCCTGGCGCACGCTCGATGTGCGCGTGGAGCCGGGCGTGACAGCCATGCTGGCCGCTGCCGCGCGGATCGGCGCGCCGCTTGGGGCGGACTTTGCCTGCCTCTCGCTGTCGGACAATCTCAAACCCTGGTCGCTGATCGAGAAGCGGCTTAGGCTGACGAGCGAGGCTGGACTGGCTCTCGCCCTCTACAACCCGGCCTCGCGAGCCCGCCCCGACCGGATCGGGAAAGCGCTGCTGTTACTGGTCAACCTGCGCGGGCCGGATACGCCCGTGATCTTCGCTACCGCCGTTGGCCGCAGCGACGAGCGCATCGATGTGGCGCGGCTGGGTGAGGCCGATCCCGCGCGCGCAGACATGCGTACCCTGATCATCGTCGGCTGCGAGGCGACCAGGATCATCGAGCGTCCGGGGCTGCCGCCGCTGGTCTATTCCGAGCGCTTCGCCAGGGAGGCGTGATGATCAGCCAGTTCCGCCAGCACGTCGTCGACGGAGGTGACCGTGGTCGCCGTGCCGCCGGCTGGGCGATCGACCATGACCACGGGCACGCCAAGCGTGCGGGCAGCGGCAAGCTTGGCCGCGGATGCCTTGCCGCCGGAGTTCTTGGTGACGAGATGCTGGATGCGGCGGTTGCGCAGCAAGTTAACTTCGGCGCCGACCTCGAAGGGGCCGCGTCCGACCACGATGGCGGTGCGGGTCATATCAGCCGGAATGTCGGGCGGGTCGATGACGCGGATAAGGTAGGTATGCTGAGGTTTGGCGGCGAACGGGACAAGCGATTGGCGGCCGACGGTGAGGAACACGTTGGCCGGCGCCTCCGGCAGTGCAGCGGCGGCGGCATCGAGGTCGGCCACCATGGTCCAGTTGTCGCCCTTGACCGGACGCCAGGCGGGGCGCGCCAACACGATCAGCGGCTTTTGCGCCGCCTCGGCCGCCAGCACGGCGTTAGCGCTGATCTGTTCGGCGAACGGATGGGTGGCGTCGATCAGGACGTCGACGGAGGTTTCGCGCAGATACTGCGCCAGCCCATCCGCTCCTCCGTATCCGCCCACCCGCATGGGGATCGGCGCGCGCCGGGGCGCTTCGGTGCGGCCGGCCAGCGAGAGCGTGGCGGCATAGCGCGTGTCGCCTGCCAGGCGCTCGGCGAGTGCGCTGGCTTCGGAGGTGCCGCCGAGGATGAGCAGGTTGAGGGGCATGGGGCCGGATGGGTGAGGGAACGATGAGCGCAACTGGCACGAGTGCGCCCTGGTTGTCCATCGTCGGGATCGGCGAGGACGGGCTTGCGGGGCTGTCGCCAGCGGTGCGAACGCTGATCGAGACGGCCGAGTTCGTGTTCGGTGGCCGCCGGCACCTCAAGCTGCTGGGCGACCTGGCGCGATCGCCGACGCCCTGGCCCTCGCCGTTCGAGACGGCCGTCGAACTCGTCCTCAGTCAGCGCGGCCGGCGTGTGGTCGTGCTGGCGTCGGGCGATCCGTTCAATCACGGCGTTGGCGCGCTTCTGGCAGAGAAACTGGCGCGCCAAGAATGGACGGCCTATCCTCAGCCCTCGGCCTTTTCACTGGCCGTGAGCCGGCTGGGCTGGGCGCTGCAAGACACCGTCTGCCTCGGCGTCAATGGCCGCGCGGTTGAGCGGTTGATCCCGCAGTTGCACAACGGCGCACGCATCCTTGCTCTGTCGGCCGATGCGGCAACGCCCGCCACGGTCGCCGCGCTGCTGCTGGCTCATGGCTGCGGAGACTCGAGGCTGACAGTGCTGGAAGCCATGGGCGGCGGGAATGAGCGTATACGGAGCGCGCCTGCGAAACGCTTTGATCTCACCGAGATCCAGGCGCTAAACCTGATGGCCATTGAGGTCGCCGCCGATGCAGGCGCCAGCCTCATTCCGTACACGCCTGGTTTGCCCGACGACTGGTTCGAGAACGACGGCCAGCTCACAAAACGCGAGGTGCGGGCACTGACACTGTCGAGCCTTGCTCCGAAGCGTGGCCAGCACCTGTGGGATATCGGCTGCGGCTCGGGATCGGTCGGCATCGAGTGGATGCTGGCCGATGCCAGCTGCCGGGCGACCGGGGTCGAGAAGAACCCTGAGCGGGCGGCGCGGGCGGCGCGCAATGCGCTGTCGCTCGGTGTACCTGGGTTGCGCATCGAAACTGGAGACATTGCCGCCCTGCTGGACCAACTGGCTCCTCCGCATGCGGTGTTCATTGGTGGTGGCGCGCGCGAGCCTGAGCTGATCGATCGGGTCTGGGCAATGTTGCCGGCAGGTGGCCGTCTCGCCATCAACGCCGTCACGCTGGAAACCGAGGCGCTGCTCCTGGCACAGTATGCGCGCAAAGGCGGCAGCCTCACGCGCATCTCCATCGACAGGGCCGATCCCGTCGGCGGCCTGACCGGTTGGCGGCCGGCCATGCCGGTCACGCACTGGCTGGCGGTGAAGCCATGATCATCGCCGGGATCGGAGCGCGCGCGTCGGCGACGGCGAGTCAGATCGTCGAAGCCGTCGCGGATGCCTGTGGACGTGCGGGCATTGCCTTGGCCGAGGTTGGGCTGCTGGCCGGGCTCGACCGGCCGGAAACCATCGCGTCGTTACGTGAGGCGGGATCGATGCTGACGATCGGTACAGAGACATTCGACGCTGCATGTCTGCAACAAGAATCACCGCGTTGCGTCACGCAGTCCGAGCGCTCGCTGTCGGCAACCGGCCTGCCCTCCGTCGCCGAAGCCGCCGCGCTCGCCGGCGCCGGCCCCGAGGGCATGCTGCTGCTGCCGCGCGTGGCCTTTCCGACGGTCACCGTCGCGCTCGCGATTGGGCCGGGAGGAACTGAACCATGACCATCCACTTCATCGGCGCCGGCCCGGGCGCGCCCGACCTCATCACCGTGCGCGGTCAGCGTCTTGTCGCCGCCTCCCCGGTCTGCCTCTATGCCGGCTCGCTGGTGCCGAAAGAGATCGTCGCCCTCTGCCCGCCCGGCGCGCGCATGGTCGACACCGCCCCGCTCTCGCTGGACGAGATCGAGGCGGAGTTCGTCCGTGCGCAGGCGGAGGGATCGGATGTCGCCCGCCTGCACTCGGGTGATCTCTCGATCTGGAGCGCGATGGGCGAGCAGCTGCGCCGGCTCGACCGGCTGGCCATTCCCTACACCATCACGCCGGGCGTGCCCGCTTTCTCGGCCGCCGCCGCAGCCTTGGGACGTGAACTGACGCTTCCCGAAGTCGCCCAATCGGTCGTGCTGACGCGCACCTCGGGACGGGCCTCCTCGATGCCCGAGCGCGAGACGCTAGCCGCCTTTGCCGCCACCGGGGCGACCTTGGCGGTGCATCTCTCGATCCATGTTCTGGCGAGCGTTGTCGATCAGCTCACGCCCTATTACGGCGCGGAGTGCTCCGTCGCCGTCGTATATCGTGCGTCCTGGCCGGACGAGCGGATCGTGCGGGGAACCCTTGGTACGATCGTGGACCTGATCGCCGCCGATCCGCCTGAGCGCACGGCGCTGATTCTGGTGGGCAAGACGCTCGCGGGCGAACTTGGCCGGGAGAGTGCGCTCTATGACCCGACCTATCAGCGGCGGTACCGGGGGCGGGAGATGTAGGGGCGACCCTACATCATCGCCGATTGAGTCCAGAACTCGCGCCCCAAAAAGAATTGAGGGGCAACGTGCCCCTCGACCCCGTCACTTAGTAAGTGCAACGACTAGGCGTTGTTGCTGGCGTCGAGCGGTGAGCCGGCGCGGAACATGAGGCCGGCTGCGGCGGCGCCGATCGCCGGGGCGACGATGAACAGCCAGAGCTGCGACATGGCGCCAGAGCCCGCGAACAAGGCCGGGCCAAGGCTCCGGGCGGGGTTGACCGACACGCCCGTCACCGGGATGCCGACCAGATGGATCACCACCAGCGTCAGGCCGATCGCCAGACCGGCCAGCATCGAGGGCGAGCCCTTCTGCGTCACACCGAGAATAGTGACCAGGAACAGGAAGGTCGCCACCACCTCGAAGATGAAGGCCGCGGTCATATTGTATTCGCCGATGTATCCTGTGCCCCAGCCGTTCTGTCCGAGGCCAGCCTTGGCCACGTCATAGCCGGCGATCTTGCCGGTCGCGATCAGGTAGAGGATCGCGGCGCCGGCGATGGCGCCGAGGCATTGCGCGATCACATAGGTGATGAAGTCGGAGGTGGACATACGTCCCGCCACCAGCGCACCCAGGCTCACGGCCGGATTGACATGGCAGCCCGAGATCGGGCCGATGCCGTAGGCCATAGCCACGATGGCCAGACCAAAGGCAAAGCTGATGCCCATGAAGCCGATCTTGTCGCCAGCCAACACGGCTGCGCCGCAACCAAACAATACCAGCGTTGCCGTTCCGATGAATTCTGCGACAGCTTTGTTCATGACGGGTGTCCTCCCCTAGCACCGCCCTGAATCAGCGGCGATTTAGCCGTATCAGAGTCCCTGCGACGGGAGTTTCGTGAAGGGCTCATACGGAGCAAAATTTCTGTGTGACTGTGGTGAAAGCGCAACAGCACAGTGTCTGCGTCGGCCGGACCCTGAGAAATCGTCATACCCGCGTAGGCGGGTATCCATGCAAGCCAGAATTGCGCACAGCTTCGAAGTCAGGAATGTCTTGATGCGGCGTGCGTTTTTGTATTGATCCTTGCGCTCACCTTCGCCTTGCATGGATACCCGCCTCCGCGGGTATGACGAGTTCTTGGGCGAGTTGGCGTTTCCCCTGATAACCGTGCGGTAAGCGGGGCGAAGCAAAAAACGACCGCACCGCTCCTTTTCCGCCTCCCCCGGTTTACGCGCATAGGCGCCAAGATAAGCTGGCCGCGCTCTTTTTCCCTCTCCCCCTTTTTCAGGGGGAGAGGAGAGCGCCCCGCGCAGCCGCCTTTTTGCGGCAAGCGCTGGGCGGTCGGTGAGGGGCAGGATCTGGCGCAGGCGTTGTTCGCAAATATCCGGAGCCAGATCCTGCCCCTCATCCGGCCCTATTTCCTCGTGCTGCGCACTCGGAGGGCCACCTTCTCCCCCAAAGATGGGGGAGAAGGTAGACAGCACCGCGCCTATCTTAGCGCCTATGGGTTTACGCGGACTGTCCGCCAGCGACGTTGGTTCGTGCCAGCAGCGCACCTGAACGATCGAAAACGGCGATGTCGATCGCCAGGTCCGCATCCCGGGCAGCTGCGGTCGCCGTGGCGAGCGCGCGCCGGGCGACCAGGCTGGCGAGATCGATCCCGGTAGCGCGTGACAGTTCCAGGACTTCCAGCGCTGAGTTGGCCTTTGCAGCCTTTTCGGTCAGCTCGGCGGACGCGCCCGCCTCGCCAAGCCATCCCGCCAGCAGCACCATATCGATCTCGCCCGAGCGCGAGTGCAGATCGAGACGGCCTTGCGCCAGTTTGACCATCTTGGCGAACCCGCCCGCGATGGTGACGCGCGGGATCGGATGGCTGCGGAGGTATTTCAGCATGCCGCCGACAAAATCGCCCATGTCGATCAGCGCTGTGTCTTCAAGGCCATAGAGCTTGGCCACAGCCGCCTCCGACGTCGACCCTGTGGCCCCCGCGACATGCGTCAGCTCCGCGCCGCGCGCCACATCGATGCCGCGATGGATCGAGTGGATCCAGGCCGCGCAGGAGTAGGGCACGACGATGCCGGTGGTGCCGAGGATCGAGATGCCGCCAATGATGCCGAGCCGGCCGTTGAGGGTTTTCTTGGCGATCTCCTCGCCACCGGGGACGGAGATTTCGACCACGACGTCAGTGGGCTGATGGTAGCGGGCGGCGGCCTCGGCAATGGCAGCCGAGATCATCTGGCGCGGCACGGGATTGATGGCGGGCTCGCCCACCGGCAGCGGCAGGCCCGGCTTGGTGACGGTGCCAACTCCAGGGCCGGCGCGGAATGTTACGCCGGACCCGGACGATCCGGTGCGCACGGTGGCCACGATCATGGCGCCATGCGTGACATCGGGATCGTCTCCGGCATCCTTGACGACGCCCGCGCGCGCCGAGCCGGCGTCGGTTTCGCAGAAGGCGAGCGCAAACTCGGGTCGGTCGCCGTTGGGCAGCGCCACCGGCACGGACGCGGGAGCGTCTCCGCCCCACAACGCCTCAAGCGCGCCGCGCGTCGCCGCCGCAGCGCAAGCGCCGGTGGTCCAGCCGCGGCGAAGCGGGCGATCGGGAGGGGGTGCGTCCATGACGGGGTGGCTATAGCATATCGGCGCGCGGATGGTGTGCGTCCGAGCTTCTGAATTGCGGGAATAGTGGCGCGTTTCAGTGTCAGTTGCGGAATTGGCGGTGCAGTCGAGCTGAAAATTTGAGTGAAACCGCTAGCGGCAACCCTGTCATCCGCCCTTTGGGCACCTTCCCCGGCGGGAAAAGGCCAAACGGCCGCAACGCCGTCTTTATGCTGCGAAACATCGACAGATTGGAATTTGTACCGACGGAATCTCGGTGCAATTGAAGGCAGACCTCGTGGCGTGTGACGACCAGCGGGTCGCCCACTATCAACGCGTTCGCGGCACTAGGGCTATTTGCCAGCCGCCCTTGCTCTCTTGGCTCCGCACAAGACTACGCCTGAACGCGAACCCTTTCTCGGCAATCAGAACGTCCGTGCCACCCGGAATCCGATTGCCGATCCGCGGGCATCGGGTCCGCCGCTGTCGCGGCTGGTGACTTGGATGGCCTCCGGGTCGTTGTCCCAGGCTCCACCGCGCAGCACGCGGTCGGTCGTCGAGCTGTTTTTCCAGGCCGACCCGTCGTTTGGCGCACCCGCGTAGGAGTTGTGAAAGCCGTCTTCGACCCACTCCCAGACATTACCGTGCATGTCGTAAAGGCCGAAGGCATTGGGCTTGAACGACCCGACCGGCATGCCGCGCTTGCCGCCCCACTTGCTGCCGCATACCTTGCAATTGGCGTAGTTTCTGCCGACCGAAGCGCCCCAAGAAAAATCCGTCTGCGTTCCGGCGCGCGCTGCATATTCCCATTCGGCCTCGCTCAAGAGTTGATAGAACTTTCCCGTCTTTTCCGCCAGCCAAGGCAAGTATTGCGACGTCACGTCATCGAACGAGATGTCGATGGCCGGCTGGTTGCCGCGTCCCCAACCGTAGTCGTTGGGCTTGCTCCCGCAGCCGCCATCTGCGACGCAGGCATCCCATTGCGCGAATGTCACCTCGTACTTGCCGACGGCGAGGTCGTAAGCGATGGCGACTTTGTGCGCTGGCTGCTGCTCGGTATCGCCGCCTGTGGCGCCCATGAGATAACTGCCGCGCGGCAGCACGACCATTTCCGGGCAACCGCCGGGACAACCGGAATCCTGGAACGATGCGCCGGGGGACGGAACCATTGGTGTGGCGACGACGGCGTTCGCGACTTTGTTTGTCGATCCAGACGCAAATCCGGTTTGCAACCTCTCCGAGTTCGGCGAGTTTGGCCTCCGCCGCCTGCTGTCGTTTGAGCGCGGACGTCAGCTCCATGTTGAGCTTGTCGATATCGGTCTTCGCGGCGGCAAGCTTCCCGGCCAGGGCGTCGCGAACCGCCCGCACTTCAAGTACTTCAGCCGTGACCTTCGAGACATCCCCTTGCAACAGGCGCGCACGATCCTGAGCTTGGGCCAGATCTGCTTTCAGACCGGCCATCGCGGCTACCGCAGCCTTATCGGCCACCGGTTGGCGCAAGCCGGCCCAATCCTGCAGCGCCGGTCCCAGGCCCAACCCAACGCCGAGCAGCCCCAGGGCTACCAGGCCCGCGGCCCAACCGGGCACACCGCGCTGGCTCGATTGCCGCCGGGTGGCGATCTCGCGCTCCAGCCGCCGCGCGATCTTCCTGGCATCTTCATCGAAACTCGCGAGCCTGAGCAGCTCGGCCTGCGGCTGATGCGCCAGGGGCCAGAGATCGGGCGGTAGCCGGTCCGGCTTGGGCATGCTGGCGCCATCCAGCAGCACCGGTATGACGGGGACGTTGTGGATGAAGGCCTGGCCAAGCTCAAAGCGGACGAAATCGGTGCTGCTGTCCAGCCGGCGCCGGCCGTCGGCGTCGGCGATCTCGCTCCAGTTCGGGCAGATCAACGCGACCATGGCCCTGCTGTCGGCGACCTGCTTCTGCAGCCGGGCCAGCCAGTTGTCGGAGCCATCCAGCCCCTTCTTGTCGATGAAAACCCGGCCACGGCCAAGGTGCTGCTCCAGCAGCGTCGCCAGATGCCCGGCATCGCGCTCGCTTTCGCCGCGCCGATAGTTGACGAAGATCTTTCCCGCCATCGGTCTCGCCTCGTTCGACCGGATGGGGAAAGCTAGCGCATTTTAGCGGAGGGCGGAAGGTCGCATGGTCCCTTCGCTCGGCCAGCCATGCTTCGAAGTTCCGTCGCATCTAAGCGTACACGGATGATATTCAGCCGCACTCGGTGCCGCGGCACACACCATCAAGGCAAATGCGGAGACTACCCTGCCAGCAGGGCGGGGCCGGTTAGCAAGACCGGCTATGTCAAGCCGTTGCGGCCGATCTCCGCCGCAATGCTATCGTCCACCTCAACCCAATTGCGGTTCGTCATATGAGGTCACCATCTCCTTCATCGGGAAAATCAACTCCTGCCAAATTTCGAGTTCAGCCACGGGCAGATGCTGCAGAGCGAAGGCATCGGTCCTGTCATGACTGCTAGCAAATATTGAACCGGACAGTTGCGCTCTGCGGTACTACTTAACCGGTGACGCCAATTTCCTGCTTCGGATAGACCAAACATGCCCGCCCCCGTCCCTGGACTGATCATTGCCGCCCCGCGCTCGGGCGGCGGCAAGACGACGGTGACGCTGGGGCTGTTGCGCGCGCTGCGGAATATGGGCAAGCGCGTGCAGCCGTTCAAATGCGGACCCGACTATATCGATCCGGCGTTCCATGGCGCCGCGTGCGGGAGGGCGAGTTTCAATCTCGACAGCTGGGCGATGCGGCAGGGGACGGTGGCGGGGTTGATGGCGGCGCATACGGCCGATGCCGATCTGGCGGTGTGCGAAGGCGTCATGGGGTTGTTCGACGGCGTGGCAACCCGGGGCGCCTGGGGGACGGGCGCGTCGGCCGATATTGCCGCTGCAACCGGATGGCCGGTGGTGCTGGTGCTGGACGTGTCGGGACAGGCGCAGACGGCAGCGGCTATCGCCACCGGCTGCAACGCCACGTTGCGCAACTCAAAGCTCGCCGGCGTGATCCTGAACCGGACCGGCAGCGAGCGGCATCGCAAGCTGGCATCGGATGCGATCGAAGCGGCGGGGTTCAAGGTGTTCGGCGCTTTGCCTCGCAACGACGCGATTACTCTTCCCGAACGCCACTTGGGACTAATCCAAGCTGTAGAAACACAGGAATTAGACGATAAGCTCCAGTCCATTACCAATTTTCTCCTGAATTTTATCAATGTTTTCTCACTCCTGGAAAGCACCGGTGTGAACGTCGTTCAAAGATCGGTGGAGGCTGTCGCGCCGATGCGACTTTCCAAGCCGCCAGGTCAGCGCATCGCGCTAGCCTCGGATGCGGCGTTTTCGTTTATCTATCCGCACATGCTGGCGTCCTGGCGTGCGGCCGGGGCTGAAGTCTTGCGGTATTCGCCCCTTGCCAACGAAGCGCCCGACCCTGCTGCCGACGCCATCTGGCTGCCCGGCGGCTATCCCGAACTGTATGCCGGCGCGATCGCCGGTGCGCCGCAGTTCCTGTCCGGGCTGCGCCAAGCCGCCGCCCGTGGCGTGCCCATCCACGGCGAATGCGGGGGCTTCATGGTGCTGGGCGAGGGCTTGACCGACGCCTCGGGAACCCGCCACGCCATGGCGGGCTTGCTCGGCCTGGAAACCTCCTACGCCACCCGCAAACTGCATCTAGGCTATCGCCAGGCCACGCTGAAAGCCGATTGCGCCATTGGCCGGCGCGGCGAAAAACTGCGCGGCCACGAGTTCCACTACTCAAGCGTCATCTCGCTCAACGACGATCCGCTGGCCGAGATCGCCGATGCCGAAGATGTGCTTCAAACCGAGCGAGGCGCGCGCCGCGGTTCCGTCTCTGGAAGCTTTTTCCACATGATAGATATGTGCGATTGAGGCAACTCGGCCGCAAATCCGCTAGAATTCTGCCTGTAGCCATGACGAATTGGTAATTTGACTGGATGAACTCACCGGTCTCATGGTGATGTCATGTACGCATAAAAGATATGCGTTTTTGACTGGAAACGCCAACGGCCCCGCGACGGTTCGCGACTCTGGGCCCGATGGCCACCGCCAAAAGAGACGCCATGCGCCGCACCGGCACCCTAACCCTCCTTTCAAGCATCGTGATCATGACCCTTCAGGCCACGTTTCCCAATCTCAGCCACGCGACGGCCCCACGCGCCATCGAGTTCAAGCTCGACAACGGCATGCAGGTGGTGGTGATCCCGGATCATCGCGCCCCCGTGGTGCAACATATGGTCTGGTACAAGGTCGGCTCCTCCGACGAGCCCCGTGGCACTTCGGGCATCGCGCATTTCCTTGAGCATCTGATGTTCAAGGGCACGGAAAAGATCGGCCCCGGCCAGTTCTCCAAGACCATCGCCCGTAACGGCGGGCAGGACAACGCATTCACCACCAACGATTGCACCGCTTATCATCAGGCGGTGGCCAAGGATCGGCTGCCGCTGATCATGGAGATGGAAGCCGACCGCATGTCCAACCTGCGACTGCTCGACAAGGACGTCGAGAACGAGCGCAATGTCATTTTGGAGGAGCGCCGCTCCCGCATTGAAAATGAGCCGGGCTCGCAACTGGACGAGCAGATGCGCGCCACCCTCTACCAGAACCACCCCTACGGTACGCCAGTGATTGGCTGGTTCCACGAGATGGCCAAGCTGAACCGCGACGACGCTTTCGCGTTCTATCACCGCTACTATGCGCCCAACAACGCCATCCTGGTGGTGGCGGGCGATGTCGAGCCTGAGGACGTGTTGAAGCTAGCCAAGTCAACCTATGGCATGATCGCCGCCAATCCTGCGACACTACGCTCGCCCCGTCCTTCCGAGCCACCGCCGGTTGCGCCCAAGCGCGTGAACATGGTCGACGAGCGCGCTGGGCAGGCGACGATGGTGCGCCATTACATCGGCCCCGCCTATTCCAAGGCAGCCCCGCGCGAGGCAGAAGCGCTGGATCTGTTGATGAAAGTGCTGGGTGGTGGCTCGACCAGCCGCCTGTATAAATCTCTTGTGGTCGATCAGAAGCTCGCCTCCAGCGCTGAGGCCGGTTACTCAGGGGAAGCGCTCGATAGCGGTCGGATCGCCTTCTACGGCGTTGCGGCCGACGGCGTGAAGCTGGTCGATTTGGAAGCGGCCATCGACAAGGTGATCGCCGACGTGAAGGCAAGCGGCGTGTCACCACGCGAGTTGGAAAGCGCCCGCAACCAGTATATCGCCAGCTACGTCTACGAGAGCGACGGTATCGGTGCGCTTGCCCGCCGCTATGGTTGGGGCCTGGTGAATGGCCAGACCATCGTAGACATCGAGGACTGGCCGAACCGCCTGAAACAAGTCACAGCCGACGATATCAAGATGGTGGCGGCCAAATACCTGAACATCAAGGGATCGGTGACCGGCTGGCTTGAGCCGACTGCAGACGACGCCATTCCAGCCAAGAAATCATAGGGGGCACACACATGATCACAATCTCCCGCATCGCCACCATTTGCGCCCTCGCACTCGGCCTCCACCTCAGCACGGGTACCGCCCAAGCCATGAAGATCCAAAACGTCATAAGCCCCGGCGGCATACAGGCTTGGCTGGTCGAAGAACACGGACTGCCGCTGCTTACGATGCAGTATGGCTTCATGGGCGGCTCCTCGCAGGACCCAAACGATAAGCCGGGCGTCGCCAATTTCATCACCGCCATGCTGGATGAGGGCGCCGGCGACATTCTGTCGGCGGACTTCCAGGAACAGATGGAGACGCTGGCCGCAAAAATGCGCCATGAAGCCGGGCGCGACAGCCTGACCGGCACGTTCCAGACCCTTACCGCCAACCGCGAAAAGGCGGGCGCGCTATTGGCTCTCGCCCTCACCAAGCCGCGCTTCGACGCCGACGCATTGGATCGCGTGCGTGGACAACTGCTCGCCAATATCTCGTTCGAGTCCAAGGATCCAGACAAGGTCGCGGAGCTGTCGTGGTTCGAGACCGCCTTTCCCGGGCATCCCTATGGACGTTCGGTCGATGGCACCGCTGCTTCTGTCGCCGCCATGGTTCCGGGCGACCTTAAGGCCTATCGCGATCGCGTGTTCGCCCGCGACAATCTGAAAGTGGCCGTAGTTGGCGATATCGACGCCGCCACCTTGGGCACCTTCCTCGACAAGGTGTTCGGAGGCCTTGCGGCTAAGGCCGATCTCGTCAAGGTGCCCCAAATCGATCCCCAGGGCGGCCCAAGTATGCACACCGTGGAGATGGACATTCCGCAGTCGGTCGCCCACTTCGGCCATGTCGGTATGGCGCGCAAGGATCCGGACTTCATCGCGGCCTACATCCTCAACTACATCATCGGCGGTGGCGGCTTTGCCTCGCGGCTGATGGAGGAAGTGCGCGAGAAGCGCGGCCTGGCCTATTCGGTTTACAGCTACATTATGCCGTTGCAGCGCTCGTCCGTGTATCTCGGCGGCGTCGCCACCAAAACCGATGCGATGGCGAAATCGCTGGAAGTTATTCGCGGCCAGTTGGAGCAGGTTTCCAACGAGGGTCCTAAGCCGGAAGAACTGGCTGACGCCAAGACCTATTTGACGGGCTCTTACGCGCTGAACTTCACCTCAAGTGGTGCGATTTCCGGCCAGTTGCTTGGCATCCAGATGCAGGATTTGCCGATCGACTATACCGAGACACGCAACGCCAAGGTCGAGGCTGTCACGTTGGACGACATCAAGCGGGTCGCCAAGAAGTTGCTGCAGCCAGACAAGCTGATTGTCACGGTGGTCGGCAAAGGCGGTGTCAAGACAGTGCAGAACTGACGGACGGGGACCCGGAATTTTGCTCGGCCGGCGGTTAGGGAACGTCTCCCGCCGCCGCCCCTGCCGATGATCTTCGTGTCCCCGCTGTTGCCGCCGCGGCGATAGCCCTATACCGTTGCCGGGATGACCCGGCGCAAAGATCCCTCGGACCAACGACTTGACGACGCCGCACGCGCCGGCTGGCTGTACTATGTCGCCGGCAACACCCAGGAAGACATCGCGGCCAAGCTTGGTGTCTCCCGCCAAACGGCTCAACGCCTTGTCTCATTGGCCGTCACCGAAGGCCTGATACGCGTCCGCCTCGAACACCCGATCGCCGAGACCATGGACCTGGCTGACCGGCTTGGCGCCCGCTTTGGCCTTTCCTTCGTCGAGGTCGTGCCGTCCGACCCTGCCTCTACCTCGTCGACGCTGGGTATTGCCGAGGCCGTAGCTGTCGAGATTGAGCGCCGCTTGCGCTCGGTCGATCCGATCGTGCTCGCCATGGGGACGGGGCGCACACTGAAAGCCGCAGCCGACCTGTTGCCGCGCATGGACTGCTCGCAGCACCGCATCGTATCGCTGACCGGAAACGTCGGTCCGGACGGTTCGGCAGCCTACTACAACGTGATTTTCAGCATGGCCGACGCCATCAAGGCGCGCCATTACCCATTCCCGCTGCCGGTATTCGCGTCAACGGCGTCCGAACGAGGCATGCTGCACCGCCAGTCCTTGATCGCCGCTACGCTGGCGCTGGCGGCCAGAGCCGACGTGTCGTTCGTGGGCATCGGCGAACTCGGGGCGGCGGCGCCGCTTGCTGTTGACGGCTTCCTCACCGCGCCCGAGCTGGAAGCGTTGCGGGTCGCTGGCGCCGTTGGCGAAATCGTCGGTTGGGTCTTCGATGCCGAAGGACGGCTCATCGAGGGCCTCACCAACGAGCGTGTGGCCGGTTGCCCGATCCCCTCGCGCGAAACCTGTCTCGTCATCGGCGCGGCCATGGGGGCACGCAAACTGCCGGCCTTGCGCGCCGCACTTGCCGGTCAGCTGATCAACGGGTTGATCACAGATGAAGCTACGGCCGCCGCCCTCTTGGCATAGCGCGCCAGTTTGCCAGGAGGCTGCTCATCGCCAACGGCTGCAGTTCATCAGTTACTTCAGTTCGGCAAGCGCCTTGCCGAGACCATCCAGCGCCACCGGAATGCCGATGCCTTGCTCCTTGGTCTGATAGATTATGAACCAGGCCGTCTTGCCGGAAGTGAATTTGGCAAGCAGTTCCGGCGGCAGCGTCACCTGGGCGACGCAGCCGACCACCTGGCAGCGCACGAACTGCGCATTGCCCACCTTTTCCTGATCGATCTGCAGGCCAAGACCGGGCGGCAGCAGCAGGCCGAGCGGCGCATGGACGCGCAACACCTTGGAGCCATCAGGCGCCTGATGGAACTGCACGGATAGCTGAACATCCGGATTGCTCTCGCTTGTCACGTCCTGCACCAAAGCGCAAAGCTCGGCCTTGGCGCCTTCGGGCGTCTTGCAGACAACCTGCCAGAAGCCGTGCTGCGACTTCACCGCGGTCTGGTCTGCGGCCAACCCGGCGCCGCCAAGCAGGCCAGCCCCCATCGCCAGCGCACACGCAGCCCGACCGATCCGCTTGATTTGCGGCCAAACCCCCACCTGCAGCCTCCTTGCATTCTTGCTCCGGCGTCTGCCGCCCCCGGGGCTGCAGTTCGTTCGTCCAGATACCACCGTTGTCCCCGAGAAAGGGGCCGAATTGGGACATCGACCGCCAGCGCGTGCTAAGGCGATCCATCGCGGTGACGCACGGGAAACGATCATGATCAGTGGCAACAGCTCCGGCCCCTTTGTGTTGGGGTGGGAAGAATGGGCGGCCCTCGACGAGCTTGGCCTGCCAGCGCTGAAGCTGAAGGTCGACACCGGCGCCAAGACCTCGGCCCTGCACGCCTTCGCTATCGAACCCTTCGGCGAAGGGCATCGGCGCATCCGGTTCGGTGTTCATCCGGTCCCCGGCCGCGACGATATCGAGGTGTTCTGCACCGGCAACGTTGCCGACCGGCGGCAGTTCACGTCGTCCAACGGCGAAACCGAGTGGCGCTATGTGATCGCGACGCAGGTGTCGATCGGAGGACGCACGTGGCCCATTGAGATCTCCCTGACGAACCGCCAGGCCATGTCCTATCGCATGCTGCTGGGGCGGCAGGCGATCCAGCCGGACATGCTGGTGGCGCCAACGCTGTCGTGCCAGCAGGGGACGCTCGACTACGATCTCTTCGACACCATCGCGGCTCAGCCTGCCGTTCGCCGCAACCTCCGCATTGCGCTCCTGACGCGCGAGCCTGACAGTTACTCCAGCCAGCGCCTGCGCGATGCCGCCGTGGAGCGCGGGCATATGGTCGACGTGATCGATACGGCGCGATGCTATCTTTCGATCCATACTACAGCGCCAGCGATCCATCACCACGGCAAGCCGCTGCCGTTCTACGATGCGGTGATCCCGCGCATCGGTTCGTCGATCACGCGCTATGGCATGGCGGTGGTGCGCCAATTCGAGATTGTCGGCTCCTATTGCCTGAACAAAGCGCAGGCCATCGGCATCTCGCGTGACAAGCTGCTGGCGCATCAGACGCTCGCCCAGCATCGTATCCCGATGCCGTTGACAGCCTTTGCCCATTCCAGCAAGGATTCGCAGAAGCTGATCGAACTGGTCGGCGGCGCCCCCCTGGTGATGAAGCTGCTGGCCAGCACGCAAGGCCGCGGCGTGGTGTTGGCCCAGACCGATGCCTCGGCCGAATCCCTCATCAGCGCCTTCCGCGTCGCCGAGGCCGACTTCCTGGTACAGGACTTCATCGAGGAGAGCGCGGGTTCCGACATCCGCTGTCTGGTGGTCGGCGAGCGGGTCGTAGCGACCATGCGGCGGCGCGCGGCGGCAGGCGATTTCCGCTCCAATCTCCACATGGGCGGCCAGGCCGAGCCGGTGCGCCTGACGCGCGAGGAGCGGCAGATCGCTGTTAAGGCCGCGATGGCTATGGGGCTGCAAGTGGCCGGCGTCGATCTCTTGCAGGCAGACGACGGCATCAAGGTGCTTGAGGTCAATTCGTCCCCCGGCCTAGAAGGCATCGAGGGGCTTTCAGGGCGCGATGTGGCCGGGCTGATGATCGAACACATCGAGGACCACGTGCGCTCGGTGCCAATCGCCCCCCGTAGCGCGCCAGCCACGCGCGATGGCGAACCGCTTGCGGAGGAAGAAGGCGATGGCGCGGGCGGGCTCACTGGATGAGCTGCCGGCTCGTGAACGTAGTGAACCACGGCGTGGCATGCGTGACGTCGGCCTCGCAAACAGCGAAGGCCATGTGATACCGAACAACCAAAGGAAAAACCTGTGCCAACCTCCCCCAACTCGCCTGATTCTTCTCCCACGGGGGAGGACTGGGGTGGTGGGAATGTCCAGGCGAGCTGGCCGAGATAGCGCACAGGTCATTCGTTTCGTTTGTCGTTGTAATGCTGTCGATCGGTCGTCCCAAACCAGCTTGCGGTACATACCGTGCCAGCGATGGCCCGCCACACTCTTGCCGGTGAACGGTGCCTCTCCCCATTGACCCTTCGTCGCCTCCGCCGCACACTGATGCCATGACCCACAACCGCCCCCACGCTCCCGAAACCGCCGCCGCGCAGGCACTGCATTATCTCGACAAGGAGACCGGCGCGGTGGCCCCGCCGATCCATCCGACCTCGACCTTTGCGCGCGACGAGAGTTACGAGCTGCGCAGCGGTTACAACTATTCGCGCTATGAGAGCCCAACCATCGACCTCGCGGAGAAGATCATCTGCGAGCTTGAGCGCGGCGCAGGTTCGCAGCTATTCGGCTCGGGGCTGGCCGCGATGCAGGCGGTGTTCGAGACCGTCAAACCGGGGTCGCATGTGGTGGTGCCCCAAATCATGTACTTCGGCGCGCTGCTGTGGTTGCGCCGGATGGCCGAGCATAAGAACCTCACCATCGATCAGTTCGACCAGAACGATATCGGGTCTTTGCGCGCGGCGGTGAAACCGGGGCGTACCAAGATGGTCTGGCTGGAGAGCCCGGCCAATCCGACCTTCGAGGTGGTCGATATCGCCGAGGCGGCGCGCATCGCCCATGGGGCCGGGGCGCTGCTGGGCATCGACGGCACCAATGCGCCGCCCTGCACGACGCGGCCGATCGAGTTCGGTGCGGACGTCGTGGTCCATTCAGCGACCAAGTTCCTGAACGGGCACTCCGATATCACCGGCGGCGTCGTCACTTGCGCGCGCAGAGATGCGCTATTCGACGAGATTCACTTTATCCGGAAGTTGCAGGGCGCGGTGCTGGGCGCCTTCGAGGCTTGGCTGCTGGTGCGCGGCATGCGGACGCTCTTTGTGCGCTTCGAGCGCCAGTCGAACAACGCCATGGCGATTGCCAAGCACTTCGAGGGGCACGCCAAGGTCGAGCGCATCATCTATCCGGGGCTGCCAAGCCATGCCCAGCATTCCATCGCCAAAAAGCAGATGACGGGTGGGTTCGGCGGCATGCTGTCGATCCTCGTAAAGGGCGGGGCGGCGGAGGCCAAGCGGGTCGCGACAGCCGTAAGAGTGTTCTATCCGGCGACCTCGCTGGGTGGTGTAGAAAGCCTCATTGAGCATCGAAAATCGGTCGAGGGACCGGAGTTCTCTGGTGCCGGTCAATCTGTTGCGCGTCTCCGTCGGCATCGAGCATGTGTCGGACCTGATCGCCGACCTGGAGCAGGCGCTGGAATCGATCTGATGGCGGAGCATCCCCTGCGCGGCTCCACCACGCGGGGGCCGTGGCCTAGCGCGATAGCTGAGAATTTCTACGAGCGGGCGAGCAACGATCCCGCCGTGCCGCAGCTCTGGGCCTATACCGATCGCTGGAGCTATGAGCCGGGCGATACGGTGCGGCTGCATGTGTCGACAACCGTCGCTGTTTTCGATCTGGAAATCTGGCGCGACGGCGCTGAGCGACAGACAGTATGGTCGCTCAAAGGGTTGAGGGGCGAGTTCCATCAGGCCCCGGACGATTGTTCGGTGACGGGTTGTGGTTGGCCAGTTGCGTTGGAGTTTACTGTTCCGGCTGAGTGGCGATCCGGCGGCTACGTCGTTCAACTGACTGGCCAAACAGCGGATGGCGCCAAGCTCACATACCATCACCTTGTCCTGGTCCGCGCCGGGGCAGCCAAAGTTGGAGCAATTCTGCTGGTGGCGGCGACCGGCACCTGGGCGGCCTACAACGACTGGGGCGGATCGAACCACTACGAGGGCATCACCGGACCGGATCGCAATCAGTTCAGTCCGCGTGTCTCGATACACCGGCCGTTCTCACGTGGCTTTGTCGTGCTGCCCGAGGGCGCGCCCCGCGTGCCATTCCGAACGCCGCCGGTGATGGGAGCCGCGCTGCGGCACCCGCATGTGGAATGGGCGTATGCGAACGGCTACTCCAAGAAATACGCCTCGGCCGGCTGGGCCAGCTACGAGCGGCATTTTCTGCGCTGGGCGGAAGGGGCGGGCTACGGCGTCGATGTCTGCGCTCTGCACGATCTGCACGACGATCCCGGACTACTGAGACGCTATCAGCTCGCCGTTTTCGTCGGTCACGACGAGTACTGGACGGCGGAGATGCGCGACGCGTTGGATGCCTTTGTCGAGAGCGGCGGTAAGGCCGCACGCTTTGCCGGCAACTTCCTGTGGCAGACGCGGCTGGAGGACGATGGCGCGACGCAGGTGTGCTACAAATACCGGGCGCGTGCGGAAGATCCGCTCTACAACTCGAAACAGCGCTCGCGCACGACCACGGCTTGGGAATCGCTCGAAGTCGCTCGCCCCGGAGCCTCAACCTTCGGCGTCAACGCGCTTGCGCGGGATGTATGCGGGCTGGGCCGGAGCCGCTCCGCGCGGGAGCGGGGGCTTCACCGTTTACCGGCCCAAACACTGGGCCTTCGCCAATACCGACCTCTACTACGGCGATGTGTTCGGCGCGGCCTCGCGCATTTTCGGCTACGAGGTGGATGGGCTCGACTACACCATCCGCGATGGCCTGCCGGTGGCTCTGGGTACGGATGGCGCGCCCGAAGGCGTGGAGATCATCGCCATGTGTCTCGCCGTCTTGGCCGAGGAAAACCATGGCGAGCGTGGCACCGTCCCATTCCTGGGCGATGACGATCTGCGCTTTGCCGCCGAAGCCGTGCATGGCGCGGCCACGCCCGAGGCGATGGAGAGAATGCGCCGTGGTTCCGGCATGATCGTCAATTTCCGCAAGGGCAAGGGCGAAGTGTTCACCGCCGGCACCTGCGAATGGGTGGCGGGCCTGATCGACCGCGACCCATTTGTGGAGAGGATCACGCGCAATGTGCTGGACCGGTTCACTCATGGCGTATGAAACTTACTTGCGTGTCGCCGTAAATGCGCTGGTCCAGGACGGACAATCCGGGCGGCGCTTGGATTTCAATACCTGCCCGCTCTTCGAGAACCAAGACCGCCCCCGGCGTCAGCCATTTGCCGGCCAGAAGCGAGGCTAGCGCCTTGTCTCCAAGGCCTTTACCATAGGGCGGATCGAGAAACGCCAGGCCGAACTGGCCCAGCTGGCTCGCCGGCCCCAGATCGGTGGCATCGCGGCGGAAGATCCGTGTGCAGCCGGTAAGGCCCAACGCTTCGACGTTCTCGCGGATCAGCCCGCGCGCTTCGGCTCTCTCTTCCACGAACAGCGCGTAGGCCGCGCCGCGCGAGATGGCCTCAATCCCAAGCGCGCCGGTGCCCGCAAACAGATCGATGACACGAACACCCTCAAGCGTAACCGCCGCCGCGCCGTGTGCCAGAATGTTGAACACCGCTTCGCGGGTACGATCCGAGGTCGGACGGATCAACTGATCCTCGGGGCTGATAATAGCCCGTCCACGCAATCTCCCCGCAACGATCCGCATGCCAACATTCCCGGTCATGTACTAAGGCGTCACCGCGACTCCGGCAGCCGGCTCGGCAGCGCCTGTCACCACCGGCTCGGCCGCACCGTTGCGCCACAGCTTGCTAAGCTCGGCGAACGCCGCCTTGTTGTGCGGCGCCTGCAACTGCGAACGCATGCATTCGAGGTCGCTCTGCGGCAGATACCATGAGAAGCTGGCTCGCGCCGCATTCTCGAACCCGACGCGCTCAAAGCTCAGCGGTTTGCCGTCCTTGCCAGGCACCTTCTGCATCAGCTGGCGCAGCGTATCAAACTCCTGGTCGTTGCGGAACACCATGCTGGCGCCACGCGAGGAGAACAGACCGGTCAGCGGGCTGGAAATCGGGGCGAGCGTGTCCCACAGATAACCTTCGCGCGGCGCCGTGGGCAGATCGGCGCAGCCTTCGCCACCTGCGTCCGCTGGCGCGCTGCGCACCGGGAAGGCGTTGATCTGCACCAGGATGACGCCGGACGTGTTGTCGGCGATCCATTTGATGACGTCGTCCTGCTTCAGATAGCCGAGCGCCACCGACATGCCGTAGTCGTCGAAATAGCCGGTATCGAGGGGATGCAGCGCTGGAATGGTCGGCAGGCTGACGGATGGCGTGATGCCAGGGAAGGTCGCCGCCATGCGCACTGCCGTCGACAGCTTCAGGCCACGACGCGCTTCCGGCAGCTCACGGAACAATTCCACGGTCTGGCGCTTGCCGGGCCCTTCGCGCGCAATGGTATCGCTGATACCGGTGAGATCGAGATTGCTGATCAACAGCGGTTGACCCGTCTCCGCTATCATCGGCGACAGGATCAGCGATGGCCGCCGACCCGCCGCCTCTTCGGCGCGCAACTGCTCGAAGGTGACATTGAGGCCGCCCCACTGCTGTTCAAGCGTACGGCCGCGATCGCTGGTGGTGCGCCAGGGCCAGAAACTGTTGAAGATGTCGCGCTGCACCAATTGTTCGGCGATGGGTGACAGGCTGTCGAAACTGCGCTCGCCGCGCGGCAGACCACCGGCGGCCCCGATATCGCTCGAGATTATCTGTTCAAGGCTGGTCTCGGTGGTCCAGCTCTGCATCTGCTTGGGCGGCAGCATGACGAAATAGGATGCCGGCACCATGCCTCCCGAGGAGCCGCTGACCAAGCGGATGCTCTGAGTAAAGCCTTCCAGCGGCGCCCCTGCCACGCTCTCTTCGCGCAGGCGGTCCAGCACCAGCGCGCCCCAGAACGCAGCGCGGTAGGCTCCACCCGAGATCGCCAGCACCACCAGCTTGGGCAGTTGCGCCGAGCCGCCGACGCCCTTGGCCAGCCGCAGCGTTTTCAGCGCCTGCAGCGAGGCCGAACGCTTGACCTGGCGATAGTCTTCATTGGGCGTCGTGCTCGCCGACGCATTGCGGCACCACAGCGGCCGCTGCTGCGTGGCGGCGTTGCCAGCGCCCTGCGCACGCAAGGTGTCGCAAATCTGATACTGGGCTTCCAGGCCAGGAAACGTGTAGAGAAAGGGGTCGCCCGAGCGCGCCAGCAACGCCAGGCCGAACACCGCCAGCAGCGCATAGAAGCGCATGCGTTCGACGATGAAGTTCAGCGCCACATAACCGCCGAGCGCGATGCCGACCAGGCCGAAGATCGCCACTGCCGGTAGATAGGCGGCGACCACGATGATGCCGGCCCAGGTCAGCACATACATTGCCCACAGAATGATGACGCGCCAGTTGATGCTGTTCCAAGCCACCCATTTCTCGATGTGGATCGATCGCTTGGCGAGCCAGGTCCGAAAGCCGAGATGGCCGACGTGGAACGTGCTGAGCAGGTACTCGATCAGCGAGGCGACCGACAGCACGAGCAGAGTCAAGAACAGCCCGGCCACCCAGCCGAGCGCCGCCCGCGTAATCTCGCCGTCGCGCAAGGGGGCGATGGCGTCGGAAGCGGGATAGATCAGGGCCAGGAACGGCAGTGAGCTGAGCAACAAGATGCGCAGGGCAAAGCCCGGCAGCTGCTGGTGGTACTTGGGCTCGGGAACGTCGTCGGTGGTGTCGGCGTCAAGGCCGACGGCGAACACCCAGGCAGCCCCCGCAAGCATCACGGCCAGCATCTGGGTGAAAAAGCTCGGGCTTTGCAGCAGCGTTTCGAGCGCGTAGCCGGAGAGCGGCTTGTCCTCGCGGAACAGATAAGCGACGCCATAGTCCAGCAAGATGGTGCCGCGGATGGCCAGGCACACACCACCCAACAGAATCAGCAGCATGAACCAATGCCGGCCCAGCCGGTTGAAGAAATCCAGCACTGCGCCAAACAGAATTGCCACTGGATTGCGGCGCGCCATGACGTCGATGTCAGATCGTTTCATGCCAGTCAGCCCTCTGACAAAGCGCTCCGTGGCAGCCAGGAAAACGCGTAGATGTCAAACGCGGCAGCACAAGGGCGGTGGCGTCAGCCTGACCCCGCCTTCGGCTCCGCCAAATGCAACATCACCTCGACGATTGCCGAGCCGTAGCGTGAGATCTTCACCTCGCCCAGCCCGGTAACGCCGTGCAGGGCGCCGGCGCTGAGCGGTTTCTTCTCGGCCAGTTCGTGCAGCGTGCGATCGTGGAAAATAACGTAGGGCGGCACGTTGCCCTCCGAGGCAAGACGTGTGCGCAGCGCGCGTAACGCCGCCAGAATCGGTTCGTCGGTGGCGGCCACGGGCGCGCTCTGGCCGGTGCGGGACCCGCGGGTCCGCTCGGCGCGTTTCGCTGCTGGGACGCGCGTCTCCTTGCGCATCGCGAACGTCACTTCGCCGCGCAGCAGCGGCCGGCAGTTGGGCATCAGCCGCAGTGCGCCGTGGCGCTCCATGTCGGTCTCGATCAGTCCTTGCACGGCCAATTGCCGGAACAGGCCGCGCCAGTCGGCATCGTTCATGGCCTTGCCGATGCCGAACACCGGCAATTTGTCGTGGCCGTTCTTGGCCACCCGCTCATCGCCCTCCCCGCGCAGCACAGCGATCACGTAGCCTGCGCCAAACCGCTCCCCGGTGCGGTAGATGGCCGAGAGCGCCTTGCGCGCCGCTTCGGTGCCATCGACGGTCGCGGGCGGACTGAGGCAATTGTCGCAATTGCCGCAAGCCGGCGTATCGGCCTCGCCGAAGTAAGCGAGCAGTCTTTGGCGTCTACAACTCGTTATTTCCGTCAGGCCCAACAGCGCATCCAGCTTCTGTGTCTCGACGCGCTTGCGCTCCTCGCCGGCATCGCCCTGCGCGATCCATTGGCGCTGCATCACCACGTCCTGCATGCCATAGGTCAGCCAGGCGTCGGCCGGCTCGCCATCGCGGCCCGCGCGGCCAGTCTCCTGGTAATAGGCCTCGACGGACTTCGGCAGGCTGAGATGGCCGACGAAGCGCACATCCGGCTTGTCGATGCCCATGCCGAAGGCGATGGTCGCCACCATCACGATGCCGTCTTCGCGCAAGAAGCGCTGCTGATGTTTGCGGCGCACGCTGGCGTCCAGACCGGCATGATAGGGCAAGGCGATCCGTCCCTTGGCCGACAGCGCCTCGGCGGTTTCTTCCACCTGCTTGCGGCTGAGGCAATAGACGATGCCCGAGTTCTTGGCGTGGTTCTCGCGGATGAAGTTGAACAGGCGCTCGCGCCCCGATCCCGACCCGCCGGCCTCGATAGTGTAGCGGATGTTCGGCCGGTCGAAGCTGGCGACGAACTTCTGTGCGTTCTCGAGCTGCAGCTGCTCGATGATTTCGTCGCGGGTCTTCTCGTCGGCGGTGGCGGTGAGCGCGATGCGCGGTACATTCGGGAACAGATCGTGTAGCCGCGACAGCTGGCGATATTCCGGCCGGAAGTCGTGGCCCCATTGCGAAACGCAGTGGGCTTCATCGATCGCGAACAGCGCGATGTCGGCATTGCGCAACAGCCCGAGCATGCGCTCCGTCAGCAGACGTTCAGGGGCGACATAGAGCAGGCTGAGCGACCCGTCGGCCAGCCGGCGTTCGACCGCGCGCTGCTCCTCCGGCGTTTGCGAGGAATTCAGGAAGGCGGCCGACACGCCAACTTCGTGCAGCGCATCCACCTGGTCCTGCATCAGCGCGATCAGCGGCGAAACCACGATGCCGGTACCAGGGCGGGCGAGCGCGGGGATTTGGTAGCACAGCGACTTGCCGCCGCCGGTCGGCATCAGGGCGAGCACGTCGGCGCCGTCGATCAGCGCCTCGACAATGGCAGCCTGGTGCAGCCGGAAAGCGGAATAGCCGAAAGTCGCATGCAGGATCGCCTCGGCACGCGGCAAGGCGTCGGAGGCTGGGCTAAGTTTCGTGGCTGCTGCGGCCATGGGCGGGATCGGGCTTTGCGACTCGGGGTTCGGCGTTGGGGCAGGCTAGCTGCCGTGCCGGGCAGCGCCAAGCAGGATACGCTGCAATCGGCCGCGCGCCCACAGGGTGATTGCCGCGGCTAAACGGATGGGCGATATCGAGACATGATCATCACCAGCCTCACCAATCCGCGCGTCAAGGCGGCCGCAGCCCTCGCCCAGAAGAAGCACCGCGAGGCGGCGGGCGGGTTGTTTCTGCTGGAGGGCGAGGCGTTCGTGGCGCGCGCCGCCGAGGCCGGATTCAAGGTGGTGGAGCTGTGGCATTCCGGCCGGGCACCCCGCATCGTGGCGCGCGAGCTGATCGAGGCCGACACAGCGCTGCTCGCCAAGATCACCGGCAAGGACAACCCGCAAGATGTGGTCGGCGTGCTGCGCCAGCGCTGGGCGGAGTTGCCAGCGCAGCTGGAGGGACTTTGGCTGGCGCTCGACCGGCCGCGCGATCCCGGCAATCTCGGCACCATCATCCGGACGGCGGACGCCGTGGCCTGTGCCGGCGTCGTTTTGATTGGCGAGGCGACCGATCCGTACTCACCCGAATGCGTGCGCGCGACCTCGGGCAGCATCGCCAATGTGCCGTTGGTGCGGTGTTCGGAGGCCGAGTTCGTGGCCTGGGCGCGCGGGCGCGAGGTCGTGGGAATGGCTGGTGGGGCGGATCTTGACTATCGCGATGCGAAAGCCGGCAAGGAGGTCGTGGTGCTGATGGGCAGCGAGAGCGACGGGCTGACACCGGGGCTGACGGCCACCTGCGCGCGGCTGGTGCGCATCCCGATGTGGGGGCGCACGGAGAGTCTCAATCTCGCGGTGTCGACAGGGGTGATGCTGTATGAGGTGATGCGGGGGCGTAGCCTGTGCTAACCGGCCCCCTCACTCCAGCTTCACCCGATTCTGGCACATGCCGGCTGACACCGCCGCCGAGTGCGAGTAGACTGACTTGGCCAAGCCGCCAATTGGACCGACCGCCATGCTGCGTTTCCTTGTCGCCGCCGCAGTCTCGCTTCTCTTGGCCGTCGCGGCCAACGCACAAGCCAAACCGTCCGAATGTCTGGCCATCGCGCAAGGGGCTGCCCGCGTGCAGTTTGCCAGCCTGAAAAAAGACGAGGTGCAAATCACCTATGCCGATCACTCCACGTTCGTGATCGAAACTCAACAGGGTGTGCGCGCGGCGACGGATTATGCCGGCTATGCGGGCGGCGGCGTGCCCGACATTGTCACCATGAATCATGCGCACTCGTCGCATTACACCAACTTTCCCGATCCCGGGATCAAACACGTACTGAAGGGCTGGCCCGAGGCCGGGCAGGACCGGGCTTCGCACGACATCGAAGTTTCGGACTTGCGCGTGCGCAACGTAACAACTGATATCCGCGATGGCGCCGGGGGGCGCGAGGTCAACGGAAACTCCATCTTTGTTTTCGAGACGGCGGGCCTGTGCATCGGCCACCTGGGGCATCTGCACCAAGAACTCTCGCCCGAGCAGGTCGGGCGCATCGGCAGGCTCGATGTCGTCATGGTCCCGGTCGATGGTGGCATGACGCTGCCGGTCGGCAACATGATGGCGGTGCTGAAACTCTTGCGCGCGCGCGTCATTCTCCCGATGCATGCGCGCTTTGCGGGCAGCCTCGAGCGGTTCACGGAAGTCGCGGCCCGGGACTTCAAGATCGAGAAGCTAACCGAGGACAAGTTGGTGGTTTCCGCCGGGATGCTTCCTGCCGAGCCAACCGTGTACCTGATGCCCGGGATGTAGCTGTCAGCTGCCCAACTTCACACCACTTCCCGCCGCCACGAAGTCCGACAGCATAGGCACGAACTCGTCGCCCTTGCCGGCGGCCAGGGCAGCGCCATAGGCGTTTTTCACCGCGCTCCCGACTGGATTGACCACGCCCACTGCATCCGCCATTGCGGCCAGGTAACGCGTGTCCTTGGCGGCATTGGCGATGGTGAACTTATGGGCGTCGCGGTTACGGGTGAGCACGTAGTCCATGTAGGTCTGGTAGAAGCCGCAGTCCATTCGGCTGCCACGCAGGACCTTGTCGAACACCTGGGGCGAGATGCCGGACTTCTGCGCCAAGGTTAGCGCTTCGGCGTAGATCGCGCCGTAGCCCATCGACAGGAAGTTGTTGATCAGCTTCATCTTGTGGCCGTCGCCGACCGCGCCGATGTGGTCGACCTTGGCCGCCCAGGCCTCGCAGACCGGTTTGACACGCTCGAAGACCTCCGCAGACGACCCGATCATGGTCGATAGCTTGCCGGCCTCGGCTTGCGCCGGCGTGCCGCCCAGGGGGGCGTCGATGAAGTGGACGCCATGGGGGCTAAGCTCTGCTGCCAGCGCCAGCGTCGAGGTCGGGTCGGCGGTGGAGCAGTCGGCGATGATCAGGCCCTTTTTCGCTCCGGCTTTCAGGCCCTCAGGGCCGCGTACCAAGGCCTCGATTTGCGGCGAGCCGGTCACGCAGATGAAGATGATGTCGCAAGACCGCGCGAGTTCGGCGGCGGTCTTGGCCTCCGTGGCGCCCTTGGCCACGAGGTCATCGACCGGCGCGCGGTTGCGATGACCGAGCACGGTGAGCGCAAAGCCCTTTTCGATGATGTTCTTGGCCATGCCGTGACCCATGAAGCCGACGCCGATGAAGCCGATGCTGGGTTTTGTGGTCATTTTTCTCTCCCTGAGGTGTTGGGAGCATGCTGGCACGCCGGCCAGCTCTGGTCCATCGCGCGGGAGAAGCTTACCCGCCGATGATCCAGCGCCCGTTGTCCTCGCGGCAGGCGACGGCGTTGGTCCAGTGCGTCGCGTGCTCGTAGGTCAGCGTCACCGACAGGCGGCGGCAGATCGGAGCCGCTCTCGTTGCGAAAGCTGGCGACGGGACGCACGGCGCCCTTCAGCGGAGCATCGACGCGGCGCCAGACGTAGGTCGCGCCATCGGCCACCTCGTCGAGCGCATAGCCCATGGCTTCGAGTAGGGCGACGGGATCGTCGTCGGTGAGTTTGGCGCTTAGGGGTTCGGTAGCCGGCGTTCGGCCGAGTTGGCGGCCGGCTGCCAAAAGACTGTTACAGCGGCGGCGAGCAGCAAGGCCGCAATCCAAGACGTAAAACGCATGACCAACCCGAACGCAACGGCGCCACAACCGACAACCATGGCCATGCTGCCGTCGTTGCGTTAAGAGCAGGTAAAGGCGCAACGCGCGCCGTCGTCGACAGGTGCCCCGATGGCCGATCCGAAGGACATTTCCGCCCACGCCCCGTCAGCCGGGGATTTTTTTGCCGTTGCCGACCCCATGGCGCTGTTCGCCGACTGGTTCGCGACCGCGCAGGAGCACGAGATCAACGATCCAAACGCCATGGCGCTGGCCACCGCCGATGCCGATGGACTGCCGAACGTGCGCATGGTGCTGCTGAAAGACGTCTCGGGTGGTGGCTTCGTGTTTTATACCAACTACCAAAGCGCCAAAGGCCGGGAGCTTGTGACGTCGCACAAGGCGGCGCTGCTGTTCCACTGGAAATCGCTGCGCCGCCAGGTGCGGGTGCGCGGGACGGTAAGCGAGGTTTCCGCCGCCGAGGCGGATGCCTATTACGCAACTCGTCCCCGCGGCAGCCGCATCGGCGCCTGGGCCAGCGCGCAATCGCGCGCACTGGAGAGCAGGTTCGCGTTGGAAAAATCAGTCGCATATTACGCCGCGAAATACGCCATCGGCGATGTTCCGCGTCCGCCCCATTGGTCGGGATTTCGCGTCACGCCGCTGGAGATCGAGTTCTGGCACGACCGCCCGTTCCGACTGCACGACCGGGCGGTATTCCGGCGTGGAGCGGTCGACGAGGCGTGGAGCAAGGAACGGCTGTATCCGTGAACTCTATTCCGGAATGGCAACCGTCACGCCATTCAACCAGCGCGACCGGCCGCTGGCCGCGTTGAGCAGGATTGCGCTCAGCGACGCATCGAAGTTGGAGCGCGCGGGAACGACATTGCCCATCTCGTCGTCCGCAAACGGATCGTCTGGCAGGCCCGGGACGAAGGCGTAGACGCAGACATCGTGGCTGAACCAGCGGCGCGCCTGATCCTGCGCCATTCCCTCCAATCCGGCCTTCAGCATGCCGTAGGCCGCAAAGGCCGCGCCCTTGCCGGGGCGCGCGAGGCTAACGTGGATGACCGTCGATGGCTGGCCGGAATTGCGGGCGTGATCGGCTACGGCGCGGCCCAGCACCAGGGCGGGGCGCAGCGCATCGGCGACCCGGTCTTCGATGTCGCCAACGTCGCGGCCGTCATCGGCGGCAGCGGGGGGCAGCGCGATGAAATTGATCAGCAGATCGACGCCCCCATAGGCTCCAAGCCCGGCCCGGCTCAGGCGCTCACAAGCCGCCTGATCGCTGGCGATGTCGCCTGAAAAGAAGCGCAAGGACGAGGCGATCGGGGCGACGCCATCGGCCAGCGCCGTCGCGCGCGAAGGTTCCTGCCGGCTATGCAGTACCAACCGCGTACCCTGCTGCGCGAATACCTGCGCAACCGCCTCGCCCGTGCCATCGGCGATACCGGTGAGGAACACCCGCTGCCCTTCCAACTCGGGATGGGTAGGGGACTGAACGAGGGAACCGGCAGTGATCTTACGGGGCGACATCGGTCTGTTACCATACGCTAAAGTGGGGCGGTGGTGAGCCCCAACACTCTGGCCGAATCGGTTAAGCAAGCTTTACGGGATGCAGCGGCGAGATTGCGGCAGCCGCCAACATCTTACCCTAGCTTAGCACTGTGGCGAAGCGGGCACTACTGGGACCGAGAATCCTCATCAGGACGTCGAAAGCTGAGGACAGCGTCGGACCACGCGGTTGCGACAGCGCCATCTTGTGGAATCCTGGTCACCAAGTGATTCGTTGTGCGTTGGTGAGGCAAACAGCGTGCAGGAACCGTCATGAGCAAGTCCAAGAAACTCCAGGATCAGGCCACGCTGCCCAAGGCCGCGCCGGCCCCACAGGCGCAACCCTCTGGCGGCATGGCGACGTTGGACGTGCTGGTGCTGATGGCAATGGCCTTAGCGGCGGTGGCGCTTGGATTTGCACTGTATCTGCAGGCCGGCTTTGCGATGATTCCGGCAGCGGGGGGCGCGGCCGGTGCCTTTGTCGCGGCGGCCGTCATGCACGTACAGCTGATGCGCATCCGAACGCTCGAAGAGGTCGTTGACAGTGCTGGCGGGAGCCTGGAGACAAGCTCGGTCGGGGTCGAACCTGAGACCGCAAGGGCGGCCCGCAATCAGCGATTGCAAGCCCGGCGTGAGCCGACGCTGCCGCGTGCCGACGCCGAGTTCGAGCCGGAGGATCTGGATCGCGTTACCGATCATCACGCCGGCCAGCTCTCGCTGGTCGCGGCGGCCTTGCGCGATGCCGAGCCGGCTAAGGCGCGGCGTGCTGCACCGGCGGAACCTGCACTTGAAGTTGTTGCCGAACAGTCGAGCGGTTGGGCTGAGCCCGGTGCGGTGGATGCGTTGGTGCGGCAGTATGCCGAGGAGCTGGATCGTGGCCTGGTCGCTCCGGAGCCTGCGCGGGCGCATATTCCCGAGCCAACTCTTGCGACTCCCACCACCATTCGAGCAACTCCGCCAACGCCGCGCTTGCCATCGCCACCGCTGGTCCCTGCAGCCTCGACGGAGACGCTGCTGGCTGTGGCGATCCGCAAGGCGGCGGAAGGTGACGTCGAGATCCATCTGCAACCCGTCGTTGCCTTCTCAGACCGCAAGGCGCGGCTCTATGAGGTGTTCCCCAAGATCGTAGACAGCAAGGGCAAGGTACTCGCACTGGCCGATTATCAGCCGATGGCGACCGCGCTGGGACTGGCTCTCGCCGTTGAGCGGGCCGCGATCCTGCGCTGCTGCGCCATTCAGCGGAACCTCTCGGAGAAGGGGCGCGCGCGCGCCATGATCGTGCGGCTGTCATCGGCTGCAATCCGCGACCGGGCGTTCCTGGAGCGTCTTCTCAGCGACATGAACGCCGATCCGCTGTTGACCGATCTGATGATCTTCGAGGTCGATCAGGCGGAGATCGAGCAGGGCGATGGGGCAGAACGCGAGAATATGGAACTGCTGGCGCGCGCCGGCTTCCGCTTTGCGCTGGGCAATGCCGATACCTTGGGCCTGGAGGTCGAGGAACTGACGGTGCGCCGCATCGGCTTTGTGCGCATTTCGGCGGCGCTGCTGGCGGCGGAGGGCAATCCGGCTGCCGTTGGCGAACTGCGGCGCGGCGCCGTGGAAACGATCCTGACTGGTGTTGTCAGCGAGGACCACGCACGGCTGGGCCAGGAATTCGGCCTGGTGCTCGGCCAGGGAAGTTTGTTCTCGGAAGCGAAACCGCTGCGCGCCGACGTAGTCAGAGCTGGCGACGCCGCGCGAGTGGCTTAGCGCCCAATGCATCGGAAGTGCCAACCTAAACGACGTGGCCAGCGCACGTTGGCTTCCTGGGATTTGCCGCGAGAAGAGGCACGTCAAATCCTGGGAAGAGGATGGAAACCTATGTGGGGACTCGCAGCTTTGGAGACCTCTGCACAACGCGTGAAGAACCAAATTTCGTCACCGCGCAGGCGGGTATCCATGCATCTCAAAGTCTGGCACGACGTGAGCACCACGGAAGGGTCTGATACAGCTGGCGTTATGTATCGACAGGTGAGACCGCCATCGGTTTGCATCCCCCTACCAACGCGGGGATGACGAGAATTACTGTGCCTCTCGCACTTTCGCGTAGGTCTCCTCTGGCAGAGGGAGAGACCGTCCGGCGGCATGGTGCGGGTTCGCTGCCTCTGCTAACGGTGTGATCGGGCGCTCTGCCCCTAAGCCACCGAACTCCGAGCGCGGCATGACGACGGATCCAATCAGCATCCCCCTCCTCCCGGCAGTGCGCGAACTGGCGGCGCGCTATCCGGTTTGGCTGTGCGATATCTGGGGCGTACTGCACGACGGCGTGGTGGCGTTCCGTGGCCCCGTCGATGCGCTGACGGCCTTCCGCATGGCCGGAGGGCTGGTCGTACTGATCACCAATGCGCCGCGCCCGTTTGGCGATGTCGCCAGGCAGATCGAGAGCCTTGGCATTGGCCAGGAGGCCTACGACGCCATCGTCACGTCCGGCGACGTGACGCGCGACCTGATCTCAGCCTATGCCGGCAAGGGACTGGTGCACATTGGCGCCGACAAGGATCGCAGCATCTTCACGGGGCTGGACGTCAGGCTCACCGGGGCCGACAACGCCGAGGCCGTGATCTGCACAGGGCTGGTCGACGATACGCACGAGACCCCGGCGGTCTATGGCCCCCAACTGGCGTCGTTGAACGCGCTCAGGCTGCCGATGATCTGCGCCAACCCCGATGTCGTGATCATGCGCGGCGCCGACCTCTGCTACTGCGCGGGAGCGCTGGGCCAGGCTTACGAAACGCTCGGCGGCGCAGTCGCCTATGCCGGCAAGCCGCATTCGCCGATCTATGCGGCCGCACTGGCCCGCGCCGAGGCGATCCGCTGTAAACCCATTGGCAAGCGCGAGATCCTGGCCATCGGAGATGGATTGAACACGGATATTCTCGGGGCCCACAACTTCGGAATCGATGCGCTCTATGTCGCCTCGGGCATCCATCTGGAGGCCGGCCAGGCCTTGGATGCAGGCTCGCTGGTCGGTATGTTCGCCGAACGGGTCGAGCGTCCCATCGCCGCACAGGCCGAGTTGGCATGGTGAGAGATATGCGCGAGCACGCCCCTGCCCATCGCAGCTATCTGCGGCCATGCGGCCTCGTCCCGGCCAGCGCCGCCTCCCGCAGCATAACGCCCGACGATGGCGGCTATCCCGGGACTTTGCCGTTGTGCGGCGATGGCCCGTTCGACTTCACGGCGATCGAAGTGATCACCCGCAGCGGCACCGCGGTGGCGCGCCGATTGCGTCCGCTCAGCGATCTCTGGGACACGGACGTCAATCCGGCCCTACTGCCGGTACACACCATCCTGGGCCATCTCACCAGCCCGCGCCGGCGCATCGCCGGTCTGCGGATGGATCGCCCGCAGCTGATGGGCATTGTGAACGTGACGCCGGACAGCTTTTCCGACGGCGGGCAATTCTCCTCCAGCGCCCAGGCCATCGAGCACGCCCTGCGCATGGCCGAGCAGGGCGCCGCGATCCTCGACATCGGAGGAGAATCCTCGCGCCCGGGTTCCGACGCCATCACCGTTGCCGAGGAACTGGCCCGCGTGCTGCCGGTCATCGAGGCCCTGGGTACCCGGACCGAGGCGCTGATCTCGATCGACACCCGCAAAGCCGAAGTGGCGCGGCAGGCGCTGGCGGCGGGCGCCCATATCATCAACGACATTACGGCCATGACCTACGACCCCGCCATGATCGAGGTTGCCGCCGTAGCCGGTGTGCCGGTGGTGCTGATGCACGCGCTGGGCGATCCAAAGACGATGCAGGACGATCCGCGCTACGACGATGCGCCAACGGACATCTACGACTATCTGGCGGGACGCATCGATACGCTGGTGGCCGCTGGCGTGGTGCGTGAGCGGATCATCGTCGATCCCGGGATCGGCTTCGGCAAGACGGCGGCGCACAATCTGCAGTTGATGGGCTCGCTGGCGCTGTTCCACGGGCTGGGCTGCCCGGTGCTGCTCGGCGCCTCGCGCAAGCGCTTCATCGGCGGCCTCACGAATGAGCCGGAGGCGGCGCGGCGTATGCCCGGGTCGATCGGTGCTGCGCTGGCGGGAGCCGCTCACGGCGTGCAGATCATCCGCGTGCACGACGTCAAGGAGACCAAGGCAGCGCTGGATGTTTTCGTGGCCAGCCTGGCGGGTGGGTAGGGCTGCACCACCCCCTCAGTACGCGCTGCTGCCTGTCAGTTCGGCGTGCAGCAGATTGGTCACGATGGCCAGCACCAGGACCAGGATCAGATAAAGGCCGGCGTATTCGATTTTCGTCGCCAGGGGGACACCATAGTAGGCCAGATTCTTGGGCGCCTTGGGATCGTAATTCCAGGCTTCCATCACTTTCGGCAGCGCCATCAGGCCGACCAGCAGCAGCAGCGGGCTGGGGTGGTAGTACCAGAAGGCAGCGAGGATTGGCAGGCCCACGAGCCAGACGCGCGGGCCGAGCACGGCCGTGATGCGGCCGCCGTCCAACGGCGAAATCGGGATCAGATTGAAAAGATTGATCAGCAACCCGGATTGGGCCAGTGCCAGCAGCAGCCGGCTGTCGTAGTGGCGCGACGCGAAATAGACCGCAAAGCACGCGAGCGAGCCCACGAATGGGCCGGCATAGGCCACATGCGCCTCGGTTTCGGCATCGTGCGGCTGGTCTTTCAGCGCCACATAGGCGCCCAGGAATGGGATGAACACCGGCAGGCCGACATCGAGGCCGCGCTGGCGGGCAGCGAGGTAATGCCCCATCTCGTGCACGAAGATCAGCAGCACGAAACCGATCGCGAACGGCCAGCCGAACAGCATGGTGTAGCCGCCGATGGCCAGCACCATGGTGCCCGCCGTGATGAACGCTTTGGCGAACTTCAGTTTCGTCAGCAACGAGAGGATCGTGACCACAGTGGGTCCTTCCGGAGGAGCGGGATCTCTACGACTTCTTGCGGCCAAACAGTGTGGCCGCGCCGCCAAGCAACGCGACGGCGCCGAGGGCGATCAGTTTTCCGAACTTGACAAAGGCGAGGCCGGCGAGCGCCAGCAGCCCCAGCTTCTTGGCCGCCAGGCCTCCGACTAGCGCCGCAATGCCATACTCGGCGACATGGTCGGTGCCGGCTACGAAATCCTCATAGCGCTTGCCCTGGTCGTAGTCGAGGGAGGCCAGCACCGTCCGCGCACGATCCTTGTACTGCTCGATTGTCTGCGATCCGGTCACTAGGTCAAGCGAGAAATACCCCTCGCGACCCAGCGCGTAGGTCTGATAGTTCACTGAGCCGCCCTCGTCCGGTGCAGCGTCATAGGACTTGAGCAGCAGCGAATAGACCAGCCGGTGTTCCTTGGCGTCATAGTCGGGTTTCTCTACCCAGCCCTCGACCCGGATTTTGCCGAAACCGCGCGCCACGCGGTCTTCATTGCCCGCCTCGGTGCCGTCCTGGGCGTTCTTCAGGAGGGCTTCGACGTCCCAGTTCTTGGCCTCCTCGTCCTTCACATAGCCGGCCGGCTCAAAGTCGGCGGTGATGAACCAGGGCTCGGAGGGCTCGGCCGGCATGATCAAGCCGGCGAAATTGCTGCCGCCCGCGCTGTTGCCATAGGCGCGCATCAGGCGATTGGCCGAGTCGCGCGGCACGAACACGTAACCTGCGGGTAGATTGAGCGTCGCCTGGCCGAGCATACCGATAGCTGCCGGGCCCTTGGTGCTACTCTCCATCGCCGCAACGAACGCGGCTACGGCTTCTTGCTTGCGCGCCTCGGCTGAGTTGGCTGCAGGCGCGCTCGCGGTGGCGGGGTTGTCCTCGGCCAGAACCGGTCCGGTGAGGAGGAGCACCAATGTCAGTGCGGTTAGGGCGGCGCTGCGTCGCGACATAGCTATCCTCCAGACGCCTTGAAACAAGCAAATCCCCAGAGATTAGCGGCCAATAGGATCAGCCACAAACAATCAGGCGTCTATCGGCTGTTGCGGTCAGCAATGAGAGTGCGCAATGGCGATGCGCCGGTTGTCAGCTCAGTTTGCCCTTAAGCTCGCCGATGCTTCGCCCGACCAGGTCATGCCCCGCTTGCCCCGTGAGCTTGGCGCCGATCACACCGTGGGCTGCGCTGACAGCGGCGTCGATAGCGGCACCGCGTACGTCGGCAATGGCCTGCGCTTGTGCGCGGGCGATTTTGTCTTCGGCGGCCTTGGTGCGGCGCTGCATCATCTCGGTCAGGCTGGCGCGGCTCTCCGCGGCGAGCGCGGCTGCCTCCTCCTTGGCCCGGGCGATGATGGCGTCGGCTTCCTTCTGGGCGTCGCCGGCGCGGCGCTTATAGTCGGCCAGCAAGTTCGCCGCCTCGTCACGCAACTTGCGCGCCTCTTCGATTTCCTTGCGCAGCGCTTCGGCGCGCGCGTCGAGCGCCTTGGCGACCAGCGCGGGCACCTTGTAGTAGAGCAGCAGCGCCACGAAGCCGAGGAAGGCGACGCCGACCCAAAATTCCGGATTGCTGAACAGGCTTTCGGCCTCTTGCACGGCGCTCTCCCAGTCGTCAGATAAGTACGTTAATTCGTAGCATGTGCGCGAACAGCGGCCATGGCATCTTCGCGTGACACCTTGATGCCGAGCAGTTCCTGCACCAGCGTCTCGACCGTCTCGCCGGCCACGTCATGGACCTGGCCGACGGCCATGTCCTTAGCGGCTTTGATCTGCGCCTCGGCGACTTTCAGGCGTTCGCCCAACTGGGCTTCCACTTTGGCGCGCTCGCCGTCGACCTCGGTCTTCAGCCGGTCGCGCTCGCCCTGGGCAAGCGCACCGGCCTTGGACCGTGCATCCGACAAGGCCTTTTCATAGTCCGCAATCGCTTTCTGCGTTTCTTCCTTAAGCCGGCGGGCTTCGGTGAGATCGCCCTCGATACGCGCCGTGCGCGCGTCAAGAACGCTGCCGATGCTTGGCGCCAGCCAAGTCGAGATCAGAAAGTACAAGCCGAGGAACACGATCGCCAGCCAGATGACTTGCGGCGCGAAATCGGCGGGATTGAGCTGCGGCATGACGGCCCCTCAAGTGTGCCCGATGACAGGAAGAAAGACTGTCCCGGATCTACTTGAAGAGGATCAGCATGGCGATCAGCAGGCCGAACAGACCGGTGGCTTCGGCCAGGGCGAAGCCGAGCAGTGCGTTGCCGAACTGACCCTGGGCCGCCGACGGATTGCGCAGTGCACCGGACAGGAAGTTGCCGAAGATGTTACCGATGCCGATGCCGGCTCCGGCCAAAGCGATGCAAGCAATGCCTGCGCCGATGTAACGTGCTGCTTCCGCGTCCATTCTCGTCGTCTCCCGTTTAGGTGTCGTGGTGGATAGGGTTTTAGTGATGGATATGAAGAGCATCGTTGAGATAGATGCTCGTCAGGATGGCGAAGACGTAGGCCTGCAGGAAGGCCACCAGGATCTCGAGGCCGGTGAACGGCACCATGACCAGCAGCGGGGCCCACCCGCCGACCACGCCAAGGCCGACCACGAAGCCGGCGAGAACCTTCAACAGCACGTGGCCCGCCATCATGTTGGCGAACAGTCGTACCGAGAGGCTGATGGGCCGCGTGAAATAGGAGATCACTTCGATCACCACCAGCACCGGCAGCAGCCACATCGGCACGCCCGAAGGCACAAACAGCCTCAGGAAGCCGAAGCCGTGCTTCCAGATGCCGATCAGTGTCACGCCAATGAACACGGTCGCAGCCATCACGAAGGTCACGATGATGTGGCTGGTGAAGGTGAACGGTGCGAACACACCGGGGATGTTGACGAGGCCAAGCAGGTTGGCGCCCAGGATGAACAGGAACAGCGTGAAGACGAACGGGAAATAGCCCATCGCCTCGGGCCCAGCGGTTTGGCGCACGATGTTGGCAACGAATTCGTAGGCCATCTCGGCGATCGACTGCAGACGGTTGGGCACCAGCGAACGGTGCCGCATCGCGTACCACAGGAAAGCGGTGATGAGCGCCGCCGTCAGCACCATGGCCAGCGACGAATTGGTGAAGGAGGCGTCGTAGCCGAAGAGATTAATATGGAAATAGCGATGGATTTCGAACTGTTCCATCGGTCCGTGGGCGGCGGCTGCGCCATGGGCTGCAGCCTCGCCATGCGCAGCGCCTGACTTGGCAACTTCGGCCGCCGCCTTGCCCACTGTCTCAGTTGTCGTCGTCGTCGCCATCGCGCCCTGCTGGCAAATCTTTGCCGATATCGTTCCCGGCCTCGGCTTGGATCTGCCGGTAGGTCCGCATCAAACTCACTATGCCCGCCGCGATGCCGATCCCGAGGAAGATCAACAACAGCACGGGCGAGGTGCCGAACACCTTGTCCAGACCCCACCCCATGGCCGCACCGACCACCGGACCCAGCACCAGGTCCAACGCCATCTGCATGCCCTGGCCGAGCGCCCGGCTGCGCCGCGCTTCGTCCATCGCGGCTGGCTTTGGCGCCCTCGCTTCGCCTGCCGTCGACAAACGCTTGTCCAGCTCCGCCGCGCGCTGCTCGAAAGCCTTGCGCTCTTCGGGGCTGAGCTCGCCATGGCCGTTGCTGCCTGCCGAGCCTGACATCAGACCATACCTGACATGAGATGCCTTACGTCCGGACCGGGACAGCAAGGCGGGATTGCCTGGGTGAAGCCCAGACGCCGCGCACCATAGTTGTGGCTCCAGGGGGTGTCAAGGATGCGGGGCAGGGGTGGTGAGGTTCGCAAAATACAGCAAAATCAGATACTTAGTGGTCATGCGGCATTATGGGCGTGGGCTGCCCGACGGCTCCCAGAAGGTAGGAAGCTGCTGGGAGAGCGCACCGCCGACACGGATAGCGGCGGCGTGGCGCGCCAATCCGGTCGAATCGTCCGTCTCAACAGCGATCCCGCACAGTGTGACTGGGCCGGTTGCTGGCTCGAATCGGCCGCGCGGGATGCGGGTCAGAAAGCGCGTGATCGGCTCGGCCGTATCCATTCCGAGCACGCTGGTGTAGTCGCCGCACATGCCGGCGTCGCTCATGTAGGCGGTGCCCTTGGGCAGCACGCGATCGTCAGCCGTCGGTGTATGCGTGTGGGTACCGACCACGAGGGTAGCGCGGCCGTCAACAAAATGGCCCAGCGACTGTTTCTCCGAGGTCGCTTCGGCGTGGAAATCGATAACTACAGCATCGCAGCCGTGCTTCAGTGGACAGGCGTTCAACTCGCGCTCCACCTGCACGAAGGGGCCGTCGTACTCGCCCATGTAGACCTGACCGATCGGGTTCATCACCAACACGTCGGCGCCGCTACGGGCCTTGAACAAGCCTACTCCTTTGCCGGGCGTGCCCACCGGCATGTTCAGCGGGCGCAGCATGCGGTCGTGGCGTTCGATGAACACCAGCGCCTCTTTCTGATCGAAGGCGTGGTTGCCGGTGGTGACGACATCGGCGCCAGCATCGATCAGATCGAGATAGATCGCCTCGGTTATCCCGAAACCGCCGGCGGAGTTCTCGCCGTTCACGACCACGAAATCCAGCCGGTAGCGCTCGATCAGTTTGGGCAGGTGTTCGATCACGGCGTTGCGGCCGGTGCGCCCCACAACGTCGCCGAGAAACAGGAGCCGCATGCGTCAGACTCCGAACGTGCGCAGGCCCGTAGGCGTGAGCAGAAAGTCGAGGCGCTGATCGTGCGGCTCGTGCGGGAATGTGGGAACTTCCTGTTCGTCGAAAGCGATCCCGACAGCCGTAACCGTGCGAGCGCCACGAAACAACGCCAGCGTTCGATCGTAGTAGCCGCCGCCATAACCGATGCGGTATCCGGCGCTGTCGAAGGCTGCTCCTGGTACCAGCAGAATGTCGGGTTGCAGCTCGGCGGCAGTCGCATATGGCTCGCGCAGTCCGAACGGGGCGTCCTTTAGGGGATCGCCGGGCGCCCATTGGCGAAACATCAGCGGGGCCGACATAGCCGCGACAACCGGCAGGCACAACGGATGGCCTGCGGCAAACAGCGCCGCGAGCAGAGGCCCGGGGTCCAACTCGTCGCGGATCGGCATGTAGCCGCTGATGATGCGCCCGGGCAGGCGGGCGACAAGGTCGAGGCCGAGCCTCATCACTTCGTTGCCGGCCATGTCCGAAAGCCTGCCATGCGCGGCGCTACGCCGGCGCAGGGCATCGCGCCGCAGCTGGCTCTTGCGGTCTTGTGGCGAGAGTGAACTTGCAACTGTCATAATCCAGGCCTTACAGCAGAGTGGGCGCCAGCCTGCAAGGCCAGATAGATAAAGCGTGCAGAGCCACAGTGGCCGTTGGTCGGTTCAGATCCCGCATGGTCCCTACTAAGTAGGTGGGAGCCATATATCCGGCGCCACGGCTCCGGACAGAGACAGCCCCCGTGCTGATCTTATCGGCCCGGGGAAATGGTTTGACCTGACGCACCCCGCAGCGTCTGCACCGCAGCAATATGGTCGTGTTCGCTTCAGGATACCAGAGCCGTGAGGAGGCAATCGTGCATTGTCCTCATCGGCCGAGCAGTTTTTCGATCTGCACCACAATTGCCCCGAGGCGCGATTGCAGTTCGTCTCGCACCGAGGTCAACGTGTCGATGCGGGTGCGCAACGCGGCAACTTCGGTGCGCAACGCATCCCGTTCGGCAGTGATCGTGGTCAGGGGATCGGCAGACACTGCCGCCGCTGGCGGTCTGCGAGGAGTACGTAAAGCTGCCGGGGCCTTGGCGCCGCGCGCCGGTTTAGCGGCCGCCGTTGTCGACTTGCGCTTGGTCGCCATGCGTCCGCCCTTTCAATGTTGCGCGCAAACTAGTGAGCGCTCGGAGGCCTCGTCAATCACCGTGGGTGAAGGTGACTAGAAGTTCATCTTGCAGTCAGCAAAGCAGCGAAATCGGTTCTGCCGTCAGCTCCGGCGTTGACAGCTGGGCACTGCCCTAGCCATGGTGCGCCCGAAATCACCGGAAGCGGACGCGCTACCGCGCCCGCGTGCAAAACCAGCAAGGAGTTAGAGCCATGGCGGTCAAGGTAGCCATCAGTGGATTTGGACGGATCGGCCGCAATGTGCTGCGCGCCTTGGCCGAAAGCAAGCGCACCGACGTGCATGTGGTCGCCGTCAATGACCTTACAACTGTGAAGGAGAACGCGCACCTGTTCAAGTATGACAGCGTGCACGGCCAATTCCCCGGCGAGATCAAGGTCAGCGATACCGGCTTCGATGTCGGCTACGGCCCGATCAAGGTGTTGGCCGAAAAGGATCCCAAGAAGCTCCCATGGGCCGAGATGGGCATCGACATCGTGATGGAATGCACCGGCATTTTCACCGATCGCGACAAGGCGGCCGTGCATCTGGAGGCCGGCGCCAAGCGCGTGCTGGTGTCGGGCCCCTCGAACGGCGCCGATCTCACCGTCGTTTATGGCGTGAACCATCAGAAGCTGACGGCTGCGCACAAGGTCATCTCGAACGGCTCGTGCACGACCAATTGCCTTGCCCCGGTGGCCCAGGTGCTGAACGACCTGATCGGCATCAGGGCCGGTTACATGACCACCATCCACTCCTACACCAACGACCAGAAGCTGCTCGACCAGTCGCACAAGGACATGCGCCGCGCCCGCGCCGCCGCCCTGTCGATGATCCCGAGTTCAACAGGCGCAGCCAAGGCGCTGGGCCTGGTGCTGCCGGAACTGGCTGGCAAGCTGGACGGTTCGTCCATGCGCGTGCCGACGCCGAACGTCTCGGTGGTCGATCTAAAGTTCATCCCTGGCCGCGAGACGACCGTGAAGGAAGTCAACGAGGCAATGAAGGCCGCCGCCAAGGGCAAGTTGAAGGGCATTCTGGCCTGCGTCGATGAGGAACTGGTCTCGATCGACTTCAACCACAACGCCTATTCGTCCAACTTCGATCTGACGCAGACGCAAATTGTCGACGGGAAACTGGTTCGCGTGCTCAGCTGGTACGACAACGAGTGGGGCTTCTCGAACCGCATGCTCGACGTGGCGGTGGAGATCGGGAAGCTGGGGGCGTAGGTTGGGTCAAGCCTATTGGCGCGACCCAACATAGTTTGCTCCGGCCGTGGAAAGTTGGGTCGCGCTGAAACGCTTGACCCAACCTACGATAGGATCGTCTGCCGGACCCACCAGTCCGGTCGGTCACTTGCAATCGCGCGCGCGGCCGCTTCGGCGGCCGATGTCGTTCGATAGAGACCAAAGCAGGTCGCGCCGCTGCCGGACATGCGGGCGAGTTGGCACCCGGCGGTGGCGGCGAGCGCGGCGCAGACCTCGCCGATGACCGGAGCGATACGGCGTGCCGGCACCTCGAGATCGTTGCCGCGGCCCCGAATGAGCGCGAGCAAATCATCCGTTGCCGCTGGTTCCTGAATCGGTATTGTGCTCGCCGGTTGCCCGAGCGGCCCGGCCCCGAGTTCGGCAAACACCGCTGCCGTTGCAACGGCCACGCCCGGATTGACAAGCACAGCCGGCAGGGCATGCCGTTGGCTGAACGTCTGTACCCGTTCACCGATCCCGCGCATCAGCGACATCCGGCTTTCCAAGCAGACCGGCACGTCCGCGCCGAGCGAGCGAGCGAGCGTGGTCCAGTCGATGTCGGCGCCGCCCGCAATGTCTGCATTCAAACGCCGCAGGGCGCGCAACGTCGCTGCAGCGTCTGCCGAGCCGCCGCCGATGCCGGCTGCTACGGGAAGGTGTTTCTCAAGCGTGGCGCGGCCGGTGTGCGCTCCCGGCCAAGCCTGGGCGAACGCTAAGGCGGCTCGTTCGACGATGTTGGCGCCCGCGATCTTCGACGCCGTGAGGCCTGTGCAGGTAAGGTTCCAAGCGTCCGCAGGGCAGAGCGTCAGGCTGTCGCCGAAGTCGGCGAATGCGACCAGGCTGCGCAGCTCGTGATAGCCATCCGAGCGCTTGCCGAGCACGTCAAGGGTTAGATTGACCTTGGCTCGGGCGAGTTCGGTGATTGGTCCGTGTGCACCGGTCGGCAACTGATGGCTCCCACGACTGCGGTGGTCTCTCTCCCCCTAAGCAAAGGACGAGGAGCGTGCGCGTCGCGCTCATGGAGTCTTCGGCTTGTCCGGCGTCTTGGCATCGGCAGGCTTCGTCTCCGCTGGCGTTGCCATCGCTGCGGCGGGCGCTGGCACCTGCGGATCGGGCGGCAAGCCATCCTTCATCTTGGCCTGGATTTTGGGAACATCGGCAGGCTCGGGCTTGGACGCCAGCGCGGTGCTCCACTGGAACTGCGCCTCCAGCTTGCGGCCGGCGCGCCAGTAGGCATCGCCCAGATGGTCGTTGATGGTTGGATCCTCGGCCTTTAACTCGACCGCGCGTTCCAGCTGCTCGACGGCCTCGTCGAAGCGGCCCAGCCGGAAGTAGGCCCAACCCAGACTGTCGATGTAGTAGCCGTCGTCCGGCTTCAGATTGACCGCCTTCTGGATCAGTTGCAACGCCTCGGAGACATTCTGGTTCCGGTCGACCCAGGAGTAGCCAAGGTAGTTCAGGATCAGCGGCTCGTTAGGACTCAATTCCAGCGCCTTGCGGAAATCCGGCTCGGCCTTGTCCCACTGGCTCAATCGCTCGAAACACACGGCGCGTGAGTAGAACTGATCCCAATTCTCCGACGCAGGCTGCGGGATTAGTGCGATCGCCTTGGAGTAGTAATCGACCGCCTCAGCGAACTGTTTGCGCCCGCGCAGCATGTTGCCGATGGTCTGGTAGAGATCGATCTGCCGGTCCGGCGTCAGTGGTTTAGGCGTAGGCAAGACGATCAAGGCAGCCAGTTTCTCTTCGAGCGCCTTGCGGGTCTGCGGCCCGAGCTGGCCGGTCTGCGGTAGGCCTGCGTCCTTCTGCAGCCGAGTCAGCGCTTCGCGCGTGCCGGTGCCAAAGTTGCCATCGGTACCGCCGTCGTTATAGCCCAGCTGCGTCAGCCAGCCCTGCAGCCGCTCAACACGGGCACCCTTGTCGCGGAACGCGATGCCATCGGCAGCCTCAATCTGGGCGTGCAGGTCCGCGCGGGCCTTGGCGGCGGCGGCCGGATCCGGCGTGATGGGATCGGCAATGGCCTTCAGTGCGGCTTTGGCTTCGTCGATCTTGTCGAGCGCATTCAGGTTCAGGCCCTGGCGCACCCGCGCGTCGAACTGCAGCGGCGAGTCCGCCGGCAGCTTGTTATAGAGCGCAATGGCGCTGTCGTACTGCTTCAGTTGCTCGAAGATGGCGGCCAACTGGACCATGGACAGCTGGTCGTTTGGGCGCAGCTGCAACGCGAGTTGGGCGTAGATCTGGGCGAGGTCGACTCCGCCCTGTCCATTGATGGCCTGCGAGAAGCCGTAGAACACGCTGCCCAGACCCTCAGCCGTCGACTTGACGTCAAGATCGAGCGTCTTGTTCAGGGCTATCGCGTCGCGGATTTGCTCCACCATTGGGTGCTGGGAGCGTGCGGCAGCGGCGTGTTGAGAGAGTATGTCGGTGGCCAGCTTGTTATCGCCGTTGTGCGAAGCGTGGCGGGCATAGCCGATCGCGACATTGATGGTGCCTGGCTCAGCCTTGAACAGGTCCTGATAGAGTCTGGTTGCGCCCTGCGTATCGCCGGTCGCGTCGGCCAGCAGCGCACTTTGGTACTTGCTGAAAAAGCCGATCCAGTTGTTGTCCTTGATGCCGCCCAGCAGCGCCAACGCGCCCTTGCCTTCGCCGCGCGCACCCAACACCCAAGCGCGCGCCATTACCGCGATGGGCGTATTGCCGGGCTGGGTGAAATGCTTTTCAGCGTCGCCGAGGCGGCCAACCTTGAAGGAGTCCACGCCCAGCACGAGGTGGGCGAGCTGATTGTTTTTATCCACTGCCGCCGCGCGCCGCGCATAGTCGATCGCCCGCGTCCATTCGCCCCCAACCACTTCGGTGACAAAGGCCTGGCCGAGCAGCGAGGCGTTGTCAGGGTCTTGCTGCAGCGCCGATTTGAGCAGTTCGTTGGCGGCCGGCGTGTCGCGCAGGCTCTGAGCCTGGCGGGCGGCGAGATAGGTGCCAAGCGCCGAGCTGCCCGAAACGAACGTCTCGGCGAGGGAGCTGCCGGCGGGGGCGATGGCCAGGACGGCCGCGAGCAGGAATCGTGAGGTTCTGATCATGAGAGTAGGTTAATCCAATTTGCGTGACGGCGCAAAGGCGGCAATGGCGGTTCCCGCCTCAATTTCAGGCCATCAGGCCCGAAAGCGGCCGGGAAAGAGCGGGTGCTCGTTGGCCCGCACGACTTCGCCGTTGGCCAAATACTCTGGCTCGGCCATGCTGGCGATTATTGGGGCAATGGCTTCGGGCGGTGGCAGAGTTTCGGGGTTCTCGCCCGGCATGGCTTTTGCCCGCATGGCGGTGCGGGTGGCGCCGGGATCCAGCAGATTGACACGCACGGGGGTGGTGGCGACTTCCTTGGCGTAGACCTTCACCAGCGCTTCCAGACCCGCCTTGGAGACGGCGTAGGGCCCCCAATAGGCCCGGCAGCTGCGCGCCGCGTTGGACGTCACGAACACGGCACGACCAGCCGGCGCCCGCTGCAACAGAGGATCGAGGGTCCGGATTATCAGCCAGTTCACCGTCAGGTTGATATCCATGACGCTGGCCCACTCCTTCGCCGAAACATGGGTTAGCGGCGTCATTGGGCCGAGGATGGCGGCGTTGGCGATGAGGACATCGAGGTGCGGAAAGCGCGGCACCAGCGACGGCCCCAGCGCGTCAAGCTTGGCTGCGTCGGTGAGATCCATCTCGATCAGGGTGGCGGTTCCGCCAGCCGCCCGGATGTCGTCGTCGGCTTCCTCAAGCCCGCCCCGGGTTCGGGCAATCAGGATGAGATGCGCGCCCTGTTTGGCAAACTCAATAGCAGTCGCCCGTCCGATGCCACGCGAGGCGCCGGTGATTAGTACGGTTTTGTTTTTGAAGTTTTGGGTGGCGGACAAAGCAGGTCTTTCTTTCTTCTCTTCTCCCCCTTTTCAGGGGGAGAAGATGTCGCCCGAGCCGAAGGCGAGGAATGAGCGACAGATGAGGGGCAGCCGCTTGCTCCGCACAGGACTTACCAGGCCCGGTGCAAGTGGCTGCCCCTCACCGACCGCGTGGCCCTAATCCCCAATCCCTCAATTCGCCGTTCCGTCCGTCGCCTTCTTCGCCTTTTCGATCAGCTCCTGCGCCTGTTTCTTGGCCTCTTCGGTCATTTCCTGCGCCTTCTTCATGGCGGCGTCGACGGTCGGCTTGGCCTGCTCGCGCGCTTTGTCGCTGAGTTCCATCAGTTTCTCGACGCTTTGGGCCGACAACGCCTTGGTCTTGCGCCACAGCGACTTCAGCACGCCTTCCGTCGGGCGCAGCTCCTCGACGGTCAGGCTGCGGATGGTGCGCACCAGGTCTTCCTGGTCCTTGCGGTCATTGGCGTCGGCGATACGGTCGGCAGCGCCCGTGAACAGCATCAGCGGCGTGCACGCGGTCACGACCTTCTCGGCCGACTTGTTCCACTTGGCCGGAGTGACCTCGGTCTCGTCGGCGAAGTAGATTTTTTCGCCGTTGGCTTCCTGGCGCAAGATGGCGCGGTCCACCACCGGAATGATGTTGCCGCCGCCCTTGGTGATGGCCTGGAAGCGCGGATTGGCGGGATCGGGGAACTGCACGAACAGTGTGATCGTATCATCCGCGCTCATGGCTTGCGTGATGGCCTCATCGACACTGGCGGCATACGTCACATTGCGCGCGAGCCCGAGCCCCGCCGGATCGATGCGCTGCAGCAGCTGAAAGGTGGCCGAGCTGCCGCTCTTTTGCGGCGGCAGAACGAAATGCAGCTGGCTGGCGACAGCGGCGACCTGCCCGAAATTGCTCACACCGCGATTGCGCGTGACCATGAACAGGCACTCGTGCACCACATCGGACCGGATGCGGGTGAAGAGTTTGTCCGACCCGAGATTTTCCGTCTCAAGCGCAAACGCGTCGAGCTGCGAAAAGCCAACCTGAGCGGGATCGGCGGCCACGCGCTGGATGTTCTCCAACGAGCCTTGCGATGGGGTACAGGTGTAATCGAATTTGTTCTTGCGCAGCGCAGAGGCCACCTGCGGGCAGAATGTGGCGTGGTAGGCGCCGGTTTCACCGCCGGTGTTGATCTGGCCGGCGAATGCCAAGGGAACCGAGAGGGTCAGCAGGGCCAGGGCCAACTGTGCTCGGCAGAGTGGGACGCGGAACAACATTGGGGTCTCCAAAACGCAAACAATGATAGGCGATCAGCCGTTGGTGCCTTGGGCCGGTTCTTCGGTCGCCGGCGCCGGTGTATCGCTGCCGCTGCCTGCTCCTTTTTTGCCGATCTTGGACGTCACATACTCGCCGACCCCGCGCATCACTTCGCTGAAAGGCCTGCCGGCATCCACCAGCAGCGGCAGCGACTGGCTGTCCTTGATGCCCCAGGCATAGGGCTTATCACCAATGGGCGGGGTGTTGGAAAAGTTCGTGTAGAAGACGAAACCGATCAGCACCAGGAGGAAGCCGCGCGCCGCGCCAAACACGAAGCCGAGGATGCGGTCGATGATGCCGATGTGGCTATCCAGCACCCGGTCCGACAGGCGGGCGGTGAACAGATGCACGATGATCAGCACCGCCAGGAACACCAGCACGGCGCCGCCGCCCTGGGCCATCTGCACATTGCCGGCGAATAACTTGTCGGCCAGCGTTTGCGCTAGCCCCTTCTGGTACAGCACGAAAAACGCCGCCGCCGCACCCGCTAGCGCCCATGAGAGCAGCGAGAGCACCTCGCGTGTGAGGCCGCGATACATGGCGAGCAGGCCTGAGATCAGCGCTATCAGGCCGAGGCCGAGGTCGAGGGGTGTGAATGGCCCAGGCATTAGGATAGTCCTTTCGAGGGTCTCTAGGTCGGGAGGTCGGCGGCTAACGCAGCCGGTCGACCAGATCCCGTAAATGCGTCACGCGTTCGATATCGAGCTTTGTGCCAGCCGTTTCAAGCTCGCCGCCAGCCGGAACCACAGCCCGCTTAAAGCCCAACTTCTGGGCTTCCTTGAGACGGGCGCCCGCGTGACCGGCCGATCTTAGGGCGCCAGACAGGCTGACTTCACCGAAATACACGCAATCGGACGCCAGCGGAACGCCTGAAAATGACGAAACGAGGGCTGCGGCTGCAGCGGCGTCGGCGGCGGGCTCGCCGATCTTCAGACCGCCGGCGACGTTGAGGTAGACGTCGTGGCCGCTGAGCGAGAGGTTGCAGCGCGCTTCCAGGACGGCCAGCAGCATGGCGAGGCGGCTGGAATCCCAGCCCACCACAGCCCGGCGCGGCGTGCCGAGCGAGGACTGCACCACCAGCGCCTGCAGTTCAACCAGGATTGGGCGCGTGCCCTCGATACTGGCAAACACCGCCGCACCTGGCGTCTTGCCGCCGCGATCGCCCAGGAACAGTTCGGAGGGATTGCTGACCTCTTTGAGGCCGGTCTGGGCCATCTCGAATACGCCGATTTCGTCGGTGGCGCCGAAGCGGTTCTTGACAGTGCGCAGAATGCGGAACGGCTGGCCGCGGTCGCCCTCGAAATAGAGCACGGTATCGACCATGTGCTCGACGACCTTTGGTCCTGCGATCTGGCCGTCCTTGGTGACGTGGCCAACCAGCAGCACGGCGGCGCCCGAGAGCTTGGCGTAGCGGATCATCGACTGGCTGGCCGCGCGCACCTGGGAAACCGTGCCGGGAGTGGAATCGAGGCCGTCGGTCCAAAGCGTCTGGATGGAATCGATGATGACGAGGTCAGGCCGTTTGCCTTTGCTCAGCGTGGCCAAGATGTTGTTGAGGTTGGTTTCTGCCGCCAGCAGCACTTTGGATTCGGTAAGTCCGAGGCGCTGGGCTCGCAGACGGATCTGGGCCGTAGCCTCTTCGCCAGAGAAATAGAGCGCGCTTTTGCCGGCATCGGCGAGCGCAGCTGCAACCTGGAGCAGCAGCGTCGATTTCCCGATCCCCGGTTCTCCGCCGATCAGCAGCGCCGATCCCGGCACCAGTCCGCCGCCGGTAACGCGGTCAAGCTCGGCCAGCCCCGTCGGCATGCGTGGGGCCTCGTCGGCAGAGGCTGACAGTGTCTCCAGCGCCAGCGATTTGCCGCGCGTCTTGGCCTCAGGCACGCCGGGGGCCGTACCGGTACCGACGTCGGCTTCCTCGGCAAGCGTGTTCCAGCCGTCGCAAGCAACGCACTTGCCGGTCCATTTCTGGGCGACCGCACCGCAGGATTGGCAGACATAGGCTGATGAGCGTTTGGCCATGAAGACGGGACTCGGGACTTGGGACTCGGAAATGGAACTGGTTTGGGCGATTTAACACTACGTGTCCCTAGTCCCGAGTCCCGTCTTCTACAATTCACTCATTCGGCTCCAAGAACGCCTGTTGCCCCGGTGCCAAATCACTGAAGCGCGTGAACTGGCCTTGGAACTGCAACCGTACTGTGCCGGTTGGACCATGGCGCTGCTTGCCGATGATCACTTCGGCCAGACCATGCGTGCGCTCCATCTCGGACTGCCACTTGGCGTACTCTTCGATCTTGCTGGGCGACGGCTCGGCGCGCTGCACATAGTACTCCTCGCGGAACACGAAGATCACGACGTCGGCGTCCTGCTCGATCGAGCCGGATTCTCTGAGGTCCGACAGCTGCGGCCGCTTGTCTTCGCGCGTTTCCACCTGACGCGACAGCTGCGACAGCGCGATGATCGGCACCGCCAGCTCCTTGGCCAGTGCCTTCAGGCCGGTGGTGATTTCCGTTACCTCGTTGACGCGGCTGTCCGACGAGCGCTTGCCCGATCCCGCGATCAGCTGCAGGTAGTCGACAATCAGCAGGCCGACATTGTGCTGGCGCTTCAGTTTGCGCGCCCGCGCGGCCAGCTGCGCCATGGTGATGCCGCCGGTCTGATCGATGTAGAGGGGCAAGCTGGCCAACTGCGCCGAAGCCGACTTCAGACGGCGGAACTCGTCTTCCTTGATCTTGCCGCGCCGGATGTCCTCGGACGAAATCTCGGCCTGCTCGGCAAGAATACGGGTCGCCAGCTGCTCGCCCGACATTTCCAGCGAGAAGAAGCCGACGACCGCGCCGTCGAGCACCTTGATGGTGCCGTCGGTCTGCTTCTCGGCCTTGTAGGCCTTGGCGATGTTGAACGCGATGTTGGTCGCCAGTGCCGTCTTCCCCATGGACGGCCGGCCGGCGAGCACGATCAGGTCCGACGACTGCAAACCGCCCATCTTGGTGTCGAGATCGCGCAAACCGGTTGACACGCCCGACAGACCGCCATCGCGCAGATAGGCGTTGTTGGCCATTTCCAGCGCGATGGTGAGCGCGCTGCTGAAGGTGCTGAAACCGCCACCATATTTGCCCTTTTCGGCGATCTGAAAGAGCCGCTGTTCGGCCTCTTCGATCTGCTCGCGCGGCGGATTGTCGATGGGCGAATCATAGGCGGTGTTGACCAGTTCCTCGCCGATCAGGATCAACTGGCGGCGCACCGCCAAATCATAGATCGTCTGGCCGTAGTCGCGCGCATTGATAATGGTGGTGGCGCTGGCAGCCAGCCGACCGAGGTACTGCGGGACCGTGATCTCGCCCAGCGGTTCGGAGGTCTCAAAAAACGTGCGCAGCGTGATGGGCGTCGCCTGTTTGCCCATGGCGATCAGCTTGCCGGCGGTCTCGAAAATGGCGCCGTGCAGGGGATCATAGAAATGCGTCGGATCGAGGAAGCCGGTGACCCGGTCCATGGCCTCGTTGTTGACCAGGATGGCGCCAAGCAGCGCCTGCTCGGCCTCCAGGTTGTGGGGCGCATTGCGGATCAGCGCGGTGTCGGCCGCGGCGTCGGCGGTCTCATTGGCCAGAGACCCGTTAGCAAGCGACTTGGCGAATTTGGCGAGCGTGTTCATGGGGGGAGGATAGCTCAGGTTTTGGCGGCGTAATCCGAAAACCAGTGTGGCTGAGTCCCGCTATCCCCGTGATGCACAAAATTGCGCTGGGTGGGTGATTTGGCCCGTTGACTAGGCTGCGAATCAGGCCGCCACTTACCCTCTCCCCCGCCTCTTCGCGGGGGAGAGGGTGGCGCGCAGCGCCGGGTGAGGGGCAGCAACTGGGACCGGCCTTCGCTCAATGAGTACGGAGCAACCGGCGGATATCGTGCCACGGGAACGGAATAAGCGGCGGCCCCTCACCCGCCGCTCTTTCCTCGCGTTGGCGCTCTCGGGCGGACCCTCTCCCCCGCGAAATTGCGGGGGAGAGGGAAGTCACTCCCCCGCCAACCGCGGCGCATAGGCGCCCTGCTCGCGCACCTTCAGGCGGCGCTCCTCTTCCACGATGTAGTCGCGAGTGAGCGGGAGGGTGCCGAGCTTCTTGGCGAGCTGGATTTGGAACACCATCAGGTTCTGGTAGCGGAAACCGGTTTCCGAACCTGCCAGATAACACTCCCACATGCGGCAGAAGGGTTCGCCCATGCGTTCCGTAGCCTGCTTCCAGTTGGCAAGGAAGCGCATGCGCCACTCTTTCAAGGTCTCGGCATAGTGCAAGCGCAGGATTTCGACGTCCGTGATATGCAACCCTGATTTCTCGATAGCCGGCAACACCTCGCTGAGCGCGGGAATGTAGCCGCCGGGGAAGATGTACTTGGCGATAAACGCGTTGGTCGCGGTCGGGCGATCGGTCCGGCCGATCGAGTGGATGACCGCCACGCCGTCCTCGTTCAACAGGTCGTGCACTTTGCGGAAATAGGCGCCATAGTGGTTCACACCGACGTGCTCGAACATGCCGACTGAGACGATGCGGTCGAATTGTCCCTCCAGACGGCGGTAATCCTGCAGCTTGAACCGCACCGGCCGTTCCAGCTTGGCCTCGGCCACGCGCTGGCGGGCGACGCTGAGCTGTTCTTCGCTGAGCGTAACGCCGGTCACATCGCAATTGCCGGCCTTGGCGATGTACATGCCGAGACCGCCCCAGCCCGAGCCGATATCAAGTACCTTCTGCCCGGGCCGCAGCGCCATCTTGGCCGCGAGGTGCCGCTTCTTGGCCAGCTGCGCCTCTTCCAGATCGGTAATGCCGGGCTCGAAATAGGCGCAGGAGTACTGCCGGTCTTTATCCAGGAACAAATCGTAGATCGCGCCGTCGATATCGTAATGATGGGCGACATTGCGCTTGGAGCGCCCCGCCGGATTCCACTGCTGGATGCGGCGCGTCAGGAAGCGCAAGCCATCGAAAGCGCGCGTCCAGGCCGGAAACTCTTCAACATGGCTGTTGCGCAGCACGAGATCGAAGAACTCGTAGATACGCCCACCCTCCTCGACGGTGAAAGTACCGTTCATATAGGCTTCGGGAAGCGCCAATTGCGAATCGAAGGTGATAGCGCGCTCGGTGGCGGCGTCCTTGATGCGTACCGTCACCGAAGGGGCCATGCCATCGCCGAAGCGGTAGGCCTTGCCGTCGGCGCCGATCACCTTCAAGTCGCCTTGGCGGATGATCCGCTCAAGGATTTTCGACAATGGAGCGTACATGACAACGCACCCACCGGATACGCTACTCGAACGAGCGCCCGGACGGGCTCCCTCACCTAGATTTCCTGCCTCACCGGGAGCTTCAAAACTCCCTTCTGATGTGACAAGAAAGCACAGGCTGTGGAAAAAGACAACGCCGCGCTCCATGGGAGCACGGCGTGACACATTTTTGTCGTAATTGAAAAGGGTTACGCCTTCGCCTCGTCCCCCTCGGCCGGCTCCTCGCTCGGCCGGGCTGCGCCCTCTTCGAACACGGCGTCCTCGCTGAAGGTTTCGAACTCAGGCGTCTCGTCCTTCACCGCCATCACGTCCTCGCCCTTGGCCTGGCGCTCGGCTTCGTCGTTGGAGCGGGCGACGTTGATGGTCACCTTGGCGCTGACTTCGGGATGCAGGCCGACCCGGGTGGCGTGCAGACCGAGGGTCTTGATCGGCTTGTCGAGCAGCACCTGGTTGCGGTCGACGCGGAAACCGCCTGATGTGACTGCCTCGGCGATATCGCGGGTCGAGACCGAGCCGTAGAGCTGGCCCGTGTCGCCGGCCTGGCGGATGACAACAAAGCTCTTGCCGTCGAGCGTGGTGTGGACGGCCTCGGCTTCCTTCTTCAGTTCCAGGTTGCGTGCTTCCAAATGAACACGCTGCACCTTGAAGTGCTCCAGATTGGCTTTGTTTGAGCGCAGCGCCTTCTTCAGCGGCAGCAGGAAATTGCGCGCGAATCCGTCCTTGACGGTGACGACGTCGCCCATCTGGCCGAGTTTGTGAATGCGTTCCAGGAGAATGACTTGCATTGGTGTGAGTCCCTTTGTCGTTGATGAGTTAGACGGGACTCGGGACTAGGGACTCGGATGGTTGATCCCAATACCTAGCAACGCTGTCCCGCGAGATGCGGTTAGGGCCGCCTAAGACGGTCCAGCGGCGATGACGGGACTTAGGACGAGCGGCTCGAGCTTCTTTTCCGAGTCCCGAGTCCCCAGTCCCGTCTAATTCTATCTCAAGATATACGGCAGCAGGCTCATGAAGCGTGCGCGCTTGATGGCCTGGGCCAGTTCGCGCTGCTTCTTGGCCGACACCGCAGTGATGCGGCTGGGAACAATCTTGCCGCGCTCGGAGATGAAGCGCTGCAGCAGCCGCACATCCTTGTAGTCGATCTTCGGCGCCTTATCGCCCGAGAATGGGCAGGTTTTGCGGCGACGATGGAAGGGACGGCGGGCTCCACCGGCGGCGCCGGCAGCATCTTGAAAGCTCATGACGTGGGCTCCTCATTGGCGCCGGGGGTATCGACGCCATCGCGCCGGTTACGGTAGCTTCCCTCGCGCGGGGGACGGTCGCCAAAGCTGGCTCCTGCCTCACGCGGCGGACGGTCGCCAAAGCCACCGCCTTCACGCGGCGGCCGATCGCCGAAGCCGCCCTCGCGCGGCGGACGGTCGCCACGGAAGCCGCCACGGTCGCCACCGCGTCCGCCACGATCGCCGCCGGGACCGCCGAATGCCCCACGTGGACGCTCGTCGCGGTCGCCCTTGCGCATCATGGCGCTGGGCTCGGTCTCGTGCTCGTCGACCCGGATGGTCATGAAACGGAGGACGTCGACCGAAATACCCATGTTGCGCTCCATCTCGGCGACCGCAGCGTGCGGTGCATCGATGTTGAACAGCGCGTAGTGGGCCTTGCGGCTCTTCTTGACCTTATAGGCAAGCGGCTTCAGGCCCCAGTATTCGGACTTGGTGACCTTGCCGCCGTTGGCTTCCAGGATGCCCTGGTATTCCTTCATCATAGTCTCGGCCTGGGCGGTCGAAACGTCCTGGCGCGCCAGGAAGACATGCTCGTACAGAGGCATGAATGGCCCTCGTTCAGTTGTTGCCCTCCGGCGCATAGCCCCTGTTGGACCGGGAAGGCCCACCAAGCACCCAAAGAGTGGATACACCGGGAAAGGGCAATTGCCCGGCGGCCAGCGCATAGGCGCAAGCCGTCCCCGTTCAGCATCCAACCGGAGCGGATGGCGGTGGATACACGGGGCGGGGGGAACTTGGCAAGCAAATCCCGATCGCGTGTTGCAATACCGTTGGAAATGCTATCACCAAACTCAAACACCGCCACCTTGAGGCTCAGCCGCCCATGAAGCTGATTTACGTCTTGAACGGTCCTAATCTCAACATGCTCGGTTTGCGCGAGCCGGAAACCTACGGCGCCGAGACGCTTGACGATGTGCGCAAGCGCTGCGAGGCCAAGGCCAAGGCGGTGGGTGCGACAGTGGATTTCCGTCAGTCCAACCACGAGGGTGAGTTGGTCACCTGGATCCAGGAGGCACGCGGCAAAGCGTCGGGTGTCGTCTTGAATGCGGGCGCCTACACTCACACGTCGATTGCCATTCACGATGCCTTGCGCGCGGCCGATGTGCCGGTGGTGGAGGTGCACTTGAGCAATGTCTATCGCCGCGAGGACTTCCGCCATACCTCTTATGTGTCGGGCGTCGCGCTGGGCGTCATCTGCGGTTTTGGGCCGAAGGGCTACGAATTCGCTATCGAAGCCCTGGCCACCCAGAGCACGGTGGCAAAAAAGAAGACCACCTGATGACCTCGAAAGTGGTCTTGTGCCAAACGGCGGGGACCACTATTGGACTTCAGGACAACCACAAGGCGTCCCCGGCGCCGCTTGGGGCAATGCCGGGGGGCCAGGATGGACGAGGATATGGCAGAAGAAAAAACCACCATCGAACGCGAGCTGATCCTCGAATTGGCCGAGCTGCTCACCAACACCGGCCTGACCGAAATCGAGATCGAAAAGAAGGGTTTGCGCCTGCGCGTCGCGCGCGGCGGCATGGTGAGCCATACGGTGGCAGGCTACAACCCGGCTGCAGCTTCCGCCCCGGCAGCACCGGTTGCGCCGAAGTCGCCCGCCGAGCATCCCGGCGCCGTCAAGTCGCCGATGGTTGGCACCGCCTATCGCGCGCCAGCCCCGACCGCGGCTCCATTCATTGAGGTCGGCACCAAGGTCGCGCAAGGCCAAACTCTGCTCATCATCGAAGCTATGAAGACCATGAACCAGATTCCCAGCCCACGCGCAGGCACGGTGACGCAGATCCTGGTCGAGAGCGGTCAGCCCGTCGAATTCGGCGAACCGCTCGTCATAATTGAATGACCCAGCCCAGTACCCAGTTAGGCCTCGGCGGGAGCCCTCTGATGTTCGAAAAGGTGCTGATTGCCAATCGTGGCGAGATCGCGCTGCGCATCCAGCGTGCTTGCAAGGAGCTGGGCATCGCGACCGTCGCTGTGCACTCGACCGCCGATGCCGACGCCATGCACGTACGGCTTGCCGACGAGAGCGTCTGCATCGGCCCGCCGGCCGCGCGCGACAGCTATCTGAATATCCCAGCGCTGATCACGGCCTGCGAAATCACCGGCGCGGACGCGGTCCATCCTGGCTACGGCTTCCTCAGCGAGAACGCCAAGTTCGCCGAGATCCTGGACGAGCACAAGATCACCTTCATCGGCCCGACGGCCGAGCACATCCGCATCATGGGCGACAAAATTGCCGCCAAGGACACGGCCAAGAAGCTGGGCATCCCGTGCGTCCCGGGATCGGCTGGCGCTGTGACCACCGACGAGGAAGCGATGGAGATCGCCAAAGGCATCGGTTTTCCGGTGCTGGTGAAGGCCGCTTCCGGCGGCGGCGGGCGCGGCATGAAGGTCGCAAAAACAGCTGCTGATCTGTCGGTCGCCCTTGCCACAGCCCGTTCGGAGGCCAAGGCGGCTTTCGGCGACGACGCGGTCTATCTGGAAAAATATCTCACCAAACCGCGCCACATCGAGATCCAGGTGCTGGGCGACGGCAAGGGCAACGCGGTGCATCTGGGGGAGCGCGATTGCTCGCTGCAGCGCCGGCATCAGAAGGTGTGGGAGGAAGCGCCCTCGCCCGCCCTCAATGCCGACCAGCGCGCAACCATTGGCGAAACCGTCGCCAAGGCCATGCGCAAGCTCAAGTATCGTGGCGTCGGGACGGTCGAATTCCTTTATGAGGACGGCGAGTTCTATTTCATCGAGATGAACACGCGCCTGCAGGTCGAGCACCCGGTCACCGAAGCCATAACCGGGTTGGATCTTGTCATCGAGCAGCTGCGCGTCGCCTCCGGCATGACGCTGCCCTACAAGCAGTCGGACATCACATTCTCGGGCCATTCGATCGAATGCCGCGTCTGCGCCGAGAATCCCAAGACCTTTCGTCCTTCGCCAGGCAAGATCACCTATTGGCATCCCCCCGGCGGCCTCGGCGTGCGCGTCGATAGCGGCGCCTATCAGGGTTACACAATACCGCCGCACTACGACAGTCTGATCGGCAAGCTGATCGTGCACGGCAAGAACCGCAACGAGTGCCTGATGCGGCTGCGCAGGGCGCTCAGCGAGTTTGTCATCGACGGTATCGAGACTACCATTCCGCTGTTCGGTGACCTCGCCTCGCAAAAAGACATTATCGACGGCGAATACAACATTCATTGGCTGGAAAAGCATCTGGCCGACGAATAGCTCCGCGACGCTGGCCCGGCTGCAACCGGCCAGTAGCGCGCCGCTCAAAATTGGGACTATGCTTCCGGCGGGGCGGAAGTTCTCTGCAGATAGAAGCAGGCCATGTCGACCAATCCCCGTGCGTCCATCGAGATCACCCCTGAGGTGCTGCTGCGGGCCTATGCCTGTGGCATTTTCCCGATGGCCGAGAATGCCAACGATCCTGCGCTCTACTGGATCGAGCCGCAGCAGCGCGGCATCATCCCCATCCATGACATGCAGGTGCACAAGCGCCTCGCCCGCACCATCCGGCAGGATCATTTCGAGGTCCGCATCGATACCGACTTTGATGGTGTCATCGGCGGCTGCGCGGCCCGGCGCGAGGGGCGTAAATCGACCTGGATCAACGCCAAGATTCGCGAACTCTATGGCCAGCTGTTCGACATGGGCCATTGCCACACCGTGGAGACTTGGCTCGGCGGCAAGTTGGTCGGCGGCCTTTATGGCGTTCACCTGCGCGGCGCCTTCTTCGGCGAAAGCATGTTTTCGACCGAGCGCGACGCCAGCAAGACCGCCCTGGTCCACTTGGTGGCCCGTCTGAAGGCAGGTGGGTTCAGCCTGCTCGATACTCAGTTTGTCACCGATCACTTGCGCCAGTTTGGAGCTGAGGAAATCAATCGCGACATGTTTCAGGGCTTGCTCGACATCGCCCTGGCGACGGACGCCGATTTCCTGCGGCTGCCCGCGAGTGTCTCCGGCAGCGAAGCTCTGGCCGTGGTTCTGGGCAACCAAGACGCTGCGCATTGATTGGCTGTATGTCTCGCCTTAACAGTGAATTGCACTCGTAGGCGCAAGTTGGCCGCGAAAGCTGGCCAGGGTCTGACCGCCATGCTAGCAACCCGCCAAAGCGCCCGGTTTCACGGGTTCGGCCCGATTTATGCTTCAGTGCGTTGTTACGGAACGGATCCTCGTCAATTCGACGCCGGTTTCGGCCGCGTCGCGTTCCAAATGAGTAACGAGCCGTAATGGTTTACACGCTTGCACTGCGCAACTTCATTCATGACCGGGTCAGTCTGATTGTCACGCTCGTCGGGATTGTCTTTTCCGTCGTGCTGATGGCGATCCAGATCGGGCTCTACTATGGCTCGCAGCAGGTCATCACCGGCATGATCGACCACTCGGGCGCACAGCTGTGGATCACGCCGATTGGCGCGCAGAGTTTCGATGACTCGGCACTGCTGAAAGGGGGCGAGAAATACGCCGCATTGTCGCGTCCTGGGGTTGCCGAAGCCATCGATCTAGGGGTTCAGACCATGGGCTGGCGGCGTGCCGATGGCGCCCAGCAGGTGGTTGTCGTGGTTGGCACCGATCCCGCCGACAACGGGCTGGCGGCCTGGAACATGATCGAAGGCACGGCCAACGACATCTACAAGCCGTACGGCATCATTGCCGACAAGGCCTATCTCGCCGATCTGCAGCTCAAGGGTCTGGGTGACAGCGGCGAAATCAATGGCCAGCGCGTTGTGCTGGTGGGCATCACCGACCACATCCGCTCTTTCACCACCCTGCCCTACATCTTCACATCGCTGAACCGCGCGCGTGCGCTGATGGGGGCGGGACCCAATCAATCCGGCTTCGTCATGATCAAGCTGAAGCCGGACGCCGATCCCGTGGTCGTCAAGGCGGACCTGCAAAAGAACATTCGGGACGCCGATGTTCTGACCAATGAGGAGTTCCGCCAGCGCAGCATCCACCACTGGCTGTTCGCCACCGGAGCAGGCGCAGCGCTGATTGCGGGGGCGGTGCTCGGCCTCATCGTCGGCGTGGTCGTGGTGGCCCAGACGCTCTATGCCAGCACCAAGGATCACCTGAACGAATTCGCGACCTTGCGCGCGCTCGGCGCCTCATCGGGCTACATCATACGTGTCATTCTGGTGCAGGCCGTGCTCAGCGCCATCATCGGCTACGCCATCGGCATGCTGGAGGCGCTGGTCATCATCTGGGCGACACGGGATACGCAACTCGTCATTCTGCTGACGCCCTGGTTGGCGCTTGCGCTGTTCCTGATCACGCTGGCCATGTGCATCTTCTCGGCGGTTTCGGCCATCGTCAAAGTCACACGCATCGATCCGGCAATGGTGTTTTCGCGATGAGCCGTAAGCGTAAACTCAAGGCAGCCAATAGGTCCAAAATCGGTGACTTGGCTGAGGCAAACATGGCCGAGGCGAACATGGCTGAGGCAAAAATGGCTGGCAACAGCGAAACCGGCGTCAACGACGGCGCGATCATGTTGCAGGCCGAGGGCATTACGCGCGTGCTCGGCGAGGGGCCATCCCAGGTTCAGGCGCTCAAGGGTATCGATTTGACGCTGCGCGCCGGCGAGTTGACCTTGCTGATGGGGCCATCGGGCAGCGGAAAAACGACCTTGCTGTCGATCTTTGGCTGCATCCTGCAGCCGACAAGCGGCACGCTTACCATTGCTGAGCGGCCCACGATTGGTCTGAAGGCCGAGCAACTCGCAGACTTGCGCCGGCAGCACATTGGCTTCATTTTTCAGTCCTACAATCTGTTTCCCACCCTGACCGCGATGGAAAACGTCATGCTGGCGCTGGATGTGCGGCGCAAACACGTCGCCGACCGGCGCGCCACGGCGCAGCAGGCGCTGGAAGGGGTTGGCCTTGGGCACCGGCTCACGGCCTATCCACGAAAAATGTCGGGCGGCGAGCGCCAGCGCGTCGCCATCGCCCGCTCGCTGGTGGGCGACCCCTCGCTGATCCTGGCCGATGAGCCGACGGCAGCTCTCGACGGCGTCAACGGCAAGTCGGTCATGGAACTCCTGGCCGGCATCGCTCAGGACAAGAGTAGAGCCGTGTTTGTTGTTACCCACGATAGCCGAATTCTACCATTTGCTGACCGGATTGTGAGAATAGAAGACGGAAACCTCGTGAGCGACGAGCGTCCCCCACGTTCCCCTGCGTTCGAGAAGACATCATGACCAAGACTAACAAAGCTACCCTTCTTGCCTTGAGCCTGCTGATCCCCACAACGCTGACTGTGGCCGATTGGATGGGCGGACAACTCGGGGCGACTGCCAACGAACGTCCTGCGCTGGCCGAGACCCTTACGGACGACGGAGCCGAATGGGTCGCCTCGGCGCCTGGCCGGGTAGAGCCCAAGGGCGGCATGATTTCCGTCGGCGCGACCATGAGCGGTCGTGTCATCGGCGTGCCGGTCGAGGAGGGCCGCAAGGTGTCGCGCGGCGACATCCTGGTGCAACTTGACGACGAAGGCGCGGCCGCCCGCTTCCAGGCCTCGCGCATCGAGGCGCAGCGCGCCAAGAAGGACCGCGACGACAATACCGGCGGCGACAGCGAGTACCGCGTCACCGAGGACGACATTTCCAATGCTGAGCTTGCGCTCTGGACGGCGCGCGACACGCTAGATCGGGCGACCGTCAAACGGCGCGCTGGCGAAGTAGCGCCGGCCGAGCTGGATGACGCGCGCAAATCCTTTACCGCCGCCCAGGACCTGCTGGCGACCAAGCGCAATGCGCTGTTGGACCTGCAAAGCCGCAAGAAGCGCCCCAACCCGAACCGCCAGGAATCGGCCTTGGCCGCAGCCCGTTCGGAGCAGTCGATAGCGGCCGCGCTGGTGGAGAAGACCCATGTGCGCGCTCCGATCGATGGCACGGTGCTGAAGGTCATCGCCAAGGTTGGCGAGACGGTCGCGCCCTCGCCGGATCAGATCCTGGCGACGATAGGCGATGTTTCCAAGCTCCGCGTCAAAGCCGAGGTCGACGAACGTGATGTCGGCCGCATCAAGCTCGGTCAGTCCGCCATCGTGCGCGCCGACGCTTTCCAGGGGCAGGATTTCACCGGCAGGGTGACGACGATTGCCCCGGCGCTTTCTTCGCCCGGCCTAAAAGATCGCGGCGCGGCCCGTCGCACCGATGTCGATGTGCTTGAGATCTTTGTCGATCTCGACGCCGACACGCCCCTCATTCCGGGCCTGCGCGTTGACGTCTTCTTCAAGTCCGCGACGCCGCCGGTTGGTGCCGTTACGCCGGCCGCCGCACCTGCGGCCGCCAACACGACGGATGTGAAGCCCAAGACGCCCTAGTCGAAGGCGTCTTGGCCGCGTGACTCTGGATGCAGCAGATTGCAGATCCGCTGCATCGGAGCCGATGCGCACCGCAGGTTTGCATCAACCGTCAGGTGCCTGGCTCTCCGACGCCTGGATTGCTATGCGTTTTGATCTTGCCTTTGCGCACATCGCCGATCTCGCGTAACTGGCGGCGAGCCGCATCGAACGCATCGCGGATCGCAACGTAGACGTCCTCATGGGCATGGTTGGCTTCGGGTTCGTGGCTGACCATCAGGTCAGGCCGCCCGGGCAGTCCGATGTTGATCTTGATGTGGTAGATCTTGCCCTTGTGATGGTTGCGGTGGGGGGCCTCGACGATCACGCGCAGATGCGTGATACGATCGGTCAGGCGCTCCAGCCAATCCATGCGTTCGGCCACCTTGTCCTTGATGGCATCCGACGGTTCCATGTTGCGAAACAGGGTCTCGGTGACGACGGCCATGCGTGTTCCTCCTTGGTGTGAAACGACCTCTGGGAAACGAAAGCATTGGAACAAGTGTGCGCCCTGTTTGGGACCGGCGTCAACCAGGCTTGGCGTCTTGCGGTCTTGCTGGGCGTTCAATGGAAGTCCCGCGATTTCGGCAGGATACGGACGTTGCGGGGGTGGGTTCGGATCGCGTAGCGTGGCCCATAGCGTGGATTGGCATCATCGGGCTGAGGGCGTCGCGCTGTGCCGGGCTCTGGGCGTAGCACCTCGTCGGCATTGGCGATGGGTACCGGCATCATCGGCGCATCCTCGGCCAAGCGCATCAGCCAGGAGCTGCGGTCCTCCAGATGCTCTGCAATCAGATGGATGATGTTGTCGTGGCGTTGCATGCGGCCGCGGATCAGCACCAGCCGCGCGCCCATTACCACCTTGCGATAGCGCTCCAGCACCTGCGGCCAGACCACGGCGTTGGCCACTCCGGTCTCATCCTCCAGCGTCATGAAGACCACGCCCTTGGCGGTGCCGGGGCGCTGGCGGACCAGGATGACGCCGGCGATCGAGACCCGCACCCCATTGGGCAGCTGGCGCAGATCGGCAGAGGCGGCAACGCCATCCCGCCGGAACTGGCCGCGCAGAAAGCTCATGGGATGCGCTTTCAGAGACAGCCGCAAGGTCTGGTAGTCGTTGACCACATGCTCCGACAACGGCATTTCCGGCAGCGCGACGGCTGCGTCATGGCCCATCTCGGCGGCGTCGGCCCAATGGAAGAGTGGCAGCGGCAGGGACGCAGGCAGAGCCCGCACCTCCCAGAGCGCCTGCCGCCGGTCAAGCGCCATGGAACGGAAAGCGTCGGCGGTCGCGAGACGTTCGAGGGTGGTGACGGCGATGCGCGCGCGGGCACGCAGGTCGGATGGGGACGTGAAGGGGGCATCGGGCATCGGGCATCTGGCATCGGGGGCTCGATCTGATGCCTGATGCCTGATGCCCGATGCCCCTCTTGCCTCCATCACCCGCACCACCTCATCCTCGCGCAGCCCATCGATCTGGCGCAGACCCAGCCGCAGAGCCCAGCCGCCTTTATCGTCGGGTTCCAGGGTCGCGTCCCAGTTGCTGTGGTTCACATCGGCCTCGCGCGCTGTGACGCCATGCTCGCGGGCGTCGCGCACGATCTGGGCGGGGGCATAAAAGCCCATCGGTTGGGAATTCAGCAGAGCTGCCGCGAATACCGCCGGATAGTGGCACTTCAGCCAGGACGAGACATAAACCAGCAGCGCGAAGCTGGCCGCATGGCTTTCGGGAAAGCCGTAGTCGCCAAAGCCCTTAATCTGGTTGAAGCAGCGCTGGGCGAAGTCGGTGGTGTAGCCGCGCGCGACCATGCGGGAGACCATCTTGTCTTCCAGCGTGTGGATGGTGCCCTTGCGCCGGAAGGTGGCCATGGCGCGGCGCAATTCGTTCGCCTCCTCGGAGGAAAATTTCGCTGCCTCCATGGCGATGCGCATGGCCTGCTCCTGGAACAGCGGCACGCCCTTGGTCTTACCCAGAATCTGACGCAGTTCGTCCGGGGGGCCGTGCGCGGGATCGGGCGAAGGGTAGGTCTCGGGTTCGATGCCATCGCGCCGACGCAAGTAGGGATGCACCATATCGCCCTGAATGGGGCCGGGGCGGACGATCGCCACTTCGATGACGAGATCGTAGAAGCAGCGCGGTTTCAGGCGCGGCAGCATGTTCATCTGCGCCCGGCTTTCGACCTGGAACACGCCGATGGAATTGGCGCGGCACAGCATGTCGTAGACGGCAGGATCCTCGCGCGGGATCGTGCCAAGCGTATGTTGGATGCCGTAGTGCCTGGCGAGAAGATCGAAGCCTTTGCGGATGCAGGTGAGCATGCCCAGGCCCAGCACATCGACCTTCAACAGCCCCATGGCGTCGAGATCGTCCTTATCCCATTCGATGTTGGTGCGATCCACCATCGCCGCATTGCCGATTGGCACGACCTGGCTCAAGGGGCCGCGCGTCAGCACGAAGCCGCCGACATGCTGGGAGAGATGGCGCGGAAAGCTCATCAGCTCGTGGGTCAGCTCGATGACGCGGGCAAGCCTCGGATCGGCGGGATCGAGCCCGGCCTCGCGGATGTGCTGTTCCGGCAGCACGCCACCCGAGCGTGTGCCCCAGACCATGCCGGAGAGCGCGGCCACGGTATCCTCGCTTAAGCCCATGGCCTTGCCCACCTCGCGCACCGCCGAGCGGGCGCGATAGGAGATGACGGTGGCCGCCAGCCCCGCCCGCTCCCGGCCATAGCGGGCATAGATGTATTGGATCACTTCCTCGCGCCGTTCGTGCTCGAAATCGACGTCGATGTCGGGCGGTTCCTGGCGCTCGGGGGAAATGAAGCGCTCGAACAAGAGGTCTACTTCGACCGGGTTCACCGAGGTGATGCCGAGCATATAGCAGACCGCAGAATTGGCCGCCGAGCCGCGCCCCTGGCACAGAATGCCAGCCGAGCGGGCATAGTGGACGATGTCGTGCACGGTCAGGAAATAAGGAGCATACTGCAATTGCGCGATGAGATCGAGTTCCTTGCGCAACACCGCTACGATCTTGTCGGGCACGCCACCCGGATAGCGCCATGTCGCGCCCTCCCGCGTCAGGTCCTCCAGATGGCCCTGCGGGGTTTTGCCGGGCGGAATGGGTTCGTCCGGATACTCATAAACCAGTTCCTTCAGCGAGAATGAGCAGGCCTCCATGATCGCGAGCGTGCGCGCGATGGCCTCCTCATGGCCAGCGAACAGGCGCGCCATCTCGCGCGGCGCTTTCAGATGCCGTTCGGCATTGGCCTCCAAGGTCAGGCCGGCTTGGGCGACCGTGCATTTCCCGCGGATGGCGCTCAGCACATCCTGTAAGGGGCGGCGGTGCGGGGCGTGATAGAGCACGTCGTTGGTGGCGACCAGCGGCGTGCCACAGCGGCTGGCGAGGGCGGCCAGGGCGGCGATGCGCGCAAGGTCCTCGCCGCGGTAGCGATGGCTGACCGCCAGATAGAGCGGGGCGGGTGCCAGGGCCTGTCTCATGCGCACAAGGTTCGCTGCGAACAGTGTCGGATCGCGACGCTTCTCCTCGCGCATCTGGCGCCAGTCCCAATCGGGCGGGGGCAGGGCGAGAAAGATCTGTCCCTGGGCATGGGCCGCGACGTCGGCGAGATCAATCAGGCATTGCCCCTTTGCCGCCCGGCGCTTGCCCGCCGTCAACAGTTGGCTCAACCGTCCATAGGCGGCCCGGTCGGTCGGCAGACACAGCAGGCTTGGAGCATCCGTGAGATCGAGCCGCGTCCCGACGATCAGGCGTATGTCCGCCTCCTTGGCCGCCAGATAGGCGCGCGCCACTCCGGCCAGCGTGTTGCGATCGGTGACCGCAATGGCGCTTATGCCGAGCGCCTTGGCGGTGGCGACCAGTTCCTCGGCGTGCGAACCGCCCTCCAGGAACGTGAAATTGGTGGTGACCTGCAGCTCGGCATAGGCCGGGGCATCGCGTCGGGGCTTAACAGGCGCCCGCCTACTCTGGGTCCACAAACTCACAACAGCCATCCAAGAACATTGCACGAACTTAGTTGCCATTTTGTTCTTTACATGTCAAGCGCCTTCTGTCAGATTGTTGCTGTGGCAAGGCCAACGGTCACCAAAACGCCGAGAGATAGCATGCGTAAAACATCAGCCAAAACAGCGCGATGCCCGTCAGCGGGAAGGCTGCCGGGCGGTGGCGACGATCTCGGCCCGCAATCCGCCGGTCTGGGCCCGGTCCAGCGACAGGCGCCAGCCATAGGCGGAACAGATGTCAGCCACAATGGCCAAGCCCAGTCCACTGCCAGGGCGGCTTGGGTCGAGCCGGGTACCGCGTTCAATCACCGCCTGCAGCTTCTCCGGCGGGACCCCTGGGCCATCGTCCTCGAAGCTAAGGACGGACGCATCGCCCCGCTGCTCGAACCTGACGGTCACCGAACTCCTGGCCCATTTGCGGGCGTTGTCGGCAAGGTTTCCAACCAGCTCCATCAGGTCGTCGGGATCGACGGCCAGCGAGGCCGACGGCGGCACGCCGACGTGCCAGGCAACCTTTTCGCCGTCAGGCAGTCGCTGCATACTGGACGCGACGCGCTCGATCAGCGGCTTCACGGGTGTGGCGGCATAGCGCCGGTCCGGCGCCAGCCGGGTCAGCGCCAACTGGCGGTGCACATGCCGGTCCATCAGATCGGTTTGCTCGCGGATATCGGCAGCAGCGCCGTTGACCTGGCCAGCTTCGATCTGGCGCGCCACCGAATTGAGCACCGTCAAGGGTGTCTTCAAGCCGTGGGCAAGGTCGCCCGCGCGCGTGCGAGCACGGGCAATCGAAGCTTCCTGGTCGGACAGCAACGCGTTCAGTTCCTCGACCAGTGGCCGCACTTCGTCGGGACCGGGAGCATCCAGGCGCCTGGCCTGACCTTCGCGCAAACGTTTCAGTTTGTCGGCCAGCGATTTCAACGGCTGCAGCCCAAGCTGGGCCTGAAGAAATGCCCCAGCGCCCAACAACAAGGCAATGACGACAAGCGACAAAGCAAGCTCGCGATCGAAGTCGCGGATCGCAGTATCGATCTCCTTGCGGTCGACCGCGATCAGAACCTGCAAGGCGTGGGTTTCCTTGGGGCCTTGCATGGAAATGGTGCGCGCCATGGCAGCCAGCGTGGTGTCCTCGGGGCCCGGCAGGGTGAACCAAGCAGCAGGCATCGCGGCCGAAGCTTGAGGCGCCGTCAGCGTCTGGTCCCAGAGCGATTGGGAATTGGCGACTGGCTTGCCCGCGACGGCGATCTGCCAATAGAGACCGCTCAACGGGCGGTCGAAGCGGGGATCTGCCAGTGGCTTGACAATCTTCAGCGTGTCATTGTCGTCGAAAGAGATGGCGTCGACCAGCTGCCAGAGATGGTTCTCAAGCTCGCTGCGCACCCGCTGTTCGACGTGCTGGCGAAAAATCGTATCGAGCGCCAATTGCGCCAGCAGCAGCGACACTGCAATCGTCAGCGCCGAAACCAGCAGCAGACGCAGCTTGAGGGAGCCTGCGGTCACGTATCAGCCACCGCCGATGGTGTAGCCAAAGCCTTTGCGCGTTTCGATCACCCCCGGGCCGAGCTTGCGCCGCAGACGCCCGACCAGCACTTCGATGGAATTGCTGTCGCGCTCGAAATCCTGGGAATAGAGCTGTTCGGTGATTTCGGTTTGCGGCACCATCTTGCCGACGCGGTGCATGAGCAATGCCAGCAGACGATACTCCAATGGCGTCAGGCTGAGCGGGCGACCCTCGACGCTGGCGCGCATAGTGCGGGTATCGAGCGTGAGTTTGCCGGAGGTCAGGACCGAAGAGGCTTCCCCAACGCTGCGCCGGATAATGGCGCGCAAGCGGGCGAGCAGTTCGTCGAATTGAAATGGCTTTGGCAGATAATCGTCCGCGCCAGCGTCGATACCTTCAACCCGCTCGGTCCAGGCGCCGCGAGCTGTCAGCACCAATACGGGTGTCTTGACCCCCTCGGACCGCCAACGTTTCAGTACCGTCAAGCCGTCTACCCGCGGCAGCCCAAGGTCAAGGACGATGGCCGCGAAATCTTCGGTGCCGCCCTGGAACCAAGCCGCTTCGCCGTCTGCGCACAATTCGACCGTGTAGCCGTTCGCCTCGAGGCCCCGACGAATGTCCGCCGCGATCGGCGCCTCGTCTTCGACCACCAGTACACGCATCATCCACCTCGTACGCTGAGGGCGACGGCTGTTCGGGCATCGACCCGGACAATGACGACACTTCCGCCAGCATCCAACAGCTTGACGTCGTAGACTAACGCCGATCCGGACTGACGCAAGTTAAGTGCCAGTACTTGGCCGGGGTGCGCGCGCCGTGCGCTAGCGACGATCTTGCTCACTGAAAGGAGTTCGCCGCGCCGGAGGCCATCGCGAGCGGCGCTCTTTCCGTGGTCTCCGTGGTCGCCGTCATCGCCGCCGTCCTTGCCGCTAGTGCCGCTGCCCTTACCGCTGTTGTCGCTGCCCTTACCGCTGTTGCCACTGCCACTACCACTGTTTCCACCGCCACCACTTCCGCTGCTGCCGCCGCTGCTACCGCCGCTGCCACTACCGCTGTCGGCGAATGCCGTGGACGCTGGCAGACCAGCGACCACGAGGCTTGCCAGCAGCGCAACGACAACGATGCGTCGGCGCAGGTTGGGCCTGGACTCTGGCGGAATGGCGCGGGTCATTACGGGCGGTCGAATCCTATCGGGTCCTGAAATCAGTCATATCGCAGTTTGTCTAAGCCAACCTGAATGCAACCTGACACTTCCCCTAAGCGGCTCGTCACTCGGCAGCACATACGATCCCATGTATCGTCAACCAACTCAATGGAGTAGACCAATGAGAACCAACATGACTTTAGCTGTTGTGGCATTGCTGCTTGGCACGACGGGAGTTTATGCCGCGTCGCAGCAGGGCCCAGTCGGGGGCGTGACTTTGGGCGCAGTGCGAGCGGTGGCTTCGGGATCCGCAGGTGTGTTGCAACTGGCCCGCAATGGAGCCGACGATCCCGCCAATCACGACTTTCTGGACGATCGCAATGCCAGTCGGCCAGCGCACCACCGTCGTCACCGTGGCCTCGACGACGGCCCCAACCACGATGCCAACGACGATCACGGCGGCCGGGACCACTCCGGTTCAGGCAAATCGGGCTCGGGTGATTCCGGTGCAGGCAGTTCTGGCTCTGGCAAATCCGGCTCTGGCAAATCCGGATCAGGCAACTCCTAGTCCTGACGTCATACGCCGATGCGAGACGTCACCCCGCGGGGAGCACCTCTTCCCGCGGGAGTTTGTGTCAGACAATGTTAGAGAAACCGGGGATTTTCTGTCACTCCTTGGGAAAATCCAGACCCATCTCACGATAGCGCTCGGGATCGTCACCCCAGTTCTCGCGAACCTTCACAAACAGAAACAGGTGCACCGGCTTTTCGGCCATTTCGGCGATATCCTTTCTCGCCTCCATGGAAATGGCCTTGATGGTGCGGCCCTTGTCGCCAAGCACGATCGCACGCTGGCTCTCGCGCTCGACGAAGATCGTCTGCTCGATGCGTATGCTGCCATCCTTCAGCGGCTTCCACTGTGTGGTCTCGACCGTGGAGGCATAGGGAAGTTCTTCATGCAGACGGTCGTAGATTTTCTCGCGCGTAATCTCGGCCGCCATGGAGCGGATCGGAGCATCGGCGACCTGGTCCTCCGGGTAGAGCCAGGGGCCCTCGGGCATTGCCGCCACGAGATGGGCGCCCAGATCGTCGACGCCGAAGCCGCGTTCGGCCGAGATCATGAAGGTCGCCTCGAAGGTGCAGCGCTCGTTCAAGGTCTTGGCCAGCGCAAGCAATTCTTCCTTGGGCGTCAGATCGATTTTGTTCAGCACCAGGATGGGTTTGCTCGGCCAGTTCGCCAGCCGTTCGGTCACACGCTCGACATCCTCGCTGAGGCCACGCGCAGCATCGATCAGAAACACCGTGATGTCAGCTTGGGCAGCCTCGCTCCAGGCCGCGTCCACCATGGCCCGGTCGAGCCGGCGGCGCGGGCGGAAAATGCCGGGGGTGTCGACCAGGACAAGCTGGCAGCCGCCATGCATTGCGATGCCGCGGATGCGTCCCCGCGTGGTCTGCACCTTGCGGCTGACAATCGACACCTTTGCGCCGACCAGCCGGTTGACCAGGGTCGACTTGCCGGCGTTGGTAGCACCGATGATGGCGACAAAGCCGGCGCGCGTTGGCCCGGTGAAGGCGGGGGCGGCCGGATCGGCAGCGGGGGCGTTCACGGTTGCCCGGTCAGGTTCGTTCATCGGCGGTCTCCCAGATGCGTTCGCGTTCCAGGAACACGCGCGCGGCGTCCTGCTCGGCCATGCGCTTGTTGGTCCCCGTGCCGCGCGCCGGCTTGACGCCATCAATGCGCACTTCAGACGTGAATTGCGGCGCGTGGTCGGGCCCGGCGCGCTCAACCTGCACATAAAGCGGCAAGCCCTTGCGGCGGCCTTGCGCCCATTCCTGCAGCGCTGTTTTGGGGTCGCGTGCCGCCTCGGTGCCAACACCAATGCGCGGCAACCAGAGCTTGCGCACCACTTTACGCGTGGCCACGAAGCCGGCGTCAAGAAATATCGCCCCAAGCACCGCCTCGCAGGCGTCGGCCAGGATGCTCGCCTTGGCGCGCCCGCCGCTCACCAGTTCGCTGCCAGAGAGCACCAGATGCTCGCCCAGATTGATGTCGATGGCGACCTCGGCGCAGCTGCCACGCTGCACCAGTGTATTGAACAGCCGCGCCAGATCGCCCTCGCGCGCGTCCGGGTTCATCTCGCAGATCAGTTCGGCGATGGCTAGCCCTAGCACCCGGTCGCCCAGAAACTCCAGCCGTTCGTTGTCTTCAGCCGCCTTGGCGTCGCGCGCGCTGGAATGTGTCAACGCCTGGCGCAGCAATGCTTTGTCGCGGAATTTATGGCCGAGCGCCTTTTGTAGACTTGCGGTCTTATCGGTGACTCTTGCCATCACTGTTTGGCCATCAGGGGTTGGCCATCAGGTGAGGAAACTGAACAGTCTCGACCAGCGGATGCCCGTCGGCCAAGTCCATGGCCGCAGCAGATAACCGTTCTCATTATAGGAGAAAAACACAATCTGCGCCTTGCCGACCAAGTTCTCGAACGGCACGAAGCCGACGCCGCCGGTCGGATCGCGGCTGTCGGAGGAATTGTCGCGATTGTCGCCCATCATGAAGTAGTGGCCAGCTGGCACCTTCACGGGGACGGTCGAGTCCAGTTCGGCATGCGGATTGCGATCCAGCACGCGGTATTTGACGCCGTTGGGCAGCGTTTCCTCGAACTGCGGCACATTGTGAGCGTTGCCCTTGGAGTCATACTCGACGTAGTCGGCGGTCGCCACCTTGGGGACGGCCTTGCCATTGATGTACAGCACGCCGTCCTGCATCTGAATTTCATCGCCGGGCATACCGACCAGCCGCTTGATATAGTCGATCTTGGGATCGGCTGGTTTGCGGAACACGATGACATCGCCACGTGTCGGTTCGCCGGGCAGGATCCTGCCCGAAAAGTTCAAGGGCAGAATCTCGCTCCAGAAGAAGGTCGGGATGCCGAACGAGTATTTGCTGAAGCCGTAGCTGTATTTAGACACAAAGACATAGTCGCCGATCAGCAAGGTGCGTTCCATCGAGCTGGACGGGATGGTGAACGGCTGAAACAGGAAGATGCGCACCACAAAAGCGATCGCAAGCGCCTGCACGACGACCTTGAGGATTTCCCAGACTTCCTCGGCGAAGGTCGATTGAACTTCAGTCTTCACGGACATCCAGGCAGGCTCCTCGGCGCGCAACACATTGGCCCGTGCGCGGGGACGAACTCGCGGGGCTGGCTCCGTCATAGCCCGGCAGGTGGGCGCTGGCAAATCGGCGTTGGGATGGGGTTACCGGGTGGGGACGGCAATGGCGCCCAACGAGCGCGGCGGCTACTGGGCTGAGAATGGAGTCCAACGCACGCGAGCGATCATGTTTTCTCGTGGCACAAAGCCGATCCCGCCGTTGATGTCGCGGCTGTCGGACGAGTTGTCGCGGTTGTCGCCCAACACGAAATAGTGCTCGGCTGGGACCGCGAACACGGGCGTTGTGTCCAGCGTGGCGGCGGGCTCGCGGTCCAATACGTGGTATCGCACGCCATTGGGCAGCGTCTCTTCAAACTGCGAAACCTTGTGGGAGATGCCGTCGTAGCCGCGCTCGACGTAGTCCGGTGCGGGGATTTTGGGAACCGGCTTGTCATTTATGTAAAGCGTCCCCTCACGCATCTCGATCCGGTCGCCGGGCATGCCGACAATTCGTTTGACGAATTCAACCGAGGGGTCGGAAGGCTTCAGGAATGTAGCGATATCGCCGAGCTGTGGCTCACCCAAGCTCCAGCGCGGGGTGGACGGCGCGTTCTTGAACCGGCAGCCCACGTCGTAGCACAGTGCGATGGCGTAGCCGTCGATCTTCAGTGTCGGCTCCATGGAACTTGAGGGCAGCGTGTAGGCGCGCAGGGTTGCCAGCGCGAGGCCGAATGCGCCCGCAGTTGCCAGAGAGAGCAGACCGCCAAACGCGATTCCCACGATCATCAGCCAACGGTAGGTTCTGGGCGGCCTTTCGGCGCTAGGTGCGTCGTCCCTCGGCATCTGGCATTCCCCTTCAAGCCATGTTCATCAGGCTAGCTAGCTGTCTGCGATGGATATCGCTACGCGACGTGGTTGGCTTTCTGGCGCCACTACCCGTCCCGCTCGAATGCCACCGCCTTCACTATGGCATGCACGGACAGGCCTGCTGTCAGATGAAGCCGTTCGGCCGATGCCGTGGTCAGTCTTGCGACCAGCCGGTCGCGGTTGCAGTCGAGCACCACATCGGTTGCGCCCGCTCCGTCGCTCGATAGTTCCACGATCCGTCCGGGCAGCACATTGAGCGCACTGATGCCGGTGGGGGCCGAGAGCGCGATCATGATGTCGCGGGCGCGCACGCGCAGCCGCAGCGGTGTGCCGGGCCCGATCTTCAGGGCCGGCACCTGCCAGAGATTGCCGGGTGAGCGCAGCAACGTCAGGCCAGCCGAGGTGCTCTCAACGCGCGCCTCAATCACCGCGCCAACTTCGCCCCGGTCGGCGGCGGGCAGCTGATCGGCATGAGTCAGAACCTCGCCGACCGGGCCGTTAGCGATCACCCGTCCCGCTTCCAGCACCACGACCGTCGTCGCCAGCCGCACCACTTCGGACAGGGAGTGGCTGACGTAGACGATAGGTACACCCGCCTTGTCGCGCAGCCGCTCGAGAAAGGGCAGGATTTCCTCCTTGCGCGGCTGGTCAAGCGCAGCCAGCGGTTCGTCCATCAGCAGCAGGCGGGGCTCGCTGAGCAGGGCGCGGCCGATAGCTACACGCTGTTTCTCGCCGCCCGACAGGGCGTGCGGCGCGCGTTCCAGCAAGGGGCCGATGGCCAGCAGGTCCAAGACATGATCGAAACCGGACGCTGCCGCGCTCCCGCCCCCCGCACTCCCACTCGATGCGAACCAACGGCCATAAGCCAGGTTCTGGCGGACCGTGAGGTGCGGAAACAGCCGGCCTTCCTGGAACACATAGCCCAGCCGCCTGCGGTGCGGCGGCACATGCACACCGGCCGCGGTATCGGTGAGCACCTCGCCGTCCACTTCAACGCGGCCACGCACGGGACGGGTCAGGCCAGCGATGACATTCAGAAGCGTCGTCTTGCCCGACCCAGATGCGCCGAACAGCGCGAGCACGCCCTCGCCCGCTTCGATGTGGGCATCGAGCGCGAAGGCGCCCTGGCGGTGTTGGACATCGAGCAGGAGGGACATGGGGTGGGCGATCCGGGGCTGAGAACCGCTTTGTAGCCTGCGGCGCTCCAAAACGGCCAGTGCCGACTATCGGCCTTTACCAATGCTTTGCAGATGCGGCCTTAGGGTATCTGACCGGCAGTTGGCCGATGGACGCGAACAGACGGCGAACATGACGCTCGTAAGCGCCGATTTGGGGCGCATATCCGGGCCTTGTCATTCGACGTGGGTTTGGCGGTCGGCTAGTATCTGGCGGCAGTTCTGGCCTGGCGCGACCGTGGCGATCTCGTCCGGCGCGTAACTTCAGGGGCGTTTGAGCATGGCGGAATGGCTCGTTCTGGTGCTGGCGATCGTCGCCGTGTTTGTGCTGGCCATGCGCCGGTCGCGACTGGTTGTGTGGGGCACGGCGATGGCCGTCATCGCGGCGCTGTACTGGCTGGCGACGCCGGTCGGTCATACGCTGACGGTGTTTCCGGTCTTGCTGTTGTGCCTGCCGGCTGCCGCGTTTTTCGCGCTCAATCTCGACAAGGTGCGCCAGTCGCTGGTCGGCCCGATCTTCAGTGTCGTGCAAAAGAGCCTGCCGCCGGTCTCGGAAACCGAGAGCGCGGCGCTTGAGGCGGGTACGGTCGGCTGGGATGCCGAACTGTTTTCCGGCACCCCGGATTGGGCCAAGCTGAAGGCCGTGCCGCCGGTACAACTCACGGCCGAAGAACGCGCCTTCCTTGATGGGCCGACCGAAGATCTGTGCAAGATGCTCGACGACTGGGAGATCCGGCACAATCAGCACGAGATCCCCGAGCGCGTCTGGCGCTACGTGTCCGAGAAGGGCTTTCTCGGCATGTTGATTTCCAAGGAGCATGGGGGCTTAGGATTTTCCGCCCAAGCCCAATCGCTGATCATCGGCAAGATTTCTTCGCGCAGTCCCGACGCCGTCACCGTCGTCATGGTGCCCAATTCCCTCGGGCCGGGCGAACTGATCGAGAAGTACGGCACGCTCGAGCAGAAAGAGCACTTCCTGCCGCGGCTGGCCAAAGGATTGGAAATCCCCTGCTTCGGCCTGACGGGGCCGACCTCGGGATCGGACGCTGCCAACATGCGCGACATCGGCGTCGTGACCAAGGGCATGCACGATGGCAAAGAGGTCCTCGGCATCAAGCTCAGCTGGGATAAGCGCTACATCACGCTCGGCCCGAAGGCGACGCTGCTGGGACTGGCCTTCCATCTCCTCGATCCCGAGAAACTCCTGGGGCAGGCTGACGACATCGGCATCACCCTGGCGCTAATCCCGGCCAACCATCCCGGCGTGCGCATCGGCCGCCGCCATCTGCCGTCAGGCGCGGCGTTCCCGAACGGTCCCAACTGGGGCGAGGACGTCTTTGTGCCGATGGATTTCGTCATTGGCGGCCAAGAGAAGGTGGGCCAGGGCTGGCGCATGCTGATGGAGTGCCTGTCGGCGGGCCGGTCCATCTCGCTCCCCTCATCGGCAGCGGCCGGCGCCAAGACCATGCTGCGCGTGACGACGGCCTATGCCCGTATCCGCCGCCAGTTCGGCATTGCTGTCGGCAAGATGGAGGGCATCGAGGAACCGCTCGCGCTGTTAACCGAGAATGCCTATGTGCTGGAAGCAGCGCGCGGCGTGACAGCCTCGATGGTGACGCGCGGCGAGAAACCGTCGGTGCTTGGCGGCCTGCTGAAGTATCAGTCGACGGAGCGCATGCGCGACAGCGTCAATGCCGCCATGGACATCCACGGCGGGCGCGGCATCTGCGACGGGCCGGCGAACTATCTGCAGGCGGCCTATCAGATGGTGCCGGTGGGCATCACGGTGGAAGGTGCGAACATTCTCACACGTTCGCTGATCACCTTTGCGCAAGGGGCGCTACGCGCGCATCCCTATCTCTACAAGGAGATCCAGGCCGCGCAGCACAAGGACAAGGCGCGCGGGCAGTCCGACTTCGAGCATCTGCTGCTGAGCCATGTCGCCTTCAGCGTCTCGAACCTGTTTGGCGCGCTGTTCCACAACATCACGCTCGGCCTGTTTGCCCCCGCCCCCTCTGACGCGGGGCGAACCGCCGGCTGGTACCGGCAATTGTGGCGGGCCTCGCGGACCTTTGCGTTCGTGGCGGACATCACCGTCGCTATGCTGGGCGGCGGCTTAAAGACCAAGCAACGCATCACCGGCCGCATGGCCGACGCACTTTCGGAACTGTATTTGCTCTCTTGTGTGCTGAAGCGTTACGAGGACGACGGACGGATTCTCGCTGATCTGCCGTTCGTGGAACTGGCCGCGCGCAATGGCCTCGCCCGCTTCCAAGCCGCCATCGGCGGCGCCGTCGACAATTTCCCGATCACGCCCGCGCGTTGGCTGATGCGCATCGTCGCCTTCCCGCTGGGCGCGCGCATGCGTCCGGCCAGCGACCGGCTCGCGCGCCAGGCTGTGGCCCTGGTGCTGGAGCCCGGCGAGGCGCGCGACCGGCTGACCGCCGAGATTTTCGTCTCGCACGATCCCGCCGATCCCGTCGGCATCCTCGAGCACACGCTGCCCAAAGTGGTGGCCGCCGAGGAGGCGCAGCGCAAGTTGGAGCGCGCCGTGCGCAAGGGCGAGATCAAGCGCTACCACGGCCGCGACTGGATTGGCGAAGCCGTCGCCAAGAGCATCGTCACTCCAGCCGAAGCCACGCAGCTGCGCGAAGCCGAGGAGTTGACCGCCCGCGTCATCGCCGTCGATCATTTCGACCCGGAAGAGGTCAAACCGAACTTCCGGGTACTGTCGAATACGACAACGAGCAAAGCGGCGGCGGAATGATTAGGATTTCCTCCAGCGGTGCGGCAGTCCCTCTTCTCCCCCTCCTTAGGGGGAGAAGGTGGCGCACTGCGCCGGATGAGGGGCAGCAGCGCAGACGGACGATAGACGAGCGCCAGGCTGCACCAGGGTCGGTGCCAACTGCTGCCCCTCACCGACCGCGTGGCTCTTGCCTCCCAAAGGTCGGCTGCGAGACGCGGTCTCCTCTCCCCCCGAAACAGGGGGAGAGGGCAGTCCGTTCCCGTCCAAACGAACTGATAACAAATTAGACCTAAAGGTTCCCCCCATGGCCGCTGACATCAACGCACTGAAAGACTGGCGCTTCTCGGTCGATCAGGAGGCCATCGCCTGGGCCACCTTCGATCGCGAGGGCGAGCGGGTGAACACGCTTGGCAAGCGCGCCATGGAAGAACTGGGTGCGATTGTCGGCGAGGCAGAGCGATTGGTCGCCGAGGGCGCGATCAAGGGTCTGGTGCTGATCTCGGGCAAGCCATCGAGCTTCATCCACGGCGCCGACATCCGCGAGTTCGACGACTTGCGCAGCGAAGGCGAGGTGCGCACCGCTGTCACACAGGCGACGGAGCTGCTGGACCGGCTGGAAAAACTCAGCGTGCCGACGGTTGCCGCCATCCATGGAATGTGTCTGGGCGGCGGGCTGGAGGTGGCGCTGGCCTGCGGCTGGCGCATCGCTGACCGCGACGATGCAACCCGCGTCGGGTTCCCCGAGGTGAAGCTCGGTATCTTCCCCGGTTTCAACGGCACATTCCGCTCGATCCGTCAGTGCGGGCCGACCGCCGCCATGACCGCCATGCTCACCGGAAATATGATCCGCACCGGCGCTGCCAAGGCCATGGGGCTGATCGATGAACTCGCCCCCTCGCCTGCCAATCTGCGCTGGATGGCGCGCAAGGCGGTGTTGGCAAGCAAGCGCTCCAAGGGCGCCGGTCTGGCACAGAGTCTGATGAGGCAATGGCCCGCGCGCGGCTTTCTGGCCAATCAGATGCGCAAGAAAACCCGCGAAAAGGTGCGCGAGGAGCACTATCCGGCTCCGTTCCGGCTCATTGATCTTTTTGAGCAGCATGGCGGCAGCGACAAGGCCATGCAGGCGGCCGAAACCCGCATGTTCGCGCCGCTGATGGTGAGCGAGCCGGCGCGCAATCTGCGTCGCGTGTTCAAGCTGTCCGAGGCCATGAAGGCGCAGGCGCCAAAGGGGGGCGACTTCAAGCCCAGGCGCGCCCATGTCATCGGCGCGGGCACCATGGGCGCCGATATCGCCGCCGTCTGCGTGCTGGCCGGCATGGAAGTCAGCCTGCAGGACATCAACGAGGAGCAGCTGAAGAAGGCCGCCGAGCAGGCCAAGGCCTTGTTCCGCAGGCGCCTGAAATCCCGCACCGAGGTCGACGCCGCCATGGCCCGTCTGCTGTTGGACGGCAAGGGCGAGCATCTGCCGCGAGCGGATGTTATCATCGAGGCCGTGGTCGAGAAACTCGAGATCAAGCAGCGCATCTTTAAGGAGATGGAGCCGCGCCTGAAGCCGGGCGCCGTGATGGCCAGCAACACGTCGTCGATCATGATCGAGAAGATCGCTGAGCCGCTGGTGGACAAGGGACGCCTGATCGGCTTGCATTTCTTCAATCCCGTCCCGGCTTTGCCCCTGGTCGAAGTGATCAAAGGCGTCGATTCCCGTCCCGAGGAGATCGCTAAGGGCTGCGGTATCGTGACCGCCATCGGCAAGTATCCGCTGGTGGTGAAATCCGTCCCCGGCTTCCTGGTCAACCGCGTGCTGCTGCCCTACATGGGTGCGGCCATGGCCAAGTTCGATGCCGGCACCGAGCGCGAGAAAATCGACGAGGCGGCCAAGACCTTTGGCATGCCGGTCGGGCCGTTAGAGTTGGCCGATCAGGTGGGGTTGGATATCTGCAAGAACGTCGCTGACATTCTGGGCATCTCCGCTGGTGCTATGGAGGGTTCCAAGCTCGCCACGCTGGTTGCCTCAGGCAAGCTCGGCAAGAAGACCGGCGAAGGCTTCTATGTCTGGAAAGACGGCAAGCCCGAACAGAAGACGCCCGAACCACCGTACAATGCCGTTGAACTGCATCTGCTCGGAGAGGAACTGCTCAAGCCGATGATCGACGAGTGCGAGCGCTGCCGCGACGAGCATGTGGTGGAAAGCGCCGATATGGTCGATGCGGGCGTGATCTTCGGCACAGGCTTTGCGCCCTTCCGCGGCGGGCCGCTGCATTACCGGGCCTCGAAGGACGCTGTCGTGAAGCGTGAGGCGGCGGAGTGACTTCCCTTCTCCCCCTTCTTCAGGGGGAGAAGGTGGCCGCCGAGGCGAAGCCGAGGATGACGGCCGGATGAGGGGCAGCCGCTTGCTCCGTACTCGTTGCGACTGGGGCGGAGCAAGTTCCTGCCCCTCACCGACCGCCCAGCTCTTGCGCTGAAACGCGCTGCGAGGGGCGGTCTCCTCTCCCCCTAAGTAGGGGGAGAGGGAAAAAGATCGTATCGGTTCGAAAGCTGAGAGAATCCCATGTCCAACCGTGAACTCAAACGCATCGCGATCATCGGCGGCAGCCGCATTCCGTTCTGCCGCTCCAATTCGCTGTATGCGGAACAGACCAACTTGAAGATGCTGTCCACCGCCATTTCGGGGCTGGTCGACAAATACAAGCTGGCGGGTGTGGCCGTCGGCGAAGTGGTCGGCGGCGCGGTGGTCTCGCATTCGCGCGACTGGAACCTGGCGCGCGAAGCCATCATCGACACCAAGCTGCATCCGACTCGACGCCCGGCATCACCATGCAGCAGGCCTGCGGCACCAGCCTGCAGGCGGCGATCGATATTGGAGCCAAGATTGCGTTAGGTCAGATCGAGAGCGGCATTGCCTGCGGGGCCGATACCACGTCGCGACGCGCCCATCGTGTTCTCGCGCAAGTTCGCTCAGCGGCTGGTTGCCCTGCAGCGCGCCCGCACGGTGATGGAGCGCCTGGCGGTGTTCAAGGATTTCACGCCGGGCGAACTCTCGCCGCAGCCGCCCAACACCGGCGAGCCACGCACCGGCCTCAGCATGGGCGCGCATACCGAGCTTATGGCGCAGACTTGGAAGATCGCACGCGCGGACCAGGATCAGCTGGCCTTCGATAGCCACAAGAAGGCGGTCCAATCCTATGCCGAGGGTTTCCACGACGACCTGATCGTTCCCTGTGCCGGCGTGTTCCGCGATAACAATTTGCGTGCGGATATCGACCTCGCCAAGCTCGCGACGCTCAAGACCGCTTTCGACAAGACCGAGCACGGGACGTTGACGGCCGCCAATTCCACGCCGCTGACCGATGGCGCGTCAAGTGTGCTGTTGGCGTCGGAAGATTGGGCCGCCAAACGCGGGCTGACCCCGCAGGCGTACCTAATGTTCGGCGAAACCGCGGCGGTCGACTTCGTCAACGGCGCCGGCCTGTTGATGGCGCCGACAGTCGCCGTCTCGCGCATGCTCGACCGCGCGGGATTGACCCTGCAGGACTTCGACTTCTATGAAATCCACGAAGCCTTCGCCGCCCAGGTGCTGTGCACCCTGAAGGCCTGGGAGGATCCGGTCTACTGCAAGGACGTGCTGGGCAAGGACAAGCCGCTGGGGTCGATCGACCGCACCAAACTGAACGTGAAGGGATCGAGCCTCGCCTATGGGCACCCCTTCGCCGCCACCGGCGCACGCATTCTGGGGCTGGCGTCCAAGCTGGTCTCGGAGAAGGGCGGCCGCGCGCTGATCTCAGTCTGCACTGCCGGCGGTATGGGCGTGACGGCGATCGTCGAAGGGGCCAAAGGCGCGAGGCTGGCAGCGTGAGTTTGCACCGCTGTGTATTGGCAGGCGCGGCTTGCGGTCGCCCTCATGCATCGTAACGGCTTGATTATGTTGCACGAGGGCGGCCGCAAGCCGCCCCTACCGGCGACCGTCATGCCCAGCCGCGCTACGCCCTGTTCGCCATCCACGCACTCGCCGACGATAAACAGCGCACCCACAACCGTCGCGATGCCCGGTACCTCGGCAAAGAACAGATAGCCCAGCCCCGCGGCCCACAGCAGCGCCGTGTACTCCAGCGCCGCCAGCCGCCCGGCCTGCGAGCGGGCGAAGGCATTGGCCAGCAGCAGATGGCCACCGACACCCAGGACGCCGATAGCGCCGAAGGTCAGCGCGTCGGTCATCGTCGGCGTCTGCCACACCCACCAGGCCGGGATCGCCAGGATGAGCATGGCCGCGATATGCAGCACCAGGACGGTTAGCGGGATCGGGTCCACCGTGGCACGGGCGCGCAGCAGCACCATCGAGAGCGCATAGAACACGGCCGCCGCGAGCGTCGGCGCAGGCCCCCGCCAGCGCCAGCGGGCCGTAAGTGGTGGTGCCGATCTGGCCACCGACGATCACCAGCATGCCGAGAAAGCCGACCCCGAGCGCCAGGCCGATCTTGGGCGACAGCCGTTCCTTCAGCAGCCAGGCGCCGAACAGGGCGAGGAACGCTGGCGACAGGAATGAGAGGGCGACCGTCTCGGCCAGCGGCAGGGCGGTCAGGGCGAAGAAGAAAGTTAGCGAGGTTGCCACCGTCAGCAGCGAACGGACGGCGTTGACCCGGATCATTTCGCGGCTGGGCCAGGCCGGTCGCATCCAGCCGACAATCAGCCCAATGACTATTGTGCCGGCGACAAAACGCAGGAAGCTAACCTCGACGGTCGGGTAGCGCGAGGCTACCAGCTTCACTGTCGCGTCCATCATCGAAAGGCAACCGACGCCGGCAAAATAGAGCAGCAGCGCCGTGGTGTGCGTCGCCTTGGCCACGCGCGTTGAGATCTGCGCCTCGGTCTCCAGGGCCGGACTGGTCATGCGCCCGAGCCGTCGTCATCGGCGTGGAGGGCATGCAGCACGCGATGCACAAGGGGGGCGAGAACGATGCCGGTGATGACGATCAGCACCACGCCGCAATAGAGCGCATAGGTGGCGGCAAAGATCTTGCCGGCGGTCGTCTGCAGCGTGCCCACCGGTCCCATGCCGGCCAGGATCATGCTGGCGTTGAGATAGGCGTCGACCTCGCTCATGCCCTCAAAACCCCGGTAGCCCGCCATGCCGATCATCAGCGACAGGCCGATCAACACGCCAGCCATGGCCAGGCTGCCGGCCATGCGCGTGAGGAAAGCGCCAAACGAAATGACCGGCTGGCGGCGGGTCTCGAACTGGGTAAGGCGGCGATCGGGCATAGAGGGGCTCGCGGGCTGCTGGCGCGGGACATTGCATGGGGGGATTGAAGGCGACAACCCCCGTTGGCGCTGGGAAGCCATGTTGTCGCGAGGGTTCCGCAGCTCGCTTGACCCGCCCCGATCCATGCCCTAACCGCCTCAGCCATGGCCAAGATCGAAACCCTGTTCGTCACCCAGCTCTACCGCGCCGAAATCAACGGCAAGTCCGGCAACGCGCTGGTGGACGACCTCGCCCAGAGCTGCCTCTACCTTGCCAAGGAGGATGGGGCGGGACGGCGCTGGTGCAAGGACAACAACTATCCGGGCTACACGTCCTATGCCTCGCTGACCGATCTTAGCCTGCGGCTGCCGCCGTTCGCCGACCTCACCGAGCTGATCGACGGCCATGTTGCGGATTTTGCCAAAGAATTGGATTTCGATCTCAGCGGCCGCAAGCTGGCCATGGACAGCCTGTGGGCCAACGTGCTCGATCCCGGCGGGCATCACGCCGCGCACATTCATCCGCAGTCGGTGGTCAGCGGCACGTTCTACGTGGCCGTGCCCGAAGGGGCGAGCGCGCTGAAGCTGGAAGATCCGCGGCTTGGCCTCATGATGGCCGCCCCGCCGCGCAAGGCCCGCGCCAGCATCGAGAACCGCAGCTTCGTCTATATCGCGCCCAAGGACGGCACGCTGCTGCTCGTGGGAGAGCTGGCTGCGCCACGAGGTGCCGGTGAACACAGCCAAGGCCAAGCGCATCAGCATCAGTTTCAATTACCGTTGGGGTTGAGACGCTCACTTCCTTCTCCCGTGGGAGATCTCTGCAAAAGACGAACAGACCCGAACCTTGTCATACCTGCGTAGGCGGGTATCCATGCATGTCAAAGTCTGGCACGTCGTGAGCACCACGCAAGCACCTGATACAGCTTGCGTTTTGTATCGACACGTGAGACCGCGTCGGCTTGCATGGATCCCCGCCTACGCGGGGATGACGAGATTTGCGCTGCCTCTCGCATTTTCGCTGAGGTCTCCCATAGGGAGAAGGGTTAGAGTTCCTACTGGACCCCATCTCCACACTTTGCTAAATCGCGCCATGCTTCTGAACCGGCACATGCCAGCGATCGAGTCCCGACGACGATCCATCCCCTGCGACGCATTGGTCGCAGTTGGTCGTCGTCTGCCGAACGCCTGAGCGGGGCATAGAGGCGGCGGGACCAACCCGGCCACCTCATTGGGTTTCCACCCGAATCGCCCTCTCGCCGAAAGCACTTTGCCATGCCTCCCGATGTGACCTCGCGGGCCGTCAAAGCCACCGATCTGCCTGCTATCGAAGCCCTGCATGACCGCGCCTTCGGGCCGGGGCGGTTCGCCCGCACCGCCTACCACATCCGCGACGGGCTGCCGGCGTTCTCGGCGCTGTGCCGGGTGGCATACCGCGACGGGAAACTGGCTGCCGCACTGCGCATGGCCCCAATCACGATTGGCGGCATCGGCGGCGCGCAACTGCTCGGCCCGCTGGCAGTCGAGCCGGCGCTGAAGGGCCTAGGCATCGGCAAGGCGCTTGCGGCCGAAGGGATCGAGGCGGCTCGCGCGGCGGGCGTGCGGCTGATCGTGCTGGTGGGGGACCTGCCGTACTACGAGCGGTTCGGATTTTCCGTGGTGCCGCCAGGCAAGTTGGAGTTGCCGGGGCCGGTCAATCCGAAGCGGCTGCTGTGGCTGGAACTACATCCTGGGGTATTGGCCGAAACGAGTGGCGATGTTCGTGCTGGCCTGTCTTAGGCCGCTTCGTAGCGATAGCCCACCCCCCGCACCGTCACGATCACTTCCGGCCGGGCCGGATCGCGCTCGATTTTGTGGCGAAGGCGCGAAATGCGGATGTCCAGGCTGCGGTCGAGCGGCGACCAGCTGCGGCCGTGCGCCAACAGCACCAGTTCGTCGCGGGTGAGCGCGCGGCTGGGGTGTGCCGCGAAGACGCCGAGCAGGCTTTGCTCCATGTGCGTGACCGGGATCGGCGCGCCGGAGGCCGCCAGTAGGCGGCGCGTTGCGGGATCGAAGCGGCAGTCGCCAAAACGGACGCCTTCGCGCGTCTGCGACGCCTGGTCGAAGTCGCGCGCCCTGCCCAGACGGCGCAGTATGGCCTTCACACGCGCCAAGAGTTCGCGCAGTTCGGCGGGCTTGGCCAGGCAATCGTCGGCCCCCGCCTCCAGGCTGCAGATCCGCGTCAGGCAATCCGTCCCGCTCGACAGCATCAGGATGCCGAAGCGGTTACGGGCGCTCAGCCGGCGGGCAAGCACCAAGGGGTCGGCGTCGGGAAGCTCGTCGTCCAGTATGACCAGATCGGCGCCGCGTTCGCCCAGCAGCCGGTCGAGCCGGTAGCAGCTGGTGACGGGGGAAACGGCAAAGCCGTGCTCGGTCAGGTAGTGGTCGATGGGAGCGGCGCGGGTGGCGTCTGCGTTCAGGACGGCGACATGCGTGGCCCGGTGTGTGGCGATCATGGACATGCAACCCTACTCCCATGTTTCGGTGCTGAAACATGTGTCGCGGCGGGTCACCGATCGGTTCGAAGCAAATTATCGGCCCCTTGAGCTACGTGGGAGGCGGCGCAACTCTCGCCAAGGGGATCCCGGCATATTTTTATGCGATATTTCGCAACGCTATCCTAGACATAGCGGCACTGTCGTCACACTCAGGCGCGTGGCATCGTGTTCTTGGGCAGCACGAGATCGATGGCCTGGCAGGTCGCTTCGATCAGCATCGCGATGGATTGGGCGGCCTCCCGCTTCTGCGCCGAGGAGCCGGCAAGTTCGGCGCCTTCGAACTGCCGGCACAGGGAGGCGAGGCGAAAAGCTCCGAGGTTCAACGACACGCCCTTGAGCGTATGCACCGCCATGCGCCAGGACTTGCAGTCGTCCGCCAATTGCAGATCGGCCACGTATTTCGGAGTCTCGTCCAGAAACAGCTTCAGGACGTCGCTGCGCAGCACCGGATCGCCAAGCGTTTGATGATCGAGATGGCGCAGATCGAGCAAGGGCTGGCTGTCAACCGCTTGCGCGGGACTGGCCGGGTTTGCCTCTGCCATACCGATCTGCATCCGGGAACACCTCTTGACTGCGTCGAGCCGGTGGCCAAGCGCCCGGCCCTGGATCCGTTTTAGGGCTCGCGAGCTAAAGTTGCGTTAAGCGGTGCAACATTCTGCGGGGGAACCACGATTCCGCCAAAAACCGGCGTGACTGATGGTCAGGGACTGAGTTTATGCCACGCTATCAACAGGATTTCTCGTCACCATTCGCTCGCCGACCGTGTTCTAGCTGGGCGCGGACGGCTTGCTCGGCTACGCTGGGGGTTGCGTCGCGGGACTTTGGATAGCAGGCGCGTGAGAGTATCTGGGGGACGCCGTCAATGGCTCTTGAGCCGCAAACTGGGCCTCAAGCGATCATGCCGGGCGCGCAAAGCGCTGGGCCGCGCCCGACTGCGCCGGAACTGGTCGACGACAGCTATCCCGACACGCCCGCCCCCTCAAGCCCGGCACGCCGCAACCGCACGCGCACCGAAGCCAATGCCCGCGTCGGACGCCGCCGCACCGGTCCTGCTCGCGAGCGTGTGGCGGCCAACGACGATGCGCCTTCCATCGGCACGCTGATTTATTCGCTGCAACAGCAGCCTTCCAGCGCCCCATTCTACTATGCCGCCATCGGTACCGGCATCTGGGCCATCCTTGGACTGGTGCTGTGCTACGGTTTGATTGTCTCCGGCCTGAAGCCGGGCGATCACATCCTAGAGGTCCTGACCCGCCCCGCCAGCATCGGCGCCGTCGCCTTGCTGCTGGCGCCGATTGCGCTGATCTGGTTCCTGGCCCTGCTGGTGTGGCGCGCGCAAGAGCTGCGCCTCATGTCCTCGGCCATGACCGAGGTGGCACTGCGCCTGGCCGAACCGGACCGCATGGCCGAACAGTCGATCGCGGCGCTAGGCCAGTCGGTGCGCCGTCAGGTGTCGGCCATGAACGACGCCATATCGCGTGCGATCGGGCGGGCCGGCGAGCTCGAAGTGCTGGTTCACAACGAAGTCTCTGCACTGGAGCGCTCCTACGACGAGAACGAAAACCGCATCCGCAACCTGATCGATGAACTGGTCAGCGAGCGCGAAGCCCTGTCGAGCGGCTCCGACCGCATCGCTGATACCCTCAAAGGCGTCGGGCAGCAGATTTCCGAGAACATCTACCAGGCCGGCGCGCAGGTTGCCGAGGAACTGTCGGATCGCGGCAACGTGCTGCAATCCTCGCTCTCCATGATCAGCCAGCGCGTCGGGTCCGAACTGCCGGTGCTGCTCGAGAAGCTCTCGCGCGAGCAGGAGCGGCTGTCCGAAGTCGTGGTCGGCGCCACCACCAATCTGGATCAGCTGCAAGAAGCGCTGGACGAGCGCACCAGCCGCCTCGACACCAGCATTGGCATGCGCACCAAGCAGCTGCAGGGTGTGCTGCAGGATTACTCGACCACCATCGACGGCGCCATCGCCGAGCATGCCGATACGCTGCAGAACCGGCTCGGCGAACTCACTCAGGCCATCGAGAACACCAATTCGCACATTGCCGATGTCCTTTCGGGGCGGACCGATGCGCTGGACGCGGCCCTGGTGGAACGCACCAAGGCCATCGATCACGCCTTCGCCACCCGCATGGCCGAGATCGACGAAAGCATCGAGCGCTCCAGCCTCGCGGTGGAGAGCGCCATTTCGCGCGGCCTGAAGTCGGTCGAGGCCGCCGTCGCCGAGGGGGCGAGCGTCGTTGACGGCGCCATTGGCAACCGCGTCGATCTGCTTCGTTCGGCCCTGGAGCGCCATGCCGGAGCGATGGGAACCACGCTGCGCCAGCAGTCCGAGCAGCTGGAGACCACGCTGGTGCAGGGCCTCGACGCCATGCGCCGCAACACCGATACCGTGACGCAGCAGACCTCCCAGACCGTGACCGGCCTGTCGGCCCAGGGACGCATGCTCAAGGACGTGTCGGAAGGCATGCTCAGCCAGCTGCAGAACATCCTGGAGCGCTTCGAGCAACAGAACCGCGCCGCTGTGCAGGTCACCAACGCGCTGGAATCCTCGCAGAGCCGGCTTGCTGGCGCATCGCGCGATGTCACCGGCCAGCTCGGCAAGCTGGCCCAGGACATCAACGCCATGACCTCGAATGTGCAGGCGCAAATGACCCAGCTGCCGGTCACAGCGCGCGACGTCACCGGCCAGCTCGGCAAGCTGACGCAGGACGTCAATGCCATGTCGGCCAATGTGCAGTCGCACCTGAACCAGTTGCCGATGGCTGCGCGCGAGAGCGCCAGCGGCGTCCGGTTGGCCCTGCAGGATCAGATCCGCGCGCTCGATCAGCTTTCGCATGTCTCGCAGGAGCAGCGCTCCCTGCGCGATGTGATGCCAGCCGAGGGGCACGACCTGATCGCGCGCCGGGCCCCGTCGTCGCAGTTGCTGCCACCGATGAGTGCGCCGATGACTTCGGCTGCCACGTCGAGCGGGCGCGACGGCTGGTCACTCGGCGATCTGCTGGCTCGTGCCTCGCTGGACGAAGCAGATGCCGTCCCTGTCACGCAATCGCGCAGCGCCGGCATCGACCTCAGCGCAATTGCCACTGCGATCGATCCGATGACGGCGGCGACCGCCTGGGCTCGCCACCGCATTGGCGAGCGCGGCGTGATCACACGGGCGATCTATTCGCCTTCGGGCCAGCAGACCTTTGACCAGATCGCAGCGCGGCTGCGTATCGACAGCGACTTCCGCAACATGGCCGACCGCTACATTGCCGATTTCGAGCGCGTGCTGTCGCAAGCCGAACAACGCGATCCCACCGGCCAGGCGCTGCTATCGCAAATGCAGACCGAGACCGGTCGCGTTTTCCTGCTGTTGGCCCACGCCAGTGGACGTGTCGGGCAATAGCCGCTCTGCGGCCTGCCAGCAATTCCGGCCTCGGAGCCGTTTCTCGACTCTACCGATTCCCATCTGCGTCAATGTGAACGCTTTGTGTCTCATCTGTGGATACCCACAGGAAAGCGCCTTGACAGGCCCGCAAATCAGGGCGCAGATTTGCGTGGTTGAAAGCTAACCTGTCGAAAAGGCAGGAAGTTTTGACGGCGGCGACCATCCGCGAACAAGGATGGCGCGCGTCGAGGGGACATAAGGGGACACTACTATGACAACGCGCGCACGCGCCAGCGGTGCTGACCGCATGAGGGTCGGCCAACACAGCCGCGGCGATAACTCCATGGCCTATCGGCTGCTTGGCTTGCTTTGGGCTTCGGTACTGTTCATTTTCTTCGCGGTTCTGCCGTTCGCCAACGCCGGCTTGGTTTGGGCCATGGCCATCGGGGGCGGCGCCCTGCTGGCCTACAATACGCACTCGATCCTGGCGATGAGCCGGCAGACACCGGATTTCCACAGTAACGCACTTGAGTTGGCCGCGACCTCCTCGGACCAACTATCCGACGAGTTCGGCGCTAAGCCAACACCGCGTTGAAGCTGATCGAAATCCGGTCTTCGCTGGCGCGGTTGACCGGCACCTCGTGGCGCAGCCAGCTTTCCCACAGCAGCACTGAGCCCGGTTTCGGCTGGATCGATTGGAAGCTCTTGTTGTGCGGCCCCGCCTTCTTGGTGCGGGGTGGAGCCGCCATCATCTTGTCGAGCCGCGGATCCTCGAAGCGGATCGCGCTCGCGCCATCCGGGACATCGACATAGATCGTGCCGCTGATCACCGAATTGGTATGGATGTGGCCGTGATGTGAGCCGCCTGGCTCCAGGATATTGATCCAGATCGAATCCACCTGGGGCGTGTGCCCGCGCAGATCGAAGTCCAGCGCCTTGGCGAACGCGGCGAGATGCGGCGCAAGCTGCTGGCACAACTCGGCAAACACCGGTGCGCGATCGGGCAGATCGCCGATCGAGTCATAGGACGTGTAACCCATATATCCCGCCTCGTCCGACCAGGCCTGGCCGGCCTCGTCCACCTGCGCGATGGCGCGGCAGGCGATGCGCAGCTCGTCGAGGAACGCAGGCAAGCCAACCCCGGTCAACAGGCTGTTGTAGATCGACGTGGCAAAGTGGTGCGTCACGGGACTGGGCATGGTGTTCCAAAATTCTGGGGCTTCGGGCAAAAGTCCGGCCCGACCAATTGTGTCTCTTACCGAACAATCAAAAGAAAAAGCCTGTCCAACCTCCACCAATTCGCCTGGCATTCCCCCCAACCCAATGCTCCCGGCGACGGGGGAGGGAGTTCTGGTCATGCCAATTGGGCTTCCGGTTTCCAATGACTCTACTCGGATTCCACTCCCCCGCAGGTATCGCGCGTAACTCCGGAATTTGGACATGGCTGTGCGCTGACCGAACCCTGGTTCGAACCCCCGTTCAAAACAAAGGGGTGCGGGGTCGCCGAATGCCGCGAAAGTTTGTAGTGAAAGGCGGCATCCGGCCACCCCGCCAGCGTTTTTCCCGATCCCTCCGTCGCCACTTGACATGGGCTGCTCCACACCCAGGCATCTCACCCCGGGTGGACGACGGCGGCCGCCAGCACCCGGGTGTGCGGCACCCTGCGCCAGTCGCTGCCCCTCTCCCAGCAGATCGAGACGCCCTCGAGTGCATCCCCGTAGAAGAAGGTGAGGAGACAATAGTATAATATTCGGACTTTGCAATATATATTTTCAAAAAATATCAAGAAAAATGACTGAACGCTAGTATAGTTTATTTTGTATTTTGATGGAGGATAGATGTCGGCCAGTATATCGCCGAGGACTCCGGCGGGTCGCTCCACCCTGTCACCGCTTGTGCCACCGAAGCGGCGTGATCTTTTCGCGTACAATCAAGCCCTTGGCTTCCAGGTCGAGCTGCACGGCCTTCTTCCACCAGCCGGCCTTGGCGCCGCCGGGAAACAGATCCTCGGGCAGATGCGGCAAGACAGCGTCTCCGATCTCGGCCGCCGTCATTCCGGGTGATTTGGCGGGAAGGACCTTCAGGAACGCCTTCTTCATGGCGTTGAACTTGTCGGCATCGACACGATAGGTGTGGCCGGGGCTGGTGAAATTCTCGATTTCGATCTTGGCGGGTTTTGCTGCGGGCATGTCTTGATCTCCCTGGCTGCGGTCGCTTTCGCCAAAATAGTCTGTCATCGTATCATCGGCCGTGCAGCATCGGTATCCACGCTTTGACCGACTTCCACGCCAACGCTGCGTCCGGAACAGGGAAGCGTGGGAGTGTTGCTCATGACCGCACAGGTCGAGACTTTCAATCGATGGAATGACTGCGCCGAAACAGACGGACTTAGCCGAAGGCGGGTGTCTTTTTCTTGGCCTCTTTCTTGGTAGCGGCTTTTTGCGCGGTGACGGCAGTGCGCAGTTGTTCCTCGTCGGTCCAAATCAGTTCCCAGATGTGGCCGTCCAGATCGGCGATGGCGCGGCTGTACATGAAGCCATGGTCCTGCCCGGCACGCGGCTCGGTGGCGCCGGCTTTTGTCGCTGCAGCCGCAGCCTTGTCGACCTTCGCCTTGCTGTCGAATGACACGGCAACGAGCACTTCAGTCGCCGTGTTGGCGTTGGCGATTTTGCGCGGCGTGAACATCTTGAAGTGGCCGTGCGTCAGCAGCATCGCAAAAATGTTCTCGCCGATGATCACGCATGCGGCATTTTCGTCAGTAAACGTCTTGTCGAGCTTGAAGCCCATGGCTTTGAATAATGCCATGCTGGCCGGCAGATTGGCGACGGGAAGATTGACGAAAATCTTGGTCGGTTTGGTTGGCATGGCCAGAAACCTTTCTATGCTCTGAGGCGAGGGAGCGGTCGACATCAGCTAATTGCTTACCGTCGGGATCACTAGCTCTGCAACCCTGCGACTTCAACGGGACAATGACGCCGTCATCGGTTTCCGCTTCGGCGAGGACGGCCATCGCGGCCGTCTGACAGCAGACGGGTTCGACATTGTGCGCGCGGACCCCGATGGCGCCGGTCTTCTTTTTGAGGGGCAACCAGCCGCACTGATGGCTGCCGTTCATGGCGTCGTGCCATTCGAGACGTTGCAGGCGGCAGGCGCACTGACCGTCGTCGGCGACCGCAAACTGGCACAGCGCTTCACCAAGCTGTTCCCGTTGTCGCAGAAGGTGCCCAAGATAAAGGGTGCTTGGCGCCGCATGCCCAGGCACTCTAAACTTGGGTCATGAGCAACACTGACATCTTACTTCGACTGCTTGCCGCTTTCGTCATTGGCGCGGCCCTAGGCCTCAACCGCGACCTGCACAAGAAATCGGCCGGCGTGCGCACCATCGGCCTCGTCTGCATCGCGTCGGCAATGGTGGTGATGGCCGCTGGCGGGGCGGGGCCCGGCCAACCGGGCTTTGCCGAGGTCACCCGGATTATTCAAGGCGTATTGACGGGTGTCGGCTTCATCGGCGCCGGCGTGATCGTCCGCGGCAGCGGCGAGGGAGACGTGCACGGCCTGACGACGGCTGCGGTCATATGGCTCGCTGCAGGTTTTGGCGTTCTGTGCGGCATGGGCGCCTGGATCGAGGTGGTCGTCGCGATCGCGCTGGTGTTTGTGTTGTTGGTTGGCGGCGGACCTATCGAGCGGTTGGCACATCGGGTGTTACGCGGCTCTAACACTGGGGCGGGCGATCCGCCTCATGGCGGCGATGCCGCTGCCTGAGTATTCGAGTGACTCACCACTCGGCCACTCCAGACTCGGATTAGACACATGCCGCGCAGCGCCGAAACTCCGACCGTCGCCTCGTCGCGTCTGGCGCTTGCCGCCGACGTCATCGACACCTGCCGCAGGATGAACGCGCTAGGCATCAATCAGGGCACCTCCGGCAATATCAGTGTGCGTCTGGATGCAACCCGGTTCCTGATGACGCCCTCGGGCATGCCTTACGATGTCATGCGTCCCGAGGACATTCCGATGATGGACATGGACGGCCGTTGGTGGGGCAAGCGGCGTCCGAGCGTGGAATGGCGCTTCCATCGCGACATCCTGCAGGCCCGGCCCGAAGCGGCTGTGGTGCTGCATACCCACTCGGTGTTCTCGACCGCCATGGCCTGTTTGCGGTTGGACATCCCGGCCTTCCACTACATGGTCGCGGTGGCGGGCGGCGACAGCATCCGCTGCGCCGACTACGCCACGTTCGGCACCCAGGAGTTGTCCGACAACGCCCTGAAAGCCCTGAAGGGCCGCCGCGCCTGCCTGCTCGCCAATCATGGCGTGATTGCCCTTGGGCTGACGCTTGACAAGACACTAGCGCTCACCGTCGAGGTCGAGACGCTGGCCGCCATGTACTGCCACGCCCGCCAGTTGGGCGAGCCCATCATTCTCGATAAGAAGGAAATGGCGCGCGTGCTGGAGCGGTTCCCGAGCTACGGCAAGCAGGACTACCAGGATGACGATCTGGTGCACGCCAACGAGGATTTGCCTGCCAGCTGAGCGTTTGCGGAACGCCGTTGCCAAGTCTCGGCCTGCCAGCGATTCGGTTGGGGATCTTGACATGGGTCAAGGCGCGGGGCGCCGGGGTGGTGCGATTGAAACGTCGGTTTCAGTCGCCAGGGATGCAGGCCCATGTTCAAACACTTGCTGATCGCCACCGATGGTTCCGAGCTCTCCGCAAAGGCGGTCAATGAAGGCGCCCGACTTGCCAAGGCCCTCGGAGCGCGGGTCACAGTGTTCACGGTTGCCGAGACGTTGCCGCCTGTCGTGGTGGAAGGGGCGGTTTTCGGTCCGGCGGACGCGGTCCGGGTGAAGGCGGCCGAGGACCAGGCCGCGCGCGTGCTCGATGCCGCGGCAGCTGAAGTCGCCAAGGCGGGGATCGGCTGCGAGACAGCCTCAGCGCTCGATCGTGATCCCTATCAAGCCATCATCGACACCGCCAAGGCCAAGGGCTGCGATCTTATCGTCATGGCCTCGCATGGACGGCGCGGACTTGCTGCGCTCGTGCTCGGCAGCGTCACACAGAAGGTGCTTGCGCACAGTCCGATCCCTGTCTTGGTGCACCGCTGATGGGTCCACTCCAACCGTGTAGTGTCCGTGGAGATCAAGTTAGGTCCGTTCCGGTCCGGTCTGCCGCGCTGGCGCGTCCTGCGCATCGCAATCGGCGTGGCGCTAGTGATCGGCGGCCTGCTGGGCTTTCTCCCGATCCTCGGGTTCTGGATGCTGCCACTCGGTCTCATTGTGCTGGCGCACGATCTGCCGTGGGTGCGCCGCTTCAACCGGAGGGTCCTGGCCTGGTGGCGTGGCCGGGGCCATGGACGATGAGCGTTCTGTAGGCGTCTGGGTACAGCTCTGACAACGGAGGAAACGCGATGTACAAGCACATTCTCGTCGTGACGGACCGGTCGGAGTATTCCAACAAGGTCATCAAGGATGGCATAGCGCTGGCCAAGGCCATCGGCGCGCGCATCACGGTCTACACGGCCATATTGCCCAGGATCGGCGCGGAGTACGCACTCGTCTCCGAAAGCAGCGATACCGCAAGCTACCGCCGCATTATCGAGGAGCACGTGGCAGAATGCCTGGCGGCTGCTCAACAGCAAGCGGACGCCGCCGGGGTTCCTTGCGCGACACTCTCCACCAAGCACGAGCAACCCTGGCGAGCAATTCTGGACGCCGCGGCTTTGGAGGACTGCGACCTGATCATGATGGCGTCGCACGGCCGCAGCGGGCTTGGTGCACTGCTGCTGGGCAGTGAAGCCCAGAAAGTGCTGACGCATAGCAAGATCCCGGTACTGATCGACCGTTAGCGCTGCAAAGCCGTCATGTGCAACGATTGGCTGCATTGACACGGGCGCCGATCGCCCCGATCACCGGCGCCTCCGCCGCGCTGTCATTCGAGCCCCCACATGCCCACGCGCCTTTCCGTCGACATCGGCGGAACATTCACCGATGTCGTCCTCGACAAGGACGGTGCCATCCACTCCATCAAGGTGCTGACCACGCCTGGAAAGCCGGCAGACGGGTTCATGACCGGCGTGCAGACGCTGCTGCGCGAGACGGGCACCAAACCCAAGGACGTGTCGCTGCTTATCCACGGCACCACGCTGGCGACCAACGCGCTGATCGAGCGCAAGGGCGCGCGGACGGCGCTGATTGTCACCGAGGGGCATCGCGATTCGCTGGAAATCGCCTACGAAAGCCGCTTCGACCAGTACGACATCATGGCCGACCGCTTGCCCCCGCTGGTGCCGCGCGAACTGCGGCTGCCGGTAAAAGAGCGGATGAATTTCCGTGGCCAAGTGCTGACGCCGCTGGATGAGGGGACGCTCGATAGGGCCATCGCCATCATCGAGCGCGAGGGCATCGAGAGCGTCGCGGTGGGGTTGCTGCACGCCTACGCCAATCCGGCGCACGAGCAGCGCATTGGCGCGGTCATCGCGCGACGGCTACCGCAAGTGGCGCTGTCGCTGGGATCGGAGGTCTGCCCTGAAATCCGGGAGTACGAGCGGCAGTCGACCACCACGGCCAACGCTTACGTCAAGCCGCTGATGGCGAGCTACCTCAATCAGCTGACGTCCGATCTGAAGGCGGCGGGGTTCGGTTGTCCGTTCCTGCTGATGACCTCGGGCGGGCATCTGGTGACGGTCGAGACGGCCGCACAGTTCCCGATCCGCCTGGTCGAATCCGGCCCGGCGGGCGGCGCGATCCTGGCCAGCCGTATTGCCCGCGAGTTGGGCGAGGATCGCGTGCTGTCCTTCGACATGGGCGGCACCACCGCAAAGATTTGCATGATCGACGATGGCGAGCCGCTGCTCTCGCGTTTCTTCGAGGTGAACCGGGCACACCGCTTCATGAAGGGCTCCGGCATGCCGGTGAAGATCCCAGTCGTGGAGATGGTGGAGATCGGCGCGGGCGGCGGCTCGATCGCGGGCGTCGATGCGCTGGGCCGCATCAAGGTTGGGCCGGAAAGCGCGGGGGCGCAGCCGGGCCCGGCCTGCTACGGCCAGGGCGGCAAGGGCGCGACGGTGACGGACGCCAACCTCGTTCTGGGGCGGCTGGCCGCGGCGGGGTTTGCTGGTGGGCGGATGCAACTCGACACCGCGGCCGCCCAGAAGGCGCTGCTTTCGTCCGTAGGCAGTAAATTGAAGCTCGATGCGGTCGCCGCGGCCGAAGGCGTGATCGAGATCGTCGATGAGAACATGGCCGGCGCGGCGCGCGTGCATGCCGTCGAGCGCGGCATGGAACTCACCGGACGCACCATGATCGCATTTGGTGGCGCGGCCCCCTTGCATGCCGCGCGGTTGGCTGGGAAATTGGGCATATCCCGCATCATCATCCCGACTGGCGCCGGTGTGGGTTCGGCCATCGGGTTCCTGATCGCCCCCGTTGCCTACGAAGTTGTGCGCAGCCGCTACGTGCGCCTGGCGGCCTTCGATCCTGCTGGGCTCAACACGCTGTTCGGGGCGATGCGCAAGGAAAGCGAGGCCGTGGTGCGTCTCGCCGCCCCCAAGGGCAAGCTGGAAGAAAAGCGCTTCGCCTATGCCCGCTACGTCGGCCAGGGGCACGAGATAAAGGTCGTGGTACCCGAGGGCGCGCTGATCAAGACCGATGGCGAGAAGATCCGTGCGGCCTTCGAAGCGGAATACGCGCGGCAGTACGATCGTCTCGTGCCGGGGCTGGATATTGAGATCCTGACCTGGTCGAGCGTGGTGTCCGCCCCAGTCTCCAAAGTCGCGGGCAGGCGCGACAAGGCGGGCAAGACCACGGCGGCCAAGCCAGGCGGCAAACGCGACATCCATTTCCCTGGAGCCGACCGGCCAGTCAGTTGCGGCGAGTTTCCGCGCGCGGCACTGACCAAGACCATGCACGTCGCGGGCCCAGCGGTGATCACGGAAGATCAGACCACGACCGCCGTTCCACCCGGCTTCCAGGCGCGCGTGAACGGGCGTGGCGATCTGGTGCTCGAACGGGTTGAGAAGAAAACAACGGCGAGTGCAAGCGCCAGCGCGCAAATCCGCAATCAGGTGCTGTGGGACCGGCTCATCGCGACGGTGGAAGAGCAGGCCCAGGCGCTTATCCGCACCGCGTTCTCAACGACGGTACGCGAGGCCGGTGACCTCTCGGCCGGTGTGTTCGACATGACGGGGCGCATGCTGGCCCAGGCCATCACCGGCACACCCGGCCACGTCAACGCCATGGCCGCCTCGGTCGGGTTCTTCATCGAACGATTTCCCATCGCCACCATGGCCGATGGCGATGTCTACATCACCAACGACAGCTGGCTCGGCACCGGGCATCAGTTCGATTTCACGGTCGTCACGCCGATCTTCCGTAAAGAGAAGGTTGTGGCGCTGTTTGCGGCCACCGTGCATGTAGTCGACATCGGTGGTCGCGGTTTCGGGCCAGATGCCGGGCAGGTGTTCGAAGAAGGAATCTGCATTCCGATCATGCACCTGTTCCGAGCCGGGCAGATCAACGAGGACCTGATCGCGATCGTGCGCGCCAACGTGCGTGAGCCGGTACAGCTGGTCGGCGATCTCTATTCGTTGACGACCTGCAATGCGGTCGGCGGACAGAGGTTGACGGAGCTGATGGATGAGTTCGGCCTCGCCGATCTGGATGAGATCGCCGAACACATCATCGACACCTCCCGCAATGCCATGCTGGCCGAGATCCGCGCCCTGCCCAAGGGCGTCTACGAACGCGAGATGGTTTGCGACGGCTATGACAAACCAGTGCTGCTGAAGGCGAAACTCACCATCGGCAAGGACGGCATCGACGTCGATTTCACCGGTACGTCGAAAACGTCCGCGTTCGGCATCAACGTCCCGCTGACCTATACGCAGGCCTACGGATCGTTCGGCGTGCGCTCGGTGGTCGGCGGCAAGATCCCCAACAATGCCGGCTCGCTGGCGCCGATCCGCGTCACCGCCCCGCTTGGTTCGATCTTGAACGCCCCGCGCCCCGCAGCGGTCGCGGCCCGTCACGTCATCGGCCAGATGCTGCCGGACGTGGTGCTCGGCTGCCTCGAACAGGCGGTACCCGGACGGGTGCCGGCGGAAGGATCGTCGGCGCTGTGGGCGCCGATGTTGGTCGGTGGTCACGGTCATACCGGGGGCGAGGACTATGGTACGGCAACGCCGTTCTCGGTGACGATATTCTATTCCGGCGGAACGGGCGGGCGGCCCGGCAAGCCCGGCATGTCGGCGACTGCGTTCCCGTCCGGTGTTCGCAACACCCCGGTCGAAGCCACCGAATCGGTCGCTCCGCTGATATTCCTGCGCAAGGAATTGCGCCCGGGATCGGGCGGCGCCGGACTGACGCAGGGCGGCGACGGCCAGGTGATCGAGGTCATGCACGCCCAAGGCGCTCCGTTCGGCGTGTTCTGCCTGTTCGACCGCATCGACCATCCTGCGCGCGGCCGCGCCGGTGGCAAACCGGGGCTGGTGGGGCGCGTCGCGCTGGCGTCCGGCAAGAAACTTCGCGGCAAGGGCAAGCAGATCGTTCCCGCCGGTGACCGGCTGATCATGGAGTTGCCCGGCGGTGGTGGCCTCGGCGAACCGGAAACAGACTAGTGTTCTGGCGCTGTCGCTTGGTACCCGCCCAAATCGTCATCCCCGCGCAGGCGGGGATGACGAAAGCCAGGGAACCTTCTGATAGTGCCAGAACACTAGATGGCAGGCAATTACGGCGCCCTGACAGGCAGTTCCAAGACGAGACACCGTGCCGGCGCCGTAAGTGCCTGACACCCAGTAACCGACGGACAAATCAATGCTCACCGATCCCTGGTTCTATATCGCCGCGCTGCCGATTGTGTTCCTGGTCGGCCTCTCCAAGGGCGGATTCCTAACCGGCCTCGGCCTGCTCGGCGTGCCCTTGCTGTCGCTGGTCGTCCCGCCACCCACGGCCGCTGGCGTCATGCTGCCAGTACTGCTCGGCATGGATGTGGTCGCGGTCTGGGCCTACCGCAATAGTTTTGATCGCAAGCATCTGATGGTGATGCTGCCGACGGCGCTGATCGGCACGGGCATCGGCTGGCTGACCGCCTCCTGGATCACCGAAGCACATTTCCGCGTGCTGCTCGGCGTCATCGGCATCGTCTTTCTTCTGCATGCGCTGTTTCTGCGCGCGCGCGCCATGGAGATGCAACCGCCCGGCCGGTTGCTCTCTACCATACTGTGCGTGTCGGCCGGTTTCACCAGTTTCATCAGCCATGCCGGCGGCCCGCTGGCGCAGATCTACCTGCAACCCCAGAAACTGCCACCGGTGGTGTTCGCGGGCACCATGGTGATGTGTTTTGCCGCGCTCAACGCCATCAAGGTGCCGCCATTCCTGCAGCTAGGGCTGATCGACGGCCACAGCTTGTTGGTCAGCCTGGTGCTGTTGCCGATGGCGGTGATCGCGTCCTGGTGCGGGGTCTGGCTGGCCAAGCGCGTGGCGCAAGAGCGGTTCTATCTGATCGCGAACATCTGCCTCGCCATCGTGTCGGCCGAGCTGTTGCGCTCAGGGCTCGTGCGGTTGATGGCGGGTGGCTGATCGTCAACCCTTCAGCAGCATCGCCCTGACGTCCGACACCGCCAGCGCATGCCCGTCGAACCCTTCGTAGGTGGCGAGCGCATGGGCGTGCTTGGCCAGCTCCGGATAGGCCGGCTCCGTCACATAGGCCAGCGACGTGCGCTTCATGAAATCGAACACGGACAGCGGTGACGCCGTGCGGGCCCAGCCCCCGGTTGGAAGCACGCAGTTGGGGCCGAGCAGGTAGTTGCCAAGCGTGGTCGGCGTGTGCCGGCCCATCAGGATTTCGCCAGCATTGCGTAAGGCGCCGACTGTCGCCCAGGGGTCGCGCGTCAGCACTTGCAGATGCTCGGGCGCGTAATCGTTGGTGAAGGCGATGGCCTCGTCCATGTCGCGCGTCAGCACGATGCCGCCGCGCGGGCCGCTGAGCGTGGTGGAGGAGAAGCCGACGCGCTGGGCGCCCAATTGTGCCCAATAGGTCGGGATGGCGGCGCGGGCCGCATCGGCCACGGCGCGGCTCGGCGTGACCAGGAAGGCGGAGGAATCCGGGCCGTGCTCGCTCTCGATGATGAGGTCGAGGCCGGCGAGACGTCCATCGGCGGTCTCATCGGCCAGGATGATCGCCTCGCTGGGGCCAGCCGGAATGCCGGGATCGATGATGTCGGAGAGCAAGCGCTTGGCGGCGACAACCCAGGGGCTGCCGGGGCCGAGGATTTTCAGGCACTTGGGTACCGTCTCGGTTCCATAGGCGGCTGCCGCAACCGCCTGCGCGCCGCCGCACTTGTAGACATGCTCGATGCCGATCAGGCCGCAAGCATAGAGGGTCGCCGCATCCACCTTGCCGTCCGGGCCGGGAGGCGTCAGCAGCGCAATCTGAGGCACGCCCGCCACTTTGGCCGGAATGGTCGACATCATCAGTACGCTGGGGAACGAGCCCTTGCCGCGCGGAACGTAGCAGGCGACCGAGTCGATGGCTGAGCAGCGATCTCCCGTCCACACGCCAGGGCGGATTTCCTTCATCCACATCTCTTCCGGCTTCTGCGTTTCGTGGAACTTGCGGATGTTCTCGATGGCGAAGGCGATGGCCGCGCGCACATCCGGGGCAACGCCCTGCTCGGCGCCTTTGAATTCCTCCGGGCGCACCTTGATGGCGTTGGCCGGCACCGTGGCCTTGTCCAGCTCCAGCGCAAAACGGGAGAGGGCCTTGTCGCCCTCATCGCGCACGGCGGCGATGATGGGTTTCACCTTCTCGAGGAACGGCCCTAGATCGGCCTCGGTGCGGCGCGTCAAGGCTTTGCGCGCGGCGGCGTCGAGGGTGGAGAGGTCGTGCAGGGAGACGGTTGGGGTGGCGGGCATGGGGCGGGGCTCGGGTGGTTCAGCGATCCGGGCACAAGAGCGGCTAGACGGCGGAAGGTCAATAGTTCCGGCGGATGTAAGTGATCGATTGCAAGAATCAAATGCATGTGATCGTATGCATTGACGACATGTAAGCGATCGATTACAATGGGACTTCGCAAGCGTTCGCTTACATTATCTGACCTGCAACCCGAGGCCTGATCACATGCCGACCACCAGCCGCATCCGCCGGCCAGAGGATCTGGGATCGATCATCCGCGCCCGGCGGCATGCTCTGGGCTGGGACCAGAAGGTTCTGGCCGCCCGTCTTGGCGTCTCGCGACTTTGGGTATCGCAGATCGAGAATGGCAAACCCAAAGTGCAGCTCGATCTGGTATTGCGCTGCTTGAATGAGCTGCAACTGCCCTTGTGGACCAGCGACGGCACCTTATCGCAGAACTTCAATCCAACGGCCAAGACAGGCTCGCTCATCAACATCAACGACATCGCAGATATGGGGCTGAAGCTTCCATTGCAGCCGCCGGTGAAGACATGATCCGCGACCTGCGCGTGCTGCTCGATGGCGCTGAGATCGGCACACTCACGCAAAGCATGAAGGGCAAACTCGGTTTCACCTATGACGCGGCGTGGCGTTCGCAGCCGGTAGCCACGCCGCTCAGCATGTCGATGCCGTTGTCCGAGCCCAGTCACGCCGATCCCGCTGTCAGCGCCTACCTGTGGGGCTTGCTTCCCGACAATGAGCAAACGCTGGACCGAATTGGCAAACGCTATGGCGTCAGTCCCCGCAATCCTTTCACACTGATCGAAGCTCAGGGGGAGGACTTGCAAGGCGCCGTGCAGATGGTTCCGATCGAGGCGGTCGCGGATCTGCAGAAACGCGAAGGCGTGAAATATCTCACCCGCAAAGTGCTGACCGACCGGTTCGCCGAACTGATGCGCGACCCGAGCGCCACGCGCTTCACCGCTGATGGTGGCAAATTCTCGCTTGCTGGCGCGCAGCGCAAGTTGGCCCTCTGCCTGATCAAGGGGCGCTGGGCCGAGCCGCGCGGACGCACGCCCTCGACGCACATACTGAAGCCGAACATCGAGGGGCTGCCGGGTCAAGTCTACAATGAGATGTTCTGCCTTCGGATGGCCCCGCTGCTCGGCTTGCCGGCGCCGCCGACGTGGGTGGAGCGTTTTGGGGACGCCCGTGTGATCGTCGTCGAGCGCTACGACCGGCTTCGGCTGAAGGACGGGCAACGGCTGCCTCTGAGCGACCCTGGCGGCGAAGTGCACCGGGTGCATCAAGAGGATATGTGCCAGGCCATGAAAGTGCTGCCGCTCAACAAGTATCAGCGCGACGGCGGGCCGGGCATGCAGCAGATCATGGCGTTGCTGTCGGGCTCAGGCGAACCGTCGGTGGACCGCGACAGGTTCATGCGCTCCTGTGCCTACAACTACGTGCTGGCCGCGACCGACGCTCACGCCAAGAACTACAGTATCCTCCTGTCGGTTGGCGGGCTCTACCGCCTTGCCCCGCTCTACGACATTGCCAGTTGGTTGCCCTACGCCGGGCGGCAGCGCGAAAACCGGCTCGCAATGGCTGTCGATGGCTACTACGACTACAATGGACTTCAGCCGCGCCATTGGGAGGCGACCGCCCGCAAGTGCAGCTACGATGGGCATCGAATGCTGGGACACATTCGCGATATTCTGTTCCAGCTACCAGACCAAGCCGGGGCGCTTTCAAAAATCTGTGTCAGCGAGGGGCTTCCCGCCGAAGACCTAGGCGGCCTGCTTGGGTTACTACGGGATCGCGTCGCCCAATTGCGCAAAGTCTACGGTGCCGAGGCGATGGCCTGAACACGCGCGGCTTGCCCCTTGCGCCAAACCCATGCATGACCACCGCATGACCCCAGGTGGACGGCTCAGCGCCGCAATAGACGTTCTCGATACCATCCTCACCCATCACCGGCCGGCTGCCGACGCGCTGGCCGATTGGGGGCGTACGCATCGGTTTGCCGGCTCGGCCGACCGCGCCGCCATTGGCAATCTCGTTTATGACGCCCTGCGCAAAAAGCTCTCCACGGCGGCGCGCTTGGGGGCGGATACGCCACGTGCGCTGGTGCTGGGGACGGCGGGTACGGCCTGGGGGCTGAACGCCGAAGGGCTGGCGGCGATCACGACCGGGACGACCCATGATCCTGCTGTGCTGACAGATATAGAGAGAGAGGCGCTGGCCCGCCCGATTCCTGCCGACACGCCCGCGAACGTCCGGGCCGATGTGCCCGATTGGCTGTGGCCGTCCTTGGTCGCCAGCTTCGGCGAGGCGGGCGCGCTGGCCGAGGGTGAGGCGCTCAATCGGCGCGCACCAGTCGATCTGCGCGTGAACACTTTGAAGTCGTCCCGCGAGAAAGTTCTGAAGGCGCTTGAGCCGTTTGGCGCGGTCGCGACTGCACATTCACCGGTTGGCATCCGGCTGCCCGCCCCGTCGGGCACAGGACGCACACCGAACGTGCAGGCCGAGGCCGGGTTCCAGAAGGGCTGGTTCGAGGTCCAGGACGAAGGCTCGCAGATTGCAGCCTTGATCGCGGCAGCGGCGGCCGGCCAAGGTGCGCAAGTGCTCGACCTGTGCGCTGGTGGCGGTGGCAAGACCTTGGCGCTCTCGGCGGCGCTCGCCAACCGCGGGCAGGTCTTCGCCTATGACAGCGATCGCGTGCGGCTCGCTCCCATACATGACCGGCTGCAGCGGGCAGGCGCACGCAATGTGCAGGTGCTCCCGGCGCGCGCTGCCGCACTTGAGCCTTTGAAAGGCAAGATGGATTGCGTCGTCATCGATGCCCCCTGTACGGGGACAGGCGTGTGGCGGCGGCGGCCGGAATCGAAGTGGAAGCTGCGGCCGGAGGCGCTGGAAAAGAGGATCACGGAGCAACGCGAGATCATTGCGCAAGGTTTGTCCATGCTCAAGACGGGCGGGCGGTTGGTCTACATCACATGCTCGTTACTGCCCGCCGAAAACCAGGATCAGGTCTCCTGGGCGCTCGCGGCGCATCCTGGCCTCGCTGTGCAACCGATAGGTCCACTGGCCGTCAAGGCGCTGGGCGAAGCCGCCACAACCCTTCCCGCCGATTCGTCCACAGGCCTTACACTTCGGCCAAGCATCACGCATACGGATGGATTTTTTGTCGTCGTTCTGACGGTGGCATAAGCCCTGGCACCTTCATATCGACGTGACGGGCGCGCCCTATTGACCTCGGCCCACAAAAAACTTCGCCGCGCACCAACCTTTCACTTGAAATTCGGATTCGTTGTTACAAATATCCACGCGTTCTGATCGCGGTGGAGATTCGGCGAATGGTCGCCGACACGCCCAGCTGGAACGCGGAGACGCACGCAGGAAATGAAACTGCAAGCTGGCGAGATCGCCGAGCCTCCGAGTAGCCCGACAGCTACTCCTCTCTCCTTGAAGTCCACACTCATCGATACGCTGAATTCACCCCGGGGGAACGTGATCCCGCTGGTGCAAGCACGTGGGCGCAAGGAGCGGTTTCCAGTCAGCGATCTGGCGCGCGACTTCCGCAAGCGTTTCTTCCCCGAGACCTCAGTCGACGATTGGAACGACTGGCGCTGGCAGTTGCGCAAACGCATCCGCACGCTCGCCGACCTCGAGCGGGTGTTCAAACTCTCGGACGAGGAGCGCACGGCTGTCGCGCAGCACAAGGGCTCGCTCCCGGTTGGAATCACACCCTATTACGCCAGCTTGATGAGCAGTGACGACGCGCTGGAAGGCCTGCGGCGTACGCATATTCCGGTGGGAACTGAGTATCTCCGCACTCCCGGCGAAGCCGACGATCCGCTCAGCGAGGATCATGATGCGGCGGTTCCCGGCCTGGTGCACCGCTACCCTGATCGCGTGCTGTTTTTGTCCACCGGCACCTGCTCGACCTATTGCCGCTACTGCACGCGCTCGCGCATGGTGGGTGAAGCGGGCGGCGAGTACTCCTTCTCCAAGAGCCAGTGGGACAAGTCGTTCGAGTATATCGAGGCGCACCCCGAGATCCGCGACGTGCTGATCTCGGGCGGCGATCCGCTGACCATCGGCGATGACAAGCTCGACTATCTGCTCGGCCGCCTGCGCGCCATCAAGCACGTCGAGTTCATCCGCCTGGGTACCAAGGTGCCCGTGGTGCTGCCGCAGCGCGTGACCAAGGCGCTGACCAAGATGCTGAAGCGGCACCACCCGCTGTGGATGAGCATCCACTTCACGCGACCCGAGGAACTGACGGCGGAGGTGACCGAGTCCACCGCTCGTCTCGCCGACGCCGGCATTCCGCTCGGCTCGCAAACGGTTCTCTTGAGAGGGATCAATGACGAGGTGCCGATCCTCAAGAAGCTGTACCACGGCCTCCTGATGCGGCGTGTAAAGCCTTATTATCTCTACCAATGCGATCCGATCACGGGATCGTCGCATTTCCGCACAAGTGTCGCCAAGGGTCTGGAGATGATCGAGGGCCTGCGCGGGCACACCACCGGTTACGCGGTGCCGCAATATGTCATCGACGCGCCGGGTGGCGGCGGCAAGATCCCGCTGTTGCCGGAATATGTGACCGGTCGTGACGGCGACGATCTGTTGTTGCGGAACTTCGAGGGCCACACCTACCGCTATCCCGATCCGGACGGCAATCCGGCGAAGATCGCGGCCAAAGCAGCAGTCAGTTGAGCGGGGACGTCAAATGCGTATCGGCCTTGTTTACGACTTGCGCGACGACTATCGGGCGATGGGCTACTCGGACGAGCAGACCGTCGAATTCGATTCCATCGAGACCGTTGATGGCATGGCGCATGCCCTCGAACGGCTCGGCCATCAGGTCGACCGCATCGGCCATGGCAAGAAGCTGGCGCAGCGGCTGGTGCTCGGCGACACCTGGGACTTGGTGTGGTCGATCGCGGAGGGGCTCAAAGGCCGCTGCCGGGAGGCGCAGGTGCCCGCACTGCTGGAACTCTACGACCAGCCCTATGCGTTCTCCGACGCCACCACCATGGCGCTGGCCTTGGATAAGGCGCTGACCAAGCGTGTTGTTCGTGACGCCGGCATTCCGACCGCGCCGTTCATGCAGGTCGAGAGCAGCGAGCAGGACATTTCGGCCTGGACGTACTATCCCGCCTTCGTGAAGCCGCTGGCTGAGGGAACGGGCAAGGGTTGTGAACTCGCTTCCAAGGTCAGGACTCCAGCCGAGCTGATGAATGCGGCGCGTGCGCTGTTGCATCGATTTGCCCAGCCCGCGCTTGTGGAAGCCTTCCTGCCCGGCCGCGAGTTCACGGTCGGCATCGTCGGGAATGGTGCGCGTGCCCGCGTCGTTGGCGTGATGGAGATCTTCCTCAAGGCCGAGGCCGACCAGGGCGTTTACTCCATGCGCAACAAGGAGGAGAGCGAGGAGCTCTGCTTCTACAAGGCGGCCACGGACGATGTCGCCCGATTGGTGGCTGAGCACGGCTTGGCCGCTTATCGCGCGCTCGGTTGCCGCGACAGCTGCCGCCTCGACTTCCGCTGCGATGCGACGGGAACGCCCGTCTTCTTGGAGGCCAATCCCATCGCCGGCCTGCATCCCACCCATTCCGATCTCCCGATCCTGTCGGGCCTGAACGGGATTTCCTACGACCAGCTGATCGGCCTGATCCTCGAAGCCGCCATGGACCGCTACGGTCTGGGCGAGGCCGAAGCCAGGCGCCACAAACGCCGCAAGGTAGGCTGACCATGAGCGCTCCGCGTCCGTCCTATATCCCCATCGTACACGGAGCGATGGATGGTCGCCCGGATGAAACCGACACCATCGAGTCGGCCGCCGCCATCAACGAGACCCTGCGCGGGCTGGGGTACGAGAGCGATATCGTCCACATTGACCTCGATTTGACGCCCCTCGAGCGCATGATGGAGCGCGAGCCGCTGGCCGTGTTCAATCTGGTCGATGGACTACGCGCCGATCTGCGCCTGCAACCCTTCGTGCCGGCGTTCCTGGAAAAGCTGCGCGTGCCGTACACCGGCTGCAAGTTCGACGCGATTGTTGCAGCCATGTCAAAGACGCGCTCCAAGCACCTCATGAAGGCCGCCGGTATCGCGACGCCGGCCTGGATCGACGGCATTCGCAATCCGCTCCCGCCCGACACGATGGTGCTGGTGAAATCCGACAGCGAGCACGCCTCGGTCGGGATCGATTCTTCGTCGGTAGTTATGGCCTGCGAAGCCCAGAAGGTGATCCGCCACCGCGAGGCGACCTTTGGCGGACGCTTCTTTGCCGAGGTGTTCATCGAGGGCCGCGAGTTCAACGTCGCCATGGTCGAAGGACCGAACGGGGTCGAGGTGCTGCCGCCGCCAGAGATCCTGTTCGAGGGTTACCCCGAAGACAAGCCCAAGATCGTCGACTACGACGCCAAATGGCAGACGGAATCCTTCGCCTATCAGAACACCCCGCGCCAATTCGGCATCGAGAAGACCGATCCGAAACTGGGCCGTAAACTGAAAAAGATGGCGGCCGATGTCTGGGCCACCTTCGGGCTCACGGGCTATGCCCGCGTCGACTTCCGCGTCGACGCCATGGGCAAGCCCTGGGCTATCGACGTGAACACCAACCCGTGCATAACGGCTGACGCCGGTTTCTCGGCCACGGCGTCTGAGGCGGGGATCAGCTATCCGCAGTTGATCGAGCGCATTGTACAGGCGGCATTGCGGCGCAATCTGCCGTCCAACCTCGATCTGCCGCTTGGTGATGAGTTGCGGGCCGTCGAGGTCCGGGCAACTCCGGCGGGCGTGTGGTGACTATCACCTGGCGGACCACGATCGCAGCTGCGGACCCGCCGCGAGTGGTAAGGCTCTGCGAGGCGACCGGGTTCTTCACGCCAGACGAATCCGCGATGGCGGGCCGGCTTTTGGAAACCGCCCTGCGCGAGGGGCCTTCTGCCGGCTACGATTTTGTGATCGCTGCCGAAGGCGACGAGATTGCCGGCTACACTTGCTTCGGACTGATTGACGGAACGGAATCGGCTTACGATTTGTTCTGGATCGTCGTCGATCCCGGGCGGCAAGGCATCGGCCTTGGCAAGCAGCTGCTGGCGCAGACCGAAGCCGCCATCGGCAAGGCCGGCGGCACGCGCTACTACGCCGAAACCTCGTCCACGGACAAATACGAACCGACCCGGCAGTTCTATCTGCGCGCCGGCTTCAAGGAAGTCGCCCGCATCGCCGACTTCTACCGCGACGGCGACGGCAAGGTAATCTACGAGCGGGTGTTGGGGACATGATGTTCATTTTCGCTGCCCAGCCGCGTGGGTAACGCACAGGTCTCAAACGAAAATGAACTTCGTGTCCCCAGTCTGCTGCGTATCCCCGGTCTGCCGAAGACCGAGACCGCAGACCGAAGACTGGGGACACGAAGTTCATCGCCGACACTGGCGTCCGTGACCTACTTCATAGGCCTGTCGGGCCGGCGATGAACATCATGTCCCCGTCCGTCCCAGATACTCCGCCTTCAGCTCTTTCTTGGACAGCTTGCCGATCATGGTCTTGGGCAGCTTGTCGCGGAACTCGATAACCTCGGGCAGCTCCATCTTGGCCAGCTTGGGCCTCAGGAATGCCAATAGATCGGCCGCGCTTGCGCTTTGGCCTTCGCGCAGCTTCACGAAGGCCAACGGCACCTCGCCCTTGTCTGGATCGGGGATGCCGATCACCGCCGCCTCTTCCACGGACGGATGCTCGTAGAGAGCCTCTTCGACGCGGCGCGGGTAGACCTTGAAGCCGGACGAGTTGATCATTTCCTTGATGCGGTCGGAGATGAACGTGAACCCCTCGTCGTCCATGTGGCCGATGTCGCCGGTGCGGAAATACTGTCCGCCCACCCCGGGAACAAAACTCGCGGCGGTCTCGGCAGGATTGTTCCAATAGCCCAGCATCACCTGTGGGCCGGCGACGCAGATCTCGCCTTTCTCACCCTGCGGCATCTCGCGCGTGGGGTCCTCGACCGAGCGGATCGAGATGTAGGTGGCGGGCAGCGGCAGGCCGATGGAGCCATCCTTGACAGGGCCGCCGGGTGGATTGCCGGTTGCGACGGGGGACGTTTCCGAAAGCCCATAGCCCTCGATCAGGGTCGCCCCCGTCATGGCCTCAAAGGCCTTCTTGACGGTCACGGGCAGGCTCGCCCCACCCGAGAAGCACCACTTGATCGACCTCAAACCCGCCTTCTTGGCGTTGGCGTTGTTGAGCAGCGCGTTGAACAGCGTCGGCACACCGGGCAGAATTGTGGTTCGCGTCTGCACCATCAGCCGCACCGCTTCGTTGATCTCGAACTTCGGGACCAGGATCAGCTGTGCGCCTTTGCGGATGCCGAAGTTCATCACCACCGTCATGGCAAAGACGTGGAACAGCGGCAGGATGCACATCATCACTTCGCTGCCGTCGCTGAGCGGCCCGGCCCAGGCGCTCACCTGCTCGGTGTTGGCGGTGAGATTGGCGTGGCTGAGCATCGCCCCTTTCGGCGTTCCCGTTGTGCCGCCGGTATATTGCAGCACGGCGATCTCGGTGGCGGGATCGATGGCGGTGGGCGTCACCTTGCCATCGTTGGCCATCAGGTCGCGCTGCAGCACCACCTTGGAGCGTTGCGGCGAGGCCTCGATGTTGGCGATCTCCTGACCGCGCGCCAGCCGGAACAGCACCGACTTCATGGTCGGCAGCAAAGACGAGAATGATGCCACCACGGCGCGCTCAAGCACGCCATCGGACAAGAGCCGCTCGACCTTGCCATAGAGCAGCTTCAGATCGAGCGTGATCATCAGCGAGGTGCCGCTGTCGCGGATTTGATGCGCCAGCTCGCCATGGGAATAGAGCGGATTGAAGTTGACCACCGTCCCGCCGGCTTTCAACACGGCGAAATAGGCGACCACGAATGTCGGGCTGTTGGGAAGAAACAGGCCAACCTTGACTCCCTTGCCGACACCCAGTTTCTGCAGCCCCGCCGCCGCGAACTGGGCCGCCCGGCCGATCTCGGCGTAGCTCATGGTGCGACCGAGGAAATGTGTGCAGATGTTGCTTGGATAGCGCGCCACAGCCTGGTCCAGCAGCTCGTGGACGAGGCCGGGGTGGAAGGTCTGATGCCAGCGCGTATAACTCGGATAATGCGTCAACCACGGCCAATCGGGTTGGGATTGATCCAAGTCAGAGGCTGATGCGACTGGGGAGAGTATGCTTTTGTTCATCGTTACGGCCATGGAATTTGCTGTATTTTCAACGAAGGGTTGCATTCCCGCCCCAAACCCGCGATTGCGACGGCACGACGCGGGAAACGGCTGAGGCAAGTCTAGCACAATTCGCATAGGGTGGCGCTGGCCGTTAACTTTTCCCAAGGGGTGCGATTGCCCTTTGGTCCGCTAGGCCCGAGTCTTGCAACTGGGTCCGGGAGGATGGACGACTTGCTCTTGCAGGCCGACTGTTCTAGCTAGAGACAGACATGCACATGTGGGCGCCAGGCCTACTGTGGCAGGGAGACGACTATGGACGACGTATCGACGAAGATTGTCGAAATTCTCCGCAAGCATATGAAAAAGCCTGACAAGGAGATTACTCTCGACACCAAGCTCGAAGACCTGGAGATCGAATCGCTCGATCTGGCCATGATCGTTTTCGACATCGAGGATTCTTTCGGCGTGGAGATCCCGTACAACGCCAACGAAGAAGTCGACGCGTTCAAGACCGTCGGTTCGGTGGTGGATCGGGTGCGCCAACTGGTGCAATCCAAGGCCGCCGCATAGCGCGCCAAACATCGAGGATCGATGACCAATACCATCGCAGGGCATGCCATCAGCTCGCGGCGCGTTGTCGTCACGGGCACCGGAGTGGTGTCGCCAATCGGCAATTCAGTGCCGGAGTTCTGGGCTAGCCTCAAGGCTGGCAGATGCGGCGTCGGCAAGATTGCCGGCTTCGACATGGAAGATCTTTATATCCATATCGCCGGTGAGGTGAAGGACTTCGACGCCAAGGAACGGCTGTCAGGTCTGAAGGACAGAACGCTGCCGATGGCGGATCGCTACTCGCAGTATGCGGGCGCTGCGGCCGTCGAGGCGCTGAAGCAATCGGGCCTCAAGGTACCGATCGCTGAGCCGTATCGGGCTGCTTCGGTCATCGGCTCCGGCGCCGGTGGCGTGGGCACGCTGGAGTTGGCCTATCGCGATCTCTTCATCAAGAAGAAGCGCGCCACCAACCCACTGACGCTGCTGCGCTTCATCGGCTCATCGGCTGCGGCCCATGTCGGCATCGAATATGGCTTCAAGGGCCCGACCTTCGGCACGGTAAGCGCTTGCGCAACCGCGCCGCACGCCATCGGCCTCACCTACCAGTTTATCAAGGCCGGCATGTGCGACCTTGGTGTGTGCGGCGCCTCGGAAGCCTCACTCAACTATGGCACCATGAAAGCCTGGCAAGCGCTCCGTGTCCTCTCGGCGGAGGGCTGCTTTCCATTCGCCAAGAAGCGCAACGGCACAGTGATCGCCGACGGCGCTGGAATTCTGGTTCTTGAAGAACTTGAATACGCCAAGGCCCGCGGCGCCACTATACTTGCTGAGCTGAAAGGCTTCGGCATGTCGTCGGACGCCAAGGACATGGTCAACCCGGACTTCGAGGGGCCGCAGTATGCCATGCGTCAGGCCCTGGACGATGCCCGCCTCAGCCCGGGCGACATCGACTATCTGAACGCCCACGGCACCGCGACCGCCATCAATGACAAGAACGAGACCCGCGCCATCAAAGGTGTGTTCAAGGAGCACGCCAGCAAGCTTGCGATCTCCTCGACCAAGTCGATGCACGGGCATTTGCTGGGTGCCGGCGGCGGCATCGAGGCGGTGGCCTGCGTCAAGGCGATCGGCGAGGGTTTCATCCCGGCCACCATCGGCCTCGACGACCCCGATCCCGAGTGCGATCTCGATTACACGCCCCTGGTCGGGCGCGAGAAAAAGATCACTTACGCTATGTCCAACTCGTTCGCGTTCGGCGGTCTCAACGCCGTGCTGATCTTCGGCCCGCCCCCGGTCTGAGCCGGACACATAGGGGGGCGGCACATGACGGAGATCGTCATCGTCTCGGGTTCGGTGGAGCTGCCGGCCCGGTTGCTGGACACACCCACCGCTCGCGTGATCGCCCGGGCACTGCCGCTGTTCCTGACGGCAATCTTCTGGGGCCGGATGGTCGAACTCGATACGCCGCTGGAAGCGTATCGGGAGCCCAATGCTCTCCAGGTTGCCCAGCCGGGCCAAATGCTCTTTTCGCCGGAGGAGGAGAAGATCCTCATCCCCTACGGCCTCACTCCGCTCTCCCAACACAACGAGATACGCCTGCGCTCACCGAGCAATGTGTGGGCCCAGGCGCTCGGCGATGTGCAAATGCTGCGCGAGGTTCACGACGGGGCCCAGGTATCGATCCTGCGCGCCGGCACGCTACGGACCAAGACGATCTCGCCACAGAGCAAGCCCAAGGGGCGTTGGCGGGGGTAGCTGCTCAAATGTCGGCGGAGGCCTCCAAATCATTGATGTGGAAGGCATTTCCACATACCCGAAACACTGCTAGTTTGCGCAAAATGAACTTTGGGGCCGATAGACATGCCGCCGACCGTGCTGGAAATGCTGGAACCCAACCCGTTCTTGGCGAAGGCCGGAGCGGCGGTGCGCTCGTTAAAACGCAAGATCGGCATACCCTCGTACCTGCGCACCGAAGATCGCCGCGTGCTGGAGCAGGTAATCTTCCCGTATTTTCTGCACGCGGACGAATACCGAAACGTTCTATTTGTCGGCGTGCACTGGTTCACGCAGGGCTATAACCGCACCTTTGAGTCCCGCAAATCCTTCACCACCATCGATATTTTGCCCGATTTGGCTCCATTCGGCGGCAAGCGGCACATTGTTGATGGGTTGCAGAACATCGGCGCGCATTTTCCGCCAGGTGCGTTGGACCTGATCCTGTGCAACGGCATCTTCGGCTGGGGTCTGAACGAGCGTGCCGATGTGGAGCAAGGCTTTGCAGCTTGCCATAGGACACTACGCACGGGCGGCGTTCTGGTGGTCGGCTGGAATGACATCCCGGAGCGCCGTCCGTTCCCGATCGAAGAGTGCAAGAGCCTTTCCCAATTCAAGCCCTTCGTGTTCCCGCCGCTTGGCGCCTCACGTTATCTCACGGACACGGCCTATCGGCACATCTTTGACTTTCACGTGAAGGGGTGAGGGCGGACGAACCCTCACAGCAACCCCTTACCCTTGAAGCTCGTGTGTCCCTCCTTGCCGATGATCAGGTGATCGTGCACCAGGATGCCCAACGGCTTGGCGGCCGCGACAATCGTCCTGGTCATATCGATATCCGCCCGCGATGGGCTGGGATCGCCCGAGGGATGGTTGTGGACCAGGATGATCGCGCTTGAGGACAGCTCCAGCGCACGCTTGACGATCTCGCGCACATAGACCGGTGTATGGTCGACGGTGCCGCGCTGCTGCACTTCGTCGGCGATGATGTGGTTGCGCTTGTCCAGGAACAAGATGCGGAACTGCTCGCGCGTCTCGAACGCCATGGCGGCGCGGCAATAGCCGATCACCTCGGTCCAATTGCCCAGCACCGTGCGCTTCCTCACCTCGCCTTGCATCATGCGCAAGGCCGCCGCCCCGATGATCTTCAGCTCGCAGACCGCCGCTTCGCCAAGCCCGGGGATGGTCGTCAACCGGTCCAATGGGGCGCCTACTACGGCTCCAAATGACCCGAACTGACGCAGCAGCTCCTTGGCCAAGGGCTTTACGTCCTTGCGTGCAATGGCGCGAAACAACACCAATTCCAGCAGTTCGTAGTCCGGCATCGGATCGGCGCCACCCTTCAGGAAGCGCTCGCGCAGCCGTTCGCGGTGGCCGGTGTAGTGCGGTGACTCAGGGGCGTCGGCGGTCGGTGGTAGCGGTCTTTGCGCGGGAGCCGGACCATCAAGCGCCATCGGCAGTTGCCCGCGTTCGGTGTCTTTCAGCCCGCCCGTCATGCCAACCCCTTACGCAACCGGAAGATACGGCGGGCAATGCCAGCCCTTGGGCGAGTAGGTGAACACTTCGACACCGGTGCTGGTGACGCCGACGGTATGCTCGAACTGCGCCGACAGCGACTTGTCGCGCGTCACCGCCGTCCAACCGTCGCTGAGCACCTTGGTGTCCTTCTTGCCGGCATTGACCATCGGCTCGATCGTAAAGATCATGCCCGGCTTCAGTTCGATGCCATCGCCGTTCTTGCCATAGTGCAGGATGTTCGGCGGGCAGTGGAAGACGTCTCCCAGGCCATGGCCACAGAAGTCGCGCACCACGCTGAAGCGTTCGCTCTCGACATACCGTTGGATCGCCTGGCCGATGTGGCCGGTGGTGTGCCCGGGCTTGACTGCCGCCACGCCCCGCACCAACGCCTCGTAGGTCACCTGCAACAGCCGCTCGGCCTTGCGGTTGATCTCGCCCACGGCATACATGCGGCTGGAGTCGCCGTGCCAGCCGTTCAATATCAGCGTGCCGTCGATATTGACGATGTCGCCCTCGCGCAATGGTTTGGGGCCGGGCGCGCCGTGGCAAACCACGTGATTGATGCTGGTGCAAATGGAATGGCGATAGCCGCGATAGTTCAGCGTGGCTGGATAGGCCTTGTTGTCGAGCGCGAACTCGAACATCAGCTGATCCAGCCGCTCGGTCGTCACGCCCGGCTTGGTGTGCTCGACCAGCATATCCAGCGCTTCGGCGACCAGGCGGCCAGCCGCCCGCATGCCCTCGAAGGCCTCGGGGCCGAACAAGCGGATCTTGGTCTTGTCGTAGTCCAGCTTTTCGGGCGCCAATTCCTGAATGCTCATCGCGGCGGTTCGTCCGTTCTCTAATTGTCTCGCTGCCGGTTCTAGCGTGAACTGACCGGTCGGCGCAATCAGTCGGAGATAGGTATTCGCCTGGCCAATGTCACGCTCGTGGTGGTGACGTCGCACGCATAGGCAAGCATTTCGACTCCAGCTTGGCGCGCGGCGGCGAATCCGGTGGCGTAGCGGGGGTCGAGATCGGCCGCCAGTTTGAAGCGGGACACATCGCCGCGCTGGATCAGATAGACCATCGCGGCGCGATGTCCCTCGCGAACCATATCGGCAAGCTCAACCAGGTGCTTGGCGGCCCGCTCGCTGACGCAATCAGGAAATTCGGCAAGGCCCGCTGTTCGGGACAGGTGGACGTTCTTGATCTCGACATAGCAGCGCTGGTCGTGAGGCCCTTCCAGCAGCAGATCGATGCGGCTGTTGACGCCGTACTTCACCTCGCGGCGCAGGTCGGGATAGCCGGCCAGTTCGTCGATCTCACGGGCCAGCACGGCTTCCTCTACGATCTTGTTCGGCAGCCCGGTGTTGATGCCGACCATCTGGAAGCCCCTGCCGAGATCGTGCTCGGTGAGCTCCCAGCAGTGGGCATACTTGCGGGTCGCAGAGTTGTGGTGCGACAGCCAGATCGTGGTCCCAGGATCGCACAGCCCCATCATGGTGCCGGTGTTGGGGCAGGACGCCGTGATCTCGCTGCCGTCCTCCAGGCGAACGTCGGCGAGAAAGCGCTTGTAGCGCTTGATCAGCGTGCCGCGCGTCAGGGGACCGGGGAAAATCATGGGCGGCACGTTATGGAGGTGGCGGCAGGCGGGCAAGCGGGTAGAATGGCCACCAACAGCCAAGCGAGGACGTCTATGAGTGTGCCGGCCAAGGACATCGTGACAGCGGCCATGCTGGTTATCGGCGACGAGATCCTGTCCGGGCGCACCAAGGACAAGAACATCGGCTTCATCGCCGACCACCTCACCGCCATCGGCATCCAGCTGAAGGAAGTGCGCATCGTCCCCGACGAGGAGCCCGAGATTGTCGAGGGGCTGAACGCGCTACGGGCCAAGTACGACTATGTGTTCACCAGCGGCGGGATCGGGCCGACGCACGACGACATCACGGCCGACGCCATCGCCAAGGCGTTCGGGGTTGGCATCGATATCGATCCGCGTGCGGTGGCCATCATGCGCCCGCACTACGAGGGGCGTGGTCTTGAGTTCACACCGGGCCGCATGCGCATGGCGCGCATCCCCGCCGGCGCCGAACTGGTCGACAATCCGGTGTCCAAAGCGCCGGGCTTCATGATCGGCAATGTGGTTGTCATGGCGGGCGTGCCCAACATCATGCAGGCCATGCTGCTGGCCGTGACGCCGCGCCTGACCACGGGCAAACGCATGCTCTCGGTAGCGATGACCGTGCGGCGGCCCGAGAGCGAGATCGCTGAGCTGTTTGCCAATGTGCAGAAGCAGTTCCCGGACGTGCCGATGGGCAGCTATCCGTTCAGCGACGAGAAAGGGTTTGGCGCCAATCTGGTGCTGCGCGCCATCGATCCTGACCGGCTGGCGCAAGCGCAGTTGGAGTTGGTGCGAAAGCTCACGGATGAGGGGTTTCTGGTCTAAATGCGCGGGCAGCCTCCCCTCTCCCCCGCCACTTCGCGGGGGAGAGGGTGCCGCCCGAGCCGAGGGCGAGGAAAAAGCGGCGGGTGAGGGGCAGGAGCTTGCTCAGTTCTCATGCTCGAGGGACGGAGCAAGCTGCTGCCCCTCGCCGACATCGCAGCTCTTGCGCTGAAGTGCGCTGCGAGGCGACGTCTCCTCTCCCCCTACGCAATGAAGCGTTGGGGAGAGGGAGGTCCGCGCCTGGCCGCGATACGTCAGGTCGTAGATTGTTCGGCATAGTAACAACCAAAGCGGGATTTCCATGACGTTCCTGATCGCCGGCCTGGTCGTGTTCCTGGCCATTCACCTGGTTCCAACCGTTCCCGACCTTCGCCAGCGCTGGGTTGCCCAGCTTGGACAGGGCGGCTACATGGCCGTATTCTCGCTGCTGTCGCTGCTCGGATTGGTGCTGATTGTTTACGGGATGGCGAACCGGCCCTATGTCCCGGTCTGGACACCGCCGGCCTTCATGAAGCACATCGTGTTCCTGCTCATGCTGCCGGTGTTTGTGCTACTGGCGGCGGCCTACATCCCATCGAACATCCGTACTATGGCCAAGCATCCGATGCTGCTGGCCGTCAAGCTTTGGGCCTTCGCCCATCTGCTGGTGAATGGCGATCTCGCCGGCATCGTCCTGTTCGGCAGCCTGTTGGCCTATGGCGTCTACGACCGTATATCGGTGAAACAGCGCAACGCACTCGGCCCCCTTGGCGACCGCAAAGGTGGGATCGGCGGCGACATCGCGGCCGTGGTCATCGGGCTGGCGGTCTATGGGTTCATGATGGTGGCCGGGCATTATTGGCTGATCGGCATTCCGCTGATCGATATCCCGATGCCGATCATGGGCAGTTGATAGTTGCGTAGGGGCGCACCGCAGTGCGCCCTTACGCCAGCACCTTCTCCATAAAAACCGACAAGGGCGCCTCGGGATAATCCGCGAACGGACCGCGCCGCACGAACCCCGAGCGCAGATAAAGCTTCATGGCCTGAGAGTTGAGATCGCCGGTCTCCAGCATCAGGCTTTTCAGGCCGCGCTCCCGGGCCAGCGCCTCGATGGTGGCCAGCATCCTGGCGCCCAGCCCCAGCCCGCGCGCTGCATCGCGCACATACATGCGTTTGACCTCGCCGAAATCAACACCTTCGCGCGCCCACAGTGCACCGATCCCTATCAATTCGCCCCCACGACGCGCGGTCAGGAAGGTGATCTCGGGGATGCACAACTCGTCGATGGTGAGGTGGAAATTGGCCTCGGGCGGATAGAGTGCTTCGCCAAAGGCGTCCAGTTCGCGGACTATCGCGACGATATCGTCCTGGCGCGGACTTTCCGGTGCGATTACAACGTCGGGCATGCCAACCTCAATCCAGATCGTTCAGGGCGTGGGCGATTATCTTGCGCATCACCGAGGGCAGCGCTTCGGCCTTGAGTTCGATCACGATGTACCCATCGGCACTGCGGCTGCTTGGCCCATAGCGTCAACGGCGGATCGTTGCGGACGTGGGCGCGGAACACCATAGCTCCCAGCCGAAAATGCGTGAAGGTGTGGTCGACCGCGCCCGGCATCGGGAACCAGCGGCTCTTGACGGGGGCGTAGCGCAGCGCCTCCTCGGCGGGCAGCCAGGTCTCGGTCCAATCCGTCGACGGCACTTCCATCATGCCGCCCAGCAGTCCCTTGTCAGGGCGCTGCCGCAGCAGGATTTCGCCGCGCTCCGAGATGGCGACGAAGGCAACGCCGTGCCGCAACGGGCGTTCCGGTTTGGGAGAACGGAGCGGCAACTGCTCGGCGACCTCGGCCTTGAAGGCCTGGCAGTGATCTTTCAACGGGCAGATCATGCACGATGGCCGGCGCGGCGTGCAGACGGTAGCGCCCAGGTCCATCATGGCTTGCGCGAAGTCGCCGTTGCGGGTCTTGGGCGTGAGACTTTCGGCGAGCGTCTTCAGGAGCGGCTTTGCCTCGGGAAGCGGGGTTTCGATCTGCGCCAGGCGCGCAACAACACGCTCGACATTGCCATCGACAGGCATGTTGCGGCGGTTGAAGGCGATGGAGGCAATTGCCGCCGCGGTATAAGGCCCGATCCCAGGCAGCTTGATCAGCAACCCGACATCGTCCGGAAACTTGCCGCGCAGATCGTTGGCGACCGTCTTGGCGCATTCGTGCAGGTTGCGGGCCCGCGAGTAGTAGCCGAGCCCCGCCCAGGCCGCGAGCACGTCTTCGCGGGGGGCCGCCGCGAGCGCCATCACGGTTGGCCAGCGCTTCAGAAAGGCCTCAAAGTAGGGGATGACGGCCTTGACCGTGGTCTGCTGCAGCATAATCTCCGACAGCCAGACGCGGTAGGGATCGGCTGGTACGCCCGGCCCGTAGCGCCACGGCAGATCGCGCCGCGAGCGGTCGTACCAGGCCAGCAGCGCCTTGGCGATGGCGGCGGCGGGCAATGGTGCCAAGTCCGTATTGCTCCGAGCTAGCGCTTGGGTCACGGCGTCTCCGGCGAGTTGCGAATTGTCCGGCCATGCTATGGGAGCGGCGGCGGATTGGGAATTGGGATCGGGTCGCAGCACAACCTAGGTGGGATCGCATGCAAGTCAAAAAGCCCATCGGCCGATCGGTCGGCAGCTTCGTGCCGCAGCTGACGCGCACCGCGGTCGAGAAGTACGGTTTCCCGCAGGCCGCCATCCTCACCGATTGGCCCGCCATCGTGGGAGCGGACCTCGCCTCCTACACGCAACCAGAGCGCCTGCGCTGGCCCCGCGGGGCCGCAGACAGCACGGAAGAGAACCCCTGGAACGGCGCGGAAGGCGCGACCCTGGTCTTGCGCGTCGAGGGCCCTCGCGTGCTCGAAATCCAGCACCGCACCGGGCAACTGATCGAGCGCGTGAACTCCTACTTCGGCTTTCGCGCGGTTATCGATGTCCGGCTGATGCAGGCGCCGCTCGCCAAGGCCAAGAAGACCGCGCCGCCCAAGAAACAAGCCCCGGTGACGCCCATCCCCGCCGCCGAAGTCGCCGATGACCGGCTGCGCGATGTGCTCGAACGGCTTGGCGGCAACGTCCGGCGCGAAACAGCGAAAGTCCCCGCCGCCCGATGACGGGAATTTGCACTGACGATGTGGCGGCATGGCGCTGGAAACGGCCGCATTTCGTGCTAACAGGTGGCATCGGTCAGGACGCCGCGTTCGCGCGCGCCGACCCACGAAGATGCGCCCTCGAAGCTACATAAGAAGATACCCAAAAGGAGCCGACCTTGAGCCAGCAGGACAACAAGTCTCACGCCCCAGCCAGTGCGACGCCGCTCTATATCGGCGCAGTCGCGGCGCTGCTTTTGGTGGGTACCGGGTTCTGGGGTAGCAATCTGCCGGCGACCGCAGTTGTCCCGGCAGCCCCGGCAGCTGCGACAATGGCCAAGGCAGTAGAGCCAGCAACAGCGCCCAAGGCCGCCGAGCCCGCTGCAGCTGTGGCCAAGACTGCGGAACCGGCCGCGGTAGCCAAGGTTGCGGAGCCGGCCAAGGCAACCGAACCTGCAGCTACTCCGGCTGCAACAACCACGGCGGCTACTCCCGCGCCGGCCGCGACGCCAGCACCCGAGAAAGTTGCTGCCGCCACCCCGCCCGCTCCCAAGCCAGACGTGGACGTCGCAGAGCTGCTCAAGCCCGGCGTGCTGCCCGACAACGTCCTGGGCGATGCCAATGCGCCGGTGACCATCGTCGAATACGCCTCCATGAGCTGCCCGCATTGCGCCGACTTCCACAAGCGCGTCTTCCCGGAGCTGAAGTCCAAAGTACATCGACACCGGCAAGGTGCGTATGATCTTCCGCGAATTCCCACTTAACCCGCCGGCCCAGACCGTTTCCATGCTGGCGCGCTGCGTCGGCCCGATGCGCTACAACGCCTTCGTCGCCACCATGTTCGAGCGTCAGGACGAATGGCTGACCAACGACGACTTCCTCGGCAAGGTGCAGGGCCTGTCCAAGCAGATGGGCTTTACCGACGAGAGCTTCAAGAAATGCATCACCGATCCCGCGTTGCTGGCCGGCATCAATGCCTCGCGTGAGCGCGGCGACAAGTTCGGCGTCGACTCCACGCCCACCTTCTTCGTCAATGGCGTCAAGCAGAAGGGCGCGCACGAGTTGAAGGACTTCGAGGCTCTGTTCGCTCCATTCCTCAAGGGCTGATCGGGGGACCGGAATGACATCGACTGGGGGACTGTTGCGCACAACCATGCTTGGCGCGGGGCTGGCTGCGATGCTGGCCCTGGCTGGCTGCTCGGGCGGCGGCCTGAGCGGCTTCACGACATCCGACACGACGGCCACGGCAACCACTACGGCCGGCTTGGCAACGGCCACGCCACCGACGCCCGATCAGCTGACGGATGAACAGCTGAAGCTGGAACCCATCGAGCATCCGACCAAAGCCGATCTCGCCTTGGCCGGTCCGCTCGGCGACCGCTCGCTCGGAAACCCCAATGCCCCCGTGACGGTGATCGAGTATGCGTCGCTGACCTGTCCCTACTGCCGCAAGTTCCACACTGACGTGTTTGATCAGATCAAGAAAACCTACATCGACACCGGCAAAGTGCACTGGATCCTGCGCGAGTTCCCGATCGGCCACACCTCTGGTGCGGCCTGGATCGTCAATCGCTGTGCGCCCGCGAAGGACTATTTCAAGCTCTACGACACCTTCATGCGCAACCAGGCCGAATGGGTGTCGTTGGAAGTGCGTCCCGGCGTCATCGCCAGCGTGGCCGCCAAGGCCGGCATGGACCGCAAGGGGTTCGACGCCTGCTGGAACCATCCCGAGACCGACAAGGCCTTGCGTTGGGTCAAAGCCCGCGCCCGCCAGTTGGGGGTCAGCGGCACGCCGACGTTCTTTATAGGGACGACCAAGGTGCGCGCGGTGCCGACAGCCGCCGAGTTCGGCGAAATGGTGGACGCCGAAATCCGCCAGCCGGGAACGAGCCTGCAGGTGGCGATTGCCAGGCAGCTGGTCCCGAAGCCGGCACTGTAAGGCGGCAATCGCGGAGGGGCGGGCCTTGTTTCGGCTGTATACGGCTAACGCATATCTGGAGCCCTGTGTATGACCCAGCCTCTGCCCACCTACTTCATCTCCCACGGCGGCGGCCCCTGGCCCTGGCTGCCCGACATGCGCAGATGCTCGCCCCGCTCGAGGCCTCGCTCGCCCGCATGCCGGACGAGATCGGCACCCGCCCCAAGGCCGTGCTGATGATCTCGGGCCATTGGGAGGCGCCGGACTTCGCCGTCATGTCCTCGCCCGCCCCGCCCATGGTCTACGACTACTCCGGCTTTCCGACCCATACCTACCAGATCAAGTATGCCGCCCCCGGCGCACCCGACCTCGCGGTGCGTGTGAAAGACCTCATCACCGCCGCGGGCCTGCCCAGCCACCTCGATCCCGCCCGGGGTTTCGATCACGGCACTTTCGCGCCGATGCAGATCATGTATCCGGCCGCCGACATGCCGCTCTTCCAGGTGTCCCTGAAGCACGGCTACGACGTCTCCGAGCATCTGGCGCTCGGCCGCGCGCTGGCGCCATTGCGGAACCAGGGTGTGCTGATCGTCGGCTCGGGTCTGTCCTACCACAACCTGCGCCTGTTCGGGGCGGGAGCGAAGGCGCCATCCGCCGCGTTCGATGCCTGGCTGACTGAAGCGATGGAGGCCGAGCCAACGCGGCGGGTGGAGCTGTTGAAAGCGTGGCAAGCGGCGCCCTCGGCCCGCGTATGCCATCCGCAGGAGGACCATCTGGTGCCGCTGTTTGCGGCGGTCGGTGCGGCCGAGGGGGAGCGGGCGACGCGGGTCTATCACGACGCCAACGTGTTCGGCGGTGTGACGGCGTCGAGCTGGCGCTTGGGCTAGGGCGCGTTGATGTCCCCGTCTAATCGATCTCATAGCCCCGACAGTTTCATGATCGCCTCGGGATAGCGCTCGCCCGTGACCTTGAAGCCGAGCGATAGTGCGTCCACCTCGGCGAACTCGGACGGCGTCAGCACCACCTCCAGCGCGCCAAGGTTCTCGTCCAGCCGCTCGACCTTCCTTGTGCCGAACAGCGGTACGATCCAGGGCTCCTTGGCCAGCATCCAGGCCAGCGCCAGCTGCGCCAGGGTTGCGCCCTTGCGGCGAGCGACTTCGGCCAGCCCATCCACCAGGGCCCGGTTAGCCTCGCGAGCCTCAGGCTCGAAGCGCGGGATGCCGTTGCGGAAATCCGAGGCGTCGAACTTGGTATCGACGCCGATCTTGCCGGTGAGGAAGCCCTTGCCGAGCGGGCTGAACGGCACGAAGGCGATGCCCAGCTCCTTCAGTGCGGGCATTACGTCGCGCTCGGGCTCGCGCGTCCACAGCGAATATTCGCTCTGCAGGGCCGTCACTTGCTGCACCGAATGGGCGCGCCGGATCGATGCCGGCCCCGCCTCCGACAGGCCGAAATGCTTCACCTTGCCCGCCGCGATCAGATCACGGACGGTGCCGGCTACCTCCTCCATCGGCACGGCGGGGTCGACGCGGTGCTGGTAATAGAGGTCGATGCAGTCCAGCCGCAGCCGCTTCAGTGAGCCGTCCACCGCGCGCCGGATCTGCGCAGGGCGGCTGTTCACCGCGCCGCTGTTCACGCCGGTCGCGGGATCGACGTCCCAGCCGAATTTGGTGGCGATGATCACCTCGCCCTTGAACGGTTCCAGCGCCTCGCCCACCAGTTCCTCGTTGCGGAACGGCCCATAGACTTCGGCGGTATCGAAGAAGGTCACGCCCCGCTCCACGGCAGCGCGGATCAGCGCGATCATCTCGCTACGGTCGATGGCATCGCCATAGCCCATGCAGCCGAGCGCCAGCGCCGAGACGGTGAGGCCTGACTGGCCGAGCGTGCGGGTCGGGGACATGATGTTCATGTTCGGCCTGACCAGAAAGTTGGATTTGTCGCGGATGTCGAGCCGAACATGGACTTCGTGTCGCCAGTCTTTGGCACAGCAGACTGAGGATACTAAGCTCACCGTCGGCGCGATGGCCTGGTGCATTTTGTAGCACCGGAGATGCCGAAGCTGACCATCATGTCCCCGCCTGCTATGCCCCGCCAGATGATCACCCCAGCCACTTCCTCCCCCCTGCGCGGGGTCCTGCTGATGCTGTCGGCCGTGTTCGTGTTCGCCTGCATGGACGCTATCGGCAAGCACCTGTTTGCGCTCTACCCCGTCCCGTTCGTGGCGGCGGTGCGCTATGCCGGCAACCTGCTGGTGCTGACGGCGATCATGGCGCCGCGCCATGGCTGGGCCTTGGTTCGTACACAGCGCACCGGCCTCGTTTGGGTGCGCGCGCTATCGCTGGCCGCCGCCACGCTGCTGATGGGGTTCGCCCTGCAGCGCATGCCGCTGCCCGAGACGGTGGCGATCATCTTCCTCGCCCCGTTCGGCGCACTTATGTTGTCGGGCCCGCTGCTGGGCGAGACCGTCGGCCGCGCCGGCTGGATTGCCGCAGCCCTGGGATTTGCTGGCGTGCTGCTGATCGTCCGCCCCGGCGGAAGTCTCGATCCTCTCGGCGTACTCTGCGCCTTCGCCGCCGCCGCCGTATCGGTCGCTTACAACCTGCTCAGCCGGCTCTTGGCGCGCACCGAAACCACCATGGCGCTGCTGTTCCACACCGCGCTGGCCGGCGCGGTGGTGTTCTGCGCGCTGCTGCCCTGGACTCTGCCGGCGGCCCTGCGCGGTCCCGTGCCAGCCGGGTTCGACGTGGCGCTGCTGACCGGCATTGGCGCGCTCGCCCTCTTGGGCCACACGCTGTTCACCTCCGCCTTCCGCTACGCCCCGGCGGCACTGCTCTCGCCGGTCAACTACGTGCATCTGGCCTGGGCGACGCTGCTGGGCTGGCTGATATTCGCGCATGTCCCCGATGGGCTGGCGCTGCTGGGGATGGCGCTGATTGCGGCGGCGGGCGTGGGAGTGGCGCTGCGGACGCGGTGGGAGAGACGAACTTGAAAATTCCTACTGAATGCTTTACTTCCTGGTAAAGGAGCTTCGTCTATGTCCACCGCCACCCTCAGCAGCAAATCCCAGATCGTCGTCCCGGCGGAGGTCCGCGCCAGCCTTGGCCTGGCTCCCGGAGACCAGCTCACCATTGTGGTCGAGGGTGATCACGCGGTGCTGCGCAAGCAGCAGGGCTCGGCGCTCGACGCGCTCGCGGCCCTGATCGATCCTGCGCGGCTGGCGGGCGCGATGGCAGACGTCGAGCGCGCCCGCGACGAGTGGGATGAGCGCACGCCGTGACCATTCCCTCGGGCAGCCGCGTGGCGCTGGCCACGCCGGTGCTGATCTACGCCCTCGAGCATCACCCGACCTACGGCCCAGCCGCCATGGCGCTGCTGCGCCGCATCGAGGCCGGCGAGGTTGTGGGCATCGCTTCGGTCCTGATCGTGACGGAGTTCATGACCGCCGTGTTCGCCCGCTTCGAACCAGCCGACGCCCGGAAGATACGGAGTGCCCTGTCGGCCCTGAAGATCACCTATCTGCCGGTCACCGAGCCGATCGCCGTCGAGGCGGCGCGGTTGCGTGCGGTGTACCGGCTGCGGACCCCGGATGCGCTGCAAGTGGCGACGGCGCTGGCCGGGAAGGCGGACGTGCTGGTGACGGGGGATGCGCGGCTCGATCGGGTGGCGGCGGAGGGGGTGAGGGTGGTGGGGGTGGTTGATCGCCAACGTTCTCACACTTATATTCCCCACCAATAGGTTGAGCCAAAAATTTGATAATCCTCGTTCTTGCTCCACTTGTAACTCTTCCACATGTTCTGTGGTGGATTTCCCCCGATCTTCGTGTCATCACTCAGTTTGTCGTAAACGTCCTTCGTCATCCAGGTCCTCTCGGACAAGTCAAGTTCTGTTAGTTTAGCGGCAAAATTTGCAGCGCGACCGACCCAAACAACATCGTTTCCTCCCCGAACGCCGGTACGGGCGGCCCTTATCGAACTAATATCGATCCCAACGACTTGTTTCACCTTGAACTCTGATTGTGAGTATTGCGACTTCAGGGCGGGATTTATAATGTTCTGCACAGCATAGTTGATTTTTAGGCCACAGCGAACCGCCTGACTGCACTTCTTATTACCAACAAAAATACCCATAATCCGGTCCCCGTCATACGACGTGATCGTGCCGCTCTCCTCTCGAACAAGCTTCGCCGCGCAATATAAATAAGTCTTGTAGACCTCAGCCGCAAACTCCCATTTCTTGGAGTTCACCATCGCGGTCGAGCCAGACAAGTCAGCATAAAGAACAGTAGCATTGTCAAATTCCACGGCGTCGTTGGATAATTTGAGATCCTCAGGGGCGGGTACCACTTGCCCGCTGCGAGTGCTCCATCGCTCGCTAAAAATCTTACCAACCTCAGATTTTAGATCGTCTAACAGAGTCATTTTGGTTCATCCATTATTGGGTCCGAGGACAATGATGTGCTCTCTCAGTTGGTTGCAAGCGGGCGCGACGCGGGCCGCAATATCGCCGGCATCTGTCGAAGGGTAAGTGATAGTGGTGACGCCCGCGAGGTCACTCGGAAGTTTTAAGTCCTTATCTCGAGGCTCTAATAAGATCGCGCGCGAGCGACCAAGCCGACCCATAAACAGTCCGAGTTCAAAAACCACGTTGTCACGTGGGCTTGGCCATTGCACGCCCCGGCTTTTGGTGTAGTCATCGGAATGGGCGATCGCGACTGCGAAATCAGTTTGGTCGAGTGTTTGCTCCAAGCTCTCCAAAGGGTAACTGGCAATTCGGAATACCCCGTCTGTCCATACTGTGGTAATGAAGGAATCGTGCTCAAAGGCGTTCTGGACTGCCCGAGCGACCGGCAGGGCTTCAGACGAAGAAACTATTACAAGCCGAGTGGTGGTCCTGAAGCCCGTTACATGGCTATTGCGTTGCAACAGGCGCCGCGCCAGATCCTGTGCAATATATCGGTACAATTCAGGGTAATTATTTGCAATTCTTGTAAGCGCTACCCCTGTGAACTCTTGCCACCACAGCGTCGTCCAAGGCTACGACTGTAGCTGATCGTTTTTGAGCAATTTGGATAGCGGCCATTTCGCCGACATGGTCGTTAGGGCCGCGAATTGCCATCCTTCGACCATTCACGTTGACAGAGAACGTGCCAGCAACGATGAAATAAATATCGTCGTCTACCGCATCCTGCTCGATGAGTGCCTTGCCAGCGGCAACTTGGATTATATCAGCGTTGAGGGCGAGTTCCTCTGCGAGTGCTCGATTGCCGAGGACCAATCGCTGAGCCGAGAATGCCTCGATACGACGGGACATCCCCTTGGAGCCTGCGAACCGGTTCAACATTGCCAAAAAAGCTCCGCTAACGTGCCGATAGACTGCTGGCTACTGATTCGGTTTCGGATTTCATAGTAGCCTGTGGGCATTAGTTTGGCCAAGCGTCGTGCCGACGCGAGGCCCCGGCCTCCACGATATCCACAGCCGGTTCCGAATCCCTGCAAAATCCCCTAAGCTCCGGGCCTGACTGCGATCCCGGACCCCCGCCTTTGCACATCACCCGCCTCCGCCTCACCGGCTTCAAGAGCTTCGTCGAACCGACCGATCTGCTGATCGAGCCGGGACTGACCGGCGTGGTCGGGCCGAACGGCTGTGGAAAATCGAACCTGTTGGAAGCGCTGCGCTGGGCCATGGGTGAGGCCTCGCACAAGTCCATGCGCGCGGCGGCCATGGACGACGTGATCTTTGCCGGCACCACCACGCGGCCGGCGCGCAACCACGCCAGCGTCACGCTGTTCATCGACAACTCGGCCCGGCGTGCGCCAAGTGAGTTCAACGACAGCGACACGCTGGAGATCATGCGCCACATCGAGCGCGAGGCGGGCTCGGCCTATCGGATCAATGGCCGGGAAGCGCGCGCACGGGATGTGAAAATCCTGTTCGAGGACGCGGCCACGGGCGCGCGCTCGCCCGCGCTGGTGCGCCAGGGGCAGATCGCCGAGCTGGTCAACGCCAAGCCCGAGCAGCGCCGGCGCATCCTGGAGGACGCGGCGGGGACGGCGGGACTGTCGTCGCGGCGGCACGATGCGGAACTGCGGTTGCGGGCTGCCGAGGGCAACCTGGAGAAGGTCGCTGATGTGCTGGGCGGGCTGGCATCTCAGATCAACGCACTGAAGCGCCAGGCCCGCGCGGCGGCGCGCTATCGCGAGATCACGGCCGAGCTGAAGGCGCTGGAGGCGGTGGCGCTGGCGCTGGCCTGGCGTGCGGCGCATGACGATGTCGCGAGCGAAGAGCGCACGCTGGGCGAGGCGTTGGCGGTGCTCGCCATGGCGACCGAGGGCGAGGCGAGGGCGCTGCAGGCCGAGATCGCGGCGGCTGGCCGGTTGCCGGGGTTGCGCGATGCCGAAGTGACGGCGGCTTCGGTGGTGCAGCGCCTGCGGCACGAGGCTGATGGCCTTGCCCGCGAGGAGACGCGGGCGCGGGAGCGCCAGGCGGAGTTGGAAGGCCGGGCCAGGCAATTGGCCGCCGATGCAAGCCGTGAAGCGGCGCTGGCAGCCGAGGCCGATGTAGCGCGGGCGCAGCTCGACGAGGAAGAGGCGCGCCTCACCGCCGAGGCCGGGACGGATGACGGGGCGGCCGTGGCGGCAGAAGCGGCTTTGCTTGCGGCGCGTACGTCCGAAGCGGTCGCGCAAGGGGCACTCGCCGATCTCACGACTAAGCTGGCCGAAGCCCGCGCCAACCGGCAGCGACTCGAAGCTACGCAAGCGGACGAGACGCGCCGTTTCGCCAAGATCGGCACCCTGATCGAAAGCGCCGACCGGCAACTGGCCGAACTGGATGGCACGAGCCGTCCCGGGACAGCTGAGAAGGCCGGTGCCCAACTCGCGAGCATTCGCCCAGACCTTCCCCACACCCGGCGCAGTGCGCCGACCTCCCCGCCAGGGGGAGGTGGTGCTCCACACGACGACCTTAGCAATTCTGATAGATCAGATAATGCCAGCGGCCTCGCAGCTCCGCCCCCCTCCCCCTTGCGGGGAGGGGCCGCGGGTGGGGGGACGATCCAGGCGGACACGCAGCTATTCGCCCAGTTCGCAGCCACCCTCGCCGGCATGGCCGAGCGCCGAGACGCGCTCGACGAAGCCATGTTCGCCGCCGAGAGTAAAATCGACTCCGCCGAAGCCGCCATCGCCGCCGCACGCAAGGCCGAAGACGCCGCCCGCACCGCCGCCAACGAGCGCCGGCTATCAGCCGAGAAGCTGGCCACCGAACACAAGACGCTGACCCGACTGTTCGCTCCGCCAACGGACGATGCGTCCACCCCCGTTCTCGACGGCCTGAAAGTCACGCGCGGTTACGAGATCGCTCTCGGCGCGGCGCTGGGCGACGATCTCGACGCATCGGCCGATCCGCAGGCGGCCATTCATTGGGCGGACGGTTCGGACGGTTCGGGCGATTCACCATTGCCCGAGGGGGTCGAGCCGCTGCTGGCCAAGGTCAAGAACGCCGGCCCGCTGACGCGACGCCTACGCCAGATCGGGATCGTTAGCAAAGAGGACAGCGCGCGCCTGCGCCAACAACTCAAGCCCGGCCAGCGCCTCGTCACCAAGGCCGGCGACCTCTGGCGCTGGGACGGTTTCACATCGGCTGCCAACGCTCCCTCGGCCGCCGCCCGCCGCCTCGAACAGCGCGGCCGGCTGGAAGAGCTGGAGGCCATGCTCGACGAGGCCGAGGACCGCGCGCACGATGCCGTGGAAGCTCTGTCCACTGCCGCGCTAAAACGCGAAAAGGCGACCACGGACGAACGCACGGCCCGCGACGACCTGCGCCGCCTGACCAAGGAGCATGCCGATCTTGTTACCGAGCTCGCCAAGCTGGAACAGGCGGCCAAGGAGCGGGAGGCCAGACGCGCCCGCCTGCTGGAGGACAAGCGCCAGGCCGAAGAGGCTGATGCGGAGCATCGCGAACGCCTCGCCGCGCTGACGGCGGAACTGGCTGCCATGCCGGACCTGACGGCACTCTCGACCGAGCGTGATCGGCGGGCTGCAGCGGCCCATGGGTTACGTATCGAGACCGGATTGGCGGAGCTGGCTGTCTCCACACTCACCGCCGCACATCGCCAGCGCGAGCAACGGCTCGCCGCCATCGCCGCCGAGGTGAAGCGATGGTCCGAACGCAGCGCATCGGCCGCCTCGCACATCGCCGCGCTGAGCGAGCGCCAACGCGAAACCAGCGCCCAGCTTGAAGAAATCGCCGGCACGCCCGCCCGCATCGCCGAAACCCGCGCGCGTCTGCTCGACCAGATCGCCGCCGCCGAAGCCGGCCGCCAATCCGCCGCCGATGCGTTGGCATCAGCCGAAACCGTTCTGCGCGACGCCAATAAAACCCTGCGCGATTTGCAGGCTGAACTCTCGGCCGCCCGCGAGGGCAAGGCGCGCATCGAGACTCGCCTGGAAGCTGCCCGCGAGCGCCGCAGCACCGCCGCGCGCACTATCCGCGAGACGCTGGATTGCGCGCCCGAGGACTGCCTCGCCCAGGCCGGGATCGCTCCGGGTACGCCCGTTCCCTCCGCCGACGACACCGCCAAACGCCTCGCCCGCCTGCGCGAAGACCGCGAACGGCTCGGCGGCGTTAACCTCTCCGCCGAGGAAGAGCTGGCCGCGCTCGAAACTCAGTACACCACGCTCGAATCCGAGAAGGCGGACCTGGAGAACGCCATCGCCCAACTGCGCCAGGGTATCGGCAAGCTGACGCGCGAGGGCCGCAAGCGCCTGAACGAGGCCTTCGAGCAGGTGAACGCGCATTTCCAGCGCCTGTTCACCACCCTCTTCAACGGCGGTGAGGCCCGCCTGGAAATGATCGAGGACCCCGAGGATCCGCTGGCCGGCGGCCTGGAAATCATCGCCAAGCCGCCGGGCAAGAAGCCCGCGACATTGTCGCTCTTATCGGGCGGCGAGCAGACCCTGACGGCCCTGTCGCTGATCTTCGCCGTGTTCCTCACCAATCCATCGCCGATCTGCGTGCTCGACGAAGTCGACGCCCCGCTCGACGACAGCAACGTCGACCGCTTCTGCAACCTGATGGAAGAGATGGGCCGCTCGACCGCGACGCGCTTCCTGGTCATCACCCACCACCCCATGACCATGGCGCGCATGGACCGTCTGTTCGGCGTGACCATGGCCGAGAAGGGGGTCTCGCAGCTGGTGTCGGTGGATCTGGTGACGGCGGAGCAGTACCGCGAGGCAGGGTGAGAGGCGGGGGGCGTCATGTCAACTGGGTACACACCGGAACTTGTCGCCGGTTGCCGTTGCCGGTACGGTGATGTTGATAGTTAAGGTCAGGGGGCTGAAGTGCAGAGAATCATAATACGCTGCCGACGTTCAATTCGCGCCACCGGCGTAGTGGTGTTGGCATTGGGGATAGGTCTCGGGATCAGTGCAGGAGAAGCGGATGCCGCGAAAGCCAAGCTGGCCGCTGCTATCGAGACACTTGCGAAAGTTGGGCCGCTCCTAATCGAGATCGCCAAGATTGTGTGGCCCGGCATTGCAATTGCAGCAGACAGCTACGAGGCACTCCAGAAGGCCCGGTTGACGGCTGGCGACAGCTGCACCGTTCCTCTCACTTGCGCGACACGCTCTGACATTGATGCTAAACTCAAGAAGCTAAGTGGCGACACCATCAGTGCCATGGTGCCGGCCGAGATCAGTTCCTCTCTTTCTCAATTAGAGACCGCACAAGACCAACTGAAGGGGAAGTTCGATGCGCTCGCCGACTTGGAGCGCAAAGTAGCGAGCGCGCCGGATGGTGTCGACTTCTACGATTTCATCAATTCCACGAAGGCAGATTACGTAAAACGCAAGGGTGTGCTCGAGGCTGAAGTCAAGACACAATCGGCTGAGCTGGACCGCAAGCGCGAACAGATCGCTGGTTTTTTCATGACAAAGACCGGAATTTCTTTGTCGGCGGATGAGATCGCCGATCTGACAAGTTTTCCGAGCGGTATCGACTATCTAAAGTCAATCGTTTTTGTGGCTGTTGCCAGAGCGGTCGATCATGATCTACAAAAAAAGTTGTCGGGTGCTACGTCAGTCGCCGAAATCGCGCGGCAGTACGACACTCAAGCGTTTCTCCTGCGCGTCTACGTCGACAACTTCGAGACGCTTCTTGCACGTTACGATCAAACTTGGTTGCCAAAGGTCAGCACTATGAGGGCCGAATTGGAACAGATGGCTGCCGATTTCGGGGGTAAAGCCAAATCCTCCAAACTCGTTGGAAATCGCGAGGTGTTCAATCAGAGCAAGAACGCCGCGGTGGGTGCGCTCTTAGACGTCAAGAACTTCGAAGTGCAGCTCACGGCGCAGCGCAATGGCGTCGCGGCCGCGTTGGGCGATGCCAATGAAACTGTCGACGCCGCCAATTCCCAATTAAGGGTGTTGAAGACGATTGCAGATCTTGCTGACTTGAAGCGGCAAGCGAAGGCAGCGAACGCGATGTTTTCGCGGCTAAGCCTGCCGGAGTTCAGAGCCGTGGCAGTGGGCAAGCAACGAGTTGCGTTCGGCGGTATTTCCGCCAAAATAATGCACTGATCTGGAGAGTCTTGATCTGCGACGGCGGAGCAGTACTGCGGGGCTGGCTAGACCTGCGCCACTGCCCTGCCTATAAATGCAGCAAATCATCCAACTGCATTCAAGGGACGCCCCCATGGCCGGCCATTCGCAATTCAAGAACATCATGTACCGCAAGGGCAAGCAGGACAAAGTCCGCTCCAAGGTGTTCTCCAAGCTCGGCCGTGAAATCACCACAGCGGCCAAGATGGGCCTGCCCGATCCTGCCATGAACCCGCGGTTGCGGCTGGCGATCCTGGCTGCCAAGGCGGAATCGATGCCCAAGGACAATATTGATCGCGCAATCAAGAAGGCGGTGGGCGGCGACGCCGAGAACTACGACGAGGTACGCTACGAGGGCTATGGGCCCGGCGGCGTCGCCGTCATCGTCGAGGCGCTGACCGACAACCGCAACCGCACCGGTGGCAACGTGCGCGCGGCCTTTACCAAGCATGGTGGCAACCTCGGGACCACGGGATCGGTCTCGCACATGTTCAACAAGGTCGGCGAGATCACCTATCCGGCCGATGCGGCTGGCGCCGACGCCATGCTGGAGGCGGCCATCGAGGCGGGTGCGGACGATGTGACGTCGGATGAGGACGCGCACGTGGTGATCTGTGCGTTCGAGAGCCTCGCGGCAGTCGGCGCGGCGCTGGAGGCCAAGTTCGGCGAGGCGGCGGGGACGCGCTCGATCTGGAAGCCGAACCTGTCGACCCCGGTCAACGAGGACCACGCCACCAGCATCATGAAGCTGACGGCCACGCTCGATGACGATGAGGACGTGCAGAACGTGTACTCGAACTTCGAGGTCTCGGACGAGGTGATGAAGAAGCTGACGGCGGCGTGATCTTCCCTCGCCCTCGCCACTTCGCGGGGGAGAGGGTGGCGCCCGAGCCGGAGGCGAGGATAAAGCGCCGGGTGAGGGGCAGGGGCTTGCTCCATACGTGTGGCACGAGTTGCGCACCCGACGATCTGAACTCGCGGCGGCCCATCCGGCGCTGAAACGCGCCACCTTCTCCCCCGCGAAAAGGCGGGGGAGAAGGAGTTCCAGCCTCGTGGTATCATGTGCCATGGGCACCATGATTCGCATTATCGGCATCGATCCTGGCTTGAGGCGCACCGGCTGGGGCGTCATTGAGAGCGACGGCTCGCGGCTGGTCTATGTGGCTAGCGGCGTCGTTACGTCGGAGGCGGACGATGAGTTGGCCGCACGGCTGCTGGATCTGTATCGCGGCTTGTACTCCGTGATCGCTCTGCATTGTCCCATTGAAGCCGCGGTGGAGGAAACCTTCGTCAACGACAACGCGCGCGCCACTTTGAAGCTCGGGCAGGCGCGCGGCATCGCGCTGCTGGTGCCCGCGCAGTCGGGCATCAAGGTCGCCGAATACGCGCCCAATCAGATCAAGAAGACCGTGACGGGCGTCGGGCACGGCGAGAAGGCGCAGGTCGCCGCCATGGTCGGCATGCTGCTGCCCAAGGCCAAGCCGGAGAGCCCGGACGAATCCGATGCGCTCGCCATCGCCATCTGTCATGCGCATCAGAGGAAGGCGCGGCTGCTGACCGAAAGCGTGATGAGCAAGGCGGCGGCGCGATGATCGGACGTCTACGGGGCAAGCTGGAAGCGCAGGGCGAGGATTGGATCATCCTCGATGTCGGCGGGGTCGGCTACGAGGTATTCTGCTCCTCGCGCGTGCTGGCCTGGGCGGCGGCGCAGGACGGCGAGGTAGTCCTCGCCATCGAAACCCATGTGCGCGAAGACCAGATCCGGCTGTTTGGTTTCCAGAGCGAGACCGAGCGGCAATGGTTCCGGCTGTTACAGAGCGTGCAGGGCGTGGGTTCACGCGTGGCGCTGTCGATCCTGGGCACGCTGACCTTGCAGGAGATCGCCAATGCCATCGCGCTGGGCGACAAGGCGGCGGTGTCGCGTGCGCCCCATGTGGGACCGAAGCTGGCGGTACGGATTGTCACGGAGCTGAAGGATAAGGCGCCGGTGTTGAGCTTGGCCTCGATCAGCGCCAGTCCGGTGGTACCAGGAAAGGGCAAGGGCGCGCCAGCCTCCTCGGCCAATGCGGAGGCGATCTCGGCGCTCGTCAACCTCGGCTATCAGCAGATTCAGGCCAGTGTGGCGATTGCCGCTGCCTCGCGAGAACTGGGCGACGAAGCCAGCACCGAGGCCCTGATCCGCCGTGGGCTGAAGGAATTGGCGCGGTAATCGCGTAGGGCGCAATAGGCCTCTTCCGGCCGTATTGCGCCGCAGAGGGGCGTGCCGGGCTCCGGTGGCGCAATACGCGAAGATGCTATTGCGCCCTACGGCTTGATGAGTTTCGACAGTGCGCTGAGCACTTGGGCCAACTGATAATTCACGGTTTCGATCCCCCCCGGTGCGCTCATCGCCAGCAGCGTGCGGCCGCTGGCGCAGATGCGCAATGCCGCCGTCGCGCCGAGTTTAACCGGCTGGCCGAGATGGATGCCCTGTGCGGCCAGGTCGCGGTGCAGCTGCTTGGCCTCGGTCAACGTCAGAGGGCGTCGTGAACCACCATCCATCCGTGTCGGGATGACTGGTATGATGGTGCGCAGGCCTGCCCAGGGATCGGTTGCGCCGAGTACCGAGCGATCAATCGGGGCGCCTTCGACGGGCAACAACTCGGGATGCTGCCGGAGCCGATCTTCGACCATACGGGCGAACTGGCGCGCCAACTCTAGGCGCAGCGACGGTGGCAACTCAGCCAACCGGTCGGCCTCGGAAATGGCGGCTTGCCAGCGCGTCATCAGGCCGAGATTGTGCCGGTCGGGCAATACTTTGCGGCTGTCGGCGAAGCCAGCCGGCCAGTCGTGGCGGCTCATGTAGGAGGCCAAGGGTGCGAGGTTGGGTTGGCGCGCGACGATGCTGGCGGGCACCAGCAGCGCGCCCGAGAAGGGCGGTCCGCCCCAGAATTTCGAACCGGTGATCTGCACCAACCAGCCACGTTTGAGATAGGCCGCGATGGAACCGGCGCCGAGCCGCGCCTGGCAGGCATCGACCACCACGTCGATGCCGTCGCCAAAACGCTCCGTGAGCACCATGACGTCCGCCAGCGCCGGTGCTCCGATCCCGGTCTTGGCGGCGTCGAGCACGTGCAGCAGCACGCGGCGGCCGGCAGCAATCGCCGTTTCGGTGTGCCGCGCAACCTCAGCGCCGATATCGGCGAGCGGGCGGGGGCGGCCTTCCGCATCGCGGATTGCAACGGATTCAGACGACACGCGGCCGGTAGCAAAATCGGCAATCGGCGTGCCCGGCTCAGCCGCCGAACTCAACGCCGTTTCGCTGGAGAAGTGCCGCCCGAGGGTTGCGTGGGGGACGCCGCTGCCGGTTTCGTCGGGTGCGATCACAATGCTGGTGAGCGGGCGCTGGTCTTTGGCCAGCGCCAACGCCAGGGCGGCAAGTTCGGCATCCGTGCCCGACGCGGTGAGGACAACCGATGTACCGGGAACATCCGCAGCGCCGGAGTGCTTGGCGACGGCTTCGCGCAGTCTCGCCAACTCCGCTGGCAGGGCGCTCTCGCCCGCCCCCGCGCGGATCAAGCGTGTCCGCATGGCCTCGACGGCGGCATAGACCTCGGCTGAAATGCAGGTCGCAGTTGACGATGCAAAGCCGATCTCGCCGGTTACCGGACGGGCCGAAGATCCGTAGCCGTTGCGTCCCGTGACGGGATCGATCTTGATGCGGGCATCGCCGCCGTGGCTGATCAGGTGTTCGACAGGGGCGGCCAGATTCATGCTCCGTGCAAAGCCGTTCACGGCCGCCACACGCAGCTCGATGGCGGTCTGCAGCTTACGGAGCGTATCGGGCGGCGCGGTCGACAGCGTCATGAGGTGCGCCATCAGATCGTCGGTGCGGCCAACGAGGCTGGCGAGTTCCATGGCATCGAGCGGTGCGGCGAGCCGGCGGTAGGCGGTCAGCAGCCACTCGGGCAGGGCGGCCTCGGCGGCGTCGCGCTCGGCAGCCGGCAACAGCGCGAGATACCGGCCGGCGGTTCGGGCCGCGAGCAGCGCATGAACCGCGCGCTTGGCGAGGGTTACGGGCGCTGGCTCGGCTGCCGACCAAGTGGCCAGTTCGGCCGCGTGGCGGATCATGACGGCAGCGATGGCGACGTTGGACAGCGCGTCGGGTGAGAGGTTGAGCTGTCCGTTAGGCAGCAGTTGGAACATGGCCGGGGTGGCGGCGACCACATGCACTTGCAGATGACCGAGCACCGCAGCGATCTCGGGCCGCGAGATGGCCGCTTCGAGCGTCGCCTCAAACTCAAAAGGGAGAGCGCGCGCGTCCTCCACGGGGATGCTGCGCGCCGCGATCAGCTCACGTCCGATCTCGACCACCGAGCGGTGCAGGATGTCGATATCGGCATCGCGGGTGCGGTGGTTGGTGATATTGGCGCGGATGGCCAGTTTGCCGCCGATGCGGGTTGTTGACGGCGCGGCGATCCCGCGTTCCTGCAGTTCGGCCACGATATCCTCATTGAGCTGATCGAGTGCAGCCTCGGTGAAACCGGCGGCGCGCATGCGGAAGTTGGCGATGTTGAGCATGACGGGCGCCAGCAGTTCCAGATCGGGATCGGCGGCGACGCGCGTTCCCAAGAGGCGCGCGAGGCGGCAATTGTCTTCAATGGACGCGGCGAACTTTTCGCTGCCGTGCTCCTTCAGCGCGAACCAGACCTTTAGCGCGCGGAAGCCGCGCGACAGTTCGGGGCCGAAATCGCAGGGCCAGGGTTCTCCGGCGGCCAGGCCGCGCGCGGAGCCTTTGAGATAGGTGGGGCGGGACGAAAAGGCGTCGCGATGCGCATCGCCGTCGCGCACCAATACGCAGCCGGCGTCGTAAGCAACATGCATCCACTTGTGGAAATCGAAGGCCAGCGAATCTGCTTGGCTGATGCCGGCGAGACGTGGGCGGAGCGTATCGCTCAGCATCAGGAGCGCCCCGAACGCCCCGTCGACATGCAGCCAGACGCCTTCCTCGGCGCAGATGTCGGCAATCTCCGCCAACGGATCGATGGCCCCGGTGTTCACGGTTCCGGCGGTGGCGATGACGGCGAATGGCGTCTTGCCGGCGGCCTTGTCGGCGCGGATGGCCTCACGCAGCGCTTGCGGCGGCAGACGGAAGCCGGCATCGACCGGCAGGGCGCGCAGGGCGTCGTTGCCCAGGCCAAGCATCTCGATGGCGCGGGCGACCGAGGAGTGCGATTCCGTTGAGGTATAGGCCACCAGCGGCTTGGCCGAAGCGGCCAGGCCCAGCTTGCGGGCGTCCGGGCCAAGCGCCCTGTTGCGGGCAACCGTCAGGGCAATGAGCGTCGCCATGGAGGTGCCGCTGACCAACAGGCCGCTGGCCTCCGCGGGAAAGCCGAAAAGTCCGCGGCACCAGTCGATGACCTGGCGTTCGACGTGAATGGCGCTGTGATCGCGCCCGCCGGCGTTGGAATTCATGGCGGTCGCCAGCATCTCGGCGATCACGCCTCCGGCCGTGCCCGAGCCGTGCACCCAGCCGAAGAAGCTGGGATGGGTGTTGCCGGTGGCATAGGGCACCACCAGCCGAAGTGCGTCGGCGGCTGCGACATCGGCGCCTTGGGGTGCCGCCGGCATCGGTTCGGCCAGCGCAGCCTTTGCGGCGTCCGGCATCTGCTGCCAAACCGGCCGATCATCAGCGCCCTCGACGTGACCCAGCGCCAGATCGAGCACGCGGTGCGCCAGCAGCCGGAAGGCCGGCCAATCGGCGGGATCGAGGTCGGTGGTGGCAGGCGAGCCGTCAAAGGCGGGAACGGATTGCGGTCGGGTCATGGCGCGCCTTTCTCGTCGGCGCGGCGAATTGAATCGGCGCACCCTTTGCCCAAGGTCAGGCGGAGCGAGTTAACAGGCCGTTAATTTGGCCAGTTGGCCTCGGCGGTTGGTGCCAGAAGCTTAAGGGAGTGCTACCAATTCGCATTCGCCGCAGCGCGCCGGGGCGGAAATTCCGGTACAAACATCGAACATAAGATTCGATCCGGGGAACGCCAACGCCGATGACTGATCGCCTCGTCTCCGCCAAACGCAAAGAGGACGATGGGCTGGAAGCGTCCATCCGGCCGCAGACGCTGGCCGACTTCACGGGCCAGGAGCAGGCGCGCAAGAATCTCCGCGTCTTCATTGAGGCCGCCAAGGGGCGCGGCGAGGCGTTGGACCACGTGCTGTTTGCCGGTCCGCCGGGCCTGGGCAAGACCACGCTGGCGCAGATCATGGCGCGCGAACTCGGCGTCGGCTTCAAGATGACCTCCGGCCCGGTGATCGCCAAGGCGGGCGATCTGGCTGCGCTTTTGACCAACCTGGAAGAGCGCGACGTGCTGTTCATCGACGAAATCCATCGCCTCAACCCGGCGGTGGAGGAAATCCTCTATCCCGCGATGGAGGACTTTCAGCTCGACCTGATCATCGGCGAGGGGCCGGCGGCGCGTTCGGTGCGCATCGACCTTGCCAAGTTCACGCTGGTCGGGGCGACGACCCGCGCCGGGCTGTTGACGACGCCGCTGCGCGATCGCTTCGGCATCCCGATCCGGCTGAATTTCTACACGGTGCCCGAGTTGGAGCTGATCGTCTCGCGCGGCGCCCGGGTGCTCGGCGTCAACATGAGTCCCGATGGCGCCAAGGAAGTCGCCCGCCGGTCCCGGGGGACACCACGCGTGGCGGGACGGCTGCTGCGCCGCGTGCGCGATTTCGCGGCGGTGGCCGGTGTCAAGGTCATCGACAAGCACGCTGCGGATGGTGCGCTGCTGCAACTTGAGGTCGACAACGAAGGGCTGGACGCGCTCGACTACCGCTATCTCAACTGCATCATGAAGAACTACGAGGGCGGGCCGGTCGGTATCGAGACGATTGCGGCGGCGCTCTCCGAACCGCGCGATGCGCTGGAGGAGATCGTCGAACCCTATCTGCTGCAGCAGGGTTTCATCGGCCGTACGCCACGCGGGCGTGTGGTGACGCTAAAGGCCTACCGGCACATGGGGTTGGCGCAGCCGAGCAAGGCGGCTGAGCAAGCGACGCTGTTCGAACCGGGAACAGAGGCGTAGGGGCGATCCGTGGATCGCCCTTTGGCGACCCGCGCGCTCCTCGAGGAGGATCCACGGATCGCCCCTACGGCCTGTTGCTTTTGCTTGAGCCACCCCATGCCCTTCTTCAAGAACGCCAACGTCAACCGCATCTACATCCATTCCGCGTTGCTCTCCTTCGCCGAGGCGGCGGGCGGGGCGTTCGTGCTCATCTACCTGCTGAAGACCGGCCTGGCCCTGCCACTGGTGTTCCTGACCTTGGCGCTGCTGGTCACCATGCGGCTCGTCATTCGCATGGCCGTCGTGCCGGTCACGTTGCGCATCGGCATCAGGGGCGGCATGATTCTGGGCGCTCTCACCGAGGCGGTGGCCTTTCTTGCGGTTGGGCAGTCGCAAGGGGGCGGGCTGCTATTGCTGGCCTATGTGGTCCTCTCGGGGACGGCGGGCAGCTTCTACTGGACCTGCAATCACGCCTATTTCGCCAAGCTGGGGGATACCGAGCATCGCGGTGCGCAGGTCAGCTTCCGCGAGGCGATGAACACCGTCGTCTCCATCGCCGCTCCCCTATGCGGCGGCGCGCTGCTGGCCTTCGCGGGGCCGGTGGCGGCCTTCGGGTTTGCCGCCGTTGTGCAGGCGGCCTGCGTGTTGCCGCTGCTGGGCGCGCCTGATGTCGCGGTGCAGCCGGGCGTCCGCAACGAACCCGCCAAACAGTCGGTAGGGCGCTGGTTTTTCATCAGTGACGGGATCGTCTCTGCGACCAACCATACGGCATGGTCGATCGCGCTGTTCCGCACGCTCGGCGACAATTATGTGGGATACGCAGGGGTGCTCGCGGTGGCCGGGATGCTCGGCGCGACCATCACGCTGTTCACGGGACAGCTGTTCGACCTCGGGCACGGCAAGCGTGCATTGCAAATCAGCTATGGAGCGGTCGCCTTTGTCATCCTCGCCAAGGCGCTGCTGTTTGCCGATCCCTGGACGGCGGTTGCCGCCAACGTGCTGGCCGCCGTCGTCTGGCCGGTCGCGTTTCCAGTGATGATGGCGCAGGTCTACAACGTGTCGAAATCCTCCGATTGCCCGGTGCGCTTTCACGTCGTGGCCGAGGGCGGCTGGGACATCGGCACCGCGATCACTTGCGTGGCGGCCGCTGCGATGAGCGCCATCGGCCTGGGGTTCACGTGGATGATCCTGCCGGGACTGGCCGGCTGCGCGTTGGGCTATGCGGTGCTGTCGAGGAGCCTGCAGGGACAACAGGTGAGCGACTGAGCATTTCTGACTTGAGTGGAAACAGGCCATTGCTTTGTAGGGGCGCATCGCAATGCGCCCCTACGTTCATCAACATTTGGCAACAAAAAGCGCCCGGCCGTGGGGCTCGGGCGCTTTCCAAGCTGTGGCACTCGCAGCAACTCAGCGCGAGTAGAATTCCACCACCAGATGCGGCTCCATCTGGCAGGCGTAGGGGATGTCGGCGAAGGCCGGCACGCGCAGGAACTTGGCGGTGAACTTGTTGTGGTCCACTTCCAGGTAGTCCGGCAGGTTGCGCTCGGCGCTCTGCACGGCGTCCAGCACCATCGGCAGCGCGCGCGCCTTTTCTTTCACCTCGACCACGTCGCCGATCTTACAGCGGTAGCTCGGGATGTTGACGCGCTTGCCGTTCACTTTGACGTGGCCGTGGTTCACGAACTGCCGTGAGGCATAGACCGTCGGCACGAACTTGGCGCGATAGACGATGGCGTCGAGGCGGCACTCGAGCAGGCCGACCAGATGCTCGGAGGTGTCGCCGGGGCGGCGCGCGGCTTCGTAGTACACGGCCTTAAACTGCTTTTCGCCGATTGAGGCATAATAGCCCTTCAGCTTCTGCTTGGCCTTGAGCTGGGTGCCGTAGTCGGTGATCTTGCCGCGGCGGCGCTGGCCGTGCTGGCCGGGGCCGTATTCGCGCTTGTTGATCGGGCTCTTGGGGCGGCCCCAGAGATTCTCGCCAAGGCGGCGATCGATCTTGTATTTGGCGCTGACGCGCTTGGTCATGTCTCGTCTCCAGAGATAAATGGTCGTACGTCGGATGAACGAAGCGCACCTTCCTCTGCTCACCGCTGGGCGGTGTGCCGACAGGGAACCAGGGCATGACCCAGATCCCACAGGGGCGCGGAATGAAAACGCGGACCTAACGGCCCGCGCAGGCCAGCCTTATCGGGACATCCGCCGGGGATGTCAACTGAATGGCTGCAATGACGCTGCCAGCGGACGCCCGCGCGGCGATCCAGACGGCAACGCCACTTAACCAATGCTTAGCGATTCGCGCCGCAAAACGCATAGGCCGGGGGCGATGACGCAAGCCCGGCGCAGCAGCGGGATTGTCACGGCAATGCAGGTCCATTCCAGGGTTTGGCGGGCGCGTTGGCTCTCCACGGTGTCAGTGCTGGCTTTGCTCATGACAGCTGGCGCCGCGCAGGCCGATACGCTCAAATCGGCGCTGGCCGAGGCCTATCAGAACAACCCGACACTGAACGGCGAGCGCGCCCGTTTGCGCGCCACCGACGAGGAACTGGCCAAAGCGCAATCGGGCTACCGGCCTAACATCGATATCAATGCCGACTACGGCATGCAGAACCTCAACAGCGCCATCCGGCCGCCCACGCTGGCCAATGGCAAGGCGCCAACGCCCGCACAGATCGCAGCCAATGAAGCCCAGTACCGGCGCAACGACGGCCAGACCCGCCCCGGCGGCTTCTCGGTGGTGCTGAGCCAGCCGTTGTTCCAGGGCTTCCGCACCGCCAACGCCGTGAAAGAGGCCGACGCCCAGATCATGGCCGAGCGCGCCTCGCTGGTGGATGCCGAGCAGAAGACGTTGCTCGACACCATCCGCGTCTACATGGATGTGCTGCGCGACAGCGCTACGGTGACGCTGCGCCAGAACAGCCTGCGGCTGTTCACCAACGAGGCCAAGGCCACCAACGAGCGGTTTGCCGCCGGCGAAATGACCCGTACCGACGTAGCGCAGGCCAAGGCGCGGCAGTCCGATGCGCTGGCCTCCCTGGAGCTTTCCAAGGCTGTGTTGCGCAACAGCCTGGCCGAATACGAACGGCTGGTAGGGCACATTCCCACCCGCCTCACCGATCCCACCGGTTTCGAGCGCGCGCTGCCAACACGAGTGGAAGACGCCGTGCGTGCGGCCATGGAGTCCAACCCGCAGGTGCTGCAGGCGGCCTATCTTGAGGCGGCATCGCGTCACCAGATCCGCAAGATCCTCGGCGAGATGCTGCCCGAAGTGCGCCTGCAAGCGGCGCACAACGAGCGCTTCGAGCCGACGCCGCTGATCAACCAGCAAGTGACCCAATCGATCTCGGCACGCGTCAACATGCCGATCTATCAGTCCGGCGAAGTCGAGGCGCGCGTCCGCCAGGCCAAGCAACTACATCAGGGTCGCCTGCAGGATATCGAGGCAGCGCGGGCGCGGGCCCGTTCGGCAGCGATTGGCACGTTCGCCCAAGTGCAGGCGCAGCGCGCGCAGTTGGATGCCGTGCGGCAGGAAGTGAAGGCGCTGGGCGAAAGTCTGGCTGGCGTCCGCGAGGAACAGAAGGCAGGCGCCCGTACGCTGCTGGATGTGCTGAACGCCGAGCAGGAAGAGGTCAACGCCAAGGTGCAGGCCGTGCGCGCCAGGCACGATCTGGTGGTTGCCTCGTACATGCTCTTGCAGGCCATGGGCCGGCTCACAGCGGCCGACCTCGGTCTCGACGTGCCGCTCTACAATGTCGAGACGCACTACAACGAGACCAACCGGAAATGGAGTGGCCTCTCGATCGAGCGCGAAACCGGCTATGCGGGCCAGGCGCCGAGCTGGGGTTCACTGCTGGAGCCGGTGCGCTGACACTTACACCGTAAGGACGGGCTACGGCTTGGTGGCCGAGGCGATCTTGCCGGACTTGGGCATCTCGATCTGTACCTTGGTCGAGGTAATCTGCGCCGAGCCAGCCCAGGTCGGGATTACCAGGTTAACCGGGATGAAGGCGTTGGCGAACCCCACCGGGGCGAGCCAGATCTCGATACCGTCGGTACCCGCCATGTATTTGGTCTCGACGCCGTTCTTGTGTCCCGCGATCGGCACATATTGGATGCGGCAGACAAACGCCCATTTGGCGCCCGCCGAGCTGCCGTCGAGCTGCGTTTTGCCCTTGCCGGTCAAAATCAAATCGAACCGCTGACGGCCGTCGAACACCGAGACGCGCCGGTCGCAGGGGTTGACCTTGTCGATGGTGGTGTTTCCGGGCGACGTCAGCGTCAGGATCGCGCTCAAAGGATCGAGCACGTTCTCCATATGCGCCGGCTTGAGCGGGATGCGGCCGGATGAGCCCATGTCCGGCGGGTCCTCGACCATCTTGACGACCTTGTCATTGGCGAAGGTCATATCGAGACGACCGCTCTTGTCGGTGGCCTTGAACTTGAATTTGTAGGCGGCCGGACGTGGCGCGCCGGTCACGAAGGCGCCGTTGGAGCGGGTCGTGCCATCCCAGGTGTAGGCGCCGAACAGGGCTGAGATGTTGGCGCTTGTGGCGGCCTTGTATTGGCCCGACGCGATGGCGCTGTCCCAAGTGAAGTCGCCCAGATCGAGACCGTTCCAGGTAATGTGGTAGATGGCATGGACGCGGGCGGGCACTTTCACGGCAGCCGTCACGGCGACCGTTTCGGCTGCCAAACCGTGAGCCGGCAGGCCAGCGGCAGCGCAGAACGCCAGATATGGGAGAATGCGAAGGGCGGTGCTCAGCAACTTGGTACTCGACAACATGGCTTGGTCCCCAACGCTTCCACTTGCAATCCTGCGCCGGGCAGCCAGCCCTCGATCCGACAGAGCACAGGGATTGCCCCTAGATAGGGTTTCGGTCAATTCTGTGACTTGTGTGTGACTGGGTGCGCGACCGCCCTATGCTGGATCGGCAGAGTAAACAATCCGTTAGGCGCTGTCACTGTTGGATGCAAATCGCCGCAAAACGCGATCCAGCTTGACGGCGGCAACGCGCTCCCACTATACAACGCGTCGATAACCGCCGCCGACGGCTTTGCTGTCGCGAAGACCCGGTTGTCTCCCCCAAAGGTTTCTGGCCCGTAACGGCTGACAGACTGACGGGTCCAAGGGCCGAACCCGGCCCTAGCGCAATCATTTCGAGGAGCGAGCCCATGTCGCGGCGATGCGAGCTGACCGGACGAGACGCCCAGTACGGCAATATGGTGAGCCATGCCAACAACAAGGTGCGCCGGCGCTGGCTGCCGAACCTGTGCAATGTGTCGCTGCTGAGCGACGCGCTGGGCAAGAAAGTCAATCTGCGCATCTGCGCGCATGCCCTGCGCACGGTCGAGCATCGTGGCGGGCTGGATGGGTTCCTGGCCAAGGCGCCGAGCGACGAGCTGTCGCTGAAGGCGCAACGGCTGAAAAAGGAAGTCGCCAAGGCGGCGGCCGAAAAAGCCAAGGTTGCAGTTGCGGCGTAAGCGCGGCGCTACATTCCATTAAGAGACATGCAAAAGGGCCCGTTTCCGCGGGCCCTTTTTGATTCTGGCAGGGCGTGGACTGATCGATAGATCAGCTCAACCACACCCTCCACTCCGGCTCGCTGCGCTCGATCATGGCCTTGCACTTGACGGCCTGCTCGGGAAGGACAAAGCGCTCGTACTGCTCGGGAAGTTCGCCGGGGCGCTGGACGACAACGGACATGGGGGGGCTCCATCAGAGTGTGCGGTGCCTGCCGGCTGCGGGGGCGGCCGTCGGGCGTTTCGGGGGATGTTGGGGAAGGGACGCAACTCACTGGAACTCGTGAGAACAAAATGGAACATGGAGAGAACAATTGCAAGAACAAATTGGCTCCGTTTTGAGTTTGTTTTCCCCTAGCGGACTGCCCTACGCTTCCGCCGCCTTGCGCAACGCGGAGATGTGCGCCGCGCGGTCTTTCGCGCCGAAGATTGCCGATCCGGCCACCAACACATTGGCCCCGGCGCGGGCCACCAGCGGAGCCGTTTCGACGGTGATGCCACCATCGACCTGGATGTCGATCGCACGGCTCCCCAGCATTTTGCGCACGCTCGCGATCTTGGCCCCCATCGCCGTGATGTAGCTCTGGCCGCCGAAGCCGGGATTGACCGTCATCACCAACACCATATCGATGCGGTCGATCACATGCTCCAACACGCTTTCATGTGTGCCCGGATTGATCGCCACGCCAACCTTCTTACCCAACGCCCGGATGGTCTGCAGCGTGCGGTCCAGATGCGGGCAGGCTTCGGCGTGCACAGTCAGGCCATCGGCCCCGGCCTTGGCGAAGGCCTCCAGGTACGGATCGGCCGGCGCGATCATCAGATGCACATCGAGCGGTTTTTTGGTGTACGGACGGATGGCCGCCACCACATTCGGCCCCATGCTCAGGTTAGGCGCGAAATGCCCGTCCATCACATCGACATGGATCCAGTCGCAGCCAGCCGCGTCGACCGAGCGCACGTCGTCGCCAAGCCGCGCGAAGTCGGCAGCCAGAATAGAGGGGGCGATCAGGATAGGACGGAGCATGGTGGACCTCGGCGTGGGCGGGCTTGAACTCCGACCATAAGCATGGGCGGGCGGCGGTACCAAGATCGCTCGGTGCGAAACCGCTGACCAGTCAAAAACAGCTTGCGCTCGCCATACGTATATCGCCAGACTGAAGCCACTCCGCCGACGCGCCGGCCGGGGTATACAACTCCGGGAACTTGTCGCAACATGCGGTTCCGTTTGACATCCATGTCGGTCGCCGCACTTGCGGTAGCTCTTCTGACAACAGCGGGCGGGGGGCCGCTCGCTGGAGGCACGGGATCGTTTGGATCGGCGCCCGCCCTTGCCGATACCATACCCGAAACCGAGGCCTTCAACGCCGCCAAGGAACTCGGCACCATTGATGCCTGGCAGGCTTATCTGAACAACTTTCCCAACGGCTTCCATGCCGATCTGGCGCGCGCTTACATCAAGAACCTGGGTGGCGCGGCTTCGGCTCCGGCCCCCGTCGACGAGCCGGGCATGACAGCAGGCTACGCCGAGTTCCCTATCGAGGCCGGCTCCTGGGGCGGCATCGTGCGCAGCGGCCCGGCCAAAGGCTATCCGCAGCAGGACAGCCTGGGCGAAGGCGAAGACGTGTCGCTCTTGGCGGTCGCACCGGGCCTGGACGGCGGCTATCCCTGGTTCAAGATCGGCTACGGCCCGAAAGGCGCCAAGGGTTACATGTGGGGCGGCATCCTGTGCTCCAAGACCGGCCCGCGGCCGGACCTGTTCCAAACCTGCGGGACGAACCTGGCTGCGCCGAACCCGCCCCAGGCCCCCGCTTCGGGCGGCGGCTTCACGCTCGCCGTCAACGCGCCGGGCTGGTGTCACGGCGCTTTGAACGGGTCCGAGCGCATCATCTGCTCGGATTTCCGCCTGTCGAAACTGGACGCGCAGCTGACGAGCGAGTTCCAGATGGCCGTCAGCAACATCACTTCGGCGGCCGTTGGCGGGACGAAGGCGGATGTGGCGCAGTTCCGAAATGAGCAGGCGGCTTGGATCAGGCAGCGCAATTCCTGCGGCTCGGACCTGCCGTGCATCCAGTCGATCTATCAGGGGCGGCTGAAGGCGCTGGCGGTGATGAACCAGCCGGAGTGAGGGGGAGCGTATCGGTCTGCTCTTATGGGAGCGGCATTGTTCCGGGGGACCAATCAAATCCGGAAGTCGCGCGGAGCGGTCGTAACAGGTGCCGAACACTCGCCTGCTCGCGCGCATCCCCATATTCTGCCGCGGTCGAAGCGGTCTCCGATGTGTACAGCAGCATACAGAGCAAGACACTCACCGTTATAGCCGTTCTGCCACCAGGTGCCAGTGCCACGACCCCGGGCGGCTGTGCACGCGATCGACCAGCGAGAGGATCTCGAAGCCGTCGAACAGGGCGATGAGTTCGGCGGCAGAGCAATAGAAGTGCGGGTGGATTTTGTCGTCCGCGCCCTCGGCCACGAAAGTGCCCGGCGAGATCTCGCTTCCACCGAGCCGGGTTGTGTCGCGCTTGGAGAGCATGGTGCCCTGGTAAAGTGCGCCGGGCTTCAGGACGCGCCGGATTTCGGCGATCGTCTGGGCCACGATCGTCCGGTCGCCGTGATAGATGACGTTGAACGCGAGCAGATAGTCGAAGCTGGCACTGTCATAGGGCAGTTCGGTCATCAGCGACTTTTGGGTGGCGACTTTCTGGTTCATGGCGGCAGCCTCTGCAGCCACATGCGCCAGGCCAGCCTCGCTGGCGTCCACCGCGTGCGTCTCGAAGCCGAGGCTGGCCAGCACCAGGGTATGCCGGCCGACGCCGCAACCCAGATCCAACGCGCGCGTGCCGCCGCGCAGGCGCGCTTCGCTGGCCCAGGTCATCACATCGGGTTCGGCCTCCAGCCAACCGGCGCGGCCCTCGCTGGATTGCCAGCGTTTGTCCCAGGTCTGATGGGCGGTATCGGTTGGGTCCATCTCGAGGCTCCCTAAATCAGCTTGCGGCGCACCCAGCTGGAACCCTGTTCGACCAGCCAGACCAAGAGGAAGATCAGGATGATGATGGTGGCGGCCTGGTTGTAGTCGAAGAGGTCGAAGGCCACCTTCAGGTCGACGCCGATGCCGCCGGCCCCGACCAGTCCGAGGGCCACCGATCCGCGCACGGATTTTTCGAGCGCGAACAGTGAGGTGGCTGTGAAGGAGGGCATGGCAGCCGGAATGACGGCCGAGAAGATGATGCCCAGCCGCGTCGCCCCGAGCGCCGCCAAGGCCTCGCGCGGGCCTTTGTCGGTCTCCTCCATGGCCTCGGCGAAGAAGCGGCCGGCAAAGCCAATCTTGTCGACCATGATGGCGAGCACGCCGGCAGGCGGCCCGAGGCCGACCACGATGATAAAGACGATGGCCCACACCAGATCCGGAATGGTGCGCATGATGCCGATCAGGGCGCGCGCAATCACTCGCACGATGGGGTGCGGCGATAGCCCGTCGGCCGCCAGGATCGCCATCGGCACGGAGAGGACGAGGCCGAGCGCGCAGCCGGCCACTGCCATCTGGAAGGTCTCGAGCAGCTTCCACAAGATGCGGTCGAGGTTATCGAGGCTGGGCGGCAGCATCTGGCGCAGCATGCCCGAGGGGGCGACCAGCCGCTGCAGGCCTTTCCACAAGCCCTCCAGCGGCGGCGCAGCGTTCTGGAAGCTCCAGATCACCATCGCGAGCACCAGGATCCAGGCCAGCCACTCGACGATGCTCAAGCGCTCGAAGCGCGGCACGCCCTTGGAGCGGACAAGAGGCGGGTCGATCATGCTGCCGGCTCCGCGAAAAAGCCGCGCAGGGCGGCGGGATCGGCCGTGGGCGAGGCCACATCCAGCGCCACATGCCCGCTCGCCAGCCCGACGATGCGATCCGAGAAGCGCAAGGTGTGCTCCAGCCGGTGCGAGATCACCACCAGGGCGAGTCCCTTCTGCTGAGTCAGCTGATACAGGATCTGCATCACCTCCTCGCCCGAGCGAGGATCGAGGCTGGCGTCCGGCTCGTCGGCGAGCACGAATTGCGGCCGCTGCATGAGCATGCGCGCAATGGCGACGCGCTGCGACTGCCCACCCGACAGGCTGTCGGCGCGCTGCAGGGCGACGGCGCCAAGGCCAACCGCTTCCAGGCAGCTCATGGCCTCGTCGCGCACCTCGCTGCGCGCCAGCGATTGCAGCCAGGTGCGCGGCCCGCGCTCGCGCGCCTGCACGCCGTGCACGACGTTGGTCAGCGCCGACAGCCGTGGCACCAGGTTGTGCTTCTGCCACACCATGCCGACGCGCGAACGGAAGCGCCGCAAAGCCCCCCCGCGCAGCGCCGTGACATCCTGGCCAAGCAGCGAGATCTGCCCCGCGCTCGGCTCAACCAGCCGGATCAGGCACTTCAGCAGCGTCGACTTGCCCGCGCCGTTGGCCCCGATCAGAGCCACCGCCGTACCCGGATCGACGGTCAGATCGATGCCGTCCAGCACCGGCCCATTGCCGAAGGATTTGCGCAATCGGGAAATGGCGAGAACGGGCGCAGCCATCGCTACGCCCGTTCCTTCGGTCGGCCACTTGGCGGCCGTTACCGGCCTTTGATCGAGCAAGTAGCTTACTCGCCAAGAACCTTGGTGAACTCCTTGACGCCGACGTTGGTGAACATGGCGCGCACCAGATCGTAGTCTTTGTCCGACAGCGAGCCCTTGAAGCTGCCGCCCTTGTACTTGGCGTTGGCGTCGGTCGAGATCACCGCAGCCAGGATGTCGGCGCCATGGTCGATGAAGGCCTTCTTGACCTGTTCGAGCACTTCCGGCTTCACTTTCGAGCTGGCCACCAGCACGTCCTGCGGCAGTTCCGGGCCCTTGGCGATCACGCGCCACTTCTGGTCCGGGAACTTCTTGGTGATGCGCTCAAGGTGCGTGGCGTTCATGCCGATGGCGGCGATGTCGCCCTTGATCATGGCTTCGGCGCCGACATTCAGCTTCAGGAACACGGGCTCGTAGTCGGTGCCGTAGGTGAGGCCGCCGTCCTTGAGCAGCGTGGCCGGCCCGAGGTGCTGCGAGGTCGAACCGATCTCGCCGAAAGAGATCTTCTTGCCCTTCAGGTCGGCCAGCGTCTTGACCGGGCTATCGTCCTTCACCACCAGGTTGGAATAGTAGCTGGGGCGGTCCCAGGTCACGACCGGCAGGGCCTGGACGCGGGCATTGAACACAATGTACTCGGACGGACCGGTCAGCACGAAGTCGACCTGGTCGGCGGCCATCGCCTCGACAGCGATGGTGCGGCCCGACACCGGGAAGAACTCGACCGAAAGGCCCGAGGCCTTCTCAAAGGCATCCTTGAACGGGCCCATCTCCTTCTGGAGCGTCTCGAGACCGTCGATATCGGTGACGGCCAAGCGGATCTTCTCGCCAGCGGTGGCCGAGGCGACAGGCGCGGCCAGCAGCGCCAGCGCGGTGAATGCGGCAGACAGGGTGCGGAACATGGAAGTTCTCCAGCTGAAACTTGCGGCCGCGCCAATGCTCGGCCGGTACCGACAGGCCGCACTAACCACAGCTCCATGACAGTCGAATGATGCACCGCAGCATGGTGTGGATGACGGCTGACGCAAATTTCTATGGAGACGGGCGGCGGCTTGGATGAAGATGAGCGCAACGGCAGAACCGGCCAGCGAACGGAGATAACCAACATGCCATCAAACATCTTCCAAGGCTGCATCCCGGCGCTGATGACGCCGTGCACGCCGGATCGCGTGCCCGACTTCGACGCGCTCGTCCGCAAGGGCAAGGAGCTGATTGGCGCGGGCATGTCGGCGGTGGTCTATTGCGGTTCGATGGGCGACTGGCCGCTGCTCACGGACGCGCAGCGCCAGGAGGGCGTGGCGGCGCTGGTGAAGGCCGGCGTGCCGGTAATCGTGGGCACGGGCGCGCAGAGCCCGGCGCGGGCGGCGGCCCATGCGGCGCATGCGCGGAAGGTCGGCGCCAAGGGTTTGATGGTCATCCCGCGCGTGCTCTCGCGCGGCAGTTCACCAGCGGCGCAGCGCGCGCACTTCTGCGGGCATCCTGGAGGCTGGCGCCGGGCTGCCGGCGGTGATCTACAACTCGCCCTATTATGGCTTCGAGACCAAGGCCGATCTGTTCTTCGAACTGGCGGCCAAGTATCCGAACCTGATCGGCTTCAAGGAGTTCGGCGGCGCGGCGGCGCTGAAATATGCGGCGGAAAATATCACCAACCGGGATCCGGCGCTGACGCTGATGGTGGGTGTCGACACCCAGGTGGTGCATGGGTTCGTCAACTGCGGCGCCAAGGGCGCGATCACCGGCATCGGCAATGCTCTGCCACGCGAGGTTCTACACCTGGTTCGGCTGTGCGAGCGCGCGGCAGCTGGCGATGTGGCGGCGCGGGCGCAGGCTGAGCAGCTAGAGCGGGCGCTGTGGGTGCTCTCGACCTTCGACGAGGGGCCGGATCTGGTGCTCTACTACAAGCACCTGATGGTGCTGGAGGGCAGCCCCGAATATGCGCTGCACTTCGAGGCCAGCGATGCGTTGTCGGTCAGCCAGAGAACGTACGCGGAGAAGCAGCTGAAGCTGTTCAAGACGTGGTATGCGGGGTGGGCGAAGACGGCGTCGTGATCGGGGCACGCCAGTGATGCGCAGGGGCGAGACTTGTCTCGCCCACGGGCCTCACGTGCCGCTGATGGCGGGCGAGACAAGTCTCGCTCCTAAGCAATCGGCCCCACCCGATCGGCGAAGCAATTGAACAACCCTTGATCCTTTGATCTTCCTCAATGCCGTGCTCCGGCACCCCTTGCATTGCTTGCCCAACTTCGCTGACACGTTGGAGGCAATCATGGGCATTGTTGCAAACAAAGTCGCTTTGGTCACGGGTGCGGGAGCCGGCATTGGGCGCGCGACGGCGATCAAGTTCGCGGCCGAAGGCGCCAAGGTGGTGGTTTCGGACATCACGGTCGAGGGCGGCCGGGAAACGGTCGCCATGATCGAGCGCGCTGGCGCCGCGGCTGTGTTCATTGCCGCGGATGTTTCCGACCCCGGACAAGTCCAGGCGCTGATGGGCGCAACGATCGAGACCTTCGGCCGGCTCGACTGTGCGTGCAACAATGCCGGCATCGAAGGGCAGATCGCACCGCTGGCGGCGCAACCGATCGAGAACTACGACAGGATCATGAGTATCAACGCAAAGGGCACCTTCCTGTGTCTGCGGGCAGAGATTCCCCAGATGCTCAAGAGCGGCGGCGGGGCCATCGTCAATTTATCCTCAGTCGCCGGACTGATCGGTTTTCCCGGCCTGTCGGCCTATGTGGCGTCCAAACATGCCGTGAACGGACTGACCAAGAATGCAGCGCTGGAGTATGGAAAACAGGGCATCCGGGTGAATTCCGTTTGCCCCGGCGGCATCGACACGCGCATGCTGGACTCGCTCGCCAAGCAGGCCACTGCCGGCGCACAGACCGCGCATCAGATGATGGATCCGCTGCATCCAATCGGCCGGATTGGCACGCCGGACGAGGTTGCCGAGCTGATCGTGTGGCTGTGCTCGCCGCGCGCAGCCTTTGTCACCGGCGCGATCATTCCAGTGGATGGAGGGTTTGTGGCGCAATAGGCGATTGTACGTTGGCGCCGTTGGCGGCTAGGCGGCCGCCTTCCTCCCAAACCACGGCACCAGCACGATCAATGCGGCGGCGAGAATAACAAAAGGTATCAGTGTGTAGTTCACGCCGCTCCAGCCGACCGTGTTCAACAACCGTCCCGCCAGATAGGACGTGAACGCCACGAAGCCGAAGATGCAGAGGTCATTGAAGGCCTGCGTTTTGCTGCGCTCTTCGGGCGTGTGGCAGTCCGTGACCATCGTCGTTGCGCTGATATAGCTGAAATTCCAGCCCAGGCCGAGCGCAACCATGGCGATAGTGAAATTCATCAGCGTAATGCCGGAGAGGGCCGCCACCGCGCAGCCGGCCAGCAGCACCAGGCCGATGAGCGCCATCGGCACGCGGCCGAAGCGGGAGATCAGGTTGCCGGTGAAGAAGCTCGGCGCGAACATCGCAAGGATGTGCCAGCGGATGGTGTACGCCGAATCGCTCGGCGTGAATCCGCACAAGCCCATGGCCAGGGGCGTCGCCGTCATGACCAGGTTCATCATGCCGTAGGAGACGATGCCGGCGGCCAGCGCGACGATGAAGCGAGGCTGGCTGATGATCTCGCGCAAGGGGCGGCCGCTGGGGGCGTCGGCGGCCAGGCGCGGTGGTGTGGGGATGCGCACTTGCGTCACCAGAACCAGGCCGAGCAGGGCCGCTATTGCGCATGACATGTAGGAGGCGGCGTAGGGCAGCCAGACATTCTGCGTGCGCGTGAGCACCTCGGGCGTGATCAGCGCCGAGAGCAGGCCGCCCGCCAGCGCCCAGGAAATGGCGGTGGGACGGAATTTCGGGCTGGCCATGTCGGCGGCAGCAAAGCGGTAGTAGCTGGCCGAGGACTGGTAGTAGCCGAAGAGATGAGTGCCCAAGCAGAACTGCCAGAACGAGCCGGTCTCGATGCCGCGCACGCAGGTGAGCGCGCCCAGAATTCCAAGCAGCGCGCCAAGTTGGAAGCCGGTGCGGCGGCCATAGCGCTGCATGATCCAGGCGATCGGCAGCGTGCCCATCAGCACGCCGATCATCATGGTGGTGATGGGGAGCGTCGCCAGCGTCTTGTCGGGGCTGAGGGTGTGGCCGACATAGCCGCCGAAGATCACGACGGTAGTGGCGCAAAACCCGGTGCAGCCTTGCGCCAGCGCCAGGATCAGCGCATTGCGCCGCGCGATCGTGTCGTCGGTGCCATCAGCGTTGGCGGTCGCGATTGCGTCGTCAGCCATCGGCTGTTTTCCCCGTTGTTCACTGCGTTCACCGCCATCGCCACACGACCGGATCGGTGAGGGGCCGGGGCTGGCTCCGTACCTGTTGCTACCGGTACGGAGCAAGTGGCTGCCCCTCACCTGTCGCTCACTCCCTCGGCTTCGCCTCGGGGCGACATCCTCTCCCCCTAAGCAGGGGGAGAGGAGAAGACGGACCCGCCTCTCTCCTCGCCTCTTTGCGAGGGGAGAGGAGACCGCCCCGCGCAGCGCGTTTCAGCGCCAGCGTTTGGCGGTCGGTGAGGGGCAGGGGCTGGCTCCGTACCTGTTGCCACCGGTACGGAGCAAGTGGCTGCCCCTCACCTGTCCCCGTTTAGGGCCCCACCTCTTGCGGCCGTTGCTCACGCGCCAGCTTGTCGAGCACACCGTTCACCACCTTGGGCTCCTCGCCGGTGAAGAACGCCTTGGCCACATCCACGTACTCCGAGATGATCACCTTGGCGGGAATGTCGCGCCGCTCCATCAGCTCGAAGGCGCCCGAGCGCAAAATGGCGCGCAGAATGCTGTCGAGCCGGTTCAGGCGCCAACCGCCGGCCAGGCGCGCGTCGACCAGCGGATCGATTTCCAGCTGGCGGCGCACCACGCCGCGCAGGATTTCGGCAAAGAACAGGCGGTCTGCGACGTCGGGCGCGCCGCCCTCGCCCTCGGCGCCAAAGCGGGAGGCGAACTGCGTGATCACGTCGGCGATGTCGGTCTGCGCCAGATCCATCTGGTAGAGGCCCTGCACGGCGGCCAGGCGCGCGGCCGAACGGGGTTTGTTGGAAGGATCGCTCACGCGACCGGCCCCAGCTGGCGCTGCAGGGCGATCAGGGCGAGGCAGGCGCGAGCCGCATCTCCGCCCTTGTTGGCTTTGCCGCCGTCGGCGCGGGCCAGCGCCTGCGCCTCGGTCTCGACCGTCAGGATGGCGTTGCCAACGGGCACGCCGTTTGACAGCGCAACCCGCATCACGCCGCGGTTAGCCTCGTCGCAGACGGTGCCGTAATGCGTGGTCTCGCCGCGGATGACGCAGCCGAGCACGACGGCGCCGTCGAAAGCCTTGGTGGGACCGGCAAAGCGTCCGATGCGGTCGGCATGCACGAAGGCCACCAGCGCCTGCGGCAGTTCGAGCGCGCCGGGCACAGTGACACGGGTCGAGGTTCCACCGGCCGCAGCGATGACGGCCATCGCCCCCTCGGCCAGCGGGTTGGTGATATGGGCGTAGTAGGGCGCCTCAAGGATCAGCACGCGCGCGCCAGGAACGGCGGTTGCAGCAGGCGTGGAATCGGTATGGCGCAGGACCATGATGTCAAAGGGCTCATGTTCGGAGGAGCGCTTCCGGAAAAGTGGATGCCGGTTTTCCGATATGAAGCGCGACCAAGCTAAAGTGGGGTTTCTCCGAGCCTTGCCACATAGCGTGCCATCAGGTCCACCTCGAAATTGACGCTCTGGCCCGCGCGAGCCGCACCCCAGGTGGTCACGGCAAGGGTGTGCGGGATCAAACTGACGCCGAAAGTGGTGGCCGTGACCTCGTTGACGGTCAGCGACGTGCCATCGAGCGCGACCGAGCCTTTCTTGGCCACGTAGCGCGCCAGCTCAGGCGCGATTTCAAAGGTGAAGCGCGTGTGTTCGCCGTCCGGGCGCACCGATACGATCTTGGCCAGCCCGTCGACATGCCCCGCGACCATGTGGCCGCCCAGTTCGTCGCCGAGCTTCAGGGAGCGTTCGAGGTTCATGCGCGTCCCGGTCCGCCAGCTGTCCAGCGTGGTCAGGCTAAGCGTCTCGGGCGAAACGTCGACGGTGATCGCGGTGCGACCGTCATTATGCGCACGGATGTCCGTGACAGTCAGGCAGCAGCCCGCACAGGCGATGGAGGCACCAATGGCGATGGACTCAACCGGGTACTTGCAGGCGATGACGAAGCGGCCGGGGTCGCGCGCGACCACCTCGCCGATGTCGGTGATGATGCCGGTGAACATGGAGGCTCCTGAAACAGGACGAAGTTAAACGGGGACAGGAAGTTAAACGGGGACAGTTTACTTAATTCACCGATAGGGCACTGGGATTTTGAAGGCGGTGATGAATTAAGTAAACTGTCCCCGTTTAACTTCCCCGTTTAACTTGTCCCCTCCCGCTCGAACCGGAACCACGTGTCGCCGCCGATCTCGCCCTGTTCGACGAGGTCCATCTCCGACGGCAAGTGCAGGCGCGTCAGGCGCTCGAAAGTGACGGGCGGGTCGAACCCGGCGCCACCATCGGTCGCTGCGGAATGCGGTGGCCTGCTCACGAACACGATGGCCTCGTCGATACAGTCGTGCGCTGCGACCCTGCGCCAGATGGCCGGGCCGCCTTCGATCATCAGGCGCGTGATGCCCGCGTCGGCGAGCAGACGCAAGACGCATTCGAAGTCCGGACGGCCGTCTTCGCTATAGAGCGTGCTGACACGAACGCCCAGGTCTTCCAGCGCTATACTGCTGTCGTAGGGCGCCGCGGACGTCGTCATCACCCATACCGGGACGTCGCGCGCCGTTTGTGCAAGTTTGGTGGCGGGCGTAAGCGCATCGAGCCTGCTGTCCAAAACAACGCGAATTGGCCTGCGATGCTCCAGGCCGGGTGCGCGCACGGTCAGCTCCGGATCGTCGTCGCGCACCGTGCCCGCGCCGACCAGGATGGCGTCCGACTTGGCGCGAAACCTGTGACCCATCATCCGCGCCTCGGGGCTGGTGACGAAGTTCGGACGGCCACCGCCACCCGTCGGCACCGACAGATCGTCCCTCAAAGCCATCTTGAGCAGCACCATCGGCCGCCGCTCGGTCACGCGCAAGATATGCCCCAGCGTCACCCAGCGGCAGGCCTTGGCCTCGACCCCGACCACCACCTCGATTCCCGCCGCCCGCAGCAGCGCGATCCCGCGCCCGGCCACGCGCGGGTCCGGGTCCTCGAGGCCCACCACCACGCGCGGAACGCCGGCCGCGATCACGGCTTCGGCGCACGGGCCGGTCTTGCCGTGGTGCGAGCACGGCTCCAGCGTGACATACAACGTCGCCCCGCGCGCAGCTTCGCCCGCCAACCGCAGCGCCTCGGTCTCGGCATGCGGCCGCCCGCCCTGTTGGGTTACGGCGCGCGCGATTTCGACCCCGTCGAACACCAACACAGCGCCCACGGAGGGATTGGGCGCGGTCGTGCCCAGCCCGCTCTCCGCCATCGCGACGGCCGCCCGCATCCAATGCGCGTCGGTTTCGGATTGCGTGTTCACGGCCATCAGCGCAGCACGCGTAGGTGCGCATCGCAATGCGCCCGGCGTGCCCCATACAACGGCCGTTGCTGTGGTACCACGGGCGCATTGCGATGCGCCCCTACGATGATGATCCGGCGCCGCATCACTCCTCATCCTCCCCCTTGTCCCCCGCCAGTTCCTCCAGCACGTCGACGAAATCGCGGGCATCGCGGAAATCGCGGTACACGGAGGCAAAGCGCACATAGGCGACGCCATCGAGCTCCTTCAGCGCCTCCATGGCCAATTCGCCGACTGCGCCCGATGTCACTTCGCCGTCGCTGTTGCTCTCTAATTTCCGCACGATGTCGTTGATCAGGCGCTCGACGCGCTCGGCCTCCACGGGACGCTTGCGCAGCGCCATGGTGATCGAGCGGGCGAGCTTACTGCGATCGAACGGCGCCCGCCGCCCCGAGCGCTTCAGCACCGTCAGCTCCTTCAACTGCACGCGCTCGAAGGTGGTGAAGCGGCCTTCGCATCTGGGGCAAATGCGGCGCCGCCGTATGGCGCTGTCGTCCTCGGTGGGACGGCTGTCCTTCACTTGCGTATCGGTGCTGGCGCAAAACGGGCAGCGCATGGGGGGATCCGGTTCGTAGTACCTGAGTGTTTTGAACACATGCTATGGCGCTGCCAACCGCGCAACACAAGGATCACCCATGCCCGCGCCCATCCTCACCGCCCGTATCGAGCGCTGGCCGATTGCCGGCGAGTTCCGCATTTCGCGCGGGGCCAAGACCGAGGCCGTCGTCGTGGTGGTGGAGTTGCGCGAGGGGCCGATTCTGGCGCGCGGCGAGTGCACGCCGTACGCGCGCTACGGAGAGACACCCGAGGGAGTTCTGGCCGCCATCGAGGCCGTGGGGCCGGCAGTCGCCAGTGGCCTGACGCGCAAATCGCTCCAATTTGCGATGCAGCCGGGCGCGGCCCGCAATGCGCTGGATTGCGCCTTATGGGATTTGGAAGCTAAGCGAGCAGGCGAGCGGGCCTGGACCCTCGCGTGCCTCGAAGCGCCGCGCGCACTGACCACGGCCTATACGCTCAGCCTCGATGCGCCCGAGGCGATGGCGGCCAAAGCGGCTGCTGCTGCGCAGTATCCGCTGATGAAATTGAAACTCGCCGGCGAGGGTGACGCGGAACGCCTCACCGCGATCCGCCGCGCGCGGCCTACGGCCCGATTGATTGTCGATGCGAACGAAGGTTTTCGCGCCGAAACGCTGCCTCGGCTCTTCGCGATGTGCCAGGCCGCGCATGTAGAGTTGATCGAGCAGCCGCTGCCGCAAGGGGCGGATGGTGCTCTTGCCATCGCCCCCCGCCCGATCCCGGTGTGCGCCGACGAGAGCGCCCATGCCGCCGCCGACATTGCCGCGCTCGCCGATCGCTACGACGCCGTCAACATCAAGCTCGACAAGACCGGCGGGTTGACTGAGGCGCTGGCCATGAAGAGCGGCAGCCGAGGCGGCCGGGCTGAAGGTGATGGTAGGCTGCATGCTGGCGACCTCGCTGTCGATGGCGCCGGCCCTGCTGGTCGCGCAAGGGGCCGATTGGGTGGACCTGGACGGGCCGCTTCTGCTGGCACGGGATCGAGTGCCGGGGGTAGTCTACGACGGATCGCAGGCGACGGCGGGGCCGGTGGAGCTGTGGGGGTGACTTGGGGACATGATATTCATCATCGGCTCGCGAAGGTCCGCTTATTGAGCTCCGGTCGAGCGTCGGTGATGTACGTCATGTCCCCGGCGAGCCGCCCGCAAAGCAACTTCGTGCTTGTTTTCCTAGTGGTTGGGTTGCGCGCCAACAAGCAACGGATAGATTTTACGAAGTATTTGCGCGCTAACCAAACTCACAATACTGCAAATTGGCAACGGTTTCAAAAATATACTTGTTTACATTTCGATTTTTCTCGCGCATACTTCCCGACATCTCCCGCTGCTACGGGGCGTGTCGACCGTCGGACATGTGGCAGGAGACAGCGGTGTCCGAACGTTGCCGGGTCTGACGGTCCGGCAAGGCAGGAGAGCCTTGGAATAGTCTTGCGCACCCAGGTCGTAACGACCGGAACAAGGGTGAGTGCCAACGGGGCATACGTACTGGGATGGGATGGCGAAAGCCACCTGGGCCCTAACGAAAACAGGCTGCTTGTGCTTAAAATCTCCGCAGCGTAGGCGCCGGAAGGCCGCATCTTTTTACTGCCAATTCGCGGCCTCCGGCGCACGCGCTCCCGTGCGTCTTTGTGCAGGCAAATAGTCCGTATAAAGATTTAATGTCATAATTTTGGCATATGGGACGCAGGGGCGCACCGCAGTGCGCCCGTCCTTCAACAAACGAAAGTCCATCATTGTGGCACGACGGGCGCATTTCGATGCGCCCCTACACAGCAGGTCCTGCTCGGCCCATGCGCCGGAAGCGCAGGGCAAGCACCAACCCCAGGGCCGCAATCGCCGCCATGGCCCAGTAGGCGCCGGAGCCGAAATGGGCATAGAGCGGGCCGCAGGCCAGCACGATCGTGCCGGTGAGAACGCCGGCGGTGGTCGCGGCATAGAGGCCTTGCGCGGTCGCCGAGAGCTTCATCGGGATCTGCTGCGCCATCTCGTGCATCGCGCCCATGTGGGTCGCGCCAAAGCTGAGTCCGTGCAGCGCCTGGAACAGGAACAGCACCGGCAGCGGCAGGTCGAAACCGTAGGCGATCCAGCGCAAGAGGGCGGCGCTGGCGCCCAGCACGATCAGGCCGGTACCGCCGAGCCGGGCCAGGGGCCGGCGCGCGAAGGCGAACAGCAGCACCTCAGAAATCACCGCAGTCGCCCACAGCATGCCGATCACGGCGGCCGAGATGCCCTGGTCGCGCCAGGCCAGCGTGGCGAAGGTATTGAAGAAGACGTGCGAACACTGAATAGCCCCGCAGGCCGCCAGCAACTGCACAAAGCGCTGCTGGCGCAACAGGCCGCCGATCTCGCTGAACTGCATGCGCGCCGCCGCGCCGCCGCCTATATTGCCCGGCAGCCGCAGCGTGACGGCCAGCGTCAGGCCGGCGCAGACCATCAGCATCCAGAGGATCGCGGGCGCGCCGAACTGGGCCAGCACCATCCCGCCAATCAGGTTGGCGACCACGAAGGCTGCCGAACCCCACATGCGCATGCTGCCGTAGTCGAGCCCGAAGCGCTGCACGCCGGCAATGGCGAAGCTCTCGCCGATCGGGATGATCGAGGGCATGGCCAGGGCGTTCAGGGCGGCGATCAGGATCAGCCCGGGCAGCAGGCCGAGCAGTTGCGGGGCGGCAAATCCGAGCAGCGTCGCGACCAACAGCCCCTGCATCACCAGCCGGTGCCGGCCAGAGCGATCGGCAACATAGGCGAGCAACGGGCCGGCCACCATGCGAGTGAAACTCGGCAGGGAGAGCACGACGCCGACCAGATAGGGGCTGAGGCCCTCGCTCTCGAGCCAGATGCCGAAGTAGGGCCCGTAGATGCCCGTGATCAGAAACGATGCGCCGTAGAACAGCGAAATCCGGCGCGCCAGGCTGGCCGGCGACGGGCGGTCCCGGGTCGTCGTTTCGGCCGCTGCTCCGTCCATTGCGTCCCGCCCCTCGCGCTGCGATTAAGCGGCGACGATAGCCGGGGGCGCGCCGTCGCAAAAGTGAGAAAGAGGTCAGGCGCGAGTATCGGCCGGCGCTCCGGCGATCCGCTTGCGCAGCGCGGCAAAGGCCCGGCCATCGATGATGATCAGCGCCAGGCCGACCAGCGCGGCGCCGGCAAGATCAGTGGCATGGAACTGCTCGCCCAGGAACGCGATGCCCAGCGCCGCAGCCGTGAAGGGTACCAGCAGCGTCACCAGCAGCACGTTGGACGCTCCCGCGCGGCGGATGATCGTGAAGAAGATGACATAGGCGACGGCCGTGCACAGCACCGCAATGGCCAGTACCGCCAGCATCACCTTGAGGCTCGGCAGGCCTTGCGCCCAAGGCGGGTCGAACAGCAGCACCAGCGGCGTCATGACCAGCGTGGAACAGGTGAGCTGGCAGGCCGACGTGGTGAGCGCGGGAACCTCGCGGAAGCGCTTGCCCCAGGTGCCGGACAAGCCGTAGCTCATCGAGGCGAGCAGCACCGCGCCCATGCCCAGCACTTGCGCAGTCGCAACGCCTGCGCCCAGCTGCAGGCCGGGCGCGCCAACCAGCACGCCGACCCCGAGCATGCCGATCAGCACACCGATCAGGCGATTGCTGCGCAGTTTCTCGTCGTCGGTAAAGACATGGGCGGCGATGGCGCCGAACAGCGGCGTGGAGGCATTCAGCACTGAGGCAAGACCGGCGCCGATCTCACGCTGGCCCCAGAAAATGAGGCTGAAAGGAATGACGTTGTTGAGCAATCCCATGACCAGGAATGGCCACCAGCCCCTCAGTCCCTTGGGGAACGCGAGGCCGGTGAGGCGCACCACGATAGCCAGAATGGCGGCCGCGATGCCGACCCGGAACAGCACGATCGTGAACGCCGACAGCTCGGTGCGGGCGATCTTGCCCAGGAAGAAGGTACCGCCCCACAGGATGGACAGCAGCAGCAACAGGCCCCATTCGGTGGGGCCCATGCGTAGGTTGGCGTTCGGTTTGGATGCGGGCTTGGATGGTCGTGTCATGCCTGCGGACCTAGCACCCAGCCACCCGCGGCGACACCCGAAAACGGCTGCATCAGGCGCCGCGACGCCGTTGCTGCGCCGACGGATAGATATTGTCCAGCACAGCGTCCAGGGCGTCGAAGTGATCGATGACCACCGTCGGCTTGAAGGTGGCGATCGGTTCGCGGCTATAACCGAAGCTGACGCCGACGGACGGCAGGCCCGCCGACTTTGCGGTCAGGATGTCGACGTCGCTGTCTCCGATCATGACCGCCCGGCCCAAGTCGCCGTCGGCGAGGATGACGGTGCCGATCAGATGCCCGGGATCGGGCTTGTGGACCGGCAGCGTGTCGCGTCCTGTCACGGCATGGAACAGGCCGTCCATCTTGAGTTCGGCCAGCAGCCGGCGCGCCAGCTGCTCGCGCTTGTTGGTGCAGACGGCCAAGCGATGACCCGATTGCGTCAGCCGCCCCAACACTTCCATGGCGCCGGGAAACGGCCGGCTCTCGACAGCGATGTTGCGGCCGTAGTCGGCCAGAAAGCTCGTCAACAGAGCATCGACTTCGGCCTCGGATTTCCGGACGCCGCGCTCGGCAAACCCACGCTCGATCATGTGGCGGGCGCCGTAGCTGATGAGGGTGCGCATCTTGGTGACGGGGATCGGCTGCAGACCCTCCGCGGCCAGAAGCTTGTTGGTGGCGCTGGCAAGATCGGCGGCGGTATCGACAAGGGTTCCGTCGAGATCGAAGACGACAGTGAGGGCGGACATGACGTTCCTGACAGAGTGCGCGTGAGGTATCTCAGCGGCCATCAAAGCACGTTTGACGTCGACTGGGGAGGGTTGCTAGCCGCCGCAGCCGAAATACTGCTTCAGAGTAGAGTGCCTGCGCAACTGTCAATATGCGCACAGGGCCAATGCCCGCCTCGAGTGTTCGCTCCCGGTATGAAGGCACAGCATCGCTTGAGCTTGGCCCCGCAATGGTGGATATTGAACGCCAACCACGACACCCATCCCCCCAAAAAGGACACCCGCACCATGGACCAGCGCGTCGATACTCTCATTCGCGAGCGCAACTATATCGATGGTGCCTGGGTCGGCGAGGGCGCGTTGCGCGTCACCAACAAGGCCACCGGCGAGGAGATCGCCAAGGTGCCGATGATGGGCGCCAAGGAGACCCGCGCCGCTATCGAGGCCGCATCGGCCGCCTTCCCAGCCTGGGCCAAGCGCACCGCCAAGGACCGCTCTAACATCATGCGGACCTGGTTCAACCTGATCGTCGCCAATGCCGACAAGATCGCCGCCATCATGACCGCCGAGCAAGGCAAACCGCTGGCCGAAGCCAAGGGCGAGGTGATGTATGCGGCCAGCTTCATCGAGTTTTACGCTGAGGAGTGCCGCCGCATCTATGGCGAGACCATCCCCAGCTTCAAGCCGGATGCGCGCGCCATTTGCATCAAGCAGCCGATCGGTGTTATCGCCGCCATCACACCGTGGAACTTCCCGGCCGCGATGATCACCCGCAAGCTCGGCCCGGCCCTGGCTGTGGGTTGCACCGCTGTCGTGAAGCCCGCCTCCGAAACGCCGCTGACCGCCCTGGCGCTGGCGGAACTCGCGCATCAGGCCGGCATCCCCAAGGGCGTGCTCAACGTCGTCACCGGCAAGGCCAGCGTGATCGGCGCGGAGCTGACGAGCAATCCGATCGTCAAGATGGTGACGTTCACCGGCTCGACCGAGATCGGCAAGCAGCTGATCGCCGAATGCGCCAAGACCGTAAAGAAGGTTGGCATGGAGCTGGGCGGCAACGCACCCTTCATCGTCTTCGACGATGCGGACCTGGACAAGGCCGTGATCGGAGCGATGGCCAGCAAGTATCGCAACGCCGGCCAGACCTGCGTCTGCGCCAACCGCATCTATGTGCAGGAGGGCGTGTACGACGCTTTCGCGGCCAAGCTGGTCGCTGCGGCCAACGCGCTGAAGGTTGGCGACGGCACCAAGGAAGGCATCACCACCGGCCCGCTGATCAACAAGGCGGCGGTCGAGAAGGTGGAGGAGCATGTCGCCGATGCGCTGGCCAAAGGCGCCAAGATTGCAACCGGCGGCAAGCGCCACAAGCTGGGCGGCAACTTCTACGAGCCGACCGTGCTGACCGGGGTAACCGCCGACATGAAAGTGGCGCGCGAGGAAACTTTCGGGCCCGTCGCTCCGCTGTTCAAGTTCAAGACCGAGGAAGAGGTGATCCGCCTGGCCAACGACACCGAGTTCGGCCTCGCCTCTTATTTTTACTCGCGCGACATCGGTCGCGTCTGGCGCGTCGCCGAAGCGCTGGAATACGGCATGGTCGGCATTAACGAGGGGCTGGTCGCCTCCTCCGAAGTGCCGTTCGGTGGCGTCAAGGAGAGCGGCCTCGGCCGCGAGGGCTCGCACCACGGCGTCGAGGAATTCCTCGAGCTCAAGTACCTGCTGATGGGCGGGCTGTAGCGCTGCTGTAGGGGCGACCCGTGGGTCGCCCCAACGTCATCGGTCTCAATACACGACTTCACAGGGCAGAAACGATGGCAGCCAGTGCAGCGATCAAGCTGAGTAGCGCGGACGGACAGAAGCTGGCCGCTGCAATAGAAGCCGTCAAGCTGGTCGAGCCGGGCATGAAGCTCGGGCTGGGCACCGGCTCGACCGCGGCCAAGCTGGTGCAGGTGCTGGGCGAAAAGGTGCGCGGCGGGCTGGATGTGATCTGCGTGCCGACCTCGGAGGCCACGCGCAAGCTGGCGGAGGCCGCCGGCATCCGTCTCTCGACGCTGGACGAGGAACTGCACTTGGACCTCACCATCGACGGGGCGGATGAGATCGATCCGATCCTGACGCTGATCAAGGGCGGCGGTGGCGCGCTGCTACGCGAGAAAATCGTCGCCACCGCGTCCGACCGCATGGTGGTGATCGCGGACGTATCGAAGAAAGTGGCCAATCTCGGCCGCTTCCCATTGCCGGTCGAGATCGTCCCGTTCGGCGCCACAGCGACGCGCAACATGGTGGCCGCCATGGTGCGCGAGATCGGCTGCGAGGGCACCATCGGCCTGCGCCGCGACAAGGGTGGCAAGCCGTTCGTGACCGAGAACGGCAACCTGCTTCTGGATTGCAGCTTCGGCCGCATCATGGAGCCGTTCGACCTCGCTGCTGCGCTGCGCATCATTCCCGGCGTGGTCGAGCACGGCCTGTTCATCGGCCTTGCCGATCAGGCCTTCATCGGCGGGCCAGACGGCGTCGAGGCGATCCTGGCGCCGGTGCCAGGGTGAGCGGGTCCTACGACTACGATTTGTTCGTCATCGGCGCGGGCTCGGGCGGCGTGCGGGCGGCGCGCATCTCCGCAGGCTACGGAGCAAAAGTCGCGGTCGCAGAGGAGTACCGCACCGGTGGCACCTGCGTGATCCGCGGCTGCGTGCCCAAGAAGCTGTTGGTTTACGCAAGCCGATTCTCGGACGATTTCGCCGATGCGGCCGGCTATGGCTGGAACGTGCCCGCCCCCAGCTTCGATTGGGCAAAACTGATCGCCAACAAGGATAGGGAGATCGCGCGGCTCGAAGGGGCGTATGTCAGCACGCTCGAGAAGGCTGGCGCCAAGTTGCTCAAGACCCGGGCCGTGGTCGAAGGGCAGCACACCGTCCGTCTGCTCTCGGACGACCGCGTGGTCACGGCCAAACACATCCTAGTCGCTACCGGTGCGCGCACCTTCGTCGATCCCGCCGTGCCCGGCCACGAGCTTTGCATCACGTCCAACGAGGCGCTCGATCTGCCGAAGCTGCCCAAGCACATCGTAATCGGCGGTGGTGGCTACATAGCGGTCGAGTTCGCCGGCATCTTTCACGGCCTCGGCGCCGAGGTGACGCTGCTTTATCGCGGCGAAGAGATCCTGCGTGGCTTCGACATGGACCTGCGCAAGGCGCTGCATGCGGAGTATGAGCGCAAGGGCATCCGGGTGCGCTGCGGGGTCACGCCGGAGCGCATCGAGAAGGCGGGTGAGGGTGTAAAGGTCACGCTGACCGATGGCTCGGTGATCCAAGCCGACGCCATCATGGCCGCGACCGGCCGTGTGCCGAACACGGCAAACCTCGGCTTGGAGGCGGCCGGCGTCGCGCTCGACAAGCACGGAGCTGTAGTCGTGGACGAGTATTCCGCCACCGCCGTGCCCGGCATCCACGCCGTCGGCGATGTCACCAACCGCCTGAACCTGACGCCGGTCGCGATCCGCGAGGGCCACGCCTTCGCCGATACCGTGTTCGGGGCTAAGCCCACCCGCGTCGATCACACCGACGTGCCTACGGCCGTATTCACGACGCCTGAGATGGGCACGGTCGGCCTCACCGAGGCGGCGGCGCGCAAGGAGTACGGCGACGTGCACATCTACAAGACCAGCTTCCGCCCGATGCGCCACACGCTCTCGGGCCGCCAGGAGCGCATGCTTATGAAGCTGGTGGTGGACGCCGCCACCGACCGCGTGCTCGGCGTGCACATCCTCGGTCCCGACGCAGGCGAAATGGCGCAGCTGGCCGGCATCGCGGTGAAGCTGAGGGCGACCAAGGCGCAGTTCGATGCGACCGTGGCTGTGCATCCGACAGCGGCCGAGGAACTGGTTACGATGCGGACCAAGTGGACGGGGGCGTGAGGCCTGTCATGCCGGATGATGTCACGACCCTGGCCAAACTGGCCGCGCTGTATGGCGAGGTCAACCAGAACTCGCTGCGCAAGGAAGTGCCGCGCCTGACGCCGGAGTACCGGCGCTGGATCGAGGCGGCGCCGTTCTTCGCCATCGCCACCTCCGGCCCCGGCGGACTCGACTGCTCGCCGCGTGGCGACCAGCCGAGAGATCTGTTCCATGTGCTGGACGATGCCACCATCGCCATCCCGGACCGGCGCGGCAACAATCGTCTGGACACGCTGAAAAACCTCGTCTCCGATCCGCGCGTGGCGCTGCTGTTCCTGCTGCCCGGCATCAACGAGTGTCTGCGCATCAACGGGCGGGCGCGGCTGACCACGGAGGAGGCGCTGCGGCAGAGCTTTGCCATGGATGGCAAGCTGCCCGTCACGGTGATCGTGGTGGCGATCGATGCGGTATACTTCCAGTGCGCTCGGGCGCTGATCCGCTCGAAACTGTGGGACCCGACAACACAGGTGCCGAAATCCGCCGTGCCGACCGCCGGCGAAATGACCAAATCAGCCGATCCCGAGTTCGATGCCGCGAGCTACGATGCCGCCTTGCTGAAGCGGCAACTGGGATCGTTGTATTGAGTTGCGCACGGACCGGAATGAGCACGAGGGTGACCAGTGGTCGCCCCTACGCCGCACCTTCATGTCAAACTCACGTCACCTTGATCCGCCGCGCCCCCGCCGCTCGCTCCAACTCGGCCGGCGTGGTCGGGAACACCGCGTTCGGCGATCCGGCCGCAGCCCAGATGGCGTCGTATTTGAACAGGTCCTGGTCGATGAAGGTCGCCAGCGCCGTATCGTGGCCGAAGGGTGGGATGCCGCCGATGGCAAAGCCGGTCTGCGTGCGCACATGGTCGGCATCGGGCCGGTCCAGCGCCTCGCCAATGACCGTCGCCACGCCCTTCTGATCGACCCGATTGGCCCCTGAGACCAGCAGCACATAGGACTTGCCGCTCTTGCGACCCTGGAAGATTAGCGACTTAACGATCTGTCCAACCGCACAGCCGCAAGCCGCTGCGGCCTCCTCGGCGGTGCGCGTGCTCTCGGCGAATTCCTTCAGCGCCACCGTGACGCCAACGCGCGCCGCCGCCGCCACAAACCGCCCCGGTCCATCCTTCCGCTCACTCATGTCCGTCCCCGCCGGTTGCGCCGCATGGCCTCATCGGGCTATCTAGCCGCAACGCAGCGCCAAGGAAAAGGGCTCGAGAGATGTCAGAGGTTGACGAGGCCACCGTGCGCCGCATTGCCCGGCTCGCCCGGCTGAAGGTCAGCGACGCCGAGGCGGTCAGCCTGAAGGGCGAGCTGAACACCATCCTCAAGTGGGTCGAACAGCTCGGCGAGGTCGACACCAAGGGCGTCGAGCCCATGACCAAGGTCGTGTCAATGAGTTTGAAGCAGCGCGAGGACAAGATCACGGACGGCGAGAAGGCCGCCGAAATCGTCAAGAACGCGCCGATGTCCGAAGACAACTTCTTCGTCGTGCCCAAGATCGTCGAATAGCCGGTGCCCGAACGAAAACGCCATGGTCCCCCCGACAAGATTGGGGTCGAGACCATGGCGCTGCTCAGATCATCGGCGCGGCTTGGGGAGTGCTCGTGAGCTTAAAGCTTGTCGGCAGGGACGGCTTCGATCTTGGGCCAGTTGCCGGTTGCCTTCATGATGATGCCGGCGGTGTCCTTGTCGAACACGGCCTGCGAACCGGCGGACGAATTGAGATACAACTTGCCTTCGATCACCTTGAACTTGGTCGGATCGATCGGGATCTTCTTGCCGAACGCTGTGCCGGTGGAGCAGTAGCCGCCGAACTGCGGCGCGTACTTGGCCGGGTCGGCCTTGAAGGCGTCGCGGTTCTCGGCAGAGGAGAAGCGCCAGGTCACGCCGTTCCAATCGGTCGTGAAATCGGCTGAACCGACGACCGACTTGTTCATCGTGAAATAAGCGACCGGATCGGCGCCAGCGATGGCGACGCCGTCCTTGACGTAGTTGGAGACCTGGTCGGCATGGGCAAGGCTGCCGAACGTGCAGAACAATGCAAGTGCTGCAAGGAATGACTTGAGAATGCGCATCTGTGGGGACCTTCTGGGTAAGGACTGATGCAGCGAAACTACCTGCCAGCCAGTCCGATGGCCAATAACTCCTGATCAGTTTGGCGTGATCAGTGCAGAGCGGTAGGGTACGGCGGTGCGGCGTAGGGGCGGCTTGCGGCCGCCCTCGTGCAACGCGCTCGCTGCTTGAGGGCGGCCGCAAGCCGCCCCTACATTGCACCAGCTTGCCAGGCCACTTGGCCGCCAGGAAGCGCCCGTGTTAGGGAACCTTCAAAAAACTCGAACCGATCCATGAGGCCCCCTTGTCCGATCTCACTGCCCTCACGCTCGCCGAAGCCCGCGACAAGCTGGTCGCCAAGGATGTTTCCGCGCTGGAGCTGACTGACGCGTTCCTCACCGCCATCGACAAAGCCAATCCGGCGTTGAACGCCTATGTGGCCGTCACTGCGGAACAGGCGCGGGCGATGGCGCGGATTGCCGACAACAACCTGGCCAAGAAGGGCAAGGCGCGGGCGCTGGAAGGCATTCCGCTCGGCATCAAGGATCTGTTCGCGACCAAGGGCGTGCACACGCAGGCCTGCAGCCATGTGCTGGACGGCTTCAAGCCGACCTATGAGTCCACCGTCACGCAGAACCTCTGGGATGCCGGCGCTGTGATGCTCGGCAAGCTCAACATGGACGAGTTCGCCATGGGCTCGTCGAACGAGACCAGCTACTACGGCCCGGTCATCAATCCCTGGCGCGCCAAGGGCAAGAACACAGATCTAGTACCGGGTGGCTCATCTGGCGGCTCGGCCGCAGCGGTGGCGGCGTCACTGTGCCTGGGCGCAACGGCAACCGATACCGGCGGGTCGATCCGGCAGCCGGCGGCGCTCACCGGTACCGTCGGCATCAAGCCCACCTATGGCCGCTGTTCGCGCTGGGGTGTGGTGGCCTTCGCCTCCTCGCTGGACCAGGCCGGGCCGATCGCCAAGACCGTGCGCGACGCCGCAATCCTGTTGCGCGCCATGGCCAGTCACGATCCCAAGGACTCAACGTCCATGGATTTGGCTGTCCCCGATTACGAGAAGGCGCTGGGCAAGGGCGTCAAGGGTTTGAAAGTCGGCGTGCCCAAAGAGTACCGCATGGACGGCATGCCGGCCGAAGTGGACAAGCTCTGGCAGCAGGGCATCGACTGGCTGAAAGCGGCGGGGGCGACCATCCACGACGTCAGCCTGCCGCACACCAAGTACGCGCTGCCGACCTATTACATCGTCGCTCCGGCCGAAGCCTCGTCCAATCTCGCACGCTACGACGGCATGCGCTACGGGCTGCGCGTTCCCGGCAAGGACCTGATCGATACCTACGAAAAGACCCGCGCCGAAGGCTTCGGCAAAGAGGTCAAGCGCCGCATCATCATCGGCACTTATGTGCTGTCCGCGGGCTATTACGACGCCTACTACCTGCAGGCGCAGAAGGTGCGCACTCTGATCAAGCGCGACTTCGACGAGGCCTACAGAGAGGTCGACGTGCTGCTGACGCCAGCCACCCCCAGCGCTGCCTTTGCGCTCAACTCCATGAACGCCGACCCGATCCAGATGTATCTCAACGACATCTTCACGGTGACCGTGAACATGGCGGGCTTGCCGGGGATCGCCGTGCCCGCTGGATCAACCGCCGACGGCCTGCCCATGGGTCTGCAGCTGATCGGAAAGCCGTTCGACGAGGAAACGCTGTTCCGCGCCGCCGAGGTGATCGAGCAGGCGGCGGGACGGTTCACGGTCAAGGATCGGTGGTGGGACGCGGTGGCGCCGAAGGCACGCTGACCGATTTGTAAGGGCGGCTTGCGGCCGCCCTTGCGCAACGGACTCGCTGCACGAGGGCGGCCGCAAGCCGCCCCTACCGGTGCGACGATTACAGCCAACCCTTGTACCTGAAGAACAGCAGCGGCCCGATCGCAGAAATCACCATCAGCACCAGCGCCAATGGGTAGCCGATCTGCCAGCTCAGCTCCGGCATCAGGTGGAAATTCATGCCATAGATCGAGGCGACCAGCGTCGGCGGCATGAAGACCACCGACACGATCGAGAAGATCTTGATGATGCGGTTCTGGTCGATGTTGATCAGGCCGAGCGTGGCATCCAGCAACAGCGTGATCTGGCCATTGAGGTAGTTCAGGTGGTCCGACAGCGAACCCACATCGCGGCTGGCGGTCTTGATGCGCGGGGTGACGGCCTTGCCCTCCGTCCCATGGTCGCAGGTGTAGGTGAAATAGGTCAGCAGCCGGTTCAATGACAGCAGGCTCTCGCGGGCCCGGGTGGTCAGATCCCCTTGCCGGCCGACGGTCTTAAGAGCCAGATCGTAGCGCGCGCCACTATCCCGCTTGTCCTTATCGGCCCCGAACACGGTCTGGGACAGCTTGTCGATATCCACCTGCATGCGCTCGATGAAGTCCGCCAGCCGGTCGATGATCTGCTCGAGCAGACCGATCAAGACGGCGGGGGCCGATCCGCTGTCGACCTGGTTGGCCATGGCGCGCTTGGCGAACATGTAGAAGGCGTAGGGCTCGGAATAGCGGATGGTGACCAGCTTGTCCTTCACCAGCACAAAGGTGATGTGCGTGGTCACCGGCCAGGGGTCGTCGATCTGCGTCAGCAGGGTCGCGGTCATGAACTGCGCGCCGTCCTCTTGATAGAGCCGGCTGGACGCCTCGATCTCCTTCATCTCCTCGCGCGTCGGCAACTCGATGCCGAGTACGGATTCAATGTGCACCTCTTCCTCGCGCGTCGGATTGAGCAAGTCGATCCAAACTGTGCCCGCTTCGGGCGTGACGAGGCCGTCGCGGCGGGCAAGCCCGGAAGCATGGGTGTCGTAGAGCGTGATCATTGGCGGGCCACTCTGCTGGCGGACGGTTGGTGGGCTGGCGGTAGCATAGGGTGGCGGGCGGGTCGAGGGTACGAAAAGGCGCTGTTGGTAGGGGCGGCTTGCGGCCGCCCTCGTACGGCTTGCTCGCTGCTCGAGGGCGGCCGCAAGCCGCCCCTACCAACTATGTCCGGTTCGCAGCTCACAAACGGGCCTTGGCTTGACCCTCTCCCTGCCTCCCCCTACCAACGTACCCAGGTAAATCGAACATCGCAGCGAGACCCCATGCACACCAACGCCCGCCCCGCCCGCAAAGAGGACCTGATTCCCGGCGCCACCGGCGACTGGGAGATCATCATCGGCCTGGAAGTGCACGCGCAGGTGGCGTCCAACGCCAAGCTGTTCTCGGGCGCGGCGACCTCGTTCGGGGCCGAACCCAACAGCCATGTCTCGCTGGTCGATGCCGCCATGCCGGGGATGCTGCCGGTGATCAATGCCGAGTGCGTCGCCCAGGCCGTGCGAACTGGGCTGGGGCTGAACGCTGAGATCAATCTGGTCAGCACCTTCGACCGCAAGAACTATTTCTATCCCGATCTACCTCAGGGCTACCAGATCAGCCAGTTCAAGCAGCCAGTGGTGGGCGAGGGCAAGGTGCTGCTGGATTTCGCCGATCGCCCATCCATCGAAGTCGGGATCGAGCGGCTGCACCTGGAGCAGGACGCAGGCAAGAGCCTGCACGATCAGCATCCCGACTATTCCTATGTCGACCTGAACCGTTCGGGTGTCGCGCTGATGGAGATCGTCTCGCGCCCCGATATGCGCTCGGCCGAGGAGGCCAAGGCCTATGTGACCAAGCTGCGCACCATCTTGCGCTATCTCGGCACCTGCGATGGCGACATGGAAAAGGGCAATCTGCGCGCCGACGTTAACGTGTCGGTGCACAAGCCGGGGACAAAGTTCGAGACCCGCTGCGAGATCAAGAACGTCAACTCCATCCGTTTCATCGGCCAGGCCATCGAGGCCGAGGCGCGCCGTCAGATCGGCATCAAGGAGGATGGCGGCGAGGTGAAGCAGGAGACGCGGCTGTTCGACCCCGTGAAGGGCGAGACGCGCAGCATGCGCAGCAAGGAAGAGGCGCACGACTACCGCTATTTCCCCGATCCGGACCTGCTTCCGTTGGAGTTTACGCAGGGCTATGTGGACGGGTTAAAGAAGGGGCTCACGGAGCTTCCCGACGCCAAGCGGGCGCGCTTCATTAGGGAGTACGGTCTGTCCGCTTACGACGCGAGCGTACTTGTCGCCGAGAAGCAGAACGCCGACTTTTTCGAGCAGGTTGCCAAGGGGCGCGATGGCAAGATCGCCGCCAACTGGGTGATTAACGAGCTGTTCGGGCGGTTGAACAAGGAAGGCAAGGGGGTCGAGGATAGCCCCGTGTCCGCAAGCCAGCTCGGCGGCGTCATCGACCTGATCTCGTCCGGTGCGATATCCGGCAAGATCGCCAAGGACCTGTTCGAGATCGTCTGGTCAGAAGGCGGCGATCCCGCCACCATCGTCGAAAAGCGCGGTATGCGCCAGGTGACGGACATGGGCGCGATCGAGAAGGCGGTGGACGCCATCATCTCGGCCAACCCCGACAAGGTCGCGCAGGTGAAGGAAAAGCCGAGCATGCTCGGCTGGTTCGTCGGCCAGGCCATGAAGTCCACCGGTGGCAAGGCCAACCCGGCGGCTGTGAACGAGCTGTTGAAGACGAAGTTGGGGTTGTAGGGCGGGGCCACGAAGTTCATTTTCGGCTCAAGGCCGAACGATCAGCCGCTCCGTTCAGGGCAGGCCGAAAATGAACATCATGTCCCCGACCTGGCTAGGCCTTGGCCTTCTGAGCGCGGGCGATGCCTGCTGCCTTTTTGGCCGTGGTGCGGCCCCTTGAGGTCACGCCAGTATTGCGAGTCTTGGGGGCACGATCCACAGTCGAGGCGGCCTTCTTCTTGGACTTCTCGGTATTGCGCATCGAACGGGCGCCTTTGGCTCCGGGCATCGTCAGTCTCCAAACTTGAGGGGATGTTGCCGTGGTGGGTGCCATGCGGCGCGCGATGGTGCAAGCGGGAAATGCGGGGTAGTGGGATTGTAGGGGCGGCTTGCGGACGCCCTCGTGCAACCTGTCCGTTGAGAGAGGGCGGCCGCAAGCCGCCCCTGCCCATGACCACCTTTCCTTAGAAACTCGGGCCGAACTTGTTGCTTCTGGGGAAGCCCTTGGGCGCCACCATGCCGGCCTGGGCGCGCTCGCCGACCCATTCCTTCAACTCCGCCCAGCTGAGCTGGAAGGTCCGTCCCGCCGCGTCCAGCCAGGTCAGGCCGTCCTTCTTGTGGAACACGCGCGCATCGGCAATGGCGCCGTCCTTGTACTTCTGCAGCCGCACGCCCTTGCCGCGGGTCATCTCGTTGACCTCAGAGAGCGGGAACACCAAGAGCTTGCGGTTCTCGCCGATCACGGCCAGGTAGTCGCCATCGACGGGCACACAGACCACGGCCTCCTCGGGCTCGGTGATGTTCAGCACCTGCTTGCCCTTGCGGGTCATGGCCACCACTTCGTCCTCGGGCACCACGAAGCCGTTGGCCGCTGTACTCGCGACCAGCAGCTTGCGGCCGGGCTGATGCACGAAGGCGTCGACGATGGTGTGGTTCTCTTCCAGATCGATCATCAGCCGCACCGGCTCGCCATGGCCGCGCCCGCCCGGCAGCTGTCCGCACTGCAGCGTGAAGAATTTACCGTTGCTGGCGAACAGCACCAGCTTGTCCGTGCTCTGACACTTCAGCGCGCGTTTCAGCTCGTCGCCCTGCTTGAATTGTACGCCCTGAGAAATCGTCGATGTGCCCCTTCAGCGAACGGATCCAACCCTTCTCGGAGAGCACGATTGTCACCGGCTCCTTCTCGGCCAGCAGTTCCTCCATGTCGATATCGACATCGGGCGCATCGGCGAAGGTGGACCGGCGCTTGCCGACGGCGGTGGTCTTGCCGAACTGCTCCTTGACCTTCTTGATCTCGGTGGAAATGCGATCCCAGATCTTGTCCTCGGCCTTGAGCAGCGCCTGCAGCTCGCCCTGTTCCTTGGTGAGTTCGTCGTGCTCGCGGCGGATCTCCAGCTCTTCCAGCTTGTTCAAGGCGCGCAGACGCATGTTCAGAATTGCGTCGGCTTGCACCTCGGTGAGCTTGAAGGTGCTCATCAGTTCGGTCTTGGGCTCATCCGAGAAGCGGACGATGCGGATCACCTCGTCGAGATTGAGGAAGGCGATCAACAAGCCGTCCAAGACCTCCAGCCGGTGCGCGATCTTTTCCAGGCGGAAATTGGTGCGCCGGATCAGCACCAGCTTGCGGTGGTCGAGCCACTCCTGCAGCACATCCTTGAGCGACAGGACGTTCGGCACTTGCCCGCGCGACAGCACGTTCATGTTCAGCGGGAAGCGCGTCTCCAGCTCGGAGGAGCGGAACACGCTTTCCATCAGCAGCACGGGATCGACGGTGCGGCTCTTGGGCTCCAGCACCAGCCGGATGTCCTCGGCGCTCTCGTCGCGCACGTCTTCCACCAGCGGCAACTTCTTATTCTGCCACAGCTCGGCCAGCTTCTCGACCAGCTTGCCCTTCTGCACGCCGTAAGGGATCTCGGTGACGACGATGAGATAGCCGCCGCGACCGGTGTCTTCCTTGTGCCACTTGGCGCGTAGACGGAAGCCGCCGCGGCCGGTCTTGTAGCTCTCCAGGATGGACGATCGCCCTTCCACGATTACGCCGCCGGTCGGGAAATCGGGACCGGGGATCAGCTCGACCATCTTCTCGATGGTGGCGTTGGGGTGCTTGATGAGGTGCAGCAAGCCGTTGCACAGTTCGTCGAGATTGTGCGGCGGGATCGAGGTCGCCATGCCCACAGCGATGCCCGATGAGCCGTTGGCCAGCAGGTTCGGGAAGGCGGCCGGCAGCACCACCGGCTCCTGCTCGCGGCCGTCGTAGTTGGGCCGGAAATCAACCGTGTTCTCGTCGATGCCATCGAGCAGCAGCGCGCCGATGGCCGTCATCTTGGCTTCGGTGTAGCGCATAGCGGCGGGGTTATCGCCGTCGATATTGCCGAAATTGCCCTGACCGTCGACCAGCGGATAGCGGACCGAGAATTCCTGCGCCAACCGCACCAGCGCGTCGTAAATCGACTGGTCGCCGTGCGGATGGAACTTGCCCATCACCTCGCCGACGATGGCGGCGCACTTGCGGTAGCCCTCGGCGGGATTGAGCTTCATTTCCCGCATGGCGTGCATCAGCCGCCGATGCACTGGCTTCAGGCCGTCGCGCACGTCGGGCAGCGCGCGGTTCGTGATGGTCGAGAGCGCATAGACGAGGTAGCGCTCTTCCAGCGCCGTGCGCAGGTTAATGGGCTCGATGGGCCCCGGGGGTAGAATCGGTTTGTCGGTCATAGGGCTCTGGATAGGCCAGCCGGGCCGGTTGCCTCAAGTGCAGCAAGGCCACAGGCCACAGGACCGCCGCAAAGTAGCGGTTTGCGTTGGCCGCCCGCGCCTTCGGCGTCAGCGAAATTAGCACTCTCCAAAAAGAGCGCCAGATTCCCTTGACAGGGCGCCGCAGCCCACCTATCTCCTCCCTCACCTGCTAGCACTCAATTCATCGAGTGCTAAGCGGCCTTCCGCACCCCCTTGATCGCAGACTCATGCTCGACGGTTTCGTGACAGTCGCTCCGCCTTTCTATCCGAAGCGCCTCACTTCGTCCTGCCGCCTGCCATCCGATTTTTCTAACTGAAGGAGACACCAAAATGGCCGTGAAGTTCCGTCCGTTGCACGACCGCGTTGTCGTCAAGCGCCTCGCCGAAGACACCAAGACCGCTGGCGGCATCATCATCCCCGATAGCGCCACCGAGAAGCCGATGCAGGGCGAAGTCATCTCCGTTGGCCCCGGTGCCCGCGACGAAGATGGCGAGCGCATTCCCGCCGACGTCAAGGCCGGCGACATTATTCTGTTCGGCAAGTGGTCTGGCACGGAAGTCAAGATCGACGGCGAAGAGCTGTTGATCATGAAAGAGTCCGACATCATGGGCGTGATCGAAGGCAAGGTCGCTGCCAAGAAGGCGGCGTAGTGGCCGCCTGGCATCGGGCATCAGGCATCGGACAACAGTCCGCCCCGCCTGCCGCAACCGATGCCTGATGCCTGATACCTGACGCCCGATGCCCACTAAATCCTTCCCCAAACACAGGAACCATCCAAAATGGCAGCCAAAGAAGTACGTTTCTCCGCCGAGGCCCGCGAGCGCATCCTGCGCGGCGTCGACACCCTTGCCAACGCCGTCAAGGTCACGCTCGGTCCCAAGGGCCGCAACGTCGTGATCGAGAAGTCGTTCGGCGCTCCCCGCTCCACCAAGGACGGCGTCACCGTCGCCAAGGAGATCGAACTCGAAGACAAGTTCGAGAACATGGGCGCACAGATGGTGCGTGAAGCCGCATCCAAGACCAACGACGCTGCTGGCGACGGCACCACGACGGCGTGCGTGCTGACACAGGCGATCGTGCGCGAGGGCATGAAGGCGGTTGCCGCCGGCATGAACCCGATGGATCTCAAGCGCGGCATCGACAAGGCCGTGCATCAGGTGATGGACGACATCGCCAAGAAGTCCAAGAAGGTGAACAAGTCCGAGGAAATCTCGCAGGTCGGCACCATTTCGGCCAACGGCGACCGCGCCATCGGCGACATGATCGCCAAGGCCATGCAGAAGGTCGGCAACGAGGGCGTCATCACCGTCGAAGAGGCCAAGAGCCTTGAGTTGGAACTGGACGTCGTCGAAGGCATGCAGTTCGACCGCGGCTATCTCTCGCCCTACTTCATCACCAATGCCGAGAAGATGATGGTCGAGCTTGAGGACCCCTACATCCTCATCCACGAGAAGAAGCTGTCGGGCCTGCAGCCGATGCTGCCGTTGCTTGAGGCTGTCGTGCAGACCGGCAAGCCCCTGCTGATCATCGCCGAGGACGTCGAAGGCGAGGCTCTCGCTACACTGGTCGTCAACAAGCTGCGTGGCGGCCTGAAGGTCGCCGCCGTCAAGGCACCTGGCTTTGGCGATCGCCGCAAGGCCATGCTGCAGGACATCGCCATCCTGACCGCCGGCGAGATGATCGCCGAGGATCTTGGCATCAAGCTTGAGAATGTCACCATCGGCATGCTCGGCCGCGCCAAGAAGGTCACGATCGACAAGGACAACTGCACGGTCGTCGACGGCTCGGGCAAGAAGAAGGACATCGAAGCCCGCGTTGCTCAGATCAAGGCTCAGATCGAAGAGACGACGTCGGACTACGACAAGGAGAAGCTGCAGGAGCGTCTGGCCAAGCTGGCTGGCGGCGTTGCAGTGATCAAGGTCGGCGGCGCCACCGAGATCGAAGTGAAAGAGAAGAAGGATCGCGTCGACGACGCGCTCAACGCCACGCGCGCTGCCGTTGAAGAAGGCATCGTGCCGGGCGGCGGCGTCGCTCTGCTGCGCGCCACCAAGGCCATCAATGTCAAGGGCCTGAACGACGACGAAGAGGCCGGCATCAATATCGTGCGCCGCGCCCTGCAGGCCCCGATCCGTCAGATCGCGTCCAACGCAGGCGTCGAAGGCTCGATCGTGGTTGGCAAAGTGCTCGAGAACAAGTCGGACTCGTTCGGCTACGACGCTCAGCTCGACGAGTACGTCGACATGATCGACAAGGGCATCATCGACCCGGCCAAGGTTGTGCGCACGGCTCTGCGCGACGCAGCCTCGGTCGCCAGCATGCTGATCACGACGGAAGCCGGCATCGCCGAAGCCCCCAAGAAGGGTTCGGCAGGCGGCGGCCACATGCACGGCGGCGGCGGCATGGGCGGAATGGGCGGCATGGGCGACATGGATATGTAGTCTAGCCCGCGCCCGGCGGCGGGCTCGCGGTTACGGGAGTCGCCGGGCGCAAACAAGGACTCCAGCCGCCGCGGGGGCAACTCCGCGGCGGTTTTTTGGTTCAAGGTTATCTTGCCGCAGATTTCAAAGCCGAAACAGTTCAAGCCTGGCGATCGTCGAGCATGCTAGCGATGGCCGAGAGTGCTCCGCCCGCCAAATTGAGCAGTGCGATCTCAATCTCAAGTGCTGCGATACCAGCGACTGCCCAGAGTGCCAAGTAAGCCCAACAAATTGCTGCGATGGTCAATACGCCGGCAGCGGCGTAACCAAAGCGTGGAACTGCAAGGGCGCCAACTACGCTGGCCGTGGGCAATGCGATCCAGAACGTGATACCCGGATTCAAGCCGCCCTCATGCGCGGCCATCGCGGCGACTGATAGCAAACTGAAACCCAACAGCCCGCCAAGGAGCGCAGTGATCGTCGCGGCGGCCTGCCCATTTGCTGGGGTTAAGTGTGACCTCATTGGGAGGCATCGCTCGCTTCACTTGAGGCAAGACAAGGCTTGGGCCGGTTATTGCCGGCCATCCGCAACGCGAGAATATCGGACGCCGGCCCAACATCACGCACGTCCAAGAGACCGGCGTCGATGTGAGAGCGAATGTCCACTACGGCGTCCGCGCCGCGCGGGCTCTCCAGGATCTGCCAAGCGTAGCGCATTCCATCGTCCCCGCCCCACCCATAAAACCTGGTGATGAGTTCCGCCTGATCCGACATCAGCCGGCGGACAGCTCTCCGATAGGTGAACCAGTCAGAGCCAAGACATGAGTCTGCGGTGCACTTCGCGCCGGCCTCAAGTACCTTCAGTTCGGTTTCCCTCGGGGTATCGACGATGGGGTACCCCCGCTTGACGTCCTCCGAGAGTTGCTTTCCAGGCGGCGCGGCGACCAGCTGCCCACCGAAACACTCGACGATTGGAGGGGCAATAAAGGTTCGCTGCCATTTCCAAACGACATAATCCTGCACGTCGCCCGAGCCTAGCCAGACAAAAAGGCCCGCCACAGTCAGCAGTATGGCGTTGTACGGCTTGAAGACCCATTCGGGCAGGCCCCCATCGGCTGCGAGAAATCAAATCGTCATGAGCAGGGAGACTCCTCGGTTGAAATGCCGTTCAGGGCCTTAGCGATTGGCGAGGGAACGTCGAGTCCAAACCAGTTGCCGAAGTCGGCCATTGCGATGTAGCCCTGGCGCGCGAGCGTTTGCAGGTTCTCATCGAAGCTCGCGGGTGGGCCGTCGACCCGCGAGGCGCGTCGCAAAGCTGCGCGTCGCTCGGAGACCGCAGTTTGGCGCTTCACTTCGATTTCTTTTGGCGTCAGCGGCCTTCCGGCGTCGTCGACCTCGTCCCCGGCGGTGACGACGTCAAACTGGTCAAATGTGGAGGCCAGCCGCCGCAGCCCAGGGGGCTGGAGTTGTTCAAGAGCTGCCTCGAAAACGGCAGTCGAGCGGGTGTCCTCCAGGATCGCCAGATAGGTCCGCACGTTAGCGATGAGACGCCGTCTTCTCGAAGCATCGCATAGACGTTCGGGCTCCATGTTCATAGAGCAAGCGAGGTATGCCTCGATCGTCTCGAAGCGCAATGGATCTGGCCCACCAAGTTCAAACACGCCGATTGGGCCGGTGCGTTGATTGGCAGACGTGGCCTGCTGGATGCAAACTTGATGAAGCGAACTGTCGATGGTGTCGCCGCCAATAGGCGCCATCGATGTCAGCAACGCTTGTGCGGAATACATAGTCTGAAAATGCCGATCCAGGAGTCGCTCGTGCTCACGGGCAGCTTGGACTTCGAATGGCCAGATGACGAAGTGGATGACAAACCAAAAGCCGAACAGAAACAAAAATAGAGTAGATAACTGACGCTGCCACTTCGCCATGCCGTTCCAAATCGAGACAGCTTGCTCCCAGAACATGACCGCCATCCAATGGATAAGTGAAACACATTCTACCCATTGCGCAATTGTCATGCCACCGGCACCAGAGTAGTGCGCTCGTCACGGCGACAATTAGCAAGTTAATGCTGAGCATCGATCGTGGACGAGACTTAGCAGGGACGGATTTGGGTCAACGGACTCCAACCGAGGTGAACGAGGCGTCTTGGCCAGGATGCCCCCTACCCCTTGAAAAACGGCTCCACCTTGCCCTTGAGCTTGATGGTCAACGGCTTGCCCGCGCGGTCCTTGGCAGTGCCGGCGGTGACGCGGATCCAGCCTTCGGAGACGCAGTATTCCTCGACGTTGATCTTCTCGACGCCGTTGAATTTGATGCCGACCTCGCGGGCCAGCACGGCCGCGTCGTAGTAGGGGCTGCCTTCGCTGGCGCACAGCCGGTCAGGGGGCGTATCCGTCATGCAGAATGGTCCTTTCGTGCCTCTTGACCGGTGACGGCAAGGGCTGTTGCGGGGAAGGCCTAGAGGTGGGCTATTTTCACAAGCGCTTCAAGATCCAGATGCCTGGCCAGATGTTCGGCCAGCGCATCGAGCGTGGCATCGACTGTCGCCTCGTAGTTTGAGGCGTCATTGGCCAGGCCGCCGAGCCGCGCGATCCAGGTCCGCCGTTGCCGGTCGTCGGCAAAGAACCCGTGCGCATACGTGCCCGCGACGCGCCCGTCCGCCGATACCGCGCCATCGTTGCGGCCATCGGCAAAACACACCAGCGGCCGGGAGGTGTCCGGCCCGGTGGTCGCGCCGACATGCATTTCGTAACCGCTGAATGCAACGCCATCGGCAACGGTTACACCGGTGACCGCCCGCAAGTTCTTGGCGCCGGTGAGCACGGTATCGATGGCGAGCAGTCCGAGCCCGGGCACCGTGCCGGCCGGTCCCTCGATACCCTGCGGATCGGCGATGGTCTGACCGAGCATCTGATAGCCGCCACACAGGCCGAGCACGTGCCCGCCGCGCCGCACATGCGCGTAGAGATCGTGATCCCAGCCGGCGGCCCGCAAATCGGCAAGATCGGCGATGGTGGCCTTGGAGCCCGGCAAGATGACCAGATCGGTATCGACGGGCAACGGCTCGCCGTTGTGCAGCAGGCGGAGGTCTATCGATGAATCGAGACGCAAGCGGGTCCAGGTCGTCGAAGTTGGCGATGCGTGCGAGGACGGGGACGGCAATACGAACGCGACCGGGATTCGGAACTCGGAACTCGGAACTCGTAGAGGGCCCGACCGCGCGAGAACCAAGTACCGAGTCCCGAGTCCCGAGTCCCGCCTTTCCCTGCCAGCGCGCGACATCGCGCAACGCCAGCGCATCCTCCGCCGGCAGACGATGGGCGTCATCGAAATGGGGGACAATGCCAAGGCTTTGCCAGCCGGTCATGCGTTGGCGATGGCCGCCACGCCGTCGGTAAACAACGAAACATCGCCCCGCATGCGGTTGATCAGGAAGCCCCGGATCATCGCGGCATCGGCGGTATCGAGCACCGTATGGGTGCCGACGATGCTGGCGATCACCCCACCGCGGTCGATATCGCCGATCAGCACCACGGGGACGTTCGCCGCGCGGGCGAAACCCATGTTCGCGATATCGTTGGCCCTGAGATTGATCTCCGATGCGCTGCCCGCCCCCTCCACCAGCACGATATCGGCCTCGGCCTTCAATCGCGCGAAACTCTCAAGCACCGCCGGCAACAGCGTCGGCTTGATGGCCTGGAATTCGCGCGCCTTGGCCGAGCCCTGCATGCGCCCTTGCACGATGATCTGCGCGCCGATCATGCTTTGCGGCTTCAGCAGCACTGGGTTCATATGCACGCTCGGAGCCACTCGGCAGGCCCGCGCCTGCAGCGCCTGCGCCCGCCCGATCTCGCCGCCATCGTCCGTAACCGCCGCATTGTTCGACATGTTCTGCGGCTTGAACGGACGCACGCGCAGGCCACGGTTGCTCAGCAGACGGCACAATCCCGCGACGATCAGCGATTTGCCGACATCGGAACCGGTGCCCATGAACATGAGGGAGCGTGGAGGCAACAGGTAACAGGAAACAGGAAACAGGAAGAAGTAGCAGCGCATCACTGTTACCTGTTACCTGTTACCTGTTTCCTCCTTTCTAATGCTCTATCCCAACCTGGGTCTTAACCCCGGCCGCGAAGTGATGCTTGACCGCGCCCATCTCCGTCACCGTATCGGCGATGGCGAGCAGTTCCGGCTTGGCGTTGCGGCCGGTGACGACGATATGTAAGTCGGGGCGGCGTGCGGCCAGCGTGGCAACAACCTCTGCCAACGGCAGGTAATCGTAGCGCAGCGCGATGTTGAGTTCGTCCAGCACCAGCAGCTTGATCTTCGGATCGGCCATCATGCGTTTGGCGATGGCCCAGGCTGCTTCGCAATCGGCGATGTCCTTGGTCTTGTCCTGCGTGTTCCAGGTGAAGCCGTTGCCGAGGGCGTGGAACTCGACCAGATCGCCGAACTTTTCCAGCGCCGGTTTCTCGCCCGTATGCCACGTGCCCTTGACCCACTGCACGATGCCGACGTGCCAGCCGTGGCCGAGCGCGCGCAGGGCCAGCCCCATGGCGGCCGTGGTCTTGCCCTTGCCGGGGCCGGTGTTGACGATCAGCAGGCCCTTCTCGATGGTTTTGCTCGCCACCTCGGCGTCCTGCACCGCCTTGCGGTTCTCCATCTTGCGCTTGTGTTTGTCGTCTTGTGGAGTGTCGGTCACGGGGCGGATCCTTTGAGATACATCGGCAGGCCAGCTGCCATGAAGACGACGCGGGAGGCAAGCGCGGCGACACGCTGGTTGAGGCGGCCCTGGTGGTCACGAAACCTACGGGCGAGCGCATTGTCCGGCACGATGCCGAGGCCAACCTCATTGGAGACCAGCACGATTGGGACAGAGGCGGCGCGCAATGTCTCAAGCAGGTGTTCGATCTCAGGATCAATCGCGCGCTCGGCCAGCATGAGATTGCTCAGCCAAAGCGTCAAACAATCGACCAGGATCGGACGCCCGGCCGCCTGCTCACAAACGATCGCGCCGGGGAGGGCGAGCGTCGCATCCACCGTCCGCCAGCCCTGACCTCGATCGGTGCGGTGCTGGGCGATGCGTTCGCGCATCTCCTCATCGAACGCCTCGGCCGTGGCGATGTAGGTCCAGGGCCGCGGCAGGGCCGTGATCAGCCCCTCGGCAAACCGGCTTTTGCCGGAGCGCGCGCCGCCGATCACGAAACTGCATTTGGCTCCAGGCACATCCATAGCGAGGGCATAACGCCAACCTGCGCGCAAGGCTAGCCAGTCCGTTTGACAGCCGCTATAGACAAACCACAAACCCCGTGCAGCCTTGCGCCTGGTCTTGCCCTCCCAGGGCGGCCCGAGGCATTGCCAAGGCGCACCAATGGAGCGAACGATATGGCGACCGCAAGACCCGCGGGTTGGAAACCGGATAGCTGGCGCGCAAAGCCGATCCAGCAGGTGCCCGACTATCAAGACGCAAAGGCCCTTGCCGAGGTCGAAAAGCAACTCGCCAGCTATCCGCCGCTGTTCTTTGCCGGCGAGGCGCGCGAGCTGAAGGCCGAGTTGGCCCAGGTCGCCGACGGCAAGGCGTTCCTGTTGCAGGGCGGCGATTGCGCGGAGAGCTTTGCCGAGCATGGCGCCGACAATATCCGCGATTTCTTCCGTGCCTTCCTGCAGATGTCGGTGGTGCTGACCTATGCCGCCGCCATGCCGGTCGTGAAGGTCGGCCGCATCGCCGGCCAGTTCGCCAAGCCGCGCTCGTCCAATATCGAGAAAAAGGGCGACGTGGAACTGCCGAGCTATCGCGGCGACATTATCAATGGCCCTGAGTTCACGGCAGAGGCCCGCCTCCCGGATCCGCGCCGGCAGTTGGACGCCTACCGTCAGTCGGCCGCGACACTCAATTTGCTGCGCGCGTTTGCCCAGGGCGGCTACGCCAGCCTGGAGAATGTCCACCGCTGGTACCTCGACTACGCCAAGGACAGTGCGTCGGCGCACCATTACAAGGAAGTGGCCGAGCGCATTTCCGAGACGCTTGGCTTCATGCGCGCCTGCGGTCTGACAGCGGCCAATACGCCGTCGCTGCGCACGACCAATTTCTTCACCAGCCACGAAGCACTGCTACTCGGCTACGAGCAGGCGTTGACGCGGGTGGATTCAACCTCGGGCGACTACTATGGCTGCTCGGGCCACATGCTCTGGATCGGTGATCGCACGCGGCAGCCGGACCATGCGCATGTCGAATACGCGCGCGGCATCAAGAACCCGATCGGTCTGAAGTGCGGACCCAGTCTTGAGCCGGATGGGCTGCTGAAGCTGATCGATCTGCTGAACCCGGCCAATGAGGCGGGCCGCCTGACCCTGATCTGCCGTTTCGGGTCGGACAAGGTCGACAAGCACCTGCCCAAGATGATCCGCGCCGTAGAGAAGGAGGGCCGCAAGGTCGTGTGGTCCTGCGATCCCATGCACGGCAACACCATAACGGCGGCGACCGGCTACAAGACGCGGCCGTTCGATCGCGTGCTGAAAGAGATCCAGCAGTTCTTCGACGTGCATGGCGCGGAAGGCACGCATCCCGGCGGCATCCATCTGGAGATGACCGGCAAGAACGTGACGGAATGCACGGGCGGCGCACAGGCCGTGACCGAGGCGGATCTTTCGGATCGCTATCACACGCACTGCGACCCGCGGCTGAACGTCGATCAGGCGCTGGAAGTGGCGTTCCGGGTTGCCGAGCGGCTGAAGTCGGATCGGGATGGCAAGGGCGCGGTGAAGCTGAAGGCGTCGGCGTAGGTTCAGCCGCGACGGCTCGTGCGGACCTTCCTTCTCCCTTTGGGAGAAGGTGGCGCCGTAGCGCCGGATGAGGGGGTTGGAGGTGCGAAGTGGCGCGCGCGTGCCTTACCCTCCGGCCGCAATCCCCTCATCCGGCCTTTGGCCACCTTCTCCCAAAGGGAGAAGGCCACGCCACTGACGGCTGTGTAATTCATTGAGAGCAGGCCAATGAGTGTGTCACCCCCCAATTCCCTCCGCCTCGCCCTGGCCCAGCTCGATCCCACTGTAGGTGACCTTGCGGGCAACGCGGCCAAAGTACGCGCGGCTCGTGCAACGGCCGCGAAAGCCGGCGCGGACCTGATCCTGTTCTCCGAACTCTTCATCACCGGCTATTCGCCCGAAGACCTCGCCCTCAAGCCCGCCTTCCAGGCCGCCGCCCGAGCCACGATCGAGGACCTCGCCAAGGACACCGCCGATGGCGGGCCGGGCGTGCTGATCGGCACCATCTGGGTCGATGATGGCAAGCTGCACAACTCGCTTGCCCTCTTGGACAAGGGCAAAATCGTCGGTCTGCGCCATAAGGTCGACCTGCCGAACTACGGTGTGTTCGACGAGAAGCGCGTGTTCGTCCCCGGCCCCATGCCCGGCCCGATCGACTTCCGCGGCATCCGGCTGGGCGTGCCGATCTGCGAGGACATCTGGAAGGACGAGGTGGTCGAGTGCCTCTCCGAGACCGGCAGTGAAATACTGCTGGTCCCCAACGGATCCCCATTCGCGCTGGGCAAGCAGGACATCCGCAGCAACATCGCCGTCGCCCGCGTGACGGAATCCCAGCTGCCGCTGGTCTATCTCAACCAAGTGGGCGGGCAGGACGAACTGGTGTTCGATGGCGCCAGCTTTGTGCTGAATGCTGACAGTTCGCTGGCGGTGCAAATGCCGGCCTGGGAAGAGGCGGTGGTGGTCACGGACTGGGAGCGCGAGGTCACGGGCTGGGTGTGCAAGCAAGGCCAGCGCGACATCATCGAAGAGGGTGACGCCTCGGCCTACCGCGCCTGCGTGCTTGGCCTGCGCGACTATGTGACCAAGAACGGCTTCCCGGGTGTCGTGCTGGGCCTCTCCGGCGGCATCGACTCGGCCCTCTGTGCGGCCATGGCCGTCGATGCTCTGGGGGCGGACAAAGTCCACTGCCTGATGCTGCCCTACCGCTACACCAGCGAGGACAGCCTCACGGATGCGGCCGCCTGCGCCAAGCTGTTGGGCGTGCGTTACGATGTGGTCTCTATCTTCAAGCCCGTCGAAGGTTTTGCCGAAAGCCTTGAGCCGCTGTTCAAGGGCACCCAATCGGGCGTGGCCGAAGAGAACCTGCAATCGCGCGTGCGCGGTACGCTGCTGATGGCTGTCTCCAACAAGTTCGGTCCCATGGTGGTGACGACGGGCAACAAGTCCGAGGTCAGCGTCGGCTACGCCACGCTCTACGGCGACATGAACGGTGGTTTCAATCCGATCAAGGACCTGTACAAGATGCAGGTGTTCGCGCTCAGTCATTGGCGCAACGCCCATCATCCCAAGGGTGTGCTGGGTCCAAAGGGCCGCGTGATCCCCGAGCACATAATCACCAAGCCGCCGACCGCCGAGCTCAGGCCGAACCAGAAAGACCAGGACAGCCTGCCGCCCTACGAAATCCTGGATTCGATCCTGGAACGATTGGTCGAGCGCGAACAGTCGGTGGCCGAGATCATCGCGGCTGGCTTCGAGCGCGACACGGTCAAGAAGGTGGAACGGCTACTCTATCTGGCCGAATACAAGCGCCGCCAAGCGGCGCCGGGCGTGAAGATCTCGGAACGCAATTTCGGGCGCGACCGGCGCTATCCAATCACGAACCGGTTTAGGGAGCGGTAAGTCCTCCAAGTACAGCGCCCTCGAACCGCCGCTTAAGCGCCGCATCCACGTCATCCATCCCAGCCGGTCCCCCCAAATCCGCCAAACTCGTCACCCCGTGCTCGCGAATCCCGCATGGCACGATCCCGGAAAAATGCTCCAGTTCCGGTGCCACGTTCAGGCTGACCCCGTGATAGCAGACGCCGCGCCGCACGCGCACGCCGATGGCCGCAATCTTGTCTTCGCGCCCACCGTCCCGCGCCACCCAAACGCCAACGCGGCCCTTGCGTACTTCGCCGCGCACCCCGAAATCAGCCAAGACCGCGATCAGCCAGCGCTCCAGGCCACTGACGAAAGCGTGCAGATCGCCCCCCCGCCGCGCCAAGTGCAGCATAACGTAGGCCACGCGCTGGCCAGGGCCATGGTACGTGTACTGCCCGCCCCGTCCCGTCTGATGCACTGGGAAGCGTGCCGGCGCGATCAAATCTTCATCGCGCGCGCTGGTACCAGCGGTATATAGCGGTGGATGCTCCAGCAACCAGACCATCTCTGGCGCCGTGCTGGCTGCGATCGCCGCCACGCGCGTCTCCATGGTCTCGACGGCTTGCGCATAGCCGCACAGGCCCGGCTCGGTGCGCCATTCGATATCGGTTGCGGCGGCTGCTAGTGTCATAACCGAAGTGTCCCAAAGGCTGCTTGCCCGGTCAATCCGTGCTATCATTGGCTGATGGAAAAGACCAACGACTCACCTGCGAACCTGCCTGACGATCGACCGAACCGGTTGCCCTGGCCGCCAATCATCTACGCCATTGTTCTGGTTCTGGCGTACATTCTTGAGCGTTTCGCGCCGCTGGCCGACATGCCGCGTCATGGCGCCTGGCAGAGCGCGGGCTGGGCGCTTTTCACGCTCGGCATCGCAATCGGCGTTGCAGGTATTGTGTATTTTCGCACAGTCGGGACGCCCGTCGACCCGACCGGGCAAGCGAAGGTCCTGGCTACCGGCGGCATTTATGCGTTTACGCGCAATCCGATGTATCTGGGGGCGGTCGTCGGCTTCATTGGCCTCGCCTTCGCACTCGGCTCGGCCTGGCTATTGATTCTCTCCCTGCTCATGCCCATCGCCTTGCGCAAACTCGCCATCGACCGCGAGGAAGCCTACCTGAAGCGCCATTTCGGTGCGGCCTACGAGAGCTATTGCAACTCGGTGCGGCGCTGGGTGTGACAAGCGGGCGCTTTCGCCATGTGGCTCTGGCGCGCCAATCACTATATTCATAGTCCAAATCACGCAGAACAATCAGCACAGGGACAAAAACCATGGCGACCCCCAAGGATCCGAAGGCTCCGGCAAAGAAACTTCGTTCACGCGCCTGGTTCGATAATCCCGACAATCCGGCCATGACCGCGCTCTATCTGGAGCGCTATCTCAACTACGGTCTCACCGTCGAAGAGCTGCAGGGCGGCAAGCCGATCGTTGGCATCGCGCAAACCGGATCGGATCTGTCCCCGTGCAACCGGCACCATATCGAGCTGGCAAAGCGTGTGCGTGACGGCATTATCGCATCTGGCGGCATACCCATCGAGTTCCCCGTGCATCCTATCCAGGAGACCGGCAAGCGCCCGACCGCCGCGCTTGACCGCAACCTTGCCTACTTGAGCTTGGTGGAAACGCTCTACGGCTATTTCCTCGATGGCGTTGTGCTGATGATCGGCTGCGACAAAACCACGCCGGCCTGCCTGATGGCGGCGGCGACGGTCAACATCCCGGCCATCGCGCTTTCGGTGGGGCCGATGCTGAATGGCAATCATCGCGGCGAGCGCACGGGCTCGGGCACCATCGTGTGGAAAGCGCGTCAGGAGCTGGCGCAGGGCAAGCTCGACTACAAGGGCTTTATCGATCTGGTGGCAACATCTGCTCCGTCCACGGGCTACTGCAACACTATGGGCACGGCCACGACCATGAACTCGCTGGCCGAGGCGTTGGGCATGCAGCTGCCGGGCTCGGCCGCCATCCCGGCTCCCTACCGCGAGCGCGGGCAGATGTCGTATCTGACTGGTAAGCGCATCGTAGAAATGGTGCACGAGGATCTGAAGCCGTCGGACATTCTGACGCGCAAGGCCTTCGAGAACGCCATCGTCGTCAACTCGGCGATCGGCGGATCGACCAACGCGCCGATCCATCTGGTCGCCATCGCCAGGCACATCGGCGTTGAGCTGAACAATGACGATTGGCAGAAGTTCGGCCTGGAAATCCCGCTGCTGGTGAACCTGCAGCCCGCTGGCGCCTATCTCGGCGAGGACTATCATCGCGCCGGTGGTGTGCCGGCCGTGGTAGCTGAACTGATGCGCGGGAAACTGCTGCCCAATCCGGATGCGCTGACCGTCAACGGCAACAGCATCGGCGCCAATTGCGAGGGCAAGGAGATCCTCAACGAGGATGTCATCCGCCCCCTGAGCAACCCGGTCAAGGCGCACGCCGGCTTCGTGAACCTGAAGGGCACGCTGTTCGACAGCGCCATCATGAAGACCTCGGTGATCTCCGATGAGTTCCGCAAGCGCTACTTGTCGAACCCGAAGGACCCCGAGGCTTTCGAGGGCAAAGTCGTCGTGTTCGAGGGACCGGAGGATTATCATCATCGCATCGAAGATCCGGCGCTGGGCATCGACGAATTCACCATCCTTGTTGTTCGCGGCGTCGGCGCCATCGGCTATCCGGGCTCGGCCGAGGTGGTGAACATGCAACCCCCGGCGGCTCTGATCGCCCGCGGCATCACCTCCCTGCCCTGTATCGGCGATGGCCGGCAGTCGGGCACCTCGGGCTCGCCGTCGATCCTGAACGCCTCGCCGGAAGCAGCGGCGGGCGGCGGATTGGCGCTGCTCAAGTCCGGCGACAAGGTGCGCATCGACCTGAAGAAGGGCGAGGCCAACATCCTGTTATCACCAGCAGAATTGGATGCGCGCCGCAAGGATCTGGCGGCCAAGGGCGGCCATCCCTTCGCCGCACATCAGACACCCTGGCAGGAGATCCAGCGTGGCATGGTCGACCAGCTCAACAACGGCATGGTGCTGAAGCCGGCCGTTAAATACCAAAGGCTGGCCCAGACCAAAGGTCTGCCAAGGGACAATCACTGATGGCACTATTGACGGTTGGACAGGGGTGCGGGGCCATTGCTATGGTCCTGGCATGTGCGGCATGGGACGCGCAGGCGCATTCGCAGTGCAGTACGGTTGCCTGCTAGGCCCCCATCTGGTGCATCTGTCGGTGCTGCCTGCCTATCAGCGCAAGAGGCTTGGGCGTTGGATGCTGGCTGTCTCCGAAAACGAGGCGCACGCCGACCAGGCCCGCAACCTCTGAGTTTGCGCCTCATCATTCAACGCGCCAGCTCAGGCGCTCTATCGATCCGCGTGACTTCTCCCCGTCGCCGAATTGACGGGTCTCATTGTCGACGGCCTCGATGAGGTGCTGTTGCGCAAGCGTCTGATTGGCTGATTGGCTTTAAGCGCTATGTCCATTCGTTGAATGCAGTTGCTTGCAATTGACTTGTATCGCTGTCGCGGCGCAGCCATAACTTCGGCAACAGCGCTGCCCGATTTTTCGGCAGGCCGCCAGAAGCAAGGAATTCCCTATGTCAACCAAGCAGGACGGCGGCGTCAGCGCGCCGATCGGCGCGCGCGATGATCTCGTGCGGCACATCGAGCTTGGCTGCAAACCGGCCGCCGACTGGCGCATCGGCACCGAGCATGAGAAATTCGGGTTTCATCGCAAAACCAACCGGCCGCTGGCCTATAACGGCCCTTCCGGGGTGCGCGCTGTGCTGGAGGGGCTGATCAAGCGCTTCGGCTGGCTGCCAGTCATGGAGGGCGAAAACATCATCGCCCTGACACGTCCCGCGGGGGAACCTGGCGGAACAGTCTCGTTGGAACCGGGCGGGCAGTTGGAGTTGTCCGGCGGCGTCCTCGATACGGTGCATGAAACGGCGGCTGAGATGGCCGAGCATGTGGCTCAAGTCAATGCCGTCGGCGCCGATCTCGATGTCGGCTTCATGGGGCTCGGTTTCTCGCCGGTGTGGACGCGGGCCGAGACACCGAAGATGCCCAAGGGCCGCTACGATATCATGACAGCCTACATGCCCAAGGTGGGCAAGCTCGGGCTCGATATGATGTACCGCTCCTGTACCGTGCAGGTTAACCTCGACTTCGCCTCCGAAGCCGACATGGTCATGAAACTGCGCGTGTCACTGGCACTGCAACCCATCGTGGCGGCCATCTTTGCCAACTCGCCGCTGACCGAAGGCAAGCCGAACGGCTATCAGACGTTCCGCAGTGAAGTCTGGCTCGATACCGACCGGCAGCGCACCGGCATGCTGCCGTTCGCCTTCGAGCCGGGGATGAGCTTTGAGCGCTACGTCGACTACGCACTCGATGTGCCGATGTATTTCGTGTATCGGAACGGCCGCTATTTGGACGCCTCGGGCAAGAGTTTCCGCGCCTTCATGGACGGCAAGCTGGACGTGCTGCCTGGCGAGCGGCCGACCATCGAGGATTGGGCAGACCATCTGTCCACGCTATTCCCGGAGGTCCGACTGAAGCGCTTTCTCGAAATGCGCGGGGCCGATGTCGGGTCGGCGGCAAGCGTGTCGGCGTTGCCCGCGCTGTGGGTCGGGCTACTCTATGATCGCACGTCACTTGAGGCCGCCTACGATCTTGTCAGGGATTGGAGCGCTGCCGAGCGGCAGGGCATCCGCGACGCTGTCCCGAAGTCGGCTTTGCACACCCCTTTCCGCAACACAACAGTGCTGACGATCGCGCAGCAAGTTGTGCGTATCGCCGAGGCCGGGTTGAAGCGGCGTGCACGCCTTGATGGCGCCGGCCACGACGAACAACGGCATCTGCAACTGGTGCAGGACATTGTCGCGTCCGGAAAAACCGCTGCGGATCGCGTACTGGAACGCTTCCACGGCCCCTGGTCCGGCGATGCAACCCGCGCCTTTGCGGACCTCGCCTACTAAACCGTCGCGCCAGCCGACGGCGAGCGCCGGGACATCAGCGAACCGAACAGCCCGCCGAGTGAGGATCCCTTGACGCCCCGGTTATCGTCGCGGACCAATTGGGCCAAATCGGCAAATGGATCGGGCGAATTGGCGTGTACCGGGCCCAAGCGGCGGGCCAGGATCTCGCGTGCGGGTTGCTCGAGCGTGGCGCGCAAGCCGGCCATCATGAACAGGGCGACAAACGGCAGCAGCTGCAGCAAGACGCGATAGGACACGCCGCTGGCGATGGCCGCGCGGCCGATCTCCGCGCTTTCGATCTCGCGCGCCTGGCGGAACTGGGCGAGCAGCTGATTGCCGCGCTCGCGTTCGAACTGGTTGCTGAAGATGGCCTGGTTTTCCAGCGTGCGCTCGTGGCCACCTTTGCTGAGCCCCAGCAGGAAGGTATCGAGACCGGCGGGATTTGATACCCAGGCCTCAAAGGGTTGGGCCAATGCCGGCAGCAAGCGTTGCACGGCGACAGCGGCTTGCCGCTCGCTGATCATGAAGCGCCGTGCCAAGAGCGCAAAACATTGCCCTTGATGGCCCGCCGCAATGACGTCATGCATACTCATTACTCTCTCCTAACGCAGCACCCTTGGAGATCGGTAATTCCTACAATAATAACAACAGCCTGACCATATCCACAGGAAATTTTAATTTTTGCGACCCGATTTGTGACAATTCTGCATCGGAGCTTGCCATTGAATCCGCTCACGGAATTGCTGTCTACGCCTTGGCGCCGCCGCAATCGTCGCCTGAAACTGTCGGAAAATCGCTCTCGGGAGGCTCGCTTGCGGATCGTTCCACTTAGGTTTTGGCTGGGGTTTTGGCAGGCGGGATTGATCGCCATGCTGCTGACAACCTGGGGCGTTGCGGTGGCGGCCGATCAGGGCCAGGTCCGACTCGGCGACGACTACGCACAGTTCTATATCGGCGGCGCGGACTACCGCCCCTGCGAGGCCGAGTGCACCAGCGACGCCAATTGCAAGTCATGGACCTATCTGACCGCACAAGGTCAATGCCGTCTGAAAGGCAGCGTCGTACCGGCCCGTCCCAATCCCTGTTGCGTCTCCGGCGTCAAGCAGGAGCAGCAGGCAACCGCTCCCGTCCGGGCCGATCCGGACGAGCGCGATTGCGTCAAATGGGCCAACGACGCCGTCATTTCCAACACCACCAACATCACCAGTCAATGCGGCCTGACTGGTCCGCTTTGGTCGCGCAACTACGCCGAGCTGAACACGCGCTGCCTGGATAGTTCGCCGCGCCGGCGCGAACGTGAGGCCGACGAGCGCCGTCAGTCGCTGGAGGCTTGCCAGAAAGTGGTAGGTCGCGGGAAATCGCTGGTCTGCGACCATTATGGCCGCATGGCGGTGGCCGAGGCGCAGACCAACGAGGCCGCGCGCTGCGGCTTTAGGGGACCCGATTGGGCAAGCTCCTACAACGATCACGTGCGCTTCTGCCAGACTGCCGACGCCAGCCAAATCGGGGACCGTATTGCTGGGCGCGAACAGCAGTTGCAAGAGTGCCTGTCGCGCGGCGGCGGCGATCGAGACCAGGGCTGCCAGGCTTACGCGCAGCAGGCCGTGGCGCAGTTCGCCCAGTCGGTGCGCGAGCGCTGCGGCCCTGCTTTCGCGGGCCCACAATGGACAGATGATCAGGCAACGCACTATCGCTGGTGCCGCAGCCACGGCCCGGCCGAGCGCGAAATACAATTGAAGACGCGCCAGGCGGCGTTGACGCAATGCGACGCCGATCGCAAACGCTTTCGTCTGATCTTCAAGTTCTGATGTTTGTGCCCCCTGCCTGCCCGGAAGGCTGCCATTGACATGTCCAATCTCACTTTGAACCTGCGAACTGCGGCTCCACGCGTGGTGTGGCTCGCAATCATGGCGTGGCTGCTTGCTTGCGGAGCGCTGCCGGTGTTGGCCCAGGATCGCGCTGGTCTGATGCCCGATACCATCATTATGGCGAACGACTACGATACCTTCGTCATCGCCGGTCCACGCGGCGCCCGCGGTTGCGCGGAGGCCTGCGCCAATGATGCGCGCTGCCAGGCCTGGAGCTTCCTCAAAGCGCCCGGCCAGTGCCGTCTAAAGTATGCTGCTGGCCAGGCGCAAAAGAACGCCTGCTGCATATCGGGCGTCAAGCCGCCTGCCGCAGTAGCCGAGATTGGCGGCAAGCAGGGGTTCTGCGCCGGCTACGCCAAGGGCGCCATTGCCGCCTCCAGCCAGAACCTGAGCCAGGGCTGCCGTCTGACCGGACCGCGCTGGGCTGCGGATTTCCAGGCCCACTACGGCTGGTGCATGGGTGTCGACCGCCGCACTTCGCAGACCGAAATCGATGCGCGAACCGCCGATCTCGCGCGCTGCACAGTTTCAGCAGCCGATGAGTCCGGCCCCAAGTGCGATCACTATGTGCGCGTCAGCTCGGTACAGATCGAGTCTGCACGCAAGGCCCGCTGCGATGTCGGCGGCAACGACCGTCTGTGGTCTGGCGATGCGGTGAGTCTGAAGGAAGTCTGCCAGCGCGCTCCCCGGCGTGTGCTGAACTCCGATATTGATGCACGCGAAACCGTGCTTGCGGCTTGCTTTGCCAACGCCGGCCAGGTCGAGCAGGCGTGCAACAGTTACGCCGATACCGCAGTGAAACTGGTGCAGCAGGCGACCGTCAACGAATGCGGCTTGTCCGGCCGGACTTGGACCAGCAGCCGGGTGCAGCACCTGCAATGGTGCCTGGACGCGAGCCCCGCTGCCCGCAAGTCCGAAGCCGATGCCAGGACGCAGCAGGTTGCGGCCTGTACGCTGCAGGTGGCGCGCCGCAAGGCTTGCAACGACTACGCCGAATCGGCCAAGCAGCAGGCGCAAAACAATGACGCCCAGAATTGCGGCTTTGCTGGTCCCAACTGGAGCCGCTACGCCGACGACCACGCAGCCTTCTGCATGCAGGCCACCCCCGCCGTGCTGAGCGGTGAAACCGCCAAGCGCGACGCTGCTTTGAAGCAGTGTCAGGCACGCAATTACGTCAATCCGGAATGCGACGAGTACGCCCGCCGCTCGGTGCGCGTTTCGCAAATCAACGTGCAGCGCCGATGCGAGTACGAGGGACCGGAGTGGAGCGCGAACTATGCCGACCACTACCGCTTCTGCACCCGCAACAATCCGCAGGAGCGCCGTGATGTCATGATCACGCGCCGGCAGGCGTTGCGGTTGTGCTCGACCGATCGCGGGTTCACGTTGGAGCTGGGGTTCTAGCACAGGATCTGGCGACGTTGGGGTGACCCACGGGTCGCCCTTGCGCTACTATCGCCTTTCTCCAAAGAACACTCTCAGCAACTCGGCCGCCTTTCCCGCTTCGATCCCGTCGTAGATCTCGGGCGCATGGTGGCAGGTCGGTTGCGCGAACACCCGCGCGCCATGCTCGACGCCGCCTCCCTTGGGATCGGCGGCGCCATAATAGAGCCGCCGGATGCGGGCGAACGAGATCGCCCCTGCGCACATCGGGCAGGGCTCCAATGTGACGTAGAGATCGCAATCCGTCAGGCGCTCAGCCTGCAGCGCTGCGCAAGCGGCGCGGATGGCCAGAACCTCGGCGTGGGCGGTTGGATCGTTCAGCTCGCGCGTGCGGTTACCTGCCTGCGCCAGCACCCGTCCGTCCGGTCCTGCCACCACAGCACCCACCGGGACCTCACCGCGCCCGGCAGCGCGCGCAGCTTCGGCCAGGGCAAGCTGCATATGGCTATCGCGCGGGTGCGGTGTCATAAGGTCGTTCCTGTTCGAACCTGAAGGCATCTCATGCGGCCCCCCGTCACCAGTCAAGCTCGGCCCCGTCAAGCAAAGCCGCCCAAGCCCGCCTCTGCCAAGCCCGCCTCTACCAAGCCCGATGCCGACAGCGACGCCGGCGGCATGCGCATCGCCAAGGCCATCGCGCGCGCCGGACTGTGTTCGCGCCGCGACGCCGAGCGCTGGATCGAAGAGGGCCGCGTCGCCGTCGACGGCAAGACGCTGACCAGTCCCGCGCTGGTGGTGACCGGCAAGGAAACCATCGTGGTCGATGGCAAGGCATTGCCCCAGGCCGATGGTGTGCGCTTGTGGCGCTATCACAAGCCCAGGGGGCTGGTGACCACACACAAGGACCCCGAGGGCCGCGAAACCGTCTTCGACAAACTGCCCGACAGCATGCCCCGCGTCATCTCGGTGGGCCGGCTCGACTACAACTCTGAGGGCCTGCTGCTTCTCACCAACGACGGCGCGCTTGCCCGTCACATGGAGCTACCTACCACCGCCTGGATCCGCCGCTACCGCGCTCGCGCCTGGGGCAATGTCACCGAAGAGCAGCTGGAGGCGCTGAGCAAGGGCGTCACGGTCGATGGCGTGCGCTACGCCCCGATGGAAGCCCGTCTCGACCGCGAGCAGGGCGACAACGTCTGGCTGACTATCGGCCTGCGCGAAGGCAAGAACCGGGAAGTGCGCAATGTGCTGGCCAGCCTCGGCATGACGGTCAACCGGCTGATCCGCACGTCCTACGGACCGTTCCAGCTGCAGGATCTGAAACCGGGCGAGGTGCAGGAAGTCGACCGCCGCGTGCTGCGCGATCAGATGGGCCCGCAGATGGCCGCAGCGATGGGCCTGACGGGCCGCGCGCCCGAAACGGCCGAGGCCCAGAAACCACGCGTCCGCATGCCATCCAAGCAAGTCACCAAGCCCGAGCCGCGCCGTCCCGCGCGCCCCGGCGCCAAACCGGCCTCGCCGCGCGCCAAACGCTCGCCGCGCTGACAGCGCCTTGCACCAACGCCTCCACAACATTAAATGCAGCCGCATGCAACTTCGCCGAGACGCAGCTCTCCCTGCCGAAAGGACCTTCCCATGACCGAACTATCGCTCGACGCCCTGAACACGATCTTTCTGAAAGCGCGCACCCGCAACGGCTGGCAGGACAAGCCCGTCCCCGAAGCGCTGCTGCGCGAGATCTACGACATCGCCAAGATGGGGCCGACCACCGCCAACAGCCAGCCGCAGCGCATTGTCTTCGTGACGACGCCCGAGGGCAAGGCCAGGCTCGCTCCCGCGCTCAGTGAAGGCAATCGGCCTAAGACCATGACCGCGCCGGTTGTGGCGATCTTCGCCATGGACATGCACTTCTACGAGCAGATGGCCAAAGTGTTCCCGCACAATCCAGGTTCGCGCGCCTGGTTCGAGGGCAACGAGCCGCACATCAAGGAAGTGTCGATGCGCAACGGCTCGCTGCAGGCGGCCTATTTCATGATCGCGGCGCGCGCCAAGGGCCTCGATTGCGGCCCGATGTCGGGTTTCGACGCGGGCAAGCTGAACGAGACCTTCTTCCCCGATGGACGCTGGAAGGCGAACTTCATCTGCGCGCTGGGCTACGGCACGGACGAGAACCTGTTCGGCCGCAATCCGCGTTTGACGTTCGAGGAGGCGTGCAAGGTGGTGTGACGCCCCGGCTAAAGCCCGAGCGCGCTCAAGCCGGGATGGTCGTCGGGCCGGCGGCCTAGCGGCCAGTGGAATTTTCGGTCCGCCGCCGCAATCGGCAGATCGTTGATGCTGGCGAGGCGGCGGCTCATCAGTCCGTTCTCGTCGAATTCCCAGTTCTCGTTGCCATAGCTGCGGAACCAGTTGCCGGCGTCATCGCGCCACTCGTAGGCAAAGCGTGCAGCGATGCGGTTGCCGTGGAAGGCCCAGACCTCCTTGATCAGACGGTACTCCAGCTCGCGCGCCCATTTGCGCGTCAGGAAGGCTTCGATCTCGGCGTGTCCTTTGATGAACTCCGCGCGGTTGCGCCAAACGCTCTCCGCAGTATAGGCGAGCGCCACCTTGGCCGGATCGCGGTTGTTCCAGGCATCCTCGGCCAGGCGGGCCTTCTGCGCGGCGGTCTCGGCGGTGAACGGCGGCAACGGCGGGCGGGCCATGGGACTACTCCTGATGCTGCGGTTGATCGGCGGTACGATGCCACAACAGGGCCCGGCGGTATGTCCAATTGAAACGGTGTATGCCGCGATTGAGCGTATGCAGGACTGGCCGTGAGCTGATTTTGCGGCATGACCTTGAGGGATGTGATCGGCGCTGTAGGACGCGCACGCCAGATCCACGCCCTCCGCGCGGCCGTATCGCACCCATGAGGCTCAGCCCGATGACCGATGCCCGAAGCAAGCAAGCCCTGCGCCTGGCACTGGCGGCTCTCTACGCCACCGCCGGGATCGCGCATCTGGCGCGCCCGGAACTGTTCCTGCCGATCGTGCCGGATTGGGCGCCCTTCCCGCGCGAGGTGGTGCTGGCGACCGGCGTGGCCGAGATCGCGGGTGCGGTGGGGTTACTCACGGCGCGGTTCCGGCGGGCGGCGGGGATCGGGCTGGCGGTGTACGCGGTGTGCGTGTTCCCGGCGAATATCAAGCATGCGGTGGAGGGCGTGGCGGTCGGCGGGGTGCAGCTGAGCTGGGGGTATCACGGCGCCGAGGCTGGCGCTGCAGCCGGTGCTGGTGTGGTGGGCGTGGTGGGTTGGGCGGACGTAGCTACCGCGACGCGGCGGATTTTGTTATTGTACCTAAATGACAGAGCCAATCACGAGACCGATCCCATGAATCTCACATTGCATGATTTGCCCGAGGATTTGGTGGCCAGCCTCAAGCACCGCGCCAAGCGGTCTGGGCAGACTGTCGAGCAAGAGGCGATTGAATTGCTCTTCGATTCAATCGAGTCGCGCACTGCCGATTGCGGCATCGAACCCGCCGTTCGCAACTGCGCTGTCCCGGCGCTTGTCGGAAATCGGGCTGACTGCGGAGGATTGGAACGAACTTGATCGCAGTCTCGATGCGGCGAGGGCCTGAATGAATTTCCACTTTCCCACGGCGCGCCGTCGCGGTTCCATCGCCTTCTCCCTTGGGAGAAGGTGCCCGAAGGGCGGATGAGGGGATTGCACGTGGAGTAGTGGCACGTTCGGCGCCATCGGTTCACGCTCCAACCCCCTCATCCGGCGCTGAAACGCGCCACCTTCTCCCAAGGGAGAAGGATGACCGTGGCTGTCGGCAAGGCGTTGTGATAGGTCGAGACTGCGGAATAACGGAGTTCCGACCCGTGACGCTCCGCAGCTTTGAAGGGCGCAGGGGCGACGGCGCTGTACATTTTCGGTTCCTACGCCCGCAATGAGAACCGGACCGGCAGCGATCTCGATGTGTTCGTCGACAACGATCCAGCCGAGCGGTTTTCGCTGCTCGATCTGATCAAGATCGAGCGCATGGTCGCCGAGCACCTGAAGGCGCCGGTGGAAATGACGACCCGCAACAGCCTCAATCCAGGGCTGCGGGAGCGGATTGAGGCTGAGGCGGTCAGGGTTTTGTGATGGACCGGTCCTTGCGGGTTGTCCTGAAGGAAATTCTGCAGGATGGCGATCACCTCAGTCGGTCAGCTGACCGGTTTGCATTCGCGCAAACTTGCAGCAATGCTGACGGGCAACTGATTGAACCGCCCCGGGATTGCTGGAGGCTGATTGTTTTGACTCAGGCGGCGAAGGCGAGCGGCTCCTCCAGGCCGGTGTAGTAGGCGGCTTCCGCTTCGGCCGGCGGCACATGGCCGATGGGCTCCAGCAGGCGCCGGTGATTGAACCAGTCGACCCATTCGAGGGTAGCGAATTCGACGGCCTCTATTGACCGCCAGGGCCCAAGCCGGTGGATCACTTCGGCTTTGTAGAGCCCATTGATCGTCTCGGCGAGGGCATTGTCGTAGCTGTCGCCGACGCTGCCGACCGATGGCACGAGCCCGGCCTCGGCCAGGCGCTCGGTGTATCTGATCGAGACGTACTGCACGCCGCGATCCGAGTGGTGGACGAGGCCGCCGCCGACAGGCTTTCGCTCGGCCAGCGCCTGCTCCAGCGCGTCCAATACGAAGCCAGCATGGGCCGAGCGCGACACCCGCCAGCCGACGATCCGGCGCGCATAGGCATCGATCACGAAGGCCACATAGACAAAACCCGTCCAGGTGGCGACGTAGGTGAAGTCCGACACCCACAGCACGTTCGGGCGAGATGCCCGGAACTGGCGGTTGACGTGATCGAGCGGACACGGCGTGGCCTTGTCGCTCACCGTCGTCTTCACCGGCTTGCCGCGGATGACGCCCTGCAAGCCCATGTCGGCCATCAGCCGGGTTACCGTGCAGCGCGCCACCTCGATGCCCTCGCGAAGCAATTGCCGCCAAACCTTCCGTACACCGTAGACCTGAAAGTTCTCGTTGAAAACCCGCCGGATCTCGACGCGCAGTATCGCATCGCGCCTCACGCGGGCAGGCGCGGTCTCGGGCGCTGCCCGGCGGCGCACGGACTCGTGATAGGTGGACGGGGCGATTGCCAGCACACGGCAGATCGGCTCGACCCCGTGATCATCGCGGTACGCATCGACGAAGCGGATCATGGCTTCCATCGGCGGTCGAGCTCCGCCTGGGCAAAATATGCGCTCGCCTTGCGCAGGATCTCGTTGGCCTGGCGCAGCTCACGGTTCTCGCGCTCAAGCGCCTTGAGGCGTTCGCGGTCGTCGGTGGTGGGACCGGCGCGGTGGCCATAGTCGCGCTCGGCCTGGCGCAACCAGTTTGACAGCGTCTGGGCGGTGCAGCCAATCTTGGCCGCGATGGAGGCGATCGCCGCCCACTGCGAGCGATGTTCCGAGCGGTGCTCCAGCACCATCCGGACAGCGCGCTCACGTACCTCGGGCGAGAATCTCGGGGTCTTTGATTCGTTCGTCATGGCTCCAGTCTCTCAAGAGTTGGAGCCTCCAGCAATCCCGGGGCGGTTCAGATCATGATTTCGTATAGTCAATTGGGGGCCGTATTGACTGAGATTGTTTACATCCTCACAAATGAGGCTATGCCCGGGCTCGTCAAGGTTGGTCGCACGTCAAGTGAACTTGCACAACGAATACGAGCGCTGTTTCAGACCGGCGTTCCGCTGCCTTTCGAGTTGTTCTACGCGGCAGAAGTTGAGGATGGAACGTTTGTGGAAAAGCAACTTCACGACGCGTTCGATGATCATCGTGTCAGCCGCAGTCGAGAATTCTTCCGAATTGCACCACAGCGGGTGCAATCAGCTCTAAGCTTGGCCGCAAAGCGCGAAGTACAATTGGCTGAGGGGCAAATTATTGAAACGCCGGAAGAAACGGCAGAAATTCTGGCGGCGAAGCGTCGGACTGATATTCCAGTTTTCAATGATAGGTATGAAACCCGGAAGCGTTCTACACCTATATAAGGATCCGAACATTACGTGCACGTCTGTTGACGAGCGCAACAAAGTTGACTTTCGAGGCACGGTAACGTCGCTGTCAGATGCAGCAATGTTGGCGCACCATGCCTTGGGAATGCAACCCAGCGCTTTGAATGGTGCCTGGGAGTGGACGTTCGAAGGAAAGCGCCTCGATGATATGCGCAGGGAGCTTGGGGAATTGTTGGCCTAAGGCGGCCAGTCGCTACCACTCCGTCACAACCCCAAACTGCGCCATCGCCGGATCGTTCGTCGCCAGAGGAATACCTTCAATCTTCGACTGTGCCGCCAGCATCCGATCAAACGGATCCTTGTGCGACCCAGCCATGCGGCCGGCGAGCACGGCATGTTCGAGAGAGATCGGCAATGGTTCGAAGTGAAAGCGCTGCAAGTAGCCGTTGAAATCGTCGCTGAGCGGCTGAGCGGTTGGCAGTTTGCCAATCCGCACTTTGGTGCAGATTTCCCAGGCGGAAGCTGCGCTGACCAAGATGATGTTTGGCCGACTCTCAATCATCGCTTTGATGCGGGCGGGCAGCGTGGAGTCGCCAGCGAACCACCATAGGAACGCGTTGGTGTCTAACAGCAGTCTCACGGTGCACCAGACTCGCCGCCCAAGCCGCACTCCTCGTCGCTCAGAGGCTCGAAAAACTCAGGGCCGACGATGAGTTGGCCCTTAAGTACCCCAAACCCGCGATAGCTGGACCCGACTTCCGGCTCGTGCACCTCCGGCAAAGCAATCGGCGCCAATTTCACGGCACCGCCGTCGCGCGCAATAACGATCTCTTCGCCAGAAAGCGCCCGGTCGATGAGCGACGGCAAGTCGGACTTGGCTTTGTCGAGTGTGATCGTGGTCATAACGGCATCCTTGCACAAATGAGGGACATTGGCGAGCAAGCCTCAAACCAACATCTTCCCCTCCTTCCCAATCACCTTCCCGATCGCCTCATCATCCGGCACATCCTCGCCCAGCAACATCTCATTATGAGCCTTGCCGCTCGGTATCATCGGGAAACAATTCGCCAGCGCGGCCACCCGGCAATCGAACAGCACCGGCTTCTTGGCCGCGATCATCTCCTCGATCTTATCGTCCAGCTCGCCGGGATGCTCGGCGCGCAGCCCGATGCCGCCATAGGCCTCGGCCAGTTTCACGAAGTCGGGGAGGCTCTCCGTGTACGAATTGCTCAACCGGTTGCCGTGCAGCAGCTGCTGCCATTGGCGCACCATGCCCATGTACTGGTTGTTCAGGATGAACACTTTCACCGGCAGATTGTGCTGCACCGCCGTGGACATCTCCTGGATGTTCATCAGAATCGACGCATCGCCAGCGATATCGATCACCAACGACTTCGGATGCGCCACCTGCACGCCGATCGCCGCCGGCAGGCCATAGCCCATGGTGCCCAGGCCGCCCGAGGTCATCCAGCGGTTCGGCTCCTCGAAGCGGTAGAATTGCGCCGCCCACATCTGATGCTGGCCGACTTCCGTCGTGATGTAGGTGTCCTTGTCCTTGGTCAGGGCGTAGAGCCGCTCGATGGCCAATTGCGGCATGATTACCGACTTGTTGGCCTTGTATTTCAGGCAGTCCTTGGCGCGCCAGGTGTCGAGCGTCTTCCACCAGGCCTTCAGGGCCTTCTTGTCCGTGGGCGGAGCCTTCTTGCGCCAGACCTCCAGCATGTCGGCCAGTACGTTGCCGCAATCGCCGACGATCGGGATATCGACGTGGACGTTCTTGTTGATCGAGGACGGATCGATGTCGATGTGGATCTTCTTGGAGTGCGGCGCGAAGGCGTTGATGCGGCCGGTGATGCGGTCGTCGAAGCGCGCGCCGACGCAGACCATGACGTCGCAATCGTGCATGGCCATGTTGGCTTCGTAGGTGCCGTGCATGCCCAGCATGCCCAGCCAGAGTGGATCGGCCGATGGAAACGCGCCCAGTCCCATCAGGGTGGACGTGATCGGATAGCCGGTGAGCTGGACGAGCTCGCGCAGCAGCGCGGCCGCCTTGGGGCCGGAATTGATGACGCCGCCGCCGGTGTAGAACAGCGGACGCTTGGCGTTGGCCAACAGCTCTATCGCCTGCTCGATGGCACGGGAGTCACCCTTCACGCGTGGCTGGTAAGCCTTCTTGGAGAAATCCATCTCCTCGGGACCGATGTATTCGCCCTTGGCGAACTGGATGTCCTTGGGGATGTCGACGACGACGGGACCGGGGCGGCCGGTTTTGGCGACGTGGAAGGCCTCGTGCAGGACGCGCGGCAGGTCCTCGATCTTCTTGACCAGCCAATTGTGCTTGGTGCAGGGGCGCGTGATGCCGACTGTATCGCATTCCTGGAAGGCGTCGTTGCCGATGAGGTGCGTGGGCACCTGGCCGGTCAGGCAGACGATCGGGATCGAGTCCAGCAGCGCGTCGGTCAGGCCCGTCACAGCGTTGGTGGCGCCGGGGCCGGACGTCACCAGCACGCAACCGATCTTGCCGGTCGAGCGGGCGTAACCCTCGGCGGCGTGCACAGCGCCTTGTTCGTGGCGGACCAGGATGTGCTGGACTTTGTCCTGCTGGTACATCTCGTCATAGATCGGCAGCACCGCGCCGCCCGGATAGCCGAAAATGTGCTCCACGCCCTGATCGGCAAGCGCCTTCAGGACCATTTCCGCGCCAGTCATCGTGCGTGCCATGTCGTCTGCTCCGGAGGTGGATTTGGAGCCAGCCGGCGAAAATCCATGCGTGTCTGGCCCAGTTGGGAGGCCAGATTCGAGGAAGTCGCGGTAGCTAGCCCTATTTATCTGGCTCACAAAGTAATGGCAGGCCGGGTAAGGGGTCAACAAAAAGTGGGACCGGCTGAACGGGCGTGCTTTCGCAGCCGATAAACAATCCGCCAAATTGCTCTTAAATTGGCTTTACGTTGTTATTGACGTGGCAGCCTTGTCTGCAACTCAGGATTGCAAAATCCGCCGGGCAGGCAGATGGTAGGGTCAGACGAAAAAGACTTACAAAAATCTGCCCCTTGGAAAGACACGGAGTTTGCCATGTACACGCCCTTGCTGGCGGCCGGCGCGGTCGCCGCGCTGATCGCGTTCGCCCCTATCGCAACCCCCAGACTGTTGACGGCCCTTGATGTGGGCGACGTTTTCGAGCCGCTGACCTGCGCCATGGCGCATAGCGGGCCGTGCTTCCTGGCGCGGGACCATGTCGATCCGGCTGAGGCTGGTTCCCGGCGTAAACAGGTTCAGCCGATGCTGGCGGCCATGCAGTGACCTTGATGACGTGACCTTGGCCGCCGCCGCTGCTCAAAGCCAGGTGCCTATTGGCACGTGCAGCGGGCTTTGTGCGCGTCGGCTACCGCGCTCATGGTGCCGTAGACCGCCTCGTCCAGGTCGGCATACTTCCTGGCCGCCGTGGCGATGTAGCGGTTGGCTTCGATCAGGCGTAGCGCCGCCAACGCCGTCGTGCGCTTGTCGGCGGCGAGATCGGCCGTGGTCGGGCCGTCCATTAGGGCGCGCATATGCTCCAGCTTGGGCGCGAGGTCCTTGATGGCGGCCGTCTCGGACCCATCCGTTGCGTTGAGCACGGCCTTGCCGATTTGATCCACCAGGTCGACCGCCGAATAGCTGCTGGCCGGTTCGGCCGCGACCGCTGCCGAGATGACGCCGGAGCCGGTGTTCGCAGCCGCCGGGGCGAGCCCAAGCTCGGCCACCTTGGCGATGGCCAGCTTCTGTGCGGCCGGCAGGGCGGACTTCACCGACGCGATGGTATTGCGCAGGTTTGGCGTGCGGTCCCGATAGTAGCCGATCATGCCTTCGACGCCGGTGCAGAGCGCGGGATGCGGAACCTGCTCCATGTAGTTCTTCATGCTGTTGAGCAGCGTGAAAGACACCTGCCGTAACGGCTGGGGGCGCTTCTGGAAGCCCGGCAGCGCGCCTTTGGTGGCTAGCACGGCGCTTGCCAGCTGCACCACTTGGGCTTCGTCCCATGCCGCTTCGGCATCGGGCACGTCTTTCGTGTTGGCGGCGGTCGCACCGGTGCACGCGGCGATCTTGCGGCCCTTGGCACCCTTACAGATCAGCAGCGGAGAGTTGTTCTGGCCCGGAAACATCCATTTTCCGGAAATATCCGGATCGGCAGCAATCGCGGCTTCCAGAGCTGGCAACATGCGATCGCGCCGTGAACCGATGATCTTTTGCAGTTCGGCGTGATAGTCGCCCGCGCAGTCGGCTAAGCCCCACGCCAGGACGCTCTCGTCCTTGCCGCCCCTTTGCGGCAGCAGCGTCACGCGCATGCGGTTGCGCGACTGGCCGTCGGCGCCACGTGCGCCACCCTTTAAGCCCATTTCAATGGCGAGGTTTGCAGCGCCGCTGGCCGGCAGACGGATCTCGGCGGACAGGCCGCCGCGGATCGGGCTGACTTCGGCGTCACCGCCCGTGATGCCCAGGATTTCACCGCCCTCGGACTCGGCCAGGATCGTTGCTGAACGGTTGCCGCCGCCCGCTTCAATCGCCAACGTGACCACTGCGCTTCCGCCGACCGGAAGAGTGGCTCCAGCGTCAGCCGCGGTCAGTGTTACCGTGAGAGCGCCGGCGCTTAGCTGGGTTTTGGTTGGGGAGTCTTCGGGGAATGGATCGGCGGGTGGCAGCGCCTGCGACCCAGTTGCCTTGTCAGGAGCGATTGACTTCTCGACCACCGCGGCCGCCTTGGCGCGTTTCTTCCGGCTGCGGGCGTCGGCCGGAAGGGTGGCAATCGTCGTTGCGATAAATGCCACGCCAGCTGCAATCAGTCCCAAGCGACGCAGCGCAATGGAGCCGCTGGCAGACTGCGCCATCGGTCTGTCGGTCTTCGGAAAACTCATTCGATGCCCACCCTGCAAGCTGGAATCCGCCGTCAAGTCCCGCCGCGTCGCTGCTTTGGCAAAGCCTTAGCCTGCGTTTGGTGCCATGGGCCCTCACCACACCGCCATGGCAAGCGTGGCACGGGGCAAGCCCCTAGCGCAAGATCGACCGGTGCAGAAGGTCACGGTACTGTTGCCGCTTGGCAACAGACGCGGCCAGATCCACAAGGTCCCTCAACCCTGTTTGCCGACGCCGGCGCGGCTTGGCGTGTTATCGATCCAGTCTTCCAGTCGCACGCCAAGCTCAGCCTCATTCTGCCGCCAGAACGCACCGTCGAGCCGCAAAGCCGTGGTGAAGTTGTCGGGATAGGTGGGCAGGAACGGCTTCAGGTCGGTGCCCAGGATGGCGTGGTTGCCCACCATGCCCACGGACGACCGCCGCATCGGGCCGTAGGGCAGCTGGCGCGCGCTGTCGGCCAGCTTTTCCGAGCTGGAGGCATAGGCGATGAACTTCAAAGCATCGGCCTTGTTGCGCGACGTCTTTGAGACGGCCCAAACATCGACGTCGTAGATCTGCGAATCCCACAAAATCTTTATCGGCTTGGTGCCAGTCGCGATCTCCATGAAGGCGCGGCCGGAAAAGCCCAGCGTCATGGCCGTAGTCCGGGCTTTCAGCGCGGTCATGGCTTCCTGCGGCTCGGTCCACCAGATGATCTGGCTACGGATGGTGCTCAGCCGGTTGAAGGCGCGCTTGCGTCCTGCCTCGGTGCCGAGCAAGCGATAGACGTCGTCGGCCGGAACGCCATCGGCCAGCATCGCGAGTTCAAGCACATAGCGCGGATTGCGTGGCAGACCCCGCTTGCCGGGAAAGCGCACCACATCGAAGAAGTCCTTCACGGACTTGGGTGAGGGCAGCAGCTTGCCCTTGGCGTCCTTATTATCAGCTGTATAGAGAATAACCGCGGACCAGGCGAGGCTGCCGACGGCACATTTGTCGAGGCCGCCCGGCAGGAAATCGGAACTGGCTGCGGTGCCGTCCGATCCGGCCTTCAGCGCCGCCGCATCTATGGTCTCAAGCAACCCCTTGTCGCACATGGCCGCAGCGTCGGCGGACGAGAGATCGGCCACGTCCCAATCGGTGCCGGTGAGGCCGGCAGCGCCCGCCTGCAGCGAGGCCTCGATGCGCGTTCCAGTGTCCTTGGAAAAGGGGTCGAACACGGCGATCTTTTGCGCCTCGGCATAGGCGCCAGCCCAGGTGGCGATTTTCAGCGTCGTTTGCGCATTTGCTTGCACGACCGGCAATGCCAGCAGCACGGTCATGACGGCAGCGGCGGACGCCCATTTGAAATGCAGCATTGCGGCGATTGCCTCCGGTTTGGCAGACGTCGTATCTGGATTGGCCAGCGATCTGGAGCGGCCAGTGTTAGACGGCCTTATGGTCCCTGACAATGTCGCCAAAGTGGCGTTAGTGTCGCTTTGAACATGCGTTCTGGTGAAGGGGGCCGGTGAGCCCCAGCCCCTACGCACGTTAGGGCAAGGTGGGATCGGTTGCTCTGCCGAAACACTGCAATGAGTTCGCATGAACCGACTTTGGACATCGCCACTATTGTTGTTGCTGGCGACGGGCGGCTTGCTCGGCCTGTCGATCCCGCTCGGCAAGCTGGCAGGTGACGCCGGTTTGCCGCCCATCCTGTGGGCCTTTGTGATATCGGCGGGGGCAGCGCTGGTGCTGGGCGGCGTGCTGCTGGCAAGCAGCGGCTTGCACCGGCCCAACGTGCAGCAGCTGCGCTACTTCATCGTCACCGCCGCCGTGTCTTACGCCATCCCGAACCTGCTGCTGTTCACAGCCATCCCGAAGGTCGGGGCGGGTTATGCCGGTATTATGTTCGCGTTGTCTCCGATCGTCACGCTGTTGTTTTCGGTACTGACCGGCGTGCGGCCGCCGAACCGGCTGGGTGTCGCCGGCATCGCGGTGGGCTGTCTTGGCGCGCTGTTGGTGGCGACGTCGCGCGGCGGCCTCGATCAGCCAGCGCCCTTGGGCTGGGTGTTGGCGGCCATGCTCATTCCAGTCTCGCTGGCTTGCGGCAATATCTATCGCACATTCGACTGGCCGAAGGGGGCGGGGCCGATCGAACTGGCGGTTGGCAGCCATGCCGCTGCGGCGGTGTTCCTGCTCGCCCTGGCGATAGCGTCGGGAGGCGGCGACGCTTTCGTCAAGTTCGTAAGTGTACCGGGGCTTGCGCTCGCCCAGGTCGCCGCGGCGTCCGGCATGTTCGCGGTGTTCTTCCGGCTGCAAGCGGTGGGTGGTCCCGTCTACCTCAGCCAGATCGGCTATATCGCAGCAGCGGTGGGCCTGATTGCCGGCGTGGCCGTCTTCAACGAGCACTATCCGCCCCTGACCTGGGCTGGCGTTGCGCTCATCGTGCTGGGGGTCGCACTGACAACCCGCGCGCAGGCTGCCTGACTGCCAGGCTGGTGTCCCATTCCGGCACAAGCGTTCATCGCTCATTCACCCTGTTGCCACATGGCGGGCCGGATTTGGCCGCTGCGGCGGCGCGATTGGTCGGTAGGCTGCATTTGTTTACCGCTTCTTAACGCTACTCCAGCCATAGATCCCCACCATGTGGCGTTCAGTAAGTTTCGGCCTGTTCGGCCTGGCGGCGGCTCTCTCATTGGCGAGCTGTGGCTCTTCATCCAAACTCGGGTTCGTTGCGCGCAATGAACCCTGGCGCAAGGATCTTGAGGTCTCGTGCCTGCGGGCCGGGGTCGTTCGGGACACGGCGTTCATCGCCGCCAGCGCCTCGATCTCGGGCGGCGACGGCTACTGCGGCGCAGTGCGGCCCTACAAGGTCTCGGCTGTTGGCAACGGCCAGGTTGGCCTCAGACCCGCCGCCACAGTACAATGTCAGATGATCCCTGCACTCGACCAATGGGTCGATCAGGTGGTGCTTCCCTCCGCGCACGCCATCTATGGCGTCGGCGTCGCCGAGATGAAAGTGCTGTCGTCCTACGCCTGCCGGCCCATGAACAATGTGCAAGGCGGCCGCCTCTCCGAGCACGGCCATGCCAACGCGGTCGATATCGGATCTTTCACGCTCACGGATGGACGCACGATCGCCGTTGCCTCCGGCTGGAGAGGTTCGTCCGCCGACCGCCAGTTCCTGCGCACGGTCCACGACGGCGCCTGCGAGACCTTCGCGACGGTGCTCGGGCCGGAAGCAAATGCGCAGCACCGCGATCATTTCCACGTCGACCTGATGCCCAGGCATGTGGGCAAAGGGGTTTGTCAGTGAAATGGTCTTTGGGCCTGAGGCATTGGGCACTTTCGCTTCGCCCAATGCCTAAAGCCTAGTGCCCGCTTCCTAAAGCATCCTCCCCGCCACCGCATCCAGCTTCGCCACCAACGCGGGATCGCGCTTGTCGGGCGCCGTCATGATCGCCACGTCAAGCGCGCGATCCGAGCCGATCGGGCAGGGCTCGTGCTCGGCCGGGAAATCGCGCGCCACACGGGCGATCAGGCGCTGGGCCTTCGAGGCGTTCTCGTTCATGACCTTGATCACCGAGGCGACGTCGACGTCGGCGTGGTCGGAATGCCAGCAATCGTAGTCCGTCACCATCGAGATGGTGGCGTAGCAAATCTCGGCCTCGCGGGCGAGCTTAGCCTCCGGCATGTTGGTCATGCCGATCACCGAGCATCCCCAGGAGCGGTAGAGATTGCTCTCGGCACGGGTCGAAAACTGCGGGCCTTCCATGACCATGTAGGTGCCGCCGCGGGTGTGCAGGATGTCATCGACTGCAGCGGCCTCGGCGATGCGCGCGACCAATCCGGGGCTGACCGGATCGGCCATCGAAACATGGGCTACGCAACCCTTGCCGAAGAAGCTCTTGGGGCGGGCAAAGGTGCGGTCGATGAACTGGTCGACCAGCACAAAATGGCCGGGCGCCAGCTCTTCCTTCAACGAGCCGCAGGCCGAGACCGAGATCAGGTCGGTGACGCCGACGCGCTTCAGGATGTCGATGTTGGCGCGGTAGTTGATGTCGGAAGGCGAGACCTTGTGGCCCTTGCCATGGCGCGGCAGGAAGACGATCGACGTTGCGCCGATGGTGCCGAACTTGAGCTCGTCGGACGGCTCGCCCCACGGCGATTTGATCGCCTCGGTGCGCGCATTCTGCAAACCGGGCAGGTCGTAAAGCCCGCTGCCGCCGATGATGCCGAGTATCGCCTTGGTCATGTGCCGCCCCTCGCTATCCGATGCAAGCGGCTCTTTAGCGCGATTGCAGCGGGGGCGGAAGGGATGTCGGCGCCTGGTCTGAAACTTTGCCCCGGGCTAGCTGAGCGTCGCAGCAAGGCCCCGGACGCGCTCTGCGGCCTCAGCCAGCCGGCCTTCCGGAATGCGGCCGGACTTGACAGCGCCGACGATGGCGGCGGCAATTTCGGGCAGGTGCGGTCCAGACGCCAGCAACAGCAAATCGGCACCCGCTGCGATGGATTTGACAGCTGTCTCGGCAAGCGTGTCCTTCAGCATCACGGACGGTGCGTCGAGATCGTCGCTGACAATCAGCCCTTTGAACCCGAACCGGCCACGCAGCATCTGCATCGTGGCCGCCGACGTTGACGCCGAGTTGTGGGCATCAAGCGCTTCGACGATCGCCGGCCCCGTCATGATTGCCTGAAGGCCGCAGTCGACCGCGGCACGGAAGACGGCAAGCCCGGCCTCCAACTCGGCGGCCGAACCAGCTTGGCTGGCCAGGTCAATCGCAGGATCGACGATCATGTCGCGATAGCCTGGAAAATGCTTGGCGGATGCAGCAACGCCGCTGGCCTGCACACCTTTGATGAAGGCGACCCCGATCCGCGCCACTTCTGCCGGATCCGGGCCGAGCGTACGGTTCGTGATCCAGGGTGTTGAACCGGTCACGACATCCAGTATCGGCGCCAGGAACAGATTGACGCCAAGGGCGCGAGCCGCTTTCGCCATGGCAGCCGCACTGGCTTCGATCTCGGCCGTCGACATGGCATGCAATGCATCGAGCGTGGCCAGTCCGGGCACCAGCCCTTGCAGGCGCTGAATGCCGGCCGGCTCTTGATCCACGGCTATAATAATAGGTCCACCCAGGTGCCGGGCCTCGGCGCAGAACGCCTGGATCATTGCAGGCGATTCGCGCGCCAGGCGCTCATTGCTCATGCGCCTCGCGACGTATTCATCTCGGGTCTCGCCTAGCAAAAGCGCCTTGCCGCCATGTCGCAGGAAATCGCGCAACGGCGCATCGAGCTGCGGCTCGGCGAAAGCCGGCAGGAGTACCGCGTAGGCATTGTGAGTCCGTGATGAATGATTTGTCATGGACTGGTCCTATACAGTGATTTCATGCGGATCTATCGGGATCGGCAGTTCTCCTCAGGCCGCAGCTATCGCCGTTCGCGGCCGGCTCCCGGTAACGGGTGTCGCCAACGGCCAACACGAAGTGCCCTGGTTCCGCCGCAGCTTCCGGTATAGTGTGCGCGCCCAATCGGGGCGGGGTTCAATAACGATAGTGTGGCGGATGGATCGGCTGTTCAGGCAAATGGTATCGGGCGCAACAGCACTCTCGCTGCTGATCGCGACCACCGCGCCGACCTTCGCGGCCGATCCCCAGACCGCAACCACCCAAGTCAAAGCCAACGCTCCGCTGCCGGCCAATTGCCAGGTTGGCGACGAGGAAGCCTTCCGCAACGCTATCGACAGCCTAACCTATGCCGCCATAGCCAAGGGCCTGGAAGGGGTGGAATATCCAGCCCTGGTCAACATCGCCTGGCGCGAGACTGGCGCGGACCTGGCGCTGGATCAGCGCGTGACCAAGTCGGTCACGGAAATCCAAGAAGAAACCAGCTGGTCGACGCTGCTGTCGAGTCTGGCCTCGCAAGAGGCAGCGCAAGCGCTGGCGACTTCGGTGGCCGAGCGCACTTATCGTTCCGAGGAGATGAACAAGGCCATCGAGGCCATCGCGGCCGATGTCGGCAGGCAGCTTACCAGCCGGATCGAGCTGGCGACCCTTGACGCTGCAGCACCGGCGGTGGCTTGCGTACGCGCTTTCCTTGGGCCGCGTTACGGGGCATCGGTGTCCATGCTGGTGGCCGACGACACCGGTAAGGCGTTCCAGCAGACGGCCGCTGCGGGTAGCGCATCAGTCACCAACACGGACCTTGCGGTTCAGAGCAAGGGGCTGATCGCGGGAGCGGTCATCCTGGTGGCGCGCAAGGCGCTGGCAAACCTGGCCAAGCGCATCGGGCAGCGCGTGGTCGGCGCGGTGCTCGGCAAGATCGTCTCGGTGGTGGCCGGCGGCATCGGCCTGATCCTGATCGCCAAGGACATCTGGGAGATGCGTGCGGGCATTCTGCCGATTATCGAATCCGAGATGCGCTCGGACGATACCAAGTCCAAGGTGAAAGCCGAGATCGCCCTGGCCATTGCCGAACAACTCCAAACTCACCTCAAGGACATCAGTGCGGGCACCGCTGACCATATCCTGCAGGTCTGGCACGAGTTCAAGGCCGCCCACGCCAAGGTGCTGGAGCTGACTGAGAAGCAACCGGCGTTCAAGGCCTTCATGAACACGGTATCGGCTGTTCAGCTGCCGCGCGTCGACCGCGTGGTGGCGCTGGTGCTGGCGTCGGAAGGCGAGCCCGGGGTCGCTAAGCGCCTTTCCGACGGCACACTGGACGAAGCGGCCAAGCGCATGCCGGACCCGGTGCTGGATATCGCCACCGATACGCGCTCGCTTGACGAGGCGTTCGGCTGGCAGCAGCTGGCCGGCTCGCAGGTTGCCAAAGTGGCGGCCAACGAGCTGCACCGCATCGCCAAGCCGAAGGATTTCACGGTCGAAAGCCTGAAGCAGCTGCTGGCGCTCGACGATAAATACGCCGTGACCCGCATTGGCGCGCTACCGCGTGATCTGCGCGAGGCGGTGGGCGGGATGACGCCGGAGCGGCAGCGCTCGCTCTCGCGCTCGCTCGGCAGCGACGAGTTCAATCTGTTCGCAGGCTATGTGCAAGGCCTGAAACGCAATGCCGCCGTGCGCCTGATCAGCGCTGTGGCCGACGATCCCACACGCATGAAGCTGTTCTCGCAGGCCAACCTGCAGCAAGCGGTGCTGACCAGCCGCAACCAGGAAGCGGCGGTCGGTCTGATGCTGCGCGATGGCAGCCTGTTCAACTTCGTCAACCTGCAGCAGGACTTCGATCTGGTGACCAGCGGCGACGTCTCGCCCCTGCTGCTGTGGTACAAGCACACCGCTGCCGTCTCGACGGGTCTGGGTGGATCGCTGCTGCTGCTGTTGATGCTGTTCCGCATGTTCGGCGGCCGGCGGCGGCGCTAACACCCCCCGCTTTGTCCGAAACGATTCCCCGGCTATAGCAGCGCCAGCAGCCTTCAAGGGGGGTCCCATGCGCTTGTCTTCGCCGAGCCTGATGACGGTGTTTGTTTCGTTCCTGCTTGCGCTGGCCGCAGTGCTCTCCGCTTCGGGGCTAGTGCAGGTGCCGGTGATCGGCGGCGTGGCGTTTCTGACGCTGCTGGCGGCCTACGTGCTGCTCCTGCTCGGCATTCTCGTGCGCGGCCTTTGAGCGGTGCGTAAGGCGCCTCGCGACAGCCATTGACAGGTGCAGAATGACAGAAAGCTGACATCGTCCGTCAGCGGCGCATCAGACACCTTGCGATAGCCTCAATACAAGTGACTGTAAGTCTTAAGTAGTTGCACGGAGCTAGCCCAGCGTCGAAACCAATTCTTGAAATCATGGTTGGTTCGCCGGCTGATTGTAGGGCACTATCTCAAGTAGTTGCAACAAGGGCGACCGGGAACGTTGTCAGACTACGATTGTGGTAGGGCGAGATCAAAAGAATCAGCAGACGATTTGGAGCAGGCCAAGCGCCCCGCGGCAAATCGTAGAATGCGCCCAAATGTTTCTAGTGGAGCGAGACATGCATGGAGTAGCCCGCGTAGCAATCATCGACGACCATCCCCTGTTTCGTGCCGGCATACGGCAGGCAATTGATGCAGCCAGCGACATGGAAGTCGTGGCCGAAGGGGCGGACGCTGTGGAAGCGCTGCAAATCGCCGCTGCTGGCAGCGCCGACGTGATCCTGCTCGATCTGAATATTCCCGGCGGTGGCATCGATGCGGCGCGCACCATCGGCAACCTGCATCCGGCGACCAAAGTTGTCGTCCTGACCAACTCCGAAAGCGAGGAGAACATGTCAGTCGTGATGCAGCTGGGCGCGTTCGGCTACATCGTCAAGGGCATTGGCGGTAGCGAGTTGGTCTCGATCCTGCGCCGGGTCCATCAGGGCGAAGCCTACGTCACGCCCAGTCTGGCGGCCGGCGCACTGCGCAACGTTCTGCATGCGCGCATGGGTCATACGGGCGCCGACGCCAAGGCGAACTGATGCCAAAATGCTAACTGGCGAAGGGTATGATGTGCCGGCAATCCGCGGCACAACTCCCTGGTTCGCATGCGTTAACCAAACACTCGCCTCGTTGCGAATTGGCGCAGTTGTTGCGCTACAATTGTTGCTCGTCCAGTTGCAGGCGACACCAACCTGCTGCCAAGCTTTCGGGGGTGGCGCCCGTCCGCGAGCGCGCGGCGAATGGGAACGAACGATCCGCCCAGATCCAGGTCAAGCCGCATGATCTACCGCCTCGCCGTTGTCGACGATCATAGGCTGGTGCGCGCGGGGATGGTCGACATCCTCACCGGTGAACCTGATTTTGAGGTTGTCGCGGAAGGGGCGTCAGCTGATGATGCTGTCACAATCGCAACCAGCTTGCGGCCCGACCTGGTCTGCCTCGACGTCAACATGCCGGGGGGCGGCGTCGATGCCGCCGCACGTGTCCGGGCGACGGCCCCCGACGTGCGGATCGTGATGTTCTCGTTCCGCCAGGATCCCGACATTGTCCAGGCCTGCCTTGCGGCCGGGGCCGACGGCTATGTCGTCAAGGGCGTCTCCGGTCCCGACCTGATCGGCGTGCTGCGCAAGATCCTGGCTGGGCACAGCCACATCGATGCGAGGTTGGCGCTCACGCTGGCCCCAACCGGGCAGGTTCGTGCTCTGACCATCTGTGAACTGATTGATGCCGAAGACTGACGGCCCAGTCACTTGCCCATGACGGGAACCGGCACGTGCCAGAGCCACGCGTTTGCATGCCGGCGGCTACTTGTTGCCCCCCACCGATCCGGCATCGTAGAACGGTGCTAACGGCGGGAGGGACCTATCGCGCGCCGTTGCAAGGGGCCACATGTTCAAGAAAATCCTGATTGCCAATCGCGGCGAAATTGCCTGCCGCATCATAAAGACCGCACGGCGGCTCGGCATCAAGACGGTGGCGGTCTACTCTGAGGCCGATCGGGATGCGCTGCACGTCGAGATGGCGGACGAGCGCGTCGCCATCGGACCGGCGCCGGCCGCACAGTCCTATCTCGTCATGGAACGGATCATCGCGGCGGCTCGTGAGACCGGCGCCGAAGCGGTGCACCCGGGCTATGGGTTCCTGTCCGAACGCTCCGAGTTTCCAGTCGCGCTCGAAAAGGCCGGAATTGTCTTCATCGGTCCTAATGCCAGAGCCATTGCGGCGATGGGCGACAAGCTGGAGAGCAAGCGGGCGGCGGCCAAGGCGAAGGTATCCACCGTGCCCGGCCACATGGGCGAAATCGCGGATGCGCGCGAGGCAGTACGGGTGGCAGCGGACATTGGCTATCCGGTGATGATCAAGGCCTCGGCGGGCGGCGGCGGCAAGGGCATGCGGGTCGCCTATTCGGCCAAGGAAGCCGAGGAAGGGTTCGGCCTCGCGCAGTCAGAGGCCAAGGCCTCGTTCGGCGACGACCGCATCCTGATCGAAAAATACATCGAAAGCCCGCGCCACATCGAGATCCAGGTGCTCGGCGACAAGCATGGCAACGTCATTCATCTGGGCGAGCGGGAGTGCTCGATCCAGCGCCGCAACCAGAAGGTGGTGGAGGAGGCGCCCTCGCCGCTGTTGGACGCCAAGACACGCAACACCATGGGCGAGCAGGCGGTGGCGCTGGCCAGGGCCGTTGGTTACGATTCGGCGGGGACGGTGGAGTTCGTTGCGGGGCAGGACAAGAGCTTCTTCTTCCTGGAGATGAACACGCGGCTGCAGGTCGAGCATCCGGTGACCGAACTTGTGACCGGCATCGATCTGGTCGAGCAGATGATCCGGTCGGCGGCCGGCGAGAAGCTGACGCTTCGGCAAGCCGATGTGAAGGTCAAAGGCTGGGCGGTGGAGTTGCGCGTGTATGCCGAAGATCCGTACCGCAATTTCCTACCCTCGATCGGCCGCCTGGTGCGTTACCGTCCGCCGCGCGAGGGGGTGACCGACGGCATCACGGTGCGCAACGACACCGGCGTCACGGAAGGGGCGGAAGTCTCGACCTGGTACGATCCGATGATCGCCAAGCTGTGTACGCATGGCCCGACGCGGATCGCGGCGGTGGATGCGATGGCCCGGGCGCTGGACGGCTTCACCATAGACGGCATCGCGCACAACATTCCCTTCCTGACGGCGCTTATGCAACATCCGCGCTGGCGCGAAGGCAGACTCTCCACCGCCTTCATCCGCGAAGAGTATCCCGACGGTTTCCAGCCGCGCCCGCCTGCCGGCAAGGAGCGCGAGGTGCTGGCGGCTGTCGCCACCGCCATCGATCATCTGGCCAACACGCGCCGGCGCCAGATCACGCAGCAGATGAGCGGCGGCAAGGTGCGGTTCGCGCAGAACCGCGTGGTGGTACTGGGGCGCGAAGAGATTCAAGTGCATGTGGAGGGCGACATAACACAGCCGATCACGGTGAGCTTCCTGGATGAGGCTGGGGGCACGCGCCGCCGCCTCGCGGTGGAGAGCCCGTGGTGGCCGGGCGAGCCGGCCTGGAGCGGGCTCGTCGGCGGCGAGCAGGTGGAGGTGCAGGTGCGCCCGATTGCGAACGGCGTACACCTCGCCTTCCGCGGCCTGAGCGTCGCTGCCCGTGTCTACACCGAGCGCGAGGCGGAACTGGCGCGGCTGATGCCTGTGAAGGTTGCGGCCGATCTCTCGCGCTTCCTGCTATGCCCCATGCCAGGGCTGCTCAAGGCGCTGCATGTCGAGGCTGGCCAGGAGGTACAGGCGGGCGATGCCTTGGCCGTAGTCGAGGCCATGAAAATGGAGAACATTCTCAAAGCCGAGCGCAACGGCACCATCAAGGCCATTCGCGCCGAGCCCGGCGATGTGCTGCCCGTGGATGGTGTCATAATGGAGTTTGCTTGAGGCGATAGCGTCCTATCGGGTAGACTGCCCAATGGCTAGCGACTTAACACCCGAGGGGTACCATCATGAACCTTCTGTTTTCCTTTTTCGGACGTACCGGGCGCGGCGGCTTCTGGCTCGGCGTACTAGCCTCGATCCTCGCAGTGCTGATTGCGGGCGGACTTGCCTATCTGCTGTTCGGCATCCCCTTTGCTGTTCTCAATGCCGATGGCACGCCAGCTGTGACCCCGGAGCAGATGTCCGCGCCGGACGTCCAGATGGTCACCAGCACGCCTTCGATCATCACCATCGGGATTGGCTATCTCGCTGCGATCTGGATGGGCCTGGCCACCCAGGTCAAGCGCTGCCACGATCGCGGCTTCTCGGGCTGGTGGGTCATTCCGATGAACATCGTGCCGTTCTGGTCGCTGATTTCGCTCGGCGTTCTCGAAGGCCAGGAAGGTCCCAACGTGTACGGTCCCGATCCGCGCGCAGCCGCTTAGTACGGCTGGCAATCACAACGATTGAAGCAGTGCTGGAAGCTCGTCCATACGGTCAAAAGTGTGGGCGGGCTTCAGCGGCCGCATGGCCGCGCGCAATCCGGCGGGTTCGACGTGGGAGCCGCCCATGAACGCGAACGCCCGCATGCCGGCACGATGCGCGGCCTCGATGCCGGCCGGGCTGTCCTCGATGACCAGGCAGCGCTCGGGCTCCACGCCCATCTCAGCTGCCGCATAGAGGAACAGGTCCGGCGCCGGCTTGCCATGCGCCACCATGGTGGCGCTGAAAACATGCGCGCCGAAATGCGGCGCCAGCCCCGTCAGCTCCAGGGAAATCCGGATGCGGTCGGGCAGGCTGGAGGAGGCGACGCAGCTCTCGAGATCGAGCGCGGCCAGGAGGAGCGGCCAAGCAACGGTAGGATTCCGGAAATAGGCCGCAACTCGGCACGGTAAATTTCATAGAGACGCTCGCGCATGGCTGCCAGCTGATGATCCGAGATGGTCTTTGCATACTGGTCGCGCAAAGTCGCCTTCAGGCTTGAGAGGCTGCGGCCCGAGAAAGTTCCGGTAGCAGTCCTCGACCGAAGATCGAGACCGAGCCCCGCGCATGGTCTCGACCAGCACCCGCATCGACAAGGGTTCGCTATCGACCAGCACGCCGTCGCAGTCGAAGATCACCAGTTGGGGTTTGGGCACGAGGGACTACACTTTCTACCAGCAGCAATATCCGCCATCCGCCAATACGATCGATCCTGTCATCAGGCTGGCCGCATCGCTGGACAGGAAATGTACGACAGACGCGATCTCGTCTGGCTGGCCGACGCGGCCCATCGGCGTCATCTCCAGCCACGTCTTGTACATCTCGGGATAGTCGTCCACCACGCCGGCGGCCAGCGGGGTATCGATATAGGTCGGAGCCACCGCATTGACGCGCACGCCGCGCGCCGCCCACTCGCCGGCCAGCGAGCGTGTCATGTGGTGCACGGCGGCCTTGGAGGCGTTGTAGAACGCCTGCTCCTGCGGCTTGTTCGAGATGATGCCGGACATCGAGCCGATGTTCACGATCGACCCCTTGCCTTGGCGCAGCATCTCGCGCCCGAACGCGCGGCAACACCAGAATACACCGTCGAGGTTCACATCCATATGCATGCGCCAGTGCGCGTCCGTGGTGTCCTCGGCCTTCACGAGGCTCTTGGCGATGCCGGCGTTGTTGATGAGAATGTCGACCCGGCCGTGATCCCTAACGATCTGGGCACAGACCTTATCGACATCCGCCGACTTGGTGACGTCGAGCGTCATGCCGTGGGCCTTGATCTTCAGCTTGGTCAGCGTATCGACACTGGTCTTGATCTTTTCAGGCGCCATGTCGGTCACGATGACCGTCGCGCCCGCTTCGCCAAGCGCATGGGCGATGGCCGCGCCAATCCCCTGGCCCGCGCCCGTGACGACGGCAATGCGACCGTCGAGTTTCAGTTTTTCGAGGTACACTTGAGGCTCCTTTGGGTGTAGGTTAGGTCAAGCGTTTCAGCGCAACCCAACAATCCTCGGGTGGTGCTTGCGGCTAGATGTTGGGTCGCGCAAGAGCTTGACCCAACCTACATGGGCCCCCCGACATACGCCCCCAGCACCGCCGCCGTGCCCATCGACCACAGTCCGTTCAGCGCCGCAGTGAACGCCGCCATGACCTCAGCCGATTGTCCGACGTCGCCATAAACATCCGACATCGCCAGCCAAGCGTGAGGATTGCCGCGTGCTTCCAGTGCGGTCTTCTGCAGCCGGTCCCAGGCCGGATCGTTCGGCGAGATTGTTTTGCCGCTGGCCGTCGTGCCCGCGCAGTGGCGGCACCAGAGGGCCGACTCCAGCGCCAAGCCGGCGATGCTCCGCCCCGCCTTCAGCTGATCGGCGATCACCGGCACGATGAACTTGGGCTGGCGGTTCGAGCCGTCGAAGGCCAGGCGCGGGATGGTGTCGCCGATCTTGGGGTTCGAGAAGCGGCGATGGATAAGCTGGTAGTAGTCCTTGAGGTTGGTGTTCGGCACCGGCGGCACCGTCGGGATGATTTCGTCTTGCTCGATCTTGGCGAAGAACGCGCCGATCAGCGGATGGTTCATGGCGTCGTGGACGAAGTGAACGTCCAGAAGGCTACCGGGATAGGCGATGGCGGCGTGGCCACCGTTCAGGATGCGGATCTTCATGAACTCGTAGGGCGTCACGTCAGGCACGAATTCGGCGCCGACCTCCTCGAAGGCCGGGCGGCCGTTACAGAACTTGTCCTCGATCACCCACTGCGTGAACTCTTCGCAGAAGACCGGCCAGTTGTCTTCAACGCCGTAGGTTTCGGCGAGCAGTTTGCGCTGAGCGTCCGTCGTCGCTGGCGTGATGCGATCGACCATAGCGTTGGGAAACGCGGCCTCGGCCTCGATCCATTTGGCGAGATCGGGATTGGAGAGCCGTGCCAGCCCGGCGACGGCGTTGCGCGTGACGACGCCATTATGCGGGATGTTATCGCAGCACATGACGGTGAAGGGCTTCAGCCCCGCCTTGCGGCGTAGCGAGAGGCCGAGCGCAATCAGACCGAAGGCCGTCGACGGATTGTCTGGGTTCGCGGCATCCCTCCGGATTTCAGGCGCATCGGGATTGAATTGGCCGGTCGCGGGATCGATGAAGTAGCCGCCCTCGGTGACGGTGAGCGAGACGATCCTGGTCGATGGGTCCGCAAGGCGCGCCAGCAGCGCCGCTTTATCGCCCGGTCTGATCATGCCGATCATCGAGCCGGTGACGCGCGCGGTGCTGAGGTTGGCCTCCTGCTCGACCACCGTGGTCAGGCAATCCTGCGCCATCAGCGCATCGTACATCTTCACGTCGGCCGCCTGCACGCCGGTGCCGATGATGCCCCAGTCCTTATCCAGGCCCTTGTTGAACAGCTTATCCATGTAGAGCGCCTGATGGGCGCGGTGGAAATTGCCGGTGCCGATGTGGACGATGCCGGGGGTGAGATCCGCGCGGTTGTACGCGGGAACGGCAACCTTCGGCCCTAGATTGCCAAGAGTGGCCAGGGAGAGTTTCACGGTCATTGGGAAGGCTCTCTCATGCTGCTGCGGGTTTTGCCCGGCCGCTCATCATCAGGCTGATAGCGCGGTCGGCCAGCGCCATGGTCGGTGCGTTGGTGTTGCCCGAGGGCACGAAGGGCATGGCTGAGGCGTCGATGACGCGCAAGCCTTCGATGCCGCGCACCCGGCAGCGCGCATCGAGCACGGCTTGGTGATCATTCTCCCCGCCCATCCGCGCCGTACCGCTGGGATGCCAGGTGGTTTTGACGGTCTTGCGGCAGTGCGCGGCCAGGCCCGCGTCGTCGGTCACGCCGGCCCCGGGAATCAACTCGTGCGTGACCCGTTGGGCCAGCGGTTTGGCAGCCAGAATGTTGCGCGCATAGCGCAAACCGGCGATTTCCAGCCGCAAGTCATCGGGATCGGCCAGGTAGTTGTTGTCGACCACGGGTTTGTCGAACGGGTTGGCGGAGCGCAAGCGCACCGTGCCGCGGGATTTGGGGCGCAGCAGGCAGGCGTTCAACGTCACGCCCTCTTGCGGCGCAACGCCCTTGACGTCGCCATCGATGTAAACCGTCGGTATGCAGTACATCTGGATCGACGGGCGGTCGCTTCCATCGGGATCGATACAGGCGCAGGCCTCGACGCCGACCGAGGCGACAGGTCCGGTGCGGAACATGAGGTACTGCAAACCGTTCCTGAGGGCGCGCAACCCACGGTCCTCGCCGAAATAGCCGTGGTGTCCGCTGGTGGCGGACACTACCGGCACTTCGTGATGATCCTGCAGATTCTCACCGACCCCCGGCACATCGGCCAGGCAGGCAATACCGTGGTTGGCCAGTTGCGCCGATGCGCCGATGCCCGAGAGCATTAGGATCTTCGGCGTATTGTAGCTGCCGGCCGCCAACAGAACTTCGCCATCGGCGCGCGCGATCGTTTCTTTCCCGTCCCGAAGGTATGCGACGCCGACGCAGCGGCCCTTCTCGACGATCAGCCGCGATACCGTACAGTCGGTTTCGATGGTGAGACGGCCGGAGTTGCGGATCGGATCAAGATAGGCCATCACGCCATTGCAGCGGCGGTTGCGTTGCGTCGTGTACTGCATGGTGCCGACGCCGAGTTGTCTGGCGCCATTGAAATCGGCGGTGTAGGGCACACCGAGGCCCTGGGTGGCGCGGATGAAATCTTCCGTCAACTGACAGACGGCGCCGGAATCGGAGACATGCAAGGGGCCATCGACGCCATGCCAGGTGTCGTGGAAGCGGTGGTTGTGTTCCAACCCCCGAAAGTGCGGTAGCATGTCGGCATAGGACCAGCCCGAGCCCTGGCCGAGAAAACGGTCCCAAGTGTCGTAGTCCTCATGCTGGCCGCGCATGTACACCATGGCGTTCACGGACGATCCGCCGCCCAGGATGTTCGCCTGCCCGACTTGCGGCGCGCGCCCGTCCAGATGCTTCTGCGGCACCGGCTGGTGCATTTCGACCACTGCGCTGCCGCGGATGCCCTTCATCCAGGCGGCCGGCATGGGGAGATAGAAGCCCGACAGGCCAGAAGCTTTCGCGGGGCCGCGCTCGACGATCAGTACGCGCGCGCCGTGGTCTTTCACAAGCCGCCAAGCTGCAACGCAGCCCGCCGAGCCACCGCCGACAATGATGTAGTCGTATCCCGCGCTCATGACCGGATCGCCGCACCGCTCTGGTCGAAGCGGTGGATGCGTTTATCGTCGGGCGTCAGGAACACGCGGTCGCCGTAGTTCACGGCAACGTCGCCGGCGGCGCGAACCGTCAGCATGCCGAGCGCGGCGGCCTGGATATGCAAGAAGGTGTCGGAGCCGAGATGTTCGGCGACGCCCACCGTGCCGGCCCATTCGCCCTTGTCCATCGAGATGGCGATGTGTTCGGGACGGATGCCGATGGTTTCGGCGTTGCGGTTGGCGGCCGGGGCGCCAGTGACGAAGTTCATCTTAGGCGACCCGATAAAGCCGGCGACAAACTGGTTGGCGGGCTTGTTGTAGAGTTCGAGCGGCGAGCCGACCTGCTCGATACGGCCGGCGTTCAGCACCACGATCTTGTCAGCCAGTGTCATGGCCTCGATCTGATCGTGGGTGACGTAGACCATGGTGGTTTTGAGGCTGTGGTGGAGTTCGCTGATTTCCATGCGCATGCCGACACGTAAGGCCGCGTCCAGGTTGGACAGTGGTTCGTCGAATAGAAACGCGCGCGGCTCGCGAACGATCGCACGGCCGATGGCGACGCGCTGGCGCTGCCCGCCCGACAACTGGCCGGGGCGGCGGGTGAGGTATTCAGTGAGATTGAGCGAGAGCGCCGCCTCTTTCACCTTTTGGTCAATGGTGGCGGCGTCCAGCTTGGCCATTTTCAATGGAAAGGCGATGTTGTTGTAGACGGACATATGCGGATAGAGCGCATAGGATTGGAACACCATGGCTAGGCCCCTCTTAGCTGGTGGGGCATCCGTCACATCCTCGCCGTCGATGCGAATGTGCCCGGAACTGGTGTCCTCCAGCCCCGCGATCAGCCGCAACAGCGTGGACTTGCCGCAACCCGACGGGCCCACGAACACGACGAAATCGCCATCAGCGATAGCGAGGTCCAACTCGTGGATGACCGTCGTGTCGCCGAATGACTTGACGACTTTTTCGAGCGCGATGCTGGCCATGGGTGCTCTCTAGTGAGGGACTAGGGAAAAGGAATTTGGGACTAGGGATTGTGGATTAGGTGTCATGGAAATTGTTGCCATTGTTCTATTCCCGAATTATCACATCTCTATCCCACTCGCCTATTCCCTATTCCTTCAACATCACTTCACCGCCCCGAACGTCAGTCCCCGCACCAGCTGGCGCTGCGAGAACCAGCCCACGATCAGGATCGGCGCGATGGCCATGATCGAGGCGGCCGAGAGTTTGGCCCAGAACTGGCCCTCCGGACTGGAGTATTCCGAGATGAAGAAGGCCAGCGGGGCTGCCGCCTTGTTGGTCAGGTTCAGAGACCAGAAGGCCTCGTTCCAGGTCAGGATAATGTTGAGCAGGCAGGTCGAGGCGATGCCGGGCAACGCCATCGGGGTGAGCACGCGGCTGAGCTCGTTCCACAAGGAGGCGCCGTCCATGCGCGCTGCTTCCAGGATGCCGACCGGGATTTCCTTGAAGTAGGTGAACAGCATCCAGATCATGATCGGCAGATTGAGCAGCGTCATGAGCGGCACCATGCCCCAGAAGCTGTCCATGATGCTGTAGCTGGTGAGATTGATCCAACCCCAATCCTTGAAGACCAGGCCATTGCGGTTGAAAATGAGGTAGATCGGGATGAGTGCGCCGGCCGGCGGCATCATCTTGGTCGAGAGCATCCAGAGCAGCGAGTTCGGACGTGCGCCGCGTCCAGGCCCACAGGCTCGGCGGAACAACGAACAGCAGCAGCAGGACGATGCCGACGAAGGCATTGCTGGGTTTCCAATCGTTCAGATACAGCACCACGAAGCAGATGGCCGAGCACGCCGCGATGATGGCGAGCCAGGTCCAGCCGCTGAGTTTGCTACTGGCCTCCCGGGTGGGTGCAAAGGCCATCGACCAGGCCGCCGGGATGGCGAGCGCAAGGCCGAGCAGGGTTGAAAGCACCACGATGACGGTGGTGTTGAAGACATAGCGGAAGTAGTCGGACCGATCTTCGACGATGGCGAAATTCTCAAGCGTCCAAGGCGTCGTCAGCATGTTCTGCGGCAAGGTGTAGGCGTCGGACTCGGTCTTGAAGGCGGCCACGGCCGTCCAGAAGATCGGAAAGAACATCAAGAGACCGAACGTCCAGGCGACGACCGTCAGCGTTGCGGTTCGGGCGGTGGATTGCCTGCGCGCCATGGGTCAGGCCTCCAGATTTCGGCCGACGAGGCGGACCAGGAAGGCCGAAACGATATTGGCCAGCACCACGGCGATCAGGCCGCCGGCCGCCGCCATGCCGACGTCGGTGGCGTCGTTCAGCTGCGAGAACACGAGATACGTGAGGTTGCCGGCGAACCCGCCCACCGAGGTGACTTTTATCTCGGCAAAAATGTTCAGCAAAAAGATGGTCTCGATCAGGATGACGACGGTGATCGGGCGGGCAAGGTGCGGCAGCACGATGTAGCGGAAGTAGTTCAGCGGCCCCGCTCCATCCATCTCGGCCGCGTCCTTCTGCTCTTCGTCGAGCGACTGCAGCGCGGTCAGCAGGATCAGCGCCGCATAGGGCAGCCATTGCCAGGCCACGATGAAGCCGACCGAAAACAGCGGCATCCTGCCGAACCAGTCGAACGGCTGGTGCACGCCAAAGTAGGTCTGTACGCCAGCAAACAGTCCGAACACCGGATGCATGATCAGGTTCTTCCAGACCAGCGAGGACACGGTGGGCATAATAAAGAACGGCGAGATCATGAGCAGGCGGACAATACCGCGGCCCCAGAACGGCTGGTCCAGCAGCAGCGCCAGCAGCACGCCGCCGACCACGGTGGCGACAATGACGCCCGCGACCAGCGCCACGGTGTTGAACAGATCCTTGAGGAAATAGGGATCCTTGAAGAAGTAATAGAAATTTGAAAAGCCAGCCCAACCGGTATTGTCCGGGTCCTGCAGATTGTAGCGCAGGAAGGCGAAGTAAAAGGTCAACGCCAATGGCACGAAGGACCAGGCGGCCAGCACAGCCACCGCGGGCGCGAGGGCCCATTTTCCAACAACCTGAGCGTGACGGGTAGCCATGGGATCGTACGCTTCGGTCAGCGAACTTCGAGTTGTTCAATATTGCACGGTGACAGGCGGTAGAGGCGTAGGGGCGCACCGCAGTGCGCCCGTGGTGCAACAGGTGGTTTGCCCGCCGTCTTGAGCGTGTATTGAAGCGGGCGCATAGCAGTGCGCCCCTACAGCGGTGCCCCGTTGCCGAGATCAGCCCTCCCCGCGCGCGGCGGAGAGGGCCAAGTCTTCTACCGGACTACTTGATGTAGCCGGCCTTGGTCATGGCGTCGGTCGTATAGGTCTGAGCCTGCGCCAGCGCGTCGTCAGCCGACATCTGGCCAGCCAGAGCTGCCGAGAACAGCTCGCCAACCTTCGTCGCGATACCTGCAAACTCAGGAATAGCGACGAACTGCACGCCGACATACGGCACCGGCTTGACAGTCGGCTTGGTCGGGTCAGCAGCGTTCATGGACTCGAGCGTCATCTTGGCGAACGGCACTTCCAGGTACTTCGGGTTGTTGTACAGCGAGGTACGCGTGCCCGGAGGAACAGCGGCCCAGCCTTCCTTGGAGGCAACCAGATCGCCGTAGTGCTTGGAGGTCGCCCAGCCGATGAACTTCTGAGCGGCATCTACCTTCTGCGAACCGGCCGGAATAGCCAGAGCCCAAGCCCAGAGCCAGTTGGCGCGCTTGCCGAGGCCCTTGTCGGGCGCCAGCGTGAAGCCAACGTTAGCGGCAACCGACGATGCCTTCGGGTCGATCACGAAGGAGCCGGCAGCGGTGGCGTCCGACCACATGCCGCACTTGCCCGACTGGAACAGGGCGAGGTTCTCAGAAAAGCCGTTGCCCGAGGCGCCGGCGGGACCTGCGTCCTTCATGATGGACAGATACGTGTTGAGCGTATCCTTCCACTCCGGGGTGTTGAACTGGGGGTTCCACTTCTCGTCGAACCAGCGTGCGCCGAAGGAGTTCGACATAGCCGTGATGAAGGCCATGTTCTCGCCCCAGCCGGCCTTGCCGCGCAGGCAGATGCCGTTCACGCCATTGGCGCGGTCGGTCATCTTCTTGGCCGCATCGAGCAGGAAGTCCCAAGTGGGAGCGTCGGGCATCTTCAGGCCCGCCTTCTCCATCAGGTCCTTGCGGTACATGACGAACGAGCTCTCGCCGTAGAACGGCGCAGCGTAGAGCTTGCCATTGGCCGAAAGGCCGCCCGAAACGGCGGGAAGAATGTCCTTGGGATCGTCGAGACCGGCGAGTTCGACCAGCCAGCCCTTGGCGCCCCAGATCGGGGTCTCGTACATGCCGATGGTCAGAACGTCGTACTGGCCGCCCTTGGTCGAGATGTCCTTGGTGACCTTCTGACGCAGGTCGTTCTCTTCGAGCGTAACCCACTCAAGAGTGATGTCGGGGTTGGATTTGGTGAAGTCGTCGGTCAACTTCTGCATGCGAATCATGTCGCCGTTATTCACGGTCGCAATGGTCAGTTTGGTGGCAGCCTGTGCCATTCCGCCCAAAGCGAGCAGAGCGCACGAGGCAAGAAATGCCTGACGCAGTTTCATATTTTGTTTCCTCCCATAGGGGTGCTTGAGCTTTTGCTCCAGACAGCGAGCAATTACTCAGCTCAGCTATCGCAGGTCAATGTAAATTCGATGCTGCAGTGCAGCAACGTGGGATCGTGCCGTCATCGGTGTTAAGGCGGCACGCACATTGACTTTCGCTTGCTTTCGTTTTGTGCTTCGACATAGGGTGTAACGAAATCAAAGCCGATGCTCTTAGTGACGTCGGCACCTGGGAGCACGCAGGCTTGGAGCGCACGTTCGACCTTCTCGTCATAGGCGGCGGCATCAACGGCTGCGGCATCGCCAGGGATGCGGCGGGGCGCGGATTTTCCGTGCTGTTGTGCGAAATGGGCGACCTCGCCAGCGCGACCAGTTCGTGGTCCAGCAAACTGATCCATGGCGGGTTGCGTTATCTCGAGTACTACGAGTTTCGTTTGGTGCGCGAAGCCCTTATGGAGCGCGAGGTGCTGTGGAAGATCGCGCCACACATTATCGCCCCGCTGCGACTGGTGCTGCCCTACCGCAAGGGATTGCGGCCGGCCTGGATGCTGCGGTTAGGTTTGTTTCTCTACGATCACATCGGCGGGCGCAAGCTGCTGCCGGGCACGCGCGTGCTGGATTTGACCGCCGATGCGACCGGCAAGCCGCTCAAGGCAGGCGTGTTCCGCAAGGGCTTCGAGTATTCCGATGCGCGGGTGGACGACGCCCGTCTGGTGATATTGAACGCGCGCGATGCCGCCGACCGGGGGGCGGACATCCGCACACGCACCAAGGTCGTGGCCGCGACGCGCGACAACGGTCAATGGACCGTGACGATCCAGGACCTGGCCACCGGCCGCCAGGACACCGTCCGTGCACGCGCCGTTATCAACGCCGCCGGTCCCTGGGTCGCCAGCGTGCTGACCGGCCAACTCGGCGTTGCATCGCGCGCCCATACCCGGCTGGTACAGGGCTCGCACATCGTGGTCCGCAAGCTCTACGATCACGACCGTGCCTACATCCTGCAGAACCCGGACGGGCGTATCGTCTTCGTCATTCCGTATCAGGACGATTTCACACTGATCGGCACCACCGATCGCGACTACCAGGGCGATCCCGCCAAGGTCGTGGCGTCGCCGGAAGAGATCGATTATCTGTGCAAGGCGGTATCGGAAAATTTCCAGCGCGCCGTGACGGCGCAAGACGTGGTGTGGGCCTACTCCGGCGTGCGGCCCCTTTATGACGATGGCGCCAGCGAGGCCAAGGCTGCCACCCGCGACTATGTGCTGGAGGTCGATGCGGTCGACGGCAAGCCGGCCGTGCTGTCGGTGTTCGGCGGTAAAATCACCACTTATCGGCGGCTGGCCGAAGAAGCCATGGAGCGCATCGAGGCGCATCTGCCGGGTCGGGCGCCCAAGCCCGGGCGGTGGACCGCAATACCGGCGCTGCCTGGGGGCGACTTCGCCGTGACCGGGATCGGCGGCATCGAGAGCGATCTCAAGTCGTCCTACCCCTTCTTGTCCGCTGCCCTGGCTAGCCGGCTGGCCCATGCCTACGGGACCACTGCCAAGACTGTGTTGGGCAACGCCGGCAGCATGGCCGATCTGGGCAGGAGCTTTGGCGCCACGCTCACCGAAACTGAGGTACGCTATCTCGTCGACCAGGAATGGGCGCAAACCGCCGAGGACGTGGTGTGGCGGCGCAGCAAGCTGGGCCTGAAGATGAGCCCGGGCGAGGTCGCCACGCTGGAAGCGTACATGCGCGGCCGGATCGGGCATAACCGGCAGCCTGCCGCAGAGTGAAGGGGCGTCGCACGCGCTGAATCTATGTCTCTGTGCTGACAGTCAGTTATCGTTTCAATACGGAGCGAACATCTCGTGGGCACGTTCATTCTCGCTATCGACCAGGGCACGACATCCTCGCGCGCCATCGTGTTCGATGCACACCTGAAAATCATCGGCGTCGGCCAGCAGGAGTTCCCACAACACTTTCCGCGCTCCGGCTGGGTCGAACACGATCCTGAGGATCTCTGGCGCACGGTGCTGGAAACGTCCCGCATCGCCATGGAGAAGGCCGGCATCTCGGCGCGCGATCTGGCAGCCATCGGCATCACCAACCAGCGCGAAACCACCGTGGTCTGGGACCGTGTGACCGGAAAAGCCATCCACAACGCCATCGTCTGGCAGGACCGGCGCACCGCGGACATCTGTGCACGGCTGAAAACCGAAGGCTACGAACCCCTCGTCAACGCCAAGACCGGCTTGCTGCTCGACCCGTATTTCTCCGGCACCAAGGTGGCATGGATCCTCGACACCGTGCCCGGTGCCTATGCCCGCGCCGAGCGTGGCGAGCTCGCCTTCGGCACCGTCGACAGCTTCCTGATCTGGCGGCTGACCGGTGGCAAGAGCCATGTCACCGACGCCACCAACGCTTCGCGCACCATGCTGCTGGACATTCATACCGGCCAATGGGACGACGACCTCCTGTCCCTGATCGGCGTGCCGCGCGCAATGTTGCCGGAGGTGCGCGACAGTTCGGGCGATCTCGGCACCACCGTGGCCAGCGTGTTCGGCGCCGCCATCCCGATCCGGGGAGTCGCTGGCGACCAGCAGGCGGCAACCGTGGGCCAGGCCTGCTTTGCGCCCGGCATGATGAAATCGACCTATGGCACCGGCTGCTTCGCGCTGCTCAATACCGGCAGCGATGCCGTGCTCTCCAAGCACCGGCTGCTCACCACTATTGCCTACCAGATCGGCGGCAAGCGCACTTATGCGCTGGAGGGTGCGATTTTTGTTGCGGGCGCGGCCGTGCAGTGGTTGCGCGATGGTCTGGGAACGCTCAAATCGGCCGACCAGAGCGGGCCGATGGCTGCCGCTGCCGATCCCAACCAGGATGTGATCCTGGTGCCGGCTTTCGTCGGTCTCGGCGCGCCGCACTGGGACGCCAACGCCCGCGGCGCGCTCTTTGGTCTAACCCGCGCGACCGGTCCCAACGAACTTGCCCGCGCGGCCCTCGAGAGCGTGTGCTTCCAGACCGCCGACCTCGTGGAAGCCATGCGCGGCGATTGGGGCAAGGCCGGCGACACGAAAACGGGCGACACGGTGCTGCGCGTCGACGGTGGTATGGTGGCATCCAACTGGACCATGCAGCGGCTCGCCGATCTGATCGGCGCCCCGGTCGATCGCCCGACCGTTCTGGAAACGACGGCGCTGGGCGCGGCCTATCTCGCAGGATTGTCGGCGGGGATCTACCCAGCGCCTACGGAGTTCGCCAAGCAATGGGCACTGGACCGGCGGTTCGTACCTTCGATGGCTGGCGAGGAACGCGCGCGTAAACTCGCGGGCTGGCGCGACGCGGTGAGGCGGACACTGACGACCCAGCCAGGTTAGCGCAACTCTGCTTTCGATGGAGCGCGGCGACTGTAGCGTAGGGGCGCACCGCAGTGCGCCCCTACGCCGCCAATCCCGACATCCAAACCTGAACTTCTCTAGCCGTTGACGGGCCCCATCAGCAGGCTCTCGATATCCGGGCGCGGCGGTGGCTGACAGGCCGGATCGTCGGGATCGCCCAATTGCCCGGCCAGCAGCAGATGGGCATGGCCATGCACGGTCGCCCAGACCAGGCGCTCAAGTGCCATGCGGGCCTCCGGCGAGGTTTCGCCGCGCATCTCCGCAACCGGCCCGCACACATCGGACAGTTGCGCGCGCGCCGCCCGAGCGGCTGCCTGTAGCGGTTCATCGGTCCAGTCGAGGCGGCTTGCTGAAAACATCAGCCTGAACTGTTGCGGGCATGCGCAGGCAAAACAAACATAGGCATCGCCGGCCGCCGCAAGCTGGCTGCGGGGGTCCTTGCCGGCCTGATCGCGATGCTCGCGCATGGTTGCGCCAAAGCGGTCGAAGGCGACCTTGGCGACGGCCGTAAGCAGGCTCTTCAAGTTGGGGAAATGATGCGCCGGCCCGGCATGGGAGACGCCCGCACGCGCCGCCACCGAGCGCAGCGACAGGCCATCCAGTCCCTCCGCCTCCAGCAAATCCACGGCTGCGTGCAACAGCGCATTGCGCAGGTCGCCGTGGTGATAGCGCTCTCTTCCACTCATTTTGGCAGTCTACGACGATCCCTGTTGGCGCGCAATCTTGTCGGCGACAATATTATCTTGACAGCATCAACATGCGATGACAATTTCAAACTTGACACCGTCAAAATGGAGCACACCAATGAGCTGGGAGAGTTGGTTTTCGATGGCCGGCATGATCACGCTGCCGAGCTGGCTGGCGCTGATCTTTCTGCCTCGCTGGGACCGGCTGCGGTGGATTCTGCGCTACGCCGTGCCGGGTACGCTTGCTATCGCCTACACGGTGCTCGCCGTGGTGTATTTCGCCCAAGCCAAGGGCGGCGGGTACGACACCCTGGCCCAGGTGAAGGCACTGCTTGGCACCGACCCGACGCTGCTGGCCGGCTGGGTGCATTACCTCGCCTTCGATCTCTTTGTCGGCGTCTGGATCGCCGAACGCGCCGACGCCATCGGCATCTCGCGCTGGCTGCAAGCCCCCATCCTGATCGTGACCTTCCTGTTCGGACCGATCGGCTATCTGATGTTCATTGGTGCGCAGACGGCATTGGAACTTGGAAAGATGACTGTAGGCAATACAGCTGAGTTGGCATCATGATCACGAACGCATCACCCCCCAACTTCTTTGCGCGGGTCTTCTTCAGCGCGCCCGTTCTTCCCGGCTGGACGTCGGCTATAGCGAGTGCTGGTGCCCTGATCATTCTCATGATCCCGAATTATATCGCCTATCTGATCGATCCTCGCCTGCTCAACGGCGCTACTCTGTGGTGGAAACCGTTCCACTTCGAGATGTCACTGGCTCTCCATCTCCTGACACTCGTTGCGCTGTTTCCATTGCTGCAGTCGGACTGGCGGACATCGCGGCTGATACGCTGGACGACGTTGCTGGTGTCGCTGTCGGCGATGCTTGAACTCCTCTACATCGGTTTCAAGGCCGCCGAGGGCCGGGCGTCGCATTTCAACTACGCGACTCCAGCCGAAGGCCTGGCCTACGGCCTGATGGGTGTCGGGTCGGTCATTCTGGTCACCGGATCTTTTGTGTTGGGATTGGCCATTCTCTGGCGCGCCAAGCCCGATGTCGGGCCGGCACTCAAGTTTGGCGCCGCCTGGGGCCTCATCCTGGGATCAGTGAGCACACTGATCGTCGCCGGCTACATGAGCAGCCAATTCGCGACCGGACACCTTGTCGGCACCCCGCCGCTGACAGACGCCAACGGACTTCCCTTCCTGGCTTGGTCCACGCGCAACGGCGATCTTCGCGTGCCGCACTTCTTTGCCACCCACGCCATGCAGGCTTTGCCGATAGCTGGACTGATCGCGGATCGCATCGGCCTCGGCAAGATCCCCTGGGTGATGCCAGCAGGGACAGCAGTCTATTTCGCGATTGTTGTTGGCCTGTTTGTTCAAGCCCGGATGGGATTGCCGGTGCTGCCGCTGTAGTACTCATGCCGAAACAGACACTCAACAAAACATATCGATACTCACTGAAGGAGTGAACTATGCGTCGTCGACTTTTCCTGGGGCTTCTCGGCGGTGGCGTGATTGTCGCTGCAGGTGGGGGCGCGGCCGGGTTCGCCCTGACGCGGACGCCGGAAAAGGCTTTGCTGCCCTGGCACAATGCCGGCTCAGCTTACACTGAGCCGCGGATGCGCGCCCTCTCCTACGCGATCCTGGCGCCGAACCCGCACAACCGGCAACCCTGGCTGGTCGACTTGTCGAAACCGGATATGATCACGCTACGGGTTGATCGGGCGCGTCTTCTGCCGCACACCGATCCGTTCAACCGCCAGATCACCATCGGTCTTGGTTGCTTCCTGGAACTGCTGCGCATGGCGGCAGCCGAGGATGGCTATCTCGCCAAGGTCCTCCCGTTTCCCGAAGGTTCCGATCCCAAGGGACTGGACGACCGCATTGTTGCTCAGGTTTCCTTCACAAAGGACACTGCGGTCAAACCGGATCCGCTGTTCCGTCATGTGCTGATCCGGCGCTCGTTGAAAGTGCCCTTCGACACGACTCGAGACCTGAAAGCAGAAACTCTCTCCAGTATCCTGGCCGCGCTCGAGGCTCCCGATGGCCGCGCCGGGGCGATCTCTAAACCCGCCGATGTGGCGGTATGGCGTCAGCTCACGCGCCAGGCGCTGGATGTCGAGATTAAGACGGACCGGACCTATAAGGAAAGCGTTGATCTGTTCCGGATCGGCAAGGCTGAAGTCGAAGCCAATCCGGATGGCATCGCCTTTAGCAGCGTGCTGTTCGATACCCTTGCCCTGTTCGGCCAATTTACCCGTGAACTTGCGCTGGATAGAACGTCGAGCGTCTATGCGCAGGGTATCGAGGCTGTTTTGGCGAATACCGACAGCGCCATGGGCTACTTGTGGATCGTAACACCGGGCAACACTCGCATCGACCAGATCAACACCGGCCGCGACTGGCTGAAACTCAACCTGGCCGCCACGGCCGCCGGTGTTGGGTTTCAGCCTTTGAGCCAGATCCTGCAAGAGTATCCGGAAATGGCGGACCTCTATCGCGAGGCCCACCGGCGGCTGGCACCGCAAGGCGGCACGGTCCAAATGCTCGCCCGGCTGGGCTATGGCCCAAGCGTCAATCCAGCTCCGCGCTGGGAGCTGGAGACGAAAGTGGTGAAGGCGTAAGAGCGACCTATCACGCAGGGCGCGTCGATCGGCGCCTCGATCGCGAGATGGCCTCGGGGGTCACTCCGAGATAACTCGCCACAATGTACTGTGGGACGCGCCCGACAAGTTCAGGGCGTGAACGGATGAAATGTGCATAGCGCTTGTCCAACGTGTCCGTCATGATGCTGTGGTTGCGGTGCTGCGACCCGATCAGAGCCATTTGCATCATCAGCCGCCCGAACCGCTCGAGCGCATGGTCGGCGTCATAGGCCTGCGCAACAGCAGCATGTGGTATAAAGACGATTTCGCTGTTCTCAAGCGTCTGAATGTATTGCCGGCTGGCCTGGCGGGAGGCGAAGCTGGTGACATCCGTGTAGAGGCTTCCGGCGTCGAAAAATTGTCCGGTCTTCTCGTTGCCATTCTCCTTGTCGAGGTAGTAGTAGCGGATCAGACCGCGGTGAACGAAAAACAGATGGTCCGCCACGTCGCCAGCGCTCAGCACATGATCCTTGGCTTTAAACTCACGCAGGTCGGACGCACTCGCCAGGGCAGCGATCGTCGTGTTCGACAGCACGAGCGGCGTAACAATGCGCGACAGGTAGGCGATGAATTTGGCAAAGGCGGGGTCGGATGCGTTCATGTTGGCGGGTCAAACCAAGGTGGTGAAACATCTGACCGGAGTGTGCCACACGGACATGCCTCCGACATGTCAAATTGCATTGGCGCGCGAGGCGCTCTTGGGCCGGCTTCTCTGGACTTGGCTACACGGCACCGTCCCGTGTCCAGGCGACCGTACGGGCCAATGACACACTCAGTGGCGTCGCGATATCGCCAAAGGTGGTCTTGAACTTGCTGTCATCGACAAGGAACGGCCGGTCAAACTCATAGATCATCTCGACCATTTCCCTGAGGGGTGGGATGAACAGGCCCAGCAGTTTCATTTCGATCATGCCGATCTTGCGGAACTTGGGGCTCCGCTCGGCGAGGTCGAACGCCATCTGGAAAAATGCGCGACTGGTCACGGCAGGGGCGTTGGGAACATGCCAGACGTGTCCGAGTGAGCGCGGGTCCAAGCCAAGCTTGGCCAGCGCCGTGCCGAAGTCCTCAACGAACGTGTAGCTGTGTGGTTCGTCGAGGCTTCCGAGGTATTCGACCGGCTTGCCCGCCACGATCGCCTTGAACGCGCGCTCTCCCGCTGCCGAACCTGCGACGTGCGGGCCAAAGAAGTCCGAGCCACGGGCGACGGCGACCTCGATTGTTCCGGCCTGGTGCAGTTTCATCAGGGCGACATGCATGTCGGCGCGGACCTTGCCTTTGCGAGTGTTCGGCCTGAGTGGCATGTCTTCAGTCATTGGCCGGTCAACCGGTCCGTAGCCGTAGAGGTTCTCCGCTACGATCATGCGCGCCTTGAGGTGTGCGGCCAGCCGGCAAGCCGAAGCCTGCAGGGCTGGGAACTCCTCTGGCCAGCGGTGGTAGGGCGGCTGGGCACAGAAGTAGACGGCAGAGGCGGCGGTCAAAGATGACATCAGAGCCTGCGGGGCGCTGAGGTCACCGGGGAGGACCGCCACCCCTGCCGGTGCGTTGTCGACCGTTCCTGACCGGTTGACGAGCACGACGTCAGCACCCGCCCTTTTCAGCGCGCTGGCTGTTGCGCGTCCCAGCGGGCCGGAGCCCAATACGATGTGAGACGCACGGGTGGCGGGTGCAGAGCTGGTCATAAGAGAGTTTTTCGCGTGAGCAGAGATTGGAGCGGTGTCGTTGTTATCGAACAACAGGGCGTCGCGCCCGTTCCTGCTTGATGAGACCGAGGGCTAGGCGCGACGGGCTGGCGTCAATGACCACAGACCGATGGCGAGCAGGCCGTGCTGCCAAGAAAATCCGTTGACCGTCAGGAGGTTATCCATCGGAATGCCGAAAATTGTTTGCATGCCAAAGCCTTCCGGAACCGTGAGAAGGAGCAGCACAGCCGTAACGATCACAACGCTGCCCAGCAGCTTGGTCCAGCGCCCGGGCGTCCCGAATATGACGCCGCCCATGATCAGGGTCCAAATTCCGCTGACCAGGCTGACGCCGATAATCTCACCGATGTTGCCGGCATAGCTGTTCAGTACGTCGAACAAGACGGTCAGCGTGGCTTTGTCGGACCCGGGCTGGACGTACGCTTGGGCCAACACCGGCATCGCGAACAGCCAGCGGCAAATACCGATCAACTTCGCCACCGTGGAGATGGCAGCCAAGGCAAGCGTGGCTCCGGCCAGGGGACCGGTGATGCCGAGCCGGGTATTCAGGGCTGCGGTTGCCGGCACAAACAGCAGGGCGACCAGACCGTAGCAGACGTAACCGATCGTCATGGGTGTCGCTTGAGCGATCACCCTGGGCAACGCGATATCTGCTGGATCATCAAGGCTGACCGGCCAGTTGATGGCGCTCGATAGAATGATGAATGCCGATAGCATCAGGCAATACTGGAGGATGAGAAAAAAGGCAGCATATCTGCCAGGCAATGGCGAGGATTCCGTGGTGGTCATGATGGGCTCCGGTCATCGCACTCAACGATGCGAGTGGCCGCCAAGATGACGGAGCATGCGTCCTTTTTCATTGATCGCGATCAAGATCGTAGGCGAGTCACAGCGTGCGCTACGGTTGACCGCCCATCGCCAGCTGCCTAACGATTGTGCCCGTCGACGGTTCGACGTACGCGCCGATGGCGTGCCTATTCCCCTCAAAATTTCGACGAATAGAAAGAGACGGAACCCGGCCGCAAATGGCTCGTCGCAATGATCAGCCTTCGGGGTGGTGCCGGTCGTCTGGCAGCAGGGCGTGTCCTGACGATATGACGGCGCGCTTTGCAAGTTTTACGAACCGTCACGCGGCTGTCCAGATTCGAACCAGCGACGACGGCGTCACCCCTTGATGATCATGTGCTCGGGTCCGTAGGGGAAGTTGGTGATATTCTCGGCGCCCTTGTCTGTGATGATGAAGATGTCGTGCTCGCGGTAGCCGCCGGCGCCGGGCTGGCCTTCAGGGATCATGATCATCGGTTCCATCGAGACGACCATACCGGGTTGGAGCACAGTGTCGACGTCCTCGCGCAGTTCCACGCCGGCCTCGCGGCCGTAGTAGTGGCAGAGCACGCCGAAGGAATGTCCGTAGCCGAACGAGCGGTATTTCAGCAGGTCCCAGCTGCGGTAGAGGTCGTTCAGTTCCAACGCGATTTCCGAGCATTTCTTTCCCGGTTGCATCAAATCGCTGCCGACCTTCATGACCTCGCAGTTCTTGGTCCAGAGATCCATATGCGCGTTGGAGGCGTGATCGCAGAACAGCGTGCGCTCGATGGCGGTGTAATAGCCGAAGATCATCGGGAAACAGTTGAGCGATAAAATATCTCCCTTCTGTACCTTCTTGTTGGTCACGGGATTGTGCGCGCCATCGGTTTCCAGTCCCGATTGGAACCAGGTCCAGGTGTCCATCAGCTCGACAAACGGAAAGCTCTTGGCGATCTCGCGGATCATCGCGTTCGTAGAGGCGAGCGCCACCTCGTGCTCGGGTACGCCTTCCTTGATGGCGCCCATGACGGCGCGCGCGCCGACATTACAGATGCGGGTGCATTCGCGGATATGCTTGTGTTCCTCGGCCGATTTCACCGTGCGCAGCCACATCGCCGGCTGAGCGATGTCAACCAGTTCGACGCCCGGGAACGCTTCCTCCAGTTCCTTGCGGAACGCGATGGAGACATGGTCGAACTCGATGCCGAGCCGCTTGACGCCCTTGGTCAGGGATTTCACGGCAGTATAGTAGTTGTCTTTTTTCCAGTCCGTATAGGTAATGTTGTCACCAAAAGTGCGCCGCCAGGGTTGGCCGCCATCGATGGCCGCCGTGACGGTCGTTGCCTTCTGCTGATCGATGACCATGCCGTACTTGCGGCCGAAGTAGCAATAGAGGAACCCGGAATAGTAGCAGATGTTGTGATAGGACGTGAACAGAGCGGCATCCACTTTCGCGGTCGCCATATGCGCGCGGATGTCGTTCTGGCGCCGCGTCATCTCGGCATCCGAGAACGGCGACCAGCGCTTGTCGCCGTTGTGCCACTTGGTGACATGCAGCATGTCTTCGATGCTGGCTTTGACTTTGGCGGCCATGAGTTCCTCCGTTGGTGTTTGGTTGAATGAAACGGGGATAGAACTAAACGGGGACAGTTTACTTATATCGCGTCACCGTCATCGATCCATATAAGCCTTTTGGCGCGATATAAGTAAACTGTCCCCGTTTAGTTCGCCGTTTAAGTCGAGCCGAATTCGCGTTTCAGGGTTTCGGCAATACCCCGGCTGGTGACATCGAACAGGAACGCGCCCTTCTCGGCCGTGGCACGCTTGGGCGACGTCAGGCTGCCAGCCTTGGGGGTAAGCTCCGTGTGCGGCGGATAGATATCGTAGGGCGGGAACTTTGCCGGTGGGTGGTCGTCGGCGCGATCCAGTTTCACCAGATGCGGATGGGCGGCCAACATCATGGAGGTTTCCATGACGCCGGCATGCTCCAGCTCAACGCCGGCAAAGCCGTCGGGATAGATCTTGGCGATGGTATCGGGGCCGATGAAATCCCAGTAGGAGAGGAGGATCACCCGCGCATCGCGCACGCCATCCCAACGCAATTCCTTCAGCGCCAAGTCCACGGCCTCATGCAGGAACCACGAATTCTCGTAGTGGCCGTTGACGATACAGAATTTTCGCGACCCGTGGCGGGCCAACTCGGTAAGCACGGTCTTGACCAGCCCGACTAGCGTCGCTCCATCGAGGCTGAGTGTGCCCGGAAACCAGTTGCCGCCGCCGGCCCGCTGTTGCGACTTATAGCCGTAAGTCAGGGTCGGGGCGATCAGGGCCGATTGCAGAGCGGCAACCCGGCGGCTGACTTCGGTCGGCAGCAGCTGATCGGTGTTCAGCGGCAAATGCAGGCCGTGCTGCTCGGTCGAGCCCATCGGCAGCAGGACGGGGCGCGTCCCGTCAGCTGCGGTGTTGCGGAATTCATCCCAGGTCAGTTCGGCCAGCATGCTCGAAGTGGCTGTCATGCGGTGTCCTCTTGGCAATTGAAGTCTGGGCAAAATGAGGTCTTGCCAAGCCTAAGCCCGCCTGAAATCCTTCGGGAAATATATTCGGCCAATGCTGCTATAAGCGGGAGCGCCAATGCGGCACCAGAATCTGCCGACCGACATGCTGCGCACCTTCGTCGCGGTGGCTGAGCTCAAGAGTTTTACCCGTGCCGGCGAGATCATGGGGCGCACGCAGCCGGCGGTCAGCCTGCAGATCCGGCGGCTGGAGGAAATCCTGGAGTGCCGGCTGCTCGATACCAGCGGTCGCGTGGTGGCCCTGACGCCCGAAGGCACGCTGCTGATCCGGTTTGCGCGCCAGATGCTGGCGCTGAACGACGGGGCGGTGGCCGAACTTAGCCAGCAGCCGCGTACCGGGCGGTTGCGCGTCGGACTGCCAATCGACTATGCGGTGGCGTTTTTCCAGGCAGCGCTCGGAAGTTTCATGCGCACCCATGCCGAGGTGGAACTGGAGGTCTATTGTGATCTCAGCCCCAGCCTGCTGCACAAGTTCGAGGAGGGTCAGCTCGACATCGCCATCGCCATGTATGAGCGGCAGGCCCACGCCAACTTGGCTTTTGCCTGGGCCGAACGGCCGGTCTGGGCCGCCGCCTCGGACGGCGACGTCCATCTCAAGGACCCGCTGCTATTGGTCGCCCACCACACCGGCTGCGAATATCGCGAGCGCATGACCCGGGCGCTCGATCAGATCGAGCGCCGCTGGCGCATCGTCTACAGCAGTCCCGGCGTCAGCGGCCTGCAGAATGCCGTTCTGGCGGGATGGGGCGTCACCGCGCTCACCCGGCGCACGCTGCTGTCGGGCATGCGCATTCTGACCGAGCCCGATGGCCTGCCGCCCTTGAACGATGTCCATGTCGGGCTGCACTACAAGCACTCGGCGTTGTCGACGGCCGGGCTGATGCTGGCGACGACGCTCATGAAATCCTTGCAGGATTCCGGGCAAACCGATCTCATCAAAATCGACCGTCCGTTCCGCTCGGACGCAGGATAAGAACGTCTCATCGATTCATTTGCAGCTTCTATTGTGCTGTGCCGCAGTCCCGTTCTAGCCTGATAGCCGTGGGAGAATGGTGACGTTCCGGTTTTAATCGTCGTTTGGAGGACCAGCATGACAGAGCGGATTCTTTTGCCAGCTTCACGCCGAAGCATCTTGAAAGGAGCTGCGGCCAGCATCACCGCGCTCTCGATGCCCTACATCTCGCGTGCCTGGGCAGCGCCCACCGAAATCAACGTGCTGGCCTGGTACGGCCATGCCGAGCCGGATATGGTGGCCGAATTCGAGGCTGCCAACAACGTCAAGTTCAAGCCGAAATACTATGCCGGCGGCGACAACATGCTCGGGCTCATTTCGCAATCGCCTCCGGGCACCTACGACCTCATCCTCTCGGACGCCGAATTCGTGCAGCAGCTGAATGCGGCCGGCTACATCGAGGAGCTGAATGCCGCCGATTATCCGTTCGACGACATGCTCTATGACGACTTCAAGAAGTTCCCCGGACACTGGAAAGACGGCAAGCTCTATTCCGTGATGCTGCGCTTTGGCCATCTCGGCGTCTCCTACAACACCGAGAAGGTGTCGAAGGAAGAGGCCATGAGCTATAAGGCGTTCTGGAAGCCGGAGCTGAAGGGCCATGTCGGCCACTTCGACTGGCACCTGCCCAGCCTGGGCATGATGAGCCTCTACAATGGCAACGGCGCCAAGCTGTGGGATCTGACGGCCGACCAGTGGGCCGCGGTCAAGAAGACCACCATGAGCTTGCGCCCGCAGGTCGGCGGCTTCTTCGACTACAACGGCACGTTCTCGGGCCTGAAGAGCGGCGAGATGCACGCTATGTGCGGCATCGGCGACTGGATCACCGGCGTGCTTGAAAAGGACGGCGCCAAGGTCGCCAGCGTGGTGCCCAAAGAGGGCGGCATCCAGTGGACCGAGTCCTATTCGATCGGCAAGGGCTCGTCCAAGGCCGACATCGCTAAGAAGTTCATCCAGTATCTGATGTCGGCTGAGGGTCAGGTGCATTCGGCGCGCATGGCCGCCTATCCCGGCTTCTGCGTCACCAAGGCCGGCATGAAGGCGCTGAACGACAAGGACCCGAAAGAAGCTCAGCGTACGGGGCAAGTGGATGGCGCCGCCAACAATCCGATCACGCTGATCAAGAACGGCAGCATCCACTATCGCGATACACCCAAGCAGCAGAGCCTGGAAGACTGGAACGGCTTCTGGAGCGAGTACAAGAGCGCGAGCTGATCTAGCTTCTCCTCTCCCCCTTCTCAGGGGGAGAGGATGTCGCCCGGAGCGCGCCAGCGCGATGGAATCACCGACCGCGTAGCTCTTGGCTCCCAAGTGGTAGCCTGCGAGAACCGGTCTCCTCTCCCCTTGCGCGAAAGGCGCAAGGGGAGAGGAGAGTCCGTGCCCGCCTCCTTAGTCTGTACCCGGATTCCCGCATGGCCGCACCTTCCCGACAGACTGGCTCGCGCCTCTACGCCTGGACCTGGGCGCTGCCCATGATCGTCTGGCAGGGCTTGTTCTTTGTCGGGCCGCTGGTCTTCATGGTCGCCATGTCGTTCTTCTTTGTGAAGAACTACCGTATGCAGCCCGCTTTCGTCCTCGACAACTGGACGAACATGCTGAGCAAGCCGTTCTTCTGGAACGCTTATGGGCTGACCCTGCAACTCGCTGTCATCGCGACCATTGCCGCCTCGGTGCTCGCCTTCCCCGTCAGCTACTTTCTGGCCTTCAAAGTCAGCGACTCGGCTCGGCGCTGGGCGATCTTTCTGCTGATCATTCCGTTCTTCACCAGCTACCTCGTGCGCACCTACTCCTGGCAAGTGCTGCTGGCCGAGAACGGCGTTTTGAACTCGATCTTCCGCGTCGTCGGCATCGGCACCATCACCATGCTGAACAGCCCGTTCGCAACCGAGGTCGGCTACATGACGCTGTGCCTGCCACTGGTGCTGATCCTGCAGACCTTCGCGCTTGCCAATATCGACAAGCGGCTGGTGGAAGCGGCCTACAATCTCGGTTCGGGCCGGCTCAACACCGTGTTTCAGGTCATCATCCCAGCGGCCAAAACGGGACTGGTGGTGGCCGCGGTCTTCACGTTCATTCTCTCTTTCGGCGATTTCGTCAGCCCCTACTATCTCGGCGGCTCGAAACCACCGACGCTATCCATCCTGATCGTCGATACCGTGAAATCCGGCCAGCAGTGGCCGCGCTCGGCGGTGGTGGCGATCTGCATGATCATCACGCTGCTGACGGTCGCCTTCGCCGCCATCGGCTTTGCCTACCGGAAGCGTGCATGAACAACGGAACCGCCAGCACCTGGGCTCTGCGCATCTACGCGGCGCTGATCTTCGTTTTCGTCTTCGCCCCCATCGTCACGGCGGTGATCTTCTCGTTCGATACCAACCGTTTTCCCTCGCTGCCGATGGGAGGGCTGACAACGCATTGGTACGAGTTGATCTTTGCCGACCCCAATGTCTGGGAGGCGGCGCGCATTAGTCTGGCGGTGGCGTCGATCTCGGCAGTTCTGGCGACCATCATCGGCTTTGGCGGCGCGTACACGGATTACCGCTACAACTTTGTCGGCAAGTCGCTGTTCCTCGGCCTTGCCCTGTTGCCGCCGACCATCCCGCTCATCATCATGGCCGTGGCCATGCTCGGATGGTTCTCCAACTTCGCTCTCTCGGGTCAGATTATCTCGATCATCATTGCCCACACGGTGCTCACCGCGCCGTTCGCCATGGCGGTCATCCGGCTACGTCTCAACCAAATGGACCCGAACCTGGAAGCGGCCGCCTGGAACATGGGGGCTTCCGAATGGCGCGCCATGCGCGAGGTGATCATTCCGTTCACGTTCCCCGCCATCATATCGGCGCTGTGCCTGACCGCCGCGGTATCGTTCGACGAATTCGCCATCGCCTGGTTCGTTTCAGGCCTTAATAAGACTATCCCGGTGTTCATCCTGGAAATCTTCACCGGCAACGTCGATCCGCGCGTCAACGCCATCGGATCGTTCGTGTTCCTCACTTCGGTGACACTCATTGTTGTCTCGCAACTCCTTCTGATGCAGCGCGGCAAACCGGCGGGGGCGCAATAGCATGACCGAACCTTTGGTCGAGATCGACAACCTCACCAAGCGCTTCGACAAGTTCGTAGCGGTCGAGAACATCCAGCTCACCATTCAGCGCGGCGAATTCCTGGCCATCATGGGGCCGTCGGGCTGCGGCAAGACCACGACGCTGCGCATGCTGGCGGGACTGGAGCTGCCGACGGAGGGCGATATCCGCCTCGCCGGCGCCTCGCTGCTGGACGTGCCCGCCCATAAGCGCGACACGCCGATGGTGTGGCAATCGCTGGCGCTGTTCCCATTTCTCAATGTGCGCGAGAACGTCGAGTTTGGCCTGAAGATGCGCAGTGTCGACAAGGCCGAGCGAAAGCGCCGCGCCCTCGACTGGATCGGCCGCCTGGAGCTGGGCGAATTTGCCGAACGGAACGTGGACACTCTGTCCGGCGGCCAGCGCCAGCGTGTCGCGCTCGCCCGCGCCCTGGTTACCGAGCCGCGCCTGCTCCTTCTCGACGAGCCGCTGTCGGCGCTCGACGCCAGCCTGAAAGTGCGCATGCAGAGCTTGATGGTGAAGCTGCAGCGCGACCTCGGCATTACCTTCGTCTACGTCACGCACAGCCACGCCGAGGCCTTCTCGATGGCCGATCGCGTGGTCATCATGAGCAAGGGCCACATCGAGCAGATCGGCACGCCGGTCGAAGTCTATCGCAAGCCGGCGAGCCGGTTCGTGGCCGAGTTCGTCGGGGCGTCAAACATCTTTTCGGGAACGGTCACGAGCTCGGACGGAGGCCTCGCCAAGGTCGATACCGTGCACGGATCGTTCCGCTTGGGCGGCACCCGCGCCGCCGGTGAGGCCATCACTTTCGTCGTGCCCGAAGATCAGATCGTCCTGGCGTCGGCAACGCCGTCCGACAATCGCCTGACCGGCACGGTGATCGGCGAGGAATTCCTCGGCGCCGCCGTCCGGCTCTATGTCGATCTAGGCGGCGGCCAGGAAGTACGCCTGCTGCTGGGCAAAGAGCAGGGAGTGGAGAAATTGCAGCCCGGCGTGCCGGTGGAACTGGCCTGGAAACCGCAAGCCGCGTTCGTGCTGCCGCGTTGACACTTCGTTAGGCGGAAACACTGTGTTGCGATGTAGGGGCGACCTGTGGGTCGCCTCCAAACCCGCACAGCCCGCTGCGTGAGCGCGACCCACGGGTCGCCCCTACTCGGCAATATCCTCGTTCCACAGCGCCGGCTGTTCCGCGATGAAACGCTTCATCAGCGCGATGCAATCGGCATCATTGACCACCACCACCTCGACGCCGCGCGAGCGCAAAAACTCCTCGTTACCGCCGAAATTGACATTCTCGCCGACGATGACGCGCGGGATGCCGAACTGGATGATCGTCCCAGTACACATCATGCAGGGGCTGAGCGAGGTATAGAGCGTCATCTTGCGATAGCTCTTCTGCCGACCGGCCTTGCGCAGCGCATCCATCTCGCCGTGCGCAATCGGATCGCCGCCCTGGACGCGCTGATTGCGCCCGCGCGACACCAGCCGCTCGCCCTCGGTGATTACGCTGCCAATCGGGCATCCGCCCTCGTCATATCCGGCCTTGGCCTCGTCATAGGCCATGCGCAGGAATTTCATTTCGGTCGCGTTCAAACCGACTGGGTCAGGTTTCGTGGGTCTGCTCGGCATGGTGAAATCTCCAACATCCGTGGGCTTGTCAGTGTGCCGGATCGGGCCGTCGTTTGGCAAACAGATAGATCGCGGTAGCCAAGCGCAACAGGACGCCGAAGTCGGAATGCAGGTCGCAATGGGTTGCCAGCGGCGCGAGGTGCTGCCGTTTCAGTATTGAACGCCAGCCGGATCATGGCAGCCAGCGAGATGTTTATGACATTGGAGGCCATGGCACTGCACAGGGTGAGGCGGACAGCGAAGTCAGGAGCCCATCGAGTTTGGTGCAGAGCTCACGCCAAGTAGCGTCAATGCGATCAGATTAGCGTCCGACGTCGCCGATCAGGCCTTCGAGCGCCACAAAACGGAACTCACTTGTCATGAGGCGATCAGCCAGCGACTTGTTGTCGCCGGCCAATCCGGTCAGGATCACGTCGCGCGCAACGCCAGTTATGGTGACTGGGAGCACATGCGCTCACGCATGCAGCCGCTCGATGTCGGCTGGCGCCGCGATCTCGACCGCCGGCTCGCTGCGCTGCTCGCCGTCTCGCCCAATCGCAAGGCCGGACTCGATCACAAACGGGCCTTCGCGGCCTGCCGCCAGAAGTTGTTCGTGTTGGTCACGCGCCGCGATGTTCCGCCGACCAACAATGTCTGAGAGCGCGCGCTGTGGTGTGAGCAGTTACGCGGCACCCTGACAATTGCCATGCTAGGTGGTTGTCAGATTCCCTTACGTACAATGGAAATCGCTGCCCGAATTCAATCTCCGGCAACGGCTCTTGGTCGTGTAGATCGGACAATGGACGGAGATGAACTCGGTAGGACGTTCACGGCGGGCTACAGCACATCGCGCCGTCGCAACCCGAACACTACGGCAAGTCAATCAGACCAACGACACAACGCGGCACAACGCGACAGTTCTTTGCGGCGATCTTGACAGAACGCTTCTGGACCGACCCAATGGATCATGGACCCCGTTTCGCCCCTTCCGGTAAGCGCTGCGGCAGCCGTCTCAGTGCGGGCGGCACGGCCTCAGGATAGCCACGCGATAGTAGCACTGGTGCGGGCGCTTGCTGCCCATGTTGGCGATGAGCGGCTGGCCAAAGTCACGCCCGAGGCGCTGGCCGAGGCTGGGTCGGGCGCGCATCCACTCTGGCGCGGCGTGGTGGCTGAGAGTGCGGCAGGAGACGTGGTCGGGGTGTGCGTCTATTCGGTCATATTCTCGACCTGGGTCGGCTCACCTGGGATATATGTTATTGATTTGTTTGTGAAAAAAGAACTTCGTGGCAGTCGCCTCGGGCGCCGATTGCTGGCCGCGACCGCTGAGTTGGCGCGCCACCAGGGCGCTCGATTCATGCGCCTCGATGTGGATGCGCGCAACCGGTCAGCTGAGCAATACTACCAACGGCTGGGATTTACCAAGCTTGAGGGCGATAGTAGTTTTGTCATCAAGCTGGACCGCTTCGACGCGCTTGCCGACGCGTCTGACTAGCGTCAGTTCTGAGTGGCGTCGGGAGCATCGGTCGGAGTGGCTGGCGCCGTGGCCTGCGAGTCTTCCGGCTCGATCGGCTCGTCCACCATATCCACATCCTGCCCCGGTTCCCCTTGCCCGTCCTGCTCGGGCAGGTTCTTCATCTCGACGAACTCGACATTCTTCTCGGCATCCCGGCCTTCGATTTCGGACGGTTGCGGGAGTTCCTGCGCGGCTGCTTCGGTAGCCACTGGAGGCGTCGGTAGCGTTTCTGTCGAGGTCGCACTAGCTTCAGCCGCAGGGGGCGGGGCTGGCACACTTGCGGGCGCAACTGTGGGTAATGCGGCTTTGATCGCGGGTTGCTGCGACTTTGCGGCGCGAGCCGGAATGGTGGCCTGGGCCGAGCGCTCGAACAGTGGCTCCACCGCTATGCCGGCGCCGAACGACAGAACGGCAAGGGCGCTGAGGACTAGACCGGAAGGCAGGGAACGCAACATGGACAACTCCTGCGCCAAACCAGCGCGACCACCTCTCCACACTAGCTCCATCGCGTAAACAATCCGTTGCACTGGCTCGAAATGCCACCGCTTCGGTCTGCAAGCAGTGTCTTGCGGGGGCGATCAGGCGGTGCTAGTGTGAACATTAAGGGAACATTCGGGCGAGCCTCGCGCCAGGGGCAGCCCCTCGCGGCGCAAGGCGTCGTTGTGGAGAAGCGCTCCGCAGTATCGCCATTGGATTGCAGTGGCTGCTACAATTCGATTCGACACGACAGGAAAGGCAACGCGTCATGGCAGGCTCCGTCAACAAGGTGATCCTGATCGGCAATCTGGGCAAGGATCCCGAAATCCGTCGCACCCAGGATGGCCGGCCGATTTGCAATCTCAATCTCGCGACATCGGAGAGCTGGCGCGACAAGTCCAGTGGCGAGCGCAAGGAAAAGACCGAGTGGCACCGCGTGGTGATCTTCAGCGAGCCGCTGTGCAAATTTGCCGAGCAGTACCTGAAGAAGGGCGCCAAGGTTTACGTTGAGGGGCAGCTGCAGACCCGCAAATGGACCGATCAGGCAGGCGTCGAGAAGTATTCGACCGAGGTGGTGCTGCAGGGTTTCAACTCGGTGCTGACGTCGCTTGACGGGCGTCAGGGCCAGGGCGGCGGCGCGGGCATGGGGGCGCTCCAGGAGGACGGTCCGTCGGACTACGCCTCGGGCCCACCCGAGCGGTCGGGTCCGGGCGGCTACAGCGCACCGGCCGGCGGGGCTGCGCGCAGTGGCGCGCGCTCCGGCGGCGGAGCGCCAAGTGGCGGCTTCGAGAAGGATCTCGACGACGAAATCCCGTTCTAGTTCAACACGATACCTCGAATGTGAAACGTCCGCCAGCCCACAGGGCTGGCGGACGTTTTTGTGTAGGGTATCGATGGCAAATCAGCCTTCAGGGCAGAGCTCGAAGGCCTTGGTAAGGGCCTCGTTCTGGGTGCCGAACTGGGCAATCTTCTGGCCACCCTTGGCATAGACGTTGATGAACGCCTTGGCCTGTGCGTCGGCTTTGGCCTCGTTCACGGTCAGCGCCGTGTACTTGATGCGATCGCCATCGGGGGACTGGATCAGCATCGCCAAGCCGCCTCCATAGCTGGCCGAGAACACCTTGCAAGGCTTGGACGACGCCGGATTGGCAGGCACTTTCATCGAGGCGAGGTGGGTGTTGCCTGCGGCGTCCTCAGCCGGGCTTTCGGCCGTCGCAACAGCATCGCTGGTGTCCTCGGCGGCGGCCTGCACAACCTTGGCCGCAACCTTTGCCTTGGCAGCGTGCCCCTTGACGACCGGGGCGTCAGCCGCATCGGCCACCGCAACGACTGTGGCGGTGGGCTTCTCCGCGGCAGCCTTGGCCGCCGTCGCCTCTTCCAGCGTGACTTCGCTCGCGCCGCCGTCACCTTCGTTGGATGAGGCCACGTCGCTTGCTGCGTCGGCCGTGGCGACCGGCGGGGCCTCGGGAACCGCTTCACTGGCGGCGGTATCGAGCCCGTCCAGCTTGGCTGTGGCGGCGGCCAGATCGGCTTCTACCGATGGCGCGGTCACGGTAGCATCAACCGCCAGTTTCTCGGGCGCCGCTGCTTCGGCGACCGCAACCTTGACGACCTTTGCGGGCGCCTTACGGGCAGCCTGCGCGACCACTTTGGCCGGCTCGGCGGGAGCGGCGGGCTCTTCGGCCGTCGCAATAACTTGCGCGGGCTCCTCGACGGCGACGACCTGCTTGGCGGGTGTCGCGGCTTTCGCCACCTTCTTGAGCGCAGGGCCGGACAGCGTCACTTCGCCATCGGCGGCGGGCGTCTCGACGGCTGCCATATCCGCAGCGGGCACATCCGCAGCAGGTGCTTCCGCGGCGGTCTCTGCGACTACAGGCTCAGCGGCAGGCGCTTCGATCACTGGCGGCTGGATCAGCACAACCTTGGCCTTGGCTTTTGGCTTGGCGGCAGGCGCGACCACAGCGGGCGCAGCCTCGGCCACCACTTCAGCCGTCGGATCGACGACCTGGTCGGCGGCGGTCTCGTCGGGCTCGGCGCTGTTACAGAAATTCTTGCGGAAGTTCTCGGCCGTCCCCTCGATGGCGTCGGAGTAGCGATGACCGACAGGAGCCCACCTGCGCGTAAGATCGGTAAAGGTCACCGGCCGCTTCAGACTCTGCGCCCAGGGCAGGATCAGATCGGTCACCAGCTTGGTGCGCTCGGCAACCGGGTTCTCGACCGGATCGCCCGAGTAAAGACGGACATGATGGAGATGGGCCAGAACGCCGGCGTCCACCGAGGCGAAGCTCTCGCCGGGTGCGCGCTTGCCAGTGGCTCCCAGGCCGGCGAAATTGTTCTGGCCAGGGCTGACGTCGCCGGGCTTGCCGCCGGGTGCGTAGAACTTCAAGTAATTTGTTTCCACCAGCATCTGGTAGAAGGCGTAGTCCCAGCGAAGGCGCAGCGCCTCACCGTGTTTTTTGTAGATGGTGGCGATGCCTCTAAGTTTGGGCAGCAGCGCGGTGTTGCGCTTTTCCAGCATCCGCATCAGGCGCCCTGGCGTAACGCAGGCTGGCACTTTGTTGGACTTGGTGGTGAGTATCTGGGGCGTGGTGGCAGCGAAAGCCGTTGGAGCGCCGGCAACAAAGGCAAACGGAGCAGCGGCAATGACCATGCAGGCCACGGCGAACGGGGTACGCAAACGCTTCATGACTCTTTGACCCAACGCGTTACGCGCGCGATTGACGCGCTTGGTTTTCGTTGGCCGGCCGAGCCTCAACCCAGACACTCGACTGGCCGCCACTGATTGATCAGCTAGGTGTGGTTATTTTTTCGTTACGAGCGGCCGCAGTTTGACCCTTCAAGGTCAAAATTGTGATTGCGAGCCGAATTCAACAACCGAATGCAGCTGCAACCGATAACGCGCCGTTAACAATCAACCCCTTGCGCGCCAGATCTCGACGCCGACCGAGCCGGCATTGGCGATCACATCCGGCTTTTCTATACGCACCTGCACGGATGCTACGCGGACATCGTCCAGGCAGACTGAGGCCACACGTTCGGCGAGCGTTTCGACCAGGTTGATGTGGCCGGCCTTCACCGTCTGCTCGATCTTGCCGACGATCACCGAGTAGTCGAGCACATCGTCCAGCCGGTCACCGCTGGCCGGCCCGGTCTCGCGCACGGCCAGATCGACGTTGATCAGCACGCGCTGCGGGGCGCGCCGCTCGGCGTCGTGCACACCGATCATGGACATCAGTTCCAGGTCCTCGATCAGAACATGGCGCATACCAAAAACGGGGGCGGGGGTCGGCGCCGACGGCGGGAGGGATGTGAGCGTCTGGCGGGTGACGCCGCCGCTGCTGGCCGCCAGATCGGGCGTCTGCCAGGCCAGGTGCTGGCCGCCATCAAGCGCGATCATCTGGCCCGTCATGGCCCGTGCGCCGATCAGAAACAGCACTGCCGCGGCAATTTCCTCCGGCGACGTACCATGTTCCAGAGGCAGGGCGCGGCACTCCTGGGCAAATTGCTCTGGGCTCTGATGGATGCTCGGCAGCGTCGGTCCGGGGCCAATCGCGTTGACCCGGATGCGCGGCGCCAGGGCCTGCGCCAGCATCGTATTGGCAGCCAAAAGCCCATTCTTTGCAATGGCATAGGAAAGAAACAGCGGGTTCGGTTTCCACACCCGCTGGTCGATCAGGTTGACAATATTGCCCTCAACGCCGGCAGGGAGCGCGATGGCGAACGCCTGCGCCAGCATTACCGGCGCGCGCAAATTGATGGCCTGATGCCGCTCCCAGAGGTCGATCTCCAGGCCACCGACCTGGTCGGGCAGAAACAGCGAGGCGTTGTTGACGAGGCAGTTCGGCGCCCCAAGGGCGGCGATGCAGGCCGGGATCAGCCCAGCGACCTGGGCGGGATCGGCCAAGTCCGCTGACAACGCGGCCGCCCGCTGCCCGAGCGCCTCGATATCAGCGACAGTGCCGGCCGCCTCGGCTGCCGAACCGTTATGATGCACCGCGACCTGCCAGCCGTCAGTGGCCAACTTCAGGGCGATAGCGCGTCCGATGCGCCGTGCGGCGCCCGTGACAAGCGCGATCCGGGGGAGATTGCTTTGGGTCATCGGGCCGGTTTGCCGGTCGCGGGCAATACCGTCAAGCCTGCCGATCATGCTGGCTTGCAAACGCCGGTGCGCCCTGTTACCAACCCCGCGTCGTCCGGCGCTGGGCCCTGCCCCGCCGGTCGCAATGCGGCCATGGCGGAATTGGTAGACGCACTAGCTTGAGGTGCTAGCGGGAGAAATCTCGTGGAGGTTCGAGTCCTCTTGGCCGCACCAACTTTTTCAATCACGGAAGGTTCCGCGCTGGGTTAACACGCGCAGCGGCTGGGGCTTGCGTCGAACCCAACGGCACCGCGCAGAGCCCTTCAAGAAAACCAAGCTAACGCTTTAGAATTTATCGGTAATCCGCTGTAATCCATTGGTACTCAATTGGAATTTCTGTGACTCCACTGGAAAACCAGTGGTGGGCGGTACAGGGATCGAACCTGTGACCCCTACCATGTCAAGGTAGTGCTCTACCGCTGAGCTAACCGCCCGGCCAGATGCGGAAGCGGTGTTGTTAGCGCAAGCCCACGAGGCTGTCCAGCGGACATCAATCGGGGACATGATGTTCAGCTTCGGCCTGCACTGACTGCTGAGGTTGAGTGCCAGGTCAGCGCCGAAGCTTAACGTCGTGTCCCCAGTCACTTCGGGCCAGTCACTGGGGACACGATGGTCATCGCCAGCGCACCTCTGCCGCTCTGCCGATAGATCCTGCCATGCTGGCGATGACCGTCATGTCCCCATCCATGTTGCGCTGCAGCAGCGGCTACCCTACACTTTTTTGCGCCGCAGGGGCCCGAGGATGATGCGCATGGACGGAACGGTTAGGCAGGGCAAAGTTTTCGAGGACCTCGCTGTCGGCATGGAGGCGGCGTATTCGCGCATCGTCACCGAGAGCGATATCGCCATTTATGCCGTGCTTACCGGCGACAACAACCCACTGCATCTCGACGCCGAGTTCGCGGCCGGCACCATCTTTAAGACGCGCATCGCCCATGGCATGCTGACGGCGGGCTATCTCTCCACCATCTTCGGGACGCGGCTGCCCGGACCCGGGTGCATCTATGTCTCGCAGTCGCTGAGCTTTCGCGGCCCGGTGCGAATCGGCGACGAGGTGACCGCCAAGGTGGTGGTGACAGAACTGATTGCGGCCAAGAAGCGCGCAATCTTTGCCTGCGATTGCTCGGTGGCCGGCAAGACGGTATTGCAGGGCGAGGCCGTGCTGATGGTGCCGTCGCGGGCGGCCTGACGACACTAGCTGCTATCGCCAGGCCAGGGACCGGATCGCCAACTATGCAGTTGCTCAGCAGCTTCCAGAATGTGCCGGAGACCGCCCGGCGCGGCGTGCTGACCATCGGCAATTTCGACGGCGTCCATTTGGGCCACGCTGCTGTCATCGGTGAAGTCCGCGCGCTGGCTGCCAAGCTCGGCGGGCCGGCCGGGGCGATGTTGTTCGATCCGCATCCGCGCAGCTACTTCCAGCCGGGGCAGCCGCTCTTCACACTCACCCCGATACCGCAGAGACTTGAGCTGCTGGCGGGCCTGGGACTGGATTTCGCCGCAGTGCTTCCCTTCGACCAGACCATGGCGTCGCTGGCGGCCGAGGATTTCATCGCCGAGGTGCTGGTGGCAGGCTTTGGCGTGCGCCATCTGGTGATCGGCTACGACTTCAACTTCGGTAAAGGCCGGCGCGGCGATGGCGCCATGCTGACGGAGCATGGTCAGCGGCTGGGCTTTGACGTCACCATCAAGGGCGCGGCCGGCGATCGCGAGGCGCCCTACTCCTCAAGCCGGGTTCGCGAGTTATTGCGCCTGGGCGACGTCGAAGGCGCGGCGCTGCTGCTGGGCCGTCCCTGGCGGATTGCGGGAACCGTGATCTCCGGAGCAGGACGCGGGGCGGGGCTCGGTTTTCCGACCGCGAACATCCATCTGCCCGCGGGCATCGAACTGAAACACGGCATCTATGCCAGCTGGGTTTTGATCGATGGCGCGCGCCATCCCGCCGCATCCTATCTCGGCACCCGTCCCACCTTCGACAATGGGACGCCGGTCTTCGAAACCTTCCTGATCGACTACCAGGGAGATTTATACGGTAGGAGTATTAGCGTGGACCTGATCTCCTACCTCAGGGGTGATCTTCCCTTCACGGGCGTCGAGGCCCTGAAGACTCAAATGCAGGCCGATTGCGCCGAAGCGCAACGGCGTTTGCTGCGCCTTCCTGTGGCGTGATCGGGCAGCCTGTTGGCTCAATTGAGGATTTAGGACATTAGACCCTCTTAGACCTTGATCCAATTGTCAGCATTGCTAGCATTTCCATGGCAATGTGGGCACAGTCCCGCGGTTGAACAGAAGGTCGAGCGACACCATGTTGAAATGCAACATGAAAGCTGCAGACTTTTTGTACCGTCAGGGCGGAGTGCGCGCTTGACGGTGATCCTAAGTCAACGTTGGAGCGTTTTAGCCAATCGCTCCTTCGGTCCCTATTGGCCAGCACAATGGTAGTGACTTGCTCGACATGAAATCGACGCGCCCGAGACGCGGCGGGAGCACCTCAGCGGGTGGCTCCTCCAAGAATCGCATTTACGCCTTGGCAGCGGACAGCTTGGCGCGCACGGACCTAGCCCGGCTGGTGGACGGATCGGCCGATGCGCTGTGGCAGGATTTCGGCACTGCCGCCGAGTTCCTGCGCGAGGCGCCGAGCCTGGCTCCCGGCGCCGTGTTGATTTTCGATCCGCTGCCTGACAAGGACGTGCTCGATGTGGTGACCTGGTTGGCGCATCACAAGGCCGACCTGCCCTCGATCGTGGTCTCGCCGAACCCTTCGGTTGCCAAGGCGGTCGATTGCCTGAAGGCCGGGGCAACAGATTTTCTGACCCAGCCGATCTCGGGTGACGCCGCCACGGCTGCGCTCGACGCCGCCTTCGCGCCACCACGCGAGCGCCCTACGCGCAGCCAGATGCTGCGCCGGCAATGGATTTCAGCCCGTCTGTCGCAGCGTGAGTTGCAGGTGTTGACGGAGCTGATCGCTGGCCTGAGCAACAAGGCCATCGGCGCCAAGTTGGAGATCAGCGAGCGCACCGTGGAAGTGCACCGCTCACGCATTATGCGCCGGCTGGATGTGGATAGTTTTGCCCAGTTGGTGCGCATGGCCGTGGAAGCCGGGCTGGAGTCGACCTGAGGGTCGGCTCGCAGTTTGGCGCGCGCCGCGCCGCCTTCCAAGTCCTTGTGTGACTGATGGAATTGCAGTGACCGCGCGTCGCGGCAGGGAGCACCGCAGTGCGCCCGGCGTGCCACACCGAAGGTCTGTCGGAATTGGATGGACCGGCGCAATGCGATGGGCCCCTACATGCAACCGCGAGTTTCCACCAAACTCAGAATTGCTCTAGTGTTCTGGCACACACAAAAGGTACCCAAAGCCACGTCATCCCCGCGAAGGCGGGGATCCAGCCAAGCCTGAGGTGTGCTCGCTGGCCAACACAGAAACGCTCGCAATGTCACCAGCCAGTGCGGCATCGAAGCTGTGCCACATTCTGGCATGCATGGATCCCCGCCTTCGCGGGGATGACGAATTGGCCGGGAACCAAACGAAGGTGCCAGAACACTAGTGGCTGAGCAACAGCCGCTCCAGCCCGTGGAAATGATAGGTGTCGCGATAGCGCGGCGCTTCGGCCAGCGTCAACTTGGGTAGACGCCGGAACAACAACGGCAGGGCCACTTCGATCTCCAAACGAGCCAGCGGGGCGCCAAGGCAGAAGTGGATGCCGGCCCCGAATGACGTGTGGCCACTGGCGTCGCGCGTGGGATCGAAACGGTCCGGGTCGGCATAGCGGGCGGGATCGCGATTGGCAGCGCCCAGCATCAGGCCGACCATGTCGCCGACTTTAAGTCGTACCCCGCCGATCTCCACATCCTCCAGCGCATAGCGCGTGAACATATGCAGCGGCGGGTCAAACCGCAGCGTTTCCTCGACGGTGGCGGTGACCCCTTCGGGCGTCGCGAACAGATCACGCATTGGCAAGCCGGATTGCAGGATCGCTTTCACGCCGTTGCCGATGGCATGCACGCTGGCCTCATGGCCGGCGTTCAGCAGCAGGATCACCGTCGAGATGATTTCCGGATCGCTCAAACCATCGGCGCGCACCAGCAATGAGAGCAGATCGTCACTGGGTTGCCTGCGGCAGCGATCCATCTCGCTACGGATAAACGCCGCAAACGCGATCGCCGCGGCGTTGGCCGACGCTTCCTCGGCATCTGAGCGGCGGAACTGGTACATGGCCACCAGCCGGTGCGACCAATCCAGCAGCTGCGGGGCCATGGCCTCGTCGATGCCGAGCAGGGCGGCAATCACCCGTACCGGGATCGGCGTGGCATAGGCTTCCAGCAGATCGACTGGACCCACTGGAAACGCATCGATCAGCTCGTTTGCCAGGGCTTCGATGCGCGGCCGCAAGCGCTCCACGTGCCTCGAGACAAACGCGCGGTTGACCAGCGTGCGCAGGCGCGTGTGATCGGGCGGCTCCAACTCCAACAGCGAATGGCGTTCGACGGCGTGGAATGCGGCGAGCTTGGGGTCAGGCTCGGGCCAACCGAGCGCCGCGCGCGTGGTCTTGTGCAGGACCTGCCGGCCGAAGCGGCGGTCGCGCAGCAACCGGTTCACGTCGTCGAAGCCGGGCACGCACAGGTGGCCGTACTCTCTCCAATAGAACGCCTGCCCAAGCTTGCGGACACGATGATAGAAGGGATACGGATCCTGCACGAAATCGGCCGCACGAGGATCCTGGGCGATCTCAGCGATCATGTCAGCCGCGGCCGACGAACGGCATGGCGTTGGCCATCACGGTCATGAACAGGACGTTGGCGTCGGGCGAGAGGCTGGCCATATAGAGCACCGCCTTGCTGACATTCTCGACCGCCATGGTGGCCTCGGTCTTGGTCTCAAGGTTCGCCTGCAGCACGCCGGTGGTGCGCATGCGCTCCGTCATGTCCGTTGCGGCGTTGCCGATGTCGATCTGGCCACAGGTGATGTTGAACGGGCGACAATCCAGCGCGATCGAGCGCGTCAGCCCGGTGATGGCGTGCTTGGCCGAGGTGTAGGGGGCCGAGAACGGGCGCGGCACATGGGCCGAGATCGAGCCATTGTTGATGATGCGGCCGCCTTGCGGGGTCTGGGCCTTGAACAGCTTGATGGCCTGTTGCGAGCACAGGAAAGCTCCCGTGATGTTGGCGTCGAGCACCGAGCGCCACTGCTCGTAGGTGATGTCTTCCATGGGCACGGCTGGCGCGCCCGAGCCGGCGTTGTTGAAGAGCAGATCCAGGCGGCCGAATGCCGTCTTGACCTCGGCGAACAGGGCGGCGACCGATTTGGGGTCGCCGACATCGCAGGCGACCGCGATCATCCGCCCGCCGCCTTTGGCCGCAAGTTTGGTGGTTGCGGTCAGCTTGTCGAGTGTGCGTCCGGCGACGGCGACGTCATAGCCTTCGCCTTGCAGGGCAAGCGCCACGGCGCGGCCGATGCCGCTCCCAGCGCCGGTTACGACAGCGACTTTGGACTGAGTAGTCATTGGAGGGCTCCGGGATTGAGGTCTGATGCTGGCAGTCACAAATATCACCACGCCGGCTTGGCGTCTCCTTCTCTCCCCCAGGCATGGCGCGAGTTGCGAGCGTGTGACTCCGGCTGCCGGGCGCACGCAACTGCGCAGGTTACGAGCCGGGCGCGCATCGCAGTGCCACAAACCGCGGGGTTGGAAACAAAATTTCTCGATTTTGTCATTCAACGCCGTACGCGCATAACTTTCACACGTTGAGGCGTTCTCAGAAGCAAAATTTTCCACTATGTTAGGGGCCAGATCGTACGCTTTGGTATAGCCAGCAGCAAAGACCCGCACCGTGAGCCAATCCGCCGCCAGCCCAGCCGATACCGCCGCCGCCCTGGATGCGCGCCTTGCCGCAACCGCTGACCTGACGGCGCGAATTCAGCTGATCCGCGAGGCCGTCCCGGGCCGGGTTGCGTTTTCGACCAGCCTGGGTCTCGAGGACCAGGCCGTGCTGTTCGCGATTGCCCAGGCCAAGGCCGACATCGACGTTTTCACGCTCGATACCGGCCGCCACTTCCAGGAGACACTCGATACCATTGCCGCCAGTCAGGATCGGTTCCCCCTCCTTCCGATCCGACTGGTGGCCCCGGAAGCCCAAGACGTCGAGACGCTCACCTCCCGCGATGGCGTTATGGGCTTCCGGAACTCTATCGAAGCGCGCAAGGCCTGCTGCGACGTGCGCAAGGTGCGCCCGCTGAACAAGGCATTGGCCGGTGCGTCAGGCTGGTTGACCGGGCTGCGCCGCGAACAGGCGGCGAGCCGGAAGGCATTGCGCTTTGCTGAGTTCGATCCGGTGCAAGGGCTGGTCAAACTGAACCCGATCGCCGACTGGACGCTTGCACAACTCGAGGCGTTCATCGCGACTCACGATATACCTATCAACGCCCTGCACGCGCGCGGGTTTCCGTCCATTGGCTGCGCGCCGTGCACGCGCGCCATCCGCCCCGGCGAGGATATCCGCGCTGGCCGCTGGTGGTGGGAGGCCGAGAACGCCGCCTTCGCCGCCTTGGGCGACCAGAAAGAGTGCGGCCTGCATAACCGGCCGAAGTCCAAACCAACGACCACGCAGGATGCCCGCTCATGAACACGTCATCGCAGGCCCTCGGGCACCTCAAGGCGCTGGAAGCCGAGAGCATCCACATCCTGCGCGAGGCCGCCGCCGAGGCGACCAAGCCGGTGCTGCTCTACTCGATCGGCAAGGACAGCGCTGTGCTGCTGCATCTGGCGCTGAAGGCGTTCTATCCCTCCAAGCCGCCGTTCCCGCTGCTGCATGTCGATACCACCTGGAAGTTCCGCGAGATGATCGCCTTCCGGGATAAGCGCGCTAAGGAGGTCGGCATGGAGCTGATCACCTACACCAACAAGGACGGTCTCGCCCGCAATGTCGTTCCCTTCGGCCCGACGGCAAGCGTGTACACCGACGTCATGAAGACCGAGGCCTTGAAGCAGGCGCTCGATCTCTACGGTTTCGACGTCGCTTTTGGCGGCGCGCGGCGCGATGAGGAAAAGAGCCGCGCCAAGGAGCGGGTGTTCTCGGTGCGGTCCGAGCAGCATCGCTGGGACCCCAAGAACCAGCGGCCCGAGCCGTGGCGGCTGTTCAACACCCGCAAACAGCCGGGCCAGTCGCTGCGTGTCTTCCCGCTCTCCAATTGGACCGAGGCGGACGTGTGGACCTACATCGCGGCCGAGAACATCCCTGTGGTGCCGCTGTATTTCGCGGCCCAGCGTCCGGTTGTCTCGCGCTCCGGCACATTGCTGATGGTGGACGACGACCGCATGCCGCTGCTGCCCGACGAGCGGCCGCAAAACAAGCTGGTCCGCTTCCGCACCCTGGGTTGCTATCCGCTGTCGGGCGCCATCGAGAGCAAGGCGGCCAATCTCAACGACATCATCGAGGAGATGGCCGGGGCGAAAACCTCCGAGCGCCAGGGCCGCCTGATCGATCACGACGGCGCCGCCTCGATGGAGCGCAAGAAGCAGGAAGGCTACTTCTGATGGCCGCTGCTCTCAAACAATTTGCACGTGCCGCCGAAACCTCCCTTGCTGCGCCAGGTCAAACCCCCACCATGGACTCGTCCCTGTTTCCTGCCGTCGCCCCCGCCAATGATCGCGCCAGCCGCTCGCTGCTGCGCTTCATCACCTGCGGCTCGGTCGACGACGGCAAGTCGACGCTGATCGGCCGCCTGCTGTTCGACAGTCATGTGCTGGCGGACGACCAACTGGCGGCGCTGCGCAAGGACAGCGCGAAATCGGGCGCGACCAACGGCGAGATCGATTATTCGCTGCTCTTGGACGGTCTTGCCGCCGAGCGCGAGCAGGGCATCACCATCGACGTCGCCTACCGCTATTTCGCCACTCCCAAGCGCGCCTTCATCGTCGCCGACACACCGGGCCACGAGCAATACACGCGCAATATGGCCACTGGCGCGTCCACGGCCGATCTCGCCATCATCCTGATCGACGCGCGCAAGGGCGTGCTGCCGCAAACCCGCCGCCACGCCCAGATCGTCTCGATGCTCGGTGTGCGCCATATCGTGCTCGCCATCAACAAGATGGACCTGATCGAGCATTCGGCGGCGCGCTTCAGTGCCATCGAGGACGAGTTCCGCCGTTTTGCCGCCGATAAGGGGTTCGCCTCGCTGGTGGCGATCCCGATCTCGGCCAAGCTGGGCGAGAACGTTCGGGACCGGTCGCCGTCTATGCCATGGTACGCAGGGCCGAGCCTGCTCGAGGTGCTGGAGACCGCCGATGTCGGGGCGACGCAGAGCACCCTCTCAGCCCGCTTCGTGGTGCAATGGGTCAACCGCGCCGGCTCGGATTTCCGGGGCCTCTCGGGTTTCATGGTCAGCGGCAACTTGCGCCCCGGCGATCAGATCCGCGCGCTCCCCTCGGGCCAGGTCGCCAGGATCGCCCGCATCGTCACGTTCGACGGCGATCTCGCCGAAGCCAGAACAGGACAGGCCCCGACGCTGGTTCTGGACCGCGAAATCGATGTGTCGCGCGGCGATGTCATCACGGCCGACGACGGCAGCGCGCAGGCTGTGCGCAATTTGTCCGCTGACGTCCTTTGGATGTCGAACGAACCCTACGACGCCCGTCGCGCGCTGCTGCTGAAACTCGGTGCCAAGACCGTCCCGGTGCATCTCAATGTGGCGGAGATGAACGTACTGAACATCGCAAGTGGCGCCCGGACGCACACCCGCGCGCTGGCGACCAATGATATCGCCAGCCTTTCGTTGACCACCGACACGCCGCTCGTCGCCGAGCGCTATGCCGACAGCCGCGATCTCGGCGGTTTCATCCTGATCGACCGCGACACATCGGCAACGGTGGCGCTGGGATTGGTGTCGGGGCGCAATGTGGCAGCGGCATCGGAAGTCGCGGCCAGCTCCGCGCCAGGTGCAACTGGCCCCGGTGTGATCGGCGGTCTGATCGCGGCTCCTGTTGAATCGCGCTGGCGCAGCTTGGCCAAGGCCGTCTCCTGGCGCGCGACCGGCAGTCTCGACACCTTCATCCTGGCCTATCTGTTCACTGGCCACATGAAATTGGCCGCGGCAATCTCGGGCACCGAAGTGGCGACCAAGATCGTGCTCTATTTCTTCCACGAGCGCATCTGGCAGCGCTTTGCCCCGGGACGGGCGGACGTGAAGGTCGCGAAGTAACCTCTCGCTGTAGAGACTTCTGCAAAACCACGAACAGACCCTAACGTCGTCATACCCGCGTAGGCGGGTATCCATGGATGTCAAGGCGTGGCACGTCGTGAGCATCACGGAAGGGCTTGCTAGAGCTTGCGGTTTGTATCGACACCGTCAACCGCCATCGGCTTGCATGGATCCCCGCCTACGCGGGGATGACCGGATCTCCGGTATCTGTTGAGCTCTCACAGAGGTCTCCTCTCGCAGAGAGAACGGTCGATCCTGGCGCGCCCGTACCCTGAGGTCGCATTCGCCCATTGAACCTTTTCCCGTCCCCTCGCGACCCATGGTTCGTACGAGATGCGGCCCGATGCGGCCGCCCCTTCAACCAGAGACAGGAACAGGCTCCATCATGCGCATTGTCACCACCTTCGCCTCCATCATCGCCCTCGCGCTCACCCTCAGCGGCTCGGCTGAGGCCGGCAACAAGCTCAAGCTCAAGCAGTTCGGCCTGGGCAATTCGTTTGGCTCGCACCAGTTGGGCAATGGCAACCAGATTGGCGCCGGACAGTACGGCAAGTTCAACTCCACGACGGCGCATCAGCACGGCAACGGCAATGTGCTGGGTGTCGGCCAGTTCGGCAGCGGCAACAACGCCGGCGTCACGCAGAATGGCAACGGCAACATGATGGGCGTGGTGCAGGTCGGAAAAGGCTGCAACCAGAGCAAGACCCAGAACGGCAACGGCAAAGTCGGCGTGATGGTCTGCGCGGGTAATTGAGGCGGAGCGGTGTCAGGAACTTGCGTTTCGCAAGTGCCTGACACCGGTCACGGCTTGATCCGGTAGCCGGTCTTGAAGATCCACCATACGATCCCGGAGCAGACGATCAGTAGGGCGACGATCATCGTCAGGCTCACCCCGACATGCACGTCGGCGACCTCAAAGAAGCTCCAGCGGAAGCCGCTGATCAGATAAACGACCGGATTGATCAGCGAAATGGTCTGCCACAGCGGCGGTAGCATCGAGATGGAATAGAACGTGCCGCCCAGGAAGGTCAGCGGCGTGATCACCAGCAACGGGATGATCTGCAACTTCTCGAAACCGTCGGCCCAGATGCCGATAATGAAACCGAACAGGCTGAAGGTTACCGCCGTCAGCACCAGGAACAGCAGCATAATGAATGGATGCGCGATGTGGATGGTGACGAACAAGTTCGCGGTGATGAGAACAATCAGCCCCAGGATAATAGACTTGGTAGTGGCCGCCCCGACGTAGCCGAGCATGATCTCAATGGGCGAAACCGGCGCCGTCAGCACCTCGAAGATCGTTCCGGTAAAGCGCGGCAGATAGATGCCGAAAGAGCCATTGGAAATGCTCTCGGTCAGGATCAGCAGGATGATCAGACCGGGCACGATGAACGCGCCATAGCTCACCCCATCCATGGTCGGGATGCGCGACCCGATGGCTCCGCCGAACACGATGAAGTAAAGCGCCGTGGACAGCACCGGCGACAGCACGCTGGTCAGCAGCGTGCGTCCCCAGCGCGCCATTTCGAAACCGTAGATCGCCTTGACGGCGTGCCAATTCATGCCGGCTCTCCCTTTGCCAGTTCGGTCGACGCCCAATCGGGCCGGCATGAGTCTTTGCTTGCGCGTGGCCGCCCCGCCAACCCCACGCGCGGATGCCTCCGGGTCCGAACGACCCCGCAAAGCATCAAAAAGTCCTGGCTCGTCGGCATCACGATGCTGCCTTCACAAGATCGACAAAAATATCTTCAAGCGACGATTGCCGCGTCGACAGGTCCTTGAACCGCACGCCGGCGTCACGCAGCTGGTTCAGCAATTCGGTGATGCCGGTTCGCTCGCCACGGGCGTCGTAAGTGAACACCAGTTCGTTGCCTCCGGGGGCAATGGCCAAGCCTGGCCGCGCCAGCCCCGCTGGAAGCTCCGCCAACGGAGCGGCCAGCTGCAACGTCAGCTGCTTCTTGCCGAGTTTGCGCATCAGCTCGGCTTTCTCCTCAACCACAATCAGCTCGCCCTTGCTGATGACGCCGACACGATCAGCCATCTCCTCGGCCTCTTCGATGTAGTGTGTGGTCAGGATGATGGTCACGCCGGTATCGCGCAGGTTGCGCACGATCTGCCACATGTCCTTGCGCAGTTCGACGTCCACGCCGGCCGTAGGCTCATCGAGAAACAGCAGCCGGGGCTCGTGCGACAGCGCCTTGGCAATCAGCACACGCCGCTTCATGCCGCCCGACAGGGTGCGGATTTTGTTGTCCTTCTTGTCCCACAGCGAGAGGTCTTTCAGCACCTTCTCGATGAAGGCCGGGTTTGGCGGCATGCCGAACAACCCGCGGCTCAGCGTGACGGTGGCCAGCACGGTCTCGAACATGTCGGTCGCAAGTTCCTGCGGCACCAGGCCGATCATCTGGCGCACCGGACGGTAGCTGGTGATATGGTCGTGCCCCGCCACGGTGACCTTGCCTGACGAGGCATTGACCAGGCCGCACACAATGTTGATGAGCGTAGTCTTGCCCGCCCCGTTCGGCCCGAGCAGCGCAAAGATCTCGCCGGGGCGGATGTCGAGATCGATCCCCTTCAGGGCCACGAAACCACTGGCATAGACCTTGTGCAGCTTCTCGATCTTCAGGATCGGGACGACTGTGGAGGGCACGTCACGCATGGGGGGCTCGTTACGGTCGAAGGATCGGCCGCGAGCGGTAGCACGGATTTGCGACAGCGGCGACTCGCCGGGTGGGCGGGTGACAGCGCAATTGGCGCCGCCCCGGTCGGTCAGCTCAATGTTTGCCCGTCGACGGGATCGGCTCCGCCTCGTCGTCATCGCCGGGCTCGTCCTCGTCAGTTGCCGGAATGGCATAGCCCCCGGTGAGCCAGCGGTGCAGATCGACGTCGGCGCAGCGCTTGGAGCAGAAGGGGCGGAAGGCCTCCGCGACCTCGTCGCCGCACTCGGGGCAGGACTTGGATTTGGCCATGCTTACGCCCCGCCGGAGTCGCCGAAGCGGAGCCAATTGTAATGCACCGGGAAACCCTCGGCAGTCAGCATCTGCACCACTTCATGCAGCGGCAGGCCGACGACATTGGTGTAGGAGCCGGTGATCTTGCGGGCAAAAGCCGAGGCGATGCCCTGGATGGCGTAGCCGCCAGCCTTGTCCTTCCATTCGCGCGAGGCGATGTAACTGTCCATTTCGGCATTGCTCAGGCGCTTGAAACGGACGCGCGTGACCACGATCTTGCTGCGCACCTTGTCGTCCGGACGGATCAGCTGGATGGCGGTATAGACCTTGTGGACACGCCCCGAGAGCAGCCGCAGCGAGGCGATTTCCTCCTCGACGGAGGCAGGCTTCACCAGGATGCGCCGGTTGTAGGCGACCACGGTATCGGCAGCCAGCACGAACGCGTTGGCCAGCTCGGGATCGTTGGCCAGCATATCGCGCGCGGCCGCTGCCTTCTCGAAGGAGACACGCAGGGCATAGCGGCGCGGCAGCTCGCCTTTGATGGGCGTCTCATCTATGGCAGTGGGCCGCAGCGCGTCAGGCTCAATGCCGACCTGCGCCAGCAGCTGCAAACGTCGTGGCGAAGCGCTGGCCAGCACGAGTTTGGGACGGATGCCGGCCTTGCGCTCGGCAAGCGCCTCCGCAGCATGCTCGGTACGCAGGCTTGCAGTCTTCCAACGCAGCCGCAGCGGTGTTGTGTCTTGGCGTGGAGCAGAGGGCCCAAACGGCCATAATCTACCCAGGCTGGGTAGCTTACTTAAAGCGATAAGTGATCCGGCCTTTGGTGAGGTCATAAGGCGTCATCTCCACCTGCACCTTGTCGCCTGCCAGCACGCGGATGCGGTTCTTGCGCATGCGGCCGGCCGTGTGCGCTACGATCTCGTGCCCGTTTTCCAGCTTTACACGGAACGTGGCGTTGGGCAGCAGCTCGCTGACCGTCCCCGGGAATTCCAGCAGTTCTTCCTTGGCCATAAAACCTCTCGTTCGGGCCCGATTTGGGGCGCGACAATGATAAGTTCGCGACGATAATGCAAGCTGGTCGTAACGACGACGGGTTCGTCGCGCTACTTCGGCCTCCCGATATCAGGAGCCTTGTGGCTTGATCGGTCGCTTCAGAAAATCAGGCATGTGGTCGCCAAGGCCCACCACGCTCGGCCCGTCGTCGCGCTCAGGGCGGCGCGGGCGGTCGTTGCGGTCGCGGACCGGTCGGGCGATGCGTTCGGGGCGAGCATCGAGCGATGGTTGACCAAAACCCGGTTCGTCGCGCGGCGGGGGCGGGGCGGGGCGTTCGCGGCGTGGCTCGCGCGCTGGACGTGCGCGTTCGGCGCGGGCCGGTGCTGGCGGCCGTTCGGCAACCCGCTCGGGACGGTCAGTGGCTTCGCGCGGCGGACGTTCCGACGCCTCGCGCGGGGGGCGGTCAGCACTATCGCGGCCGCGCCGTGAGCGGGACCGGACATCGGACCGCCGCTCGCGGCGTTCGCCCTCGGCGCGCTGCGGACGGATCACAACCGACTCGATCACCTCGTCGCCTGCCGGCGCGACATCCGCCGCGGCCAGGAGTTCTGTCGGCGCCTCTGCGGCGGCCCCTTCGCGCGGACGCCGCGCTTCACGTTCGGGCTTGCCACGGCCTCCGCGGCCACCGCGGGCTGGTGGCCCACGACGTTCGCTGAGCCCTGCGCCGCCACGACGGGCCCCGCGCACCCGCTCTTTGCTGCCGGCGTCTTCCGGCGGCGGATTGCCCATCCACTCGGCGGGCGTCCCGGTCATTTTCTCAATGTCGCGCAAGGCCCGGATATCGTGGTCGGTTACCAGCGTGAAGGATGCGCCGAGCTTGCCCGCGCGGCCGGTGCGGCCAATGCGGTGCACATAGTCTTCGGAATGGATCGGAACGTCGAAATTGAACACATGGCTGACGTCCGGAATATCCAGCCCGCGTGCCGCCACGTCGCTGGCCGCCAGCAGTGTGATCGCGCCGGAGCGGAACCCGTCGAGAGTTGCCGTGCGCGTATGCTGCTCCATGTCGCCATGCAGGCAGCCGGCATTGAAACCGTGCTTGATCAGTGACTTATGCAGCACATCGACATCGCGTTTGCGATTGCAGAAAATGATCGCGTTCTTGACTTCCTGGCTGCGGATCAGGCCGCGCAACGCCTCGCGCTTCTCCCAATCGCCGCCTTCCACGAACTGGAAGCGCTGCGTGATGGTGCTGGCCGTAGTGGCCTGACGGGCGACCTCGACACGGGTCGGATTCTTCAGGAACGTGTTGACCAGTCTTTGGATTTCCGGCGGCATGGTAGCCGAAAAGAACAGCGTCTGTTTCTTAGGCGGAAGCAGGCTGCAGATGCGTTCGATATCGGGGATGAAGCCCATGTCCAACATGCGGTCGGCTTCGTCGATGACCAGGATATCGACGCCGGACATCAGGATCTTGCCGCGCTGGAACTGATCCAGCAGCCGGCCCGGTGTCGCGATCAGCACGTCCACGCCGCGATCAAGCTTGCGGTTCTGGTCGTCGAACGACACGCCGCCGATCAGCAACGCCATGTTCAATTTGTGCTGGGCTCCGTACTTGTCGAAGTTCTCGGCGACCTGGGCAGCCAATTCGCGCGTCGGGCACAAAATCAAAGAGCGCGGCATGCGCGCTCTGGCTCGTCCTTGTTCCAGGCGGGTCAACATCGGCAAGACGTAACTGGCGGTCTTGCCGGTGCCAGTCTGCGCGATGCCCAATACATCCTTGCCCGCCACGGCGTCGGGGATGGCTCCGACCTGGATTGGCGTCGGCGTCGTGTAGCCTGCGGCGGCGATCGCCTCCAGGACTTTGGGGCTCAAGCCCAGATCGGAAAAGCGAGGTTGGGTCTCTGACAAGCGGTCATCTCGTGAAAACGGATCAATTCATTGCCAAAAAATCATTGGCGGCAGCAAGCCAAGCAACAGCTTGCGCTTAGCGCGTATGGCAGAGCCGTGCAACAAGGATAGTAAGGCACCCTTGTCGCAAGCGGGTCTGTTGAGTGGGCATGTTGGCCGTTTGTCGGCCTATTCCGGCAACGGGCCTTTCACCGAGGTGTACTTGCCCGGCGCAGTGGCGGTAACGGTCAGGCTTTGGGCTGCGGCGAGCGCCGGGTCGGCTGGCTCGACATAGAGAATGAACTCGTTCGGCTTCTCGAACTCCATGCTGAGCACGGCGTCCAGCAGCTTCAGGTCCGCCACCTCTTTGACCGGCGCGGCCATCGAGATCGCGGGCAGGCCCCCATTGCTCGCATCCGCAGCCGTCATCCACTGCAGAAAGATCTGCGCTCCGGAGTTGGCGTCTGGCGGCGCCACCAACACGGCGCGATAGTACCCCCTTTTGCCTGCGTCTTCCCAGCTTCCGCCGGACACGACCTGTACAATCTGTGGGGCCACCGCCGCCGCCACATCGGCCGGGGCCGCCGCCCAGGCCTTCACGCAGAATGCGCCCAGCAAAATACTGGCCGCAAGCAGACCGCCTCGAACACTCACCTTCATAGCACTCAGCCCTCTAATGCTTCGTGCAGCCGTGCTCTTCCAAGCATGGCTGCGGGCATGTTGCAATGGATCGACCCCGCGACGGCGCTAACCGTAGCGTGGTTTCCACCAGTTGATGTGACAGAAAGGCATCGCCGCAGGAAGCCTGAAAGCGGCGTCAGTCCACTGCGGTTACGAACCGGGCGATCAGGCCGCCGATGATTGCCCCGACCATCGGGGCGACCCAGAACAGCCAGAGTTGCGACAGGGCGAGCTGCCCGCCAAGCAGGGCCGAAGCCGTCGATCGGGCCGGATTCAGGCCACCATTGTCGATCGGCAGTGTAAGCAGCATCATCGCGGCAAACCCTGAACCGACAGCAATTGGCGCCATGATGCTGGCCGCATGGCGCGAGGTCGCTCCGGCAAAAACAATGACCAGGAGCGCTGTTGCGAAAGCTTCGGCCAGGGCCACAGCGGCAATCGCGAACTGCCCCGGAGACGCGGCGTCGAAGCCGTTGGCAACGAAGGTTCCAAGATCTGCAGGCGCTGTTCCAGTCCGTGCACTGATGATGACGAACCAGTCGAAACCGGCAGCAATTGCACCGAGAAGCTGCGCCACCAGATAGCCGGGCACGGCGTCCCAGGGGTGCCGCCCGGCCGCCGCCAGGCCGACCGTCAGCGCCGGATTGAAGTGTCCGCCCGAGACGTGGCCAAGCGCGGACATCATGGCAAAGACGCTAAGCCCAGCGCCGAGCGCGATGGCCATCGGGGACGCGCCCGAAGGCGCCAAGGCGCCGATCCCGCACACGGCAGTTACCACCATGAAGGTGCCAAGAAATTCGGCGAGAAGTTTTTTCATCGTACAGCGTTCCCAGCCTGTTCGGGCGGGCACGGCCGATGCCTCGGGCCACAGCGCGCCAACCGCCTTGCGTATTAATACGAAAGCGGATGAAAGGGGAGCACAATGACGGCTGTTGCTTTACGTGAACGGCAGACTGCAACTGTATGACGAGCTTGGAAAAAACAGTAATGGGAGAGTAAAACAGCACGAAACGACGAGTCTGATTGAGTTCTACGAGACTCAATGGCTCTCGAGCAGACTTCGCGTTAATTGCGGCAAGGTGTCGCAGAAGCAACGCAGGTGACCTTGAACAGTGCGCGACGGCAGTCGACGCTGGCGCCCATCGAACGGTTATAGTCGGCATAGTTGGGGCCAACCGACTGAGCGGCTGTGGCCTGCCAGCTGGCGATGGCGGCGTTCCTGACGCGATCGTTGGTGCCCCACGTGCCCCTGCCGGTGGCGACCACCGAGATCGGGTTGGCAACGCAGCGAAGGAACTGGGCGGCTTCGGCTGACGACTCGGAGCCGTTCGGCAGGAAGCTGGCCGCCAGAGTTCCGGCGGCGATGATTGCGAGGGCGGCGACTTTGAGGGCCATGATCGTTCTCCGGGGGAGGAGCTACCCTCGGCGGGGGATACCGCGCCGGGGGTCGGGCTTGACTTGAGAGCCGGTATAACGCGCGCCCTCTGATGCGAAGCTGAATGTGGCGTTCATGGGGCATTCATCGATTGCGCGGGCCCTCGATTGCGCGAGCCATTGCCAGCCCTGCCGTCCGCGCTAGAGTGCGATCGACGCCCCAGGGTGGGCGCGAATTCAGGGAGACCAATCTCGTGATGCGACCAGTAAAGAATTTGGCAGTGTCTTTGGCCGCCGGCCTCGCGCTCGGCCTCGTTCCCGCGACAACGTTTGCCGCCGACATGATCGGCAATTGCGAAATGACCGGCGCCAAGGGCTCGATCCCGATCGCCGCCCCGGCCAAAGCTGGCCAACTGACGGTCGAAGTCAGCCTGCCCGCCCCCACCTGGTGGAATGGCGACACGCCCGAGAGCATCAAGGACGGCTACGAGTATTGCATGGCCGCCAACATCGCCTGGCGCGCCGGCTTCGAAAAGCTGGAAGTCGTGAACGTCGGCTGGGATGCGCTGGTGGCCGGCCAGACCAAGAATTTCGATCTTGCGATTTCGGAGATCTCGATCACCGAGGATCGCAAGAAGGTGGTCGATTTCTCGGTACCCTATTTCAGTTCCGATATCGGCGTGCTGATGAAGAAAGGTGTGACCACGGACGAAAAGGCTATCAAGGGCCTGCGGATTGGCGTGCAGACCGGCACGACCGGCGCCAGCTTCGCCACCGACAAGCTCAAGCCCCAGAGCATCAATCAGTACCCAGAGCAGGGTGATATGTTCACGGCCCTGCGCGCTGGCCAGATCGACGCCGCCATCACCGATACCTCGATCGTGCTGGCCGAAGAGGTGCAGCAAAAAGGCGCGGTTACCGTGGTCGGCCAGTACAAGACCGGCGAGGCCTATGGCGCGCTCTATCCCAAGGGCTCGGCCAACAAGGCGACCTTGGACAAGATCATCTCGGAACTGCAGAACGACGGCACCTTGAAGAAACTGGCCGACAAATTCCTGGCCGCAGTCTGGGGCAAGGATCCCGGCACCGTCCCTTATTTCAATCTGTAAGCGGACATTCCGGTGAGCAGTATTACAGAAGATGCGGCGGCGCGCTGGGACGCGCCCTCGCCACCCCGGCCCTCGGCGGGGCTGGCCCGGGGGGCGCTCGGCGTGGCGCTGGCCATTCTCGCCGTCGCGGCCTGGGTGCTATCGCAGCTTCGCGTACTGCTGGCTACCAACGCTGTCGGTTCGGCAACGACCGATCTGGCAATGCTGGTGGCGCTGGGTCTTTTGCTCGGCTTGTTCTGGCCGGCCTACCAGGCCCTCGGCCGTTCGTCCGCTGCCGGACGGTTGATGGCATCGGGCGACATCATGGGTGCGCGTATCGAGGCGGCGGCCTCGCGCCAGTGGTCGCAGATCACGTTCGGCTATGCAGCCGGGGCGCTGCTTGCGATCGGAGCGGTGGCTTTCCTGTCAGCCAACGATGCGCAGGTGTCGCGCACCTTTTTTGATCTGCCGCTGATCTACAGGTTCGCTGGTCTGGTGGCCTGGGCCTTTCTTACCAACGTAATGATTTTCTGCGTCGCTGAAGTGCTGGTCCTGATCTGGGGTCTGATTGTCGCGATTGCGCGCATGGTTCCTGGCGAGGCGGGACGACCCGTACGTTTCCTGGCCATGGCCTACTGCGATGTGTTTCGCGGCTTGCCCGCCGTCATCACCATTTACCTGGTCGGCTTCGGACTGCCGCTGGCGGGTGTGCCCTATCTCGGCAACATGCCGCTGCCGGCCTATGCGATTTTTGCTCTGACGCTGGTCTATGGCGCCTATGTCGGCGAAGTCTACCGCGCCGGGATCGAGAGCGTGCATTGGAGCCAGATGGCTGCCGCGCGCTCCCTCGGCCTCAGCTATGCCCAGGCCCTGCGCCATGTCATCGTACCCCAAGCAGTGCGACGCATCATGCCGCCGCTCCTGAATGATTTCATCGGCCTGCAGAAGGACACCGCCCTGGTAATGGTGATCGGCGTCACCGATGCGTTCAACCAGTCCAAGATCATCGCCTCGAACCATTTCAATTTGTCGGCGGTGACCATCGTGGGCATTTTGTTCGTGCTCATCACCATTCCCCAGGCCCGTCTCGTCGACCGAATGATGGAGCACGATCAACGGCGTATGCGGGCCGGCTCGTAAGGCTTACGTAAGGAGTGGACACAGGACGCATTGCTCGCCATGATCACTGACGGTTGCGTCACCTCAGTGCGAGGCATGAAATGCGTATCACGAACGTTGCGAACGGTTTGCGTGGTTTTGCTCTGACGACGCTGACGGTTGTTTTCGTCGGCCTTGGTGCGACTGCCGCCATGGCGAAGCCAGCCTACATCGGCACCTGGGCAAGCAACGCCGCCGATTGCCGGTCGGGCGATATCGCCGTTGCCATCACCCCAAGGGAAGTCGGCTTGATCGACTCGGTTTGCCGCATCCGTTCGGTCAGCGGCGGGCGCGGCTTCTGGCGCATGAAGACCCGTTGCGTGACCGATGGCGTGCGCACCAACGAACGGTTCTTTGTCTGGGCGAACGCAAGACGGCTGACCGTCGAATTTGCCAGCACGGTCAATCCCGGGTTTCGCACCAACTACCTCCGCTGCCGCTGAGGGGCCATCTCATCCATCGTGATGATGACAGCCCGGCGCTTCCGTTGCCACTCTCCAGACTGGAATAGGTTCGCTCTCGATCTACCCCCAAGGAGTCAATCATGACTAGGAATGCCCTGCTCGCGTTGGCTTGCGCCGCCGGACTTGTCTCACTCACGGGCCTAACGGCCGAGGCTGCCGCCAAGAAGCCGGCCTATATCGGCACATGGGGCCTTGATGCAGCGTCTTGCCGGGCCGGCGAGACCGACATGGTGATTACCCGCAAGGAGTGGGGCATGACCGACAGCGAATGCCGCATCCGCTCGATAACTGGGGGTAAAGGGGTCTGGAGGGCCAATCTTTACAAGTGCAAGGGCGAAGGCGCGAACCCGACAGAAAGGGTCACAATCTGGGCGACGGCCACGCGGGCGACCACCAAATTTGCCGGCACAAACTTCCGCAACAATTGGGTTCGCTGCCGCTAGCGCCGGAGCCGTCCGTTCCCGCCCCAATCGGGAGCGGCCGGTTGTCACTTGTTTGCTGAACAGGAGGACGCCATGACCTACCCTGCGAAATGGTCGATGCTAATCACAGCCCTTTTGGCTGGGGTCGCATTCGTTGCGACGTTGGTCATGCCCGATGTGGCGTTGGCCAAACTCAAGGCGAAGCCCAAGCCGAAACCTCCGGCAGCTGCCGCTTATGTGGGTGTTTGGGCCGAGTATGCCGGCCAATGCCGCAAGCCGCGTGACGGGTCGGACTCTGCCGTTCGCTTCACGGTGCGCGGCTATGACCAGTTCGAACAGCATTGCGATTTGCGCAACATCGCCAAGGCAGGCGCGATCTTCACGGGCCTCGCCCGCTGCCGCAGCGTCGGAGCCCCGGCGTTCAACGACGCCTTCACGATCTGGACGTCGCCCGGCCGTCTGACGATCAAGTGGCGCACGGAGGCGAACCGGCTCAACTACCAACGCTGCTCGTGACCGGTCACGGCACAGCGCCAAAGTAGACCCGGTCGAGGCCGATGGAGAAATCGACGGCCTCGAAAATGTTGGCTGGCTGCGCCTAGCCGGTAACTGAATTGGTCCTGATAACCCAGGATCACGACTTCGGCATGCTGGTGTTTCACAAAAACGTCGCTGTCGTTGGGGGTGCGCTGTTGGAGATCGCGAAGTTGTCCCTGCTGGCTCAAGTCGAGCGCGTTGGATTGGTTTTTGCGAGGCATTCAAGCGGTTTTGTCGGGCGTTTCACGGTCGTCGAACCTGCTCGGTTGCGTGAGCGACCGGTCGTATGGCAGCTTGGAGACTAAATGCCCTTCCTCGAAATGCGCGCCGTCACCAAGCGCTTTGGCGCCGCCGAAGTGCTGCGCGGCCTGGACCTGGCGGTGGATGAACACCAGGTGGTCTGCCTGATTGGGCCGTCCGGCTGCGGAAAATCCACACTGCTGCGCTGCATCAACGGCCTCGAGCCGATCCAGGGCGGCGAAATCGTGCTGGCGGGCGATCGCGTCTCCGGGCCGGGGGTCGATGTGGATCGGTTACGCCGCAACGTCGGCATCGTGTTCCAGAGTTTCAATCTCTTCCCGCACATGAGCGTGCTGGAGAACATCACGCTCGCGCCGCGCAAGGTGCTCAGGCAATCATCCGCCGACGCCGAGGAGCGGGCCATGACGCTGCTCAAGCGCATCGGCCTGGAGGCGAAGGCGCGCGACTACCCCGACCGGCTCTCGGGCGGGCAGCAACAGCGCGTCGCCATTGTCCGGGCGCTGGCGATGGACCCAAAAGTGATGCTGCTCGACGAGATCACCTCCGCGCTCGATCCCGAACTGGTGTCAGAAGTCCTCAACATCGTGCGCGACCTGGCCGCCCAGGGCATGACCATGCTGCTGGCCACTCACGAGATGGGGTTCGCCCGCGAGGTCGCCAGCAAGGTCTGCTTTCTCTACGAAGGCCGGGTTCACGAGCAAGGACCGCCGCAACAGATGTTCGGCGACCCGACGCAAGAACGGACACGCGCGTTCCTCAAACGGATAATCGAGGCGGGGAGGCTGTGAGGCCTCGGGTCATCCGTAGCGGGCGAACACTTTGGTGCTGCCGTCAGCCTGGAATAGCAAAACTTCGTACGGGTCGAGCGTACCGGTTTCCATGCCCACCGATCCCTGCGGCATGCCAGCGACAGCCAAGCCGACGGGCTGCCGGCCGTTCCTGCAGCAGACGCAGGATATCGTTGGGCGGAACATGCCCTTCGATAACATAGCCGCCGATCATCCCGGCATGGCAGCCACGTAAACTCTCGGGTACTCCAAGCTTGCCATGGATGGCCGTCATGTCCTCGGCATCGGTCAGCGCCACCTCAAGACCGGCATCGGCCATCGCCAAGGACCACTTGTGGCAGCAGCCGCAGCCGGCATCGCGATAAATGATCGGCTGGGCCGCCAGCGCCCAGCGCGGCCCCAGGACCGCGAGCATCGGTATCGCCGAGAGCAGGATGCGTCTGGTTACGGTCATGGGTTGCGATCTCCCTTGCTGCAGGACTGCCAACGATCAGTGCCGAAGGTGACGGATGTGTGGGCGTTCAGTTGCGCAACTCACGTGGCAGGCTAAATCGGATGTTTTCCTGTGCGGTCGTGGTGTTCTCCACGGTCGCTTGATAGCGCGCACGGAACGCATCCACGATCTCGTTCACCAGCACTTCCGGCGCCGATGCCCCCGCCGTGATGCCGACCCGCGACACGCCCTCGAACTCGGCCCACGGAATATCGTCGACGCTCTGCAGCAGCATGGCCTTGGGGCAGCCCGCCCGCTCGGCCACTTCCACCAGCCGCTTGGAGTTGGAGCTGTTGGGCGATCCGACTACGATCAGCCGCTCGCAATTGGGCGCGATCGCCTTCACCGCAGCCTGCCGGTTGGTGGTGGCGTAGCAGATGTCCTCCTTGTGCGGCCCTTGGATATCGGGGAAGCGCTCACGCAGGATCGAGACGATCTCAGCGGTGTCGTCGACCGACAGTGTGGTCTGCGTGATGTAGGCGAGTTTGGCCGGATTGCGCGGGGCGAACGCGCGCGCGTCGGCTGCCGTCTCGATCAGGCTGACCGCACCCTCCGGCAGTTGCCCCATGGTGCCGATCACCTCGGGATGCCCGGCATGGCCGATCAGGACCATGTCGTGGCCGGCCTCAAAGTGCCGCTCGGCCTCGACATGCACCTTGGAGACCAGCGGGCAGGTGGCGTCGAGGTAAAACATCTTGCGAGATTTCGCCTCGGCCGGGACGGACTTGGGCACGCCATGGGCCGAAAACACCACCGGATGATCGCCGGGCGGGATCTCGTCCAGCTCCTCGACGAACACCGCCCCCTTGGCGCGCAGGCTCTCGACCACGAATTTGTTGTGGACGATCTCGTGCCGCACATAGACTGGCGCGCCATAGCGCTTCAGCGCCTCTTCGACGATCTGGATCGCCCGGTCAACGCCAGCGCAAAAGCCGCGCGGGGCCGCCAAATAGACGTGCATCGGCGCCGGGCCGCTTGCGGGTGCCCGATCTGCCACAGTTGTGAGTCCATCCCCGATCACGTCAACCTCTCGCCGCAAACTGGTCACACTTGGTTCGGATAACCGCCACTTGCTCTCACTGTGCTTGCCAACTAGGGTCAGCGCCAAGGGCAACGGAGAAAACGAGTTCGCGGGCGTCCTTTAAACTCCATAGAACATATGGATGCACCGTGGTGAAATTGAACTGGGGCAATTTGGCTTTGGCAAAGCGATCGACGTTTGGCGCCGTGGGGATGGCGCTGCTGCTCGGATGCGTCGCGACCGGTATGGCCGGTTGCGGCATGCCGTCGTTCGGCGGCCTGTTGGGCCCGAAGGCGGCGACCCCGATTGCGACCACCGGGGTTTCGGAAGCCAGCATGCTGGACGCTGCCAAGAACAGCGAGGGCGCAGACGCCGCTGACGGTGTCGCGGTGCGTGCCTGTCCACAGTTTGCGATTTTCCCGAGCACGCAGGTCGTCACGGTTTACGAACCGGGGCGCGAAGGCGATGCGCTGGCGGTCGTGCATCGCGGCGAAATCACGCAAACCGCACGCGAATGCCAAATCGAGGGCCCCCGTGTGTCCATCAAGTACGGCTTCTCGGGCCGTATCCTGCTCGGCCCGCGCGGCAAAGCGGGGCATGTTGGCCTGCCCGTGAACATTGTGCTGACGGATGCCACCAAGCAGCGCGTGCAGGGCGACAGCCTGCGCGTTGAAGTCGACATCACACCGGATCAGCCGATCGGTTACTTCTCCAGCGTCCGCACAATCACCTTCGACGTGCCGCAGGGCGGCCGAACGGCGGACTACAAACTCTATGTCGCGTTCGAGAAGGCGGCGGGAGCGGGCTGATTGCCTTTCCCGCTCCGCCCGTATAGTCTCTAGTTTATAGCCATTCGAGGCCCGCGGGAGAGACCGGAATACCGGCCGTTCGCGGCCAAGTCCGGCGCCGAAGGAGCAACCGCCCCGGAAACTCTCAGGCAAACGGACCGCTGGGCCGATGGCGCTCTGGAAAGCGGGTTTGCGCGCACTTTGCAAGCTCCACCCACGGGGATAAGCCGTAAGCGTTGGATTACGATCCACCGCCGAAAGTGAAATCTCTCAGGTCCAACCGACAGAGGGGGCATGTGACGAGACCGCGATCGTGCGGGAGCGTCCGTGCAACCTTGGGGACCGGAATGGGCTCGGAGCCAACCGGCGCGAACGCGCCAATGCTGCGTACACCTCTCTATGACCTCCACGTCGAGCTCGGCGCCAAGATGGTGCCGTTCGCCGGCTACGAGATGCCCGTGCAGTATCCCATGGGAGTGCTGAAGGAGCACCTGTGGACGCGCGAGAAGGCCGGGCTGTTCGATGTCAGCCACATGGGGCAGGCGTTTCTCATTCCCGAGGACAAGCGGTACGAGACCGCTGCGGCGTTTCTTGAAACACTGTGTCCTGCCGATTTCACGGTGCTCAAGCCGGGTCAGCAGCGCTACAGCCAATTGCTGGGCGACGACGGCGGCATCCTCGATGACCTGATGGGGACGCGCCTTGGCTTCGAGGGTCATCACCATTGGCTCTACGTCGTCGTAAACGCATCGCGCAAGCAAACTGACCTTGCACGGATCGAATCCCGTCTCCCGGCAGGATTGACGCTGCGCCGCGCGGACGGGTTCGCACTGATCGCTTTGCAGGGACCTGCCGCAGTCAAGGCCTTGGCAACCCACGCCCCGGCAACCGCCGATCTCGAGTTCATGACGTCGCTGGATTGTCCGGTGGGCGGCATCTGGTGTCATGTCTCGCGCAGCGGCTACACGGGCGAAGACGGCTTCGAGATTTCGGTAAAGGCGTCCGATGCCGTGGCGCTGTGGAAGCTCCTGGCGGCCCACCCCGACGTCGCCCCCATTGGCCTGGGCGCGCGTGACTCGCTCCGCCTCGAGGCCGGCCTCTGCCTCTACGGCCACGACATCGACGAGACGACCTCGCCTATCGAGGCGGGTCTTGCCTGGTCGATCCAGAAGCGCCGCCGTCTTGAGGGCGGCTTCCCCGGCGCAGCGCGCATTCAACGTGAACTGACGAACGGTCCCGCCCGCCGCCGCGTCGGAATCCGTCCCGAAGGCCGCGCGCCTGCCCGCGAAGGTACAGTGATCCACTCCATCGGCGGACAAACAATCGGCGTCATCACCTCCGGCGGCTTCGGTCCCACCGTCAACGGCCCAATCGCCATGGGCTATGTGGATGCAACCCATGCCCAACCAGGAACCCAACTCACACTGATTGTCCGGGATAAACCACTGCCGGCGCGCGTCGCCGAACTGCCCTTCGTACCCAACCGCTTTCATCGCAAACCAAAAGTCTGAACGGGGAGACCACCAATGGCTATCGAGAAATACAGCAAGGATCACGAGTACATCCGCGTCGAGGGCGACATCGCCACCATCGGCATCACGCACCACGCACAAGAACAGCTGGGCGACGTGGTGTTCGTCGAAGTGCCCGAGGTCGGCCGCAAAGTGAAACAGGGCGAGTCCGCCGCAGTCGTGGAGAGCGTGAAAGCGGCCAGCGAAGTCTACGCCCCTGTCACGGGCGAAGTGGTCGCCGCCAACGCGGACCTGGCTACCGATCCCGCGCTGGTCAACAGCGACCCGCTGGGCAAGGCCTGGTTCATGAAGATCAAGCTCGCGAACCTGTCCGAGCTGGACGGCCTGATGGACAAGGCTGCGTATGATAAGTTCGTCAGTGGAAGCCATTAGCAAAGGACGATCGAGCATGCTTCAGATCGAATTCGAGCAAGAAGTCGATGGTCGCTGGATCGCGGAAATTCCCAGTCTGCCTGGCGTGATGGTCTACGGCACCAGCCGGCTGGACGCGCAGACAAAGGTTGAAGCTTTGGCTCTGCGAACACTCGCCGACCGGCTTGACCATGGAGAGGCGGTACCGGAGCTTACGCAATTGTTCGCACCAGCATGAGCGCCTGGGCCGCCGCACGAGCACGGTTGGTGCTTGCTGCCTTGTTGCGCCTTGGTTGGAAAATCAAGAGGCAGCGCGGATCGCATCGCGTGTTGGAGCGGGATGGTTGGCCCAATGTCGTTTTCGCCCACCATGATGGCGATGAGATTGGTCCAGCGATGCTGCAACGCATCGGAAAGCAGACCGGACTGACACCGAAAGATCTTTGACGAAGCAATCCAATCGATAGTCTCCAAATCCAAGCATCAGAGGGCTGCACCTGTGACTACTCCCCGTCCCACCCTCGCCGATCTCGAACCCGGCGCCAACTTCATCCCCGCCATATCGGTCCGTCGACTGACGAAATTGCCGCGATGCTTAAAGTGGCCGGGCAATGACCAGCAACTTTCGTCATTCCCGCGAAGGCGGGAATCCATGCGAGTCAGTGGCTTGGCGAAGTGCGAAACACGGCCGGGTCTCTCTTCGACAAATCCCACGCGTCGGCACTAGAGCATGAACTGTTGGTTGTATGGATTCCCGCCTTCGCGGGAATGACGAGTTTGCACGGACAAACCTTGTCTCTGAACACTTTTCGTTTGCTGGAGCTGCACATGCCAAACCGTCCCACCCTTGCCGACCTCGAACCCGGCGCCAACTTCATCGCCCGCCATATCGGTCCGTCGGCTGACGAAACCGCCGCGATGCTCAAGGCCGTCGGCGCCAAGTCCCTCGACGACTTCATGACCAAGGTCATACCCGACGGCATTCGCACCAAGCGGCCGTTCGCGGGCCTGCCTTTGGCGCGCTCGGAACGATCTTCGCTGTCCTATCTGCGCAAGATGGCCGAGCAGAACGAGGTGTTCACCTCGATGATCGGCATGGGCTACTATGGCACGGTCACGCCCAAGGTCATCCTGCGCAATGTGCTGGAGAACCCGGGATGGTATACTGCCTATACCCCCTATCAGGCCGAGGTGAAGTCAGGGCCGCCTCGAAGCCGTACTCAACTTCCAGCAGATGGTGATCGACCTCACCGGCCTGCCGCTGGCCAACGGTTCGCTGCTCGACGAAGGCACCGCTGCCGCCGAGGCAATGGCGATGGCCAAGCGGGTGGTGAAAACCTCGTCCACCGTCTTCTTTGTGGATAGTGACACCCATCCCCAGACCGTTGCCGTGGTGAAGACCCGCGCGGCGGCCTTCGGCTACACGATCAAACTCGGTGATCCGCTCACGGATCTTAACGCCGCCGAAGTGTTCGGTGCGCTGCTGTCCTATCCCGGCTCCTCTGGCGAGGTGCGCGATTTCCGTAGGCAAATCGACAAGCTGCATGCCGCTGGCGCGCTCGCCATCATGGCGACCGACCTGCTGGCCCTGGCAGTGCTCACACCTCCCGGCGAACTTGGCGCAGATATCGCCATCGGCTCGGCCCAGCGGTTCGGCGTGCCGATGGGTTACGGTGGTCCGCATGCCGCCTTCTTCGCCACCAAGACGGCGTACCAGCGCATGATGCCCGGCCGCATCATCGGCGTGTCGGTTGATAACCACGGCAACCCCGCCCTGCGCATGGCCATGCAGACGCGCGAACAGCACATCCGCCGCGAAAAGGCGACCAGCAACATCTGTACCGCGCAGGTGCTGCTGGCGGTGATGGCCTCGATGTATGCTGTTTATCTCGGGCCGAAAGGCATCGCCAAAACGGCCGCGCGGACGCATCGGATGACGCAGATCGTTGCCGCAGGACTGGGCCAATGGGGTTATGAGGTCGCGACCAAGGCCTATTTCGACACGCTGACGGTACGCGTTCCGGGCAAGGCCGCTGCACTGCTGGCCAAGGCCGCCGAGGCGCGCATCAATCTGCGCTATGTCGATGCTGATCACCTTGGCTTGTCGCTCGACCAGTCGACGCGGCGCGAAGAAGTCGAACGGCTGTTGTCGGTGTTCGAGCCAACAGGCAAGCCAGTGAAGGCAAACGTCGAAATGATTGATGCCAAAACCACTGAATGCGTGCCCGTCCCCCTGCAGCGCACCAGCCCCTACCTGACGCATCCCGTGTTCTCGATGTACCACTCGGAAACCGAGATGTTGCGCTATCTGCGCCATCTGCAGGCCAAGGACATCGCGCTCGATCGCGCCATGATCCCGCTGGGGTCCTGCACCATGAAGCTGAACGCCACCACCGAGATGATCCCGATTACCTGGCGCAATTTCGCGCACGTCCATCCGTTCGCGCCGCGCGCGCAGGCCAAGGGTTATGCGCAACTCTTCACCGAACTTGAGGGCATGCTGACGGCCATCACCGGCTTCGATGCCTGCTCGCTGCAACCCAATGCCGGCAGCCAGGGCGAGTACGCGGGCCTGCTGGCCATCCGCCACTATCATGCCGCACAAGGACAAGCGCATCGCGACGTCTGCCTGATCCCAACCTCCGCCCACGGAACAAACCCCGCCTCAGCCGTGATGGCCGGCTTGAGAGTGGTGGTGGTCGCCTGCGACGATCAGGGCAATGTCGATGTCGGCGACCTGAAGATCAAGATCGAGGCGCATAAAGACAAACTGGCTGCATTGATGATCACCTATCCGTCCACGCACGGTGTCTTCGAGACGGCGGTGAAGGAGATCACGGCCATGGTCCATGCCGCTGGCGGGCAGGTCTACATGGACGGTGCGAACCTGAACGCGCAAGTCGGCTGGGTGCGTCCCGCCGAGCTTGGGGCCGATGTGCTGCACATCAATCTGCACAAGACGTTTTGCATTCCGCACGGCGGCGGCGGGCCGGGCATGGGGCCGATCTGCGTCGCCAAGCACCTTGCTCCGCATCTGCCTGGCCATGCCGTGGTCGAGGGGGTCGGCGATGTATCAACGCAAATCTCCTCCGCCCCCTGGGGCTCGGCATCGATCCTGCCGATCTCCTGGACCTACATCGCCATGATGGGCGAGGCCGGTCTGCGCGAGGCAACCGCGATGGCGATCCTGAACGCCAACTACATCGCCAAGCGCCTCAACCCGCACTTCCCAGTCGTCTACACCGGCCCCGGCGGCTACGTCGCGCACGAATGCATCATCGACCTGCGCTGGCTGAAGGAGCGCACGGGCCTGACGGCAGAGGACGTCGCCAAGCGGCTGGTCGACTACGGCTTCCACGCCCCGACGATGTCGTTCCCGGTGGTCGATACGCTGATGATCGAGCCGACCGAGAGCGAGGGCAAGCGCGAGCTCGACCGCTTCTGCGACGCGATGATCGGCATCCGGAAGGAAATCGCCGAGGTGGAAGAGGGACGGGCGGATCGCGCTGACAACGTGCTGAAGCACGCTCCGCACACGCACGCGCTGCTGTTCGCCGAGTGGACGCGGCCCTATGCCAAGGAACAGGCCTTCTTTCCGGCCGGACGCGGTCAGCACGCGGATAAATACTGGCCGCCCGTGGGACGGGTGGACAACGTCGCGGGCGACCGGAACCTAGTATGCACCTGCCCGCCGATGGAGGCGTATGCCGAGGCGGCGTAGGTTGCGCTATAGCGCTCTTTCTTCGCGACCAGTCTTGCCGCTCGCCCTGGACTGTTGGGTCGCGCAATGGTCGACCCAACTTACGTGACCACGCGTTACAATATCGGATCGAACTTGGCCGGTATCAGGTCGGACTTGTGAATGCCGTGGGCGTCGCAAGTACTCGGTTTTCCGATGCCTACCCCTTGCGGTTACCCAGCCTGGAATGTTGCACCGCAACAGCTGCACCGCGCGTGTCCCAAACGCCTCTGTCAAGCGCCAGAACACGCGTGCAACTCAGGTATTCGTTGACAAATTGTTACGCTGGATAAGACTCCACACTGTCAGTGGAGCGATTCTCGGCCGTAGGGCCGACAGGAAGAATCAGTGGCCGCCGGCAACGGGTTTGGCGTTGGGGACGACTTAAAAAGAACGGGAGCGCGACTATGGATATCGTTGGTCTTATCATCTGGTTGGTTATTGGTGGCGTGGCGGGCTGGTTGGCCGGGCAGATCATGAAGGGCTCGGGCTTTGGCATGATCGGCAACATCGCGCTCGGCATCGTCGGCGCCGTGGTGGCCGGCTTTGTGCTGCCGATGATCGGCCTCAACATCGGTGGCGGTGTCATCGGACAGATTGTCAACGCCGTGATCGGCGCGATCATCGCGCTGGTTGTTATCGGACTGGTCAAGAAGTAGCGCCTTTCGCTCGCAACGACCTGACGACGCATTCGATGCCGGGGCCGATACGCCCCGGCATTGTTTGTTTCAGGTGGGTCTATCAGACCGGAAGTCCGTAGACCTCGCAATCGCGCGTCAGCGCTCCGGCGTTGGCCTCGTCGAAAAGTGCGCGCTGCAACCCCAGCTCGCGCGCCGCAGCAATGTTCTTGGCGCTATCGTCGATGAACAGGGTGCGGGCGGGATCGAGGCGATTGCGCTCGATCAGCAGCTGGAAGATCGCGGGATCGGGCTTGACCAGCCTGACGTCGGCCGAAACCACGATGTCGTCGAACCGGTTGAGCATGGGATGCATGGCCAGCGCCAGATCGAACTTTTCGCGCGAGAAATTGGTGATCGCGAAGTTGGGTACGCCCGCCTTGCGCAGGGCCGTCAGTATCCCGGAGGATTCCACGATCTCGCCGTTCAGGGTCTCGATCCAACGGGCATCGAACGCGAGCAAGGCCTCGGCATGATGCGGAAACTTTGCGGCCAGGTCGGCGGTGCCCACCTCGAAGGGCTCGCCGCGGTCGAACTCGATGTTGCGCGCCAACAAACCTGTCTCGTCGAGAAAGGCCGCAATGTCGGCGTCCGAAGCAAACATCGTCCGATAGAGCTTCTCCGGCTCCCAGCGGATCAGCACCTTGCCGATGTCGAAGATGACGTTGTCGATGCGTCGTGCGCTCATTTGGTCCCCCGTGCCAGCACGCCGCCGGTGATAGGGGCTGGCGCGCCGGTTGTCATGGGGAAGGTGAGAGGCAGACCGCGCAACGAGCGCACGGCGAGGTAGGCCCAGGCCTCCGCCTCAAGACTGGCGCTGTTGAGGCCAAGGGATTCGGCGGCAGCAACCGGCGCGCCGAGAATCTTTTCCAGCATCGCCATCAAAGTGAGATTGCGCGCGCCGCCACCGCAGACGATCCACATTTGCGGCGGGGCGGGGAACAGCGCCGCCGCCTTGCTGACGGCCAAGGCTGTGAAGGCCGTCAGTGTCGCCGCCCCATCCTCGGCCGACAGATGCGTCAGGCTGGACGCATCGAAGGCATTGCGATCCAGCGATTTGGGCGCCGGGCCGACGAAAAACGGGTCCGCCAGCAGTTGCGCCAGCGCAGCATCGTTGATCCGGCCTGTGGCGGCCAGTTTACCGCCCTCGTCCCAGGCTTGGCCGGACCTGGTGCGCACCCAATCGTCGATCAGCGCATTGCCTGGCCCGGTATCGAAGGCGATCAGCTCGCCATTGGGGCCGATCCAGGTGACATTGGCCACACCGCCGATGTTGAGGAAGGCAATGGGGCGCTCGGCGCGTTCGGCGGCCAGCGCTTGATGGTAGACCGGCACCAGCGGCGCGCCCTGGCCGCCCGCCGCCACATCGGCCGCGCGCATGTCGAACACGACGTCGATCCCGGTCAGGTCGGCCAGGCGCTGGCCGTCGCCCAGCTGCACCGTCAGTTTGGCCTCGGGCTTGTGCAACACGGTCTGGCCGTGAAAGCCGATCACGTCGATGGCGGCGGGGCTGAGCCCGTGCTGCTGCAGGAACAGGAGCGCCGCCTCGGCATGGCGCTCGGTGAGGTCGCGCTCCAGGTCGGCCAGCACGCCTGGGCGCTCGCTGCCGGCCAGGATCGCTTTCACCTCCTCCAGACCTTCGCGCAGGCGCGCCTGGAAGTCCGGCGGATAGGGAAATGCGCCCGCCGCCCCGCGCTGCACCAACGCCTCGCCATCGGTGGTGAGCAGCGCCACATCGATGCCGTCCATGCTGGTGCCGCTCATCAGGCCGAGCGCCCTGAGCTTGCTGCGAAGGGGTTTGGTCACGGGCCGTCTCCCATGCTAAATCGCGAATCAAAGTAGAGAAGAGATAGACCCGATGGCAAAATTTAAGTCCGATTTCCTACACGCGCTTGAAGAGCGCGGCTTTATCCACCAGATCTCGCACGAGGCCGAGCTGGACGCGGCCGCCGCCAAGCCGGGGTTCACGGCCTATATCGGGTTCGATTGCACCGCCCCCTCGCTGCATGTGGGTTCGCTGGTGCAGATCATGCTGCTGCGCTGGCTGCAGAAATCGGGCGGCCGGCCGATTGCGCTGATGGGTGGCGGCACCACCAAGGTCGGCGATCCCACGGGCAAAGACGAGTTGCGAAAACTACTCAGCGCCGACGATATCTCCGCCAACATGGCCGGCATCAAGGGCGTTTTCGGCAAGTTCCTGACCTTCGGCTCCGGTAACACCGACGCCGTGATGGTCAACAACGACGATTGGCTGAGCAAGCTCGCCTATATCGATTTCCTGCGCGACTACGGCCGGCATTTCTCGGTGAACAGGATGCTGACGTTCGATTCGGTCAAGCTGAGGCTCGAGCGCGAGCAATCGTTCTCGTTCCTGGAATTCAACTACATGATCTTGCAGGCCTATGACTTCCTGGAGCTGAACCGCCGCCAGGGCTGCCAGCTGCAGATGGGCGGCTCGGACCAATGGGGCAATATCATCAACGGCGTCGAACTGGTGCGCCGCGTCGACGCCAAGGACGCCTTCGCGCTGACCACGCCGCTGCTGACCACGGCGGCCGGCGCCAAAATGGGCAAGACCGCGGCGGGCGCGGTGTGGCTGAACGCCGAGATGCTCGCGCCCTACGAATACTGGCAGTTCTGGCGCAACACCGAGGACGCCGATGTCGGCCGCTTCCTGAAACTGTTCACGGAATTGCCGCTGGACGAGATCGCGCGGCTGGCTGCGCTGGGCGGGGCCGAGATCAACGAGGCCAAGAAGGTGCTGGCCAACGAGGCGACGGCGATGCTGCACGGACGGCAGGCGGCCGACGATGCGGCGGCGGCCGCCAAGACCACGTTCGAGCAGGGCGGAACGGCGGCCGGACTGCCGACTATCGCCATGCCGGAGCTGAAGGACGGCGTCGGTGTGCTGAGCGCCTTCGTGGCGGCCGGATTGGTGCCCTCAAACAGCGAGGCGCGCCGCCAGATCAAGGCCGGGGGCTTACGCGTGAACGATGTGGCGGTGACCGACGAAAAGGCCGTGCTGACGCTGAAGGACGCAACGGCGGATGGCGCCATCAAGCTGTCGTTCGGCAAGAAAAAGCATGTGCTGCTGAAGGCCTGAGCCGCTTCCCCGCATGCGCTGGCGTGATCGGGGGGACGATGCCAACAGCATGCGGGGAGACGGCGATTGCGCGACGCGCAAGACTAAGGAAGCGGTCGTTCCGGCATCCGGACGTGGGCCAGAATGAACGATGACGCAGCCATCGGTTCTCCCGCTTAGGTCTGGCTTAGCCCGCAGTGGCAGAGCGACCGCTTCCAAGCGTCCAGTATTGATCGGCCGGACTGCTTAGGGAAGGACAGCCAATGTCCGGTCGACACAATCTCAGCCGAATTTGCAACCGAATTGGATGTCATGACGATCAAAGCTGCCCTTTCGACCTTGCGGACTGAGGATTTCGGCTTCGATCTGCCCGAGGCCAGCATCGCGCTGCATCCGGCCTCGCCGCGCGATGCTGCAAAGTTGCTGTGCGTAAGGCCGGATGCGGGGTTTGCCGATCATCTCGTCCGTGATCTGCCGTCGCTGCTGCAACCCGGCGATGCCCTGGTGTTCAACGACACGCGCGTGCTGAACGCCGAACTCTCGGGCACACGGCGGCGCGGCGTGGCGGTAGCGCAGATCGGCGCGACCCTGATCAAGCGGCTCGGTCCCGATCGCTGGCAGGCGCTGGCCCGTCCCGCCAAGCGGCTGGCGGTAGGAGACCGGGTGCAGTTTGGCGGCACGGGAGAGCTGTGCCTGGCCGGAACGCTGGACGCCACGGTGGCAGCGCGCGGCGAGGCCGGCGAGATCGAGTTTGCGTTCGACCTGTCCGGCCCCGATCTCGACACGGCGATTGCTGCTAACGGGCATGTTCCGCTCCCACCCTACATCGCGGGCAAGCGGCCGCTCGAACCGGAGGATGCGCACGCCTATCAGACTGTGTACGCACGAAATGATGGAGCGGTGGCCGCGCCAACAGCGGGACTGCATTTCACGCCGGAGCTGCTGGCGGCCTTGGCCCAGCGCGGCATTTCCCAGCATTTCGTGACGTTGCATGTCGGCGCCGGAACTTTCCTTCCGGTCAAGACCGGCGATCTTGCCGATCACAAGATGCACGCCGAGTGGGGCCAAGTGTCCGCCGATACCGTCAATGCTTTGAACGCGGTCCGCGCGCGCGGCGGCCGCATCGTCGCCGTTGGCACCACCTCGCTCCGCCTCTTGGAAAGCGCGGCCGCCTCAGGCGAGCTACAACCTTATCGCGGTGACACCGCCATCTTCATCACGCCCGGCTACCGCTTCCGCGCTGTCGATCTGCTGATGACCAACTTTCACCTGCCGCGCTCGACGCTGTTCATGCTGGTCGCGGCGTTTTCCGGATTGGACACCATGCAGGCGGCCTACGCCCATGCTATCGAGGCCGGCTATCGCTTCTATTCGTACGGCGATGCGTCGCTGTTGTTTCCGAATTAAACGGGGACAGTTTACTTATATCGCGCAGATAGCTCGCCGGACTCCGATGGTCATCTACGCGATATAAGTAAACTGTCCCCGTTTAATTCTGTCCCCGTTTAATTCCCTCCGTTTACCGCCCCTCAGTAACCTCGACGGACCAAATGACCGATAAATTCGCCTACACCCTGCGCGCCACCGATGGCGCGGCCCGTCTTGGCGAGGTCGCAACACCGCGCGGGATCATCCGCACACCCGCGTTCATGCCGGTAGGCACGGCCGCCACGGTAAAAGCGATGTTCACCGAGCATGTGAAGGCGACCGGGGCCGACATCCTGCTCGGCAACACCTACCACCTGATGCTGCGCCCCGGCGCCGAGCGGGTCGCGCGGCTTGGTGGCCTGCATAAATTCATGAACTGGGCCGGCCCCATCCTCACCGACAGCGGCGGCTTCCAGGTCATGTCGCTGGCAAAGCTGCGCACCATGAGCGAACAGGGCGTGGTGTTCCAATCGCACATCGATGGCTCGCGTCATGAGATGAGCCCGGAGCGTTCGATCGAAATCCAGTGCCTGCTCGGCTCCGATATTCAGATGCAACTCGACGAATGCGTCGCATTGCCCGCCAGCCGTGACGAGATGGAGCGCGCCATGGAGCTGTCGCTGCGCTGGGCCGAGCGCTCGCGGACGGCGTTCAAACGTATGTCGAAACCGGGACAGGCCATGTTCGGCATTGTGCAAGGCGGGACAGATGCCGCGCTTCGGTTGCGCTCGGCCGCGGCGCTGGCGGCGCTGGATTGCGAGGGCTATTCGATCGGCGGGCTGGCGGTTGGCGAGCCACAGGCGGTGATGCTGGACACGATCTCGGCGACCATGCCGGCGCTGCCCGCCAGCAAACCGCGCTACCTGATGGGCGTCGGCACACCGCAGGATATCCTGCTGTCGGTGGAGCGCGGCATCGACATGTTCGATTGCGTCATGCCGACCCGCGCCGGCCGCCATGGGCTCGCCTACACCTGGAACGGCAAGCTCAACCTGAAAAACGCAAAGCATGCTGATGATCCGTGTCCACTCGATCCCGATCTCGACGCCCCGCCGGCTCGCGACTACTCGCGCGCCTACCTGCACCATCTCGTGCGCTCGGAGGAGATGCTGGGCGCAATGCTGCTGACCTGGAACAACATCGCCTTTTATCAGGCGCTGATGGCGGGTATTCGCACTGCCATATCCGCTGGACGGTTCCAGCAGTTCAAGGACGAGACGCTGGCGCGCATGGCCTCACCGGCGGCTGAGGACAGCGCTTAGAATGCCGCGCAGGATGGTCCAGCCGTAGCGCAGCACGATGAACCGGATGATCCAGCCCATCCAGCCCTTCGACGAGCCAAAGCCCAGCAGATTGCCGAGCACGTCGCGGATGACGCTGGTCGATGCGCCCGCGTTCGAGCCGCCGCGCCGGATGCTGTTGGCGATGTCGCCATAGGGGTTGTTGCGCGAAGTATCGAAATTCTTGATGTCGGGCAGCGACAAAGGTCCGCCGCCCGCTTTAGGGAACGGCATCGAACTGCCGCCGCCCATATTGGGCATCTGCGGCATCGACATGCCGCCGCCGCCGCCACCCATGGCCGAACGCGCCGCGCCGGTCAGGATGTTGCCGAGCATCGGTCCGGCATTGCGGAACAGCCAGCCGAGCACGAACACCGCTACCATCGGCGCGATGCCGCTCATGGCCGTCAACGGCACCCCTGCCTTGCTGGCCGCCGCCTGCAAAGTCGCCGGAGGCAATCCCTTGGGCCCGAGCAGATGGCCGATGACCGCATTGCCGTCGGCGACGGTATCGGGACTGCCGACAGCCTCGGGATTGGCGATGACGGTGTAGTGGTGCCCCGACGAGAGCGCGCCCATCAGCCCCGCGATGCCGTCACGCGTCATGGTGTTCTTTTCCAGCCCGCCAATCATGGATGGCAGCAGCGCGGCCACCGCAGTTTGCGCAGCCTGCTGCGTGATGCCATACTTGCTCGCCAGCGCGGCCGTGAAGGCCTGGGCTTCGGCGCTGGCCAGGATGTGGTCGACGGACATGCTTGGGGTCCCTCCCGCGAATTGGTCCGGTGGCAATCGGCCCCGTACTTGTACGCGTCATAAGGTAATTATGGTTGTGGTGCCAGAGAGCTTCAGAAGTTTGCCGCCTCGAATGTCTCGGCGCGCGCCGCGGCCCAGGCTGACTTGAACCGTGCATCGTCGGTCCCCGCGATCAGCTCGCCCGATTGCAGCGCCGGATACAACTCGGCGAAGGTCTTGATCTGGCTTGGGCTGACGCGGCGCGACACGTGCTGCGGCCGGAATTCGCGCGGGTGATCCAACCCGGAGGCGGCCACCACTTCGGCCAACGAATGCACGGTCGCCTTGTGGAAGTTCGCGACCCGCGTGGCCTTGTCCGGCACCACCAATGCGCGCTGCCGGCTGGGGTCCTGGGTCGCCACCCCAACCGGACAGCGATCCGTATGGCACGACTGCGATTGGATGCAGCCGATGGCGAACATGAAGCCGCGCGCCGCATTGCACCAGTCGGCTCCCAGAGCAAAGGCGCGTGCGATGTCGAAGCCAGTGACTATCTTGCCGGCCGCCGCCAGATGCACGCGCTCGCGCACGCCAATGCCGATCAGCGCGTTGTGCACAAAGTTCAGCCCATCCCGCATCGGCATGCCGAGATGGTCGATGAACTCCTGCGGCGCCGCACCCGTCCCACCCTCCTTGCCGTCGACCACGATGAAATCCGGCGTCAGGCCGGTCGCCAGCATGGCCTTGCAGACGGCCAGAAACTCGTGCGGATGGCCGACGCAGAGCTTGAAACCGGCAGGCTTGCCGCCCGACAGGGTTCGCATGCGGTCGATAAACTGCAGCAGTTCGATGGGCGTTGCGAACGCCGAATGCCGCGCGGGGGAAATGCAATCCCTGCCAACCGGCACGCCGCGGATGCGGGCGATTTCGGAACTCACTTTCGCCGCCGGCAGCACGCCACCGTGGCCCGGCTTGGCACCCTGGCTGAGTTTCAGCTCGACCATCTTGACCTGGTCGCGCCCCGCGACCTTGGCGAACATTTCGGGCGAGAACGTCCCATCCGGGTTGCGGCAGCCGAAGTAGCCCGAGCCGATCTCCCATATGATGTCGCCGCCGCCGGCCTCGTGATAGGGGCTGAGCCCGCCCTCGCCGGTATCCTGCGCAAAGCCGCCCGCCTTCGCCCCCGTACTCAGCGCGCGGATCGCATTGGCGCTGAGCGCGCCGAAACTCATGGCTGAGATATTGAACACCGAAGCGTCATAGGGCCTGGCGCAATGCGGCCCGCCAACGCGCACGCGAAAGCCCTCGGTCGCCACCGCTGTGGGCGTCATCGAATGGTTCAGCCATTCGAAATTGTCGGCATAGACCTCGGCCTGGGTGCCGAACGGCCGCTTGTCCAGCACCATCTTGGCGCGCTGATAGACGATGGCGCGCTGGTCGCGATTGAACGGCGTGCCGTCGCGGTCGCCCTCGAAGAAATACTGCCGCATCTCCGGCCGGATTTCCTCGAACATGAAGCGCAGATGCGCCGCGATGGGGTAATTGCGCAGGATCGAATGGCGCGTCTGGGTGATGTCGCGCAGCCCGATGAGCGAGAGAACGGTGCTGCCCGCAAGCGCCGCGTACACGATCGGATGGAAGCCGGGCCGCAGCAGGACGTCGGCGAGCAGTATCGCTGTCAGCACCAGGGCGAGCGTCAGCAGGATATAGCGCGGCGTGAAGGGCAATTGAATCCAGGACATACTCGCTCCCGAGGGCAGTTGTGCGTGGACCGACCCTAATCCGAATTCGCGACGGTCTGGCGACGATAAATTGGATCGCCGGTGTCACGCTGTTGCGCCATGGATCGGCAGCCGTGGCCACGCTAGGATGGCGCCAGTTCGATCAACCAGGATGATCGCATGACCACGACCAAAGCTCCTCAGGGCATCTCCGAAACCGGCGACGCGCTGTTGCTGACGCCCGGACCGCTCACCACCTCCAAGTCGGTGAAGGAGGTGATGGTGCACGACTGGGGCTCGCGCGATGCGGGGTTCCTCAAAATCAACCGCGAGGTGCTGGAGTGGTTGCCCGAGATCGTCAATGCCGGCGGCGACTATGTGACGGTGCCGATGCAGGGCTCGGGCACCTTCGCGGTGGAGGCCATGTTGACGACCTTCGTGCCGCCGACGGGAAAGTGCCTGGTGCTGATCAACGGCGCCTATGGACTGCGCGCTAAGAAAATCCTGGATATCGCGCGCCGCGCCACGGTCGTTCATCAGACGCCTGAGGATACGCCGCCTGACCTCGCCGAAGTGGATCGCATGTTGGCGGCCGATAGAGCCATTACGCATGTGTTCGCCGTGCAGTGCGAGACCACCAGCGGCATTCTCAACCCGATCGTCGAGATCGGAGCGCTGGTGCAAAAACATGGGCGGCGCCTGCTTGTCGACGCCATGTCGGCGTTTGGCGCCTTGCCATTGGATCTGAAAACGGTCGGGTTCGATGCGGTCGCGGCCTCCTCCAACAAATGCATCGAAGGCGTACCTGGACTGGGCTTTGTCATCTGCTGCCCGGTGGCGCTGGGCGAGACGGCGGGCAATGCAACGACCCTGGTGCTGGACCTGCACGATCAATGGCAGAACTTCGCCAAGACCGGCCAGTATCGTTTCACGCCGCCGATCCATGTCATCGTCGCCTTCCATCGGGCGCTGGTCGAATTCCGCGCCGAGGGTGGGCAGCCGGGGCGAGGACGGCGCTATCGGGAGAATGCCGAGGTGCTGATCGCCGGCATGCGCGCGCTGGGCTTCAAACCGCTCCTGTCCGAAAAGCTGCAAGCCCCGATCATCGCGACCTTTCATATGCCCACGGACAAAGCCTTCGTGTTCCAGGCTTTCTACGACAAGCTCAGGGATCGCGGCTACGTCATCTATCCCGGCAAGCTGACGGTGGCCGACAGTTTCCGCATCGGCTGCATCGGGCGGCTGAACGCCGATCATATGCGCGGCGCGCTGGCGGCGATTGGCGAGGTGCTTGAAGAGATGGGTGTGACCAACCTGCGAGCAGCGTCATGACCGCGAAAATCGTCACTTGCAACGGCCGCGACTACGCTTGGCCGGCCAAACCCACCGTTGTCATCTGCATCGATGGTTCCGAGCCAGGCTACATCGAAGCGGCGATCGCTGCCGGCCGCGCGCCGACGTTCGCCCGCTTCATGCGCGACGGCGCCAACCTGCTCGCTGACTCCGTCATCCCAAGCTTCACCAATCCGAACAATCTCTCGATCATCACCGGCCGCCCGCCCTCCGTACACGGCATTGCCGGCAACTATTTCTTCGATCCCGCGACCGGGACCGAAGTGATGATGAACGATCCGAAGTTTTTGCGCGCGCCAACGATCTTGCGCGCCTTCCACGATGCCGGTGCCAAGGTCGCCATGGTCACGGCCAAGGACAAACTGCGGTTGCTGCTGTCGAACGGCCTCGACTATGCGAGCGGTCGCGCCATCGCGTTCTCGTCGGAAAAGGCGGACAAGGCGACCAAGAGCGATAGCGGCATCGATGGTGTGCTGAGCTTTGTGGGGTTGCCGTTGCCGGGCGTTTATTCGGCTGATTTGTCGGAGTTCGTGTTCGCTGCCGGCGTCAAGCTGCTGGAAACCGCCCAGCCGGACCTGATGTATCTATCGACGACGGACTATATCCAGCACAAGGCCGGTCCCGGCACCAAGATCGCCAACGACTTCTACGCCATGATCGATGGCTATCTGACCGCCATGGACACGCTCGGCGCCATCATTGTCGCCACCGCCGATCACGGCATGAACGACAAGCACGGGCCGGACGGCTTGCCCAACGTGGTCTATCTGCAGTCGCTGCTGGATGGCTGGCCCGAAGCGGCGGGATCGCGCGTCATCCTGCCGATTACCGATCCCTATGTGGCCCATCACGGCGCGCTCGGATCGTTCGCAACGCTCTATCTGCAACCCGAGGTCAACGGCGAGGTAATCGCCAGTCGGTTGCGCGCCATAGCCGGTATCGACCTGGTGCTCGCGCGCGGCGACGCTTGCGTCCGTTTCGGACTCCCCCCGACCGCATCGGCGATCTTGTCGTGACATCGGCCAAGCACATGACGCTCGGTACTTCGGCAGCGCGACATGATCTCTCTGGCCTCGACGAGCCGCTCCGCTCGCACGGTGGCCTCGCAGAGCAGCGGGTGCCGATGATTGCCAATCGCAAAGTGCCGCTGCCGGCGGGACATGCCTTGCGCAACTTCGATGTGTTCGATGTGGCACTGAACGGGGTAAGCTGATCTCACCCCGGCTCGGCGTGGCCGATCAGGCGTTTGACTTCGGGCAGCCGAGCCTGAAACTGCAGTTCAAGATCGTGCACGGCGTCGTGGACTGCTTGCACGCTTGAGCTGGGATTTGCGTGGCAGTGGATGGTCACCAGCAGGCCGAGCGGCGTGCGGCGGGCGCGCACGTCGTGGATGTTCTTGAGGCGCCCGTCCTTGGCGGCAAGCTCGTTCAGTATGCGCGCCATGCCGGCTCGCTCGGTCTCTGCAATATCTGCGCCTTCCACGGCAGTCATAAGTAGGGGCTCAATGTGGCTCTCCACTTCGACACCGTCGCCAAGTTCTGACTCGATAGCGTTTTCAAGTCGCGTCGCCAAACCGTGGGCCTGTCCGAGCGCCATCGCGCCGTCAAGTTCCAGATCGAGGCTGACCGACATCTTGTCGGCGCCAGTCGTGACGGCTCCGGACTTGTGATGGGAAATGTGTTGGATGGTGACGTGGTGCACGGCCACGCCCTGGCGTGAGGCGACCAGCATTACCTTGTCGAACGCGGTTTCGTCGTCGAGTTCAACCGGCGCAAGGGACAGCGAAATATCGGCCTCCGGCATGTCGCGGCGCAGGCGGGCGGTCAAGGCGTCCTTGATGGCGCTGGCGCGATCGAGCGGGAGCGTTCGAGGCACGACGACCTGCGCGTCCACAAACAGCGCGGCGCCGGAAGGTCGGGCGCGCACCCGCTCAAGGCGCAACACGCCCTCGGTCTCCCTGCCGGCCGCCTCGATCCGCTCGATGGCGCCTTCGGGCGCAGCGTCCATCAGCGTATCGATGGTGCGGCTGCCCAGGCGCCAACCGGCGAGGACGATGAAGACCGAGACCAGCAGCGCAGCCAGCGCATCCGCCCACGGATAGCCAAACGCCACCAGCAACAGACCGACCAGCACGGCCATCGAGCTGTACATGTCCGACGAGAAGTGCAGCGCGTCGGCCTCCAGGGCTGCGCTGTGCGTCCGCTGGGCGACACGCTGCAAAGTGCGCGCCCGGAAGAAATCGACGATGATCGAGACCACAATGATCGCCATCGCCCACCAGGTGACGGTGATTTCAGCGGAGTGGCCGAGTAGCCGCCGGATGGCCTCGATGGCGACCCCGATGGCGGTGACGAACAGCAGGCCGGTCTCAATCAGTGCGGCAACGCTTTCCACTTTGGCATGGCCGTAGTGGTGACGGCTGTCGGCGGGGCGCTCGCTGACGCGAATAGCCCAATAGGTAATGGCGGTAGCGCCGAAATCGAGCAGGCTATGCGCGGCTTCCGACAGCAGGCCGAGACTGCCGGTCAGGAGGCCGCCGACCAGCTTGGCCAACGTCAGCCCCAGGCTGGCGACAATCGACCAAAGCGCGACTGAGCGCTTTTCGGCCGTATCGGGGGTAGCGGAGAGGGGCATCGGATCCATGCTGCCATCGATAGGGCAGAAGCGGTTGCTTTGATATGGCTGGACGCTGTTTTGTCCCGGACGGCTCACAAGTTCGCGAGCAAGGGCAAATCGGGGGTATGGTGCGGTACAATGGCCTAAACAACCAATTTCAGGAGGTTCGCATGCGCGGCATTTTGATAGGGGTTCTGGCAGCGTTGGCGGTAGCAGCGGTGGTCCCGACCGCAGCCAATGCGGCGATCCGCTGCAACGGCGCCTATCAGATCAACTCGCTGGGTCAATTCCACTCGCCTTACTGCGCGGATGGCTATCTCGCCACCGTCGCGCGAAGTTTCGGAATGCGCGTAACGGGCGATCAGATCCGCAACAGTACCAGCGTCAAGGCCGATGTTTGCCGGAGCATCGGCTTCGACAGCCGGATCCTGGAAATCTGCAGCAGCTATCGAAGCCAGAACCGCAGCGGGCACTGCAAGTTCCTGCCCTGCTGAGGCTTCAGCGATAGAGCCACTGCTCGGGGATGCGCACGTTCAGCGCCGTATCGGCTCTCACGATGCCGGGATGCTCGACGCTTGCCACCAGGCCCCGCAGGCGCTGCGCGGACTTGACGAAATCGAGTTCGATCTCCGGCCGTCCCGTGTGGCTGGCAATGGCGGCGCCTGCCCCACGGCAAGGTGCGTTCATGCCTTCGACCACCAGAATGGCCCCGCCATCGCAGAACAGTTTGGCGCCACGCGGCAGGTAGGACAGGTGCTCGATCCCCTTGACCACGATGTTGGCGCCAATCCAGCGCGGATCGATGGTGGCAATGTCCAGCCGTTTGGCCGCCTCCGCCATGTCTTCGACCGATACCAGCGACACCGCTCTGGTGCCGCGCATGGGCGTACCGCGCGGCAGATAGGGCACGCGCGCGTCCGCCGGCATGGTCCAGCCGCGATGGCGCGATCCATCGATGCCATCAAGCATCAACGTCAGGCCGCCAACCGTATCGGTCTGGAAGCCCTTCGGGGTCACGTCTGCGGTGACGAACACCGAGACAATATGGCCGGAGATCTTCCGTACCGGGACGATATCAGGTTCTGTCATGGGCAGCAAGGTCAGCTGCTCGGCGCCCACTGTCAAGCCGCCAGCAATTTCTTCACGCGCGCTGAAATCTGATGGCGCAGCTTGTGGAAGCCGCGCGACCCTTCGCTGGTCATCCAGTTCATCTGGATTGAGCGGCGCACGCCCTCGAAGCTTTCGTGGCCGTGCCAGGAGTTTTCCGAGCGCTTGAACACCAGCAGCGTCCCGTTGTCGGGCGGCACTTCTGCGACATAAGCGTCCAGATCGTTGCCGTTCTTGAGCAGCCGCAAGCGCCCGCCCGGTTGCTGCCAGCCATCGTTGAGATAGAGCAGCACCGTGATGATCTTGTCCTTGCTGTCGGTATGGATCTTGCCATCCGTCGCGCGGCAATAGCCTCGAAGCGAATACATCTTCGGCTTGCCAGCCAGTTCCACGTTGAACTTCTGCTCAATCGCGCGCTCGAACGCGGGCCCGTCCATCTCGTCGATGAGCGCGCGCAGCGCCGGTGTCATCGGCACTTCTTCCAGCGGGTACGATCCCGCCTTAAGCGGCGGATAGTTGGAAACGACGTTCTCCAGCGCCGCAGGAGGCAGAAAGCCGGGTACCACGACATAGTCGTACGGCTCGCGAACCAGCGTCGCGGCCGCGAATTTATCGATCTGAAGAGTGGACATTCCAGGCGAGCCCTCTGTTTTCTAGTCCGCCGGCAGCAATCAGTCGGGCATAACTCCCGGCAGCACGGCTTTGCGGGCCAGCCAACGGCGCTCGATCTCGGCAGCGATTTCGCTGGCGGAATCTAACGGCCGATAAGTCCAGTGTTCAATGCGGCTCAAAGTCTCCGGCAGCGCCCTGGTCGCGCCATGTCGCCGCAGCGCGGCATGGAACCGGGCGAATTTCGGTGAACCAGGGCCGGGTTCGAAGACGTAGACGGGGCGCCCGGTGGCGCAGGCCTCGCTCGTCATGTTGACGCTGTCGCCGGTGACGACGAAGGCATCGGCATGGGCGAGAAAATCGGGATAGGGATTGGGGCCGTCGCCGCTCCAGACGATTGCGGGGCGGGCGCCGATGGCGCGCCTGACCGCGTCCAGCAGCGCCGGCGGGGTGCGCCGCGACGCGGTGACGAGCAAGCTGCCGGCGCTGGGTGCGAGGCTTTGGACCGAGCGGGCAAAGCGCTCGATGGCGGCGGCGTCGAAGCTGTAGACACCGCTCGGTCCGCCCAGGATGAGCGCGACGCGCGGCGCCGGCAGCGCGGCGATGGCTTCAGGCACGTGCTGACGCAACTCGGCAAGTCGCTGCTGGGTGAAGCTGTGAGCAGCCGTCGGTGTCGTGATGACGTTCGGACCGCGCCGCTTGTCGTGCTCGGGCACCCAGATGAGGTCGGCGATGCGCTCGCTGGTGCGCGGGTCCTGCAATACGACGCTGAACGAGCGCATACCCGCCTTGCGCGACACCGCCCGCAAATAGGGGATGCTCAGCCGGCCCGTGGCCATCAGGATGTCGGGATAGGGCGGGGCGAACATGGTGCCCGGCCGCCCGAGGTTTTCGCGAGGATCGACAGGCCCGAATGGCGACAACGCGCGGAACGGTTGGCGCGGGGCGACGTGTTTCAGTAGGTAGGTGAGGCCCAGCGCGTCGGCGACGCCCTTGACCTGGACGTCCATGCCGATCTTGCCGTCGGTGATCAACCAGGCCGAGCGGCCGGAGAGTGGGCGCGTCACGCGACTTCTTGTGGCTTGGTGATGGCTGGCGTTTGTAGGGGCGGCTTGCGGCCGCCGTCTAACAGCGAGTCCGTTGATAGAGGGCGGCCGCAAGCCGCCCCTATGCGGATAGATGGTGCCATCACTTAAACGCGACCTTCAGGATCTCGTAGCCCTTGGCGCCCTTGGGCGTCACGACCTCGACCTGGTCGCCCTTTTTCTTGCCGATCAGGGCGCGCGCGATCGGGGACGTGATCGAGATTTTGCCCTTTTTAACATCGGCCTCGTATTCACCGACGATCTTATAGGTCACTTTCTCTTCGGTATCCTCGTCCTCAAGCTGTACCGACGCGCCGAACTTCACCGAATCGCCGCCCAGCTTGGAAATGTCGATCACATCGGCGCGGGAGAGCTTATCCTCCAGATCCGCGACTTTGGTCTCGTTGTGGCCCTGCTGTTCCTTGGCGGCGTGATACTCGGCGTTCTCGCTGAGATCGCCATGGGCGCGCGCTTCCGAAATGGCTGCGATAATGCGCGGGCGCTCGACGGCTTTGAGGCGCTGCAGCTCGGCCTCGAGCGCGGCAAACCCCTCGATCGTCATCGGCACCTTGTCAATCGCCATTGTCAAATCTCCTGATCGCCCAGCCCCCGCATGGGGCCAGATGAGCGACATTGCTAGCTTACTGATGAAAAGCGCTGACCGTCAAACGCGAGGCCAGACGCTGGTAATTGGACAACGCTTGAGTGCGAACGCCTACATGGTTCGGCTGACGTAACTCTGCAATGGAGCGACCTGCAGATTGTTGGCTTTGAGGGCCTTGATCGCCTGAGCTACCGCAAGCATGCCTGAGAGCGTTGTATAGCATGGGATATGGCGAAGCAAGGCTGTTCTCCTTATGTCCTTACTGTCGGAGATCGATTTGGTGCCCGCCGTAGTATTGAATACCAGATCTATATCGCCATTCTTTATCGCGTCCACGACATGGGGGCGGCCTTCCAGCACCTTGTTGACAAGTCCGCACGGGATACCGTTGGCCTCCAGATGGCGCTTCGTGCCGCGCGTGGCCAAAACCTTGAAGCCGATCTCGACGAGTGTGCGCAGGGCCGGCAGCACGCGCTCTTTGTCGATCTCCTTGACCGAGACGAACACCGTTCCCGTCGTGGGCAACATGGCGCCGACGCCGAGCTGGCTCTTGGCGAAGGCGACGGCCATGTCGCGGTCAATGCCCATAACTTCGCCGGTCGAGCGCATTTCCGGTCCGAGCACGGGATCGACGCCCAGGAAGCGGCCGAAGGGGAAAATCGCTTCCTTTACGGCGACGTGTTTGAGGGTTTTCTTCTTGAGCTTTAGGCTGGCCAGCGTTTCACCGGCCATGATGCGCGAGGCGTAGCCGGCCACCGGCTCGCCAATCACCTTGGCCACGAACGGCACGGTGCGGGAGGCGCGCGGGTTCACCTCAAGAATGTAGATCTCGCCGTCCTTGATGGCATATTGCACGTTCATCAGGCCGACCACGCCCAAGGCCAGGGCCAGCGCAGCGGTTTGCTTCTCGATCTCGGCGATGATCGGCTTACTGAGCGTATGCGGCGGCAGCACGCAGGCCGAATCGCCGGAATGAATGCCAGCTTCCTCGATGTGCTCCATGATGCCCGCAACGAACACGTCCTTGCCGTCACACAGCGCGTCGACGTCGACTTCGATGGCGTCGGAGAGGTAGCGGTCGATCAGCAGCGGTTTGCGGGCGGAGACGGTGAGTTCGGAGGGGCCGCCAAGGGTAGCGGTGAGGCGGCGAAGGTAGGAGTCCACCTGTTCGCCATCGTGAACGATTTCCATCGCCCGCCCGCCGAGCACGAAGGACGGCCTGATCATGACGGGATAGCCGATCTTTTCGGCGATGGGTTTCACGACATCCGTTGAGGCCGCGATCCCGCTCTCGGGCTGGCGCAATTTCAGCTTGGTGACCAGTTTGGAGAAACGGTCGCGGTCTTCGGCGAGGTCGATGGCATCGGGCGAGGTGCCGAGTATCGGGATGCCGGCTGCCGCCAGCGATTCTGCTAGCTTCAGCGGTGTCTGCCCGCCGAACTGCACGATCACGCCCTTGAGCGTGCCATTGCTCTGCTCGACGCGCAGGATTTCGAGAACGTCTTCTGCCGTCAGTGGCTCGAAATAGAGGCGGTCGGAGGTGTCGTAGTCCGTGGACACCGTCTCGGGGTTGCAGTTGATCATGATGGTTTCGTAGCCCGCCGCCGTCAGCGCAAAGCAGGCATGGCAGCAGCAATAATCGAACTCGATCCCTTGACCGATGCGGTTTGGGCCGCCGCCCAAGATGACTATTTTTTGCTTATCTGACGGCTGAGCCTCCGAGGTCTGCACACCGGCAAAGCTCGCCTCGTAGGTCGAATACATATAGGCCGTGGGCGACGCGAATTCCGCCGCGCAAGTGTCGATGCGCTTGTAGACGGGGTGTACGTCGAGTTTCTGCCGCAGCGCCCGAACGTCGGGTTCGTTTTTTCCAGATAGCTTCGCCAGTCTCGCGTCCGAGAACCCCATGGCCTTCAGCATGCGCAAAGGCTGTGCCGTCCCCGGCAAGCCGTTGACCTTCACGCGCTCTTCCATATCAACGATCTCGGCGATGCGCTCGATGAACCAGGGATCGAACTTGCAGAAATCGTGGATCTGCTCGACATCGAAACCGTGCCGCAGCGCCTGCGCCACCTTCAAGATGCGATCCGGGGTTGGCGTCGATAGCGCCTCGCGGATGACGTTCTTGTCGTCGCCTTCGCCCAAGCCAGGTAGCTTGACGTCATCGAGACCCGTCAGACCCGTCTCCAACCCGCGCAAGGCCTTCTGCAGGCTTTCGGCAAACGTGCGCCCGATGGCCATCACCTCGCCCACGGACTTCATGGAGGTGGTCAGCGTATTGTCGGCTCCGGGGAATTTCTCGAAAGCAAAGCGCGGGATTTTCGTCACGACGTAATCAATGGTCGGCTCGAAGGCCGCCGGGGTCGCCCCACCCGTAATATCGTTGTCCAGCTCGTCCAGCGTGTAGCCCACCGCCAGCTTGGCCGCGACCTTAGCAATCGGAAACCCCGTCGCCTTGGACGCCAGCGCCGACGACCGCGACACCCGCGGGTTCATCTCGATGACGACCAGCCGGCCATCGACGGGATTGACGCCGAACTGCACGTTCGAGCCGCCGGTCTCCACCCCGATCTCGCGCAGACACGCGATCGAGGCGTTGCGCATGATCTGGTATTCCTTGTCCGTCAGCGTCAGTGCCGGGGCGACGGTAATGGAATCGCCGGTATGCACGCCCATCGGATCGACGTTCTCGATCGAGCAGATGATGATGCAGTTGTCGTCCTTGTCGCGGACGACCTCCATCTCGTACTCCTTCCAGCCGAGCACGCTTTCCTCGACCAGCACCTCGGTTGTTGGAGAGGCATCCAGACCGCGCTCGATGATCTCCAGGAATTCGCCCCGGTTATAGGCGATGCCGCCGCCCGTCCCGCCCATGGTGAAGCTCGGCCGGATGATGGCGGGCAGCCCCACGAACTCCAGCGCTTTCAGCGCCTCATCGATCGAGTGCGCCACCTGGGAGCGCGGCGACGGCAGTCCGATTTTCGTCATGGCGTCGCGGAAGCGCAGCCGGTCCTCGGCCTTGTCGATGACATCGGCCTTGGCGCCGATCATCTCGACGTTCCACTTCTCCAGCGTGCCGTTGCGCTCCAGCGCCAGCGCCGTGTTCAGCGCCGTCTGCCCGCCCATGGTCGGCAGCAGGACCAGCTTGTCCTTCGGCCGCGCGGTGCGCTCCTGCTCGATGATCTTGGCGACGATCTCGGGCGTAATGGGCTCGATGTAGGTGGCGTCGGCCAGCTCGGGATCGGTCATGATGGTGGCCGGGTTCGAGTTGACCAGCACGATGCGATAGCCCTCGGCCTTCAGCGCCTTGACGGCCTGGGTGCCCGAATAATCGAACTCGCACGCCTGCCCAATGATGATGGGCCCGGCGCCGATGATGAGGATGGAGTGGATGTCGGTTCGTTTTGGCATGGCGGGAGGGGTGTAGCGGAGGGGGCCCGGTTTGGGAAGTGCGATGGGAAGGGGGTGGTGGCAGCTGGTGGTGTCGGGACCTTGCGGCTCGCAAGAGACTGAGACCCAGTGCTTTCGCAAGGTGGGCGGCTGTGGTAGCTTCCAGCCATGGTCAAATCCCTCGAACTCGTGATCGAAAAGGTCCGCAAGCTCCCCGAAGCGCGGCAGGAGCGCGCCGCAAGTATTCTTGAGGACTTCGTTTCAACCGCCGAGGTGCAACCTGCAAAGGCCGTTAAGCCTCGCGGCAATTGGCTCGGCTACATGCGCGATGCCGGTGGTGATGTGTCCAAGGCCGAGAACACGGCGGACTTGTGGAATGACGAAGAGACCATCCGCGAATGGGATGAGCTGATGGATGAGACGCAGCCGCGCGTCACTGGCAAACCGCAACAGGGTCCGGTGTGAGGCTGTTGCTCGATACCCATATCTGGCTATGGAGCGCGCGCGACCCCGGGCGTCTCCATCCGAGAGTTGCGGCAGCGCTGATTGACGAAAACCATCAACTCTATCTGTCGCCGATTTCCAGTTGGGAAATCACAATGCTGGTCGGCAAGGGTCGGCTGGATCTAGGCATGAGCGCCGAGGCGTGGATTGCGCATTCGTTGCGAGAGGGCTTGTTCAACGAAGCGCCGTTCAGCCACGCGGCGGCGTTGGAGCTTTGCAACGTCGGAATACCTCAGCCCGACCCGGCTGATCGGATGATAGTTGCGACGGCGTTGGCTTCGGGGTTCACCCTGGTGACGAATGATCGGCAGATTGTTGAAGCTGGGACGTGCGAGGTGTTGTCGAACAGGTGATGTGCCGATTGTCGCCTGTGGCAGGTCAACCTGGTGCGTATAGCCTGTTACGATGGAGTCTTCGTTGAGTTGGCGTATTTGGGTACGTGAGCAACACAGAAACAACTGGCGAATTGCATATCGGCAATCGCCATTCGTCAGTTTTGACGAAGCAAAGAATTTCTTGCTCGAAGAGCTTGCTCGCCTAGAGGCATGACTACGTCGAGATAGTGATACAGCTTACGATAGTGCGATTTCTTCACGCCCGATACACATCATAGATCGTGCAAGGATATTTGAACGAGCGAATGCCGTGTGGTTTGCACGCGATGCCGCTGCGAAATTGAGAGAGCCAACTCTTGCTACTGATGAGATTGATGCAAGTATAGATGGGATATTCTTGATTCGTCGCGGACAGGCAAATGAGCCTTGCCTTCGTCGCGAAAGCGCAGCCGGTCCTCGGCCTTGTCGATGACATCGGCCTTGGCGCCGATCATCTCGACGTCCCATTTGGCGAGCGTGCCGTTGCGCTCCAGCGCCAGCGCCGTGTTCAGTGCCGTCCCATTTTCAGAAAGTGGGCCGCCCATGGTCGGCAGCAGCACCAGCTTGTCGTTCGGCCGCGCCGTGCGCTCCTGCTCGATGATCTTGGCCACGATCTCCGGCGTGATCGGCTCGATGTAGGTCGCGTCGGCCAGCTCGGGATCGGTCATGATCGTCGCCGGGTTCGAGTTGACCAGCACGATGCGATAGCCCTTCCGCCTTCAGCGCCTTGACGGCCTCACGTGCCCGAATAATCGAACTCGCACGCCTGCCCAATGATGATGGGCCCGGCGCCGATGATGAGGATGGAGTGGATGTCGGTTCGTTTTGGCATGGCGGGGTGGGTGTAGAGGAGGACGGGGGGGATGGGAAGGGGGGCTTTGCTGGCGGGGTTGGCTGTGGTAGTTTTGGGACATGACCAGGACCGAAGCCATCGAACTGATCACCGCCACGCTGCCGTCGTTAGATGAGGCGCAGGCGATGGAGCTTGCCGAGGTTGCGAAGTCGATGATCAGCGCGCCGATGCCGTTGAAGTTGACCGACGAGGACCGCGCAAATCTTAAATCCGCGCGCGAGGACTTCCGGCTCGGCCGTACGCTGTCGAGCAGCGAAATCCGGGAGTATTTGGCCGACGAGGCTGCCAAGCGGATCGCGGCCATGGCCGGCGAATGAGGCAAGTCCGATACTCGGTCACGTTTGCCCGGCAACTCAACCGGTTGCTGGCGCAAGGTGAACCCAAGTTCGGCACACGAGTGATCGAAAAGAAGAGGGATTTGGTTCTGGCGGCCGTCGACAACACCTTGGCCGCGCACCCGAAAAGAGAACCCGATTCGACGCTTGGACTTTGTGTCTACCCGGTCGCAAAGACACCGTTTGTCATCGCGTACAACTTTGACGATTTTGAAGTGCGGGTTTTCTTTCTGCTGCATGGCGGTCAAGATCGGGGCGAGATCGATGTTGCGGATGTCCAGTGGTGAGCCGCATCGCGCCGCGCAGTTGACCATGGTCAATGACCATAGTACGATCCTTCTATGGAACAGATCGCCATCTCAAAATTCAAGGCCACCTGTCTCGCCGTGCTCGAACAGGTCCGGCGCACTGGCAAACCCGTGAGCATCACACGGCGGGGGCAGGTCGTCGCCCAGATCAATCCTCCCCAGGCCGAGCCTATCGAGGGCGAGCGAAAGCTCGGTTGGCTGCGAGGCGAGATTCTCTGTTCCGACGAGGAACTGGTCAATGCCAGCGGGTGGGACGAGGAAGACGAGGCCGCCTGGGACGCGAAATGGGACAGGCGGCTTGGCCCGGGAGAAAAAAGCGCTCCGTCGTCTCCGGCTCCCAAGCGTAGCAAGCGATGAAGGTCCTGATCGATACCCACATCTGGGGCTATATGGCGGACCGGCCGGAGCGCCTAGGAAAGCGGACCCATCGGCTGCTGAGCAACACCCGCACCGAAATCTGGGTGTCCTCCCTGTCTATCTATGAGGTCTACCAGATCACCCGTAAGGGCAAGTGGCGGTTGAAAGGTGATACACGCACCTGGATCGAGAAGTCGCTAAAAGCCCTGCCCTTCTTCGAGGCGCCGGTCACACACGCCATCGCCTTGGAAGCAGGGACTTTTGAGCTATACACGGGCGACCCCATCGACCGCCTCATCGTGGCGACGGCGCGCGCAATGAAGGTCCCTCTGGTGACGGAGGATGATGCGATCATCCGCAGCCGTTGCGTCGAGGTCATTCCAAACGACTAGGCCTGGCCGAACGACTGAGCCTGGCGCTTGTCAGCTGGATCGACCCCAGCCATAACCTCCCACATGCCCACCCCCTTCACCACCTCCCGCCGCATCGTCGTGAAAATCGGCTCGGCGCTTCTTGTCGATCGCGCCACCGGCACGCTCAAATCCACCTGGCTGAACTCGCTCGCCGACGACATCGCCGCGCTCGCCGCTCAGGGCAAAGAGATCATCCTCGTCTCCTCCGGCGCCATCGCGCTCGGTCGCGGCACGCTCGGGCTGCCCAAGGGCCCGCTCAAGCTGGAGGAATCCCAAGCCGCCGCCGCCGCCGGGCAGATCTCGCTCGCGCCGCCTACCAGGACCTGTTCCGCGCCCGCAACCTCGTCGCCGCGCAGATCCTGCTCACTTTGGGCGATACGGAAGAACGCAGGCGCTATCTCAACGCGCGCTCCACCATCGAGACGCTGCTGCGGCTGAAGGCCATCCCCGTGGTGAACGAGAACGACACCGTCGCCACCTCCGAGATCCGCTATGGCGACAACGACCGTCTCGCCGCGCGCGTTGCCAGCATGTGCTCGGCCGACTGCCTGGTGCTGCTCAGTGACATCGACGGCCTCTACACCGCCCCGCCCGCGACCAACCCCGACGCCAAGTTGGTGCCCGAAGTGCGCGAAATCACGGCCGAGATCGAGGCCATGGCGGGGGATGCGGGGACGGAGCTGTCCAAGGGCGGCATGAAAACCAAAGTGGCGGCTGCCAAGATCGCGACCGGGGGCGGCGCTCATATGGTGATCGCGCTGGGCAAGGTGCTGCATCCGTTGGCGGCGCTCGGCGATCCGGCGACGCGCGCGACCTGGTTCCTGGCGCCGTCCGATCCCGTGGCCGCGCGAAAACGCTGGATCGCGGGCACGCTGGAGCCGCGCGGCGTGCTGGTGCTGGATGCGGGCGCCGTGGCGGCGCTGGAGGCGGGGAAAAGCCTGCTTGCCGGCTGGCGTGCGCAAAGTCGAGGGCGATTTCGAGCGCGGCGACGCGGTAATCATCCGTGCGCCGGACGGGCGCGATCTGGGACGCGGGCTGACGGCCTATGGGCATGCTGCGGCGGGCAAAATCGCTGGCCGAAAGAGCGCGGAGATCGCCGGGATACTAGGCTTCGAAGGCCGCGCCGAGATCGTGCACCGGGATGACATGGCGCTGGTGCGGAAGTAAGAGCGACCCGAAAGTCGCCCTTTGCCTCACGTCCCAGACTTGCCGGCGTCCTTGGCGTCCGACCCCAGCGAATACAGCTTCGTCAGCAGCGCCTCGATGCCGCCGCCGCCGGTGTGCATGTCGATGCGGCCGACCTTCTCGACCAGCTTCTCCAGCGCCTCCAGCTCCTTCAGGCGCAGCAGCAGCGGATTGTTCTCCATCAGCTTGGCGGTGTTGAGCAGCGAGCGCGTCGAGGCCGTCTCCTCCTGGCGGCGGATCAGGTTGGCCTTGGCGGTGCGCTCGGCCTCCACCACCTTGTTGAGCAGGTCGCGCACGTCGCCCGGCAGGATCACGTCCTTGACGCCGATCTCGCTGACTTCGGCGCCCAGCGCCGTCGCCCGCGCGGCCACGAAGGCGCGCACCTGGGTATCGATCTCGTCGCGGGCGGCCAGAATATCGTCGAGCGTGCGCGTCGCCACGGCCTCGCGGATGGCGAACTGCACCAGCCGGTAGAGCGTGCCCGGCACGTCCGCCGTCGCCAGCGTGGACATCTCGGGATCGGTGATGCGCACGAAGGCCGTCAGCGTCACGCGGATGCCGATGCGGTCCTTGGTCAGGATTTCCTGCGCGGTGATTTCCAGCGGCTGTGGGCGTAGATCCACCTTGCCGATCTTCACGGTGCGGCCCACCGCCCAGAAGGCGTGGCGGCCGGGGGTGAGCTTTTCCACCAGCTTGCCGTCGACCATCAGCAGGCCTGCCTCATGTGCTTCTACGACTGCGCTCGCCACCGCCGGATTGCGGGTCACATCGAGCTTGTCGAGGTGGTGCTTGGCCACGCGGATGTCGGCGGCGGTATCGATGCGCTCGACGTCTGACGCGTCGTGATGGTCTTCCAGAACGCGCGCGTGGTGTTGGGCAGCACGAAGTGCTTGGGCTCGCCGTCGAACGAGACGATCGCGACCTCGGCAGGGCCGGCCTGCACGATCTCGAAATGCGTGTCGGCCAGCTGCGGATGCGTGCGCGCCAGCAGCAGCGCCTTTTCGGCCGGGTACTCGGCACGCGCAATCTTGACGGTTTCGCCGGAGAGCCGGTTGTTCCAGTCGAATTGGGCGTGGCGGCCGGGACCGAGCAGGCGCACGAACTTGCCGTCCTGCGACAGCAGCACGCGCTCGTCGTCCTTGACGATGAACTCGGACGTCCAGCCACGACGGGCCATGAAACTACTCCTATCAACCGCGATCAACTTCAGCGTCCTCGCGGTCTACCGCGAAGTCAAACTGCTCTCGGACTATCATAAGTCAATCGGGCGGCGGCGCTATTTGACTGTCTCATCAGGGTAGACGCCCCAGAGTTTGGTCTGCTCGATGTAGCCGCGCTGATCCGAGATCGAGACGTTGCACCAAGAGCGGTCGCAACTGAGCACAGTGGCGAGCACTCCCGGCTCGATCACCGCCAGTACGCCGGCGCTGCTGGAGGAGCCGTCGCGCAGGGCCGCCGGCTGTGGCGTTTCGGCTCCCGCCTCGGGCGGCTTGGTGTCCCAAGGTGTCACCAGCACCGTGCGGCGGCCGCTGAGCAGGTTCTGCAGCACCCAGCCTTCGGTGCCATCGCTGTCGCGCACCTGGCGCCAGTTCTCGAACTCTTTCAGGATCTCCACCGGCAGCCCGACGCGCTGGTAGACCCAGGCAATGGGATAGTCGAAGCCGGGGCCCTTGCGCACGTTCACGCGGTCGGATTTCAGGCTGGCGTAGCGCGGCAGCGGTAGGCCGGTGCCGGCGCTCTGGGCGTGAGCCGAGGTGGCCGAGCCAAGGCCGCACCAGAGGACCAGTGCGGCCCCGATCGACAAAACGCTGCGCGGCATCATCTCGGAGGGCTTCCATGTGATCGCTAGGGCGGTTCGGGACCGGCGCCCCTACCCAAATCCGATCCTCCGCCAACATGTCAAGCGCAAGGCGGAGCAATGCTGCAGATTGCTCTGCAGTTCTCCTGACTAGACCTTGACCAGCATTCCGGTCACGTACATGGCCAGGATGCCCGCGGCAAAGCCGCCAAGGCAAGCCGGCCTCAGCAGCGCGGCTACGGCGCCCTCGCGCCGTGCGACATAAGCGGCGACCTCAACAAGCACCTGAGCAATCGCACCCGCGCCGACGGCAAGGGCGAATGCGGCCCACTGTGGCGTCAGCGCAAGGCTGCCGGCCCAGATCCCGAGAATGGCGGGCGCTCCTGCCAGCAGCGCCAGCCCAGCAAACGTGAGCAGCGACGGCCGCTGCCGCACCATCGGCGCCGCAATGCCGATGCCTTCCGTTACGTTATGCAAGGTGAAGCCGAGAATAAGAAATGTCCCCAGGCTGGCCGCGCCGGTGGCGAATGCGGCGCCGATCGCCAGACCCTCGCCGAGATTGTGCAGACCGATGCCAAGCGCAATGTAAGTTGCCAGAGCCACGCCGCTCGGCGCACCACGACTGCGCCCAATGGCGAACAGCCCTAAGAACGTCAGCAGTGCTGTGACCACGATCATCACATTCCCCTGGAACGCCACCGCGGCGGCCCCGGCAAATTCGAGCGCATGCTCGATTGTGTCGATCAGCAGAAACGTCAGCAGCCCACCGGTCAGCGCCAATGTGAACGTCATGCCGTTGCGGCCAAAACGGCGCAGCAGCGGGTAGAGCGAGAGCCCGATCACCACGGGCACGATGCCGACGAGTGCGCCGACCAGCGCCTGCGGTCTCAACTGGTTGGCGTCCGGTGTTGGGGTCGCAACCGCGACAGCTATCTCATGTTCGAAAGTAACCCCGGTCCTGGTCACGACTTTTACGCGGTGCGCTTCGCCCTGCACCCAGGGATAGGGAATGTGAAGCCATGCCGTCGTGAGACGCTCAAGGTTTCCCGGGCGATCTTGCGTGAAGGTCCAGTAAGCGTCGTCGACCTGCACCTGCGCTATTGTCATCGGCTCAGAGCCGCCGGCGCGCACCAGGAGATGGATGCCGTCCTGGTCCAGCACGCGCCGCTCGAAAGTGAGAGCCTCGATCGGCGGCGCTCCATTGCTGAAGTAGCGCAGCGGATCGGAAAAGATAAGCCAACTCGCGGTCAGCCCGAGGAGCAGAACCGGAAGGGCAAGCCACCAGATCTCTCGGAACTGGAACGGTGCTGCGCCGACCGCGTCGTTTCGTGACTCTTCGAGCGCGTCCGGGAGCGCGATTGGGTGATCGGTCATGTTGTGGCCTCCACCACATCGAACATTCCCATCCAACCGAGCTCAGCGAATTCGGACTGGTGCGCATGGAACATGTAGGCGCCGGTCTCATGATCCTTGAACGACAGTTCCAGTATCCCGCGCTGGCCCTGGCACTGCATGATGGTGTCGACGGTCTTCAGCGTCGGCGTCAGGGTTGTGCCGTGGTCATAGTAGTCGAAGAAATTTGCGTGCAGATGTAACGAGTTGATGGGGTCAAACTCGACCAGATTGACGAGATAGATGCGCACCGGCTTGTCGCGCACGATGCGGATCGGCCGGCGCGCAAAGTGGTGCGCGATGGTGTTGACGGCGTAGAACTCGTTTTCGTTGTCGAAGTCGGTGTCGAAAGCGTTCATCACCATGACAAGTTCCTGCCAACCCAGGTTCTCGGGCGAGCCGTGCAAGCGCGAACGGGCGACGTCGGTGTGTTCGGGATGCAGCGCGGGATCGGGATCGATGACGAACGCGCCATACATGCCCTTGTGGATGTGCCGCTTCAGGGGCAGCGCATGGCAATGATAGAGGTGGCAGCCAAACGGTTTGGCGTCGAACTCATAGACGAATTCCTCGCCCGGTCCGATCAGTCCGGCGCCCGGCACGCCGTCCATGCGGGCCGAGTGGATGCCATGGAAGTGCATGGTATGGGGGTGTGAGCCCTGATTGCGGAACAGGATCCGCAGCCGTTCGCCCTCAGTCACGCGCAAGGATGGGCCTGGGACGCGCCCGTTGAAGGTCCAGGCGGGAAACATCACCCCCGGGGCGATTTCGATTTCCTTGTCGATGGCCGTGATCTCGAAACTGCGCAGTTTGCGGCCGTCCGGCAGAACAGTCACGACGCCGCGATCCCAGTCCGTCAACAGCGCGGTCGGATCAAAACCATTGCGCGCGTGGTCAACCTCACCGACGGTGATCATGTCGCCGTGAGCGGTGTGCGGCGTAATGGAGAGGCCTTCTGGGCTCTTGTGTCCGATGTGGGTCTGGACTTGTGCAGCAGCGCCGCCAAACCGGCTCTGGGCGGCCAGGGCCACGCCACTTGACACGGCCAGACCTCCAAGCATGAAGCGCCGCCGGTCGAGTCTACTCGGCAACCATGGCTGAGCTAGCCAGTTACGCATCCGGGCCTGCCTTTTCGCGCAAGGTGAAAGGAGCAAACGTAGCAATTGATACGATAGTTAGCTAACGCTAAACTTGTTGTCAATGGCATCGCCAGCTACCATGCCCACCAGGAGGACTGCTTTGGCCGCCGATGATGAAACAGATGATCCAACCCGGGCGCAGGCGGCACGTTTCCAGCGTGTGCGCGAGGCACACCAGAACGAGCTTGCCGAAGACTATGTGGAACTCATCGCCGAATTGATCGACGGCGCGGGGGAAGCCCGTGTCGTCGATCTCGCTGGTCGACTGGGCGTTGCAAGCGCGACGGTCAACAACGCCATCCAGCGGCTACAGCGCGACGGCTTGGTTACAGCCAAGCCGTATCGATCCATCTTCCTCACCCCGCGTGGCCAGGCCATGGCCGCCGCGGCGCGCGAACGCCACACGATCGTGCGCGAATTTCTGGTTGCGATTGGCGTCGATCCCGCACTTGCCGAAGCCGATGCGGAAGGCATCGAACACCATGTGAGCGAAGCCACGCTTGAAGCGTTCCGGATATTTCTCAAGCGGACCGAAGCATAGAGTACAGCTCGACGCGCTGGCAGACCCAGGCGAAGGGAGTGCAGCCAACGCATCCCGCGAGTTTACCCAACGCACAGGCATCGCAAGGCATTGGACGCAGCCTTACCAAAGTGCGGCATCTCTGCTAGGGAACAACGGTGAATGTACGGCGTCAGCGCCGCCTGGCCTACGCACGCCGCCACCTCACCGGAGCCGCCCCATGCCAGCCAAGAAGCCGCTCGTCATCGTCACCCGCAAGTTGCCCGACAGCGTGGAAACGCGCATGCGCGAGCTGTTCGACGCCAGGTTGAACATCGATGACCGGCCCATGAGCGGAGCCGAGCTGCTGGCGGCGGCCAAGGTCGCCGATGTCATCGTGCCGACCGTGACCGACCGGATCGACGCCAAACTGCTGGCTGCGGCCGGGCCCCAGCTGAAGCTGCTCGCGAACTTCGGTACCGGCGTCGACAACATCGACTTAGGCGCCGCCCGGGCGCGCGGCATCACGGTCACCAACACGCCCGGCGTCCTCACCGAAGACACCGCCGATATGACCATGGCGCTGATCCTGGCCGTCCCGCGCCGGCTCACCGAGGGGGCGGCCTATCTCAAGAACCCGCGCAATGAATGGAGCGGCTGGTCGCCAACCTGGATGCTTGGAAACCGCATCTACGGCAAGCGTTTGGGCATCATCGGCATGGGGCGCATCGGGCAGGCGGTGGCACGGCGCGCCAAGGCCTTCGGGCTCTCGATCCACTACCACAATCGCCGCCGCGTGGCCGAGGAGATCGAGCGGGATCTGGAGGCGACCTATTGGGACAGCCTCGACCAGATGCTGAACCGCATGGACATCATCTCGGTGAATTGTCCGCACACGCCAGCGACCTTTCATCTGCTCTCGGCGCGCCGCCTGAAACTGATCAAACCGACCGCCTATCTGGTCAACACATCGCGCGGCGAAGTCATCGACGAGAATGCGCTCGCCCGCATGATCGAGGCCGGCGAAATCGCGGGGGCAGGGCTGGATGTGTTCGAGCACGAACCGGCCATCAACCCGAAGTTGCGCGCCTCGGAACGCGTTGTGGTGCTGCCGCACATGGGCTCGGCGACATTGGAGGGTCGTATCGACATGGGCGAGAAGGTGATCGTCAACATCCGTACGCATATGGACGGACATACGCCACCCGACCTGGTCTTGCCGGAGTGACGTGGGGGCGCTAACCAAGACTTCATCTCGGCGCATTCGAGCGCGACCGTCCGGCCAATTGTGATTGCCATCAGGCACTTCGCGATGCCATATGCTCGCCAATCGGCATTGGCGTTTTGGTGCGGAGTTTGTGCGATGGTATACTTTAAAGAGATGGATCCGGCGACCGGTCTGATCGATCCGGAGGGTGTTCGCGACAAGGGCAAGGAACTGCACGACGCCTACAATTCGGCACATCCTTTCCCGCACGCGGTTATCAATGACTTATTGCCCGAAGCCATTCTCACCAAGTGCCTGGCCGAGTTTCCCGCCCCCCAGGGCGTCGACGCGATGTTCGATCGCGCCCAGGAGCGCTACAAGGCGCAGTTCAATCCGGATATTCTGACGCCGGGTTTGCGCAATCTGTTCTACTCCTTCAATTCGCGACCGTTCATTCGCGTGCTGGAAAACATCACCGGTATCAAAGGCTTGATTCCCGACACCTATTTCCTGGGCGGCGGCTTTCATGAGATATCGCAAGGCGGCCACCTTTCAGTGCATGCCGATTTCAACCACCACAAGCCCATGAATATCGAGCGGCGCATTAATGTGCTGATCTATCTGAACCGTGACTGGAAATCGGAATACGGCGGTTCGCTCGAGTTGTGGGACAATGAGATGACGAAGTGCCTGGTCTCCGTAGTGCCGGAGTTCAATCGCTGCGTGATTTTCAACACAACCTCGAACAGCAACCACGGCAATCCGCAGCCGGTGAATCACCCCAACGGCATTCCGCGCCGGTCCATCGCGCTCTACTACTACACCGCTACCTGGGACGGCACCAAGCGGGACCATACAACCCAGTTCCGCACCCGCGACGGCACCAAAGACAAAGTCGATTGGCAAATCAAAACACAGGAATTGTCGGAAGACTTTGTGCCGCCAATTCTGCTCAGAAATTTTCGCCGCGTGAAGCGCCGGTTGATCGGCCGCTGAGCACCAAAACCAGTTTCGACCGCTATCTGCCGTCCGTATTCTGGGCTTCTCCATCTCGGCGCGTCGCGTCTGGAACGGCGTCGATGCTTGGAAGGTAGGGCTTCACATCCAGCAACGGCGTGCCGTCAAGACAATCGATGGCTTCCAGCTCGATGCGCCCGGCTGCCGGGTCCAAGCTCAGCATCCTGACGACAGCGAGCCCGATCGGATTGGGACGGACCGGCGAGCGCAGCGCAAACACGCCGCTGGTCGCTTCTGCATGCCGGGGCTTCTGCACGACAATGTCGCGGCGGGCGCGGTCGAGCCAATAGAGCAGGATCAGATGCGATGCGCGCTCGAGGCCCGACAGTCCTGGCCGGAACGCATCGTCGATCAGCACTGTCCCGCCACCGCCCCGCTGCAGCGCCTCGCGCAGATTGTGCGGGCAGGTTGCCCGGTCGGTCCAAGGCGAGCGGATGCGGCCGATGTACATCAGACGCGCATCGTCCGCCGCCGTTGCCGGATCGAATGGCAGGGCCACTTCGCCGTCGCGTAGGCCGGGTTCGCTCATGTTCTCTCTCCAATGTCTGTACGGGCCATGATCGCGCCCTATTTGCGCGGGTAGTTCACCGTGGCTGCTGGGCTCAGGTCAAGGATTTCACCGATGGGGATCATACGCGGCCGCGCTGTGAAGGGTGGCGCTCCGGAGGATGTCGAAGCGACCAGCAAAGGCGGCGAAGGCATTATCACGGCCGTCGCCTCGGCTCTGGCGCTGGTTTTTTCCGCCTACAGTCTTTACGAAACAGCCCTGCGCCGCCCCGACCTGCGCGCGTTCGTGCCTCCGGTTATCCGCTACTCGCAGCCATATAACAGCAGCTTCGAGGTGTTCGAGGTTCCAGTCACCGTGGTCAATCTCGGCGCACGCGCGGGCACGGTGCTGTCCATGGACCTTGAGGTCGAGAACCCGCGCACCAAGTCGACGCGCAAGTTCTACAGCAGCGACTTTGGCCGCTGGACTATGGACAACGCCAATGCGCTCGCCTTCCGCCCCTATGCGCCCATCAGCCTGCCGGGCAAGGCAAGTTCGTCCGAGAGCGTCCTGTTCTATTCGCGCGACGACCAGAAGGACCAGACCATTGCCGAGCAAAAAGGCGGCAACCTCAATTTCAAGCTGACCCTGGTCACGGCGCAGCCCGAAGATCTCGGCATTCTGGATCGGATCTGGATGGTCACTCCGGAGCCAGTGTCCTTTGAAATGGAAGTGCCCGAGCTTGACCACCGGTCATTTACGACGGGTACGCTGCAGTTGCATTCCCCAAACTGGCGAGCAAGCGGAACGCCCGGCAGCGCGCCGGCAAGCACACAGCCGGCGGGCGCGACAGCGGCATCGGGCCAAGTCAAGCCGGACAGCAGCCAAGCCGACGACAGCGGCGCGCCAGACATCAGCGTTGCGTGTGAGGGGAGCGCTGGTCAGACCATCGCTAAGTCGGGCTTTGATCTCAAGACCGGGAAATCCTGGAGCCGTGAATACAAGTGCCCGTGATCCGGGGATCGGATAGCCGTTGAGGGCTTGGCCGAATTGGCCTAAGCCCGTGGCCATGACCCAAACCAAACCCATCCATGTTATCGGCGGCGGGCTCGCGGGCAGCGAGGCCGCCTGGCAGATCGCGCACGCCGGCGTTCCCGTGGTGCTGCACGAGATGCGCCCGCATGTGAAAACGGAGGCACACCAGACCCAGGGGCTGGCCGAACTGGTCTGTTCCAACTCGTTCCGCTCCGACGATGTCGAGACAAACGCGGTTGGTCTGCTGCACGAAGAGATGCGCCGCGCCGGTTCGCTGATCATGGCGGCGGGCGACAAGCACAAGCTGCCCGCTGGCGGAGCGCTGGCCGTCGACCGCGATGCCTTCTCGGCCGAGGTGGAGACCCGTCTTGCCGCCGAACCGCTGGTGACCATCGAGCGCGGCGAGATCGGTGGCTTGCCGCCCGAGGACTGGGACAACGTCATTGTCGCCACCGGCCCTCTCACGTCGCCGGCCCTGGCCAAGGCCGTGCAAGGCCTCACCGGCGAAACCGAACTCGCCTTCTTCGACGCCATCGCCCCCATCGTCCATGCCGAAAGCATCGACATGAGCGTGGCCTGGAAACAATCGCGCTACGACAAGGCAGGACCAGGTGGGACGGGGGCGGACTATATCAACTGCCCGATGAGCAAGGAGCAGTACGAGGCGTTCGTGGCGGCGCTCCTGGCGGGCGACAAGACCAGCTTCAAGGAGTGGGAGGCGAACACCCCCTATTTCGACGGCTGTTTGCCTGTGGAAGTGATGGCCGAGCGTGGGGCAGAGACGCTTCGCTACGGACCGATGAAGCCAGTCGGCCTCACCAATGCGCACAATCCCACAGTCAAACCCTGGGCCATAGTGCAGCTGCGTCAGGACAATGCGCTGGGCACGCTGTGGAATATGGTCGGCTTCCAGACCAAGCTGAAATACGCCGAGCAAGCGCGCGTGTTCCGCATGATCCCCGGCCTCGAGAAGGCCGAGTTCGCGCGCTTGGGCGGATTGCACCGCAACACGTTCTTAAACAGCCCGAAGTTGCTGGACGCCGGCTTGCGCCTGAAGGCCATGCCGCGCCTGCGCTTCGCGGGCCAGATCACCGGCGTCGAAGGCTATGTGGAATCGGCTTCGATCGGCCTGCTGGCGGGGCGCTTTGCCGCCGCCGAACGGCTGGACCGCGCACTCGCCCCGCCGCCGCCAGAGACCGCCTTGGGCGCCCTGCTGAACCACATCACCGGCGGCCATATCGAGACCATCGAAGCGGGCGTGCGTTCGTTCCAGCCCATGAATGTGAATTTCGGCCTGTTTCCACTGATCGAACAACCGACCATGGAGAACGGGAAGAAGCTGAAAGGCGCCGACAAGGGCGTGGCGCGCAAACGGGCGCTGTCGCGGCGGGCGCTGCAGCAACTCGATGGGTGGCTGGCTGGACCGCAACCGGCACTTGCTGCGGAGTAGACAGCTTGGGGACCTGGCGCTTTGCGGGTCTGCACGGCGGCCAATCAGTTGAGGAAGCGTTCAGCGGCTGCACGAGCCTGCTCCGGCTCCGCGATCACTCCGACAGTGACGCGCCGGATTGCATCGATGCGCTCCTGACTTGGTGGATGGATATCGAACACGTCACCCGCAACTCAGCCGATACTGGCAACGGCGATCTCCAGCGACTTCAAGTGGCGATCGATCGCTTTGCTGACGCGCGCTGCGCTGCGGCTCTCCAAAGCCTTCAGCGTTTCATCGTGGAGGGCGATGACAAGGCCGACATCCTCGTACCTGTCGAAGTATTCCTGGGCACGGGAATAGAGCTGCTCCATGATTTCGTGCTGGTAGCGAGCCAGCAGCGCGCTGCGTGCCGCCCGGCCCATCGAGTAGTGGAAGAGGTGATCGTGATGGATGCGTTTGGCGGGACTCGATTTGCGGTAGCGTTCCAGCAGCGTGATCTGTAAACGCATGTCGGCAAAGTCGTCCTCGGTCGCCCGTTTTGCCGCCAGCAGAGCTATCTGCGTTTCGATGGGACGGCGGGCGGCAAGCAGATCCGTCAGTGTAAAGCGCTGCCAGAACGGCGAGCGGTTCATCAGCCGCATCGGCACTTCGTCGCGCACCACGACCACGCCGCCGCCGAGCCCGCGCTTGGTTTCGACGATCTTGGCTTCGCTGAGGATGCGCAGCGCTTCGCCGATCACCGGCTTGCTGACCTGCATGGTCTCGGCCAACTCGTCGATCTGCGGCAGGCGCTCGCCGGGAGCGACCGCGCCCGAGCGGATGACAAAGGTTATCTGCTCTACCACTTCGGTCGCGGCCTTGGTGAGCGTAACCGGATAGAATTCCGCGCTGGGATGGGGTGGACGGCTCGGGCGAGGCGGGGCGATTGTCTTCGTCATGGTGCTGCGAACGGTGGCAAGTCTAGAGTGAATTGCCGCCCGATCAAAACTCCCCTTTTCTCCAAGCGCGAATGTAGTTCTTGCAGTGTTCGTCGCGTCCCAGCAACACGTCCTCTGCCAACTGATAGGCACGTGAAGCCGGGTCGAAAGCAAGCGCCTTGTCGGGCGGGTGGGCGACCGGGTCGATGATGCCGCTGTCGGCGCCGGCCTCGATGGCGAGCTTCAAGAAAAGATCGTTGATGGCGCGCCGGTAGGGAATGCCGAACGACACATTCGAAAAGCCGCCGGTGATGTGGATTTCGGGCCCCCAGAGCCGCCGCATCTCGCGCATGGCATCGAGGCTGTGCAGCGCAAATGTTTTGTCGACCGAGATCGGAAAGATCAGCGGATCGACATGGATATCGGCAAGCGCGATGGATTTGGCTCGCGCTGCTTCGAGCATGCGGCCGGCGTTCTCGACCCGGTCGGCGGCGCCGGCGGGCATGCCCTTCATGCCCGACGCCGTCACCACCACCGATCCCTTGCCACCCGCCACCAGATCCAGCGCCTCAATGCGCTCGAGCGATGCCGAGTTCAGCAGCGGACGTGCGCGATCGTCGCGGCAGGCGGCTATGCCGACCGCGATGACTTCGAGGTTCGAGGAATCGATCGACAGCGGCAACGGGCACACCGATTGCACAAAACTGGCAAGCCACGTCATGGCCGCCTTCTGATTGGCGAGTTTGATTGAAATCTCGTCGACGTTGAGATCCAGATAGTGGGCGCCGGCCGCCTGCTGCAGCTGCGCCATGTGCGTGATGTAGGCCTCGGCCGCCTCACGGTGCGGGCTCTGATCGTTGATGGCCGTCTGTACAGCGAGCTTCAGGTGCTTGATGCGGCCTTCCTCGAAATCCTGACCTTTGCGGATGGCGTCTGAGATCGGCAGGAACCAGCTGTGCCCGGCGGCGTCCGTGAAGCCGAGGCCTTCCTGGCCCTCGGCGCCCTGGAACCGTGGGCTCTTGCGAGTCAACGAGCGGGTGGTGTGGATGTTCTCGCCAATGACGATGAACGGGCGATCAGGCTGATGTGGCATCGGCGCGAACTTTCGTGGGTTGGCTGTTGACGGGCGCGGCGGTCGGGCGGGTGAACCGCTGCGGCATCGGCTCCAGACGGCAGGCCTCGACGAAGATCTCGAAGAAATCCGGGGTGGTCTCAAGTTCGATGTGCTCGACTTTCAAAGTTGCCTGTTCGAGGCGGCGGCGGGCGGAAACCGAGAGCAAGGTCTGGCGCACGCCGGCGAGCGCCGCGTTGCCGGCTTTGTTGATCCGTGCAAGGGGGACCGGTGCGAGAAAACCGATGGCGATGGCCTGTTCGAGGTCGAGATAGTTGGCAAAGCCGCCGGCAACATGCAGCCTGCCGATGTCTCCGGGTTCGAGCCCGAGCGTGCGCAGGACAATGAATTGTCCGCAGTAATTGGCCGCCTTGGCCTGGGCGAGGTGGCTGACATCGGCGCGTGACAGCGTGATGCCCTGTTCCGGCGCGACCGCCAGTTTCACACCGCGCGGCACGCCCTCGAAATTGCCTTTTGGGCCAAGCTTGCCAGCACACCGAAGCCCCGCGAGCAAGTCGACGAGACCGGAGCCGCAGATGCCGGTTGGCTGCCCACCGCCGATCACAGTGGTCGACGTGATCCGGCCGTCACCACCAACGGTGACATGCTCGATCGCGCCGTCATGGCCCGGCATGCCGTATTCGACCCCACCGCCCTCAAAGGCAGGGCCGGCGGGGCAGGACGCGCAGACCAGGCGGCCCCGGTGAGCGATCACCACCTCGGTGTTGGTGCCAATGTCGACCAGCATGCGCGGTTCGGCTGCGGGGTCGAGAAAGCCGAGCGACAACAGATCGGCAGCCACATCGCCGCCGACATGGCTGGCGAGCAACGGCAGGCCGTAGGCGCGAGTGTGCTTGTTGGCGAAGATGCCGAGGTCGGCGGCCTTGGCGGCGATCGCCATGTCAGGCCGTTCGCCGGCGCGGTACGCATGCTCGATCAGCGACTTGTACGGTTTCTGTCCGATCCCCTGCACATCCAGGCCGAAGAGGATATCGCGCATGGTGGCGTTGCCGCCGATGGCGATCTCGTAAATCTCGCGGCGGCGGAAACCGAAGCGCTCGCACAAGCTCACGATCTCGGTGTTGACAGCGCGCACCACCGCCTTTTGCAGTTCACCTGGCGCGAGCGCATCGTAGGAGATGCGGCTCATCACGTCGCTGCCACCGAACCGCTGCGGGTTCTCGAAGGCCGAACGGGCGATGGTCTTGCCCGTCTCCAGGTCGACCAGATCCATCACGACGGTGGTGGTACCAAGATCGATCGCCAGCCCGAAGAGGTGGCCACGGAAGGTATCGATAGGCTCACCATCGAGGAGAACCTGATCGCCGGAGCGGGTGACGGCGGGATCGAAGCTCGGCGCGGTAGTGCTCCCTTCGAATGTGGTCAGGATCTTCGGCCGGCGGCGCAGCGGCGCGAACGCGATCTCCGAACTAAGGGTACTTGCACCTTGGCCTGGCAGGCGAGGCGGAAGTTGCCCTTCAGAAATCCCTCCGCCTCCGTCCTTTCGGTGAGTGCCTCGGCGCCGCTGGTGACTTCAACGATGCACTCATGGCAGCGTCCGGTGCGCCCGCACGACGAAGGAACCAGAACGGCAAAGTCGTCGGCAAAGTCGAACAGGGAGCGGCCGACCTCGGCATTGCTCAGCCGGCCGCCGCTGACTTTGGTGTTCATTGCTTGCCTTCCGGCCCGTCGCTCCCGGCAGCACGAGCGCGGCGCGCTGCGGCGGCCTCGGCGCGGATGCGCTGCAGCTTGGCGCGAACCTTGTCGTAGGATCTCAGGGCGCGATTCCCAGGCCAGCCGATAGTCGAACGTCCCGTCATGCGCGCAGGCAAGAGTGCCGTCGGCATCGCCGGAGGGCTGCTGATTGCGGCAGCTGAATTTCGCCGTACACAGGCCAGGTTTGCTCTTATACGGGCAACGTTCTAGTGAAACGGTCTGAGCGTGGCCGGCGATATCGGCGAGGATTTCGCTGAGGCGCGCCAGCCGCTCGTCGTAGCGCTCGTCTTCGCTTTTGCTCATCGTCGGCTCCAACTGCGCTGTTTAAGCCGGAAGATTGAGCAGACGTTTGGCCTCGGCAACGCAAGCGAGGGCGTCCTTGCCGTAACCGTCCGCACCCATATCGTCGGCGAACTCCTGCGTCACCGGCGCGCCGCCGACCATGATCTGAACCCCGTCCCGCAAACCGGCATCGATGAACTCCTCGATGGTGCGGCCCATGTTCGGCACCGTGGTTGTCAACAGCGCGGACATGCCGAGCAGTTTTGCACCGCTCTTTTCGACCGCCTCGATGAAGGCGTCGGGCGACGTATCGACGCCGAGATCGATCACCTCGAAACCGCCGCCACGCAGCATCATGATGCACAGGTTCTTGCCGATATCGTGCAAGTCGCCTTTGACGGTGCCCATCACGACCAGCCCCTTTGGCTTTACGCCGGACGCGGACAAGATCGGCTCGATATGGGCCATACCGGTCTTCATGGCGCGCGCGCAGGCCAGCACTTCCGGCACGAAGATGGCGTTGTCGCGGAACTTTATACCGACCACGCCCATGCCGGCGATCAAGCCGTCGTCCATGATCTCGAGCGCCGCGTGGCCAGCAGCAAGCGCCTCGGTGGTCAGCTTGTCGGTGACGTGGTGTTCGCCCTCGATCACCGAAGCGGAGATCGCCTGCATGCGCGGGTGCGCCTTGGAGAAGATGCCGAGGTAGCGTGCCAGTTCATTCGGCTTGGTGACGAATTCCTCAAGCTCGGCGCGCAGCGTGTCATTGGTGATCGGTGAAAAGTCCGTCATGCGAGGCTTCCCGTTGTCGCGGCGCTAGGGGCGGATTTGCGGGCGGCGTGCCATTCGCGCACAGCCTTGGGGATTTCGATCAGGTTCTCGATCGGCGTCTGCAGCGGAATGGCGCATTCGGGACCGATGAGGTGAATGCCGGCATCGAGGTTCGCGACCACCTCGGCGTGGACGTGTTCCGGCGAGCGCGAGAACAACGTCTCGGGATTGTTGATGTTGCCGACCAGCGCACAACGTCCGCATACCGCGTCAAGCGATTCCTGCGGTTTGTTCTTGGAATTGTAGTGGAACGCCGCCATGCCGGTTTCGGAGATAAAGCCCATGCGGTCGACCGTGCGGCCGCAGATATGGAGAATGATCGGCACCTTCAGGCGCTCGGCAAACTCCGTATGCAGATCCTGCAGGAAGCGCTTGTAGTAGTCGGCACTGACGAGATCGCCGGTGGCGTGATCGGGCAGCGTCAGGGCATCTGCGCCGGCCTCGATCTGCGCCAGGCCGAAGTCGATCGTCGCCTTCTTCAATCGATCCAGGCATTGCATGGTCTTGCCGGGATCGTCGAGCGCCATCAAGAGGAACGGCTCGACGCCGAAACCGTGATAGCCGAGCGACCACGGCCCCATGGTCTTGCCGATGATGGCGACTTCATCGCCGAAGTCCTTGCGCAGAATCTTAATGGCGTCGGTCACGCACATAGTGTCGGGGTGCATCAGAAAGTCATTGGGAATGCGGATATCTTCGACATCGTGCCAGATCGGTTCGCGCATCCGCACGGTCGGCCAGTTGTCCTTTTGCTCCCACTGCATCTTGCAGCCCAGAGCGGAGGATTCCTGGATGATGCTGAACACCGGCATGATGGTGTCGAAGCCCAGCTCCGTGTACCCCGTGGCGGCCAAGCGGGCCATCTTCTCGGGGATGCGGTTTGCTTCCGGAAAGTAGGCATCGGCCAGATCCATCAGTTCGACGGTGGCCACCGAAGTTGGATTACACACCGGCGTGCGGTCGACCGGTTTGCGGTTGAGAGCGGCAAGCACGCGCTGGCGGCTCGTCATTGGTTTCACAGTGCCGTTGGTCGCTGCAGTCATCGACTTGCGCTCCTGGACGTTAAGACCATCATGTCGCCTGGGCCTGTGCGCTTGGCGCGACCAGCACACCGCGCGACGCCATCATCTCGGTTTCCCGCAGGGCCGCGCGTGCATTCAGCGCCCGATAGAGCAGCAGCCCCATCAGTGCATCGTGACTATGCCCGCAGCCAAAGCGCACGCCGGTTTCGGTCTCGTCCCAGCGCTCCATCTCGGCCAGTTTCAAGTAACCCGCGCAGATCGCCTTGAGCCGCGCCTGATCTCCGGTCCCTGCCTCGGCCGCGATGGTATAGCGGCCGGCGCCATCGCCCGTGACGGTGACAACACCGGGGAGTTTTGGATCCTCGAGCCTTGTTGGCCGAACCACCAGCTGCTCCGGCTTCGACAGTTTGCACACCTCGACGAACACCCGCTTGGCTGCCGCAGCGTGGCGCTGGCGGCACGGCCAACGCACGCGCGGCTCGCGGCCAGGCACCGCCTCCATGCCACCGAGCTTGACCATCGCTTCGGCGAGGTATTTGAGGCGAGCGGCGGTATTCGGATTGGCCCCATAAGACTGTAGCTGGAAGCGCGGCGTACCTTCCTCATCGAGATGCTCGTAGAGCCCGATGGTAATGTTGCCGCAATGGGAATCCATCGACTGGAGCTGAATTCTGCGGCCTAGATCGAGCATCAGTTGCATGTGAGGAACCAACCCGGCAGTTGACGCGATCCCCAAAACTAGGCCCATCGCGCGTGGCAATCAATCACAAAAACATCAAAAGTTTTGTGCTTTCCATTGCGTGTCCTCATCTGGCCTCGATCGACGCTTCGCTGCAGATGGCCGTCTGCTCGCGGGCAAGGGTCTGGGCGGCTTCGACATCCACTACAGCGAAGTTCAGGATATCGCCAGGCAGTGCCTGAGCAAGCTTCCAGAAGGCACCACGCGGCACCGTGTAAGGATTGATGAAACCGCCCATGCTCGGCGCATCGGCAACCAGGATGATCGGCGTCTGTCCGGCCAGGTTGATGGCGCCGACAGGATAGCCCTGGTCGACGATGTTGGCCGGCTCGGCGCCGTTGTCCACGGGCTTGTCGTAGGCGCGCTTGGCGAAGGTCCACTGCGGCCCCTCGAGACGGAACCCCGTGCGGTCGCTCTTACTCGTGAGCTTCCAGTCGCTGGTCAGGAAACGCCGGTGCCCTTCCTCGTCGATCCAATCGTCGTTGGGGCCGGCAACCACCTCGATCTTGTGCCTTCGCGCGTTCGAAATCGGCGGGCGTGCGGTGGCTCTGATGCGGCGACCGGCTTTGCCATGCCCATCGCCCACGGGCAATTCCTGCCCATCCTTCAGGGCGTGGCCGTTAATGCCTCCGACGCCGGCCTTGTGGAAGGTCGAGCGCGAGCCAAGCCACGGCGCGTTGGCGATGCCGCCGGCAACCGCAATGTAGGCGCGCGCACCCATCCGCGAGCCGCCGAGCACGAGTGTCTGCCCAGCCTTGACCGCAACGCTCTCCCACATCGACAGTTGGTCGCCGTCGAGCTCTGGCCGCATATCGGCGCCCGTCACCGCGATGATGTGATCGCTGTCGAAGCGAAGCGTCGGCCCGAGAAACTGGCATTCCAGTCCGGCCGTACCCGGCGCATTTCCCACGGCGATATTGGCCAGCCGAAACGACCAGCTGTCGAACGGTCCCGACACTGGAAACCCCTGGTTGGCGAAACCAATCCGGCCCGGCCAATCCTGGATCGCGGTTTCGAGTCCGGCCTTGACGACATGGATCATGACTGATGCTCCTGCGGACTCAGAACCGCTGCTTGGGATCGAGCCCGCCGACCCAGCTCTTGTAACTCGGCACCGAAAAGCGCTGATATTCTATGAGGTTGAACGCGAACGTGCCGTCCTCGATCTTACGCTCGGCCTCGTTGAACTCTTCGAGACCGCACGGTACGAACTTAATGCGGTCGCCGGGCTTCAAGAGGCAGATCGAGTCGCGGAACACCGAAAAGCGCTGCTGCGGATCCCAGATTGGCACGGGTATGCGGGCAAACACCTGGATGCCGCCCGGGAGATCCTCGGGATAAATGCCGGTGTTGGAGCCGCCGAGACCGACCGTGCCCTTCTTGGTCCAGACCCGCGGCGGGTTGTAGCGCGGTACCGAGAGCTTGCAGCGTGGGTCGAGCGCCAACATGAACGGCACGCCGGGCCACCAGCCGATCGCCGCCACCCAATACTCGGTACCGGAATGAACGCGCACCAGTTGCTGTACGTCGGTCAGGCCATTGTGCTCGACGATCAGTTGCGGGTCGGGCGTCTTCTTGGCGATCTGGGCGATGTAGCGCTCGTAGGCCTCGCGGCTCCAGGGATCGAGATAGGCGGTTGGCAGATAGAACAGCCGGCTGTCGAGCACCAGGTTGTCGGAGGGACCGAGCGAGCGCATCAATGCGCGCATTTCCTCGACAACGCGCGCATACGAAACGTCATCCGGCTCGTAATGCACGAGCAGCGAGGCGAACGCCGGCGCCGTCTCGATCACGCCCTTCGGGCGCTCGGTTGCAATCGCGGCAGCAAGCCCGTGCGCAAGGAAATTCAGCTCCAGATTCATCTCGTTGCCGAATTCGATCAGGAGATAGCGGTCACCCGCAGGCCGGATCGTCGGCACATGGTAGATCATCGTCCGGGTTCCTCCCCGCGTCCCAGCCGCAGTTCAGGCTGCGGTAATGGCGACGCCCTCCTCTTCCAGTACCTCGCGCACGGCCGTCAGCACCTCGACGGCATTGGGCCCGTCGCCGTGAATGCAGATGCTGCGGGCGGCGACTTCAATCGTCGTGCCGTCGACGGTATCGATGCGCCCTGTACGCACGAATTGACTGACCCGGCGACGCAACCGACCGATGTCGACCGCGATCTTCTTGCGTTGCAGCACCAGACGGCCGTGGGCATCGTATTCGAGATCGAAATACACTTCCGGCACCACGTCTATACCGGCGCGCCGCGCGGCCTCCGGCAGTGCCAATCCCTCGATCGGCGCCGGCCAGTAGAGCTTTGGCAGCGGACAAACGTCAGTAATGGCTCGGGCAACGGCTTCGGCCAGCTCCTTCTCGTCGTTGAGCATGAGGTAGAGCGCGCCGTGCGGCTTGACGTGATGGAGCTCCATCCCGGTAGCCGCCAGCAGGCTCTTCAAGGCGCCTGCCTGATAGACCACGCTGGCATAGGCTTCCTCGGGCGTGATCGCCATGCGGCGGCGGCCGAATCCGGCCAGGTCCGGCAAGCCTGGGTGGGCGCCAACCACTGTCCCGCCCGTGCGCGCTATCTCGATCGTGCGGCGCATGGTGACCGGGTCGCCGGCGTGAAAGCCGCAAGCGACATTCACCGTAGTTACGCGCGGTACGATCTCGTCGTCGCGCCCGAGCGTCCAGTTGCCGAAGCTCTCGCCGCAATCGCAGTTGATGTCGATGGACTTCATGGGCGCCACGTTTGGATGCCGATCATGGTCGATAACATCAATTTGATTGATTTTTCGGCAGGGGTTGTCAAGGCCCTGGCCAAGCCGGTTGGCGTGAGGAAACGAGAATAGGCTTGCGCGGCGAATTCGGCAAAACTAAAAGAGCATTGATGTTTATCTTTCAGTTGGGCTGCCGATGAGCACCGAAAAGATCAGTAAACGCAGTTATGGCCATTGGATCGGCGGGTCATCCGTCGCCTCGGTATCAGGCGCAACTTTCGAAGCCACCGATCCCACCACCGGCAAGGTCTGGGGCACGTTTGCCAGTGGTGCGGCCGAGGATGTCGACCGCGCGGTGCAAGCGGCGCAGGCTGCCTTCGTCGGCAAGGCCTGGAAGAGCCTGACACCGACCAAACGAGGCCGCCTGGTGATGAAGTGGGCCGATCTGATCGCAGCCCATGGCGAGCGGCTGGCCCGCATCGAGACCGAGCAGAATGGCAAGCTGCTGGGCGAGATGGCGGCGCAGTTCCGGGTCATCCCGGAGTGGATGTATTACTACGGCGGCCTCGCCGACAAAATCGAGGGCGCGGTCATTCCGGTCAATGTTCCGAATGTCCTCAACTACACACTGCGCGAACCCTATGGCGTCGTCGCGGTGCTGACGCCCTGGAACTCGCCGACCTTCCTGACCATGCAAGGCGCTGCGCCGGCCCTCGCAGCTGGCAATACCGTGGTCATCAAGCCGTCGGAGGTGACCAGCGCGTCCATCATCGAAGTAGCCAAACTTGCCGACGAGGCGGGCTTTCCGCCCGGCGTCGTCAACGTCGTGACCGGCGAACGCGATGCCGGGGCGGCGCTGGTCGATCATCCGATGGTGCGCAAGATCACCTTCACGGGCGGCGTGGATGCCGGCCGGCAGATCGCCGAGAAGGCGGGACGGCGGCTTGTCCCGGTTACGCTGGAGCTGGGCGGCAAGAGCCCGCAGATCGTCTTTGCCGATGCCAACCTGGATGCGGCGGAGGCGGGGCTCCTGGCCGGCATCTTTGCGGCCGCCGGCCAATCCTGCGCCGCCGGGTCGCGCGCCTACATCGAGGCCAAAGTCTACGACGAGATGGTGGAAAGACTGGTCGGCCGGACCAAACGGATCAAACTCGGCAACCCTCTCGAAGCGGCGACCCAGATGGGGCCGGTGGCCACGCGCAATCAGCTGGCCAAGGACCGCTCGATGGTCGAGCAGGCGGTCGCGGAGGGGGCCGAGATACTGACCGGCGGCAAGGATGCCAAAGTGGCGGGACTTGCCGGCGGCTTCTTCTTCGAGCCGACCATTCTCGGCGGCGTCGGCAACGACAGTCATCTCGCCCGCAACGAAGTGTTCGGCCCAGTGCTCGGCATCGCCCGTTTTGACTCCGTCGAGGAGGGCCTGGCCAAGGCAAACGATTCCCGCTTTGGCCTCGCCGCCGGCATCTGGACCAAGGATATCCACAAAGCGCATCGGCTCGCAGCTGGCGTGGAAGCCGGAACGGTATGGATCAATATGTACCGTGCCATCGGGTTCAACTCGCCCTATGGCGGCTACAAGGACTCCGGCATCGGCAGGCTCAACGGCTTTGAGTGCATGTCGCAGTATTTGCAGACTAAGAGTGTCTGGTGCGATCTCAGCGATACCCCGCAAGACCCGTTCGTGATCAAGGTCTGAGGGAGGCGAGTATGTCACCAACCAGGACCGCACCAGAGACCGCTGAGACGGATGGTTCCGAGCTGCGCAAGACGGCAAAGCACCGGCTACGCCATTTCCTCGCCGACTTCGTCCGTCTGGAGCAGGAATACCCGGGCATTTACCCGCATGTGATCGTGCGTGGCGAAGGCCCCTATGTCTTCGACGACAAGGGCCACAAGCTGCTCGACGCCGGCAACCATCTCGGTGCCAACAATGTCGGGCACGGCCGCAAGGAGATCGCGCGCCGCATGGCCGAGCAGGCCGAGACCTTGGAATTCTCCGCACTCGACGCTGGCAACTCGCACGGCGTCGCCATCCGCTTTGCCGACCGGCTCGCCGCCATGCTGCCGATGGACGATCCGTGCATCTCGTTTTGCGGCAGTGGCAGCGAGGCGAACGAGCTGGCGTTCAAGATCGCGCGAGCACACTTTGGGCTGAAGGGCGAGACGCAACGCACCAAGATCCTGTCGCGCACCGGTTCCTATCATGGCTCCAGCTACGGAGCGATGGCGGCGACCGGGCTTGATGCCTTCTCAGCCGGCTTCGGCCCGAAGCTGGGCGATTTCGCGCGCGTTCCGCAACCTTCGCACGATCGCTGCAACTATTGTGGCAATGCTCAAGGCTGCACGCTGGCCTGCCTCGATGCCACCGAGCAGCGCATCGCCGAAGAAGGGCCGGAGACGATCGCCGCCATCATCGGCGAGCCGGTGCCGATCCCGCAGGCGGTGAAAGTGCCGCCCCCGGAGTATTGGCCGCGCATGGCAGCGCTGGCCAAACGCACGGGCGCGCTGCTGATCGTCGATGAGGTCGTGAACGGCTTCGGACGCACCGGAAAAATGTTCGGCTGCGACCACTGGGGGCTGCGTCCGGATATCATGGTGATGGCCAAGGGCATCTCGTCCGGATACGTGCCGCTTGGCGCGGTCGCAACCTCGGCGCGGGTCAACGAGCCGTTCATCGACAAGCCGCTGTTGCATCTCAACACCTTCGCCGGCCACCCGGTTGCTTGCGCCGCCGGCGAGGCGACGTTGGACATTCTGCTGCGCGAGAAGCTGGTCGAAAACGCAGCGCGGCTGGAGCCGGTGTTGCGCGCCGAACTCGAGCGGATCGGAGAGATTGTACCGCAGCTTCTCAAAGTCACCGTCATCGGGCTAATGAGTTCGACCGAGGTCGATGTCTCGAAGATTAGAGATCTTCCGGCCTTCATCCGCCGGGCTCGCCACGAGGCCTACCAGAATGGCCTCTTGGTACGGATCAATCCGGACGGGACGCGCGTGGCGGCGTTCTTCTACCCCCCGCTCAACGTCACGACGGACGATGTGGTGGCGGGAGCGCGGGCGCTCGGCAAGGCCTTCCAAGCGGCATTCGCTGCGAACCTTTGAGAGACATCGTCGTTGGTGCGAGCAACGCGGGCGAAGCTGACATGCGAGTTATCTTCCACTATGCCGCCGGAGCCGAACTTGCGCGGCGGCTCGATGCACTGAAGGCCAGCGGGCTTGACGTCGCGGTGATCCCGCCGGCCGAAGACGCGGCGTTCGCCGAAGCCTTGCCGAGTTGCGAGGTTCTTTGGCATGTCCTGAAACCCGCCACGCGCACTCTCATGGACGCGGCGCCGAAGCTTCGCCTGATCCAGAAGATGGGGGCAGGTGTCGATACCATCGATCTTGCTGCCGCCCGCGAACGCGGCATTCCCGTCTGCAATCTTCCGGGTACCAACGCACAGGCCGTGGCCGAACACGCGCTGGCGCTGATGCTGGCGATCTTGCGCAAAATCCCACAGTTCGACCGCGAGACCCGAGCCGGAAAAGGCTGGTCTTGGCCAAAGGAGCGGCAGGCCGAGCTTGGCGAAATCCACAGCAAGACCGTCGGGCTTGTCGGATACGGCGCCACCGCAAGCCGGCTGGCACCGGTGCTATCGGTGCTCGGTGCCGAGGTGATCTACTGGAGCCGCCGCGAAGTCGCTGATGCGAAGGCGCGGTTTGTCTCACTGGATGAACTCATCGCCCGCTCAGATATCGTTTCGCTGCATGTGCCGCTGAACGATACGACGCGAAACCTGATCGATGCTGGGCGCCTGGCCCGCATGAAGCGCGGCGCGATCCTGATCAATACCGCGCGCGGCGGTCTCGTTGAACCGGTCGCTTTGCTGTCGGCGCTGAAGTCGGGGCAGCTGGCTGGTGCGGGTCTCGACACTCACGTGGTCGAACCGATCGAGGCGGACAATCCGCTGCTGGCACTCGATACCGTCGTGCTTGCACCGCATATCGCCTGGCTGACGCTGCAGACCTTCGAGCGCTCGTTCGATCTGATGGCGGAAAACTGCCGTCGCCTGGCAGCCGGAAAGGAGCTGCTCTATCGGGTCGCGTGACGGCCCTTGCTGAAACCAGCTACTCGTCGCGGTGTGGCATTGCCTTGTTCAGCATCAGCATTTCCTGGCCACGGAACAGGCCGGCGAGCGTGCTGTGGCTGACGCTCTTCAAGTCGTCGAACATATCGGTGAAGGGCTTGGAGGCGAGATACTTGAGCGCATCGGCATTGGAATCGAACCAGAGTTCGAGGTTCCAGTCGTAGGACAGCATATCACCGCTTGGCAGCCGGCCAACATAGCCATACTCGATGGTCTTGCCGACGCCGATGCCGAAAGTGTGCTCACGCACCAACGGCTCCTTCTTGCCGAGACCTGCGTATTTCTTGGCGTACCAGTCCTTGATGCCAGCCTTGTCTTTCGCCATGCCGAAGGCGATCAGCTTGGTGATAGTGCCATCGGGACGCGCCCGGTAACCGCGGCGGATGGTGCTGAAGACGGCCGGTTGCTTGACCTCGAACTGCGTTTCTTCGGTCAGCGCGATCCCTGGCAGCGTGCCGGGGTCGAGGCCCATGTAGGCCAGCCCGTCGCCTAGCAAGGTGTAGCCGGTATGATGGTTCCAGCACGCGACCATGTCGTCCCAGTTGGCCCAATACTCCTGCGCGATACGGAAGAAGTTGCCGTGTGCAATTGCCGGTTGCGTCGCCACCCGCCGATTGATCGAGTAGCGGATCATGTGGAGAGCGACCTTGGCATACTCGGTATGTTTGCCGAGGTACCATTTGTCGAAGCTCTCCTCGTTGAGGTGCTTCGGCATGATGATGACCCAGTTGAAACTGATCATCGCGCGCTCCTACCAAACCAATGACAAAAGACAACGTCGTTTATGATTAGAAGCAAGATGCGGATGGTGTCAAGGCGGGCCGCCGGCCGTTTGTCCGTCGATCGGCATTGCTGCGGCATCTGCCAGAATCAATCGCTGGCGCGGCCTTGACAGCTTCCCCGGTCAAACTTACAAAAATCAAAGCTCTTGTTATTTGTCTTGCGGAGACATCGGAGCTGAGCACACTGAATCCGCTGAGGAGGAGCTCGCATGTTCGCGTTGAAACGTCTGCCCATCGCCATCGGCGTCGGTGCCCTGGCGATCAGTTCGTACTTGGTGTTGGCCCACGCCGCGGGTACTGGCAAGGTCGAAGGTGAGGGCAAGGAACTGGTGATGTTCACCATCACCGCCTCGAATGTCTATGGCGCCAACCAGATCAAAGGCGCCACGGCGGAAGCCGCCAAGCTCGGTTACAAGCTGACAGTATTCCAGAATAACTTCTCGCAACCCGAGCAGGACCAGCAAGTCCAGCAGTACATCGCCAGCGGTGCCAAGCCTGCCGCCGTGATCTTCTGGCCGTGGGTCGCCGACGCCGCGCTCAACGACACCCGCCTGCTCTCCAAACTCGCCCCGGTGATCCAGCTGACCCAGGAGCCGAACGAGAAGTCCTGGCCATTCGTGCAGGCCTATTCTGGCGCCAACCAGATCCTGATCGGCCAGACCCTGGGCCAGACCATGTTGAAAGCCCGCGACGCCGCCAAGGCCGCCGGCATGAAGTTCAAGAGCGATGGCGGCAACCTGCTGGTGTTCCAGCATCCGGCCGGCGAGAAGACGGGTACGGAACGCATGAAGGGCTTCATGGAAGTCACAAAGAGTGCGCCGTTCAACATCATCCATACCGAGTTCGGCGCCAACAGCCCCGAGTCCGGCTACGAGATCGGCTCGACGATCATCCCGAAGTTCAAAGGACAGTTTGATTTCTTGTTCGTTTCCAACCAGCAGGCGGCGAACGGCGTCATTCGAGCCCTGAAGGAAAACGGCATCGCTCCGGGTAAGGACGTGTGGATCGTTTCTGGCGACTGCTCGGGCAGTCTCGAAGCGGTCAAGAACGGCGAGACCTTCGGCACCGGCATCCAGCCGGCCGCAGTCGAGGGAGCGCTGGCCGTACGAACCGCGGCGAAGTTCGTTGCCAACGGCGAGATCAAAGGCGACGTGATCCAGATGCAGATCGAGGCGGACGCTCCCACAATCGATCCCGGCCCGCCGGCAAAACTCAACTACATGCCGCACGCCCCTGCGATTGGTGCCGATGGCGTCGCCAACACCAAGATCTGGGGCTATAATGCCGACGAAATCTGCGCCGCCGGCTAAGGTGACGGCTTGGCTTGCTCAGCCTCGGGAAACCTGAGGCATTGAACAGAATGCCGGTGCCGCCGATCATGTGCGGCGACACCGGCGCAATTGCTTTCCGCCTCGGTTGCCAAAGGCGTTGCTGACGTGAGTGCACCCGCCGACACTGCGAGGTCGCCAGGAGACACCGGAAGTCTCCGGCTCAGCGTTCGCCAGCTGTCAAAACGCTATGGCACCATACAAGCGCTCAACGATGTCGACTTCGAGCTTCGGCCGGGCGAGGTGATGGCTTTGCTTGGCGAGAACGGCGCCGGCAAATCCACCTTGGTCAAAGTGCTCTCCGGACTGGTCGAACCCGATTCCGGCCGGATCGAGATCGATGGCCGGCCGGTCTCACTTTTCCCCAGTTCGCGCTCGCAGGCAGCCGGCGTCGCCGTCGTCCACCAGGAATACAGTTCCGTCCCGACGCTGACGGTCGCCGAGAATCTTGTGCTGGGCCAGTCGGGTGTATCGCCGCTGTGGCTGCCGCACCAACTGAAGGCGCGCGCGCGAAAACTCCTGGCGGCGGTGGGTCTGGACCATATCGATCCACGGATGCGGGTCGAACAGTTGTCGGTCGCCGAAATGCAGCTGCTCGAGATCGCGCGGCTGCTGGTGCGAGATTCGCGCACCCTCATATTCGACGAACCGACGGCGGCCCTTGCCGACCGCGAGATCGAGCGCGTTCTGGCCGTTATCAAGCGGCTGGCGGCCGAGGGGCGCAGCATCATCTATGTCACCCATCGATTGCCTGAGGTGTTCCGGATTGCCGACCGGGTGACGGTTTTCCGCAATGGCCGCAGCCTGCCGCCGCGCGCCACCAGCGAACTCGACGTCGACGCCGTCATCACCATGATGCTTGGCCGCGAACTCGAAACCATGTTCCCCGAACGCAACACGCTTGCCGAGAGGCCGCTGCTCAACGTCGACGGGCTGGTCGCGCAAGGTCTGATCGATCCCGTCAGCTTTAAGGTACGCGCCGGTGAGATCGTCGGCCTCACGGGACAGCTCGGCAGCGGCGCCAGCGCCGTCGTCGAATGCCTCGCCGGCATGGCGCCGCCATTGGCCGGCAAAGTGCTGCTCGAAGGCTTGGAGATTTCCCTCAAGAGCCGCGCGGCAACGCTGGCACATGGCCTCGCCTATTGTTCGGCCGACCGCAAACGCGACGGCATATTCCTTGAGCGGCCGATCCGCGAGAACCTGTCGTCGCCGTGGCTCGATCGGGTGGCCTCCCGTGGCATTCTCTCCAGCAGACGCGAGCGCGAGCGCGCCAGCGATACGGCGGGACGTTTTGCCATCGATGTCAAGCGTCTGGGGACCGCCGTCGGCGCGCTGTCCGGTGGTAATCAGCAGAAGGTTGCGGTCGGCAAGTGGTTGGGCGTCGAGCCGCGTGTGATGCTGCTGGAAGAGCCGAACTCGCGGCGTCGACGTTGGCGCCCGCGCCGAGATCTACCGCAGGCTGCGCGATCTTTGCCGCTCCGGCATGGGCATTGTGATTGCCAGTTCCGATACCGCCGAAATCCTTGGGCTTTCCGATACCATAGCCACCTTTTACCGGGGCCGCCTCACCGCCATGCGCCCACGCGACGACTGGAGCGAGGACGCGCTGATGCGCGAAGTCATGCACCAGGAGAAGGCAGCGTGAGCGAGGAGCGCGAAGGCGTCGCACACCGAGCCGTCCTGGCGCCATTGCCTGCGGCGCCGGCAGCCTTTTCTCTCGACCGCCACCTGCCGTTGATCATCCTTGCTATCGCAGCGGTCGCCGTCGTCATTGCCGCGTTCGTTACGCCGAAGTTCCTGACCATCGACAACATTACCGCAATCCTCAGGAACGCCGCCATCGTCGGTCTGGTTGCCGTGGCGATGACGCCGGTCACGCTGTCGGGCAACTTCGTTTCGCTCGGCATCTCGCAATCGGCGATGGCCTGCATGGTCGCCTTTGTGTGGCTGCTCGGCGCGGGCTGGCCGCAGCCGGTGGCGATGCTGGTTGTGGTTGCCGGCTCGATCCTGGTCGGTGTCCTGCAAGGAGCGATCGTGGCCGGCGGGCTCAATCCGGTCATCACCACGCTTGCTGCCGGCGCCATCATTTTCGGCGTCGCGTCCGAACTGACCGGCGGTGGGATCGTCCGTGTACGCGGCAACGGCGCCTCCTGGGGTGGCAAGGATATTGCCGGCGTGCCCATCGAGGTGCTGGTGTTCCTGATCTTCACTGTGCTGATCACCCTGCTGATGTCGCGCACCGTCATAGGCCGCGAAACCATCCTGGTCGGCGCCAATCGTGCAACGGCGCGGATTTCCGGCATCTCCTACGCACGGGTGACCATCGTCGCCTTTGTCATCCTGTCCATCGGGGTTGCCCTGGCCGGAATCATGAGCGGCGCGGCCTATGGCGAGGCGACAGCGAAATCCTTCCCGACACTGACCATCAACGTCATCGCCGCGCTGCTGGTCGGCGGCACCGCGATCCAGGGCGGCGACGGCTCGCCCTGGCGCTCGGCAGCCGGTGCGGTGCTGATCTCGGTCATCTCCAACATGATGGTGCTGAACGATTTCAGCCCGGGCGGCCGGCTTGCTGTCCAGGGGGGTGTCGTCGTGGCAACCGTCATCCTGCTCGAGTTTCTGAAGCGACGCGAACGGAGGAGCCGATGAGTGCCATTGGTTCCAGCCTCCGGACTTATGCCCTGCCGTTGGCGGTCCTGGTCGTTGCCTGGATCGTCATTTCGGCGATCACGCCGAGTTTCCGGGGCGAGGCCAGCGTGTTCTCGGTGCTGGAAGGCTTTTCGCTGGTCGGCCTGATCGCTCTCGGGCTCGCCGTCACAATCATCGCCGGCGAATTCGACTTGTCTGTGGGGTCGATGGCGGCCCTGTCGGCCGTGATCGCCGTCCTGACCTCGCATCTCGGCCTGGCTGGCTCAATCGTGGTTGCGACCGGCACGGGGGTCCTGTTCGGCGCACTTCAGGGTGCACTGATCGGCCGCATCGGGATCAATTCCCTGGTCTTCACCATCGGCACGCTGATCCTGCTGCGCGGCCTCACCTACATGCTGAGCGGCCACGAGCCGATCATGATCGACAACATCGAAATCACCGATCCGCTGATCGAGCGCTACTGGATCTTCTCGTTTTCAAGCGTCGCAGCTCTCACTGTGTTCGTGCTCGCCGGTCTTGCCCTCACCTTCACCCGCTGGGGGCGCGAAATCTTTGCCATCGGCGGCGCACGCAACGAGGCGATCGCAGCGGGCGTTCCCAAGGTGCGCACCATTTCAATCGCCTTTGCGATCTCGGGCGGTTGCGCGGCGCTGGCCGGAGCGTTGGCGGCGATGCGTGGCGGCAGTGCGGCGCCGCAAAACTATGATGACCTGCTTCTCACCGGCTGCGCCGCGACGCTGCTCGGCGGCATCAGCCTCTACGGCGGGCGCGGCACGGTCTTCAATGTCGCTCTCGGCGTCGCCATTCTGTCGGTGGTCGGCGCCGGTCTGGCAGCGCGTGGCACTTCGGCGTCGCTGGTGCAACTCGTCACCGGCGCTTTGCTGCTCTCCGTGATTGCCGGCGAATTCGTTGCCGGCCGCCTGGCCTCGGGCAAGACCGCGCTCGGCCGTCGAACTGGATGATCCAACCGCCACCGACAAGAGAAAGGGCAACCATGGCAGGACAACTCGAGGGAAAGATCGCAATCGTAACTGGTGCCTCGACGGGCATCGGTTCGGCGACCGCGCGTTTGATGGTGGCGGAAGGCGCGCAGGTGCTGGCGGCCGACATCAAGCCGGCGGGCGAAGACCTCGCGGCAGCCTTGAAGAAGCACAAGAACAAGTTGCGCTTCGCAACCCTCGACATCCGCAAGGAAGAGAGCTGGGCGGCCAGCCTTGCCGAATGCGTAAGGGCGTTCGGCAAGCCAAATGTGCTCGTGAACAACGCCGGAGCGCTCGGCAGCGGCAAGCCGGTGCATCTTGAAACGGCCGAAGCAATGACCGCCGCCTTCGAAAGCAACGTGATCGGAATGTTTCTCGGCATGAAGACGGTGGTCCCCGGAATGATCGAACTGGGCGGTGGTGCCATCGTCAACGTTTCGTCCGTCTGGGGCTGGTCGGGCGTCGCCAACAACGCCGCCTATCAGACCGCCAAGGGCGCGGCCGTGATGCTGTCCAAGAATGCCGGCGTCACCTATGCCCCGCACAACATCCGCGTGAACTGCCTTCTCCCAGGCTATGTCGATACGCCGATGTCGCGCGGCGTCACGCCCGAGGAAGCCAAGATGCTGATCAAGTTCACCCCGCTCGGCCGCCGCGCCGAGCCGCACGAGATCGCGCCGATGATCGCCTTCCTCTGCTCGGATGACGCGAGTTTCGTGGCTGCGGGCAACTACATGGTCGACGGAGGTATGGCAGCGCTATGAGTGACAAGACCCCACACCACATCCTCGATCTCGGCGATTTCGCGCTCGATTGCGGCACGACGTTGCCGGCAGCCAAACTCGCCTACGCCACCTACGGCAAACTGAACCCCGTGCGCGACAACGCCATCGTCTTCCCCACCTGGTTCACCGGCACCCACTCCGATCTCGAATGGCTGATCGGCGACGGCAAGCCGCTCGACACTACCAAGTATTTCGTCATAGTACCGAGCATGTTCGCCAACGGGCTGTCGTCCTCGCCGACCAACCAGCCGGCGCCATTCGACCGTGGCCGCTTTCCGGCGATCTCGATTCAGGACAATGTGCGCGCTCAACACCGCCTGGTCACCGGCCATCTCGGCGTCAAGAAGATCCAGCTGGCGATCGGCGGTTCCATGGGTGCGTTCCAGGCCTATCAGTGGGGCCTTGCCCATCCCGATCTGGTGGAGCGGATCGCGCCGTGCTGCGGGGCCGCGCGCGTCAGCCGCCACTGCTACGTGTTCCTGGCCGGCGCAAAGGCGGCACTATGCGCCGACCAGGCCTGGGCCAACGGCGACTACCAGAGAGCACCCGTTGAGGGCATGAAGGCGATGGGCCGGGTGTGGGCGGGCTGGGCATTGTCGCAGCGCTTCTATCGCGAGAAGCGCTATGAGCCGATGGGCTTTAAGTCCGTCGACGAATTCCTGGTCGGCTTCTGGGAGGCCTTCTGGTTGAGCCTTGACGCCAACAACCTGCTGAGCCAGCTCGACACCTGGCAACATGCCGATATCTCCAAAACCCCCGGTTTCAATGGCGATCTGGAGAAGGCGCTGCGCTCAATCAAGGCCAAGGCGACGTTGAGCCCGGCCGAGACCGATCTCTATTTCCCACCCGAGGACATGGCTGCGGAGGCCAAGCTGCTAGCGAACGCCGAGCTCCGCCCAATCCCGGGCCCATTCGGCCATCTCTCGGAGGCTGGGATCGATGCCGACTGCAGCGCGTTCCTGGGCGCATCGATTCGCGCGTTGTTGGCAAGATGACTGCGGGTTCGATGCGTTGACAGTCGAACGGACACAAAAACTGGCACAACCTCCTGCAGCTATGCAGCCTCTTTTCGATAGTCGGTACGCAGCGTCGCGACCTGGCCCATCGCGCCATTGCCTTCTTATCTCTTTTACCGTCGAACGGAGATTCTGACTCGGCAACAACGGTGCCTCAGCACCATCACCTTCTCGCTTTGGAAGAAGGTGCCCACCTGCGCGCCGCACCCGCACGTCCAGTCCCCTCATCCCGCGCAGTGCGCCACCTTCTCCCGAAGGGAGAAGGAAGACCTCGCAACACTCGATGGATCGGAACTTCGGCTCGACTCTACTTACTCGACCACAGTCGCCACTGCCGCCGCACCCACCTCCTGATCAATCGTCTGGTCCCGGACCTACCGCCCGCGACCCCCGCCTTCCCGGGCCTCCACCAGAGCCCGCTTGCGCTCATACTTCCCCAGCACCGCGCGCGCCTTCTCCAGCACAGCATCGGCAATCACGGCTTGCCCCTCCGCCGTCGGATGGAAGGCGCCCGAGTAGGTACCTGCCAATACCAACTGGAACCACTCGATGCTTTGCAGGTTCATCACCGACTTCAGGATGGCCGAGGAGATATGGTAGTTGCCGGTCAGGAACGCGTCGTTGGGCGTGCGGTACCAGCGGCGGCGCTGCACATAGGGGCGGAACTCGGCGGGGTTATAGGGTGTCCAGGCTCCATCTATCATGCGCGGCAGCCGTGAATTGTCGGAAAAGCTGATCGCTCCCTCATCGACGCCTGCGCATACGCCGTGTCCGGCGAACTCGGCCCGGTGCTGTTCGACGTAGGTCCAGCCGTAGGTCTTGGCGACCTTGCGCATGGTGCGGTTAAGCTTTTCGGCGGCGACCTCGTTGTCCTTGGCTTTGTTGCGGTTGAGCACGAACTCGGGAAACACGGTCATGCCCGATTGCCCCTCGCGGCAGATGTCGCTGCCGTTCTCCTCAATCGCCATGACCGGATAGGCCGTCAGCAGAATGCGGTCGGATTGATCCCAAGGGATCTGCAGATGGCCATGCAGCGCGCGGTTAAGGGCCTGGAACCGCTTTTCGAGTGTGGGAAGCAGCGTGATAATGCCTGCGGCCTCTTCCACTTCTCCCATCCAGCCGCCGAGTTTGCGCAGCAGCCCTTTGTCTTCCAGGATCGCATTGGCGACCACGCGGGCAAAACCAACGTCATTGCCGCCAATCGACACCATCAGCAGATCGATGCGCCGCGCCACACTGCGCGGGCAGGTGGCGAGCACGATATTGTCGAGATCGGGAATGACACCGTTCAAGGAATAGGTGTTCTGATAGTTGGTCTCGGTCGGCTCGGTCGCGCCGCATTGCAGGCGGGCGACGGCGCTCACTTGCGGCTTGTCCGGCTGGTCCTTGGCCCATTCGGTGCCCTTGTAGTTTATCATCAGCCCAAAGACTATTTCGGCGCCGGCGCAGGCGAAGTTGGCGTAGGTGACGGCGCGGTGCGGATTGTCGAGGGCCAGCTGCAGGGCCGCGCGCGTGGAATGCGCGTATAAGGAGCGATGGCAAGCGGTGCTCAACCAGCGCGGGCCGCCGGCCAGGAACGCCTTGTCGCCGATGCTGGCCCAATTGCCAATGCGTGCCGGATAGCCGGCCAGTTCGCTCCCGCCCGGGGCCTTGCCATAGCTGACCGTGCGATCGCGTGAGAACTCGACGGCTTGGTCGGGGTTGCCTTCGCCGGAGCCGAAACTGTCGCCGATCGCAACGACCAGGATGTCTTCGACTTTGATGACGGTCTCGCCAACCGGGAGGCCGTTGGCAGAGACGCGCACGCGCGCGCCTGCCGGATAGGGAATGTCCAACGCCACCGTGCCGCCGCAGCCGACGTGAACGTGCTGCTCTTCGGCATCCGCGGCGTCGGTCCCGCTTTCGACCGACCAGTCGCAGGCGCCTTCGATCAGTTCGGGATGGTCAATCTGCACCAGGACGCGATGGCTCTTGGGATTGACATAGCCATCGTCGGAGCCACAAGCGGCATAGACTGCGCTCTCGCGATCCCAACAGGTCATGGAGAAGGACTCGCGCGCCCAGCCGAATGGGAACTTCTCCATCAGGCGGCGTTCGGCGCTGAGAATGGGTTCGAGCTTCTCGGCCTCGGTCAACTGCTCGAAGACGTCGCGGTGCACCTGCGTCGCATCGGCCTCCGTAAAGAGGCGGAACGGGTTGTCGAGCCGCCAGACGATTTCGGCGGCGGCGACGGGCGTGGCGGCTGCAGCATACGACGAGGCGAGCAGGGCGCAGAGGAAACGAAGCACGTTCAACCGCATATCCACTCCTTGAGAGCGCTATGTCAGGCGGCCCGCGAGCTGGGCGCGCCACAGCCGCCACCAGCGACTGAGCGGCGAGACGTCCTCGCCCGGCTTGGCGCTCAGATAGACCGGCAGCATGGCCAAGGGAAGGAAGCCCGGCAGCAAGGCCCTGTCAAGGCGGGCGACGGCCGCGCTGGCGTCGGCGTAGGCTGCCTGGCAGCGGGCGACGATGTCGGCCGTGAGGGCGGTATCGATGGCGGCAGAAGTGCTCAACATGCGGGCAAGGCCATAGGCGTGGCCGGCGGACTGGGTGGCCGACTCCAGGCTGATGGAATGGGTGCCGCCGAGCACGCGGGCGGCAACGGCGAAGGCCGCGCCGTGGAATTTGACGCAATGGGCCCTGAGCTCGCGGGGATCGGTCCATGCGGCCAGGAGGCGCTGGCTGGCGCAGGCGTCGATCATGCCGAGCAGCAACCCTGGGGGCACTATTCCCCCTCGCAATGACGGGGCGAGTGTGTCGGCGACCGGATGGCCGGTGGCCGCACCTGATTTCACGGTTTCCAGTCCATCGCGCCACCATTGCATGCGGATGTCGATGAGCAGCGGCTCGCGCACTGTGAGCGGGATGCGCGTGATCTCGGCCTGGAAGGCGGCGAGCGCGATCAGCTGGGCACGCGCCGGTTCCGGGGCGTAGAGGGCGGAGAGGTAACGGTCCGGCTCATAGGAGCGGGCGATCTCCGAGACCGGATCGAGCGCAGCCATCAGGCGACCGCTATGAGCGCAGCTGCAACCTTGCGGCCCTCGGCCAGCAGCACATTGTAGGTGCGCGCCGCCGAGCCGGTGCTCATGGGATCGAGGCCGAGGTCCAGGTCGTCGAAGTTCTGGCGCACGTCGTGCGACGGGAAGATCTGTCCCGCCCCGGTCCCAAGCAGGACGAATTCGATGCTGTCGCGTTCGGCAAGCAGCGACTGGAAATCGGCCATCGTGAGCTTGGCGGCCTCGGTCGCGCTCCAGGCATGGATGCCACTGGGCAGCAACAGCAGCGAGCCGCGATGGCTCATGCCGGCAAAGCGGAATCCACCGTCGCCATAAGCGTCGATGGGCGCCCGGCCGGGATAGAAGCCTTGCTGGATCTGGGTCATAGTTGTCCGACCGGTTGGCAAGTAACGCTGCCTGTGGCGTAGGGGCGACCCGTGGGTCGCCCTCTTGACGCGTACCGTGCCTGTGCGAGGGCGAACCACGGGTCGCCCCTACGCCACGGTCGTGCGCTCAGGCGCCCTTGGGCGAGGTTCCGGTACCGCCGGTGGACTTGTTCGCTGCTGCGGCGCTCCAATCGCGCTTGACGCCCAGCCACTCCAGCACCGGCGAGGCGATGAAGATCGACGAATAGGTGCCAGTGACGATGCCGAACAACATGGCGATCACGAACGACCGGATGACCGAGCCGCCGAAGATCAACAGCGCCAGCAATGCCAGGATGACGGTGCCGGCGGTCAGCACGGTACGCGACAATGTCGTGTTGACCGAAAGATCGATTAACTCGGGCAGTGGCATCTTTTTGAACTTGCGCAAATTCTCGCGAATCCGGTCCGACACGACAACGGTATCGTTGATCGAAAAGCCGATGATAGTCAGCAAGGCTGCGATGCAGTTGTTGTCGAACTCCAGCCGCGTCAGCGCAAACAGGCCGACGGTCATCAACACATCGTGCACCAGCGCCAGCGAGGCGCCGAGTGCGAATTGCCACTCGAAGCGGAACCAGACATAGGCGCTGATCGCAATTAGCGCCGCGCCGACCGCGTAGAACGCCGTGCGCGTGATCTCGCTCGATACGGTCGGGCCGACGCTTTCGTTGCGGCGGTATTCGACGCTGTCGCCCAGCGCAGCCTTGACCTTGTCGACGGCAACGAGTTGCTCCTTGTCGCCACCAGGCTGCAGCTCCAGGCGGATCAGTACGTTCGAACCGTCGTCGAAGGCCTGGATCTGCGGTGTGCCCAGGCCAAGCGCGCCAATTTTGTCGCGCAGCGCTGCTACATCGGCGACGCCCACTTTGTTGTGGACCTCGATCAGGGTGCCGCCCTTGAAGTCGATGCTCCAGTTTATGCCGAGCATCAGCGCCAGAGCGATCGAGGCCACATTCAAAACCAGCGAGCCGATCACAGCAACCGGCATCCACTTGGAGAACGGAAACTTCAGATCGTGCGGGAAAAAATCGATGCCACGCCAGGTCATTGGGGCAGTCCTTGAGGAGGGATTAGGTATTAGGTATTAGGTAATAGGGATTAGGAAACCAGACGGGAACTAATCCCCAATCCCTAATCCCTTCTATCAAACCGGCACCACAATATTTCGCGTCTGCGCGCGCTGTTGCGCGACCCAGAGCGAGACAATGAGGCGCGTCACTGTGTAGGCGGTGAAGACCGAGATCGCGATGCCGATCGAGAGCGTGATGGCGAAACCGCGGATCGGGCCTTCGCCCAGCGCGAACATGATCAGGCCGGCCACCAGCGTCGTGATGTGGCTGTCGACGACCGTGACAAGCGCGCGCTGGAAGCCCTGCTCGATGGACGCGATCGCGCTCTTGCCCGAGCGCAATTCCTCGCGGATGCGTTCGAAGATCAACACGTTGGAGTCCACCGCCATGCCCATGGTCAGCACCACGCCGGCGATGCCCGGGAGCGTGAGTGTCTGGCCCAGCAGCGACATACAACCAAACAGCAGCATGACGTTGACGCAAAGCGCGATCACCGAGAAGAAGCCAAACAGGCCGTAGGCCAACATCATGAAGGCGGCGACGGCGAGAGCGCCGACCAGCGCAGCGATGGTGCCGGCGCGGATCGAGTCGGCGCCCAGGCCTGGGCCAACCGTGCGCTCTTCGACGAACCCGAGGCTGGTCGGCAATGCGCCCGAACGCAGCTGGATGGCTAGATTGGTCGCCTCTTCGGTGGTGAAGTTGCCGGTGATGATGCCGGCGCCGCCACGGATCGCCGAGCGGATGTTGGGCGCGGTTATGACCTTGTCGTCGAGCACGATCGCGAAGGGATGGCCGACGTTTGCCGCGGTGTAGTTGCCGAACTTGATCGCGCCGTTGGTGTTGAAGCGGAACGCCACGGCCGGCGAGCCGTTATCGAACTCGGCCCGCGCGTCGATCAGATCGGCGCCTTCGACCTCGGGGACGGACTTCAGAAGATAGCGCTTGGGCAGGGACGGATTGCGCGCCGCTTCCTTCTCGTCGGACGGATATATGCGGCTGCCCGTCGGGACGCCACTGGTGTCGGCGGCATCTGGCGACATGGTCTCATCGACGGCATGGAACGACATGGCCGCGGTCTTGCCGATGACTTCCTTCAACTTCTGGGGATCGTCGAAACCGGGCACCTGAACGACCATGCGGTTCACGCCCTGGCGCGCAATGCTTGGCTCGGTGGTCCCTAAGGAGTCGATGCGCCGCCGTACCACTTCCATGGCCGCGTCCATTGCCGCGCTGATGCGCTGGGTCAGGGCCTCGGGGGTAGGCCTTATGAGGATCAGATTGCCGTTGTCCTCGGTCGTGATGTCGAGGTCGGCCGCACCACTGCCGCCCAACAGCACAGACACCGGCCGGCGCAGCTTGGTCTTCATCAGCTCGACGGCTTTTGCCGAGTCTTCCGGTTTGCTGACACGGAAACGGACGCCTTCTGCGGACTGGCCCAGGCCCGAATAGGGAATCTTGTCTTCTCGGAGCGATTTGCGGGCATCGGTGACAACGCTCTCGAACCACTTTTTCTTCAGTTCATCGACATTCGCCTCGATCAGCAGATAAACGCCGCCGCGCAAGTCGAGGCCAAGATTGATCTTATTGTGCGGCAGGAACCCCGGCCATTTCGACAGCGTGTCGGCAGACATGAGATTGGGCAGGCCGGCCAGCAGCCCGAACAGGCAGACGGCGAGAATGGACCAGATTTTCCAGCGTTCAAAGTGCAACATATCAGGCGGCATCCTTGCTGGTGGTCTCGCTACGATTGCGCACGTCGGAAATCATCTGGCGGAGCAGGCGTACGCGGACGCCATCGGCGATTTCAACCTGAACCTCGTGGTCGTCCACCACGCGGATCACCTTGCCGATCAGGCCGCCCGAGGTCACGACCGTATCGCCGCGCTTGACGCCGGCAATCATGGCTTTGTGCTGCTGTACCTTGGTCTGCTGCGGCTTGATGACCAGGAAGTACCAGATCGGCAGCACCATGATGATTGGCGCGATGGTCAATAGCAGATCGAGCGATCCGCCGCCGGGGGCGGTCTGGGCGAAAACAAGTGTAAAGTCCATTGCCGCTCCTGAAGGCGCGCACGCGCTGCGAATGTGACGAGGATGTAAGGCCGGGCCCAGAGAAATCGGGGACAGTATACCTATTTCTGCTCTACTGTCCGACCTGACAGCCAGAATCTCAGAGAAATAGGTATACTGTCCCCAATTTCTCTGGGCCCTTGCGCAAATTCGGCGCGACTATAGTGTGCGGTCCCGCGATTGCAACACTTCCCTCTCGGCACTTCCCACTCCCCAGCCTCTTGGCGGGGGAGACAGGTAGATAGTACTTTCCCAAGGACCGCTATGAGCATCCCAGGCTTTTCCGACCCGCTCGACCGGATCGCCGAGGCATTGGAGCGGCTGAAGCCACCCGCACTGCCGCAGGCCAGCTTTGACGCCGCGGAAGCCTTCGTATGGCAGCCTTCGGGAACGTTTCTGCCGGTTCCTGAGGTCAACCGGGTTCCGATCGGGTTGCTGAAGGGCATCGACCTGGTGCTCGGCCAACTGCTGGACAACACCGATCGGTTTGCGCGCGGGCTGCCGGCCAACAATGCGCTGCTGTGGGGCGCGCGCGGGGCCGGCAAGAGTTCATCGGTGAAAGCAGTCCACGCCGAGGTGCGCAGCCGATTGGGAACGGGCCCGAAGGGCGATCTGAAACTGATCGAGATTCATCGCGAAGATATCGGCTCGCTGCCCGCCTGCCTAGCGCAGTTCCGCGCCAGCAAGCATCGTTTCATCGTGTTCTGCGACGACTTGTCGTTCGATGCGGCTGATACATCTTATAAGTCCCTGAAGGCCGTTCTTGAGGGCGGCATCGAGGGGCGTCCCGAAAATGTGCTGTTCTACGCCACCTCGAACCGCCGTCATCTGATGCCGCGCGACGTGATCGACAACGAGGCGGGCACAGCGATCAATCCAGGCGAGGCGGTGGAGGAGAAGGTGTCGCTGAGCGACCGTTTCGGACTGTGGCTTGGCTTTCATAATTGTAATCAGACACAATATCTGGAGATGGTGCGGGCCTATGCCCAGCACTTCGGGTTGACGGTCGAGGATGCCGAACTTACGCGCGCCGCCTTGGAATGGTCGGTCACGCGCGGCGGCCGGTCCGGGCGCGTTGCCTGGCAGTTCATCCAGGATATCGCCGGGCGGTTGGGGCAGCATTTGACGGCGTAGCAGCAGCCCTGACGACAGTTCGCGTTGACACGTTGCGCCGGCTCGCCTATCTCACCCATCCATCACGCCAAGTGAGCTTGCCGCTTGGACCGCTGCCCGGGATGCCCCTGGGCCGGCGCCAACGAGAAATTTTCGGGTTTTGCCATGAAGATCAGGAATTCCATCAAGTCGCTGCGCAAGCGGCATCGCGACAACCGCGTGGTGCGCCGCCGCGGCCGTCTCTATGTGATCAACAAGACCATGCGCCGCTTCAAGGCTCGCCAGGGCTAATTGGTCAGGGGCTGTCGGACATCACGACAGCCGATCGCGCTTTGACGTCCGCGCGTCGCTGCGCTAACTTCAGCAACATGAGCATGCGTAACAAAAAGTGCATCCTGCCTGCCGGCCTTTTGGCCTGCGGGCTGTTGGTGTTTTGTGGACTGAACGTGTCTGTCGCATTTGCTGCTGAGCCTGACGCTAAGTCCGGCGAGCGCCAAGGCGGCAGGATCGATCCGCCTGTTCCAATAGACGCGATCAAGACGCCCGAGCAGCGCGAGAAAGCGCTCGGCGGGCTCTATGACAAGCTGGCCAAGGCCACCGACGATGTGGCCGCAACCGCCATCCGTGCCGACATCCGCCAGCTGTGGCGGCAAACCGGAAGCGCCACCATCGATCTGCTGTTGGACCGCGATGCGCAGGCCGCGCTTGCCAGCGATCGCGACGTGCGCCGGCAGCTGCTGGAAGCCGCCGCCAAGCTCGCCCCCGATACTGCTGAAGTCTGGAATCGGCGCGCCGGGTTGGATTTTTCCGAACAGCGGATTGACGACGCTATCGCCGATCTCGGCCATGTGCTGGTCATCGATCCCAACCATTTCGACGCGCTGGAGGCGTTGAGCGGGGTGTTGCGCGACGCTGGCCGGGACGCGCTGGCGTTGAAAGCCCTGAGACGGCTGAAGGGCATCAATCCGACCGCCCCCAACCTGCAGATCCAGATCGACGAACTCTCGCGCAAAGTCGAGGGGCGGCCCATCTGACGGCTGCCGACAATTCCGAAAGCTCGACGACGCCATGTGGAAACCTCTCGCCATCGCCCTGCTGGCTGCCTGCGGCAATGCGCTGTTTGTCTATGGTCAGCGCGTGGCGGGGCCGTCGACCAACCCTTTTCTCTATATGGTGGGCTGCGTTGCGGCCGGATGGCTGATGCTGCTGACCGCGGCACTGGTCTGGCAGTCGCCAGGTAACTTTGCCTATCTTGTCGATAACTCCGCCGCAATTGTTTTGGGCGGGTTTGGATTCTTCGTCACGTTTTTCGGATTTTACCTGCTCTATTCAAACTATGGCGCCTCCCAGTATGCGCTCTATGCCGTGTTGTCCATCCTCACCACATCGTTGGGCATTGGCGTGCTGGTGTTCCGCGAAAGCTTGAACGTCTATCAAGTCGCTGCGATGGGGCTAGCTGTTGTATCCATCGGCTTGTGGACCTATGGGCGCTCGTTCGGCGGCTGAGGCCGGCAAGAAACGAGCGCGCAAAAATCACGCGAGTCGCGCTATGATGAGTCGTCGCCGCGCCCAACCCTGGAGCGGCTATCAAGGACGATCATGAAAGACGATAATCGCGCGCCGCAGGCGAACATGAAGAGTTATCTGCTCGCGGTCGAGGACACCGACTTCCTGCTGAAGGACGAACTGCGCGCGATCCGCTTCGCGCTGGAATACGAAAAGCCCGAGCTGGCGCTGCGTGAGGCGGGTATCCGGTCGACCGTGATCGTGTTCGGCAGCGCCCGCATCCCCTCGCCCGAACAGGCCGAGACACTTTTGCGCGAGGCCAAGGGCAAGGACCAGGTCGCGCGGGCGAAAAAGCGCGCGGCCCTCAGCCCCTGGTACACCGAGGCGCGTACACTCGGACGGATCGTATCTGAGCGCGGCGGCGCGCTGGACGGCGACGGCAGACACCGCGACAACGTCATCGCAACCGGTGGCGGCCCCGGCATCATGGAAGCGGCGAACCGCGGCGCGATGGAAGCAGGTGCGCCATCGATCGGGTTCAACATCCGCCTGCCGCACGAGCAGGCGCCGAACCCCTACACGACACCCGGTCTTACGTTCCTGTTCCACTACTTCAATATGCGCAAGATGCATCTGGTCATGCGCGCCAATGCGCTCGCTGTGTTTCCAGGCGGCTTCGGCACCATGGATGAAATGTTCGAGCTCTTGACGTTGGAACAGACCAAGAAATCGCGCATCATGCCGCTGGTGCTGGTCGGCAAGGACTACTGGTCCAAAGTCATCAACTTCAAAGCCATCGCCGACTACGGCATGATCGAGAAATCCGACCTCGACCTGTTCGATATGGTCGATACGGCCGAAGAGGCATGGGAGAGTATGCAACGGCGTGGGCTCACCGCGCACAGCCAGCAGGGCGTGGGAGCGTAACGATAGACCGCTTAACCAGCACGTGCGAGACTGACCAACCCCCATACCAATCGGTGATATCGGTTCGCTCAGAACCAAGGTCCGAAAACTAGATCCGATGATTTACGATCGTGAAACCGTCAAGGCCTGGGCTGGCGACAGTCAGTGGCGCGCGTTGCAGGCTGACTACGCCCGCTATCGCTTCGAGGGACTGCGGCCGCTGAGATGCGAAGGGTTCTGGGCCACGGCAATCTATCGTTTCCAGAGGATGATCCGGCAGAGCAATCGTCCGATTCTGCTGTTTCCGCTGCGAGTCGTACTTGCCGTGATGTGGCGTATCCTCACGACATTCACGCGGGTCTATTTAAGCGCCGAATCAAAGATAGGCCCAGGGTTTGTTCTCACGCATGGTTGGCTAATCAGCATCGATCGTGATACTGAGATTGGCGCGCACTGTACGATATTTCATGTCTGCACTATTGGCGCGGGGCCAAACGGGTCCGGCGCCAGGATTGGCGATGGTGTCTACATCTTCTGCCATTCCAGCGTCATCGGCAAAGTCACAATCGGCGACAACGCGGTTGTGGCGGCCAACTCGCTCGTCATCAGCAACGTCCCTGCGGGTGCAACCGCAATCGGCGTGCCGGCAAAGATCATGCCCGGCTTTGCCAAGGCGGCGCCGATCCCAAGTGGCGACCCGGCCCAAGCGACGAGCGGCTGACCGCTCGGTGTCTTGCCTCGCAGCGCAGCCCCACCTATACCTTGGCCAACAGGAGAGCACCGTCATGGCCATGAAGGCTGAAGAAATCGAACGCCTGATCAAGGCCGGATTGCCCGACGCCGTTGTCACCATCACGGACTTGGCAGGGGACGGAAATCACTACCAGGCCAACGTCATCTCGGCGGCCTTCGCGGGTAAGCGCCTGGTACAGCAACACCAGATGGTCTACGACGCGCTGGGCGGCCGGATGGGTGGCGAACTGCATGCGCTGGCGCTGACGACCGCTGCGCCAAAGGGCTGAAAAACTTAGCCGAACCGCTTCCCGACCGGTGCAGTTTGATCCTATAACCTCTCACCGAATTTCAACATGGGCCGCCGCCCAAAGCTATGGAGCCGCTCATGAGCGACCAACAGAACGTGCAGGACTTCATCCGCAAGACCATCGCCAGCAACGACGTTGTGCTGTTCATGAAGGGCAACAAGGCGATGCCGCAGTGCGGCTTTTCCGGCCGCGTGACGCAGATCCTCACCACCATGGGCATCGATTTCAAGGACGTGAATGTGCTTGAGGATGCCAGCGTCCGCGACGGCATCAAGGCCTTCACCAACTGGCCGACCATCCCGCAGCTCTACGTCAAAGGCGAGTTCGTCGGCGGCTGCGATATCGTGACCGAGATGTTCCAGTCGGGCGAACTGGAAGAGCTGGTGCACGAAAAAGGCATCAAGCACGTGCATCATCACGCTTAGACTGTAGGGCCAGCACAGGACCCTCCTGTCCCCCAACGTTTTTCGCGTTGGGTGAGACCGGGCCTCTTGTGCGGAGGCGCAAAAGCAGACGGGCAGCGCGTTTCAGTGCAAGTGCTGCCTGGTCTGTTAGGGGCAGGGAGTTGCGCGGGCCCTAGAAGTCCAAAGCCCTTGAACGGCCCGAATGTTTGGTGATGGTTCCGCAAATAGCGGGGCGCTCGCGCTGCGGAGTATTATGGCGGCTGCGGACAGATCTTTGCAGAGTTTGCTGAAGGCGACGGACGCAGCCCTGCTGCCAGAGCCCGATGTGCCGACTCTTCGGCTGGTTCCACAGCCAACGGCCGTGTCCATCCCGGCCAAAGTCGCCGTCCAGCCGCTCGATTTGCCCGCTGCTGCTGCTGGACCCAGCGCCAGGGTCCGCATCGATTACGGCCGGTTCGTGCTGAACCTGATGATCGTGGCGGCCGGTATCTGTCTCTACCACGGCGTCACCGAACCGATCATCAAGCTGACGCAGATGTTCGTGTTCTCGGACACGCATTCGCTGTCGTCAGCCGTGCTGGCGCTCTACTACGACGGCGAGCCGTTCCTGGCGACCGTCATCCTCATCTTCTCGATGCTGATGCCGACCGCCAAGCTGCTTTATCTGTTGGCGCTCGGGTCGCTCCCCATTGAGGATCTGCGCGCGCGCCATAGTTGGCTGAAGCGGCTGGAGTGGTTCGGCAAATGGTCGATGCACGATGTGCTGATCCTGTCGCTAACCATCGTCTACCTGCGCGCCGAAGGCATCAGCAAGGCGGCCAGCATGCCGGGCGTGCGCTGGTTCGCGGCCGCCGTGATCCTGATCATGCTCGCCTATGGCTGGCTGAAGCGGGTGGCGCGGAAGCCGCGTCCCAAGCCCCAGCCGTCAGCCGCCGCCCCTCTCCCGATGACGTTCCAGCAGGGCCATGAACTAAAGCGTTTCTTCCTCGGCCTGCTGACGCTGACGGCGGTCGCCACGCTGGTGCTCGGTGTCACGCAACCGGCGATACAACTCACCAAACTCTATCTGTGGACGGATCAGCATTCCATCCTCAGTGCCATTTATGCGCTCTATCTCGACAACGAGTACTTTCTCGCCGGGCTGATCTTCCTGTTCTCGGTAGTGATCCCGAGCTGCAAACTCGTCTATCTGCTGGTGGTTTCGACGTTGGCCGCGCCCCACCCCTCAAAGCGCGAGCGCGCCGTCGAGCGGCTGGAAAGCCTTGGCAAATGGTCCATGATGGACGTGCTCGTACTGGCGCTGATGGTGTTCTACATCAACGCCAGTTCGATTGCCGACGCCACTGCGCTGCCGGGCGTTTATCTGTACACGGTCTCGGTTGTTCTGACCATGCTGGCCTATGCCATCGCCAAGAGCGGCTTGCGGCGCGCACCTCACCCCGGAACCGTCATTTGATAGATCTGGTCGCCGCGTTTGACGTCCAGGCGCCAAACCCGCTGCGGGTTTTTTAGCAGGCGCTGCAGATCGCCAACGCCGCGCACGCGGTAACGGTTGACGCGCACCACCACGTCGCCGGGGCGGAAACCCAGGCTCTGGGCAATCGATCCGGTTTGGACATCGATAATCGCGACGCCGGACACATCCGTGCTGGTGGCATTGCGACCGAGGGTCGAGAGCGCGACATCGGAGACTTTGGCGCCGTCGAAGGGGTGTGGGCCAGTGAGGTTCACGGCCACCGGCTGCGGGGCCTCCACCAGCGGCAAGTCCAGGCTGACCTGCTTGCCGTCGCGCAGCACCACGAGTTTGGCTGTCGCGCCCACCCCTTTGGTGTCGAGCCGGTAGGCCAGCCCTGCGGCGTCCTCCACCAGCGCCCCATCGATGCCGATCACGACGTCCTGCGGCGCCAGCCCGGCCTTGGCCGCCGGCCCGGACGGATCGACATCGGCCACCAGCACGCCGGTCACCTTTTCCAGTTTCAGCGTCTGCGCGATCTCGCGCGTCACCGGCATCAGGGCCGCGCCCAGCCAGGGCTTGGCGATGGCCTTGCCGGTAATGGCGCTGGTGAGGAACACCTTCACCAGGTTGGACGGGATCGCCAGGCCAATGCCCTGCGAGCCGCCCGAGCGCGACACAATCGCTGTGTTGATGCCGATCAGTTTGCCGTTCATGTTGATCAGCGCGCCGCCGGAATTGCCGGGATTGATGGCTGCGTCGGTCTGGATGAAATACTGCGCATCCGCCGTATTGCCGCGGCCGCGCGCCAGGGCGGAAATGATGCCGCTGGTGACAGTCTGCCCGACGCCGAACGGATCGCCGATCGCCAGCACCAGATCTCCGACGTCGACTGCATCGCTGTCGTCGAAATCGAGATGCGGGAACTTGCGCTCTTGCGTCGTCAAGCGCAGCACCGCGAGATCGAGCTTTTCGTCGCGCAGGATGATGCGGGCGTCGAACTCGCGCTTGTCGGCCAACGCCACCCGTATCTCGGCGTCGCCGCCGCCTTTCACGACGTGATTGTTGGTCATGATCAGCCCGTCCTCGCTGACGATGACGCCCGAGCCCAGCGAGTTCTCCATGCGCTCGCGCGGTACCCCGACGTCACCGCCGAAGAACTCGCGGAAGAACGGATCGCTGCCGAAGGGCGAGACGAACTCCTTCACCCGCCGGGTGACGTAGACGTTGACGACGGCCGGGGCGGTCGCCTTCACCAGCGGGGAAAACGAGAGCTGCATCTGCTGCTGGCTGGCGGGAACTTCGGCGGCCAGGGCAGGCATGGCGGTGAGTGCGAGAGCGAGCAGGCAACGCGGCAGCAATCCTGGTGACATGTGGCGTGATCCGTTAGGCGACAACGATTTGGCATGGTCGTAGCACAACATTTGGCTGGGGTGTCAGCTCCAACCCGGCAGTTTTCAGAGCGCGAAGCGCGCCTTTCCTCTCCCCCACCTTTGGGGGAGAGGATGTCGCCCGAGCCGTAAGGCGAGGAACCAGCGACAGGTGAGGGGCAGCCGCTTGCTCCGTACAGGTCGTGAGAGGGACTGAACAAGCTCCTGCCCCTCACCGACCGCGTGGCTCTTGCGCTGAAACGCGCTGCCCATTTGCTTTTGCGCCTCCGCGCAGGAGACGCGGTCTCCTCTCCCCCTCGCTGAAGAAGCGAGGGGGAGAGGAGAGTTTGGGCCTCAGCGCCTATCAAGTTTGGTCGACAGGATGATCGCGCTCTCCGTCCCCGTCACGCCGGGCACTTCGCCGATGCGGTCGAGCACACCGTCGAGATCGTCGGCGTTGGCCGCGCCCACCACGGCCATCAGGTCGAACTTGCCGCTGACGGTATGCAGCGAGATCAGTTGCGGCACTTTGGCCAGGGCGCGCGACACCTCCTGGGTCTTGCGCGGTTCCACCTCCACCGTCACGAACGCTTTGATGCCTGTTACCGAGGCATCTTCGGTCAGACGCAGCGCATACCCCTCAATGACTTTTGTCTGCTCCAACCGGCGCAATCTGTCCTGCACTGTGGTGCGCGAAATTTGCAGCTTGCGGGCCAAGCTCGCCACCGGCTCGCGCGCGTTCACCCGCAGCAGCGCCAACAGCTCGCGGTCCTTGTCCGTCAGCAGTTTCGTCATTTTGACGGTCCCAGTCTCAATCCGACGGACATTAGCACTTGCACCTGCGTATCGAGGGGTCGTATCCGTGCGGCCCTTCGATGATCTTATCGACAAATTCGTTTTGACTGATTCGGTCAGCTTCGATCCCGAAGCCCCTACCACAAGGAGGATGTCGTTCAATGAAACAGCGCCTGATGGGTGCACTGACGTCGGAGCTGCAGACGATCGGCAGCGAACACCTTGCGCAGAGCTATGGCGACGCCGCTGAACTGGCTGCCTATCTGCTTCCTAGACTCACCTGTCCACTGTTTCTCCCCTTCGACACTCCTGGCTACGCTCGACGCCTACGTCGCCGGCTTCCCCGGCGAGGTCAGCTATGCGGTCAAATCCAACGATGGCGCCCATGTGCTCGCCACGTTGGCGTCTGGCGGACTGAACACATATGATGTCGCCTCGGTCGAGGAAATGGTCGCCGTGCGCGTCCATGCGCCGCGCGCCGTGTTCCACTACCACAATCCCGTCAAGGGTAGGAACGAGATCGCTCTCGCTGCCCACGAATTCGGCTGCGTACGTTTCGCGGCCGACTGCGTGCAGGAAATCGACAAGATCGTCGAGGTCGCCGGCGACGCCGAGAGTCTTGGAAATTGCGATTCGCTTCAAGCTGCCCAAGCACGCCGCCTCGGCCCACGATTTCTCGACCAAGTTCGGCGCCGATGTCGAGCAGGCAAAGGTGCTGCTTCGACACGTCGTCGCGCGTGGCGCCAAGCCTTTGCTGACTTTCCACGTCGGCTCGCAATGCGGCGATCCCGCGATTTGGGCCAAGCACATCCGTGCCGCCGCCGAGATCGCGCTCGGCGCTGGCGTGCGTCTGCATGGTCTGAATGTCGGCGGCGGCTTTCCATCCCGCTACGTCGGCACGCATTCGCCCAAGCTGACGAACTACTTCGAGGCCATTTCAGCCGCCGCCGCCGAAGCCTTCGGCGCCGACTTCGTGCCGCCGCTGGAGTGCGAACCCGGCCGTGGCCTGGTCGCCAATTCGACGTCGGTCCTGGCCCGAGTCAAGCTGGTCAAGCACGACACGCGCGAGATCTATCTCAACGACGGCATCTACGGTTCGCTGATGGAAGTCTATCAGGTGCCCTCGATCCAGCCGTTCTGCCGCGCGATTGCCTCGGGACGCGAGATGGCGGGGGCTGATGCGCCCTTCAAGATCTACGGCCCGACCTGCGACCCGCTGGATGTGCTGCCGCACGCCATCAACCTGCCGGCCGACATCGCCGAAGGCGACTTCGTCGAGTTCGGCCCGCTGGGCGCCTACGGCACGGCGACGAGCACGCGCTTCAACGGTTACGGCCCCGCCGAAGTGATCGAAGTCGAGCGCGTGCTGGCTGGGTAAGCGGTCGCGCTATTGATTCGAATAAAAGCCCGGCTGGCGATGACGTCAGCCGGGCTTTTTGTTTGCCTGGGAGCGCGAACTGAAACGTTCAGTTCCGCGCCACCGTCACGAGCGATGTAATCCGCCGCACCGTCACGCGCCGGTTCAGCCGCTCGGCGAAATCGGTGTTGATCTTCAGATAGCGCTCGCCGTAGCCCTGGGTGGCCAGGTTTTCGGGCGGGACGCGGTAGTAGTCGGTCAAGATCTCCGCGATGGTCGTCGCGCGGGCGTCCGAGAGCCGCAAGTTCGAGATATCCGGACCGACTGCGTCGGTATGGCCTTCGATCAGAAAGGTCTCTGCGGGGTTCTTCTTCAGGAGCTGCAGCATCGCGCCGGCAACCTTGCTGAGGTTGCGCACCTGATCCTGCGAGATGGTCGCGGCACCAGTATCGAAGCTGAGATTGCCGATCTCCAGACGCCGCACCATGTCGCGGATGCGCGAGGAGCGTTTCACCTCGTTGATCGAGTAGAGCCGGCGCACGCGCTCGACCGGCGGCTGGGCGAAGAAGCGCTGCACTTGCACCTCCTCGGCCCGGTCCGAATCCAGCACATACTCACGCGCGGGAATGCGCAGCCGAAGCGGCGGCAGCTCCTCGCCAGGATCGCGCCACTGCAGCAGGTCCTCGTCGTGCTGCTCGTCGAAATAGGCGAGCACAATCTCTAGGCCGCGTGAGTCGAAGCGCGAACGGCGCAGGATGTCGCCGTTGCGATTGTAGATGGTAACGATCCGCACTCCATCGGGCCGCGTGATGGTCTCGCGAAACCGTTGGCCCGGCAGGCGCTCGAAGGTCGTACGATCCTGGCTGGCATAGGCGATGCGGCGCTCGTCACGGGCCGGGCTGTTGATGATCAGCTGATTACCCAGCTGCACGACGATGCCGAAGGAGAGCCCGATCGGGTTGCTGGCCTGCTTGGCGCCGCCGCCAATGGGCTTGCGATTGCGCTTGCCCGGATCGCCGGTCACGCCGGAGACCAGAACGCCCGCGCCATCGTTCTTCTGGATGTTGGTGGTGTTGTTTGTCGTGACGTTGTTGGTCGTCGTGTTGGTCGTGTTGTTGATCACCGTCTGATTGACGATGGTGACGTTCTGGGGAACCTGCACCTGGCCGACGGCGTCAGCAGCGATCTGTTGACCCTTCTGCGCGTCGATCGGCGCAACTGCTGCAACCTTGAGGCCGGTCTGTGCGGCCTTGTCGCTCTTGGGCGGTGGCGCTGTCGAGACAGCCACGGGCGCCGCCGTTTGAGCTACCGGCGCGGGCTGCGCCGCACCAGCCTTGACGGCATCGGCTACGGCCACCTGATCCTTGGCGCTGTCGAGCAGCGGGGCGACGTCTTCCTGGGTGACACCCTTGGGAAGTGCCTTGATCACCTCCACCGGCTGCACCGGCGCGACGGCAGCGACTTGCCCCCCATCGGCGGCCGGAAGCGGCGACAGCTGGATGGCATACTGCGCCAGACACTGGTCGGCCGATGTGAAGTTGTTCGACTTGCACAGCGTGTCGATTTCCGCCTGAACGGACTTGAGCTTGGCGCGGGCTTTCTCGGCGGTCGCGGCATCGGCCCCAGCTTTGCCCAGAACGGCGACACTGCGGTTGTACGACTTGGCGGCAGCCGCCAAGCCAGGCCCGATGTCGGGGAGGGCAGGGGCGGCCACCACGGCTGGCTCGACCGGAGCAGCGGCCGGAAGTTCGACGGCAGGGGCTGCCGGCTCGGGCGCTACAACCGCGTCGATGGCCGGCGCGGGGTCGGGGGTCTTGGCCTTCTGGCCAGCGATGGCGCGCATTGCGTCGCACTGCTCGGCATCGGTCAGGCCGGCATCGATGCATTCTTGCGAGAGCCCGGTGGGCTGGCGCTTCTTGACGGGCTTGGCAGCCGTGACAGCTGGTTGTGCCGGCGGCTCGGCAGGCGTTTCGGCCTGATCTGCTGCGGCCTTGTCGGCTGCAGCCTTTTGGGCGGCCGCAGTTTTGGCCGCATTGGCATCGGCTTCTGCCAGGTCGGCTGCGGCCTTGTCGGCTGCGGCCTGGTCAGCCGCCGCTTGGTCAGCCGCCGCCTGATCGGCCGCGGCCTTGTCCGCAGCAGCCTTCTTTGCCGCAGATTTCTTAGTCGCAGCTGCATCGGTTTCGGCCTTGGCGGCAGCCGCTTGTTCTGCAGCAGCTTCGTCCGCTGCTGCTTGATCTGCCGCCGCCTTGTCGGCAGCCGCTTGGTCTGCCGCCGCCTGATCGGCCGCAGCCTTCATCGCCGCAGCCTTTTCGGAGGAGGCATTGTCCGCGGCCGCTTTGTCGGCAGCGGCTTGATCAGCAGCCGCCTTTTCGGTTGCCGCCTGTTCTGCGGCGGCCTGTTCGGCAGCCGCTTTCTCAGCAGCGGCTTGGTCTGCGGCGGCTTTTTCCTTGGCTGCCTTCTTTGTCGCAGCTTTCTGGGCCGCAGCATCCTGATCCGCCAGCAGTGCGTCGCAAGCGTCCTGAGCCGTCACTCCTGCCTCGATACAGGGTTGCGGCAGCTCTGCGGCCGCTGGTACGTCCTCGGCGTCGGCGGCGCGCTGCGCCAGAGCCAGCGGCAACACCAGTAGCGCCAGTGTCAGGCCCCGCACAGACCAAAGCCGGAATGATCCAAAAGTCATCGCAAAAACCTCTCCATTCCTGCGCTCAGCGCACATCGCGCGTCGCGGCTGCTTGGCAGCAGTCATCTGAGATGGTTCTAGTCCAGGAAATTGGCCGTAAAGGTGGCCGCATACACTTTGGTGGTCGGTCCACTACGGTGCTCAGCTCTTGATGGTCTTTTTCTTCGGCAGCGGCAGCTCCGTTGCGGACAGCCTGATCAGCTCCGACAGCCACTTGCTATCCTCGATCTGGTCCGCCGAGATCAGCAGGCATGGCTTGGCGCCGGGATAAGGCGGGGCCTCCTCGATTTCACCAGCGAAGGCCCGTCCAACGGCGGTGGGCTTCACGAACAATTGGTCATCGCAAATCAGGGCGACCATTCGGCCGCCGCTGTAAACGCCGTACTCACCGAACATTTTGCGCGCGCTGACATCGCCGACCGAGGCAAGCTGGTCGAGAATGAAGTCCACCGTGCCTTGCGCCGTCGCCATCGTCAGGCCCCCGCTGGCGTCAAGACGCCGCCCTCGTACTGCCACTCCGGCGAGACGATGCCGGCCGACAGCACCATTTTGGCGGCCTCTTCCACGCTCATGTCGAGCACGATCAGTTCGCTGCGGCGCACAAACATCAAGAAGCCGGAGGTGGGCGGGCAGCTGGGCATGAAGACGGTGATCATGTCTTCACCCTGCGGCAGCTTGGTGGGGATTTCGCCGCGTGTTTCGCCCGATACGAACACCAGAGAGAAGACGCCCTTGCGAGGAAACTCGATCAAGCCGGCCTTGCGGAAATTGCTGTCGCCCTTGCTCAGCACCGTTTCGAAGATCTGCTTTACCGGTTTGTAGACCGAGCGCAGCACGGGAATGCCGCCGACAAAGAACTCGGCGTAGCTGAGCAGTGTGCGGCCGAGCAGATTGGCGGCCAGCGCGCCGATCACGGTGAGGCCGATAACCGCCGTCAGCAGTCCGATACCGGGAAGCGACGTCCCGGTCGGCAGGTAGGCCGTCGGGACAATGGCGCGCAGCCAAGCATAGATGTCCGGAACAATCGGCTTCACCCAACCATCGACCAGATTGACGCACCACCACACGATCGAGAGCGTGACAGCGAGCGGCCCGGCAATGATGAGCCCGGTGAGGAAGTAGTTGCGCAAGCGCGACATCAGGCGGATCGGGTTGGGCGCATCGCCGCTCGCATCGGGCTTGCCGCTGCTGCGACCGTCCCGGCCAGGGCCACCTGAAGCTGTCCGCTGCTCGTCAGGCTTCATGTGATGCCTCGCCCCGCTCGTTCCGCCCGCTGGGACCTTGCGATCCAAGCGCGGTCACAGTTTAGGGCGTTGCTATGAAACAGTCGACACCGTTGCCTCGGAGTTTTTTGCATAGCCCCTCGCCGGCAGCGGCGGTAGCGACCGGGCCGACGTGAACGGCATAAAAGGTGCCCATGTTGCCGAGCACCACGGACTTGACGCGCGTGCCGACGCCGCCGAGGACTTTGGCCTGTTCAGCTGTGAGTTTGGCGGCGAGGGCGTCGGCCTCTTTGGGCGAGCGCAGTGAGGCGACTTGCAGGAAAACGGTTCCTTTGGACGGTTTGACTGAGGGCTTTGGCGCGGGAGCAGCGGCAGGCGCGGTGCTGGCAACTTGCTCGGGCGCTGGTTCGGGCGCAGGGGCGCTGACCGCTGCCGGCGTGGGGCTGGTCGATGCCACGCCAAACAGGCTGCCAAACATGGAATCGACGGGCGTGTCTTGAGACACCGCCATGGTCTTTGCTGCCTGAGGCGCCGCCGCGTTTTTCCACGGCAGCTCTTCGGGCGCGACGGCCGGTTCTGCTGGCTGTTCGGCAACCGTGAGTTCGGCTGCGCCCTTCATTTTCTTGCCGTTGCTGGCCTTCTCGGCAACCGGCTTGCTGCCCCAAGTCGACGTTTCGGCGACGGCGGCCTCGACGCTGACAGGGATCTCCACGGCATTGGGAGGAATTTCCGCACCGTCTGCAGCGGGCTCTTCGACTGCCGCCACAATCTTGCGTGTCACGACCTTCGGCGCCGCAGCGGGCTTGGTGGGTGCCGCAACCACCGCGACTTCGGGTGCGGGCGGCTCGGCCGTCTCGGCAACCCCGGCCTGCTGATAGAGTTTAGCCCTGGCGGCTATGGCTTCGGTGCGCTCGGTGTCCGACAGTCCCTTCAACCAAAGAGCGTGATTGAAATCCGCCATGGCGGCAGTCTTGTTGCCGGCCTTGCTGTGGGCGACGCCACGCAGGTAATAGGCGCGCGCAATGTCCCCTCCCTTGAGCCCGGGGCCGGCGAGTGCTGCCGTCAGCGTATTCACGGCAAACTCAGGCTTCCCCGATTTCAAGGCTTTCTGGGCGGCCGCCAAGGACGCATCCGCGCCATTGCTGACACCGGCAAACACCAGGGAGAGCGCAGCCGCGACAGCGGCGCACCCAACCAGTCCCAAACGCGTGCGCGAGCGCTTTTGCGCCATGCCCGCTTCTCCTTTGCCGCCAGCCCCCGCTGTTCAGGAACAAGCCCCTACGACAACAGCGTGATTCCGGCAATTGCAGGACCGCTTGTCAAGTCCTTCACTCCACAGTCACCGACTTGGCGAGATTGCGCGGCTGGTCGACGTCGGTGCCCATCTGAACGGCGGTGTAGTAGGCCAAGAGCTGCACCGGCACCGCGGCCAGCAGAGGATTGGTGAAGGGATGCGCCTTGGGCATGGACAGATAGTCGGCCACTTTGCAGCCGGACTTCGCTGCGTCCGCATCCGAGACGAAGATGATCTCGCCGCCGCGTGCCGCTACTTCCTGCATGTTGGAGACGGTCTTTTCGAACAACTCGTCTTCGGGTGCGACCACGATCACAGGCACGCTCTCGTCGATCAGCGCGATGGGGCCGTGCTTGAGTTCGCCGGCGGCATAACCCTCGGCGTGGATATAGGAGATCTCCTTCAGCTTCAGCGCGCCTTCCAAGGCGATGGGGAAGTGGATGCCGCGGCCGAAATAGAGCACGTCGCGCGCCTTGGCCAGCCGATGGCTGACGCGCTCGTAGGACGGCTCGTCGCGCAGGATGGTCGCCATCAGGCGCGGCACCTCGACCAGCGCCTGCACCAGTTCACGCTCCTGCTCGGGGCCGATCACACCGCGCGCCTTGCCCGCCGCGATGGCCAGGCAGGCTAGCGCCGATAACTGGCACGTGAAGGCCTTGGTGGACGCGACGCCGATTTCCGGTCCAGCCAGCGTCGGCAGCACGACGTCGCTTTCGCGCGCGATTGAAGACGTGCGCACGTTCACGATCGCGGCGATGCGCTGCCCGTTGGTCTTGCAGTAGCGCAGCGACGCCAGGGTATCGGCGGTTTCGCCCGACTGGGAAATGAACACGGCCAGCCCGTTCTTAGGTAGCGGCGGCTCGCGATAGCGGAACTCCGAGGCCACATCGATATCGACCGGCAGCCGAGCGTACTTCTCTAGCCAGTATTTGCCGACCACACCGGCGTAGTAGGCCGTGCCGCAAGCCGAGATGGTGACGCGCTCCAGGGTCTTGAGGTCAATCCCCAGGTCGGGGAATTCCACCGTACCCGTCACAAGGTCGAGATAATTTGCCAGCGTATGGCCGATCACTTCCGGCTGCTGATGGATTTCCTTTAGCATGAAGTGGCGGTAGTTGCCCTTGTCGACCGTCAGCGAGGTGGCCGACGACACAATTGCCTGGCGCGGGATCGGCTTGCCGTCGAGATCGAAGATCTCGGCGCCCTTGCGGCGCAGCACGGCCCAGTCGCCATCTTCCAGATAGGTGATGCGGTTGGTGAAACCGGCCAGCGCGATGGCGTCCGAGCCGAGATAGATCTCGCCGTCGCCGTGACCGATGGCCAGCGGCGGCCCCTGGCGGGCGGCCACCATCAGGTCGTCGTCGCCGGCAAAAATGATGCCCAGCGCATAGGCGCCGCGAAGCCGCGACAGCGCCTTGTGCGCCGCCTCGATGGGTTTCAGGCCCAGCTTGAGATTGTCCGTGACCAGATGAAGCACCGTCTCGGTGTCGGTCTCGGTCTCGAACACATAGCCCTTGCGGGTCAGCTCTTCGCGCAGCTCACGGAAGTTCTCGATGATGCCATTGTGGACCACCGCGACCTTGTCGTTCATGTGCGGATGGGCGTTGCGCTCCACCGGTTTGCCGTGGGTGGCCCAGCGCGTGTGGCCGATGCCGGTGCGGCCCTTCAACGGCTCCTCGGCCAGCCGGGCGGCGAGGTTCTTGAGCTTGCCCTCGGCACGGCGGCGTTCCAGATGGCCGCCTTCGACGGTCGCGATGCCGGCCGAATCATAGCCGCGATACTCCAGCCGCTTCAGCGCATCGACCAGATCGTCCGCGACCAGGGCTTTACCGAGGATTCCGACAATTCCGCACATGGTCTCGTTCTTTCCTAGAAAATTCCTACTTTGTCCTACGTCGTTCCATCATGGTCCGGAAGCGAGCAGCCCAGCCCTGGCGCTCCTCATGTGGCGCGCGGGTCACGGCCAATGCGTCGGCGGCCACGTCCTTGGTGATCACACTTCCTGCCCCAACGATGGCGCGATCGCCGATCTTGACCGGCGCCACCAGTGCCGTGTTCGAGCCTATGAAGGCCCCGGCGCCAATGTTCGTATGATGCTTGTTGAAGCCATCGTAGTTGCAGGTGATGGTGCCTGCGCCGATGTTGGCGCCCGCCCCGATCCTGGCATCGCCGAGATAGGTCAGATGATTGGCTTTGGCGCCGTCTTCGAGGGTCGCGTTCTTGACCTCGACGAAGTTGCCGACATGCGCATTACGTCCAATATCCGTACCCGGACGAATGCGGGCGTAGGGGCCAATTTCCGCGCCCTCGGCGATTTTCGCACCGGTCTTGATCTTGCGGTCGGAGCCGACAATGTGCGTGAACGCACTGATTTTGACGTTGTTGGCGACGGTGACGCCAGGTCCGAACACCACGAAGGGTTCGATGGTCACGTCCTGGCCAATGACGGTGTCGTAGGAGAAATAGACCGTCTCGGGCGCGGTCAGCGTCGCCCCGCCCGCCAGCACGTCGGCACGCTTCCTCGCCTGCCACTGGGCTTCGACATTGGCCAGCTGCGCGCGGTCGTTGATGCCTTGCGTCTCGGCCTCGTCAGTGGTGACATAAGCGACGCTTAAGCCTTTAGAACGTGCGATTTCTACGGCGTCGGTGAGATAGAACTCGCCCTTGGAATTGGCGTTGCCGATGGCGTCGAGGATCTCCAGCAATCGCTCGGACCGGAACGCCATCACGCCGGAATTGCACAGCCGGACTTGCCGTTCGGCGTCGCTGGCTTCCTTGTGCTCGCGGATCGCTGTCACGGTTCCCGCGGCATCGGTGAGGATCCGTCCGTATCCAAATGGATTGGCAGCCTGGAAGCCCACCACCACCATGTGCGCCTGGGCCAGCTGGGCTTGCGCCGCCGCAATGGTCGCCGATGTCATGAGGGGCGTGTCGCCGAACAGGACGACCACATCGCCCGTTTGCCCGGCCAGCGCCTCGCGCGCCGCCAGCAGCGCATCGGCTGTACCCCGCTGATTGGTCTGCTCATAGAGGCGGACGCCTGCCAGTTGCCGGCTCGCCTCCTGGCGCACGTCGTCCATGCCCGGGCCAGTCACGACGGCGACGGCGCTCGCCGCCGCTCCGCCCGCCGCCGCCATCACGTGGCTCAGAAGCGACCGCCCCGCCACCTGGTGCAGCACCTTGGGCAGCACCGAGCGCATGCGCGTGCCTTTGCCAGCCGCCAGGATCACGATCAAGAGTGGTCGTTCCGTCATGCCCGTCCTGCAAATTCCGCTACCGCGCGCCGCCCGACTCAACGCATCGACCCCACCATTTCTCACAAACCGACCGCACCGCACAATCACGTCGTGTTATCAGCCGTTGCAAGCACAAGTCACGGGCCGCTGTCATTTTCCGGCTCGCTTGCTACCACTATGGCCATGACCCTCTACGTCTGCCGCCATTGCTGCGATCTGCGCGCCACCGATCCCGCCGACGACGCCGGGATATGCGCCGGCTGCGGATCAACCTGGCTGGTGCGGCACCAAGAACTAGCGCAACTCGCGATTGCCCATATCGATTGCGACGCCTTCTACGCGTCGGTGGAAAAGCGCGACCGCCCGCGCCTGAAAGACGTGCCCGTCATCGTCGGCCATGCCGGCGGTCGCGGTGTCGTCACGACCGCCTGCTATGTCGCGCGCACCTACGGCGTGCGCTCGGCCATGCCGATGTTCCGCGCCATGGAACTCTGCCCCAAGGCCACCATCATCCAGCCCGACATGGCCAAATACAAACGCGTCGGCTACCAGATCCGCGACATCATGCGCGGCGCCACCGAGGTGATCGAGCCGGTGTCGCTGGACGAGGCCTATCTCGACTTAACGGATGCCCACCGCATCGGCCCCGGCTTGGCCGCCGAGGCGCTGGCCCGCATCGCCCGCGACGTCGAGATCGAGGTCGGCATCACCGTCAGCATGGGCCTCGCCCCCAACAAGCTCCTGGCCAAGCTCGCCTCCGAGCGCGACAAGCCGCGCGGCTTCTCGGTGATCGGGCGCGGCGAGGCCTACGATTTCCTGGCCCGCCTGCCGGTAGGCAAGATCAATGGCGTCGGCCCCGCCACCGCCGCGCGGCTTGAGGCAGGCGGCATCGTGACCATCGGCGATCTGCAGCAGCTGAGCGAGAGCGAACTGGTCATCCGCTTTGGCCGCTTCGGACGTCAGCTCGCGCGCTATGCCATCGGCGAGGATGCCCGCGTCGTAACCCCGGACCGCGAGACCAAGAGCGTCTCAGCCGAGGACACGTTCCGCAAGGACAAGTCGAAGGCGGCGGACCTGCTGGCCGAAGCGCGGCCGCTGGCGGAGCGGGTGGCCGGGCAATTGGTGAAAGCTGGGCTAGCGGCGGGAACGGTGGTGGTGAAGCTGAAGACAGCGAAGTTCGCCCTGTTGACGCGCAGCCGGAAGCTCGCGGTGCCAACGCAGAAAGCGACGGTGCTGTTCGAGGCGGCAAGGCCGCTGATCGAGCGCGAGGCCGACGGTAGGCTGTTCCGGCTTATCGGGATCGGGGCGGATAGGCTGGTGTCAGCCGAAGAGGCCGATCCGCCGGATTTGTTTGGGTGAGGGGGGGCCGCCAGACTCAGGCAAAGCCGAAGCTGAACTGATCCGGCTCTGCCTTTGAGGGTCGCTTGGACCTTCTGGTCGCTTTCGGCTTCGGCAGCTCGGGAGGCTCGTTGCGCGGCACGCCGGCCATTGCCATCCAACCCCTGGTGTCAAAGCCAAGATCGAAGAGCATCTTCTCCATGACATCGACGGCGTGATTATAGTCGTCCAACGACATCACCTTGCGGCCAGCCTTACGCATGCGTCGGTTCGCGGCGTCCTCGCCCGCGCAGCGTGCAAATCGCAAAGCTTCGCTGTAGTTCTTGACCCGCACGAGTCGCCGCCTCCATTTTGCTTGATTTTGTACGGCTTGCGTTCCTTTCGTCAAGCGGCGATTGTGCGCCTCTCGAAACTCATCGTCAGCGGCGGGACGGTATGGCCAATCACCTCTACTATGGCGACAACCTTGTGGTCCTGCGCCAGCACATCCGCGACGAGAGCGTCGACCTTGTCTACCTCGACCCGCCGTTCAACTCGAACGCCACCTACAATGTGCTGTTCCGCGATCCGTCGGGTGATTCGAGCCAGGCGCAGATCGAGGCGTTCGAGGACACCTGGCACTGGAACGATGCTGCAGAGACGGCCTTCGACGAGGTGATGCAGGAACCGAGCCGCAATATCGCTGACGCAATTCCAAGGAATTGGTTCACATATCGGACTAATTTCGTAGTCCGGGAGGATGGCAGGTGACCACCCTAAAGGACATCATTCGAGGCGAAAAGGCAAACATTGACACAGGCAAATGGGCACGCGGCCACATCCCTCGGAACGCGTTCCCAATGTCTCGGCTGAAAGACAAGAGATATAAATACGGGCCGGATTACTCATGGCGCTTAGTCAAGTTTGAAACGCAAGGACATCTATGTCGCATTTTGATTTTTCTGAACGATGGCAAGGAAATTCTGCGAGCACGTCTAGGTGTTGAGGTGAATGGAGATATGGTTGTCTTGTCAGATTACGAGTTTCACGCAACCGAGCCAGGATGGCATTGTCATGTCGCTGTTAAGCCGCTTTCGGAACTCAACTCAGGCGGTGCGCGATATGAAAAGAAGAAATGGCCAAAGCACTCGTCGCGTAAAGAATTCCGCGTCGACGAGGCTAGCGCATTGAGTTTTGTAGCAAAGCATTATAACTTCCAGGCTCAAGGTGAGCTAATATGAAGATAAATGAACTTTGTGATGTGCTTTGTTCAGGCTTGGCGCTCCGCGAAGTCAAGATCGGCTATGCGATCAAGACTCCGTTTAAGTTGCCCGATGGAGACTCGATCGGTCTCTACATTCGCAGGGATGTGGCAAATCCGAAGCTGCTGCGATTTGAAGATGATGGAGGTACTATCGTTGGTCTAGAGGAAGACGGAGTGTCGTTCTCAGTGGAGTCTCGCTCTGATGCGCTCACGGAACTATTGCAACAATACGACGCGCACTATGATGAAGCTGCAAGCATTATCTACACCGACTATGTTGACGAGAGCCGACTCCCCGCAAATTTCGTGAAGTTCATGGCGCTGATGTTGCGTTTGCAGGACCTCCGTCTACTGGCCCATGAACGTATACGTGAAGTCTTCAGGGACGACGTGAGGCAATTGGTAGAGCAGTATTTCGAAGGTCTAGTGGATATCCTAGAAGATGAAAACCCACATGAAGGACTGAAAGACTACGTTGCCGACTTCGTTTTGAAGTCGAAGAGCGGTAAAACTCTGGCGTTGTTCGCTGCATCGTCGGAAACTAAGGCGCTAGAATCTCTCTTGCTTTGGCAAGAGTTGAGAAGCCGAAAAATGGACCGGGTTCGGAGCATGGCGCTGTTTGAAGGACCTAAGCCTCAGCGTATTAAGTCGCGCACCATGTCCCGACTGATGAACAGCGAGGTCGTTCTTGGAACGCTGGAGGGCGACAGATGGGAACTGGCCCAAAAGATAGGGAAGACCATAGACGTGCCGCCGCAGGAGATACGGATTAATTGAAGCGGCAGGCCATCGTCTCGGTCAAGGGCGGCGGCGTGGGCGTCACGGACATCCGCGAGCTGATCTCGGTCGTGGATCGCGAGCGGGCAAAGATCGGCCTGTACATCTCGCTCGAAGCCCACACCGGTCCGATGGTCAACGAAGCGGCCGGTGCGGGGCTCTACGGCGGCCCGACCGGCAAGGTGCCGAAAATCCAGCTGTTTACCATCGAGGAGCTGTTCGCGGACAAGAAGCCGAGAATTCCGCTCATCGAGCGCGGCTTCAAGACCGCAGCCCGCGAGGAGCGCGACGATCAGACCGAGCTCGATATTTGATCTTTGCCGGCGTAAACATCAGCGGATCACGACAATCCATCCGTCGTGCATAAAAGTCGGTGGTTGTTCACCTAGAGAGCCCCCCATGAACCACGACGACCTCCGCCACTGGTCCAAGCGCGCCGCCGACTGGGCGCATGACTACCATGCCTCCCTACGCGAGCTGCCGGTGCGCGCGCCGCTCAACCCCGGCGCCATCGCCGCCCAACTCGCGCCCGCCCCGCCCGAGGCGCCCGAGCCCATGGAGACCATTTTCGCGGACTTCGAGCGCATCGTGCCCGGCGGCATGACGCATTGGCAGCATCCCAGATTTTTTGCCTATTTCCCCGCCAATGCGGCGCCGGCGTCCATGCTGGCCGAGCAGCTGGTCAACGCCATGGGCGCGCAGGCCATGCTCTGGCAGACCGCGCCCGCCGCCACCGAGATGGAACAGGTGATGGTGGATTGGCTGCGCCAGGCGCTGGGCCTGCCGGAGGGGTTTCGCGGCACCATCCACGATACCGCGACCACGGCAACGCTGTCGGCGGTGCTGACCATGCGCGAGGGCGCGCTCGGCTGGCAGGGGCTGGAGCAAGGGATGGCGGGGCAGCCGCGCTTACGCATCTATGCCAGCGCCGAGACGCATTCGTCCGTCGACAAGGCCGTGCGGATTGCCGGGATCGGGCAGGCCAATCTGGTGAAGGTGGCGACCGACGCATTCCATTCCATGGACCCGCAGGCGCTGGCTGCGGCGATTGCGGCGGATCAGGCGGCGGACTACCGGCCGGCCGGCGTCATCCTGTGCGCGGGCGGCACCAGCATCGGCGCCTTCGACCGCATCGGCGACTGTATCAAGGTGGCCAAAGCTGCCGGGCTGCCGGTGCATGTAGATGCGGCCTGGGCGGGATCGGCGATGATCTGTCCGGAGTTCCGCGAGCTCTGGGCCGGCATCGAGGGGGCGGACAGCATTGTGTTCAATCCGCACAAGTGGCTGGGCGCGCAGTTCGACTGCTCGGTGCAGTTCCTGCGCGATCCGGCGACGCAGATCCGCACGCTCGGCCTGCGCCCATCTTATCTGCATACGCCTGGCAGCGACGAGATCGTCAATTTCAACGAGTGGACAGTGCCGCTCGGCCGCCGCTTCCGCGCGCTGAAACTGTGGTTCTTGATGCGCGCGCATGGGTTGGAGGATTTGCGCCGTCGCATCCGCAACCATGTGGCGTGGGCGAACGATCTGTGCTCGGCGCTGGCCGCCCTGCCCGGCGTGACCATCACGACGCCGCCATCGCTATCGCTGTTCACGTTTGCTCTGGCCACGGATCAGGCTACCGAGGCGTTGCTGCAACGCATCAACGATGACGGCCGGGTCTATCTCACCCAGACCCGCAGCGCCGGCCGCACCGTCATCCGCGTCCAGGTCGGCTCGTTCGACTGCACGCGCGAGGATGTGATGCTGGTGGCGAAGGTGGTGCGCGAGCTGATGTAAGGGCGGTGTTCGCTTCAGTCCTTCGGACGCGTCCGCGCGGCCGTCTTGTTGGCGAAGGCTGCGAGCCGTTCGCGCGCGGCGGGCTGGGTATTGACAATGCCGGCCAGCACGGCCTCGGCGTAGGAGGCGTCAAGCGCGCCCATGTTCTGGAAATGGCTGATGCCGGAGCAGATGGCGAAATTGCTCAGCGGCAGGTTCTGCGCAGCGGCGCGGGCAAGCTCGAGCGCCTTGTCCAGGCTCGATCCCTCGGCGAGATATTGCGCCAGTCCCACATCGACTGCCTCCTGGGCCTTGTAGACGCGACCGGTCAGGATCATGTCGACCATGCGGGCCTTGCCGATTAACCCGGACACCCGGATGGTGGCTCCGCCGCCGGTGAACAGGCCGCGCTGGCCTTCAGGCAACGCAAAATAGGTCGACGCGTCGGCAACCCGGATGTGGGCGCTGGACGCCAGTTCCAGCCCGCCTCCGACCACCGCGCCCTTCAGTGCCGCGATGATCGGCACGCCGCCGTATTCCATCTTGTTGAAGGCTTCGTGCCAGCGCAGGCATAGGTGCATGAAGTCGGCAGGGCTGCGATCGGCCTGATGGTGCTCGACGAGGTCAAGCCCGGCGCAGAAATGATCGCCCGCCGCCGCCAGCACCACGGCCCGGACCTTGCTGCGCGGCACGGCCGAAAACAGCGTGATCAGATCTTCGATCGATGCCGCGTCGAGGGCATTGCGCTTGGCCGGCCGGTTGAGCGTCACGACCAGGACGCCATCGGCGTGTTCTTCGAGTGCGAGATTGGCGATGGCCAACTGCTGGATGTTCATTGGTTCGGCTCTCCTTGGGCGATTACAGGAAGGGCAGCGGAACCAGGCGCGCCGATACCGGGCCAGATGCGCGCTGAATTTCGACAGTCATGCCCACGGCGACCGCAGCGTCGATCAAGGCGTAGCCGATATTGGCCTTCATACGCGGCGACCAGACGCAATTCGTCATCTTGCCGATTGAGACACCCTTCAAGCGGATGTCTTCGCGGCTGAACCCGAGCGGGGCGGGCACGCTCCCCTCAAGGACAAGCCCGAGTTGTTGCCGCTTGATGCCCTCGGACTTGATCCGGCGCAGGGCTTTGATGCCGACCACGTCGTCGGGGACATCCAGATCGACATATTTGCCCAGGCGCACTTCAAACGGATTGGTGTGTTCGTCCGTATCCCCGCCAACCGATACCAGACCACTTTCGGTTCGCTCGGCCGTCGCTGGCGCGCCGGGTCCGATACCCCAGGGTTTGCCAGCTTCCTTGAAGATGTTCCACAGTCGCGTCCCCTTCGATCCATCGCGCAGATAGATCTCGAAACCGCCCTGCTTGGACCAGCCGGAGCGCTGCACGGCGACCGGAATGCCTTCAATGGCGGTCTCCTTGAACCAGAAGTATTTCAGCCCGCGCACCCAGTCCCCGAGCACATGTGCGACAACGTCTTCTGCCTTGGGTCCCTGCAGCGCCATGGGCGATACATCCGGCTCGCTGACCTCCACATCGAGCCCGCGTTCGGCAGCGATAGCACCGGCCCATAGCCAGATGTCGCTATCGGCAATCGAGAACCAATAGTGGTCGTCGGCGAGTTTCAAGAGGATCGGGTCGTTGATGATGGTGCCGCGATGATTGCACAACGGGATGTATTTGCCCTGGCCGATCTGGCACTTCGAAAGGTCGCGTGGTGACAGGAGCTGCGCCAGCTTGCCGGCGTCCTTGCCCTTGAGCTGCACCTGCCGCTCGATGCCCACGTCCCATTGCGAGACGCCGTTGATGATGCGCCAGTATTCCGCTTCGGGATTGCCGAAGCTGGTCGGCATGATCATGCGATTGTAGACAAACCCCGCGACCATGCCTTCGGCCAGCGCGGCCTGATAGAACGGCGACGGACGTAAGCGCGCCGTCGGAAATATCGTGAACAATGGTCATCCCCCCGCGATCGCGCCCACCACCATGAACGGCTGTTCGCCGCTCGTGACCGGGTCTGGAAGCGGCGTGTCGTAGGGCAGCAGCGACAGGTCCTGCTGGCAGGCAAAGAAGCGCACGAAGGGGCGGCGCTTTTTCGTGCCGTGATCGCGGATGGTGCCCATGAGCGACGGATGCGCCGCTTCCAGCGCATCCAGCACCGCGCCGATGGTGGGCGGCCCCGCCAGTTCGACCGGCACCGCGCCCTCGACGAAGGCTAGACGGCGCAGATGGAACGGCAGCATGACTTGAATGACCGTGAGCCATGCCCCCGGCCGCAGCGGGCGTCCCACTCATGACAGCGTCTGGACTTCGACCGAGACCACGGCGGGCAGATCGCGCACGATGGCGTCCCAGGTCTCGCCGCCATCGGGCGAGCAATAGACCTGGCCGCCGGTGGTGCCGAAGTACACGCCGCATTTGTCCAGCGTATCGACGGCCATGGCGTCGCGCAGGACGTTCACGTAGCAATTCTCCTGCGGCAGGCCCTTGGTCATCGCCTGCCATTCGCCGCCGCCGTCCTTGCTGCGGTAGACGCGCAGCTTGCCGTCCGGCGGATAGTGCTCAGAGTCGCTCTTGATCGGCACCACGAAGATGGTCTCTGGCTCGTGCGCGTGCACGTCGATGACGAAACCGAAGTCGGTCGGCAGGTTGGCGCTGATCTCGCGCCACATGCTCGCCGGCATTGTCGCTGCGCATGACGTCCCAGTGCTTCTGCATGAACAGCACGTCCGGCTTGGACGGGTGCATGGCGATGTGGTGCACGCAGTGGCCGGTCTCGGCCGTCGGGTCTGGGATGTATTGCGATTTCAGCCCCTGGTTGATCGGCTTCCAGGTCTTGCCGCCGTCGTCGGTACGGAACGCGCCCGCTGCCGAAATGGCGATATACATGCGCTTCTCGTTTTTGGGATCGATCAGGATCGCTGTGCAGACACAGCCCGCCCGCGCCCGGCTGCCAGCTCGGCCCGCTGCCATGGCCGCGCAAGCCCGCCAGCTCGTTCCAGGTCTTGCCGCCATCGGTGGTCTTGAACAGCGCCGCATCCTCGACGCCGGCGAAACAAGTGTCGGGATCGCTCAGCGACGGCTCCAGATGCCAGACGCGCTTGAACTCCCACGGATGCTGCGTGCCGTCGTACCACATGTGCGTGGTCAGCGGTTTGCCGGTCTTGGCCGAGACGTCGTAGGCGAACTTGTTGCTCTCGCCCTTGGGGAAGCCTTCGGGCGTCTTCAGCGACTCCTTGTCGGCGGTACCAGGCATGGCCCAGGTCTTGCCGCCATCGTCCGAGCGCTGAATGATCTGCCCGAACCAGCCGCGACGACTGCGAGAGATAGATGCGGTTCGGGTCCACCGGCGAACCTTTGGCGTGATAGATTTCCCAGCCGGCGAAATGCGGTCCCTGCTACGTCCCAGGTCTTGCGCTTGCCGTCGGACGAGAGAACGAATGCGCCTTTCTTGGTGCCAACGAGTACACGTACGCCGGTCATGTTGGGGCTCCTTGACTGGTGCGGCGGTGGCCTGCCGATGTTGAGGCGACTGAGCTAGCGTGCAGTCGCCTCATGGCTACTTGGGCCGCTGATTGCAGAAATCCCACTCTACAAAGGATTTGCCTGCCTGACCAGTCAGCAACCGCTATTTCAACCACACCTCCACGCGCCGGTTCAGACCGCGGCTGACATCGGTGTCGTTGCAGGCGACCGGGGCGAGTTCGCCATAGGACTTGATGATCGCGCCTTTCAGGCCTGCGCCGCGCAGCGCGGTCTCGACGGCCTGAGCGCGCCGCTTGGAGAGCGCAAGATTGGTCTTGTACGGACCGACGTTGTCGGCAAAACCAACCAGCACCACTTTGCGGCCTTTGAGTGCTTCGGTACCCAGGGCCTCGACAAGCCGCGCCACGTCTCTGACAGCCTTGGTATCCAGTTTGAACGAGGCGGTCTCGAACCGGAATGTGCTCGACAAGCGGTCGGCCTTGCCGATCTCGCCGACAAGGCCGCGCATGTCGCCGGCATTGAAGTCTGCGTCGGTGGAATTGAGTGCGTAGGAGATGCGGCCAGCATTCTCCTTGAAGCTCAGAAGCTCCGGCTTCTGATCGATGAACTCGGCTGAGGACACGATGGGTTGCGCCTTGCCGGACAGGGCAAACTTCAGCAGCGCACCGGCGAGCGGGACCTTCGGTGTGCCGCCGGTGTAGAGATAGAGCCGGCGCGACAGCGGATACTCTTCCGTCTTCATGGAAAAGCGGGTCGCTGCAGCGCTGAGGCCGCAGGACAGCTCGATCCCGAGACCACGGCTGTTGCGCTGATAGGCGACACCGACAAAGCCAATGCCGGCGGGATCGGCGGCCACCCAATCGGACTGTTCGGCATGGTTTTCGGTGCGCTTGGCGTCTGGCGCCAGCTTGACCTTGGCCGGCTTCAGCACCAGGTCGTCGAAGGTCGAGAAGGTGCCGCTCTTGTCGCTCGGTGCATAGACGTGGATCTTGCCGGCCGGCAGTCCAAGCTCGGACCAGTCCTTGATCTGCCCAGAGAAGATCTTGACGATGTTCTCCTGCGAGATGGCCGTCGCCGGATTGCCCGGAGCGACGATCACGATCAGGCCGTCCAGGCCCAGTACATGCTCGTTGCTCGGCTCCGTCATGTCGCCGAGGCCGCGCGTTGCCAGGGTTTTGATCTCGGCATCCTTGATGCGGCGCGAGGACATGCCGATATCGGCCAGACCCTTGTCGAGATCCTCGAATGCGGTGCCCGAGCCGTGCCGGCGCAACAGCACTTCGGCCACCTGCTTGGCGCTCTTGTCGGTGAGCTTGTAGTCGAGATCCAGCGGATCGCCACTGGCGCCCACAACCTTGGTAGCCTGCAGATCGTTGGCTGCGGCATAGGCTTCGATCAGGGCCGGCATCAAGGCGCTGCCGATGGTGTTGGAGCCGGCCAGCGCGATCTTGGTCTTGCCATCGGCGGACAGCGCTAGTGCAGGCGTTGCCTCGGGGGTGGCCGCAGCAAGCACGGGCGCGGCGCCGCCGGTTGCTTTCTTGCCCTTGGGGCAACCAGATCCCGAACAGGTGAAGCGCGCGGCGTCCAGCGACATCTCGCCGAACACCGGCGAGTTGAGCTGGTACTTGACGCCATCGAACGACACCAGCGTCCCCTCGATTTCAACTCCGCCCGACTTGAGTTTCAACTTGATCGTCTCGGCCAGCGCCGCCCCGGCCCCCACCGAAACAGATAGCGCGGCTAACGCCACCACGGTCATTTTACGCGAATTACGCAGCATCGCACTCATCTCCCTGCACGCTTTGCCTTGATCCCCTGCACGACTGTCACTGCCCCCCGAAACTCGTCCGCGCTTCTGCTAGTGGCGCGGTCTCAATTCGCTGATCTGATAGCGGCTGAAGCGGTCCTGCTCGCTGAGGTCCTTGCCGCAAGGGACTGGCGCGTAGGAGATGCGCTCGGATGGCGAGGGCTGTCCCTTGCTCAGGCGCAGGATCTCGAAGCCGATCGCGGCGTACTTGCCCTCGCCACAGGTTTCGCCGGTGGGCGAGCTGCCGCGGCTGGCATAGTCGACCAGGAACGAGACGATGCCGCTGCTCTGCTTGTCGCTATGAAACAGCGTATAGACCTCGGCCTGGTCGCCCTTGCCGGGCGCCCCTAGGCCTGAGGTCAGAAAGCCATGGCCGCGCCCGTCAGCCGTGAGGTCTGCTGCTGCTTCGGCCGACAGCGGCTGGTCGGCCCAGATGTCCCCGACAGATGCCGGCTTGGCGGAATATTCGAGCGCATGCAGATCGAGGTTGATAGGATCGCGCCAAGTCAGCGCGACCTTCGAAATCTGGTCCAAGTCCGTCGCTTCAGCCTTGACTGGCACGCTAGGACCGTCGGCGAAAACAACAGCGCTTTCGATGCCCGTGCCCAGGAACAGGTCGAGGATGGCTTCGGTAGAGCCGTTCGCATCGAGGGTGTAGACGAAGCGATAAGGGCCATAGGCGACAGTAACGTCAGAGCCGGCACGGCATGGCGACGAAATCGCGAGGCGCATGCGTCCGCCTTTCAGCGGCGCCGGGTCGACCGTATAGGAACCAGGCTGGCTGCAAGCTTCGGCCTCGGCCGCCGCTGTGGCTGCGGCCTCATCGGCAGCGCGCTTGGCCTCATCTTCGGCCCGGAGCTTTTGCTCCGCAGCTGTCCTCTGGGCAGTTTCCTCCGCCTGCTGCTTGGCTTCGGCTTCGGCGCGGAGTTTCTCCTGTTCGGCCTTGTTGCGCGCGGCCTCTTCCGCCAGTCTCTTCGCTTCGGCCTCGCCCTGGAGCTTGTCCTCTTCGGCCTTCTTGAGGGCCGCCTGCTCAGCCTGCTTCTTGGCCTCGGCCTCGGCGCGCAGCTTGTCCAGTTCGGCCTGGTTGCGGGCGGCCCGCTCGGCCAGCGTTTTGGCCTCGGCCTCGGCACGAAGCTTGTCCTGCTCGGCCTTTTTGAGAGCAGCCTGCTCGGCCAACGACTTGGCCGCAGCGTCGGCCCGGAGTTTTTCCTGCTCGGCCTTCTTGAGGGCGGCCTGCTCGGCCAGCGTCTTGGCCTCGGCTTCTGCGCGGAGCTTGTCCTGTTCGGCCTTCTTTCGAGCGACCTCTTCGGCCAGCGCCTTAGCCTTGGCCTCCGCCTGGAGTTTCTCAGTTTCGGCCTTCAGGCGTTGCTCTTGCGCCTGCTTTTTTTCGGCGGCATCTGCAAGCTGCTTTGCCTCCGCTTCGGCACGCAACTTCTCCTGGTCAGCTTTCAGCTTGCGGGCTTCCTCGGCCAGGCGCTGGACTTCGGCTTCTGCCTTTGCCTTGGCGGCGGCCTCTGTAGCGAGCTGACGATCTGCCTCTAGTTTGAGACGCGCCTGTTCGGCCTTTTGCTTGGCAAGCTCTTCGGCAAGGCGTTTGGCCTCAGCCTCCGTCGAGCCGGTCTGCGGTAGCTGGCGCTTGTCGTCAAAAGCGGGAGCAGGATCAACGACGCTAATGCCGTAGCCGGCGTCCTGTGCCGTCGCAATCGACGGCGCCAACAGCAGCACCATCACGATTAGAGGTCTTATCACCCCGCCAGCCATGCCCTAGTCCCCCTGCAAAGCGGCAGTCGCGGCCTCAAGCCCGTCGCAGCCGCCGAGCGCCCGCGCGCGCTCGTAATGCCTGCGTGCCTTGGCCCTGTCCGCCGGCACGCCGAGGCCGCGATGAAACATCTGGCCAAGAAAGCAGTGCGCAACCGCATCGCCATTGGCGCCCGCCAACTGCCAGAGCAGCGCGGCCGCGTCGTAGTCGGGCTGTCGGCCTGGCCCAGGTGCGGCGTAGACCGAGCCCAGCTGTGTCAAGGCCCAGCGCACGCGCGGGTCAGACAGATCCTGCGCCACGGCGCGCCGCAGCCAGAATTGCGCCTCCTGGCGGTCTGCCGGCCGGCCGACGCCATGCAAGAAGGCGTTGGCGCGTTCCAGCGCCGCGTCGCGGCTCACGCCTGCTGGATTGGTGCCGGCCGGCGAAAGTGGACTGTCTGGAAATAGAGTGTCGACAACTGTGCCAAACTGTCCGGCAACAGAGGCTTTCGAGGTGATCCCCTTAAGCGCTGGCCAGAGCGCAACCATCAGGGCCCCCAACGCCAACATGGCAAGGCCGAAGACCGTGAGACGCGCAACGGCTGCAAAACGCGACGGCAGTTGGGCTGGCCGCAAAGGACCCGCATCGGAGGCGGGCCGAATCGACAGAAACGCACTGGTTGCCGCGGTCGCGGGCAATGCGGTGCCGTCTGCTGGCAATGGCTCCGGCGGGGCCACCTCCGAAGGGGCAGGCTCTGCCTCTGCCGTCACCGGTTCCAGCCGCTCACCTGCGCTGGGAGTCCGCACGTCGGGCATCGGGACATGAGAGCCATTCACGGCACCGGCACTATACTCTTTGCTGGTGGGTTCTGCGTCCTCAGGTATCGACGGCTCTGCAATCAGCTCGTCATCCGGGGGCTCGGCAGGATCCGCAACGGACAACGCCGGAGCCGCTTCCTCCCTTTCCTGCTCGCTGGACTGCCGACGGATTTGCGGCAGATCGGGCCAGTGGAGTTCGCCGCGCAGCTCCGTATCGGCAATGGTCAGAACCACCGGAGTGCCGGGTACCAGGCCGGGCGCCTCGACAATATCGGGGCCAACATAGAGGTCGATGCCGCCTGCGCGATCGCGCACCGCCAGAGGCCGGCGGTCGCCCTTGGGCCAGCCTGCCAGGTCGTCGAGCGAGATCGCTTCGTCCTGCGGCCGGATGACGAAATTGGGGAACAGCGGCAGGCGCGTGACGCCGTTCAGCCGGATGATCGCGTGGCCACCGCTGGGCTGCGAGCTATCGGGCAACACTTCCACATCCAGGGTGCTCATGGCGCGTCCCCGAAGCGAGCCCTATGAGCAATCACAGAGCCGCCCGTGCCAAGCGCGCAGCGCGACGAACTCAGAGTTGGAAAGTTGGAACGAAGCATAGTTACGCATCACTGACTGCCACCACGAACCCGGGCGGGTCTCAATCAGCGCGCTCAAATCGTGTAGTCTAACCGCTCAAGTTGCACAGCGGGCCGGGCGCAAACAATCTTTGTCACAGATTGCCAACGGCGACCTGATCTGCCCCAACCGATTCCTGACAATTCCTGCAGTTTCTACCCGTTTACCAGCAATTACTGATGATGTCCCACAGCCCCGGTGCGGAGTTGTGCGGCCATTCCATGACAACTGTGTGACAATCCACAGGTTTGATGGCCGCACTGTTGCAGCGTTGCCGCAGGCGCCAGCCCTGACGGGCCGGGGCCAGCTGCGTCTCACGCCACCGTCTTGGCGGCCTGTCCGTCGAGCACTTTAACCACAACCTTGCCATCGGGGCCGGTGACGCGGTACTTAACCGTCTTGCCCTTGAAGTCGGTCTTGGCCAGTTGGCGCAGGAACTTCGGCACCACGCGCTTGTCGCCGGCGGCCACGATCAGCCACAGGTTGTCGCCGCTCAGCCATTCGTCGGGACGCAGATGGATGGCTTGATCGAGGTTCTCGGACAGGCGCTTGTCGATTTCCGGCGAGACACTGGCCCACAGAATGGCGGCCGAGGGCAATACGGTGGTGCGCTTGACGTCGGTATCGGGCGACTTTTCGCCGAGCGCGTCGGCACGGGTCTGGCCGAGGCGCCACTGGCCCGACATAATGGGCGGCAGCACCAGCCATTCCAGGTCGCGCAGGCGCAGGTTGCCGAAACCCTCGTCGCGCATCATGACCGCGACGATGTTGGAGAAGGCCTCGGTGAAGCGGGTCTGCCGAGCTGCGGCGACCTGCGCAGCCGTCGTCTTTGGGGCAGCCTGTTGCGCCGCAGCGGCGCCATTGGCGTCGGATCCGGTCGCTGAAATGTTCATGGCAATGGTCCTTGCGGTTCGATCGGGGGCGGATTTCGTCTGGCCCACAGCGGGCTCAAGAGCATGCGCCGTTTCACTTGCTGGAAGCACTGCAAATTGCGTGCCGTCCGATGCACAAACGGCCGCCAATCCGGAGGAATTGGCGGCCGTTGTTGGGGGGGGGGAGGACAGGTCGCACAGCCTGGTAAAACGCACCGGGAGGCGGGGGGACGAACCTCCCGGTGCGAAGCGCGGGTTAGAAGAAGTCGAAGTTCCCGGTCGTGACGGTCGCGTTGGCGTTGACCCTACCGACCAAGGTCAGTTCGCCGGCGTCGATCTCGGCACCCCCGCCTGCGGCCTGGACCCACTGCCAGAGTGTCGCGTCAGTGCCGTCTGTATCGTTGATCACAAGCAGCGCATCTTGGCCGTTTGCCGCCGTGATGGCGAATTCTGCGTTGAACGCCGCCGCGACTAGCGTTGCATTGGCCAGGTTGGCATTGCTCACGCCTTCGACGCCGATGCCCGTCAGGATGAGCGCCTCGACATTTCCGGCGTTGCCAAGTCCGGCGTTGACAGTAGCAGCGGCGCCATTGCCGCTGGCGAAGGTGAAGTTGTTGTCGTTCGCCTCGTCATCCCAGGCGGTGTTGAGCGCGCCGCCGAACTGGAACTGATCGTCAGTTCCGGTCGGTCCGTTGCTATCGAAGTTGGTGACGGCGTCGCCAAACTCGGTTGCTGCACTGAACCGGATAACGTCGACAACATTGTCGTTGACGGCACCGGTGTTGATGTTGTCGGCCCCATCGCCGCCGATCAGGATGTCGCCGCCGGCGCCGCCGTTCATGACGTCTGCGCCGCCGCCGCCGGACAGGATGTTGGCTCCGGCGTTGCCGGTCAGGTTGTCCGCCTGCGCGGTACCCGTGGCATTCAAAACGTTCAGCAGTGAAGCGATGCCGGACGTGCCAGCCGCCGCGGCGAGATTGACGGTCACACCGGCCGTTGAGCCGGCAAATGAGATGGTATCGGCAGCACCACCCATGTTGACGTTGATGGTCTCGATATTGATGATCGAGCCGCCTTCAACCGAGGTGATCGCGCTGCCGTTGTACAGAACGTCGAGGGTGTTGTTACCCGTGCCATCCGTGATGTTCAGTGTATCATTGTCTGCACCGCCATCGACGCTATCAGCTCCGCCGCCGATCACGTAGTTGATGATGTCGTTGCCAGCGCCGCCTTGGATGATGTCGTTGCCGGCACCACCATTGATAGTGTCGGCGCCGTCGAAGCCGAGCACGATCTGTGACCCAGCGGCGCCAGTTGCCCCGTTGAGGTTGTTGTTGGCCGCATTCGTTCCCGCAACAAGTCCGTACGTCAGAGCGCCGATCTGCAAGTTTTCGATGCTGATCAACGTATCCGTACCGCCCGCCGCGCTTGTGACTTGGACGTTAGCGCCGCTGAGCGAGAAGGTATAATCAGCCAGCACTCCTGCCAACGCCACTGTGTCGATGCCTCCGGACCCGTTCAACGTGTTGTTGGCGGAGTTGCCAGTCAGCACGTTCGCGGAGTTGTTGCCGGTGGCGTTGATGTTGGCGGTGCCGAGCAGGGTCAGGTTCTCAACGTCCGTGTCGGTGATCGTGTAGGTGATGCCCGACAACACCGTATCGACGCCGCCGGTCACGCCGTTCGATTCGCTGACCGTATCGCCGGCATCGTGCACGGTGAACGTGTCATTGCCGTTGTTGCCGGTCAGGGCGTTGCTGACACCTGCTGCCGAGATGAGGATATCGTTACCGTCGCCGCCTCTGACGTTCTCGATGTTTGAAATCGAGGTGAAGCCCGAGGCCGTTCCGGCACCGAGGTCGACCGTGACGGCCGAAGCCGCAGCCGTTCCGTTGTAATCGAGCAAGTCGCCCGTACCGCCCAAGAGGTCGGCGCGAACCGACTCCACAGCCGTCGCGGTGCCGCCTTCGAAGTTCGTCAGCGACGTGCCGTTGAAGACGACGTCGAGCGTGTCGTTGCCGCCCGTGGTGCCGGTGATCACCAAACTGTCGGTGTTGGCGCCGCCGTTGACGGTGTCGTTGCCGTCGCCGATCGTGTAGCGGATGACATCGTCGCTATCGCCGCCATTGATGGCGTCGTTGCCGGTTCCGCCCGTCAGGTCATCGTTGCCGATGCCGCCGTTGAGCGTGTCGTTGCCGGCTTGGCCGAACAGGACGTCGTTGCCGCCGAGACCATTGACGAGATCGTTGCCGGCAAGGGCGTAGACCACGTCCGTCAGGCCGCTGCCGTTGAGGGCACCTGCAACGCCGTTGTTGTTTCCGGTCGTGCCGGTGCGGACGGTGATGGCTTCGTTCACCGTGACGCCTGGGTTCGCAGTCTCCGCGGCCTGCACATTGAGGGTGTAGACCTGTCCGGCGATCATGCCATTCACGGCGACCGCCGGATCGGTGAACGATACGGCACCTGCCGCATTGACAGAGAACCGAGCGTCGCCACCGGTCTTCAGCCAGGTCACTGCCGAGCTGTCGACATCGACGGTGCTGAGGTTGGCGATGACCAAACCATCGGTGGGCAACGCCGTATCGCTAGGCCGTACGCCATTCCAGTTGATGTCGGTCGGCGCGTTCACCGGCACTATCGACTCATCGACGATGTCGTTGAGCAGGATCGTGAACTGGCGCACCGCGACCAGTGTGCCGCCAGGCGCATCGAGAGTACTGACGACGACCTGATACTGATTGTCGGCAGGCGTCTGCAAGGCTTCGTAGTCGAGCAGCACTGGGCCGCCGTTGTTGACGACCAGCGAGTAACGCGGGTTGCCGTTGAAATCGACGCCGTTGAGCACGACCGTGAAGCGGCCGCCGGCGCTGTTAGCCGGGTCGATCTCGTGGTGGAGCGTCGCGAGGTCGACATCCGGCGGCGGATTGCCGCCGATCGACTGCGCATCGTAGTCGACGTTGAACGGGATCTGCAGGCCGACCACGGTGCCGCTCAGCGCTGTTTTCGTTGACGCTGAAGGCAACCGTCGGGTTGTCGGTCGGCACCGAGTAGATGCGTTCGGTGACGCCGTTGCCGTCCTTGAACACGGCGACGGCGCGCAGGATGTGGCCCGGATCGACGCTGCGAACCGTGTAGGTCTGCGACGTCTGGATGGTTGACCAACCGGCGTCGTTGCCGACTTCGGTGGTCTGCCATTCGAAGTTGAGGCCAACCGGCAGACCGTTCGTGTCGAGCGGAATGCCGTCCAGATCGGCGACGTTTGACAGCGTCGGCACCAGCACCTGACCGACATAGGGCGTCACCCGGCCGTCGAACGGTGTGGCGTCGGCAATGGTCACGATGCCCGTCGCCTGATGGTTGGGACCGCCGATCACGAAATTGCGGTCGGCGAACTGCAGTTGCTCGACGTTCTTGATCAGATCGCGGTCGTCGGTCAGAAGGCCGCGGCTGCTGGGCAGCTGCACGTCTATGACCGCGCCGTTGGCGTCGAGACCCTGGATCACGGCGCCGACAGCGCCGGTATCCTTGTCGCGGACGAAGATGAAGCCGTCACCGTCCATGTCCTGGGCCTGGCGGATGATTTGGCCGGTGTAGTTGATGCCGTCGGTCTGGAGACCTTCGATCTCGTATTCCGCCATCGTGCCCTGGAAGACCGCGGTATCGATGTTCTGGCCGGCGCCGGTTACGTTGGTGGTGTCGGTCAGGAGCTCACGATGATGGTCATGTTGCCGGGATTGATGGTGCCGTTCAACATCAGGGAGTTGAGCGTTGCGCCACCGAAGGCCGGGCTGGCGAAGTTTGGCGTGCCATCAGCATTCGTGTTGTAAACCTTGCCGGCGTATTGGCCGCTGAGCACAGTGTCGGTGCTCATCGACTCGGCCGAGTAGATGACGCCGTTGTGCCAACCACGATCTTGATGCGCACGTTGAGATAAGCATCGCCGTCGATGAGGTCATAGCCGCCACGACCGCTGGAACAGGTCGTTGCCGTCGCCGCCCATCAGGATGTTGCCGTCGCGGAAGGTGGAGACAGGCGTCGACCCGGGGACTGGCGAGGCGCCGCCAAACAGCGAAATGCGTGCGTCGGTGCCGTCCATGCCGCCGGCAGCGGTGCCGCCGAGCCAAACGTTGAGGCCGGCGATGCGATTGATGCCTTCCTGGGTCAGCAAGTGATCAGCAAAGAGTTCGGTTGGAACCAAGTCCGGGGCCGATGAGCCGCCGCCCTTGTGGCCACGGTCGTCGCCGCGCAACAAATCATTGTAGTTCCAGCCTGAGAAGGCTTCGGTTTGGTCGAAGCGATCTTTCAGAATGTCGTTCGCAATGGTCGTGAAGATCGGGATCGCCATGTCGAAATCGACGACCAGTGATATCATTCTTGGCGATGGCCCAGTCAAAGCCGAACATGCCTTCGTAGCGAAACACGCTGGGGCCGGAGCCCATGATGTCGTCGCCCGACTCGGCGTCGTAGTCGCCTTCGTCGCTGCCGTGGAACAGCACGTCATGGCCGATGATCGTGGAGTTGAAGAACAGCTCCGAGTTGTCGCCGGCGATGGTATCGAAACCTGGCGCCGCCTTCGATCCAGTCGTCACCTTCGTTGCCGAGCAGGAAGTCCTTGCCCGCGCCGCCGAGGATGAAGTCGTCGCCTTCGCCGCCGAAGGCTTCGGCCGCGTCCTGGCCCAGGATGATGTAGTCCTTGCCTTCGTCACCGAACACGAGGTCGGCGCCACGGGCTTCCGAGATGACGTCGTTGCCCTGGTTGCCGCGCAGCACGTCGTCACCGAACGGATCCTCGATGATGTCGTCGCCCTCGCCACCGAACACATCGTCGGATTCGGTGCCGGCGTTCAGGTAGTCGTTGCCGCCGTCGCCCCAGAGGGTGTCGATGCCCTTGTCGGTCCAGATCTTGTCGTTGCCTTCGGTGCCGCCGACGACGACATGTTCGCCACCGGTGAAGCGGAGCACGCCGCCTTCAAGATGTCCGTCACCTGCCACGTTACCATTGGTGTTGTCAGTGTCAGTGCCAAGTGTCCGCATGACTTTGCGAGCGATAAGTGCTGAATGCACCTCGCCGTTGCCCCAGAGCGGATCAAGGCCCGCACCTTCCACCACGGTCGTCGTGGCTGGATTATCGCTACCAGGATTGTAGTCTTCCTGCGCGATGCCGGTATCCATTTCCAGGAAGTAGTCCGGCGTCACGAACAGCGCACCGTTCAAGTGGGTCGCATACATATCACCCAGATCGGTGTTGCGCATGACGAGATCGGAGAACGTATTGGGCTCCAGGTTGTTCAGGATGTTGAGACCCTGCGTACGCGTCAGGTAGTACATGCGGTCGCCGAATTGCAGATTTTCCATCTGCGCTTCGAAGATGTAGTTGAACGTCGTACCCAGCATACCGCCGAACTCGGGGTGTGCTTCGGCCAGGCCGCCGATCCAGAGGTCGACAGTGTTGAGACCGCCAAGCGATCCGCCGGCATAGGCGCCGGTGCCGATACAAGAAGTCGAGAGCGTCCGATTTGAACGAGTTGTCGCTGTCAGCAATAGCACGCCAGCAACCAATGCTTCGGCTGCAGCGCGCATGCCGGCGGTCGTGGTCTCCGCCAGGATCGACGCATGCGTGCCATAGGCCGCGATGAAGTTGACCATCGACGCCGGGTTCTTGAGGTTCGCCCCGAAATCGGCCCAGCTTTCATAGGGCTTCAAATCGGCCAGGCTGCGGATCGGCACCTTGATAGAGCTGCCTGCGGGTTTCGTTCAACGAAGGAACGCCGGTGTCGCGGCCGCGGGCGATGTTGAGCGCGGCAAGGTCGAGCGGCAGGCCCAGCAAGCTGCTGCGCACGTCGGGGACGATGAATCTCGTCGATCGCGTTGCCGACATCGCGCGACAGGGCGCGGATGAGGTTGGCGTTGGCGGCTTCGACCGTCGGCGCCGCTGGCCACATACATCTGCGGATTGAGGAACGCTGCGAGCAGTGCCTGCCTGACCTCGCCGTCGACAGGGGTCAAGTGGGTCGAGATTGTTGTCGAGGCGGTCAACCGTGCCGGTCAGCATCGAGTGGCCGAAGCGATAGACGGTGTGCGCGAACTCGGCCACGATCGAGGGATCGATTTCCGGCGCGCTGTTGAAGATGAAGGGGTCGACCATCGGCTGGATGCGGCGGGCGAACTCTTCGAACACCAGATGCTGGTACTGCATCTCGGTGAGAAGCGCGCCGCCTGGAACAGGCGTTCGCCATCCCAACACCAAGGTGCTGAGCGTCGGTGGGAACCGCCGTAACGTCGACGATCGAGCCACTCATTGAGGAACGCCAGCCCGGCCGGCGTCGTGGCGTTGCTCGATGAGTGTCGCCTTGTTCGCTTCGACGAGCCTGTTGTGCTCGGAGTGGAAGATCGAATGCACCGATGGTCAGGGCGATGTTCTCGTTGCCGCGACCGTCGCCCGTGATGAAATGCGCGTTGAGCATTTCGTCGTCGTAGGTGGCTGTTCATGGCCATCGTCGCCGACGCCCGGATCGCTATCCGCAAAAGTCTGCGGTCGACTCATTGAAGCCGTCGCCATCTGACATCAGTGAGGGTGTCGGGGCCGGCGTCGTAGATGCGCGTTGCCGTTCGCATCAATGTCTGCATCGGCGACCTGACTGTGGCTCCTTGTAGGCCGTTGGCGCCAGTGTGTGCAGTCGTACAACCAGGCGCGGCGATGGTCGAGGGCGAGTGCATTGATGTCGAGGCCGCGCTGACCGTTCGATGTATGTCGGCGGCGAGCAGCCTAACCGTTGCGCCCGTGCAGCTGTCGACAATGCGGTCGCTTGATCGCCACCTGGGCATAGCCGTTCGCACCGGGAATGAATTTGCCGTACTGATCCGTCAGCAGCAGCGGAACGTTGTGCACGTCGAAATCGTTGAGACTGATGCCGAGCATTGCCGTGGCCTGCGCCTTTACTTCAGCCCAGTTGCCGATCGCGCCGGCGACCGATCCGCTCGCCGCTGTGCCGTCCAGCAGCTTACCAGTGCTGACTGGATCGTGCCATTGCCGTCAACTGTCGCGTATTCGCGCAGGAACACCTGGTGCGAGGCGTGGGACGTATAAGTCTGGTTCTGGTCGATCCACGAGGTCGTGGTGTTTTCATCTGCGGGATGCCATTGGCGTCAATGGTCGCCGTGGCGCGCGTCAGCGCCATGAAGTTCGGCTTGTCGTCGGCGGTGCCAAGATGCCGTCGGCGCCAGCGCCGTCGTCGTTAATTTTTACGCCGAATCGGAGACGTTGTCGTGCTCCGGGAGGCGGTCCACCTGCAGGCCAATTCGTCGGGTCGACTGTATAGTAGGCCTGCCAAGCGGTGGCAGTGCCCGATACCGCCGGCGGCGCACCGGGAACCAGCAGGATCTGACACGAAGTATGCATCGACAATATTGTTCGCGATCCCATCGGCGCCCTTGTCATAGAGCGGATCGTCGGCCGCAGCGGAATGTAAACGGTGCCATTGTTGCCCTTGGTGACGAGATCGAGGCCGTGGTCGAAGAACTGGCCGAAGAACGTCATCCACGAGTTGAAGCCAGGCGACAGGCCGATGTCAGGCGACTGGTTCGGGATGGTCTTCATGATCGGATTGCGACGGCACGTAATTCAGCGGATTTGCCAGCCACGGCACATCAGCGTTCGCCACTGGGCATCATGCCGCGACGTCGGCCAGCGAAGCTTCCAGCGACAGCGGATTGTTGAGAAATGCCTCGATTGCCGCGGGATTGCTCGACCGACATATCGACGATCAGGTTCGAGATCATGCGTGGATCGGCGTCGGCAACGCTCGATCCGCCAGCGTGCAGTACCGGCAGTGGTGTCGCATTGCCATAGTTGAGTTGACCGACGTCGCACGATGCCGATCGCCATTGAAGTCGATGCCGGGGCCATCGACGGTTGCGAACATTCGGATCCGTCAGGCGCGGAAACAGATTGTCGGCTGCGCCGTACTCCGACATGCCAGGACCGGTCAGATTGTTCATCGTGCCATCCACCGTGCGCAGGCCAGCCGGCAGCTGCGCTGCGTTCGCCGCCGTCACGCCATAAGCGTCCATGATGGACTGGAGGATCGTCTTAGTCGGAGTAGTTGGCGTGTAGCCGATCGAGCTATCTTCCGCGATCTTGATCTGCCTGAGGATATACTGGAGGTCGTTGATATTTACATTGAAGCTAGTCGCCATGCTACTTACTCCACACGCACGTTAAGGGGTTGGGCGGCACCGGCAAGGTGGGAGCGCCCAATGACCCGGGGTCACTGATCTGGGGATACTGAAAAAGAAGTGCTGGATGCCGAGAAATTCTGTGTCCGAGTATTCGCTGTCTATTGCGAAGCCGACTAGGGCACGCGGTCTGAACACCGGCTGCTCCGACGTTCAGGGGGGATGGCCACCATGGTCTGAGATTCTTGGACCAAGGTCGCATCCGAAGTGCCGGCACGAATGGGCTATTGACAGCCAATCAACGGCATAATTTGTGTGCGGAGTGAGCTGTTCTTGTGTGTCGGTATTCTACTTAATTTGATGATTTCCGGTAACGAACAATCAAGGTATGGACGAGCACAACCGGCCGAGAACTGCCGCCAGCGCGCTGCTGGAGCCATAACGAAGCATTATCTGGAGCACTTCGCTTGTCTGCCCAATCGCGCAGCCTTAGCGCGCGGGTAACCCGATCGCAATCAATTGACCTGCGGGTCGCTGCCGCTGTCTGAGCCTGAGATGTCGTCGTCAAGGCTGCGGCCCAGTTCGACGCGGACCAGTTCGGTGCGGTTGCGCGCCCGGGTTTTCAACATGATGCTCGAGACGTGATGCTTGACCGTGGTTTCGCTCAGCGACAGCCGTTGCGCGATCTCCTTGTTGGTCAGTCCGTGCACCACATGGCTCATGATCTCCTGCTCGCGCGCGGTCAGTTCCGCCATTGGCGCCGGCGGCTCCGAATTCGCCGATCTCGACTTCTGCTGCGATAGGATTTTCGCCGCCAGGCTGGGGCTGACATATCCCTCGCCCCGATGAATGTCGGCGATCGCCCGGGTCAGCTCGGGGCCGGTCACGCCTTTGACGATGTAGCCCACCGCGCCCGCCATCATCGCCTGCGAAACCAAGCTGTCGGACTCCGACGCCGTCAGCATCACAATCTTGATCCTGGGATGGGCTGCCGCAATCGCACGCGCGCCGGCGATGCCATCGCCTGGCATGCTGATATCGAGCAGCACGATATCGGGAGACTGCTCGGCGGCGACACGCAGCGCTTCCGCCACGCTACCCCCCTCGCCGACCACCTCGAACTTGCCCGACTTCGTCAGAACCCGGATCACGCCATCGCGATACAACTGGTGGTCGTCTATCACAGCCACACGAATCTGGTCGCTCATGGTGTCCGTTCCAAGGGTTGTCGCCGCCAACGCGACCATTGGTCAGGATAGACGATTTATCGAATCAGTCACTTGCCCGGTCACTGACGCTCGCAGGCCCCAAAGCACCGGCCTGAGTGCAACCGGGCTTACGCGGCGATCCGTCTGATCGACGCGATCGGCCACCCACGGCGATGTCCTCCCAATCGGTTGGGCGTTCCGGGTTGCCTCATAGGTCCTTTGCCGCCACGAACACGTCCCTCACCCGCAGCGGCAACCGTAGTGGCCGGCCGGCAGCGCCCACCAACACCACGAGCACCTTCGCCTTGGCCAACAGCAACCCGTCGCGCCGCACCTCCTGAAGCAAGGTCAGCGTTGCCGCGGTCAGCTCTGTGCAGGTCGAGACCACCTCGAGCACGTCATCAATGCGGGCCGGTTTGAGATAGTCGATGGTGAGACGGCGCACCACGAAGGCGCTGGGATCGGGGGCGGCGGCGAGTTCGTTATGATGCACACCCATAAGCCGCAGCCAGTCGGAGCGGCCGCGCTCGCACCAGCGCACGAAGCTGCCGTGATAGGCGAGGCCCGAAAAATCGGTATCCTCGAAATAGACGCGCACTGCCAGGAGGTGGCGCGCGCCCTCGGTCCTGCCGGCCAGGTCTGGCCAGGCGCGCGGCTGAATGGGCCGGCTCACGCGGCGCTACCGCCAAGTTCGATCAGGACGATTTCCGGCGGCACACCGAGGCGGACCGGGATCATCGAACAGCCCAGGCCGCCCGAGACGATCAGGTCGCGCTCTCTCTCGCGGATATGTCCGTAGGCGTAGCGGTTGCCGAAGCGGCTGGGCACCACCGGCGAATACCCCAGCACGCGCACCTGGCCGCCGTGAGTATGACCAGACAGCGTCAGGCTGACGCGGGCGGGCACCTTGGGGAAGATGTCGGGTTCATGAGCCATCAGGATTACAGGCGCATCGTCCGTGACTTGAGCAAGAGTTCCAGGCAGATCGTGCAGGTTGGACCACTTTACGATGCCCTTGCGGCGTGCCGGCAGCATCGCGAGCTGGTCGCCGAGACCGGCAAGCCAGAACGGGCGTCCGTCCTTGGTCAACCGCACAGAGCGATTATGGTAGACGGATAATCCGTTGTCCTCCATGGCCCGGTAGGCGACCGGCAGGCCGCTCCCGCGCTTTTGCACCTCGGTGTCTTCCCACCAGTCGTGGTTGCCAAGGATGGCGTGAACGCCGAGCGGGGCTTTGAGCGTCGCGAGAGCCTTGGACCAGTCGGCAGCGCTGACGGTCCAACCTTGCTTGCGGCCGCGCGTGTAGTCGCCCAGCAGCAGTGTGACATCGGGGTTGAGGGCATTGGCGGCGGCGCAGATCTGGCGGATGCGCTCGACCGACATTCCGGGGACGACCGCGTGCACGTCTGCCAGAGCAGCGATGGTGAGTTTCAATTCGGGCGGCCAGCCAGCTGGCGCGAGGTGGTAGCGGGTGACGGCCAGTCGCAGTATCGGTTCGACGCCCATCGCGTAGCCGCCGAGCGCAAACGTGCTTGCTACGGCGCCAGCGGCAGTACGGATAAAGCGGCGGCGCGTGATCACGGTGTGAAGCTCCTGGAAAGTCGGGAAGTATGGCTTACTAAGTGTGAATTTAGGGCTTCGTTGGGCGGGAGACGGAAACGGGGGTCTGCAAAGACAATGCCGGACGGTTGGCAGATGGTTGGCACAGGCAGAGGTTTATACGAGTTGACTGCGGAATTCCCAAGGCTTTCAACGCGGTCATGGAAGGTCGGGAGCTGCTCAGCGGTGCGGGTCCCGCGCTTTGGCGCAACCGCGATGCCTAGCCGATCAGCGCCAGAACATCGGCAGTCGTACGCACCTGGGTCATAGCCGCCATCTCAGACAGTGCCGAGGAGTGCTGCTTGGAATCGAGCGCGGCGACGCCATCTTCCAGGACCAGCACATGGAAATCGCGCTGCAGAGCATCCCGCATTGTGGCGACAACGCTGACGGGCGTGGTCATTCCGGCAAGCAGCAAGGTGTCCACTTTGATTTGCCTGAGCGCCCACTCGAGCGGTGACATCTCGAAGGCGGAAGGGGTGAACTTGTCGATGTGAAGGTCGACTTCGGCCAGCTGATCGACAAGTGCGTGCCCCCAGCTTCCCTTGAGGAAATCGCCTTGCTTCAGAAACGGGCGCAGCTGGCGCATGTGTTCGGTGATGATGGGTTTGCCTTGCTTGCCTTCCAGGATTGTGAAGTGCGTGGCAGCGACCCAACCGCCGCGCCGCCTGAGAACCCGGGCTACCGGCAGAACCCGGGCCGGAAGCCCCGCCAGCGTTGGCGACCCGAGACCTGCACGTCCGTAGGCTCCTTCGGGATGCAAGGCATCGTTCTGTAGATCAATCAGCAGCAACGCCGTGGACTGGGGGTCAATGCGTTTCTCAGCCATGCGGTGGGCAGTCCCTGTGTGATAGGCGTCGGTGTTTTGGCGCTTGTAGCACCCTGGCATCAAAGTCGTTCCCCCAAAGGCGGTATGAAAGCCATGCGGGAGGGGCAAAGCGATTTCGGCATTGGCGCGCCCTGCGGTTTCCGATCCTCGGCAAATTTAGGGAGCCGCTACAACCGTTCAATCATCCGATTGTTTCGACTGGCGCGACCGCCTGTTTTCGCCCAAAGAGTTGGGTTACATCAGCCCGCAAGGCCGCCAATACAAGGATCTCGCCGTGCCGACGCCCGCACTGACGCTCTACAACACGCTGACGCGCAAGAAGGAGCCGTTCGCTCCGATCGATCCTGCGAACGTCCGCATGTATGTCTGCGGCCCCACGGTCTACGACTTTGCGCACATCGGCAATGCCCGCCCGATCATCGTTTTCGATGTGCTGTTCCGGCTGCTGCGCCACCTCTATGGCGATGCGCATGTCACCTATGCGCGCAACATCACCGACGTCGACGACAAGATCAATGCGCGGGCGGCCGAAGAAAAAGTTTCGATCCGAGATGTGACCGAGCGCACAGCCAGGCAGTTTCACGAGGATATCGCTGCGTTGGGAGCGCTTCCCCCAACCGTGGAGCCGCGCGCAACCGAGCATATCGCCGAGATGGTGACGCTCATTGAGATGCTTCTGGCACAAGGCCATGCCTATATCGGCCAAGAGCATGTGCTGTTCGACGTTGCCTCGATGCCGGACTATGGCCGCTTCGCCAACCGTGAACTGGAGGAGATGGAAGCGGGCGCTCGGATCGACGTGGCTCCCTACAAGAAGGGGCCGATGGACTTCGTCTTGTGGAAGCCATCGAAGGCGGGGGAACCCTCGTGGCCCTCGCCCAAGGGCGTGACCGCGCCGGGCCGTCCAGGCTGGCACATCGAGTGCTCGGCCATGGCATGGAAGCACCTCGGCCCGGTGTTCGACATTCACGGCGGTGGGATCGATCTGGTGTTTCCGCACCATCAGAACGAGATCGCACAGAGCTGCTGCGCCCATGGCCAGCCTGTGATGGCGAACGTGTGGATGCACAATGGCTTCCTGCAGGTGGAAGGCGAGAAGATGTCGAAATCGCTCGGCAACTTCATCACCATCAACCAGCTGCTGGCGACTAAAGCTTTCGGGAGCCAGCAGTGGCATGGCCGCGCGCTGCGGCTGGCAATGCTCGGCACGCAGTATCGGCAACCCATCGACTGGACGGTCGAGCGGTTGGTGCAGGCGCGCGCGACGATGTTCGATTTCGCCGAGATGTTGCATGGTGTGCCGGCCGAGGGCGCGCCACACGAGGACGTGATAGCGGCGTTGGCGGACGATCTCAACACGCCAAGTATGCTCTCGATCCTGCACGGCCTGGCGAAGTCGGCGCGGCGCAATCCGGATCGGGCCGGGCAATTGAAAGCGACGCTGCAGTTTCTCGGTCTGTATGGCGACGAGACCGTCGCGGAGCTGAACGTCGGGGCGGAGGCAGTTGCCGTTGACGAGGCCAAAATCGAAGAGCTGATCGAAGCCCGTCACACGGCGCGCCGGGCCAAGGACTACAAGGAGGCCGACCGCATCCGCGCCGCGATCGATGCCCTGGGCGTGACGCTGAAGGACGAGAAGGATCGCATCACCGGCGACGTGAGGACGACGTGGGAGGTGAAGAGATGAGTCCTGGCGAACGAAGTGGCCTGGAAGAGTCTCGGCTGCTTACAAAAAATCGAATCGACGAAGCCGCTCGCGCAACCCGCTCCCGCCTCTTCCTCTTCGACACCACCTTGCGTGATGGAGCGCAGACCCAGGGCGTCGACTTCTCGCTGGAGGACAAGCGCCGCATCGCGGCCACGCTCGATGAACTCGGCCTCGACTATATCGAGGGCGGCTATCCCGGCGCCAACAAGACGGACACGGAGTTCTTTGCCGCACCGGCGGGCTATGCAAAGGCAAAGAGCGTCGCCTTTGGCATGACCAAACGGGTCGGACGGTCGGCGGCCAACGATCCTGGATTGCAGGGCGTGCTGCAGGCCAAGGCTGACGCCATCTGCCTGGTCGCCAAGGCCTGGGACTTTCACGTCCGCGTGGCGCTGGGCTGCACCAACGAGGAGAACCTCGAGAGTATCGAGGACTCCGTCAAAGCCATCGTTGCCTCCAAGCGCGAGGCGATGATCGACTGCGAGCACTTTTTCGATGGCTACAAGTCCAATCCGGACTATGCGATGGCCGTCGCCAAGACCGCACATAAGGCTGGAGCGCGCTGGATCGTGCTGTGCGACACCAACGGCGGAACACTCCCGCACGAGGTGACCGAGATTGTCACCGCGGTGGCCAAAGTCGTGCCCGGTGAGCAACTGGGCATCCACACCCACAACGACACCGACAACGCCGTCGCCAATACGCTAGCCGCAATACGGGCTGGATGCCGGCAGGTGCAAGGCGCGTTGAACGGCCTGGGCGAGCGGTGCGGCAATGCGAACCTAACCTCGATCATACCGACGCTGCTGCTGAAGCCTGATCTGTACAAGTCGTATGAGACCGGTATTACATCGGATCGGCTGGCCCGCATCACCCATGCCTCGAGGCTGCTCGACGAGGTGCTGAACCGCGCCCCCGCACGCCAGGCACCTTACGTCGGCGAGAGCGCGTTCGCCACCAAGGCGGGCATCCATGCCTCGGCCATCCTGAAGGATCCGGAAACCTACGAGCATGTGCCGCCCGAAAGCGTTGGCAACCGCCGCCGAGTGCTGATTTCCGAACAGGCAGGCCGTTCCAACATCCTCTACGAACTGGAGCGGCTGGGCGTTCGTCTGGCCAAGGACGATCCGCGCATCGCACAGCTGCTGGATGACGTAAAGGCGCGCGAGGCGGTGGGCTACGCTTACGAAGGGGCCGAGGCCTCGTTCGAGCTGTTGGCCCGCCGTGTGCTCGGCGAAGTGCCGCAGTATTTCAGCGTCGACAGTTTCCGCGTCATGGTGGAGCGGCGTTTCAATGCGACGGGAGTGAAGGTCACGGTCGCGGAGGCGCAGGTGAAGGTGTTCATCAATGGAGACCGCGAGCCATTGTGGTCGATCGCCGATGGCAACGGCCCGGTGAACGCGCTCGACAAGGCGTTGCGCAAGGACCTAGGCCGCTTCCAGGATCTGATCAAAGACGTGGAACTGGTCGACTACAAGGTCCGTATCCTGACGGGCGGCACCGAGGCCGTGACGCGCGTGCTGATCGAGAGCCACGACAAGGCGGCCGGAACGCGCTGGTTCACGGTGGGCGTGTCTCCGAACATTGTCGATGCCAGTTTCGAAGCGCTGTTGGACAGCATCAACTACAAACTGTTCAAGGCCGGCGCGAAGGCTTAGCCGCAGTGGAACATAGGTTGGGTCAAGCGTTTCAGCGCGACCCAACATCCACGGCCAGGTCGCAAAGTAGGCTCGCGCAAGTGCTTGACCCAACCTGCATCTGTCCAATCAGTTTCCGCCGCCAAACAGCTGCTCAAGGAAATTCGGCATGCTGTCCTGGAAACCCGGATCAGGCGCCACCTTCGGCTTCTTGATGGCGAGCGCAACCTCCTGGGCCCGCTCCTGCGCCAGCAGCTCGGTCTTGCCATTCAGCGCGAGCGCCAGCCGGCGGTCGTGGCCGTACCAGTCGCCGAAGGTCGACACGCTGCCGTCTTCCTGCACCCAAGCCGTGAAATAGGTGACGTGCACCGGGATCGGCTTCTGCAACCGCACCTGCTGATTGTTGCCGTCTGACACCGCGCGCTGCACATCGTCCGGCCCCCAGCCCTGGTCGTGTTCCAACAGAGTGGTGGCAAAGGACATCGGATTGCGCACGCGCATGCAGCCATGGCTATAGGTGCGCACGGTTTTGTCGAACAGCGATTTCGACGGCGTGTCGTGCATATAGACGTCGAACTTATTGGGGAACATGAACTTCACGACACCCAGCACATTGCCGCCCCCGGGCGGTTGCTGGAAATCCAGGCTCCTGATGTCGGTGGTCGACCAATCGACACTGTAAACATCCACCGGTTGCCCCCGATAAGAGGCGCGCAGGTTCTGGGCCCCCATGATGTCCTTGCCCTTCATAAGCCCCGGCAGGATCTCGCCGGTCTTGATCGAGTTCGGCACGTTCCAGTAGGGGTTAAACTCGATGTACTGCATGTCCTGCGAGAAGGTCGGTGTCGGCGTATCGGTCTTGCCAGTGACGATGCGTTCGGTGAATACAACCTTGCCATTGTCGAACACTCGGGTCAGGAACTCGGGCACATTATCGAGGACGTGAAAATCGCCGAGATCTTCCCGCATCCAACGCCAGCGTTGCATGTTGACTGCGATGCGCTCTAACGCGGCGGACGGCGAATTCGACTTTGACCGCTACGGGCTCCTTCTTGGCCGGCGGCTTGCGCGCGGCAGTCTTGTTCAAGGCGCGCCTGACGTCGCGGGTGATTACGCCGTCGTCGGGAAGCGCGTTGGCGATCTGGAACTTGCGCACGGCCACGGCCAGCACGTCGTCGTATGAGGCCTGGTCTTGGGCCGAAGAGTCCGGCGCCAGAAATGCTCCCAAGCGCTGCCTGATCAGCGCGACCTGCGGATGGCGGTCGCCTGGTTGCAACGCTGGCCCGCGCGGAATGACGACAGCGGCGGTATCGAGGCTAGCTGTCGCGTCGTCTGCTTCGGCGGCAGGCACAGCGGCAGCGGTTTGTGGCGTCTTGCCAGCCTTCAATTCCAGATACTTCTTGCGCAACAGTTCAAATTGCGGGTGCTTGGGATGATAGCCCAGCAACGCTGCGCCGGCGTCCGGGGACTTGGCCAGTTCCTCAAGCACTTTCTTGGGGTTGGGCGGGGTCGAGCCGCGGTCGATGTTGTTGGAGACCTGCTCCGGATTGATGCGGCCGACATGGGCGTCATTGGCATAGTCGAGGCTGGCGAGGCTGAGTTCAATCTCGGTCTGCGCCAGTTGATCAGGCGTGGCGTCGCTGCCGATGGTCGAAGCAGGGAGCGGATAGTCTGCGGGATTGAGGGCGTAATCGCCAGCAGCGCCGATCGTGGCGATGGCGCTCTGCGCCGATGTGGAGAGCCTCCCGTTGTCGATCCAGATCGGCTGGCCGTCGCGGTCGAGATAGAAATCCTTCAGCGCTTTGCGATCTTCGGGCGAAATCTTTCTGACGCCGCCAACTTCACCCTCAATTGAGCGCACAAGTGCCTGACGGAACTTGATCTGGAACACTTCCTGTTGGCTCGGCAAGCGCTCGGGGCCGCCGGGCTCGGCGGCCAAGCTTGGCGAGGACGCTGCCAGCAATAGCGCGAGCGCGCACGCCGTCGCTCTCGAGGAAGCCAGCCAGTTTCGCATCATGATCTCCAGACCCCGCGGATACCGAATTAACCCACCCCTCTCCGGGCGAGCACAGCCGAACCTAGTTTCAACCTAGATTTTGTGACGATTCCGGGGCCTTGCGTATCAGCGACCGAATAAGTTCTTCGGGCCATTGGTTTCAGAACCACAGGCCCGGAAAGCGGTAACGCGGTCGCATGGCCGAGGGGGCCATGCCAACCAGCGACACCCTCGGGCTCTCGGCGCCAAACGCAATCGGACTTTCTCCAATTGGAACCCGCAAGGCGGCGATCCGGTCAAGCCGCTCCTGGGTGGCTGGATGGGTGCGCAAGAGCGACGGCTCGGGCGCGCGGCGGCTGTTCGGAAAAATCAGGTCTTCCCAAATCCGGCCTTGATAGCGCTCAATGTCGGCCAGCGCCCACGCCAGCCCATCTGGATCACCAGTCAGGCCGACCGCATCGATATCGGCGTCGTATTCACGGGTGCGCGAGAGCGCCAGTTGCAGCAGACTGCCAAGCGCAGGACCGGCAAAGAGCAAGAACGCGCCGACCCAGGGTATGCGCGTGCTGCCGGCAAAGTACTGCGGGATGTAGAAAACAATCAGCGCCATCCCGATCCAGGACAGCGCCTGCAGGATCCGCGTCATGGCATCGGCCAGCGCCATCAGTCTCAGGTCGTTGTTGCGGATATGGCTGAGTTCGTGGGCCAGCACGCCAGCAATCTGGCGCAAGGTGAGCTTGCGTAACAGGCCTTCGGTGATGGCGATCGCGGCCCGATCCGGCGTGCCGACCGAGAAGGCGTTCAGGGTCAGGCTTGGAATGACGTGGAGACCAGGCGCCTTGTCCATTCCCGCCCGTTGCACCAACTCGTTGAGAATGGCGTAGAAATCGCGCCCGTTGCGGCGATTCATCGGCTTGGCGCGGTATAGCTGCATCACAAAGACGGGTGGGATGTTCGGGGCGGCCAAGGCAAGCAGCCCCACGGCCAGAATCGCCAACAGGAGGCCGAACCAACCCAGCAGCAGGAACGCGGAGCTGGCGGTCAGCACGGTCATGCCACCCACCAGCGCGATGGTGTCTATTAAATTGCGGCTCTGCTGCCGCTGCTCGGCGGAGTTGTCGATGGAAAGCGCGGTCGTAGCCATGCCCCGGGGATCCCCAAAAGGTTTGGCAGCCAGGTCAGAAAAGTAAACGACCCGGCCCCGCAACCCGGACATTTCCCCGCACCATTGCTTGTGCGCAAGAATTTAGGCGCAAAAACGATCAGAAGCGCCGCACGATGTCGCTGTCGGCTGCGACCGAAGCGCCCGCTTGCAGCAGCCCCAGGGTGTGCGGCACGACGTCTTCGATGCGCGTTACAACGTGATAGCGCGCTTCGTCCGCTCCGGGCATGAAGGGCTTATTGAGAAATCCGGCCATGTGCATGTGGCCGAGCAACTCCAGCAAAGGGTCCCAGAACCCAGCGATGTTTGCGATTACGATCGGCTTCTTGTGTTGGCCTAGCTGCGCCCACGTCAGCTGTTCGATTAGTTCCTCAAGTGTGCCAATACCTCCAGGCAAGGCGACAAAGGCGTCGGCGCGCTCGAACATCAGCATCTTGCGCTCGTGCATGTCCTTGGTCACGATCACCTCCTGCACTTCCTTCAGGTGCACCTCGCGCACTTTCAGGAAGTCCGGAATGATGCCCGTGACGCGGCCGCCGCCAGCCAACACGGCGCGCGCGACATCGCCCATGAGGCCGATGCCGCCAGCGCCGTAGACCAAATCGACGCCCGCCGCCGCCATATCGGAGCCAAGCCGGTGTGCGGCCATCGCAAAAACCGGATCGGAACCGCTTGAAGCGCCACAATAAACGCAGATGGCCTGACGCTTGTGGCTGCTCGGCTTTTCGTTGGTCATCCCAAGGCCCTCAAATTAAGTCTCTATTCGCTGTCGGGCTCGACAATGCGGCTTTGTTGTCGCATGAGCAACACGATGTGATTCTGTATACATCTCCGACACCTGCGGATGGCGTCGCCCAGAATTGGCCAAACTTCCGTCCGCCTTCGGGGTGCCGATGAGGTCAGGTTGGATCAAGGAGGAGGCCGCATTATGCTTCGACGCGGAGTTTTGCTGCCCATTGGCGCGATTGTCTGTGGTTTTGCCGCGGCAGGATTTCTAGTTGATCGGGCGCACAGCATGGATGTGCAGGCTCCGCAACAGGCCGCTACAACTGCGGCCAATGCCCTGCGCAACCTGCCCGACCCCCTTCAGGGCGCAGTTAGCGATCGGTTGCTGACGGTTGGCGAAAAGACGTTGGCGGGGGCGAGAAACGCTGCTGCCCTGCTAGCCTCGATAAAGGGTCCCGCGATCCTTGAGGCTGACGCGGTCGCAACCGATCCGAGCCGGTTGCAGGATGCCGCCACCCTATCGGCCCGGCAGCTGCAGGCCTTGGCGTTGCCATCGTCTGAGCCTGACGCCCTGCCCGCGCATCCAGGCCAGATCCAGTTCGCCGGCCGCTCGTTGAGCAATTGGCTGACGACGCTGTCCAACTCGGGCCAGAATCCGCAAGGCGATACAGTTGTGATCGCCGCAACGCCGCTGCCCGCGCCCGCTCCGGTTGCCACCGCGCCGTTGTCTGCACCATCAGCGACAATGGTTGAACCCGCGCCAGTGGCTAAGCCAGCGCAAGACCCCCAGGCCACGGTCACGACCGTTCCCGCACAGCCAAGCCCAACCAACGACAAACCCACGGAAGCAGTTGCTGCCCAGGCCAACCCGGCAACAGCAGCACCTGAGCCAATGGCTCCAGCTGCCGAGAACGGCAAACCAGATGCCGGGTCCGTCGCCGACACGTTGAACCAGAAGTTCAACGACCTGATGAAGTCGCTGACAGGATCGGAAGCTCAGCCAGCCGATACCGCCAAGGCTCAGCCTGGGCCTGCGCCAAACGCCTCACCCGCCGATGCTGCTGCTGCACCTCAAGCCCCGGCGTCTGGCGAGCCACCGGTGGTCGTCGCGGAGGCTGTGTCGGATTTGGTGTTTTCCGATATCAGCTTTGTTCCAGCTGCCGACGGCAACGGCGTTATCACCTTGTCTGGCCGGGGGTTGCCCGGGCGCAAGCTGCAGCTATTCCTGGACGACAAACAGGTCGGCAATACCAGCGTCGGCGATAAGGGACGCTGGCTCCTGGATGTGACCCAGCCGCTTCCCTTGGGCGAGCATCAGGCGCGTGCCGAGTTGCTCGGCGACGATGGCAAGGCAACGCACTCGGCGATTTTCATGTTCGCGCGTCAGGCTGCAATCGCGGCTGGCGGCGAGACCACGATCGTGCCGCTTGCCAAGATGGCCACCGCTCCGGCCGAGCCGGCCGTACCGGCCAAGACCGCCGAGGCGACTCCGGTTCCCAATGTAGCAGAGGTCATCAAGATCGTGCCGCCCGCCGAGATGGCCAAGGACCCGCCGGCGGCTCCGGTGGTTGCCGCGGCGCCGGCCGCCACCAGAAGCGTACCGGTGGCGAAGCCAGCTATTGCCGCCAAGCCGCTTCGGATTGCCAAGCCGCGGTACGCCCAGGCTCGTCCCAAGCCAGTGCGTCGCCAGATTGCGCGCATCAAAGAGAACCAGCCTAAGACTTCGGTCGTAAATGTGGTGCGTGGCTCCAAGATTGAGCGAGTGCGCGTTCCCGATGGCATTTTGCGATCCTCGGTCGGCCGCGCTGTCCAACCGCGCCGGGCGCGCCAAGCACAAGTGCGCGCGCTACCTCGCCAAAACGTCAAGGCGCAGCCTCGCGGCCATGCGCGCAAGCGCGTGCGCCAGCTCTGCTACCGTACCGCAGTGCTTCACAAGCATCCCTGGCGAGAGCATGACTAATGCGATGAGGAGTTCGATCGCCGGTAGCACCGCGAGCCATCTGGCCAGCTTGACAGTGTGAAGACTGGCGGCGGCCCATCAATAGTCCTATCAGGGGCCATAGAGCCCGCAGTCATTCAGCGAGGCTGCCCTTTAGCGGGCAGCCTTGTTCGTTTCATGGAAAGCCCACATGACCATTGCCGAGCCGATTGCCGGCGCGCCTGCTCCCGCTAGCAAGCCCACATCTCAGCTGGTCACGGTGCTGACGGACCTGATGCCGTATATGTGGCCGGCTGGTCGTCGTGACTTGAAACTGGAGGTGGTGCTAGCCTGTGTGGCGCTGGTGGCAGCCAAGATCGTCACGGTGCTGATGCCCTATGCCTACAAGGGAGCGACGGACTGGCTGACCACGACGGTGGGCACGCAGTCTCCGGCCACAACAGTCGGGCTCGGCCTGGCCATCGTGCCGGCCATGCTGATCATCTCCTATGGCGTCGCCCGCGTCATGATGATGATCCTGAACCAGCTGCGCGATGTGCTGTTCACACGGGTCTCGCAAAATGCCGTCCGGCACCTGACGACCAAGACCTTCCGCCATCTGCACGACCTGTCGCTGCGGTTCCACATCGAGCGGCGCACGGGCGCGATTTCACGCATTATCGAGAAGGGCAACAGCGCTGTTGACTCGATCATCCGCCTCGGCGTCATGACCTCAATCCCGACCGCGCTGGAGCTGCTGCTGATCTGCTTCATCCTCTGGAGCAGTTTTGGCTTTGTTTATGTGCTGCTCGTGCTGGTCATGGTGGCGGCCTATCTCTGGTACACGGTGCGGGCCAGCGAATGGCGCATCGGCATCCGCCGCGAACTGAACGAGAGCGACCGCGACGCCAGCTCGAAGGCGGTCGACAGTCTGCTCAACTACGAGACGGTGAAATATTTCGGCAACGAGGACATGGAGGCCAGACGCTACGACGGCGCCATGCAGCGTTATGAAAAGGCCAACGTAAAGACCTACTACTCGCTCGCGGTGCTGAACATCGGGCAGGCGGCGATCTTCACGGTCGGGCTGACCATCAGCATGCTGCTGTCGGCGCGTGCGATTATAGAAGGCCAGCAGACGCTTGGCGACTTCGTGCTGGTCAACGCGCTGCTGACACAACTTTACGTGCCGTTGAACTTCATGGGCATGGTCTACCGCGAAATCAAGCAGGGCATGGTCGACCTTGAGATGATGTTCGGGCTGCTCGATAAGAACCCTGAGATCAAAGACAAGCCGGGCGCCAAGCCACTGGTGGTGAAAGAAGGGCGGGTCACCTTTGAGAACGTGTCGTTCCATTACGATCCCGACCGGCCGATCTTGAAGAATGTTACCTTTGAAGTGCCTCCGGGCAAGATGGTCGCCATTGTCGGGCCGTCCGGCGCAGGCAAATCCACGCTCTCGCGCATCCTGTTCCGCTTCTATGATGTATCGGCTGGACGTGTGCTGATCGATGGCCAGGATATCCGCGAGGTGACGCAAACCTCCGTGCGCGCCGCCATTGGCGTGGTGCCGCAAGATACCGTTCTGTTCAACGATTCGATCTACTACAACGTACGCTACGGCCGCCCCTCGGCAAGCGACGAGGAGGTGAAGGAAGCGGCCAGGCTGGCACAGATTTCCGACTTCATCGCCACGCTGCCGCAGGGCTTCGATACGCCTGTGGGCGAGCGCGGCTTGAAGCTCTCAGGGGGCGAAAAACAACGCGTCGCGATCGCCCGCACAATCCTCAAGGGCCCGCCGATCCTGATGCTGGACGAGGCGACCAGCGCCCTCGACAGCCACACCGAGCGCGAGATCCAGGACGCGCTAGATAAGGTCGCCAAGAGCCGGACCTCACTGGTGATCGCGCACCGTCTCTCCACCATCGTGCATGCCGACGAGATCATCGTCCTTGAAAAGGGCATGATCGCCGAAAAGGGCACACACGCCCAGCTGATGGACAAAAACGGTCTCTACGCCAGCATGTGGAACCGCCAGCGCGAGGCCGAACTGGCGCGCGCGAAGTTGGCCGAGGCGCTGCAACAGGAGGCGAGCCTGCTCGGCACGGATCGACCGAACCGGGCTACTCTGGCGGCGCAGTAGCGCGCGGCGCTCGTCCTTTGCTAGCTGGCGACATTGCCGCTGATTGAGATTGCCTTGCCCGCGGTTCTTCCGTCGCGCACCAGATCGGGCCCCAGCGCGGTCTCGCGGTCCATCATGCGGATGGCGCCGTCGGTAGCGCCGCTGATCAGGTTCTGCGCCACGATCACGGCGCCGCTGGCTGCGTCCGAGGCCAGGCCAATGCCGATCGGGCATGCACGCACCACATTGCCGGTGATCGCGATATCGCGGCGGAACGATCCCCAGCCGGCCTGGATGCCGATGCGCTCGGCCCCCTCGACCACATTGCCGGAAACCGCCGTGTCGGCCTCGACCGAGATGCCGACACCCTGGTCTTCTCCGCTGGCCGATTTGCGATGCAGGTTGCGCAGGAGATTGCCTGTCACCGCCGCCAATCTCCCGCCCTCTTTGAAGTTCGTCACCGAAATGCCGACAGATGCTCCATCGACCAGGTTGTTGGCGATCACCGCACCCTGGAAAGCGAATTCCGCGTAAATGGCGACCTCACCAAGGCCCGTCGCACTGTTGCCTGTGATCTGGCAGTTCGAGGCTGAGTTGGCGCGCACCGCCGAGAAGGCGCAGTCCGTGATGTGATTGTCCGTGACCTGCACGCGCCCGGCGCGGAACACGTTGATGGCGTTGCCGTTCGGCCCGTCGCCCCCGGCTCGCGCCGCGATCTTCGTTATGCGGTTGCCCGACACCAAAGTGCCGTCGTCGCCCGCCTCCGAGCGCCAGACCTGAATGCCGTTGTTACCGATGTCAGTGATGGTGTTGCCGGTGATGGCCAGACCGACTCCATCGAGGCTGAAGATGGCCGTCGCGCCGCACGCGCTGATATTGCAACCCGCGACCCGCCCCGAGCACCGCCGTAGCGAAATGCCGTTCAGCAGGCTGTCGGTGACTTTTATGTCTCGAAGCGTCAGGTTCCGGCAGTCAGAAAATGTGATCAGGCCGTCGGTCGCCTCGACGTCCAGCGGAAGCAAGGCTCCATCGATGGTCAAGTGCTCCAGCCAGAGATTATCAGCGTGGGCGGCGACCAGGAATGCTCCCGACCCCGCAAAAACGAAACGCGTTGCGCCTGGTACGCCGACGATGCGGGCACCGCTTGGCAGGCCGAGGGTGCGGCAGAAGAATGCGCCAGCAGGAAGCTGCAGGACACGACCGGCAGCCGCGCTGCGCTCGATGGCGGCCTGCAGGACTGCCGTCTGATCGGCTTTGCTGGTGGGATCGAGTGTGGGCGCATCGTTGTCAGGGATGGACGTGGTCGGCGCTTTGGTCTTGGCCTGCGCCGGGCCGGTCAGCATGGCCGCTGATCCCGCAAGCATGGCCGCGGTACATCGCAACAGGTGTCGGCGATCGGTGGTCATGGCGCTCGGCTCACTGCACACAGCCTGTCTCGCTTCGAGACAGCTATTGGGCAACAGCAAATCCTGTGCCACTCCGCGCCACTCCGGAGGAAAATTGCTCCGTCATCGCCTCTAGTACGTATGTGGCGCCGGCGAGCGCGGCCTCAAGTGGCAAACTGTGAGCGTTCAGCGCGTCCTCTTCGGCAAGGCCCGCTCCGCCAACCCGAACCGGCAGATGCAGGAAGGCAACCAGCCGGGGCTGCGCCATGCGTCGCGCGGCCAGCAGCGAATGGAAGAACAGCGAATTGCACAGATACTCGCCTGCGTTGACTGAAGGGGCGATCGGCACGCCTTGCTGGCGCGCGCGTGTCAGCAGCCGCGTGGGGCCCGATGGCGGCACCAGCACAAAGGGCGCACCAGCGTCGAGGGTAGCGCTTGGTGGCAGCAGGCCGGCGGCATCGGCGCGTTCCACAGCCCTGTTGCGCGCGATGGTTTCCAGCACCAGGCCTTGCGCGTTACCCTGCACGCCGAAGTGGAGGCAAATATGCGGTTGCACCTCAAGAAGCAGATGGTGCAGCAGCCGCGGCACGGCGTGCCAATGGGTGGGCAGAATGGCGCAGGCGGTTTGCACATCTGGCAACCGCTCAGGCGCGCGAAAGGCGAACAGTGGCGCGAAGGCCTCGCTGGCGTTCTCGACGATGCCGGGAAACGGACCAAAGCCGGTGACCAGGACACGGAGTGGCGAGCGCTTCATCGTCCTCAACCCGTGGGCTGGATGCCAATGATGGAACAGCAGCCAGGGAATGCACCCGCCAGCTGGAACAGAAAACCGACGGCCACCAGTATCAGGGCGATCAGATAGAATTGCCAGCGTGCTGTGCGGGCTTCGGCCGTGCGGTACTGGCGTTGGCGCGCCTCGGATTGCTCGCGCATCCAGTCGAACACCGCCTGGTTGGGGATGCCGCTGCCCGGCATCATCGGGTTGGGCTTGAACATGGCTTTACGCGCCTCAAGTTCGGCTTCGACGCGTTCCGCCTTCAGTGCCGCCCACCATTCGTTTGCAAACAGTAGAATGCCGAGGAAATCCAGCGTCAGGCCGATTAGGGTGAGCCAGGCTTGCGACATGATCAGCGGTTCCTTGGGTAAGTGCCGATCCCGCGTTCGGCGTTGAGGCGGGCGACCAGATCGGCGGCCGCCTCGGCGATGACGGTGCCGGGACCGAACACGGCTTTGGCCCCGGCGGCTTGCAGCGCTGGATAGTCCGATTGCGGTATGACACCCCCGACCACGATCATGATGTCGTTTCGTTTCGCCTTGGCAAGTTCGGCCTGCAACTCAGGCACCAGCGTGAGGTGACCCGCGGCCAGCGACGACACACCGACGATGTGTACATCGTTTGCCACCGCATCCTGAGCGACTTCGCCGGGTGTGGCAAACAACGGGCCGATCATAACCTCGAAACCAAGGTCGGCGAAAGCCGAGGCGATCACCTTCTGCCCACGGTCGTGCCCATCCTGGCCAACCTTGGCGATCAGTATTTTGGGCGCGCGACCTTCCTTGGCCGTGAAAGCGGCGACCAGCTTGCGGACGTTGCGGGCTGCATCGTTGTCAGCTCCCAGCGCCGCGCCATACACGCCTTTGATCGTGCGCGTCTCGGCCTTGTGACGCCCAAAGACGCATCTCCATGGCGGCGGTGATCTCGCCCACCGTCGCCATGGCGCGGGCAGCCTCGACCGAGGACGCCAGGAGATTGCCAGCGCCAGAACGAGCAATGTCGGTCAGCGCCTTGAGCGCGTGTTGCGTCTTGGCCTCGTCCCGCTCCGCGCGCAGCTGCTGCAACCGCAGGATTTGCGCCTCGCGTACCGCCGCGTTGTCGACCTTGCGCACGGCGAGAGGCGGTTCGTCCTCCAGCCGGTACTTGTTGACGCCCACAATCACCTGCTGCCCGCTGTCGATGCGCGCCTGGGTACGGGCTGCTGCCTCTTCGATGCGCTGCTTGGGCAGCCCCTGCTCAATAGCGCTGGCCATGCCCCCAAGTTTTTCGACCTCGGCAATGTGTTCGCGCGCGCGCTCAACCAGATCGTGCGTCAGCTTTTCGACGAAGTAGCTACCGCCCCAGGGATCGATCATGCGTGTGGTCCCGCTTTCGGCCTGCAGCAGCAATTGCGTGTCGCGAGCGATACGGGCCGAATGATCCGTGGGCAGTGCCAGCGCCTCATCGAGCGCATTTGTGTGCAGCGATTGTGTGCCGCCCTGGGTCGCCGCCATGGCTTCGATCATCGTGCGGACGATGTTGTTGTTCACGTCCTGTGCGGTGAGCGACCAGCCGGACGTTTGGCAATGCGTGCGCAGACTGAGCGAACGCGGATCGTTCGGCGCGAACTCCTGTTGCACCAGTTCGGCCCACAACAGCCGGGCCGCACGCAGCTTGGCGATCTCCATGAAAAAGTTCATGCCGATGCCGAAGAAGAACGACAGCCGCGGCGCGAAGTCGTCGATCTTGAGGCCGGCCGCCACGCCCGCGCGCAGATAAGCAATGCCATCGGCCAGCGTATAGGCCAGCTCCAGATCGGCCGGCGCGCCTGCCTCCTGCATGTGATAGCCGCTGACCGAGATGGAATTGAACTTCGGCATCTCCTTGGCCATATAGGCAAAGATGTCCGACACGATCCGCATCGAGGGAGCGGGCGGATAGATATAGGTGTTGCGGACCGCGAACTCTTTCAGGATGTCGTTCTGGATCGTCCCGGTAAGTTTTGTTGCGGTCACGCCCTGTTCCTCGGCCGCGACGATGAAGAGCGCCAGGATCGGCAGCACCGCGCCGTTCATGGTCATCGACACGCTCACCTTGTCGAGCGGGATGCCCTCGAACAGCCGGCGCATGTCGGTGATGGACGAAATCGCCACCCCCGCCATGCCGACGTCGCCGGCCACGCGCGGATGGTCGCTGTCGTAGCCGCGATGGGTGGCGAGATCGAAAGCGACGGACACGCCCTGTTGCCCGGCTGCGAGATTGCGCCGGTAGAAGGCGTTGCTCTCCTCGGCGGTCGAGAAGCCCGCATATTGCCGGATGGTCCAGGGTTTCTCGACGTACATGGTCGGATAGGGCCCGCGCAGGAAAGGCGCGAGGCCGGGGTAGGTGTCGAGATAGGGGAGTCCGGCGAGATCGGCTGAGGTGTAGCGCGAGGCGATGGGGATGCCTTCGGGCGTGGGGGTGAAGGTGGGCGGGGACGCCCGCATGGCGGGCACCTTCAGACTATCCAGAGACAACTTGGTAAAATCCGGGAATGTCACTTGAATGCAGCGCCTCGGTAGAGATCGTCGATTTGAAACTCAAGGTCCAAGGTCTTGATGGCTACAGTTCCGCCAGCTTCGACTATGACAGGATCGTCGGGCCAAATGCCATCGACCTGTTTCAGAAAAAGGCTAATCTGCACCTTCGTAGACTCGACGACGACAATTTCGTTGAGGGAGGGAATTGTTGCGCAAGCCTGGATGCTCTCCCAGGTATCCTCTTCATTTGTTGGCGACATAATCTGAACAATGAGTATTGGATTGGGGAAGTTTTTCTCACCGGGCGTCAGCGGGGAGCACGTCACAGTCAGATCGGGCACGCGAACGTTGTGCTTAGGATCCCACTTCGGCACGACGCCCACTTCGGTACCGCCGCGACAAGCTGGAAATCTGGAGGCTAGTCGACCATCGACGATTGCGCCAAGCCGGAGCTGCAGCATGCCGTGAAACGAGCTGGCCGGCGCCATGGACCGTATGCGACCGCTGACCAATTCCTGCTTTCCTTGGTGCCCATCGCCGGCCCAATCGAAAAATTCTGCCGTCGTCATTCGAGGCTGACGTGGTTTCTCGGCGAGGCTCATGACATCGGCTCCTTCATGGGGCTCAAACCAGTAGACTACATCCCTGCCTTCCAATCCGCCCCCGTCTCATGGTCGGGATGCTGATGGTTCCCCATTTCCAGGATCTGACGCGGCGTCAGTTCCTCGTCCGTCCGCGTGCCTGGAAGATCGGCGATGAAATCGACCCAGGCGTGGCGGCTCTCGATGCTGAATTGCAGCGTTGGCGTCACGTGCCCCGGCTCGTCCAGGCTGCCGTAAGTCACGCTGACGCGGCCGGAGGGACCGACGTAGGTGAGCGGCGTGCCGCAATCGCGGCAAAAGTCACGTGTGGCGATGTTGGAGGAGGCGAATGTACCCGGCGTCCCGCGCGTCCAGGCGAAGTGTTCCGGCGCGCTCGGTACCAGCGTGGCATAGGCGCCGCCGGTCGCCTTTTGGCACATGCGGCAGTGGCAGATACTGGTGCCTTCCGGCATGGCGTACAGCGCGTAGCGGACGTTGCCGCATTGGCAGCCGCCGGTGAGAATAGGTGTGCGGGACTCGGACATGGCAGGGCCTCTTGTGGTCATGCGGTTTCAAAGGGTTCCGACAACCGGCGCACGGGCATCGGCGCAATGCGGGTTTCGGCGCGCTCGATGTGGGCGGCCGGAGGATGGGGCGACAGCGGTGCGCGTTCTTCCGCACCCTGAAACGCGGTCACGCCCGTAATGGCGAACTTTCTGGCCGTCAGGTCGGCAGTGCGCTGGGCGGCGGTCTTGGCGATATCGGCCTGCACCGATCCTGCCAACAGCGCCCGCGCCATGCCGCCTTTGGCCTCGATGGCCTGGAACAACGTCCAGGCACGGGTGGCGAGCGCCTCGGTAAGACCAGCGATTTGTGCGCTGCCGGCGGCGGGATCGAGGACATTGGCCATCGCACTTTCGTCCCGCAGCAACGCATGCGTGGTGACGGCCAGGCGGCGCGCGGCGGCGTCGGGCGCTCCGGCGGCAAATGTGTGCGGCACGACGGTAATGCTGTCGGCCCCTCCGAGCGCCGCGCCCAGCGCCGCAATGGAATTGCGCAGTACGTTGGTGTGAGGGGCGCTGATTGTCAGCATCCGTTGCGAGGTTTTTACCCACAAGTCGATGTGCTCGGATGCGCCCGCAGCCCCACACGCCTCAGTCACCTGCGCCAGCAACACACGGGCCGCACGCAGCTTGGCGATAGTCAGAAACAAATCGGCGTCGGCAGCCAGCCCCACCGTGAGGTGCGGGAATATGTCGTTGGCTGATAGTCCTTCGAAGTTCATGACACGGAGGTATTCCACCGCGGTCGCTAGCATCGCCGCCAATTCCTGGGCCTCAGACGCACCGGCATCGTGATAAAGCGCGCCGTCGGCCAACAAAAGGCGAACGTTCGGCCAGCTGACCAGACTGCTGTCGACAAACTGACCCAGCAACTCCAGCGCCGGCCAGAGCCCGGACTCCAGCGCGCCGGTGCGAGCAAGCGTGCCGAGCGGGTCGGCATGAATGGCCCCACGCACCGTGATAGCGGCGCGTCCAGTCGCATCCCACAAGCCGAGCAGGCACTGCGCCGCGCCAAAATACTGGTCGCCGGCCTTAAAGCCGACCGACAGGCGGTCGAGCGGCAGTCCGTCCAAGGCGGCTGCGATGGCTTCGTAACGGGGCGCGAGGCCGAATTGGCCGGGCGTAGCCAGCTGCAGCACGATGGAGGTTGCGCCCGCTCCGATATCCTCGGCGATGGCACGGCGAACGGCTCTGGGATCACTGCCTGTATGAACCGTTCGGACGTCCCAACCTTTGGGGTTGGAGCGGCCTTGCCCCGACCAGGGCGCGTCAGGAGCCGCCGGCGGGATCGGATGAACGTTGATCCCATCATAAGTGCGGTAACTGGTCGTCGCGGCAGCGCCAGCCAAACGCAACCAGTCGGCTCGGGTGCTGGAGGCAAACCTGCTGTTGGGGACGTCAATAGTCATCGGGTGCGCCATGCGAGATGGCCGGAGCCAAGCGAGTTGCGGGGGACTGTCGCAACCCCGGCGCGGCCGGTCAATGGCGAGTTGCCGCACAGCTGCTGGCCAAACAAAAAGACCCGGCAAGAGAACCTGCCGGGTCGACACAACTTGGCGATTGCGTCGGAAAACCTACGCGGCCGCGAACAGTTTCTCAGCCGAATCCAACAGTTTATCGAAGGTATCGGTGCTCTGGTCGCCCATCGCGCCTTCAACGCGCTCCTGCGTCGTGCGCCAGATCGGGAAGGCAGTCTGGATCGCTTTTTCGCCCGCGGGCGTCAAATGCAGTCCACGTCCGCGCCGACCGGCGGGCGGGTCCATATCGATCATCTTCAGCGATACCAAACGCTTGAGATTGCGGCTCAAAGTTGATTTCTCGATATCGAGGTCGAAGCCGATCTCGGCTGCGGTGATGCCGTTTTGCTGCGCCACCTGGGTCAGCAGCGTGAACTGGCTGGCCGTCAAACCGATCGGACGCAGCGCCTCGTCGTAGATGCGCGTGATGATGCGGCTCATACGGCGCGCACGCAAAGCCATGCAGCATGCGGCCGACGTGGCGGCAATCTGAGAGGCTGAACTCGGATCAACTTCGGCGAATTGTCCCATGGCCACACCTCGTTCGCGCCGCTATCGGCGCTCCTGAGGTCACTCTTTAGCGATTTGCGTGTTGCGGCAACTCCGTGGCGGAAGTTGTGCTCAGCCTTCGAGCATAGCCGAGCGGGCCGGCGGCAACAGGACGGTTGCGGTCGCCATGGCGGCCAGCCCCTCGCTGCGACCGGTAAAGCCGAGCCGCTCCGTAGTCGTCGCCTTGACGCTGGTGCGGTCGACGCCAATGCCCAGGATGTCCGCGATGCGGGTGCGCATGGCCTCGCGATGCGGGCCGATGCGGGGGCGTTCGCACAACACAGTCAAGTCAACGTTTGTGATGCGACCGCCGCGTTCGCGAACCAGCCGAACGGCCTCGGCGAGGAAAATGGCCGAGTTCGCCCCTTTCCAGCGCGCTTCGCTGGGCGGAAAATGCAAACCGATGTCGCCTGAACCAATGCAGCCGAGCAGCGCGTCGGTGAGCGCATGCAGTGGCGCATCGGCGTCGGAATGCCCTTCGAGGCCGAACTCGTGCGGGACGCGCACGCCGCACAACATGACGTGATCGCCGCTGGTGAAGCGATGTACGTCAAAGCCCGAGCCCGTGCGGATATCGGGCCAGCCCATTTCGGGCGCCTGAGCCGCGCGGATATCCTCCGACGTCGTCATTTTGCGGTTGTTCTCCGATCCCATGACCAGTCCCACGTCCATGCCCGCCCATTCGGCAATGGCCGCATCGTCGGTGAAATCGTGCCGGCCCGCCCGGTCCGCTTTGCGATGCGCGGCCAGAATGTCCCCGTAGCGGAAGCCCTGCGGCGTTTGCGCCCGCCACAGGCCGCCGCGCTCGATGGTGGCCGAGATCGTATTGATGGCGCTTGCCCGTTTTAACGTGTCGGTGAGCGGCAGCGCGGCGATACTTGCGTTGCGCGTCTCTAGGCCGTCGAGAACCCTCTGGATAATATCGTCGCTGACGAAAGGACGGGCCGCATCGTGGATCAGCACGCGCTCGGGCTCATGTGGTTCCAGCGCCTCCAGGCCGGCGAGCACGCTGGCCTGTCGCTCAGGCCCGCCTGCAACTGGCGGCAGCAACGGGGCATTCAGCCCGCGCGTCTGGGTCAGGAACATTTCCTTGTGATCTGGATGGATCACAACCTGGATGGCGGAAATTCCGGCATGCTGCGCGAAGGTATCGATACTGTGCCGGAACATCGCCTTGCCGTTGATCGGGTGGTACTGTTTGGGCAGCTCGTGCGAGCCAGCGCGCGTGCCTCGGCCGGCAGCAACAATGACAGCGGCGGCTCGCATGTTGGGGAGGGCTCCGGGCGGCAGGACTTGGACCGCGTAATGGTCTGCCACGGAACGCGGGCGCCTGCCAGTGGGCGGATCATCGCGTGTGGAGCAACCAACAGCAGCTTTTGCGACGGCGTTAACGGCAGCAGGCTACCAATCTCAGTTATTGCGCATTTCTTGGGCATGGACTACCTTATGCACAGAAAATAAGCAAAATGAGTTTGCGACCCAATGAGCGCCTTCCGTGTCGGCCCCTTCCAGTTCAACACACCCGTCGTTCTGGCGCCGATGTCCGGCGTTTCGGACAAGCCGATGCGTGACCTGGCGCAGGAAGCGGGCGCAAGTCTGGTGGTCTGCGAGATGGTCGCCAGCGAGCCGTTCGTGCGCCAGCGCAGTGATCTGCTGCGCAAAGCGATGCGGTCCGATCACGGGCCCTTTGTAATACAGCTTATCGGCCGCGAACAGCATTGGATGGCAGAGGGAGCGCGCGCCGCCGAGGCGATGGGCGCCGACATCATTGACATCAACATGGGCTGCCCAGCGCGCGAAGTTACCGGCGGACTGTCGGGTTCGGCACTGATGCGCGAACCCGATCATGCCCTCAAGTTGATTGAAGCGACCGTCGGCGCGGTCAAGGTGCCCGTGACTTTGAAAATGCGCATGGGCTGGGACCATGGCAGCCTGAATGCGCCCGAAATCGCCAAGCGCGCGGAAGAGGCCGGCATCCGAATGATCACGGTGCACGGCCGCACGCGCTGCCAATTCTTCAAGGACAAGGCCAACTGGACCTTTGTCCGCAAGGTCAAAGACGCCGTGCGCATTCCCGTGATCGTCAATGGCGATATTGAGAGCCTTGCCGATGTGACCGCAAGCCTTGCCGCCTCAGGGGCGGACGGCGCGATGATCGGTCGCGGCAGTTACGGCCAGCCTTGGCTGCCAGGGCGCGCCGCGCAATTCATCGCGAGCGGCCGCGACCCCGGCGATCCGTCCCTGGACGCGCGCGCCGAGATCATTCGGCGGCATTTTGCGTCTATGCTCCATGTTTATGGCTGCGAGCTTGGGCTCCGCAACATGCGCAAGCACTTCGGTAGTTATGTCACGCGCATGCTGGGCGCGGGGCCGGTCGCCAAATCCTGGCGCAAGCGGCTGTGCGAGAGCGACAGCATCCCGGCGATTGAGACCAGCCTCACCGAGCTGTTCGCACATACCCAAGAGGCCGCAGCGTGAGCCGTTCCCGCGCCGCCCTTGCACCGTTCGCACGCCCAGCGCCGCCCGGCCTGATCGAGCAACTGCCGTTCCCCCTGATGGTGCTCGATGAGCAGGACATCATCACCTATGCCAGCCCGGCGGCGGAGGAGTTCTTTCAGACCAGCCTCTCCCGTCTCGCCGGCAAGCCGCTATCGGCCTTTGTGCCTCCGGATCATCCGGTCCTGGCACTGATCGGGCAGGCGCGCCGCAGTGGGCGGTCCTCGAGTCTTAACGGGCTTGAAATCGCCTCCCCCCGGATCGGCGAGCACAAGGATGTCGAGGTTTTCGCCGGGCCGCTGTCCGATGGCGATGGATCGATCCTGCTAACGCTGCATGAACGGTCCACGGCCCGGCAGCTGGAGCGCCAGTTCGGACGCCGTAATGCCGGTCGGTCGGTGTCCGGCCTGGCCACCGTCATCGCGCACGAAATCCGCAATCCGCTCGCCGGCATGCGCGGAGCGGCGCAGTTGCTGGAGCCTGGCCTCGACGCCGAGAGCAAAGCTTTGACCCAACTCATCTGCTCCGAAATCGATCGCATTGCAGCGCTGCTCGATCGCATGCTGACTTTCGGGGCAGCGCCAAGCGGCGGCACCGAACCAGTGAACATCCATCGCGTGCTGGACCATGTGCGCAGTCTGGCGACCGCCGCGGCGCCTGCTGGTTTGCGGATCTCGGCAGAGTACGACCCCTCGTTGCCGCCAGTCATCGGCAATCGCGACCGCCTGGTGCAGGCGGTGCTGAACCTGGTCAAGAACGCCGTTGAGGCGGCAACCAAACATTCCGACAAGCCGCAAATCTGGCTGCGGACCGCCTTTCATACTGGCGTCGCCATTACCGACCGTGGAACTGGCCAGCGCATCGCCTTGCCGCTGCTGATAGCGGTCGAGGACAACGGGCCGGGCATTCCCGAAGAGATCGTGCCGCACCTGTTCGAACCGTTCGTGTCGACCAAGCCAAGCGGCACCGGCCTTGGCTTGGCGCTCTCGGCGCAAATCGTCAGCGAGCACGGCGGTTTGATTGAGACCGAGCGTATGCGCGGCCGGACCGTGTTCCGCGTACTGTTGCCGATGGCCCCATCCAACGAGGTAACGACATGAGAACCGGCTCGATCCTGGTTGCCGACGACGACGCCTCGATGCGCACCGTGCTGACGCGAGCGCTGGCCAGGGCAGGACATTCTGCGCGCATCACAGGCACCGCCTCGACGCTGTGGCAATGGGTGGCGGCGGGCGAAGGCGAAGCGGTGGTGACCGACGTCTATATGCCTGACGGTACCGCCTTCGATCTCATACCGCGCATCCGCAAGATCAGGCCGGAATTGCCGATTATCGTGATGTCAGCCCATTCGACATTGGCAACCGCAGTGACAGCGGCCGAACTCGGCGCTTTCGATTACCTGGCCAAGCCGTTCGATCTCAACAACCTGCTGGCGGTGCTTGAACGGGCGCTGCAGGCGCCCAAGTCAATGGCGCGACCAGCCAACGACGACAGCGCAGGCGACCAGGGTCCGTTGATCGGCCGCTCCCCGGCCATGCAGGAGATCTATCGTACCCTGGCGCGCCTAACCCAGACGGATCTGACCGTGATGATCACGGGCGAGTCCGGCACCGGCAAGGAACTGGTGGCGCGCGCTTTGCACAGCCATTCCAAGCGCCGCAACGGGCCCTTTGTGGCTCTGAACATGGCGGCCATCCCGCGCGACCTGATCGAGGCGGAGCTGTTTGGGCACGAGAAGGGTGCGTTCACCGGCGCGCTCAACCGCGGGGTCGGACGCTTCGAACAGGCCGAGGGCGGGACACTGCTGCTGGACGAGATCGGCGACATGCCGATGGAGGCGCAAACCCGCTTGCTGCGCGTGCTGCAGGAGGGTGAATACACGAGCGTCGGCGGGCGCACTTCGATGAAGTCGAATGTGCGTATCGTGGCCGCGACCCATCGTGATCTGCGCCAGCATATTGCGCACGGCTTGTTCCGCGAGGACCTCTACTACCGCATCAACGTCGTGCCGCTACGGCTGCCGCCCCTGCGCGAGCGCCGCGAGGACATTCCTGATTTGGTGCGACACTTCCTGAAAGGCGCCACCAAGGCAGGGCTACCCGAACGCTCGATCGAGACCGGCGCGCTGGAACGGCTGATGGCCTACAATTGGCCGGGCAACGTGCGCGAGCTTGAGAACGTGGTGCTGCGATTGGTGGCGATCCACGCCCAGGAGACGATCTCGGCAGATCTGGTGGCCGCCCAATTGAGCGAGGCGGTGCAGAGCGCACCAGCCGCCGCCGATTTGACGGACCAGCCGCTGGCGGCTCTGGTGGAAGGCTGGCTGCGCGGCGAATTCGCCCGCAAGGACGGCGTTTTGCCGCCACCCGGACTGCACGAGCGCATGTTGCGCGAAGTGGAAGCCCCGATGCTGCGGGCCGCCCTGGTGGCAACGCGCGGCAATCAGCTGAAGGCAGCCGATCTGCTCGGCGTCAACCGCAACACGTTGCGCAAAAAGATGCGCGATTTGGGTATCGGAGTGCACGCGGAGGTGGATTGAGCGGGTGCGGTCTTGCAGCAAGCCCCTTGTCAGGCATGCCCGGCATCGTTCACCAGATGAGTCGGATTGATCCCGATGCGCCCCATGGCGCCCTCGTATTTCTCGTCGACATCGGTATCGAACACAAGATCGAGGTCGGCCGGGCAATTGAGCCAGCCGTTGGCCTGAATCTCCTGTTCCAGCTGGCCGGCCGACCAGCCGGCATAGCCCAGCGCCAGGATCGAGCGCTTGGGGCCCCTATTGTTCGCCATCGCCTTCAAGATGTCGATGGTGGCCGTCAGGCAGAACTTGTCGCCGATGCGCAATGTGCTGTCGGGCGTGACGTAGTCCGAGGAATGCAGCACGAAACCACGGCCGGTTTCGACTGGGCCGCCCACATGCACGCTGGTCTCGGCGATTTCGGGCAACTCGTCGGCGGCTTTGCCCTGGGGCAGGATCTGCAACTGCTCTAGCAGCTCGGCGAAGCTGATATGCGAGGCCGGCTGATTGATGATCAGTCCCATCGCGCCGTCCTTGGAGTGCGCGCACAGGTAAATCACTGAACGGGCAAAGCGTTTGTCCGTCATCGACGGCATGGCGATGAGGAGCTGCCCTTCGAGATAGGGCGAGGACGAGTTGCGGGGTTTGCGTTGGCCAGCCATGGGGGGACATTAACCGCTTCTTGGGCTCGCTGTGAAGATAGAGAACAACGTGACGGTGAACTACGGCGAAGGTGTGGGATGCCGCCATGTCGCTCTCATTCAGTTCCCCTTCACCAGGGTTTGATTTGATGGTGTTGGCGGCAAACTGACAAGTGAGTTCTGGCCGCTGACCTGGAAGGACTGCATCACGATGCGCTGGCTTGCCCTAGGACTGACCGCCGCTCTTGTCGCGCTGACGCCTGTCTCAGCCATCGCGCAGACCGCAGCCAGCGACTGGATCAAGGGCAACAGCTCGCGCATCCGGCTCATTGCGAAATTGGCAGAGTCGCGCGAATGGATAAACGCAGGCGTCCAGATCGAGCTCGACGAGGGATGGAAGACCTACTGGCGCAACCCGGGTGAGGCCGGCGGCGTGCCGCCCGAGTTGGATTGGAAGGGCTCGGTCAACGTGGCCAAGACAACGCTGCTGTTCCCCGCACCGATGCGGCTTAAGGACGCCAATGGCGAGAATATCGGCTACAAGCACGGCGTCATCCTGCCGGTCGCGGTCGTGCCAGTCGATCCGGCAAAACCGGTGATGCTTGATCTGAAGATCCTGTTCGGCGTCTGCAAGAATATCTGCATTCCCGAGGAGCGGCATCTGACGCTGACGCTGGACCCCAAGGGCGAGACCGACGCTGAGATCACAAAGCTCACTGCCGAAGCGCTGGTCAGCGTACCGGGCGATCCCGAGCAGGATCCCAGACGGCCGCGCGTGACTGCGATCCAAGTCGATCCCACCGCAATCGTGATCGAAACCAAGTTCCCGCTGGGGACCGATGGCGCCGATCTGTTCGCGGAATCCACCGACAGCAGCTACGTGCCGATGACCGAAAGACTGGCAGACAGCGGCGATGGGGTCGTGCGGTTTCGTATCGATCTGAGCAAGACGGATGATTTCAAGACGACCAAGGGCAAGTCTCTGCGCCTGACCCTGGTAAGCGCTGCCGGCGCGTCGGAATCGGTTCGGGTACTGCCATAGGGGCTTGGCAGGCCACGGTCCCAGCGAGTATCACCATCGCTCCCCACGCCCAAGGAGCCTGCCTATGACCATTGCCGTTGGAGACAAACTGCCTGAAGCGACCTTCATGGTCATGCGCGACGGCAAAGGAACCGCGGTCACCACCGCGGAGGTGTTCGCCGGCAAGAAAGTCGTGCTGTTTGCCGTTCCGGGCGCCTTCACGCCGACCTGCCATCTGCAGCACCTGCCGGGATTTCTGGGCCGTGTCGCCGACTTCAAGGCGCGCGGCGTCGATACGGTGGCCTGCGTATCGGTCAACGACCACCACGTCATGAGCGCATGGGGCAAAGCCACGGGCGCCGAGGGCAAGCTCGAACTGTTGGCCGATGGGACCGCCGCCTTCACCAAGGCCATGGGTCTGGACGCGTCAATGGGCGCCCTGGGCACGCGCTCTAAGCGCTACGCGGCGTTGGTTGAAGACGGCGTCCTCAAGCTGCTGCACGTCGAGGATGCACCGGGTGTTGCCGTCAGCGGCGCGGAAGCCATGCTGAAGGCCATGGCGGCCTGATCAACGCTTCTTCTTAAACGGAGCGAGCGCTTCGCGGGCCAGGACATCCGCGCGCTCGTTCTCGTCGTGGCCGGCATGGCCCTTCAGCCAGCGCCAGTCCATCTTATGCCGGGCCGCGGCAAGCTCCAAGCCGCTGCCAGAGTTCTATGTTCTTGACCGCACTGCCGTCAGCCGTGCGCCAGCCTTTGCGCTTCCAGCCGTGAATCCATTTGGTAATGCCGTCGCGCAGGTACACCGAATCGGTGTGCAGCTCGACATCCGACGGCTTCTTGATCGCCTCAAGCGCCGCGATCGCCGCCATCAGCTCCATGCGGTTGTTGGTCGTGACGGCCTCGCCGCCGTTCAGCTCCTTGCGGTGCTCGCCTGCAATCAGGACCGCGCCCCAGCCGCCTGCCCCTGGATTGCCGGAGCAGGCGCCGTCTGTGAATACCGTGATCTTCGGTCTGGCGGCCGTTTCGACGCTCATGCCGGCACATCCAATCCCAGCTCTCGAATGCGTTCGACCTTTTGCAGGAAACGAAGCTTGCGGACGTACTCGTTCGGATCGAGCCGCTTGACCAGCGCCGATTGCGGCGTGTGCAGCCAATCATAGGCCCGTGTCAGCAGGAAGCGGAGCGCGGCCCCCCGCGCCAACAGCGGCAACGCCGCAAGTTCGGCGGGCGTCAATGGCCGCGCCGCCGCGTAGGCTGTCAGCAATCCCTGCCCCTTGGTGATGTTGTAAGAGCCGTCGTCCTCAAAGCACCAGGCGCACAGGCAGATGGCGATGTCATAGGCCAGGAAATCATTGCAGGCGAAATAGAAGTCGATCAACCCGCTCAGTTGATCGCCCATGAAGAAAACGTTGTTCGGGAACAGATCGGCATGGATCACGCCGGCCGGCAGGTCTTTCGGCCAACGCGCGGTCAATACAGCCAATTCGTCGACCATCAGCTTGTGCAGACCCGGGCCAACTTTGTCGGCATCGGCGCCGAGTTTGCCAGTCAGGTCACGCCAGCCGGCGAGCGACAGGCTGTTCGGCCGTTTCAAAGCGAAACCTTGACCGGCCCGGTGCAGGTTGGCCAAGGCGTTGCCGAGGCCAGCGCAATGGCGCACTTGCGGGCGCTTCAGCGACAGTCCTTCCAGAAACGTCACCAGCGCAGCGGGCCGTCCAGCCAATTCCCGTAGCATCGCCCCGTGGCGATCGCGCAGCGGCGTCGGGCACGACAGGCCCGCTGCCGCCATGTGCTCCATCAATCCGAGGAAGAACGGCAGGTCCCCTTTTGCGACGCGCTTTTCATACAGAGTGAGGATGTAGCGCCCGCGATCCGTGGTCAGCAGATAGTTCGAGTTCTCGACACCCTCGGCGATGCCTTTGCAGGACGTCAGCGTGCCGATGTCGTAGTCGTCCACAAACGCCGCCAAGGCATCGTCGGGAACTTCCGTGTAGACTGCCATCGTCGACCTTGAGGCATAATTCCGGGCGGGCGCACCGGCCCTTGGGGCGTCTTGTACACGAGCCGTGCTCAGCTGCCACTGGCAACGCGCGCCATTGAGCCGGTCGCCAACACTTCGATGATCGTACGCGTGATGATCCCCTCGAGACTGCTCGACACGATGCGGTGTCCTTGTGCCTGGCACAGCTCGGCAAAGTCGCCCGGAGCCAGCGGATCTGTGCTCAGCACCTCGACGAGCGAACCTGCCGCGAGGTCGCGCAACGCCCGCCGCAGCTTAAGAAACGGCAGAGGGCAGTTCAGCCCGGTGGTGTCGATGAGACGTGTCGTCATTCAGATGGGTCCGCAATAAGGCAATCGGGTTGATCTGACGCAGTTGACCTGTCAGCACTTTGCCTTGATTGCAATGCCAATTGCGGGCGACGCCGACAGTCGAGCCCGGTTCCAAGGACCGCCCCATTTCATGGCCTATGCCCAACTCAAGGAACGCCTGGATCGAGGTGACGTCCTGATTCTTGACGGGGCCACAGGAACCGAATTGCAGCGCAGGGGCGCTCCTATGGATGCAGCCGCCTGGTGCGGGCCAACCACGCTGCAACACCATGGTCTCCTCACGGACATTCATTCCGACTACATTGAGGCTGGCGCCGATGTCGTGACCGCCAACACGTTCGCCGCCTCGCGCCTCATGCTTGGCGCGGCAGGCCTTGGCGACCAGGTGGGCGACGTGGTCGCTCGGGCGGTGGCGGCGGCGCATGAGGCGCGCAAACGAACCGGTACTGAGCGCAACGTGGCGGTCGCCGGATCGCTCTCCCACATGGTGCCGGTCGCCGCAGGCACCGATGTGGTCGATCCCGCGCTGGTTCCGTCGCCAAACGCCATTGCGGACGCGCTGCACGAGATTGCCGGTCACCTGGCATCCAACGGCGTCGATCACGTGATGTTGGAAATGATGTACAATCCGGCGCGTACGCCGATGGCGGTGGTCGCCGCTGTGGAGATTGGGTTGCCGGTCTGGTTTGGCGCCAGCGCGCGACGCGGCGCCGATGGTAGGGTACTGTCATTCGACCGGCTCGAAACTCTTCCCATGAGCGACATTGCCCGTATGATCCCGAAGTCAGGAATTGACGTTTCTGGCATTATGCACACAGGGTCCGATGTCCTGGCCGATGCCCTTGACGTGATCCGCGAACACTTTGTAGGCCCCTTAAGCGCCTATCCCGATTCCGGTTATTTCTCCGCGCCCGACTGGCGATATGTCGATGTCATTGACGCCGGCGCCCTTCAGGCGTTCTACAGAACCTGGTTGAACGCAGGCGCCCGGGTAATCGGGGGGTGCTGCGGCACTGGACTTGCACACATCCACGCGGCGGTCGCGGCGCGATCACTATTCACACGCGAACGGAATGCAATCGCTTCCGAGGTCGTTTAGACGCTAGGGCGAAATTCGGCTTGGAGTTTGGGACAATGGACTATCTGCAGCATTTCGCCGATGCGGTTGACGCCGTGCGAAAGGAAGGCCGCTACCGGGTGTTTGCAGACATTGTCCGCCATGGCGGCAGTTTTCCGCAGGCAACCCAGCACATCGACGGCGCGACCCGGCCCGTGACGGTCTGGTGCTCCAACGACTATCTTGGCATGGGACAGCATCCGGCGGTCATTGCCGCCATGCACAAGGCCATAGACAAGGCCGGCGCGGGATCGGGCGGAACGCGCAATATTTCGGGCACCACGCATTACCATGTGCAGCTGGAGGCCGAACTGGCCGACTTGCATCGCAAGGAGCGGGCGCTGCTGTTCACCTCGGGCTACGTCGCCAACGAGGCGGCGCTGTCGACGCTGTCGCGTCTGCTGCCCGGTGTCATCCTGTTTTCCGACGCCATGAACCATGCGTCGATGATCGAGGGCATCCGCCATGGCGGAGCGTCCAAGCGCATATGGAAGCACAACGATATCAAGGATTTGGAGCGTCAGCTCGCTGAAGCGCCGGCGGGCGCTCCAAAACTGATCGCGTTTGAGTCCGTCTATTCGATGGATGGCGATATCGCCCCGATTGCCGAAATCTGCGCATTGGCCAAGCGCTTTGGCGCCCTGACCTACCTCGACGAGGTGCATGCCGTCGGCCTTTATGGCGAGCGCGGCGCTGGCGTTGCAGAGCGCGAAGGCCTGCTCGACCAGGTGGATATCATCGAGGGCACGCTCGCCAAAGGATTCGGACTGGTCGGCGGTTACGTGGCGGCCGCCTCGGTGATTATCGAGGCCATCCGTTGCTACGCGCCAGGTTTCATATTCACAACGTCGCTGCCCCCAGCGATAGCGGCCGGCGCGCTGGCCAGCGTCCGTCACGTCAAGAACGACACGGCGCGCCGTGCCGAGCTGCACGCACGCGCTGCCGAGGTGAAACGCCGGCTGATGGCGGTCGGACTGCCAGTGCTGGAGAACCCCAGCCATATTGTTCCAGTGATGGTTGGCGATCCCGTGGTCTGCAAATCGCTGTCGGATCAGCTCCTGGACCGTTTCGGGATCTATGTGCAACCCATCAACTACCCGACCGTGCCGCGTGGCACCGAGCGGTTGCGGCTGACGCCCAGCCCTGTGCACAGCGAAACGGACATCGCCCATCTGGTTGCGGCGCTTGAGCAACTGTGGAGCGAACTGCGGCTCGCCAAGGCTGCTTGACGCGCCCTCAGTGGGCCATAAATACGGGCAGTTCGGCGGCTAACAGGATGTGATTGGTTGCGCCGCCGAATATCATCTGGCGCAGCCGACTCTGCGTATAGGCGCCCTTGACCATCAAGTCTGCGCCCCAGTTTGCCGCTTCTGCAAGGAAGGCCTCTCCTGTCGACCGGCTGCTAGCGGGAACGATTTTGTCCGTCGCAGCTACTCCGTTTGCCAGCAGCGTCTTGGCGACATCAGCTGCCGACGGGCCGGGCACGCCTGCCCCTTCGACAGCCAGCACCAGAACCTTTTTTGCCCGCTCAAGCAGAGGCATCGCAAAGGCGACGGTCCGCGCTGTCTCAGTGCTGCCATTCCAGGCGATGAAAACACTCTCGCCGATGGTTGACCCCGCCTTGGGAGGCGCAATCAGGATTGGCCGGCCACCTTCGAACAGGGTGGTCTCCAACACGCTCATGCGAGGCCCGGTACCATCGCGCTGAACCCGCCCGAACACAGTGATGTCGAAAGCGCGCGCTCGTGCCGCTAGGGAAATGTCGTCCAGCGCTTCACCGTCGCCCCAGGCAAACCGTGCGCCGGAAGCGCTCGGACCGCTTGTGGGAAGTCCTAGCCGCTGGGCGTGGTTTTCCGCAATCCGGCGCAATTCCTGGGGCGTCGCCCCGTTTGCCGGCAGCTGCGGTACCGGCACGCCGCCGAAGGCGCCAGCAATATAGATGTCCGTAATCAGAGAGCGCACAGGAACGGCTTCGATGTACGCTTCGCAGACCCTGGCAAAGGCGCCAGCGCAGTCAAACACCGATCCCATTTGATCGTGCCGCTCGACCGGAAGCAAAATCGTCTTGAAAGTCATCTCGCCACTCGCGTTGCGCCTCTAGCCGCCATGGCTGGGGCATACCGCGACGGGCCGCAGCAAGCAAGCAAGCGATCAGTAAGGAGTTAAAGCATCGCTGGAACAACGGTAGAGTATAACAAACTTATTGGCCTGTCGACGCTCTCAATTCACCAGCAATACCAACGTAACCTGTTTCGCGACTGATCGTCGTCTTCCACCAGCTGCCATTGGTCGCCTCGTAATGCGGTTGCACGTCGTAGACCGGAACATTGACGCCGATCAAATCGACGCTCAGCCTCCCCATCGCCTGCAGGATCGTATAGCTGTTGACGACAATGTCGCGTTTGGTTGTGGTTAGCGTCAGCTGCGCCGTGTTCAACACTTGCTGCGCATTCAGCACATCAAGCTCGGTGCGCTGCCCCACCTGCAGTTCGGCCCGCACGCCTTCCAGCGCAATCCTTGCGGCTTCGACTTGGGTCTGGTTGGCAACCAGCTGAGCACGCGATGCATCCAGTGCCGCCCAAGCCGTCAACACGTCCGACCGGGCTTGAATACGCGCCAGCTCGATATTTTCCAACTGCGCCTGCCGGCTCTCTTTTTGCTGCCGGATCTGAGCGCGCACCGCGCCACCCTCATAGATCGGCACCGTAATCTGCCCGGTTATGCTTGCCGTGCTGTTTTCGCCGTTCACAGCGCCCGAGACGCTGCTCGAGTTGAGCGCTCCATTCAGCGTAACCTGCGGCAACAATTGTCCGTAAAGCCTTCGGATCGAGTGGTCCGAAGCGTCTTTCAGGAACGCCGCCTGGACCACGGAGGGTCGTTCCGACATCGCGATGTTGACCGCCGTATCCGCACTGCGCGGCAGCAGCTTGAAGGCCGGCGAAGGCTCTCTTAAGCCGTCGGGAGCGTGCCCGACCACGAGCATGTACCGCGACGATGCGGATCGCAGATTGGCCTTGGCCAACTCTACCTGCGATTGGGCTGCCGCGAGGCTGGCACGCGCCTGCTCGACGTCGGTCTTGGTGACTTCGCCCACATCGAAGCGAGCTTTCACCTGCTTCAGTTCCTTGCTCAGAACTTCCGCATTGCGGGTCTGAATATCCAGCGCGCTACGGTCGCGGATGACGTCCATGTATGCGGTAACGACCTGCAACAGAACGGTTTGTTCGCTGTCGCGGAGCACTTCGCGCTGCGCACGGATATTGGCGTCTGCCTCGCGTACCGCGCTGCGGGTTTGACCGCCGTTGTAAAGTCTCTGGTTGGCCGACAGCGAGTAAGAGCGCGTGAATGTCGTACCGTCCGAGCCCGATTTCGGGTCGCTATGGCTGTCTTTGAGGGTGTAGGACGCGTCGCCCGAAACCGTGGGACGGTAGCCGGATTGAGCAATCGCAAGCGACTCGTCAACGCTGCGCAACTGCGCGCGAGCTGCCAACAGCCGAGGGTTGTTGGCATAGGCTTCAGCGATCGCTTGGCCGAGCGTCTCGGCGCTGCTCGGAACCGCGCTCGCAAACCATGCCATTGTGACTGCGACAACGGCCGAGCTCCCCCGCAAGGCAATCAGCATTCTGCAAATTCTGGCGGCAATTCGCATTTCAAGGCCTCAATCCGCGACAACGGTTCGAATAAACTCAAGAACTGTTACGCGAAGTTACAGGGCACTCATGGCATCGCCCCGGACCCTGCCACGGACTCATTAAGATTTCTTCTTAACCATATCCGCCGATTCCCGAACCGTTGCAAAGGCCACGAATGCCACAGTCGGCCAGCAAAACCTTAAGGCGTCGAAAAACCACGGGAAAACCTTGTCTCAGACGTCCAATTCCTTTGCAAATTCGGCGCGTTCCTGGATGAACCGGAACCTGGCTTCGGGCTTGGAGCCCATCAGGTTGGATACCGCTTCTTCGGTCTCCGCTTTATCGGCCATCACCACCTCCACGCGCAGCATGCGCCGTACCCTGGGGTCCATGGTGGTTTCTTTCAGCTCGGACGCATTCATCTCACCCAGGCCCTTGAAGCGCTGCACATCCGGCTTGCTGCCTTTGCGAAACAGATCCGAGGCCAGCAGCTGCTCCTTGTGGGCGTCGTCGGCGGCGTAGGCGTGCACTTTGCCCTGCTTGATCTTGTAGAGCGGCGGCATGGCCAGGTAGAGGTGACCGTTCTCGATCAGGGGCTGCATCTCCTGGTAGAAGAAGGTGATCAGCAGCGAGGCGATATGGGCGCCGTCAACGTCAGCGTCGGTCATGATGATGACCTTCTCGTAGCGCAGGTCCTCGTCGCGATAGTTCGCGCCTGTGCCGCAGCCTAGCGCCTGGATCAGATCCGCCAGCAGCTGGTTCGCGGCCAGCTTCTGCGAGGTGGCGTTGGCGACGTTGAGGATTTTGCCGCGCAACGGCAGCACCGCCTGGTTTTTCCGCTCGCGTGCCGATTTGGCCGAGCCGCCGGCCGAATTGCCCTCGACAATGAAGATCTCCGATCCCGCCGCGCCCGCATCCGAGCAGTCGGCGAGTTTACCGGGCAGCCGCAGCCGCTTGGTCGCCGACTTGCGCGCCACTTCCTTCTCGGCGCGCCGCTTTAGCCGCTCGTCCGAAATCTCAATAACCCAAGCCAGCAGCTGGTTGGCCTGCTGTGGGCTGTCGGCCAGGAAGTGGTCGAAAGCGTCCCGGACCGTGGTCTCGACGATGCGCGTGGCTTCCTGGGTCGCCAACTTGTCCTTGGTCTGGCCCTGGAATTCCGGCTCGCGGATGAACACCGACAGCATGCCGCCGGCCTGGTTGAACACGTCCTCGGCTGTGATCTGCCCGGCCTTCTTGTTGTTCACCAGCTCGCCATAGGCCTTCAGGCCTTTGCTGATCGCGGCACGGAATCCAGCCTCATGCGTCCCGCCCTCGCCGGTCGGCACGGTGTTGCAATAGGACGAGAGAAAGCCGTCGTCGTTGCCGATCCAGGTCAGCGCCCACTCAACCGAGCCGTGGCCGCCCGCTTTGGCTACTTTACCAGCAAAGATATCCTTGGTGACCAGCGTCAACCCTTCGATGCGCGAGGTCAGGAAGTCCCTGAGACCATTGGGGAAATGGAATACCGCTTCGGCCGTGATGCCGTCCTTCTCGTCGATCAGCTGGGGATCGCAGAACCAGCGGATTTCTACGCCGCCAAAGAGGTAGGCCTTGGAGCGCGCCATCTTGAAGAGGCGAGCCGGCTTCCATTTCCAATTCTCGCCGAAGATCTCGGCGTCAGGGCGGAAGCGCACCTTGGTGCCGCGCCGGTTCATGGCCGGGCCCATCTTCTCAAGCTTGGTCTGGGGATGACCCTTGGAATAGATCTGGCGGTACAACTGCTGCCCGCGCGCGATCTCGACTTCGAGATGGTCCGACAGCGCATTCACGACCGAGACGCCGACGCCGTGCAAGCCGCCGGAGGTGTTGTAGACCTTTGAGTTAAACTTGCCGCCGGAGTGCAGCATGGTGAGAATGACTTCCAGCGCCGACATGGGTTTGAATTTCGGATGCGGATCGATCGGAATGCCGCGGCCATTGTCGCTGACCGTGAGGAATCCGCCCTCCTCCAAGCGCACTTCGATCCAAGTGGCATGGCCGGCCACCGCCTCGTCCATCGAGTTATCGATGACCTCGGCGAACAGATGGTGCAGCGCCTTTTCGTCGGTGCCACCGATGTACATGCCGGGACGGCGGCGGACCGGCTCAAGGCCTTCGAGGACCTCGATGTCGGCAGCGGTATAGTCGGCCTCGCCCTTTTCCCCTGCCTTTTCGCCGCGCGAGGTGACCTTGGCCTTGATCGGCTTGGCCGCGAGTTCGTCTTCCAACTTGCCGAAGAGAGTAGGGGCCTTGGCTGCTGACGATTTGCTCATAACTGGTGCCCGGTCCGTTTCTTGGTCTGTTCTCGGAGTGAGTAGCGGGATTCGCGCGCGGGCGTCAGGTGGCTGATCGCCGCCGGAGGGCGCAGGTTCGGACGTCGCACGTTCCGAACGACAGCTGCGCGATGGCGACTTTTCCGCCGGCCGCGCTTTTTCTGCACCCCGCCAATCTACGTAGCCATCTTTGAACATGGCTCAGGTAGCTGCCATGAGTCATGGCCAACGTGCAAGCGCGCGCCACACAGTCAAAGGAGCGCAAGCACCGAAAGGCTGCGGAAGTGAAGTAAAATGGTGCTGTCTTTCGGCGTCCATGCAGCTGAGATTTTGACCGAGGCGCACATTTCCGCCTTTGCCCCTTCGAATCAACGCAGTGCTCTGCTCACACACGTGCAGCGATCTTCGCACCTTTGGTCTTTCGCCTTTGCCAAGGTCTTGGACAGGAGGCGCAGCCGCCGGTGTCTGGGTAGCTGCGCTGCCGCCCCGCCCCGCAACCCTCCCGGCCACGCCGTCCTCCCCTACATGTCCGACGGTCGACACGCCCCGTACTGCGGAAAATTGACGAGATCAGGATTAGGTACTGCTAACGGGTATTTTTCTTTTTCTCTCGTCTGACGCCTTCTTGTTCGGCCTCTGCACAATTCTATCCGTCCTGACACGCTTAGTCACCTCCACGTAGGAGCGACATGGACGCGCACCAGACGTCAACCTGTTGCAAACTCAGGCAGCCACATTGTCGATGAGGCGCGTGTTTCCTAGGCGCGCCGCAGCGAGAACGCGCAGCTTCTGCGCGCCAGCAATGTGACGCCCCAAAGTCTCGGCATCGCGCACTGCGATGTAGTCGACCTTGAAGCCCTTCCAGGTCAGGATGCGGGTTGCTTCCTGGACGGCGCCTTCGGCATCTCCGTGGGCCGCCTGCGCGACCGTCTCAAGAGCTTCGCGCAAAGCCGGGGCGAGCTGACGCTCTTGCGGGCTCAAATACCGGTTGCGGCTCGACATCGCCAAACCGTCTTGCTCACGGATGGTCGGCGCGCCGACGATGACCACTGGCAAGTCGAGATCGCGCACCATCTGCCGCACCACACACAACTGCTGATAGTCCTTCTCGCCGAAAACGGCGTGGGTCGGCAGCACCTGGTTGAACAGCTTGCAGCAGACCGTGGCGACGCCGGCAAAGAAATCGGGACGAAAATCCGCCTCCAGGCCCAGCGCGGCGCCCCCTGGGACAATGCGGGTGGCAAACCCGGGCGGATACATCTCGGCAGGGTCCGGAGCCCACACGAGGTCGCAGCCCACGCTGGCGAGCTTGGTGAGATCGCCGGCCTCGTCGCGGGGATAGCGGGCCAGATCCTCGGTCGGGGCGAACTGCGCCGGATTGACGAAGATCGAGACGACGCTGCGCTGGGCATGCTGCCGGCCAAGCTGCACCAGTGCCAGATGCCCGTCGTGCAGCGCTCCCATGGTCGGGATCAGCGCGTGCGTCTCGCCGGTATGCTGCCAGTGGCGCACCACGGTGTGCAGTTCGGCAATGGTGCGGGCGATGCGTGGCAGCGATGTCATGGCAACCTCGTTGGCTGTGCCGTGGGGTGACAGGGCGACCCACGGGTCGCCCTTCGTCGTCCGGACACCGTTGGTTATGATAATGTCGGGCCCGACTCGAATCCAGCGAAGGCGGAACTAGGCGATGAGCGCACTGCTGCACCCAAGCACCACGGATCAGCCCTACCGCGCAGTCCCGCTCACCGCGTTCGCGTTCGAGGACGAGGCCGAGGCGCTGGCCCGTCTGTTGCCCCTGGCCGAGCTGCACCTGGAGGAAAGGCGCCAGACCGACGAACTGGCCCGCCGTCTCGTGCATGCCGCCCGAGCCGGCCGCAAGGAGCAGGGCGGGATCGACGCCTTCCTGACCGAGTACGGCCTCTCGACCGAAGAGGGCGTGATCCTGATGTGTCTGGCCGAGGCGCTGTTGCGCATCCCCGATGCCGCCACCGCGGACGATCTCATCGACGACAAGATCATGGGCGGCGATTGGGCCAGACATCTCGGGCATTCCGGCTCGCTGCTGGTCAATGCGTCCACCTGGGGGCTGATGCTGACCGGCCGCGTGATCGGCCTGAAGGAAACTTCCGGGATGCTCGGCCGGCTGATCGGGCGCACCGGCGAACCGGTCATCCGCCGCGCGATGCGCCAGGCCATGCGCATCATGGGCGACCAATTCGTGCTTGGGCGGAGTATTGGCGAGGCGCTGGAGCGGGCCAAGACCGAGCAGGCCAAGGGCTATCGCTATTCCTACGACATGCTGGGCGAGGCCGCCCGCACTGGAGACGATGCCGAACGCTACTTCCAGCGCTACCTGACGGCCATCGAAGCCATCGGCAAGGCGGCCGGCAAGGGCGGGTCGCCGCACATCGAGAACCTAATGCTGCGGCCGGGACTATCGGTGAAATTGTCGGCTATCCATCCGCGCTTCGATGCGTCGCAGATCGGCCGGCTCAAGGGCGAGTTGGGCGAGCGGATGCGCAAGCTGGTACGCGCCGCGCAGGCCGCCGATGTGTCGTTGACGGTGGATGCCGAGGAATCCGACCGGCTGGAGCTGACGCTTGAGCTGTTCGAGGCGGCACTGCGCGATCCCGCGCTCAAGGGCTGGCACGGGCTTGGGCTGGCAGTGCAGGCCTACGGCAAGCGTGCGCTGCCGGCGCTGCGGCGGCTGGCTGACCTGTCGAGGGACAGCGGGCATCGGTTGCCGGTGCGGCTGGTCAAGGGCGCCTATTGGGACAGCGAGATCAAGTGGGCCCAGGAGCGTGGCCTGCTGGGTTATCCGGTGTTTACCCGAAAAGCCAACACCGACGTCTCGTACTTAGCTTGCGCGCGCTACCTGCTGTCCGAGCCGGGCGCCTTCTATCCGCAATTCGCCACCCACAACGCCCAGACCGTGGCTGCCATACACACCATGGCGGGCGATGCTCCGTATGAATTCCAGCGCCTGCACGGCATGGGCGAGGCGCTTTATCGCGAGGTTGTCCCGCAGGAAAAGCTCGGCCGCGCCTGCCGCATCTATGCGCCCGTCGGCGAGCACGAGGATCTGCTGGCCTACCTAGTGCGCCGGTTGCTGGAGAACGGCGCCAATACCTCGTTTGTCAACCGGCTGGCCGACGAGGAACTGCCGGTGGCCGAGATCGTGCGCGATCCGGTCGAGCGGGTGCAGGCGACCGAGCCGAAGGCCAATCCGCGTATTCCGCTCCCGGCCGGCATCTTTGGCGTGCAGCGCGAAAACAGCGCTGGGCTGGCGCTCTGGGAAGCGCCGGAACGCGAAAAACTGCTGGCGGCCATGCGCCCGGCGCTGGCGTCACCGCTGTCGGTGGGGCCGATCGTTGCGGGTCGCGAATTAGGCACGGCGAATGGCGAGGCGCTTCTGAGCCCGCACGACCGGCGCATAACGATAGGGCGGGTGCGGTCGGCCACAGCTCCGACGAGGTCGAGGCAGCGCTGGTCGCGTCACGCAAGGCGCAAGCCGGCTGGGACCGGATTGGCGGCAACGCGCGCGCGAAAATCCTGGAGCGGGCCGCCGATCTCTTTGAGGACAATCATCCGCAACTGATCGCCGCCATGGTGCGCGAGGGCGGCAAGACGCTGCCCAATGCGCTGGCCGATTTGCGCGAGGCGGTAGACTTTCTGCGCTACTACGCCTGTGAGGCACGCCGCCTGTTCCAGACGCCGCTGCAACTCACCGGCGCTACCGGCGAGCGCAGTGACCTGAGCCTGCACGGCCGCGGCACCTTCGCGTGCATCTCGCCGTGGAACTTTCCCATTGCGATTTTCACCGGGCAGGTCGCGGCGGCATTGGCAGCCGGCAATGCCGTGGTTGCCAAGCCAGCCGAACAAACGCCGATCACGGCCTTTCTGGCGGTGACGCTGCTGCATCAGGCGGGCGTGCCGGGCGATGTGCTGCACTATCTGCCCGGGAGCGGGGCCTCCGTCGGTGCGCAATTGACCAGGGACCCGCACGTCGATGGTGTTGTGTTCACCGGCTCCAACGACACCGCGCGGCTGATCCAGATGGCGCTGGCGCGCCGCACTGGCCCCATCGTGCCGCTGATCGCGGAAACCGGCGGCATCAACGCCATGATCGTGGATTTATCGGCGCTGCCCGAGCAGGTGGTGCGCGATGCCGTGACGTCGGCCTTCGACAGCGCGGGCCAGCGCTGCTCGGCGCTGCGTGTGCTCTATCTGCAGGACGACATCGCGCCCAAGGTGCTGACCATGCTGACCGGAGCGATGCGCGAACTCAAGGTTGGCGATCCGCTGGATTACGCAACGGACATCGGCCCCGTGATCGATGCCGAGGCCAAGCAGACGCTGGATGCGCACAAGAGCCGGATGCGCCGCGAGGCGAAGGAGTTGTGCGATCTGCCAATGCCCGAGGCTTGCAGGGCCGGCACGTTTGTCATGCCGGCAGCCTACGAAATCTCGTCGATCTCCGTGCTGGAACGCGAAGTCTTCGGCCCGATCCTGCATATTGTGCGCTACGCACGCGGATCGCTGGACAAGGTCTGCGAGGCCATCAACGCAACGGGCTACGGCCTGACGCTGGGCATCCATACGCGCATCGACGCTACCGCCGATTTCGTTGCGGATCGGGTGCGGGTCGGCAACATCTACGTCAACCGCAACCAGATCGGTGCGGTGGTGGGCGTCCAGCCATTTGGCGGCGAAGGGCTTTCGGGGACGGGGCCGAAAGCGGGCGGGCCGAACTATCTTCAGCGCTTCTGTGTGGAGCGTGTACGCACGACCGATACAACGGCGAGCGGCGGCAATGCCAGTTTGTTGGCGGCAGTGGGCGAGTTGGACGCCTGATGAACCGTTAACGCTTCTTGCACGGGTTTGGGCAGACACTCGCCTGGAGCCAGTGCTGATGAGTTGATGGAGCCAACATCGGAGCCTTGCCATGAAGACGTTTGTCGATCGCTTGTTCTTCGAGCATCCCGCCAAGGTCGATGAGACCTATGCAGAGCATCTCGTGTTCGCCTGGGCCTTTGGGTTGGAGCTGATCTATGCGGGCATCGCGGCGCTCACCCATGCCCTGGTGCCGTGCCTGTTCGAGCGGACCGCCAGCACCACGGTCAAACGGCTGCATGAGGTTATCCAGAACCGCTCAATTCAAGGCGCAGCTGGCCAGGGCAAAGTTGGCCAGGCCAAAGCAGAAAGCACCGACGATCCGCTGGCCTATATTTGAAGCGCTGCCTGCAGCATCAGCATGTCCTGCCAGGCCTGCCGTTTGGCGGCGGGCGTACGCAAAAGATAGGATGGATGCAGGGTCGCCAGCACCGGCAGCTCGCGCTCGCCGATCTTCAGCTTGCGCCATTTGCCACGCACCTTGGTGATGCCGTCGGCCACGCCCAGCACCTGTTTGGCCGCCACGCCGCCAGACAGCAGCACGAACTCTGGCGCGACCAGCTCCAGCTGCCGCTCCAGGAACGGCCAGCAGGCCAGCGTTTCCTCGGGCGTCGGCGTGCGGTTGCCGGGCGGGCGCCAGTAGACCGTGTTGGTGATGTGGACTTGAGCTTCGTCCAGCCCAATTGCTGCCAGCATTTTGTCGAGCAACTGCCCCGCGCGGCCGACGAACGGCTTGCCAGCCAAATCCTCGTCGCGGCCCGGCGCTTCGCCGATCAGCATCAGGCGGGCTTGCGGCGCGCCACGATAGAAGCACAGCGACTTGGCCGTCGCCTTCAGACCGCAGCCGGTGAAACTATCCAGCAGCGTGTGCAAGTCGTCCAGCGTTTGCGCTCCGCCAACCAATTCGCGTGCCGCTGCATTGGTCGCGGGCGCCGTCACGACCGGAGCGGCAACCCGCATCTTGGCTTCTGGTGCGGCAGCGAGTTGCGATACGCGCGGCCTTACAACTGGCGCTGATGCTTGGACGGCGGAAGTTGGCGCCACCTCGGCAAACCAGTCCGTTCCACCTTCGGCGTGGCCGTCGGCAATGCCCGCCTCGCGCCAAAAGCTCAGATAGGATGCGATCTCGGCATGCAAGGTGTCTGCCATGCGCCCTCAGCCGGCCATCGCTGCCTTAGCCGTTCTCAAGTAGCCGTCCAGGTCTACGATGCGGTCGGCGATCTGGCCGCGCAGGCAGAACACATCGGTGCCACAGGCGTTGCGCCGCCCCAGCCACCACACCTGCTCGGCGCGGATGGAACTGGCCTGCGCCGATCCGGCGCCCAACAGCTTGATCAGCGCCTTGTACTTCGTGCCCATGCGCTGGTCGAGGATGCTCAGCGTCGGCTTGGCGCAAATGGTCTTCTCGCTTGGCAACTTGGCCTTGGCGCAGTTGAAGCTCGCCGCCTGTGCAGGCGACACCATGGCTCCGAGGCTCACGCCAGCGGCTACAAGCAACGCAAATCGCACCATAATTCAGCCTCCAATTGGGGTCCCGGGACGGCATTTTGCATATCGTCCGCGGCTTTACAACATGGGCGCTGCGCCTCTCAAACGCTTGACGCCGCTTGCGGCAGCCCCGTATCGAACCCCATCCCGCGATAAAGGACCCTTTCATGAGCGCCCCTGCCCTGCCGCCACGCGAAGCCATGGATGTCGACGTCGTAATCGTCGGCGGCGGCCCGGCGGGTTTGGCGACTGGCATCCGGCTGATGCAACAGGCCATCGCGGCCGGAACCGAGTTGAATGTCGTCCTGATCGAAAAGGGCTCGGAGGTCGGCGCGCACATTCTATCCGGCGCAGTGATCGATCCGATCGGCATCAATGCTCTCATCCCGGATTGGAAAGCCAAAGGCGCGCCGATCGAGACGGCGGTCACAGACGACCGGTTTTTGTACTTAGGGCCGGCGGGATCGCTGCGGCTGCCCAACTTCGCCATGCCGCCACTGATGAGTAATCACGGCAATTACATCGTCAGCCTCGGCGCGGTGTGCAAATGGCTGGGAGAGCAGGGCGAGGCGCTGGGCCTGCAGATTTTCCCGGGCTTCGCCGGCACCGAAGTCCTCTACAACCCGGACGGCTCGGTGGCGGGCGTTGCGACCGGCGACATGGGCGTCGGCAAGGACGGTAAACCGAAATCCGGCTTTGCGCGCGGCATGGACATCAGGGCCAAGTACACGATCATTGCCGAGGGCGCACGCGGATCGCTGGCCAAGACGCTGATCAAGCGCTTTGAGCTGGACAAGGGCCGCAGCCCGCAAAAGTACGGGCTCGGCATGAAGGAGCTGTGGGAGGTGGCGCCCGAGAAACACCAGCCGGGCCTGGTGTTGCACACCATGGGCTGGCCGCTCTCTGATGGCATTGGCGGCGGATCGTTCCAGTATCACTTTGGCGCCAACCTAGTGTCGGTTGGTTTTGTGGTCCATCTCAACTATGACAATCCGTACCTCAGTCCGTATGAAGAATTTCAACGCATGAAGACGCATCCGGCTGTACGGGACACCTTCGAGAGCGGCAAGCGCATCGCCTATGGCGCGCGCGCGATCACCGAGGGCGGGTTTCAGTCGGTGCCGGAGCTGGTATTCCCTGGCGGCGCGCTGGTCGGCTGTTCGGCGGGCTTCGTCAACGTGCCGCGCATCAAGGGCTCGCACAACGCGATCCTGACCGGCATGATGGCGGGAGAAGCCTGCTTTGCGGCGCTGGCGGCAGGCCGGGGGCACGACCGGCTGGATGGCTACACGGCGGCCTACCAAAAGAGTTCGACCTATCGGGACCTCAAGCGGGTGCGCAACGTCAAGCCGCTGTGGTCAGGTTGGGGGACGCGGCTGGGCGTCGGTCTGGGCGCGGCCGATATGTGGCTGAACACGATCATCCCCGGCGGCTTCGGCACGTTGAAACACAAGAAGGCCGACCACGAGTACCTGAAGCCGGCCGATTGGTTCCAGCCCATCGTCTATCCCAAGGCCGACGGCAAACTGACCTTCGACCGGCTGACCAATGTCGCGTTCTCAGGCACAAACCACGAGGAAGACCAGCCGGTGCACTTGCGCGTGGCCGACATGGCCGCGCAAACCTCCAGCGAACTGGGCACCTATGGCGGCCCGTCGAACCGTTATTGCCCGGCCGGAGTCTACGAATGGGTCGACGATGGCGCGGGTGGGAAACGCTTCCAGATCAACGCGCAGAACTGCGTCCACTGCAAAACCTGCGACATCAAGGACCCGAACCAGAACATCACCTGGACCGTTCCCGAAGGCGGCGGCGGCCCGGTCTATCCGGGGATGTGAGACGAAATTAAACGGGGACAGTTTACTTATATCGCGGCACCGCTGTTCGAACCAAGGCATCCTTTCGGAGCGATATAAGTAAACTGTCCCCGTTTAATTTCACGGAGCCGATGTTTTGGCTGCTGCATAGAGAGAAAAGGGTCTTCCCCCATGTCCATGACCAAGCCCGGCTTTTTCACCGAGGCGCTCGCATCAGCCGATCCCGAGATCGCCAAGGCGGTCGGCCAGGAACTGACGCGCCAGCGCGACGAGATCGAGCTGATTGCGTCCGAAAACATCGTCTCGCGCGCTGTGCTTGAGGCCGCAGGAAGTGTGCTGACGAACAAATATGCCGAGGGCTATCCGGGCCGGCGCTATTACGGCGGCTGCCAGTACGTCGATATCGCCGAGAACCTGGCCATCGAGCGGGTCAAGAAGCTGTTCGGCTGCAACTTCGCAAATGTGCAGCCGCATTCGGGCTCGCAGGCCAATCAGGCTGTGTTCAACGCCGTCTTGAAGCCGGGCGACACCTATCTCGGTCTCAGCCTGGCGGCGGGCGGCCACCTCACGCATGGTTCGCCAGTGAACCAGTCCGGCAAGTGGTTCAATGCCATCTCCTATACGGTGCGCCGGCAGGATCACCGCATCGACATGGACGAAGTGGAAAAGCTCGCCAGGGAAAACAAGCCCAAGATCATCATCGCGGGTGGCTCGGCCTATCCGCGCACGCTGGATTTCCAGCGCTTCCGCCAGATCGCCGATAGCGTCGGCGCGCTGCTGATGGTGGACATGGCGCATATTGCGGGGCTCGTGGCGGGCGGCGCGCATCCCAGCCCGTTCCCGCATGCGCATATCGTGACCTCTACAACTCATAAGACATTGCGCGGTCCGCGCGGCGGGTTGGTCCTTACCAACGACGAGGATCTGGCCAAGAAAATCAACTCGGCGATTTTCCCAGGCATCCAAGGCGGGCCGCTGATGCACACCATTGCGGCCAAGGCGGTCGCTTTCGGCGAGGCGCTGCGGCCGGAGTTCAAGGCCTATGCCCATGCCGTGATCGCCAATACCCAGGCGCTGGGTGAAGTGCTGAACCGCGCCGGGCTGGATCTAGTCTCGGGCGGCACCGACACGCATCTGATTCTCGTCGATCTGCGGCCCAAGAAACTGACCGGCAAGGATGCCGAGGCGGCGCTGGGACGCGCGCATATAACCTGCAACAAGAACGGCGTGCCGTTCGATCCGGAAAAGCCAACCATTACCTCGGGCATCCGGCTGGGCGCGCCAGCGGGCACCACGCGCGGTTTCGGACTGGCGGAGTTTCGCGAGGTTGGCGCGCTGATCGTCGAAGTGCTGGACGGTCTGGCCAAACATGGCGCCGATGGTAATGGAACGATCGAGGCGTCCGTTAAGGAGCGGGCCACCGCGCTGTGCCGGCGGTTCCCGATTTACGGTTGACCATTCGTTTCTTTGCCCAGCTGTTCGTTGGTAGGGGCGGCGTGCGGCCGCCCTCGCACCGCACAACATACGCCTATTGTGTTCCCCGAGGGCGGCCGCAAGCCGCCCCTACCAATCGCCGCTGTCCGTAGGCCGCGCCAACGGCCAACCTCTCGCGAATATATGCCGCAGCGCGATGGCCTTGTGGCTGGGGTGGCCATGGTGTTCTTTCCGGGGGGTCGAGAGACCTCTCGCAGCATGAGAGCCAATCGCTTGGGCCATCGCGTTCGCGCCAGTTGCGCGCCGCTGGCGACCGTTTCGCGTTTTCTCCGGGTGTGCTTGAGGCGTGTGATCTTGGGGTCGGCGGTCCTAACCGGCCGCCAAACCTGTTTGCCGACGATGCCGAGGATTGAGGAGCTTTGAGAATGACGGTCAGCAATCGGCTTCGGACATGCAGCGCGGCAGTCGGCGTGGGCGCGATTGCGGTGGCCGCCGCTCCTTCGGCCTTCGCCGCTTTCGGGCGCGCCGAGAATTACCAGCTCGGCTTCCAGGACGCCGCGACCTCGATCGCCAGCGACATCCATTGGTTCCACAATATGGTGCTGTGGTTGATGGTTGCCGTCACGGTCTTCGTGATGCTGTTGCTGCTCTACGTGATGGTCAAGTTCAACGCCAAGGCCAATCCCACACCGCAGCATTTCCACCACAACACCACGCTGGAAGTGCTCTGGACGGTGATCCCGATCGCCATCCTGGTGTTTATTTCGATCCCGTCGTTCCGGCTGCTTTATGGCCAGTACGCCTATCCCAAGCCCGATCTGACCATCAAGGCGATCGGCGTTCAGTGGTATTGGACCTACGAGTATGTCGATGCCAAGGGCGTCGGTTTCGACAGCTACATGCTGAAGGACGAGGAGACCAAGGCCTTACGCGACAAGGGCATCGACGCCCCGCGCACGCTTGCCGTCGACAACGAGATCGTGGTGCCGGTGAATAAGAACGTGCACGTTCTGATCACCGCCAAGGATGTCATCCACAATTGGAACGTGCCATCGTTCGGGGTGAAGTCGGATGGCGTGCCGGGACGCGTAACCGCGACCTGGTTCAAGGCCGAGCGGCCGGGTGTCTATTACGGCGTCTGTTCGGAACTGTGCGGCGCCAATCATGCGTATATGCCGATAGCGGTGCGCGTGGTGCCCGAAGACGTTTACGGCAAGTGGCTCGAGGTGCGCAAAGCCGGCGGCAAGGATGTCGACGATAAGGCGCGTGCGTTGATCCAGGCGTCGATTGCGGTGCCGGGTGGCAATCTGGCGGCGCTGCCGGCCGCTGGCGTTGCGGTCAAGCAATAGGCCGAGCGCGCTGGCGGACACAAGATACGGACGGCTTGGGCAGGGGCTGAAATCCCGCCCCGATTGAGGTGATACGACATGGCGACCGCAAAAGAGATGCACGCTGATCACAGCCATGACGATCATGGCGCCAGCGAATACCCCGGCTTCGTGACGCGGTGGCTGTATTCGACCAACCACAAAGACATCGGCACGCTCTACCTGATTTTCGCGATCGTGGCCGGCCTGATCGGTGGCTATCTCTCGATCATGATGCGGCTTGAGCTGGCCGAGCCCGGCTTGCAGTATTTCAAGGACCCGCATCTCTATAACGTGTTCGTCACCGGCCACGGCCTGATCATGGTGTTCTTCATGGTCATGCCGGCCATGATCGGCGGTTTCGGCAACTGGTTCGTGCCGCTGATGATTGGCGCGCCTGATATGGCGTTCCCGCGCATGAACAACATTTCGTTCTGGCTGCTGCCCGCCTCGTTCGCGCTGCTGATTTCCTCGATGTTTGTGGAGGGCGACAGCGGCGGCCACGGCGTTGGCGGCGGCTGGACCATCTACGCCCCGCTCTCGACCTCGGGCTCGCCCGGCCCGGCCATGGACTTCGCGATCCTCTCGCTGCATCTGGCCGGCGCGTCGTCGATTCTGGGCGCGATCAACTTCATCACCACCATTTTCAACATGCGCGCGCCTGGCATGACCATGCACAAGATGCCGCTGTTCGTGTGGTCGGTGCTGGTGACGGCCTTCCTGCTGCTGTTGTCGCTGCCCGTGTTGGCCGGCGCCATCACGATGCTGCTGACCGACCGCAACTTCAACACCTGCTTCTTCAATGCCGAATGCGGCGGCGATCCGCTGCTCTACCAGCATCTGTTCTGGTTCTTCGGCCATCCCGAAGTGTACATCCTGATTTTGCCTGGCTTCGGCATGGTCAGCCAGATCGTGTCCACCTTCTCGCGCAAGCCGGTGTTCGGCTATCTCGGTATGGCCTACGCCATGGTCGCGATCGGCGTGGTCGGCTTCGTGGTCTGGGCGCACCATATGTACACGGCCGGCATCAACGTGAATACGCAGGCCTATTTCGTGTTCGCAACCATGGTCATCGCCGTCCCCACGGGTGTGAAGGTGTTCAGCTGGATCGCCACCATGTGGGGCGGCTCGATCACCTTCCGCGCGCCCATGATCTGGGCCATCGGCTTCATTTTCCTGTTCACGCTCGGCGGCGTGACGGGCGTCATCCTGGCCAATGCCGCCATCGACCGCAGCTATCAGGATACTTACTTCGTGGTCGCCCACTTCCACTACGTGCTGTCGCTGGGCGCCGTGTTCTCGATCTTCGGCGGCTTCTATTACTGGTTCCCGAAGATGACGGGCTACATGTATAATGAGACGCTGGCCAAGCTGCACTTCTGGCTGATGTTCTTTGGAGCCAACCTGACCTTCTTCCCGCAGCACTTCCTGGGCGCAGCCGGCATGCAGCGCCGCGTGCCGGACTACCAGGACGCGCTGATCGGCTGGAACCAGATTTCGTCCTACGGCTCGTATCTCAGCGCGATCGGCGTGGCGGTGTTCCTGTTCTGCGTGCTGCAGGCCTTTATGCGCCGCGTGCCGGCGGGCCCAAATCCCTGGGGCGATGGCGCCGATACGCTGGAGTGGACGCTCAGCTCGCCGCCGCCGTTCCATCAGTATTCGACGCTGCCGCGCATTACGTAGGTTGGGTCAAGCCCTTGCGCGACCCAACATAACTTGCTCTGCCCGCGGAATGTTCGGTCGCGCGAATAGGCTTGACCCAACCTACAGGCACTAACCAGAGTGACCACTATGTCGGTCGAAACCATTTCACGGGACCTGACAGCCGACGGCGGCTCCGTCAGCGATTTCGTTGCGCTGCTGAAGCCGCGCGTGATGTCGCTGGTGGTGTTCACCTCGCTGGTCGGGCTGGTGGCCGCGCCGGGACATCTGCATCCGGTGCTGGGCGTGATCGCCATCCTCTGCATCGCGGTGGGCGCCGGCGCATCGGGCGCCCTCAACATGTGGTACGATGCCGATATCGACGCCCGCATGGCCCGCACGGCCGGACGCCCGATCCCGCAAGGGCGGATCGAGGCGGGCGACGCGCTGGGCTTCGGCCTGGTGCTGGCGGCGGGATCGGTGCTGACCCTTGGCATCACCGTCAACTGGGTGGCGGCGGGATTGCTCGCCTTCACCATCGCCTACTACGTGCTCTTCTATACCATGTGGCTGAAGCGGCGCACGGTGCAGAACATCGTCATCGGCGGCGCTGCCGGAGCGTTCCCGCCGATGGTCGGTTGGGCGGCCGTGACCGGCGGCGTCGCCATCGACAGCCTCTTGATGTTCGCGATCATCTTTCTCTGGACGCCGCCGCATTTCTGGGCGCTCGCCCTCAACCGCTCCGGCGATTACGCGCGCGCCGGCGTGCCGATGCTGCCGGTAGTGTCGGGCCCGGCAGAGACGCGCAAGCAGATCCTTCTGTACACGCTGGCGCTGGTTCCCATGGGCGTCGCCCCTGTCCTGACGGGCCTGGGCGGAACCATCTACGGCGTGGTCTCGATCGCGGCCGGAGCGGTGTTCCTGGCGCTGGCGATCGATGTTTATCGCAGGACCGATGGTATGCCGGCGACCGTTGCCGCGCGCCGTCTCTTCAGCTTCTCGCTGGTGTATCTCACGCTGCTATTCGGTGTGCTGCTGATCGAGCATGTCGCCGGACCGCTGCTGACAGGATGGGTGCGTTGATCATGGATCGCCACAAGAAAATGCGTTCAATCGCCATCGCACTCGGCCTGGGCGCCCTGGTAGTGATTTTCTACGCCGCCACCATCGTGCGCTTCGGCCTCAAGCTCTAGGACGTCCCACGCTATGGCCGGACCGAACCATCAGTGCACGACGCAACTAGCCCGGAGGCATCGCCTGGTGGCGGGCGTGCTCGTTGCCGTGGTCGCGGGCATGCTCGGAGCCGCCTATGCCGCCGTGCCGATTTACAAGCTGATCTGCCAGGTGACCGGCCTCAATGGCACCACCCAGCGGGTGACTGGGAACGGGACCAAGGTGCTCGACCGCAAAGTCACGGTGCATTTCGACGCCAACACCTCGGCAGGCATGCTCTGGGAGTTCAAGCCGCTGCAGAGCGAGCTGACCGTGCGTATCGGCGAAACCACGATGGCCTTTTACAGCGCCTACAACCCGGCTAATCACGCCGTCAGCGGCAATGCGACTTTCAACGTCACGCCGGAAATCGCGGGCCGGTTCTTCAACAAGATCCAGTGCTTCTGCTTTAATCAGCAGACGCTGAAAGCGGGCGAGCGGGTCGAGATGCCGGTGGTGTTCTACGTCGATCCCGCGATCCTCAAGGAACCAGGCGCCGAGAACATTCGCGACATAACGCTTTCCTATACGTTCTTTGCGACACCTGACGGCCCAGCGCCGGTCGCTGCGTCTCCGAACACCAAACCCAACAAGGGCTCCTGACGGAACCCGCAAGCGCGATCACTTCAAGAGGCGAGCATGGCAGACGCACACCACGGCAAAGAGCACGACTACCACCTTGTCCCGGCGAGCCCCTGGCCGCTAGTCGGCTCGGTCAGCGCGCTGATATTGGCGTTCGGCGCCATCCATTTCTTCACGACGCACAAGGCCGGGGCGGGCCAACTTTGGGGCGTCTACCTCGGCTTGGCGCTCGTCCTGCTGACCATGATCCTGTGGTGGCGCGATGTCATCCGCGAGGCCAACACCGGCGACCATACGCCGGTCGTGCAGCTGCATCTGCGCTACGGCATGCTTCTCTTCATCGCCTCGGAAGTGATGTTCTTCGTGGCCTGGTTCTGGGGCTACTTCAACATCGCCTTTTACCCGTCCGACACCCATCCCCTGATGGCCCACATCCTTGGCGCCGATGGCAAAACAACGCTTGAAGCCACCGGGAACGTCATCGGCATGGTGCAACGAAACGAATTCACGGGCGGCGTGTTTCCCCCTGTGCCGAACGACACCTTCAAGCACACCTTCGATCCCTGGGGCTTGCCGCTCGTCAACACGCTGATCTTGCTCACCTCGGGCACCACGGTAACGGCCGCTCATCACGCCCTGCTCGAGAACAACCGCAAGGGCCTGATCTGGGGCCTGGCCGCCACGGTCGTCCTCGGCGTGCTGTTCTCGGCCTGCCAGGCCTGGGAATACCTGCACGCCGGCTTCCCGTTCGGCGGCCACATCTATGGCTCGGTGTTCTTCATGGCCACCGGCTTCCACGGTTTCCACGTCATCATCGGCACCATCTTCTTAGGCGTTTGCCTGTGGCGGGCTATGAACGGAGCCTTCACACCGAAGCAGCACTTCGGTTTCGAGGCCGCCGCCTGGTACTGGCACTTCGTGGACGTGGTCTGGCTGTTCCTGTTCGCCGCCATTTATGTGTGGGGCGCTGGATCGATCGCGCACGAGTGAGGCACGTCTAACTGAGGCTAACCTGCAAGTTCGTCTTGACCAGCGGTTGCGCGGGGCCCACGTTTGGCCTCGCGGGGTTTTGCCAGAGTAATCGTGATAAATGACCAGCTTAGTCAGCGACAAAATCGATGCCAAAGACCAGGTTTCCGCGTTACGCGTGGCCGCCACCGGCTGTTGTCCGGCCTGCGGTAAAGGCAAGCTGTTCAAAGGCTTTCTGCACGTCGCCGACAAGTGCGAGGCCTGCGATCTCGACTTGGGCTTTGCCGATGCCGGCGATGGCCCCGCAGTGTTCGTGATGCTGATCGTTGGCTTCCTGGTCGTCGGGGCCGCACTGCTCTACGAGGTCAACTACGAGCCACCGCTGTGGACTCATGCTGTCATCTGGCCGCCGCTGCTGCTGGTGTTGACGCTAGGTCTGCTTCGCGTCCTGAAAGGCGGCCTGATCTCGCTGCAATGGCGCAACGACGCCCGTCAAGGCCGGTTGGCGCAGAAATAATTCAATGTCGAATCGTGGCATGCTCTGGCCCAGCCTGGCGACCTTGGCCGGGCTCGCGATCCTCATTGCGCTGGGAAGCTGGCAGTTGCAGCGATTGCAGTGGAAAGAGGGGCTGATTGCGCAGCTCGGCGCCCGCGCGCATGCCTCTCCCATCCCGCTCAAGGCCGCCCTGGCCGACGCCGCCGCCGGCGCAGATGTTGAGTACACGCATGTTCTGCTGATAGGCCGCTTCCGGCATGATCTGGAGCGCTACGTCTACGCGCCGGGTCAAGGCGATTGGGGGTATCACGTCATAACGCCGATGGAGCTTGGCGACGGCAGCGCAATCCTGATCAATCGCGGCTATGTGCCCCGCCAGCAGCTCGATCCCAGCAAGCGGATCGCCGGACAACCTGCCGGACTTGTCGAGGTCAGGGGACTATTGCGGCGGCCGCCCCCGGACCGTCCGTGGTACATTCCCGCTGGCGATCCCAAGACCCGCACCTGGTCCTGGCCGGAACTCGGCGGCATCGCACGCTCGATGTACGGAGCGTCCAGCCCCGCCCTTGCGCCGCTCTACATTGACGCGGATGCCGGAGACGCAGCTTCTGTCCCCGCCGGCGGCGCAACACGCATGGAACTCTCTAACCGCCACCTCGAATACGCCCTCACGTGGTTCGCCCTGGCCGCCGCCTTGGCCGGCGTCTACGCCTACGCGATGCTCCGCCATCTGCGGACACAGCGAGGATAATCCCGCCGCGCGGCTTGCCATTGCACGCTGGGCTTGCCAATGCTCAGGGCGAACGAACAACGGCAAGGGCAACGCACGCGTGAAATACGTCAGCACCAGGGGCGAGGCGCCGGTCATCGGCTTTGAGGACGTCTTACTGACAGGCTTGGCGCGCGATGGCGGCCTCTATGTGCCCGAGACGCTGCCGATCCTGAACCTGGAAGAGTTTGGTGGCTTGGCGTTCTCGGACGCCGCATTCCGTGTCATGCAACCGTTCGTCGGCGGCGAAATCGACGGCGCCGTTTTGCAGACCATTTGCAGCGACGCCTATGCAACCTTCTCGCACACCGCCACCTGCCCGCTGGTGCAGATCGGCACCGACGAGTGGGTGCTGGAGCTGTTCCATGGGCCCACGCTGGCCTTCAAGGATGTGGCCATGCAGGTGCTCGGCCGCCTGATGGATCACGTGCTGACTAAGCGCGGCGCGCGCGCGACCGTGATCGGGGCGACCTCGGGCGATACCGGCAGCGCGGCCATCGAGGCCTTTCGTGGGCGCGAGGCGATCGACATTTTCATTCTGCATCCGCATGGACGCACCTCGGAGGTGCAGCGCAAGCAAATGACCACGGCCGTCGAGGACAACGTCCACAACATCGCCATCGAAGGTTCGTTCGACGACTGCCAGGCGCTGGTGAAGGCGCTGTTCAACGACCTCCCCTTGCGCGACCGCCTGCAGCTGGCCGGCGTCAACTCGATCAACTGGGCGCGCATCATGGCGCAGGTCACCTACTACGTGACCGCCGCCGCCGCGTTGGGCGCAGGCGATGACCGCAAACTCTGCTTCAGTGTGCCCACCGGCAATTTCGGCGACGTGCTGGCCGGCCATGTTGCTGCCCGCATGGGTCTGCCGGTGGCCGAACTGGTGATCGGCACCAATAGCAACGACATTCTCGTGCGCGCCCTGACGACCGGCGTCTACGAGCCGCGCCAGACGCTGGCGACGCAGAGCCCGAGCATGGACATTCAGGTGTCGAGCAACTTCGAGCGGCTGCTGTTCGAGATCGCGCATCGCAAGCCAGAGACGATCCGGGGCTGGATGGGCGACCTCAAGACCAAGGGCAGGTTCGCCTTCGACGCCAAGATGGTGACACGGCGCAACTCGCAGGTGACCATCGAGGCGCACGCGGTGGATGAGGTCACGACCACGCAAACCATTTCGGATGTTTACAAAGCAACCGGCTATCTCGCCGATCCGCATACCGCCGTTGGCATCGCCGCCGCGCGTCGCGCTGAGCATCGCCAGGGCCAGCCGATGATCACGCTCGCCACCGCCCATCCGGCCAAATTCCCCGATGCGGTCGCTCGCGCGATTGGCCGCAAACCAGACGTGCCCGAGCGTCTCGCGCGCCAGCTCGCCGCCAAGGAACGCTTTGAGGTTCTACCCAACGATTTTGCCCGTGTCGCCGCCTTCATCGATGCGCGGGCGCGCCTGGGCCGGGGCGCGGCATGAGCGCCTTGGAGCCGGGCGTTGAACTCACCACACTGGACAACGGCTTGCGCGTCGTAACGCACCGCATGCCGCATCTGCAGTCGGCGACGCTCGGTGTGTGGGTGGCCAGCGGCTCGCGGCATGAGAGCAAGGCCATGCACGGCATCTCGCACCTGCTCGAGCACATGGCGTTCAAGAGCACCATAACGCGCACCACGCGCCAGATGGCCGAAGAGATCGAAGCGGTCGGCGGCGAAATCAATGCCTCGACCGGTGCCGAAACCACCGCCTACTTCGCCCGCGTGCTCGCTCCCGATACCGGGCTGGCGCTGGAACTGCTCGCGGGCATGCTGCTGCAACCGAAATTCGATCCCGAGGAACTGGCGCGCGAAACCGGTGTGATCGTGCAGGAAATCGCCGCCGCCGCCGACCAGCCCGACGATCTCGTTTTCGAGCAGGCCGAGGATGCCGCCTTTGCCAAGCAGGCGCTGGGCCGCCCGATCCTGGGGACGAAGCAGAGCGTCACTCGCATCACGCCCGACGATTTGCGCGCCCATATGCGCCGCAATTACAGCGCGAGCCGCATGGTCATTTCGGCCGCCGGCGCGGTTACCCACAAGGACATCGTTCGCCACGCCGAAGCCCTATTCGGAGGGTCATCTGGTGGAGAATCGCAGACCGCCGAGGCCGCAAGGTTCACGGGTGGGGTGCGGCTGGCCGATAAGTCCTTCGAGCAGCATCATGTTCTCATCGCGTTCGAGGGGCCGTCGTATCTCGATCCGGGTTATTACGGCGCGCAGGTTCTTACAGGGGTTCTGGGTGGTGGCACGTCGTCTCGTCTGTTCCAGAAGGTGCGCGAGGAGCACGGGCTCTGCTACGGCATCGACGCCTTTTCCTGGAGCTATGCCGACAGCGGCGTGGTGGGCGTGCATGCCGCAACCGGGTCGGAGATGGTGGGTGATCTCATGACCATGGTGGCAGGCGAAATCCGCGATCTCGCAGACCAGGGGCCGAGCGAAGCCGAGCTGATGCGCGCCAAGGCGCAGATCCGGGCCGGCATTCTGATGAGCCTGGAAAGCACCGCTGCACGCGCCGAGCAACTGGCGCGTCACGTGTTGGTGCATGGTGCGCCGCTGACCGCCAAAGACATGATTGCGCGGATTGATGGCATTAGCAGCGCCGATGTGCGCGCGCTGGCCAACAGCATCTTCCGGGCAAAGAACTACGTCTGGTCCGAAGTCGGGCCGGGCGCCAAAGGCAAGTTTGCAGATAGCACGGTGGCCCTGCTCGGGTGATCCTGAGCGCCGCCGCGAAAGGCAATTGGCATGGCCTTCTTGAGGTCCGTATCGGCAAGCGACAATCTCCCCCAGCTGCAGGGCGAGGCGGTGTTCCTGCGCATGCCGGCGGCCGGCGACTATGCCGAATGGGCCGAGCTGCGCGCGCGCAGCCGCAGCTTTCTGATGCCGTGGGAGCCGACCTGGGCCAACGACGAGCTCAGCCGCACCTCGTTCCGCCGGCGCTTGCGACAATACCAGAAGGACCTGCGCGACCAGGTCGGCTATTCCTTTTTCGCTTTCCGCACTTACGATCACGCATTGCTCGGCGGCCTCTCCCTCACCAACGTCCGGCGCGGCGTCACGCAGGCTGTCACGCTCGGCTACTGGATGGGCGCAAGCTACGCAGGGCGGGGCTACATGACGCAGGCGGTGGGCGTTCTTAAGCCATTCGTGTTTGAGCATCTCTGGCTGCACCGGTTGGAGGCGGCGTGTCTGCCGGACAATCTGGCCTCGATGCGCGTGCTGGAAAAGAATGGCTTTGCCGCCGAGGGGTTGGCGCGGCGGTATCTGAAAATCAACGGTGCCTGGCAGGACCACAGGCTATACGGGCTGGTGGCCGACGACGCCGGGGCGACCTACTCCGAACGAGGATGACCGGGAGTGACGTTTGAGCCTCGCGAGAGGGGCCCTGAGACGGTTCTCAGGAGCTGCGATGTTCCGTTGGCGCTGACGCGCCTGGCGGGGCATTGGCGCGCGCTGTGTCTCAGTCTGCTGATGCAACTTCTGTTCGGCGTTGGGGCGGCATCCGCCCTCGAAGTCGTCCCCGTGACGCGCGAGCAACCCAAGATCGATCTCACGTCCAAGGTCGACCGCTATGTCGCGCGCGGCGACAAGCTGCAAATCGAAACCGCTCCCGGCCCCGATGGCGTGGCCGGACGCGTCGAAGTGAAGGCGCAGGTCGCCGGCACCAATCCAGGCTGGATGGTGTTCGCCATCCGCAACACCACGGACCGGCCGATGGATCGCTGGGTGGTGGCCGAGCGCTTTACATTCGTGGGATCGGGCATCGTCTATCCCGATCTCGACGCCGCACGCATCACGGCGATCACTCCGTCGCAAGGCTTCGTCCCCGAGCGCGTGCTGAGCGACCGTGCCGATATTTTCCAGCTCAGCATCGAGCCGGGTCAGACGGTGACGTTCGTTGCCGAAATGGCCTCTGAGCGCTTTCCGACCATCAACCTCTGGAGGCCGTTTCTCTACGAGGCCAAACAGCGAGAACGTACTCTTCTGAACGGAATTCTACTCGGAATTACCGGTCTTTTGGCGGTTTTTCTCACAGCATTGTTCGCAGCGAACCATAAAGTCGTGTTCCCGACGACGGGCTTGGTCGCCTGGAGCGTACTCGCCTTCCTGTGTGTCGATTTCGGCTTCTGGCACCGCGTTTTTAAACTCAGCGCGGAGGATAACGCGCTTTACCGCGCCGCGTGCGAGGCTGCGGTGGCTGCCAGCCTGGTGATCTTCCTCTACAGCTTCCTCAAGCTCGCCCGTTGGCACAGCTGGATCCGCTTGTTCTGGCTGGTCTGGATAGTCGGGCAAGTCGCGCTGGTCGCCATGGCCCCGCTTGACCCCGTGTTGGCCTCAACGCTGGCGCGCGCCTCTTTTTTGGTCATCGCCGCCTTCGGATCGCTGTTCATTCTCTACCTGATCCTGGCCAACCAGGACCGGGCTTTCGCGCTGTTGCCAAGCTGGCTGCTGCTGATGGTCTGGACCTTCGCAGCCGCCATGGCCGCCATCGGAAAACTCAACGGCGAGTTCATCGCGGCCGGCCTGATTTCCGGGCTTGTGCTGATCGTCTTGCTGATCGGCTTCACGGTCACGCAATTTGCGTTCCGTGGCGGCGACACGGCGGTCGCCAGTTCGCAGGACAGCGCGGCGATACGCAACTACGCCATCGAGGGCGCAGGGTCGGCGACCTGGGAGTGGGGCTCCAAGCGTGGCGAGATCGTCACCGGCGGCATGATGGAAGAGGTGCTGGGCCTGCAACGTGGCGCGCTGAACTGCAGCTTGGATGATTGGCTGGCGCACTTGCGCGCCGGCGATCGCGAAAAACTCCGCTCACAGATCGAAGGCCTGGCGCAAAAGGGCTCTGGCCACATCCAGTCCGAGTTCCAAATGCGCAGCGGCGATGGCTCGTACCGCTGGTTTGCACTGCGCGCCGCCACGCTTCCGGTCAACGACCAGAAGGGTTTGCGCTGCGTCGGTCTGCTGCGTGAGATCACGCGTGAAAAGCGCGCGCACGAGCGTATGGTGCTCGACGCCGTGCGCGATAATCTGACCGGGTTGCCGAACCGTGAGCTGTTCATGGATCGGCTCGGCGTCGGTTTTGCCCGTTCGCGCCAGGATTTAACGGCCGGCAAAGTGGCGCTGCTGCTGATCGAAATCGACCGCTTCGAGAAGCTGCAAGAAGAGTTCGGCGCCATCCGTGCCGACAGCATGCTGCTCACCACCGCCAAGCGCCTCGCTCGCAATATCGGTCCGCAGGATTCGCTGGCGCGCATCGATGTCGACCAGTTCGCCATCCTGATGGGCAATGGCGGGGATGCCCGCGAGGTCGCCATGTTCGCAGAGCGCGTTCGCCGCTCCGTGCGCAGCCCGATGAAGTTCTCCGGCCGCGAGGTGATCCTGACCGCCAGCACAGGCATTGCCGGTCTGCACGAAGATCAAGCCGAACCCACCGATCTGCTGCGCGATGCAGACCTTGCGCTATTCAAAGCCAAACGAGGCGGGATCGACAAAGTCGAGGTGTTTCAGCCGAACATGCGCTCGCATACCGACGACCGCGGCGCCGACGCTGGGCTGCTACGCAAGGCGATGGAACGCAAACAGATCTTCGCCCTCTATCAGCCGATCTACACCATCAGCCCCGAGCGGCTGGCGGGATTTGAGTGCGTGCTGCGATGGGAGCATCCGACCCAGGGCGATATGGGCCCCTCGGAGTTCATGCGTATTGCCGAACGGGGCGGCTTTGCGCCGCAGCTGGCGCTGCTGGTCATGGAGCAAGCGGCCAAGGATGCGCTGGGCTGGCATAAGGCGGTGCCGCGTTCGGAGAACGTGCTGTTCGTAAACATCAATCTTGGCGACCGGCTACCGCTCGAACCCGAGTTCGTGCAGGAAATCCGCACCATGCTTGGGCGCATCAGTTTGCCCAGAGGCACCCTTCGCCTGGAGGTGTCCGACAACGCCATCCGGCAGAACCCAGAGCGTGGCGTTGAGGTGCTAGATTGGCTGCGGAGCGCTGGCGCAGGCGCAATACTGACTGATTTCGGCGCCGGCCAAGTGCCACTCGGGGACCTGTCGCGGCTCGCCATCGACGGCATCCGCCTTGACCGCTGGCTGTGTTTCGACGCGCTGGGCGATGGGCCGGGTGCGCCGCTGGTGCGCGGCATTGCCGCGCTCGCCCGCGAGCTGGGCCGGCCAGTCATCGCCGATGGCGTCGAGACGCAGAACGATGTCGCCGCCTTGCGCGCGGCGGGCTGCAGCTTGGGGTTGGGTCCGCTGTACGGCGATCCCATGAGCGATCGGCAGATCGAGGAATTGCTGTCGGTGGTGCGCAAGGCCGAGCTCAAGAACGCGCCACGCGGCATCTTCAGCAGTGGCATTCTATCGAGGGGCAAAACCAAGGATGCGCCGCCGACCAAAGCCAGCGGCACCTCCAGAACCGCACGCAAGAAACCGCCGCAGGACGAGCGATCGACGGACATGCCGTTCAATGCCGATGCAACCCATGCAGCGGCCGGCAATGGTGCGATGAGTGGCGGCGGCGAGGCGGTGGACTACGACGAGGCGGTGGCCGCAGCGATGCTGGCCAGCGCTCACGATGCCGCGCACCACTACGAGCAGCAGCCAGTGCCACCCAGTCAAACGCCGCGCTCACCCAGTGGGGCTCCAGAACCCTCGACACCGCGCCACATCGTTCCGCCGCCGGTGTTGCAAACGGCCTCCATCACCACCGCGATCAGCCAGGCTGTGACCGGCCATCTCCAGGAGCAGGCCGCCCAACGCCCCCCAACAACTCGTCAGCCGATCGAACCGGCGGACTTCACGACGGTGCCGCCGAGCATGCGCCGTCCTGCCACTGTGCCACCAGCGCCGCCGACGCCTGCGGTCCTGCAACCCGCGCAATTGGTGATCAACAACGCGCCCCAGGTGCTGCCGCTGGCGCCCGCAAATCAGCAACCCTCCGAAGGCCCGCCCACCCAGAGGCCGGCCGCAAACACGGTACCTCCACCACCATCCTACCCGCCGGCGCCTGGCCTAGCCCGGCTGCAACGGGGCGCATTTGGCACCCGTCCGGCAGGCACGGTTGGGATGGGGGCCCCGACTGCGGCTGCCCTGGCCGCTGCCGCTGCCTTGGCTCCACCAGTCACACCACCTCCGGTTGCGAAGTCGGCTCCCCTTGATACTCAGGACCAGCCACCGGTTGGCATCTCAGACACGCTGCCAGATGGCGACGTGCTGCGCGGCCTTGCCCAGCGCCTGGAAGCTGCCTTGCGGCGCGAAGGACGCTGAGCCGATTGGCAGGACCTCGACCGAAGAAAAAAACTTAGGTGTGAAAAGCAGGAGCCATCCGGCTTGACCCGGGCAGGCGTCACCTGATACCCCATCGATGTCACTTTTCTGCAACAATCGCGATGTCATCTGATCCCGGACGCCACAAGGGTTGTCCCGGAAGACACGTTTTGACCGCGCGCGGAACCGTCCGGCGGTGTTTTGTGGCCTGCGGGCCGAGGACTGTGGTTTCAGAAACACGGATCGCGATATTGTCCGCTTCGTTGCAAACCTTCTGGGAAAACCCGTTTGTCGTGCGCGGGCGCGATGCGATCAAGGCGCTGGCGCGACTATTGTTGCCGCGCAAAGCGGCCTCGGCGGAGCTGAACGGCGGGCTGCAGCAGCCCTCCAGCCCGGCGTTTTATCTCGGTCTCGTGATTGTCATCCTGGCGCTGCTGTCGGGCTTCGGCACCTATCTCATCCTGACCGGTCTCACACCGATCGTCCCGACCAATTTTGTTGTCCGAAGCATCCTGCTGATCGATCTGATCCTGGTCGCGGCCATGCTGGTGGTGATCGCGCTGCAGGTGCTGGAACTCTGGCGCGCGCGCCTGCGCCATGCGGCGGGTGCGCGGCTGCATGTCAACATCGTCGGACTGTTCTCGGTCATCGCCGTACTGCCAGCGATTATTTTGGCGCTGTTTGCCAGTGCGTCCCTCAATCGCGCGCTCGACCATTTGTTCTCGCGCGGTACCGAGAACATCATCATCAATTCGCTGGTGGTGGCGCAGGCCTACCTGCAGGAGCATGGCCAGGTCATCCGCTCCGATATTTTGGCCATGACCAACGACATGGACGAACGGGCCAGCCTCTACCGCACCGATCCCGAGCAGTTCCAGCTGCAACTCTTCCAACAGGCGCAGCTGCGCAATCTGCCCGGCGCCTATCTGATCGACGGCCGCGGCAGCGTGCTCTCGGCCCCGCCGCTCGCGCCGAAGTATACGACCCCGCCCAAGCCGCTGTTGGGCATGGCCCGCAACGGTGATGTTGTCATCGTGCCGCCGCATGCCGGTCTGAACCAAGTGGGCGCGATACAGAAGATCGCCAGCCTGCCGGACACGTATCTTTACGTCGTCCGAGAGGTGAACGGCGCGGTTCTGGAACAGGTGCGGGCGGCCGAGCGTCACGAAACAGAGTTCCGGCAGATGCAGGACCGGCGCGCTGGCACGCAGATCGCCTATGGCCTCATGCACATGGAGCTGGCGCTCACGCTGCTGCTGTCGGCGATCTGGGCCGGCATGTGGTTTGCCAACATCCTGGTCAGCCCGATCCGACGATTGATCAGCGCGGCGCAGCTGATCTCGCAAGGCAATCTCGACGTGCGGCTACCCTATCGCCAGTCCGAAGGCGACATGGCGCAGCTCTCGGAAACCTTCAACACCATGAGCAGCGAGCTGAAGAAGCAGCGCGACGATCTGGTCAGTTTCAATACGCAGCTGTCGGAGCGCGGGCGCTTCATCGAGGCCGTGCTGTCGGGTGTGACGGCGGGCGTGATTGGGCTGGACGCCGGCGGCAAGATCAATCTCGTCAACCGCTCGGCGCTGCAACTGCTCGGCCGCGAGGCCGAAAGCCTGACCGGCCGCACGTTCACGGACGTCTTTCCAGAGATGGCGCATGTATTGGGGCAGGCGCAGGCCAACACCAAACGTGACCGCACGCAGGAGCAGGTGGATCTGACCATCTCGGGCGCCGAACGGCACTTCATCGTGCAGGTTACGCGCGAACACGCCGGCGACCGCGACTACGGCTTTGTGGTCACCATCGACGATATTACGGGTCTGGTGACGGCCCAGCGCACCTCGGCTTGGGCGGACGTGGCGCGCCGTATAGCCCATGAGATCAAGAACCCGTTGACGCCGATACAACTCTCGGCCGAACGCCTGAAACGTAAATACAGCCACGTCATCACGGTGGATCGCGATATCTTCGAAAAATGCACCGACACCATTATCCGGCAAGTCGGCGATCTCGGCCGCATGGTCGATGAGTTCTCCAGTTTCGCTCGGATGCCCAAGGCGCTGATGGAGGCGCAGGACGTGGGCGAGGTGGTGAGTCAGACCGTCGATCTCTACCAGCTCTCGCAGTCCGATATCGACTTCAAGGTCACGCTGCCGTCCGACCCGGTCGTCATGTTCTGCGACCGCCGGCTGCTGAGCCAGGCTCTTACCAACCTGATCAAGAACGCCACCGAGGCCATCCAGACCGCCAAGGAACAGTCCGCGGACCCGGGCAGCTATCGCGGCCAGATCGAGGCCAGCGTTTCGACGGCCGGCGCCAGGGTGATCGTCTCGATCATCGACAATGGCTGTGGGTTGCCGAAAAAGGACCGCAACCGCTTGGTGGAACCCTATATGACCACACGGGCCAAGGGCACGGGCATCGGCCTTGCCGTGGTGCACCGCGTGACCGAACAGCATGGCGGCACGCTGCTGTTGGAGGACGCTCCGGTAACGCCCGAGCGCCCGACAGGCGCTGCGGTGCGCATGGTGCTGCCGATCCTTCAGTCGGCCGGCGATACCGAGCCGAGAACTGCGCAATTTGGGCCGTTGCCGACTGAGCAAGCGGCTGAATGACGATGATGAAATGGGGTGAGACATGACATCCGATGTGTTGATCGTCGACGACGAGGCCGATATCCGGGATCTGGTGAGTGGCATCCTCGAGGACGAGGGGTTTTCTACCCGCTCGGCCCGCGACAGCGAAGAGTGTTTTGCGGCCATCGAGCAGCGCCGGCCCTCGCTGGTGGTGCTGGACATTTGGCTGCAGGGCAGCCGGCTGGACGGCTTGGAGGTTCTCAACCTGATCAAGAAACAGCATGCGGATCTTCCCGTCATCCTGATCAGCGGTCACGGCAACATCGAAACCGCCGTTACCGGCATCCGCCGCGGCGCATACGACTATATCGAGAAACCCTTCAAGTCGGATCGGCTGATCCTGGTCTGCCAGCGCGCCATGGAGGCGACTAACCTCAAGCGTGAGGTCAAGGAACTGCGCGAGCGCTCGACCGTCAGCTCCGAGATGATCGGCAAGTCCACTGCCATCAATCAGCTGCGCGCGTCGCTTGATCGCGTCGCGCCCACAAACAGCCGCGTGCTGATCACCGGCCCGTCGGGCAGCGGCAAGGAATTGACCGCGCGCATGCTGCACACCAAGTCGGCGCGCGCCAACGGGCCATTCGTGGTGTTGAACGCCGCGATCCTCAATCCCGATTCCGTCGAGGAGGAGCTGTTCGGCACCGAGGACAGGCTGGGCGGACCGCGCAAAGTGGGCGCGCTGGAGGCGGCACATGGCGGCACGCTGTTTGTCGACGAGGTCTCCGATATGCCAATGGAGACGCAAGGAAAAATCCTGCGTGTGCTGGTGGAGCAGAAGTTTGTGCGCATCGGCGGCGCGAACAAAGTGCATGTCGACGTGCGCATCATCTCGTCCAGCGGCCGCGATCTGGAGAGTCTGATCACGGAAGCCAAGTTCCGCGAGGATCTCTATCACCGCCTCGCCGTAGTCCCGTTGCGCGTGCCAGGCCTTTCGGAGCGCCGCGACGACATTCCCGAGCTGGTGCGCTTCTTCGTGCAGCAGATCGCCGCCTCGTCCGGCCTGCCGCCGCGCGTAATCGCCGACGACGCCATGGCCGTCCTGCAGGCCCACGACTGGCCTGGCAACGTGCGCGAGCTGCGCAACAATATCGAACGGCTGCTGATCATGTGCGGCGGCGAAGCGGGCTCTCCGATTACAGCCGAGATGCTGCCCGACGAGATCGGCTCCAGCGTTCCGTTCGCGGCCAACGGCGGGGCCGAGCACCTGATGTCGAAACCGCTGCGCGACGCCCGCGAAATCTTCGAGCGTGACTATCTGATCGCGCAGATCAACCGCTTCGGCGGCAACATCTCCAAGACAGCGGAGTTCGTCGGCATGGAGCGCTCGGCGCTGCATCGCAAACTCAGGACGCTCGGGGTGAACTCCTCCGATCGCGGCAACGGCGGGACGGCGTAGGCTGCACAACTCGTCATCCCCGCGTAGGCGGGGATCCGGCCAACCCAAGGCCTTGCCGCGCAGGTCAATGCAGAACTCTCGCGCAGCAGGGACCATGCTTTTTAGAAACACCGGGCGCACTTCAGGCTTGTCTGGATCCCGCCTACGCGGGGATGACGAGTTGAGGGGCCACGGATTGAAACGAGAACAACACGACCATGGCTCGCACTATCTATGTCAACGGCCGCTACGCCGACTATCACGACGCGCTGATCCACGCCGAGGATCGCGGCTTTCTGTTCGGCGATGCCGTCTATGAGGTCTGCCCGGTCATTGGCGGGCGGATCGTTGACGAAGCGCCTCACCTGGACCGGCTTGAGCGCTCGCTGGCCGAACTGGACATGGACGAGCCGATGTACCGCTCGGCGCTCTCTCATGTGATGGGCGAAGTGGTGCGCCGCAACCGGGTTCGCGAAGGCTGGGTCTACCTGCAGGTGAGCCGGGGCGTGGCCAAGCGCGACTTTCTGTTTCCGGCGCCCGAGACACCCCGCACAGTGATGTGCTTTGCCCGTCATCAGCCGCTCGCCAAGGGCGATGCGTTGGCCGAGACGGGGATCGCCGTGGTGACTATTCCGGACATTCGCTGGGGCCGGGTCGATATCAAGACCACGCAGCTGCTGGCGCCGGTGCTGGCCAAGGAAGAGGCACGCGGCGCCGGCGCCAAGGAAGCCTGGATGGTGGACCGCGACGGCTTCGTCACCGAGGGGGCATCGGCCAACGCCTGGATCGTGACCGCGAACAATGAGATCGTGACCCGTCCCGCCGACAGCGGCATTCTGCGCGGCGTGACACGAACCGTGCTGATGGAACTTGCCGCCCAAGAGAAACTGACCATCGTCGAGCGCCCATTCACTGTCGCCGAGGCCCTGGCTGCGCGCCAGGCGTTTGTCACCAGCGCCACTAACTTCGTCATGCCGGTGACAAGCATCGATGGCAAACCCATCGGCAATGGCGGACCTGGAGAGCTGACTTTGAAGCTCCGCACGATGGTGCTGGCGGCAGCCCGGTCATCGGCCAGTTAGAACTGCGCCCGGGTCAGTCAAACGGTGGACGGGAAACTACGTACGACCGTGGTTCTGCGGACAGATAGCGTCAAATCGGTCCACATTGCTATTGGCCGCGTGCCCCCGAATGCGGTACTTTGCGGACATTGATAACTTGCGATCCAAAGACAACGTTGACGTGCTGCCACGAATAAGAAGCCCGCTAAGAGCATCAGAAACAAGAACGGACGTGAATAATGGCTGCAGAAAAGGCGCAAAGCCTCCAGGACACCTTCCTCAACTACGTACGCAAGAACAAGATTTCCCTCACGATTTTTCTGGTCAACGGCGTCAAGCTGCAAGGCGTGGTGACGTGGTTTGACAATTTCTGCGTGCTGCTGCGGCGTGACGGCCACGCCCAACTGGTCTACAAGCACGCTATCTCAACCATCATGCCGGGCTCCCCGATCAACCTCCAGGATCATGAGCCCAGCGACAGCTAGGCGGAGCCTTTGATCCAACGAGACATCGACACCAGCGAGCACGACGACGAGGCCAAGGCCGCGCCGACGGGCAAAGTTCTGCACGACTTGAAAAAAAAGACCGGGCGCGCCGGTGTGTTTGTGCCGGTCCTCGCGCCCGGTCATCCGATCGCGGTGAAGGCTGCGGCCAACGGTACGCTGCACGCGCCCGACGCGCGGCTGGCTGAGGCGCTTGGCTTGGCTGCGGCGATCGATCTGGACGTCGTCGCCCAGGGCATTGCGCAGCTGCGCGAGATCAATCCCGCCACGCTGATCGGCAGCGGCAAGGTCGAAGAGATCAAGCAGCTGGTCAAAACCGAAGAGATCGAGCTGGTCATCATCGACTATCCGCTGAGCCCAGCCCAGCAGCGCAATCTGGAAAAGGCGCTGGGCGCCAAGGTGGTCGACCGCACCGGCTTGATCCTGGAAATCTTCGGCAAGCGCGCGCGCACGGCCGAAGGCAAGCTGCAGGTCGAACTGGCCAACCTCACCTACGCCAAGAGCCGGCTGGTGCGCGCCTGGACCCATCTCGAGCGTCAGCGCGGCGGTTCGGGTTTTCTGGGCGGTCCCGGTGAGACGCAAATCGAACTCGACAAGCGCATGCTGCAGGACACCATCGACGCCATCAAAGTCGATCTGGAAAAGGTCAAGCGCACGCGCGAGCTGCATCGCGGCGGACGGCGGGCGACGCCCTACCCGATCGTGGCACTGGTCGGCTACACGAACGCCGGCAAGTCGACGCTGTTCAATACTTTGACGGGTGCGGGCGTGTTCGCCAAGGACCTGCTGTTCGCCACGCTCGATCCCACCATGCGCGAGGTGAAGCTGGATTCAGGCCGCAAGCTGATCCTCGCCGATACCGTCGGCTTCATCTCCGAGCTGCCGACCATGCTGATAGCGGCCTTCCGCGCCACCCTCGAAGAGGTGCTGGAAGCCGACATTATCCTGCACGTGCGCGACATCGCGGCCAGCGAAAGCGACGCCCAGCGCGCCGACGTGCTGAAGGTGCTGAAGGACCTCGGGATCGCCGTCGAGGGGCCGGACTGTCCGATCCTGGAGGTCTGGAACAAGGCCGATCTGCTGTCGCCCGAACGGCGCGAAGAACTGCTGCACCGCGCGGCGCGCGAAACGCAAGGCGCCATGGTGGTCTCGGCCGTGACCGGCGATGGCGTGCCGGAGCTGCTGGCCGCTGTCGATGCTCGCGTCGGCCGCCGCGACCGTGCCCTGACGCTGGACGTCGATCCCGGCCAGGGTCAGTTCCTGAGCTGGCTGCACGAGAATGCCGAAGTGCTCGAACGCTCGATGACGGACGAGGGCCGCTATGTCTTGAAGCTGCGAATCGACGCGACCCGGCGCGGCCGGCTGGATGCGCGGCTGGCGGCGTTGGGCGTGGAGGCGGCGCGGCTAGTATCGTAGGTGTCGTAGGTCGGATAGAGCGTGTCAGCGAGATCCGACAACACTTGCTCCGCTCTTTGAATGTCGGGTCTCGCCGAAGCAGGCTCTACCCGACCTACGCGCCCTACGCTTTCTCGGCCGCCTTTGCCTCATTCCAGAGCGCATCCATCTCGGCGAGGTTGGACTGGGCTGGCGCCTTGTCCTTTGCCGCCAGCGCCTTCTCGATGAACTCGAAGCGGCGGGTGAACTTGGCGTTGGCGCCGCGTACGGCCGCCTCGGGGTCGATCTGGAGGTGGCGGGCGAGGTTGGCCATCACGAACAGGAGGTCGCCGTACTCGTCCTCGATGCGTGCGCGGTCGGAGCCCACTACGACCTCTTCCAGTTCCGCGACCTCTTCACGGATCTTGGCCAGCACCGGGGCGATCGATGGCCAGTCGAAGCCGACCTTGGCAGCTTTGCTCTGCAACTTGACCGCACGGGTCATGGCCGGCATGCCGACGGGGACATCCGCGAGCACGCCCTTTGGCTTGTCGGTCTTGCCGGCCGCCGCCCGCTCCTCAGCCTTGATCTTTTCCCAGAACCCTTTGGCGACGCCAGCCGTGCGCGCGGCCTCGTCGCCGAACACATGCGGGTGGCGTCGGATCATCTTGCTGACGATGCCGTCGATCACGTCGTCAATCGAGAAGGCCTGATCTTCGGACGCCAGTTGGGCGTGATAGACCACCTGCAGCAGGAGGTCGCCCAACTCTTCCTTCAGGTGCGGCATATCCTTGCGCGCGATGGCATCGGCAACCTCGTAGGCCTCTTCGATGGTGTAGGGCGCGATGGATGCGAAGTCCTGCTCGAGGTCCCACGGGCATCCGGTCACCGGCGCGCGCAGCGCAGCCATGACGGCGACGAGGTCGGGAAGCGTTTTGCGAGGGTCGGACATGCAACCTGCCTTGGGTGGATTACAACCGGACTGCTGCCGGTTGTAATCCACGCGCAAGGCAACGCAACTCTTACGCAGCCGATACTCAGCGCTACGTCAGATGATCACATTGGCAGCAAGCATGGCCCCAACCGAGGTGTAGTGCACGCCCGCCAGCATGGCGACCTCGACGGTGCCAAGATCGGCGCCGTTGTCATAGAGATGCACCGAAACCACGGTGCCAGCCGCGGTGTTGGTGGCCACTACGTTGTTGGCGATCGAGAAGTTCGGATCGTCGGCCTCGAAGCCTGCGAACGACAGGCGATCCAGGGGCTTGAAGTCGGTGATGAGGTCGCGCCCGAACGAGACACCGCCCAGATCAGCCACGGTTGCGCGGTCGAGCTGGAATATGTCCGTGCCATATCCGCCGGTCAGGGTGTCGGCGCCGGCGCCGCCGATCAGCAGGTCGTTGCCGGTATTGCCGGTCAGAACGTCGCCGCCGCCTGCGCCAAACATCGTGTCCGCGCCGCTACCGCCCAGGAAGGTATTCTTCTCGAAGTTGCCATTGAAGCTATCGGCAAAGCCAGTGCCGATGATGATCTCGACGTTGGCTAGGATGTCGGGAGAAACCCCAGTCGAGTTGACGGTGCCGGCCGAGTTCGCGTCGCTCATCAGTACAACGATGGCTTTATGCCCGCCATAGTTGGCCGTGTCGACGCCGTCGCCGCCGTCGAAATAGTTGGTGCTGAGGCTGGCGTACATGGAGTCATTGCCCGCGCCGCCGCCGATCTGGTTCAGGCCAAGACCGCCATAGAGCATGTCGTTGTTGTCGCCGCCGGAGAGGATGTCGTCGCCGAGGCCGCCCCACAGGCGGTCGTTGCCGGCGCCGCCGCCGACCTGGTCGTTGCCTGCGCCGCCATAGGCGACATCGTCGCCAGCGCCGGCCAAGATGGTGTCGTTTCCTGCAAAGGCGCTGATCAGATCAGCGCCCGACGTGCCGCCAAGCACTTCGCTCAACGGCGATCCATTGACGGGGTTCTTCAATACCATGACTGCTCTCTCTCTAAGCCGTACCGCCGGCCAATCGCCGGTGTCGTCAGGATAAAGAGCAAGAGGCGTGCCCTGGGAGGCCGCTGGGTACAAGTCATCGGCAAAGTCGAACAACCAATTGTGAACTTGGGTCGCCTGGGAGTTCGTTCACCGCTCCGCGCATGTCGTTCGCATAATATATATTATGGAAACATCAGTGAAATTAATGCCTGTTTCCAATTGATTGCACTACCCCTCGTAGCGGTCTGCCACCAGCCGGTCGAGCAGCCGCACACCGTAGCCGGAGCTCCAGCTCTCGGAAATCTCGCTGCGGTTGGAGGCCAAGGCCACGCCGGCAATGTCCAGATGCGCCCACGGCGTATCGCCCACGAAGCGCTTGAGGAACTGCGCCGCCGTGATCGCGCCACCGTACTGGCCGCCAATGTTTTTCATATCGGCGTTCTTGCTGTCGATCTCCTTGTCGTAGGCTGAGTCCATTGGCATCCGCCACAGGCGTTCGGAGGTGGCTTCGCCTGCCTCGGCCAGCCAGCCCGCCAGCTTGTCGTTGTTCGAGAACAGCCCGGCATATTCCTTGCCCAGCGCCACCATGATCGCGCCGGTGAGCGTCGCCAGATTGACCATGGCCTTGGGCTTGAACCGTTCCTGGCAGTAGTGCAGGCAATCGGCCAGCACCAGACGGCCTTCGGCATCCGTGTTGAGCACCTCGATGGTCTGGCCGGACATCGAGCCGATGATGTCGCCGGGGCGCATCGCACGGTCCGACGGCATGTTCTCGACGAGGCCGATGATGCCGACGGCGTTGACCGCCGCCTTGCGCGACGCCAGCGCGTGCATGAGGCCGGTGACACAGGCTGCGCCCGCCATGTCGCCCTTCATGTCCTCCATACCCTTGGCCGGCTTCATCGAGATGCCGCCGGTATCGAACACGACGCCCTTGCCGATGAAGGCGACCGGCTTGGTGCTCTTCTTCTCGGAACCGTGCCATTGCATGACGACCAAACGGGACGGGCGCGCGCTGCCCTGGCCAACCGCAAGCAGCGCGTGCATTTTCATCTCCGTCATCTGCGCGACGTCGAACACCTCGACGGTCACGCCGACCTTAGCCAGCTTCTCGGCTTCCGCCGCGAACTCGACCGGTCCCAGCGTATTGGCCGGTTCGTTCACGAGATCGCGCGCGATGAACACACCCTCGGCGATCGCCCTCAAGCGCTGGAAGTGGCTCGCCGCCTTCTCTGGGTCCTTGCACAGGATGGTGAGTTTGGTCAGGCTGCCATCGCCATTCTCGGCGCTCTTGGCTTTGGTCTTGAACTTCTTGAAGCTGTAGCTGCGCAGCGCCGCGCCAAGACCCAGCGCAGCTGCCGCCTCCGGGCTGAGCACCTGGCCCGAAACATCCGCCAGCAGCGTGGCCGCTTCGGTTTTCTTGGTCGAAAGCTGGCCGAAGGCGTAGCCACCGATCTCGGCCCAGCTCTGCTCGCCAGCTCCCTCAAGTTCGCCGCAACCGATGGCGACGACACGATCATGGTCAGAGCCGGATGGTGCCAGGAGTTGCATCGACGTCTTGCGGGCGCCAGTGAAGCCGGCAATCCCGGCCCCGCGGGTCAACTGCCCGTCCAACGCCTTGTCCAACGCTTTGCCCTGCGCGCCGAGCGACAGGTTTGGTTGCATCAGGACCGCAACGGTCTTGGCGGCGGGCGCACCAAAGGCGGCAAAGGCAATCGCGGGCATGGCTGACATGGAGGTACCGGGGCTGGGAGAGTGCGATTCTGGAGGCGACGCAACGCGCTGAGCACGTTACGGAGAAACGCAGAGACCTCGCAAGCCATAAAGCGGGACTTGCCGAATTTCCGACACCATGCGCAGACAATCTTGCGGCTGGAGCAGGGGCCGCACGTGATTCTACCGAGACGGCGTCCGGTGGGATCAGCGAAAGCTATGGGAAGGGCGGCGCAACGTGACATTGTTCGGCCGCTACATCTTCCGTCAGGCCTTCGCCGCGCTGGTGATGATCCTGGTGTCGCTGACGGCGGTGGTGTGGATCGCCATGGCGTTGAAGCAGCTCAGCGTCATGACGTCCGAGGGGCAGGGCAGCACGACATTCTTGCTGCTGACACTGTTGGTGCTCCCGGACATCCTCACGATTATTGCGCCCATCGCGCTGCTCATCGCCGTCTTGCATACGCTCAATCGAATGAATGGGGACAGCGAACTGATCGTGCTGACGGCGGCCGGGGCTACGGTATGGCGAATTGCACAGCCGCTGATGGTGTTGGCTGCGCTAGTGTCTGCCTGGCTGCTGGTGTCGAGCTTCGTGGTGACGCCATGGAGCCTGCGCGCGCTCAACGACGTCGCCAACAAGATCCGCACCGACCTGATCGCCCAGGTGCTGCAGCCAGGGCAATTTGCCAGCCCCGAAGAGGGCCTGACCTTCCATATCCGGGAGCGAGACCGCGAGGGGCACCTGCAAGGCCTGATGCTAAGTGACACGCGGTCGAAAACGGAATCAATGACTTACCTCGCCAATTCCGGCGACATCAGCAAGCGCGGCGAGAAGAATTATCTCATCTTGCGCGATGGTCAGATTGTGCGGCGCTCACCCAAGGAGCCGGCCACCATCATCGAGTTCGACAGCTATGTGCTGGATCTCTCGACCATCAGCGAGGCTGGTCGCGCCGAAGGGCCAAAGCCCCATGCACGCTATCTCTTTGAGTTGCTCTATCCCGATGAGAAGGAGCCCTATTACGTCATGAACCCCGGCAGCTACCGGGCGGAGTTGCATCAGCGGTTTGTCGACTTGTTCTATCCGTTCATGATCGTCGCCCTGGTCGTTGCATTCCTGGGGCAGGCGCAAACCACGCGTCAAGGGCGAAGCCAGGCGCAAGTGTCAGCCTTCAGCCTGGCCGCTGGCCTCAAGTTGGGCGGTGTGGCGGCGCAAAATCTGTTCGCCTCGCAGCCCTCGGCGATCGCCCTCGTCTATGGCTTGCCGTTGTTCGGCTTCACACTTGCCGCGCTGTCGATCTGGGCGCCAAAGCTTTTTGCGCCGATCTCGCGCCAGATCGAGTACAATAACCGGGTCATCGCCGAATGGGTTGCGCGCTTACCCATGCCGCGCATGCTGCGGGCCAGGAGTGCGCCATGAGCCTGTTCGGCGTCATTCCCCGCTACATCGCCAAACGCGTCTTCCTGACCATCTGCAGCGTCTTTGTCCTGGTGATGGTCATCATCTTCATGATCGATCTCGTGGAGATCCTACGCATCGCGGGCAGGTCCGGCTCGGTCCCGATGACGTCGGTCTTGTGGATCGTTTTGTTGCGGCTGCCCTCGTTCGCCGAGCTGACCATGCCGTTCGCTATTCTGGCGGGCACGATTGGTGCGTTCCTGGCGCTCAACCGCAACGCCGAAATCGTAGTCACGCGCGCGGCCGGCATGTCGGTGTGGCAATTCCTGGCGCCAGGACTGGCCGTGGCCCTGGCGCTGGGCGTGTTCGCCAACACAACCTACAATCCCATGGCCGCGGCTGCGCGCGCCAAGTCGGAAGCCGTTTATGCCGAAGCATTCGGTGAGAAATCGAGCCTGTTCAGCGGGTCAGCGGCCGTTCAGTGGCTGCGGCAAGATGGCGTCGATGGTTCGTCTGTTATGTCGGCGACCACAACAGCCAACCAGGGGCGAAGTCTCGCAGGCGTCCAAGTTGTGCAATTCGACCGGCGCGGCGCTTTCGTCGAGCATGTGGAAGCCCAGCGCGCCGAACTGCGGGACGGCTACTGGGATTTGACGAACGCAATCGTCGAGCGGCCGAGAGCGGCTCCAGAACATTTCGAGAGCTACCAGGTCAGCACCTACCTCACGCCGACAGAGGTGAACGAGACCCTCGGATCCGAGTTCTCGGTCTCGTTCTGGCAGTTGCCAGGGCTGATCCAGTTGGCCGAGCGCGCCGGATTGCCGGCCAAAGCCTTCCGGGTCCAATACGCTAGTCTGCTAACCCGTCCGATCCAGTTCGCGATCATGGTGCTTTTGGCAGGGACTGTGGCATTGCGGACCTTCCGGTTCGGCAAAATCCAAACTAAGGTTGTCGGAGGGCTGGTGTTCGGCTTCGGGTTTTTCGTACTGGCGGAAGTATCTCGCCAGATGGGGGTAGCTGGTCTGATTTCGTCGATGGCGTCGGTGCTGGTACCGGTAGCGATTGGTGGATTTGCGTCAGTTACGGTTCTATTGCACCAGGAAGACGGCTAGTGGTTGGTCGGGGGCAGATCAGACGGCGCGAGAATCGCGTCGCGAAGGGGGCGTGGAGCCACCTCGCGACCTGCGTTTTGCTTTTGATCGGTCCTTGTCGGCAGCGCCATCCTGCCAGCGTCCGCCCAGCAAAAGGTCGATGATCACTTGCTCGATAGCGTAATCGGCAATACGGCGACCGCCAATAGCAAGGTCGACCGCACCAAGCCGATGCTGCTGCAGGCCGACAACCTCGTCTACGACAATCAGAACAACAAAGTCACGGCCGAGGGCAAGGTCGAGATCTACTACAACAACTATGCCCTGACCGCCGACAAGGTGATCTATGATCAGGCGGCCAATACGCTGGCGGCTTCCGGCAACGTGCGGATCAAGGAGCCAAACGGCTCAGTCATAACGGCGGACCAGATCACGCTCAGCGACGATCTGCGTGACGGCTTCATCGGCTCATTGCGTGTTGTGACGCAAGACGATGTGCGTATCGCGGCCAGCAAAGCGACCCGCCAGGAAGGCGAGACGACCGTCTTCGAGAATGGTGTCTTCACGCCTTGCAAGCCTTGCCGCGATAACCCGAATGCTCCGCCGATCTGGCGCATCCGGGCGCAAAAGATCACGCATGTGCAGAGCGAGAGCAACGTCTACTTCGAGAATGCCTCGTTCGATGTCTACGGCGTACCGGTCGCCTACATTCCCTACTTCTATGCACCTGATCCGTCGGTGAAACGGCGTACCGGCTTCCTGGCTCCAAGCCTGGGCTACAGCACTGACCTGGGTTACACATCTGAAATTCCATACTTCTGGGCTATTTCACCTAGCGTCGATTTGACGTTGAACCCCCTTCTGATGTCGAAGCGCGGACTGTTGGCCAAAGCGACGTACCGGCAGCGGCTGGCCAACGGTACTTTCAAGTTCGATCTGGCAGGTATTCAGGAGACTGACTCTCCCGCCGGCAAGCCCACCGACAGCAAGTTCCGCGGCAGCCTTTCCACACAGGGTGAATTCGATCTCGGGTCCTGGTGGACCGCCGGTTGGAATGCGACGCTCGAAACCGACGAAACCTTCCGCCGCTTCTACAAGCTGGACAGCGTCTTGCAGACCAATCGCGTCTCGGAGGCGCATCTGGTTGGCCAGAGCGAGCGCGACTATTTCGGTGCGTATTTCTACCAATTTGGTGGGCTGCTGACGACAGATACAAATGCGGCCGGGTCGTCTGCGCTGCCGAGCGTCGACTACCATTATGTTGCAGGCACGCCTATCATCGGCGGCGAATTCAGTTTTGATTTGAACGCCCTGGCGCTGAACCGCAACAGCATCGACACGGCCACGCGGACGAGCGATGCGATTGCAAACACCGATGGCCGCGTTATTGCGCAGGCAAACTGGCGCAGTCAGATCATCGACAGCATCGGCGAAGTCTTCACGCCATTCCTGTCGGGTCGCGGCGATGTGTATCAGACGACCGGCTTTAGTGATCCGTCCAACCCCGGTTTGGTCTATGACCAGACAGTGACGCGTGCGACGGGTACAGTTGGTTTGCAATACCAATTCCCGTTCGTGGCGCATTCCAGCTGGGGTTCGCAGGTATTCGAGCCGATTGGGCAGATCCTTGTGCGCCCGAATACGGTCGAACAAGGGAAATTGCCGAATGAGGATGCGCAAAGCCTCGTGTTCGACGACACCCTACTGTTCGACCTCGACAAGTTCTCGGGTTACGACCGCATTGAGACCGGCACACGCGCCAACTTCGGTGTCCAGTACACCGCACAGGCCAACAACGGCGGCCATTTGCGCGCTGTGCTCGGCCAGAGCTATCAGGTTGCCGGAGACAATCCTTTTGCCGGCCGTACCGGCCTTGATAAGGCACGCTCCGACTATGTTGCGGGCTTCTACTTGGCTCCGAACAGCAATCTGCAGTTCATTTCGCAGTCGCGCTTCGACAGCGATACGTTCGAACTGCGACGCGAAGATCTGGCGACCTCCTTTACGGCCGGCCCGCTGACGCTGGCGGCAAACTACGCGCTGGAGCGTTCCAACGATCAGCAGGGCAATTTCCGCCAGAGCCAGGAAGTTCTGTCGAGCGCCAGCTTGAAACTGGACGCCAATTGGAGCGCCTTGGCTTCAGCACGTTACGACATCGACAACGGCGCCTTCATCACCGACTCGCTTGGCCTCAAGTACTCCAGCGCCGAGGATTGCGTCGGCGTTTCCGTGACCTACTCGGAATCGTATATCCAGGATCAAGACGTACAGCCCGACAAGACCTTGCTGTTCCGCGTCGATCTCAAGTATCTGGGTGGCGCCACGGTCAAGACCGATGCCCTGGGCAATAGCGGTGCGACGTCGAACGCGGGGCCATGAGGCTGCGCCTCGGCATCAACCCTGCTGCTTAGCTAGCACCGCAGACCGCTCAAGACACTGGCAAATCCGGCACCGCCATCTTTGCGCTGCAAGACTGTGGAAACGCTGCTGCATGTTGGCGCCGAACGCCGTAGTGTTTGGCAAATCGGCCCGGAGCAGCACCATCGACGACATCATGCACACGTTCATCCGACCCGCCACACTGTTCGCTGCTCTGGTCGCGGCCTGTCATGCCTTTGCGGGCCACGCCATCGCGGCTGGCAATGCCGCCAAGCCGGCTGCCACCGAGGCCGCCAAAGGCTCCGACCCCGGCGCCACGATCTACGTCGTCGTCAACGATACTCCGATCACGGCATTCACCATCGACCAGCGCATCAAATTGCTTTCGCTCGATGGCGGAGGCTGGCAGCAGCGGCTGCAAGCCATGCTGAAAGCGCCCAATATCAACGAGCGCTTTCGCGCCTTTGCGACCGCGCGCAATCCCAAGAACCAGCAGGAAGTTATCGCGCTGCAACGCCAGTTTGTCGAAGGTCTGCGCCAACAGGCCATCGCCCAGAGCCGTCCTGGCCTCAAGGATGCGGCAGTCGGCCAGCTGATCGCCGAGAGCCTGCAGCGCGGCGAAGCCAAGCGCCTGGGTATGCTGGCCAGCGACGACGAACTGAACGCCGCGATCACCGATCTTGCCAAGCGCAACAAGAAGACCCTCAAGGAATTCGAGGCCTCGATCGCGGGCAGCGGCATCAGCGTGCGCGCTTTTCGCGAGCGCATCCGCACGCAGATGTCCTGGCAGCGTGTGCTGGGGCAGAAGTTCCGTGGGCAGATCGTGGTCGGCCGCGCCGAGATCGACCAGGCCTTGGCCTCGACGGTGGGCAACGCCGGTGGCGGCGCACCGACGGTCGAATTGAAGCTGCAGCGCATCACCATCCCGCTCAAGTCCAATGACGCGGCCGCCTCGGTCTCGGGCTATGCCACGGCCGAAAAACTGCGTGAACAGGCCAAACCCTGCAACAATCTGGCACAACTGGCCAAGCAGTCGGCCGGCGCCAAATTCGAAGATCTCGGCAGTGTACGTCCCGAAACGCTGAGCGCCGAGGCGCGGCCCATTCTGGCCAGCGCCGAAGCCGGCTCCGTGCCGCCGCCAATCCTGACCCGCGCCGGCATCGAGATTTACGGTGTGTGCGAACGAACCAGCGGGACCCAGGGCGAAGGCGCCAAGGCCGCCGCGCGCAGCAAGATCGAGCAGCAGAAGTTCGAGGCGATGTCAAAGGGTGTACTGAGCGATCTGTGCGCGGCCGCGAACATCGAGGCGCGCAACGGCTATCAGCTGAAGAAATCCTGTGGCCTCGATTGATCCGATCCCGCCGCTTGGCGTGACCATGGGCGATCCCGCCGGCATCGGGATCGACATCGTGCTGGCGGCCATGGAAGCCTCGCAAACGCTGCCGCGCTTCATCCTGATCGCCGATCCCGAGGTGGTCGAGCAGCGCAAATTCGCACTGGGAATAAGTGGGAAACCACTGAGACTGTGCGAGAAAAATGACATCGGAAATGTGAAAATCGGAGAAATTCCGATCATTCCATTGAAGTGTACTGTCAAAGTGACCGCCGGACGGCCCGACCCTCAAAATGCCGCCGCCACGATAGCCTCAATCGAGCAGGCCGCCCGGTTGGTGCACCAAGGTGAGGCCTCGGCCGTCGTCACCAATCCGATCGCCAAGCATGTGCTGCAGTCCGGCGGCTTCACCCATCCGGGGCATACGGAGTTTCTGGCCGAACTGGCCCAGCGCTACTGGGGCGTGACCGCCGGGCCCGTCATGATGCTCGCCGCGCCCGAGCTTCGGGTTGTGCTGGCCACCATCCACGTCGCCCTGTCGCGCGTCCCCGGGTTGCTGAGCCGTGATCTGATCGTCCGTACAGCGCTCACCACCCTCGCCGCTCTCGTCAGCGACTTCGGCATCGCGCGCCCGCGCCTGGCCGTCGCCGGTCTCAATCCGCATGCCGGCGAGCACGGTATGATGGGCCCGGAGGATGAGGCGATCATCCGTCCCGCCGTCGCCGAGCTGGTCGCCGAGGGGCACGACGTCAAAGGTCCGTATCCGCCCGATACCCTGTTCCACGCGGCGGCGCGCGCCCGCTACGATGCGGTGCTGGCCATGTACCACGACCAGGGGCTGATCCCCCTGAAAACGCTCGCCTTCGATCACGGCGTGAACGTCACCTTGGGCCTGCCCTTTGTGCGCACGTCTCCGGATCATGGCACCGCCTTTGACATCGCGGGCACCGGCCAGGCCTCGCCCACCAGCTTCGTCGCCGCGCTGCACCTGGCGCACGACATGGCCAAACGCCGCCGCGGACAAGTTGCATGAGCCCCGACGGCCTCCCACCGCTCCGCGACATCATTCGCGACCACGGCCTCGCCGCCAAGAAATCGCTCAGCCAGAATTTCATCCTTGATCTGAACCTCACGGGACGGATTGCTCGGTCAGCCGGCCCGTTCACCGGCCGCACCGTGATCGAGATCGGCCCCGGCCCCGGCGGTCTCACGCGCGCCCTGCTCTCGAACGGCGTCGAGCGGCTCATTGTGATTGAGCGTGATAGCCGCTGCCTGCCCGCCCTCGAACAGATCGCCGCGCACTACCCCGGTCGCCTTGAGATCCGCATGGAGGACGCCCTGCAGCTCGATCCCCAGCGGCTACCGGCGGGGCCGAAGGCGATCGTCGGCAACCTCCCCTACAGCATTGCCACCCCGCTGTTGATCGGCTGGCTGACGGTCGATCCCTGGCCGCCCTGGTGGGAGAGCATGACGCTGATGTTTCAGCGGGAGGTAGCCGAGCGCATCGTCGCAGAGCCAAGAAACAAGGACTATGGACGATTGTCTGTACTGGCCCAATGGCTGACCAAACCGAAGATCGCCTTCAACCTGCCCCCCGAGGCCTTCACGCCGCAGCCGAAGGTGTCGTCGTCGGTGGTGCGTTTCGAACCGATCGCGGTGCCCACGCCGCAGTGCCGGCGTCAGACGCTTGAGGCGCTCACCGCCGCCGCCTTCGGCCAGCGCAGAAAAATGCTGCGGGTCAGTCTAAAGCAGATTTCGCCGGCACCCGAGAAGCTGCTTGTCGCGGCGGGGATCAATCCGGAGGCGCGAGCGGAGGAGTTGAGCGTGGAGGCGTTCGCGCGGCTGGCGATTGTGATGGATGGGGAGCGATCAGTGTGAAGCACTCCTGCAGCGTGCGGCGCGCTGGCACCATCCTTTCTTGTCGGCCACATATCAAACTTCTGATCCGGAATGGGAAAAGGAGCAAACTTCTGTAGTCGGCCCGATTTTAGCATGGCTATGCAATGCTCTTTTCCGGCAATTCAATGACCGCTTTCGCGATTGCGAAGTTCAGAACGTGAGCCAGACATTCCTGGAGCAAGCGGCGTATAATTGTATGAATCGCATAGCCAGATCAATGAGTCTGAACACTTGTCTCCAAGCGGACTATCTGAGCGATGTGGCAGCCAGTCTGCCTGCCGCAGGAATGAACCTCAGACTGCAAATAGATTGCAGAGTCTACCGCTGCATTGGATCAGATCGCTTCGGGGGACACCGCGCGTCCTTTGCGCAGCAGCTCGAGATTGTAGAGGGCAACACCGGCCCATCCGGCGATGCAGACGGCACTGAACGTCGCGTTGGTCTGATTGTTGTGCACTGGATCGGGAACAAACAGCAGCAGTCCATTGACGCACATCCCGACCAGGCAGAGCGCCACAACGCTATAGAGCCAGCCCCCTGCCCGGCGCGGCATGCGATAGAACAGCACCAAAGTGAGACAGAATACGGCGGCGGCAAGAAGAAAGAGCGGATCAAACGGCTCACCAACCATCCAATCGGTGGCCCGTACCGCATAGATGCCCGCCATGACAACCAGTGCAGACTTTGCAAGAGTACTAAGCATTATTGTTCGCGCTCCTTTGAGAGTTAGACAGTCGGCGGCAGGCTGCCAATCGCGACCAGCGTGGAATAGACGCCGACAATAGCCCAGCCGACGACACTGACGGCGCTGAATGTCAGACTTGTTGGTGTTCCATGCGCCTCATCTGGCCTTGCGTAGAGTAAGGCGTTGGCGACGACGCCAACCATGCATAGCAGTGCCAGTACAGCCGACCATGCGCCGGGTGCGGTCGGCGGAACGTGAAAGGCCGCGAGCGAAACAGCAAACGCTAAGGCTGCAACAAGCATCAGCGGGTGAAACGGTTCACGATGGAAAACTACGGAACTCGCTCGCATCGCATAGATGCCGATCAGAATGATCAGCGTGGCCTTCATCACTACAAACAGCACATCGATCTCCCAAGCGTTTCCAGGCGCTCATTGCGCCAACTACAATGTGTCACCGTCTATGACGCCGTCGATCAGCGCCTCGTCTTTCGGCACCACGCCATCGAGCATTAAAGTCGCCAATCCGTGGACCATGGACCAGGCGCGCATGGCATAAACCTTTCGTTCAAATGCTGTCGCCTGCATCGGCGCAAGGTCCGCAATCGTGTCCAACAGGAGTTTCATCGCGCTGCTCCCTTCGGCCGTTCCGCACGTTATTATCAGTCTGAAAAGGGCTGGTTTCGCCAAGGAAAAACGCACATATGCGCGACCCGAGGCATTAAAACCGGACATGTCCCCGCCCGCGCGCTCCATAGCGGCCCGCTGCGCTTGAGCGAGTTGGTTCAATCCCTCGTTTGCCAACGCGTTCAGCAATGACTGTTTATCGGGGTAATGCCGATACAGCGCCGTTACACTGACGCCGACATTGCGCGCGATTTCTCGCAGGCTGACGCTATCGACATCCCCCAACTCAAGTAAACGCAACCCCTCTTCCAGCGCTGCGCTGCGAAGGTCGCCGTGATGATAAGCAGGCCTTCTCGACACCATGTTTACAGTGTAATCATTTGATTGTATGTTGTCAATGAAAACATTGGGCACCTGCAATTGCGCGCGGGAGTCTCAGAGCTATAGGGGGCACTCGCGTCGATGTTGAAGAGCCCCGGATAACTCTGACCGACGACCGCTTAATCACTGTCTTAGTCACCCCCCAACCCCGCCAACTCCCGATCCAGCCTGGCCACCAGGGCCGTCAGATCCTCCAGCCGCCGCTCCCGGCGCAGCCGCTCGGCGGCCAGGATCGCGCGCACCGTCAGCAGACTCGCCTCCAGATCCTCGTTGACGAAGACGTAATCATACTCCGTCCAATGACTGATCTCGCCCGCCGCCTTGGACATGCGTCCCGCGACCACCTCGGCGCTGTCCTGGCCCCGCTTCAACAAGCGCTGTTTTAACGCAGCTCCCGAGGGGGGCAGAATGAACACGGTCGCGAGGTCGGCCGCGCAGGAGGCGTGCAATTGCTGCGTACCCTGCCAATCGATGTCGAACAACACGTCGCGGCCGGCCGCCAGCGCACTCTCGACGGGCGCGCGCGGCGTGCCATAGCGGTTGCCGAAGACTTCGGCCCATTCCAGCAGCTCATTGGCGGCCACGCGCCGGTCGAATTCCTGCGGGGTTATGAAATGATAGTCGATGCCGTCGCGCTCGCCTGGGCGCTGGGCCCTGGTGGTCACGGAGACCGAAAACTCGACCGCCGGATCGGCCTCCATCAGCATATGCGACAGGGTCGTCTTGCCGGCCCCGGAGGGAGACGACAGAACGAACATCACGCCACGGCGTTTGAGGGTCAGAGGCATGTCACATCACTCGATGTTCTGCACTTGCTCGCGCAATTGATCGATCACGGCCTTCAGCGCAAGGCCAATGCGCGTGACCTCGATGTCGATGGCCTTGGAGCACAGCGTATTGGCCTCGCGCATGAACTCCTGGGTGAGGAAGTCCAGCTTGCGGCCGACTGGTTCACTCGACGCAATAAGCACACGCGCTTCGGCGATATGCGACTTCAAGCGCGCCACTTCCTCTTCCACATCCGCCTTCACGGCCAGCAGCATGGCCTCCTGGTGCAGTTTTTCACGATCAAATTGAGCACTGGCGGCGAACAGACGGTCGACCTGATCGCGCAGGCGGGCGGCGATCTTTTCAGGGGAGCGTTGCGGAGCGCGTTCGGCGGCCAGCGTCAAAGTCTCGATCTCGTCGAGTTGTGCAGCAAAGGTGCGCGCCAGGCGTTCGCCCTCGCGGCCACGGTCGGTGACCAGCGCGTCGAGCGCCGCCGTCAGGCTGGCCAGGATCGCGGCGTTGCGCAAAGCCTGCTCGCCCTCGGGTTCCTCGCCTTCGACCACTTCGAGGACGCCGCGCAGGGCCAGGATGCCGTCCAGCGTCGGGGGGGCGGCGCGCGTGAGTTCGGCGGCGCGCTGCACGGCGGCGTTGACTTGCATTAGCGCCGGCTCGTTGAGGCGGATGATGGTTGCCGATCCCTGGCGCGTCAGGTTGAGATTGGCCGTAACGCTGCCACGAGCCAACCGCTTGGTCACCAGCTCGCGTGCCGGCCCGTCCAGCGCCTCTGATCCCGGCGGCGTGCGCAGCCGCACATCCAGCGACTTGCCGTTGACGCTGCGCACCTCCCATTGCCAGCTCACGCTGCCCAGCGCCCCCTGGCTGCGGGCAAATCCGGTCATGCTTTTCAGTGGCATCGGGTGCGACGCGTCCTTGTTCCAGAGTTGGCGCGGACCTTAGACCATGGCCAGCGGTGATCGCAACGCGAAGAGCGGCGGTGAGGTTGTACGGGCGGACGCAGTGATGTAGGGGGAACCGTGGGTCGCCCCTACCAATCGATCCCGTCAATTGCCAGCCAGCACCTTGGCGAGGTTCTCGCGGTGCACCGCCTCATAGGGCGCGAAATAGCCGATCCAGCCGCGCGTCACCTCGTCGGCGACGAACTGGGCCAGGGTCTGGTGCCGGTAGATCTCCGAGGACCGGCACTCCAGCAGCCGCTCGGTATAGAGCTGCGTCGCCGTGATCAGACCCTTGTCGTAGCCGCCAGCCGCGATCCGCTCGGGCGCGCCATGGTTGGGCAGGATGGTCTCGACCTGCCACCAGCTCATGCGGGCGAGATCGTTGAGATGGTTTTCCATGCCCTGGGGTTCGGACACATAAGTGACGGTGTCTTCCAGCGCATCGCCCGCCAGCAGCAGCTCTTGATCCGGTAAGACGAGCATCGTCCCGTCGCGGCTGTGGATATCGACATGGCGCAGGCTGACGGGGAGGCGTCCCACTGTCAGCTCCAGTTCGTCGTCGAACAGCGTCAGCGGCAGAATGAGCGGCTTGATCGCGGGCAGTCCGTCGCGCGTGCCCGCCTCGATCGCGGCCTTGTGCAGGGTCATGGCGTCAAAGGTCCAGCGGTGGGCGATGATTTCGCAATCGGAGAACACGGCGTTGCCGGCGATATGGTCGAGGTGCCAGTGGCTGAGCACGACGCGGATATTGCGCACGCCCGCCTTCACGAGGGTTTCGCGGATGATGCGCGCGTGCGCGACGGAGATGTGCGTGTCGTAGACCAGCGCCTCGGTGCCATCGACCACTGCGTAGCTGGCGATGCCCAGCGAAAAGGCGCCATCATCGACCCAGTTGGTCTCGCCGGAGTACGCCCGCACGCCGGGAACGCGGCCGTCGTAGAAAGCGAAGACGTTGGGCGCTGGGCGCAGGATGCGCAGTGTTTCGCCCAGGGGTGCGAGGGTGGTCATGCGCGTCATGTATCCGTCTGGCTGGTCCTGCGCGGGTCATTAGCGCAATGATGCAAAGTGGCCAACGCCGATATTGCATGTGAGCGCAGCGCTGCTACTCTTGACCTCAATCAACAGCAATAATGGTCCGGGAGGCATCGCATGTACACCAAGCAGGCCCTGCGCGAACTGGGCGTCACACCAGCCGACTTCACCGACGACGAGCGCCGCCAGCTGGACGACAACGGTTTCTACGTCCGCACCGGCGTGTTCAGCGCGGCCGAATGCGCCGAGATGGCGGAGGAGTTCGACCGTCTGCATGCCGCCGAAGGCGCCGACAAGGGCGGCCACGAGGTGCATGTGGAGCCCGGCGCGCCGCGCGTCTCCAACATCTACAACAAGACCACGGTCTATGACCGCTGCCTGGAAATCCGCCCGCTGCTGGCGGCCTCGGCGCATCTGTTGGGCGAGTTCAAGCTGCATGGCGCCAACCTGCGCAACCCCGAGAAGGGCAAGGGCCATCAGGACATGCATGTCGACGTGCCCAAGAAGTTCGACGACGACTGGTGGGTGTCGAACGCCATCGTCACCTTCGACGACATGACTCTCGATAACGGCCCGACGCGCGTGGTGCCCGGCTCGCACAAGTGGCAGCCGATCAATGTGCCGGCCGTCAACCGCGGCGACTGGGAGCCCAGCCCGCCGACGCCCGAAGAGGCCGCGCGCGTGCCCAAAGATCTGGCGGCGCCCTATCCCGGCGAAGTGCTGGTTGAGGTGCCCAAGGGATCGGTGGTGATCATCAACTCCTCCATGTGGCACGGCGGCACCAGGAACATCAGCGGCAAGAAGCGGCGTGTGCTGCATCTCACCTACACCCGGCGCGATCTGCCCCAGCAGCTGGTGCAGCGCCAGTATCTGACCGAAGAGTTGTACAAGCGGATGAGCCCGGCGCAACGGTTCCTGATGGACATTGAGCCGTTGGCCGCGCTGGAAGCCGCGCAGATGAAATCGGCCGGCGCTGGGCATAAGGCGGCGGGGTGGTGGGCTTAGTTTTCGTCATACCCGCGAAGGCGGGTATCCTTGCATGCCTGAGGAGCGCCCAGATAGTGACCCACTGACGGCGCCAGTCCATGAGCGCATTCCCGCTATCGAGCGTGAACCTTTCCTTTGGCCTGCATGGATTCCCGCCTTCGCGGGAATGACGAAAGCGTATCGATTGCGACTTTTTCAGTTCAATTCCGACCAGACGAACGGAACTCCAGCTGTATGCTGAAAAATCTCCACCCCCACCTCTCGGCCGACCTGCTGTGGGCGCTTAAATCCATGGGCCACGGCGAGGATCTGCTGATCTGCGACGCCAACCATCCCGCCGGCACCATCGCCAAGCAGACGGTGTCGGGCCGCATCATCGAGGCGCCGGGGCTGGATATTCCGCAAGCGGTAGCGGCCGTGCTGACGGTGTTCCCGCTCGATACCTTCGTGCCTGCGCCGGTCACGCGCATGCAGGTGGTCGACCATCCGGAAAAAGTGCTGCCGATGTTCGAGGAGGTGCATCGACTGTGCGAGGCCGCCGAGGGGCGCAAGATCGCGATGGCCAGCCTGGAGCGCTTCGCCTTCTACGCCGCGGCCGCCAAGGCTTTTGCCGTGCTGCGTACCAGCGAGTTCCGCCCCTACGGCTGCTTCCTGCTGAAAAAGGGCGTGATCATCGCGACCTGACGATTGTTGGCTTTGGCGAAGGGGCGCCTCGCAACGCACCCGTCCGTCCACGCCTCAAGGTCTGTCCGCATACCACGACGGGCGCACTGCGAATGGCACCGCAATTCTCGTCATACCCGCGTAGGCGGGTATCCATGCATGTCGATGGTACGGCACTCTCGTGAGCACCACGGAAACGCCTGGTACAGCTTGCGTTTTGTGTCGACACGTGAGACCGCCCTCGACTTGCATGGATACCCGCCTACGCGGGTATGACGAGGTTTGGGTCTGCTCGTGTCTCAGCATTTCCCCCTCAATGGCCCGGTCAAGCGCATTGCTGAACACCTACTTCGCCGTCGAGGTCTTGATGTCGGTGAAACTCACCTCCGGATTGTGATTTGTCGTCCATTGCACGTCGAAGTCCGACGTCGCCAGGAAGACATGATCGCCATCCAGATCGAGCGCCACCGAGGAGCGTTTGCCCGTGATGAAGCGGGCGAGCGCGGCCGGGTCCTTGGTGGAGATCCAGCGGATGGTGCTATGCGCGGCCGCCTCGAAGGCGATCGGGAGCCCGTATTCGTTGCGCAGGCGGTCCTCGAGCACGTCGAGCTGCAAGGCGCCGATAACGCCGACGAGCGGCGGCGAGCCGTCGAGGGGCGAGAACAACTGCACGGCGCCCTCCTCGGCCATCTCGTTGAGCGCCTCACGCAGTTTCTTGGCCCGGATCGCATCGGCCAGCCGCACCCGGCGCAGGATCTCCGGCGCGAAACTCGGGATACCCACGAAGGAGAGTTCCTCACCCTCGGTGACCGTATCCCCGATCCGCAGTACGCCTTTGTTCGGCAAGCCCACGATGTCGCCGGCAAAGGCCTCTTCGGCCACTGACCGGTCCTGGGCAAAGAAGAACTGCGGCGCTTGCAGAACAACCGTTTTGCCCGAGCGCACGATCCTCACCTTCATGCCCCGCGTCAGGCGGCCCGAGCACACCCGCATGAAGGCGATGCGGTCGCGGTGATTGGGGTCCATGTTGGCTTGGATCTTGAATACCAGCCCGGTCATGGCCGGCTCGTCCGCTTCGATGGTCCGTGTGGAGGCTGTCTGGCTGCGCGGCGCAGGCGCATAGGCGATCAGCGCGTCGAGCAGATCCTTGACCCCGAAATTGCGCAAGGCGCTGCCGAAGAACACCGGCGTCAGCGCGCCGTGCCGGAACGCTTCGAGGTCAAAGGCGCCGCAGGCCCCCTGCACCAGCTGCATCTCAGCGCGCCACGGGTCCACATCCTCAGGCCGCATTAGTTCGGCAATGCGCGGATCGTCCGGTCCCGAAACCGACGTGCCCGCATCGTTGCGATCGATCTGCCGCACGCCCGGCGTCACCAGATCGTAGGTGCCGCGGAAATCACGGCCCCGCCCCATTGGCCAGACCATCGGAGCGGTATCGAGGGCCAGGGTCTTTTCGATCTCGTCGAGCAGCTCCAGCGGCTCGCGACCATCGCGATCCATCTTGTTGATGAAGGTGATGATGGGAATGTCCCGCAACCGGCAGATCTCGAACAGTTTTCGCGTCCGCGCCTCGATACCGCGTGCAGCATCGATCACCATGATGGCGGAATCCACCGCCGTCAGGGTGCGATAGGTGTGGTCGGAAAAGTCCTCGTGGCCCGGCGTATCGAGCAGATTGAACACCGCGCCGGCATATTCGAAGGTCATGACGGAGGTCGCGACCGAGATGCCGCGCGCCTGCTCGATGGCCATCCAGTCCGAGCGGGTGGTGCGCTTGTCGCGCTTGGCCTTGACCTGGCCAGCGAGCTGAATGGCGCCGCCGAACAGCAGCAGCTTCTCGGTCAGCGTGGTTTTGCCGGCGTCAGGATGCGAAATGATCGCGAAGGTACGCCGCCGGGCGATCTCGTCAAGCAGCCGGCCCAGCGGTGCTCCGCCCAGGCTTATGGGGTCGGACGCTGGCAGTAGTAGGTCGGTGTCGGTCATGACCGGGCCTTTGGTATTTGATTGAGCGGTGCATAGCTCGTGAGCTAGCTCAAATCAGAACTTGCGGGGAAATGGAAGCCGCCCGTTGGGGGCGGTTTGGCTGGAGTGAACCAGCGACGGAATTCATCTCCGGTCTGGCCTGCCCCTGCCAGGAATCTGTTGATCGCTTAGACCGTTCGGCAATGGCGTTGTCCACAATTGTCACACCTGCAGGATCGGCTTCCACGTGGACACCCCATGTGGCGTTCATTTACTGTTTGTTAACGGATTGATTCGTCGCCTGTCAATTCGACAAGACTTCAGGCAGTTTTTGCTGGTTGCCTGGGAGACTGAGCAGGTGAATACGGAACTTTTCGTGATTTTGCGGGGGCTCACGAACATGACTGCGCTCAGAACCCAATACGCCAGAAGACTCCGGTGCGCCGAGGCGTCCTGGATTGCGATCAGACTGCAGACGGATTTGGCGCGTTAACGCGACCTGTCCTGACAGCCGCTAAATCAAAACAGTTGTCTGATTTTCCTCTGGTGGTGACTTCGCCATCGCTGCGTCACCGTGCGTTTTTTCAGGGCTCATCGGCCCTGACCTGACCGCAATTTGGGGCGCGCCGCGCAATGAAGAAATTTACGCAAAAACTGACGCTGACGACTTGCGCGGCTGCGCTGCTCATTACGGCACAGGGTGTTGCGTACGCGGCTGGCGACATTTCTACGACGCCAAACTCCGCTCCGCAAACGCCTGCGGCATACACGCCGTCGAATACTCAGACTTCCAGCACAACCAGCGCCGCGTGCGTCGAACAACTGACGCAATTCTCGCTTGCGACCGATGCCGAGGCTCTGCGTTTGAGCGGCGTATCCAACGACCATGAAATCGCGGGTGTCGCACTGTCGGGTGCTTCAACGGTAGCGCATATCGCCGCTGACGTTCTGGGCGTGGCCCTGATGGCGACTGAGGTTGGCTTTGCCAACCCCACACCCGCTGCCGCGTTCGTTGCTTTGATGGTTGCCGACGCCATCGACGTTGCAAGTGTGGTCAATGACGGATTCGCCGCCGCGAATTCTGTGAAACAGACAGAAAACCAAAAACTCACCAACGAAATCGCCATCAAGCAGGCCAGCGTGCCCAATTGCGATGCGCAGTTTCTCGGCACAGTTCAGGTGCTGGGCGGTGGCGTCGACGTCACTGGCGACTCGATCTTTCAGAACAATCTGGCCGTCGTCGGCGATTTGAACGTTAACGGCGCGACCAACACCAATTCGCTCGCAGTGGCGCAGGGTGGCTCGTTTGTCGGCGGTGGCATCATCATCGGCGACCCAGGCGGGGCAACCTATTCCAGCGGCATCACGCTCGGTGGCGGCGCGCTTTCGGGCGCCGGCGAGGGTGGCGCGCAGGCGGAGACAGGCGATGCCTCGGCGATGGCCATCGGCAACGGCGCCAATGCATCAATGGCGGGATCGGCGGCGCTTGGTCTCAGCACTTCGGCAACCGGCGTCAACGCCAGCGCCGTCGGCAATGGGGCCAATGCGTCGCAGGATGGCGCGACGGCGCTGGGCAATCAGGCCTCCGCCACTGGCGTGAGCGCCACGGCGACCGGCGATCAAGCCAGCGCCAGCAGCGACGGCGCGACGTCAACCGGTGCTTTTGCAACGGCCAACGGCACGAACGCCACGGCGAACGGCTATAACTCTATCGCTACAGGCACCAATTCTTCGGCGTTCGGCAACCAGGCGACGGCCGCAGGCGCGTCCTCGACTGCAGTCGGCGACAGTGCGCAGGCGAGCGGCGACAATTCGCTGGCCAATGGTGTCGACGCCAATGCCAGTGGTGTTGGATCGATCGCCGTTGGCCAGAACTCAATCGCCAGCAACACCAATGCCACGGCGTTGGGCAACCATGCCCAGGCTGACGGGCTCTCGGCGATCGCCGTCGGCGACAATGCGGTTGCCGCAGGCGACAATTCCATCGCGACCGGCACCAACGCGACCGCCTCCGGCACGGGGTCTATCGCCAGCGGCCCGAATGCCTCGGCGAGCGGGGAAGGCTCAATCGCGACCGGCAGGGGGGCGTCGGCCACCAACCTGAACACCATTGCCATGGGCAACAGCGCGACAGCTACCGGCTCGTCGGCGTCGGCAATTGGCGATGGCGCGCAAGCCTCGGGCGACAACGCGCTGGCGGCCGGTTCCAGCGCCGTGGCCAGCGGGCAGGGGGCCTTGGCCATCGGCGCAAACGCGCTTTCGAACAACACCAACGCCCTCGCGGTCGGTACCAGCGCGCAAGCGACCGGCACGTCGTCGATGGCATTGGGCGATGGAGCGCAGGCATCGGGCGACTTCGCAGTGGCGAGCGGCACCAATGCCATCGCCAGCCAGTCTGGTGCTGTGGCGCAAGGCGCCAGCGCCTCGGCCATCAACACCAACACAGTTGCGCTGGGCGCGAATGCATTGGCGTCTGGCGTCTCGGCATCGGCGGTCGGCGACAGCGCTCTTGCGACGGGCGACTATTCGGTGGCCAGTGGCGCCAACGCTTCTGCAACCGGCGAAAACGCAGTGGCCATGGGCCGCAATACGACAGCAGCGGCTGAAAACACTGTTGCGCTCGGCAACAACGCCTCGGCGTTGGGGACTTCGGCGTCGGCGATTGGCGATGGCGCGCAGGCCAACGGCGACCAGTCGGTGGCCAATGGCGCGGGAGCAAACGCCAGCGGGATCGGTTCAAGCGCACTGGGCAACAATGCTGCAGCGATCAACGACAGCACAGTCGCCCTGGGCAATGGCACGTTCGCCTCGGGCCTATCCTCAACCGCGATTGGCGACGGGGCACAAGCCACAGGTGACAATTCCTTGGCCAGCGGCGCCAACGCCATAGCGACCGGACAAGGTGCGTTCGCCGTTGGTTTGAATGCCATGTCCACGAACAACAACACCGTGGCCTTCGGCGCCAATTCGTCCGCGTCTGGCGTTTCGGCGACGGCCGTCGGCGATGGCGCGCAGGCGTCCGGCGACAATGCGGTCGCCACCGGCACGTCCGCCGTCGCCACTGGGCAGAGCGCCCTTGCCATCGGCCAGAACGCGGCTTCCGGCAACACCAACACAGTCGCCATCGGCACCGACGCTGGCGCTTCGGGGTCCTCTGCGGTCGCGCTGGGCGACAGCGCTCAAGCCACCGGTAACAACTCTCTCGCCAACGGCGTCAATGCATCCGCAAGCGGAGCGAATTCCGCGGCCGTCGGCCAATCAGCGTCGGCAACGAACACCGGCGCACTGGCCCTAGGCTCGAACGCCGAAGCGACCGGCGTGTCCTCAACCGCGACGGGCGATGGCGCGGCAGCTGCGGGCGATCTTGCCATTGCGGCAGGCGCCGGCGCCAGCGCGAGCGGTCAGGGTGCTGTGGCCGTCGGCGCCGATGCGGTGTCGAGCAACACCAACGCACTCGCCGCCGGTGCGAACGCGGAAGCGACCGGAACATCGGCGACGGCCTTGGGCAATGGGGCGCAGGCTTCCGGCGACTTCGCGCTCGCCAGCGGCGCTGACGCCGTGGCCAGCGGGTCAGGCGCCGTAGCGTCAGGCGCCAACGCGTCGGCCGCCAACGCCAACACGGTTGCTCTGGGCGCGAATGCGCTAGCGTCCGGCGTCTCGGCGTCGGCAGTGGGCGACAGCGCCAAGGCAACCGAGGACTACGCTTTGGCCAATGGCGCCAACGCGACCGCGAGCGGATTGAACGCTGTTGCAGTCGGGCGCAATGCGTCATCCGCGAGCGAAAGCGCGATTGCGCTAGGCAACGGTGCGGCGGCAAGCGGCGTTTCGTCGGCGGCAGTTGGCGATGGCGCACAGGCCAACGGCGATCAATCGCTCGCCAATGGCGCGGGCGCTTTGGCGAGCGGAGTGGCTTCGGTCGCGGTCGGCAACAATGCCTGGTCGATCAACGACAGCACACTCGCCTTGGGTAACGGCACCTTCGCCTCGGGCTTTTCAGCCACCGCCATCGGCGCAAACGCTCAGGCGACGGGTGAGAACTCATTGGCGAGCGGCGCCAACGCAATTGCGACCGGACAAGGCGCATTTGCCGTCGGCTTGAACGCTCTGTCCACGAACGACAACACGCTTGCCCTTGGCGCCAATTCCACCGCGTCCGGTGTTTCGGCGACGGCGGTCGGCGATGGCGCCCAGGCTACCGGCGACAACGCCGTGGCCAGTGGCACGTCCTCGAGCGCGACAGGTCAGAGCGCCATCGCCATCGGTCAGAACGCGGCGTCGGGCAACACCAACACCGTTGCCATCGGTGCGGACGCCGGCGCATCGGGACTGTCGGCAGTCGCAGTGGGCGACAAAGCCCAGGCGACGGGAAGCAATTCGGTCGCCAGCGGCGCCAATTCATCTGCCAGCGGAGAGAATTCGGCCGCTTTTGGACAATCGGCGAGCGCGACCAATTCAGGATCTCTGGCGCTCGGCTCGCATGCGGCCGCCTCCGGTCTGTCGGCCACTGCGACAGGCGATAGCGCTGCCGCCAGCGGCGACTTCTCGATCGCAAACGGCGTCAATGCAATCGCCAGCGGCCAGGGCGCTTTCGCGGTCGGCATGAATGCGCTCTCCAGCAATACCAACGCCATTGCGATCGGCGCGGCGGCCCAGTCGTCCGGTTCGTCGGCGACCGCCATCGGCGATGCCGCAACGGCAACCGGCGACTTCGCGTTGGCCAGCGGCGCGAATGCCAATGCCAGCGGCGCCGGCTCGACGGCAACCGGCTCGAATGCCCAGGCCACCCAAACCAACGCGGTCGCGCTCGGCGCCAATTCCGCCGCTACCGGCGTGTCGTCGCAAGCCCTGGGGGACGGGGCGCAAGCCAGCCGGGACTATGCCCTGGCCAACGGCGCCAACGCCAATGCCAGTGGCGAGGGTTCGGTCGCGGTCGGCAAGAACGCTGCGTCCGGCAATACCAACACGGTCGCCCTCGGCGCCGGCACGGTGGCGGACGGCCAGTCGTCCATGGCGATCGGCGACACCGCGCAGGCTTCGGGCAACTTTGCGATTGCGCAAGGCGCCTACGCCATTGCCAGCGCCGAGGGGGCTTTCGCCGTCGGCCTGCGGTCACTCGCGATCAGGGAAAATGCCATCGCGGTTGGCGCGGGCTCTGCTGCGACTGGTGACGCGGCCGCAGCCTACGGTGATACGGCCCAGGCGTCGGGCAATCACGCCGTCGCCATCGGCACGTTCGCGGCGGCCAGCGGGCAGGGCGCATTTGCGGTTGGCATGAATGCGTTGTCCAACAACACCAACACGATCGCCCTGGGCGTCGGTTCGCAGGCGACCGGAGAACTCGCCTCGGCCATCGGCGCCGGAGCCATCGCCAATGGCGCGAACTCCCAATCCTTCGGCGTTGCTGCGCTGGCGGATGGCGCCTCGGCCACGGCGGTGGGCGATGGCGCGGCAGCCAACCAGGTCAATTCGCTCGCCATCGGCACCAAGGCCAACGCCAACAAGACGGCCGGCACCGGCGGCTCGGCAATCGGCGCGGACGCCGTCGCCGACAACACCAACGCGGTGGCGCTCGGCACCAAAGCCAAGGCCACCGGCATCTCGTCAACAGCGGTCGGCGACGAGGCGACAGCCGAAGCTGATTCGACCACGGCCATTGGCCACGGCGCAACCGTGCTCGCCAGCGCCGGACCCGGATCGTTCGCGGGCGGATCATCCACGGTATCAGGCGGTATTGGCGCGGTCGCCATCGGCGATGCTGGCACCGAGGCCAACGGCAATGGCGCGGTGGCCATCGGTCAGCAGAACAAGGCGATTGGCAACGGCGCGGTGGCGCTGGGCGATCCCAACATCGCGATGGGCACGGGCGCTGTCGCTATCGGCGCGGACAACACGGCGACCGGGCAAGGCGCCATTGCTTTCGGCAATCTCTCGCTGGCCAATGGGCAGGGCGCGTTGGCGGCAGGCAATGCGGCGCAAGCCAACACCGCCGGCTCCATTTCCCTTGGCGACAGCAGCTCAGTCTCTGTGGGATCGGCGCAGGGCATCGCGATCGGCAGCGCATCGTCCGCATCGGCCAACCAGGCTTTGGCCTTGGGCGTGCTTTCGGTCGCGTCGGGCATTGACTCGATGGCAGTCGGCCCGCGCGCGGCCGCCAGCAACGCGTCCACCATCGCCATCGGCGCCGATACCGCTGCGTCCGGCGTTCATTCCATCGCCATTGGCAACGGCTCGACAGCTAGCGGCGCCAACACCGTCGCTATGGGCGACGGGGCAACAGCGGAGGGCGTCAACGCCATCGCCATCGGCAATGGCGCCACGGTGGGGGCGGGCTTTACCAACTCCTATGCGATTGGCGCCGGCGCAACCGCAACGGCCTCGAACCAGGTGGTGCTCGGCAATACGAGTTATACCTATCAAACGCCGGGTGTGTCTTCGGCCGAGAGCCGCGCCCGCCAGGTCGGCCCGCTGGAGCTGACTACGACGGACGCGGCAGGCAACCTCGCCACCGACGGCGGCGCGATGTTCATCAAGATCGCGCGTGTCGATGCTGGTGTCGCCATGTCGATGGCCATGCAAGCGCCAGCGCTGTCCTCGGACGACAACTTCGGCGTCCGGGTTGGCTACGGCCATTTCGACAAGGTCGCCAATGCCTATGGCCTGAGCGCGGTTGGGGTGCTCTGCCGCAACTGCATCGGCCAGTCGGACCGCATCGCCATCGATGCGTCCGCGTCGATCGGCACCTCATATTACGAAGGGTACACGTCTGGAAACGTGGCTGCCGCCCGCGTCGGCGCGCAATGGACTTGGAAGTAAGAACAATCCGTACAGGTCGCATAGGAGCGTAGCATGATGACGATGAAGACATTCACCCGACTGTTGGCGGTGGCAAGCATTGCTGCGGTGGCGGTGTCGTTTGGCTGGACGCAAATGGCGACGTCGGAAGACGCCGCGCCGGCGCCTGCTGCCGAGTCCGTGGCGCCGGTTGCCAATGTTCCGATCCCGGACAACGCCAAGCTGACGCTGATGATTTAGCTGCATGTGGCTGCACTCAGCCTCTCCAATCTGACCGGCGACTACTCCGTGCTGTTTGCGCTCGGCTCGCCAGCCTTCCGCGCCGCCAATCCGGTCGACAAGTTGGCGCAGAACTTCAGCGCGTTCCGCACCCAGGGCATCGACATCAGCCCGGCGCTCTTGTTCGCACCCATCCTGCTTGGGCCGCCGAGGATGGGCCCGGACAACGTGCTGCATGTGGCCGGGTTCTACCCGACCAAGCCGCAGCGTATCGCTTTTGAACTCGCCTTCCAGCCGGCCAACAACGCCTGGCGGCTGGCCGACATCCAGGTCCGCACCGTGGTGCCTGACCCGGCGGCGGGGACGCTTGCGCCGGCTCCGGCGGAAAAGACACCAGCGCCTGCAGCCAAGCCGAAGCCAAAGCCGAAGAAGACCACGCCGTAGCGCGCAGGGCGCTGCGTGCAACGAAGCATACGGACTGATTGAATTTTGGGGGAAGAGATGCGGTATTTTCGTCAGATCGCACTGGCCGCAATCTGCAGTGTGGCGCTGTTCAACGGGCCAGCGCATGCGGCCGACCCGAAGTCGATCCTTACCGTATCGACGCCGTCCAACATCACCTGGCCCTCAACCGTTTCGGCGGGCAATCCCGCCAATGTTTCGCTTACCGCGAGTTCCGACAACACTGTAACTGACATTACTTACAGCTCAGCGACTACATCAGTTTGCAGCACGACTGGACCAGGCCGCAGCCCTCAGACTATCGACGTAACGATCATTTCTGTTGGCACCTGCACGATCAACATCAATCAGGCCGCCGACGCCGGAAACTTCAGCGCCGCAGATCAGGTTGTAAAAACATTCACGATCAGCAAAGCCAATCAGACCATCAGCTTTTCGATGCCGAACGGTATGACCGCCATCGCCTTTGGCGGTACGGTGGGGCCAATGTCGGCAGCAGCCAGTTCGAAACTGGCTGTCACCACTTACACCTCGACAACGCCAACGATCTGCACCATCACAAACGACGGCTCCGCGACGACACTCGTGAAGATCGGCACCTGCACGATCGAGGCAGATCAGCCCGGGGACAGCCACTTCAATGCCGCGCCCAGCGCATCCAATTCGTTCAGCATCACCAAGGGTTCGTCCTTCCTGACCTTTGTGGCTCCTGCTGATATGCCGATCAACGGCACGCCGCCAACCCTGTCGGCATCGTCCTCAAGCACTGAATCGCCCGTCACCTTTGCCTCAACGACGGCATCGATCTGCACCGTGTCGCCCGCCGGCGTGCTGGCGCTTGTGACGCCCGGTGTTTGCACGATCACGGCGTCTCAAGCCGCTTCAACCAACTACAATGCGCCAACTGATGCTAAAGTAAGTTTTAACGTCACGGCCGCGGCCAATGAGATCACATTCACTGCGCTTGCCGACACACCGTTGTCAGGCCCGGTGCCCGCATTGAGCGCCAGCGCCACGTCAGGCGCCGTCGTGTTTGCATCGAATTCAACAACCTGCACCGTCGGCGGAACAACGCTCACACTGGTCTCGCTCGGTACCTGCTCGATCACGGCCTCGGCGGCGGCCACCGGAATTTACGCCGCAGCGGTACCCGTGACGCGCACGTTCCAGATCACTGCCAACGCGCAGACGATCACGTTCCCGGTGATCAGCGTTTCACCACCGTTCACGGATGGTTCGTTGAGTTTGGCAACCTCTGCGTTCGCCGCAACGGCATCTTCAAGTCTGGCCGTGACCTACTCCTCCAAGTCGCTCACGGTCTGCACAGTGACCTCGGCTGGGGCGATCACCTTCAAGGCGGCGGGTCTTTGCACCATCACCGCCTCACAAAATGGCGACAAAGTCAACTTCGCCGCCGCCACGCCGAAAGACCAGTCCTTCACAATCGGCAAGGGCGTCAACACGATCACCTTCCCGGCCATCACGCCGTCCTCGCTCGTTTTCGGCAATCCGCCCCCGCGCTTAACGGCCACGGCCAGTTCCAAGCTGGCGGTAAGCTATGCGTTGACCAATCCGGCATCGACGGTCTGCACCGTGACCACCACCGGCGCCATCACGATTCTGTCGGCTGGCGCTTGCGATATCACCGCCAAGCAAGCAGGCAACGCCAACTACCTCTCCGCCGCCGATGCGACGTCCTTTTTCGCCATCACTGGCCCCGCTGCAAGCAGCCTAACATTCGATCAGCCCCTGAATGTTTCAATCGCCCCCACGGCGGTGTCCTTGACCGCAGCGACGACCACCGCCAATCCGATTGTCTTCACCTCCAAGACGTTGACCATCTGCACCGTCAGCGGTGCCAACGTAACGCTGAAAAAGGTAGGCCTTTGCACCATCACGGCCAGCGACACGACAACGTCCGTAACGAAGTCGTTCAGCATCACCGCTGCTGGCACCAACGTGATCACTTTCCCGCTGCTGGCCAACACGGCTTTCGCGGCAACACCGCCGGCACTCAGCGCCACAGCGACTTCGGGAAACACAGTCCAATACGCCACTAATACGCCAACGGTTTGTACCGTGACGTCTGGCGCTATCGCCTTTGTTAAAGGAGGCTCGTGCTCGATAACGGCTTCGGAAGCGGTAGGCCCGCCTGCTGCCACGCCGGTCACGCGCGCCTTCTATGTAACGGGCAAGACCAACGTCATTGCGTTTCCTGCCCCGGCCAATACGGCCTTCACCAGCCCGCCGCCATCATTGACCGCCACGGCGTCCTCAGGTCTGCCAGTTACCTATGCCCTTGCCAATCCGGCGGCGCCAATGGTCTGTACCGTGACGGCCGCAGGCAAAGTCACGTTCGTCTCAGGCGGCTATTGCTCGATCACAGCCTCGCAGGTCGGCAACAGCACCTATGCCGCCGCAACCCCGGTAACGAGCGGTTTCAACGTTACGCCCGGTCTGAACACTGTCATGTTCCCGCAGCTACCCAACGTGGCGTTGACGGCAAGCGCTCCGGTCCCTGCGGCAACGGCGGCGTCCAAGCTGGCCGTCAGCTATTCGACCATGTCGGCCGCCTGTGCGGTGAGCCCGGCTGGCGCGATCACCCTGAACAGCGCGGGTTCTTGCGCCATCATCGCGACCGATGCCGGCAGCCCGTCGTACGCCACCGCCACCGCGTCGAGCACCTTCACCGTAACCCCCGGCGCCAATGTCATTACGTTCGTGCAGCCGGCCAACACTCCCTTCACGTCTGCACCTCTCGTGTTGAACGCCACGGCGACGTCAGGAAATTCAGTGGCGTACACGTCGAATTCCGTTTCGGTCTGCACCGTGACCGCCGCCGGTGTGATAACCTTCGTCAAAGGCGGGTCCTGCTCGATCACCGCTTCGGAGTCCGCTGGCCCGCCCGCAGCCGCGCCAGTGACGCGCACATTCTTTGTCACGACGGGTGCAACCAGCACCATCACATTCCCTCCGCTGGCCGATACGGCGTTCACCAACGCGCCACCAATCCCCGCAGCGTCGGCGGATTCCGAGCTTGTCGTTACCTATGCTCTTGCCGATCCGGCACAGACGCCAGCAGTCTGCACCGTAACGGCCGCAGGCAAGATCACGTTCATTGCCGGCGGCACCTGCTCGATCACAGCCATGCAGGGCGGCAACAGCACTTTCGGCGCCGCTCCGCCCGTAACGCAGAGCTTCACGGTCTTGCCCGGCGTAAACTCCGTTAGGTTCCCGCAGTTGCCCGACACCATGTTGACGGCAGGCGCTCCGACGCCAGCAGCAACGGCGGCGTCCAAGCTGGCCATCAGCTATTCGACCACGTCGGCCGCCTGCTCGGTGAGCCCGGCTGGCGCGATCACCGTCATCAGCGCCGGTTCTTGCGCCATTACCGCGTCGGATGCGGGCAACCCGTCCTATGCCGCCGCCATGGCCACAAGCACCTTCACGATCACCCAGGGCGCCAACGTCATCACCTTTCCTGTGCTGGCCAACACCGCCTTCGCGACCGCACCTCCGGTCCTGGCAGCTGTCGCCAGTTCAGGCCTTGGGGTTACGTACACGACGGATACACCCGCGACTTGCGCAGTGGCCCCGAATGGCCCAATCACCTTCGTTTCCGGCGGCGTCTGCTCGATAACGGCTGCGCAGGCTGGCAATGCGAACTATGCCGCCGCGCTTGCTGTCACGCGCCAGTTCACGATCACGCCCGGCGCCAATGTCATCAGCTTCCCGACGCCGGCCGACACGCCGTTCACCAGTGCGCCACCAACGGCATCTGCAACGGCGACATCGGGCCTGACCGTCAGCTTCACCTCGAACACGTTGAGCATTTGTACGGTCACGCCGACGGGCGTTATCAGCTTCGTCTCGGGCGGCATCTGCTCACTCTCCGCCACCGAGCTGGGTAACGCCACCTGGGCCGCCGCACCCAAGGTCACGGTCACCTTCGTGGTTCAGACCGGCAACAACATCATCTCCTACCTGCCGTTGCCCAATACGCTCTTCACCGATCCGCCGCCCACCGTGACGGCTGTCGCGACGTCGGGCCTGACGGTGAGCTTGGCTTCCACCTCGCCCAGCGTCTGCACGGTCACTTCCCCTGGTGGCGTGATCAAGTTCGTCGAGGGCCACAATCCGTACGTCAGCCCCCGCATTTGCACGATCACTGCTTCGCAGGTTGGCAACGGCACCTATTCGCGCGCTCAGGACGTGTTCCCAGCCTTCACGGTTCTGCCGGGCGTGAACGAGATCACCTTCCCGGCACTGGACGCAGTGAACTTGGACGGCGTTCCTAGCGATCCTGCCAAGACCGCCACGACACCTTTGGCGACGGCAAGTTCCGATCTCGCCGTGACGTACACGTCGAAAACCGCCAACGTGTGCACCGTAACGTCCGCTGGCGTCATCACCTTGGTGCGGCCAGCCCAGGTTCTATTGCCCAGCCCGTGCACGATCACGGCGTCGCAAGCCGGCAATGAGTCATATCAGCAAGCGGCGGACGTCGATCGGACCTTCACGGTGAACCAGATCCCGACCACCACAACCACCGGGAATGGTGCGCAGACTCCACCCAGCACCCAGACCCAGGCGCAACGGAACATCGGGCCGCTTCAGGCCAACGCACCGCTGCAGGCGACGGGTGGCGGAACGACAACGCAATTGTCCGCGTCCGATCTGTCACCGCTGCTGGGCCAGTACATTACGCTGACCGCGGTTGTCGACCCGCTGCCAAGCCTGACCGGCGTCGTTGCGCCCACCGATACCGTCACGTTCAAGGATGGCGCCGAGATCATCTGCGACGTGGTTCCGCTGCTGCCCAACTCTACGGCCACCTGTACCCGAAAGTTCCTGATCAGCGGGACGCATCCCATCACGGCCACCTTCAACGGCAACTCGGACTATACGACCTCCACGTCCGCTCCGCTCGACATCGAAGTGCGCGATCAGCGGCCCTGGACGCTCGCCACCATCGCGCAGTTCCTGGGCCTGCGCAGTGACATGATCGCGGCCAACGCCCCCGACCAGGCGCGCGAGATCGATCGCCTGAACGAATCTGCGGACGCGGCAAACCCCGACCGCAACAAAGTCGCCGACGGCGGCGACTGGTCGGCCACCAGCAACACGGCCGAAGCCGGCGCTCCCGACGATAGCTGGCAGCAAACCACGGCCATTGGCCTGACTGCCGCAGCAAGGCTGGATCGCAACCCCTACACGACAATGGTTGCGCCCGCAGGCTTCGGCCTGGAGGCAACGCCAGTGGAGGTTTCACCGCTGGCGCGACTGCTGCACTTGCAGGGCTCGACGGAAGAACAGACCCAGTTCAGCTTTGCAACCAGCTGGCGTGATCTGACCCGCTTTGCCGCCGCAGCCGAAGCCCGCAAGGTGGCTGAGGCCGGACTTGCATTCTCCGATCGGCCGGCGGGGGCACTTAGCGCGCGGCCGAATCCGTTCGATGTCTGGGTCGAGGGAAAACTCACCACCTATCGTGACACCGGTTTCGACGGCAATCAGGACGGGCGCTTCAGCCTTGTATCGGTTGGCGCCGACTATGTGTTGTCGCCCAATGTGTTGATCGGCGTCATGGGGCAGTTCGACAGCATGGATCAGCTGAAGTCCGGTCCGGGCACCCACACCAGCGGAAGCGGCTGGATGGTTGGTCCCTATGCCACCCTGCGCCTGACCGATAGCCTGTTCCTGCAGGCGCGCGGGGCTTGGGGGCGCTCCAGCAATCAGGTCAGCCCCTATCTTACTTACACCGACAACTTCGAGACCCAACGCTGGCTGCTGGCCGCATCGCTGCATGGGCGCATCAACAATGGCAACTGGTGGATGCGTCCGACGGCGTCCTTCAGCTACATGGTGGAAGACGCCCAAAGCTATGAAGACCATTATGGCATCACTATCCCGGAGCTGAAGTCGCGGCTTGGCCAAGCCAAGATTGGTCCCGATTTCGGCTATAGCTTCCACCTCGGCGATAGCGCGATTGTTGAGCCCCATGTCAACCTGCAGATGATCTGGGACTTCACCAATGAGGCCTCGGCCAACGGCTACGCCACCATCACGCCCGATCCGGCGGCCTCGGCCGGCGGGCGCGGCAAGGCTGATTTCGGCCTGCGTGTGGTCGGCGCCAGCGGCATGGTGATCGACGCGACCGGCAGCTACGATGGTATCGGCTCGCAGGGCTACCGGGCGATCACCGGCGGAGCCAAGGTCCGCCTGCCGCTGAATTGAGCGGCGGGGGTACAGGCGGAGGCCAGGTGCTAGGACCGCATTTGGCCCCGCGCATGGCTATTGAAAACATTGGTGGGTCCGGCAGGACTCGAACCTGCAACCAGACGGTTATGAGCCGCCGGCTCTAACCATTGAGCTACGGACCCGCGCTCGCCGCGAGGCAGGCCATCGCTAGACCGTCGCTATCGGGGAAGCAATCACGCTCTGGAGGCCACATCCGGAATCGAACCGGAATAAACGGATTTGCAGTCCGGTGCGTAACCATTCCGCCATGTGGCCAACCCAGTCGCGATGGCCGGAAACTATAGCGGGTTGGGGGCGGGATCAAGGCTTTCCGCGCGCGATTGTTAGCAACCGGGGCTGCCGGTCGTCGCGCGGCTTGCTATAGGCAAGGCGCAACGTGTCGTCCGCCGCCGCAAATCGAGGCCGAAATGCCATCATCTTCAACGCGTCCCCTCGATCCGGCCATCGCTGCCAAGGCCCGGCTTGGGCCGCTCTCAGTCATCGATCTCAGCGCCATTCGCGCCAACTACGGCGTGCTGGCCGCTGCTTCCGGGACGGCCGAATGCGCCGCCGTCGTCAAGGGCGATGGCTATGGATTGGGCATGCTGCCAGTGGCCAAGGAGGTTTGGCGGGCGGGCGCGCGGCTCTTCTTTGTCGCCCGTCTCGATGACGGGACACAGTTGCGTGCTGCTTTGCCTGCGGCGGCCAGGATCGCCGTGCTGGATGGTCTCGGGGCGCATTCGCCGGCCAGCTTCGAGCGCTCGCGGCTGATGCCGGTGCTGGGGGCTGCAGCGGACCTGCGCAGCTTGGCTCGCCGCTCCCCGGACGACGCCCTACATGCTGCATATCGACACCGCCATGAACCGGCTTGGGCTCAAAGCAGCCGAACTGGCGAGCATCGCGCCCCTGCTGCGTGAGGCCGCCTGCGCGCCGGCCGCCTATCTCACCCATTTCGCCAGCGCCGACGACGGTGACCGCGCGTTGTGCCAGCTCCAGGTTGAGCGCTTGCAGGCCGCGCTCCAGGGCCTGCCGCCCGCCCCGCTCAGTATCGCGAACTCCTCCGGGCTCTATCTCGATCCCGCTTGGCGCGGCGACATCACGCGTCCAGGCAAGGCGCTCTACGGCATCAATCCGGCCCAGCCAGGTGAACCCGTTCCAGTGCAGCAGGCGCTGACCGTGCTCGCGCCCGTTCTGCAGCTGAGCGAGGTCGCGCCCGGCGATACCATCGGCTATTCCGCGACCTTCCGGGCCGAACGCCAGATGCGCATCGCCACGTTGGGGATCGGCTATGCCAATGGCTATTTGCGCTCGCTCTCGAACACGGGCGTGGTTGCCTTTTCGGGCCACCGCGCGCCGCTGGTTGGCCGCGTGTCGATGGATTTGGTCACGGTCGATATCAGCGCTGTGCCGTCCGCCGCGCTGGCGGTTGGCTTTGCCGAGATGACCGGCCCCACCATCGGCCTCACCGAACTGAGCACATTGGCCGGCAGCAACGAATACGAGTTGCAGATCTCACTTGGCCAAGGCTGCCAGCGAATCTACACCAATTCGGAAGGAAGCATGTGAGCGATCGCGAATCGGTTGATAGTCACCGGTAGATTGCCGCCCCTTTGCGAGGACCACGCCGTTGCAGATCGAGCGCCTGGATATTCCCGATGTGATCGTCATCACGCCGAAGCGGTTCGGCGACGATCGCGGCTACTTCTCCGAAGTATTCCGCGCCGACGTGCTGGCTACGGTAGCGCCGGGCCTGACGTTCGTGCAAGACAACCAGTCCGGCTCGGCGCAGGTCGGCACGGTGCGTGGGCTGCACTTCCAGGCCAATCCGCACGCCCAGGCCAAACTGGTGCGTGTGCTGCGGGGTGCGATCTTCGACGTCGCCGTCGATCTCAGGCGGTCTTCGCCGACTTACGGCCGCCACGTACACCGTATGCTGAGCGCAGCCAACGGCGAGCAACTGCTGGTGCCCGCCGGCTTTGCGCACGGTTTCTGCACCCTCGCGCCCGATACCGACGTGACGTACAAAGTGAGCGCCTATTACAACGCCGCCGCCGACAAGGGCCTGGCCTGGGACGATCCCGCGCTGGGCATCCCCTGGCCGGTGCTGACGGAGAAGGCCGTGCTGTCGGCCAAGGATAAGTTGCATCCCAAACTGGCTGACCTGCCGGCCTATTTCGACTGACCGCCCCGGGGAGATCTTCATGCGCATCATCGTCACGGGCGGAGCGGGCTTCATTGGCTCGGCGCTCTGCCGCCACCTGATCGGCGCGACCGGCCACGACGTGCTCAACGTCGACAAGCTCACCTATGCCGGCACGCTGACGTCCTTGCGCGATATCGAGGCGAACCCGCGCTATCGCTTCGTTCAGGCCGACATCTGCGACCGCGTGCGTATGCAGGCGCTGTTTGCCGAGTACCAGCCGGACGGCGTCATGCACCTGGCCGCCGAGAGCCATGTCGACCGCTCGATCTCCAGTTCGGCCGCCTTTATCGAGACCAATATCATCGGCACGCATTCGCTGCTGGAGGCCGCGCGGATGTATTGGAGCGGGTTGACCGGCCCGGCCAAGGACAAGTTCCGCTTCCTTGCGGTGTCCACCGACGAAGTCTACGGCTCGCTCGGCGACACCGGACTGTTCCATGAGAGTACGGCCTACGATCCGCGCTCGCCCTATTCGGCCAGCAAGGCGGCGTCCGACCACATCGTCTCGGCCTGGCACCACACCTACGGCCTGCCGACGCTGATCTCCAACTGCTCGAACAATTACGGGCCCTACCACTTCCCGGAAAAACTCATTCCCCTGATCATTTTGAATGCTGTGGCCGGAAAACCGCTGCCGGTCTACGGCAAGGGGCTGAACATCCGCGATTGGTTGTATGTCGATGATCATGCGCGCGCGCTGCTGACCATCCTGGAGCGCGGCCGGGTCGGCGAAACCTACAACGTCGGCGGACGCAACGAGCGCACCAATATCGAGGTGGTGCGGCGCATCTGCACCATCCTGGACCGCATCGATCCCGCCAGCGCGCCGCATCAGAAATTGATCAGCTATGTGGCCGACCGGCCAGGCCACGACCAGCGCTATGCCATCGACGCGAACAAGCTCGAGACGGAACTGGGCTGGAAGGCGCAGGAAAGCTTCGATACCGGCATCGAAAAGACGGTGGCGTGGTACCTCGCCAACGAATGGTGGTGGCTGCCGTTGCGCAAGGGCGTCTATGCCGGCGAGCGGTTAGGACTAGGTGCGGCGGCCCCAGCGGGCGCGGCGACGGAGAAAGCAAAATCATGAAGGGCATTATTCTTGCCGGCGGCAGCGGCACGCGCCTGCATCCCCTGACGCTGACGACCTCGAAGCAGCTGCTGCCGATCTACGACAAGCCGATGATCTATTATCCGCTGTCGGCGCTGATGCTGGCGGGGATCACCGAGATCCTGATCATCTCGACCCCGCGCGATCTGCCCAATTTCGAGAAGCTGATGGGCAACGGCAAGCAGTGGGGCCTGAAGCTGACCTATGCCGAGCAAGCGACGCCGGATGGGCTGGCGCAGGCCTTCGTGATCGGCGAAAAATTCGTGGCGGGGCAGAAGAGCTGTCTGATCCTCGGCGACAACCTGTTCTACGGCCACGGCCTGAGCGAGGTGCTGACGCGTGCGTCGTCCATCGAGACCGGCGCGCGCGTGTTCGGCTACCGGGTGGACGATCCCGAGCGCTATGGCGTGGTGGCCTTCGACGGGGCGGGCGTTGCGACCTCCATCGAGGAGAAGCCGGCGCAGCCGAAATCGAACTGGGCCGTGATCGGACTGTATTTCTACGACGAAGAAGTCGTGGACATCGCAAAGAGCCTGAAACCGTCCCCGCGCGGCGAATACGAGATAACCGACGTGAACCGGGTGTATCTGGAACGGCGCGCCCTGACGGTGGAGAAGCTGGGCCGCGGCTTCGCCTGGTTCGACGCCGGCACGCACGGCGCGCTGCTGGACGCCAGCGACTTCGTGCGCGTGCTGCAGAACCGCCAGGGGCAGATGATCGCGTGTCCGGAAGAGATCGCGTTTATGTCGGGCTTCATCGGGAAGGATGAGCTGGCGGCGGCCGCCAAGGCGCTGGGCAAGAGCGAGTATGGGCGGTATCTGGAGCGGATTGTACGCGAGGGGGTGTGAGGCGTCAGGTGCCCCTTATTTGCCCTCTCGGAGAACTTCACGCATCGTTTGAGCAATCATTGAGGGCAGATCCTTACGCAGGCCTACCACATCTTGCTTCAGACCGCGCATTTCGGACTTAAGACCTTGCAGTTCCACTTGGACCCCATCAAGTCGCGTCTCGACCCGGTCTAGCCGCGTCTTGACGCCGGCCAAGTCGTCGCCGTTCGCGCGCACCTGCTGCAGGATGTAGCGCGACAGCATTTTCTCGCCATCCACCTCGCGCTCGACGACGGAGACGCGATCCTGTAGCAGTTTGTGTTCTTCGCGAGTAACGACATCGGACATTGGGTAGCTCCCGGGGATCGGTTGCGAGGAACATTAGCAGAACACGAGGCCTTTGCAACTGGTTTGTTGCCACTACTCCGCCGCCACCGGCGTCAGTTCGTAGACCCGCGCCAAGGCGGCGGCGGCTTTCAAGTCGCCGGCTTCCAGGGCCTTCTGCACGCGCTCTAGTTTCAGGGCGTCGTCAAGCGACAGATACGGCCCCCACGCCTCATCGTCGGGGATGAGTTCGACATCGACCTCGGCCACGAATTTGCCGGCATGAACCAGGCGGGTGGATTTGCGGTTCATTTCGGCCTCCAGGTGAAACGGTCAATCAATCATTTCGATCCGATCTCGATACACCGCCACCAACCGGCTACCTTCACAAACTGGCGCAAATCTCGCCCCAGCGACTGGCGACTGCCACATGAAAATCCCGCATACGCAGATTTCCCAGCCGCATGTGGATGACCTTTGGCCCTGTCACGTCGAACAGGGCGCGGTTGGTAAAATCGGCGTCCTTGCTGACGATTGTGAGGCCACGCTTCGGCGCATAGTCCCACGCATCGGTATCCGACCAGCCATCTCCCATGTCGTGAGCGAAGTGTAGTCGGGTCCGGACCAGGGCGAGAAATAGCGCGGCAGATTGGCGTCGATCAGATAGCGCGCCATCACACCGCTTCTTTGATCTTGAACCCATGCGCCATCATGTTGCTGGCGAATTCCAGGCAGGCCGTGATGTCGGCGGGCTCAAGTTGCGGATACTGGGCAAGGATGTCCTGCGCGCTGTCGCCGGCGCCGAGGAAGCCGAGGATGGTCTCCACGGTAACGCGCGTGCCGCGCACCACGGGCTTGCCGTTGCAGACGTCGGGCGTGACGAAGATGCGCTTTTGGGTGTCCATGGCTTGGGGCTCCGGGTGGATTGGGGAGCAGTGTAGCACGGGACGGGGAGCGTTTCACTCCGCCGCCACCGGCGTCAGCTCGTAGACCCGCGCCAGGGCGGCGGCGGCTTTCAGGTCGCCGCGCTTCAGCGCCGCTCTGACGGCTTCCAGCTTGCGAACGTCCTCGAGTGACAAGTAAGGTGCCCAGGGATGCTCATCCTCGATGAGGTCAATAGCCACTTCGGCTGCATAACCTGCCTCATGGATGAATTTGGTCGTCTTGACCGTTTTCATTTGCGGCTCCTACAATCGGCGCTCCACAGTGCCGGATCGGGTCGATACGCCGTTACCACAATAGCTGGCGACCCGGTTCCGGCTGGGACGCCCCAAACGACATGAATTGGCTGACCGTTTGGCTCATGCTGCAAAGCCAACAGGCTCGGTCCAAAGTGGGCATCAGGATAATCTTCGAGCGAGACCGCGCTGTTGATGCCAGTGACCACGTCATCAGGCAGGATACCACGTTCCAACATTTTGTCGTAGGCATGATCGGAGATCACGATTTGGCCAGCCGACACAAGCGCCTGAAGTGCCTGGATCGTCAGGATCGAACTTGTGCCAGGCACTTGAACACCTCGTATGCCGATCAAACTGTAGGTTCTGATGTCCCCAGTCAACAGCTTTGGGCACGGCTTTGCAATGCCGTGCCGCGTGAGCGGGACGGGCTGCATCTTTGGATCGTGCAGAAGAGGAGACGGAGCCCGAAGACGCCGGTGAGCAAGCTCTGATTCGCGGGTCGACACCGCATGTCCGTTTGTTCGTCCGGGGCTGCCTCTGTCTGGGTACGGGCGTCGGTCGCAGCGCTTCCCGCGCTGCTCCGGCCACACAACCTACCTGAGGGTTCCCCTACCGTTGCTCCGTCCCCACCACTGCACGATGATGTCGGCCAAGTCCTTTTTCCCGAATGCCTTTTATCGCTTCGCCGCTACGGCCGGCGTCAGCGGTTTGCGCGCACGGCGCGCTCGATCGCCCAGATGAAGCCGCACAGCTCGCGCGCTATCGCGGTCGCCACGATGGTTGGCCGCTTGCCCTTGCGGCCGAGTGCGCGAAAGCGCGCCGAGAGCCGCGTCTGCGCCTTCCAGGCGATGGCGCGCACGGGCTCGGGCGCGGCCTCCACCTTGGCCAGCTTTTCGCGCCCGATCCGCGGCGGATGGCGATAACTCCAACTCGCCTCGACCAGAATACGGCGGGCACGCCGGTTGCCCGCCTTGGTGATGCCGCCGCGTTTGACGCTGTCGCCGGTCGAGCGCTCGGAGGGGACGAGCCCCAGATAGCCCATCAGCTCGCGCGGGTTGGCAAAGCGCGAGAGATCGCCGATCTCGGCCAGCACCGTCACAGCGGCCACAAGGTCGATGCCGCGCAGCGCCTGCAAAGCCGTCACCGCCTCGGCCAGCGACCAGTCGGGCACGGCCTGCCGGATCGCCGCCTCAAGCCGGTCGGCTCGGTCTTGCGCCTGACGTTCGGCGCCGAGCGTCTCTTCGAACACGATGCGCTGTTCGCGGTGATCGATCTTCTGCGCGGCCAGCCAATTGCGATGCGCCTTGCCCCAGGTCTTCTTGCCCGGATAATGCCGGCCGAGCCTGAGCAGCAGCGAGGAGATCTGCTGGCGCTTGCGCTTCAGATCGTCGACGGCCGCTTCACGCGCGCGCGACAGATCGCGCATCGCCTCGTGGCGTTCGTCGGGAACCCAGACGGCGGTCAATTCCCCCGCCCGCAACTGCTTGGCCAGGTTCTCGGCGTCGCGCCGGTTGGTCTTGATGCGGTCGCCGGGCTTGGCCGGAATCAGCGAGGGCGCAATCACAACGCACTCGTGGCCAAGGCTCGTGATCAGGCGGTACAAACCATACCCGGTTGGCCCGGCCTCGTAGCAGAACGTCAGCTTACTGTATTGTCCGGCCAGCTTGCCGATGAGCTTGCGTGTGGCGGCGTCGGTGGCGTCGATTTCGCCGAGATAGCGGATCTCGCCAGCGCGACCGGCCTGTGCGATGGCCACGGCATTACGCAACTTCGAGGTATCGATTCCAATGAAAGCTTCGCTATGATGTCCCACGACTCGCCCTCCTTGTGTGAGGCTCTGCCCGGCCCATCCGGGCAACCCTCGATAAACTCATCGAGGGTGAGTCGCCTCTCTCTGGAGGGGGACATACAGTCTGGGTCAAGCGTTTCAGCGCGACCAACGATCCGAGCGGCGCGGGGCAAGATGTTGGGTCGCGCCAAAGGCTTGACCCAACCTACGGGTTGAACCAATTCATGGCCTCTTTGGAACAGCAGCCTTTAGCTTTTTGATCTGGTCTCCAAGAACCAAGGATCGATAGACGAAATTTTCTAGCACGTTCAACATCGTCTCTAGTTCATCTGACGTCGGCGACCATGCCGCGTGAGCTGCCGCACTTCCAGCATCGACAAGAACCTCCAGCGTTTGCAATTCATCCGCCCCAATCTTTCCCAATGAGAGAAGCTCGCTGAGTTTCCTTGCAAATGACAATGAAGGCGCAATTCCAAGTAATTCCGACGAACGATCGAATGCTGTACGCACACCTATGGCACCAAGCACAGGCATTTGGTGTTCCAAGGCCGAATACATCTCTGAAAGAAGCTTTCCAAGCGTCGTGTCTTCCATCTCGATGGCGTGGAACCACTTCGGCCGCTTTCGTTTGGTAGGAGCAGGGTAGTACTTAAGTTCCTGCTTTTCGGTTGGACTTGTATGCCCGTCGCCGGATCGGCGTCGAGATCCATCCAGGTCACATGTCGTATAAAATAAGGGATTCGCACCCTCAGCACTCAAGTATCCACGCTACCAGTTCTGCTTCGCCATCATTGAACACATGTCGGCCGCGCACAATAGCCCTACGCGTACCTCCGCACTCTGGACAATCCGCAGAGGTTTCTTGACCAAGCGTTACGGAATACGGCCTTAGTCCCAAACTGAGCTTGTCATCAGCACTCACTCCGCCGCCTCCCTCCGTCCGCCCGCCCCATTCCGCGCCTTCACCCCTCGCCCCCACCTTCACCGCCGCCCGCCGCCCCAGCAACTCCCGCAAGAACGCCCCCGTATAGCTCTCCTTCACCTTGGCCACCTCCTCCGGCGTCCCCTCCGCCACCACCCTGCCACCGCCGTCGCCGCCCTCGGGCCCCATGTCGATGATCCAGTCCGCCGTCTTGATCACCTCGAGATTGTGCTCGATGACCACCACCGTGTTCCCGCCCTCGGCCAGTTCGTGCAGCACTTCCAGCAGCTTGGCCACGTCGTGGAAATGCAGGCCGGTGGTCGGCTCGTCGAGGATGTACAGCGTACGGCCGGTCGCGCGCTTGGATAACTCCTTCGCCAGCTTGATGCGCTGCGCCTCGCCGCCGGACAGCGTGTTCGCCTGCTGGCCCACCTTCACGTAGCCCAGGCCGACGCGCGCCAGGGTCGCCAGCTTCTCGCGGATCGAGGGCACTGCGCGGAACAGTTCCGCCCCCTCCTCCACCGTCATGTCCAGCACGTCGGCGATGCTCTTGTCCTTGAACTTCACGTCGAGGGTTTCGCGGTTGTAGCGCTTGCCCTTGCATTCCTCGCAGGTGACGTAGACGTCGGGCAGGAAGTGCATCTCGATCTTGATCACGCCGTCGCCCTGGCAGCGCTCGCAGCGGCCGCCCTTGACGTTGAACGAGAAGCGGCCCGGGCGCGTAGCCGCGCGCCTTGGCTTCGGGCAGGCCCGCGAACCAGTCGCGGATCGGCGTGAAGGCGCCGGTGTAGGTGGCGGGGTTGGAGCGCGGTGTGCGCCCGATCGGGGACTGGTCGATGTCGATGATCTTGTCGAGGTGTTCCAGGCCCTCGATGCGGTCGTGCTCGGTCGGGATGTTCGCGGGAGTTGTTGAGTTTGCGGCAGACCGCGCGGAACAGGGTATCGATCAGCAGCGTGGACTTGCCGCCGCCCGACACGCCGGTGACGCAGGTAAACAACGCCAACGGAATATCGACGCTGACGTTCTTGAGGTTGTTGCCGCGTGCGCCGACGATGCGGATGTCGCGGCCTTTCTGCCGTTCACGCCGTTTCTTGGGGATGGCGATCTGCCGCTCGCCGGAGAGATACTGCCCGGTCAGGCTTTCCGGCGTGTCCATGACGTCCTGCGGCGTGCCCTGCGCAATAATCTCGCCGCCATGGATGCCCGCCCCGGGGCCGATGTCCACGACGTGATCGGCCATCAGGATGGCGTCCTCGTCGTGCTCGACCACGATCACGGTGTTGCCGAGATCGCGGAGCCTTTTCAAAGTAACAAGGAGCCGTTCGTTGTCCTTCTGGTGCAGGCCGATGCTGGGTTCGTCGAGCACGTAGAGCACGCCCGTCAGCCCCGAGCCGATTTGGCTCGCCAAACGGATACGCTGGCTCTCGCCGCCCGATAGCGTGCCGGAATTGCGGGCGAGAGTGAGGTAGTCGAGGCCGACATCGTTCAGGAAGCGCAGCCGGTCGCGGATTTCCTTCAGCACGCGGACGGCGATCTCGTTCTGCTGCTTGCTCAACTTTTGCGGGATTTCGCGGAACCAGGCATCGGCCGATTTGATCGACATGGCGCAAACTTCGCCGACATGCAGGCCGCCGATCTTCACCGCCAGAGATTGCGGCTTCAGGCGGTAACCGTTGCAAACGTCGCAAGGGTGATCGCCCTGGTACCGCGACAGTTCCTCGCGCACCCAGGCGCTATCCGTCTCCTTCCAGCGCCGCTCGATATTGCCGATCACGCCTTCGAACGTCTTCTCGGTCTCGTAGCGGCGCACGCCGTCCTCGTAGATCATCCTGATGGTCTCGTCGCCCGAGCCGAACAGGATGACATTGCGCACTTTTTCCGGAAGATCTTCCCACGGCGTCGACACTGACACCTTGAAATGCCTGGCGATGGCCTCCAGCGTCTGCGCGTAATAGGGCGAGGCCGCACCCGCGCGCGACCAGGGCGAGATCGCGCCATCGTCGAGCGAGCGCTCGGGCTCGGGCACCACCAGGTCGGGCTCGAACTTCAGCTGCGTGCCCAGGCCATCGCATTTCGGGCAGGCGCCGGCGGGGGCGTTGAACGAGAACAGGCGCGGCTCGATTTCCTCGATGGTGAACCCGGAGACCGGGCAGGCGAAGCGCTGCGAGAACAGGAGGCGCTCGTGGGTCTCGTTCTTGTTCTGCAGGATGCCCTCAGCGTCGCTGCTCCTTGGTCTTGCCGGCTTTCTTTTCCAGACGGCTTGTCGGCGAACTCGATCAGGCACATGCCCGTCGGCCAGACCCAGCGCCGTCTCGATGCTCTCGGCCAGCCGGTTGCCCAGATCGCCCTTCACGACCAGTCGGTCGACCACCACATCGATATCCTGCTTGAACTTCTTGTCGAGCTTGGGCGCCTCGGTGATCTCGTAGAATTCACCGTTGATTTTCACACGCTGGAAGCCCTTTGCGGGCCAGTTCCGCCAGCTCCTTCTTGTACTCGCCCTTGCGGCTGCGCGCGATTGGAGCCAGGATGTAGATGCGCGTCCCCTCGCCCAGCGCCAGCACCTTGTCGACCATCTGGGTGACGGTCTGGCTCTCGATCGGCAGCCCGGTGGCCGGCGAGTACGGGCACGCCGACGCGGGCGAACAGCAGGCGCAGATAGTCGTAGATCTCGGTCACCGTGCCGACCGTGGAGCGGGGATTTCGCGACGTTGTCTTCTGCTCGATGGAAATGGCCGGCGACAGGCCGTCGATCTGGTCGACGTCCGGCTTCTGCATCATTTCCAGGAACTGGCGCGCATAGGCCGAGAGGCTCTCGACGTAGCGTCGCTGCCCTTCCGCGTAGATGGTGTCGAAGGCCAGGGACGATTTCCCCGAACCGGACAAGCCGGTGAACACGATCAGCGCATCACGCGGCAGTGTGATGTCGACGTTCTTGAGGTTGTGCTCGCGCGCACCACGCACGGTGATGGAATGGCGGGCGTCGTAGGCGGCTTTGCTGAGTTTGGTCATGGCTCAGCAGATACCGGAAGGCGCGCGCGGCGGCAATCCGCGGTGTCGCGCGGCGCGTTGTCCAAGATCAATGCGGCGGGCGGGATCGGAAAGTTCCTTTCGGGGGAACAACAAGGAGGTAGGCTATGCGCGAACCCGTTCAGACTTGGCCGCAGTTTCGAAACGTTGAACGTCAGGCCGCGCGCCTGGACGACGTCATGACGCGGCTTGGGATCGACCCGCCGAAAGCGGTCCGGATCGACCACGGCGCCGCGTTCGCCAAAGCGCGCCGCACCTGTCTCGAGTGCCAGCAGGAGCGCAAGTGCGCCATCTGGCTCGACGCCTCGATCGTGCTCGAGGCGCCGCCGGTGTTCTGCCCGAATGCGTGGTTTTTTGCGGCGGCTCAGGGCTAGCGGATTTGGAGCAAGATAGTCCGGTGATGAACTGGTGCTGCGCGTTCAGCCGCGACGTGCTATTTTGCTTCCACGATCGAAACTACCGACATTCTCATCCCGACGACCGATCCCGTGATCTGGGTCAACCCAGGTCGCGTGAGCGGTGTGCCGTGCTTTTATGGCACCCGCGTGCCGGTCAAGATCCTGTTTGACTATTTGGAGGCTGGTGACCCGCTCGCCGAGTTTCTAGACGACTTCCCAGACGTTAGTGAGATTCAGGCCAAGGCAGTGCTGCGTTTGACTTATCAGACCACACTTGCCGAGTACCCGCTCTGGAACATGGCAGCGGAATAGACAGATGCGGCGGCTGCTTGATGCGAATGTGCCGCAGAAATTTCGCCTCCACATTGCCGGCCACACAGTGACCAGTGCTCGCTTTGCACGATTGCAGAATCTGCAAAATGGCGACCTGCCTGCTGCGATGGTCGGCAGGTTCGACGCACTGATAACCTGCGATCAAAGCTTGCCATACCAGCAAAGCGTCATCGGACGACCGCTGGCGGTCGTGGTGTTGCTCGCGCCAAGCAATCGAATTGAGCATCTGCTGCCGCTGTTGGGACGACTTAACAGTACCCTCGCGATAGTGCAGCACGGAAAGGTCTACGACGTCGGCCCGGTCTGACGTTCGGCGCACCGTCAAGCCCGCCCTTGCCGATCCTGCAGCGTACCACTAACCTCACGCATCACATTGCAACCAGGGTCCCCCACCTTGCCCATCGCCCATTCCGTCGTCGACGCCATCGGCAACACGCCGCTCATCAAGCTCAAGCGCGCCTCGGCCGAGACCGGCTGCACCATCCTGGGCAAGGCCGAGTTCATGAACCCCGGGCAGTCCGTCAAGGATCGGGCGGCCCTCTTCATCATCCGCGACGCCGAGCGGTCAGGAGCGCTGAAACCCGGCGGCACCATTGTCGAGGGCACGGCCGGCAATACCGGCATCGGGCTGGCCATGGTCGGCAACGCGCTGGGCTATCGCTCTGTGATTGTTATTCCCGACACGCAGTCGCAGGAGAAGAAAGACACACTGCGCATGCTGGGCGCGCGGCTGGTCGAGGTGCCGGCCGTTCCCTACAAGAACCCGAACAACTACGTGAAGTATTCCGGCCGGCTCGCCGAGGCGTTGGCCGCCACCACCCGCGAGGGGGCGATCTGGGCCAACCAGTTCGACAACGTCGCCAACCGGCGTGGGCACGTGGAGACCACGGCGCGCGAGATCTGGGAGCAGACGGACGGCAAGGTCGACGGCTTTGTGTCGGCGGTGGGCACCGGCGGTACGCTGGCGGGCGTGGCCGAAGGGCTGAAGGCGCGCAACCGGAAAGTCCAGGTGGCGCTGGCCGATCCGCATGGGGCGGCTATCTACGATTGGTTCAAGACCGGCAGGCTGCACGCCGAGGGATCGTCGATCACCGAGGGGATCGGGCAGGGGCGGATCACCGCAAACCTGGAGGGTGTGCAGATCGACGAAGCATACCGCATTCCCGATGCCGAGGCGCTGGAGATCGTGTTCCGGCTGGTGACGGAAGAAGGGCTGTCGCTCGGCGGATCGTCCGGCATCAATATCGCGGGCGCTATGTCGCTGGCCCGGCAGATGGGGCCGGGGCACACTATCGTGACCATCCTGTGCGACCTCGGCAACCGCTACCAGAGCAAGTTGTACAATCCGGCGTTCCTGCGCAGCAAAGGCCTGCCGGTGCCGAAGTTCCTGGAGAGCCTGGGGGCGGCATTGCCGGTGGTTTACGAGGCCGAGGCGTGATTGAAACACGGAGGCGAGGCGTAGGGGCGGCCGCTAGCCGCCCCTGCCATCTACGTCCGTGCAGAAGTAACATAGGTGGAGCCTCCCATGGCAGACGACCTGTTTCGCGAGGATGCCTATCTCAAGACCTGCTCTGCCAAGGTCACGGCCATGACCGAGCGAGGCGGACTGGTCCTTGATCGGACGATCTTCTATCCAACGGCGGGTGGACAGCCCGGCGATCAGCGGCACACTCAACTCGCAGGACGGCCGCACTCTGACCATCGCCACCACCGTCTATGACACCGACAAACTCACCATCGTGCATGTCCCGGCCGAAGGGCAGGTGCTACCGGCTGTGGGCGATGCGGTGGACTGCGCCATCGACTGGACGCGCCGCTTCAAGCTGATGCGCGCGCATACCGGGTTGCATCTGCTGTGCTCACTGGTGCCGTTCCCGGTCACGGGCGGCCAGATTGGCGAGGCCGAGGGGCGGCTCGATTTCGACATTCCGGACTCAACGTTGGACAAAGACGATCTAACCGCGAAGCTGAACGCGTTGATTTCAGTCGACCACAGAGTCAGCCACCGCTGGATCACCGACGAGGAAATGGCGGCACGTCCGGAATTGATCCGTACCATGTCGGTGAAGCCGCCGACCGGGCGGGGACGGGTCCGGTTGGTCGCCATCGGCGATGTCGATCTGCAGCCTTGCGGCGGCACGCATGTCGCCTCGACCAGCGAGATCGGCCGCGCGACCGTGACCAAGATCGAGAAGAAGGGCGCCTTGAACCGGCGCATCAAAGTTGAGTTTGTTTGAGGAGCGCCGCATGACCTGGAACAGCCCCTATGTTGTGACGCCGGAGTGGCTGGCCGCGCATCTGACCGATCCCGATCTCGCCATCCTGGACGGCTCCTGGCATCTGCCGCCCGAGAACCGCGATGCGGCCGCCGAGTTCGCCCAGCGCCACATTCCGGGCGCCGAGTTCTTCGACATCAACACCGTGGCGGACACAGCCAGCGGCCTGCCACATATGCTGCCCAGCGACGCACTTTTCGCGTCAGAGGTCAGTGGCTTGGGCATCGGTAACGGCTCGCGCGTGGTAGTCTATGACACCAAGGGCCTGTTCAGCGCGGCGCGCGTCTGGTGGACCTTTCGCGTCATGGGGCACGACAACGTCGCCGTGCTCGACGGTGGGCTGCCGGCCTGGCTGGCAGCAGGACACCCGGTCGAAGCGGGCCGGTCGCGCCCAAAGCCCTTGCGGACTTTCACAGTTCATCGCAATTCCGCAATGGTCCGTTCCCAGAGCGACGTGCGTGGCCTGATCGGCACGGCCAGCGCCCAGTTGGTCGACGCCCGCCCCGCCCCCCGGTTCACCGGCGAGCAGCCCGAGCCCCGGCCCGGCCTGACGCAGGGCCATATCCCCGGCGCGCGGAATGTTCCGTTTACGCAGCTGCTCAATCCCGATGGTACGCTAAAGTCGGAACCGGACCTCCGGGCAGCGCTCGAGGCTGCCGGGGTCGATGCCGCCAAGCCGGTAGTGGCAAGCTGCGGGTCGGGAGTGACCGCCTCGATGGTCGCCCTGGCGCTCGCCCTGCTCGGACGCCCCGATACGGCCGTGTATGATGGCTCCTGGGCCGAGTGGGGCCGCGACGCCAGCAATCCCGTCGCGACAGGTCCGGCCTGATCTCACGGAATGAGCGGCGTGTAGAACAGCCCGCCCTTGCTCCAAAGGTTGTTGTGGCCGCGCTTGTTGCGAAAGCCGCCCATCTGGCCGAGGTTGCGCTCAAAGATTTCGCCGTAGTTCCCGACCTTGCCGACGATGTTCACGCCCCAGTCCGACGGCATGCCAAGCCGCTCGCCAAGACGTGCTTCCAACGACAACAGACGCACCCGCGCGGTCGGGCGGTCCAATTCGCGGATGTAAGGGCCCTGCTGATTCAGGCCGACTTCCTCGGCCGCAACCAGTGCGTTCAACACCAGCTGCGTGACGTCAAACCAGGGCTCATCGCCCTGCCGGACCATCGGTCCCAACGGCACATTGGACAACATCTGCGGCAGCAGCACGTGCTGCTCGGGCAGTCTCAGGCGCTGTTGCAACGCCCCGATCTGCGACAGGCTCTCGGAAAGCGCATCGCACTTTCGGGCTTCATAAGCTGCTAGCGCTTGCGAACCGTCGGTGAACAGCAGCGGCGCTACGCGCATGTCGCGGGCGCCGAAATAGTCCTCGATACCTTGCTTCAGCTGCTCAGCATCGCGCAGGCAGATGCGTGTGCTTGAGAGTTGCAGCACGCTGCGCGCGCCGAGTTCATCGGGAACCAGGATGACCTGCCCGTCAAAAAAACTCGGACCGACAAAGCGGACTTTGAATGTGGGATCGAGGCTGAGCGTCCAATCGGTAGCGCGGGTGAGAATGTCGATCTCGCCCTTACGCAGCGCCTCCAGGCCTTCAGTGGCGCCATAGGGCTGGAATTGCGCGAGCTTGTCATTGCTGAAGAGCGCGGCGGCTATAGCCCGGCAGATGTCGACATCGAGGCCAAACCAGCTGCCGCGCTTGTCCACGGTCGCAAAGCCGGGCACGCTCTTGCCGACGCCGCAGATGACAAAGCCACGGTCACGCACGGCCGCCAGCGTTCCTTTGGCGCCAGCTGGCGCAGCGCTCATGACAACCAAAAGCGCCAGCGCGCTCAGCACAAGCCGTAAGGCGGTGGACATTGCGGAAGCCTCCCTTCCATCGCCAACGCGCCAATCCCACCCGATAGCGGGGGCGCAGGTCGTCACAGCCGAGATCGAAAAGAAGACAGCAGAACGTTATCTCATCCGTAGACTCCACGGCGGTCAAGTCTTGACCTGCGGCTGCAGATGCGCCTATCGGCTGAACCAATCCCTGCCAACCGGAGCCGCCATGACCGACCAGACCGACCAGACACCGCCACGGCGTCCGGCCACCGACATCATCCACAAGGGCCGCAATCCGGTGGCGCAGCACGGCTTCGTCAACCCACCGGTCTACCGCGGTTCGACCGTACTTTTCCCCGACCTGGCGACGCTGGAGAGCGGCAAACAGGCGTACACCTACGGTCGCAAGGGTCATCCGACCATGCGCGCCCTGGAGGACGCGTTGTGCGCGCTGGAGGGTGGCACGCGAACCATCCTGACTTCGTCGGGACTATCGGCGGTGACGACGGCGCTGCTGTGCTTTGCCAAGGCGGGCGATCACATTCTCGTGGTCGACACCTGCTACCGGCCGACGCGGCTGTTCTGCGACGATGTGCTTGGCGGGCTTGGCGTTGAGGTGACCTATTACGATCCGCTGATAGGTTCGGGCATCGCGCCGCTGTTGCGGGCAAACACGCGTCTTGTCTACACCGAGAGCCCTGGATCGCAGACCTTCGAGGTGCAGGACATTCCGGCCATTGCCGCGGCCTGCCATCAGCGCGAGATCTGGCTCTTGATGGACAACACCTGGGCGACCGGGCGCTATTTCAAACCATTCCAGCACGGCGTGGACGTCTCGATCCAGGCCGGCACCAAGTATGTAGTGGGCCATGCCGACGCTATGCTGGGGATCGTGACGGCGGGCGAGCGGGCGGCCAAGCAGCTGCAGAAGATGCACTGGCTGATCGGCGACTGCGCGGGATCGGAGGAGATCTTCCTCGGTTTGCGCGGCTTGCGGACCATGGATCTCAGGTTGCGCCAGCATCATGCCGCCAGTGTCGAGATGGCGCGCTGGCTGCAGCAGCGCCTGGAAGTCGAGGCGGTCTTGCATCCAGCGCTGCCGGATTTTCCAGGCCATGGGCTGTGGGTCCGCGACTTTCAGGGCGCATCCGGACTGTTCTCGGTGGTGCTCAAGTCGGCGTCGCGAGCCGGCCTCGCCGCAATGCTGGATGGCCTGAAACTGTTCGGCATGGGCTACTCCTGGGGTGGCTACGAGAGCCTGGTGGTGCCCTTCGATCCCGCCAGCTACCGCTCGGCGACCACGTCGGCCCATGGCGGCAAGAGCTGCCTCCGGTTGCATATCGGCCTTGAGGATGTCGAGGACCTGAAGGCCGATTTGGCGGCGGGATTTGCGCGCTTTGCGGCTGCCGCGTGAGACCCCAGGTAATGTCCCAGTGGCCTCAACCTGTGATTGCGGTTACAGTCTGAGGATCGAAACGTACAAAAAAGAAAGGCGGCCACAAAGGACCGCCAAAGTCAAACCCTAGGAAAGAACAGACCCGATCGGTAGAGGCCAAAAGGCCCGCGCGACGGGGTTTGCAGGGGGATGTTTAGGCCCCCGACGTTACCAGAGTCTGAACCTGTTGCGCTGTATTCAAGGTCGCTGCCATAGTGGTAAAGACACAATCAACGGTTGTGTTTTGGCGATGCAGCGTCACGCGGCAACGCAATAGGCCGCTGTCTTAACGCTGCCCATGAGGCCTCCGGTTGCAGCCGCATCCTCAACCCGCCGCACCCGGTAAACGCCCATCATGCGCGCGCCCCGGTGCGGACCATCGGCGCCGAATTTCCAGCGGCCTTCCGTGTACGTATCGCAAATCTTGGCGCCGTGGATGCAGATCCAATGGCCCTCGCTGCGGATGTGGACGGCCAGGATGTAATAGCTGAAGGCCGAGCGCGGCAGCTGCATCCAGCTCCAAACCGTGGGGCGCTGCTTGCGCTCCAGGTGCATGAAATCCTCGGTCTGGTCCATGGCGTAGCCGAACACCGCCAGCGCATCGCGCACTTCGTTGTCGTAGGTGCCCTCGATGATCTTCTTGGCCTCGGCCGGATCGTCCCGGTGCTGATGGATGATCGCCTCGACCTTGGAGATCGGATAACCGGTGATGGCCGACAGCACGGTCGGGCCGCAAAAGGCCACGCGCCCGGTGTCGTTGCGCACCTGGTTCAGGCTCGGCGTCAGACGCAGGCTCATGCCATGAACTCCCTTCGCGAATCATCTCGGGCGATCCCTCGATGGTTCCGCGACAGTGGTTAACGTGGTGTTAACGCAAGGTCAATTCAAGGCCTATTTCAGGGCTTTTTCGCGCTTCTTCGGCACCGAGCGCTGGGCAAATTCCAACGGCAAGGCCGTGGTGAACTTGATTTGCTCCATCGCGAACGACGAGCTGACATCGGACAATTCAATGCGCGCGATCAGCTTTTTGTAGAACGCATCGTAGGCCCCGATATCGGGCACCACGACGCGCAGCATGTAGTCGACCTGGCCGCTCATGCGGTAGAATTCGACCACCTCGGGGAAGTCGATCAGGGCGCCGTGGAAGCGCTCCAGCCAGTCCTTGGTATGCTGATTGGTCGTGATCCCCACGAACACCGTCACCCCGGCGTTGATGGCCTTGGGGTCCAGCAAAGCCACCCGCTTCTTGATGACCCCGTCCTCTTCCAGCTTCTGGATGCGGCGCCAGCAGGGGGTGGTGCTGAGGCCAATGCGCTTGCCGATATCGGCGACCGGGACCGTGCAGTCTTCCTGCAGAATACGTAGAATTTTGAGGTCCATGTCGTCGAGGATAGCCAAAGGGCAGCTCCATCAGCGGAATTGGAAATTCCTTCTCACAATACAGAAAAATTGTCAAAATGTGAGTAATTCTCAGTAAGAATCGAGTAAATTCCGCACCAGCAAGCGCAATTCCGGCACCAAATCGGTGGTGAACCAGGAATTCCTGTTCAGCCAGCCGGAATTCCGCCAGGACGGGTGTGGCAGCGGCAACGCGGGCACGCCATCACGCCGGGCGAGGTGCTCCCGCCAGTGCTCGACCGTGTGTTGTACGGTTCGGCCCACGGCGCCTTGCTCGGCCTGCAGATGCCAGCTTTGGGCGTAGCCGCCGACCAGCAACAGCAACTGCACTTTTGGCATCAATCCGAACACCCGTGCACGCCAGTGTTGCGCGCACTCCCTGCGCGGTGGCAGGTCGCTCCCCTTGACGTCGAGCCCCGGAAAACAGAACCCCATCGGCACAATGGCGATGAGGGCTTCGTCGTAGAACTCTTCGGGCGTCACCCCCATCCAGTCGCGCAACCGATCGCCGGATGGATCCGTGAACGGAACGCCCGAGGCATGCACCCGCGTTCCCGGCGCCTGACCGCAGATTGCGATGCGCGCCGTCGCCGAGGCCCGGATCACCGGTCGCGGCTCATGCGGCAGCGGGCGCCCCGCCGGAGTGTCGACACAGACCCGGCAGGCCCGGATCTCGGCCAGCAGGGCGTCCAGGGAGGCCTGCCCGCTCATCACCAATTATCCTCCCACATCACATAAGCCACACCATCTAACACACTCTTTTTAAACATTTTTTCATGTTATGGTCTTAACACTTCAACAACCGTCCCACGCGTCCCCGTACACCTCGCCAAGGCCCATGAGCAGCCCCGCTGTCAGCGCTGAGAGACTGCCAGGCCGCCCCCGCAAGACCAGCGGCACGGGCGCCGAGAGCGCACGCCGGGCGCGCGAGCAGTTGACGCAAGGCGCGCGCACCAAGCCGGAGTTCGATTACGAGCTCCTCACCATGTTCGCCCGCAACGAGCTGGGCGCCGCTCTCACCATCCCGCTGCTGGCGATCATCATCGCGCTCGCGTCGCTCTATTGGGCCGCCCCGCACGAGCCCGTCATCTGGTTGACCGTGCTGCTGGGCGCCCGCTGGAACCTTACGCGCCTGGCCCAGCGCTTCGTCAATGCACCGCGCGCCGGCATCGATGTCGCCCAGTGGCAGAAAAAGCTGATCGCGGCCGAGACGCTATATGGCCTGGCCTGGGCCGGCTTCGCGCTGGTCGGCTTCCATCCCGCCGATCACTCTGCGCACGTCTTTATCTTCGCTGCGCTGATCGTGGTGCTGACGCTGCGCCTGATGTTCGCGGCCACTGTGATGCCGATCGTCTATGCCGGCACCGTGCCCATGACGATCGGCCTGATCGTCCGCTTCGTCGCCCAGCACGAGCCGTTCTACTGGGCGCTTGCCGCCATGGCGGTCGGCATCCACATCTACTTCATCTTCCTGGCCAAGGGGCTGAACGCCACCGTCTCGGCCATGCTGGAATTCCGCGCCGAGAAGGACGCGCTGATCGCCCAGTTGGAAGAAAGCAAGTCGATCTCGGATGAAGCGCGCCGCCGCGCCGAGGCAAACAACCTGGCCAAGTCGCGCTTCCTGGCCAACATCAGTCACGAGTTGCGCACCCCCCTCAACGCCATTCTCGGCTTCTCCGAAGTGACCATGACGGAGATGATGGGGCCTGTCGGTAACAAGGTGTACAAGGACTATGCCGAGCACATTCATTCCAGCGGCAAGCACCTCTTGCAGGTGATCAACGACATTCTCGATCTCAGCCGCATCGAGGCCGGCAAGCACGAGCTGCGCCCCGAGCAGATCAAACTCGCCGCCGTCGTGGCCGACTGCCATCGCCTGCTGAAACTGCGCGCCGAAAGCAAGCAGCTCAAGATCATCGAGGATTTCCAGCCAGACCTCCCCGCTCTGTGGGCGGACGAAAAGTCGTTGCGGCAGATCGCGCTGAACCTGCTCTCCAACGCGCTAAAGTTTACCCCGCCGGGCGGCAGTGTGACCTTACGCGTTGCGCGCAGCCCGGATGGCGGCCAGCTGCTCAGTATCCGCGACACCGGTCCGGGCATCCCCAAGGAAGAACTGCCGCGCGTCATGCAGGCCTTCGGACAGGGTTCGCTCGCCTATCACTCGGCCGAGGGCGGGACGGGTCTGGGCCTGCCGATCGTCAAGAGCCTGGTCGAAATGCACGGCGGCGCGTTCGAACTGGTCAGCGAGCTACGCATCGGCACCGAAGCGATCGTCCGCATGCCCGCGCATCGCGTTCTGAAGGGGGCATCGCCAATGACCGCCGCAATGGTCGAAACTCCGAACCGGCTGCGCAAGTCGCCCCCTGCGCCGGCCGCCGCCGCCACCACCTCCGCCGGCCACGCTGCAATCTCCCGGCTGCGCAAACTAGCGCGCACGGAAGGTCTCGCTGTCGGTACGTGATGATGGTCAATTCGTGCAGTTCCCCTTTCTCCGTCCCTACGGGGATAGGACCGCGTCCCCTGCCGGGTGCGCCAATTGAACAAATCACGCTTGATTTCATTGGTCTTTTCTTGGTTTCTCCCAACCCGCTTGATTGGGGTTGGGACTCTTTGTACGGACTGCCGGGCCGTGAGGCGGTCGATGGCGGTTTGGGCGAGATGCACCTGGTCGGCGGCTTTGGTTTAGCGCGATACCTCGACCAGGGTTCGGTGGCCGGTGATCGCGGCGATCTCGTTGGCGGTGCAGCCGGCCTCGGCCAGACGCCGCGCAGCGGCTTTGCGCAGGCCATGGGTGACGCAACGATCCGGCAGCCCGGCGGTGGCGATCTTGTCGGCCATGAAATTCCCAAACCCGTTCGAGGTGAAGGGTTTCCCAAACGTGGTCACAAGAATGCGCTCGCCGCGTTGGGGCCAGGAGGCCAGGGCAGCCGACAGGTCTGGATGGAGCGGCACGGACAGCTTGGCTCCGGTCTTGCCCTGAACCACCCGGATCGAGCCGTTGTCGACATCGTCCCAGGCCATCCGCACGACGTCGGAGCGGCGCTGGCCGGTGCAAAGAGGCAAGGCGAAAGCGGTCCGTTCGCACGAGCCCATAGGCCAGCGCGCTTCGAAGACCGAAATCTCGTCGTCGGTCCAAGTGTGAAATTCACCGGCAGCGAATTTCTTCAGCCGCAGGGTTGGGTCGTCGGTGCGCCAGCCATTGTCGATGGCGAAATGCACCAGGATGCGGATCTTTTTCAGCAGGTCGTTGGCAGCGCCTGGCGTGTCCTGCACCGAGATCTGCAACAAATAAACCTTGACGCCACATTGATTCGTTACCTATTGCGTAATGCATGGGGATGTATTACCTATCAGGTAAGGCTGAGCGTCATGGACCTCTCATTCAAGAGCCAAAAGCTCAAGGATCAGATGGAAGACGATAAATTGCGAGCGAAAACGTTTGGCCAGCGGGCCAAGCCTCTGAAGCTCCGACTTCGGATTCTATCAAATGCATCCAGTTTGGCGCACGTGCCCAACGGACCGCCGGACTATTGCCACCAGCTCACCGGCGACCGCGCCGGCCAATTCGCCGTCCGTTTGAAGGAAAAGTGGCGGCTGATCTTCGAGCCGGACCATGATCCAATACCAAGGAAAGCCGATGGCGGAGTTGATCTCGATGCCGTCACATCCATTTGTATCATCGAAGTCACAGACTATCATTGAACGGGAAAAGGAGGAGCCCATGGTCGCGCTGAACCCCATTCGCGGCTTCAATCCGAACTGGTCGACCCATCCGGGCGAGCATCTCGAAGAATATCTTGAGCTGAACGGCTGGTCCCAAGCCGAATTCGCTCGGCGGGCAGGCCTGACGCCAAAGCTCGTAAGTGACATCCTAAATGGCAAGAACCCCGTCACTCCCGATACGGCCATGAAGCTTGAGCGCGTGCTCGGCCTTAAGGCCGAAATCTGGTTAAGTCTGCAATCGAGCTGGGACCTGTTCCAAGCGCGCGAAAAGGAACGAGCGCCGGCACCCGAGACGAAGTCGTGGCTTTCGAAATTCCCGATCAAGGAGTTGAAGGCTCGAAAGGTTCTTCCTGATGCCTCCGATGATGGGGTGCTGCTGAACGCACTCCTCAAGCTATTTGGCATCGGAGCGCCGTCAGCATACCAAGCCAAACTTGGCAGCCTCGCAGTGCAGCATCGCCAATCGAACGCGCGCACTAGCGTGCCTGATCACGTCTTTGCATGGCTCATGCTCGGCGAATTGGAGGCGCGCAAGCATGATCTGCCAATATTTGATTTACCCAAATTTGCGGAAGCCGTGAAAGAAATCCGTGGGCTGACTAGAGAAGAGCCGAGGGTGTTTGAGCCACGGATGAAGAAGCTCTGCCGCGAAGCCGGCGTCGCATTGGCGCTCGTGAAGCCTTTGGGGGAGATTCGCCTCTACGGATCAGCTCGCTGGATCGACGGGAACCAACGCGCAATCATCCAAATGTCATTGCGAATGAAGACTAATGATCATTTCTGGTGGACATTCTTTCATGAGTGCGGGCACATTATCCTGCATCGTGGTATGACTTTCGCGGATGATCCAGTAGCTAGTGAAGACAATCACGAGAGGGAAGCTGACGACTGGGCTCACACCGTTCTCTACGGCCAAAATCGGCTCTCGGGAATTCTGGCCAGGCAGCCAAGATCAGAAGTTGCTGTTCGTCACTTAGCCGACGAACTTGATTTGCATCCCGGCATTCTGGTTGGGATGCTGCAGCATCATGGCATTCTGCGTCATGGTCATCTGCATCGACTGAAGACAACTTTTCAGTGGAAGGACGAAGCAGGAGTATGACAACCAAGTGTGCCGTAGCAAGGTTGCCGCAATTTGCCGTCATTCACCTGATCGCCGTCAGCTCCATCGCGAGTTCGAACAGCCCCACCGCCTCGACCGCATGCGGCAACGGCACGCGCTCCGTACCGGCATAGACGACGAGACGGCGTGCCGGTTGAAGATCATCGCAGGCGATGTGAAATCCGCGCTCGACCTTGGGCGACAGGCTGCGCTTGATCTCAATCGCCCAAAGCTCGGAACCGGGCAGTTCGAGCAGCAGATCGATCTCCGCGCCGGCCGATGTGCGATAATAGAAGGGGGACGTCCAGGCCGGCGCGCAGTTGATCAAGGTCTCGATCACGAAACCCTCCCAACTGGAGCCGACAATCGGATGATCGAGGAGAGCATTGCGCGTCGGCACGGCCAGCAGGGCATGCAAGACACCGCTGTCGCGGACGTAGGTCTTCGGCGCTTTGACCAGCCGTTTGCCGAGATTGGTGTGGTAGGGCTGCAGCCGGCGCACCAGCAACAGGTCGACCAGCAAATCGATGTAGCGGGCCACCGTCGGCGAACTGACGCTTAGGCTGGTCGCCAAGCGCGAGGCATTGAGCGGCGTGCCTTGGGCATGGGCAAGCATGGTCCATAGTCGCCGCAGTGTCTCGGCGGGTATGCGCGGTTCCAGAGCCGGGATATCGCGCGTGAGATAGGTGAGCAGGAAACTGCGCCGCCAGTCGAGACTTAATCCATCGTTCTTGGCCAGAAGGCTCCGCGGGAAACCACCGCGCAGCCAGAGTTTGTCCAGTGTGTCAGCGCCAGTCTCGGCAAAATCGAGCGGTGCGAGCTCTCGATAGGCGATGCGTCCAGCAAGGCTCTCCGAGGATTGGCGCAGCAGTTCGATCGATGCAGACCCTAGCAACAGGAACCTGCCGACCTTGCGGCCCTTGCGACGTCCCTTGTCGATCAGCCCGCGTAAACGTGCTGAACAAATCGGGCGCGTTCTGGATCTCATCAAGGATCACCAGCTTCGTCCTCGTGCGCCGAAAGATAGAGCGCGGGATCGGCCAGCTTGTCGCGATCGGCCGGATCCTCCAGGTCGAGGTAGATTGACGGGATGGCTTCGGCTATTGCAAAGGCCAGGGTGGTCTTGCCGACCTGGCGTGGCCCAAGCAGCGCGACGGCCGGTTGGGACTGAAGGTCAGTGCGAATTTGGGCTTCGAGCCTGCGTTTGAACATCCTTGCATATTTAACGTGACGTATTCATTTTGCAAGGAAAACAATCACTGCAGCGAGCCCAGCGAGTTCGAACGATAAACGAACAAGCGCCCGAGGCGGAAATTGCTGCCGTCCAGTGTGATTAGTGATCGAGGTTGAGCGGTGCAGCTAGGTGGAACAGCTCGATCGACTTCAGACACGGGCGTGAACAGGCACAGGCGAGGAGGCGGGAGATGACCGCGTCGACCTCTGCAGTCAAATGCGCCATCATCTGATCGTATCAAAGTGCCATTTTCGAGGGCGGCGATGGCGGGGCAAACGGAAAAGCGCCTGTGACCGACTGATCAAAGTCGATGACCGATCCCGTCATCATCCCTGAATCGTTGGACACCAGAAAAGCCACGGCCCTGGCGACTTCTTCTGGCGCAATGAGGCGCCCGAAGGGGCGCTCGGCAGCCGCCTTCTCAAGCCAGTTCTTTTCGGCGCCGTGATACTCGCGCTGGATGCGATCCTCGCCATCGGATGCCATCCAACCGATATCGAGCTGATTGACCCTGATCCGGTTGCGCATCACAGCAAAGGCCGTGTTTCTCGTGAGGGTCGCTAGCGCCGCCTTGGAGGCGCAGTACGAGGCAATGAACGGCTGCCCGGCAAAGCTCGAGATGGAGCCGATATTGACGATCGCTCCTTCGGCGCCATCGCGGATCATGCGGCGGATGGCTTCCTGCATGAGGAAGAACGGCGCTCGCGTGTTGACGGCGAACATGCGGTCGAACAGGCCTTCATCCGTCGTCAGAATATCTCCGCGGTCGGTCAGACCGGCAGCGTTGACCAGGATATCCACTCGGGCAAACGCCTTATCCGCTGTGGCAACCACGTTCCGGCAATCTGCAACACTCCCCAAGTCGGCCTGCACGAAGCGGACGTCGCAGCCGGTCTTCTCGCGAATGTTCTTGGCGACGGCTTCGCCTTTGTCGCGGGCTCTGCCGCACGTCACCAGACCCTTCGCGCCCGCCGTCGCCAGCTGCATGGCGATAGCCGCACCAAGTCCCTGAGTGCCGCCGGTGACAACGCCGATTTTCCCATCAATCCTGTTCATCCGATTGCCCCCTATGTGCAGCAAATAGTGCGTAGCGACGCCGTTGTTGGCGCAACTCTTATTGGCACTTTTGCGTTATAGCAATAAAAAATGCGCGGCCATACGATTGTTCAATTTCCATTGCATTTCAAAGGATGACGCAACGGACGATTTCGTGCTACGAACTTGCCATGACAGCGACACCAAAAGTGCGAGGAAACTTGCCACCCAAGAACTACGAGGGGGTTGTCAATCTGATAACCGCAGAATACCCGAAGCTGTCGCCAGGGTACCAGGTCGTCGCCCGATTTTTTACCCAAAATCCGAATGTCATTGCGCTGGAATCGATCAACGCGATCGCGTTGAAATGTAAGGTGCATCCCTCGAGCCTCGTGCGGTTCGCCCAGAAATCTTGGCTATAGCGGGTTCAAGGAGTTGCAAGGGGTTTTTCAGACCCGTTTGGCGACAGCCGCGCCAGGCTTTCGTGAGCGCATCACCGCCCTCGAGACCGAACTTTCCAAGAATGTCAGTAAGGGAAACCTGGGCTTCCTGAAGGATCTCGTCGTGCGCGACATCGCCTCTCTTCAGGGGCTGCTGGAAGGCGTGACCGAGGAGATGCTGACGTCAGCGGCAAAGCTTCTGGTCGGCGCGCAGACCATCTACATTGCCGGCCAGCTTCGCTCCGAGCCTATTGCCAGCCTGCTTCGTTATCTCTTGACCATGTTGCGGCGCAAAGTCGTGCTCCTCGATCCCGCCGGCGGATTGGCGCAGGAAATGGCTCTGACCATGGGCAGCCGCGATGTCCTGGTCGCCATCGCCTTCCGGCACTACGCCAAGGAGGTCGTGTCAGTTGCCGAGGGCGCCGTCTTATCCGAAACGCCGATCATCGCGATCACCGACAGCCAGCTTTCGCCGCTGGCCAAAAACGCAGCAGTGCTGTTCACCATCCCCGAAGATGAGTACACGTTCTCCCGCTCGCTCGCGGCGCCGATGTGCCTTGTGCAGTGCATCGCAACCTGTGCTGCGGCCCGGCTGCAGCCCAACCAGGACAGCGCCCCGCGCATTCCGACGGTCACGGAAATCGCCAAGGATGACACAGCCCGCATGCCGAAGCCTGTCACGGTAAAGCGGTAACCCCCTGTAGCCATGGCAGCGCGTGCGACACCGCACCCAGTCTAGCTTTGAAGCGCGCCCGGGCCTGGGATGGCGCCCGGCGGGCACTTGCCTAGGATGATCATGCCCAACACCTCGTCCTTGGTCACGTCCTTGACCTTGGCCGTGCCGACGATGCGGCCGTTCTTCATCACGCTGACTCGATCAGACAGATCGAACACGTCGTGGATGTCGTGGCTGATAAGGAAAATGCCGATGCCCGACTTCTTGAGCTGAAGCGTCAAGTCGGAGACCTGCTTTGTTTCCTGGGGACCGAGCGCGGCGGTCGGCTCGTCCATGATGAGGATGTTGGCGTTGAAATGGATCGCGCGGGCGATGGCGACCGACTGGCGCTGGCCGCCGGAGAGCTTTTTCACCGGCTCCTTGAAGCGGCGGAAGTTCGGGTTGAGGCGGCCCATGACCTCGCGCGCCGCCGCTTCCATGGCGACATCGTCGAGCGTGCCCCATTTTGTTTTGAGCTCGCGCCCCAGGAACAGGTTGGCGGCCGCATCGACGTTATCGGCGAGAGCCAGGGTCTGGTAGATCGTCTCGATGCCGTAGCGCTTGGCGTCGCGCGGGTTGTTGATCTCGGCTTTCTCGCCCTTGATGTATATGTCGCCATGGTCGCGCTGATAGGCGCCGGACAGGATCTTGATCAGCGTCGATTTGCCTGCGCCGTTGTGGCCGAGCAGGCCGACGACTTCGCCGGGATAGAGTTCCAGGGAGGCATGATCGACAGCCCTAATACCGCCAAAGGCAATCGAGATGTCCTTCATCTCGACCAGGGGCTTCGCGGCCAAAGCAGCAGAAGTGGTCTCAGACATGGCGCGGTCTCACTTACTTCTGCTGCGGTAGTAGTGGTCGAGCCAGACGGCAAAGGACAGCACGACGCCGAGGGTCATGTTCAAGACCGGCGTGTCGAAGCCGAGCAGCGTCATGCCGGTCTGGATTGACTGCATGATCAGGGCGCCGAAAAACGCTCCGAAAATCGTTCCGGTACCGCCCGCCAGCGAGGTGCCGCCAATAACGGTCGCGGCGATGACATAGAGCTCGTCCGTCGTGCCCAACGCAATGGCGGCGGCGTTCAGTCGCGCGGTGGCTATGATCGCCGAGACTGCGCACAGGATGCCCATGATCGTGAACACGCGTATCGTGATCCGCCGCGTATCGACGCCCGCCAGCTCGGCCGCTTCAGGGTTGCCGCCGATGGCGTAGACGTAGCGGCCGAACGACGTCCGCGTGGCCGAGAATGTCATGAACACGGCCACGAGGAGGGCGATGATGACGGGTATCGCGAAACCGTGCGAGATGAACAGGCCCTCGGGCGGCACCGTTATGCCATGGGCGGCCGCATATTGGGTGATGATGCCTTTGGGCCAGGGGTAGCTGTTGACCATGAACACGGCCGCGACGACCGTGCCGCACAGCAGAAGGCCGACGACGGCTTCCGCCCAGAGTGGCCGCAGCGGGAACTTGAAGCGCCGGCGCTGCACACGCTCCGATTGCAGCCCCCAGATGATTGCTACACAGGCGATTGCGCCGAGGGCCCAACTGGCAAGGTAGCCTATCGATCCATAGGGACCGCCGCCGATCAGGGCATAGGTCGGATCCATCGGAGCGATGGTCTCGCCCGAGGCGATCGTGAAGGCTGCGCCGCGCCAGAACAGCAGGCCGCTGAGGGTGACAATGAAGGATGGAATACCGGAATAGGCGATGATCGTGCCATGCAGATAGCCAATGAGCGCGCCGACCGCGAGACCGATGACGGTCGCGATGATCCAGATCCAAGGACTACCGAAAGGGAAAAAGTGCGGCAGCCCGTAGACTTGCAGCCACGCCATCAAGACGGCGATGAAACCGAGCACCGATCCGACCGACAAATCGATGTGCCGCATCACGATGATCAGCACCATGCCCGAGGCCATGACCGAAATCGACGATGTCTGGGTCAGCAGGTTCCAGAGGTTGCGCGGGGTCAGAAACAGCGCCTGCCCGGTGAAGTACGGGCCAGCCAAATGGAACCCGACCCAGATGACGCCGAGAGCCAGGACCATGCCGACGACGCGGCTGTCAATTTCGGTGGCTCGCAGAAATCGGCTGAAAAGCCCCTCGCGTTCGAGGGCTGCCGCACGGTTCGGCTCGATGACGACTGACACGCCTGGTCTCCCTCCCAGGTGAAGGATCGCGCTGCCGCGATCACACTTAACCGCCGCCGGTTAGGTCCAGCGTGCCTTGGATTTGGCGCTGCGCCACCTCATAAGGATGGCGCAGCCCACTTGTCTATAGCAGCAGGTCGCGATGCTTACTTGCAAGCAGCGACTTTGCCGGCATCAGCGCCGGCGCAGGCCTTTTCCTTCGAGATCCAGCCGGCGTCGATGACGGCGTTCAGGTTCTCGCTGGTGATGGCCATCGGCGGGATCAGGATCGCCGACATCTTCACCTTCTTGGCGCCGTCCGCGAAGGTTGCGCCCTTGGCGACGTCCGAAACGCTCTTGCCGTCGGCCAGCATATTGGCGGCTTCACCTGCCGTCTTGCCGAGCACGCGGCTGTCCTTCCAGACCGACACGAGCTGCGTGCCGAGCGCGACGCGGTTCAGAGCCGCGAGGTCGCCGTCCTGGCCGGTGACCGGAACGCTGCCGGCCATACCTTGTGCGTTCAGAGCCGCGACAACGCCCGAGGCCATGCCGTCGTTCTCCGACATCACGGCGTCGACCTTGTTACCGGTCTTGGTCAGGCACTGCTCCATGTTCTTCTGAGCGTTATCCGGCTTCCAGTTCTCGGTGAAGGTCTCGCAGACGATATTGATCTTGCCAGAATTGACCAGCGGCTTCAGGTGCTCCATCATGCCGTTGAACAGGAACGTGGCGTTCGGATCACCCGGGTCACCCTTGATGATGGCGAAGTTGCCGGCGTTCTTGCCCTTCTCGACCATCGTCTTGCCCATCAGGCGGCCGACGCCCACGTTATCGAACGTGATGTACAGCAGCTTGTCGCTCTCGATCTGGCGATCGTAGGCGATGACCGGAATGCCTTCAGCGGCGGCCTTCTCGAGGGCCGGCTTGATGGCCTCGCCATCCTGGGCGAAGATCATGATGGCGTTGGCGCCCTGGGCGATCAGCGACTCGACGTCGGCGAGCTGCTTGGACGCGGACTGCTGGGCATCAGCGAAGATGTACTTGTTGCCGGCAGCCTCGATAGCGCCCTTGATGGCGGCTTCGTCGGTCTTCCAGCGTTCTTCCTGCTTGGTTCCCCAGGACACGGCGATGGTCTTGCCGGCGGCGAAAGCGGGTGCCGATACGGACACAGCCAGTGCAGTACCCGCGAGGGCAATGATCAATTTCTTCAAGGCGTTCCTCCTAAGTGAACTTGATTGCGGGCGGGTTCAGCGCGCCCGCGCTCATACGCAGTTTCCAGGCTAGTTCCGCTGCGGCTTCAAAGGCTTCCGAAAGCGGGGTCGAAGGCATTCCTGCGTATGTTGCGATATTAATTGCAAAGTACGCAATCGTGCAAGAAAAATTCAAACCTAAGTCGCGGCCGGTGTGATCCAGGGCTGATCCTTGGCCTCGTGGCTGTTGACCACGGCATCGACGAACGCAACGCCTTTCAGGCCGTCATAGGCGAGCGGCAGGTTCCGTCCGATGGCCATCGGTTCGCGCTTTTCGGTCCGCGCACGGATCGCTTCGGCGAACCCGGCATAGAGGTTGGCGAAGGCTTCGAGATAGCCTTCGGGGTGCCCCGGCGGTGTCCGGGTCCGGGCCTTGGCGTCCTCCGACAGATCGTCAGCGCCGCGCTTGATGATCTGGGTGCGCCCGTCGAGCGGCGCGAGCACCAACTCATTCGGCTGCTCCTGGAACCAGGACAGCGACCCCTTCTCGCCGAACACACGCAAGCGAACGCCGTTGGAATTTCCCAGCGCAACCTGGGACGACCAAAGGAGCCCCCTCGCTCCACCCACATAACGCATCATGACGTGGGCGTTGTCATCGAGGGCGCGGCCTTCGACGAAGGTTGCCAGATCAGCGGTGAGCGCTTGGAGCTTCAGCCCCGTCACGAAGCCGGCGAGATGATAGGCATGCGTGCCGATGTCGCCGATCGAGCCGCCGCGACCATTCTTCTTGGGGTCGGTACGCCAGGCGGCCTGCGCATTGCCCTTCTTCTCGATCGCCGTCGCCATCCATTCCAGCGGGTATTCGACCTGAACGGTGCGCACGGCGCCAATCTCGCCCGCGGCCACGCGCACGCGTGCTTCATGCACCATCGGGTAGCCAGAATAGGTGTACGTTACGCCCATGAAGGTGCCACGCTCCCGAACCAGTTTTTCCAGCGCGACTGCGTCTTCGAGCGTCGCCGTCAGCGGCTTTTCGCAGATCACCGCAAAGCCCGCCTCGATCAGCGCCTTGGCGATTGGATAGTGCGTGAAGTTCGGTGTGCAGATGGCGACGGCGTCCACGCGGTCCGCGCGCGCCAATCTCGCCGGCGATCAGCGCCTTGTAATCGCCATAGCTGCGCGCCGCCTCGATCCCTTGGGCCAGGGCAAAACGCCGGCCGCTGTCGGGATCGACGTCGAACGCTCCTGCCACAAGCTGCCACTGGCCATCCATCCGCGTGGCGATGCGGTGAATGTTGCCGATGTAGGCACCCTCGCCACCTCCGACCATCGCAAGTCGCAGCGGTTTTTTGTAGGTCATCTCAAGTCTCCAGTCCGAGCATCGATCGGTTGGCGCGCCGGTCGGAGCCAGATTTCACAAAATCGTCGAACGCCCGGTCCGACACGCGGATGATGTGGTCGGCGATGAACTTTGCACCCTCAGCCGCGCCGTCCTCCGGGTTCTTCAGGAAGCATTCCCATTCGAGCACAGCCCAGCCGTCGAAGTCGTAGGTCGACAGCTTGGTGAAGATCGCGCCGAAATCGATCTGACCGTCGCCAGGGCTGCGAAACCGGCCCGCGCGCTTGGCCCACGGCTGGAACCCACCGTAGGCGCCCGATTTGCCGTCCGGGCGGAACTCGGCGTCCTTCACATGGAACGTCTTGATACGCTCATGGTAATGATCAATGAAGGCGAGGTAGTCGAGCGCCTGCAGCACGAAATGGCTCGGATCGTACATCAGGTTTGCGCGCGGATGCATCTTCACGTGGGTTAGGAACATTTCCCAACTGTGACCGTCGTGCAGGTCTTCGCTGGGGTGAATTTCGTAGCAGACGTCAACACCGTGGGCATCGAAGTCATTGAGGATCGGCAGCCAACGCGCCGCCAACTCGCCGAAGCCCTCGTCCACGAGACCTTCGGGCCATTGCGGATATGGGTATAAATAGGGCCACAGAAGCGAACCCGAAAAGGTGACGTGACGATCTATTCCCAGTCGCTTGGATGCGCGGGCCGCGAACCGCAGCTGCTCCTCCGCCCAGGCCCGGCGAGCTGTGGGATTGCCACGCACCGCCGGCGGAGCGAAGCTGTCCATGATCTGGTCGTGCGCCGGATGCACTGCCACCAACTGGCCGGTGATGTGCGAGGCGAACTCCGTGATCTGCAACCCCTGATCGGCGAGCATACCCTTCAGCTCGTCGCAATAAGCAGCGCTTTCGGCTGCCTTCTTCATGTCGATCAGCCGGGTGTCCCAGGTCGGGATCTGCACGCCCTTGAAGCCCTTGTCCGCAGCCCACTTGGCCAGCGTTGGCAACGAATTATACGGCGCGGTGTCGGCCGCGAACTGCGCCAGAAAAACGCCTGGTCCTTTGATCGTGCGCATGGTCAGACCCCGATGCGTTGGTTGGCGCGGATTGCATCCTGCGCGAGGCGAGCTTTGCGGACCGCCTCGAATTGCGAAACCTCTGGCACGCCCACGTCCCATTCGGCATCACCGGGAACCCACGCGTAGGCATCCGAGACGATGGAGATCACGGTGGTGCGGTCGTTGCCTTGCGCCCACTTCAGCGCGGTTTCCAGATCGGCAAGGCTCTCGACGTGGCGCGTGCTGGCGCCCATTGCCTCGGCGTGTTTGGCAAAATCGACGTGCAGCGGGCTTTGCCTGTTCTGGATGCGGCAATCCGTAAGCATATTGTTGAAGCCTGGCACGCCCTTGAACTGCTGCAGCCGATTGATGACTGCGTAGCCGCCATTGTCGCAAACGACGACGATCATCTTGTGCCCGGTCAGCACCGCCGAATAGATGTCTGAGTTCATCATCATGTAGGTGCCGTCGCCGATCATCACGATCGGTGTACCGCCCAGTGCGCCGGGGCCTTCCTGCGCTATTGCGCAACCCCAGCCAGCCGCGATTTCGTAACCCATGCACGAAAAGCCAAATTCGCAATCGAAGGTGTTGGGGTTTTTGACCCGCCAGTTCTTGGTTATTTCGCCTGGCGTTCCACCTGCCGCACCGATCAGTGTGTCCGTGGGGCCCGCGACCCTGTTCATCACGCCGATGACCTGCGCGTAGGACGGCACCAGCGCGTTCGTCGGCTCTTGGTGCTTGTCGAGCAGCTTGTTCCAGTCCGCAAATAGCTCCTTGGCCTGGCTCATGTGGCCCGCCGCCACTTTGAAACCGCCGAGCGCTGCATCAAGTTCCGTCACGGCTTCGAGCGCGTCCCCGACCACGGATAATGCCCGATGCTTGACGGCATCGAACCTGGCTGCGTTGATCGAGATGAACTGAGCTTCTTGCGAGAATGCCGTCCAAGAGCCGGTGGTGAAATCCTGCAGCCGCGTGCCGATCGCCAGGATGACATCGGCCTGCTTGGCCAGCGCATTTGCGGACGTCGAGCCGACAATCCCGATTGGTCCGGCATGAACCGGATGGTCGTGGGTGAGTCCGCCTTTTCCCGCAATCGTCTCGACGATGGGGATGCCGCGCTTGGCCGCAAATTCGGCGACGGCTGTCTCGGCCAACGAATAGCGCACGCCGCCGCCGGCAATGATCAGCGGCTTCTTCGCGGTTTTGAAGAGGGCCGCCGCGGCCTCGACTGCCTTGCGATCAGGGCGCTGACGGGGGATGGTCCAAACCTTGGGCTCGAAGAAGACTTCGGGATAGTCGAAGCCCTTTTCCTGAGTATCCTGGGCGAGCCCGATGAAAGCCGGACCGCAGTCGGCCGGATCGAGCATGGTCGCAATCGCTTGCGGCAATGAACTGAGGATCTGCTCGGGTTGCGTGATGCGGTCCCAATAGCGCACGACCGATTTGAAGGCATCGTTCACGGTCACTGTCGGATCGTTGAAGTGCTCGACCTGCTGCAGCACTGGGTCGGGAAGGCGGTTGGCGAAGGTGTCGCCGGCCAGCAGCAACACCGGCAGCCGGTTCGCCATCGCGGTGCCGGCGGCCGTCACCATGTTCGCCGCGCCCGGGCCGATCGAAGTCGCCGCGATCATGATCTGGCGACGGCGCTTGGCCTTGGCAAAGCCGATGGCGGCGAGGGCCATCGACTGCTCGTTTTGGCCGCGATATGTTGGCAGCTGATCCTGGACCTGCTCGAGCGCCTCCGAAAGACAGCTCACGTTGCCATGTCCAAAAATGGCAAAGACGCCGGCAAAGAGCCGAACGCGCTGACCGTCGATTTCGGTGAACTGGTTGCAAAGGTAGCGAACCAGCGCCTGAGCCATGGTCAGACGCACCGTCCTGCGAGCCATATCGTCTCCTCCCTGGATCGGATGCTGCGAAACTTTTCGGAATGCATATTGACATTTCGTCTTTGTTGCAATGATTATTGCTGAAACGTTCAAGGGCTTCGAGGACGGCCGCAGGCGCTCGTCCTTGCCGAGTCCGCCATCAAATCCGTAGCCGAAGGTCGGACCGTCAAAACCAAGGAACTCGGATAAGCCATGTATCAAACCTTCGGATTGTTCATCGATGGGGCCTGGATCCAGAGCACCGTCAAGGGCGAGGTGATCTCGCCGGTCACCGAACGGTCGCTGGGCGCGGTGCCCATGGCTACATCCAATGAGACCAAGGCTGCGCTCGATGCGGCAGCCAGGGCGCAAAAACCGTTGCGCGACATCAGCGGATTTGCCCGGGCCGATGCCTTGCACAGAATTGCCGGCGAAATGGTCCGCCGGGCCGACGAAGCCGCTGCTATGATCTCGACCGAGACCGGCAAACCGATCGCCCAATCTGGCCGCGAATGGGGTCTCGCCTGCGACCAATTCCGTTGGTATGCGGAAGAAGCGCGCCGGATCTACGGCCGCATCGTGGACAGCCGAACGCCGGGCGGGCGCTTCGAGGTCACGCGCGAGCCGGTCGGCATCGTCGGCGCGTTCACGGCCTGGAATTTCCCGGCAGCTCTGCCGGCCCGCAAGATCGCTCCGGCGCTGGCAGCCGGATGCCCGGTCGTTTTGCGGCCGTCATCGCAGACGCCAGGTGTTGCCATGATCATGGTCGACTGCATCCGCGCGGGCAACCTTCCCAATGGCGCCGTCAATCTGGTCGCCGGCACTACCGAGTCCACCTACGCGCCGATCATGGCAGATACGCGTGTGCGCAAAGTGTCGCTCACCGGCTCGACCCGCGTTGGCCAGCAGATGATCCGCGACGCCGCCGCCACGGTGAAGAAGGTGTCGATGGAACTCGGCGGCAATGCGCCCCTCATCGTCTATGGCGATGCCGACCTTGAGCTGGCGCTCAATGTCACGGTACCGACCAAGTTTGCCAATTGCGGCCAAGTCTGCGTTACCCCGGACCGCTTTTTCATCCACGAGAGCCTGCATGATGCATTCGTCAAAGGCTTTGTCGAGCGCACGGCCAAAATCAAGATCGGCGACGGGCTCAACCCCGAGACCGGCATGGGCCCGCTGATCAATCGCGGCCGGCTCGACGAGGTCGACGCCATCGTCCAGGACGCAGTACGTGCCGGCGCCAAGGTCGCGTTCGGGGGCAAGCGTTCAGCCGAGCACAATTCCGGGTTCTTCTATCAGCCCACCGTGCTGACGGGAGTGAATGACGGCATGAAGGTCTTTGCCGAAGAGAACTTCGGCCCGATCGCGGCGATCACGTCCTTCAAGAGCGAGGGAGAAGTGCTTGAGCGGGCCAATGCCGTCGACATGGGATTGTCTGCCTACGCCTTCACCCGCTCGCCCGACCGCGCCCGCCGGACAGTAGCCGCGCTCAAAGCTGGAATGGTCGGCATCAATTCCTATGCACTTGCTGCATCGGAGGCTCCGTTCGGCGGCACCAACCATTCGGGTATGGGGCGCGAAGGTGGCAGCGAAGGCATCGACGGCTACCTCGATACCAAGTTGGCGCAGATCGTCTTTTGAGGAACACGGACCCATGAAAAACAGGCTCAAGGAAATCTGGGCGTCCGGCCGAGCGGTGCTGAATGGCTGGCTGTCCATCGGCAGTCCGTTCACGGCGGAAATCATGGCGGCACAGGGTTACGATTCGGTTTCGATCGACATCCAGCATGGTGCGCTCGACTACTCCTCGGTGCTGCCTATGTTGCAGGCCATGCGCGGCTCGGGCGTCGTTCCGATGGCGCGGGTACCCTGGCGCGAGCCCGGCATCATCATGAAAGCGCTCGACGCCGGCGCATTGGGCATCATCTGTCCGATGGTCAATAACGCAAGTGAAGCTTCCGAGTTCGTGAGCTATATGCGCTATCCGCCACTCGGCCAGCGCAGCTTCGGCCCGACGCGAGCCGCGATTGCCTATGGCGGTTACGGCGTCGAGGCTAACGGTGAAGTGCTGGCGCTCGCCATGATCGAAACCAAGGATGGTGTGAAGAACCTCGAAGAAATCGCAGCAACGCCCGGTCTCGACGGCATCTACGTCGGCCCTGCCGATCTCACCCTCGGCACGCAGGACGGACGCCTGCCGCCTGGCTTCGACCGCGAGGAAGAGGTGATGGTGTCGCTGATCAAGCGCATCCAAAGCGTTTGCAAGGAGAACGGTATCAAAGCCTGCCTGCATTGCGGCACGCCCGAATATGCAGCTCGCGCCATATCCTGGGGGTACGATCTCACAACCGTATCGGGCGACACGCGGCTCCTGGCCGGTGCAGCATCCGCTTCGGTGAAGAAATGGCGCGAGCTGACGGGTTCACCGAATGCCGTCAAGGAAGCGCCGAAGGGGCCCTATTGATGCCCCATCTTCTCGTCGCCGGAAAACTGCACCCGTCAGGGGTCGCCCTGCTTGGCAGCAAGGGCGGCAACGGCGTCACCTTCGACTATGTCGAGGAGGTTTCGGAAGAGTCCTATGCGCCGCTCATCCACAAAGCCGACGCGCTGGTCATCCGCACTCAACCTCTGTCGGCCGCGACCATCGCCAAATCCGAGCGGCTGAAAGTCGTATCGCGTCACGGCGTCGGTTATGACTCGGTCGATCTCGCCGCCCTCAACCAACGCGGCATCGCGTTGACGATCGTGGGCGACGTCAATTCGGTATCGGCGGCCGAGCACGCGATGATGCTGCTCTTGGCAGCGGCCAAACGTGTGCTGCTCGCCGACCGCGCGGTTCGTGATCCCGCGTCTTGGGGCTGGCGCAACAAGCTCGAGCAGCGAGAGATTTCGGGCAAGAACCTGCTGATCCTTGGCTATGGCCGGATTGGACGCCACCTCGCCCGCATGGCTTCGGGGTTCAATATGCAGGTGCGTGCCTACGATCCCTATCTCGAAAAGGCTGGCTGGCCCGAAGGCACGGTACTGCCAGTCTCCAGACTATCCGACGGTCTTGCTTGGGCCGATTGCATATCCGTTCACGTCCCCAAGAGCGACAAACCAGTAATCGGCGCCGCCGAAATCGCTGAAATGAAACGCGGTGTCATCCTGGCCAACACCGCTCGCGGGGGTGTGGTTTGCGAAACGGCGCTCTGCGCGGCCCTTGCATCCGGACAAGTGGGGGCTGCCGGCATTGACGTGTTCGATGACGAGCCGCCCACGAATGGCTCCCGTTTCCGGGAACTGCCCAATGCGGTGCTATCGCCGCATATTGCCGGGCTCACCGCCGAGGCCGGAGAACGCATGGCCATCGCCTCGATCGAGAACGCGATCAACTACCTCGGCGGCACGATAGACCGCTCACTGATCGTGAACCCGCATTCAGTCTAGAGTTTGAGATTGTCAGGCCCCACAATCACCTGGCAAAAGTCCGCGGGCTCTTCCTCCCTGGAGTCTGCGGATCAGGCCCGGAGTAACGGCAGTGGGGATCGTTCCTCCGTTTCGGCGCCCGGCGACAGTCCGCCGGGCGCCGCTTTCGGGCAGCCCATGTGCAACAACCAAGGGAAACGAAACGATGGATATTCGGCTCGAAGATTTTCGTTCCCAGGTGGAAGTTCCCACCTCTTCCTGCCCTACCGCGACGGAGATCGTTTCCAACATCCCGATCTATGACGTCGACCGGGTGGACGAGGGTATCAAGGGCGAATGGGCCCACGTCATAGGGCAGGGGCCGGGCATTTTCGTCGTCCGGCGCGCATTCCGAAACTTCGCCGCGGTCGATGCGGCAACAAAAATCTTCCAGCAGATCATCGCCGACGAGCGTGCGGCCGGCATCGCCGCTGCCGATCATTTCGCCAAGGCCGGAGCCAACGACCGCATCTGGAACAGCCTGCAAAAGCTATGTCTGCGTGCGCCCGACGTCTATGTGCGCTATATGGCCAACCCGGTCGTCGACATTGCTTGTCGCGCCTGGCTGGGGCCGGCGTATCAGGTAGCAACACAAGTCAACCAGGTGCGCCCAGGCGGCAAAGCGCAAGCGCCGCACAGGGATTATCATCTCGGCTTCATGACGCCGGTCGAGATGGCTCTGTATCCGCCGCACGTTCACCTGATGGGACCTGCCTTGATCCTGCAGGGTGGCGTTGCGCACATTGATATGCCAGCTGAAAGCGGCACGACGAAGCTGCTGCCGCATTCCCAGAAATATGCGCAAGGTTATCTCGCCACGCGGCGCCCCGAATTCGCAGACTATTTCGAAGCCAATTGCGTCCAGCTTTCAATGGCAAAAGGCGACGCCATTTTCTTCAGTCCGGCTCTGTTTCACGCCGCAGGCGAAAACAAGACTGCCGATGTCGTGCGTATGGTGAACCTTCTGCAGGTCGCATCGGCATTCGCCAAACACATGGAAGACATCGACCGTTTGGCGATGGTGAAGGCAATCTATCCCTATTTGAGCAATCTGGGGCCGGCGGAAATGGCAGCAGTCATCGCGGCCACGGCAGACGCTTATCCATTCCCGACCAATCTGGACACCACTCCGCCGCTTGGCGGTCTGGCGCCCGAAAGCCAAAAGGCGTTGCTCGAACGAGCGGTCGCTGAGGGGTGGACAGTGGACCGATTTGAGTTTGCGGCAAACGAACAGGCGGGAAAACGCCGCGCCTGACGTCGGGCCGAGCTGTTTCCGGCGCTCGCAAAATCGCCTTGCCCGAACGAGATAGAGTTGCCGTATCGCTTTATCCTCCAGCATTTGCGGTGGTCGCGATGAAGGCGAACGCCCGGAGTGCCGGTTGGCCTGATTTGGCCCAGGTGTATTGCTGGTCTATGCCTGCACTGGGTCTCCCGACCTATCCGTTCGAGGGTTGGGATTTTTGGCTACTGCATCTTGTGTTTCAATGACTTATGCAACACGGGTTGGGACAGCCAACTTGTTGATCACTCTACCTCCCCATCCCCCTGCACGGAGTCGCAACAGCAAATGCGCAGCGCCTCATCAGGCACTTCAGAAATCCCTGACTGACTGGACTGACATCGTCGACGAACTCGTCATACCCGCCTAGGCGGGTTTCCATGCAAGCCAGAATTCGGCTCAGCCCTGACGTCACGGAAGGTCTTGGTCCGGAGTGCGTTTTTGTTTTGATATTTGCGCACAGCTTCGACTTGCATGGATACCCGCCTGCGCGGGTATGACGAATCCTTGGTCAGAGTGGCGTTTTTTGTAAGAGCGGGACACCGTAAGATGCGCCCACCTTTGCCCGCAGGTCTCACGAGATCGACGGCGCCTGGGGCTCGGGGGGCAGCGAGAGGTCGCCTCCTCCAGCTGCGCGGACTTCCAGCGCCAGCGCTTCGCGCAGGGACTGCGGCGGGTGGTTCGTCAGCATCGCGACTATCAGCTCCAGCCTCTCTGGCGATCGCAGCGCGATCTCATCGGCCAGCCCGCGAGCCCATTCGGCCTCGCGCCCCATGACGCTTCGCAGCGCAAGCACGATGGCTTGCGGCGAGCCCAGGCCGAAACACTCCGCGATGGTCGCCAGGTGGCGATCGAGCGCCGAGGGGCCGGGCTCAACATGCAGCCCGTCCAGCACTTCGTCGATCGGATCGGCGTCGGCGAGCCTCTGCCGGATCTCGGCAAAGCGGTCCGAATCAGTACAATGCGTGATCATCCCGATGCGGTAGGCGAGCGCCCGGTCGATGGGTCGGCGGCTGAGCGCCATGTACAGGCCGAGATGGCCCGGAAGGCGCGGCAGCAGTTGGCTCAGGCCGCCGCCCAGAAGCACTTCGGCAGGCCCTTGCGACACCGCAAAAGTCGCTGATCCGGCCGCAACGCTGTGCGTGCCATGCAGCACCAGGCCGAGACCGGTGCCCGCCGCGGCCCCCGAGATCAGAGACACGAACGGCTTGGCGGAGCGGTCGATGCGCCAGATCGTAGTCGCCGCAGCGGTCAGCGCAGCGTGGGCATCGGATGTGGTGGGATCGGCCTGCGCCTCGCCAAGGCAGAACGCTCCCGGAGCGCCCGGCAATCCGGCGGCCTCCAGCGCGACGGCATAGATCTCGCGGTTTTTCTCATGCTTCAGCAGGCTCGTCGTCAGCGCCGCGTGCATGCCCTCCGTCAGCCGGTTGCCGTCCTCGGGACGGTTCAGCGTCAGAATGCCCACGCGCCTCTCCGTGACATCCCGTATCTCTTCAGCCGCCACGTTGTCCCGCCTTTGCCACCGAAATCGAGTTCAATTTGCCTTCTGTTCGCAAATTTGCCATCCCAACTGCCGAAGAGTTGCAGGGGATGGGGGCGTTGTTGGGGACCGCGATGCGAGCAGTAGGATTATCGGCCGGCCTCTTGTTGCCCGCAGCGTGGCTATGCCTGATGCCAGGGCCGGTTGCAGCCCGCAAGGCTCAAGTCCCTAAACCACCCGCGGCGCTGGTACTACGTGGAACGTCGGTGGCGCCAGCCCCGGCGATCGTCTTGCCGGCTGCAAAACCCGATCCTAAGGCCGCGCCGGCAGTGGCTGCCAAGCCGCGCGAACCAGCAGCCAATGGTTGGAGCACCGCCGACGTTGCCGCCGCCAAGGCCGAATGTGCGGCCGTGCTGAAAGGCTTGAAGCTCGACTTTGGCTTTGCTCCTTCCATCCGCCGGGGCCAGTGCGGTTCCGCCCAGCCCATCGAAGTGCGCACGTTTGGTGGCAAGCCTGCCATCGCTGTCCAACCGCCCGCCATCATGAACTGCCAACTCGCCGCCAAGCTGGCCCGTTGGTTTGAGACGAGCGTGCAGCCGCTGGCTCGCTCCAGCTTGAAGTCCGAGGTGGTGGCGATCAAGAACGAGGCGGCCTACGACTGCCGCAACCGTTACGGCGATCCCGGTCAGAAGCTCAGCGAGCACGCTACCGCCAACGCCCTCGATATCGGCGCGTTCAGCCTGGCCAATGGTCGCGTGCTGTCGGTGCAGGCCAATTGGGGGCCGGTGCTGCGCGATGTGATCAAGGCTGCCAAGACCGCGACGCCTGCCACGGGTTTTGCCGCCAAGGTGTTGCGCTACGACAGCAATCCGGCCACGGCCTCGCCGCCGCCGAAGCCTGCCATTACGCCGGCACTGGCGGCCAAGAAACACATGGGGTCTTCGGTTATCCGCAAGGCCAAGCGCGAGGAAGCCGCCGCGCTGGGCGTGGCGCTGCCGCCCCCGCTAACCGCCGAAGCGTCCTTCATCCATGCCGTTCATGCCAGCGCCTGCCAGCTGTTCGGCACCGTGCTGGGGCCGGAGGCCAATGACGCGCATCGTGAACACTTCCACGTCGATCTGGCGCCGCGTCCGAGGTCTGCCTATTGTGAGTAGTGCTGTACAGAGTGAGCTCTGACCGAGCGACGGATCGGATCGACTATTCACGCTTCCCGGACTTCAGCGCGCCACTTTTTTCTTGCGCGCTGAAGATCCGGGACCTCTACCTGTTGAAGGGATCACAGCTCCAACCGCTCGCCCCGTTTCCATCGGTGCAGCGTCAGTTGTGATCAAACCGCACCACGTAAAGATCCCGGATACTTTCCGCGCAAAAAGGCGCGTCAAATTCCGGGAAGCGGATTGGAACTTTTGTGCGACGCAGTGACGAACTTACTTTTGAGGAGCAGCGGATGGCCCCGCCCCGCACGACCACGCCCGGGTTTCCCGCCACGCGCTTGCGCCGCAACCGGGCCTCCGACTGGTCGCGGCGGCTGGTGCGCGAGAACTCGGTCACCGTCGATGACCTGATCTGGCCAATCTTCCTGGTCGATGGCAAGGCCAAGCGCGTCGCCGTGCCTTCGATGCCGGGCGTCGAGCGGCTGAGTGTGGATGAAGCCGTGAAAGCGGCCGAGGAAGCGCGCGCGCTGGGCATCCCGGTGCTGGCGCTGTTTCCGGCCACCGATCCCCTGCTGAAAACCGATGATGGACGCGAGGCGCTGAACCCGGAGAACCTGGTGTGCCGGGCGGTGCGCGCCATCAAGAAGGCCGTGCCGGAGGTGGGCGTGCTCTGCGACGTGGCGCTCGATCCCTACACCTCTCATGGCCAGGACGGACTGATAGAGGGCGACGAGATCGTCAACGACGCCTCGCTGGAGGTGCTGGTGAAGCAGGCGCTCGTGCAGCGCGCGGCCGGCTGCGATATCCTGGCCCCCTCCGACATGATGGATGGCCGGATCGGCGCCATCCGACAGGCGCTGGAGGCCAAGGGCGACGCCAACGCGCAGATCATGGCCTACGCCGCCAAATATGCCTCGGCCTTTTACGGCCCGTTCCGCGATGCCGTCGGCTCCAAGGCCGCGCTGAAGGGCGACAAGCGCACCTATCAGATGGACCCGGGCAACGGCGACGAGGCGATCCGCGAGGTCGGGCTGGATCTGGCCGAAGGGGCTGATTTCGTGATGGTCAAGCCCGGCATGCCCTATCTGGACATCGTGCGCCGCGTGCATGAAACCTTCCGTGTGCCTACCTTCGCCTACCAGGTGTCGGGCGAATACGCGATGCTGATGGCTGCGGCCGCGAACGGCTGGCTGGACCGCGACAAGGTCATGATGGAAGGGCTGCTGGCGTTCAAGCGCGCCGGGGCTGCGGGCGTGCTGACGTATTTTGCGCGCGATGTGGCGAAGCTGCTGAAGGGCGCGTGAGACCCTAAACGGGGACAGTTTACTTATATCGCCAGAAAGAATTCGCTGAATAGTTCGCGCTGTGACAGGCGATATAAGTAAACTGTCCCCGTTTGAGCGTCAGCGAAACGGACGTTGGCATGGACTGGTTCGCCCCCGTCGATCTCTACTGCGAGCGCACCAGCCCCGCGCTCTGGGGTGAGCCGTTCAACGAGGTTTCGAACCTATCCTTCTTGGCCGCTGCCGTCTGGGGCCTTTTCACCTGGCACCGGCGTGGCCGCAGCGACGGCTTGTCGCCGCTGCTGGCGACCCTCGCCATCGCCGTTGGGATCGGCTCATTCCTGTTCCATAGCTTTGCGAACCGCTGGTCGGAGCTGGCCGATATCGTCCCCATCCTGACGTTCGTAACTGCCTATGCTGCGGCGGCGATCCTGCGCTTCGCCGGCCCACGGCTCTACCCCGGCATCGCGCCCGCGCTAGTGGCCGTGGCCCTGGTGACGCCGGGAGTGTGGGTAGTGTCCTCGCGCGGCGCGGCGGCCGTACAGGCAGGGCCGGACCCGTTCAACGGCTCGGGGCAGTATTTTCCGGCGGTGGTTGGGTTGATCGTGCTGGCTATGGTGCTGACGCTGCGGCGGCGCGCGGTCGCGCCGTGGGTGGTGGGCGCGGCGGTGGCGTTTTCGGCGGCGCTGGTGTTCCGGACGGTGGATCTGGCGGTGTGCGCCGTGTTTCCGGTGGGCACGCATTTTCTGTGGCATGTGTTGGATGGGGTGACGGTGGCGTTGCTGCTGCAGGGGTTGGCGCGAACCAAACAAGCGCCGTCATAGTGGATTGGACGTCCTGGATGGCGGCGCGAGGCCCAGGGCTTGCCACTCCCAGGTATCCTTCAGCGGCCACAAGGTCAGCCGGCGCTGCACATGCTTGGACAGCCACCAACTCATGGACAGCTGCTTCTTGCCGAACAGATCGCTGTCGGGTTCGACGCCAATGTGGAAGAAAGACCCGTAGTCCGGGAACTTACCTTGCTCCTGCGGCTTCACGCGAGCGCGGCAAAGCTCCAGCGAGGTCAGAGCGCCGCGCGAGTTGCGGGTGCCGGCTAAAGCGCCGACCGGCGAGGTGAGGACACCGAGCGTCGCGCTCTCGGGTGATGGAGGCGGATCGGGCACTGCATCGTAAAACTGGCACTGTAGCGGCGTGTCGCTGGGCTCGTTGGTGATCAGCACAATATGCGGGTAAAGGCCGCGCTGGCGCAGCCCGGCTTCAAGTTCCTGCGCCGCCACGACGCCGTTGTTCTCGAAGTAGCCGCCGTCGACCACTCGGTCTACGACCGCGCCGCCGACACCCCGGATGGTGCCGTGCGGCGACAGCAGAGGGAACCGCGCGCTCATCGTCGCCACAGTGCTCAAGCGCAGATCGCAGCCCTGGCATGGCTGCGGCTCGGCAATCTGCGGCTGGGTCAGGGTTTCTGGCGTCGGGGGAGGCAGCCGTGGCCCCAAGATCAGGTCGTGCAGGTCATAGGCGTCGGTGTTGCGACTGGCGCAGCGGTCGTCCAGCCAGCGTCGCCCACTCGCGGGATCGCGGCAGGTGACCTTGTAGCCGAACATCGGATCGAGATCGGAGGTGATGATGCGGCGGCCGGTCGAGACCGAGGTGCCGTTGATCACCAGATGCGGCAGCCAGTTGCGCTCGTTCGCTGCAAGCACGCGATTGCGCAAAGCCACCATCGGCTCGGCCAGCGTGTCCTTGCCGGTGAGTGCCTTGAACCGCGTTTCCCACGCCCGCTCCAGAGTGGCGCCACGGTCGCCATAGGGTCGCAGGTTCAGGAAGTCACTGCCCATCAGGCTGACCACGACCGGCGACAAGAAATCGCCGGCCAGCATCAGCTCCATGCAGGAGTTCCAGCCCGTTTCAGGGTCCAGCGGCTTATCGGCGACAGCGACGGAGCCGAACCAGCCGCTGGTGCCGAACTCCTTGCGACAGGGGGGCTTGGGCCGCTCGTTGCCGCTGCGCGCAAGCAGTGCCTCCGCCATGGTCGCTTGATAAGTCACCGCAGCCAGCGCGCCGCCCGAGACAGCCGAAATGGCGAACAATCGATTGGCAAATGGACGATTGTTGGCTGGCAAGCCCGCGGGCGGGCTCCGACCATCCTGCATCTCGTCGCTCAAGTTGGCCAGAGTGCCGAGCACTTCGGCGACCTTGAACGCCGCGCGACTGGCGCCGCCCGAGGCCAGCACGATGATCGGGGGCGGGCATTCCTTCGACGCCGGCTCGACCTTGTAGTTGTTTTCGATCGCCTTGGTTTCGCATTCGTTCACGCGCTTCCAGCGGTCTATGCTCTCGTCGAGGGTCGGCCGGGCAGGCGGGCCAGCCTGGTCGAGGGTGCGGATCGTGTAGGGATCGCCGAAAATCCGCGGGATCGTGACCAGGCAGACGACAATGAAGCCGATCAACAGCGGCACCCGGGTGCGCAAGGACAGGGCGTGGATAAAGGTCAGAGCCGGAATCCAGATGCCGAGCACGATCGGGAGCATGGGTGCACGGAAGATGAAATGCGTCAGCCAGACCGGATCCACAACCAGGAAGACCGCCATGGCAACCGACGCCACCACCAGCAGCCATCCGAAAACGCCACCAGGCCAGATCGTGGCTAGCGCGACAGTCTGGACGTTCAGGGAGTAATGGCGCAGCAGCCGCCAGCACGCGAGCACAAGCAACAGGGAAACGACTGGCAGTACCGTCATGATGATTACGATGGAGAACGGATCAACCAGATCCTTCAAGATGCGGTCCCAAAGCTGAATGGCGACGGCGACTGCCAGCGCCAACACGGCAAGCAGGAGCACCGCGCCATACGACAAGACAATCCGCGAACACAGTCTCAGGCCAGCGCTCTCGAACCCCGAGCACCGGCGTATGAGCAGCGCCACCCCGGCGATCGCCGCTGGCGTCGCAATCATGAATAGGAAGAGCACGACGAGACCGGACGGCCCAATGTGATTGTAGCTGAGATCGATGATGTCGCGTCGCAGCGCCGGCCATTCGGCATCGGAAAGACCAGCCAAAGGGCTCGTCCCGAACGTTAGAGCCATGGCATAGAGAAAGAACGTGAACGACGTTTCCGACGCACCTGCCAAAGCGGCCCAGGACGACAATTTGGGCCAGACCGGGCCGATCCAACTGGCAAGCCAGGCTCCGGTCACGCCGAGGCCACCCAGCCAGATGACAGCAATCGCGATCGGCTTGGCCCGGTCCTTCAACGCAGCCGAGGCAGCGGCATGCAAGTAGGCCAGCAGCAAGAGGGTGGCTACACCAAGGACGGCGGCATAACCGACGACGGCGCCTCGGAACACGTTGACGGCAAACGGGGAGAACTCCCTGTGCGTCTCAATCGCCGCCTTGATTCTCTCGCCTGCCAGTTTGATCTTGTCGTAACACGGCGCATTCTTCAGCGCGCGCGTTTCGCACACGAATCCCGTCTGTGGCGCCCCTACGATGGCTTGCCATTGGCCGACCAAAACCGCGACCAGGCACAACGCCCCCAACAGCGGCGGCAATACCTGCGCCACCCACTGCGGCGTTGGGATGAGATCGTCGTCGATGGAGGTGTAAGCCAGCTTGTTGTAGCGCGCGAGCATCCAACGACTGGAGAGGAACACCGGCGTCACCCAGGCTGCCAGCACCATGAGATAGAAGAAAAGCCAGAACGCCGTTGTGGGCAACCAACTCCCAAATATCTCCAGAAACAAATCCTGCGCCTGCGGCACCGCCCAGTACATGACCAGCCCCAGCGCCACGCTGAACGTCGCCACCCCGGCCACCTGCAACCCATGGGCGAACTCGCGCACGCGCTTCCAGCCGTGCTGGGCATGGCGCAGCGCGACACGGGCATAGGCAGTAACAGGACGAGGTTTCAGCGCGCGGTCTGACATTTGGGGAGCCCTCTCCAACGTCACTGCGAGTGGGGCGAACGCGACCCCACGTCAAAACCTATTGGGGAGTATTACATAAGGGCTTGCCCTGCGGAAGCGCATCATCGATTCTGACTAGGGCAACCCACGCATGCCCTTGGCTGCCCACCATCGCCCTTCCCCAACCTCGTCTCACCCTGCTAGAACCGCCTCATGCTGACCCTGATCGATAACTACGACAGCTTCACGTACAATCTCGTCCACTACCTGGGCGAGCTTGGCGCGCGCTGCCGCGTCTACCGCAACGATCAGATCACGGTTGCCCAGGTGCTGGCCGAAGAGCCCGAGGCCATCGTGCTCTCGCCAGGGCCGGCCAGTCCGAACGAGGCGGGGATCTGCCTGGAGCTGGTAGAGAAGGCCGGCGCCAAGGTGCCGATCCTTGGCGTGTGCCTGGGCCATCAAGCCATCGGGCAGGTCTACGGCGGCACGGTTTTGCGCGCGCCCAAGGCCATGCACGGCAAGGTCTCGACGGTGCGCAATAAGGGCCTCGGCATCTTCGAGGGACTGCCTGCCGCGTTCCAGGGCACGCGCTACCACTCGCTGATTGTCGAACGCGCCTCGCTCCCCACGGAGCTGGAAATCACCGCCGAGACCGACGACGGCATCATCATGGGCCTGCGCCACCGCAGCCATCCCGTGCACGGCGTGCAGTTCCATCCCGAGAGCATCGCTTCGGAGCAGGGCCACGCGCTGCTCGCCAACTTCCTCGGACTGGCCGGCGTCGCCCGCAACGCTGGCCCCGCTGCCAAGATGAAAGTCCCCGCATGAGCACCGAAGCCGATCCCGCCGCGTTAAAACCGTATATCAACCGCGCCATCGGCTCGGCGCTGATGGCCCATGAGGCGGAGGAGGCGTTCGACATCATCATGTCGGGCAAGGCCACGCCGGCGCAGATCGGTGGCTTCCTGATGGTGCTGCGCCTGCGCGGCGAGTCGCTGGAGGAAATCGCCGCCGCCGCCACCGTAATGCGCGCCAAGGCGTTGCGCGTCACGGCCCCAGCCGGCGCCATGGATATTGTTGGCACCGGTGGGGACGGGCGCGGCACGTTGAATATATCAACCGCAACGGCGCTGGTGGTCGCCAGCCTGGGCGTGCCGGTCGCCAAGCACGGTAACCGCGCGCAATCGTCCAAGTCCGGGGCCGCCGATACGCTGGCCCTGCTCGGCGTCAACATCAATGCCGGCGTGCCGGTGATCGAGCGCTGCCTCGCCGAGGCCGGGATCGGCTACATGAATGCGCCGAACCACCACGCCGCGATGAAGTACGTCATGCCGGCGCGGGTGGAACTTGGCACGCGGACGGTGTTCAACATCCTCGGCCCACTGACCAATCCCGCCGGCGTCAAGCGGCAGCTGACCGGCGCCTTCACGCAACTGCTGATCCGCCCCATGGCCGAGACCTTGCGCGCGCTGGGCTCGGAGCGTGCCTGGCTGGTGCACGGCATGGACGGCACGGACGAAATCTCGATCGCCGGCCCGACTTATGTCGCCGCGCTGGAAGACGGTGTCGTGCGCGAGTTCCAGGTCAAGCCAGAGGATGCGGGGTTGCCCGAGCATCCGTTCGGGCACATCCTTGGCGGCGCGCCGGAAGAAAACTCAGCCAAGCTGCAACGGCTGTTGGCGGGTGATCACGCCGATGCGCTGATGGCTTTCCGGCACGCCGTGATGCTGAATGCGGCAGCCGCGCTGCTGATCGCGGGCAAGACGGGAACGCTGGCGAGGGCGCGGTTCTTGCCGGCAAAGCTCTGGACGACGGGCGGGCGAAGGCGACGCTGGCCAAACTGGTCGAAGTCAGTAACAGGGCGTGACTTGCCCTCTCCCCCGCCTCTTGGCGGGGGAGAGGGTGCCGCCCGGAGCGCGTGAGCGCGACGGAAGCAGCGGCGGGTGAGGGGCAGACGCTTGTTCGGCGCACGCGGCACGAAACCCTGCCCCAGCCGCTGCCCCTCACCCGGCGCTTCGCGCCACCCTCTCCCCCGCGTAGAGGCGGGGGAGAGGGAGATTTCTCGTCCTCCAACGGCATAATGGATACCATCCGATGTCCGACGTTCTTGCCAAAATCAACGCCTACAAGCGCGAGGAAATCGCGCGCGCCAAGGCGATCCGGCCAATCGGGTCGCTGAAGGCGGATGCCCAGCGTATGGGTCCGACGCGCGGCTTCATGTCGGCGATCGTGGGGCGGGTTGCCTCGGGCGGCCATGCGCTGATCGCCGAGATCAAGAAGGCCAGCCCCAGTAAAGGTCTCATCCGCGCCGACTTCGATCCGCCTGCGCTGGCCCGCGCCTATGAGGCGGGCGGGGCCTCGTGCCTCTCGGTACTGACCGACGGGCCTAGCTTCCAGGGCGCGCCCGAATTCCTCACTGCTGCCCGCGCCGCCTGCAAACTCCCCGTGCTGCGCAAGGACTTCATGCTCGATCCCTACCAGGTGGTCGAGGCGCGCGCCTGGGGGGCGGACGCCATTCTGGTCATCATGGCCAGCGTCACCGACGACGAGGCGCGTGCGCTCATCGATGCCGCCCGCGATTGGGATATGGCGAGCCTGGTGGAAGTCCATGACGAGGCCGAGCTCACGCGCGCCGTCGCGTTGGATGGCGATCTGATCGGCATCAACAATCGCTCTCTGCATACCTTCGAGACCAAACTGGAGACCACCGAACGGCTCGCCCCCCGTGTCCCGCGCGGCCGGATCGTAGTCGCCGAGAGCGGCATCGCCAGCAACCTCGACTTGAGCCGGTTGTCGCGTGCCGGAGTGAAGACTTTCCTGGTCGGCGAGAGCCTGATGCGCCAGAAGGATGTCGCCGCCGCCACTCAGGCCCTGCTGACCCCGGGATCGGTATCGCCGGCGCTCACTCACATCAATGCCTCGGGCGAGGCCCACATGGTGGACGTCTCCGGCAAGGCCGCCACCAGGCGCGAGGCGGTGGCCGAGGGGTTCGTGGCCATGTCGGTGGCGACGCTGGAACTTGCCACCACCGGCACCGCCAAGAAGGGCGACGTGCTAGCCACCGCCCGCATCGCCGGCATCATGGCGGCCAAACGCACATCGGAGCTTATCCCGCTCTGCCATCCGCTGGCCTTGAGTTCCGTGTCGGTGGACCTCACCCCCGACGCCGATCCCACCGGCATCCGCGTGACGGCGCGCGTATCGACCACTGGCCCGACTGGCGTCGAGATGGAGGCGCTGACGGCGGTATCGGTCGCCTGCCTCACCATCTACGACATGCTGAAGGCGGTGGAACGCACCATGCGGATCGAGGGCATCCGCCTCACGGAGAAATCCGGCGGCAAATCGGGCGATTTCCGCGCCGACGGGCGCTGATCGATATGGCTGAGGGCAAAACCCCGTTGCTGACGGTTGAAGAGGCGCTGCGGCGTTTGCTGCAGGGCGTCGAGCCGCAGCCGGGCGAGTCCGTCGACCTTTTTTCCGGTCACGGACGGGTATTGGCCGCGCCAATCGCCGCTCGGCTTACGCAACCACCCTTCGACGCCTCCGCCATGGACGGTTATGCGTTACGGGCCGCCGATGCGGCGACCGCGCCCAGAACGCTGTCTGTCATCGGAGAGTCCGCCGCCGGACGGGGTTTTGCCGGATCGGTCGGGCCCGGCCAAGCCGTCCGTATCTTTACTGGCGCGCCAATTCCGAGCGGGGCGGACTCCGTCGTCATACAAGAGGACACGACGCGAGCCGGTGACGTTGTCACGATCACACAGCCGGCATTTCCAGGCGAAAACGTGCGCGGGCTCGGCAAGGACTTCGTCGCCAACGAGCCCCTGCTTCCCGCCGGCCATCGGCTCACCGCACGCGACCTGATGTTGGCCGCCAGCTCTGGCCACGGATCGCTTCCGGTCCGCCGCCGTCCGCGCGTCGCCATCCTTGCGACCGGCGACGAGCTGGTGCCACCGGGAGCGGCGCCCGGCCCCGACCAGATCGTCTCGTCGATACCGGTCGGCCTGGCCGCCATGATCACATCGGCCGGAGGCGAAGCAATCGCGCTGGGCATCGCCCGCGACACGTTGAAGGATCTCGACGCCAAGATCGCCGGCGCGGCCGACTCCGACATCCTCGTCACCATCGGTGGCGCCTCGGTCGGCGATCACGACCTGGTGCAGCAGGCGCTTAGCGCACGCGGACTTTCGCTGGCCTTCTGGCGTATCGCCATGCGCCCCGGAAAGCCCCTGATGTACGGCAAGCTTGGCGCCCAGCGCGTGCTCGGCCTGCCGGGCAATCCTGTGTCGGCGACACTGTGCGCGCAGATCTTCCTGCTGCCGCTGATCCGTGCGCTGCAAGGCGCCGCGCCTCACGATGCAACCACCACCGCAGTGCTCGCGGCTGCGTTGCCCGCCAACGGGCCGCGCCAGCATTACATCCGCGCGCGCATTGTCACGCCGGGCGTGCCGCCCGTGGTCGCCGCGCTGCCGTCGCAGGATTCTTCGCTGGTCGCGACCTTGGCGCGCGCCGACTGCCTGATTGTGCAGCCAGCGAACGGTCCGGCACTGGAGGTTGGGGCTGAGGTTCAGGTGCTTGCACTGGAGGGATGAGCGCGGAGCCATCGGCCCGCCAGTAGGCTGCCAACCTGGCCTCCAGTGCTTTGGTCTTCTCGGCAAAGAACCGCTCGAGCATCGGCCGCACCTTCAGCCGCACCGCGTGCTGACGCACTTGGCACAGCCGGTCCAACGCGGTCAGTGCCGCCTTGGCGCCGCTGCCCCGGGCGTCCTTCAACGCGCCGCGCAAGAGCGACAGATCGTGATCCTCGCCGAGCAGATCCGACAGTTGCTTGGCCAGATCGATGCGCGCCTGCAGGGCTTGCGGCCAGATCTCCAGCAGCAGTTGCATATGCCGGCCGTGGCGCTGCGCGTGCTTACGGACGGTATGGAAGGCCTCGTCGGTGTCCTCATCGTAGGCGACGTCCACCGCCTTGCGTCCGCGGCGATACTCGGCCGCCACGTCCGACACGATGGCATCTGCGGATACCGAATGAAACGGCAACCCCTCGATCCGTGCGCCAATGAGCTTGAGGTCCGCCCGCAATTTGTCCCGGTCGCCGGCAGCCGGACCTTGCGCCCCATTTGCGCCCTTAGCGCCAAAGCGGCGCTGCATCAGAGACTTGCGCAGCATCGCACCAGCATTGCGGATCGCGTCCTCCGGATGCTCGTCGGTGATCCTGGCCAACACATCGAGGATCACGGCGTGGTCCCGTTCGCGCGCCAGCGCCCGCCCGATGTCTGCCAGCTGCCGGTCCAGCCGCCGCCAACGCCGCGCGCCAATCGCCGACGGCATGGCCAGCAACAGCGCGCGCAGCCGCTTGATGCACTTGCGCGTCCGGTGGTGGCCGGTGGCGATTTCGGCGTCGTCCCGCAGCAGCTTGTCGAGGCGCGTTAGCTGCCCCGAGGCAACCCGTTGGGCAGCGGCGCCTGCCGCTTCATCACTTTTGAACTGGTACGCCATGGGGTTTTCGCGGGTTACGTCGTCGCATCACATCCGGGGATGCTGTCAAGGTCAAGCGCCGACCGCCTGTTTACCCTATCGCCTGAGGCGAACATCAGCGTTGCGAGGCATGCTGCATAAACCGCGCCACCCCGACCGGTGCGGCAGCGCTGAGGCGGCCTAGTCGCCCAGCGCCACGCCTTCGCGGCGATGGTCTGCGCCGCCTTCGAGGTGGCCGTCGCGGCGCACGATGATGTGGACGCCGGTGTTCATGTCGACGGCTTTGACAACTTCACCGCGTGCCGCAGCTAGCGGTCCCAGGATCGTCTCGGCAGTGGTGCCCTGTTCGACCTCGAACGGGCCGTTGCGCGAGCCGAAACTGGGCAGGTCTGCTGCCTCCACGGCGCTGCAGGCCCATTCGATCAGGCAGACGATGCTCTTGATGTCGTAGAGAATGATGCGGCTGCCGCCGGGCGCGCCGAGCACCGCGTAGAGGCTGCCGTCCTGGTTCAGCACGATGGTGGGCGCCATCGAGGAGCGCGGACGCTTGCCCGGCTCGACCCGGTTGGCGATCGGCCAGCCTTTGTCGTCAGCGGGTTTGAACGAGAAATCGGTGAGCTGATTGTTGAGCAGGAAGCCGCCCGCCATCAGCCGCGAACCGAAAGCGGTCTCGATGCTTGATGGTCATGGAGACGGCGTTGCCCTCGCCGTCAACGATGGAGATGTGGCTGGTACCGGCGTGCTCATTGGTGGCATCCGTGCCGTAGAGCATCCCGGTTTTCATCGGTGGCGTACCGGGCGTGGCTTTGGTCATGGGGTGGGCGGGATCAATCAGTTTGGCGCGCGCCGCGAGATATCCAGGATCGGTCAGCGTCGAAGGCTGCGGCACAAAATCAGGGTCGGCGATATATTGATCGCGGTCGGCATAGGCGAGTTTTTCGGCTTCGGCGATTTCGACGGCGCGCGTGATGGTATCATCAGGCGTTTGCAGCAGTTCGGCTAGGCCGCTTGAAGGACTGTCGAGGTCCGGGGGCGATGCAGACGTTCGGGCCTCCAGCATGCCGAGCACCATCGCGACAGTGGTGCCGCCGGATGATGGCGGACCCATGCCGCACACGCGGTAGCTCCGGTAGCCGACGCACACCGCATTGCGCTCTCTAGCGCTATAGCCGGAAAGATCCGCCGCGGTCATATCACCCGGGACGTGCGGGGCGGCGGCTAGCTCGCGCAGTATCTGCATGGCGATCTGGCCTTTGTAGAAGGCGTCGGCGCCGCCAGCGGCGAGCGCACGCAACGTCTCGGCAAAGGCCGGGTTCCTCAGGGTCTCGCCCGCCTGCCGGGGCTTGCCGGCCGCATCGAAGTAGAGCGCCTTGGCCTCGGCGCTGAAACCATCGGGGCCCTGTGCAGCCAACAACTTGGCGAGGCGCGGCGACACCGTGAAACCCGTCTCAGCCAGCGCAATCGCCGGCTCAAAGACCTTGGCCCAAGCCAGCTTGCCCCGCGTGCGATGTCCCAGCGCAAACGCGCCGATTACTCCGGGTACGCCCGTGCTCAACCCAGAATTCACCGCCTCGTCGAAGGGCCGCTCCTTACCATCCGCCAGCAGGAACCGGTCCGGCTTGGCAGCCATCGGAGCCGTCTCGCGGCCATCGATGCTGTCCACTTGTTTCGTCTTGGCATCATAGGCGAGAATGAACGCCCCACCGCCGATCCCGGACGATTGCGGCTCGACCAGATTGAGCACCAGCTGCACGGCGATGGCCGCATCCATGGCGCTGCCGCCCTGACGCAGGATGGCGCGACCCGCTTCAGCCGCATACGGATTGGCAGCGACCACCATATGCTTTTGCGCGATCACCAGCGGCTTGATGCTGCCAGAGGTCGCTGCCTCGGGAGCAGCCTGCTTCTGGTCCTTGGTCGGAACGTCTGCGGCAAATGCCATCGCGGAGGCAACAAGCGTGACAACAATGACGATCAGTGCGCGCATAACATGACCCCATCGGTTTCACGGGATACTCTTTACGACAAAGGTCTTTCGGCTTAGGGGCGGCTAGCGGCCGCCCTCTAACAGCGGGCTCGCTGCACGAGGGCGGCCGCTAGCGCCCCTACCAACGGCAACCGTCGTACCATGGCGCTACCGCGGCAGATCGCTCCGCCCCATCAGCGCCTTGTCGATGGCGTGTGCTGCCTGCCGGCCTTCGCGGATGGCCCAGACCACCAGCGATTGGCCGCGCCGGATGTCGCCGGCAGCCCAGACTTTGGCGCGGCTGGTCTGATAGCTGCGCTCGTCGGCGTCCAACCCCTTGAAGCGGCCGCGCGACACTACGGGCAGCGCCAATTCCGCGACGACGTCGCCCTCGATCGGCCCACCAAAGCCCATCGCGAACAGCACCAGGTCTGCCGGGAACGATCCCGCCGTCCCCGGGACGGGCTGCATCTTGGCGTCGACGCGCGTGTACTCGATCGCTGTGACTTTCCCGTCCTTGCCCTTGAAGCCGGTCGTGGAAATCGAAAACTCCGTAACCGCCCCTTCGGACTGGCTGGACGAGATGCGCAGCTTCATGGGCCAATGCGGCCAGCTGAGCGCCTTGTTCTCCTTCTCGGGCGGCTTGGGCATGATTTCCAGCTGCGTCACTGATTTCGCCCCTTGGCGGATGCTGGTACCGATGCAGTCCGAACCGGTATCGCCGCCGCCGATCACGATCACATGCTTGCCCTTGGCGGTGATCTCCTCGGCCTTGGCGACCTTGAGGCCGGAATTGCGCTTGTTCTGCTGCGGCAGGAAGTCCATGGCGAAGTGCAGGCCGGCGAGATCCCGTCCCGGTGTTTTGGCGAACAGATCGAACGGCTGCTCCGATCCTCCCGCCAGCAGCACGGCGTCATGCGTGTCTTCCAGCTTGCGGGCCGAGACGGTCTTGCCGACGTGCACGTTGCAATGGAATGTGACGCCTTCGGCCTCCATCTGCTGGACGCGGCGCGCGACCACGGATTTCTCCAACTTGAAATCCGGGATGCCGAAGCGCAGCAGGCCGCCGGGCTCGGCGTTCTTCTCATACACATGCACCTCATGCCCGACGCGCGCGAGTTGCTGCGCTGCCGCCAGACCGGCCGGGCCGGAGCCGACGATGGCGATGCGCTTGCCGGTCTTGACGTGCGCGGGTTGCGGCACGATCCAACCTTCTGCGAATCCACGATCGGCGATGGCGCATTCGATGGTCTTGATGGTGACCGGCTTGTCGTCGATGTTCAGCGTGCAGCTGGCCTCGCAGGGGGCCGGGCAGACGCGGCCGGTGAACTCCGGGAAGTTGTTGGTCGAATGCAGATTGACCAGCGCCCGACGGAAATCGTCCTTATACACAAGGTCGTTCCAGTCCGGGATCTGGTTGTTCACCGGGCAGCCATTGTGGCAATACGGAATACCGCAATCCATGCAGCGCCCGGCCTGGGTTTTCAGGGCCTGGTCGGCTAGCGGCTGCACGAATTCCTTGAAGTGCTTGGTGCGCTCGGCAACCGGCGCATACGTCCGGTCCGCGCGGTCCGCTTCGAGGAAACCTGTGATCTTGCCCATGATTACTTCCTCGCCCCCGCGCCGTTCCCCTTGCCCGCCTTGAGCGGCAGCCCGATCTCCAGCACGCCCAGGCCGGTCTTGTCGGCGTCCTGCTGCTTGGCCATTTCGGCGAGGGCCCGCTTGTACTCGACCGGCATGACGCGGCGGAATTTCGGGAGGTACTCATCCCAATTTTCCAGGATCGTCTTGGCGCGCTCGCTACCAGTGTAATGCATGTGGCGCTTGATCAGCTCCTGCAAGCGCTCGGCGTCCTGCGCGCCCATGTTGGCCATGACGTCGACCAAGCCGTGGCTTTCCATGTCCAGGCCGTGGCCGTTGGTCCGCTCGGATGTCTCGGCCTCCGCGGGCACGGGCTCCAGATCGACCATGGCCAGGTTGCAGCGGCGCTCGAAGTCGCCGGCCTCGTCCAGCACATAAGCGATGCCGCCCGACATTCCAGCAGCGAAGTTGCGGCCGGTCTTGCCGAGCACGACCACCACGCCGCCAGTCATATATTCGCAACCGTGGTCGCCGGTGCCTTCAACGACGGCGATGGCGCCGGAGTTGCGCACGGCAAAGCGCTCGCCAGCCACGCCGCGGAAATAGCATTCGCCGGAGATCGCGCCATACATGACGGTATTGCCGACGATGATGCTCTCTTCCGGCGTGATCGCGGAATTGGCGTGGGGGCGGACGATCAGCTTACCGCCCGACAGGCCCTTGCCGACGTAGTCGTTGGCCTCGCCGGTCAGTGACAGGGTCACACCTTTGGCAGTCCAGGCGCCAAAGCTCTGGCCGGCGGTGCCCTCCAGGTCGATCCAGATCGTGTCGTCGGCGAGCCCGGCGTGGCCATACTTCTTGGCGACCGTGCCCGACAGCATCGCGCCGGCGGTGCGGTCGCGGGTAGAGATCTTGGAGGAAAAGCGCGTGGCCTTACCGGTCTCGATGGCCTTGGCAGCCTTTGATATCAGCGTCTTGTCGAGCGCCTTCTCCAGCCCGTGGTTCTGCGTCTCGCAATGATGGATTGCGACGCCTTCGGCCGGTTCCGGCTTGTGGAACAGCTTGCCGAAATCGAGGCCGTTGGCCTTCCAGTGGTCAATGGCGCGTGTGCGATCAAGCCAGTCCGTCTCGCCGACCAGTTCGGTCAGCTTGCGCACGCCCATGGAAGCCATCAGTTCACGGAGTTCTTCCGCGACATAGAATAGGAATGTGATGACGTGCTCGGGCTTGCCCTGGAATTTGGCGCGCAGCACGGGGTCCTGGGTCGCGACGCCCACCGGGCAGGTGTTGAGGTGGCACTTGCGCATCATGATGCAGCCGAGCGAGATCAGCGGCGCGGTGGCGAAGCCGAATTCGTCCGCACCCAGCAGAGCGCCGATCAGCACGTCGCGCCCGGTACGGATGCCGCCGTCCACCTGCACGGCGATTCTTCCGCGCAGGCCGTTCAGCACCAACGTCTGTTGCGTTTCGGCCAGGCCAATCTCCCACGGGGAACCGGCGTGCTTCAGCGAGGTCAGCGGCGATGCGCCTGTCCCGCCCTCGAAGCCCGAAATCGTGACGTGATCCGCGCGCGCCTTGGCGACGCCTGCCGCGACCGTACCGACGCCCACTTCGGACACCAGCTTCACCGAGACCTGGCCGGCCGGGTTGACGTTCTTGAGATCGAAGATCAGCTGCGCGAGGTCTTCGATTGAATAGATGTCGTGATGTGGCGGGGGCGAAATCAGGCCCACGCCCGGCGTCGAATGACGCACCTTGGCGATGGTCGCGTCCACCTTGTGGCCGGGCAGCTGGCCGCCTTCACCAGGCTTGGCGCCCTGCGCCATCTTGATCTGCATCATGTCGGAGTTGACGAGGTATTCCGCCGTCACGCCGAAGCGTCCCGAGGCCACCTGCTTGATGGCCGAGCGCATGCTGTCGCCGTTCGGCATTGGAACGAAACGGTCGGCTTCCTCGCCGCCTTCGCCGGTGTTCGACTTGCCGCCGATCCGGTTCATGGCGATGGCGAGGGTGGTGTGCGCCTCACGGCTGATCGAGCCGAACGACATCGCGCCGGTCGAGAACTTCTTGACGATCTCGGTCGCCGGTTCGACGTCATCGATGGAAACCGGCTTCTTGCCCATCTCCTCGGCGGTGCGCACGCGGAACAACCCACGCAGCGTCATCAACTGCTCGGTCTGGTCGTTGATCTGCTTGGCGTACGAGCGGTACTTGTCCGGCAGATTGCCACGCACCGCATGCTGCAAGTCCGCCACTACGGACGGCCGCCACATATGCGCTTCGCCGCGAAGGCGGAAGGCGTATTCGCCGCCCACGTCCAAGGCATCTTGAAGCACCGGCACATCGGCAAACGCTTGACGATGCCGCTCAGCCGTCTCGGCCGCGATCTCCTCCAGGCCGACGCCTTCGACTTGCGTGTGCGTGCCGAAGAAATAGCGGTCGACGAAATCGGATTTGAGGCCGACCGCGTCGAAAATCTGTGCGCCGCAATAGGACTGATAGGTCGAGATGCCCATCTTCGACATGACCTTCATCAGGCCCTTGTCGACCGCCTTGATGTAGCGCTTCTTGGCCTCCTTGGCCGTCAGCTTTTCATCGAGCATGGGCAGCATGGCCTCGATGGTTTCGAAGGCCAGATAGGGATTGATCGCCTCGGCACCGTAACCAGCCAGTGTTGCGAACTGGTGCACCTCGTGCGGCTCGGCGGACTCCAGCACGAGCCCTACCGAGGTGCGCAGCCCTTCCCGGATCAGATGGTGATGCACGGCCGAGGTCGCCAGCAACGCCGGGATTGGGATGCGATCGGTGCTGACGGCGCGGTCGCTCAATATGATGATGTTGAAACCGTCGGCTATCGCCCGTGTCGCCTCGCGGCAAAGCCGGTTCAACGCCGTATGCATGCCGTCCGCGCCCGTCTCGGCCGGGTACGTCACGTCGAGCGTTTCCGTCTTGAAGGGATTGTCTTTGATATCGCCGATCTGGCGGATTCGCTCGAGATCCTCATTGGTGAGGATCGGCTGGCTGACCATCAGCCGGCGGCCCTTCGAGGTGCCCTTGAGGTCGAGGATATTGGGACGCGGGCCGATGAACGACACTAGGCTCATCACCAGTTCCTCGCGGATCGAATCGATCGGCGGGTTGGTGACCTGGGCGAAGTTCTGCTTGAAATAGGTGTGCAGCAGCTTGGGCTTGTTCGACAGCGCCGAAACGGGCGTATCGGTGCCCATGGAGCCGACCGCCTCCTGGCCCGTCTCGGCCATCGGCGACATCAGGAACTTCAAGCTCTCCTGCGTGTAACCAAACGCCTGCTGACGATCCAGCAGGCTGGCGTTGGTTTTTGGCGCGCGCACCGGAACTTCGGGCAGCGTGTGGACTTCGATCTGGGTCTTGTCGAGCCAAGTCTGGTACGGATGCTTGGAAGCCAACTCCGCCTTCAGTTCGTCATCGGAAATGATGCGGCCCTGAGCGAGATCGATCAGCAGCATCTTGCCGGGTTGCAACCGCCACTTCTTGACGATGCTCTCTTCCGGTACCGGGAAGGCGCCGGCCTCCGAGGCCATGATGACCCGGTCGTCCTTGGTGACGATATAGCGAGCGGGGCGCAGGCCGTTGCGGTCCAGCGTAGCGCCAATCTGCAACCCATCCGAGAACGCCATGGCGGCGGGGCCGTCCCACGGCTCCATCAGGCAGGCGTGGTACTCGTAGAAGGCGCGGCGCTTGGCATCCATCAGTTCGTTGCCGGCCCAGGCTTCCGGGATCAGCATCATGGCCGCATGGCTCAACGAGTATCCGCCCTGCACCAGGAACTCGAGCGCGTTGTCGAAGCACGCCGTATCGGACTGGCCCTCGTAGGAGATCGGCCACAGCTTATCGATGCTGGTGCCATAGAGGCTCGACGACACCGAGGCCTGCCGCGCCGCCATCCAGTTGACGTTGCCGCGCAGCGTGTTGATCTCGCCGTTGTGCGCGACCATGCGGTAGGGATGCGCCAGCTTCCAGGATGGGAACGTGTTGGTGGAAAAGCGCTGATGGATCAAGGCCAGCGCTGACGTATAGCGCTTGTCGGTCAGGTCCTTGAAGTAAGGCCCGAGCTGATCGGCCAGGAACATGCCCTTGTAGACGATCGTCCGGCAGGAGATGGAAACGGCGTAGAAGCCGATGTCCTTGCCGTCATAGTCTTGGTAGATCGCATTCGAAATGACTTTACGCAGCACGTAGAGCTGACGCTCGAAGGCGGTATCGTCGGTGATCCCTGCGCCACGGCCGATGAAGACCTGGCGATGGAATGGCTCGGCCGCCAGCGTGGTTTCCGACAGGCCGCTGCTGCTGACTGGCACATCGCGCCAGCCCAGGCATTTCTGGCCTTCCTTACAGATAGTCTTCTCGATCACCTCTTCGCAATAGCGCCGCAGCACCGGGTCGCGCGGCATGAAGAGTTGCCCGACAGCGTATTCGCCGGGAGCCGGCAGCGCGATCTTCTGCGCCTTCATCTCGGCCTTGAGAAGATCGTGCGGGATCTGTGTCAGCATGCCCGCGCCGTCGCCCGCCAGAGGATCCGCCCCCACCGCGCCGCGATGCGTCAGATTGACCAGCATGGTCAGCCCGTCGGCGACGATCTGGTGCGATTTCTTGGCTTTGAGGTTGGCAATGAAACCAACGCCGCAGGCATCGTGGCCGTGACGCGGATCGTATAGACCCTGCGCAGCGCCGAGCCGCATCAAGCCTTGAGCTGCTGACAGACGACTTCCAGTTGCATTCGCCACGACGTTTCCCCTGGACGGCAGTGTTCTTGGCCCATTCTAAGCACATGCTACCAGCCCGGCGGACAAAAACTTGCCTTCGCCGGTGTGGGCCATAAAGGACAGCATGGCTTACCTATTCCAGAGATGACAGAAAAAAGGCGGACCGGCAAGATGCCTCGTCAAAGGAATCGTGATCACAGGCGGGCGCACAATCGCCGGCCTGAACTCGGGCTTGCCGCAGCTTTGGCTAGCGATGGTATCGGCAGCTTCAAACATATTCAAACCGGCGTTATCACCCCACACAGCCGCCGCATTCCGTTGTATATTCTCGGTGTACGACGTCTGCGCCGGCTAAGCTTGGGGCGACGACGGTCACGCTATGCTATCGACAGACATCAGGAAGGACGACCAATGCAAAAATCCGCTAAGACTGCCACCATGTTGGCGCTGGCTGGCGCGTTCGCCGCCGTCGTGACAATGGGCGTCGCCCCCAAGGCCGCCCAGGCCGCCGACGACTTCGAGAAGTGCTACGGTATCTCCAAGGCCGGCGCCAACGACTGCGCCAGCGAGGCTGGCAATTCGTGCGCCGGCACCGCCAAGGCCGACTACGAAGGCCAAGCCTGGAAGCTGGAAAAGACTGGCACCTGCACCGGCATCAGCGTCGATGTGAAGAACGCCGACGGAACGGTCACCAAGCGCAAGGGTTCGCTGTCGCCGATCGTCGGCTAGCCCCAATTCGAGCGGAGACGGCAAGCATGGATGGCGCGTCGCCAACCGCTCAATTTTCCGAAAAGCCAATCCCGGCCCGTGCCGGGGTTGGCTTGAAACCCGAACACTATCGAAACGTCCTGGAAGGCCGGCCCGACATCGGCTGGTTTGAAATCCACGCCGAAAACTTCATGGGCGCTGGCGGGCCACCCCATCATTTCCTGTCGGCCATTCGCGAGCACTACCCGGTCTCGCTACACGGCGTCGGCCTCTCGATTGGCGGCGCTGGCGATCTCGATAGCGCGCATCTGAAGCGCCTGCGTCACTTGGTCGATCGCTATCGGCCCGGGCTGTTTTCCGAGCACCTTGCGTGGTCCTCCCACGATGGGGCCTATCTCAATGACCTGCTACCACTGCCGTACCATGAGGAGTCGCTGGCCCGGGTCAGCCAGCACGTCGATCAGGTGCAGCAATTCCTCGGCTGCCGCATGCTGCTGGAAAATCCGTCAACCTACATTCGCTTCGAGGAGAGCACGCTGAGCGAGTTGGCGTTTCTTGGCGGCGTCGTTCAACGCACAGGCTGCGGCCTGCTGCTGGATGTCAACAACGTACAGGTTTCCGCCGCCAACCATGGCTTCGATCCAGTCGCCTATCTGGAGGCTTTCCCGGTCGAGTACGTCGGCGAAATGCATCTGGCGGGCTACCACGCTGGGACTCGACGACGAGAACAAGCCATTGCTGATCGACACCCACGACCGGCCCGTCCTGGCCGATGTCTGGAGCCTCTACCGTCTGGTAGTGCGCCGCGCCGGCCCGATCCCGACGCTGATCGAATGGGACAGCAAGGTTCCTGCTTGGCCCGAACTGGCCGCCGAAGCCGCCAAGGCCGAGTGCATCATGACCGAGCGGCGGACCAACACCCATGCCGTCGCTGGCTGAGGTTCAGCAGCGCTTTGTCGCTGCCCTGCGCGATCCCTCTGCGCCCACGCCCGTCGCGTCGAGCCGCGGCCGCTTCGGAGTTCATCGCAACAATGTCGCTGCCGGGGTTCTCGGCGTCCTGGAAGAGCGCTTTGCCGTTGTCCGCCGCATTGTCGGCGACGACTTCTTCCGCGCCATGGCCAGCGCCTATACAGCTCAACAGCCGCCGGTCTCGCCAATCCTGTTGTTGTATGGGGCGACCTTTCCCCACTTCATCGAGGGTTTCCAGCACGCCGCCGACCTAATCTATCTCCCTGCCGTCGCCCGCCTGGAGTGGTTACAGCACGAAGCCTATCATGCTGCCGACGCCACCCCGATCGGCGCCGCGGATCTTGCGTCCGTACCGCCGGAACACATCGCCGCGCTGCGCTTCCATCTGCACCCGTCGCTTCGGCTGTTCGCGTCCGAACTGCCGGCGCTGTCGATATGGGACCTCAACACGAAGGGCGATGCCTTCGCTCCCGCCAGCTTCGCGGCCGAGGCCGAACACGCTGCTATCCTGCGACCAGCGCTGATCGTGGAGACTCACCGTATCGACGCTGCGGCCTATGATTTTCTGGCCGCGTTGCAGTCGGGCCAAACACTCGGTGCCGCCGCCGAGGCGACCATGTCACGGCACGATCACTTCGATTTGCAGGAAAACCTTGCAGCTTTGATCTCCATGGGTGGCTTAACTGGTTATGATCTGACCATGGAAAGCAGTGCGCTTTAGGGGGAAATTTTCATGGCTGCATTCGTCCGGCGCCTCATCGGGCTCTACGAACATATTCCGTACAGCTTGCTTGCCTTGCTGGCTCGCATCGTCGTTGGCCTGGTCTTCCACTTTTCATGGCGCACCAAGATCGACTTCGCAACCTGGTCGATCAAGCCGGCGACGTTCTTCCTGTTCGCGCAGGAATACAAAGTACCGCTGCTGCCCCCCGCGGTAGCAACTTATCTGGCGACCTCGGCCGAGTTGATCTGCCCACTCCTGCTCTGGGCGGGGCTTGCCTCGCGCTTCACCGCCACCGCGCTGCTTGGCATGGTGCTGGTCATCCAGACCTTCGTTTATCCCAGTTCTTTCATGGATCACGGTCTTTGGGCGATCGGGCTCTTGATGATTATGCGCTTTGGCCCCGGTAAGCTCTCGCTCGATCATCTCATCGGCCTGCGCTACCCGCACCGCTGAGCGCCAATCGCGAGCCGATTGCAAAATCCGGCGAGATGTCGTTGTGTAAGGGCTGGACCGCTGGTTGCGGGGCGCGTGTTGCGCGAACCGTCGGCTCACACCGGAGAGCGGAATGTGAGCTTATGTGTCTGACCAGTCGGCACAAAAGGGAGAGTTACATGATCAAGACTTCACTCGCCGTCCTCGCTGCTTCGGCGATCCTTGCGGGATCGGCGCTGGCAGCCGGCGTCAAGCCCGCCATCGTCTACGACCTTGGCGGCAAGCACGACAAGTCCTTCAACGAAGGCGTCTACAATGGCGCCAAGCAGTTCCAGAAGGAAACCGGGGTCAAGTTCCAGGACTTCGAAATCAAGAACGACAGCCAGCGCGAGCAGGCTCTGCGCAATTTCGCCTCCAAGGGTTTTGATCCGATCCTGGCGGTAGGCTTCAGCCAAGCCCAGGCACTGGAGAAGGTCGCCAAGGAATTCCCTAAGACGCACTTCGGCATTATCGACATGGTGGTCAACCAGCCGAACGTGGTTTCGGTGGTGTTCAAGGAGCAGGAAGGCAGCTACCTGGTCGGCATGCTGGCGGCCATGGCCTCCAAGACCGGCAAGGTCGGCTTCGTCGGCGGCATGGACATTCCGCTCATTCACCGCTTCGCCTGCGGCTACAAGGCTGGCGTGCTGGCGGCCAATCCCAAAGCGACCGTATTCGAGAACATGACCGGCACGACCGGCGCGGCTTGGAACGATCCCGTCAAGGGTGGCGAGTTGGCCAAGGCGCAGTTCGCGCAAGGCGCAGACGTTGTCTATCACGCCGCCGGCGGCACCGGCATTGGCGTGCTGCAGGCGGCCGCGGATGCCAAGAAGCTGGGCATCGGCGTCGACAGCAACCAGAACGGCATGCATCCCGGCAGCGTGCTGACCTCGATGCTGAAGCGCGTCGACATCGCCACCAACAGCATGTTCACCAACGCTAAAATGGGTAAGCCCATGACAGGCGTGTTCGCTATGGGCCTAGCTGAGAGCGGCGTGGGCTGGGCGCTCGACAAGAACAACATGAAGCTGATCACACCGGAGATGAAAGCGGCGGTAGAGAAGGCCGAAGGTGACATCACGTCGGGCAAGATCAAGGTCCATGACTACATGGCCGACCAGAAGTGCCCCTACTAGTTTTGGCGGTAACTCAGTAATTTGACAGGCGGAATTTTGGTGGCCGTAGCATGAGCGATCCTGTGCCTGCTGCGGCCATCGAACTCAAGAGCATCGACAAGCGCTTTGGCGCTGTGCATGCCAACAAGGCCATATCGCTGGCCATCCAGCCCGGCACCATCCACGGCATCGTGGGCGAGAATGGCGCAGGCAAGTCGACACTGATGTCGATCCTCTACGGCTTCTATCAGGCAGACTCCGGACAGATTTTTGTCAACGGCGCCGAGCGCAAGATCGCCCGGCCAAGCGACGCCATTGCTGCCGGTATCGGCATGGTGCACCAGCATTTCATGTTGGTTGAACCCTTCACGGTGCTGGAAAACGTCGTGCTCGGCGCCGAGGGCGGAGCGCGGCTGAGCAAGGGGCTGGACGCTGCCCGCAAGGCTCTCGAAGAGCTCGGCAAAGCCTACAATATGAGCGTCCCGCTTGACACGCCGGTGGCCGAACTTCCGGTTGGCGTGCAGCAACGCGTCGAAATCCTCAAAGCCCTTTATCGCGGCGCCGAGGTGCTGATCCTCGACGAGCCTACCGGAGTGCTGACGCCCAGCGAGGCCGACCACCTGTTCCGCGTGCTGGCCCAGCTGCGCTCGCAGGGCAAGACCATCATTCTGATCACGCACAAGCTGCGCGAGATCATGGCCATCACGGACAAAGTCTCGGTGATGCGGCGCGGTGAAATGGTCGGCACGCTGACCACCAAGGAGACCACGCCGCAAGCGCTGGCCGAGTTGATGGTCGGCCGTAAGGTGCTCTTGAAGGTGAACAAGGGCGCGCACGCCCCAGGCCCCGTCGCCCTTGAGGTGCGCGGATTGTCGGCCGCCGACGATCGCAAAGTGACGCGGCTGCGCGATGTCAGCTTCACCGTGCGCCAGGGCGAGATCGTCGGCATCGCCGGGGTCGCGGGCAACGGTCAGAGCGAATTGCTGGAAGTACTGGCTGGCATCCGTCCGCGGACCGGCGGCGAGATTTTCATCGACGGCCAGCCGGTCTCACGCACCGATCCCGCGATGCTTCGCCATGCCCGGTTTGCGCACGTTCCCGAGGACCGGCACCGCATGGGACTTGTGATGCCGTTCGCCGCCTCCGAGAACGCCATCCTTGGCTATCAGGACGACCCGCGATTTTCCCCGCGCGGCCTGATCGACCGCGCCGCCGTCGAAGCCAACTGCGACGCCAACATGACCGCCTTCGATGTCCGCCCGCACGATGCCAATCTGCGCGCATCCTTGTTCTCCGGCGGCAACCAGCAGAAACTCGTGCTGGCCCGCGAGATGGAGCGCGATCCCAAGATCATGATCGTCGGCCAGCCTACGCGCGGCGTCGATATCGGCGCCATCGAGTTCATCCACAAGCGGCTGATAGCCATGCGCGACGCCGGCAAGGCCATCCTGCTGGTGTCGGTCGAGCTGGACGAAATCCGCAGCCTGGCCGACCGCGTGCTGGTGATGTTCGACGGCCGCATCGTGGGCGAGCGCTCACCGCAGTCCGACGAGCAGGAGCTGGGCCTGCTGATGGCCGGCGTCACCGGCGACACGCGCCAGCCGGAGGCAGTGGCATGAGTGCGCGCGCTGGCGAACTGCCCTGGTGGGCCGATGTCCTGGTCCTGCCGATCCTCAACCTCGCCCTGGCATTCCTGGTCTCGGGCTTGGTGCTGCTGGCGCTCGGCGAATCGCCTGTCGAGTGTGTGCAGATCATGTTGACCGGCGCGTTCGGCACCAGCGCTGGGCTTGGCTACACCCTCTTTTACGCCACCAACTTCATCTTCTCAGGGCTGGCCTTCGCCGTCGCCTTCCATGCCGGCCTGTTCAACATCGGCGTCGAGGGGCAGGCCTATGTCGCGGGACTGGGCGTGGCGATCGCTTCGCTCAGCCTCGAGTTCCTGCCGCAGCCGCTGATCATCCTGGCCGCCATTGTCCTGTCGGCTGTGTTCGGCGCGGCCTGGGCCTTCATCCCCGCAATCCTGCAGGCCAAGCGCGGCAGCCACCTCGTCATTACGACGATCATGTTCAACTTCATCGCCTCGGCGCTGATGATCTACCTGCTCGGCGGCGTTCTTGAAGCCGGCCGGCGAGATGGCGCCGCAGACCCGCACCTTCGTCGAGCACGCACGCCTGCCGTTGTTCCAGGAGGTGTTCGCCGCCATCGGCCTTCCCATCGGCCAGTCACCGCTCAATCTCGCCTTCGTCTGGGCGCTGATTTGTGCCGCTGCAGTCTGGGTCCTGATCTGGCGCACCCGGCTCGGCTACGAGCTGCGCACGCTGGGAGCAAGCCCCGACGCCGCCAGATACGCCGGCATGAACATCACCTGGCTGACCGTCGTTGCGCTGATGATTTCCGGCGCGCTCGGCGGCTTCATGGCGCTGAACGAGGTGATGGGCTCGCAGAACCATCTCGCGCTGGAGTTCACCGCTGGCTACGGCTTCGTTGGCATAGCCGTAGCGCTGATGGGCCGCTCGCGGTCGCTGGGCATCATCATTGCCGCTGTGCTGTTCGGCGCGCTCTACCAGGGCGGCACGGAACTGGCCTTCGAGAAGCCGAGCATCACCAGCGACATGATCGTGCTGGTGCAGGGCCTGGTGATCCTGACGGCCGGCGCGCTGGAACACATGTTCCGACCGAGCCTGGCAAGGGTGTTCGCGGGACGTCCGGTGGCTCTCGTGGCGCAGGAGGCGTGAGCAGATGGAATACCTCGACACCATCGCGCAAATCCTGGCGTCCACCATCCGGCTCTCGATCCCGCTGCTGTTCGCGTGCCTGGCCGGGCTCTATTCCGAGCGCTCGGGCGTGTTCGACATCGGCCTGGAAGGCAAGATGCTGGCCGCCGCCTTCGCCGCCGGTGCTGCGGCCTCGGTCTTCCACTCGCCTTGGGCAGGACTGCTCGCGGCCGTCGGCGCCTCGGTCGCCTTCGCGCTGCTGCACGGCTTTGCCGTGATCACCCACCGCGGCGACCAGATCGTGTCCGGCGTCGCCGTCAACATCATCACTCTGGGCCTAACCGCGCAGCTCGGCGCCTTCTGGTTCAGCCAGGGCGGGCAGACGCCGCAGCTGGCGCCCGAGGAGCGATTTCTGGAAATCGGTCTGCCGGGCGCGGAAGCCGTTCGTTCCGTGCCAATCCTTGGGCAGATCTATTCCCAGGTCATCTCCGGCCATAGCCTCCTCGTCTACTTCGCTTTCCTGATGGTGCCGATCACCTGGTGGGTGATGTTCCGCTCCCGTTTCGGCCTGCGCCTGCGCGCGGTCGGCGAGAATCCCGCCGCCGCCGATACGGCGGGAATATCCGTGAACGGAATGCGCTACGCCGCGGTGGTCTGTTGCGGCGTGCTCTGCGGATTCGCGGGCGCCTATTTGTCGATCGCCCAGAGCGCCGGGTTTTCGCGCTCGATGACGGCGGGCAAGGGGTTCATCGCGCTCGCCGCGCTGGTGTTCGCCAAATGGAAGCCGGTTCCGGCCATGTGGGCCTGCCTGCTGTTCGGACTGCTCGACGCCGTCTCGATCCGGTTGCAGGGCCAGCCTATCCCCGGCTTAGGTGTGTTGCCGGTCCCGCTGATGCAGGCCGTGCCCTATATCCTGACCGTGGCCATGCTCGCCGGCTTCATCGGCCGCGCCATCCCTCCCAAGGCCGGCGGCGTGCCCTACGTGAAGGAGCGCTGATGCCCGCCCCCGACGATCTGATCGCCGCCGCCGTCGCTGCCTATGGGCGGGCGTATGCCCCCTATTCGCGCTTCTCGGTCGGCGCGGCGGTGCGCGACGAGCACGGACGCATACACGCCGGATGCAATGTGGAGAACGCCGCCTATCCCATCGGCAACTGCGCCGAGGCCAGCGCGCTCGCCGCCATGGTGATGGCGGGTGGTCGCCGGATCGTGGAAGCTGCCGTGGTCGGGGCGGGCGCCGGATTGGTCACGCCTTGCGGCGGCTGCCGCCAGCGCCTGCGCGAATTTGGCCCGCCTGAGTTGCCGATCCACATCTGCGACGACCACGGAACACTCCGCCGGACCTTCACGCTGGAGGAACTGTTGCCCGCCTCCTTCGGCCCCGAACATCTTGCGGTGGAGAACCGGTCGTAGTTTCGTAGGGGCGGCTTGCGGCCGCCCTCGTCCAGCGAGTCCGTTGTGAGAGGGCGGCCGCAAGCCGCCCCTACCAACAACCACCGGTCTCCACCTTACTGTGAGCCACCCATGACCCCCGCCGCCAACCGCCTCGCCGAGCATCTCGCCGGCACAATCCCGGAGCTGGCGATCGTGCTCGGCTCCAGCCTCGGCGGCCTCGCCGACGCCATCGTCAGCCCACGCAGGCTCTCATACAAGGAGCTGCCCGGCTTCCCCGTCCCGTCCGTCTCGGGCCATGCGGGCGAACTGGTCACCGGCACGCTCGCAGGCCGCCCCGTGCTGATGCTGAGGGGCCGCGCCCACGCCTACGAACATGGCGACGCCGCCGCCATGCGCCCGGTCATCGAGGCGTTAGCCCATTGCGGGATCAAGCGCGTGCTGCTCACCAATGCCGCCGGCTCGCTGCGCCCGAGCGTCGGCCCCGGCTCGATCATGCTGATCACGGATCATATCAACCTCGCTGGCATGAGCCCGCTGTTCGGCGAGACCGGCGACCACCGCTTCGTCAGCCTCACCAACGCCTACGACGCCGCGCTGGCCGACAAATTGCGCGCCGCCGCCAAGGCCGAGGGCGTGACGCTCTCCGAAGGCGTCTACGCCTGGTTCTCCGGCCCGATGTTCGAGACGCCGGCCGAGATCCGCATGGCCGCGATCATGGGCGCCCACGCCGTCGGCATGTCGACGGCGCCCGAGACGATCCTGGCCCGCCGCTTCGGGCTGACGGTGGCGGCGCTGTCGGTCATCACCAATTTGGGCGCGGGGATCGGCGGCGCGTCACCCAGCCACGAGGAGACCAAGCGCGAGGGGGCGAAGGCCACTGCCAATATGGCGAAGCTCATTGCCCGGTTTGTGAAGGATCTCTGATCACATGCACAGCCCGCCTGTCACTCGTCATCCCGGCGAAGGCCGGGACCTGCCCAAGGTGCGGAACAGGCACAGAAGATAATCCAGCCCCGCTGCTCACGGGGCTAACAGCATCTTGAACCACCGCGCCAAATATGAACTTGGACAGGTCCCGGCCTTCGCCGGGATGACAAAACTTCAAAACTCTGCATAAAGGTCCATCGAAACCCCATGCTCGCCCAAGAAATCATCCGCACCAAGCGCGACGGCCACGCCCTCTCCCGCGCCGAAATCGCCTTCCTCATCGCCGGGCTCACCTCGGGCGCCGTCAGCGAGGGCCAGGCCGCGGCCTTCGCCATGGCCGTGTTCTTCAATGGCATGTCCACGGACGAACGGGTGGGCTTGACGCTGGCCATGCGCGATAGTGGCCGCGTGCTGAAATGGCCCAAAAAGCGCTTCAAGGGCCCGATCCTGGACAAGCATTCGACCGGCGGGGTCGGCGACAACGTCTCGCTCATGCTCGCCCCGATGTTGGCGGCTTGCGGGGCCTGCGTGCCGATGATCTCGGGGCGCGGCCTCGGCCATACCGGCGGCACGCTCGACAAGCTGGAGGCCATTCCCGGCTACAACGCGCAGCCCGACATCGCGCTGTTCGAGCGCACCGTGGAACGCGCCGGCTGCGCCATCATCGGCCAGACGCCGGACCTGGCGCCCGCCGACAAGCGCCTCTACGCCATCCGCGACGTGACCGCGACGGTGGAATCGATCCCGCTGATCACGGCCTCGATCCTCATCGAAGAAACTCGCCGCCGGCCTCGACGGGCTGGTGATGGACGTGAAAACCGGCTCGGGCGCCTTCATGGCCAAGGAGTCTGACGCGCGAGCCCTGGCCCGGACCCTCGTGGATGTGGCGAACGGGGCGGGGTTGAAGACGACGGCGCTGATCACGGATATGGACGAGCCGCTAGCGTCTGCTGCGGGCAACGCCGTGGAGGTGATGAACGCGGTGGATTATCTCACCGGCAAGCACCGCGACCCCAGGCTACACGAGGTGACGTTGGCACTAGGGGCAGAGCTGCTGGCCAACAACGGTCTAACCAGTTCGGTGGCTAACGGACGCAAAGCGCTGCAAATCATTTTGGATAGCGGTGCGGCAACGGAGCAATTTTCCCGCATGGTTGCGGAACTGGGCGGACCGAAGGACTTCGTCGAGCGGGCCGGCAAGCATCTCGCCGCCGCACCGGTGAAACTTGATGTGTTCGCCGAGCGCTCGGGGACGGTGGCCGCCATCGATACCCGCGCGCTCGGCATCGCCGTCATCACTCTGGGCGGCGGACGGCGCGTACCGACCGATGCCATCGATCACGCCGTGGGTTTGACGGGATTGGCCGGCAAGGGAACCAAGGTCGACAAATCGACGCCGCTCTGCGTTGTGCATGCCCGCAGTAAGACGGCAGCCGAAGCGGTGGCCGCCGAGGTGCGCGCGGCGTATAAGCTCGGTGCGGCACCCGAGGTGGGCAAGCCAGTCCGGGCACGCATCAAGGCGACGCAATGAGACCGAGTGCGCAAACATCGGATCTGCGATTTGGCCAAAGGCCGAACCGTCCGGTCCCAGACCTTCACCCCCACCCCAACCCTTCCCCGTCAAGGGGGAGGGAGCCGTCTTCCCGCGTTGAAGCAGGAGTGGATCACACGCGCTGTTCTTCTCCCTCCCCCTTGTGGGGAGGGCCGCGGTGGGGGGCGGAGCTTGGCGGATTGGTGCGAGGTTACTTCGCATGAGCCGCGCTTTTCTCATGGTCATGGACTCCTTCGGGATCGGTGGAGCGCCGGACGCAGAGGCCTATGGCGACGCCGGGTCGAGCACCTACGGTCACATCCTTGCGGCTTGTGCTGATGGGCGCGGCGACCGAGCGGGATTACGGGCCGGCCCGTTGTGTGTGCCGAACCTTGATCGTTTGGGTCTTGGCTTCGCTGCGGGACGAGCGACCTCCGGGGAAGCACTCGGACAATGGGGCGCAGCCCGCGAACGCTCGCTCGGCAAGGACACGCCGTCGGGCCATTGGGAGATCGCGGGCGTCCCCGTCACCTTCGCTTGGGGCTATTTCCCCGAGACTATGCCGTGCTTCCCCAAGTCGCTCACGGACGACCTGATCGCGCGCTGCCAGCTTTCCGGCCTCCTCGGCAACAAACACGCCTCGGGCACTGAGATCATCGCAGAACTGGGCGCCGAGCACATGCGCACCGGCAAAGCCCATCGTCTACACCTCCGCCGACAGTGTGCTGCAGATCGCGGCCCACGAGGGCACGTTCGGCCTCGATCGCCTCTATGAGATGTGCAAGGTCGCCCGCGTGCTGGTAGATCCGCTCAACATCGGCCGCGTCATCGCCCGGCCCTTCGTCGGCGCCGATCCCGCCAGCTTCCAGCGCACTGCCAACCGCCGCGACTATTCCGTGCCCCCGCCCGAGCCGACATTGCTCGACCGCCTCACTGAGGCCGGCAGGGCCATCGTCTCCATCGGCAAGATCGCCGACATCTTCGCCCACCGCGGGACGGGCACCATCGTCAAGGCCAGCGGCCACCCCGCCCTGATGGACGCAACTCTCGAAGCTGTCCGAACGCTGCCCGATGGAGGCCTCGCTTTCACGAACTTCGTCGATTTCGACATGCTGTTCGGCCACCGCCGCGATGTGCCGGGCTATGCCGATGCGCTGGAAAAATTCGACGCCATGCTGCCGGGCTTGACGTCCGTCCTGCAGCCGGGCGATCTCGCCATCCTCACGGCCGACCACGGCTGCGATCCCACCTGGCGCGGCAGCGACCATACCCGGGAGTGTGTGCCGGTGCTGGCGTTCGGTCCGGGGATTGCTCCCGGCTGGATCGGTGTCCGGGATAGCTTCGCCGATATCGGGCAGAGCATCGCCAGGCATCTCGGCATTGCTCCGTTGGCGCATGGAGTGGCATGGTAGGTAAACTGTCCACGTTTACAGGTGCAACATGACGCCTACTGACATTCTGGCCACATTCGCCCGCATCAAGGTCGTGCCCGTGATCCGCGCCGGCAGCATTGATCCCGCCAAACGCGCCGCGCTGTGGCTCGCCGAAGCCGGCATGAGCGCCGTTGAAATGACCCTCACCACCCCCGGCGTGTTCGACGGCATCGCCGAATTGCGCAAGAACCAGGCCATTATCGTCGGCGCCGGCACCATCCTGTCGGCGCAGGACGCGCGGCTCGCCATTCTGGCCGGCAGTCAGTTCCTGGTCACTCCCTGCTGGGTCGATGGCGTCATCGAGCTGGCCAAATCCGCAGACATTCCGGTCATGATCGGCGCGGCCAACCCGTCCGAGATCTGGCGGGCGCATTGTGCGGGTGCGACGGCGGTCAAGGTGTTTCCGGCCGCGACGGTCGGCGGCCCGCAGTTCCTGAGGCAGGTCCGCGCCGTCTTCCCGTCCGTGCTGCTCATGCCGACCGGCGGTGTCACCATTGAGACGGCTGTGGACTATCTGGCTGCGGGAGCGTTCTGCGTCGGCCTCGGCAGCGAACTCGCCCCGGCCAAGGCGCTGGAAGCCAACGACAAGGCTGGTGTTATCGCCAAGGCCAAGAAGCTTCTGGCCTCGCTCGGTCCGGAAACACTCTCGGTTTGAGGTCAGTCCATGCCCGATATCGTCGCCCCCCATATTGTAAGCTTGGGCGAACCCATGATCGAGTTCAACGAGCAGCCAGACGGCCGCTACCTCCAGGGGTTCGGCGGCGACACCTCCAACGCCATCATCGCAGCGGCCCGGCTTGGTGCGAACACGCGCTATCTGACGCTGCTTGGGCAGGACCGCTTCGGCGATGCCTTCATGGATCTCTGGCAGCGCGAAGGGGTGGATACGTCCTTTGTCCGCCGCCACGCCACCGCACCGACCGCCGTCTATTTCGTCAACCACGGCCCCAATGGCCACGAGTTCACCTATTTGCGCCGGGGCTCGGCCGCCAGTTGCATGACCTTCACCGATTTCCCGGCAGCGGCATTTGCGGGCGCGAAGTTCCTGCATGTTTCCGCAGTCAGCCAGGCCATCAGCTACACCGCGCGCGACACGGTGGGACAGGCCGTGGAGTTTGCTAGCCAAGCGAGGGCGAAGCTCTCCTACGACACCAACCTGCGGCTGCGCCTGTGGCCGCTCGAGGAGGCGCGCGCCGCGATCCACGCCACCGCACACCGGGCGCATGTACTGAAGACCTCCATCGACGATGCGCAAATCTTGCTCGGTATCGCCAATCCCGAGGCGGTTGCCGGGCATTACTTGGGGCTGGGGGCTGAGATCGTCGTCGTGACGCTGGGTGCCGACGGGGCGCTGATTGCGACGCCCGAACGCCGCGAGCGAATCGCTCCCCACAAGGTTCAGTCTGTCGACGCCACCGGGGCGGGCGATGCGTTCGCCGGGGCGCTGCTGGCATCGCTGGCGCGAGGGCTCGATCCTTTCCAGGCCGGGCGGTTCGCAAACGCGGCGGCTGCGCTTGCGACCACAGGATATGGGGCGGTGGCCCCGCTGCCAAACCAGGCAGCGGTTGAGACTATACTGCACAATACGAAGTAATTCAACCGATTACATGCAGTGGTAGGTCCGGATCTGCTGAACAATACCTGCAATCCTCGGCTCCTCGACCACCTCATGCCCCATGATCCAGTCATACAACTGCGGATCGGGGATCTGCACCAGCTCCTCCCAAGCGGCGAGCGCGGCTGTGTCGGCGTGCGGCAGCTGGTCGGCAGCGAACTGACCCAGCAGCCAGTCCATCTCCTTGGTGCCACGATGCTCGGCCCGGTACAGGCATCGCCGTCGCCGCGCGACCAGATCATCGTCGTCCATTTGTCTCTCCTGCGGCTTGACGCATCCGGCTCGCACCGCCAACGTGCCGGACCATAGCGCCACCAGTGCGCCCGATCCGTCAAGGCGACGAGCACACCGCCCCCATGCGCCCCGAACACCTCACTCCCCTGTTTGCATCGGCGCAGAGCCTGGAGGGCGTGGGGCCGCGCGTGCTGCAGCTGCTCAAGAAGGCGCTCGCCTTGCCGGGGCAGGTTGCTGAGCCGCGCCTGATCGACCTGCTGATGCACACGCCCACCGGGGTCATCGACCGGCGCGCCATGCCGGCCCTGGCCGAAGCGGTCCCCGGCACCATCGCCACCGTAAAGGTGATCGTCCGCAAGCACCGCATTCCGGCTGCCGGCAGCCGCGCGCCGCACACCGTGCTGGCCGAGGACGCCACCGCCAAGCTCGAAATCGTGTTTTTCCACGCCGACCGCCGGTATGTGGAGCGCATGCTGCCGGTGGGCGAGGAGCGCTACGTCTCAGGCCGCATCGAGGCTTACGGCGAAAAGCTGCAGATGATGCACCCCGACCATGTGGTGGGGGCGGATGAACTGAACAAGCTGCCCCTGCTGGAGCCGGTCTATCCGCTCACGGCGGGACTGTCGGGCAAAGTGCTGCACAAGCTGATCGGCCGCGCGCTGGACCTGATGCCGGCGATCCCGGAGTGGCTGGACGAGAGCGTCATCAACAGGCTGACGGCGCTCGGATTCGCCGAGAGTTTTCACAGGCTGCATTATCCGCAGGAACCGGCGGACATCGCCACCGGGGCGCCGCCCTGGCAGCGGCTGGCGTTCGACGAGCTGCTGGCAGGGCAGCTGGCGCTGGCCCTGGTCCGGCAGAGCCAGAAGAATCAACAGGGCCGCAGCGTCGTCGGCGATGGCCGTATCCGTGAGCGGGTGACGGCGGCGATTCCGTTCAAGTTAACGAATTCGCAGGTCACAGCGCTGGCTGAAGTTGAAAGAGACATGGCCGCGCCGCACCGCATGTTGCGGCTGCTGCAGGGCGACGTCGGTAGCGGCAAAACGCTGGTGGCGCTGATGGCGGCGAGCATCGCCATCGAGGCGGGATCGCAAGCCTGCATCATGGCGCCCACAGAGGTGCTGGCCCGCCAGCATGCCGAGACCATCGGGCCGTTGGCCGAGAAGGCGGGGATACGGATCGGCTTGCTGACCGGCCGCGAGAAGGGCAAGGCGCGCAAGATCGTGCTGGCGGAGCTGGCGTCCGGGGAAATCGATCTCCTGATCGGAACACACGCCCTGTTCCAGGAGGAGGTCGTCTACAAGGATCTCGCCTTCGCGGTGATCGACGAACAGCACCGCTTCGGCGTACAGCAGCGGCTCGCGCTGCAGGCCAAGGGCGGTCCCTACGGCGCCAATGTCCTGTTCATGACGGCCACGCCCATTCCGCGCACGCTGCTTCTGACGCACTATGGCGATCTGGAGGTGAGCAAACTCACCGAGAAGCCGGCCGGCCGCAAGCCCGTGACAACGCGCGCCGTTTCCACCGAGCGCATCGACGAGGTCATCGAGGCAATGGGCCGGGCGTTGCAGCAGGGCGCGCAGATCTATTGGGTCTGCCCGCTGGTCGAGACCTCCGACGTCTCGGAGCTGGCCGCAGCCGAAGAGCGGGCCGCGCATCTGCGCCAGTATTTCGGCGACCAGCGTCGGCCTCGTCCACGGCCAGATGCCGGGCCCCGCCAAGGACGAGGTGATGGCCGCCTTCTCCTCCGGCGCGCTCGCCATCCTGGTCGCCACCACGGTCATCGAGGTTGGCGTCAATGTGCCGAACGCCTCGATCATGGTCATCGAGCACGCCGAGCGCTTCGGCCTGGCTCAATTGCATCAGCTGCGCGGTCGCGTCGGGCGCGGGACCCGTCAGTCCACGTGCATTCTGCTTTATCAGGGCCCGCTCGGCGAAACCGCAACCGCCCGTATCCAGATGATGCGCGAGACCGAGGACGGCTTCAAGATCGCCGAGGAGGACCTGCGTCTGCGCGGCGGCGGCGAAGTACTGGGCACGCGCCAGAGCGGCGCCCCTGAATTCCGCATGGCCGAGGTGCCCAATTTTGCCGAGTTGCTGGAACTGGCGCGCGCCGATGCCGCGCTGACATTGTCGCGCGATCCTCAGCTCACTACCGACCGTGGGAAAGCGCTGCGGCAACTGCTCTATCTGTTCGATTGCGATGAGGCGGTGAAGCTATTCCGCAGCGGCTGAAGCCGCGCCAGCGACACGCGCAATTCAATCATGACCATCCTCCTCGCGTTTCATGCCGGTGATCATTGCCCAGATCAGGTTTTCGCGATGGACAAGACTTGAAAACAGCACTCCAACGATGTGCAGCACGACCAAACCGAGTGTCAGATTCGCGGACAAGTCGTGCACGGCTTTGTAGGGACTGTCCTCGCCGTTCCCCGGCAGCGTCAGCGCGTAGCCCGACCCCGCGGTGATCGTCAGCATGACGAGCAGCGCGATCACCATGGCGCCGCCGACCGGACTGTGGCCGAGTATGCGTCTGGCCCGGAACAGCAAGAGATCGATACCATAGCGGATGATCGTGACTGGGCCGTAGACGAAGTCGGAAAAGCGCGCGTGGCGAGATCCGATCAGCCCCCAGACGATCCGGAAGGCGACCAGCCCCATGACGATGTAACCGGCGTTCACATGCAGGTTTCCCAGCGGGGCGCCGCCGCCGTCCTCCACCTCGCCGCCTTCACCGATGTCGCTGGAGAGATAGGCGACGGTGAAGGCCGCCACCAAACTCCAGTGGAAGATGCGGACCAGCGGGTCCCACACCTGGACCATGCCGCTGCTGCGGCTTGCGGTTATGTCTGCCATTTCCAGCACTCCTGGATTTGCCTCTGGTGGGAGTGATCGAGTCCCGAACCCGGGCGCGCAGACCTTGATCCCGATCAATTCGCAGGCAACCGGCGCGGAGCTGCCCTGCACCAGGACGCGGGCGGATTGATGTGGGTCAAGTCAGAAATCGCCAGATTGCCAGTCTCGGCCATGACGAGGAGTGCGCGCATGTCCTCTCGACCAGCGTGCCGTAGTCGAAACTGGCACTGCGCTCGGTGGACGGAACGTTTCAGATGGCGTGATGTTCTAGCGCGGGGCGCCCGACACACACACCCCCTCACCCCTTCACCACCCCATCAATCCGCATCAGCCCGCGCATCAGCCCCTCGAACTCCGCCAGCGGCACCATATTGGGCCCATCCGACGGCGCACGATCCGGGTCCTGATGCGTCTCCACGAACAGCCCGGCCACGCCAACCGCCACTGCGGCGCGGGCCAGCACAGGCACCATCCGCCTGTCTCCGCCGGTGCTCGCGCCCTGGCCGCCCGGTTGCTGCACAGAGTGCGTGGCGTCGAAGATCACCGGGCAGCCGGTCTCGGCCATGATGGGTAGCGCGCGCATATCGCTGACCAGCGTGTTGTAGCCGAAGCTGGCGCCGCGCTCGGTCAGCAGCACGTTCGGGTTGCCACTTGCCAAAATCTTGCCGACTACGTTCTTCATGTCCCAGGGGGCGAGGAACTGGCCCTTCTTGACTTTCACGACCTTTCCCGTCTTTGCCGCAGCAATGAGAAGATCGGTCTGGCGGCACAAGAAGGCGGGGATTTGCAGCACGTCCACATGGGGGCTAAGCACCGCGCATTGTTCGGCGGTGTGCACATCAGTGACAATCGGCAACGCGAGCTTCGCCCGGATTTCGTCGAAGATCGGCAGCGCTCCCTCAAGCCCGATGCCGCGCTTGCCGCCGAGCGAGGTGCGGTTGGCCTTGTCAAAACTGGTCTTGTAGACGAGGCCGATCCCGAGGCGGGCGGCAATGGTTTTCAGTTCGCCGGCCATCATCAGCGCGTGTTCGCGCGTTTCCAGCTGGCAAGGGCCGGCAAACACCATCAGGGGCAGGGCGTTGCCGCAGCGCACCGAGCCGATGCTGACGACCGGGTTGGGATGAAGGGTCTGGGCGTCGCTAGCCATCTGGCGGCCTTTCGCAAATCGTTCGATAGTCGGGGCTGGTGAAACGATCCAACCACCAGTTTTGACCAGCCGATCCAGCCCCGGCATGTCTGCCGGTGCAAGAGATTTCTCGCACTGCATCACAACGGCTATGCCGCGTTGCACAAAATGTCCCGGACCGTTAGAACACCAGGGTGTTTGTTTCGCCGCAGCGGGCGGCCCCGCTCCGTTCTCCTTTGACGTTCCGGACCCCGCTATGCCGCTGTTGAAACTTGTCGCTCTTGACCAGGACGACCTGACGGTGATCTCGGCGCACGTGCAGGACGCTGTGTTGCAGGTGGCGGATCTGAGCTATCTGCCGCGCGAGAAGCGGTTTGTCGCCATCGTGAACCGCTTCGATTGGACTTTGCCCTCGGCTGTCGGCGGCAAGGCCGCACGCTCCGGCCACCAGCGCCGCCGCTGCGCCTTGCGCTTCGAGCATGTGACGGCGGTGCGCCGCCAAAATATTGTCCAAACGGCGCCGGGGGCCGTACTTTCGCTGCTGGCGGTGCAGTTCGCCGAGACCAATGCGCCCTCGGGCCACCTCACGCTGGTATGCTCCGGGGGTGGCGCGATCCGGCTGGAGGTTGATTGCATCGAAGCCGAGCTGCGCGATCTCGGACCGGTTTGGACCACGTCGCATCGGCCCGGCCACGACTTCAAGGACGACGCAAGCTGACGCCTTACGACAGCTGGCCAAACGCAGGCGCAAAACCATGACGGATGGTTCCCCAACCGCCTCGGCCCAGTTCAGACTGATTGCCGTGGACCTCGATCCCGCCACGCTGGGCCGCGCCCGGGCCGATATCGAGCATGAGCGCCATGTCGCGATTTTCGATCTGATTGCCGACAATAGGTTCAAGCTTGAAGCCGGCCCTGCCGGCCCGTATCGGCTGCGCCTGGCCATGGCCGGAGAGCGGCTGAACTTCGAAGTGAGCGATGCGGCTCACGTACCCTTGCTGTCCGCGCCGGTCGGGCTTGGGTCCTTTCGCCGCCTGGTGAAAGATTACACGCTGATTTGCGAGAGCTACTACGACGCCATCAAGTCGGCTCCGCCATCCCGCATCGAGGCGATCGACATGGGCCGCCGCGCCATGCACGACGAGGGGAGCGGCCTGCTGATAGAGCGGCTCAAGGGTCGCATCGAGGTCGACCAACCGACCGCACGCCGGCTTTTCACTCTGCTGTGCGCCCTGCACTGGAAGGCCTGAGCCGATGTCTGGTGCCCGCACCGGCCAGGGAGAATTGCCGGGTGCGGTGCTGTTCGCCTGCACCATGAACGCGATTCGCTCGCCGATGGCGGCAGCCATCCTGATGCATCTGGCGGGCCGGCGCACCTATGTTGCCTCCGCCGGCGTGCGGGCCGGCGCCAAGGACCCGATGCTGACCGAGGTCATGGAGGAGATCGGGATCGATGTGGCCAGGCACAAGCCGCATGATCTCAGCGAGCTGGCCGATACCTCGTTCGATCTGGTGGTGTCGCTGTCGCCGGAAGCGCATCACGCGGTGCTGGAGCTGACCCGCACCATGGCCTTCGAGGTGGAGTATTGGCCGACGCTGGACCCGAGCTACATCGAGGGCACACGCGAGCAGCGGGTTGAGGCGTACCGGACGCTGCGCGATCAGCTGTTCCGGCGCATCAAGCGGCGGTTTGGGTTGGAGGGCGGGGTGGGGGTGTGAAGGGCATTATTGGGCATCAAATGGCGTCCACTGATAAATCTCCGCAAGTGGCATTGAGATGCTGAGCACCGGAAGTGCGAGTGCACCTGCAAGGTCGGTCGTTCGGCGCGCTTTCCAGTTGGTGCTTCGGTCATACGCGACGACCTCGACCGTCTTCATTGACACCGTAACGTAGTGCTGGCAGTTCGGAACGCTGGCGTAAACGCGTCGGCGCCAAGCCTGATCGGCCTTGGTGTTGCTCTTCGAGAGCACTTCGAACATCACGACAGCGTCAGAGGTCACAGGAGAGCCCTTGGGCAACTGTTCCATGACAAAGACGTCCGGCTGGGGGAGGCTGTTGGGAGATGCCGGCACACGCGTACCGATGCCCAAAAGTGGAATCCAACTCGCCTTCAGTCGCCGTCTCTCAGCTTTCAAGAACGCACCGATGTTGAGCACCACGATCTGGTGAAAATCAGTTGGCGAAGCGTTCAAAACCGGCTCCCCCTCGATCAGCTCCCACTTCTCGCCGTCCGGACACGTCTCGGTAAAGACGAGGAACTCCTCGATGGTCATCGGTCCCTTTGGACTGGAGGGTGCCGGCGGAAACTTGGCGTGGACATTCATTGCGAGCCTCGCGTTCAACGTACTGGCGAGAATACATCAACTGGCCATGCACCGCCATCGTGCTGCCTCTACCGATCCACCTCGCCGAACACGATATCCAGCGAGCCCAACACCGCGCTCACGTCCGCCAGCATGTGGCCGCGGTTCATGAAATCCATGGCCTGCAGATGGGCAAACCCCGGCGCGCGGATCTTGCAGCGGTAGGGCTTGTTCGACCCATCGGCGATCAGATAGACGCCGAACTCGCCCTTGGGCGCTTCGACGCAGGCGTAGACTTCGCCCGCCGGTATGTGGAAGCCTTCAGTATACAGCTTGAAGTGATGGATCAAGCTCTCCATCGAGGTCTTCATCTCGGAGCGCTTGGGTGGCACGATCTTGTTGTTGTCGGCGACATGCCGACCCTGGCCCTCGGGCTCGCGCAGCTTCTTGATGCACTGGCGCATGATCTTCACGCTCTCGCGCATCTCCAGCATGCGGATGAGATAGCGGTCGTAGCAATCGCCGTTCTTGCCGATGGGAATGTCGAAATCCATCTCAGGGTAGCACTCGTAGGGCTGCGACTTGCGCAAATCCCAGGCCGCGCCCGAGCCGCGCACCATCACGCCCGACATGCCCCAGGCGAGCGTGTCCTTGAGAGAGATGACGCCGATATCCACGTTGCGCTGCTTGAAAATGCGGTTCTCGGTCAGCAGCCCCTCGATATCGTCCAGCACCTTGGGATGGTGCATGCAGAAGGCTTCGATGTCGTCGATCAGCTTCTCCGGCAGGTCCTGATGCACGCCGCCGGGGCGGAAATAGGCGGCATGCATACGGCTGCCCGAGGCGCGCTCGTAGAACACCATCAGCTTTTCGCGCTCGTCGAACCCCCACAGCGGCGGGGTGAGCGCGCCGACGTCCATGGCCTGGGTGGTGACGTTGAGGAGATGGGAGAGCAGCCGCCCGATCTCGGAGTACAGCACGCGGATCAGCTGTGCGCGGCGCGGAACTTCCAGGCCGAGCAGCTTCTCAATGGCGAGGCAGAAGGCATGCTCCTGGTTCATGGGAGCGACGTAATCGAGCCGGTCGAAATAGGGGATGGCCTGAAGATAGGTCTTCTGCTCGATCAGTTTCTCGGTGCCGCGATGCAGCAGCCCGATATGAGGATCGACGCGGGTGACGACCTCGCCATCGAGTTCAAGCACCAGGCGCAACACGCCGTGAGCTGCCGGATGTTGCGGGCCGAAGTTGATGTTGAACTGGCGGATGTCGGTTTGCATGGGGAGGGTACCGAGTGAGTTGGATAAGCCTGAAGAAACTTCGCTGACCTTGATTGGGTAGAGGGTTGGCTAGGCTTGAGTCCGATCTTGGGGCCATGTTTTGAAAGCCAAAACCCACAGCAGAACAACATTTACCACCGGCAAAAGCATCAGCAGCGACAAAGGCGCCGCCCAACCTGCTCGTGGAAAAATCCTCCAGAACGGTATGACCCAGACGACTGTCATGAGAACAAGGATCAGCCAATGCCAGATGGAAAACGAACCCATGTGTATGTCTCCTATATCACGACTACCGGCCTACTTCGCCTTCTCGTCCCCCGGCAAAACCGCTGGCATCCCCTCCCACGGGCTCTCGAAGTCAAACTTGCGGAATTCCTGCGTCAGCTTGATGGGCTCATAGACAACGCGCTTCTGCTCGTCATCGTATCGCACTTCGACATAGCCTGACATCGGGAAGTCCTTGCGCAATGGGCTCCCCTTAAACCCATAGTCCGTCAGGATGCGCCGCAAGTCCGGATGGCCCGTGAACATGATCCCATAGAGATCGAACGCCTCCCGCTCGAACCAGTTCGCCGCCACGAACACGTCCACGGCCGACGGCACCGGGGTTGCCTCGTCCGTCGCCACCTTCACGCGGATGCGCTGATTGAGGCGCATGCTCAGCAGGTGATAAACCACGTCGAAGCGCTCGGGACGGGCCGGATAGTCGACGCCGCAGATATCGATCAGCACTTCGAACTGCAGCGCGGGGTCATCGCGCAACTTTGTCAGCACGGCGACGATCTGATCGCGCGCGACCGTCACCGTAAGCTCGCCAAAGCGCATTGATCGGCCGGTCGCGCCCGCGCCAAGGACGGCGCCCACGTGGTCGCCCAGCTCTGCCAAAGTGCCTTGCATCGAAAACCGTCCTGCTTGTCGCCATTGCACCCGGCAATCGGGCTGGTTGCGAGGTGGTAACGCATCGGCGCGAACGAGGCAAACACGGCAATGTCGCGATCCGCGGGCCAGAAAAATGCCGCGTGACCGCGAATAGACGCCGCCCCGCCCCGTTATCTGCAAGGCGGGCATTTCTGCTCCTGTCTTCGAGTAACCAGTCGTTAACCACCTCTGAGACAGACTGGGCGTGCACTGATTCTGACGGAGCTATCGCTCGTGGAAGACACCCTGATCGCCGATACGGCCGCCGCGTTGGACCGCGCGCTTGCCCGCATTGCCGTCGCGGTTGCCGGTACGCCGCAGCGGGCCGAGGCCCTGTTGGCCTCGGTGGGCAAGGGCGAGAGCGACGAGTTCGCCGCAGCCTTCCTCAGCCAGGGCGCTGCCATGATGCGGGCCCGGCTGTTGCTGGCCGATGCCGGCCGCCGCCCATCCTCGTTGCGCAAGCGGGCGGCAGCCTGAGACGGCACGGAGCTACCCCCGCGCCCTGAAACGCTCCGCGCCTTAACCAGAATCGCAAGACATTTCCGCCACTTGGCCCCGAACTTGCGAGGGATTTCGCGCCTGCCGTTTAGGACCATCTTAATCGGCATGAGCTAGTGTCAGGCGACAAACAGGTCAGGGTAGTATTCAGTAAATGGCCGAACAAAACTACAGGGCGCGCGTCCGCTATGTCATCGGCCCCGATGGGTCGCCGCTGACTATTGCCGATCTTCCTCCTCCCGACACCAAGCGTTGGGTCATCCGCCGCAAGGCAGAAGTCGTCGCTGCCGTGCGTGGCGGCTTGCTCAGCCTCGAAGAGGCCTGCGAGCGCTATCGCCTGACGGTGGACGAGTTCCTGTCGTGGCAGCGCTCGATTGAAAAGCACGGCCTGGCCGGCTTGCGGGCAACGCGCGTGCAGGAATACCGCAACTAAAGGTTGCATCAACCGAACGAACCGACAGTTTCCGCAGCGTGGGGCCCATCGATCGGCCTCACGGCGCGGGGCGTGTCGCAAGCCGTTCACAGGCAGCGTCGAAGTGAAGCCGCTCCGGGCCATAAACCCGCTGGCCTTCAGGCGCGAGACCCGGTATCCGCAGCTCCTTTACAGGTGCGCAGCGGAGCCCCATGGCCGAGTCGGATCCGTCCGGCGACCTGGGCGGGCTCGCCAGAAGGGGCAACGACGCGTCATGAAACTTGCCTCGCTGAAATCGGGCCGCGACGGACGCCTTGTCGTGGTGTCACGCGATCTGACGCGCGCCATCGATGCTGGCACTGTCGCACCGACGCTGCAAGCTGCCCTGGAGCGTTGGGAGACCGCCGGGCCCCGCTTGGCGGTGCTGTCGCGCCAGATCGAGCTGGGCTCCGTCCCGACCTTCCGCTTTCGCGAGCACGACGCAGCCTCCCCGCTCCCCTCAATCGGCGACGGCCGTGTCCTCACCTTTCTCGCGGTGGCACAGCCACGCGACGGCGCATTCCTGAACCCGCGCGATCCCATTGCGCTCCCCGGTGACGCAACTGCACTTGATCTTCAGGCAAGCGTCGCTGCAGTGACGGGCGAGCTTGCCAAGGATGCGTCGTCAAACGACGTCGGCAGGGCCATTCGCCTGTTGATGCTGGTCAGCGGCGCCCCGCAGCTTGCATCAGCCTGCTCGCCGGTCGCGGTCACGCCGGATGAGCTTGGCGAGGCCTGGCGGGATGGCAAGTTGCATCTGCCGCTAATCGCTACGCTGAACGGCAAGCCACAGGAGCGTACGGACACCGCGCAGGGCTTGGCGTTCGATGTCGGCGATGCCGTGGCTCAAGCGGTGCGAGCACGTAGCTTGGCGGCCGGCTGCATTGTGGCCGCGAGCGGCGCTGAGCGGGCTCGTTCTGTCGGACTGGGCCTGCGCCTGGGCGATACCATCCGCATCGAAATGCACGACAGGGCCGGACACTCAATTTTCGGCGCCATCGAGCACCAGCTTTGCAGGCCGGACTGAACTCACGGCTGGCTGGCGGTTCGCTGACGGCTGAGCACTCTAAGCGATCGGCCGGCCGTCGGTTCCGAACCGGTGCACCAGTTCGCGAGCCGGGAGCACAGCTACGGTCTGGCCATTGGCGAAATGTTTGGTGCCGGCCTGACGCACGATGATCGGCTCCTCGGCGCCCATATCGACATAGACATAGGTGTCCGCGCCAAGGTTCTCCGTGTGGATTACTTTGCCCGGCCAGCCCTGGCCGTTGGCGCCCAGGTCCATGTGCTCGGCGCGCACGCCGATGGTGGTCGCCTTGAAGTCGGCGGCGAACTTGCCGTGGAAGAAGTTCATCTTCGGCGAGCCGATGAAGCCGGCCACAAACAGCGACTGCGGCTTCTCGTAAAGCTCGAGCGGGGTGCCGACCTGTTCCACGACGCCATCGCGCAACACGCAGATGCGGTCGGCCAGCGTCATGGCCTCGACCTGATCGTGCGTGACGTAGATCATGGTCGTTTCGTGCATCTTTTCATGCAGCTTGGCAATCTCGAGCCGCGTCGCCACACGCAAGGCCGCATCGAGGTTCGACAACGGCTCGTCGAACAGGAACACCGCCGGGTCGCGCACGATGGCACGGCCGATGGCGACGCGCTGGCGCTGGCCGCCCGAGAGCTGCTTGGGCAGGCGCTTGAGATAGGGCGTGATCTGCAGCATCTCGGCTGCTTCGTGGATGCGTTTGTCGATGGCGGCCGGATCGCTCTTGGACAGCTGCATACCGAACGCCATGTTGTCGTAGACATTCATGTGCGGATAGAGCGCGTAGGACTGGAACACCATGGCGACGCCGCGGTCCTTGGGCGTCAGGCGGTTGACCACCTTGCCGCCGATCGACAGCGTGCCAGCGGTGATGTCTTCGAGCCCCGCGATCAGCCGCAGCAGCGTGGATTTTCCGCAGCCGGACGGGCCGACGAAGACCATGAACTCGCCAGCCTTGATGGTCAGGCTGACCCCCTTGATAACTTCCACCGCGCCGAAATTCTTGCGGATGTCTTTGAGTTCGATGTCAGCCATCGGACGATATTCCTAACCTTTGACGGCGCCGTTAAGTTGCAAGGCAAACCCGCCCAACTCTTCGTCATCCCGGCGAAGGCCGGGACCCGTCCATGTGGATCGGGGGCAGATAGCGGATGCAAGGAACAGTTTTGGCGGGGCAAGTGTGTGCATTGACCGGCGCGGCAAGACGCGTACGAGGGGCAGATCCCGGCCTTCGCCGGGATGACGAAATGTGTAGGGATCGACTGTTCTCATCGCTACCCCTTCACGCCGCCGGCGGTGAGGCCGGAGATGATCTTGCGCTGGAAGATGAGCACCAGCACGACCAGCGGGATCGTGACCATCACGGACGCGGCCATGATGACGCCCCAGGGCACTTCGTACTGGCTGTTGCCGGTGAGCAGTGCGATGGCGACCGTGACCGTGCGCGTGGTGTTGGATGACAGGAACGTCAGTGCGAACAGGAACTCGTTCCACGATCCGATGAAGGCGAGCAGGCCCGTGGTCACCAGCGATGGCCACATCAGCGGCATGAACACGCGGCGGATGATGGTCCAGGGGCTGGCGCCATCGACAATGGCGGCTTCTTCGATCTCAATGGGAAGATCGCGCATAAAGGTCGTCAGCACCCAGACCGTGAATGGCAGGGTGTAGATCATGTTGGCGAAGATCACGGCCGGCAGGGTGTTGTAAAGGCCCACCGAGCGGATCAGTTCGAACAGGCCGGCCAACACCGCGATTTGCGGGAACATCGACACCGACAGGATGATGATCAAGATGGTGGTGCGACCCATGAACTTCACGCGCGACAGCGCATAGGCTGCCGTGATCGACAACAGCAGCGACAGCACCACGCTAGCCGCCGAGACGACGATCGAGTTCAGGAAGTTGAGCGGGAACGAACCCTGGGTCAGCACCGCCTGATAGTTCTCGAGCGAGAACGGGAACGGGAGGTAGCTCACCTTGAAGAGATCCGTGCCGGACTTGAAGCTGGTGATGATGGCGTAATAGAACGGGAACACCGAGATGAGGCAGAGCACGGCGACCGCGGCATAGAACGCCGTCCACTTGAAGCCAGTCCACAACGTGTGACGCAGGTCCTCGCTCATGTCTTCTCGCCCCCCTCGAAGCGCACCTGGCCGATCCACATATAGAGGATGGTCATGATGCCGATGATCAGGAACAGCAGCGTCGAGATGGTCGAACCGTAGGCGAACTTGTCGAAATCGAACAGGTTCTCGCGCGCGAGAACCGACATGGTCTTGGTGGCCGATGAGTTGGGCGTCAGCACATAGACCAGATCGAAAATGCGCATGGCGTCGAGCATACGGAAGATCACGGCCACCATCAGCGCGGGACGCACCAGCGGCAGCGTGATCTTGAAGAACTGGCGCACCGGATGCACGCCGTCGATATCGGCGGCCTCGTAGATGTCCTTGGGGATCATCTGCAGGCCGGCCAGGATCAGCAGCGCCATGAAAGGCGTGGTCTTCCAGATATCGACAATCAGTACCGCGACCATCGAGGTCGCGTCGTCGGCAGTCCAGGCGATCTTGGTGCTAATCAGGCCGACGCGTAACAGCATGTCGTTGATCATGCCGAACTGGTCGTTCAGCATCCAGGCCCAGATCTTGGCCGACACGATGGTCGGGATGGCCCAGGGGATCAGGATGGCGGCGCGCACGATGCCCCGGCCGGGAAACTCGGCGTTCAGGATCAGCGCGACGCCAATGCCGAGCAGGGTTTCCAGCAGCACCGAGACGAAGGCGAACCGCAGAGTGTTCCAGACCGCATTCCACCACACGGGATCGGCCAGTACGCCGAACCAGATGGTCTTGCCGCTGCTCTTGATGGTGGCCCAGGAGAGATAGTTGGCAAACCCAACCCACTTGCCGCCGTAGAGATTGGTCAGCGAGGTATCGGTGAAGGAGAAATAGATCGAGCGGGCGAGCGGCCATCCAGCGGTGATCGCCAGCACGAGTAGCATCGGCACCAGGAACAGCATCGCGGCACGCAGACGCTGATTGGCAAGATCGGAGCGCACGGCGCCGCGCAACACTTCGGTCACGGGCACAACGGGTGGAGACGCGAGAGTGTCTGTGGTCATGCTACTGGTCCGCTTGACACATCCGGGCGTAGAGTCAGGCACGCACTCTCCTCTCCCCTCGCGTTTTCGCGAGGGCAGAGGAGACCGCGTCTCGCAGGCGACCACTTGGGAGCCAAGAGCCACGCGGTCGGTGAGGGCAGCCGCTTGTTCCGGCCTTCGTGCCACCTAAACGGAGCAAGTGGCTGCCCCTCACCTGTCGCTGTTTCCCTCGCGCTGGCGCGCTTCGGTGCGACATCCTCTCCCCCTAAGTTGGGGGGAGAGGAGTAGATCGTGCCAGTCCTTTCGTCAGTCTACCTTACCAACCGGCGCCCTTGAGAGCGGTCAGCTTGCCTTCCAGCGTGGCCAGGTTATCAGCAGCGCTGCCCTTGCCCGAGAGCGTGTCGTGGACGGCCGACCAGAACAGCGAGGAGACCTCGTTGTACTTCACCTTGGCCGGAGCCGAGGGACGCGGGACGGCGTTCAGGAACACGTTCTTCCAGTTCGGGATGATCGGCTGAGCCTTGGCGATATCGGCGTCCTCGTAGAGGGAGACGATGGTCGGCAGGTTCGAGCGGATCAGCGCGCGCTTCTTCTGGAAGTCGGGCGAGGAGATGAAGAGAGCCAGCTTGATGGCCTCATCCGGAGCCTTCGAGTACTTCGAGACAGCCACGTTCCAGCCACCGAGCGTTGCGGCCGAACCATCGGCAGCCGTTGCGGTCGGGAGGGTCGTGACGTCGAACTTGCCCTTCACGGCGCTCTTGTCGTCATTGCCGAGCGAGTAGGCGTAGGGCCAGTTGCGCATGAACACGGCATTGCCGGTCTGCCAGACGCCGCGGGCTTCTTCTTCCTGGTAGGCCAGAACGCCCGGGGGCGAGATGGTGCCGACCCAGCCCTTGACGCGCTCGAGAGCGGCGGCTGCCTTGGGGTTGTTGATCGAGATCGAACCATCAGCTTCGATGATCTGACCGCCGCCCGACGATTTGACCCATTCCAGGGCGTCGCAGGTCAAGCCTTCGTAGGCATTGCCCTGGAACACAAAGCCCCAGATGTCCTTGTTGCCGGCAGCGCGCTCGCCGTCCTGCACGACCTTTGCGACAGCGGCCATCTCGTCCCAGGTCTTGGGAACGGCCTGCTTGTACTTCTCAAGCAGATCCTTGCGATAGTAGAGCGCGGGCGCGTCGGTGAACGCCGGCAGGGCAACCAGCTTGCCGTTCACGGTCTGCGATTTAATGATCGACTTGAAGTGCAGCGGCGCCACATCCTTGGCGGCGGCAGTCAGGTCGAGAAACTGGTCTGCCAGCTGCGGGGCCCAGATCACGTCGGTCTGATAGACGTCGATGTCCGCATTGCCGGCGGCCAGCCACAAGCGGTACTGGCCGAACTGGTCGGTGGTGGACGATGGCATCGGGGTGATGGTCACCTTGTTGCCGGTGGCCGCCTCGAAGGGCTTGAGTTCGTTGCTGAGGAACTCGAGGTCGGCGCCGGTTGCGCCCGACACCATCGAGAGATTGGCAGCCATGGCCGAGCCAATGCTGAGCGCGGTGCCCAGCAGAAGTGCGGCAAAGAATGACGTATGTTTCATATGAGGTATCCTCCCTAGGTCACACAAAAACTTGTGCGGCTTGCCTGACTCAGTCAACTTTGGCTCAGTCTGCCCGCCGCGAGGCTTCTTCAAAAAACGCCTGACCTCGTCTGGAGTGCTCCCAAAGCATGGCGGGAGTGAGGATTCAGCGTGTTCCCAAAGCGCTTTCAAAATTAGGTGTCAGAAGGTCAGGGGGTTGTCAAGATGGCGCATGTAGGGGAAGCTCGCGCGGCCTTGAAACACATTGCGGTTTGTGCATCGCAGCATGAGCCAGCGGGAATTGAATGCGCCCGTCATGAACCTTAAGCAGCTGGCCAAGGAACTGGGGCTGTCGCAGACCACGGTCAGCCGTGCGCTGAGCGGTTATCCCGAGGTGAAGCCAGCGACGCGGTTGCGCGTCGCTGAGGCGGCCGCCGCGCTCGGCTACCGTCCTAACGTCGCGGCGCTCGGCCTCGCGACAGGCCGCAGCGGCTCCATCGGTATGATCCTGCGCGGCGGGGCCGAATTCGGTCCGCACCTCAGCGAATTCCTGGGTGGTGTCGGTGAAAGACTTGCTCACGACGAGATGGATATTTCGCTGACCAACGTTGAAAATTATGACGACGAACTGAGGACGTATCGCCGCTTTGCGCAGAGCAAGCGCGTCGATGCCGTGATCCTGCATTCTCCGACGCCCACGGACGAACGCGCGCGATTACTCAGCGAGTTGGGCCTGCCGTTCGTGCTGCATGGCCGCACCGATATCGGCGGCCCGATCTCCTGGCTCGACATCGACAACCGCGACGCGGCGCGCGCCTCCACACAGCACCTGCTCGGCCTGGGCCACCGCCGTATCGGTCTCATCAACGGCCCCGCCGGTATGACGTTTGCAGAGCATCGCGAGCAGGGCTATCGCGATGCGCTGCTCAAGCGCGGCCTGAAGGTGGAGCCACAGCTGATCGCAAATGGGAGGTTCACGGACGAAATCGGCTTCCGCGTCACCCACGAGTTCCTCGACCGCCACCCGCGCCCGACCGCCATCGTCGCCGGCTCCATGATGTCGGCGCTCGGCATCATGCGCGCGATACGCTCCCGCGGGCTGCAGTTGGGCAAGGATGTGTCACTGATCGCCCACGACGATGTGTTCGACTATCTGAATGCGGACAATATGGTGCCCTCGATCACCACGACGCGCTCGTCCATGCGCGCGGCCGGCTTCCGGGTGGCGGAACTGATCCTGCAGCTGCTGGCGGGGACGCGCCCTGAGAGTATCCACGAGCTGTGGCCGGTGGAGTTGGTGGTGCGGCAATCGACGGGGCCGGCGCCGACGGGGAGGTGAGGCTGCGGGCTCAGATGGCCGCGACACGGATACCCAACTGCTTGGCAGCATCCGCCATGCGCCGATCGAATATGCACAAAGTGGCTCCCTGCTCGCCGCAGATCGCGATATGGAGGGCGTCGCCAGCTCGCAGTTTGAGGAGCGGTTGATTGCAGAGCCGAGCTGCCGAGCCGAACGCGGTGGCCTTGACCGAGAGCACTTCAAAAAGGTTTCCAGCCATTTGATTGAAGCGTGACAAACTCTCTGCGTGAGCATCACGATCAATCGCGCCGGTTCTGACCTTCTGTGCCAGCGCCGATGAAAATTCGGTTATGACCCAATCGCTGATCGTTAACTCGTCGATGTTCTACTTGGGCAGCCATCGACGAACGTCGCTGCTTCGCGATTTAAGCGTCATTGCACTGACAATTAAGGAGGTGTCGAGGTAGAGCATCAATACCGTGCATCATCTCGCAATTCACGAAGACCACTTTCGATGGGCGCGGCTGGTCGCGGCATCGTGTCGACAAAGGTCCAAAGCGCCTCAAAATCGAATGGTGCTCTCTTCTTCATACCGGGGATGCCAACGATCCGTGCAACCGGCTTGCCGTCTCTTAGGATTTGCACCGCCTCGCCTCGCTCGGCGCGGGAAACCAACTCGCCAAGTTGCGCCTGTGCGTCCGCCAATGTCACATCCAACATCGCAACCTCCGTATCGATTGGTCCATAGTGTGGAGCACAGCTCCGGTGGCCCGACCACAATCCCCTTAAAGCCGCATCGGCCCCTCCGGCGCCGGCGCCCCGGCCGCGAAGCCACCCCACACCGACTGGTCGTAGTTCACGATCGCGCCCGTCATCAGCCCCGCATCGTCCGAGGCCAGGAACGCCACCGCTCGAGCCACTTCCTCGGGATCAATCAGCCGGCCGAACGGCAGCTTTGCCGAGGCCTTGTTCTCCCAATCGGGATCGCCGCCCGCGTCCTGCAGCTCGCGCTCGTGATCCGAGGCCATCCAACCGATGTTCAGCTGGTTGACTCGGATGCGATTGGCCAGCACCGCAAAGGCCGTGTTCGCCGTCAGCGTCGAGAGCGCACCCTTGGATGCGCAATAGGCGCTGATGAAGGGCTGCCCCGCCAGCGCCGAGATCGATCCGATGTTCACGATCGAACCCTCGATCTGGTCGCGGATCATGCGCTTGATCGCTTCCTGCATGAAAAAATAGGGTGCACGCACATTCACTGCGAACATGTCGTCAAAGGCGTCCGGCGTGGTGTTGAGGATGGTGCCGCGGGCAGTCGAGGCACCGGCGTTTACCAGCACATGGAGCTTGCCGAAGCGCTTATCCACCTCGGCGAACACGCGCGTGCAATCCTCGACCTTGGCCAGTTCCACTTGCACGAAATGCACCGGAACCTTGGTCGCCATGGCGATCCCAGCTGCAACAGCTTTGCCGCGCTCGGCATTACGGCCGAGCGTGATGATCCCGGCCGCTCCAGCCTCGGCAAAACGCCGCGCGATGGCCGCACCCAACCCTTGTGTAGAGCCGGTAACGACGCAAATCTTTCCATCCAGCCGGTTCACATCAATCCACCACCGTGTAGCCGGCAGCCGTCATGACGCGCATCAGTTCCTTGTGGCCGACCTGAGCCATCTTCAGCGGCGGCGCCTTCTTGGGGTCCTGCTCGGCCTCGACCACGAACCAGCCATCGTAGCCGTAGCCCGCCAGCTTCTTGACGATGGCCTCGAAATCCAGCGAGCCGTCGCCCGGCACCGTGAAGGCGCCCAACGCCACCGCGTCCAGGAACGACTGTTTGCTGCGGTCCAGCTTGTTGATCACATCCATGCGCACGTCCTTGGTGTGGACGTGGGTGATGCGCTTGTGATGCTTGTCGATGCAGCGCAGCACGTCGCCCCCCGCAAAGGCCATGTGGCCGGCATCCATCAGCAGCGGGATGCCCTCGCCCGAGTTCGCCATGAACGCGTCGAGTTCGGGCTCGGTCTCAACCACGGCCGCCATGTGGTGGTGGTAGGAGAGCGGCATGCCCTGATCGGCGCACCATTCGCCGAACTTCGTCACCTTGCGGGCATAGGCCTTCATCTCGTCATCGGAGAGCTTCGGCTTGGTCGCCAGCGGCTTGGTACGGTCGCCCTGGATCGAGCGGCCGATTTCGCCATAGACGATGCAAGGCGCATCGACGGCCTTGAACAGCTCGATCATCGGCTGGATGCGGTCCTTGTCGGCCGCCAGTTCACCGTCTACCAGCCGGCCCGAGAACCAGCCGCCACACAGCGTAGTGCGCGCTGCCTTCAGGATCGGCAACATCACCTTGGGGTCGCTCGGAAAGCGCCGCCCCATCTCCATGCCGGTGAAACCGGCCGAGCGCGACTGGCGCAGGCATTCCTCCAGCGAGACATCGTCGCTGAGTTCCACCAGGTCGTCGTTCCACCACGCTATGGGGGACATGCCGAGTTTGGCTTTCATGTTTGGGTCCTTGTGTTGGGCGCGGCCTAAGTCAGCATTCCCGCGCGGGCGTGCTCTCGTCATCCCAGCGACAGCCGGGACCGGTCCAAGCTGAGATAGTCCAAGTCGGTGTCGTACGGAAGGCTCTGTCGTATATCGGGTTCTGCGGACTGGATATCCGCAAAGTCGCGCGGCGACCATCCCCGCGACGATTGATCCAGCGCAACCCGCGAGCCACTTCGATCGCCGATATTGTCCGTTGGCAAATCCTGCCAACACATCGCAACGGAGTGTCTGCCATGCATGACTAGGACAAGCTTCGCAGCGCTCGACGACGGGTCGCGCGCCAGTGGGGCATTGGCCTTCTCGGCCACGCCATTGGCGTCTTCTGGCACCGCATCGGTTTGGCATCCGACTGGGAAGCGCGCAAGATCAAGGAATACCTGAACGAGGGCCTCAAGACGTAAGTTCGTCAACTTGCGGCACCCACCGCCATTTGGTGTTGATCCGCTTGATCCTGATCAATCTCCTCAGTCTAAGGACGGAGCAATCTGATCACAACCTAAGGAGACGTATCTTCAAAGGCGGCGCGCTACACTTAAGGATGCGCGATGGCAACTCGCTAAGGAACGGATCATGCAGAAATCACGCAAGATTGGCATGCTTGCTGCGGCAGCACTTCTTGCTGCGGCTGGTTGGGTCGGCCCCGCAGTGGCCGCCGGCGAGGTTGTGAAAGTCTCGGCGACCGAGACCACGGCCGACATGGACCCCACCTTGACACTGGGCATGGCCACCGGCGGCGACATGTCCAAGGCCACGATGTTCCTGAAGGCCACCCCCGCGACGGTTCCGGCCGGAGAGGTGACTTTCGAACTTTCCAATGCTTCGAAAACCCTCATTCACGAGATGGTGGTATCGACGGCCATCGATCCCACCAAGCCTCTCCCCTACAATGCAAACGAGAACCGCGTCGACGAAGATGCCGCCGGTCATCTCGGCGAAGTTGCCGAAATCGATCCAGGAAAGACGGGCTCCGTGACGTTAACCTTGAAGCCGGGAACCTATCTGCTCTATTGCAATGTACCCGGTCACTACATGGCCGGCATGTGGACCATCGTCACCGTCAACTAGGCTGCTTGTCTCCTCCTAGCAGCCCAACTCGGACCCCGGCCATCGCCAAACACTGGCATCCGGGGTCTCTTACTGCTTGATGCCCGACCGCTGCCTGCTGGATCGCCTGCGACAGCAGGATCATGGAGAGCGACCATCCGTATCAAGCCATTCTCGCGACAGCCAAGTCGATCGGGGCTGATCTGATCCTGATGGCCTCGCATGGACGAAGCGGCGTCAACGCTCTTTTGCTCGGCAGCGTCACCCAGAAGATCTTGGCGCATACGGATTTGCCCGTAATGGTATGCCGGTGAGATGTGACCAACAGAGCTCTGCGCCACACCATCAACCGGATAGATACAACGTCAGCAGATTGACTAAAATCAAAGTAGCCGGCTGACGATCACGACATTCTCAGTGCTTTCGGGAGAGGGTGCCGCCAGCGCGTCGCCAAGACCGCAATCAGGAGGAATGTCATGGCCGTCAGTGCTCGTATTGCTGGGGTTTCGCTTGCACTTGCGATGACCTGTCTGAGTCCGATCACCTCGGCGCTGGCCGACGACGCTGTCGATGGTGCGGCGGTGTTCCGCAAGTGCATCGCCTGTCACAGCATCGATCCCGGCGTCAACAAGCTCGGGCCCTCCCTATCCGACGTGATCGGACGGAAAGCCGGTACGCTGTCCGGCTTCCGCTACTCTCCCGCCATGGTGCAATCGAACATTACCTGGGACGCCGCAACGCTCGACAAATATCTGACGCATCCGTCGGACCTGATTCCGGGGACGCGCATGACCTACGGCGGCCTGTCACAGCCAGCTGACCGGGCGGCCGTCATCGAGTTCCTGAAGAGCCACAGCACGCAGGCTGCCGCGCCCACTCCCGCACCCCAGGCTCCAGCCGTTGCCGCCACGGCCACTGCGCCGGCAAACGGCGACGCCTCGATTCCGGCTGGGTACATCCCGGACATCAAATACACCCTGCGTTCGGGCATTGCCGAGGGCCGCATGGTGTACATCGGCTTCGGCGGTACGATCGATGGCGTCGTCAATCCGGAGTTGAAGGCGGGCGCTGGCGATGTCGTTCAGGTGACGCTGATCAATGGCGAGGGGGCGGCGCACGACATCGTCTTCGAGAAGCAAGGCCCGAACGATCAGGACCTGGCGTCCGAACAGGTCCGCGACAAGGGGTCCAGCACGACGATGGTGTTTCGCGCCCGCAAGGCCGGCGCAACCGCCTATTTCTGCTCGCTGCCCGGCCACCGGCTGGCCGGCATGGAAGGCAAGGTTGCCATTGCAGCCAAGACCTCGCCAACCAACGGCGCCGAAGCCCGTGACATTTCCATGGACCCCGCCAAAGTCCCCGCACCCATTGGCAAACGCGAGCCCAGGACCGTCCGGGTCGATCTTGAGACCGTGGAAGTCGATGGCCAGCTCGCCGACGGCACCACCTATCGCTATTGGACTTTCAACGGCACCGTTCCGGGACCGATGCTGCGTGTGCGTGTCGGCGACACGGTGCAAGTCTTCGTAAAGAATGATCCCGACTCAGCGATGATACATTCGGTCGACTTCCATGCCACGACCGGCCCCGGCGGCGGCGCGGCCTTCCTGCAGGTCGAACCCGGCCAGACCAAGCAGCTCGACTTCAAGGCGCTGGTCCCAGGCCTCTATGTCTATCACTGCGCAACGCCGATGGTGGCGCACCACATCGCCAACGGCATGTACGGCATGATCCTGGTCGAACCCGAGGGAGGACTGCCTCCGGTCGACCACGAGTTCTATGTCATGCAGGGCGAAATCTACACCGGCGCGCCGTTTGGCCAGCACGGCGCCCAAGAGTTCAGTGTCGATAAGCTCCTGGCCGAGCAGCCCGAATACTTCGTCTTCAACGGCGCCGTCGGCGCACTGACGAAACAACACATGATGCACGCCAAGGTGGGCGAGACGGTGCGCCTGTTCATGGGCGTGGGCGGGCCGAACTTCACTTCATCCTTCCACGTCATCGGCGAGATCTTCGATCGCGTCTACGAGTGGGGCAATCTGGCGAGCCCGCCTGTTATCGGTGTACAGACGGTCTCGGTTCCTCCCGGCGGTGCGGTGGTCACCGAATTCGCGCTCGAGGTGCCCGGCCGCTATCTGCTGGTGGACCACGCGCTGTCACGCCTGGAACGTGGACTGCTGGGCTTCATCATGGTCGAAGGCGAGCAGCAGCCGGACATCTACAAGCCCTACAGCAAAGCCTCGGGGTCCGGGCACTGAACTTATCTGACCGGCAAGTCGCACCATAGCTTCAGTTCGGGCACCGTCATGACGGTGCCCGCAATAGCCAGCGGAACCAACCAAATCATTCCCACTCAATCGTCCCCGGTGGCTTGCTCGTCACGTCGTAGACCACCCGGTTGATGCCCTTCACCTCGTTGATGATGCGGGTCGCGGCACGGCCCAACACCTCATAGGGGAACGGGAAGAAGTCCGCCGTCATACCGTCCGTGGACGTTACGGCGCGCAGGGCGCAAACCTGGTCGTAGGTGCGCCCGTCGCCCATCACGCCGACCGTCCGCACTGGCAGCAGCACCGCGAAGGCCTGCCAGATCTGGTCGTAGAGACCCGCCTTGCGGATCTCGTCGAGATAAACAGCGTCGGCCTGGCGCAGGATGTCGAGTTTCTCCGGCGTGATGTCGCCGGGAATGCGGATGGCCAGACCCGGCCCGGGGAACGGATGGCGGCCGACGAAGCTCTCGGGAAGGCCGAGTTCGCGGCCGAGTACGCGCACTTCGTCCTTGAAGAGTTCGCGCAAGGGTTCGACCAGTTTCAGTTTCATGCGCTCGGGCAGGCCGCCGACGTTGTGGTGGGATTTTATGGTGACGGACGGGCCGCCAGTGAAGGAGACGCTTTCGATCACGTCGGGATAAAGCGTGCCCTGCGCCAGGAACCCGGCTCCCCCGAGCTTGCGCGCCTCGGCTTCGAACACTTCGATGAACAGCCCGCCAATGGTCTTGCGCTTCTTCTCCGGATCGGAAATGCCGGCCAGCGCGCCGATGAATTTCTGTGCCGCGTTCACGTGCACCAGCGGGATGTTGTAGTGGCCTCGGAACAGGCTCACCACTTCGTCGGCTTCGTTCTGGCGCATCAGGCCGTGGTCGACGAAAATGCAGGTCAGCTGGTCGCCGATTGCTTCATGGATCAGCACGGCTGCGACGGCGCTGTCCACGCCCCCCGATAGGCCGCAGATGACACGCGCCTTGCCGACCTGCTTGCGGATCTTTTCGATCTCGGCCGTCTTGAACTGCGCCATGGTCCAACTGCCGGCCGCCCCGCAGATGCCGCGCACGAAATTGCGGATCAGGGCAGCGCCCTTGGGCGTGTGCACGACTTCGGGATGGAACAGCACGCCGTACCGCCGCCGCGCCTCGTTGGCGATGACGGCGTTTTCACAGTTTGGCGAACGGGCGATGACCTGAAAGCCTTCGGGAATGGCGGTGATCTTGTCGCCATGGCTCATCCAGACGGTATCGCGGCTGCCGGGCTGCCAGATCCCGTCGAACAGTGGACTGACACCCGTCACCTCCAGCTCGGCGCGGCCGAACTCGGCGGCATGCCCGCCCTCCACGGCGCCGCCAAGTTGTGCCACCATGGTCTGGTTGCCGTAGCAGATGCCTAGCATTGGAACATCGGCGTCCAGGATCCGTTTGCGGAGCGCGCGGCGCGTCGGTCCAGTAGACGCTGCTCGGTCCGCCCGACAGGATCACGCCTACCGGCCTCAAGCGGTCGAAGGCGGATTCGGCTTTGCTGAAGGGGTGGATCTCGCAGTAGACGCCGGCTTCGCGGACGCGGCGGGCGATCAGCTGGGTTACCTGGCTGCCGAAGTCGACAATGAGGATGGTCTGGGTCATGGCCCTGATTAGGGGATCGGACGGGGTCTCGCAATTGGCAGATAAACAGGGACAGTTTATTTACATCGCGCTCAAGAGCTCGCCGGTTCGAAAGATCGAGTAGCGATATAAGTAAACTGTCCCCGTTTATCTGCCCGCCGGATAGGCCAGGATTAAGCCCGTGCCCTGGATGAGACCAACATCGACGGGGCCGGTTGCGACATTGGACAGTGTCCAGGTGCTGCCGATTTTCACGTCGGCTTTGTCTAGAGGCCAACGCACGCCGGACACATCGAGCCCGAACAGCGGCGAGAAGGCAATGATGCTGAGGCGCGATCCCGGGGCAAGGTCGATGGCGATGCGGCCGGGCGTCATGGGATAGGCTTCCTCGCGACCGCTGGTGGCATAAGCGGCGATGCCCCGGCCCGCCAGCGACAACAGCAACGCCAGGTTTCCCAAGGCGTGGTCGGTCTGTCCGCCCAGCGCCCCGACCAGCACCAGATCGGTTGCGCCGGCTGCCAATGCCGCATCGACCGCGATTTCACCGTCGGTCCTGTCCTTGTCGGTGGGATGGGTTTGGCGGGGGATATCGGGATAGCGTGCCTGCAGCTCAAGCGAAGCCGAATCGAAATCGCCGACCCAAAGGTCAACGGGCAGCCCGAGCGCGGCGGCATGGGTCATGCCGCCGTCGGCAGCGATAGCGCGCGATCCGGCGGTCTGGCGGCGCAGCCGGTCAGTTACGGCCAGTTCGCCCCCAAGCAGGATCGACATGGTCTGTCGGCGGCCATCCAACGAATGCTGTCGTGCCATGGCCGGAGTTTGCGCTGGGCGCATGCGCTTGTCCACCGCCCGAAGCCATCCCTCCTGCGTCCAACGCGCCCCATTGCCACAACCGGTCCCGACCGGGCATAGTCTGGCCGCGCCGCTTTCAGAGGCGCCTGACGGGGAGACTGACGATGTCGCTGAGAGCCCTTCCGCTGCTAATTCTCGCTTTCATAATCTACAACGCCATTGTGTTCACGTCGGGCCTGCCGCCGGATCGCATCAACGAGGTGTTCTATGGCGCCAATGCGCTGGCGGCGGACGGCACAACAATCATCCGCAAGGGCGGGGAACTGGTCACGCTGCCCTTCCCGGGCGGGCCGGTGAGCTTCCGGCTGGGCGACGCCATGTTCACCTTCGGCCTGATCCTGTTGGCTTTCGAGATGATCAAATCGACCTACACGCAAGGCTACAGCATGATCGACCGGCTGCTCTCGCCGCTGCTGTTCGTGCTCTTTCTGGTCGAGTTCCTGTTGGTGCCGCGTTGCGCCACTTCAGTGTTCTTCTTCTTCACCGTGATGGCGGGCTTCGACATCATTGTGGGCGAAGTCATCGGTATCAAGTCGGCGCGCCGCGATATCAACTTCGGCGGCAATTGAGAGCGCTCAACCGTTTATAGACGGGTTCCAGCCGGCGGCCGGGTCTGCGGCCGCTGTGCTGGGAGCAGGCTCGTCGGTGCGGATCAGTTCGTTGATGCTGGTCGGCCGTCCCGGCGCCGACGTTGGGTTGGCGTTGTGGTCCTGCCACTTCTGGGCAAGGTCGCTGGCCAGCGCGACGCCGAACTTGGCTTTCTCCACCATCTGTCCCCAGACTACCCTACCCTGCGCGCAGATCGCAGGCTCGCGGTCGCAATAGGTGACGCCCCAGACCAGCGTATCGCTGGCGGTGTGGATCAGTTCCGCCTGCTTCGCGCTGTCGGTGGGCATCATGTAGACGACGGCCCCGAGCACCAGCCCGGTTCGAATGAGAGACATGCCAAACCCCTGTAGGGACGTTGCCCTAAGTTTTCTATGACGCTGGTTTAGCAGGTAACCATCAAGTCTCCGCCAACTTGGGGGCGCAAATTTCTCTCAAATTCAAGACCCCGCGTTCAGTCTTTCGTAAGGCTGATGGGCGAGATTTTCATCCGTTGGGATCGAATTTGAGGACGGCATCTGTTCGATGCCGGAGTAACCCGTGACAAGTATTGCGTTGGGTACACCCGCTCAAGCGGGAATTGGACGGTGGCTGGAGCGTATGAAGCCAGTCGCCATAATGGGGCCATTGGCGGCGGCGGGTTGGATGGCGACAGAACCTGGCCCGTGGGCAATGATGGCAACGGCCGGTCTGCTGGCAACCGCGGCCGTACAGGCGCTTGACCTTGTCCTGAAAGGCAAGCGAGCCAGCGCGCCCACCCCCGCCGAGACGTCCCCATCGCTAGCCGCCCTCAATCACGAGTTGCGCACGCCACTTAATGCCATCATCGGCTTTGCCGGCCTGATGCGTACACTCCCTAATCAGTTCCTCCGATCCGGCACGCTACCGCGACTACGCCCGCATAATTGAGGCCAGCGGCGAGCACATCCTGGCCGTGCTGGAGGACGCCACCGGCACCAAGTCTGACCAGCGCCGGCTACCACCCCAACCGAACCTCAACGATCTCACCGAGACGGTCCGCACCGCCATCGACATGCTGGCCACCGCTGCGGCGGAGCGTTCGATCGGGCTCAGCCTGCTGGCACCGAACGCGCCGGTGGTCGCCGATGTGGATCGCCGCGCGCTGCTGCAGGTCCTGATCAACCTCCTCACCAACGCCGTGAAGTTCAGCCCACGCGGCGCCGAAGTACGGATCGAGATCGCGACCCGCGAGGATGGAGTCGAGATTTCGGTTCGCGACCATGGCTTTGGCATGGGGCCGAACGACCTCGCGCATATCGGCCGGCCGTTTGCGCGCGGCGGCGAAGCTGTTCGGCGGCACATTGAGGGTAGCGGCCTCGGACTGTCGATCTCGCAACGCCTTGCCGAGGAGATGCACGGCGGGCTGACCTTCGACAGCGTGCTCGGCGCCGGCACGACGGCGCGGTTGCGACTGCCATCGGTCCGCCCGGAGCCCACTGAAGAAGACTGGTTCGATGCCGCCGAGCCAATCAGGCACCGCGCTTAAGTCTTTGGTGACCAAGCCAGATCACAATGGCTGGCAGTTGTCGTTGCGTCCCTCTAGTAACCAGCGTTGTCACCCCAGTGTTTCATTCGCGTAATCGCCTGGCCGCCGGCCTGTGCCTGATGCTGAGCCTTGGCTCGGTGGTCAACGTCGTCGTCTTGCAAGGCGGCCGCGCTCCCGAGGCCGCCGTCGCCGCTACGCTGCCAGCACAAACCACGCTTGAAACGGCGCGGACGCAGCCGATAATCCTGGGTACGCCCCAAACCGACCTGACGACCCCCAGTACCGATCCCGTCGGCAGCCTGATGGCCAGCGCCGACGCAGATCTTGCCGCCCGCACCGCCGAGGGGGCCGAAGCCACGGTTGCCGAGCCGATCGTCGACGAAGGCTTTGCCAGCGAGAAACTGATCGCCGGCATCCAGCGCGAATTGGCTTCCCATGGCTACGACCCCGGCAAGGTCAACGGTAAGGCGGGTATCGTCACCCGCGCCGCCATCCTCGCCTATCAGTTCGATCAGCGTCTTGCCCTGACGGCTGAACCCTCGCCGGAACTGCTGCGGCAGATCGTGATGGGCTTGGCCGGCACCCCAGGCGCCGCCACAGAGCCGGCTGGCGACAAGGCAACCCGTATCATCGCCGGCGCCCAACGCCTGCTAACGCGGCTCGGCTACAAACCCGGCCCGATTGATGGTCAGCTCAACGACGCCACCCGCAAGGCATTGAAGCGGTTCGAGACCGACAGTGGGTTTGTTCCTAAGGGCCGCGTCTCGGGCGAAGTCATCTCGGAACTCGCGCGCCAGGCCCACGCGCGCATCGAGGTTTCGGACGAGGCCCTTCCCCATTGATTTCCGGCCGCGCTGCCGCTCTGGTACGCCATGCGTCTGAAATCCGACATCTGGGTTGCGGCCTATCTGCGCATCTGCGCTGCCAGCGGCATCATGGGCGTTCTGGTGCGCCGAGGTGACCCCGACGCCGGCGCCATCTACCTCCGCGTCTCGCACCTCAACGGTCAATGCGATTTGTACGGCCCCGCCTTCGCCGGCCTTGACGGCACGGATGCCGAGCGCCGCTTCTCGCCCTGTCTAATGACCGCCACTGTGCCCGACGCCGAAGCCGACGCCTACCTCGCCCGGCAGGCAAAGTATGACAGCGACCTCTGGATTGTCGAAACCGAGGATCGGCAAGGGCGGCACTGCCTGGGGGATTGGCTGAGTCTTCCTTGACACACCGCCAACCATAAAATCGAAAGCCCCCCTCTACTCAGACCGACATTAACTGGTTGTTAACCGGCTCCGCCCCCATGATGTCATCAGCACACGTCGTGGCGAATCGGGTGTTCGCTACGAACTGGCAAGAGGGGGGAGCCGCTGCGGCACGAGGGCGTCGCAGGCCGGCTCGATGAGGGCTGACATGGCGACAATTCTGGAATTCCGTTGCGATCCCGACCGCGCGCAACGCTCATTGGCAGGGGCGCCGCAGAGCACCGGCAAGATCGTGATTTTCCCCGGCATCCGCGTCTCCTACTGGGACGACGTGGCCGCCGCCGAAGATCTGCCCCCGGCGCCCAAATCCGAGACCAAGCGCAAACCCAAGGCGCCGCGCCGCAAGTAGGGCGCACGGGTTTTCGTGCTAGACTGGGTGGATCGATGGAGACACCCATGTTGCCTGATGCCCTGGTCGCCGAGGCTGCGATCCTGCTGGACCTGCTGCGCGCCAAGAACTTCAAACTCGCGACCGCCGAAAGTTGTACTGGCGGCTTGATCGCTGCGGTTCTCACCGAGGTGGCCGGCTCGTCGGACGTGTTCGAGCGTGGCTTCGTGACCTATTCGAATGCGGCCAAGTCCGAAGCCATCGGCGTCGATCCGACCATCGTCGTCAAGCACGGGGCCGTCAGTGAAGAAACGGCTCGGGCGATGGCCGAAGGCGCGCTTGCACATTCGGCTGCCGATATCGCCGTGGCGGTGACAGGCGTAGCTGGTCCGGGAGGCGGATCGGCGGAAAAACCAATCGGGCTGGTACATATCGCTGCAGCCCGGAAAGCTCAGCCAACCCAGCACCGCCGGTTTGACTTCGGCGACCTCGGACGCTCAGGCATTCGCGAAGCCACCGTGGCGGCGGCATTCGAGATGATGCGCAAAAGTGCATCCCAGCCTTAGGCGACTCGCAACAATAAACGCGGCAGCTCCTGGCGCTACTATTCGAGCAAAGTCCCCAGCTGTATCGTCACCCCGGCGCAGGCCGGGGCCTGCCCGAGGCGATGGTAAGGCGCGCCGGTGCTGTACGAAAAGGCGTGTCTCTCCAGCAGCTTGGACAGGTCCCGGCCTTCGCCGGGATGACGTTCTGGGAGGTTGGTGTATGAATAGGCTGGAACTGATTCACTTAGTGATGACGCTGTCCTCAGCAGCACTCAGCCTTTTGCCCCGAGGGTACATCCAGCGCCGGGTTGCTGTCGAAGAACCCCGCCGGCATCCAATGGAACCCGGCGTACACCACTGGCTGCACCGGCCAATCTTCCGGGCGCGGCAGATGGTGGTAATTGAGCGTGTACCACACAACCACATTCTCGTTTTCCAGGGGCCGGTCCTGCTTGGTCCAAGCCGGCAGGCCATCGCCGCCCGCGTGCTGGTTCGGATACCAGCCGGCCGGGAACAGTTCCGAACGCTCGTAGCGCGTTGCCCAGAAGTGCTTGAACATGAAGCCGGCACGTTTGGCGATGGGCGCATCCGGCGTCAGGAATGGTAGTGCGTTTGTCCCCGGCACCAGCTTGTAGCCGACCGGCTGGCCGTGAGCGTTGAGCGACGAGGGATTGATCACCGTCCAGTAGCGCGACGAGGCCATGTCCAGGTTGCGCTGGGCCGCCAGTTCGCTCGCCAGCGGTGTTATCTCTGTAAAGATCGCATTGCCCGCGGGGTTCTCCGGGCCCATCGGCGCGCCGGAAAAATTCACCTCTCGCACGGCGTTGCGATCGCCATCCACCGCCATGTCGAAGCGATAGCTGAATACATGCTGATGCACGTGCCCGGAAATGCTGCCAGCCATGGTCGTTCCATGCGCTCCCGGTTCTCCAGGCATCGTTCCGGTCGGGAATGGGATGCCGGTTGCCTTGACCTCGCAGCCGATGGTTCCGTCCTGGTAGAAGTACCAGAAAAAGCCGTACACGTAATTCCCAATGGTGGAGAACGACGAGATCACCAGCCGCCGCGAGCGGGCAACGTTGGTGCGGGCGCTGGCCTTACCCCAGTAGTTGAACTTCCAGAGGATGCCAAAATCCTCCTCATGCATACAGATGGCGTGTTTGACGAGTTTCGGCACACCCTTCCAGTCATGCGTCCACTCGTCGAAATAATGGATTTCGCCGAGGCAATCGCAACCCAGCTCCAGCGAGTCCACCAGCTGCCCGACGCCGTACTCGCCGACATCGAAGGCGTTGCGCCGATAGTTGCCGCCAGCCGGATCGCCATAGGGCACCACCATCTCGGCCAGCGAGGCGCGGTGCATGATCGGGCGTAACCGCCCATTATCCCGATAACCGATCTCATGCAGATGCAGACCCTCGCGGCCATTGAACCCAACGCGCAAGGACCACTTCTGCCAGCGCACCTGATGCCCCTCGACGGTGAAGCTCGGCCCCTGCGGCTGTACGATCTCCAGCGGCTTGATGTCCGTCCGCATGCCATCCCGCACGACGATATTGCCGCCGTCGGGCGGCAACGGCACCACGCCGAAGTCGTCGACGCGCAGCACCTTGCCGCGCCGCAGATCGATGACCGGATGCAGGTTCGCTATCGGACGCCCATAGGGATTATCGCCGCTGTCGTTAGGCAGCCAGCAATGGCCGAAGGCGAGCCGCTCGCTCTCCTCGCCCGCGATGCCGAAATTTCCCGCCGCCCATGGTTCCACCAGCACCTTGTCCGGATCGATCCCGCGCTTGGCGCAGGCCGCACGAAACTGCGGATCGGCCTTGGCGACCTCGCCGCCCCACACGAACTCGTCGCCGCCGATGCGCGCCTGCACGCCGGGGATATGCTGCCAACGGATCAGCTTGCCGGCGGCCAGATCGACCACGCCGTCGAACACCCGGTTGCTCGAGGGCTCGTAGCAGGCGGCGAACACGTAACGCCGCAACGGATCGCCCGGCTTGAAGGCGCGCAAATACGCCTTGTCCGGCTCATCCAGCGCCAGCGTCTCGAACCAGGCTGTCGCGTCGAGCCCCCCCTGCTCGCGCACGATCCCAGCGGCGGCGGTCATTTCCTCGCCGGTGAGCGGGTCGCAGGGATGGGTGTGCTGGGTCATCAAGGGGCTCGGGATTTGTGATCACAAGCCCGCACTCTATGCCGGCAATGCCGCGCCGTCACTCATCGGACGGCGCGTCCCGCCGCAGCTTTTTGACGCCGCTGCGTGTGGCTTTGGCCACCAGCCGCCGCTCCTTGGACGCCTTGGTCGGCCGTGTTTTGACGCGCGGCTTAGGTGGTATGGCCGCCTCGGCGATCATAGCCACCAGCCGGTCGCGCGCGTCCTCGCGATTGCGATCTTGGGTGCGGAAGCGATCGGCGCGGATGACGATCTCGCCGTCCTTGGTGAGCAGCCGCCCCGCGATCTTGGCCAGCCGGGTCTTCACCGCCGGCCCGAGACTGGGCGAGGTGCGCATGTGGAAGCGCAGCTCGACAGCGGTGGCGACCTTGTTGACATTCTGCCCACCCGGCCCCGAAGCGCGGATGAAAGTCTCGGCCAGCTCCCAGTCGGCGATGGTGATATCGGGCGAGATGTGCAGCATGGCGGTTCCTGAGGTCTCGAAACATTATGGACAATTATGGATCCATCCATAATTTATGGATCGACCCATAATTACCCCTAAAACTCGGAGGCTGGGCGGTCGCGCACCCAGCCTGCGAACAAGGGATCGTTGAGGTGCGGCGCCCGTTCGAATTCGTCCACCAGGCCCAGTCGCGACAGCCGTTCCATGGCCGTCTGCAGCCTGGAGGCCGAGGGAGCCGGAGCGCCGGTGAGCTGCTCGATGTCGGCCGCCGCCTCCTTGCTGTAGATCTTGGTCACGCCGTCGGCCAGCAACCGCACCGCCAGCCGCTGCGGCGGCGTCAGGTCCAGCCAGCGCGCCACATAACCAAACTCTTCGGCCACGCCAGCCCGCACCTCGGCGACGGCATCGCGTCCGGTCTTGCCCGGGTGCAGCGCCAGGGTCATCAGCCAGCGCTGGAACACCATCGGATTGCGCCCGAACGCCTCGAACACGGCGAGCGCTTCGGCCCGGTCAACTTTGGTCTTGGACGTCGAACGCAGCGCCTTCAACTGGTGGTCGACAAAATGATCGTCCAGTGTTGGCAAGTCCATGGGCTGGGCAAACCGGAAGAACGGGGCTTCACGCGCCGAGAACATGGCACGCAAGCCCTCTTGCGAGGAACCGGTGAAGACGGCGACCAGCCCATCCTTGCGCTTGTCGAGCGAGGTGCGCAGCGCCGCCATCAGCGGCCGGGCACCATCCGAGCGCGCGATCTCCTGGAACTCGTCCAGCAGCAAGAAGGCCGGCTTGCGCTTGTTGGCGAGCTTCTCGCAATACTGATCCAGCAACAGCAGATGACTGTCGGGAGACTTGCCTTTAAGTTTGCTGAGATCCACCTCCAGCGACGGGCCACCGAGCGGCGCCTTCAGGCTGAACTTCGGCGCAATGTCGCCGGCAATCGTCTTGAGACGGTTGAGGACACTACCGCCGCGCAACGCCAAATCGAATTCATAGAGCAGGATGCCAAGCGGTGCATCGATGGTCTGCCATAGGCTGGCGTACACCACCTTATGGCCTCGCGCTTCCGCCAGCGGAGCAAGATCCTGGGTCAAGAACTGTGTCTTGCCGGTGCGCCGCGGCCCGAACAGGCTGATCGCCTGCACCGGCCCCTTGACCAGGATATTGTAAAAGCTTTCCGCAAGCTCGGTACGCGGATAATGCCAGAGGTTGCGGTTCAAGGGGCGGCCATTATGTAAAATTATGGATCGATCCATAATTTCGCACAATCGGCGGCCCCTGTCATCGGGGAGTTAGAACAGCCCCTCGATCTGGCCTGCATCATTGAAGCGGATCACCTCAGCGCTCGGCACCTTGGGCAGGCCCGGCATGGTCATGATCTCGCCGGCGATGGCGACCACGAAGCCGGCGCCGGCCGACAGGCGTACCTCGCGGACCGGGATGGTGAAGCCGGTAGGCGCGCCGCGCTTGTCGGCGTCGGTGGTGAAGGAGTATTGCGTTTTCGCCATGCAGATCGGCAGATGGCCAAAACCCGCCGCTTCCCAAACGGCCAACTGATCCATCACCTTCTTGTCGGCGGTGGCTCTATCCGCACGGTAAATCCTGGTGCTGATGGTGTTGATCTTGTCCCACAGCCCCATTTCCGAAGGATAGAGCGGCTTGAACGGCGCCGCGCGGGGGCCTTCGGCCAGCGCGACCACCTTGTGCGCCAATTCCTCCGTGCCCGCCGAGCCTTTGCCCCAATGCTCGCACAGCACGGCCTCGACACCTTGCGTCTTGGCATAGGCCTGGATGGCCTCGATTTCGGCCATGGTATCGGTATTAAAGCGGTTGATCGCGACCACGACGGGGACGCCGAAACTCTTCACGTTCTCGATGTGACGGCCGAGGTTCGCGCAGCCCTTGGTCAGCGCCTCGACATTCTCCTTGGAGAGATCGTTCTTGGCCACGCCGCCGTTCATTTTCAGCGCACGGATAGTCGCCACGATCACGGCGGCCGACGGCGTCAGGCCCGACTGGCGGCACTTGATGTCGAAGAACTTCTCCGCGCCCAGATCCGCCCCGAAGCCGGCTTCGGTGACGACGTAGTCGGCCAGTTTCAGTGCGGTGCGGGTCGCCAGCACCGAGTTGCAACCGTGAGCAATGTTGGCAAAGGGCCCGCCATGGATGAAGGCGGGGTTGTTCTCCAGCGTCTGCACCAGGTTGGGCTGGATGGCTTTTTCGAGTAGCACCGTCATGGCGCCGTCGGCCTTCAAGTCCTTGGCCGTGACCGCCTTCTTGTTCTTGTCGTAGCCGACGATGATCTGCCCAATGCGCTTTTCCAGATCGGCGCGGTCGTTGGCCAGGCACAGAATTGCCATCACTTCGGAGGCCACCGTAATGTCGAAGCCGGTCTGGCGCACGACGCCGTTGTCGTTGAGGCCGAGCGCCATCTCACGCAGCGCGCGGTCATTCATATCCAGCACGCGACGGAACTGGATTTTGCGCGGGTTGATGTCGAGTGGATTGCCCCAGTACATGGAATTGTCGAGCAGCGCGGCCAACAGATTATGCGCCGAGGTGATGGCGTGGAAGTCGCCGGTGAAATGGAGGTTGATGTCTTCCATCGGCACCACTTGCGAATAGCCGCCGCCTGCCGCGCCGCCCTTGACGCCGAAGCACGGCCCGAGCGAGGGTTCACGCAAGCAAATAGCAGCTTTCTTGCCGATGCGGTTGAGCCCGTCGCCGAGGCCGACCGTGGTGGTGGTCTTGCCCTCGCCGGCCGGCGTCGGGTTGATGGCCGTAACCAGGATCAGCTTACCATCCGGCTTGCCCGCCAGCGACTTGATGAAGCTGGACGACACCTTGGCCTTGTCGTGGCCGTAGGGCTCGAGGTCCTGCACCGGAATGCCGAGCTTCGCGCCGATCTCCTGGATCGGCTTCTTGGTGGCGGCGCGCGCAATCTCGATATCGCTCTTGACCTCGGTCATGGGCAGTTCTCCGGATGATGTCTTGCTGGGCGTGGTATCTCACTCAGTCTTTGGCCACGTCGCTGCCAGAGATACAAGCCCGCCACGACGCCCGCTGGTCGGAATGCGTCAAATCCTGTCAACGAACTTGACGCCCGCCCGTCCCGACGATCGATCCCATGGATAGGACCATAAGTATGCGCCCCTTGCATCGCGAAACCCATCTCATCCAACGCATCGGCTGGCTGCGAGCCGCCGTACTGGGCGCCAATGACGGCCTGATCTCCACTGCGAGCCTTATCGTGGGCGTCGCAGCAGCTTCACCTGGCCGTACCGAGGTGCTGGTGGCCGGTGTCGCAGGGTTGGTGGCCGGCGCGATGTCGATGGCGGCCGGTGAATATGTGTCGGTGAGTTCGCAGGCCGATACTGAGCAAGCCGATCTGGCCCGCGAGCGACAGGAGTTGGCCGAACAGCCCGAGGCTGAATTGGCGGAATTGACCAAAATCTACGTGGATCGCGGCGTCTCGCCGGAACTGGCCGGCCAGGTGGCGCGGCAGATGATGGACAAGGACGCTTTCGCTACCCATGCTCGCGACGAATTGGGCCTGTCTGCCCATGTGGTGGCCAAGCCGATCCAGGCCGCGCTGACCTCCGCCGTGACGTTTGCGGCTGGCGCGGCGTTTCCGCTACTGGTGGCCGCGATCACCCCCTCCGGCTCACTGGTGTGGTCAGTATCGATCGCCGCGCTGTTTGGCCTCGCCGCTCTGGGCGCCATCGGCGCGCGGGCCGGCGGGGCTGGCCTGTTGGTTCCCACCGTTCGCGTCACCTTCTGGGGCGCCGTAGCCATGGCGGTGACTGCGGCCATCGGTGCGTTGATCGGCAAGGCTGTGTAGCGGAGGGTTACCCCCGCACGACCCCGCCGGTGGCCTTGCTCACCTGCGCAACGATCTTGGCCGCCACCGCGTCGATCTCCTCCGCAGTGAGCGGCTTTTCACGCGGCTGCAGCGTCACCTCGATGGCGAGCGATTTTTTGCCGGCCTCCAGGCTGCCGCCTTCGAAGACGTCGAACAGCGAAACGCCCGCGATCAGCTTGCGGTCGACGCCCTCGGCTGCTTTGACCACATCGGCTGATGCCACGTCGCGGTCGAGCTCGAAGGCGAAGTCGCGGCGCACGGGTTGCAGATCGGAGGCGTCCATTGCGGACTTCGCCTTGGTGGTCTTCTTCTTTTGTGCCGGGATGGCGTCGAGGAATATCTCGAATGCCATTACGGGACCGTCGACTGCTAGAGCCTTCAGAGCTTCGGGGTGCATCTCGCCGAACTGCGCGATGACCACCTTCGGCCCCATGCGCACCACGCCGGAACGGCCGGGGTGGAACCAGGCGGGCGCATCACGCGTCACCTGCAGCTTGTTGATATCGAGCCCCTGCGCGGCCAGGATCGCGCCGACATCGGCCTTGGCGTCGAAGGCGTTGGCTGAGGTGGGCTTGCCCTCCCAATGGCGGGTTGCGCCCTCGGGCCGGGCGAGACCGACGCGTACGCCCGAAGCCAGCACGTACTGGTCCTCCGGCTTGGTACCGCGATAAGCCTGTCCCAGCTCGAACAATCCGTGGTCGCCATAACCCCGGTCGAGGTTGCGCTGCAGGGCGGTGAGCAGCCCTGGCAGCAAACTCGGCCGCATGTCGGACATTTCGGAGGAGATCGGGTTGGCGACCTCCAGTTCCTCGATGCCGCTGCCGAACAGCGTCGCCTGCGCCTTGGTGATGAAGGACCAGGTGACGGCCTCCACCAGACCGCGGGCAGCCAGCACACGGCGTGAGCGGCGGATGCGTTTTTGCGCCTCGGTCAGCACCGGGCGTGAGACACCCGAATGGCGCAGCATCGGCGCGTCCGGCACCTTGTCGATGCCGACGATGCGGATGACCTCTTCCACCAGATCGGCCTCGCCGCCGATATCGGGACGGAAGCTCGGCGCCGTGACGGTCCAGGTCTCGCCCTTGCCTTCCAGCGTGAAACCGAGCGCACTCAGGATGCGTTTGCAGTCCGCTGCCGGAACATCGAGCCCGGCGAGCGCGGCGACGCGTGCGGGACGGAAGCGCACGATGTTGCCGATCACGGGCGGGGCGCCGGCCATCTTGAGCTTGCTGGGTGTACCGCCGCAGATGTCGAGGATCATCTTGGTGGCGAGATGGATGCCCAGCGGCAGCGAAGACGCATCGATCCCGCGTTCGAAACGGTAGCGCGCGTCGGAGCGCACGCCGGTCTTGCGGCCGGTGGCGGCGGTACGGATGGGGTCGAAGTAGGCGCTCTCGATAAGGATGTTCTGCGTGCCATCTGAACAACCCGTCGAACTCGCCGCCGATGATGCCGCCGAGGCCGAGCACGCCACTATCGTCGGCGATGACCGTCATAGTGTCGTCGACCGCGTACTCTTTGTTATCGAGCGCGACGAACTTTTCGCCCGATTTGCCAAGGCGCGCGTGGATCGTACCCTTCAGCTTGTCGGCATCGTAGACATGGAGGGGCCGCCCGCGGTCATAGGTGATGTAGTTGGTGATATCGACCAGCGCGGAAATGGGGCGCAGGCCGATGGCTTTAAGGCGCTGCTGCAGCCAGGCCGGGGATGGGCCGTTTTTCACGCCCTTGATGTATAGACCGGCGAAGGCAGGGCAAGCCGCCTCCTCGCTCTCGGGGAATTTAAGCGCAATCGGGATCGGGCAGTCGGTCGCGCCGCCCTTGGTGTGACCGGGGTCTTCGGGTTTGAGCTTGCCCAGCCCGCAGGCCGCGAGGTCGCGGGCGATGCCCCGTATGCTGAGCGCATCGGGCCGGTTCGGCGTCACCTTCACCTCGATCACGGGATCGTCCAACCCCATCACGGCAGTATAGTTTTGGCCGAGTTTGCTCGCCATCTCCTGCGGCAGATCGATGATACCATCGTGATCCTGGCTGAGTTCCAGCTCGCGCTCGGAGCACAGCATACCATTCGACTCAACGCCGCGGATCTTGGCCTTGCCGAGCGTGAAATCCGTCCCCGGAATATAGGTGCCCTCGGGCGCGAACACGCCGATCATGCCTGTGCGCGCGTTCGGTGCTCCGCACACGACCTGCAGCGTGCCCTTGCCGGTATCGACCTGGCAGACGCGCAATTTATCCGCGTTGGGATGCTGCTCGGCCTTGAGCACCTTGGCGATGACGAAGCCTTTTAGCTTCTCGGCGGGATTGCGGATGGACTCCACTTCCAGGCCGATGGAGGAGAGCGTGGTCGAGAGGACGTCAAGCGAAGCCTCGGTATCGAGATGATCGCGCAGCCAGGAGAGTGTGAATTTCATGGGGTGGGGTCCTTGAGAGGTTCGCTGGGCGATCCACTTTTCAGATCTGCTTCAACGTAGCGCGCGGTCCAAGTGTCGTGGATAACTGTCATGACACCGCGCATATTCTTCAGAACATCAGTGTTGTCGAAGCGAAGCGTTCGGTACCCCTGGGAAAGAAGCCATTGCGTTCTCTCCTCATCACGCAGTCTGTCGCGCTCGAGATCATGTTGGCTTCCATCAACTTCGATGATCAACTTTGTTGTGTGACAGGCAAAATCTGCGATGTATCTGCCGATGGGCGCTTGCCGTCTGAAGTTCGCGCCCGGCGGAGACCATTCTCGCAAGACTCGCCATAGCTTTCGCTCGGCATCCGTTGGATTGTTGCGCATCTGACGCGCCAGCTTGCGGATGTCGGGTTCAATCGCGGTTTTCGACATTGGACTGACACTTTGTTACAATCAAAGGACCCCACCCCTAACCCCTCCCCACAAGGGGGAGGGGAATCTGCCCTGTTGTGTTTTACCAACTTCGCTAAAATGCGGGCATTATGGAAGTCAGAGGTAGCGACATCGGTAGACGGATTCTCCTCCCCCTTGTGGGGAGGGGTTAGGGGTGGGGTGCCTCACCCGCTCAACCCGCCCCCCAGCGTCGGCACATCCAACGGCACGAACCCATAGTGCTTCAGCCATCGCAAATCCCCTGCGAACATCGCGCGCAGATCCGGGATGCCGTATTTCAGCATGGCCAGCCGGTCGATACCCATGCCGAAGGCGAAGCCTTGATACTTGTCGGGATCGAGCCCGCAATTGCGGATCACGTTCGGGTGCACCATCCCGCTCCCCAGGATCTCCAGCCACCTGCCCGGCTTGCCGATGGCCTCGGCGCCGATGTCGACTTCCATCGAGGGCTCGGTGAACGGGAAATGCGAGGCGCGGAAGCGCATCTTGACTTCGTCAACCTCGAAGAAGGCCTTGGCAAACTCCGTGAGCGTCCATTTGAGGTGTCCGAGGTGCGTCGCCTCGTCAATGACGAGGCCCTCGATCTGATGGAACATGGGCGTATGCGTTGCATCGCTGTCGAGGCGGTAGACGCGGCCGGGCGCGATGATCCGGATCGGCGGCTTCTGGCCCAGCATGGTGCGGATCTGTACCGGGGAGGTATGGGTACGCAGCACCAGCGGGGCCTCGTTCGAGCCGGGCCTGGAGCGCATATAGAACGTATCGTGCTCCTGGCGCGCGGGATGCTCGGCCGGGATGTTGAGCTTGGTGAAGTTGAGGTCGTCGGTCTCGATATCCGGGCCTTCGGCGACCGAAAAACCCATGTCGGCAAAGATCTCGATGATCTCGTCCCAGACTTGGCTGACGGGATGGATGCGCCCGTCCTGCACGCCGCCCACGCGCACCGGCAGCGTGATATCGATGCGTTCAGCCTTCAGCTTCTCGGTGAGTGCGCCTGCCGAAAGGGCCGTCCTGCGGTCCTCCAGCGCCGCCGTCACGCGGTCACGCAGGCCGTTCACGAGTTGACCAAAACCCTTGCGCTCTTCGGCCGGCAACTTGCCAAGCTGGCTCATCAGTTCGGGCACGCGGCCTTTCTTTCCCAGCGCGGCGATGCGCACCTCTTCCAGCGCTTTCAAGTCGCCTGCCTTGGCGATGTCGGCGGTGAGCGTGCTTTCGAGATCGACGAGATCAACGGACATTGAGCTACCTCTGAAAACGGCATCGGGCATCAGGCATCAGGCATCGGACTTTCCCGATGCGCCGAAACCGATGCCCGATGCCCGATGCCTGTTGCCCGATGCCTACGCTACGCCGCCTTGGGCAGCGCAGCCTTGGCCTGATCGACCAGCGTCTTGAAACCAGCGGCATCGCCAATCGCGATGTCCGACAGCACCTTGCGGTCGATCTCGATCCCGGCCTTGGTGAGGCCGTCGATAAATCGTCCGTAGGTCATGCCGTGGATGCGGGTCGCAGCGTTGATGCGCTGGATCCAGAGCGAACGGAAGTTCCTCTTGCGACGGCGACGGTCGCGGTACTGGTACTGACCGGCCTTCTCGACCGCCTGCTTGGCGACCCGGATGGTATTTTTGCGGCGACCGAAGTAGCCACGAGCCGCTTTCAGCACTTTTTTGTGCCGGGCGTGTGCGGTGACGCCTCTCTTAACGCGTGCCATCTTGTCAGATCTCCCTAATTCGCCACAGCTGCAACAGCCGGTTCCGCCCTGCGCTTACGCGCCTTGCGGGAATAGGGCATCCACTGCTTCACGCGTTTGATGTCTGGCTCCGACAGCACCATGGTGCCGCGGGCGTCACGCACGAACTTGGCCGTGCGCTTGATCATGCCGTGGCGTTTGCCAGCGGCGGTGGCCTTGACCTTGCCGGTCCCGGTCACCTTGAAGCGTTTCTTCACGCTCGAGTTGGTCTTCAGCTTGGGCATTTGGCTTGATGTCCTTTCGTCTTATCCCACGGGCCTCAACACCGGGATCGCTGACTGATCCGGCGTCGGGCTCATCGGTATTGCTTGGTAACAAGCGATAGGAGCCGCCACGGCATGCCCCGCCGGGCGGCTCGAAGGCACGTTGTATAAGGGCAATCACAGCGCAACGCAATCGCGATTGCTGGAGCTGTCAGCTCAGCCGCTGGATCAGCTTGCGGCAGGCCTCAAGGTCCTTGAGAACCTGATCGAGAGTTTGGTCCTGCTTCTCGGCGACCGCGGCTGGCGCGGCGCCGGATCGCACCCGTACTTTCGCCTTCATCAGGCGGGTGGCGGCGAACTCAGGTGGCATGGCCAGCTTGGGCAGCGCCGGTCCGCCCTTGCCGAAGGCCTTCACGAACTCAATGCCGGACTGCCGGATCTGCTTTTGCACGCCCTTGATGGTATAGCCTTCTTCGTGCAACAGCTGGCGGATGCCGCGCAGCAGCTCGATGTCTTCGGGGCGGTAATAGCGCCGCCCGCCGCCGCGCTTCATCGGTTTGATATGCGCGAACTTGCCTTCCCAGAAGCGCAGGACATGCTTTGGCACGTCCAGCTCTTCGGCCACTTCGCTAATGGTGCGAAAGGCCTCAGCTGCTTTTTCCATGCCGCATCGTCTCCAGAAAGCCCCTAACGAGGCCTGGGCTCAGGTCTCATGCAGCGACTGCTCGGGTCAAGCGAGCGTAACTAAACGCCCGCCACTCCGGCAGCTTGCCCACGACACCGCAAGACGACGTCCGTCGTGACCTGCGACGAACGTCCGACGCGACTTATTAAAAGAACCTACTTGACCGCGCCCTTACGGCGACTCAACCCTCGGTTGATCCGGGTTTTCATGATGTTGCTGGCGCGAAACACCAGCACCCGACGGGGCGTGATCGGCACTTCCTCGCCGGTCTTGGGATTGCGCCCCACGCGCTCGCCCTTCTCGCGGATGCCGAATGTGCCGAAAGACGACAGCTTGACGCCGTCCCCGCGCTCCAGCGACCCGCAAATCTCGCCGAGAACGGATTCCACCATGTCCTGTGATTCTTTGCGCGGCAGGCCGATCTTGACCATTACCGCCTCGGCCAGGTCAGCACGCGTAAGCGTCCTGCTCGCCGAACTCCGCGACGTCTTCATGTTCCCTCACTTCAACAGAAAACCATCCGCATGGTAAAGCGAGGTGTGCAGCGCGGTCAATTCACATCTGGGGCCAAATCTATGATTTTGAAGGGGGTTTAATCGCGGCGCCGGGTTTTTCTACCACCTGGCCAGCACCGAACCCCAGGTAAATCCGCCTCCCATGGCCTCCATCAGCACCAGATTGCCCTCTTTGATGCGACCGTCCTCAAGGGCGGCGTTGAGGGCAAGCGGGATCGAGGCGGCGGAGGTATTGGCGTGTTTATCCACAGTCATGACGATTTTTTCGATCGGAATGCCAATCTTTTTCGCCGTCCCTTCCAGGATTCTCCGATTTGCCTGGTGCGGCACGAACCAGTCGATCTCGTCCACCGTCATCCCGGTATCGACCAGCGTCTCCTGGATCACATCCGAAATATGCGTCACCGCATGGCGAAACACCTCACGCCCGTTCATGCGCAGATGGCCGACTGTCTGCGTCGAGGACGGCCCGCCATCCACATGCAGTTCCTCGCCATAGCGGCCGTCGGCATGCAACCTTGTGAGCAGGATGCCACGGTCGGCGCTGGTGCCCTTCTGCATCTGGGCCTCCAGGACAACGGCGCCTGCTCCGTCGCCGAACAGAACGCTGGTTGAGCGGTCGTCCCAGTCGAGGATGCGGGAAAAGGTTTCGGCGCCGATCACCAGCGCTTGCTTGAAATCGCCACACTTCAGCATGCTGTCGGCAATTGTCATGCCGTAGACGAACCCGCTGCAAACCGCCTGAACATCGAAAGCTGCGCCGCCAGGTTTCAGGCCAAGCTTGGCTTGAATGGCGGTGGCCGTGGCCGGAAATGTCTTGTCGGGCGTGGACGTTGCGCACACCACAAGATCAATCGCCGATGGACTGATGCCTGCGCGCACCATGGCCTGCTTGGCAGCGGCCGCGCCCAGATCCGAAGTCAGCTCGCCCCTGGCCGCGATGTGGCGCTGGCGGATGCCAGTACGCTCACGGATCCAGTCGTCGCTGGTCTCCAGGGTTGTTGCCAATTCGTCGTTGGTGACGATCTTTTGCGGCAGATAGGCGCCGCAACCACGGATAATCGACCGGATCACGGCCATTGTAGAGAACCCTTCGTTAGCCGCGCCACTGACTTGCGTCCCAGGCAGGAGCCTGCCGATCAGCTATCCTGGCTTGTCAGCACGATTTCGTCGTCGTTGGCCGTTTTCGCGTGCGGAACCCCAAGTGACTCTCCAAACGAGGTGGGCACCGCCGACATATCGCGTGCTAGCCGGTCGACCAAGCCGGCGCGCGCCATGTCATAGCCGAGATCGATGGCGCTGGCATAGCCCGTGGCGTCGGCGCCGCCGTGGCTCTTGATCACAAGCCCGTTCAGTCCCAAGAACACACCGCCATTGGAGCGGCGCGGGTCCATGCGCGCCTTCAGCACGCGGAAGGCGTCCTGGGCAATGAAGCCGCCGAGCTGCGACAGCAAAGATTGCTCCATGGCGTCGCGAAGGTAGCGCGCCATTTGCTTGGCTGTGCCCTCGGCCGTCTTCAACGCGATATTACCGGTAAACCCGTCTGTCACCACCACGTCGGCGGCGTCGTGGCCGATATGGTCGGCTTCAACAAATCCCTTGTACTCGAACGGCAACACCGCCGAACGCAGTGTCGCATGCGCCTGCTTGATCGGCCCAAGGCCCTTCATTTCTTCGGTACCAATATTGAGCAGGCCGACAACGGGGCGCTCCTTTTTGCGCAACGCGCGTGCCATTGCCGAGCCCATGAAGGCGAAATTGATCAACTGCGGCGCCGTCGCTTCGACGGTTGCGCCAGCGTCCAGCAGCAGGCACTCGGCCTTCACCGTCGGCCAGATGGCGGCAATAGCGGGGCGCTCGATCCCTGGCATGGTCTTGAGGCAGACTTTGGCCATGGCCATAAGCGCGCCGGTATTGCCTCCAGAGACGGCAAAATCAGCCTTACCGGCCTTTACGGCCTCGATCGCCCTCCACATGCTCGAGATCCGGCGACCGCGCCGCAGCGCCTCGCTCGGCTTATCGTCCATGGCGACGGCGTGCTCGGTGTGAACGATCTCGGTGCAGGCCGAAAGTGCCGTGTGTCGTGCTAGCAGCGGTGCTACACGCTCGCGATCGCCGACCATCAGGAAGCGTACGCCGGGATGGCGCGACCGCGACACCTCTGCGCCATCGATGACGGTTTCGGGGCCTCGATCGCCCCCCATCGCATCCAGCGCTATGACGATCGGCTTTGGCATGCTGCCCCGGTTCAAGGTACGTCCTGCCGCAAGCAGCCTCGCGGTATTCAGCACGGACCCCACGACGACCCGGACGTCGTGGACGAAAATACAGATTTGTCAACGCGAGACAAGACTGAATGCGGCTGGTGCCCGGCCGCCTCAGCCTGCCAACGGCTTCAACGTACCAGCCGCAATCCGGCCATCTTGCCGCCGATGGACTTGAAGGCGACCCGCAAGGCCGGCACGTCCAGCGTTTCGTAGAAGTGCGACACGTCGGTACCACAGCTCTGCAGGGTTGCGCGCGCTATGGTAGCCTTCGGCTGCCGTCAACTCATTGAGGGCAAAGCCGACGGTGTAGATCTCTATGCCCTTGGCCTTCATCGCCGTGCATGCGTCTTTGGCATAGTCGGAAACGGTCTGCTGGTCTTGTTCCTTACCGGAGCGAAAGGCGTTGTAACCGCCGTCGGTCATGAGGATTGCGACTTTGCGCAATACGCGGTGCGCCATTGCTCTGCAATGTCGTCAGGTCCGAATAGCTGACCCAGGCGGTGCTACCGGCGTCCCATACGGACGACCATTCCGGCGACAACATGTACCAGGCCCAACTGGTCCCAAGCGCTCCAGCAGTGCCGCCATAGCCCTGCAAGTCGTCGATACGCGCCAGCAGAGCGGCCTTATCGGCAGACAACGGCATGACGTCGTTGCCTTCGGCAATGTCGCCGCAATAACCGTCCTGTCGGAAGTTCCAATGATCGGCCGCGTCGCCGGCGACGCCCGACCTGAGGCAAGCGGCGTATCGGAGCTGTCTTCGCTCAACTGACGGCGCGAGCCATCGTGGCCGTTCAGCCACATACCTGGTCCAGGCGCGACATCCGACACATCGAAAGCTCCGTCGCGATAGCGCTCGGTCACGCAGGGCATGATCTTCCAATTGGTTACCGGAGTATCGGCATAGGCCGTGCAGGTCCAATCGCCCGCTGTCTCGCTGCCGCCACCGCCGGTCGAGGCCATGCACTCATTGAACAGACCGCTCCAAGTCGCGTCCATATTGGTGAGGGTCTTCATCAAGGGGGCTCCGCCGCCATCGGGACCGACCCGGACTTTGGTGGCAAACGGCACCAGCGCGACACGGCTGACATGACCTGTCGTCGAGGGATTGACGACCATGTTGACCAGCTCGCGGGCCGCGTCCTTCAAGCCGTTGATTTTGGTTCCATTGGCGCAGGGGCCAACGCCATCGTCGCACATTGAGCCGGTGACATCGAGCATCAACGCGACTTCGAGATTGCTGCCGCCTGGGCCGCCGGGCGAGACTTCGACTTGTGCGTGATCGGAGGCGCTCTCTGAGACCAGGCTGAGCTCACTCATTCCCAAGGCGGCAAGAATAGTTGTCTTGATCGTGACTGTGCCAGTAGCCGAAATGGTCCCTGTGGTGTCGTCGACAATGAACTTGATATTGTCCTGTGAGCGCGGGCGTACGTTGAGCAATGCCTGAGCGATAAGTGGCATCGGCGGCCGCCACGGCGGCCTGTGTGCTTTGCGGGTTCACAATCAGCGACCGCCCCGCGGCCAGCACTGCAGAATCAATGGCCGCTCCGGTCAAGGCACGCGCGTTGCTCCAGCGCAGATAGTCTATTGAGCCGCCGACACAGAGCATGAGTACTGCGAAAATGAGCGTGAACGTTATCGCGATCGAGCCGCTGGCGTCGTTCACGAAACGGGTTGGACTGCCCGAAACATCGTCCTTGAAGCGCATTTCAGCCTCTAACGCGTATACCCTGCCCCGAACGCATTAGGGTTGGCACAAATTAGTTGAGATATTGCGCACTGATTGTTTAGGTTTTTAACGATCTTACTACTTCCGATGACCTGCTCGCCGAAACCACTTGGCAGGGAAAGCGATTGCTCCGATGGCGCACGGCAGCAGGGTTCCCGCTGGATATCTCCAGCGGGACAACCGCCTTGGCGGTCCTGAACGGGACTCCGGTCCTGCTTTCAGCCTCACCCCGTGGTGATATACGCCCGCATGGCGGCGGTCTCCATTTCAGCCTCAGCCAGGCGCAGTTTCACGACATCGCCGATCGAGACCAGGCCGATCAGCTCGCCGCCTTCAACCACCGGGATGTGGCGATGGCGTCGCGCCGTCATTTCACTCAGGAGCTGATCAATCGTATCCGAGAGCCGGCAGCTGTAGATGGCGCGCGTCATGGCGTCGGCGACGTGGGACTTGAGCCGTCCCGCACCTCCCAGAGCGATTTCGCGCACGATGTCACGCTCTGAAAGTATGCCGACCATCTCGCCGGGCCGCTCCATCACAACCAGGCAGCCGATGCCTTGGTCCGCGAGGGTGCGGGCAGCTTCTTCGAGGGTAGAGTCCGGCCGTACCGAGTGAACATGCCGTCCCTTGGACTTGAGAATTGTTGCTGCGTCCATGGCGTCCTCCGCAGTTATGCACCCAAGCAGCCAAAGGGCCACCTGCAGCGCTCTTTGCCCAGGCGGAGCCGGCAAACGGCAGGCTCGACGGTCCGCCAAAGGGATCGAACGACAACTTGTCGCAGGATGATCCCATAGCGCCTGACTGGCAAGTGGCAACTTTCATGGCGTCCGCCGCGCGCGATCTAAACCTTGCCCCTCAACCATTTCCGCAATCCGAGCCACCCTTAAGCCCGGTCTTCGGCTGTCTTGGCACGGCATCTGCTGCTGTCTTGCCAGATGCGGTGCGCCTGGATGCACCGCCAATGGCGGCTTCGGCCGTGGCGTGGATATGTCGGGATACGCAGTTTCATGAAAGTCAGAACCAGCCAGCAGCTCTTTGCCTACTGGAACGATTTGCGGGCCGGCCGGCTGGCCCCACGGCGTTTCGAGGTGGAGCCGGCGGCCATTGCAGGCATCTTGCCCGACACCTTCATTCTCGAGCGGGAGGACCGGCACGAGTATATGTTCAGGCTGGCCGGCACGCGCATTTGCGACCGTTTCGGGCGCGAGTTCCGGGGCCGCAACATCTTGGATCTGTGGACGCCAGAAGACCGCGAAGTGCTGATCCGGGTGCTGGAAAGCGTCACTCGCGACGGTGGCGTGGGCGTCGTGGGCCTCATGGCGGCCGCCGAAGACAGCCCGCAGGCCTCCTTCGAGATGCTGTTGCTACCTTTGGTCCATACTGGCCAGTCGATCAGCCGGGTCATGGGGTCCCTGGCTCCGGTGGCGCCCATGCAGCCGTATGCCACCGCGCCTTACACGCAGCTTGAGTTGGCCACCTTCGATGTGATCTGGCCCGACGGACGTCCGCATGCCGTGGTTGCGCGCAGCACATCGCCCTCGCCCTTTATTCGCGACAACAGCGACTCCAAGGTGGTTCGCATCGAGCGCCGCTCATTCCGCGTCTATCAAGGTGGCCGCACTGATGATACTTTTGACAGCAACAAATCTGGCGGTAGCGGCAAATCTGGCCCAAAATGAACCAGCAAGCGAGCGCGCCTTAGTGCTTTGTTAAACGGCGTCAACGCATAGTCGCAGCATCCGATTTCCGGCGCGGGACCCTCCGTTACGCGCCTTGCCCGCTGTGGGTCCAGGAGGCTGCGCGCTCATGAGTGCTTTCGACCAGTCGTTCTCCGATTTCGCCGAGCACGTCAGCGCCGGTGCGCCCGATACCGGCCCCGACCGGCGCCGGCACAAGCGCGTCGAGTTGCATGCGCTCGGGCGTTTCATGCGCGCCGACAAGGCCGAATATCCGTGCAAACTGATCGACGTTTCGGTCGGCGGCGCGGCACTGCACAGCCCGCAGCCGGTGGCGCTGGGCGAACATGTGATCGCCTATTTCGATGAAATCGGCCGTATTGACGGCCCTGTCATCCGCCTGATCGATGGCGGATTTGCTATTCAAATCCAGGCCACGCAGCACCGGCGCGAGAAAATGGCCGCGCAGCTCACCTGGTTGATCAACCGCAAAGTTCTCGGCATTCCCGAGGCGCGCCGGCATGACCGTATCGTGCCCAAGCAGATGGACTCGATTCTTCTGTTCCCGGACGGACGCCAGCTGGAAGTGCGCATGCTGGACGTGTCGATCAGCGGCGCCTCGATCGCCATCGATCCGCTTCCGCCGCTGGGCACCGAAGTCACGCTCGGCCGCCTGCGCGCCAAGGTTGCCCGCCACCACGACCAGGGCGTGGCGCTGCAGTTCCTCGACATCCAGAACCCAATGGCGCTCAGGAAGCATTTTGGGTGAAGTGAGGGATTAGGGACTAGGGACTAGTGACTCGGAATGAGAAACCAACTTGTTCAGGGGCCAGGTTGGCCCCTTTTTTCTTTTCTACTGATCCCTAATCATTCCCTAATCCCAAGTCCCGCCTTTTCCTTCCATAAATTGATAAACTTTTAAACATCTTTGGTTCAAATTGAGATGCGGGGCTTTCCAGTATCTCAGTCCCGCTCTGTCAGTATTCCCAGAGTATCGAGGGACTTTGTATGTTGCGTTGCGTTTCCATCATGGCACTCGCCGTGGGCCTGTGCGTTGGCCTGGCGATACCCACCGTAAGCCTTGCCCAAGCAAGCCGTCTCCTGCCGCCGGCCGGCGAGATGATGCATGTCGGTGGCGAAGTGCTGCCACCTAGCGCCTTCCAGGATTTCTGCCATCGCAGTCCCGACGAATGCGCACCCGAACAGGGCGGCTCACCCCGCATGGCGTTGACGCCCGCGCGCTGGCGGGACCTCGTCGAGATCAACGACGTCGTCAATCAGACGGTGGTTGCACGCAGTGACCAGGACCTGTTCGGAATGGTAGACTTCTGGACTCTTGCAGGAAAATTCGGTGATTGCGAGGACTATGCGCTCACCAAGCAGCAAATGCTGAGACAACGCGGCTGGCCGATCGGATCGCTGCTGATGACCGTCGTGCGCGACGAGAACGGGGAAGGCCATGCGGTGCTTACGGCGCGCACCTCGCGCGGTGACTTCGTGCTCGACAACCGGCAACCCAAAGTGGTGGCATGGAACGTCACGCCTTATCAATTCATTAAGCGACAATCGACGCTTAGTCCGCGCATCTGGCTGGCGCTTGCGCCGGGACTGACGCCGCCTCGCGAGTTGACGGTCGCAGCGTTTGCGGGACCCCCCAATTCCGGCTCCAAGAGGTAGCCCATCCTTTTCAGTCCCGGTGTCACTCCCTGCCATCCCGACCCCGACACCGGGTCTGTCCCTTGAGCCGGCTCCTCAGCGAGCCGGCTCTTTTTTTGCCTACACTGCCGGTTTCATGTCGCTGACATAGCGCCGCCAGTTGGCGACATAGTGAGCGGCCGAGGATTTCAGGCTGGCGATCTCAGCATCCGTCAGCGTGCGCACCACTTTGCCGGGCGCGCCCATGACCAGCGAATTGTCGGGGATGACTTTGTTTTCGGTGATCAGCGCCTTGGCGCCGATCAGGCAATTGGCGCCAATGCGCGCGTTGTTCAGGATGACGGCGCCGATACCGATCAGGCTATTCGGGCCGATGGTACAGCCGTGCAGCATGGCCATATGGCCGATGGTGCAATCCCAGCCGATATCGAGCGGCGAGCCCATGTCGGTGTGAAGAACACAGCCGTCTTGCACGTTCGAGCGCTCGCCTATGCTGATCCACTCGTTGTCGCCGCGCAGCACTGCGTTGAACCAAACGCTGGCCTCATGGGCTAACCGTACACGGCCGATCAGCGTGGCGCTGGGGGCAATCCAGCTGTCGCCGGGCGGAAAGACGGGGCGATCATCACCCAGTGGCAATAAGGCCATGCGGTCCTCGCAGGAGTTGCGCTGACTCCGATGCGTCAGCCCTGGCCGATGGTCTGCAACAAAAGATAGCCGCAGCCAAGACTCCAAAGCGAAGCCACCGCCACGCCGGCCACCGTGAGGCTGATGCTGTCGTCTTCCATCGTGAAGACATTGCGCACCAGGATCGCGGGCCCCGCCACCAGACGCAGCACGATCTGCAGCGGCATCAGCCCTGAGTAGCCCTTGTTCATGGCGAAGCCGAGCGCCTTGCCCGTGACCATATAGTGGCCGCTCATCAGCACACCGCCGATAGCAAAGCCGATGGCCGCCGTCAGCACGTAGTTCAGGAAACCCGCATCCATTTTCGACCGCCCTGTGAACGCTAAACTCCAGCGGCAATTCGCAAGGGGCGGGCCACAGCCGCACCATTTGCAAGCGCGACTTAATACGCGGTTAATGGTGCCAGGCAAGGGGATTTCGTCGCCGCTCGGGTTGGCGTTTGGAAGCCATGCGCGTAGGGTGTGCCAGCTTGAAACAGGAGTTGCAGATGCCCGCCTTGCCTGAGCATGCCCGCGTCGTGATTGTCGGCGGCGGGATCGTCGGTGTCGGCCTTGCCTACCACCTCGCGCTGGAGGGCTGGACTGACGTTGTGCTGGTGGAGAAGGGCGAACTGACCTCCGGCTCCACCTGGCACGCCGCGGGTCAATGCCCGCATTTCAATGGCGGCTACAGCCTGTCGAAAATCCATCTCTACGGTACGCAGCTTTATCCCAAGCTGCCTGAACTCACCGGCCAGCAAGTGAGCTGGCATGGCTGCGGCGGCATCCGGCTCGCCCTCACCGACGAGGAGGTGGACTGGTTCAAACACGTCCACGCCATGAGCAAGCTGATCGGCTACGAGGCCCACATCATCTCGCCGGAGGAAATCCGTCAGCATCACCCCTATCTCGACACCTTCGGCGTCAAGGCCGGCTTCCTCACCGTCACTGACGGCCACGTCGCTCCCGCCGACGTCACCAACGCCATGGCGACCGGCGCCCGCAAGCTGGGGGTGACGATTTCGCGCCGCAACCGTGTGTCCAATATCGAACATCTGCCGTCGGGCGAGTGGAAAATCACCACGGCCGAGGGCAACATCGTCTGCCAGCATGTCGTCAACGCCGCCGGCTCTTATGCCGATGTTGTGGGCAAATGGACCGGCCACAACGTGCCGATCGCCAACATGCTCCACCACTACATCATCACCGAGCCGCTGCAGGAGCTGATCGACCTGGCCAAGGAGCTGCCGGTGGTGCGCGATCCCTACAGCCACAGCTACATCCGCGAGGAAACCAACGGCGTGCTGGTCGGCCCATACGAGACCAAGGGCGCGCACAGCGTGTTCGACGACGGCATCTCCTGGGACTTCGAGAGCGAACTGCTGCCCAATGAACTCGATCGCCTGATGCCATGGCTGGAGCGCGCGACGGAACGTATGCCCCTCTTTGGCAAGGCGGGCATCAAGTCGATCATCTCCGGCGCCATCACGCATACGCCCGATGGCAACTTCCTGCTCGGCCCCGCACCCGGCGCACCGAACTACTGGATGGCGGCGGGCGTCTCGATCGGCATCTGCCAGGGCGCCGGCATGGGCAAGTATCTCGCCGAATGGATGGTGCATGGCGCGGCCGAGATCAACATGGCCGACTTCGACCCGCGTCGCTTCGGCAATTGGGCGACCAAGGAGTACGCGCGCCTCACCTCGGTGAACGACTACGAACATATGTACACCTGTATGCCGCCCGGCAAACAGCACGACGCAGGGCGCATGGTGCGCACGTCGTCCCTGTACGACCGATTGGCAGCGGAAGGCGCGCAGTTCATGCAGATCGCCGGCTGGGAGCGGCCGCGCTGGTACGACAAGTCAGGCAAGGGTGAGGCGTACAGCTACCGGCGCGGCAACTGGAAAGACGCGGTATCAGCCGAGTGCAAGGCCGTGCGCGAAAGCTGTGGATTGATGGATCTCTCCACCTTCTCGAAATACGACGTCAGCGGACGGGATGCCGCCGCCTTGCTGGATCGCGTGCTCGCCAACAAGCTGCCCAAGCGCGATGGCGGCATCACGCTGACGCATCTCCTGACCGAGGGAGGGCGCATTGAAAGCGAGTTCACGATCACGCGGCTGGGAGCCGACCGGTTCTATTTGCTGTCCGGAGCGACGGCCCAGATCCACGATCTCGATCTGCTGACGAACCGGCGCAAGCCCGGTGAACAGGTCACACTCACCGACATCACCGACGCCTACGGAACGCTTGTACTTGCCGGACCGCAGTCGCGCGATATCCTCGCTAGCCTGACGGATGCCGACCTGTCGAACGCTGCGTTTCCCTGGCTGACGGGCCGCGAAATCACCATCGCCGGCGTGACAGTCCGCGCGTTGCGCGTGAACTACGTCGGCGAACTGGGTTATGAGTTGCATGCACCGATGGCTGACTTGCCAAAGCTGTTCGACGCGCTGCGTCCGAAAGTGGCAAGACTCTTCGGCACCTACGCCATGAACTCCCTCCGTATGGAGAAGGCCTATCGCGGCATGGGCTCGGAACTCACCAACGAGGTCACCTTGATCGAGGGCGATATGGAGCGCTTCGCCGGTCTGGACAAGCTGGACTACGTCGGCAAGGCGGCAACGCTGAAGAGCAAACAGCAAGGCGCGCGCATCAAGCTGGTGTATCTCGACGTCGATGTGGGGGATGCAGACTGCATTGGCGGTGAACCCATCTTCGCCAGTGGCCGGCCCGTCGGCGTAACCACATCGGGCGCTTACGGATTTACCACGAAACAATCGCTGGCCTTCGGATACACTGAGCCACCGCTAGCCACCCCCGGGACGGTGCTCGAAGTCGAAATCCTCGGCCGTCGCTGCACGGCCCGGGTCCTTGCCGAACCCGTCTACGACCCTCGGAACGCGAGGTTGCGCGCGTGAGTTTACATCCCGTCCCCATTGTCTGCATCGGCGGCGCTGTCGTCGACCGCAATCTGACGTGCACCGATGGCTATACCGCCGGCGCGAGCAATCCCGTGCGCTCGGCCAGCGGCTTTGGCGGCGTCGCGCGCAACGTTGCCGAGAGCCTGGGGCGGCTCGGAGCGGCGGTCACTCTGGTCAGCGCCGTCGGCAAGGATGCGGCAGGCGCAAGGCTTACGGCCGCGCTGCAGGACGCGGGCGTCGATACCGGTGGCGTCCTGGTCCTTGAGGGCTACAGCACCGCCGAATACCTCGCGGCCATGAACGGCGGGGAGTTGGTGGCAGCCTTCGCCGACATGGAGATTTTCGATCGGCTCACGCCCGATGTGGTCGCCCCCGCGCTGAAGAACCTGCCGCCGACCACCATCGTGTTCGCCGACTGTAATCTGCCGGCCGAGACCATCGCCATGCTGTGCGAGGGCGCGCGGCTGCAGCAGTACCTGCTCGCCATCGACGGCGTATCGCCCGCCAAGGCCAAGCGGCTGCCCAAAGGACTTGGCAATGTCGGCGTTCTCTTCACCAACGCTGCCCAAGTCACCGAGCTTACCCGCCAATCGTCCGGCCGCAAGGGTGTCGAGCGCATGCTCAAGCGCGGCATCCGGAACATGGTCGCGACCATGGGCCAACACGGCCTGATCCTGGCCGAGGACGAGAAGATCACGGTGATGGATGCACCCGACGTGCCGATCGTCAGTGTCTCGGGCGCGGGCGACGCAGTCGCGGCCGGCACGCTGTTCGGCCTCAGCCGCGGGCAGTTGCTTGTGGACTCCGTGATGTGCGGCGTGGCGCTCGCTGCGCTGGTGCTGCAAAGCGTGCATACCGTGCCGCCGCAGCTGTCGCTGGACGTGTTGGCCGCCTCACTCGATCCCGCCAAAAAGCCCCGCAAAGGAGCCGCCCGTGTCCACTGACAAACTCATGATATCAGCCGAGGTGAAGGACGCGCTCGCCAGTCACCGCCCGGTGGTGGCGCTGGAATCCACCATCATCACCCACGGCATGCCGTATCCCGCCAATGCCGAGACAGCGCGCGAGGTGGAAGCCGAAGTGCGGGCCGGCGGCGCGGTTCCCGCCACCATCGCCATCATCGAAGGCCGGCTGCACGTTGGCTTGGAGTTGGACCAGTTGGAGGCGCTCGCATCAGCCAAGGGCGTCGCCAAGGCGTCGCGCCGCGATATGGCGCTGGTGGTGTCAGCTGGGCGCAGCGCCGGCACCACGGTCGCCACCACCATGCTGATCGCGGCCCGCGCGGGAATCCCGATTTTCGCCACCGGCGGGATCGGCGGCGTGCATCGCGGGGCCGAACTGAGTTTCGACGTCTCGGCCGATCTGATCGAGCTGTCCCGCACGCCGGTCACGGTGGTCTGCGCGGGCGCCAAATCCATCCTCGATCTGCCAAAGACGCTGGAAGTACTGGAAACCAATGGGGTCCCCGTCATTGGCTATCGCACCGACGAATTCCCTGCGTTCTTTTCGCGCTCCTCGGGCCTGCGCGTGGACGCTCGCTTAGACACTCCACAAGCCATTGCCGACGCCATGGGCGCGCACCTTCGCCTGGGCATGACCGGAGGCATGCTGGTGTGCAATCCGCTGCCATCCGCCGAAGAAGTGCCCGCAGCCGAGATCGCCCCGCGTATCGAGGCCGCAATCGAGGAAGCGGCGGCGAAGGGCGTGACGGGCAAGGATCTGACGCCCTATCTACTGGCCCGGTTGGTGGAACTGACCGGCGGCAAGAGCTTGAAAGCCAACCGCGCGCTGATCAGGCACAACGCACGGCTGGCGGCGGAAATCGCGGTCGCTCTGGACCAGGAATTCGCAGCTTCCCCGTTCGGGTTCCTTAGAGCCAAACACTGACGCGGCGCAGTCCTCTCCACGTTTGACTGGAGGTGAGAAACAGTCCGTCCATCATGGCTCTCATGTGTACCCCGCTATTGTACAACGCACACGCCTTCTCCGGGACTGCTGTTGCTGCAGCCTCTTTTGATCGAAATTGGCCTCGGGCCATTCGGCTGTGCCGGAGTTTCTGTGTCGCCTGTGACAATAGTGGCGTTGCTGCCAATGCCCTCGTACTGGCCAGGCCACTGGGCGACGCAGTGGCTCTTGACCGAAATCTGATCGCAAGCGCGCTGCGCGGAATTGAATTGCTGTACCCGCATAGCGCGGAGATTGGCGATCTCCGCAGACCGTGGGCACAATTGATCGATTATGGTGATCTGTTTGTTGAGGACGTACATTGTCGCCTCGATCTGCTCGGTAGTATTGCGGAACTGGTATCCGCCGAGTTCGGCGTCTGCCTCCCGCAACCGCGCCTCGCAATTACCGCTGCCGGCTGTATCCAAACTCGCTAATTGGGTGCCGCCGGCCTCGTTGGCCGCTGCAAACGGGGCGGTCGCCGATTGAACTGCGCCAACGATGCTTGCGGCTTCCGGGTTATCGGCTGTGGCGGCCGCCTGGGCCAACGCCTGCTGACCAACGTCGCCGCTCGCCCCGGCCACCACCAGGGCGCCAAGCGCAGCCCCACCGAGGACCGCCGCGAAAGCGTCGGCGGCCCCGGAATTGGCCGATGCGGTTTCAGTTTCGGCCGGGCCACTGATGGATTGCGTCGAGTCTCCGACCTGCGTCGAGACGCAACCGGCCAGCAGCAGGCAGCTCGACATGGCCAATGATTGAAAGAAGTGTTTTAGACGACAGACCGAATTGCAGCGCAGCATTTGGCTATCCCCGTCCGGCAATTACCCTCGCTTTCGGTACGTACTTTCAGCGTAGCAGGCTAGTTGTGAGTTGCAAGCACAGACTGAACACAATCCCGCCTTCGAACGGCCACGTCCTCTCGCACTGCGATGGCGCGCAACTCGCCAAATGTGCTAGTCTCTGTGGTCAGAGAAGGCTCGCAAACAAAGGCTCGTAAATGCTCGTTGGCATTCTGGAAACCGGCCGTCCGGCTGAGAAATTGGCCGAACACGGCTCATATCCGCAGATGTTCGAGCGGCTGCTTGGCCCGGCATCGAGCAAGCTGACATTCAAGACCTTCGCGGCCGTCGATGGCGATGTTCCGTCCGATCCACAGGCTTGCGATGCTTGGCTGATTACCGGCTCGCGCCACGGCGCCTACGAGCGGCTGCCCTGGATGCTCGAGCTGGAGCAGCTGCTGCGCGACGCGATGGCTGCCAAGGTGCCGGTGGTCGGGATTTGCTTTGGGCATCAGATTCTGGCGCAAGCCTTGGGTGGCAAGGTCATCCAGTCGCCAAAGGGCTGGGGATTTGGGTTGCAGACCTATCGAATTGACGAAACGCCCGGTGCCGCTGGCAAGATCCCGGCGCAAGTCACCCTCGCCGCACTGCATCAGGATCAGGTTGTCGAAGTGCCGGAAAGCGGCCGGGTTATCGGCTCCTCCGACTTCTGCCCCAACGCGGTGATTGCTTATGGCGATGCAGCCCTCAGTTTCCAAGCGCATCCCGAGTTTGACGTGCCGTTCCTACGCGGCGTGGCCGAACACCGCCTGAAGGGTATCGCCCCGGACGACGTGCTTGCCGCCGCGGTTGACTCGTTCAGGGAGAAGCGCCCCGACCAGCCCGTGATCGCGCAGTGGATCGCCGATTTCCTGCTGGCGAATACGCGCGCGAAGACCCGTCAGGCGGCGGAGTAGATGCGGTCTAAGGTGTCTTCGGCTTGAGCGGCTTCTTGGCGGCCTTGGGATCAACAACTGGTTTGGCGGTGGCCTTAGCCGGCTTGGCCGGCTTGGCTCCAGTTGCTTTGGCGGTTGCATCGACTGCGGCAGATACGGGCTTGGGCGCAGAGGCGGCAGCGGGTTCTACCGCCGGCACCGTTACGGCATTGTCCTCGGTCGCCACGATCGTATTGGACGTCGCTGTTGCGGGCGTCAGAACAGCCGGGGCCTGCGCCTGGCCGTTGTCGACGTTCACCCCCGGCATCTCCAAGGCAACCCCCGGTCCGGCACTCTGCTCCTGGCGCGATTGATCTGCATTGCTCGCAGCCTTGGCCCTGGCCTCGCGCTCGATCTGACGCCAGCGTTGCACGTTCTTCTGATGGTCCTGGAGGCTGGTGGCAAACGCATGGCCCCCACTGCCATCGGCTACAAAGAACAGATCGCTGGTGGTGGCTGGGTTCAACACCGCCTCGATAGCAGCGCGGCCAGGATTGCAGATCGGCGTCGGGGGCAAGCCCTCGATCTGATAGGTGTTGTATTCGTTCTTGTCCTCAAGCTCGCTTTTGGTAATTCCCCGTCCCAAAGCGCCTTTGCCGCCGGTCACCGCATAGATGATGGTCGGATCGCTTTGCAGGCGCATGCGCTTGTTGACGCGGTTGAGGAAAACGCCGGCCACCCGATCCCGCTCGTCGGCCTTGCCAGTCTCCTTTTCGACCAGCGAGGCCATGATCAGCGCCTCTTCCGGCGTCTTGTACGGAATGCGGCTTGAGCGCGTCTCCCATTGCTTGGACATAAACCGCTTGGCGTCGGTCTGCATACGCGCGATGATTTCCCTGCGCTCGGTGCCGCGCGAGAATTTATAGGTGTCCGGCAGCAGCGAGCCCTCTACCGGAATTTCCGCAATGTCGCCATTCAGGTCGGGATGCGCCTTCAACAACTGAACGATCTGATAGCTGGTGAGCCCTTCGGGAACCGACACCTTCATCAAGATGGCCTTGCCCTCGACCAATGTGTCGATGACCTGGCGCATGCTGGCGTTCTTGCGGATCTCGTATTCGCCCGACTTCAGGGATGGGATCTTGCCACTCGTGAAGTAGCTCTTGACCCGGTCCCAATAGTAGCCGGCGAGCATGATCTTGCTGTCGGAAATCACGCCCTCGCGTTGCAAGCGGCTGGCGATGCCGGTCAACCCCTCGCCGGGGGGAATCACGACCACGGTCGAATGATCGAGCGGCCCGGGTTGCTCAAAAGCGGTCTTCATGGCGTAGGCGCCACCGCCTGTCAGCAGCATGAGGACAAGCAGGAACGTCAAACTGCCGTTGACGAAGGAAATCATGCCGCGGCGCGGTGAAGGGCCCCTTGAGCGGCCGCGCTGACGGGGCGCGCCTGGCGCCCGGGCCGGTTCCAGAAGTTCGCTCGGACTGCGTGGCTGCTGAGGACGCGAGCGCGTGGTCACGGGACGTTGCGCTGAGGCAGACATCCAATCTGGCTCGTTCTTGCCTGACTTCTTGCGCTTCATGGCCCCTCGCATCTACCCAGGGGTAGAGTCCTCAACAGAAAATATGGCGAAAGGCAGGTGCAAGCCGTGGCGGCAAGCCGCTTCGTCAGGCGTCGTGACGTTGCAGCACCAGCGAGGCATTGGTGCCACCGAAGCCGAACGAGTTGCTCAGCACCGTGTCGATCTTGCGTTTCTTTGCCACATGGGGCACCAGATCGATTGCCGTGGTAACGGACGGGTTGTCGAGATTGAGCGTCGGCGGAGCAATATTGTCGCGGATCGCCAGGATCGAGAAAATCGCCTCGACCGCACCGGCCGCACCGAGCAGATGGCCGATAGCCGACTTGGTTGAGGACATGCTGAGCGTTGCCGTGGCATTGCCGAACAATCGCTCGACCGCCGCCAGCTCAATCTCGTCGCCCATGGTCGAGGTGCCGTGGGCGTTGATGTAGTCGATGTCGCCGGGGCTGATGCCGGCCCGCTTCAGGGCCATTTTCATGCTTCGGAACGCGCCATCACCAGTCTCTTCGGGGGCGGTGATGTGATAGGCATCGCCTGATAGGCCGTAGCCGGTGACCTCGGCATAGATATGTGCGCCGCGCGCCTTGGCGTGCTCAAGTTCCTCGAGTACGACCACGCCGGCGCCTTCGCCCATGACAAAGCCATCGCGGTCCCTGTCGTAGGGGCGCGAGCCCTGCTGCGGGCGATCGTTGAAGGTGGTGCAGAGCGCGCGGCAGGCGGCAAAGCCGGCAATGCCGATCCGGCACACGGCCGATTCCGCGCCGCCAGCCACCATAACGTCGGCATCGTCCCATGCGATCAAACGCGCGGCATCGCCGATGGCATGCGAACCGGTCGAGCAGGCCGTAACCACAGAATGGTTTGGCCCCTTGAGCTTGTGCTTGATTGAGACGTGGCCCGAGGTCAGATTGATCAGGCGGCCGGGCACGAAGAACGGACTTATCCGGCGCGGCCCCTTTTCCTGCAGCAGCAGGCTGGTCTTGGCGATGCCGTCCAGGCCGCCGATACCTGAGCCGATCAGAACGCCGGAGCGCTCCTGGGTCTCGGAGGTCTTGGGATGCCACTTTGCGTCAGCCAAAGCCTGGTCGGCGGCGGCAACGGCGTAGATGATGAAATCATCGACCTTGCGCTGCTCTTTCGGCTCCATCCATTGATCGGGATTGAAAGTGCCGTTGCTGCCATCGCCGCGCGGTACCGTGCAGGCGATCTGGCAGGCGAGGTCGTCGACTTCGAAGGTCGTAATCCGGCTGGCGCCGCTCTCGCCTGCGATCAGCCGCTTCCACGTCGGTTCAACCCCGCACCCCAGCGGAGTGACCAAACCCAAACCGGTCACGACGACGCGCCGCATGACAACCACTCGATGTGTCAAAAATGGAAAGCGCGGGCGCGCCCGTTTGGACGGCCCGCGTCGATGTTCAGCTTGCCTTGGCGGCGTGCTTGTCGAGGAACTTCACGGCGTCGCCGACGGTGAGAATAGTCTCGGCGGCGTCATCGGGGATCTCGCAGCCGAACTCCTCCTCGAACGCCATCACCAGCTCAACCGTATCCAGGCTGTCCGCGCCAAGATCGTCGATGAAGCTGGCATTGTCGGTCACCTTGTCGGCTTCGACACCAAGGTGCTGGATGACAATCTTCTTCACCCGATCTGCAACGTCGCTCATTCTTGTGTCCTCGTAGAGTTCCGAAAGTTTTGAAAGTTCGCCTGACGCCATGCCACTTTTCGGCTTCGAACGCCAGCCTGCGCCATCCTGACCCAAGACGGCTACGCCATCCTGCCTCAGGACAGTCACTCAACGTGTGCGCGCAGGCAAGCGCTGCCTGACCCTACGTGCCCCCCAAAAAACACGCGCTTGGTACCATAGATGGTTTTGCATTACCAGCGAGCGCCGGAGGGGTCGACGCGTCACAGTCCCCAGCTATTTGCCTGTTTCACTGCGGCATTTTCGGCTCAGACCATGAGCATGCCGCCGTTGACGTGGATGGTCTGCCCCGTGATGTAGCGCGCTTCGGTGCTGGCCAGGAACACCGCCGCCGCCGCGATATCGTTCGGCAGGCCGAACTCGCCGCTCGGGATATGCTGGGCAATGGCAGCTGTCTGCTGTTCGTTCAGCGCATCGGTCATGGCGGTTTTGATAAAGCCGGGAGCAATGCAGTTGAGGGTGATGTTGCGCGAGGCGACTTCGCGCGCCATCGATTTGGTCATGCCGATCAGGCCGGCCTTGGAGGCGGCGTAGTTGGCTTGTCCCGGATTGCCGATCACGCCGCTGATGCTGGTGATGTTGACGACGCGCCCGTACTTGCGCCGCATCATGCCACGGATGGCGCCCTTGATGAGCGTGAAGGTGGAGGTGAGGTTGACCCCGATCACCTTGTCCCACTCGTCGTCTTTCATCATCATAAAGAGGTTGTCTTTGGTGATGCCGGCGTTGTTAACGAGAATGTCCAGCGTGCCCAGCGCCTTCTCTGCTTCGCCGGCCAGTTTAGCGACGGCGGCGCGGTCCGACAGATCGCATGGCGTGACGTGAACGCGGCTGCCCAGGTTGGCGGCCAGCGCATCCAGTTTCTCGCGCTTGGTACCGGAAATGGCCACCGTCGCGCCCTTTGGCATGCAAGCGCGCGCGCGATCGCCTCGCCGATACCGCCCGAAGCGCCCGTCACCAGCGCGCCTTTGCCCGTCAGATCGAATTCAAACATCCGGTGATCTTTCTCTTGCTATGATTTCAGGGCAGCCAGCGCCGCCTCGATATCTTCGGGCGTGCCGACGGGCTTGGCGTCCAGCGTCGCGACGATGCGCTTGGCCAGGCCGCACAGTACCTTGCCCGCACCAATCTCATAGACATGCGTGACGCCGGACGCGGCCATCGCGGCCACCGATTCGCGCCAGCGCACGGTGCCCGTCACCTGCTCGACCAGCCGCTTGCGGATCTCGTCGGGATCGCTGATCGGGCCGGCCAGCACGTTGGCGATCACCGGCACGACCGGCTTGTGGAGCGTCACCTTGGCCAGCGCCGTCGCGCATGGCATCGGCCGCCGGCTGCATCAGCGCGCAATGGAAGGGGGCGCTGACATTCAGCATCATGGCGCGCTTGGCGCCGTATTTCTTGGCGATCTCGCCGGCGCGCTCGACAGCGGCCTTGGATCCGCTGATCACCACCTGGCCGGGATCGTTGTCGTTGGCGACCTGGCAGACCTCGCCTTGCGCGGCTTCCGCGGCCGCCTTGAGCGCGCCCTCGGCATCGATCCCGAGCAGCGCGGCCATGGCCCCCTGCCCGACCGGAACCGCCGCCTGCATGGCCTTGCCGCGCAAGCGCAGCAGGCGGGCGGTATCGGCGATGGAGAGCGCGCCGGCCGCGGCCAGTGCCGAATACTCGCCGAGCGAATGGCCCGCCACGCAGGCCACCTGGGATTTCAGATTGACGCCCCTGGCCTCCAGCACACGCATCACCGCCAGCGACATCGCCATCAGCGCCGGCTGCGCGTTCTGCGTCAGCGTCAGCGTCTCGGCCGGGCCCTCTCCAGATCATCTGCGACAGCGGCTCGCCCAGCGCATCGTCGACCTCGGCGAACACGGCGCGCGCCTCGGGAAACGCCTCGGCCAGCGCCTTGCCCATACCCACGGCCTGGCTACCCTGGCCCGGAAACAGAAATGCGACGGTCATGTGTACGGCACCCTGCGTTGATATCTTGGGGCGGGATGAGCACGCGGGGCTCACCCAAGTCAAGTCTTGGGCCAACCGGAACGCACCGGATCGCTCAACAGATACTCCCCGGCCAGTCGCCGCCCGCTGGACTTCGCTTGCGTTTTTGCCTCTACTGAGCGCGCCTGTTTTTCGCCTCGTGTCCGGGCTCGTCGAGTCCCGGCTGGCGCACGCCGCTTTGCGGCTGCTGTGTTCCGCTTGAAACGGGCAGGGTCTGTAGCTCAGCGGTAGAGCGCCCGGGTTCCCCGGGATGTCGGGGGTTCGAGTCCCTTCAGGTCCACCATGCGACTAGCTCAATGGTAGAGCACCGGACTGTTAATCCGGGTGTCTTAGGTTCGAACTCCTAAGTCGCCTTCCCTCTGTACCAGGGATTCCAACACGGGAAGCCGGCAGCTTCCCCCGCCTTCGGGCAAGCGACGATGAGGCTCCGCGCGTCCTGCGGATACCGCCGCGCCGCAACGCTGGACGCCCAGGCTCCGGCGGGCAGGGTTCGCCCTCCCGGCCGCAACCTGAGGCAACCGGCCGAGCAGCACGGCTCAAGCAGGCGCCCGTTTCATAGTCGTGGGGATGTTGCCGGTGACCTTCACCGCTCAAGGTGCCCGGCGTCGCATTCCACTTGCACCGATCGTTCGATTGGTGGCGTGACCGGGTTTTTCGTTGGCCGGCATAAGTGACCTTACGCATGTCACCGGGATAAGGTAGCCTGCGCCCAGGTTGCGATGAGGGAGGCGTAGATGTTCACCGATTTGTTCGAGTTGTCCGGCGGCTGGGTCGCGTTGCTGATTGTCGCCATTATCGCGATTGCGGCGGCTGTCATAGCGATTGTATTGCGGGCCCGCGATTGGAGGGAAAAAAACCAGTCGGCCAGGCCCCGTGGGCCTTCGTCGGCACCGGGTGCGCCGCGTCCCCAGACGCCGTTCCCGCGCAAAACAGCGGTTGAAGCAGCTCAGCCCGAAGCGCCCAAGACCGAAGCACCACGACCGACGATTACACCGGAACAGCCCGTGCAGCGGCCATCACCCGCGCCCGCGCCGCCGCCCAGGCGTACCGAAGGCATCGGGTCCGCCTCGGCACCCATACGCGAGCAGCGTTTGCCCACCGAACTCGACCGGCCAGCCCCGGACCGTACCACCGTGACCGGCGTTGGCGCGGCCGCAGCGGCCGGGACCGCAGTGTCAGCCGCAGAAATCGCAAGACGCATGTTGGAGGACGACCGCCGCCGGCGCGAAGCGGCCATCCGCGAGACCTTGCAGCCTAAGCCAGCCCCTTCGATTGCCCAGCCGTCCGCTGCGGCGCCGGCCCCGATGCAGGAGCGGGCGGCGACCATCGCTCGCGAGCCGGCCGCCGGCGCGCCAGTTGCGGGTGCTCCAACCGTTAGTGCTCCGGTTGGCGTTGACAAGGGCGACCACGTCGCCGTCACCGTCCACTACGGCACCGACCGGCGCGATGTCGGCGAAACGCCGTCCAACCCCGGTGCCCGCTACACTCACGAACGGGCAGACACCACGGCGGCATCCGGCACGGTGAGTTACGGCGTCTGCACCGTATCTATCCCCAAGAAGCATGTCGTCGGCGGGCTGGAAGACAGAACCTGGTGGCAGTGGACCACCGGTCAAGAGCGAACCCCTGACCAGCATGTGATGGTCGTGAGCCTCACGGCGCAGCAGCCAGCACTGTTTTTTTCGACGCTTTCGCAAGCGGTCGCCCGTTCGAGCAAGAAGGACGCCTTCGTGTTCGTGCATGGGTTCAGCGTTTCGTTCGCCGACGCCGCGCGGCGCACCGCACAAATGGCGTACGACCTGCGTTTCGAGGGCGCACCGATCTTCTTTTCCTGGCCGACGCCGGACATCATGAGCGCACCGCTCACGGCCTACACGACATCGGAAGGCAACGCCGAACTCAGCAAGCACCGCCTGCGCGCCTTCCTGCAAGATGTGCTGGAGAAGTCGGGGGCGCAAACCCTGCACGTGATCGCCCATTCGATGGGCAACCGCCTGGTGACGGAAGCGCTACAGATGCTGGATTCGGTCTCGACGGCGCACTTGAAGCCACGGATCGGCGAGGTGATCCTGACCGCTCCCGATATCGATACCGGGGTGTTCAACGAGATCATCGCGCCGCGCCTGACCAAGTTTGCCGCCCGCGTAACGCTGTATGCTTCGACCAAGGACCAGGCCATCGGCGCCTCGGCGGGGGCGCACAGCAACCCTCGGGTTGGCGATTTCCAGTCGCTGCTGACTGTGCCAGCTGGCATCGAGGTGATCGACGCCACCTCGGCCGACCTCAGCAGCTTGGGCCACAGCTACTACGGCGACAGTGAATCCGTGATCGCGGACTTGTGTTACCTGCTGAACCTGGGCGAGCGCGCCGCCAACCGCGGGCTGACGTTGGCCGCGGCCACCACACCAGGCGGCGCGCCCTGCTGGAGCGTGGTGCAGCGGCCGCTGACCGAAGTGTACGCCGCAATATCGGCGCGGCGGATGACGTGAAAAGGCGACCCGGCGTCACCGCGTCAGATGCCGGAACTCGGCGATGACTTGGGCATAGACGTCGCGTTTGAACGGCACCAGCAGCGTCAGGGCCTCGTCGATCGGGGCCCAGCGCCAGGCATCGAACTCGGCCTCCTCGCCTGGCGGATCGAGGACGTCGATTTCGCTGTCGGTGCCGGTGAAACGCATGGCGAACCAGCGTTGGGTCTGGCCACGATAGCGGCCGCCGAACGATTTGCCGATCAGATGCGTGGGCAGATCGTACGAGTACCAACGGCTGGCCTCGGCGATGACTTCGGCTGAGCGGACAGAGGTTTCCTCGTGCAGTTCGCGCAAGGCCGCTTTGCGCGGATCCTCGTCGCGGTCGATGCCACCCTGGGGCATCTGCCACCACGTCCCCGTCCCCTCGTCGTTCGGCTCGTCCAGGCGATGGCCGAGCCAGATGTGACCGGCGGGGTTGATCAGCATGATGCCGACGCAGGGGCGGTAGGGCAGCGACTTGGGATCTTTCATGGGGGTGCTCCGGTCGTGGTCAGGCCTCTCGCCACTGATGCCCCGATCGCACGCCGTTCGGCAACCGGGAAGTGTCTGTTGGCCTACTGCGGGATCACGACGATTGCACCCTCGACGCTGTTGTCGGCGACGGGATCGGGCACGGCGGCGGGAGCGGGGGTCGGTTTGGCCGCAGGCACCGGCTGCACCGGAGCGCCCGCATTTTCAGCCGCGCGGGCGACGTCGGCAACAGGTTTGGCAGCCTCGGCAACCGGCTGCGGTGGCTGGTCGGCGGTCGCGGGCACCGTCAGCGCCACTGCGTTGGCCTCGACACCCGTCGCAGTGGACTCAGCGGTGCCGGCGGCAGCCGGAGCGGGAGCCGCAGCCATCGGTGCCGGAGCTTCCGCCGGTGCCGGTATCGGAACGATCTTTGGCTGCAGGTTGGCTAGATCGGGCGGCGATACGTCAACCGAGGCACGTGGTTCTCCCGCCAACGGATCCTGCGTGACCGCGACATAGGTTATCCCAGCCATCAGCAGGAAGGCGAGCGCCAGGGCCGTCGTCAGCAGAGCGCGCATAACATCAACTCATTGGGGGCCATACGGGTCTCTTGACCTCATCGCCTTTCGAAACCTGGCAATGGCGCCCCGGGAACGGAGCGCCATCGAAATCCGGTCTATCGGTCCGCCCGAAGAGCAGACTTCAGTTCGGCACCGGCGTGGCCGCGGCGCCGGCCTTGCCAGCCTCGCCTGCCGCCGGAGCCGCCGCGTCGGTCTTGGCCTGCTCGGTGCCGCGCAGACGGTTGAGCGCGAAAATCAGCTGCTTGTCCTTGGTCTTGTCCTCAGGAACGTAAGCCGAGGAACCTGAATCCTGCGCGGCATTCTCACCGGCATTCTTCAGGTGGCCACGCAAGCTGGCCTCGCCACGCGGCTTCTCCAGCGCCTTGATCTCGGCCGGCACGTCTTCCTCGACGCGCATGTCCGGCTCGATGCCCTTGGCCTGGATCGAGCGGTTGGCCGGTGTGTAGTAACGCGCCGTGGTCAGCCGCAGCGCACCGTTGGAGCCGAGCGGGATGATGGTCTGCACCGAGCCCTTGCCGAACGAGCGCGTCCCGACAATCTCGGCCCGCTTGTGGTCCTGCAGCGCGCCGGCCACGATTTCGGAGGCGGAAGCCGAGCCGCCGTTGACCAGCACGATCACCTTGGCGCCGTCGGTGATGTCGCCGGGACGGGCATTGGCGCGCTGGGTCTCTTCGTCGTTACGGCCACGGGTGATCACGATTGCGCCCTTCTCCAGGAACGCATCCGACACCGAGATCGCCTGATCAAGCAGGCCGCCGGGGTTGTTGCGCAGATCAAGGATATAACCGCGCAGCTTGGAACCGATCTTCTTCTTCACATCCGCCACGCCCTTCTTGAGCGCTTCGGTGGTCTGCTCGTTGAAGGCGGTCATGCGGATCAGGGCGACGTCGTCCTCAACGCTGGCCTTCACCGGATTGATCTTGATGACATCGCGCACGACTTTGATATCGAACGGCGCGTCCTTGCCCTTGCGCAGAATGCTCAGAGTGATCGGCGAATTGACCTGGCCGCGCATCTTGTCGACCGCCTGTTCCAGCGTCAGGCCCTGTACTTGCTCGCCATCCAGCGCCGTGATGAGGTCGCCCGACAGCACACCTGCTTTGTCAGCCGGGGTATCGTCGATCGGCGACACGACCTTGACCAAGCCGTTCTCCATCGTCACTTCGATGCCGAGGCCGCCGAACTCGCCGCGCGTCTGCACCTGCATGTCGCGGAAGCTCTTGGCGGTCATGTACGACGAATGCGGATCGAGGTTGGTCAGCATGCCGTTGATGGCGCTTTCGACCAGCGAGGCGTCTTCCGGCTTGTCGACATAGTCGGTGCGCACGCGCTCAAACACTTCGCCGAACAGGTCGAGCTGCTTGTAAAGCTCGGAGTTGGACGCCGAGGCGGGACTGGATTTGGCAAGGTTCATGGCCGTGGTGCCCGCCGCCAGGGCCGAGAGCACGACGAACGACCAGAACGCCACTTCGGATTTGCGCATCATCCTTGTACTTTCTCCGCCTCGCCCGACCACCAGGGTCCGGGATTTATTGGTTTGTCTCTGCTGCGGAATTCGACGTAGAGCACCGGTGTGCTGTTGACCGTGACAGCACTGGACCCTGCGCCAGCTCCCATTTTCCCGACGGGTTCGCCCGCCGCGACGGCTTGTCCGATCTTGGCTTCCAGCTTTCCGAGCCCGGCCAGAAGCACATGATAACCCCCACCGGCGTTGATTATCAAGATCTGACCGAAGGTTCTGAACTCTCCTGCATAAACCACCAGACCATTGCAGGGTGACGTAATTTGGGCGTCTGGACGCGTCGTATATACCTCACCTTTCGAGCGGCCGACATTCTTTGTTGGATCACCGAATTTCAAGATCCGTTGACCCTTGACCGGCACCACCAGGGCGCCGCGGGCCCGCTCGAAGGCCTGTCCGGGTACCGGCGGCAGCTTGCCCAGGATCACAGGCTTGCTCACTGCGGTCTCGTTTTCGGCCACTTTGGTGGACTCGACGGGGGCCGCCGGGGGATCGGGCTCGGCGCTGGGTTGTAGTTCCTTCAGCTGCTTATCACCCTCGCCCAACGTGCCGCGAAACGCCACCGCACGATCGGATTTGGCGATCAGGTCGGAGAGATTGGCGACCGATTTGGCCTGTTCGTTCACGGTCACGCGTAGCTGTTCGAGATTGCCCTGCTGCGATTCCAACTCGTCCCGTTTTTGCTTGAGCAGCGCGTCCAGCCGGTTCTGTTCCTCCAGCAAGCGGTCCTTGTTCACCAAGCGCTGCGCACTCTGTGTCTTGATGCCTGCGATGGTGGCGTCGAGTGCGGCCAGATCGGTCGCCAGTGCAATGGCCTTGTCCTTCAGCTGTGGAAACACCGTCGTCAGCTGCATGGCGCTACGCACCATTCTGAGGGCGTCGCCCCGCTCCGTGATTAGGATCGGTGGTGGATCGCGGCCCATGCGCTGCAGCGCGGCCAGCAGTTTGACCAGGACGCTACGCTGCAGCGCCAGCGAAGCGCGCAACACGGTTTCCTTAGCCGTCAGCTCCTTCAAGCGGACTTCCACGCCCGACAGATCAGCCTCGCTCTGCTGCACTTTCTTGGCGGTCGTCACCAGCTGTTCGGTGAGTTGACTGCGCTCCTTGGCGAGCAACTCGATGCCTGCCTCAAGATTGGCCTCGCGCTGGCGCGCCAGTTCCAGCGCCCTTTGCTTGGCCTCGAGCTCTTCGGCAGCATCGCTGCGTGCTGCATCATCGACCGAAGGCTGCCAGCCGTTCGCTCCGTCCTGGACGGGCGCGGCTGGCGATACGGGTTCGGCCGTCTGTGCCATGGCAGGGTCCGAGGCGACGGCCCATGCCAAGACAGCGATCGTGGCCGCCCAGCGCATGGTCCCTCTCAGTTGCATCGAACCGTATTCCAATCCTTGATCCCGCCGGGACTTTAGTTGTTTCACCAACGGCTCATCATCTGCAATTGCGGCAAATCTGCCAGCGGATCTCAGTCGCGATGGTAGGGATGGCCCGAGAGGAGCGTCACGGCCCGGTAGACTTGCTCCAACAGGACGATTCGGGCCAATGCGTGCGGCAGGGTCATAGGGCCGAAAGACAGCAGGCGCGTCGCCTTCAGGCGCAGGGCAGGTCCATGGCCATCCGGGCCGCCGATCAGGAAGGCAGCGCGTGCGCAGCCGTCGTCGCGCAGTTTCCCGAGCGCATCGGCAAACTGCCGGCTGGAGAGGGACTTGCCCGCTTCATCGAGGACGAACAGCGCTTCGGCCTTGCCGGCCACCGCCAACAGCCGCTCGGCCTCATCTGCCTTGCGCAGATCAGCGGTCGCCGCCCGGCTCTCTGCCAGCTCAGTCACAGTTGCGGGACCGAGCGCCACGGCCGGACCTGCCGCGTCGATCCGCTTGGCGTAGCGCAGGGCCAGGTCACGTTCCGGACCCTGCTTGAGCTTGCCAACGGCAGCGATCAGCAGCTGCATCTCAACTGGGAACGACGTCCAACGGGCGATCGGCCAGCCACATCCTTTCGAGATTGTAGAAGGTGCGCACGTCAGGCTCGAACAGATGCACGATCACATCGCCCGCATCCACCAGCACCCAATCGCATTGCGGCAGGCCTTCGACCTTGACGCGGCTGTAGCCCTTGGCGCGCAGCAATTTCTCGATCTGATCGGCTATGGCGCCGACATGCCGTTGGGAACGCCCGGAGGCGACCACCATGTGGTCCGCTATCGAGGTCTTGTCCTTGACATCGATGGAGACCACGTCCTCGGCCTTGGCATCGTCCAGCGTGGCGAGCACGAGGTCGAGAAGTTCGGCAGACCGGGGCTTGACCGCGACCGGTGCCGCCTTGGGCTTGCGCGAGGTCCGCGCAGCGAGAACATGAATGCTCAGCGTCTGTTCCTTTCGTTGCGCGCCGGCACGGATGGGTGAACCACCTCTCCCTGATCTCCTTCGGCCGTGCTTAGGACAGTACGGCCAACCGCCGACGCTTCGCCTTCGATGCTTGCAGTATAGCGCCGGCTCCATGAAAAATTCAAGAAACTCCGTCGGTTGCCCTTTCCGACGCGTTATGCCGTGTTCGGCTTTATCCGATTTTGCAGCGGCCGGGCCCGGCTTCTGGCGCGCAACGCCGTCGAAGAGAGGTTGGAAAGCGGTATAGAGAGGAACGACCACGCGGGAGCGGTTGCAGCGACCAGTCGGCGCAACTCAGTCTCGGGCAACTGATTGGTGCGGTGGCTGATGGCGGCCGGGGAGGCGAGCGCGCGGTAGCGCCAGTGGGGCCGGTCGAGCACGGCAACCGGCATGGTGGCGAGGATACGCCGCCACTGCCGCCAGCGATGCAAGCTGGCGAGATTGTCCGCGCCCATCAGCCAGACGAAGCGCACTTCGGGTAGGCGGCGGGTGAGAAAGTCCAGCGTTTCGGCGGTGTAGGACGTGCCGAGGTGGCTCTCGAAACCGGTGACGTCGATGCGCGGATGGTGCGCCACCGCAGCGGCCAGATGCAGGCGGGTCTCAAGGTTGGCGAGATCGGCATGGCTTTTCAGCGGATTGCCTGGCGAGACAATCCACCAGACGCGGTCGAGGTTCAACCGCGCTAGAGCCTCCAAGCTGATGTGCCGGTGACCATCGTGAGGTGGATTGAACGATCCGCCGAGCAGGCCGATGCGCAAGCCGGGGGCGGTGAGGGGGAGCGCCGGCCAGTTGCTGTGCGTTGGTGAAGTATCGGTGTCTGCCATGATCCGGTTCAGCGCCAAAGCCCGCGTACCATCGCCAGCAATCCAACCCAACCGAAAGGCTCGAGGGCCGGGTTGCTCTGGTTGCGCCTGAGCCAACCCGTCACGCTGTAGTCATGGCCGCGCGCGAAGCCGGGACGGAAGCCCGAGCGGGGCTCTACGGAGTTTTCCCTCATTGGTTCGAATGAAACTCGTGACCCAACATCTTCGTCATACCACGGCGCATCATCGGGAATGATATGATAGTCGGATGCGTCACGAGTGAAGATGTGCGACGATACGGATAGGCCCGTCGGCGGATCGAGCGAGCCAGCAAGGATCGAGATATGCTCGCCGCTGTCCGGCTTCCAGAACAGGCTGGACCCGCAAGCCTTGCAGAACCCGCGCGCGGCGGTATCGGAGGCTCGGAACCAGGACAATTCCTGCTCGCCAGTTTTCAACTCAAACCGACTCGGTGCCACGGCCGTCGCATACACCGCATGCCCGGTCCAGCGTGCGCACTGGCGGCAGTGGCACGCTATGATCGGGCGGAATGGTGCGTGGATCCTGAATGTGATCGCACCGCATAGGCACCGGCCGTCGAGCGTTTCGGGGCTCTCGCTCATACTTGCTAACGTCCCACAGTGATCGTCACCCCGGCGAAGGCCGGGGCCCGTCCAAAGTGCGATTGTGCAACCCCATTGGATACGGCCGCTTTGTGACGATCCGTCTTGCGATCAGCCGCAGAGCGCACCCATCGACTTGGGCGGGTCCCGGCCTGCGCCGGGATGACGTCGACTGAGGGTCTGCCATTCAGATGGTGGGAGCGAAACATCATACCGGCCGAACCTGTCCGGCGCCGCGAACGACATACTTGAACGTCGTCAGCTGTTCGACGCCGACCGGCCCGCGCGCGTGGAAGCGGCCCGTGGCGATGCCGATTTCGGCGCCCATGCCGAACTCGCCGCCATCGGCGAACTGCGTCGAGGCGTTGTGCAGCACGATGGCACTGTCGACTTCGCGCAGGAAGCGCTCGGCGGTGGCGGCGTCGTCCGTGACGATACCGTCGGTGTGCTGCGAACCGTACTGGGCGATGTGCGCCATGGCTCCATCGACGCCATCGACCAACCGCACCGCGATGATTGAATCGAGGAACTCCTTGCCCCAATCGTCTGGGCCCGCCAGTTTGACACGAGTGTCAGTTTGCGCGGCATCGGCATCGCCCCGCACTTCGCAACCGGCATCGAGCAGCGCCTTGACGAGCGGCGCGAGCCGTCCCTCCGCCCCCGCTCTATCGATCAGCAGCGCCTCCGCAGCGCCACACACTCCGGTCCGGCGTAGCTTGGCATTGACGATGATGCGTTTGGCCATCTCCACGTCTGCAGCTTTGTCGACATAGACGTGGCAGATGCCCTCCAGATGCGCGAACACCGGTACGCGGGCTTCTCTCTGGACCCGTTCCACCAGGCTTCGGCCGCCGCGCGGGATGATAACGTCGAGATTGCCGTCGAGGCCTGCCAACATCAAGCCGACGGCCTCCCGTTCGCCGGTCGGGACCAGCTGTATGCTGTCGATCGGCAGCCCGGCGGAGGCAAGCCCTCGCTGTAGCGCGGCGTGAATCGCGGTCGCGGACTGCAAGCTCTCCGATCCCGCCCGCAGGATGATGGCGTTGCCCGATTTGACCGCCAGCGCGCCGGCATCCGCGGTGACATTGGGACGGCTCTCGAAAATCATGCCGATGACGCCCAGGGGTACGCGCACGCGGTTGATCGAAAGCCCGTTGGGCCTGGTCCAGGCGGCGATCACTTCGCCCACGGGATCGGCGAGGGCCGCCACCTCTTCGATGCCCTTGGCCATGGCTTCGATGCGGGCGGGTGTCAGCGTCAGCCGGTCGATGAAGGAACCTGGGCGGCCGGCAGCGGTTGCGGCCGTCACGTCTTGCGCGTTGGCGTCGACAATGGAGGCGCTGCTTGCACGAACGGCCGCGGCGGCGGCGAGCAATGCGCGGGTCCTTAAGTCAGCCGGTGCAAGCGCCAGAACGCGCGCGGCCTTGCGTGCGGCGACACCGATGCGCCGCATTGTATCGTCGATTGCTTTGCTCCCGGGACCGAGAGCGCCATCCTGAGCCGGCATGGATCGTTTCCCACAAGCGCCATTAGGCGCACTCCAATTCGATGGCGGTAGCATATCCGGCCACGTTAAGAAACCGCCAGCGGTCGCCATGCTTGCGTGCCGGGTGCAGCTTTCAGCCGATGGCCAAGTGACGAGTTTTCCACAGGGAATGCGCGCCACCGCCGCAAACCAGAGGCAATCGGTTTGATCGCGTGCCGCGACTCAGACAGCTTCCGGTCCACGTTTGCATCCCGTTTGGAGGGATGCGCGGTGTGACGTGTGCGTGGCGTTGGATTAGGGGGAAGCCGCCAGGAAATCTCCGGTGGCAAGTAACGAGGCCGATTTAGCCATGACCACAAGAACCGCACATCCGGGCCACGCTTCGGGCAAGGGCCGTTCGCTCAACCGTTTCTATGTCGTCATCTGGCTGGCGTTGGGCGCGGCCGGCATCTTCTACCTCACGGTCGCCAGTTTGGCGCCCGAAGCGCTGCGCAGCGCCGATGCCGGTACAGGCGCCATCGAGGCGACCAATCAGAAAGTCGCGGCGCTTTCGACGAAGGTGGATGCCGTCAAGGCCACCGTCGACCAGACAGCCAGCAAGCAGGCGGCCTTGACCACAGGCCTGGAAAGCCTGCGCAGCGACATCGGCGGCATCAAGGTCAAGCTGACGGACTTGCGCAACATGGCGCAGTCATCGAGTGCCGCCACCACGCTGGACGGCAAGCCGATGCCGCCAGTTGCGGCCAAAACGCCGAGCCAAGCCATCGCGGTCAAGCCGCAGCAGACACCGGCGCCGCGCATCGTGGGCGAGGTGGTATCAGCCGATCCGAACGTAGCCAACGCGGCCGAAGCGATGTCGAGCGAGTCAGCCGATGCCATGCTGCCGCCAGTGAAGGCCGCTCCCGCCAAGCCTGCAAAGGTTGCGGCCATTGCGCCTGCACCCAAGCCGGCGGCGGCAGCGCCCGCGCCCAACAAGCCGTATGCTGTCAATTTGGCTGTCTCGACCTCGCCCGATGCGCTGCGCCAGATCTGGCAACTGTTCCAGGACCAGCATGGCGATCTGCTGTCGGGGCTGACGCCTCATTCGGCGACCTCAGGCGGCAATGTCCGCTTGTTGGCCGGCCCGTTCCCGAGCCAGGCGGCGGCAGCGACCTATTGCACCAAGCTGGTGAAAGAGGGCATGGCTTGCTCACCGACGCCGATGGCCGGTACGCCGCTTTAGCGGACACGGATCCGGCCGTATCTCTCACAAACGAGGCCGTGCCCATTTCGGGGACGGCCTCTTGGCATTTTCAAAACGCCTCAAGTGTCGGGGCCCGCTACAATGACCACCGGGTCCTCGACTCGACCAGATCGAACGTCGTGATCTTTTGCCGTGGCCTACTTCAGAAGCCGCTCCAGATAGTCCAGTTCGCCTGGCGGCCGTGTCGTCTCACCGAGGCGGCGGCGCAGCTCCTCGATAATGCGCCGCGAGCGCTGGATCGCCAACTCGTTCGGCAGCATGTTCTGGTTCGAGCCCAACTCCTCGTTGGGATCGGTTAGCTGCCGTCCTAACGGGTCGCGGTCGCTGTTGCCGGTACGGGCACCATTGGCTTGGCCCTGCTGGCCTTTCATCATTTCCTCGACCATCGCCTGCGCGCCCTTGCGCAACTGGTCCAGCGCCCTGCCCTGGGCCTCGGTCGCGGTTTCGGCATCCTCGTTGTTCAGCGAATCCTGCGCATCGTCCATGGCGCGGCCGGCGTCCTGCAGCTGGTCCGGCTGCTTGCCGGCAAGCCCTTGCAGATCCTGCATCAGCCGGTTCAAGTCGCCGCGCAGATCGCCCTGGCGGTCGCCAAGCCCGTCCAGGCTTTGCGAGCCGCCCTCGCCCGTACCTTGACCATCGCCTTGGCCATCGCCCTGGCCCTGCCCTCGGGTCACCCTCGCTGCCGCGGCGACTGCGGCCTTGCTTGAAGGTCTCGTCGAGCAGCTTCTTTTGCTTGCCGATCAGATTGCCGAACTTGTCCATCAGCTGGCGCATCTGGCCGTTCTTGCCGTCCTGCCCTTGCCCTTTGCCGGCCATCTTGCCCGCCTGCAGCCGGTCAAGCAGATCGCGCAACTGCGACAGCATCTGTTGCGCCGCATCCTTGTTGCCGGACTTGGCCAATTCCTCCATCTGCTTGAGCATCTGCTGCAGATCTCGTTCGTTCAACGACTGGCCGTTCTGCTGACTTTGCTGCTGCGGCTGGCGCTGGCCCTGCTCGGCCAGTTCGCGCAGGAATTTGCTCATGGCCTGGCGCAACTCGGCCATCAGCTTCTGGATCTCGGCGTCGGAGGCCCCTTCGTCCAAGGCCTTGGCGAGCCGGTCCTCTGCCTCCTTCAGCGCACGTTCGGCATCGCTGAGATTGCCGCTCTCGATGCGCAACGCCAGCTGCCAGAGCTGCTCGGCGACGGTCTTGAATAGTTCCTTGGACGGTTCCTGCTTGAGCTGCCGGTAGGCCGAGCGCAGCATCAGATAGGCGGCCGGATCGATCGGGAACTTGTCGGGCGCGATGGCCAGCGCATCGAGCGCAAAGCGCACATCGAGATAACTGCCGGGCGAGAACGACAGGGTTCGCCGCTGTTCGACGATGGCGCGCGCCAGCGGGTTCTGGAACGCACGCTCGGGCAGAATAAATGCGTCAGGTTCGGCCGTGCCCAGATGATTGGCGCGATCCTTGGCGCGCAGGGTCATTTTGACCTTCAGCCCGGCCCACGGATGGGCGGCCAGATCGAGACTGGTCTTGCCTTTGATGTCCTTGACCGAGGCCGCTTTCGGCAACTTCAGGGGCGACACCGGCGGCTCGCCCATGGGCCCGATCTCGCTGCCGTCGGCCAGCTTCAACGGTTTGGATTTGGCCGGCTCAGCCAGCTCGAACGCAGCCTCGGCGCTGGCCACGCCGTAATCGTCCGTTACCCGATAGTCGAGCAACAGCGCCCCGCGCGCGCCGGACTTGGGCGCCTCGTTGAGAACGATGTTTGGCGGGCGGTCGGGCGTAACGGCGAACATCCACGACTGGCGCACCAGGCCGGTGTCAGCAACGCGAACGGTCATCGTTCGATCCAGCACGAACTTGAACTCTGCAACCTGCGCAGCCGGATCGGCCTTGGCCTGGGTTGCCACCGTCTCGGCGGGCGCCTGTCCCACCAGCCTCGCAATGGCGAAATCGCCATGCGCGGGACCGGCGGCGCGGATCAGCAGCTGGCTCCCCTCGGGCACCTCGAAACGACGGCTCGCCTGCTCATCACTGGCCAGCGGCTGGCTGCCGTCGGCAATCAGAAAGGGTTGCTTGCCAGTGTAGGACGGCGGCGTCACCCAGGCGTCCAGCCGGGTCGGCACGATCGCAATCGCCGGCCCGAAGCGGAAGGCCGACGCAAGACGGTCTGCATACGCATCTCCAGCGACTGCCAGCAGTCCCGACAACGCCAGCAGCAACAGCGCGCGCAATGCGAATGGGTCGCTCGGCTCGGTGCGCGGGCGCGGCGCCTTGGGACGCATACTGTCGATAAGCCGCGAAAGTCTGCGCCGATGCGCGGCCCACAAGCTCAACGCCGCCGGCGTTCCCGTCGCGGGTGACAGCGTATCCTCGTAGGACGAAGCGGGACGGTGCGGCAATCCGGACTGGGCCTCAAGCCGCGCCAGTCCTTCGGCGCGCGACGGCCATCGTACACGGATCAATGGCCAGAGCGAGGCCAGCGCCGCCAGCCCGAATCCGGTCAAGGCCGCGATATGCCAGCCGTCCGGCAACAGCGGCCACGCCCCTGCCAGGCTCACCACAAAAAACAGCGCGATCACGCCGATCGGCAGCCATAGCCGCGGCCAGATCCGCTCCAGTCCGAGCGCCCAGCGGCTGAGCGAAATCTTGGCGTCAAGGCCGGCCAACGGGGCGGCGCCGGGTTGGGTGGTATCGGTCATCTGGATACTCTAGCACGGCCGCGCGCTCCTGCACGCCCCGCTCGCGAAATTGTGAGATCGTACAGCCGCCTGCCTGCTCCAAAACCATAGTTCGACACCATGTCCCAATCGGGGCGGGCCGCTAGCGGCGAGCTGCCGGGCGCTTGGCGACCGGGGCCGGCGCTGGCGTCCGAGACGACGTACCCGCGCGCCCGGAACTGGCGCCAGCCGAAGCCGTTTCGGTGCGTCTCGGAGCCGCCGCGGGTGCCGTCGCCGGTTCGGGACGAGGCGGTTTTGGAGGCTTGTTTTCGGCCTTTTGCTCGGCTTTTGCCTCGGCGTCCTGCCACGGCGCCAGGCGGTCGGCGCCGATCAGTTCGTCGTAGGTCTGGCGCGGCCGCACTACGGCGAACTGGTCGCCGCGCACCATCACCTCGGGGATCAGCAACCGCGAGTTGTAGGTGCCCGCCTGCACCGCGCCGTAGGCGCCCGCGCTCATCACGGCGAGTAAATCGTTGGCTTGCGTTCCCGTCAGTTTCCGCCCCAGCGCCAGGTAGTCGCCGGTCTCGCACACCGGCCCCACCACGTCCACCACGGTGCCGCCGCCCTTGGCCTTTTCGGCCACCGGCCAGATCTCGTGATGGGCATCGTAGAGCGTCGGCCGGATCAGGTCGTTCATGGCCGCATCGACCACCACGAAGGTACGCTCCGTACCCTTCTTAACATAGATGACTTTGGTGACGAGAATGCCCGCGTTGGCGACGATCAACCGCCCCGGCTCGAGGATGATTTTCAGGTCCATGCCACCAAAGCACTTGCGCACAACAGCGGCATAATCGTCCGGGTGCGGAGGGACAACCTTGCCACCCTCGTACGGCACGCCCAACCCGCCGCCGAGGTCGACATGCGCGATGTCGTGACCTTCCGCTCTGAGACGGACCACCAGCTGGCGCATTACCGTGAAGGCCTTCTCGATCGGCCCAAGATCCGTCAACTGACTACCGATATGCATATGTATTCCAACGACATCCAGCCCATTCAGCCGGTCTGCCTTGGCATACAAACGCATCGCATCCTTATACGGAATACCGAACTTGGCCTCGCCCTTGCCGGTGGCGATTTTCTTGTGCGTCTTGGGATCGACGTCGGGATTGATCCGTAGGGCGACTTTCGCGCGCGCGCCCAGGTGGGTCGCCACATCCGACAGCGCCTCCATCTCGGGCTCGGATTCGACATTGAAATGCTGCACGCCGGCGCGCAAGGCAAAGGCCATTTCGCCACGGGTTTTTCCGACCCCGGCAAAGATGATTTTCGAGGGGTGAACCCCCGCCGCCAGGGCGCGCCGGATCTCGCCTTCCGAGACCACATCCATGCCCGCGCCGAGCCTGGCCAGGGTGGTCAGAACGGCCTGGTTCGAGTTGGCTTTGACGGCGTAGCAGATCAGCGGATCAAGCCCTTTGAAGGCCTGCGCCAGCACCTTGAAATGGCGCTCCAGCGTGGCCGTGGAATAGCAGTAAAACGGCGTTCCGACCGCCTCGGCGATGCGCTCCAGGCTGACCTTTTCGGCGTTGAGTTCGCCGCCCTTGTAGGCAAAATGATGCATCCTGGGCCTCGGGTTTGTTGCCGTTTTGTTCTTAGCGTCCGCAATGTTAAACGGTTCTCCGTTCCTGTCTAGAAGGAGGTTACCGCAAAGGCAACGGAGGGTTGCAAAGCGCGTTAATTCGCCCCCAATTTTCGGTGAAAGATTGGGAAACAAGCGAGAAAAAACCAGTAGAAAACCAGAAAAAGCGGGAAAATAATGCGGCCATGAGCGAAAAAGCCGGACGCCACGGCAATGGCCTGCCAATTACGCCTGAACCGGTGTTTTGCGCTCCACCAGCACCCGCACCGTGAACGAAAACACCTTTTCCCCGTGTTGGTTATGCGCCTGGTTGTCCGACACCATCAGCCCCCAGGCCGGCCGCCCACGCCACGCCTCGATCCCGGTCACCGTCCCCGAATAGGTGAGCGTATCATCCGGCCGCACCGGCTTCAAAAACCGCATATCCGAAAACCCCGGTGATGGCCCCATCCGCCCGATCGGCTGGCCCGCCGCTCTTTTGTTGGCGAGCAACCGCAGCTCGCGGTCGACCATCAGCCGCATCCACACCGAGGCGGTATGCCAGCCCGACGCGCACAATCCTCCGAACACGGAGCGCTCCGCCGCCGCCTCATCGAGATGGAACGGCTGCGGATCGTATTTGGCGGCGAACGCCTTGATGGCCTCGGCCGTGAAGGTGTGGGAGCCGTACGCGACCTGGTCGCCCAGCCGGTAGTCTTCGAGGAAGAGGCTCATGGGGGTTTAGGGACTCGGGATTAGGGATTTGCGGGACTCGGGACTGGGACTCGGGACTCGGGAGTTGGCTGGCGGCGACGACACCAAGGATCTCAGCACGAAACTTGTATCAACGTGACATTGCTCTTTACTCCTCCGAGTCCCGAGTCCCTATTCCTCATCCCTCACCCCCACGAAGTGGACATACTCCCACGTCATCACCGCCTCGCCGTCCTGCTGCCGCGTCACCTCATAGAACATGGACACAATGCCGCACCCCGGCCGCGAGGCCGAGAGCCGGGCATCGAGCACGGTCCAGCTGGCGCAGAGCACATCGCCGGGCATGACCGGCTTCAGCCAGCGCACGTCTTTGACGCCGGGCGACCCCATGGAGGCGGTATCGTTGAGGAACCCATCGCAGATCATGCGCATCAGCATGGCGCAGGAATGCCACCCCGACGCCGCGATCCCGCCCAGCAGCGAGGCGGCGGCGACGGACGGATCGAGGTGCATCGGCTGCGGGTCGAACTCCGCCGCGAAGTCGAGGACTTCGGGCAGGGTGACGAGCTTGGGCGGCAGGGTTCCAGTGGCGCCGGGGGGGAAGGAGGAGAAGGTGAGCATGGGTGATTCTTCGCTACGTTGCCGAGCCCCAAACAGTAATCTAGTTGTTTGAGACTGTAAGCGGATCTTTCTCAAGGACTTTGAATGGCGGTGAGAAATCTTGCAGTTGCGACAGCGACAATTTTTCGACGCAAAGAAGGTCGCGCGACGCTATTGCAAGCGAAGGCTCGCTTGCCAAGCCCTGGGTGCACCGGGGCCAGCGTGTTCTGATTTTTGCCAATCCATGGCACGGAGACGCCGTCGGCCAGTGCCCGGTATCGCACTTGAGCAGCGTGCGTGCAGCCGCTACTATGGAGTATTGGAAGCGCGCGAGACGTGGAGCCGATGGAGCTTCGTGCCGCATATCGGATCTCAAATGATCACTGTAGCAGTTTATTCGATTCACCAGCCGTCGGCGTATTTGCGTCAGACAGAGGATGGCGCTGGACTGCATTTGGGCGTCCAGTTCGACATCCGGGCACCGGCAGCCCCGGACTGGTTGCTGGCGTACGACGATCTACCGGGCACAATCGCCAGCAGGGTTCCTGTGCAGCGTCGAATTCTGCAGGTCATCGAACCTCCGGAGTACAAGCACTATGACCAAGCGTTCACAAACCAGTTTGGATTCTGCATCTCGCCACATCTGCCCAAGGGATATCGGGGTCGTTGGATCGAGTCGCACCCCGGTTTGCCCTGGTACTATGGTCTAGCTCGGCACACCGATGGCCGGCTTGATCCGAGGCTCGGTCTCGCCGCTTTGAAGCAATTGACCGTGCCGTTAAAACGACCGGCCAGTCTGTCAATCGTCTGCTCGACAATTGCCAAGCTGCCAAGGCACCGTGATCGCTTGCGGCTGGTCAGATATCTTGCTGATCATCTCCCCAATCAGATCGATGTCTTTGGTCTCGGCTTCCGCCATATTCCGGATAAATCCACCGCCATCGACTCTTATCGATATCACCTGGTTATTGAGAACAACGAGGTGCCGCACTTCTGGACTGAAAAGCTGGCAGACGCCTATCTCGGCTATGCGCTACCTCTCTTTTCCGGTTGCGCCAATGTCAATGCGTATTTTCCGAAGGCTTCTATGGTCGACTTGGGCGATATCCGCAAACCCGAAAAGGTGCTTGCTGTCGTCAGAGATGTTCTTGCTCGAGATCCATGGCCAGAGCACGCAGGCGCAATCGCTGAAGCACGCTCGAAGTTGATCGAGGACTACAACATGTTCACGTTGGTTGCACGCATCGTAAAGCGAGAGCATGTGTTCGCTAACCAGCCGAATGACCAACCCGTACTTCTGCACGAAACGAGGCATTCGAACCGCGGCGGTCTCGGACTCCTCCGTAAGGCTCACAACAGCCTCGGGAAACGGGTCAACGGATTAATCGGTAGGTAGCCCCCCTCAATTCGCCCACGCAAGCGCAACCGCAACGCACAGCAAATTCGGATAAGTCTCGTGGAACAATAAGGATGGGAGGTCGCTGTCGCGGATGATTTAGAGGATCGAAATATTCATTGGCGGTTCACGCTGCATCGTGCAGGGTGCCATAGCTGGATAAGACATGTAAGCGACACCGCGCGATACCTAAACAACGAAATTCGAAGCGCCTCTTGTTTCTTGTTACCGACCTGCTAACTTGACAGCTCAGTTGAAAGTACTCGTCGCGCGACCGACGGAGTTCCGCAAGCATAGCAATTACTCAGAGCTTCGAATGTCCACTACCGAGCCGCCGCGCCCAATTGTCGTCATACCCGTTCACTTGGGTAACCCAAGTGCCGCGGAAAGAATTTCAATTGAGCAATGCGGATACGTGTTCAAAAGAAGGACAATTGCGTTTCTTTGCCCGAAGAGCTTGGATATCTCATTTTACAAGACAATTATTCCGCAGGCAATTGTTCTGCGTGTGGATGACACATGGATGAATTCCTTGATATCCTATAACAAGATGATGATTTCAGATACGGTAATAAATCTGTGCCTAGATTTTAGTCATCTTCTGATCCATGAACCCGATGCGCTCGTTATAGCAGATGCTTTGGATCACTGGTGTCGGCAGGACTTCGATTACATTGGCGCGCCGTGGCTTAAAGAGGCCGCAGGACAACCAGGGTACTTCAGTCCCTTTGCCGTGGGTAATTCCGGTCTCTCTCTCTTTCGTATCAGCGCAGTTAAAAGTGTCTTAGAATCGGAAAAGCGGTGGTATCCGAACTTAAAATTGGTCGGCGACTTAGCTAGCGCCCTGCTCTTCGATATCAGACGCACCAAGAGGGGTCTGGCGGCCCTAGGAAGTGGTGGCCGCATCAGCGGAGCTTGGAAGGTCCATAGGAAGAACTGCGATATCTTTTGGAGCTTCATTGTGCCCGCTTTGGAACCTGGGTTCCGAATTGCTTCAGTGGATCAAGCGCTGCTCTTCTCTTGGGAAACATACCCAAGGCACTGCTACGCAATCACCGGGGGCATTTTGCCGATGGGGTTCCACGCCTGGGGAAAATATGATCGCGATTTCTTGCTGGATGCGTTGAGGGAACATGAAGTGCAACTGTCGATTGCGTTGCGCAATTTAATTAACAACAAGAATACATCAGAACCATCAGTACATCGACCGGAACCCACTCCACTATAATCAGACAACCTACTCACACTCCTCTCCTCTGCCATCCGCACTACTGTCGCCCCCCTCAGTTTCCGAAAAGTCCCGGAGCCCGCACTGCTTCGTTCGGCTGGATGCCATCGGTGACCGTCAACGTTTTCAACTGACCAACCGTCACCCGACTGTGCGCCATGCTTGAACGCGCCATTGCCTCGGTCGCGCTTTTGGCACGCAGTACCTCGGCCGCGTCGCACCCAAGCACCAAAGCGGTCGACGACTTCAAGTCGTTGACTTCATTCTCGCTGGCGGACTAACGGCATTTGTCGGTGATCGCCACCCGCGAGCCACATCCAACCCATGGCGCACTACCGCTCGCCGCGCCGCCAGCACCACGCGCCGTTCTGCCTCGGGTTCAAGCCCAAGCAGCCCGATCGCCTGCTTGTAATCCCGATACGACGTCAGATGCCTGCGAACATTCTTGATCTGCCCGAACACCCTCTGTCTAAGCTTGTTCTTGGGAAACTGCCCGCCTTCCACACCCCACCTCGTCAGGGCGCAAGTGATCGCCCGCTCGCGCTTATGGAAACCGACGCCGGGCAGCGTGATCAGGTTCCCTTTCATCGCCAGGACCATCATCATGCAGAGTTCGACGGCTTCGCGCCCGAACCAGCTGAATACGGTATTTCCGTTGTGAAACAGCGCTTCGCGCCGATGCACCGAGTACATCTGATGGCCATAGACCTCCCCGACCATCATTTCCATCCGTTCAACGGGATCGGCTGACACTGGCTGACGAAAGGCCGCACCTTGATTGAAGAACGGGTAGGGCCCGTCTGGTGTTTCATGCTGCACCTCGGTGATGACGCTGACGACGCTGCTGCCGCCACTTTCCAACCGCTCGAAACAGCGGGCGATGAAGTCGGGCTCATGCCAATCGTCGTCGGACAGCCACATGAAATAGGGTGCTGTGGCCTCTTTCAGCACAAACTCAAAGTTGGGGTTCATCCCGAGGTTGTGGCGGTGCCTGATGTGTTGGATGCGCGGGTCCTGCTCTGCGTGGCGCCGCGCAACCAGATCAACGCGCGGGTCAGGCGACGCGTCGTCTGACAGGATTATTCGGATGTCGCGATGGGTCTGCGCGCGAATGGCAGAGAGGGCCTGATCGAGGAGATCTGGGCGGTTGTACGCAGGTATGCCTACATCGACCGTGGGCAACTCGGACCTCACGCCAACTACCCCCCTAATCAAACAACCTACTCACGCTGACCGCTCCTCCGCCGTGCGCTTCACCGCCTCGCCCAGCAGCGACGCCACGCTACAGCACCCGCATATTCCGCGACACCCGCACCGCCTCGGTCGGCTGAATACTATCCGTGATCGTCAGCGCCTTCAACTGGCTGGCGGCCACCCGCGCCACTGCGCCGCCGGACAGGACCCCGTGCGTGATATGCGCCATCACCTCGGTGGCGCCCTTGGCCAGCAGCGCGTCGGCGGCGTTGCACAGCGTGCCGCCGGAGTCGACGATATCGTCCACCAGCACGCAGCGCATGCCCTTGACGTCGCCGATCACGTTCATGACCTCGCTCTCGCCGGCGCGTTCGCGGCGCTTGTCGACGATCGCCAGCGGCACGCCCAGGCGGGAGGCGAAGGCGCGCGCGCGCACCACGCCGCCGACGTCCGGGGAGACCACGCAGACCTTGGAGAGGTCGTTGCGCTCCTTGATGTCGGCGACCATGACGGGGGCGGCGAACAGGTTGTCGACCGGGATGTCGAAGAAGCCCTGGATCTGGCCGGCGTGCAGATCCAGGGTCAGCACGCGGTCGGCGCCGGCGCGGGTGATGATGTTGGCGACCAGCTTGGCCGAGATCGGCGTGCGGCCGGCCGAGCGGCGGTCCTGGCGGGCGTAGCCGAAATAGGGGATGACGGCGGTGATGCGCTTGGCCGAGGAGCGTTTCAGCGCATCGATGATGATGAGCAGCTCCATCAGGTGGTCGTTGGTCGGGAAGGAGGTGGACTGCAGGACGAACACGTCCTCGCCGCGCACATTCTCCTGGATCTCGACGAAGATCTCCATGTCGGCGAAGCGGCGCACGATGCACTTGGTGAGCGGTACGGCCAGATAGGTCGCCACGGCCTCGGCGAGCGGTCGATTGCTGTTGCCGGCGACCAGTTTCATGTGCGGGGGCCTGAGGTTGCTGTGTCTTGCGGGGGTCTTAGCAGGGGGCGGTGGGGGAATAAAGGGGCATCAGGCATCGGGCGTCGGGCGTCAAGGTCACAACCTGATGCCCGATGCCTGATGCCCGATGCCAACCTTCACGCCTTTTTCGGCAACAGCTCGATGATGCCCTTGGCAGCTTCGGCCGCGGCATCGTCCGCCGTCTTGCCCCAGGGGCCGTCGAGCGCGCCTTGCGGAACCACGTTGTTCTGCCAGACCGTGCCCTTCTTCTTGCCGGCGGGATCGATGACCTGCCATTCGATCTTGATGGTCTGCTTGCCGGCCGAGGGCGAGCCCATGGTGACTTTGCCCTGCACCGTGTAGGCGCCGGGGAGCGCGCCCGAGGCCGTCTCGATGCCGCGATTGCGCAGGTTGGCCTGCAGCGCGCGGGTGAGCGATTGGGCGCCGTCGCCGGGAGCCCCGACCACCGTGGCGATGGTGGTGGCGTTCGAGCCGGGCGGCAGCGAGGCCGTGGTGGCCGGAGCCGCCGGCGGTGCGGCTTCGCCGGTGACCAGTGCGCCCGGGGCGGGACCTTTCGGGTTGACCGCCGCGGTCTGGGCCGCTGGCGTGGCGGGAGCGGCGTTGGCCGGCGGGGTGGCGGGCACGCCGAACCCGAACAGCTGGCCGAGCGAGCCCAGCGGGCCGGTCGAAGCGGTCTGATCGGTCTGGGTGGCGGCCTGAGCTTGGGCCTGGGGCGCGGGGGTAGCGGCCGCTCCGCCGGACCTCATTGGCACCCAGGCCGCGATCTGGATGGTCGAAGCCGTCGCGATGCGGTCGATCACGGCGGCGTCGACTTGCGCCCAGGGATCCTTGGATTTCTTGGCGCTCTTGACGATCTCTTCGCCAGTGAAGCGCTGCGCGCGCTGGCCGGTCTTGTCGGTGACGTCCCAGATGTAGCTGAGCTTGGTGCCGGCCTTGTCGGGGGCGGCCACCACGTAACCGCGCACGGTATAATCGGGCGTATCGGCGGCGGACTTGGCGATCGGGATGCTTTGCTGCGCAAGCGCGCTGGAGACGCTGCTGGACAGGCTGTCGGCCACTGCGGCCGGAGCGCCGACAATGGGCGCAAAGGCCAATTTGGCGCGCCCCTTCGGCAGGCTGGCGGGGGCCTGGATGGCGACATCCGGATTGGCGCCGCTGAGGGCGTTGTTGGTGGTTTCGCAGGCCGCCAAAGGCAAGGCCAGCAGTCCAACGGCAAGGCCGAGCGCGAAATGACGCTGCCAATGCCGCACAATTTGAGCGCGCGCGTTCGTCACGGGTGACGACCCCCCTTGAGTTTGGTTCCCGCTGAACGTCAGTGCCATACGCATAACATCGAAAACGACAAAACGAACGCAACTTAAGCAACAGATACAATACGCAATGACAGGAGTTGGCACTCTTGACGTTGCAGTAGCCCTAACCCGTCGCTGTTGCCCAGTCCACGCCTAAACCCCCGTCAAAGTTGCGCAAGCCCCTGATCCTGGTGGAAAACCAGCTCTTTGGCCCGCAACCGACTGTGGATATCGAGTCAAACCAGAAGAATGGCGGATATTTGTCGGCCGTAGTCCGTACCTCCCTGATGCCCCATGCGCCGGTACGAGTGAAACTCTGATTCGTTGGCGTAGGTGTCGAGGGCGAGATCCTCGAAGCTGGCGAGGTTCGCGGCCTTCAAGCGGCTGGCAACGAACCCGGGCAGATCGAAATAGGGGCGGCTCCCCGCGCGCGGACGGCGGAAAAACGCCGCGTAGCCGGGATCGCGCGCGATGAAGGTGGCTTCGAACTCGTCGCCAACTTCATAGGCCTCCGGTCCGATGGTTGGCCCGATGGCGGCGTGGATGCGGGTCCGTTGGGCGCCCTTGGCTTCCATGGCCGAAATGGTTGCCTCCAGCACGCCCGCCAGCGCTCCTTTCCAGCCCGCGTGGGCCGCCGCGACGACGCGCGCAACAGGATCGGCGAACAGGATCGGGCAGCAATCGGCCGTCAGCGCGCCAACCGCGAGGCCACTGCTGGAGGTGACCAGAGCATCGCACTGCGGCCGGTTGGTGAGATCCGCCCACGGGTCCTCGATCGGCAGCGCAATGGCGCTGTGCACCTGGTTGCCGTTGACCAGGTTTTCCCGCGTGGTGCCGAGCCGGGTCGCCACGCGCGTGCGGTTCTCGGCCACCTTGGCCCGGTCATCGCCCGAGCCCATACCGCAGTTGAGCGAGGCATAGACGCCTGCCGAAACACCGCCGCGACGGGTGAAAAAACCGTGCCGGATGCCGGGGAGCTTGGCCAGATTCGGAGCATTCATGGCGACGGCATTTGCGTCCAACGGCTGGCCCTCAAATTCGTCACCCCGGCAAAGGCCAGGGACTGTTCAAGCGTCGGGGTGCGCTGGGACTGCGCCTCGAACGCTCCTGTACCTATCGGCTTGGACAGGTCGCAGCCTTCGCCGCGATGACGAAAACTGCGAGGCCTGCCCGGTAGATAGCGATGCCCGAAACTGCGTAGGCAGGAGCAGATCAGAAGACCGGCGGGGCCGCAAGTCCTTCGCTCGCCAGCGCCAGGGCCTTGAAGCGCCCACCCATGCCCGAGGGATCCATGAGCCTGGCCAAGCCGGTTTGCAGCTGATGCAGGGTGCGCGCGTCCTTGCCGTGGGCGAGCCGCTCCAGCCGTTGCGCGGCGCCAAGCCGGCCGAGCAGTTCGGCTTGCACCAAGGGGCCACAGGAGTTCATGCGGTTGGCGCGCGCGACCGCTGCGATCTGCGCGAAATCGACCTGGGCCGAGAGATCATGCTCGCCGGGGGCCTCCAGCGGATCGGAATAGTGGTGCGCGGTGACGGCTTGCAGCGTATCCCCAAGAACGGGGCCGACGTGGCCGTAGTCGACATAAAGGTGGATCTGGGGGGCCGCGGCGAGGGAGGCGGCAAGGTTGTGCAGATAGGCCTGCGCGCCGGACATGATTTCGCGGGTTGCACCGTCGGGAGCACCCTCCGCCGGCGCTACTGGCGCCGCTCCCAATCCGAATGACAGACGTAGACTCTCACTGCCCACACTGTCCGGAGCCAAGGTCACCATCCGTTCATGCCAATGGCCGTCCTTCGCCACCAGTTGCCGGATCGGCAGCGCGTCGAGGAATTCGTTGGCGATCACGATCGTAGGCAACGGCTCAAGCTGCGTGCTGAAGCCCTCACGCCACGTCACCCCAACGCCGCAGTCCACCAACTTCGCCCGCTGCTGCTCGCGTAGTTGCTGGTTCACCTCCACCAGCACCACCTCGATGCCTGCCCGCGCGCGCGGCAGCACCGTCATCGCCCGCAGCATGTCCGCCATCAGCGTGCCGCGTCCGGGACCCAGCTCGATCAGCCGCCAGCGGACGGGCTCGCCCAGCGCCTGCCAGCTTGCCGCCACCCAGATGCCGATCAACTCGCCGAAGATCTGGCTGATCTCCGGCGCCGTGATGAAATCGGCAGCCGCGCCAATGGCTTGTCGCCTGCGGTAGTAGCCGTGCTCGGGATCGGTCAGGCAGGCGCGCATGTAGGCGTCGACGGGCATCGGCCCCTCGGCCGCTATCCGCCGGGCCAGCCAGGTGCTCACGCTGCGATCGCCACGGGTTGCGCCATGGCGCGGCGGATCAGCCAGGCGCCGACCACAATCATCGGGATGCAATAGAGCATGCCGCCGGTCAGGTAGGGTGACTGATAGAACCACGTACTGTCGGGCTCGCGGAACAGTTCGCAGAGGCCGCGCGCCCAGCCGTAGCCGAACAGGAACACGCCGCTTGCCAATCCCTCGCGCCGCAATGCGCCGCGATAGGTCACCAACCACCACAGGATCAGGCCCAGCACCAGCCCTTCTAAGGTTGCCTCATAAAGCTGGCTGGGATGGCGCGGCAGAGGCCCCGCTGCAGGGTCCGGGAAAACCATGGCCCAGGGCACATCGGTCACGCGCCCCCACAATTCCCCGTTCACGAAGTTGGCGATGCGGCCGAAAAACAGCCCGACTGGAACCACTGTCGCGACCAGATCGCCCGGCGCAAGCACGTTCACGCCATGGCGGCGCGCAAACAGATAGAGCGCCAAGGCGACGCCAATCAGCCCGCCATGAAACGCCATGCCACCCTTCCAGGTACGCAGGATTTCCGCCGGGTCCTTGAGATAGACCTCCGGGTGGTAGAGCAGCACTTCACCCAGCCGGCCGCCCACCACGACGCCGGCCAGCACCCACAGCAGCAGCGCATCTGCCTGATCGAGCGTCAACGTCTTGCGGCCACCCCACAGTGCCGCGTTGGCCACCAGCCGCCGGATGTACAGCCAGCCCAGCAGCAGCCCGGCGACATAGGACAGGCCATACCAGCGGATCTGGATCGGCCCGAGGTCCCAGGCGATCGGGTTGAATTTGGGAAAGTCAATGAGGGCTGAGCGCAGGGCTGTGAACATCGTGATGACCGGTGGCTCAGGGTTGTAAGGGGTGCTAGACACACTGCGACTGATCTTGCGGGGACATAACCCAGGCCGTGCGACGACGCTATGACGTTCGCGCGGCGAGAATAGTGGACAGGGAGACCATGACCCAGACCAACAACCGCCTGCTGGACGAGCTTGCCCGCGTCATGACCGACGCTGCCGGCGCCGCCCAGGGCATCAAGCGCGAGGCCGAAGGCGTGTTCCGCAACCGCGCCGAGCGCGTGCTGCGCGACCTGGATGTGGTCCAGCGCGAGGAGTTCGAGGCGGTGAAGGCCATGGCCGAGCGCGCGCGGGTCGAAAACGAGCGGCTGGAAGCAAGGGTTGCGGCGCTGGAGCAGCGATTGGCGGGTGGCATCACGTAAGTTGAGACAAGTCCCGGCCCTGCCAATCACCCCGTTTTGCAGCCTCGCGGCAGGATTCGCTCATCGCCTCTAGACCTCGCGGGCCACACAGCAAAGTGCTCCACAGGTACCTCACGGTAACCCCCAGAAATGCCCGAATTCCGCTCGTATTGACCCACCTTGGTAGGTCTAAAGGTGGAGAACAGTGCGGGTCGCTTGCAACTCACGGGGACCACAAGACAAGGATGTGCGCGGACGGCGTCAGTGCCCGAGAGCACGCCATTTGAGAAGGACGTTTCATGGCCTCGACCGAGCTGAAATACGAGCGCGCCTCCAACCCCATCGATCTGGTCGAGCAGATCGCCACCGCCCAGGACTGGTCCTACGAGCGCGCCTCGGACGATGAGTTGACGCTGACCGTGCCGGGAACCTGGTCGGATTACCACGTCTCCATCAATTGGCGCGACGATCTGGAAGCGCTGCACGTCGCCTCGGCCTTCGACTGCAAGGTGCCCGACGCGCGCCTGAACGAGATCTATCGCCTGATTGCGCAGATCAACGAGCAGCTCTGGATCGGCCATTTCGATCTCTGGCTGAACGAGGGCCTGCTGATGTACCGCCACGGCCTGCTGCTGAACGGCAATGTGGCGACGCCGCGCCAGTGCGAAGCCATGATCCACTCCGCGCTGGAGGCCTGCGAGCGCTATTACCAGGCGTTCCAGTTTGTCGTCTGGGCCGGCAAGGAAGCGCGTGAGGCGCTGACCTCGACGATGTTCCAGACCGAAGGACAGGCGTGAGGTAGACGGGACTCGGTTCTCGGGACTCGGAAGAAAATAGATCCTATCACTGCCTAATTCCGAGTCCCGAGAACCGAGTCCCGAGTCTCATATCGCTACTTCGTCAGCCTCATTGCCACCAGTTCGCGCCCGATTTTCTGGAAGGCCTGGGCGAGATCGGCTGTGGTCATCGCGTTGTAGTAGTACGGCGGACCCGAGGCGCATTGCGACAGCAGCGTCTGGGCGGAGGCGTCGGTCACTTCAAAGGCGATGGCGTAAATCTCGATGCCGGCCGCCTTGATGTTGGTGCACACTTCGAGTGTCTTGGCGTTGGCGTCCGAGACATTGCTGGCCTCGTGATCGCCGATGAAGATCGGGGACGTCAGGTTTCCACCATTACCGTTCCCGTTGCCGTTGTTGCTGCTGGCACTCCTGTTGTAGCGGTTCCCGTTGCCATCATCGTCGTCGTTATTGCCATTTCCGCTGTTGCCGTTGCCGTTGCCGCTATTGCCATTCCCATTGGAATTGCCGTTGCCGCTATTGCTGTTGCCGCTGACATTGGAATTGGCGTTGGCGGTGGCATTTGCATTGGCGTTGGCGTTTCCATTAGCACTGGCATTACCGTTGCCCAGACCACTGACATAGTTGGCCGAGTGGGTGTTGGAGCCGTCGGTCAGCAGGATCAAGCGCTTCTTGGTGCTCGCAATCGGACCGCCGTTGTGAAACGGACCGTCGGGATCGTCCGAGAGCACGCGCCAGCCCCACAACAGACCGGGCGCAATGTAAGTCTCGCCACCCTCGACCAGGTTGCTGATCGCGGTCTTGATGGTGTCGGGATCGTTGCTGAGGTGCGAGATCTCTGCCGGGCAGTCGCTCCACTGCCAGGTGCCGATCACGCGGGCCGGGACCGGATTGGCGGCGTTGGCAGCGACCCCAGCGTCGTCGGGATCGTTCTGCGAGGCGACGCAGCCACGCCAGACATACTGATCGGTCACCGGCGTGCAAGTGTGGGTCGGGGACTTGGAATAGTCGTTGTAGTCGTCGTAACTGTAGGAGCAGTCATAGGGCGAACCGTCGGCAAAGCACGTCTGGTTGCCCGAGTGATGCACCGGCGTCGACAGTTGCGGCCAGGTGTCCCAGCAGTTTTCCGTATCGACCAGATAGTCGGCGTCGCCGGTCAGCCAGGACGCGCCGCGGTTGGACATGCCGACGTTGACATAGGTCGTGAAGGGCACCAGCCCGACTTTCATGTTCGGATTGGGGGCGGTCGATCCCGGCAGCCGGTAAAGCAGGTCCGTGAGGTCGCTGGCCGCCTGCTGCGCCGCCGCCAATTTGGTGCCGGCCATCGAATGCGTGGTGTCGAAAGCGATGGCCACTTCCATGGGCCCGCCCGTACCCGCAACCGCCGTCGCCGACGCACGCACTTTGGTTTGTTCGCGCCCCAACAGGCCCATGAACATGTTGTCCACGATGGTTTCGGCGCTGGCCGTAATCGCCCCTGCGGCCGGGTCCAGATCCACCGTTACGAACGGCTTGGCGCCGGTATCGGCCAGCGCGGCGGACAGGCTCTGCTGCACCAGCGCCGTCATGTCGGGGCCTTCGGAGCCGTTGGCGCCGGGCACGCTCGACATGGAAGAATTGGCGCCCGCCAGAACGGCGCTGTCGAGCGCGTTCTGCATGCGGGTTTGCATCTGGGCCTGGCGGCCGACGTCGACCGCCAAACCGACGCAGCCGAGCACCGGAATGGCCAGAAACGCAAATATCATCGACACATTGCCCGAGCGATCCGCCCAGAGCAACCGACGCATGCGGGACGTAAAGCCATTTGACATCGGGCAGCTCCGCAATTGGCACAATTTGTGCGAGACGAAATCCTTGGCCGATACGTAGAACCAGCGAACCCGCGATGTTTGGATCGGAAACGGAAACATTTCCTTAAATGTGTAGGGATGCGGATTGACTGGCTACTGACGAGTTACCGGCTGTGCGGCAATGGCACGCAATTGCTCGCGCCGACGGCAAGCAAACTTGTCAGGTCCCCGCCTCGCTCCTAGGGTGTCGCCCCCGCCGACCTGCCACGGAGACCACCCATGACCTTGCCGCTCACCGGATCGCTTGTGCTGCTTGGGGCCGGCAACATGGGGGGCGCGCTGCTCAAGGGATGGCTGGCGGGTGGGCTGGATCCCCAGCTGGTCGTGGCGCTCGATCCCGCCCCGCCCGAGCCAATGCGCGCGTTGCTGGCGACGCACGGAATTACCTGCCACGCCACCGCCCCGAAATTGCCGGCGCCGCCTGAAGTGATCGTGCTCGCTGTCAAGCCGCAGATCATGGACGAGGTGGTGCCGCCGGTCGCCAAGCTGGCTGGTCCAGCAACGGTCGTGCTCTCGGTCGCGGCCGGGCGCACGGTGGCCTCGCTGGAGCGCCATTTTTCTCCGGGCACGGCCATCGTGCGTTCGATTCCCAACACGCCCGCATCAGTCGGGCGCGGCATCACGGCGGTGTTCGCCAACCGCACGGTCTCGCCCACCCAGCGCGCGCTTTGCGACCGCTTGCTGGCCGCCGTCGGCCAGGTCGCCTGGGTCAATGAGGAGCGCCTGATCGATGCCGCTACCGCCGTCTCGGGCTCGGGACCGGCCTATGTGTTTCTGATGGCCGAGTGTCTTGCCGAAGCTGGCCACGCGGCCGGTCTGCCCGCCGACGTCGCCATGCAGCTGGCGCGCGCCACCGTGGCCGGGGCCGGCGAGTTGCTGCACCAAAGCGAGCTCGACGCGGCGACCTTGCGCAAGAACGTAACGTCGCCGAAGGGTACCACCGCCGCCGCTTTGGACGTGCTGATGGCCGCCGACGGGTTGCAGCCGCTCCTGACCCGCGCTGTCGCCGCCGCCGAGAAGCGCGCGCGAGAATTAGCGGTTTAGACGCGCGCCATTGTATTGCCCGCCGGCGCGCTTATGTTTGACCCGACCCCAACTCAAGGAGCCCGCCCATGCTGGACCTCGCCACCCCCCGGGGACGCATCATCGACGCTGCACTGCGCCTGGCCGCGACCAAGCCCTGGCGCGAGGTCACGCTGAATGAGATCGCCCAGTCGGCGGGCGTGTCGTTGGTCGATCTCTCGAAGGAGTTCTACGGCAAGCTCTCGATCATGGCCGCTTTCACCAAGCTGGTGGACCAGGAGGTGCTGGGCCGTGCCCGCCTCGTGCATGGCGCCGAGGAAACCGCCCGCGACCGCGTGTTCGACGTCATCATGACCCGCTTCGACATTCTCCAGCCCTATCGCGCCGCCCTCAAGAGCATCGTGCGCGACGGCGGCATGCCGCCCGGGCTGGACACGCTTGGCCGCATGATGCGCTCGCAGCACTGGATGCTGGTGGCCGCCGGCATCCCCGCCGATGGACCGGCCGGCCGGGCCCGCGAAGCCGCATTGCTCAGCGTCTACGTCCGCGCTTTCCAGGAGTGGCTGGACGACGAAGATCCCGGCCACCCCAAGACCATGGCATTGCTCGACCGGCGCCTGCGCAACGGCGAGCGCTGGATGCAGACCTTCGAGGACCTGCATGACCGCTTCGAAAAGTTCGGCGAGATTTTCAAGCGCGGCGGCGGACGATCCAAGCCGAAAGACGAACCCACTGCGGCTCCGACCCCACCGCCGGGCGCAAGCCCATATTGAGGTTCCGCACAAGAAAACGGTCGCAACGCGTGTCCGCCCGGCCACAACGGCGAAAATTCGTCCGTCGTTTGCGCGTTGTTTACGGCTCGCGGCCACCAGACGCATCACGCGCTCTTCCCGAATCAAGCCGTTCTCCCGTAGGACTGCGGAGGTCAGATCAGGGGACTAGAGCCATGCCGTCCGCAATCAGCACCATCCGTCGCGCGATTTGTGCCGGCGCCGCCCTGTTGGCGGTCTCGGGGTATGCCATGGCCGGCGACCAAGCCGTCTCCGACATCAACTTGAAACTCAGCGGATTTGGCGGCCTGAAGAATGGTGGCCACGACACGGAGGGTTTCTATGGCCTGGCTGGCAGCATTGCGATGCCGATCGAGCACCACCTCGGCTTCCAGCTGGACGGCGCGGTCGCGGGCGATCCGGGCGACCATTTCTTCGATCTTGGCGCACATCTATTCTGGCGCGACCCCGGTACCGGCCTGCTCGGCGTCTATGCCGGCATGGCGCGCCTGGTCGACGCAGATCATCATCAGCGCGTTGACCGCGTCGGCATCGAGGCCGAGCGCTATGTCGCCAACCTGACGCTGAGCGGAGCCGTCGGCTACGAGCTCCGGCAACACCATTTCAGGCGTCTACGGCAACGCCAAGCTCGACTACTTCATGACCTCCAACTTCATGACCTCGGGCGGCCTGACTTACGAAGGCGGCAGTCTGTTTTACTCCTCGCGCGCCGAGTACCAGCTGCGCACCGACCAGGAGCTTGGCCTGTCGTTCTTTGCCAGCAGCGACTGGCACTCCAGCGACAGCTATCAGATGATGGGCGGCATGCGCCTGACGCTTGGCGAGCCGATGACCTTGCGCGACCGCCAGCGCCACCAGGACCCGGCGACTTATCTGAACGCGGATATACTCGGCACGGAGCAGTAAGACCGACGGTTGTACGGGCTGCACGACGCGCGTGCCGGACGCCGGATTGTCAATGCCAACGGGTTGCCCTCCACCGAACCGATGATGGATGGAACCACAGCCCGAGGTTCGACGGCGCAACACGAGTCGGCCAGTTCAATTGACGGTTTTTGCTGCGGCTGCGAATTTTTGCTCCGGCAGGAGCAATTCATTTACGCAAACGCTCCAGTATTCCCTCCAGCGACGCATCCCGAGTCGCGTGTGGGATTGTTGGATCATGGCGGAAACACCCGGAGCGATTACGACGGTCGATGGCATCACCAGCCGGCCGGTCTATTCCTATACGCCACCCGAGGTCTTCTTCACCGGTGGGGCCATTCCGTCGGGAACCACAGTCTTCAACGTCGCCGACTACGGCGCGGTCGCCAGCGCGGCGGTTGATAACCGCGTTGCCATCCAGAGCGCGGTGGATGCGGCGGCGGCAGCCGGCGGCGGATTGGTCTATGTGCCCGCCGGCACCTACGGCATCACCGGCGCTCCCAGCCACGGCAACGGCGGCATCTACCTGAAGGAAAACGTCTTCCTGATGGGTGACGGCATGGGCCAGTCGTCGCTGCGCGTGATGGACGGCTGGAACGGCCCCCTGACCGGCATCGTGCGTTCGGCCCCAGGCGTGGAGAAAGACAACTACGGCCTGGCCGACATCACCTTGGACGGCAACCGCGCCAACGCGGCCGGCAAGGTCGATGCGTTCTATTGCGGCGTCACTCCGGACAAGCCCCTGAGCGATCACGACGTCTACGTCCTGCGCGTGGAAGCCATGGATTGCGGCGGCTACGGCTTCGATCCGCACGAGGTGACCACCCGCCTGACGATCGCCGACAGCGTGGCGCACGGCAATGGGCTTGATGGCTTTGTGGCCGATCACATCATCGATGGGGTTTACCGGAACAATCTGTCCTACGGCAATGACCGGCACGGCTTCAATATCGTCACGTCCAGCAACGATATGCTGTTCCAGGACAATATCGCCCGCGACAACGGCGGCAGCGGCTTCACCGTGCAGCGCGGCAGCACCAACGTTCCCTCCCCGACCAACCTCGTCATCAGCGGCGGCGAAAGCTACCGCAACGGCGACGACGGCATACTGCTGCGCTTGTCGAACCATGTGCTGGTTGACGGCGTGAACATCCACGACAACGCCCAGAGCGGCATCCATCTCAAGGGCTCCAGCCACATCACCATCCAGAACAATACGCTGACGAACAATTCGACCCTCAAGGCGGGCAGCTATGCCGACATCCGCATCGAGCAGGAAATCGACGCCACGGTCGCGATGAAGACCTTCGGCGCGCAATACGAGCTGATCGTCAACAACACCATGACGGCGTCGGCCGTTACGCCGGCGTCCTATGGCGTTGCGGAAACAGCCGGATTGGTCGGCAATTCGTTCATCGGCAACAATCAGTTCAGCGGTCACTCCAAGGGCACTATGTTGCTGCTGGGAACCGGGAACACCGTGGGGCAGACCGGCAGCACCGGCAACGACACCCTGACGGCAGGCGCCACCGCCGAAGACATCTCGGGCAATGGCGGCAACGACAGCATCACGGGCGGTGCCGGCAACGATACGCTGACGGGCGGCGACGGCAGCGACCTCATTTCCGGCAGCGCAGGTAACGACAGCGTTTCAGGCGCCGGCAGCAACGACTCGCTCGATGGCGGGGACGGCGTCGATGTTCTGATCGGCGGCGACGGCGACGACACCTTGCTGGGCGGGGCCGACGCCGATCGCCTGGCCGGCGGCAACGGTTCGGACACGCTGACGGGCGGCGATGGCAACGATACCGTTTACGGCGGGGCCGCCGCCGATCGCGTGTCGGGCGGCATCGGCGTGGATGTGCTGGCGGGCGGCAATGGCAACGACACCTTGTCTGGCGGCGTCGATGCTGACAGCCTTGTGGGTGGTCTCGGGTTCGACCTGCTGGCCGGCGGCGATGGCGACGACACCTTGCTGGGCGGGGCCGACGCCGATCGCGTTGCTGGCGGTGTCGGCAATGATAATCTGTCAGGCAACGCCGGCAAGGACGTGTTGACCGGCGGTGCGGGCAACGATCTGTTGAACGGCGGTGTGGGGGCCGACAAACTGTATGGCCTGGCCGGCGACGATACTTTGACCGGAGGCCCCGGCGCCGACACGATGTCGGGTGGCCTGGGCAACGACCTGTTCGTGCTTGGCGCAACCAGCGGCCGGGACGTCCTGCTCGATTTCGTTCACGGTTCCGATCACATCAAGCTGCTGCAAGCCGGGGCGCAGCAGTTCAGCGACCTGACGCTGACGCAGGCGGGCGCCAACACGCTGGTGTCCTGGTCCGGGCACCAGGTTGTACTGGCGCGGGTGTCGGTGCAAAGTCTCGACGCCAGCGATTTCCTGTTTCAATGACGAACCTACGAGTGGCGTAACACCGCGCTGCATCGTCACAATTGCGCGCGCTTGCGGCGGCGTGCTTTAACACCCTGCAACGCGCCGGACATGGCGTCGTGCGCCAGCAGGATCGCCCCATGAAGCTTACCGATTTCCGTGTTCTCACCTTCGATTGCTACGGTACCCTGATCGACTGGGAGAGCGGCATCTGGGCCGCCCTGCAGCCGTTGATCCAGACCAATGATTTCAAGATTTCGCGCGAGGCGGCGCTGGCGGCCTACGGAACCATCGAGCCGGCGCAGGAGCACGAGACGCCCGATCTGGTCTATCGCGAACTCCTGGTGCTGGTGCACGCCAAGATGGCGGCGGCCTGGGGTATTGCCTCGACCCCGGCGCTGGATGCCGCGTTCGGCAATTCCATCCCGCTCTGGCCGGCCTTTCCCGATAGCGCCGAGGCGCTGGCCTATCTCAAACAGCACTACAAGCTGGTCATTCTCTCCAACGTCGACCGCCAGAGCTTTGCCGGCTCCAACCCCAAGCTGGGCGTGACCTTCGATGCCATCTGCACCGCGCAGGATATCGGGTCGTACAAGCCGGATGCGAGGAATTTCCAGTATCTGATCCGCGAGGTCGAGAAGCTGGGATTGTCGAAGAGCGATATTCTGCACACCGCGCAGAGCCTCTACCACGATCATGTTCCTGCCGAAGCGGCTGGTATTGCGCGCTGCTGGATCAACCGGCGCGGCGATAGCGGCACGGGATCGGGCGCGACCAAACCGGTCGCAAAGATGCCGGTGGTGGATTTCCAGTTCCCCAGCATGGCTGCGATGGTAGAAGCCCATAAGACGGAACTGTCTTCTTAGCGCGTGAGCGCACTTCTCCTCTCCCCCAACTTTGGGGGAGAGGATGTCGCCCGATAAACGGGGACAGTTAACTTATATCGCCAAGTGCAGTTCGCAATAGGGTTTGTGGAGTCATCGGCGATATAAGTAAACTGTCCCCGTTTAAGGAACAGCGACTGGTGAGGGGCAGATGCTGGCTCCGCACCTGCGGCGACTGACTCAGGTCGCACGTTTGGACTCGTTGCTGCCCCTCATCCGGCGCTGAAACGCGCCACCTTCTCCCCCGCGAAAATGCGGGGGAGAAGGGGTTCTAAGCGGATCATTGTCATGCCCCATACACCCACACACATCACCATCGTCGGCGGCGGGCAGGCGGCGAGCCAGCTGGTCGCCTCGCTGCGCCAGGACGGCTACACTGGCGGCATCCGGCTCATCGGCGACGAACCGCACCTGCCCTATCAGCGCCCGCCCCTGTCCAAGGCCTTCCTGGCCGGCGAGGAGGGCATCGAGCATGTCACGCTGCGCCCGCGCGAGACTTACGAGAAGGAACACGTCGAACTGATCCTGGGCACCCGCGTCGAGTCCATCGACCGCATGGCCCGCCGCCTGCTCCTCTCCGATGGCCGTGCGCTCGACTTCGACGCCCTGGTGCTTGCCACCGGCACCCGCGCTCGTCCGCTGCCGGTCCCGGGAGCGGGCCTCGCCGGCGTTTACGTCCTGCGCGGCCTCGACGATGCGCTGGCCCTGCAGGGCGCGATCAAGCCGGGCAAGCGCCTCACCGTGATCGGCGGCGGCTATGTCGGCCTGGAGGCAGCGGCCACCGCGACCAAGCTGGGCGCCACCGTCACCGTCATCGAGGCCATGCCGCGCCTGCTCGCCCGCGTGGCGACGCCGGAACTATCGGCCCATATGCTGGGCGTGCACCGCGCGCACGGCGTGGATGTACGGCTGGCGACTGGCGTCACGCAGCTGCTTGGAACCGGCACTGTAGCGGCCGTTGCGGTCGGCCAGGGCGACCCGATCCCGGCCGACATCGTGCTGGTGGGCATCGGCGCCATCCCCAATGTCGAGATCGCCGCCGCCGCCGGCCTCACCGTCGACAACGGCATCGTGGTCGACGAATTCATGCGCACCTCCGATCCCGCCATCTACGCCATCGGCGACTGCGCCAATCACCCCAGCCGCTTCACCGGCGGGCGCTTGCGGTTGGAATCCGTGCAGGGCGCGGTCGACCAGGCCGTGACCGCAGCCAAGGCGCTGACGGGCCACGATACACCGTACACCGCCGTCCCCTGGTTCTGGTCCGACCAGTACGACGAGCGCCTGCAGATGGCCGGCGTTCCGGCGGCCGACGATGCGACGGTAGTCCGGCACTATCCCGACGCCAGGCAGCTGACGGTCTGGCGTATGCGCGGCGACCAGCTGACGGGCGTGGAAGCCGTCAACGCCAGCAAGGACTACATGGCCGGAAGGCGGTTGATCGAAAGCGGGAAGGTGGTGGAAGCGGCACGGCTGGCCGACCCGGCCGTGGGGGCGAAGCAGTTGCTGGGGTAGGGTGGGCGCGTGCTCCGGCAGCGATAAAGCCACGCGCTTCGTCTGTTTGCCTGCGGTTCGGCCGCCAAGACCCGCCTAATGGTGCGGGTGATGGCCTCGCGCAATCATGAGATGATGTGCTTGATGGTGCATGCCGGTCGTCATTAAGCCCATGAAACCAAGCGCCTTGAGCTTCACTAGATCGGACGGTGGGGCCAAGACCGTAAGCACGGCGCCTCCATCGATCTCTTGCGATGAATAGCGCCAATCTGCCGTTGGCCTCATGGCTGCCGCATGTGCCGACACCATGCGGCGGATCGAGCCTTGCACGTCACCTTGGCTAACGACCGTGAACCGCATCCCGCCGTCGATCGGCTCGGACGTGGCGACGGCACGAAGCGTAACGTTCTCCATATCAATGAGATGCTCACGCAGTGCATAGATGTTGATCTTCGACCAATCCGTGGCCGGATCAGCCTCGAGGATCTCGACGATTTCCTGAATCGCGGCAAACGCGGCTTGGCCGGGTTGCGTCGGGCCGCCCACCCCGCTCATCGCCGGGTTCTCCATCCCCATGGGATGGGCCGAACCATCCTTGGGAGCGGACTGGGCATGAGCGACGGCGGGCAGCAGCAGCAAGATCGTGGCAATGGATCGCAACATGGCGGGTCTCCTTAAAGCACAACCCTTGCCACGGCTCGTAGGCCGGCCATATGATAGCGATCATGCCGTCCGAATTGACCAAAGCACTGGAGGGCCTTCGAGGTCGGCGTCGCGAGGTCTGCGCGGGCGCAACCCTGTTTCACCTCGGCGATCCAATCCGGTCGATGCACCTTGTCCAGTCCGGCGTCGTGCAGCTTGCCAGGCACAATGTCGGCGGTGTTGCCTTGATACTTCAGCGCGCCGCTGCCGGGGCCATGTTGGCGGAGGCCTCGCTCTTCGCGGATCGCTATCATTGCGCGGCGGTCGCCACCGAGGACGCGGTGGTTCGGGTCATCCCGCGTGGCGAGCTGACGAGGAAGCTCGAAACAGATAGCGCGTTCTCGCTGATCTGGGCCCGTCACCTCGCCCAGGAGGTCCAGCGCACCCGGCTGCACTGCGAAATCATCTCGATGAAGACAGTCTCGTCCAGGTTCGATGCCTGGCTGTCATGGCACGGCGCCATGCCGCCAAAAGGACAATGGGGCACACTGGCATCTGACATCGGCGTCAGTCCCGCAGCGCTCTATCGGGAGATCGCAAAGAGGCGCGCGCTTGCCTGACCTGCGGTGTAATGCTTCGGTTTGCAGGCATTGGCATAGTATGCCAACACGTGTTATGATGACGCCGAACCGGAGGTCTTTGATGCCAACACGAAATGTCGTCCTGACGGATCGGCAGGAGGCGCTGATCGATGCGCTGGTGCAAAGCGGGCGCTACCAGAACGCCAGCGAGATCGTGCGCGAAGGCCTGCGTCTAGTGGAGAACCGCGAAGTTGACGAGGCCACCAAACTCGAAGCCCTTCGCACCGCTGCCGATCTTGGTACTGCCGCTGTCGAGCGCGGCGAGTTCAAGCAGTTTGCCGACACCTCGTCGTTGATCGCTCATTTGAACAAGGTTGCCGACAAAGCGCTTGGCGATGCGGGGGCTGCTTGAGCGTCTCGGCCTGGCAGGTGCGGCTTGGCGAAATGGCCGAGGCGGATTTCGCACGCATCCTCATGGCCACGCGCGACACCTTCGGGACACAGCAAGCCGGCACTTACAGGGAAACACTAATCAGCGCCATCGCTGCGCTTCACGATGGTCCGAATGTTCAGGGAAGCGTTGCGCGCGACGAGATCCGCCCTGGCCTGCGCAGCCTGCACGTGGCGCGGCGGGGCCGGCGCGGTCGGCATTTCATCATGTTCCGGGTCGTCTCCGATCCAACTGGTGGCGAGTTGATCGAGGTCCTGCGGATTTTGCACGACGCCATGGATCTCGCCCGCCACATCCCGCCTGAGGTCTGACGCCATCCGGCGCCCCTGCACACCCTACCCCCGCGCCCGCTCCCCCGCCGCCCGCACCTGCGCCAGCGTCGCCTTCGGCGACAGCGCCTCCGGATCGAGCTTCAGATCGAGCAGCGCCGGCCGCCCTGAGTCCACCGCCCGCGCGAACGCACCGCGGAATTGCTCGGTATCCGTCACCGTCTCGCCGAACGCGCCGTAGCTGCGCGCCAGCGCGGCGAAATCCGGGTTGACCAGCGACGTCGCCATCACGCGGCCGGGGTATTCGCGTTCCTGGTGCATGCGGATGGTGCCGTACATGCCGTTGTTGGCGACCAGGATAATGACGTTGGCGCCGTATTGCACCGCCGTGGCCAGCTCCTGGCCGTTCATGAGGAAACAACCGTCGCCGGCCATCGCCACAACAGTCCGCTCGGGATGCGCCAATTTGGCCGCGATGGCCGCCGGCAGGCCGTAGCCCATTGCGCCGCAGGTGGGGCCAAGCTGCGTGCGGAACTGCTTGTAGAGGTAGTAGCGATTGGTGAAGGCAGCGTAGTTGCCCGCCCCGTTGGCGATGATGGCGTCGTCCGGCAGCATGTCCTCGAGGTTGGCGATCACCAGTTCCATCTTCAGATCGCCCGGCGTCGGCAGGGGGCGGATGAAGGTCTGGTATGCGGCATGCAGGCCAGCCGTTCGCTCCGCCCACGCCGGATTACGCTTGACGATGCGCCCGCCCAGCGCTTCCACGAAGGCGCCCGCGCTTGAACAGACCGGCAGCTCGGCGCGGTAGACCCGGCCCAGTTCGTCCGCTGACGGATGGACGTGGATGAGCTTCTGTTCGGGCTCGGGGATCGCGACCAGCGTATAGCCGCTGGTGGTCATTTCTCCGAGCCGCGCGCCGATCACCAGCAGCATGTCGGCTGATTTGATCGCCTCGGCCAGCGCGCCATCGATGCCGATCCCGGCATGGCCCGCATAGCAGGGATGGCGGTTGTCGAAGTAATCCTGGCAGCGGAAGGCGGCGGCGACCGGCAGATCGAGCTTGCGTGCGATCTCCTCGAAACGCAGTTGGGTGGCGCGGCTCCAGCCCGGCCCGCCGACGATGGCGAGCGGTCGCGCCGCGCCCTGCAGCAGTTCTGCCAGTTCGTCCATGTTGGCGGGCGTGGGCGCGGGCTCGGCCGGCCGGCTTGCGCGCACCGCAGGCGCATCGCAGGCAGACGCCAGCATGTCCTCGGGCAGGCCCAGCACCACTGGCCCCGGACGCCCCGAGGCCGCGATGTGAAACGCCCGGCTGACATATTCGGGCAACCGCGCGGCATCGTTCACCACCTCGGCCCATTTGGCCAGCGAGCCGAAGACCGCGCGCAAGTCAAACTCCTGGAACGCCTCGCGGTCCACCATGTCGCGCCCCGGCAGGCCGACGAACATGACCAGCGGGATGGAATCCTGCTGCGCGATGTGGATGCCGATCGCAGCGTTGGCAGCGCCAGGGCCGCGTGTGACGAACGCGACGCCCGGTTTGCCGGTCATGCGCGCGTGCCCGTCCGCCATCATGGCTGCGCCCCCCTCCTGGCGGCATACCACGGTGCGGATGCGGTTGCTGTCGTAGAGCCCGTCGAGCGCGGCGAGATAGCTCTCCCCCGGCACGCAGAACACGGTATCGACGCCCTCGGCTTCGAGCTGTTCGATGAGAACGCGGCCGGCATGGCGCATGAACGTCTCCGGAAAGTGACGGCGGGACAAACAATCGTTATCTTGCGTCTATAGCATAGCGGCGGCTATGGCCACGGATCGGCAGCAGGAGATGGCAGCGATGATGCGACGTCTGTTAGCGTTCGGCGCATTGGCGCTGATGGTCGGCATTCCCCTGTTCTGGCTACTCACCGCGCCCCGCCCCATCGAAGCGGCCGCACTGCCCAAGGGCCATCAGGCCAACCTCAAGAACGGCGAACTGCTGTTCGCAGCCGGCGGTTGCGCGTCCTGCCACGCCAAACCCGACGACGGCAAATGCGATAATCCGCGCTATACCGATCATGCCAGCCTCAGCGGCGGACGCTGCCTGAAGACGCCGTTCGGCACCTTCAACGTGCCCAACATCTCCAGCCACAAGACCGACGGCATCGGCGCCTGGACCGACCTGCAGTTCGTGGACGCCATGACGCGCGGCATCGGGCCGTCGGGCGAACACCTCTATCCCTCCTTTCCCTATGGCTCTTACCAGCGCATGACCACCGCGGATGTGCTGGATCTGCGCGCCTATCTCGCCACGCTGCCGGAAGTTGCGGGTGAGGCGCCGCCCCACGAGCTGCCGTTGCCATTCCAGTGGCGGCGCGTGCTGGGCGGCTGGAAGCTGCTCAATTTGGATGGCAAGGCGTTTGCCGCCGATCCCAAGCAGAGCCCGGAATGGAACCGCGGCGCCTATCTGGTGACAGGCGCGGGCCATTGCGGCGAGTGCCACACGCCGCGCGATGTCTTGGGCGGTCCACTCAATGGCCTCCGGCTGGCCGGCGGCCCGAACCCGGAGGGTAAGGGGTGGATCCCGAATATCACGCAATCCAAGAGCGGTCTCGCCGATTGGTCCAAGCAGGACATCGCCGGCTATCTCGGCACCGGCTTCACGCCGGCTGGCGATAGCGTCGGCGGCTCGATGGTGGCGGTACAGGAGAATATCGCGCGGCTGCCGGTGGCCGACCGCCTAGCGATCGCAGAATACCTCAAGTCACTGCCGCCGCTGGAAAACCCGCGACCCAAGCCATGACAACGGTCGCAACAGGCCAGCCTTGCGAGCCGCTGGCAATGCTGGCAAGATCGCCGGGTTGGCCAAAGACCCCGTAGCTCAGCTGGATAGAGCATCGGTTTCCTAAACCGAGGGTCGCAGGTTCAAATCCTGCCGGGGTCGCCAATTCGGTACAAAACTGTGAACCACGGGTTGCGTACGGTCGTTGGCTATAACTGCCTGTTCCAGCACGTCTTTTCGCCCCATGATGCGCACGGTGTGGTCGTCAACCTCGATCCGGTCGACGATCGAGTTGATATAGGCTTTGCGAAACGGGATGTCGCCGCCGGTTAACCGCTCGCGCATCGACTGGGCGAAGCGATCGACCGCCAACGGCGTGAGGTCTTCTGCCGGGCTGGTTGCTGAACTGGCTCGGTCGAGCGCTGCCAATGCCTGCGTTCCGACCTGCTTTCAATGACAAGTCCGATCCTTGAGGATGTCGTCCAACTCGGCGTGGCCGTCCTCGACGAGTTTGTCAGCCGCCGCAACCGCTCCTCGGCGTTCTCGGCTTCGCGCGCAAGCGCAGTGATGCGCTTGTCAACTGAAGCCTGCTTTTGCGCGCGGCGTCCTGCCAGTGTCGACAACATTTCTACAAGGCGTTGCGGATCAAGCAGGCGATCGGCCAGATGCTGCATCACCAACGTATCGAGCTTGTCCATACGGATTGACCGTCCAACGCATGCGGTCTTGCCATTTTTCATGGCGGTGACGCATGAGTAGTAGCGGTAGACCTGCCCGGTTCGTGACGTACCAGCCCGCAAAGTCATTCCGCCGCCGCACGTTGCGCAGATCGCCAGCCCGGTTAACAGGATCGGACCGCTTACAGTTCTCGGCGGTGTCACCTTCGGGTTGCGGGATTTGAGCCTACGCTGTACCGCGTCGAAACTTGCCGGACTGATGATCTCAGCGGCATCACAATAGACGTGTTCGGCCTCGGATTTGAGCCGGCGTGTTCTAGAGTCCATCCGATTGAAGCGTTGGCGGCCGCCATAGACGGGGTTAGTCAGAAGCTCGTGAACGCGGCCCAGGCCCCACAGTCCGCCATTGCGTGTGCGGTGGCCGTGTTCGTTCAGCCAGCTGGCAATTGCTTTCACTCCTTTCGGCCCGGAACCTTGGTCGCCTTCCATGAACAATCGAAAGACAAGGCGAACCGTCTCGGCCTCTATGGGATCAATCGCGAGCTTCTTCTTGCCCGTGTGCCCCGCCGTTCCGCTTCGACGATCGTGTAGCCAACCGGCGGACGCGAGCCGTTCCAGAAATCCCTGGCGCGTGTTCTCCTTCATCGCGCGCAGCACGTGCTTGGCATTCTCCTTGGACTGATATTCGTCGAACAGCGCAATCACTTGTCGCATCATGTTTTGCGCCGGATCATCGCCCAGCTCTTGAGTGATCGAAACTAGCTTGACGCCATGTTTGGCAAGCTTGCGGAGGTAGAACTCAAGCCCAAACGCATCACGAAAGAAGCGCGATAGGGAATGCACGACGATGATGTCGAACGAATTCTCGCCGTCGCAGGCGCGCTCAATCATGCGCTGAAACTGCGGGCGTTTGTCGTCGGTGGCTGAGGCTCCCGGTTCGACATATTCAGCCACGACGCTCCAACCGCGCTGCCTGACCCATGCGACGGTTTGCGCTTTCTGGTCCGGGATCGACAGGTCGTGTTCGGCCTGGCGGCCGGTCGACACGCGCAGATAGATGGCGGCGCGCAAGGCCGAGGCGACCGACGTGCTGCGGTTCGGTTCGGAGGCGCCGCGACGAGTTTCAAGTGCGGTCATGTCGCGGTACTCCGGTCCTGGTTTCGATTGTACCTCCTGATTGTAGAAGCGACTTTGGCCAGAGCAAGTGCGCAGTGGTGATACCTGCCATTGCTCAGGCCCTTCGACGAACTTTGGCGGCACTGGCGGCTGTCAACACATCGGATAACACGTCACCCAGAAACGCCTCGATGACGTCCAGCTCGGCAACCCCAACTGGAACCGGGTCGCTGAAATTGTCGGACACAACATTATCGATGTGTCGCCCCACTTGATCCCGTGCCGGGACAAATGGTCGACGTCCGGACGCGGGTGGTCCCCGGCAACTCGTTTGGGGTGGCTCGGCAAATTCCAGACTTGGCTGCAAAACAGCGGGGCTGTCATAGTGCTCTCTCCGGTCAGTGAGGACGATCACATGTGCGGAGTGGCAGGACGGAGCAACTGATTGGACTAGATGGGGTACTGTCGGTTGCCATCGACCCGCATCGACGATGAGCCGTTCCTTGGCCCCGAGCAGTGTCGACTGTCTTTTGCCGACGCCGGTCTTCATGCGAATTGGCAGCTTGCCGTTTTCCGCGATCAGTTTGGGTGCGCTGCGGAGAGTGAAAGCACCGTCGGCCATTGCGTCATCGGCCGGTTGACCTGGCAAAGCGACCGAGACCAGAACGGCTGCCGCCGGCTCATCGTTCTCTGTTCCGGCAACCACGAACAGAGCGCCCGCAGGGAGATACGGCGCCCGCACATCACCACGATGAGCCTGAAGAATACGCCGAACTCTCTCGTCGTGAGGCAGTGGGTCGTATTGCCACCCACGGCTCGCTGCTGCGAAGGCGACGGGGCAATCGTCCAAGATCGCATGACCATCGGTGCTCAGCCACGTCCAATTCAACTCAAGGTCGATGCGCATATCGGCGACAACAAGACTGGCGGCAACTACCGTCATCGCAGACACCGCGATTGCGAGTGCGGCGAAAACAACGTCCGCAAGACCGGTGGCGAGACAGGTAGACGATCTCACCAATTGGCGGGACAGTTGAGGCGAACAACGCAGCTGACCCCGCCCCACATAGGAGAGCGGCAAGAACGAGCGTAAGTGTTGCACGCGACATGACACAACCCGTGGAACAAATAATCTGCTGTTCGTTCACGATATGTGCAACTGGCAACGACTGTAAAGGGGGCGCGCTATATATATTCTCTGTTACAACGATCTCACGGGCTGGCGTGGTTCGGATTGGATAGGGCTGATTGAGACAAGTCCAAACTTCGATTGGACAGTATGGGACACTGGAAGTATCTGCCTTGTGGAGCCGCCCTTGCCCCGAAGGGGCGGCTCCACAAGGCAGATACGACGTCCTGCCTGTGGTGAGCCTGGTCTTCTGCATCGTTGCCGTCGAAGTCGGCTTGCCGATTTGATCGTCGTTATCTTGGCGGAGGGGGCGTAACCCGGATGGGCCGAGACCCGCCGATGCAGCGGCACGATAAGCCACAAGCACGATGCGGCGGGGCTCGGTCGCGGGGCCCTTTTGGGCCGCGCGATAGCACCCGGCCGCGGCCCTCTTCAGGCCGCGGACCGCGCCGAAAGATCCTGCGGCTTCAAGGCAACAGAGGCGAAGCGAATGGGCAACGAATGACGGAAATCAGGCGCGTGGAATCCAATGACGTCCTGATTCAGGGCGAGTTTCCGGGTGCCGTTAATATGGGTAACGTCATCTCAATTTTCGTGACGTCACGATTATCAGTATAGTTCCGCCTTCAAACGCTGGAATGACGTCGTTCTTTTATCCTGTTGTCCCATAACCCTCTTTATGTGCAGTACAGTGATCAACTTTATTGTGTGACATAATAGTTGCTAACAATCTTTGTTTGCGTAATCGCGACCCGGACGCACTCTGGTTTTGCTTATCGGCAATCGCGATCTTTTTGGAGTGATCGGGCAAGGAGGTCCAGCAACAAGAATGCAGCCGAACTGTCGCGCGACAGCGCCAGCTCACGGAGGAGGAAGGGCTGGATGTTGTTGCGGACGGTTTCAGTGGAGGCAGGTGGGCGGTTTCGTCAGCCCGCTTCCCATCATATGATGCGGCCGCGGCTCTGTTCAGCAGACCTTTTCTGCGCAGTCGATCGCAAGTGCTCTCGGTGTGCTCGTCGATGTAAACCAGATGTAGTCCTTCACCGCGCCAGGCATCTGGCGGCAAGTAGCTCGACACGCCTTGATCCTTGCGGACATGAGGGGATCCTGCGACGAGCACGGCGCCGGACTAACCTGTCACGACCTCCGCATCGACGAGGCTCCTGGCCTTATCTTGGTCGCGATACCATTCCAGATCGGTCAGTTCTTGTAGGCGAGCAGCGTCGGCCAAACCGCAGTGAGCGGCGTCTGATGCCGGCAGTCGATCACTTCGGCTGGCGGCGTTTGGCCCTCCGGCTTGGGCTTGCTGTCATCGATTTCGGCTCCGAATACCTCACCGCGGTTGATCGTGGAGCGGGCGAGCCCGGTGAGCTCACTCATGATAGCGAGTTTTCCATGCCCGTCTTCCCTTACTTCGTTTGTTGCGAACAAACCTTTACTCTCTCTCTTCTATCTTACAACCCAACTTTTTACAACGCAACATGATGCCGTCTCGGTCGATCATGCTGACCGCAGGTACCCCTGTTCGCCGCAACCAGAAATCCCCCGAGTCGATCCGTCGCACTACCACTGATCAGGATTCTCTTTTCGTTTCAGCAGTTTTAAAACCGAGGCTGGCAGAAATCTGGAGCTTGGATATGCCGCCCGCCGACAGCGTGTATAAAGTAGTGCGGTTCGCCTGTGACAAGGTCAAATTCATTCGTTGCACAGAGTGGCGAAAGCCAATTCACCATGTTAGAAATGCTCAAAGCTACCGGAACCGAAGAGAGCCCGGCGGTTCGATGGTTTGGTCATTTAAGCACCTCTTTGTGCCAATCGAGAGCGGCGGGCGTTTCCTCTCGTAGTTTCGCGGTTCCTTGTCGCGTGAGTGGGGATGCGCCGTGTTGTCGATCTACTTATCATCGACTTATGTAGATCTGGTGCCCTATAGAGCATCTTTGTTATAATCTTTACTCTATCAAAAACACCTTGTCTTCTACATATAATACTATATCTCTTCCTATCAGCTACCACTGCAACTCTACCTCTCTGACTTTTATCTATGCTACATTTACATATCCATCATCTCTTATCTTTATATCTATCTACCAACAGAGCAAAATCCCACATACTGTTCTATAACATAGCTTTAATACCCACGAGCTCTATATCAAAACAAACCCTACCTCTTCTTTTTACATAAGAAAACCAACCTGTATTCTACCTATCTTTTTTATCTCTTAAGCTAAATCTATCTAGTTACCATACTACTACAAAATATAATATCCAAACATCTTATTATCTAACTTCTTACCTTCTCTGAGTTAACCTATATATCTTTTTCTACCTTCTCCATCTATATATCTCTCAACCATCATATTACTTAATTTCTATTTCCCGATTCACATCCTCATCCGCCGCCCGCTCAGCCATCGGGCGTTTAGCGCGATGTCAGCTGTCATGTCGATGCGATTTAAACCGTCTCCATTTCTAACTATATAACCAAAAGCTCTTCTGCAAAGTGCTACAAGAGCATCTTCCTTTGCTATCTTGCGGTAGGTCGGTTGCTTCGGCGGCTATACGGCCACAGTGCGTCCGCCAGCGCCCATGAGATCGTTTCCAAAGTGGCGTTCGCACCGTACTATACTCAGCTCGTCTCGTGTGTCTACCACTGCGCGGTCCTAGTCTGAGACGTGGCAAGTGTAAAACAAACGAGAGCGCTGACTGGCCATATAGAGCCAATCACAGTACTTTCCATGAGCGGCCAGCAACTCTTTACCGCAGTAGCGGATCGCAGCCTTCGGTGTTGCGTCTTGGATGCTTCCGCCAACATGTCGTTGTTTAGACGCACCCCTCCTCTATTGCCGCTGCTACCATGACTAAAGATCGCGCGTTATTGCTCACTGGCGGCAAATACTCAGTCTTGCGATTCTACTATTTGGCCGTGCGTAGCGTTACTCCCAAAGCGGTCAAGGCCTCAGTTCACTTGCTGTGCCTGCATTCTGATGCCAACTGCCTGTTTGCTGTTTGTGTTGACAACGAGGGCCTCATAACTGTTTGGGAATGCGCAACAGGTCTGCTTGCGCGGCGACTTGACTGTCATACAGGTGCCGTACGTCAGGTCGTCATCTCAAAAGATTTAAGATATTTAGTCTCCGCCAGCAACTACCGCACCATTCGCCTGTGGGATTTGGGATCCGGAATATAACTGACGCAATCCTACTATCACACTTGTCCTGTGCTGGCCGTGTCCATGAGCGGCTACTGCACCATAGCACTTTCTGCGCGCGCTTACCGCATCATTCGGCTTTGTAGTCTACCGATATGAGCGAAGCGTATTCTGTAAGCCGCGTTCGTCGTATGGCCACACCTCGACGCAACAGCTTCGAACCGAGGCGGTCTAGATCGCTCCTCTTCGATCAGGTCACCGCCAATCCGTTCCTGACATTCGGCGTGCCTGCCTACGCAGCGCGCAGTGACCTGCACTCTTCTGCCGCGTCTCTGAGACGCGCGTTCAAGCTCTGCACTACATCCAGAACTGATTGGCACCTCGAGTAAATCTCACCGCTGGTGGCGTCCGAGCGGACGATGCAAATCGCATCGCGGCAATTGGCCCTATCGATCGCGACTGTGGCGCGAGCGTTTTGGTTTGGGTCTGAGGCCTTGGCCAATTTGAAGGCCTATGAGGTCAGTAAACAGCCTTTCAGCACTTGTCCTGCTGGACGAACCAACTAACACCACTCTGTCGTTGTTCGCGCTCCTGCATCTCATAGAAAGTGACGCAAATGTTGAGTACGCGAGCTGTTGCACCAAGCTACTGAAAGCTTGCGTAGTTGCGTTGGGAGATGGCGCCTACTGTAATTGGGTTCTGTACGCCTACAGAGCTGGCGGTTTCATGCCGCTGGCCGCCGAGTTCTGACTTTGCTACTGCCCTGCAATCCGTTTTGCGCGTCACTGTTCAAGTGTTCACCACAAGAGCAAAAGCAGCCCTGGTCTAAGGTAATGACGCACTTGTCGTTCTAATACTGTAGATATTGCGGTCTAGCATTTCCTACTAAGCCATGCATGCCGTCATAGAAAGCGATATCCTTAGCCAGATAGAGTAAGACGTCACCATATTGTGCGCCGATCTCCAGAGCGAATGCAACAAGAAGATCGTGAGAAAAAATACAAGAAGTACGTCAACATACCGGTCAGCTCCCAGATCACTGCGCGTGTGAACAAAGAGCTCTTACCGCTCGTCGCCAAAGCCGAAAGACTAGCTAAGTACAGCCGTATGGCCAAGCGCCGCCGAGCCTACGCTGCTGATGTGCTAGATTTGGTCTCGAGCGCCTGTACCTGTGCCTATGATTTCGCTCAAAGCGCGTCGCTGCTTGAGCAAGCTAACGCCATGTCAGCCTGAACTACTGCCGAGAGCAGATACGTTGAACAAGGTCGTAATCTCAAAGTGCTCAACATCGCATCAAAGCTGAGCGACTGCTGCAAAGCGCCGTTGTACTATTGTAACAACAAGGTTTCCAAACAGACAACAAGAGTTCTGCCAATCGTCCAATCTGCAACGAACTCACTCTTCTTTTGCAACTTCCTACATGTCATACCTCTCTTTGCAAAGCTCAAAGACTTATCTATCTTCAACCTATGAAACATTTAACTATTGTTTCATCTAATTTCTATATCCACTTCAGCAATCTATTCTTCCTATACTTTAGCTTACTATTTATAACAGCAGCATCCATGCTATGCGGGCGATCGGATTCGGCGCGGACGCTTCTTGCCGTCATGTTCGCCGAGCGCCAATTTGCTCACTGCCGCCGCGCACCAGCTCTTTCAGCCATATGCCGCCAGACCTGTTCGATCACCGTGTAGCCAAGCAGTAGTGTGCCGCTTCACTGCATCTGCTCGTGGAAGTGTTTTTCTTCAACTTTCCGTGAAGTCGGCATCCCTACTTGTCTTACACACCGGTTCAGATCTATATCACGCCCTCTCAGCATCCGTCTTTTTCTCCAGTTTCTTCCTGCCGGTGCTTCCGCTTCGGCCGACGCGCCATGTCGCCGGTCGGCTTCAGACCATCGTCGTTCCCTCACCTTTTATCGATCTAGCGCTCCGGCCCAACGTTGATACCATCAATGTTCGAACGAGTTCCTATCCCGCGCTACTGCCTAGCGCAGAAAATTATACTTTAGAGCTCACTCTCTCTCTTCTACCATACAACTCAATAAAGTGTCTATCTATTCATTCATATACCATCTTCCTTTAATCCCTTTTCTTCTAATATCTATATTACAATAGTGACTTACAGTCCTTGCAACCTCTCATATAAAATCTACTCTCTCAGTTTTTATAATAAATCATATATTATATATACTAACTTACTCATTTATTTAGTTTAATCAATCTTACTATACCTGACAAATCTACTATCTCTCCTTATTTACTACCTTCTCTTTCTTTTTTCAACTTCTAGACATTGCGACTCATATCTATTCTGCTAAAACAATCATCTAAACAGCAAATAGTGCCATTTAGAGCATAACAATCATCTTACCTTCATCCTAACTCATTTACACATCAATTTAAATTTATCTCTTTAAAATCTATCTATACATCAAATACAACCCCAAATCCTCTTCTTCTACCAAATACATTGTGCTCAATCTAACCTAACTCTCAGCTAAGTGAGTCATTCTAACTCCTGATCTTACCATACAATACTACTACCCTCTTTTACATTTCTAAGTTATCTATCTCATCTCAAACAATAGCTCAACTATCATAGTTTTCATCTTTTAAACTATCTCACCTTTCTGCACTCTTAACATCAAAATCTTGCTCTACTTCAAAGTCTTTTTGACATTAGTTTAAAAAACCATAACCTAATAGTATTCTTTATTATATTTTTTATATAATTCTTATCTATCTTTTTATAACTAATTCTTTGTCATTCTATGCTAGAGCTAATCTCAACTCTTGTTCCATAACAATTACCTTATTAACTTTACTCCCTCAGCTTTCTATTTCCTCAAATACTACATATTTTATGTTTTTAATATAACCCACAACTCTATCATTACCTACCCATAATATATCTCAATTTAGTTCAAACTCAAATGTCCGCAAGGATCCGAGCATCTTCTCGGCATCTAGACTACAGATATCTCCCTAATAGTTTTCCTCAGAGATCTTTTAAGTCCCTGCGCTACTATGTTCAGCTCTTAAAATATCTATCTTATCCTCAACTCCTCATCTATTATCTTACCATCTTCATTCATCTCTCTACATTGCTATAATCAACTTTATACATCATCTAAATTAACCTTTCATCCATCATTTACCATCTCTTTTTCAATAACCTATTTCATCTCTATCTCATACATCTTCACGCCTTCCTCCTGTGTCAGCTTCCCTCTGGTTTTCTTTCCTTTTCGGTTCACGCTCTTCATCGCATTACCTCGAAAAACGCATGTCGTACTGACTGTTATTGAACATCTCTTTTACAATCTTTTCTCTTCAACAAAGACATCTATCAACTTATCTTCTATATTTATTCTTATTCTATCTCTTTTCCTATCAATTCTATCTACCATCTATATATATCTACCCTTACATATATAAATCTCTTTTCCTTCTTTTTTCCTTACTTTCCTATACCTCCTATATCTAACTTATCACACTTTAATATACCAATTTTTATATTTCTTATATCTATAATTTTAATTCTCATAATATATATATACATAAACCTATATTCCTATATCTCTAAAACAGTTATATCTTTTCTTATATCTTTCTTCTCAATCTCACTCTATCTCTTTCATATTAATCTCTTTCATCATCTCTCATCACTATCAAATATTTCTTTATCTCTTTCTTCTCTTTTTTTCTTATATCCTACTCAAATACCTTTTTTTTTCATATTACCTTTCTCTATCACTCTATCTAAACCTTCTATCATACTCTCTACCCAATTACTTTTTTATCTCTAATTATCTCACTCTACTCTTCCACTCTTTAATTACTCTCTTCTTTCTCTTTCTTCTCTCCCATCTAACCTATCTCATTCTATCTTCATCTCTCTCTTATCAACCTTTCATCTTCAAACATCTAATACCATCTTAATTATCAATATCTTACTAACACCAATAACCTATATATATCTATATCAATCTCTAATCAAAAACCTTATATTGTAACAGCGTTTTGTACCAATTAATAATTACCTGTTCTATATCTACCGTCGTGTCGCAAGAAGGCAAGCTTTGTTCCTTCTTTGTGTATGTTCTCGAACAGCAAGCGGCGAGGCAGTTGACGTAGAACCCAGCGAGTTCATTATACGCCATGGTATCGAAATTTCTGCCCCGCCCATTCCCACACTTTGTCCGTCTAAGTCGTTCTGCCTAATATAAGGTTGGAACTAGACCCAATCTTTCCGCGCGGCACCCCGTTACCCGCAGAGAAGGAAGTCCTATACCGGGCCGACAGACGCTGCGACCGAGCGAGCCGGGACGTCCCTACCAATCAAGTTATGGGAAGGGGAAGAATTTCAAGATGTCGGGACCAACCAACTTGTCTGCAATGTGCAAATCCGCTCTGAAATGATTCGGCGGCCGATACCAGATAACGCTAAGCTCTTGTCCTTTTTCAAAATTGACAGATTTCCACACATTACGGTCAATGTCCACGTGCCGCATTTAGGCCAGACTATCCAAGAGGATGTCTATCTGCCCGAACGCGAACAACAGACCGAGGCTGAAGCTGCGGGCGGCTATTGAAGGATATATCGACGTTAACCGACCTGTTGGCCGTCGTCGTCTATCATTTCTACCAGCGCTCGCAATCCGACGCGGCAGACGCCACCACTGTGCTGCGGCGCGAGATCGAGGACTTCGATATCGCCGTGACTGCGGCTACGCAGCAAGGGGACATCAACAATCACGAGCAGGCGAGTCGCCTGATCGCTACTGGCCGGGATTTGCGCTGACAGGTCGCCGCGTTGGAGAAACGTGCTGGCATCGACCGGTTTGTTAGGCGAACTATCACTACAAGCGCAAGCGACAATCGATAGTGTCATGGAGACGGTCGAGTAATTCGGCGAACCCATGAACAAGTTCGAGTTTGGCCAATTACGCAAGGAACTTGAACATGCTGCGAGCCGGCAGGATGCACGCGGTGTGGCGCATATGTGCGGCGCTAGGCGATTTGCAATGGCGTGTGCTTGAGAAGCACTACTGGTTCTGGCGCGACATCTTCGAGTCATCCAAGAACTGTTCCAATTTCACCAATTTTACGGCCGCCCGACAATGGATCGAGGAAGGCTAGCGATCGATCCGCGACGGCGACAGCGCCGCGCTACGCAAGACTGTGCGAGAATTGTTTAAGCTTCAGCCTCCTAGCAGCGCCGAGGCTGCAATGCGCCAAGCTCAGAGGTCCGGACTGAGGACCTGATGGGGACCCTAGTCAATGAACGATTTTGTATCCGTCGACCACCGGCCCCGCTTTGCTCGGGGCACCCGCATCAACGGTGCAGGGTCCGTCCGGAGCGTACTTTACTGCCGGGATGAATTCGAAGTCTACTTGCTAGTCAGCAGGGGGCTCACTCATAGGTGCTGGCCTTAGTGCACCTCTTGGGCCGCAAGGACCGCCTCAGTCCCGATGAACTGGCGCAGCGACTTGAGTCGGGCCGCGCGCAGATCGTTGCACCGTACACGTGGAGCGAGGGCATCGCAGGGTATGTCGTCGATGTCAAAGGAATATGGCTGGGCGATCAGTTGGAGCGCGCCTATTCGCGCGACGAACTCTACTTCCTGCTACTCGGCTTAATTGTAGCTGCACAGCGGCGCGGCGGAGACTTCTGTCCGATTCTCGATCCCAACGTGCTGTGGTGGGGCGGACCACGAGCGCCGAGCAACATCACGGCCATCCTGGGCCACATGCCCTATTCCGAAGCGCCGATGGTCAAACGCATCATCGGTAGTTTCCTATCGATCGTCATCGGTCATAAGAACAACGAGGGAGACATCGAGATCGGCGCGACAGCATTTCCATCCTGGTGCAAGGCCGCAGATGCCAATCTCGCTGAATTGGTCGCGCGTTGCGCAAGCAAAAGGCCGTCCATCTCTAGTTTGGATGAATTGAGTACGGCGATTGATGCAGCAGCGCCAAGATCGTCCTCATTGATCAGCGCGAGTTGGCGCCGCGCGTCGTAGGGATGCTGCAACTGGTGCGTGGCAGCCACGCGTGCGGAGGCCATCCAATTGCTGAGCGTGGGGCTTTCGCCAGCCACCCAACCGCCACTTGCCACGCCCTTGGAAACTAACCAGCGGCTTAGGGCCAAATTCGAACCAGATTTACATGCCGGCCTCTTTGGATCCATTTTCCCAAAAGATGTGTTGCTCACAACAGGACGCAATGCACGGAACACAACTATCATATAGCAATTTCAATCACATACGAGTTCACGCTTTCATTCCGCTTGGCTCGCCAATAAGACACATTAAAATCAAGCGCTTAGGCTTGAACTCAAAAGAGAGATGACTGGGCGTTTTGAAGTCGAGGAAGCAGGCGGAGGGGTTTGGCGGGGGTATTCTCGCCGGGGCCGAACCGCCGCACCCGTGATGATCGGTGGCCTGCCGTATACGCCCGATAACGTCGAGAAGTCGGGCGTCGGCGTCTATGGCGGCGTGCAGGCGGGCTACCGGCTGGCGCTCGGCGACAGCCTCGATCTGGTGACGACGGCCGGCGTGCAGGGCAAGCGCTACCGCGAGCGGGAACTGAACGACACGTTGGTCAACGCCTCCATCGGGGCGAAGTGGCGCTTCGATCGCGGCTCGCTCGGCCTCTACGCCACCCTCGACCACCGCTGGCTCGACGAAGCGGACTATGCCACCAACTTCGGTGGCCTCCTGTCCTTCAGCTATGGGCTGAGCGTGGCCGATACGGTGTCGGCCGATCTGTCGTGCACCTGGCGCCGCTTCGAGACCGATTTTCACGGCGCCGATATGAGCTACCAGGACGGTCGCAGTTGTTCTGCATCCGGTCGCCTCGAGCATCGTTTCGACAGCAGCACCTACCTGCGCCTGCTGGGCGCGCTTAGCCAGGATCGCACCGGGCGCGCGCATCTCGACAACGACAGCTGGAGCGCGGGGGCGGGCGTCTACAAGGAATTTCCCTGGGGTATCAGCCTCTATCTGCAAGGCCTCTACACCGATACGCGCTACCGGGGTCTCTATCCCGTCTTCGCCGTGCCCAGAGCCGACCACCGCACCGACGCCAGCGTCAATCTGACCAAGCGCGATTTCGAGCTGTTCGGGTTTGCCCCCATGCTGCAATATACGTACACGCATAATGACAGCAACATCCCGCTGCAGGACTTCGATGCCAATGGCCTGTCGTTGACGCTGACGAACAGGTTTTGAGGGCGGGGCAATGGGCTTTGGGCAATAGACTGTAGGTCGCGGCAGCTAGGGCCGATCGAGGCAGGCGAGCGGCTTGTGCCCCCTGGACGGCTGAGCTATTGCCTAAAGCCCAAAGCCTATTGCCCGTCTTTCATTCTCGGAGAACGACGCCTTGCACAGTCCCGCCGGCCGCCCAGCCGGTGACGTCCCAGTGCCCGAAACCGTGGCCATCATCGGCGCCGGCCTGATGGGGCATGGGCTGGCCGCCGTGTTTGCCAATGGCGGGCACCGGGTGGCGGTCACCGATCCGTTCCCGGACGTTTTGGCGTCTGCCAAACAGCGGATCGGAGCGACGCTGGCGTCCATCGGGTGGGACGTGGGCGCCCTCGAGCGCATTGCGCTGCACGCTACGCTGGCGGACACGGTTCGGGGCGCCGACATCGTCATTGAGGCCGCGCCCGAAAAACTGCCGTTGAAGCAGGACCTCTTTGTCGAACTGGAGAGGCACGCCCGCTCGGACGCGCTGCTGTGCTCCAACACCTCCGTCATTCCGATCGGGCTGATTGCGGCTGGGGTCCAATCCAAGCATCGCGTGCTCGGCACCCATTGGTGGAACCCGCCCTATCTGGTACCGCTGGTGGAGGTGATCCAGGCCGAGGGGACCGATCCCGCGAACGTCGTGCGGATGATCGGCCTGCTGAGCAAGCTCGGCAAGGTCGCGGTGCATGTGAAGAAGGACGTGCCCGGCTTTGTCGGCAACCGCATGCAGCATGCGCTGTGGCGCGAGGCGATTGCGCTGGTCGATGCGGGTGTGTGCGATGCCGAGACGGTAGACCTGGTGGTGAAGAACTCGTTCGGCCGCCGGCTCGCCGTGCTGGGGCCGCTGGAGAACGCCGATCTGGTCGGGACGGACCTGACGCTGGATATCCAGACTTCCGTGCTACCGCATCTCGACCGCTCGACGGAGCCGACGCCAACGCTGCGAGGCCTGGTTCAGGACGGTAAGCTCGGCTTCAAGACCAACCAGGGTTTCATGACCTGGACGGACGACCGGAAGGCGGCCCTGCGCGCCAAGGTGACCGAGCACCTGAAGATGCTCAACCAGTTGCTGAATTCCAAGTGAGGGCTTGAGCAGCGCAGCTGCCAACCGGCCAGCATGAGCCGCTGGCTAAGGCAACATAGCTCTCCGCGGCTGTTTCACCGCTTGCGTGAGCTATCGGAAACCGCTTCTTATTGCGTCAGCAAAGATAAGGACCGAAAGTCCGGCGGGGAGGCATTCGCGACGACACCCACAAGACCTACGCCTGCCGGCGGCCGGGCACGCCACAATCGTGGTTGCGCCAGAGGCTGGCTCACGATCACCTGCCTTGCCACCTATGCGTCCCGATAACGGGAAGCCACTGCTGCGCACTCACTATTCCGGTTCCGATGTCTCTCCTCACGCTCTCCAACTTGTCCAAGAGATACGGCGCGCTGGTCGTTACTGACGATCTGTCGCTGGCGGTGGGCGACAACGAGATCGTCGGCATCCTGGGGCCGAATGGCGCGGGCAAGACCACGCTCTTCAACCTCATCACCGGAACAGTGCGACCCGATGCCGGGACGGTGCGCTTCAACGGCGAGGACATTACCAAGGCCCCCGCCTCTGCCCGCTGCCGCAAAGGCATTTCGCGCTCGTTCCAGATCCCCAATCCGTTCGGCGGCATGACGGTGTTCGAGAACGTGCTGGTCGGGGCCACGTTCGGGCGTATCCATCAGCGCAACGATCCCAGCCAGCGCGCCGCCGAGGTGCTGGAGCTGACCGGGCTCAAGCCCAAGGCCAATCTGCTGGCCGGCTCGCTGACGCTGCTGGAGCGCAAGCGGCTGGAGATGGCGCGCGCGCTCGCTACCGACCCCAAGCTGTTGCTGCTGGACGAGATCGCCGGTGGCCTCACCGATCCCGAATGCCAGTCATTGCTCGCCGCCGTCCGCGACGTGCATGCCTCCGGCGTCAGCATCGTTTGGATCGAACACGTGGTGCACGCCCTGTTGTCGGTGGCCCAGCGCCTGGTGGTGGTGAACTTCGGCAAGAAGATCGCCGAGGGGCTGCCCGCCGCCGTGATGGCCAATCTTGATGTGCAGTCGGTCTATATGGGAGATGCGGATCATGTCTGACCCCATTCTCGTGGTCGACAAGCTGGAGGCGTTCTACGGCGACTTCCAGGCGCTGCACGGCGTATCGCTGGCGTTGCGCGAGGGCGAACTCTTATCGCTGATCGGCTCGAACGGGGCGGGAAAGAGCACGCTGTTGAAGTCGATCTGCGGGCTGGTGACAACCAAACCGGGCGGCATTGCCTGGCGCGGCGAAAGTCTCGGCGGCGTGCCGGCCAACCAGATTGTTGCGCGCGGCATTGCGCTGGTTCCGGAGGGGCGCAGGCTGTTTCCATCGCTGTCGGTGGAAGAGAACCTCATCCTCGGCGGCCGGGTGGCCCGTCCTGGGCCGTGGAATTTGACATCGATCTATGACCTGTTCCCTGTCCTGGAGGAAAAGCGCAACGCGCCGTCAACCTCCCTGTCAGGCGGCCAGCAGCAGATGGTCTCGATCGGCCGCGCGCTGATGAGCAACCCGGATTTGTTACTGCTGGACGAACTCAGCCTCGGCCTCGCCCCGGTGGTCATCAAGGACATCTACCAGATGCTGCCGCGCATCGTCGGCAACGGCATGAGCGCCATCCTGGTCGAGCAGGACGTCGGCCGCGCGCTGAACGTGGCGCAGCATTTCATTTGCCTGCAGGAGGGACGCGTGTCGCTGGAGGGCGCGCCCAAGGCGTACACGCGGGACGAGATTTCGGCGGCGTATTTCGGTACGGGGGCCGCGGCTCATGGGTGATCATCAACGTTCAAAGCGGACGCAGGTCGTGCGGAGTGGCCTTCTCCCATTGGGAGAAGGTGGCCAACGGCCGGATGAGGGGGGCAGGCCCGCGAGCTTGCGGCGCGTACGAGCCTCACCCGCGCTGCCAATCCCCTCATCCGGCGCTGAAACGCGCCACCTTCTCCCAAAGGGAGAAGGAAGTAAGCGGATCACTTCTCGAAATGCTGGGGCTTGAGCGATGGACTGGATCAACGCCATCGTGCAAGGCGTGCTCATCGGCGGCCTCTACGCGCTGTTTGCCGCTGGGCTGTCGCTGATCTTCGGCGTCATGCGGCTGGTCAACATTGCGCATGGCGATTTCATCGTGCTGGCGGCTTATATCGCGCTGGTCGCTGTGCAGATGCTCGGGTTGCATCCGCTGCTGGCGCTGATCGCCGTCGTGCCCGTCATGGCGGCCATTGGTTACGGCTTACAGCGCGGCATCCTCAATCACACACTCGGCAAGGACTTGCTGCCACCGCTGCTGGTGACCTTTGGTCTGTCCGTCATGCTGCAAAATGGGCTGCTACAGATCTTCACCGCCGACAGCCGCAAGCTGAATGCTGGCATCATTGAGACCGCCAGTTTCGAAGTCGCTCCCGGCATCGCCATCGGCTACATGCCGCTGCTGATGTTCGTCACCGCCGTCGCCGTGATCGGGGGTCTGCAATACATCTTCTACCGCACATCAGCAGGTCGCGCCTTCCGCGCCGTCTCGGACGACCGCGAGATCGCCCAGCTGATGGGGCTCGACAACGGCCACGTCAACGCCATGGCGATGGCGCTGTGCCTGGGCGTGGTCGGCATCGCCGGCGTGTTTCTGGCCATCCGCGCCAATTTCGATCCCTCGCTCGGCCCGGCAAGGCTGATCTTCGGCTTCGAGGCCGTCATCATCGGGGGGCTGGGCAGCCTGTGGGGTACCCTGGCCGGCGGCGTCATTCTGGGCGTGGCGCAAGGGCTTGGCGCCCAAGTCAACCCAGGCTGGCAGCTGCTGGCCGGCCACATCGCGTTCCTGATCGTGCTCGCGGTCCGGCCCAAGGGTCTGTTTCCGAGGATCGAGGGATGACCGCGACCGCTGCTCCGCTGCCCGTCATCACGCGCTCAACCCTCACGAGCCGGATTGCCGGCGTGCTCGCGATCCTTGTACTGATTGGCTTTGCCGCCGCTCCCTGGTGGGGATCGCGCGCCGAGTTGCGACTGTTCGGCGAGTTTGCGACTTACCTCGCGCTCGCCAGCTTGTGGAACCTGCTCGCCGGCTATACCGGCCTGGTTTCGGTTGGCCAGCAGGCGTTCGTGGGCCTGGGCGGCTACATGCTCTTCATGCTCGCGCAGAACTTGGGCGTGCCACCGCTTCTGGCCATCCCGATCGCTGGTTTGATCGCGGGCTTGGCCGCCATACCAGTCGGCCAATTGGTGTTCCGCCTCCAGGGCGCCTACTTCGCCATCGGCACCTGGGTGGTGGCAGAAGTGTTCCGGCTCGGTTTTGCGCAGATCGCGGCGCTCGGTGGCGGATCCGGCACCAGCCTGACGACCGATGTCGTCAAGGCGATCTCGGAAACCCGCGATGGACGCGAAGCGTTGGTCTATTGGGTCGCCCTGGGGCTTGGCGCCGGATCGGTCGGCCTGGTCTACCTGCTGCTGCGCACGCGGATTGGCCTTGCGCTGACAGCCATCCGCGATGGCGAGGTCGCGTCGTCCAGCCTCGGCATCGATATCACGCGAGTAAAGTTCCAAGTCTATGTGCTGGTCGCTGCCATGACCTCGATGGTCGGCGCACTGATCTTCTTGCAGAAGCTGCGTATTTCTCCCGATGCGGCTTTCAGCGTCAACGACTGGACCGCCGTTGTCATCTTCATTGTGGTAATTGGCGGCATCGGCACCATCGAGGGGCCGATCATCGGCACGCTGGTGTACTTCGTCCTGCGCTGGTACCTCGCCGACTACGGCACCACCTATTACATCATCCTCGGCGCGCTCGCGATTGTCATGATGCTGTTCGCGCCGCAGGGCATCTGGGGTCTCGTCGGCAAGCGCTTCGGGCTATCGCTGTTCCCAGTGGGGTACCGGGTACATTGGAAGCCGTGACGGCCATTACGGGAACTCTCATGATCCGTTCGCTTTGCGCCTGTTGGGTCGCCTTGATGCTCGCGGGCGCACCGGCCGTGGCCGCCACGGTCGAACTGGAGCTGTTGACCTGGACTGAACTGCGCGATGCGATCGCCGGCGGCAAGACCACAGCCATTCTGCCGATTGGCGGCACCGAACAGAACGGTCCGCTGATGGCGCTCGGCAAACACAATGTGCGCGCCAAGGCGCTAGCGGAAAAAATCGCAACCGCATTGGGAGACGCGCTGGTCGCCCCGGTCATGGCCTATGTGCCGGAAGGCAGCATCGAGCCGCCGCAGGCCCACATGAAGTTTCCGGGCACACTGACGATCCCGGATGCGGTGTTTGAAAGTCTGCTCGATTGGACGGCGCAAAGTCTCCGTCATTCCGGCTTCAAGACCATCGTGTTCCTGGGCGACCACGGCGGCTACCAGAAGAGCCTGGACGCGGTCGCCAACCGGTTGACCGCCAAGTGGCTGAAGTCGAATGTTCGCGTAGTCGCCATCGCCGAATATTATCGGGTCACACAGGGCGCGTATGTGGATGCCTTGAAAAGTCACGGTGCGCCCGCCGGCGAAATTGGCACGCATGCTGCATTGGCCGATACCTCGCTCATGCTCGCCATCGATCCCACGCTGGTGCGCAAGGAGCAGCTGGCTACCGCGAGCGGGCTGACTGAAGCCAACGGCGTCTACGGCGGCACGCCCAAACACGCCACGGCCGAGCTGGGTCAACTGGGCGTCGAACTGATCGTCGGGCGCTCCGTCGCAGCGATCCGCAAAGCCGCGGCGCGGTAGTAGACTGACAACACGATTCGTTTTGGACAGGGGGACGGGAATGCTGGCGCGTGGAACTCTAGGACTGATGCTGACGCTCGGCGTCTTGTTGGCGCCTGCAAGCGCCCTGGCAGACGAGCCCACGATTGCTGTTGCCCTGCCCGGCATGCCGCCCGTCACCGATGCCAAAAACCTCTACTCCGAGACCGCTGCCGGCAAGCTGAGCCCCGCGACGCAAGGTGCGCTCGCCCGCGTCTATGTTCCCGAGCATGGCAACAACAGCGTCAGCGTCATCGATCCCGCAACCATGAAAGTGGTCGATACGTTCAAGGTCGGCCTGCGTCCCCAACACATCGTTCCATCCTGGGACCTGAGAACCCTTTGGGTCACTAACAATGCCGATGGCGGGGGCGAGCCTTCGCTGACGCCGATCAATCCGCTGACAGGCAAACCGGGCAAGAAAATACCGATACACGATCCGTACAACATGTATTTCACGCCCGACGGCAAGGCCGCGATCGTCGTGCGCGAGGCGCATCGCCTTCTCGAGTTCCGCGATCCACAGACGATGCAGCCGCTTTACAGCATCCCGACGCCGGAATGCTCCGGCATCAATCACGCCGACTTCTCGATCGACGGGCGCTACGCCGTTTTCTCCTGCGAGTTCATCGGAGCCGTCACCAAGGTCGACCTGGTGAGCCGCAAAGTTGTCGGCACTCTGCGGTTGTCCGATCAGGGCTCGCGCGCCAAGCCGCCGGGCATGGCGCACAATATGACGCATACCATCGATACGGCCAGCGTTTCGCACGGGCGGAGCGGTAAACCCAAATCACGCCGCGGCGGACAGCGCATCAAGATCGGTGGGATGTCCCACGGCATGCCGCAGGATGTGCGCGTCTCTCCCGATGGCAAAGTGTTTTATGTCGCCGACATGGTGTCGGATGGCGTCTATTTGATCGACGGCGAAACGCTCGCCGAAATCGGTTTTATACCGACCGGCCCAGGTGCCCACGGTTTTGCCGTCAGTCGCGACGCCAAGCGCCTGTTCGTCTCCAACCGCGGCTCGCACGCCATGCCGACGGGCTTCAAGGATGGCGAGGGCAGCGTCACAGTGATCGATTTCGCCACCCGCTCGATTGTCGCGAAATGGCCAATTCCCGGCGGCGGCAGCCCGGACATGGGCGGCGTCAGCGCCGACGGCAAGACGCTGTGGTTCGCGGGCCGCTTCGATAGCGAGGTCTATGCCATCGATACCGCAAACGGCGCGGTGACGAAAATCCCGGTCGGCTTCGAGCCGCATGGACTCAGCGTCTGGCCTCAGCCGGGTCGGTACTCGCTTGGCCATACCGGGAACATGCGGTAGCGCTAGCCGAACCGCTGTGCCGATTTCGCCCGCGCTTTGGCCGCCTCCACGGCGCGATCGCGCGGCGGTGACGTCGTCACCAGATTGAGCAACAGTTCGCGCGCAGCCAGCGTCACCTTGGCGACGGCGCGGTCGAACGCTTCCTCGTTGACGCGGGATGGATGATTACATCCGCTCAGCTTGCGGACGAATTGCAGCGCCGACGCCCGAATTTCATCGTCGGTGGCAGGCGGATCGAAGTTGGAGAGGGTTTTGATATTGCGGCACATGGCTAAGCTCGTCTTGGCTACATGATAACGTCGACGCCTTTGTCGCGGATGACCTGCAACAGGCGCCGCGCGGGTCCACGCGGTTTCAGTTCGTCGCGCTCCCATTTGCTGAGGGTACCCGGGGAAACGTCCAGCAGCCGCGCAAACACGGCCTGGCTCATCTGCGCGCCTTCGCGGATCGAGAGTATGTCACGGCCCGCTAGCTCAGCGGCGCCGGGCAGAGCGTCCGGCCCCAGCATCCGCATCGTCGTCTTGTGCAGGTCACTATCGGATACGACGCCGTGCTTGTTCAGCATCCGAGTGGCTTCGACGACTTCGCCGCGCATCCGCGTCTTGGTCGGATTGTCACTCTTCGTCATGATACTCGATCTCCATCAGATTGCCATCGGCTAGGGCAGAATCCAGCGCTCGGTTATCAAGTCTCAGCAAGCCTTGCCCGACGGCTTGCCATTGACGGAGTTCGGCATTGTCGAGCGCATCCTTGTCACTCTTTGCATAGCAGAACAGGAAAACGGCTCGATCTCCGGCACGCATGGCGATCACACTGCGATAACCGCCGCTACGGCCTTTCCCGGGTCTTGCTATGCGCTGCTCGATGAGCCCGCCGCCAAGGTCAGCGTCGATCAAACCCTGTTCAGCCAGCCGCAATGCTCCGCGCAACTCGTCGTCGCCGATCCGTTCCTTGCGTTGGAACCGACGAAAAGCCTTCAGCGCAAAAACCCGCATCGCCGCTCCAGTAACGCTCTGATCTATAGTCGAAAAGACTAGGCCTGGCAAGGCTCTGCGCTGGACACTGCCCGCGCCAATCAGCCCCGGCTCAGGCGGCTGGCAACTCCACTCCCATCAGGCCCAATCGCTTGGCCAGCACGCTCGTGATCATTTCATGATCCTCGCGGGACGGCAGTCCTGAGACCGAGATGGCGGCGACGACACCAACGCCCTTGACCTGCACAGGAAAGCTTCCGCCGTGAACAGCGTAGTCCTTGTGGTCCATGGCCATGTCGGGCCACTGCGGGCGGCCTTTCTCCTCTAGCTGCAAGCCCATCCGGAGCGAAGACATATGGCAGCGCAAAACCACATTGGACTTACGCCGCGCCCAATCCTCGTTGTCCGCCGATGAACCGGGCAAGGCGGCATAGTACAACCGGCGCGACGGCGTCCGGATGTCGATCACGACCGCGGCCTTGCGGGCCACCGCCTCGGCGCGAATGGCCGAACCAATCTCGTGGGCGGCCGTTTCGTCGAACGACGGTAACACCAGCTGCTGTTCCTGACGCAGCAATGCTTCCATCAGAGAGGTTTTGGGCATGTGGCTTGGTCCCTTTGTGGATGCCGGCCAGGCTCCGAACTTATTTATCCGCACACAGATATCTATTGAAGGCGTCGATGGCCTCAGGCGTCGTCTCCAGGAGGCAGGCGGGCTCGGGCTCGATCGGCAGAGCCGGCGGGGGACGCTACAGCGAGCCCCTATCCGTCGCCACAAAAATGGCAGCAATTCCATCCCTTCCGTTAGCCAATGTTGGCAGCGGGGGCTTGAACTTACCCCTCCCAAACTTGAGTACTGCGAGCTGCCGCTTGTGGTGAACAACCTGATGGATGAATCGATGCTGCAGTGCGGCAGATCTTGTGCGGTGCAGCAAGTTCCAGGAGCGCGTTTCACCGATTGAATTACCCGCAAGCTTGGATACTATCCCTCGCGCAGGGTGACCCACAAAAACCGAGGTCGCCTCTTCACATGGGAGGAAATCTGCATGTCGTTTAAGAATCTGTTCCTCGGCGCGCTGATGTCGGGAGCCGCGCTCTGCGGCCTCGCGCAAGGCGCCTCGGCCGGTCAGTATGATGGCATCACCATCAGCATCCTGACACGTCCGGGTCCGGTCATCGCCGGCCGACTAGCCGAGCGCGGCAAGGAATTCGAAGCTGCCACCGGCGCCAAGATCGTCGTCAACGAAGTGCCGTTCGCCGAGATCTTCCCGAAGTTGCAGAATGACTGGACGACGGGCACCAACTCGATCGACGTCGGCGTGTTCGCAGCCGGCTGGGGTGTGGAATTCGCAGCAGCGGGTCTGCTTGAAGACCTCGACCCCTACGTCGCCAAGGATACCAAGCTCGACGCCGCAGGACATCGCGCCCTACTTCCGCGAGTTCGGGCAGAAGATTGGCGGCAAGACCATGATGCTCATGGTCGATGGCGACTTCCAAATGATCTATTATCGCAAGGATCTGCTGGAGAAGGCCAAACTGGCTCCGCCCAAGACCTGGGACGACTACCTGAGCATCGCCAAGACCCTGCATGGGCAGGACTTCAACGGCGACGGCGCGCCGGACTACGGCTCGTGCATCTTCAAGAAGCGCAACGCCCAGTCTTACTTCGCTATCCAGACCGTCGCTGCCGCCTTCGTGCAGACCCAGGGCACCGCCCAGGGCTTCCACTTCGACGGCAAGACCATGAAGCCGATCATAAACAACGAAGCCTGGAAGAAGGCCTTCGAGATCTACAAGGAAACCGGCAAGTACGGCCCTGCTGAAGAACTCAACATGGACATCGGCGATACCCGCGGCCTGTTCAAGGCCGGCCGCTGCGCACTGCTGATCGAGTGGGGCGATCCGCCGCCGCTGACGCTTGAAAAGGACGCCACCGCCGTCAAGAACCTGCTTTATGCAGTTCCCGGCCTTGGCACCAACCAGGTGCTGGACCGCGCGACCGGCAAGCTCGTGCCCGTGACCAAGGAGAATGCTCCTTACGCGGTTGATGGCCTGAACTACGCTCCCTTCGCTGCCTTCGGCGGCTGGGCTGGCGCGGTGAACGCCAAGATCGCCGACCCGAAGAAGAAGCAGGCGGCCTACGACTTCCTGTCCTATATGAACCAGGCAGCCCAATCGAACGTGGACGTCACGATCGGCTGGACGGGCTACAACCCCTACCGCATTTCGCAGCTCAAGAGCACCGAGCTGTGGGAGAAGGCTGGCTTCGACAAGGGAGCGGCCGAGAGCTACATGAACGCCATCAACGGCGCCTTGAGCAATGCGAACATGGCTTCAGACTTCAAGCTGCCTGGCGCTCAGCAGTATTCGGGCGTTGTGCTTGATACCGAATTGGCCCGCTATCTCGCTGGCGAAATCACGGTCGATGAAGCCTTGAAGAACATTGAGGCCGGCTGGGAGAAGATCACCGAAGACTTCGGCCGCGACAAGCAGATCGTTTCGCAGGGTCTCGCTCTCGGAACAGGCAAGTAGCTCGCAATGGCTATTGCAGCAGAAACGACAAGCCAGCCGGGGATCTCCTCGGCTGGTGCTATGCACCGCGAGAGCTGGGGCGAATGGTTCGACCGGCACTCGCGCACTTTTTTCATCGCCCCAGCGGTGACGCTGATTCTTGTATTTGCAATTTTCCCGACGTTTTACTCGATCGTCTTCGCGTTGAGCCGGGTCAAGTTCTCGCCGAACGGCTTGGTGTTCCGCAATGTCTGGTTTGACAATTTCACGACCCAGTTCAGCGGCAACGAACAGGCGCATTTTCTAGGCCGGCTCAACAGTCTCAGCATTGCCGGTTACATCTTCGCGGCCGTTCTGATTGCGGCCGTGCTGTGGTGGTTCTTTCGCGCTGTAGGCAAATCCAGCGCAATCGCAATCATCGGGCGCCTGATTACGGCTTTGGCGGTAAGCGCCCTTGGACTGCTGTTCGCCGCCACGTTGCTTTCGGGCAATCAATGGGGCACGCTGCTCAACACACTGTTCTACGTCATTGCCGGCTGCAGCATCCAGTTCGTCATCGGCACGGCGCTGGCTTTCCTGTGCTCACAGCCCATCTGGGGAAAGAGCTTCTTCCGCGTCATCTTCTTCATCCCCCTGATGATCACGCCGCTGGGCATCGGCTATGCCTGGAAGATGATCCTCGACGTCACCAAGGGACCCTTCAAGCCGTTCTGGGAGTTCATCGGACTTGGCGGCTGGGCCTGGTCATCGGATGCCTGGGCCGCGCGCTGGTTCGTCATCCTGGGCGACAGCTGGCAGTGGATCCCGTTCATCTTCATCGTCATGCTGGCGGCGCTTGAAAACGTCTCCAAGGACCAGGTCGAGGCGGCGCAAGTGGATGGTGCGTCCAGCGTGCAGATCTTCAAGGACATAACCTGGCCGCAGGTTGTGCCGGTGGCCGCGACCGTGATCCTGATCCGCATGATCGAAGCCTTCAAGATCGTCGACCTGCCGAACATCATGCTTGGCGGCGGTCCGGGTATCGCGACAGAATTGATGACGCTGCATTCTGTCTTCCTCTGGCGCGCCAACAATATGGGCGATTCCGCCGCTGTGGCCTACATGCTGCTGATCCTCACGGTCGTGGTGTGTTCGTCATTCTTCAACTTCGTTGTGCTCAAACAATTGCGCAAAGCCCAAACATGAGCCAAGCGAGCTACAAGTTCGAGACGTCCGACCGCAGCCTGATGGAGCGGCTGTTCGAACCGCCATCGCCCGGCAAGATGTCGCTCGCCGGCAACCTGGTCGCCTATGCTATCCTGCTGATGTGGTCCGCCTTCGTCCTGTTCCCTATCTATTGGGTGATCATCACTTCGTTCAAGGACGCCAAGATCGTCAACGAAGGTCCCTACTACATCCCGTTCTACGATTTCGTGCCGACGCTCGACGGCTGGCGCGCGCAGTTCATGATGGATCCCAACTGCGATCCCTATGCGGTGGTCCGGCAGCTCGGGCTCTATGTCTACAATACCTTCGCCTTCCTGCTTTTGCCGGTTGTCAAAATCGATCCGATGCAGCCGGCCATTTGCAAGGTGCTGCTGGCCTACGAGAACTCCCTGGTCGTCAGTATTTTCTCCACCGCGCTGTGCATGATCGTCGGCAGCATGGCCGCCTATGCTTTGGCCCGGGTGAGCTACGCGCCCAAGTTCGGCAATATCGTCATGTTCGTGGTGTTGGCGCTGGCGTCGATCCTGGCGTCCACCTATGCCGGTGTGCATTGGGCGCTGTCGGCTGCGGTAGCGCTGGCCCTGTTCTTTTTACTGGCACGGGCATTCGGGCGTTTCTTCAAGAGCAAACTCGGCAACAACGACATCCTGTTCTGGATCATTTCGCAGCGTATCCTGCCGCCAATCGTGGTGGTCATCCCGATCTACATGATGTTCCAGGCCGTCGGGCTGGTCGACACGCATCTGGCGCTGATCATCGTCTACGCGGTCGCCAACCTGCCGATCGTGGTCTGGCTGATGTACGATTTCTTCCGTAGCCTGCCAATCGAGTTGGAGGAATCGGCGCAGCTCGATGGCGCGACCCGCTTTGGCATTTTCTGGGACATCGTGTTGCCGCTGACCCGGCCCGGGCTGGCCGCGACGACCCTTCTGACACTGATCTTGAACTGGAATGAGTACCTGTTTGCGGTCTTTCTCTCGACCGCCAAGGCGCAGACCATGCCAATCATGATCCAGGCCAAGAACGCCGGCGAGCGCGGCACGCTGTGGTGGGAAATGTCGGCCATCATCGTCATCATGATCATTCCGGTCATCATCATGGCCATCGTGCTGCAACGGTTCATCGCCAAGGGCGTGCTGCTCGGCGCAGTCAAGGGATAGGGTGGGAAGCGACCATGGCTGATGGCACGATGATGAAACCCGGTGTTCCGGTCTCCTTCGACAAGGTGCAAAAATCCTTCGGCAGCGTGCGCGTGCTGGAGGAGCTGAACCTGCAGGTGCAGCCCGGCGAATTCCTGGTGCTGCTGGGCGCCTCGGGATCGGGCAAGACCACGGCGCTGCGCATCCTCTCAGGGTTAGAAACCGCGACGGCCGGACGCGTACGGATCGGCGAGCGCGACGTCACCGACGTGCTGCCGAAGTACCGTGACATCTCGATGGTGTTCCAATCCTATGCGCTCTACCCGCACAAAACGGTGGCCGAAAACATCGGCTTCCCGCTGAAGGTGCGAAAGGTGCCCAAGCTCGAGATGGAGGCGGCCATCAAGGACGCCGCCGCACAGGTTCAGCTGGACCAACTGCTCGGTCGCTACCCGCGCGAACTCTCTGGCGGCCAGCGCCAGCGTGTGGCGCTCGCCCGCGCCATCATCCGCCGCCCCTCGGTGTTCCTGATGGACGAGCCGCTCTCGAACTTCGACGCCAAGCTGCGCGGCCATATGCGCGCAGAACTGAAACACATGCAGCAGTCGCTCGGCACCACGACGATCTACGTCACCCACGACCAGATCGAGGCCATGACGCTGGCGCACCGCATCGCTATTTTGGAAAAGGGTGTGCTGCAGCAGCTCGACACGCCCGAGCAGATCTATAACAACCCGGCCAACCTGTTCGTCGCCCAGTTCATCGGCTCGCCGCCCATGAACATCGTCAAGGGCGCGCTCGACAACGGCAGCTTCCGCGCCAGCGGCGGCTCGGCGATACCGGCGCCAATTCACAACAGCCTCAACGCCGCAGTACTTGGCGCCCGACCCGAGGACTGCTCACTCGCCGCGCCCACGGCAAACACGCTCAACGGCGTCATCTACACTACCGAGCTGATCGGCGACCACACACTGGTGACCGTGAAACTGGGCGACGATTTTCTTGCGGTGAAATCGGCCAAGAACTTCACGGCAGCTCCCGGCCAGGCCGTCGGCGTTGCCGTTGCCAAAGAGCGGCTGTTCGTGTTCGACGCCACCAACGGCGCTCGACTGGCATAGGAGGCTGTTTGGCGCATGCCGGCAAAGTCCTGACCTACGCTGCACTGGTGTTCTGGAGCTTGGTCTGCGTGTTTCCACTCTACTGGGCGGCGGTAACGTCGCTCAAAGACGAAATGGCCATTGTTACAAGTCCGCACTACCTGCCGTTCATCGATTTCACGCCGCAGCTTGACGCCTGGGTGTTCATCTTCACCGACGCCACCGATACGCTGCTGCCGCGTCTGATCAATTCATCAGTCGTCGCCGTAACGTCCACCGTTCTGACACTCGCGTTGGGCTCGATGGCGGCCTATGGCTTGTCGCGCTTCCGCGTCACGATCAGCTGGGCTGTCGCGGTCTGCATTCTGTTTGCAGCAGGCTTGTTTGGCTGCGTATTGCTGGCAACGGATGCTTGGACGCGCGCCTGTCTTGCCGCAGCGAGCGGCGTTGCCCTTATGCTGGCGACGAAACTGCCACGCCGCGGACCGGGATTGCGCAACGATGGCGTCGTGTTTGCGATCCTGGCCAGCCGGGTCATTCCTCCGATCGCGATCCTGGGGCCGCTCTACCTGATGGCCCGGGCCACGGACCTTCTCGATACCCGCCTGGCCCTGATTGTCACCTATACCGCGGCTAACCTGCCGGCCGCCATCTGGTTGCTGCTGCCGGTGTTAGGTCCCCGCCCATCCGAACAGGAGGACGCCGCAATTCTCGAAGGCGCAACGCATGCGGATATTCTCTTAACGGTCGTGTTGCCGATGCAGGCGCGGAGCGTCGCGGGGGTTGGGTTGCTGATCTTCGTCTTGTGTTGGAACGAGTATCTGCTGGCTGCCAGCCTTGCCTTTGGGCACGCCATGACGCTGCCGCCATGGACGGTCGACATGGTCTCGGTTCGCGAGGCGAAAATTCTGAGCGAAGGCGACGAGTGGTCTCATCTGGGCGCCGCCATCATCTTCGTCGCCGCACCCCTGGTGATCATAGCGGCCCTGACGCACCGCGTGGTTGGGCGCATCGGCAGTTGGCAGCGCTGAAACTACCGCCTACTTCCCCGCCCCCGCCGTCAGCCCCTTGACGATGTACCGCTCCAGGAAGATCCCGATTAGGATCAACGGCGCGATGGCGGCCGTGGCCAACGCCGCCATGGACCACCAGGCGATGCCTTGCGATCCGGTCTGGCTGGCGACCATCACCGGCAGCGTCTGGGCGTTGGTGGACCCGAGCAGGGCGGAAAAGAAGTACTCGTTCCAGCACAGGATCACCGACAGGATGAACGACGCCACCATGCCAGGCAGCGAGATGGGGATGACAATTTGCGTGAACGCGCCCCAGATCGAGCAGCCATCGACCATGGCGGCCTGTTCGATCTCGATCGGTATGGTGTCGAACTGGTCGCGCATGATCCAGATCACGATCGGCAGCACCATCAGCGTGTAGACTAGAATCAGGCCGATCTGCGTGTCGAGCAGGGCGAGCTGCTTGTAGAGGACAAGGAACGGCATCGCCAGCACGACCGGCGGCAGGATCAGCTGGGATAGGAAGAAGAACGAAATGTCCTTGTTGCGCCAGATCGCAAATTTGTACTCGAAGCGCGAGAGCCCGTAGGCCGCCAGCGATCCCAGGATCACGGCCAGCAACGAGCCGCCAATGGACGAGATCAAGCTGTTGGTGAAGCGTTTCAGGAACTCCTCGCGCACAGTCGAGGTCGCAAAGATCGTGTCGGGCGATAGACCGAGCGAGCGCCAGCCCTTCCAGTTCGGCTGGAAATCCCACCACGGAACGATGTGCCCTTGCATGACGTCGGGCGCGATCTTGAAGGTGGTGGAAATGGTCCAGTAAATCGGGAACAGCGCAACGAAGGTCCAGATCAGCAGTGCGGCGTACACGAGAACCGTGCCGCCCCGGCGCCAGACAATAGCGCCGATCCCGTCGGCCTCGGCGCGGACACTATCGGACATCACACCACCTTGCGCATGTAGCGGCTGACGAAGTTCAGTAGCAGCGTGACGAACACGATGATAATGACGAGGTACACTTCCGCCAGCATGGTGGCGTAGCCCACGTTCGAGCGGTCGCGGTACTCGCGGTAGATGAAGCTGGAGACCGTATCGGTCGCCCCGCCCGGTCCGCCCGACGTGACATTGATGACGATGTCGGCCAGCTTCAGCTCAAAGATGATCCGTAAGATGATCGCTGTCACGCTGACCGGGAGCATGAGTGGGAAGGTGATTTCCCAGAACGATTGCCAGCGATTGGCGCCATCGACCTTGGCGGCCTCTTTCACTTCGGCCGGCAGCGCCTGCAGGCCGGCCAGCAACAGGATCATGATGAAGGGTATCGAGACCCAGGCGTCCATGATCATGATCGAGAGCCTGGCCATCCAGGGATTGGCGAAGAAGGCGGGATCCTCCCACCCAAGCGCGCGGGCCAATGTCGCGATGGGGCCGTAGCGGCTCTCCATCAGCGACTTGCCGATCATCCAGCTGACGGCCACGGGACTGAGCATCAGCGGCAACAGGAAGGAGACGCGAAAGAACTTGCGGGCGACGATGTCTGCGTTCAGCAGCAGCGCGAGGCCGAAGGCGATGGCATACTGCACCAGCACCGCCAGCACATAGTAGACCATGTTCAGCAGCGCGTTCCAGAAATACGGATCGCCAATCATCTGGCGGACATTGTCGAGACCGTTGAAGCGCTGTCCCTGGCCGCTCAGGTTCCAATCGGTGAAAGCGATGTAGAGGCCGAAGATGGTCGGGAAGATCACCATGGCGATGGTGAAGAGTAGCGCCGGCAGGACAAACAGCGATTGCTCGCCCGCTTCGCCGTAGATCAGCACGCGCGAGACGCCGAGCGCAATTCCCCAGACGATGAAAGCGTAGAGCGTCGGCCGCCAGTCGGTGAGGCCAAGCGAGAGAATGCCGAGGGCGTTCAGGATCTGGATCAGGACGACGGTCGCCAACAGCGCCGAGCCGATAGCTAGCACCCAGCGGCCAAGGTTCTGGCGCGCGATGGCCTGAGGGGCGAGGTGAGCGTCGAGCATCGTCGTGTCGGCCATCGGCAGCATCGTCCCAGAAGGTCAGGCGATGCTGACATCGAAATAGGCCTCTGCGAGAGTCATTTGGAATTCGACAGCTGACAAACCCAACACATCGGCAGGCTTGGTGAGGGTATCCACAATCCACCCATCATCGCCTCGCCGGTAGTGTTCGATCCGCATCTGGTCCTGATAAACGATGACAATGTGCCGAAGCGGCTCAAGCGACTTGTAGAATTCGAGTTTTGGACCACGATCCACATCCATAGTCGATGGTGACAGAACTTCCACAACCACGACCGGATCGTCCACGAAGTTGCGTCGACCCCTTACGGCATCGGTAGGGCCGCATCGGACGACCACATCGGGCTTCGGCTTATCCTTAGCCTTTTTGTTGGCGTTGCGCTGCACGCGCATTCCACCCTGATAGGCGCGGCAGCCTCGGCTATCCATTGCGAACTTGAGTCTTGCGCCGATGTTTCCTCCGATCTGCTCATGATTCTCGGTCGGATTCGTCATCATAACAATGACGCCGTCGACAAGTTCGCACAGCCGAGCTTCGTCACCGAGCCCTTCGATGTAGTCGTCGAATTCGTCGATGAAGATGGGTTCCAGTCGGCGGACAGCGGATGGCATGGCACTGGCCTTGTGTTGCGGCAGTCATGGGGCGTCAGACGGTCCTACATCTGGCGCCCCCGTCATTCTACATCCCCAAGCTGGCCTTATATAGCTTCACCTGGCTGTCGCGGCCGAGCTTCTCGGTGATACCTTCCCAGGCAGCGGCGATCGCATCGGCGCCGGCTTGCGCGGTGGCCTTGCCGGCATAGATCTTGGCCAGTTCGTCCTCGGCGACCGAATAGTACTGGAAGATGCCGGGGATGCGCGGCTCGATGGCCGCGTTCGGGTGGTTGTAGCTATCGGCTTCCGACTTCAGGTACGACGAGATGAAGGCCTTGTCGTAACCTGCGCCCACCCACTCGTCGACATTGAAGTGCGAGTTGCGGTAGGGCTGGAAGCCCGACGGATAGGCCGCCGTCCACAGCGACAGGTCCTTGCCGCCGAGATGGGCCGCCGCGCTCCAGGCTGCCTTCTGCTTTTTGCTGTCGGAGTCAACACGAGCCATAACGTACACGCCCCAGCCCAGATAGGCCATATTGGGCGCATAGTTCGGGCCACTGGCGAGCGTATCCCACTTAGCCGTCTTGGAGTTGTAGACATCGTCCGAACCCGGCAGGATCGAGAAGCCGGTGACGTCGCCTACCACCGAGCTATCGTTGGTCTTGGCGTTCGAACCGATATCGCCCCACCACGAGAGCATGGTGCCGGTGCCGGCCAGGAACTGCTGGAAGCCAGTCGTTCCGGGATCGGCATTGAGCTGATCGGCCGGCAGGCTCGGGATCGAGTCCAACACGTCCTGGATCGCGCGCACCCAGGCCGGATTGTTGACGCGCGGCTTCATGGTGTCGATATCGAACAACCAGGCCTTGTCGTCGGGATGCTTGGCGTAGGCCGAGGCGCGGCTGCCCAGGAAATAGAAGGCGAAACCGCCCCAGCCCTTCAGCGGATCGAGGTAGCCGTAGAGGTCCTTGCCACCGAACTTCTTGCCTTTCATGAATTTGGTGATGGCCTGCACCTGCTGCCAGGTTTTCGGCACGCCCCAATCGCCCTTGCCGCCCGAGTCTTTCCAGGCTTTGGCGAGATCGGCATCGGCGAACACGTCGGTGCGGTAGTTGAAGTTGTGGCAATCGCCGTCGATGGTGATGCGATACTGCTTGCCGTTCCAGGTGCCGACCGGCGGCTTCAGGTAACCCACGAGATCGTCGAAATCGATCTGCTTCTTGACCCAGTCGGGCATCTCCGACGTGAGGCCCTTGCCGCAGACGTCGCCTTCCAGCGGAGCACCCATTTCCACGATGTCGAAATCGACCGTACCCGACGCAATCGCCTGCTGCAGGCGCGGATTGTAGTCGGCCTGGGCGAGATCGATCCAGGTGATCTTGGCGCCGGTATAGGCCTCCCATGGCTTCAGGAAGCCGCGGAACAACAGGTTGTGCAGGTTCTGATTGTTGAGGCCCATGAACGAGAGCTCAACGCCCTTGAACTCACCCTCCTGGATGGATGCCTTGGTGGCACCCAGGCACATCTCGCCGACCTTTTGCCAATCGGCATCGCCTGGAGATCCCTTGCCGACGCCGGGGATCTTGAGGATCGCCGCGCGCAGATCGTCGGCGGCATAGGCGGTGCTGGACGCGCCGAGCAAGCCGGTCGACGACAAAGCGCCGACGGCGGTCGCGGTGGCGGCGCCCTTCAGAAAGCTGCGGCGGTCGGCCTGAGCTTCCATCAATTTGTTGTAGGCATCAACTTTCATGGTCGTGTCCTTCCCTGGGGCTCAGTTGCGAAGTTTTCTTGTCGAGGTGATCGCAGTACGGCCGGCTCCGATCACCCTTGGATTGGCTTCACGAATTTCGAGACACACGTGAAGTACGCGCAGTATGCAACAGCTGCGCGGGGAGTCAATCTGGGCTGGCGACGAGCAAATCATGGTCGGCTGGCGTGCTGCAAGAGACTCCTGGTGTTGCTGTAAAGACTGCGAAACACTGTGAATCCATTGCGATAAGTCGATGAATTCTCAGGACTCGGCTGGAGTTTTGATATCACGGGATTCCACGTATCGATATCCCCGGGTGTCACGGCCCCGATTGCCTGTGCGGCCAGGAACGCATCGCCATACGAGGCGCCTATCGTCTTCTCACGGAGCACCTGCGTTCGTCCGCTCACGTCCGAGATCGCCTGCGACCAGACCTTGTTCTTGGTGCCGCCGCCAACCGCCTGGATCGATGCCAGCGTCTGCCCGGCTTCGCGATAGGTCTCGATGACATGATGCGTGCCATAGGCGATGCCCTCCAGCAGCGCGCGATAGATGTCGCCGCGCGTATGCGTCAGGTCGAGGCCGAACAGAATACCCTTGGCATGCGGATCGTGGATCGGCGTCCGCTCGCCCGAGAAGTAGGGGAGCAGCGTCAACCCCTTGGCGCCGGGTGGAGAGGCTGCGGCCTCCGCCGTCAGCACGGCCAGAGCGGTCGCCGGGTCGAGTTCGCGCGCGAACTCACCGCGGAACCAGTGCGTGAGCGTCCCACTTGTGGCGAGGCCCGCCATCGAGGCGTGCTGGCCGGGGTACAGCCAAGGGGCGTACCACAGCCGCGCATCGCGCACGCGCGCTGGCGCAACCAGGATCATGAACATGGTCGAACCATACATCAGCATCATGTCGCCAGGGCCGCGCACGCCGACGCTGATGGCTTCGGCCGCCGCATCGATGGTGCCGGCGATGACGGGCGTACCGGGGCTAAGGCCCGTCTCTTGCGCCGCGCGCGCCGTGACTGTGCCCGCGATATCGGTGGTCCAGGCGAGGTCTGGCAAGCGGTCAAGCGCGACCAGGCCGGGACTGAGCGCATCCGTCCAGTTCAATGCGCCCACGTCGTAAAGCGGGCTGGAACTGGACGCGCTGTAGTGGTCGATCACACAGGCGCCGGTCAGTTGCTGAACAATGTAGGTGGTGGACCCGATGATCCGATGCGCCGCCTTGAAGATCTCAGGACGGTTGCGCTTCAGCCAGAGGATCTTCGGCCCGATCGATTGCGACGTCAGCGCATTGCCGCAGCGATCCAGCAGCGCGGCCTCGCCAATCTGCTCCGTAAGCTCCGTAATTTCGGCTGATGCCCGCGTGTCGACGCCGTACAGCACGCCGTTCATCAGCGGCTCGCCGGCCTTGTCCACGGGCAGCATGCACGGCCCGATGGCGCTTGCCCCGACCGCACGGATGTCCTTGGGCGTAACGCCGCTATCGGCGATCAGCTGGTTGCTGAGGAAACAGAAATCGCCCCACCAGTCGTCGCGCGGGCGGTGCTCGGCCCAGCCGGGCTGCGGCACCAGCATCTTGTGCGGGCGCGCGGCGATGGCCACGATCCCGCCCCCGGCATCCACCAGGACGCCCTTGGATTCGAAAGTTCCGATATCGATGCCGAGCGTGTACGTCATGATATAAAATCGTCGCGGTCGAGGCTGAAGGTTTCGTCGATGCGGGCGATGCCTTTGACGAGCAAAGTGGTGAGGCCGACGAGGTCGTTGAGATCGCACACCTCCAGAGAGGAATGCGTGTAGCGGCACGGAAAGCCCATATCGATGGACGCTACGCCCGCGTTCAGCAGCTGGACGTAGGACGAATCCGTCAGCGCACCGACATGGGCGCTGCGCTGCAACGGCAGGCCTTCTGCGCGCGCCGTCGTCTCGAACAGCTTGACCAGTGCGGGGTGAGGAATGGTGCCGTTCAAGGTCCCTCGCCCATGGAAGCTGTAAAGGCTCATGGCCGGTCCCGCGCCCAGGCGCACATCGCCGCGCGCCGTCATATCGGGCGTGTCGGTGGCCAGGATGAGATCGAGTTGTATGGCGATATCGGGGTTCAGCGCCTGGGCCGCCGTCACGGCGCCGCGCAAGTTGAATTCCTCCTGCACGGAGAACACGATGTGCACGGTTGGTCGCACCGTTACACCAATCAGGGCACGCGCCACCTCAACGATCACCGCGCAGGCCGCGCGATCATCCACGGACGTGCCCGACAGCCGCTGACCCGCCAGCGGCAGCACACGCGGCTCGTAGACGACGGGCGTACCGATATCGATGCCGGCGGCAAGCACCTCGGCGGCGCTGGCAAAGCCGGCATCGATGTAGAGCTCGGGATACGGCAGCACACGGTATTTCTCGTCCTGCCCGGTCGCATGGTGGCTTTTGTTTGCTATCAGGCCGGCGACATCCTTGCCCTCGCCAACGCACAGCAGCACCGCTTGCGATGGTAGCGCTTTCTCCGGCACGCCGCCCAACCTCTCGACACGGATCAATCCGTTGGCTTCGATCTTGCGCACGATCAGGCCCAGCTGATCCATATGCGCAAACAGCATCACCGATGGCGCCTTGGCCATGCCGGGCAGCGTCGCGATGAGGTTGCCGAGCCGGTCCGAACGCGACGCAATGCCCAGTGCGGTCAACTCGGCAGCGATAGCGCGGCGCACGCGTCCCTCGTAACCGCTGAGGCCGGGGATCAACATGAGTTTGGTCGTCAGCGCCCGCAGTCGTTCAAGCATGGTCAATCAGCCTTTGTGTGCCAGCAGCGCTTCTACTTCAGTTAGCGTAGGCATGGATGGCGCGGTGCCAGGACGGGTTACCGAGAGTCCCGCCACCGCGCAGCCGAAGCGCGTTGCGGCCAATGGCGTATCGCCCCGCGCCAACGCGGCCGCAAAGCCGCCGTTGAAGGCATCGCCTGCCCCGGCGGTCTCGACCACGGCGCCAACCTTGAACGCCGGGACGAGTACGGACTGTTTGCCGTCATGCAGCAGCGCGCCCGCTTCGCCGAGCGTGATCAAAGCCGTGCCCACGCCCCGCTTCAGGAACACGTCGCCCGCCTTGCGCGCCTCGTCCACGTTGGTCACGGGCAAGCCGGTCAGTTGCGCCGCTTCGCTCTCGTTGGGCGTGATGAAATCGCAATGCGCGTAGATGGCCTCGGGCACCGCGGCAGCCGGGGCCGGATTGAACACCGTGATGACGCCGGCGCGCCTTGCGATCTCCAAGCCGCGCTGTGCCGCCGCGATAGGCTGCTCCAGCTGCGTGACGAACACCCTGGCGCTCTTGATCGCATCGGCAGCAGCCTCGACATCGGCGACAGAAATCTTTTCGGCCGCACCCGCAACAACGATGATGGCGTTCTCGCCATTTCGATCGTTGACATAGATGAAGGCGGCGCCGGTCGGCTGATCCGGCATTTCCACGATGCGCGTTGATATGCCTTCGCGGCTGTACATGGCCAGCGCCGAGGCGCCGAACTCGTCCTTGCCGAGCCGCGACACGAACGTGACCTTAGCGCCGGCCCGCGCCGCCGCGACGGCCTGGTTCGAGCCTTTGCCGCCCGGCCCCATCTTGAAGCCCGAACCGAGAATTGTCTCGCCGACCCCTGGCATGCGCCCGGAGCGGAAGGCCAGGTCGGCCACGAAGATGCCGAGAATGACGACGCCGGATTTGGTTTGTGTCATGTTCGTCCGCTAGCGCCTCAATACGTGCAAAGCTGGCTCAAAACTCCAAGGCGATAGCCTTCTCCCTTTAGAGACCTCTGCTAAAAACACGCTCAGACCCCGACGTCGTCATACCCGCGTAGGCGGGTATCCATGCATGTCAAAGTCTGGCACCTCGTGAGCAACACGGAAGAGCCAGATACGGCTTGAGTTTTGTTTCAACATTTGAGACCGCCATCGGCTTGCATGGATCCCCGCATTCGCGGGGATGACGTGATTTGCGTCGCCTTGCGCACTTTCGCAGAAGGCTCCGACGGGAGGAGGTAGCTTACAGATCACCGCAACTCACGCGTCCGGCGGCACCACGCCCTTCTTCAGAACGAAACAGCCATAGAAGCGCCGCTCGCCGGTGCGGATGACGCAATAGGCTTTTTTGGCGCGTTCGTAGAAGGCGTGCCGCTCGATCGATCCGAGCGGGAACTTGCCCTTGCCTTCGGCGGCATCAATGGCGGACTGCACCTCGGCCTGCACCGGCGGGATCTCGCTCGGCTTGCCGACGATCTCCATGCGCAGCGCGGCCTGGTCGACGAAGGTGTCGAGCGGCATCAACGACAGGATGGCCTTGGCGGCTTGGGCGCAGGTCGTATTCTCCATATGCAGCAGCTTTCCCAGCACCGTCGAGCGCGCGACCGCATCGGCCGGGAAATTGGTGTCGCAGATCACCAGCTCGTCGCCGTGCCCCATACTGCGCAGGGCGTGCAGAACATCCGCGCCAAGCGCGCTGTCGATCAGTTTCAGCATTGGGGGGTTCCTCCAGTCGTGTTGTTGGTTAGCCGCAAGTTTGCACACTGCGCGCGCGCCGTCGAGATCAAGACAAGTCCGCCGGGTTTGTGCACACTTGAGCCAGCGCATATGGCAATGCGAAGCTTCACACACTTCCCGGAATCTGACGCGCGCCTTCGCGCGGCAGATATCCGGGACCGTTCCCTGGTAGAGTTGAGACACCATTGGCGCGCCCGCCCATGGAAACTGGGCGTGGGGTTGGAACAGTCAATCTCCGCGTGGTAACGATCCCGGATCTTCGACGCGCGAAGAAAGAGCGCGCCGACGTCCGGGAAGCGTCAATTCATGTTGTTGGTCGATGTTGGTTCGAACGATTGCTCAACGCTGTCCATCACTGCAGAGCCCGTCCAAATGCCGCTGACCTTTCGCCTCTATTGGTCGTTCCGCAGCCCCTACTCGTACATCGTGCTGCCCCGCGTGATGGCGTTACGGCAAGCCTACGACGTGACCGTGGATCTCGCCGTGGTGCATCCGGCCGCCATCCGAAATCCGAACTATTTCCAGCGCATGGACCCGATGGCGCGGCCCTACTTCATGAAGGACAGCGCCCGCGCCGCCGCCTTTCACGGCCTGCCGTTCCGCCGTCCCATCCCCGATCCGATCGCGCAAGACCCAACGACTTTGGCGATCGCTGCCGAACAGCCATTGGCGCGCCGGTTGGGACATCTTGGGATAGCCGCTGTCGCACGCGGGCGCGGTTTGGAATTTGCCTCGGAGGTGGCGACATTGCTCTGGGATGGCAGAACCGATGGCTGGCATCATGGCGACCATCTGGCCGGAGCTGCGCAGCGCGCCGGTTTACGACTGGCCGACCTCGATCTTGATATCGCGCAGCGTCACGACCATGCCGAGGCTGAGCTTGCCGCCAACGACGCGGCCTTGCGCGCCGCCGGCCATTGGGGCGTACCCACCATGGTGTTCGAGGGCGAGCCCTTCTTCGGTCAGGACCGGTTCGATGTGCTGGTCTGGCGAATGAAGCAGCGTGGGCTGACGGAACGTGGGGTGCGGTAGTGCCGTGCAACGAAAGTTCCGACCTGTGGCCTGATCACGCGATCAACATAGCCTTTACGTCTCAACGCCGAGGTCCGCCAGCCTCAGGGACAGCTCGGGCAGCTGCTGGGGCTTCAGCAACGCCTTCGGGCCCATTTGCCGGATGCGCCGATAGCCTCCAGCCTCCGGCTCCCGGTGAACATGGGTGACCAGGCGGACGGCGTCGACGACCCAATACTCGACAATGCCGAAGCCTGCATAGGCGCGCGCCTTGGCGGTCGTATCGTACAACAGAACTCGAATCCGCGACCTCGACCAGGAGCTGGATCACTGCCGGCTTCAAGTCCTTCACCAGGATCGAACGCGGCCAGAAAACAAAATCCGGCTCGCGGAATTCAGTCTCTGTGACGTAGAGCGTGGTCTCCGTCAGCATGTTGAGATCGTGTGACAATCGCTTGGCCCAGAAGCGGTTCAGATCCATTTTCAGTGTCTCGTGGCGGACCCCCTTGGGCGACATCGGCACGATCTCCCCGCCGATCAGCTCGAACCGCTCGTGCTCGCCGATGATGCCGGCGGCCATCATCTTCTTGATATCGGTGAGTGTCCAGGGACGCCGGGGCAGGCCCTCGGCGGCATTGGTGGTGGGCGGAGCGGGGCGCTCTTTGAGGAGTTCCATGGTGCAATCCAAATATCACGCCAGCGTCGGACTGTCAGCCCGCTCACACCAGCCGCACGCCGCTTTCCGCATCGAACAGATGCACGGCATCCAGCTTCGGCGTGATCGCCAGCATATCGCCTGATTGCGCGACGATCCGCTCACGGAACACACCGACGATCTTTTGCGTGCCGAGCTTCGCGAACACCTGCGTCTCCGAACCGGTTGGCTCCAGCACCGAGACTTCGGCCTTCACCTCTGAGCCGCCGAGCGTCAGGTGCTCGGGGCGGAAGCCGTAGTAGGCCGGGCGGCCGTCGCTGCCGGCGGGGGCGGTGGCCAGCGGCATGGTCACGCCGCCGTCGGTGACAAAGCTGGCCCGGCCGTTGAGTTTCACTTTGCCCTTGAGCAGGTTCATCGACGGCGAGCCGATGAAGCCGGCCACGAACATATTGGCCGGACGGTCGTATAGCTCCAGCGGTGTGCCGATCTGCTCGACGATGCCGTCGTGCATCACGACAATCCGGTCGGCCATGGTCATGGCTTCGACTTGGTCGTGCGTGACGTAGACGGTGGTGGTCTTCAGGCGCTGGTGCAGCTCCTTGATCTCGGCGCGCATCTGCACGCGCAGCTTGGCGTCGAGGTTGGAGAGCGGTTCGTCGAACAGGAACACGGCGGGATCGCGCACGATGGCGCGGCCCATGGCGACCCGCTGGCGCTGGCCGCCCGACAGCTGGCGCGGGTAGCGGCTGAGATACGGCACGACGTCGAGAATCTCGGCCGCGCGGCGGACACGCGCCTCGATCTCGGCCTTGGGAGTGTGGCGCAGTTTGAGGGCAAAGCCCATGTTTTCGGCGACGGTCTTGTGCGGGTACAGCGCATAATTCTGGAACACCATGGCGATGTCGCGGTCCTTGGGCGCCAGGCCGTTGACCACCCGGTCGCCGATCCTGATAGTGCCGCCACCAATGCTTTCCAGCCCCGCGATCATGCGCAGAAGCGTGGACTTGCCGCAGCCGGATGGCCCAACCAGAATGACAAACTCGCCATCGGCAATGGCTACGGACACGCCATGGATCACCTCCTGGGCGCCGTAGGATTTGCGGATATCGATGACATCAACCGAGGCCATGTCGACTGCTCCTGCTCGTACTCGCTGCGAGACTTATCGCGCGAGGCTAGTGCATGCATCATCGGCGGTCGAGAGGCTTTGACGGGCAGGCTTGATCGGGCCGCGAGGCGATGCGGCAAGATGGTTGCGCTAGACGTCGATGTAGCGGACCTTGTCGCTCTTCAAGAGTTCGGCCGCCTTGCCGACGTCCTTCAAGCCGCCGCGCACGCGCTCCAGCATGGCGGCCTCGGCGGCTTTCACCTCTTTCAGCTTGGCCAGCACTTCGGCGATCATCGGGCGGGGCACGGTGACGACGCCGTCGCGATCGGCGATGACGATATCGCCTGACGAGACGGTCCGGCCGCCGCACACGATGGGCAGGCCGACGGTGCCCGGTCCCTTGCCGTAGGGCGAATTGGGGCAGACCCCAATGGCGAACACGGGGAACGCAAGCGCCTCGATATCGGAAAGGTCGCGGATCAAGCCGTCGGTCACAAAGCCGGCCGCGCCGCGGTTTTTGGCGATACCGAGCGTCAGGTCGCCCACTACGGCGGTGCCGGTGTGGCCATCGGTGGCTGCGACGATGATATCGCCCGGTTGGCAAGTCTGCACGGCGGCGGCGAGCGCCAGAATATCGGCCGGACCGCAATGGCAGGTGAGCGCGACGCCGAGAGCGTACGGCGGCCCGAACGGCTTGATGCGCCAGTCGAGCGCGCCCGACCCGCCCATGGCATCGCAGATGAAACTGGTCGGGACGCCCCGGAAGGCTTCGATCTGTTTGGGCTTGGGGCGCTCGATGGTGCGCGCCAGGGTCAGCAGGGGTGGCTCTTCAATCATGAGCGTGCCTTGGCTCCCCGGCCATAAAGAAGCAGCATGCTGACGATGACCGTGCCGTAGATGATCTGCCGGCCGGCCTCGGGCATCTGCATCACCGACAGGATGGATTGCAGCAGCGTGATCAGGATGACGCCCGCGATGGTGCCGGCATAGTTGCCGCGCCCACCCAGGATGTTGGTGCCGCCCAGCACCACGGCGGCGATCGCGGGCAGCAGGTAGGGATCGCCCATGCCCTGATAGGCCTTGGTCGAATAGCCCGCCAGCAGCACGCCGGCAAACGCCGCGAAGGCGCCGCACAAGGCGAAACAGCCGATCAGCACCGCGTTGGTGTTGATGCCCGAGAGATAGGCCGCGGATTCCCGGTTGCCGATGGCGTAGACGGCGCGCCCGAAGGCGGTGCGCGTGAGGATGAGCACGACGATGAGACCGGCGAACGCCCAGACGAACAGGGCGTTAGGAATGCCGGGGATGGTGCGGGTCACGGCCAGGAAGTGCATGGCGTCGGTGGAGTGATCCTGAGGGGCGAAGCCACCGGTGTGCAGCACCATGAAGCCCTGCACCACGGCGTTCATGCCCAGCGTAAAGATCATCGAGGGCAGTCGCAGGAAAGCGACGCCGAGGCCATTGCAGACGCCGATCAGCGCGCCGCACAGGATGCCGAAGGGGATAGCCAGCACCGTCCCCCAGGGTTGCGGCAGCCAGCCGGGCAGCGCCGTCGCCATCATGGCGCCGAGCGTCACCACCCATGGAATTGATAGATCGATATGGCCGAGCAGGATCACCATCATCGCCCCGGAGGCAATGACGCCGAGGAAGGCGGCGATCTGGAGTTGCTGCAGCAGGTAATTCGGCGACAGGAATTCGCGAGAATAGAGCGCGCCGCCGAGCAGAAGCAGAATGATGCAGCCGAAAGCGATGGCAACCGCGCGGTCGATGCCCAGGCGCGCTGCCAAGCTGGCCGTGGAGGTGGTCGCGCTCATGTGAACAGCTCCAGCCGGTTGCGGATGCGGAAGACGCGGACGGCCCCGAGGCTGACGGCGGTCAGCAGCACCACGCCCTGGAACAGCGGCTGCCACAAGGGCGGTAGATCGAACACGAACAGCAGGTCCTCGATGGTGCGCAGCACGAAGGCGCCGAACACCGACCCGATCGCCGATCCCCAGCCGCCAAACAGGGAGGTACCGCCGATCACCACCGCCGCGATGGAGTTCAGCGTATAGGTGCCGCCGATGGCCGAGGACGCTTCGCCGGAATAGGTGTTGAAGGTCAGCACCAGGCCGCCGATGGCCGCGATCAGGCCGCTCAGCGTATAGGCCAGCAGCTTGGCGTCGCGCACCGGAACGCCCGACATATAGGCCGCCTGCTCGTTGGAGCCGACCGCATAGGCCGCACGCCCGAGCACCGAGCGCCGGTAGGGCACCCAGATCAGCAGCACGACGGCGAGCAGCAGGAAAAGCGATGCGGGTATGGTGCCGAAAATCTGTCCCGTGACCAGATCGGCGATGTCGGCCTGCACATCGCCGCCGGGGGCGGGGCGGATGAACAGCGCGATGCCGTAGTAGATGGCGCCGGTCGCCAGCGTGGTGATGATCGGCTGCAGGCGACCCCACACGACGACGGCGCCGTTGATGAAGCCGGCGGCGCTGCCCGCCAACAGCACGACGACACAGCCCAGCAGGCCCGAGCCAACCGAGCCGACGACGATGGTCGAAGCGATGCAATTGGCCAGCACAAAGATCATTCCGGTAGAAAGGTCCAGGCCCCGCGTCAGCACCGGCAGCGTCTGCGCCATGGCGACCAGGGCCAGCAGCACCGCTTTGTTGGCGGCGGTGGTGGCGACCGCCGGATTGAGGCCCACGGAATGATTGCCGATGTAGATCGAGAACATCACCGCAAACAGCACCAGCGCCGTCAGCGTGCCGGCGTTGTGGCTCAACCAGTATTTCCAGTCGCTCATGCCGCCTTCCCTTCAACGTTCAAGCGCGCTTGAGATCAACTCGTGCTCGGTCAGTTCGGCCCCCGCAAGTTCGCGCGTGATGCGCCCGCCGTACAGCACCAACACGCGGTCACAGCAGCCGATCAGTTCGGCATAGTCGGTGGAATAGAAGACGATGGCGGCGCCCTGGTCGGCCAGCGCGCGCATCAGCTTGTAAATTTCCTGCTTGGTGCCGACGTCGATGCCGCGCGTGGGATCGTTGAGCAAGATAATGCCGGGCTTGGTCATCAGCCATTTGCCGAGCACGACCTTTTGCTGGTTGCCGCCCGATAGGGTCGAGACGGCCGCCCCCACGTCTGGCGCTTTGATCTGCATCTGCTCGACCATGGCGCCGACGGCTGCATCCTCCTTGACGGCATCTACGCCAAAGCTTCCGCGCAATTGCGGCAGGGCGGCCAGCGTGAGGTTGTCGCGCACGCTCATCGGCAGCATCAGGCCCTCGGTCTTGCGGTCCTCGGGGATCAGCGCCATCGGCACGGTGGTGCGCATGGCGGCGCGTGGCGAGTTGAGCATCGCCTTGGCGCCCGCCACCGAGATGTCGCCGCTGACGCCGCGCAGCACGCCAAACAAGGACAACAGCAGGTCGCGCTGGCCTTGGCCATCGAGCCCGCCGAGGCCGACGATCTCGCCCTTGCCGACCGTGAGGTCGATATCGTTCAGCTCACGTCCCCAATTCAGCTTGGAGACGGTGAGCGCGGGTTCAAGCGCGGCGCGGCGCGCGGGCTTCACCGGATAGGCATGGCTGACGTCGCGGCCGATCATCATTTTGATGATGTCGTTGACGGAGCGGCTGCCCTTGGCGAAAGTCTCGATGCGGCGGCCGTTGCGGAACACCGTCGCAGTATCGGCCAGCGCCTCGATCTCGTGCATGCGGTGCGAGACGTAGAGAACGCCCACGCCCTCGGCCTTCAGGCTACGGATTATCCCGTAGACACGCTGCACATCGTCGGCAGTGAGCGCGGAGGTCGCCTCATCCAGGATCAGCAGCTTCGGCTTCTTGCCGAGCGCCTTGGCGATCTCCACCATCTGGCGGCGCGACAGCGGCAGGTTGCGCACCAGCTCCATCGGGTGGACATCCGAGCAGCCAACGCGGGCGAGCAAGGCCTCGGCGATCTTGCGCTGCGCCTTGGCGTCGATCAGGCCGAGGTGCGTGGGCGGATCGACCACGCACAGATTGTCTGCCACCGTCAGATCGGGCAGCAGCGATAGTTCCTGGAACACGCAGACGATGCCCGCGTGCTTGGCGTCGGCGGGCGTCCGAAACGTGACGGGCTTACCCTCGAACAGCATCTCGCCGTCGCTAGGATCGGTGACGCCGGATGCGATCTTGATCAGGGTGGACTTGCCAGCGCCGTTCTCACCCAGCACGGCGTGGATTTCTCCTGCCTGGGCAACGAAGTCGACATCGGTCAAGGCGGCAATACCGCCATAGCGCTTGCTGATGCGCTTAAGCTCGAGCAAAGGTGCGGACAAGGAACGGCCCCCAAAGAGAAACGGCGGCCCGTTGCCGGACCGCCGCTCGCAAAAACTATTGGTTCTCTTCGGTTTTGGCCATGATGTCCGTGGCCTTGATGTTCACGCCGCAGGGCGGGAAATCGTTTGGCGTGAAGAAATTGTCGGTCAGCTCCGGGTAGAAGTTCTCACCGGCCTTGAAGCCGGGCTCTTCGACCAGCGGGATCGGCACCGACACATACTGCGGCAGCACTTCGCCCTTGAGCGCGGTGATGGCCGTCTTCATGGCGATGGCCACCAAGCCCGGCGACTGACCGGCTGACGAGCACAGCAGGCCCTTGCTGGCGTTTGCGGCGCACAGCTTGCGGAAGCCATTTTCGGCCTCGCCCGACGTGGGGACGAACGGATGGCCAGCATCCATGAACGCGCGTACCGCACCCGTCGAACCACCCTGCACCATCAGTCCGTCAAAGCGCTTATGGACGGCAAGAGCGTCGGCGGCGACCTTTTGGGCCGTGCCGTCGTCCCAGTTGCCGACGACTTCGACGATCTCGTATTTCGGTGCGCCGGGCGCCTCCAAGATGCTGCGGAAGCCGATGTGGCGGTCGCGGTCCACCGAGTTACCTGCCAGTCCGCGGATTTCAAGGATCTTGCCGCCCTTGGGCACATTCTTGACAATCCAGTTGCCGTTGATTTTGCCGATGCCAAGCTGGTCTTCGTTGACCTGGATGACTTCCTCAGTATCGAGAACGTTGTCGAAAGGCACCAGCACCACGCCGGCCTTGTTGGCGCGCTTGATCACGGGAGCAAACGCCGTCGGGTTGACAGCGATGGTGACGATGGCGTCGTAGCCGGAGTTGATGAAGTTATCGATGGCGGCGATCTGAGCAGCGACGTCGGTGCCGGTCGAAACGATCTTGAGTTCCTTGATGTCGCCCTTGACGTCGGCTTGCTCGGCATAGGCCTTGGCCGTCTTGATCATCTGGATGCGCCAGGTATTGCCGACGAACCCGTTGGCGACGGCGACCCGGTAGGGGCCATCCTTCTTGGGAAACTTCATGTACTTAGTGTCGGCTTTGAAAGGCGCAAAGCAGGCCGGATTGAAACCTGGTCCAGAAACCACTTCGGGTCCGGCCGCCAGCGCGGGGAGTGTCATGGCCGCCAAAGCAACGGCAGCAGTCACTGCAGTTTTGATCGTCATGGGTGTTTCCTCAGTAGCCGATGTTCATGTTTGTTATTGACGTCGCGCGGCCGACCGCCTTCGGTCCGCACACGGGGCTCCAGTCCGACGCGCACAATCGGCATGCGCGAAAATCTGAAGCAAGCCGAGGCTATGTCCAAACGCTGCGATCCGCAAGCTGCTTGGCGGTTGATCAACTTTACAATAAATTAAACAGTGCTGACTGTGCGCTTTTGTTGGAGGACCCGATGGCCGCAACATTGATTGCCAACGTTGTCATATTCGATTCCATTGGGGATTCGTCCTATCCCGGCGAAGTTCTGATTCAAGGCAACCGCATCAAGGCGGTTACCAAGGGCGAGGAGCGCATTGCCCGCACCGAAGCCGGCGAAGTGATCGACGGCCGCGGCATGACGCTGATGCCGGGCATGGTGGAAGGGCACTGCCACCTCTCTTTCGTCGGCGTCAATCAGAACAAGGATCTTGGCGAGATCCCGGTTGAGGAACATCTGTTACGCACCTGCCGGCAGGCCACCCAGCTGTTCGACATGGGTTTTACCAGCGCCTATTCGGCGGCATCGGCCAAGATGCGGCTGGATGTTGTGGTGCGCGGCGAGATCGAGGAGGGGCATCTTCCCGGTCCCCGCTATCGCGCCGCCAGCCCCGAGATTACGCAGACCGCAGGCCTGGGCGACGAACGCCGGCTGCACATGCACGCCGAGAGCTTCGGGCTGGTCGCCGATGGTCCCGAAGCGATCTGTCAGGCCGTGCGCCTGTGCTGCCGCGAAGGCGTCGACAACATCAAGATCAACATTTCGGGCGACGAGTTTGTCAGCCACGCCAAGGCCGAGATTACCTCGATGCGCGAGGCCGAAGTGGCCATGGCGGTCGAAGTCGCACACGATTTTGGCAAGCGCGTTGCCTGCCACTCGCGCGCCGCCGAATCCGTCAAGCGCGCGGTGCGCCAGGGCGTCGATTGCATCTATCACTGCGACTACGCCGACGAAGAAGCCCTCGACATGCTGGAGCGCGTCAAGGACCGCGTCATCATCGGCCCCGCCGTTGGCCTCGTGCACAACGCCGTCTTCGAGCACGATCGCGTCGGCATGAGTCGTGAGACGGTCGAGCGCATGGGTCTCTATCGCAAGTTCGAGCACACCTGCCAAACCTACCAGCAGATGCGCAAGCGCGGCATGCGCGTGGTGATCGGCGGCGACTACGGCTTCAACATCACGCCGTTCGGCACCAATGCGCGCGACATCGGGCACTTTGTGAAGTTCTTCGGCTATTCGCCGGCCGAGGCGCTGCAGTGCGCGACCCGCGTCGGCGGCGAACTGATGGGCCACGGCGGCGAGCTTGGCATCGTCAAGGCAGGCGCGCTGGCCGATCTCATCCTGGTCGATGGCGATCCGCTCACGGATCAGAGTGTGCTGGTCGGCCCCTCGCGCATCGCCATGGTGATGAAGGACGGCCAGTTCCGGCGTCACCCCGGGAGCTACCGTGTCGCGAGCGGTCGCATGGCGGCTGAGTAGCGACGGCAGCGTTACGCAACGCCGAACTTGGTTTCGACCTCGACACCGATGGACTTCAGGAACCCGGTGGGCAGGATGCCGCCGGCGCACACGATCACGGCGTCGTTCCCGATCTCCAGGCGTTTCCCGCCCTGCTCGAGCAGGATCGACTGTGACCCGATCTGCTTCACCACGGAATTCAGGATCAGATTGACGCGGCGCTCTTTGGCGTAGGCCTCGATCTTCTCGCGGTTCTTGGGCTTGAGGCGGCTGAAGGCTGCGCTGCGATAGGAGAGGAGAACGTCGGTATCCGGCACATCGGCCAGCGCGAGCGCTGCTTCCACCGCGCTGTCGCCGCCGCCGATCACGGCCACCCTCTGCCCACGGTATTGCTCGGGATCCTGCAGGCGATAGACGACCTTGGCCTGCTCTTCGCCGGGCACATCGAGCGTGCGTGGCGTGCCGCGGCGGCCAATCGCCAGCAGCACGTTGCGGGTGCGATAGCGGCCCCGGCTGGTCGCAACGTCGAAGCCGCCGCCAGCGATCGGCGACACCGCCTCAACGCGTTCCTGATAGCGGACTCTGACGCCACTTTTTTCGACCACCTCTTCCCAAAAACCCAGCAGCGCCTCTTTGGTGGTCTCGCGAAAATTGACTTTGCCAACAATCGGCAGCACGGCCGGGCGCGTCATGACCAGCTTGCCACGCGGGAAATGCGCGACTGTGCCGCCAAGCGTGTCCTGCTCGACGGTGACGGACTTCAGCGCCTTGGCCTTGGCGCCAAGGGTCGCCGAAAGGCCCGCCGGGCCGGAGCCCACGATCAGCACATCGAGCATTCCGGGATCGTTGGCCGCGCGCGCCTTCTGCGCCGCGATGGCGTAGACGGCTTGCTTGCCCTGCTCGATGGCATTGCGGATGAGCCCCATGCCGCCGAGTTCGCCGGCAATGTAGATGCCTGGGACGTTGGTTTGGAAATCGCTGTCGACATGCGGGATTTCCATGCCGCGCGTTGCCGTGCCGAACACCAGGGAGATGGCATCGAATGGACAGGCGGCGCGGCAGGCGCCATGACCGATGCAGGACGAGGGCTCGATCAGTTCCGCCTTGCCGTTGATGAGGCCGATGATCTCACCTTCCGGGCAAGCCGACACGCAGGCGCCGCAACCCATGCAGAGCGCGGGATCGATGACGGGGTGCAGGCTCGCCGGCTCGGTCAACCCAGCCGCCTTGGACGCCTCGCGGGTCGCCAGGTGCCGCACCTCCGACTTGCGGCGGCCGCGACGGAACAGAAACCAGGCCAACACGAGCGGCACGGCGTAGACCGCAAGCAACGGGTCAAAGGTCATTCCTGGTACGCCCCACAGTATGGTTCGATTGTGTCCGCGCGCCCCGCACTCGCGTGCGGCGGCATAGACCCCGTTTGTGGCGGGATGCCGACCGACTGGGGCTTTCCGCCTCCGGGGCTTCCGGCCAGCTTTGACTGCCGGTGGCTTTTGCGGCTGACCGGTTTGCTAGCTCACAAGTTGTCCGCTTCTTTACGCGAGTTGCTAACTGCCGGCGAGCGGGGTACCGGCGGATCGGGTGATGGCGTGGCGTCAGGCCTTCTGCCGCCAGCCGTACCCGAAGTATCCTGACCAGCCGCGCAAGCTTGCGGCGATCTGGCCGCTCACTTCGTCGCAGGTGCTGGGGTTTCCGGCCACCAGGAGTTCGCTCACCCTGTCTTTCAAACGTCCGACACTCTTCTTCGACGGGTTGGCACGTCCCTCGACGGTAGCGAGGTCGGCAGGCCGCCAAACGACACGGCCGCGGCAAGATTTCTCTTCCAGTACCAATGCGGCAGGAGACTGTTCCTCGCAGAGCTAATGACTGACAGTGGGTTCACAACCATCGACCTATTTTCCCATTCGGTCTCAACACATCTCTTGACGCCGGCAGGTTATTGTTCATGGGACCGGTCGATGGCCGGCCCGAGCCGCTCCTGTCGCGCCGCCTCGCCAGTGCGACCATCCTTCAATTTTCGGACGCAGCGAGACCGCAACGTTGCCATTACTTTGAGGTTATCCTGCGCTTATCAAATGGTCGCTTTCAAAGTAATAGTCACCACTCTCAGACGTTTGTTTAGCGACCACGATGAATGACGATATACTCTCCGCGATATACATTCACTAATGAAAATGGGAATGGTTCACCCGTCAGAATTTGATAGTGAATTCACAAAGTTTCGCCATCTTTCCGAATAGTATCAATTCCATTGCGGGCGGGTGAAGTCGCAAGGTCGCGGGGGCGGCCCACTTGGAAGTCGACACGGCTGCGTTCAATGCACTCGCAGGAGTTCGGTCCATGTCGCCAATTCATCCGAAGTAGTCCTATCATCGCCAGTGTTCGCGCGCATTCGGCCGGGTTGAACCCAGCCGGAGAGGTGATTCTATCCAAGGCAGACGTTGCCGGATAGCCGCTACCGCAACATCTGAGCCAAAGTCAATCGACACGCGAGCGCCGTCTCGCAACGGAGTTCTGTGTGGTTCAGACCGCACCGAGCAGGCTACGGAGCATTACCGAGGAATGCTCCAACACAACAAATCATAGCAAGCCAGGAGAAAAGAAATGGCACGTCGCAGAGGCTCATTGAGCAATGACAGTCTTTCGGGTACCGCCCGCAGTGACCGGTTGTTCGGTAACTATGGCAACGATACTTTGGACGGTGGAACCGGCAATGACCGGTTGAATGGCGGACGCGGCAACGACCTGCTGAATGGAGGGGCGGGCAATGATGTCATCGTGTCCCGTTCGGATGCCGGTGAAACACCAATCGCGCAGGACATCAACGCCACCAACGATCCAAACGGCGAGGTGAATGCCGCGACCCGCATGATCTATCCGAACCAGGTTGGTCTGCCAGCAGACGATATCCTGACTGGCGGCGCCGGCGCCGACCAGTTCCGCATCGAGGCGCTGGTCAACGCCAAGCTGTCGATCCTACAGAAGCACGCCGATGCCAATGGCGTCATCGACTACATGGCCGTAACAGGCGAGAACACTCTCGTGCACGACCATTGGGTCGACAGTATCGGCAACGATGTTATCACTGATTTCAACAAGGCTGACGGCGACAAGCTCTCTATTGTGGGCCACACGGTCGAAGTATCCCAGATCGAGATCAAGGACGCTGACGGCGATGGCGCCGTCGACGATACAGTACTGCAACTGCGCTCCAACCAGGGAGCCGGCGGCGGGGCGCACAACCTCGATCTGCTCGGTACCGTCACGGTACTGAACAACCAATTGACGGCGAACGACTTCACCGTCGACGCCGCCTCGCATCCTGGCATCGTGCGCAACATTGCCCAAGTTCAAGAGGCCATCAACCCGACGAACCCGTCGCTTGCTGCGGCTCCCCCGCCGGCACCCGCTCCGGCGCCAACACCAACTCCACCCCCAGTGGTCAATCCAGCTCCGGCTCCCGCACCAGCGCCGGTCGCGCAAAACAAGGGCACCGTGAACGACGACAGTCTCGTCGGAACCGCCGGAAACGACACGCTTTCTGGCAACTATGGCAACGACACCCTCGCCGGCGGCGCCGGCCAAGACCGGTTGAACGGTGGCCGCGGCAACGATCAGTTGATTGGTGGCGATGGGAACGATGTTGTCAGATCCCGCTCGGACGCCGGCGAAACGCCGATCGCGCAGGACATCAACGCTGCGAACGATCCCAATGGCGAAGTGAACGGCGCGGCCCGGATGATCTATCCGAACCAGGTCGGTCTACCTGCTGACGACATTCTGACCGGAGGCGCCGGTGCCGACCAGTTTCAGATCGAGACCCTGGTCAATGCCAAGCTGTCGATCCTGCAGAAACACGCCGATGCCAACGGCGTCATCGACTACATGGCGGTAACAGGCGAGAACACTCTCGTGCACGATCATTGGGTCGATAGTATTGGCAACGACGTCATCACTGATTTCAACAAGGCCGAGGGTGACACGCTGTCGATCGCGGGGCACACTACCGAGGTCAATCAAATCGAAATCAAGGATGCCGATGGCGACGGCGCTGCCGACGACACGGTGTTGCACTTGCGCTCGAACCAGGGAGCTGGCGGCGGCGCACACAACCTCGATTTGCTCGGCACCGTCACGGTACTGAACAACCAGCTGACTGCCAACGACTTCACGATCGATGCCGGCCAGCACTTCGGCATTGTGAAGAATATTGCTCAAGCTCAAGAGGCCATCAACCCGATGAACCCGACGGCAGCGGCGCCTCCTCCAGCGCCCGTCCCGACGCCGGCTCCAACGCCGCCCCCAGTGGTCGATCCCGCCCCGGTCGATCCGCCGCCGCCCGGTCCGGTTGCCGGACCTGGTCCCGATCCGGTGGTCGACCCCGCGCCGGTTGTCGACCCGGTTCCAACGCCGCCACCTGCCCTGGGCCACAATGCATTGGCCGAGATGCTCGCGCCGCCAGATGGAACGGAGGCCGGTCAGGCCCCAACCGCAGGCGACGATGTCGTGATCTATGCCGATGGCAATGACAACGGAGCCGGCGGCAAGGGCAACGATCTCATGATTGGCCTTGCCGGCAACGACAGTATGTCCGGCGGATTTGGCGACGACAGTCTCGACGGTGGAGTTGGCAACGACAAGTTGGTTGGCGGTCGTGGCGACGATCTTCTGTCGGGAAGTGACGGCAACGATGCCTTAGCCGGCGACTTCGGCGACGACATCCTGGTGGGCGGCGTCGGCGACGACAACCTCTCCGGTAGCCGGGGCACAGACGCCCTGTTCGGCGATGGCGGTGTGGATGCCTTGAACGGCGGCTCCGGCGACGACCTGTTGATGGGCGGCGACGGCGCCGACAGCATCGACGGCGGCAGCGGAACCGATGCTGTGGTGTTGGACGGGAACTTTGCCGACTATACCATCGCGGTCGCCGGCGACGGTATTCAGTTCACCGCCGCCAACGGCGACGTCGATGTCGTGAGCCATGTCGAGCAGTTCCGTTTCCTGGGCAATGGCGAGACCTACCACCTCGATAACGGTGCACTCGCTCTTACGACGGACACGGCCGATCTCGACGAATTGCTCAGCGATCACTTCTTTGAGCACCTGATTGAAGATGGCTCGGGCGGCGGCGATGCTGACGTGATTGCACTGGATCCGGCGGCGCCTCCCGCCTCCGCTCCAGAGGCAGCACCGCCAATTGTGCCAGACGTTCCTGTCGATGTCGCCGTACCGGTCGATATGCACACGCACGACCTGATGGCGGCCTAGCACAATGCTCCCGGGGCGGACGAGTGACCCGTAAGGTCGCCGCCCGCTCCGATCCCACACGCGACAGGCGGGTACTTGGCAGATGGCCTTGAACGTCGTCATGGAACCCGGCGGTATCAAATGCTCCCTGACATGCCAAGCGTCATTGGCGGCCTGATCGCTGCCCATTGGGTTGGCGCGGTGCTCGGACTTGCAGTTGCCGCGACGGCCGACGGCCTGGGTCTGCGCATTCTGTTCACGGGCTCAAAGGGGCCGGGCCTCAAGACATTCGAGCTCCTGCACGGCATGATTCTGGTCGCGCTTGGCTTGTTGCTGGCAAGTGGCGGCGCGCTGATCGCACTGCGCATGGGCGCCTGGTGCGAACGTGGCGACGGGCCGGAGCTGCTTCGCTTCGGGTCGCTCTGCCTACCGAGCAAACTTATCGCAAAACTCTGCGTCATGAGCGTATTAGTCGGCGTCGCCTTGCTGATCGAGGCGCATCTGCTGCCGTTTGTGCGCCGCTCCGAACGTCCGTTGCTGCCACATCTTTCGGTTCTGGATGTCTTGCGATCAGCACTCATAGGCAGCACATCGCTCACTTGCTGGCTATCTCTCATTGCCATTCCCCTGGTGACGCCGTTGCATCGCCTGCCGGTCACGGACCTACTCCTGGGCATCGCATCCTTGTGGGTTGTGCTGGCGACAACTGTATCGGCCGGGCTCGTGATCATGCGCCTCCTGATGCGCAGAAGTCCGGGGCGCGACAGGTCGCACCTGCGTGCAGCGGCGACCGGCGCAGGGCTGCGTTTCGCGACGGTAGCTCGCACTCCCCTGCCGGAGCGGCAGCCGGATGATCGCGTCGTGTCGCTGCATACGCGGTACCGGTCGCAGATCAGGCAGCCTCGACCGGCGCCACAGACGCATCCCGTGATTGGCGGTCAAGACGAGCGTGGAGCCTCGTCAGTCGAGGCCGCGTTCGCCGCCTGCCGGCCGGCGATCCTCGGGACTGCAGCCATCAGCTTGGTGATGAACGTCCTGATGCTCAGTGGACCGCTATACATGTTGCAGGTTTACGACCGCGTCCTGACCAGTCGGAGCCTCGAAACGCTGACCCTCCTGACCATACTATTGATAGGCCTCTATCTGGTCTTCGGGGTGCTCGACGCCCTGCGGTCACGCGTGCTCAGCCGGATATCCATACGCCTCGACCGGCTGCTTAGCGGCCCGCTGTTGAAGCGCGCCGTTCAGCCTGGATCTGTGAAATCCACTGCGGCAGACGGGCGTTTGATGGGCGATCTTGAGCAAATCCGTCAGTTTGTTGCTGGACCAGCGCCGGCAGCGATGCTTGATCTGCCGTGGACGCCGCTTTACTTCGCCATCCTGTTTCTGTTGCATCCGTTGCTGGGGTTGGCTGCCATCGCGGGAGCGGGTGTCCTGGTCGCGCTCTCGCTCGCAAACCAGCTCTTGACGCAAAAGCCGCTCGCGCGCGCCGCCGAAGAGAACGTCCGCTCAAGTACGATTCTCGAAGCTGGCCGGCGCGGCTCCGAGGCTCTGCAGGCCATGGGCATGGTCGAGGCACATCGCTGGCGTTGGCTTAGCGCGCACCGGCGCGCCCTCTCGCAGCAGCTGCGCGCCGGCGACATTGCGAGCACCTCTGGCGCCGCCAGTCGGATCAGCCGTATGCTGTTGCAATCGCTGATGTTGGCGCTGGGCGCCTATCTCTCGATCCAAGGTTCGGTTTCGGCCGGCGCCATGATTGCGTCGTCCATCCTCGCCACCCGTGCGCTGGGCCCGATCGAGCAGCTGGTTGCGCAGTGGCGTGGTATCGATGGCGCCCGGGCAGCTGTGAAGCGTTGCCGCCAAGCCATGACGGTCAAGGGGCCATCCGAAGACCAGATCGCACTGCCCTACCCGCAAGGGGATCTGTCTGTGCGCAACCTTTATGTCTCGGCAATCGGCGAAACCGAGACTGTGCTGAAAGGCCTGACGTTCAGGCTGGCGCCCGGCGATGCCGTTGCAGTGGTCGGCCCGAGTGCGTCTGGCAAATCCACACTGGCCCGCGCGCTGGTCGGCGTCTGGCCAATCCGGCACGGCGATGTCCGGCTCGATGGTGCGTCGCTCTCGCAATGGCCGGCCGAACAGCTCGGGCGGTTAGTTGGCTATCTGCCCCAGGATGTTTCGCTGTTCGAGGGTACCATCGCTGAGAACATCGCCCGCCTCCACCCCAACCCCGATCCGGAAGCCGTCATTACAGCGGCAGCGGCATCTGGCGTTCATGATATGATCGTGCAGCTCACGGACGGCTACAACACTCAAGTCGGCGAGGGCGGTACGGCTCTGTCGGGCGGCCAACGGCAGCGCATCGCGCTCGCCCGCGCCCTCTATGGCGATCCGGCATTGGTTGTGATGGATGAACCCAACGCCAATCTCGATAACCAGGGCGAGGCTGCTCTTGTCTCTGCGATCACACGGCTTCGCCATTCCGGTTGCATCGTGGTTGTGATGGCTCATCGCCACAGCGTGCTGACGGCCGTCAACCGCGTCCTGGTTCTGAACGAGGGCCGGCAAGTCGCCTTCGGCCCGCCCAACGAAGTTCTGCGCAACGCGCGCGCGTCCACGCCTCTGGAGCCTGTCCATGGTCCTGTCAAAGTCGCTGCCAGCGTCCATTGACGCCGAGCGCTACGTCAATGCCGAGCGTGATCTCTCCCGATTGCTGCGCGGCTCCTGGATTGTCACTGTGCTGCTCATCGTGGGACTTGGCGGCTGGGCGGCGACCGCCTCTATCAGCGGCGCCGTGATCGCCAATGGCACAGTGGTGGTCGAAGGCAACCGGCGTTTGGTCCAGCATCTGGACGGCGGCACCATCGCTAAGATCCATGTCAAAGACGGCGATGCCGTGGACGCCGGCGCCGTGCTGTTATCGCTCGATGCGCGCGAACTCGAAGCCGGCATCGCTGGCCTGGTCAAGGAGATCTCCGCGCAGTCGGCGCAAATCGATCTGGTCGAGGATGAATTGAAGGGCCTGCTCGAGTTGCAGGCCAAGCGTCTGGTAGCTCACAGCCGCGTCACCGGGCTGCAGCGGGAAGCCGCACGCCTGTCCGGCGAAATCGCGAAACTCTCGAACGAAAAGGCCAAGTTCGATGCCCGGCTGGCCCGGGCGCAAGTCCGGGCGCCGGTAGCCGGACGTGTTCTCAATCTGGCAACCCATACCGTCGGCGGCATCATCCCCGCCAATGCCACCATCGCCGAGATCGTTCCGAGCAAGGAAGCGCTCAGGATCGACGCTCGCCTGGCGGCGCGGGACGTCGACCAGGTGCGATCGGGGCAGTCGGCGGAGCTGCGCATGACCAGTCTCAATCAGCGCACGACGCCGTCGCTGGACGGAACTGTCGAGCAAGTTTCAGCCGACCTCATACGCGATACCGCTCTCAATACTGAGTATTATTTAGTTCGCATTCGGCTCAGCGCGGATGCCGACAAGAGACTCGATGGCGCCGTGCTGCTGCCGGGCATGCCTGTGGATGTGATGATCGAAACCGACCGTCGCTCGGCTCTGAGTTACCTGATCAAGCCGCTGTCGGATCAAATCGCCCGCGCCTTTCGCGAGCAGTAGCGAATATGAAGGGTGCAAAGCCAATGAGGGCTCCGATATGTGCAGCTTGCGCAGTGTGCGCTATGATGTTGTCGATTGCAGTGGCAGCACCCTCACGGGCCGAGACACTCGCCCAGGCCATGACCCAAGCCTGGACCCATCATCCCGTCCTGATGGCCGAGCGAGCGCGCAAGCGGGCCGCCGACGCCGGGATCGACATTGCACGCTCGGGATACTTCCCCGAAGTCAACGCGTCCGGTGAGATCGCCACTGCCAATGGCACGCTGCTCGGCAATGCCCCGCAGTCCCGCTCCAGCACTGACTGGAACTCGACAGCGACCTACTCCGTCAGCGCCGAGCAAACGCTGTTTGACGGTTTCCGGACCAGCAGCAGCGTCGACGAGGCCCTGGCCGAAGCCGGCTCGGCCGCCGCAAGCGTTCTCGATACAGAGCGATCGGTCCTGCTGGAAGCCGTCCGGGTCTACGCCGATGTGTTGCGCGATCGGGAGATCCAGTCGCTGCGCAAACGCGACGTCAGCATGCTCGATGAGCAAGCAAAGGCGGCACAGCAAAGCCTTGCAAAGGGCGTTGGGACGTTGACGGACGTTGCGCAAACCCGCGCACGACGGGCTCAGGCCACCGCCGATTTGATCACGGCCATGGCAGAGTCCGAGGTGAGCGCCGCCGAATACGAGCGGGTGGTTGGTCATGCTCCATCCAAACTGAAGCGCCCAACTGTCCCCAAATCGCTGCTGCCTGCCTCCTTGCAAGCGGCCATCCAGAGCGCCGACCAGCTTGACCCGGCGACCCAACGTGCTGAGCTGCGGGCCAAGGCTTCTCATGCCGCGATCGACCGTGTTTCGGCGGACGCCTTGCCGCAAGTGAAAGCCCGCGCCAGTCTCGAGGGCAACCGTGGACTCTTGAACACCGGCGAGGATCGGGACGTCGCTTCCGTCGGTGTGCGCGTCAGTGTTCCGCTGTTTGACGGCGGCAAGAACCGGGCACGCGTCGCGCAGGCCAAGGAACTCAACACGGCACTGAGTGAGGAAGCGCGGGGTTCACAAGCCCGGGCGAGGGTGGCGGCAGTGTCGGCGTGGAAGCGATTGGCGGCTGTGCGTGCACGCCTGAATTCCGAGCGCGACGCCGTCGAACAGAACCGCAAGGCTCTCGATGGCATCCGCGAAGGGGTGCGGCTTGGTCAAAGATCGACAATCGAAACGCTGGACGCGCATCGCGATGTGGTTGCGGCGCAGATCCGTGTGAGTTCGACCGAACGCGACCTGCTGTTGTCCGCCTACACCTTACTGGCGACCACGGGCCTATTGTCCCTGGACTAACCCGGCTCAGCCGACCAGCTCCAAGCGTTTTGCGCAGAGGCGCCTGACCGCCGCGTCGACCTACCGCAGCCGATCCTGCAGTCTCCCGCCGCAGCATCGTTTCATCCGCTTCGAGCCTGGAGCAGATCTTACCCAATCACTCGCTGGTGGTGCGCGAGGTCGGCGAGCCGCGCAACGCGCGGTAACCGGTATCGAGGGGGAGGAACATGATTTGATTGCGCTTTCTCGATCGGCAGCGAAAGCCTCGGCTAGCCGGTCAGGCCGCGCAAGACGACATAGAGTCCGACTGTTGCGACAATGCCGGCAAAGACGCGCGACAAGGTCTGTTTCTGCTTGGCGAGCCGCCCGGCGACGCCGCCACCGAACAGGCTGCCGATGACGCCACCGGTCACGAACATGAGGACAAGCCACCAGTCGATCAGCCCCGACAGGGCGTAGTTGGCCGCCGTGGTCGCGCCGAACGCAGTGACCGAGACCAGCGACGATCCGACGGCCGAGAGCAGTGGTAGATCGGCCGAGGCGATGAGGCCGGGCACAACGAGGAAACCGCCGCCGATACCGAAGAATCCCGACAGCGCCCCGACACCCGTGCCATAGGCGATCAGACGGGGCGCAAGTGTCGGCGCCGACGCTCGTGTCAGCGGCACGAAATGCTCGCCGGCGCCCGAGCGCCGCACCAGCATTGTTACGGCAATGACAACCATCAGAACGCCGAACAACGTCAGCAGATGTTGGCCATTCACCTGTTTGCCGATGGTCGACCCGAGCGTCGCGCCGACCACGCCCGCAGCAGCAAAAGCGAGCGCGCAGGGCCAGCGCACGTTTCCAGCGCGGGCATGGCCGACCAGGCTCGACAGCGCACTGAGCGCCACCGCCACCGCGCTGGTGCCGATGGCCACATGCGGCGAACTCACGCCGACCACATAGACAAGCAGCGGGACGGCCAGAATCGAGCCGCCGCCACCGATGAGGCCGAGCACGAAGCCGACCAGGGAGCCGGAGGCGATGGCGAGTACGTCCTGAAGCATCGAATTTCCAATAATTGCGTACAACGAAAGTTCTGACCTGCAGCCTGATCCCATTTTGGACCGTCCGCCCCCAGCTCTTCACCCCCACCCCAGCCCTCCCCCGTCAAGGGGGAGGGGGCCGCACCTTTCGTAGTCGGGCGAAATCCTCAAACACGGGCGGACGAACCCCCTCCCCCTTTGCGGAGAGGGCTGGGGTGGGGGCCATGTCCAGGCGAAAGGCCAAGATAATGCAGAGGTCATTCGTTTCGTTTGTCGGTATAAGTTGTCGTCGGTCCGGAGTTACGCTGCCTCAGACGATGTTGAGTCTGGTCTTCGGAGCCGAAACCGTTTGCAGCCTTGCCCAGAGCGACGACGACCGCGCTCCAGAACGGCAATAGGCCAGCACCGGCTTGGGCAGGTCCCGCACGAGTTCCCCGAACGCCGCGACCTCCTCCGGCGTCATGCGGCCTGGGGTAATCGGCAGGTATCGGGCTTTCAGACCGGCTGACTTCGCTCCGGCTTCGATGGCGCTGAAATACGGTTGATCAAACGCTTCACCATCGGGACGATTACAGATGATCGATTTGAAACCCGCCGCAGCGATGTCGGCAATCTCGGCGACCGCGATCTGCGGCGATACCGAAAGCGCATCGGTCAGTTTCTTCACGTCCATGGCATTTTTCTCCGATAACGTCATATTGTGTCTTGCTCACAGCTCGTTCACCGGCACTTTCAGGAAGCGCTTGCCGCTGGCGTCGGGCTCGGGCAGGTGCCCCGCGCGGATGTTGACCTGCAGCGACGGCACGATCAGGCGCGGCATGCCGAGCGTCTTGTCGCGCGCCTCGCGCAGGGCCACGAACTCGTCCTCTGTGACGCCGTCGCGGACATGGATGTTGTGCGCCCGTTCTTCGGCAACCGTCGTTTCCCAGCGGATGTCGCGCCCGTTCGGGCCGTAGTCGTGGCACATGAACAGCCGCGTCTCAGGCGGCAGTTCGAGGACCCGCTTGATCGAACGGTAGAGTTGGCGGGCGTCGCCACCCGGAAAATCGGCACGCGCGGTGCCGCCGTCGGGCATGAACAACGTATCGCCGACAAAGGCGGCATTGCCGATGACATGCGTGGTGCAAGCCGGCGTATGACCAGGCGTATGCATCACATGCGCCGTCACGGCACCGATCTGGTAGCTGTCGCCGTCCTTGAACAGACGATCGAACTGGCTGCCGTCGCGCTGGAATTCGGTGCCTTCGTTGAACACCTTGCCGAAGACGTCCTGCACCGTGGTAATGTGCTCGCCGATGCCGATCTTGCCGCCGAGCTTGCCCTGGATGTAGGGAGCAGCCGACAGATGATCGGCATGCGCATGGGTCTCGATCAGCCATTCGAGAGTGAGCCCGTTGCGCTGGATATGATCAATCAAAAGATCGGCGGAGCGATAGATGATCCGCCCGGCCGCATAGTCGATGTCCATCACGCTGTCGAAGACCGCGCAGGCCGTCGAATTCGGGTCCCGCACCACATAGCTGATGGTGTTGGTGTCCTTGTCGAAGAACGCCGTGACATGCGGGAAAGCGCTGAGATCGATTTCCGGGAGAGCAGCGGTCATGATGACACCTTGAGGCTCAGGGATTGCGGCGCGGATGTTTGCAGGCGGCGCGCCAGCCACACGCCGGCGAGCATAGCGGGCACAAACGCCAGTCCGCCGGGCGCCAGCAACGGGATCGCGGTGATTGCGGGCCCCGGACAAGAGCCCGACAAGCCCCAGCCCACGCCGAACACGGTCGCGCCAACGAGCAGCGGCGTGTCGATGCCGCGGCTGGAGGGCAGGTGGAAACGGTCGATGTGGACCGGCCTCACCCGCGTGAACACCCACCGAAAGCCGAAGAAGGTCACGGCGACCGCGCCCGCCATGACGAAGGCGAGGCTCGGGTCCCAACGACCGGCGATATCGAGGAAGTTCAGAACCTTGGCCGGATCGCTCATGCCGGAAATGACCAAGCCGAGACCGAACGGGGCGAGGCCGGCGATGGCCCGCGGAACGCGATCGAAGCTTCCGACATTCAAAGTCATGATCGTCTCCGTCCGTTGCCGATGGAGGCGACCCTCGGTGCGGTGACGCCTCGCTGTATGTGACTATGTCACGGAGCTCTGAAAGCAGGCCGTCACGTGCTGCTGGCCAATCGCTCCAAGGCCGGCCGGTTCGTGATGGCGATGTTACCCCGGCTGGGGCTGACCCAGCCCCGGCGCTGGAATTCCGACACCATGCGGCTGATGACCTCGCGGGCTGAGCCAAGTTCGGCTGCAAGCTGCTGCTGCGTTGCCGCCACGGTATCGCCCCCATGCGATAGTTGCACCAGCTTGGCCGCCAGCCGGATATCCATCCGCGAGAAGGCAACCTCGTCGATGATGCGGAACAGATTGGTGACGCGTGTGCTGAACGCCGTGAACACGAAGCGCCGGAACTCGGGCGAGCGGGCGATCAGGTCATCGAACGCCGCTCGCGCAATGGCGACCGCCTTCACGTCGGTCTCGGCAATGGCTTCGGCGAGATAGTCTTCGTAGCCCATGAGGCACGCCGTAGTCAGCGCGCAGCTCTCGCCATCGGTGACGCGATAAAGCACGATTTCGCGTCCGTTCTCGGACACCTGCTGCACCCGTACAGTGCCTTCCAGAAGTAGCAGGTAGGCCTGGGGCGACTGCCCCGGACCGTAGATCCGGCTGCCCGCCGGCAGGTCTACGATAGTACTCTGTCGTTCCAGCAAAGCCAGCATATCGCCTGGCAGCCTCCGCAAACCTGGGAAGTGATCGATCCAGCCGTTTGTTGACATCACATAAGCCTCCGGAGAGCCATGTTGGCTGCCGCCGCCAACGGCCTTCGCTGCGACGGGGTAAGCGCAAGCATCGAAGTCATAGTGATAGCGTTACCTGAGCATCACAATCGGGTTGCCCGAAGTCGCCCCTATGTCGCCGCTTCCACCTATATTTTATCACTGCAGAACTTATCCTTGATCGGGTTTGTCGGCTGTGTCCCGGTTATCGACTTCGGTGGGCGGAGTTGTTTGCGCCGCCGTTGGTGACGGCACCCCTCGCCTTGATCAACTTCGCGACTTCGCTTCACCGACCGACACATACGTCCCCCTCGGTGCGAGCTTGACTGCTGATGCCACACAGCCCGGGAAACCCACAGCTGGTCAGCTTCGCTCCTAGCTTGTCCTTCAGTCACATCACTCAAAATGCATTCAGGCTCTTGCTCTGGACTTGCTTGCGCGTGATCCGGGGTCTGCGCCCTATATCCATCAGGCCTTCCCGCTAGTCTTGACGTGCTTGGCGATGTCGTCGCGCACCTCGTTTGGTTGCGCCTCCACTGCCGCCAAGAGCGTTCGCATGTCCCGCCGCGCGGCATAGAGCTGATCCATCAGCGAGAGCACCACGGGCATGCTGTCTTCTTCGATCCGCAGCTCGTAATGCAGCTCACAGATGAGACGCAGACGCGCGACATCGGATAGGTCGAAGCGCGGCCCATCATCGTCAAGCTTGGGAAGAACCCACCCGAGGTCAACCCAGCGGCGTAGTGCCTCTGTCTCCACCTGACCAATCAAGGCAATCAGTTCTTGCTCGCTGATCATGATGCTGCCCCTGCGGTCTTGCGAGGATCATAGGGATGCTTGGCTTCCCACCCGACGACAGCCTGAACCAGTTCGGCATCTGGATGGTCCGGCAAGATCACCTGAAGCTCAACGAAGTGATCGCCTTTGATACTCTTTGCGTGCACTCCTTTGCCACGCAGGCGTAGGACCTTGCCGGTGTTCGATCCCTTGGGGATTGCGAGTTGAACCACACCTGAAATGGTTTCGACCGGCACCTTGGCTCCGGCCAATGCCTCGCCGATCGTTATGGAGAGCTTCGATCGAATGTCGTAGCCATCGCGATGAAACACCGGGTGCGGATTGACGTGCATCTCGACGAACGTATCCCCCGGCTCGCCTCCACTGGGGCTGGGATGCCCCTGGCCCCGCAATCGCAGTACTTGTCCATCCTGCACTCCTGCGGGAATCGTAATGTCCAGTGTCTTGCCATCGGCCATCACGACGCGCTTCTTGGCGCCGTTGACGGCCTCCAGGAATGCCACCGCAATAGTGTAGTTGATGTCGGCACCCCGCCTGCCCGCACTGCCGCCATGCCTGCCGAATAACTCAGCGAACAGATCACTCTCGTCCAGTCCAGCGCCGCCCCAGCTTCGATCGTATTTGAAAGCCTGTCCTGCATCGGCGTGCTCACTGTAGGACTTGCGCGCTTGGTGCTTAGGCTGCTCCACACCGCTGGCGTCAATTTCGCCTTTGTCGAAGCGCGCGCGTTTCTTCTCGTCGCCGACAATATCGTAGGCCGCGGCAATCGTCTTGAACCGTGCCTCGGCGGCCTTGTCGCCAGGATGAAGATCGGGGTGGCTTTTCTTGGCCAGACGCAAGTAGGCCTTGCGGATCTCTGGCTGCGCGGCGTCACGGCTGACGCCTAGGATTTCATAGGGATCCGTCACTGATGTGATCCTGTGGTTGTTACGCTGGCCGCAACTCTAGACGCGGCGGCCACACCGCACCACTGGCCTCAGCATAGGCTGTCGTTTCAGGCAAGACGCCGGTCCTCGCCGCTCACCGGGCCGCCGCGAGGCATCAGCGCGAACACCAACACGAGCCCGGCTACGGTAAGACCGAAGTCCTCGGGAACGCCAAGTTGAACAGCTGCAACTGACCCGATCAACGCCCAAACGACCGGAATCACAGACAGCCGGATTACAGGCCTGCCCCGCATCATCAGCAGCATTCCGACGGTAAAGATCGTGGTCGGACAGGGGGCGACACCGAGCAGGGGGCCCTTCATCAGCCCGTGGCCCGCTATGACACCAAGGACTTCATAGATCACGGCTGCATAGACGGTCAACAAAGCGCCCAATGCCGAGCGCCAACTCCGATCGATCTCAAGCAGCAGGTTCCCCGGCCAGATCGCGTACCACATCAACAGCGATGCTTGAACGACGAAGAGCGCGGCAAAACCCACCGCAGCCGGATTGATGGGCGAGAAATAAACCAGTTGGTAGACAATCCCGTTCCACGCCCAGAACAGCGACAGGATGGCGAGGATGATGCGCTCGCGCCAGGGATGACGCGTCAGAAGCGCGCCGATTGCCACGAGTGCGAACCCATAGGCAATTGGCTGGGCGGGCCAGATGGCAGCGTTGAACGCGACAAACACCGCGAGGAACTGCTGGGTATCAAAGGGTAAGGTCATGGTGAAACTGTGACTTTGGACATTTCGCCGGCATTGATGCAGCTCAATGGCTGCGAGGGCCACTCGCCCTAGGTGATCTCTGACCCGTGTATACCCGGTGAGGAGTGAGCTGCCATGCAAACGAATGTACTTCCCGCTTTGGACACGTCGGTCAATACGACCGGGTGTTGCCCGAAGTTCAATCCAGACGGATGGGACGCCCAGGAACTGCACTTTCGCGACAAGCGCTTTGTGCGTGCGACCACCCGCAGCCTGATGCATGTCCCGATCAATATGGGTACGGTGTTTGCCCGCGTGCAGGAGCATCTGGAAAAGGCCGACGCCATCGATTGGTCGGACTACATTGTCCTATCGCGCGACACTTCGGCTTTCGCGGGCGAGCATCTATTCTCTTCCAAAAAGACCGTGCCGGACGAGGAGATGACCACGCTCTCGGGCGATTTCATAACCAAGGTCTTCGAAGGCCCGTACCGCAAGGTCGGCCACTGGCATACGGAAATGGCCGAACTTGTCCGCGCCCGAGGCTCCGAACCCAAATCAATCTGGTTCTTCTATACGACGTGCCCGAAATGCGCGAAGGCCTACGGACAAAATTACGTCGTCGGTGTTGCCGAGTATTGATGTCAATACCTGAAGTTCAAAGAATTCTTTTCGTCCGCCATAGAACAGATTTTCGAATTGGAGTTCCCCATGCAGATCTCGTTCTATGGCGGCACCGGAACCGTTACCGGATCCAAGTATCTGTTCAACGATGGGGCGGCCGCCACGCTGATCGACTGCGGTCTCTTCCAGGGGTTCAAGCAGTTGCGGTTGCGCAATTGGCAACCTCTTCCGTTCGCCCCGAAAGACCTGTCTTCGGTTGTCCTGACCCACGCCCACATCGATCACAGCGGGTATCTACCGCTGCTGGTTCGCAATGGCTTTGCCGGAAAGATCTACTGCACAACGGCCACCAAGGACCTCTGTGCGATCCTGCTTCCCGATGCCGCCCACCTGCAGGAGGAGGAGGCGCGCTATGCCAACAAGCGTGGCTTTTCCAAGCACAAGCCAGCCCTGCCTCTTTTCACGAAAGAGGACGCAGAGCGCGCGTTACGCCAACTTCAGGCTGTCGAATTCGATATTCCGCTGCGCCTGAGTGAGACGTCTACGGCCAGGTTCCTGCCTGCGGGGCACATTCTCGGCGCCGCCATGGTGATGATCGAGAGTGCCGGCAAACAGGTGCTGTTTTCGGGAGATCTCGGACGTCCTAACGATCCGGTGATGCGCCCGCCAACCTCGGTGACCAAAGCCGACGTGCTGATCCTGGAATCGACCTATGGCAATCGCCGCCATTCCCAGGCCGACCCCGAGGAAGAGCTCGGCGCACATCTGGCACGGGCACTCGGCCGCGGCGGCGTTGTGATCATCCCGGCCTTTGCGGTGGGACGCGCACAGACGCTGCTGCACCTGCTTGCGCGTCTGAAGGCCGCCGGCAAACTGAAGGGCGTGCCGATCTATCTCAACAGCCCGATGGCTGTCGACGCCACCGGCATCTACCACACCTATCGGTCGCAACACCGGCTGAGCATCGAAGAGTGCGCGGCCTCCTGCGGCGTCGCTGAATTCGTCAATACCCCCGAAGCGTCCAAGGAACTGAACCTGAAGCCGGGCCCGATGATCATCATCTCAGCCAGCGGCATGGCCACTGGCGGCCGCGTCGTACACCACATCAAGCAGTTCGCGCCCGACCCGAAGAACCTGATCCTGTTTTCGGGCTTCCAGGCAGCCGGCACGCGTGGGGCTCATATGCTCGGTGGGGCGGAAACCGTGAAAATCCACGGTACGGACATTCCGATACGCGCCGAAGTGGCGAACCTGGAGACTCTCTCGGGCCACGCCGACTACGCTGAAATCATCGACTGGCTGAAGTCCTTCCGCGCGGCGCCCCACTTCATCTACCTGAACTCATGGCGAGCCAGCGGCCTCCGACGCCTTGCGCCAGCACATTGAGGCGGCGCTCGGATGGGAGTGCACAGTACCGGACTACCGGGATACGGTGTCGATTACTCCAGGGTAGCCGACCTCCCAGCCGAACCCCCTGGGTAGCCGTTCGACACCTTGATGCCAATCAATGCGCCATCGCTCAGTAGACGTTCAAGTCCATTAAAGAAGCGACCGTGCCGTTGATCAGTATAGCTACTAAGAGTTCGGCACTTCCAGACCGTAGTTCGACGTTTCCGGCGTACTATCGCAACCCAGGCTGTTCCCACCGCTAAACCGCGCTTCGGCGGAAAGCCCAGCGCTTGCGAGGCTTTCCGGCTAATCAAGGCGCGACCAGCAGCAGAACGCGAGGGTGTGATGAATCGAATACTTCTGCTCGCCTGCGGTGTGCTCTCGTCGCTGATCTACTTCGCTATTTGGATCCTTGGGGCCCTGTGGTGGGAAGGCTACAGTTCCATCTCTCAATCTATCAGTGAGCTGTCCGCTATCGATGCTCCTTCGCGGCCCCTCGTCGTTCCGTTGTTGGTCGCGTATAGTGTGTCTGTGATCGCTTTCGGAGTGGGCGTCTGGGGATCAGCGCCTCGAACGCGTACACTGCGCATCGTGGCAGGCTTGCTGATCGGATTCGGGATCGTCTGCCTGACAGGACCGCTAACCCCGATGCACCAACGAGGCGTCGCGGCAACGCTGACCGATACCTTGCATATTGTCTCCGCGATTGTGGATGTTGCTTTCATACTGCTTATCATCGGTTTCGGTGCGATTGTTTTTGGCACTTGGTTCCGTCTCTACTCAATCGTAACATCTGCCATGGTCCTGGGTTTCGGTGCCTGGGCGGGTTTGGACGGCCCCCGGATCGCGGCAGACCTGCCGACGCCATGGGTTGGCGTCTTGGAGCGCATCTGTATTGGAGCCTACCTACTTTGGTTCGCCGTGTTGGCGATCTTGCTCATGCGCGCCAATGCTGCTGACGACCGTAAACAACACGGGGCACAAGGCCGGTAACCGTCCAGCTGCGAGGAACGCCTTTGATCGCGGTCAATGCGACGATCTCAGTCAGCGGGCTTGATTGCGACTTCAGCCTGAGGCCGCAGGAAGCGGCTTGCGCAAAGAAGCCAAGAACGGAGCAGAACCATGAGCAGCATCGAAAAGGAAACAGTGAAGATAACCGTCTTCTCGGGAAAATCTGCCAGTTCGCGCCAGATCGATGCCGTGGCTTGGGCCTTGTTTTTGATCTGGATCGGTGTTGCCGTGCTCTCCAATGTCGGGTGGGGATGGGGGCTGGTCGGCATAAGCCTTATCATGCTGTGCGCCCAAGCCGTCCTTTGGCTCAGAACCAACACCTTCGACTTTTTCTCGGTTGCGTGCGGCCTTGTGCTCCTGGCCGGCGGTGTATCGGCGCTGCTCGGCCTGACGTGGTCGATTGCTCCCGTGCTGCTCATCCTGCTTGGCGCCACAATGCTTTGGAGCGCGGTGTTCGGCGAGCATGCCGAGTGAATGCCCAACGCTGCGCCGCCTATTCGGATGACAGAAATGGGCCACCAACCGGCCGTCGCTTGGAGTAGGAAAGATGCGTGTCTTGACCATCTGTGTTCACCCAAATCCGCAATCGTTCACGCATGCCACCATGCGGGAGTTCACACGCGGGCTTGCCGATGGTGGCCATGCCTCTGAAGTTGTCGATCTGCACGCGATCGGGTTCGATCCGGTCTTCCGGCTGCAGGACTATGCTCAGTTTCCGGAGTCGCCAATACCCGGTGGAATGCCGAAAGACGTGCGGGAACAGCAAGAAAAAGTAGCGTGGGCGGACGGTCTGGCCTTCATCGCGCCCGTGTTTTGGATGGGCTTTCCCGCCATCCTGAAGGGCTGGATCGAGCGCGTCTTTAGTTATGGCTTTGCCTATTCGCTGACGCCCGAGGGCTGGAAAGGCGACTTGTCCGGCCGTATCCCATTGCTCAAACACAAGAAGGCTCTGATCATGGGCGGCACGTTCTTTGATGAGCACCACTACCTGAAGGAGGGCTGGGGCGCGGCCATGAACAAAGCGGTCGACGAATGGACCTTCTCCAATCCCGGCATTCCAAGCGTTCAGCGCGTCATGTTCTATGGGCTGAACGCCGCTGACGAACCGACCCGGAAAGGGTATCTCGATACGGCATACCGGCTGGGGCGAGATTTTGAGACATCGGCCTAAAGTCGAGGAGATGATGTCATGCCGAATGAGTCGAGATCCGGATTGGCATCCGCCGCAAGTACGGATTGCGCCAGAACTCGCGAGACTCCAACGCTTCTTCTTTTCACGTGCCTCGGCAATCGGCACGGTGAAGGCCAACATGATGGGAGCAGGCTCCCCGGAGATGCGCGCGCTTGGACAGTGGGTCGGCGGCCCCATCATGAGTGGTCTGTGGCTGGCGGGCGACTATCAGCAAGATCAGTTCGATGGCGACATGCTCGTGCTCACCTGGAAGGTGCATATGGTCCTGGGCTGGGACGAGGTAACACGCTGTTACGTCGGTTACTTCTTCCCGAGCGCTGGTCCCACTTCCGTCTGTACCGGCCGGATCGAAGACGATCAGCTTGTTATGACCTCGCAGAGCCTCGTCATGTTTGTTGGCCATCCTGCCAAGTTGCGCTTCATCTGGGACATCCTGGGGCCAGAACGGATTGCCTGGAAGAACGAAATCTCCGTTGAGGGGCAACCCTGGCAGTTGATCGAAGAGTATGTCATGGCCCCGAGTTAGCAAACACACACTCAGTGCCGGATCTGCTTCCTTGATAAGGTTCACCCCAAGGCATGGAGAGAGGTAGCGCCAAGGTGATTCCTATTATGACGAGCGAGCACGTTCATGGCCAACATTCTGACCGTTTGACGCGAGCTACGGGGCAGGCGACGGCGATGTGACTGTCGCCCGGGTGATCGCCACGCTCGGTGGCAGTGTCGAAGCCATCGCACTTGCCGGCGGTGAAATCGGCTCGCTTTTCGGCCGGCAGCTGAAAGAAGCGACCATCATTCATCACCTCTTCTCCGTCGGGACACCGACGTGCGGCTTTCCCAACGCAGTGCAATCTTCGATCTGCTGGCCCGGGTCAATGCCGGCTGACAGTACCCATGACGCAGCCACGGCAGCGCTGGCCCGATTGAATTGATCTAGCTCAGTGCCTATTGCGCCCATTTGGTGCTGGCTGTTGTCGACACTGGGAGACAGCAATGATCGATAGCAGCGCTCACATCGTCTGGTTCGATGCATTGACTCGGTTTGACGTTCCTCGCGTGGGAGGAAAGAACGCATCGCTCGGCGAAATGGTCCGAAACCTCGCCAGTAAGGGGGTTCGCGTTCCGCCAGGTTTTGCGACGACAGCTGACGGATATTGGCGTTTCATTGCGGCCAACGACCTTGCAGCGACAATCAAGAGCGCACTGGACGCGCGCAAAGCTGGCAAGACCACATTACAGGAGGCCGGGCAAACCATCCGCAGCGCCATACTCCGGGCTGACTGGCCAGCAGACGCTGAACAGGCAATTCGTGAAGCCTACCGGAAACTCTGTGAGCAATCCGGCACTCCGGATGCCGATGTCGCGGTTCGCTCCAGTGCGACTGCCGAGGATCTTCCCGATGCCAGCTTTGCGGGGCAGCAGGAATCGTTCCTCAATATCCGGGGCGAGGCCGCTCTACTTGACGCCTGCCGGCGCTGCTACGCCTCGCTGTTCACCGACCGGGCGATCAGTTACCGCGAAGCCAAGGGCTTCGATCACTTGAAGATCGCGCTCTCGGTCGGTGTCCAGAAGATGGTGCGCTCGGATCTCGCAGGCGCGGGCGTCATGTTCTCGATCGACACCGAGACGGGATTTGACAAGATCGTCGTCATCGACGCTGCCTGGGGTCTGGGCGAGAACGTTGTCCAGGGCGCCGTCGATCCGGACGAGTACCAGGTTTTCAAGCCACTTCTCGACCGCCCTGGCCTCGTTCCCATCGTCGAAAAGAAGTGCGGCGAGAAAGCCCGCAAGATGCTGTACGCGACTGGCGAAGCTAAGCCGACACGCAATGTTCCGACCTCCCTGGCCGAACGCGCGGCATACGTGCTCAACGATGAGGAGATCCTGCAGCTTGCCCGCTGGGCATGTGTCATCGAGGCGCACTATGGCATGCCGATGGACATGGAATGGGCCAAAGACGGCCAGACCGGGACACTCTTCATCGTCCAGGCACGCCCGGAGACCGTCCAATCGCACCGCGCGCTGGGAGCCTTGAAATCCTACCGACTGAAGAGCAAGGGGCGTAAACTACTGTCCGGCCTCAGCATTGGCGACGCCGTGGTGACTGGCAAGGTCTGCCTCATCCGCAACGCCAGCGAGATTGCCAATTTCCGACCCGGCACGATCCTCGTCACTGAAAACACCGATCCCGACTGGGTGCCGATCATGAAGCGCGCGGTGGCCGTCATCACCGACCACGGCGGGCGCACGTCACACGCGGCCATTGTCAGCCGTGAACTTGGCCTTGCCAGCCATTGTCGGAACCGGCAACGCAACCGAACTCCTGCATGATGGCCAAGAGGTCACGGTTTCCTGCGCCGAGGGCTCGGATGGGTTTGTCTACGAAGGTATCGCCGAATACGACGTCGACGACGTAAAGCTCGACGGTATTGCCAGCACACGCACAAAGGTGATGCTGAACCTTGCCAATCCAGCAGCCGCATTCCGTTGGTGGCGTTTGCCGGCCGACGGTATTGGCCTGGCACGCATGGAATTCGTGGTGAGCAACCACATCAAGGTCCACCCCATGGCGCTTGGTGCGCTTTGGCGATCTCAAGGATGCCGCAGCCAAACTCACCATCGCCAGCTGACGAAAGGTTGCACAGACAAAACCGACTATTTCGTCGAGCGGCTTGCCGCGCGGACTTGCCCGTATCGCTGCGGCTCAGTTTCCGAGGCCGGTGATCGTGCGCATGAGCGATTTCAAGACCAACGAATACGCCAACCTGATCGGCGGTGCCGAGTTCGAGCCAAAGGAAGAGAACCCGATGCTCGGCTTCCGCGGTGCGTCTCGCTATTACTCACCCCGGTACCGCGAAGGCTTTGCTCTCGAATGCCGCGCCATCCGTCGGCTGCGCGATGAGATGGGCTTCAACAACGTCGTGGTCATGATCCCATTCTGCCGTTCCACAATGGAAGCTGACCGGGTTCTCATGGTCATGGCCGAGAATGGTCTGAAGCGCGGCGAGAACGGATTGGAAGTCTACGTCATGTGCGAGATCCCATCCAACGTCGTGCTCGCCAAGGCGTTCGCCGAACGCTTCGACGGCTTCTCAATCGGCAGCAACGACCTGACGCAGCTCACGCTCGGCGTCGACCGCGATTCGGCTGAGCTTGCCGCGCTGTTCGACGAGCAGGACGAGGCGGTGAAATGGATGATCCGCAACGTCATCACGGAAGCGCACAAGGCTGGCGCCAAGGTCGGGCTGTGCGGGCAAGCACCAAGCGATCATCCGAAGTTTGCTGAATTCCTGGTCGAGTGCGGGATCGATTCCATCTCGGTCAGTCCCGACAGTTTCGTTGCGGTGAAGCGCCACGTCGCAGACGCCGAAGCAGCGAGCCGGATTTCCGCAAGTGCAAGGACTTGATCAAGATCACGGACGTCGTCCCCAGATCCGAAACAACCTGACGCGCAACCAAAAATTCAAACCGGGTAGAGACCATGACCTCCATATCGCCAGTCATGAAATGGCCGCCGATCAGAAAGCTCCCAGAGCATTATGGCCGTGCCAATCTGCATGACTACGACGACATGGCAAAGCACTTCACCTGGGATATGGCGCGTGCGCACTTGGATGGCCTGCCCGCTGGTGGGCTCAATATCGCCTATGAAGCGGTCGACCGCCACGTGGTGGCAGGCCACGGCGCAAAACTTGCGCTTCGGTTTCTGGCCCGCGATGGCGGCGTTACAGATCTTAGCTACGCGGAGTTGAGCGCGGCAACCAACCGTTTTGCCAACTGTCTCGCGGCGCGCGGCGTCGGCAAGGGTGCGAGAGTCTTCGGACTGCTCGGGCGTGATGCGCCGCTTTATACGGCCTGCCTCGGTACGCTCAAGAACGGTTCGGTCTTTTCGCCTCTGTTCTCAGCCTTCGGTCCGGAGCCGATCAAAGCGCGAATGACAATCGGCGACGCCAAGGTTCTGGTCACCTCAGAACAACTCTATCGCCGCAAGGTTGAGCCGTGGCGCCGTGAATTGGTGTCACTGGAGCACGTGTTCTTGACGGATTGCTCCGCTGAACTGCCGGCAGGCACCATCGATCTGAAGCATGCGATGGCCGAGGCGTCCGAGACGTTCGAAATCATTGCAACGCAAGCTGACGACATGGCGCTGGTTCATTTCACCAGCGGTACGACCGGGCGCCCCAAGGGTGCTGTGCACGTTCATGGCGCGGTGATTGCGCATCACGTGACTGGGCATTTGGCGCTCGATCTGCACCGGGATGATGTGTTCTGGTGCACCGCCGATCCCGGCTGGGTGACGGGTACCTCCTATGGCATCATCTCGCCCCTGACGAACGGCGCCACCTTGATCGTCGACCAGGCCGAATTCGATGCGCAACGCTGGTACCGCATCCTGCAGGATCAAAAGGTTACAGTCTGGTACACAGCTCCGACGGCCATCCGCTTGCTGATGAAGCTCGGCGCAGAGCTACCCAAACAGTACGATCTCAGCAACCTGCGCTTCATGGCCAGCGTCGGCGAGCCGCTCAATCCGGAGGCCGTAATCTGGGGCAATGAGGTGCTGGGCAAGCCCTTCCACGACAATTGGTGGCAGACCGAGACCGGCGGCATCATGATCGCCAACTATCTCGCCATGGACATCAAGCCAGGCTCAATGGGCAAACCGCTCCCGGGAGTTGTTGCCGCCATTGTCGAGCGCACGGCCACCGGAGACATCCGCGAAATTGCCGAGCCACTTCGGACCGGTGAACTCGCCTTGCGACCGGGTTGGCCCTCCATGATGCAGGCCTACCTCAACGAACCCGAGCGCTACAAGAAGAGCTTTGCCGGCGGCTGGTATCTCAGCGGCGACCTCGCGATGCGCGACGAGGAGGGCTACTACTGGTTCGTCGGCCGGTCTGATGACGTCATCAAGAGTTCCGGTCATCTGATCGGTCCGTTCGAGGTCGAGAGTACACTGATGGAGCATCCCTCAGTTGCTGAAGTCGGCGTAATCGGCATTCCCGACGCCATGGCCGGTGAGGTCGTCAAGGCGTTTGTTGCTCTGAAACAGGGCGTGGAACCTACCGACCAATTGAAGAAGGACTTGCTCGCCCATGCCCGGCGAAGGCTGGGGCCAGCCGTGGCGCCCAAGGAGATTGCATTCCGGGAGAACCTGCCCAAGACACGGAGCGGCAAGGTGGTGCGCCGGCTGCTGAAAGCGCGCGAACTGGGGCTTCCCGAAGGCGACATCTCCACGCTCGAAAGCGAGGAGCGATGACATCTTCCGCCACCAAACCACAGTTGTCGCGCGAGCACTGTCTCGACCTCCTTAAGCAGATGATACGGATACGCATGTTCGAGGAGAAATGCGTCGAACTTTATACGAAAGAAAAGATCCGGGGCTTCCTGCATCTCTACGACGGCGAAGAAGCCGTCGCAGTAGGCGTGATCCCAGCGCTGGAGGCGCGGGACCGGGTGGTTGCGACCTATCGCGAGCACGGCCATGCCTTGATGCGCGGTGTCACGATGGCGGCCGCCTTCGCCGAAATGCTCGGCAAGCAGGAAGGTTGCAGCCGGGGCCGCGGCGGCTCGATGCACCTCTTCAATGCCGCCACCAATTTCTATGGCGGCAACGCCATCGTAGGTGGCGGGCTCCCGCTGGCCGTCGGCTTGGGGCTTGCCGATGACATGCGCGGCACGGGCGCCATCACGGCCTGCTTCTTTGGCGAGGGCGCAGTTGCCGAGGGGGAATTTCACGAGAGCATGAACCTTGCCTCACTCTGGGCACTGCCGATCCTGTTTGTTTGCGAGAACAATCTCTATGCCATGGGAACGGCGCTCGACATCACCGAGTCCGAGACCGACATTCACCAGAAGGCCGCGTGCTATCGCATCGAGTCCGAAGCCGTCGACGGCATGGATGTGGTGGCCGTCGAAGCCGCAGCCCGGGGCGCCATTGAAAAAGTGCGCACCTCCGGAAAACCGCATTTTCTCGAGTGCCGTACCTATCGTCTGCGCGGGCATTCCATGTTCGATGCCCAACTCTACCGCGATAAGGCCGAGGTCGAGGCCTGGCGCAAGAAGGGGCCGATCACGCGGTTTCGCAGCTGGCTCGAACAGAGCCAGATGATCCATCCCGACGACGTGACCAGGATCGAGCAGGCGGTCGCGGCCGAAATCAGGGAGGCTGTCGCCTTCGCGGAGGCTGGAACCCTCGAACCCGTGGAACAGCTCACCCGCTTCACTTATGCCGGACAGCAGATCGGGGCAGTATCATGATGGATGCTCAGTCCCCCCCTCAATTGACGTATCGCGAGGCGGTCCGCGAGGCCATTCGCGATGCCATGAAACGCGACACCCGCGTCTTTCTGATGGGGGAGGATGTTGGGCGCTACGGCGGGTGCTACGCGGTCTCGAAAGGGCTGTTCGCCGAATTCGGCCCCGAGCGCATCCGCGACACGCCGTTGTCTGAAGTCAGGTTTCACCGGGGCCGGCATTGGAGCCGCAATGGCCGGTATGCGTCCTATCGTCGAACTCATGACGGTGAACTTCAGTCTCCTGGCGCTCGACCAGATCCTCAACACCGCCGCGACCATCAGGCATATGTCGGGCAATCAGTTCGGCGTTCCCGTTGTGATCCGGATGGCGACCGGCGCGGGGCGGCAACTGGCGGCCCAGCACTCGCATAGCCTAGAAGGTTGGTACGCGCATATTCCCGGCATCAAGGTGCTGGCGCCCGCAACCGTCGAGGATGCGCGTGGCATGCTGTGGCCGGCGCTGGAGGATCCCGATCCCGTGGTGATCTTCGAACATGTCATGCTCTACAATATGAGCGGAACCCTCGAAGCGAGCACCGATACGTTCGACATCCACAAGGCTGCGATACGCCGAAGAGGCTCCGATATCACGCTGATCACCTATGGCGGATCGCTTTGGAAGACCCTTGCGGCTGCCGATGCTCTGGGCAAGGACGGCATCAGCGCCGAGGTCATCGATCTCCGGTGCCTCAGGCCACTCGATGACGAGACGATCATGGCCTCCGTCCGGAAAACGCGGCGCGCGGTGATCGTGGACGAGGGTTGGCGGTCCGGCAGCCTGTCGGCAGAGATTTGCACACGGATTGTCGAGCAAGCGTTCTACGATCTTGACGCGCCGATTGCCCGCGTGTGCAGCGAGGAAGTGCCCATTCCGTATGCCAAACATCTGGAAGACGCAGCATTGCCTCAGGTGGCGAAGATCATCGCTGCCGCGAGGGCTGTGCTAGGGCGGAGTGGATAGGGTGATGCTGTGACTCAGTTCCTCATGCCCTCGCTCGGCGCCGACATGGCGTCCGGCACACTGGTCCAATGGCTCGTCAAGAGCGGCGACCGTGTCAAGCGCGGCGATATCGTTGCGGTGGTGGAAACACAGAAGGGCGCCATCGAGGTGGAGATCTTTGAAGACGGGAAAGTGGAGAAAGTGCTGGTCGATTTGGGAGCGGTCGTGCCCGTCGGGATGCCGCTCGCGGTGATCACGACGGATGGCGAGGGAGCGGCGCGTCCCGCGCCAAGCCTCTCTGCCGCTCCAAATGCTGCGCCGAAGCAACAATTGCCCACAGAAGCTTCCCCAACAGCCATGCCATCCGGTGGGTCGGTCCGGATCTCCCCGGCGGCTCGCCGGCTTGCGCAAAGTAAGAAGCTAGATCTGTCGGGCATCACCGGCAGCGGCCCCGGCGGCTCGATTGTGTTTGCCGATGTCGAAAAACTCACCGGCAAAATCGCGGTCGACGTGTCGCCGGCGCAAAAACCCATGGGCCTTGATCTCAAAGCGATGCGTAGCGCCATCGCTGCGGCCATGACGCGGTCCAAGAAGGAGATCCCGCATTACTATCTCCAACATCAGGTTGACATCTCCGATACTGAGGCTTGGCTCAGCCGCATCAACACCGAGCGTGCGCCATCGGATCGGTTGCTGATGGGGGCCTTGTTCTTGAAGGCCGTGGCCCTTGCCTGCCAGCAGTTCCCCACATTCAACGGCCACTATGCCGACGGTGCGTTCAAGCCATCGGCGGCCGTACACGCCGGAGTCGCCGTTGCGATCCGGGGCGGTGGGCTTGCCGCTCCGGCCATCCACGATGCCGAAGCGCTCGGGCTCGACGCGCTCATGGCCAAGATGCGGGATCTGGTCGGGCGCATGCGCGTCGGACGGATCCGCAGCTCGGAAATTGCCGACGCCACGATCACCGTTTCAAGCCTCGGAGAGCGGGGCGTCGAGGCGTTCTACGCCGTCATCTACCCGCCCCAGACTGCCATCATCGGCGTCGGCAAGATCGTGCGGCGCCCGTGGATCGTCAATGATGCCGTGGTTGCCCGATCTGTCGTCACTCTGACGCTGTCGGCCGACCACCGTGTCAGCGATGGTCACGATGGAGCGCTGTTCCTTGCCCAGATTGGTCGACGTCTCCTGGAGCCCGAAAAGCTATGACCGAAAGTGACCTTCTGCTCGCTCTGAAAGACGAGTTGTCAAACATCGCGCCAGAAGCCGATCTAGGTCAACTCGATCTCCGTGCCGATGTGCGCGAGGCGCTCGATATCGACTCCATGGACTTTCTCAACTTCGTCACTGCCCTGCATCGCCGGCTCGGAATAAATGTGCCGGAGATCGACTACCCCAAGCTGTTCACTCTCAAGAGCGCGGTTGATTATTTGAAGCAGCAGACTTCGACCTGATCCCTGACGGGCGCATCGACCGCACAGCACCTCCATAATTATGCTTCATTCATTACCGGGAAACAATCCGCGTTGAATTGACAAGCATCAATGACCACTGCGCCGATGCTGCAATACTCATTTTAATTTCCAATCCTATCAGTTCGTTCAAGTGGAGACTCACATGACCGCCCTCAGTCGGATCGTGACATATGCCGTTGGTGCAGGCCTATTGCTTGGCGCAGGCTCAGCTTATGCCGGAGGAACCGTGGAGGTCCTCCATTGGTGGACCTCGGGAGGTGAAGCAAAGGCCGTCGGCGAACTAAAGAAAACCTTCGAGGCGCAAGGCGGCAAGTGGATCGACTCTCCGATCGCCGGCGGCGGCGGAGATGCAGCCATGACGGCGCTGCGCGCGCGGGTTGTCGCCGGTGACCCGCCAACCGCAGTTCAGTTGAAAGGGCCAGGCATCCAGGAATGGGCCAGACAGGGCTCGCTGAACGACGTCGAAAGTATCGCAAAGAAAGAAAACTGGGACAAGGTACTGCCGCCCGTCTTGGCCAGCATTATGAAGTACAAAGGCAACTACGTTGCAGCGCCGGTCAACATTCATCGCGTTGATTGGATCTGGGCCAACCCGAAGGTACTCGCCAAGGTCGGCGCATCGATGCCGACGACCTGGGAGGAATTCAACGCCACCGCAGATAAGTTGAAGGCTGCGGGCATTATCCCGCTCGCGCATGGTGGACAGCCCTGGCAGGACGCAACCCTGTTCGAGGTCGTGGTGCTGGGTATCGGCGGTTCGGACTTCTATCACAAGGCGCTCGTCCAACTCGATGAGAAGGCACTAACCAGCCCGACCATGATCAAGGCATTCGACCAGCTCCGCATACTGCGCGGCTATGTCGATCCGTCGTTCTCTGGCCGGGATTGGAACCTCGCAACCGCGATGGTCATGAATGGCGACGCCGCGTTCCAGATTATGGGCGATTGGGCCAAGGGTGAGTTCCTTGCGGCGGGCAAGAAGCCCGGAACAGATTTCCTGTGTGCCCCGGCGCCGGGCAAGGGCTACATCCTGAACTCGGACAGCTTCACGTTCTTCAAGGTGAAGGGCGCCGATCGCCTGGAAGGACAAAAGGTGCTTGCCAGCGAAATCATGTCACCGGCCTTCCAGGAAACGTTCAATCTGGCCAAGGGATCGATCCCGGCACGGATTGATGTGCCGATGACCAAATTCGATTCATGCGCGATCAAATCGCATGAGGATCTGGCAGCAGCCATCAAAGCCAATGCTCTTGTCCCCAGTATGGCCCATGAAATGGCGATCCCCCGAACCATCCGCGGCGAGTTTCTCGATGTCGTCACCAAGTTTTTCAACAGTGACGAGAGTTCGGCCGACGGTGTGAAGGAACTGGCCGAGGGCGTGAAACGCGCCATGCGCTGAGCCTTGGCCTTGCCTTTAGCGAAAGTACCGGGTCCTGGCGGCGAGGACCCGGCAAGTCGGTCCAACGCCGAGTGTGTCATCATGTCATCCCCGCAAACGCCCGCACAATGGCTTGAACGCCACCTGCCAAAACTCGTTGTCTCGCCGTTGTTCGCCGCCAGCTTGTTCTTTGTTTACGGCTTCATTGCCTGGACGATCTACATTTCCTTCACCAGGTCGGGCGTACTTCCCAGCTATCAGCTGTCCGGGTTCATACAATATGAGCGACTGTGGGATACGCCGCGCTGGTATGTGGCGCTCGCCAATCTCTTCATCTTCAGCAGTCTGTTCATGGCCGGCTGCACGGCCATCGGCATCGCGCTCGCCATTCTGCTCGACCAGCGAATACGTTACGAAGGTGCTATCCGCGCCATCTATCTCTACCCGATGGCGCTCTCTTTCATCGTCACAGGCACGGCCTGGAAATGGATCCTTAATCCGGGTCTCGGCATTGAGCACGCGGTGCGAGGCCTGGGGTTCGAGGACTTCCGCTTCGATTGGCTCGTTAATCCGAAGATGGCGATCTACACAGTTGTATTTGCCGGCGTTTGGCAGTCATCCGGTTATGTGATGGCCATGTTTCTGGCCGGTCTACGGTCGGTCGACGATGAAATCATTAAAGCCGCTGCGATCGATGGGGCGGGGCCGTTCCGCACTTACTTCAGCATTGTGCTACCAATGATCCGGCCGGTGTTTCTGTCAACATTCATTGTTCTTGCGCATCTGGCCATCAAGAGTTTCGATCTTGTGGTGGCACTGACCGGTGGTGGTCCTGGCTATGCCTCGGATATGCCGGCAACCTTCATGTACTCCTTCGCGTTTCAAAGGAGCGAGCTGGGCGAGGCCGCCGCAAGCGCCGTCATGATGCTGGTCACTGTGATTGCGATCATTGTGCCCTACCTCTACTCAGAGTTGAGGGGTACCGGGAGATGAGCAGGACCGCCGTTCAAGGCATCGTCACTCCCAAGGGCTTGCGCAATCGCATGCTGCGTCTGTTGCTGTTCTTCATTCTAGGCTTGTTCGTTCTTTACTATATCGTGCCGCTTTATGTGATGGTTGCCACCTCGCTGAAGCCGCTGGATGAGATACGCAGCGGCTCCCTGCTCGGCTGGCCTCGCAGCCCAAACCTCGATGCCTGGAGCAAGGCCTGGCAATCGGCCTGTGTCGGCGTGCGCTGCGATGGGCTACGGCCCTATATGTGGAACTCGGTCGCCATGGTGGTGCCGGCCGTCCTGATCTCCACGGCGCTGGGAGCGCTCAACGGTTATGCCCTGACCAAATGGCGGTTTCCTGGCGCTGACGTCATCTTCGCGCTGATGCTGTTTGGGGCCTTCATTCCGTTCCAGGTCGTTCTGCTGCCGATGGCGCGCACCTTGGGAATTCTCGGCCTGGCTGGGTCGGTCACCGGACTGGTGCTTGTCCATACGGTCTACGGCTTGGCCTTCACGACGCTGTTCTTTCGCAACTTCTTCATTGGCGTCTCCGATGGCATCGTGCAGGCGGCAAAGATCGACGGCGCAGGATTCTTCAGGATCTTCTTTCACATCATTTTACCGATGTCGCCCCCGGCTATTGTCGTGACAGTGATCTGGCAGTTCACCCAGATCTGGAATGACTTCCTGTTTGGAATAGCCTTCACTGTCGGCGACAGCAATCCGGTGACGGTTGCCTTAAACAACATCGTCAATACCTCCACTGGCGTCAAAGAATACAACGTCGACATGGCCGCAGCTATCCTGGCCGCCCTGCCGACGCTCCTGGTTTATGTCGTCGCCGGCAAGTACTTTGTCCGTGGCCTCGCGGCAGGTGCAGTCAAAGGCTGAAGCCATGTCCAAGGTTCGCCTCGAAAATGTCTGGAAGCGGTTTGCCGGCACCGAAGTCATCAAGGGCGTTGACATCGAGTTCGACGAAGGCGAATTCGTCGTGCTGGTCGGGCCGTCCGGTTGCGGAAAGTCGACGCTGCTCAATCTCATCGCAGGTCTGGAAACGCTGTCCGACGGCAATATCTTCATCGGTGATACTCTGGTTAATGACGTGCCGCCCAAGGATCGCAACATCGCGATGGTGTTCCAGTCCTACGCACTCTATCCGACCAAGACCGTGCACAAGAACATCACCTTCGGCATGGAGACGAGAGGGATTGCTGCCGAAGAGCAGGAACGGGCGCTCAGTCAGGTCACACAGCTGCTGCATGTCGAACCGTTTCTCGAACGCAAGCCAGGCCAGCTCTCGGGTGGCCAGCGCCAGCGCGTGGCGATGGGGCGTGCGTTGGTTCGCAACCCCGACGTCTTTCTGTTCGACGAACCGCTGTCCAATCTCGACGCCAAACTGCGCATTGAAATGCGTACCGAGATCAAGAAACTGCATCAGCGCCTCGGCAAAACCATCATCTATGTCACTCACGATCAGATCGAAGCCATGACGCTGGCATCGCGCATTGCGGTCATGGACAATGGCCACATCCGGCAATTTGCGGCGCCCGAGACAATCTATGAGGATCCCGTCGATCTCTTTGTTGCTGAGTTCATCGGCGCCCCGTCCATGAACATTGTGCGCGGTCATGTCAGGAACAAAAACGGCTTGGTTGTCGAAGTGCGCGACGAGCAAGGTTCGATCAACTTCCCGCTGGCGGGTGAAAATGCCAAGGCGGCAGCGCAAGTTCAAGATCAGGAAGTGTTTCTCGGTATGCGTCCGGAAACGATTTCCCGCAAGGGGACGCTACGCCGCTCGGACAATCTCTTTGCGTTTGAGCGCAGGGTCGATGTTGTCGAGCCAACGGGACCCGATACAATGCTGGTGTTTGCCCTTGGCACTATCGAGGCCATTGCTCGTGTTCACCCCGAGGATCGCGGGTCGCCGGGAACCAACTATCCGTTTGAGGTCGATATGGGCAAGGCGAAGTTGTTCGATATCTCGACCGGCAAACGATTCTGACATACGCGATTGCCTGCAGCGATCGCCAAGGGTCAATCGTTGTCTTCTGAGGTGTAGCAATGTCCGCTAACTCGCCTCATGCTCTTGTTGCTGACATTGGCGGAACCCACGCGCGCTTTGCGCTGGCTGATGTATACACGCGCGAACTTCACGTCATCAGGAAATTCAAGGTATCTGATTTTGGATCACTGGAGGCTGCTGCTGCCGGCTATCTCACCGCGATTTCTGAGCGCCCCGCTGCGGCGTGCTTTGCCATCGCGGGACCTGTCGGCGACGAACCGATCAGGCTCACAAATGCCAATTGGTCCTTCAGCCGCGCCGCACTGGCCGCGTCAATTGGCATCGACTCCGTCGTAGTCGTCAACGACTTCGAGGCGCTGGCCCATGGGCTGCCGCATCTGGGCGGGACGGACGTCCTGCAGATCGGCGGCGAACAAACTCGCGAGCAGGCAACCAAAGCGGTGGTGGGTCCAGGTACCGGGCTTGGAGTTGCCGGACTTGTCTGGTCGCCGACGGGATGGCGATCCGTTTCGGGTGAAGGGGGGCACGTCACCTTTGCCGCAGAGACGGCTGAGGAGTTCTCGATCCTCGAGCGTCTGCGTAGCCAGTTCGGGCACGTATCGGCAGAACGGCTGCTCTCCGGAGCGGGCCTGGCAGATCTATACCGTATACTGCGTGACTTGGACGGCCGTGTCTCTGCCGGGCTGACCGCCCCGGAAGTGGTCGCGCATGCGGCTGCATCGGACGATCCCTTTGCGGTCAAGGCGGTCGAACTGTTCGCCGGCTGGCTCGGCCGCTTCGCTGGCGACGTCGCTCTCATGTTCGGCGCGCAAGGCGGCGTCTATATCGCCGGAGGAATTCCGCCCCGCATCCTGGATGTTCTCACCGCGGGACATTTCCGCGCCGGCTTCAACTCCAAGGGCCGCATGACGGATTATCTGCGGCGCATTCCCGTCTACGTGATCGTCACTGATGATGCCGGACTTCGCGGTGCAGCGGCGGTTCTATGCAATCGCCGGGGCTTGACCGGCATCAACACTGCCACCATCAGCCACAGCTGACTGCGCTCTCAGACGAAATCGTATTGACCAGGAGCACGCGTAGGCCACGCGACGATGTCGTCGAATGAATGGGCTGCCTCGCGACGGCGTGGCTCCACGGTATCAAATCCCGGATGAAGACAGCTCGATCCGCTCCTCCGGCAGATCCGGCTTGCCCGACCCGGCCGGCGAGGCCGCATTCTGCAGCATCACGAGGGTCTGGTCTTGGAGGTCATTTGACATGACCCCAACTTGTGCAGGCCGCATCGCGGCGGTCGTGACTTAGGTCAACGGTCAGCACGAAGCTGCGATCGCAGGCAACCGCGTCAAGCCTCAGCAGCGAAGCCCTTCGGCTCTTGTCCGCCATCACGTTTCAGCTCAAGTCTAACTCAACCTTGACTGGTGCTGCAGCCGAAGCTATGTGGCCGGGGCTGCCCTCAGTCGCTCGGACAGTGCCGATGCGGCTGCTCCAAGTCCGGCCATGGTGGCCAGCAAACCGATGATCCAACCTAGGAACGGAACGACGTTGATCAGAATGAGAATGACCACGCCGATCAGCGTCCAGCCAATTCTGCTTCCAGTCCCAGGCGCTGTCGCCTGCGGACGCATGCGTCCCCGCAGCCAAAGGCCGATGGCGTAGCACGCGGTCACGAATCCGGTCGCGGCCAGCACGACGAACCCGGCTAGCAGCACGAGGCCGGCTGGCGCACCGACGACGGTCACCAAGAGCAGCGCAACCAGAGCCGGCGTCAGCAGCGCCCATGCCAATCCGAGACCCACTTCAGTCCAGGGGTGAGCGACGAGCCGGTCCACGCCCGATTGGACCAGTCTCGGCACTGCGAACTGCACCAGCGCGGCAAGCAGCAGCATGCCCGCGGTGGCCGCAAGCGCCACAAGCCCAGCAACCCAGGCGAGCTGACGCGGAAACTTTGCCGGGTCAGGAAAGTCGACCTTGGTCGGGATTTCACGGATTGGTCCTGTGATTACAGCACCCGTGGCGATCTCAGGCTTGCCCGGGCTGCGCGCAATGAGTTCGCCGCCAAGCCGCGCGGTAGGGGCGAAAACAATCTGCTCAGCCGTCAGGTCCGCCTGACCGGTGACGCTGCCGGAGATCACGATCCTGCGGGCCGTCGCCTGCAACGTTCCGCCGATATTGCCCTCAATCTCGATCGTTTCGGCAACGAGGCGCGCCTGGTCGCCGATGCGCCCGTCCTTGCCGATCAAAATCCTCCGTGTTCCCCAGGGGCAGACCGGGCAGACCGCAATTGTAGCGTCATCCTCGACCTGGCCGTTGATCTCGACATCGAGACTGCCGGCCATGAGTTCGTGGACGGTGCTGTTGCGTATGACGAGATGGCCGGTCGCCACGATCAGCGATCGCGCTTTGGCGCCATCAAGCGTCACCTCGCGACCGAACGCATAGATGTCGTCGGCCACATCCGCGGTGATTTTGACTGTCTCGCCAACGGCAAATTGCTGCTGTTGGAGGGTTCCGGTGATCTCAACCGCGCGCGAGGCTTGCACTTCGGCAGCGGCTGCCGCAGTTGCGATGGACACCATGACCGCTGCTGAGAGTAGAACTCAGAACCGCTTTGACGCCTGATAGAACTTGAAATCTGATGTTGAGAAATCTCATAGCTTTTCTCCGCGAGCGCTGGCTCGTCTATGTTTTCTTGTTTCTCGCTCTTTCCGACTTTACTCCTGGTATAATTCTTCTCTTGCGCGCCAACGCACTCATACCGCCGCGCCCCGCAAGTGATCCTCGAACCAGCAGCCTGCCAGTTCCACCACCTGATCGAGTGTGCCGGGCTCCTCGAACAAATGCGTTGCACCTGGAATAATTTCGAGGTGTTTCGTGCAGGTGAGGTCGGCCAGCGCCTGCTGGTTGAGCTCAATGACGCCGAAGTCGGCCCCGCCCACGATGAGCAGCGTGGAAGCGCGCACACGTGGAAGATAGCTGCCCGCCAGATCGGGGCGGCCGCCGCGCGAAACCACGGCAGCCACATCGTTCGGGGCCTTGGCCGCGGCGACCAGTGCAGCCGCCGCGCCAGTGCTGGCACCAAACAGGCCGATGGGAAGATCCGCGATCTCGCCATCCTTGCGGGCCCAGCCAATGGCCTCGACCATGCGGGCGCTCAGCAGCGGGATATCGAAGACATTGGCGCGGTCGGCAGCCTCTCGTTCGGTCAAGAGATCGAACAGCAAGGTAGCGAGACGACGTTCATTGAAGCCCTGAGCCACGCGGGTGTTGCGCGGGCTGAGGCGGCTCGAGCCGCTGCCATGGGCAAAGATCACCAGTCCCTTTGCGCCGGCGGGAACGCTCAGCGTGCCGTCGAGGCGATGACTGCCGATCTGAACCTCACTGCTGCTTGGCGTTGGACCTTTCGTACTCATATGAGCCTGCCGCATCACTTGGCTACAAGCCGCTGAACGCACCTCATTCAATCTCAGTGTTCGTATGCGCCGGGAATCGCTACCTGACATTGACGGCCATCAAGTCGGCACGCACTAGCCTGTGCGAGGATTATGCATCTGTGTTGGAGAACGCATGACACGGAGGCCGCGTTGGACATTCCCCTGACCTGCAGCGACTTCTGCAAGCGGTGGTACGATGCCGAGGAGCTGCACCGATGACGAAAGGAACATATCGCCGCCGTTTGGGTGGTCATCAACGATGGCAGGTCGATATGTCTAAGCATTCCGAATGGTGTCAGGCCATTGGAATTGCATTTCGATCGAGGGGCGAGTTTATCGATGAGTGATCGATTCCGCAGGATGTCCGGGAGAATGCGATGATCGCGAAGTCATTGTCGATCATGTTGCTTATATTACCACCTTCGAAGCCAAGTAGCCGTTGCAATGGCTGTCTAGACCGCAAGACTCAAGAGTACGTGATGACATGCTGCGCCTCGCATCATTCAATCTTGAAAATCTGGATAGTCCGGTCGAATTGCGTCTGTCGATCTTGCGGCCCGCTCTTGAGCGGCTTGGCGCCGATGTGCTGTGCTTGCAGGAAGTGAACGCACAGCACATTCCAGGTCGTGAAGGGCGCTCACTGAGGGCACTCGATGAGTTGTTGGCGGGCACTGTTTATGCCCAGTACCACCGCACCGCTACGACGGCAGCAGATGGAGCCGGTCCAGCCGACGTGCACAATCTCGTCACGCTATCGCGGTTTCCTATCTTGAGGCAGCGGCAGATCTGCCACGACCTCGTCCCACCGGTAGAGATCCACACTGTTACAGCCAATCCCAAAGCACCTGAGCCCACGGCGGTCCGCTTTGATCGGCCAATTCTTGTGACGGAAATAGATCTCGGTCCGTCGAAGATCACGATCATCAATGTGCATCTTCGCGCGGGATTGGCCTCACCAATTCCTGGTGGCAAGAAGTCGTCGTTTGCCTGGAACACCGTCGGCTCGTGGGCGGAGGGCTATTACATTTCCGGATTGAAGCGCAGCGGCCAGGCGCTGGAATTGCGACTTGCTGTTGACGGGCTGTTCGACGCCGATGCGAAAGCGTTGATACTTGTGGCCGGTGATTTCAATGCGGAGGACCACGAAACGCCCCTGCGACTTGCGATCGGTGCGGCAGAGCATACCGGCAATAGCGAACTCACCGAACGAGCCTTGGTGGTGCTCGATCGCTCGCTCGATCCGGCCAGACGATTCAGTGTTCTGCATCATGGCCGGCCGCAGATGCTGGATCATCTGCTGGCAAGCCATAGCCTCTATGGGCACTTCCGGGGCATGGAAGTCCATAATGAGGCCCTCGGTGACGAAGCTGTGGCTTACGCGGAGGGAATTGAACCGAAGGGCTCGTACCATGCCGCCCTGGTCGCGATGTTCGATGTGTGAACCGTCATTCGTGCCGCAGGGCTTCGATGGGGTCCATGCGGGCGGCACGGCGGGCCGGGAAGTAACCGAACAGAATACCGACCACCGCCGAAAAGCCGAAGGCAACCAGAACGATTGCCGGGTCGAGGGTGAAAGGGACGCCAAGTCCGCGGGTCGCCAGCCAGGCGAGCGCGAGGCCGAGGGTGATGCCAATCAGCCCACCGAGCAATGACAGCACAACCGCTTCGACCAGGAACTGCAGGAGCACTTGGCGTTCCAGCGCGCCGATGGCGAGACGAACGCCGATCTCGCGCGTGCGCTCTGTCACCGACACCAGCATGATATTCATGATGCCGATGCCGCCAACCAATAGGCTGACGCCAGCGACGGCGCCAAGCAGTCCGGTCAGCAGGGTCGTTGTAGTGGTCTGCGTCTCAATGAGTTGCTTGGTATCGCGGACAGTGAAATCGTCCTCCTTGTCCGGTCCTATGCGCCGGCGTTGGCGCAACAGCCGCTCGATGTCAGACTGCAGCTTGGCGGTATCGACACCGTCTTCGGCCGAGATATCGATGTTGGCTATGTCGGCCTTGCCGGAAATGCGCCGCTGAAACGCCCGCAGCGGCATGATGACAATATCGTCCTGGTCGGACCCAAAGGCGGACTGGCCTTTTGCCGCGAGCACGCCGATCACTTCGCACGAGACCTTTTTAACCCGTACACTGCGGCCAATAGGATCGTCGGCGCCAAACAACAGTCTGCTCACTGTCGCGCCCAAAATACAGGCTGCCCGTCCACCGCGCACTTCGGCGTCGAGAAACTCACGTCCGGCAACAAGCTGCCAGTTCTGGGTGATGAAGTAGGCATTGTCGGTGCCCGTGACGCGCCCGCTATGGCTCTCGGTGCCAAAGACGATGGTCGTCGTTGTCGAGCCCCCGGGCGCTACCGCTTTGACTCCGGCAAGATCGCTTCGCAGACCTTCGACATCGCCATTGTTGAACGGCCTTGCCTGGGCGCTGGAACGGCCCGGGCCGAACTGTCCGGGATTGACGAAGAGGAGGTTGGAGCCGAGCCTGCCGAGATCAGCCTTGACCTTTGCCGTTGTGCCGTTGCCGATCGTCACCATGGCGATGACGGCGCCAACGCCGATGACGACGCCGAGCAATGTCAGGAACGAGCGCAAGACATTGCGGCGGATGGCTCGCAGCGCCAGAAGGAGCGTCTCGATCATCATGCCCGGAAGCCCATGTTGCGCTCGTCCGATGCGACGCGGCCGTCGAGGAAGCGGATCACGCGCTGGGCAAAGGCAGCCATTTCCTGCTCGTGAGTGACCATGATGACAGTCATGCCCTGGTCGCGATTGAAGCTGGTGATGAGCTTCATGATCTCGAGGCTGGTCGCGGTGTCGAGATTGCCGGTTGGCTCATCGGCGAGCAACACGGTCGGGTCGGTGACGATGGCACGGGCAATCGCGACCCGCTGTTGCTGACCTCCGGACAACTCATTGGGTGCGTGGTGTTCGCGGCCGGCGAGCCCGACGCGCGCCAAGGCCTTCATAGCGAGCGACCGGCGCACATTTGGCTCCGTGCCGCGGTAGGTCAGCGGCAACTCGACGTTCTCGACGGCTGTCGTGCGCGCCAGCAGGTTGAAGCCTTGGAACACGAAGCCGAGAAACTCACGCCGCAACAAAGCCCGCTTGTTGCGGTCGAGGTGGCCAATCTCGACCTCGCCAAAAAGATAGTCGCCGCTGGTCGGCGTATCGAGACAGCCGATCATGTTCATGGCTGTCGACTTGCCTGACCCCGACGGCCCCATGATGGCCACGAACTGCCCCCTGCTGATCGCGAGATCGACTCCAACCAGGGCGTGGACAGCTGCCTCACCAGATCCGTAGACCTTGGTTACGCCGCGCAGTTCGATCAGCGCTTCTGGTTTGTTGTTGCCGGTATCCTGCATCTCAAATCGCAGCCTCAATTGGGCGTGGTCGCAGTATCAACGATGATGGATTGGCCGGCGCTGATCGGGCCGGCGGCGATTTCGGTGCGCTTGCCGTCAGTTGCCCCAACCACCACGGAAACGGCTTCGGGCACCCCGTCCTGCACGATCCAGACCGTTCGGTTAGGTCCGGTATCGTCTCGTTTGCTGGCTGGGCGCGCCCGCGGTGGGCCGCCGAGCAGCGTCCGTAGCAGACTACGCGTCTGCGTGGTGTTGTTACTGGCAGGTGAGAAGCGCAATGCAGCGTTGGCAATCAGCAGTGCACTGCGCACCTCATGGACAGCGATCTGAGCGGTGGCAGTCATACCGGGGCGGAGCAAGAGGTCCGAGTTGTCAGTCGTCAAAACTGCCTTGTACGTCACAACACCCTGAACCACCTCCGAGCCATAACGCAGCTCCTTGATCTGCGCCTGGAACTTGCGGTCGGGAAAGGCATCGACTGTGAAGGTTGCACGCTGGCCTTCCTTGACGCTGCCGACGTCGGCCTCATCCACATCGACCAAGACCTCCATTTGGCGCAGATCCTCCGCAATCGAGAACAGCACCGGTGCCTGCAATGAGGCAGCCACTGTTTGCCCGGGATCGACACTGCGCGTCAGAACCACGCCGTTGATCGGCGATGTAATCGCCGACTTGGCGCGGTTGGTCTCGTTGAGCTTGAGGTCGGCCTGAGAGACACCAACATCTGCCTGGGCACTGGCGAGAGCCGCCATGGCCCGTTCGAGAGCCGCCTTGGCGGCTGCGAGGTCCTTGGTCGAGCTGATCTTTTGAGCCGCGAGAGCTTTGCTGCGAGTGAAGTTGCCTTGCGCCTCCGCGACTGTTGCTTCAGCTTCCGCAACCTTAGCATTGGCCGCTGCCAGCTTGGCGATCGCACTGTCATGCGCGGCGTTGAGACTGTCGGTATTCAGCTCCGCCAAGACTTGGCCGGCCGTCACTATTGAATTGTAATCAACCAACACCTTACGCACGATGCCGGATAACTCACTGGAAATATCAACCTTGTTGGTCGGCGCAATTGATCCGGTGGCGGTGACAATGACTGTGAGGTCGCCCTTGGTTACGGGGTCGGTTCGATATGTGATCGATCCGGCAGTGCCGGAATAGGACCACCATCCATAGGCAATAGCCGCGACCAACACTGCGGCAGCAAGCACCAACCACCACTTGCCCGCAATGCCGCGTGCCTCGTTGGAAAGCAACGATTCAATCTTGCGGTGCAAACTCGAATCAACTTGCGTTGGCACGACGGTCCTTTCTGTCTCTCCTCATGACATGTTTACCGCCGGCTCCAACCTTGGCGTTGATACCGGTCAAAGCGCCGCCTGGCCTCCATGTCGGAACCATGCAGGGTCGGCAAAGTCAGCCAGCAGAGTGAGGCAGATCTTGCGCAATGATGCGATAGCGCCAACCGTGGATGCGCCGACCTTGGCGCAGAAGGTCTCTTGGCTCAGTGCTCCTTCAGCCTACGCAACGCCTCACGACGCGGTTGAGATGCGAGAAACCCATATGTCATGGGTCTTTCTCGTAGGCGACCGTGTCTACAAGCTCAAGAAGCCAGTGCAGTTCCCCTATCTCGACTTCTCCACGCTTCAACGCCGCCAGGCGGCATGTAACGCCGAGTTCGAGCTCAATAGACGGCTCGCGCCGGAGGTCTATCTTGGCGTCGTCCCACTCACGGTTGCCCGGAGCGGTTTTGCCATCGATGGCGCTGGCAAGATCGTCGACTGGCTCGTTGTGATGCGGCGGTTGGATGATCGCTGGATGCTTGAGCGGACCATCAAGGAGCATCGGCTCGAGACGCGACAGCTCGACCAGTTGATCGAGACACTGTCGCGGTTCTATCGGCACGCAAAGCCGGTCGTGACCAGCGGCGCGATCGAACTCAGTCGATGGCGCAAGAGCTTGGCATACAATCGCCGCGTCCTGTTGGATCCGTTACTGGGGTTGCCTCGTGGGCTGGTACGCCGCATCGACCAGGCCCAACGCCAATTTCTCGAATACCGCCACGGCGACATAGAACAACGAGTCCATAGACGCCGCATTGTTGACGGCCATGGCGATTTGAGACCTGAGCATATCTGGTTGAACCACCAGGTCCGCATCATCGACTGTCTGGAGTTCAACGCCAGGCTGCGCCAGGTCGATCCATTCGATGAGTTGGCCTTTCTGACAGTCGAGTGCGAACGGCTGGGAGCCAAGCGGGTGGGCGACTATATGATCAAGCGCTTTGCGAGCAGGTTGCAGGATGATGTCCCGCCCACGTTGTTCCTGTTCTACCGCTGTCATCGTGCGATGCTGCGGGCGCGGCTGGCGATCGCCCATCTCCAGGAGCCAAGTCCGCGGACCCCGGAAAAGTGGCCACGCACCGCGCGCGCCTATCTGAAGATAGCGGCAAGGGATGCTGCCCGGCTTGAACGGCTCATCAGAACACAACGAGATCTGTGAGTGCGCGGCCCTCGTGCAGGCGTGCGATCGTCTCGGCCAGCAGTGGTGCGGCGGGCAAACTCTCGATCTTGTCGAGCCACGGTCCCGGTGGCAGTCGAAAGGGCGGCACTGTATCAGTAACGATCAGCCGCTCGATTGCCGGATCGCCAACAACTTGCGCTGCACCAGACATGAACAAGCCGTGAGTGACCAGCGCCAGAACGCGTTGCGCCCCGGCTCTGCGCGCTGCCCGCGCAGCACGCAACACGGTGTTCCCGGTACTGATCAAATCATCCACGATGAGGGCGGTTGCTCCCGCAACGTCACCGACAAAGAGGTCGCCTGAGACCACGCCGGCACTGCGATGCTTGTCGGCGAAGGCCTTGCCGACCGGTCGGCCAAGCACGGACTCCAATGTCTCGCGCAGCAACTCTGCTCGTTTGGCGCCGCCCGTATCGGGGGAGACCACGCTCAGTTTCTCGTCCGACAACTTGCGCGCCCAATCGACAAATAGCGGAGTGGTCGTCAGCGTATGAGTGCGGCAGCGAAAAGCGTTCTCAAACGCCGCGACGTTGTGGACCTCAAGGGTCACGACCGCGTCCGTCCCGGCGGCCTCGAACATGTGCGCCACATAGCGGGTCGTCACGGGATCAAACGGCTTGGTGCGCCGGTCTTTTCGCGCATAGCACAGGTAAGGCACAACCGCGGTGACGCGAGCAGCTCCCGCATCCTTGAGGGCGCCAATGAAGAATAAAAGGCGGCAGAGCTTATCGTTCGGGCTCGCATCAGGCCCGCCATGCAGGCTCTGAATGACGTAGACGTCCTGTCCAGAGACCGGATCGAGCGGACGTATCTTATGCTCGCCATCTTCGAATTCCCGCTCCTCATGCCGCGCCAGCGAGCGCCCCAGAACACCGGCCACGGCAGCTCCTAGGACGGTAGTCGCATTCGGCGCGAAGAGTTGCAGGCGACCGTCTGGCACGCTGACCCGATGATGCTCGCTTGGCAACCAGGTCGCGGATCGCATTGTCATTGATCGACTCCAGGTGTCTGCAGATACCGAGGGTCCAGAAGGCGGCGCCGTTGGCCACATGGCTTGGTCGAAGAGTCTTTGCGCATTTGGCACGCTCAACGATTGATGCGCATCAATGCCCCCCAGAGGGTTAGGTTGATTGGTGATATCCAGATCAATTCAACGCATACATTGAGCGCCTGCCATCTGGGTGACCCAGTTGGCAGCAGCAGCCTGCAAACGCCTTTGTAGAGTAATATGACATGACATCTTCCGATCGCTTTGCAGATCGCTCCGCTGCCGGAGTGGCACTTGCCAAGGAGTTACAGAAGCGGAAGTTTGCCGATCCTGTGGTGCTCGCCTTGCCGCGCGGAGGTGTCCCGGTCGCGGTGGAGGTCGCCCGCGCATTGCATGCTCCCCTCGATCTGGTGCTGGTCCGCAAAATCGGTGCACCATACCAGCGCGAACTTGCGGTAGCCGCCGTGGTCAACGGGAGCGATCCGGCAATTGTCGTCAATGAAGATGTCGCCGAAATGGCGGATGTGACGCAGACCTATATCCGTGAACAAACAAAGATAGAGCTGGCGGAAATCGAGCGTCGGCGCCGTGTCTATCTTGAGGGGCGTGCGCGAGTGCCTCTGCAGGGCCGCGATCTCATCCTCGTCGACGACGGCATTGCGACGGGCGCCAGCGTCCGGGCCGCCATTGCAGCTCTTCAACGCAAGTCGCCGCGCAAGCTGATACTTGCCGTTCCGGTTGCGCCGCGCGAAGCGCTCGATAGACTGCGCAACAGCGTCGATGACGTTGTTTGTCTTCAGAGCCCAGAACCATTCTACGCGATCGGGCTGCACTATCGCAATTTCCATCAAGTGGCTGACGAAGAGGTCGTGCGACTACTTCAATCGATCGATGCCGAGACCACCGGTATCAAGGGCCCGGCATCAACCTCAGTGAAGTGATGTTACAGGAGTATCATTTGTTCATTTGATTGATCGACATCAACGAGAACGCGTTTCAGATCGCCGATCGTGATGATTGTTGCTACCTAAACGAAGTAAAAAGAGGCGTACAATCATGACTCAAGCTAGACCCCTGATCGCCACGCTTGCAGTACTCGGGACCGCGTTGTTTTTCGTGGCGCCCGCAACCGAGGCGCGTGCGCAAGACGTCTGCAAGCGCCACGCCCACGTCACCACAGCCATAGGATTCTTTCCCGCCATGGTCCGGAATCGAGCCATCGGCAAGTGGCAGAGCGAGGTGAGACGCCACGACGGCAACAGGTGGAGCGCATTCTACTTGGCCTGCAACAGGACTGTTCGCTGCGAGCGGAGTGCTTTTCCAGCGCGCCAATTCGCCAGGTTCGTGTGCACGGCGCGGGGCAGGCCAGGCCGGATCGAGTAGTCGCACGCTGTGGCTGGTGCCTCTCACTTGGGCACCAGCCTTTGGCCCGCTGCGTTGTTGTCGGCGACGCTTTGCGCGTTCCGCCAGCGTCGGCTGTCGCAGCGCCATTTGCCGTCTGTTGCTTAAGTCCTTGCCATCAAAAAGGTGCCGCAATGAAGAAATCCGAACCGAAGTTAGCCGAACTCGAGGCTACTCCAGCGCTCGCGATTTCGCCCGAAAAAGTTTGTTGGGTTATCATAAAAGCCCGCGAGTTCGATGTGAAGGAGGCCGCCAACGAGCCCGACCCCGGATCGAATGCGACGGACGACAAGATGGTGTCCGTTCTCGAGGACAGTGCCGACGATCCCGTGGAGGAAGAGTTGAGATCCTTCATCGGATCTCTCTCTGAGGACGAACAAATCGATCTCGTGGCTCTGGTTTGGCTTGGGCGCAATGACAACACTCTTGACGATTGGCTGGTGGTCCGTGCGGAGGCTGCACGCGCCCATGCCAGTCACACCAAACACACGGCGAACTACCTGCTCGGCGAGCCTCTTCTGAGTGACTACCTTGAGGAAGCGTTGTCGCTGTTTGGAAAGTCCTGCCAGGACTTCGAGGTCAATCGCCTGTAATGAGGCCTTACTCAGCACCCGGAGTAAATGCCCCGCGCGCTGACAGTCCACTGCGGGGCATTCTATGGCAGGTTCATCAACCCTTGGCGCCAGCCGGGCGAAAACTCGTTGCAATCGATCCGGCCTTGGCGAACGCGGCCTTCATGTCCGCCGACGTCATGGCGAGTGTAGTCTTCAGGTCTGTCACACCCCCACCGGCCGCGGCCACGATAACGGACATTGCGACGCCCTCGTAGGAGCCTTCGGAAACAACTTGGAAATCGTGATCGCCGAAGGTGAAATAGTACGACAGCAGTTTACCGCCGGCCTTCGCAAACAATTGCTCGACCGCCTCGGCTCGATCCTCCGGCTTGGCCAACATGCCTTTGATCGCATCCTGCGTGAAGCGTCCTTGTGTGATGAAGATTGGCATCAGACTCTCCATTGAAAGTGTGAACCGGTTATCTGCAATAGCCGCGACCAGATCGCATTGACCGGGATCAATCCTCAAACCTCTGAACCTTCATTCTAATCGAGATGATGCTTTCCGATCGGCCGCACCAGCGTCGCTTGCGGGCCCTTATCGCCTGTCGCCTCCGAGAACCGAACTTCAGTTCCGGGCTGCAGGTCTTCGAACCTGATTCCGCTGACACTGTTGCGGTGAAAATAGATTTCGCGGCCGTCAGCCGAGGCGATGAAGCCGTGATCCTTCTCTGGATGGAGCGCCGCGATCTTGCCGTGCGGGGGCGGCTGATGCGCCTTCACATCGCCGCGGCGCTTGCGAACGATATCCTGCAGCTGCCGGCGGGCGGCTTTGAACGCATCCCGTATCGTCACATAGACATCCTCATGGGCGCCCGTTGCCGCGGGCTCCCGGCTGATTGCAACATCAGCATGCCCTGGAACAGCAATGTGGATGCGGATTTGGTAAGTATCTCCTTTATGATGCCTGTGCTGAGGTCGCGCCACAACCACGCGCATCGACGTGATGCGGTCGTAGAACTGCTCTAGTTTGGCGGATTCTTCCTTGATGCGGGCCTCGATGGCATCGGAATGACCGATGTCCTCGAAACTGAGATGAAGGGGTGTCTGCACGTTGACTCCTCTCGGCACGGCGACTGTGCCTGACCTGCTCGGTATTCGTGAAACCTGACGCAACGAACAACACTGCAGGTATCGGCTCAGCGCATTGACGTATGTCAGGGTCGAACCCTCGGGGTTGCGCCATAATTCTCTCTAATGAGTGAGAAGACCAAGCAGCCACGACGAAGAGTTCGATAGAACGAGCACTCCAGACAGCGATTTTGGGCCGTCTCAAGAGTGAGAACAGTGAGGTGCCAAAGTGGTAAAGTCAGCAACAGGCGATTCTAGACATCTGCCAGTCACGTCCGCTGAGGAAGTGCGCCACTTCACCGGTCCCGTGGCCGATCACACCGTCGTCGAGATCCTGAACCTCGAGCCGACCGAAGAAGATCTCGAAGTGGCGCTCGTCCACGCTCAGGGCGATGGCGACACCGCTGATATAGAAGTGCACGGATTGTCCGGCAAGCCAGCTCGTATCTACGAGATACTCTCGATGGACGAGTTTTTTCAGTTTGACGAACGCTGAGGGTTGGCAAGATGGGCCGGGCCGCTTCGACGCAGCTTTCAGTGACTGACGTGCGGGCCGCTATGCCGTTCGTCAGCAAAAAACAAGGTGTGGATATGCAGGGGCGAGTAGCTGCACCCCATTCCAGGGGGTCACATTGCCGTTTGCAGAGAACCGGTGAGCCGAACGGCCGAAGCATGCTGCGGGCACTTTGCATCGTCAGGCATCTCGCAGTGGCCACAACCGCAAGCCGCTGATCACGGTTTCACTCGCTAACCCACTTTGCCGGCTGGCCCATGGACATCGTCTGCCACTCAAACAGGCCGGTCGGGCGAGTGCTCGTCATTCATTCGTGGTGGGGGCTGACGTCCTCATTCCGGGACTACGCGACGCGCCTGGCCGAACAGGGATATGCCGTTGGCCTCAGTGATTTGTTTGATGGCCGTACCGCATCAGATGTTATGGCTGCCAAGCAGCTCCGCCGAGCTCCGCGACGGGTGCCAATGTACAAGACACTGATCGCAGATGTAGGCGCGCTGTCGTCTCATGGCGACCGAGGGTCACAACCGGTAGCTGTCATAGGCTTCTCGATGGGTGGTCATTGGGCAATCTGGCTATCGCAGAGACCGGAACTACCTGTTCGCTCGACAGTCATATACTATTCGGCGAGATCGGGCAGTTTCCTGAGCAGCCATTCGTCATTCTTGGCACACTTCGCGGAGACCGATCCTTGGGTCAGCAAAGCGTCGCGGCGCAACATGGCGGCCGCAATTGCCAAGGCTGGCCGCCCATACCAGGATTTCGACTACCCTGGTGCACAGCACTGGTTTGCCGAATTGGGTCGCACTCTGGAATACAATGAAGCGTCGGCAACGGCGGCCATGTTGCGAACCATTGCACACTTGAATTCGCGTTAGCGCTCTCGATCAAAGGCAACCAAAGCCCTGCTTCAGCTGGGTCTCCAAAGCGGGAACCGATATGGCGGTCCCGCTTTATCGAGTCCAAGGGCAAGGGCTCTTGAATCGAAACCATCGCGCCACCACATAGCGATGCAGCTGGGTGGGATGCCGGACGGCATCCTGAGAGCCGTTCGGGCATCTAGTATTCCTGCAAGTATCTGATCGGTCTCTCGGGTGCAGCCAGCGGTATCAGACCGCCCGCATTACATGAAGGCCCCCCATGCACCTGACGCTGAAGAAGACACACTCGCCGGACGAGACCGAAACCAAACCCACCAAGAAGACGAGGCGATGCTTGGTTTGCCGGCTGAACTTCGAGAGTTCCTGGGCCGGAGAGCGGATCTGCCGGAAATGCAAATCAACTGACAGATGGCGATCGGGCTGAACAGCTCATCCGTCAACATCAACTTCCGAGAATCGCCTCTCAACACCTGCGCAGTTGAATTTCGCGCGATACACCCAGTCGCCTCTAGCGGCCCGGACTCGGTGCGACTAACAACACTATTAGAGAAAGACAATTACGCCTTGAACTCAACTAAACGACAACACGCTGATCGTGCAACAGGTCGCAACCGCGATAGTCGCGACCGGAGCACGTCCGATGGCCGGGCAAACTGGCAGCGCCGTTTGGATAGCTACCTCGCCCGTGCGCGCGCCTCGGCAGATGCCGGTGATCGGATCGAGGCAGAGAACTGCCACCAACATGCCGACCACTACTACAGGCTGATCAGCGGCACGGCGACCTGAGCCGAGGGATCAGCTCGGCTGCCTATCCGCAAGCTGCGGCGGCGTCGATACCAGCGGCGGCTTGTCAGCAAGCCCGTGGGTCCAAGAAGTCGCAGACCTGACACAAAAACTATGCGGATTGGCGACGATTCACCGTCTACTGTCGCCCAAGCCCGCGTCCGATGTGTGGCCCAGGGTGTAGCCAGCCAGCCTCGCAGGCCAAAACTCTAACCATATCAATGCGATGAAGAGCTTGTTGGCGGAGAGGGTGGAATGGCGCGAGGCCCAGATTTCCGGTCTTTTTATACTCTTTAGAGACCGGAGTTTCCCCACGAAGTTCCCCACTTGGTGGAAATGTATGCGCAACGCGTCCGCCATTGTTTAGCGCCACTCCGCGGCCTGTGGATAACTTCTCCTATTCCGGCCGACTTCTCGATCCATACGCGGACGTCCGAGGCACGCCAGGCCACGCGTCCCGGACCAATTTGCCGTTGGCGCGGGAATAGTCCGAGGTCCACATACTTATAGATCGAGGCGCGCGATAGGCCAGTCTTCATCCCAACGACTTTGACGCTCCAGAACTCATCGTCCATGGGGTGTCGGGTCTCGCTGTCTTGGGCCGATCAAACAGATCATCCATTCCGGTCGCCCGCCGCCGGTCGGCTTCGGACTGATTGGGACGCCGCCGCTGCATTGTTCATTGTCCGTCTCAGCTTGTCCGATGCCGTCTCTCTGTATCGTCTCGCCCAATCTCATCTTGACCTGCGCCACTCAACTGCCATCTGTCCGTAGTCGCCTGGAAACATCCTCGACCATCTGTTCGAACCGCAGCCGGCCGAGTGCGCTTGCGCGCCGGTTGTTCGGTCTGAGCCAATCGGGGTGTGATCATGAGAAGAAGCGCGTCAGGGTCGCCAGCAACTCGGTGTTGATGGCAATTCGCGCTCGCAAGCCGCGCTATTGATCGTGCTGTTCGCGTCGTGCTGCAGTTGTCCCAGATTGTCCGACGGGCCATTGCAGCTCGGGCGCCAGGAATGCCTGAAGCGCCAGCTCCAGGATCGCTGACTTCGACACGCGATGGGTCTCGGCGCTCAATTGCAGCGCTTGTGTCAGGCTGTCCGACAGATACAGCGCGTGGCGGTGACGCATGGGACGATCCTTGGGTATATCGGATAGGTGGTGGCGCGGACGGGCTGAGCGTGCGTTCGCTGCTGCATGCGCCGGAGGATTGCGGGCCCCGTGAAGTCTTCTGCCTCTGACTTGTTCGGGCATGTCCTCCTGTGTCCACGATGCCCGGCGAGCCGAGACGCCCGCTCACTCTGGCCCACCAGAGGGAAACGCTCCCCTCCTGCGCCGCCGCCGCTCGCCCCTCGGGGGTGGCACGAGCGAGCGGCGGCGGCTCCGGAAGGAAGCGGGCGGAGCGCGATCTCCAGGAGATCGGCCCAGGGGATCACGGCGAACAGTTGGGCGGATTGAATAGGTCGGCGTGTCGATTTTGAGTGTCCATCTATTATGCTCTATCTGTTTCAAGTTGTTGATCTATCACGGCGAGTCCACTGCGGCTGTTGTGGTCGCACGCATCTTGAAATGATGGTGGCGAACGTATTTTGTCGAGAGGTTCAGGTGGAGAAGGGATTGGTGGGTCATAGGGCAAGATAGATACGACCTGTCAGGTCGTCGAAAGAGCCCGTAGAATTCGCCTCGAAACATGACGTCAAACTATTATTTTCGTGGCATTTAACTGGTGTGAGCCGGTGCGCATCGAGTTAACGCGATACAGCGCCCTCAAAATATCGCAAACGGCGCGCTATTAATCATGTATATGATCGCCGCGAGCGACGCAATGTCCAAATCCAGAGTTCAAGCCGAAGATCAGTCAGCACCCGTGCCCGGTCCGCCGACAAGGACGGCCGACTGACGCGCATCGTCGTCAAGGCCGCATCGCGCAATCGCGCCCCGAAGTCGCCCTGGGCCAATGCGCTCACACGCCGGCCGGTCATCCAACTGGCGCGTGGCAAGGGCGCGCTCTATGGACTGACGCCAGCACCGGCCGGTTGGCGCCGCGTCATCGTCAAGGCGCGCATCGCCCGTCATGGCACCTCCGATCTCGGCGCCGCCCGCGCGCACCTGCACTATATCCAGCGCGACGGCGTCACCCGCGCTGGCGGCCCCGGCCAGCTCTACGACCGCGAGCACGACGAGGCCGATGGCGGCGGGTTCCTGGAGCGCCAGAAGGGCGACACCTATCAGTTCCGTTTCATTGTCGCGCCCGAGGACGGCGCTCGCATGCGCGACCTCAAACCCTTCGTGCGCGATCTGATGGCGAAGATGGAAGACGACCTCCACACCAAGCTCGACTGGGTGGCCGCCGATCATTTCAACACCGGGCATCCGCACACGCACATCGTGATCGCCGGCCATGACGACCTCGGCAAGGATCTGGTCATGGCGCGCCACTACATCAGCCATGGCATCCGCCACCGCGCTCGCGATCTGGTCACGCGCGAACTCGGCCCCGAACAGCCGTTCGAGCGCGCCGTCAAGCTGGCCAGCGAAATCCAGGCCGAGCGCTTCACGTCGCTCGATGTCGGCATCGTGAAGGACGCCAACAACAATGTCCTGGTCGTTCCGGCTGATCCGGCGATGCCGATCGGCAGCGCCAGGCCCTACGGGTCGCCCGGCTGCGGCATCTTGAGAAGATGGGTCTGGCCAAGAAGCCGCAGGCCGGCGTCTGGCATATCGACAACGATCTGCAGGCCAAGCTGCGCAGTCTCGGCGAGCAAGGCGACATCATGGTCACCATGCATCAGGTCTTGCGCGAACACGGCCCGGATCGGCCCGCGGGTGACTTCGCGGTCTTCTCGGGCGGTAAAGGGATCATCGCAGGTCATCGGCCGGGTCGTCGAGGTTGGGATTGCCGATGAGATGACGGATCGGAAATTCATCGTGGTCGATGGCTGCCGACGGACGCCTGCACTACGCCGAATTGGGCAAGGCCTCGGCCTTCACCCTCCCGATCCCGGCATGATCGTTGCCTTGACGTCGGCGGGCGGCAAGTTGTCGAGGCGCACAGCCCGCGTGGAGACCCTGTCCCTTTGGGACGGTCGATCGCCTGCCGGAAGCAGAATCGCTGACGTGGCTCGACACGGCATTCGCACAGAACAAGACTGCCAGCCATGGCCGAGCGCAATTTTGGCGCCGAACTGTCCGCCGCGTTCCGCGCTCGCGCCGACTGGCTGATTGCCCAAGACCACGCCTATCGCGATCCCGCTGGCAGGGTCACACCCAAGGCCAACACTCACGAAAACTCAACGAGCGAGGCTGGGCAGTCGCTGGCCGGCGGCTTGAGGTAGAACTCGACCAAGTCTACAAGCCGACGACCGAGGGTACACGGATCACCGGCCGGCATACGCGTGATGTCACTCTGCCGTCCGGACGCATCGCCGTCATCCAAGACCGCACCATCCTTCACGCTCGTCCCGAAGCAGCCGGATCTCGCCCAGATTGCGCGGCAAAGAGATCGATGTCTCCATTCGCGACCGATCGCCTCACGCTCGCCATTTCCAGAGGCCGTGACCTCGGATTGTCCCGATAGGTCCCGATGCATTGCAAGACGTCTGGGGCCTCCGTCGACCGAAGCCGGCCGCCGTCCCGCCCTATCGCTCCGGCCAGCGGCCTCCGCGACCGAGCCCCAATGGGTCTCGGCCCTGGCGGGTTACGGTCGGTAGGCCGAAGTACTGATATCATAGCGAAGTATTGATGTGCATGCCGTCCAGCTGTTTGCGGGACCTATCGCAGTGAAACATCTGATAGGTCAGAAGCGCTTCAGAAGCCTTGCAGGCTCGCAATACATCAGATCGCCCCCAGGTAGGACAGGATCTCGTCCTCGGCGATACGGGCGGCCCGGGAGCGGTGGCCCCAAGTCTGGCCCCCGATGTGGGGCGTCAGAATGACGTTGGGCAGTGCCGCCAGGCGCGGTGGCACCTGCGGTTCCAGCTCCAGGACATCCAGGGCCGCTGCGGCGATGCTTCCTCTCTCCAGCGCCTCGATCAGAGCCTCGGTATCGACCAGGTTGCCTCGGCCGACATTGACCAGCCGCCCCGTCGGCCCGAGCGCGGCCAGAACCTCGGCATCGACGACATGCTCGAGCCTCGGATCGCCAGGTATCGCCAGAACCAGGATATCCGAAGCCTCCGCCAGCTCGCGCCAACCTGGGTAAAGCACCGCCCCGAGCCCGCGATTCGACGATCGGTCGAGGCCTGCGATCGACATCCGTGAGGCCCGTGCTCGTACCGCTATCGCTTGGCCGATGCGGCCGCTCAGGCCCGCGATGCCCATGGTCATGCCGACGACACTGTCGCCAACCTGGAAGCGCCCCTTCTGCCAGGCGCCGCTTCTCGCGAAGGCGTCGGCCCGGACCAGTCTGCGGCAGAGCATGTGCGTGAGTGTCATCGCCAGATCGGCAACGTCGTCGGTCGCGGCTTCCCCGACGCTGCGCAGCCGGATGCCTCGGGCCTGCAGGGCCTCGAGGTCGAACTTCTCCTGTCCGGCGCCTTGCGACAGCACCAGTTCGATGTTCGGCAACGCCGCCGCCGTTACGGCCGGCAAACCGCGCGAGGCGCTGGTCATCAGGACACGGACCGCGCCGCGCTCCTTCACTGGAAGTGCCGCCACCGCCTCAGGTGCAATGAAACGGATGAGCCCGCGTTCCACGAGCCGGGGGTAGCTCATGCCCTCAAGTGCGGGGAAAGAGAGGATGGGCTGCATATTTCCAACCATCGGCCTGCCCCGCTCAGGAGCTGTGGGTGTAGCCGCCATCGCAGGCGATCGTCTGCCCCGTGATGAAGCTCGACGCGGGCGAAGACAGGAACATCACCAGCCCGACCAGGTCCGGGGGCTCCATGCCCCGCTTGATGCATTGCTGGGCCTGCTGCGCCTTGCGCAGGTCGGCGGTGGGATTGACCGCGCGATCGACCTCGGTCGCCACGGCGCCGGGCCTGATGCAGTTGACGTTGATGCCGTACTCGCCGAGCTCGCGCGCCATGGCGTTGGTAAAGCCGATCATGGCCGATTTGGACGTCACGTAGTGCAGATAGTTGACGACGCCGCGCGGCACGGCATCGGACGCGATGTTGATGATGCGGCCCCAGCCGGCGTCTCGCATAACAGGAGTGACGGCGCGCGCGCACAGGAACGGACCGTTGATGTTGACGCGCATCACCTGGTCCCACTCCTCCAGCGGCACTTCGAAGAACTTGCGCTTCTTAAGCGTGGCGAAAATCGCGGCATTGTTCACGAGCACGTCGAGGCGGCCGTAGTGCTTGATGATGCCGGCCACCATGGCTTCGACCGAAGCGGGATCGGCGACATCGACCAGCACCGCCAAGGCGCGCCCGCCCTGCTCTTCGATCTCAGCCTTGACACGTTCGGCGTTGTCGATCCGCAGGTCGGCAACCACGGCGATGGCGCCGGCGGCTGCGAACTGCCGGGCGAGTTCGCGGCCGATGCCCTGGCCCGCTCCGGTCACGAGCACGACGCGATCTTTCACGCCGAAATCGCGCGCCCACGCCGGCACTCCGGAATCCTCGGGAGCTTTCACGACATCCGATTGAGTCATGGTCGATTCTTCTCTCGCGAAATCCAATGCCGCCCGCTACCGAAAGGCCTTCACTGCCGCCGCCGCCGCGCTGGTGAGGAACGAAGTATCGCTGCCCGCCGATACATAGCGCGCGCCTTGTCCGACAATTGCCTTCGCAATGTCGGGACGCGAGTTCAGGCCACCCACGCCGAGGTGGGTCGCATGCGTGCGGCAGGCGGCGGCGACATGGTCGTAGGCCTCGCGGACGGACTTGTGGTCGAGCTGGCCCGGCACGCCAAGGGCGTTGCAGAGGTCGTTCGTCCCGACCAGCAGCATATCGATACCGGGCACCGCGGCCATGGCTTCGGCGTTCTCGACCGCTTCCCGAGACTCGACCATCGCCACGACAAGCGTCGCGGCGTTCATTGCCTGCATCGTTTCGACTGCCGGCCCCGCCTGGAATAGCGTGTGGGGGTTGGCGGCGAGCAGCGATCGCCTTCCGTAGGGCGGGAAGAGGGCGGCGGCGACAAGTTGTTCGGCCTCGTCGCGGGTTTCCACGTCGGGCACGATGACGCCCTGGGCGCCTGTCTCCAGAGCCCTGCCGATGAAGGCGGGATCCGGCCCCGCTACCCGCACGAGGGGGGTCACCCCCAGAGCCGTCGCCGTGATCGCGATCTGGCCGACGGTCTCGAGCGAGAAGCTGCAGTGCTGGAGGTCGACATAGAGGCAATCGAAACCTGCCGTCTTGGCAATGGCCGCGATCTCGACGCCGCGCATGAGGCGCACGATCATCCCTAGCGCCAACTCGCCCCGGCCCATCTTGGCCTTCATCGAGTTCCGGGTGGTGTTGCTGTCGATAATCATTGGCTGAGGTTCGGGTTGTCGGCTCGGCTTTGACGTTAGACGCAATCGGCCGTTGGGAAACGTGCGGTAGCCGTTCAGGAGTTTGGCAGGGGACGCGATACTCTCACCCGGGATTTCGGATGTACTCTCTCTTCTAGGGCATGCCCGCAGCGATGCAAAACGGAAGGGCCAAGAAGAATGCGGATTTCATCGGCGGAGACGTCAGAGGGTGGCCGCGTCGGATCGATGCGGGATGGAGTGCTCGACCAGAAGTACATCCTTCAGGGTGTCGACGGCTCGCCGAACAACTACCTTCTCAACGTGGGCCTGACCGGCGCCGGTGGCTGGGGCACGCCGCGCCACCGCCACAACTTCGATCAGATCCGGTATGTGCTCAAGGGCGAGTATCCGGTGTCTCCAAACAAGAAGATGATCGAAGGCTCGGTCGCCTACTTCCCCGAAAGCGTGCACTACGGACCACAGGACCGCCCTGCGGGCCTCGAAATGATGGTCATCCAGTTCGGCGGTGCGAGTGGTTCAGGGTTTCTCAGTACGCCCCAGCGCGAGGCGGCAAACGACGCGCTGAAGGCCAAGGGAACCTTCAAGGACGGGATCTACACCTGGATCGACGCCAACGGGCAGAAACACAACATGGATGGCTCGGCGGCCTGTTACGAGGAGGCCACCGGCAAGAAGCTCACGTTTGCCAAGCCGCGTTACGACGACGTCGTCATGATGGAGCCTGAAGCCTATGCATGGGGCGAGTCGGGCGCTCCGGGTGTGACGGCCAAGCTGCTCGGAACCTTCACCGAGCGCAGTGTCCGTATCGGTCTTGTGAAGATCGCCTCAGGCGCCACGTTCCGAACGGGCACACGGTCCCAGATCGAGGTCCTTTTCATGGGCCACGGAAAGATCACCTTGGACGGCAAGGCCTTTGGACCCAAAACCGGCATCGAGTTGCTGCCGTCGGATCCCTCGATCGACATCAAGGCGAACGAGGAGTCTCTGCTGCTGACAATAACGCTGCCGAAGTTTTGAGGTCGGGTTGCAAGTGCGGCGTTCGCTACACGTCCGGAGCCATCATCCGCAACGGGACCGTCGCATCCGCAACCTCCTCAAGGCCGACAATCGCACGACGTATGCCGGTCAAAGTTTCCGCCGGCAATACGTGCACGGCAGAAGATGCACAGTCGTCGAACTTGCGCCCGATATCGTCCCACGTCATAGGGGCCGTCGCGCTCCCTGGAACATCGGTTCCAGTCTGCCTGAAGCGCCGGCCATCGCGGGTGACGATTTCCACGACGCCGTCGGGGAGTTCGTGCTTCCAGTCGAGGGCGCGATCCTCGACCGGTGTCACACGCCCCGCGAGAGCGAGGATCTCAGTGTTCAACAATGCCGCCGGCGCAAAGTCGGCCAGCCGAACGTCGCGTCGCACCGCAGCCACGGCGACCAGGAACGGAAGGCTGAACTTGGCATCGACCAAGGTTTGCGGCGCCCTCCGAGCCGGCAGCGGCGTGCACATCAATTGATGATAGTCTCCGACGAAAACCCGGATCTCCTCGATGTCGTCCGGCCTCAGGTCGTGGTTGCGCACGATGGAAATGGTGGCATGGAGATGGCTGTGAGCGGTGCCGACCGTTGGCCATCTCTTGTAGAGGGTGAGACCACCGGTGAACTCTGTGCCAAGACCATCGAGAATTCCGGCGCGGTCATATCGGCCGCCGAAATAGTTGGCCATGACGCCGTGCGGAGCTTCGAACAGGCCGGGAACTCCGGTGATCCCCTTTCGGGCCAGCAGAGCCGCGAGAACGGCTCCCTTGGCCGGAAAGCCGGCATAGAGGGCCCTCAGATCGCTCCCCGTTGCGTTGACGACCTCGGCGAGACCGGCACTCTGCAGGCTTGCGATCCCCATCGCGTGGCAGATCTGGTCGCGCGAAAGCCCGAGCAGCCGCGCCGAGGCAGCGGTAGCGCAGAAGACGCCGATCACGGTCGTGAACATCCATTCTTTCCGCCAGTCCACGTGCCGGCGCAGGCGGTTGAACATGTCCTGTCCGAGGGCGACCGCCGTGATCAGTTCGCGGCCGCTGACCCCTCCCCGGTACTCGGCGACTGCGAAAACAGCCGGAATCAAGGAACTGGCCGAGTGCTGGCCCCACGGCGTCTGGTCGTCGTAGTCGAGACAATGCGCCATCGCACCGTTGGCGAGCGCCGCCATCATCGCGGGCACCCGCCCGCCGAACGCCAGGATCGAAGCCTCGGGCCGGCCACCGCTTTCCCGCACAAAGTCGATGACGCCGCGAACTGCGGGCTCTACGCCGCTGGCCGCGAGGATAACGCCGGCTGTGTCGAGAATGCTCTTCTTGGCGCCATCGATCGCCGACGGCGGCAGGTCCTCGAAGCGCGTGCTGGCGGCGTGGTCGGCAAAGATTTCGCTGAGATCGGGCATTGGCAGGAAACATCCTTTTGGCATCTGACGATATCGCGACCGTCGATAAATGTCAGTCGAGACAGCGCAAACGGCATCAGGCCTTTTGGAACCATCTGCGCCCGCCACAAGCCTTCGATAGGGGAAGCATGACCTCCGGTACCGAAATCCACGATTACATCGTCATCGGCGCCGGCTCGGCCGGTTGTCCGGTGGCGCGCGGGCTTTCCGACAACCCGCGGCACAAGGTGCTGCTGCTGGAGGCAGGTCCGCCCGCCGACCGCTTCTGGATAGAGACGCCAGCCGGCATGGCAAAACTCTATTTCCACGAGACGCTGAACTGGAACTACCACACCGAGCCGATGCCCAAACTCAAGGGCCGGCGGATGTACTGGCCGCGCGGCAAGACGCTCGGCGGCTCGAGCGCTATCAACGGGATGATCTTCATCCGTGGGCACCGCAAGGACTTCGACAGCTGGGCTCGCCTCGGCAATCCGGGCTGGAGCTACGACGACGTGCTCCCTCACTTCCAGCGCATGGAGCATTTCGAGCGCGGAGCAGATGCGTACCGCGGCACTGGCGGCCCGCTTTGGGTGAGCGACCCGCTGGTCAAGGAAAAGAGCAGCTACGACTTCATAGAGGCCGCCCGGCGAACCGGCATCCCGCTCACAGAGGACATGAACGGTGCCATGCACGAAGGCGTCGGCTTCATGCAGCACACGATCAAGGGCGGGCGGCGTCACTCGGCCTACACGGCCTTCGTCAAGCCTGTGCTGGGCCGGCCCAATCTCGCTGTCAGGACGAATTGCTACGTGCAGAGAATTCTCTTCGAAGGCCGCATGGCGACCGGTGTCGAAGTGCTGGACAACGGCCAATTGCGCCGGATCGACGCAGCGCGCGAGATCATCCTTGCCGGCGGATCACTGAATTCGCCGCAACTCCTGATGCTGTCCGGCATCGGGCCAGGTGACCGAGCTTAAGCGCCACGGTATCCCGATCGTGCATGACTTGCCCGGCGTCGGCGAGAACCTGCAGGATCACTTCTACATGCACACGGGCTGGCGGGTGACGGCCGGACAGTTCGTACAACGCCAATCTGGCGGGCATGTGGAAATACTTCGAGGGCGCCTGGTATCTGATGACACGGGGCGGCTACCTGGCGCTCGGCTCGTCCCAGGTGGCTGCCTTCGTGAAGAGCCGGCCCGAGGAGGATTACGTCGATCTCCAGATCAGCTTCAGGCCGATGACGTTCAAGTACTTCCCCGACGGCACCGTCGAAGTCGAGAAGGATCCGGGGATCGGCGTCTCCGTCTACAAGCTGCGGCCGAGGACCACCGGAAGGGTGACACTGCGTTCTGCCGATCCGGCGGAGAAGGCCGTATTCGCACCGAACTTCCTAACCGACGACGACGACAACCAGGCGGTCATCGCCGGCATCCGGAAGATCCGCGAGATCATGGCGACCGAGCCCATTGCCTCGCGGGTCATCGCGGAGGCCGTACCCGGCCCCAGCGTCCAGAGCGACGACGACATCTATCGCTTCATGGAGGAGACCGGCAACTCGGCCCAGCACCAGGGCGGAACCTGCAAGATGGGTCGCGACCGGCTCGCCGTCGTCGACGAGCGGCTCCGAGTTCGCGGCATCGACCGCTTGCGCGTGATCGACGCCTCGATCATGCCGCATCTGACGTCGGGTAACACCAATGCCCCGACGATCATGATCGGCGTCAAAGGCGCCGATATGATCATCGAGGATGCTGTTGCGCCGCGGAACATCCCCGCTTGAGGGGCCGTGCAAAACAATCTTGCGCCCCGCGCGCAAGACCTTTGCTGCCCCCACGCCTATGAGAGGGGCATGCAGCCAGGAGAGATATGATCGTGCGGCACTACGGACAACTCTACATCGACGGTACATGGGTGGCGCCATCCGGCACTGGCCAGCGGTCCCTGATCGATCCGGCGACAGAGGAAGCCTACGCCACCGTGACAAGCGGTGGTGGCGTCGAGGATGTGAACCGCGCTGTTGCAGCGGCCCGTCGTGCGTTTGTGACCTATTCGCGCACCACGCCGAACGAACGCATCGCCCTGATCGACCGAATTATCGCCGCTTACGAGCGGCGGCTCGAGGAGGCCTCCCAGCTCATCGCTGAGGAGGTGGGCATCCCGGTCAGCTTCCGCGCCCAGGTGACCGGGCCGGCCGGCCACATGAAAGTCGCGCGCGACCTCTTGAAAACCTATGCCTTCGAACGGCAGCTCGCCGATACGATCATCCGGCGCGAGCCGATCGGCGTATGCGCGCTGATCTCGCCCTGGAACTGGCCGATCCAGACTTCAGTCATCAAGGCGATCTATGCCGTCGCGGCGGGCTGCACGATGGTGCTGAAGCCGAGCGACGTCTCGCCCGCATCCGGTGTTCTGCTCGCCGAGGTCATGCACGAGGCTGGCGTCCCGGCAGGCGTCTTCAACCTGGTGCTCGGCCGGGGCAGCATCGTCGGTGATGCGCTTTCGCGCCACCCGGACGTGGACATGGTGTCCTTCACCGGCTCGACGAGTGCAGGCATCAAAGTGGGCGAAGCGGCGGCAAAAACCGTGAAGCGTGTGTGCCTGGAACTCGGCGGCAAGTCGGCCAACATTGTGCTGATGGACGCGGACCTGGAGAAGGCAGCGCGCTGGAACATCCAGCGCTGCTTCACCAACACCGGCCAGTCCTGCCATGCGCCCAGCCTCATGCTGGTGCACGAGACCCAGGTCGAGACAGTGCTGCCGTTCCTCGCCGACGAGATCGGCAAATACCGCATCGGCGACCCGCGCGATCCGGCGACAACAATGGGGCCGCAGGCGAGCGCCGCGCAGTTTGCGAGTGTACAGCGGCACATCGAAGTCGGGATCGCGGAAGGAGGGCGGCTCGTCACCGGCGGTCTTGGCAGACCCGAAGGGCTGAACCGGGGCTTCTTCACCAGACCGACTGTATTTGCCGACGTGACGCCGCACATGACTCTGGCCAAGGATGAGATCTTCGGGCCCGTCCTCGTTGTCATTCCATACGCTACGGAAGATGAGGCGCTGAAGATCGCCAACTCGTCGATTTTCGGGCTCGGGGGCTACGTTTTCAGCCGCGACCGCAAGCGCGGCTACGACTTCGCCTCGGGGCTGCGCGCCGGCCGCATCTCGTTCAACGGTGCCAACACGAACTCCTTCACGCCGATGGGTGGCTACAAGCAATCCGGCATTGGCCGGTCGATGGGCGTGTTCGGGTTGGAGGAATACCTAGAGGTCAAGTCGGTGTACGGCTTCGAGGAGGAGGCACACGACTTACCGCGCTATGATGTCTGACGATCACACCCGCACCCGGCGCTCCGCGATTGTCTTTGCCACCGTGTAGCTGTGGTACATCTCGTGGCCGCCCTCGCGGCCGATGCCGCTCTCGCGGTAGCCGCCGAACGGGGCGTCGGCGCCAGGGCTGGTGAAGACGTTCACCGCCACCGAGCCGACTTGCAGCTCCTTCGACAGATAATCCGTCGTCGCAACCGAATTGGAGAAGACGAAGGCGGCAAGGCCCATCGGCAGGCTGTTGCTGATGGCGAGCGCCTCTTCCATCGAGGTGACCGGAAGGCAGGGCGAGATCGGGCCGAACGGCTCTTCGTGCATGACGCGGGCATCGCGCGGTGTGTCGGCGAGTACGGTCGGGGCATAGAACCAGCCGCGGTTGCCGACCCGGTGGCCGCCGGTCGCGATGCGCGCGCCACGGCTGACGGCATCGTCCACCAATGCCGTCACCTCGGCGAGGCGGCGGCGGTTGACGAGCGGCCCCATCTGCGTGTCGTCGGCAAAGCCGTCGCCGACCTTCAGCGCCCCGGCCTTGGCGGCGAGGCTCTCGACGAAGGCCTCGTACTTGCTGTGGTGGATCAGGTAACGCGAGGGCGCCGAGCAGAACTGACCGGCCATCCGGTACTTCCAGTTGACCGCGAGTTGCGCGATCGTGTCGTGGTCGACGCCCTCGTCGATCAGCACGGGGGCGTGCCCGCCGAGTTCCATCAGCGTCGGCTTCATGGCTTCGGCCGCCAGCAGCATCAGGCGGCGGCCGACGCCGACCGAGCCGGTGAGCGAGACGAGCCGCGTGACGGGCGACAGAATGAGCGTGCGCGATACCTCGTCGGAGTTGCCGAAGACGACGTTGAGCACGCCCTTGGGCAGGCCGGCATCGAGGAAGCACTGGGCGAACAGGCAGGCCGTCGCCGGCGTCTCGGAGGCGGGCTTCAGGATCAGCGAGCAGCCGGCGGCAAGGCTGGCGCTGATCTTGCGCGAGGGCGCGCTCATCGGCACGTTCCAGGGCGTGAAGGCGGCGACCGGGCCGATGGGCTCGCGGACCACGAATTGCTGGATCGGCGGGTCGCCAGGGACAATGCGGCCGTAGAGCCGGCGGATTTCCTCAGCGTCCCAATCGAGGAAGGTCGCCGAACGCTCGATTTCTGCGAGGCATTCGCGGACGGTCTTTCCCAGCTCCATGCAGAAAATCGGCGCGATTTGGGCCGCCCTCTGCCGGACCAGCGCCGCAGCGCGCCGCATGACGGCGGCTCGCTCGGAGGGGGGCGTCTTGCGCCAGACCTCGAAGCCGCGAGCGGCGGCGGCAAGTGCGTTGTCGAGGTCCTGCGGGGTCGCCTTCGGCACCCAGCCGATGACGGACTCATCGCTCGGGTTCTCGACATCGCACAGCTTGGGGCGATCATAGATCCATTCGCCGTCGATCAGGAGGCCAATAGGCGGGTAGACGGGCTTGGGTATCATTGGTGTCCATTCTATCCGCTGGTCTTCGAGCGGCCCTTGCGCGAACCGATCGTGTAGATTGCGGCCGCCGTTATGACGACAGTGCCCTCGATCAATCCTTGCCAGTTCGCACCGAGGTTCAGGATGTTGAACCCATTGGTGAGGCTGAAGAGCAGCAGAGCGCCGGCGAGGGTCTTGATGACGCTGCCAGCGCCACCGAACAATGACGTTCCGCCGAGAATGGCCGAGGCGATGACGGTCAACTCGGCGCCCTGCAGGCCGGTGGGATTGATCGCACGCAGCCGGCTCGCAAAGAGTATGCCGGCGAACCCGGCCACTGCACTGCAAAACACGAAGGCAAGCAGCTTGTAGCGCGTGACATTGATCCCCGACAGCCGCGCGGCCTCAGCATTGCCGCCCACGGCATAGACGCGGCGGCCGAACCTTGTGAATTTCAGAAAGAACCAGACCGCGAGTGTGAAAACTGTGAGGTAGACGACCGGGTTGCGCACGGGCAGCTCACCACCCGATACCGAGGCGAGTAACAACAACGCCAATCCGCCGGCTACCATGCCCACCGACGATGGCCGCATGGGAGTGCCAGCGCCCCGATCCCGCAAGGCGCTCCACATGCCATAAGCCACAAGCAGCGCGCCGGCCAGGACAGCGACCCAGAAGGCATTGTGCCGCCCGCCCTCAAAGGCTTTCATGCTCTCGATGACTTCGGGGGAGGAGATCGCGAGCGAGCGGCCATCTGTGTACAGCAGAATCGCACCGCGAACGGCCGTCATCGTTCCCAGTGTCACGATAAAGGCATTGATGCCGACGTATTGAACGATGACGCCGTTGAGCAACCCCAGGCAGATCGCCGCCGTCATCGCGAGCGCCAAGGCAGGCCAGAAGCCAATGATATCGGCGTTGCCGATCAGCACTGCGGCCGAGAATGCCGCCACCGACGCCACGGAGAGGTCGAAGTTCCCACTGATGAGGACGACGGTCATCGCCACGGCCATCATCGCGGTTAGCGAAGCCTGGTAGACGACGTTGCTCAGGTTCGACACGGTCAGATAGTTCGATTGCCCCTGGTAGGTCGTGATGACCGTCAGCGCGGCAATGAGGAACACGAGCGCGTAGTAGACGCCGGCCTCCTGCAGACCGAACAACCGCCTCCAGTTCGCTGGCGCCCTCGGACGGGTTGTCCCTGCGGAGCGTCCGGCCGGCGCCGCAATGGCCTCGTCCTGTACGGTCATCTCAAGCTCTCTCTGCCGGCGGCCTCGTGGTCGGTCGCGGTTGGGGTGACGCTCTTGCCGCCGGCCAGCAACAGCAATTCGTGCTCGGACGTTTCATGCGGCGAACGCTCGGCAATGCAGCGCCCGTCGCGCATCACGAGGATGCGGTCGGCGACCGCCATGAGTTCCTCGAACTCGGACGACACGATAATGATCGACTTGCCCGCACCGGCAAGTTCGCGGACCAGCCGCAGGATGTCGGTCTTGGCGCCAATGTCGATGCCCGCCGTCGGCTCATCCAGCAAGAACAGACGGACATCGCTGAACAGCCACTTGCCGATGGTCACCTTCTGGGCATTGCCGCCACTCAAATCGGAGACCAGGATCTCCGGCGTGTTCGCCTTGATTGAAAGCAGTTCGACGGCGTCCCAGCCGCGCTGGAACTCAAGCGGGGACCTGAGCACGGATAGCGGCGAGACACTCTCTAGAGCCGGCAAGGTTATGTTGCGCCAGATCTCGAAGTCGAGCACCAGCCCTTGTGCATTCCGATCCTCCGGCACCAAACCGATTCCGGCTTTCACCGATGCGGCGGTGGTGCCGTGGAGCGCCTTGCCGTCCAGAAGGACCTTGCCCCTGGCCTCGGCATCCGATCCGTAGATGGCGTGGATGAGCTCGCTCCGCCCTGAACCGAGCAGCCCCGCAATGCCGACGACTTCGCCTGGTGCCACCTCCAGCGAGATCGGGTGCAGTCGACCCGGCGATGTGAGGTCGCGCAATTCCAGGCGCGGAACCACACCCGGAACCGGTGGGCGGCTGCTCCGATTTGCCGCCTCCCTCTCGAGCGTGATCACCTGTTTGCCGACGATGGCTTCGGCGAGCTTGCTTTCGCTGAGATCGCTCGTCTCCGCCCGCAACACGGCCTTGCCATCGCGCAGGACGGTTACCTGATCGGTGAGGGCCATGACCTCGTCGAGGAAGTGGGAGACGAACAGAATGGCCTTGTGCTCGACTTTGGAGAGACGGCGCACGGTGGCGTAGACGAGGTCGCGCTCGTCCAGCGCGAGCGACGCGGTGGGCTCATCCATGACGATCAGGTCCGCGCCGGTCCTGAGCGCCTGGAAGATACACACCATCTGCCGCTGACCGATGGGCAGGTCGCCGACGAATTTGTCCGGGTCCAACCAGTACCCCATCCGATCGCACAGTTTGTCGAACTGTGTCTCGATAGTTTCGGACCGGCGCCAGAACCCCTCGTCCCCCAAAAAGATGTTCTCGATGGTCGTCAGCGTCGGAACCAGCGGGATGTGCTGGTGGATGGTCGCCACGCCCTTGTCGTTGGCGTCCTTGGGACTACTCCAGCGGACGGCGCTTCCTTTCCAGACGATCTCCCCGGTGGTAGCACCGTAGGCGCCGGAAAGGATTTTGATCAGAGTCGACTTCCCTGCTCCGTTGGCACCGAGCAAGCCGTGCACTCTACCTTGTTCGATGTCCAGGTCGACGCCGCGCAGTGCCAAGGTGCCGTTGGCGAACACCTTCACCACACCTCGCAATTGCATGATTTGTTGCGGCTGCATCGGCCTAATCGCCCCAAGTCCGGCACCATGCCTCAAGTCGGGCACATGCGCAGCTTACGCCAAACGGCATCCCCCGGGATGCCGCTTGTCGTTGCCTGATCGGTCAAATCGTTCCGACGCAGCTTCTCACCACATCGGGCACTTGTCGACGTTCGCCTTGGTCAGCGGATACATGTCGTAGGTCACGTATTGGCCCTTCTTGGCGGCCGCTGGGTTCTGCGCAGCCTCGAAGAGGACCTTGAACGCCAACTCGCCGATGAGCTTGGGCTGTGTGCAGACGGAAGCTTCGATCTCGCCGTTCTTGATCGCAATGGCGCCAAGCTTGGATCCGCCGCCGGTCGCAATCAGGCGAGCCTTGGAACCGGCCGCGCTTATGGCCTTGGCGCAGCCCAGGGCCATGTCGTCGGCGTGACTGAAGATCACGTCGAGGTCCGGGTTAGCCGTCAGCGCATTCTGGCAGATGCGCTCGCCCGAGCCAGGCGTCCAATCTGAGGGCTGGGAGGACACGACTTTGAATTTGATGCCGCCTTCCTTGAGGGCGGCCTCGAAGCCATCTTGCCGCTGCTTCACGACCGCGAAGCCCGGAGCGCCTTCGACCACCGCGATCTTCACTTCCTTGTCCTTAGGCAACACGGACGCGGCATAGACGCCCGCAACATGTCCGGCGTTCACGTCTTGCGTCGACACGAGCGCCGTCAACTTTGGATACGCGTAGTCGACTGCATTCTTCGTTGAATCCCCGACGGGGACGGCGGCGGCGACGATCGGAACTCCGGCGGCCTCTACCTTGTCGACCAGTGCCTGGACGGCCACCGAGTCATTCGCCATGAAGGCAATGCCGTCGACCTTCTGGTTGAGCAGGTCGTCGAATTGGTTGGCTTGGGTCTCCATGCTCATTTTGGAGTCGAGCAGGATCACCTTGACACCCTTCTCGGCGGCCTTCTCCTTGAACCCATCGGTCAAGAACACGTTATACGGGAAGGCCATATTGTTCGGAATGATTCCGAACTTGAGGTCCTTCGCCATCGCCGGCAGAGCCGTCAGAACCGTACCGGCCATCAGTGCGGCGCCGAGCATCTTTGCAAATTTCATCTGTTTCCTCCAACTATTGTGCATATTTTTGAGGGGCCCGCCTTGGACATCGTCTGCAGTCGGTCCGAACGTTCCGTCGTCGTCACAGTTCGCCCACCAAGCCAGTGCGGCCTGCAAGGCCCCCGATCGAGACATGCCGCCCAGAAGCGTAACAATCGCGGTCCGGAGGCGGTATCCGCAGGATATGCAAACGTCCTGATCGGAAATCGCAAAATGCGTTGAAGGAGCAGTCCGCTACCTGACGCGGACCGAAAGGCCGTCGTGACGGCTTGCGGCGGCTCTGCTTCCTGCCATTGTGCGTTCACCCGGCTCCCGAGACCAGCCTGAATGAGCCGGAACGAGAGGCAAGTATGGACGAGATGCAGACGAGTTAGGCGTTCCTGCAGGTGATCGAGTGCGGCAGTTTTTCTGCGGCGTCGGAAAGACTGAATGTGTCCGTCACGACGGTCGCCAGACAGATCAACAGCCTGGAAGACCGGCTCGGCGTAAAACTGCTCAACCGTTCCACAAGGGCGCTGTCGCTCACTGAGGCCGGCGTGCTGTACAGCGAGCGGATCCGGTCGCTGATGCACGAATTCGATGCGATCAAGCGCGAGGTGTCCTCGTACCAGCGGGACGTCAAAGGTCTCCTTCGCGTCCACTTGCGCCATTCCATCGGCAGCCACGTCATCGTGCCGGCCCTGCCGCAATTCCTGCAGGCTAACCCCGAGATCAAGCTCGATGTGACGCTCACAGACTCGCTTGCCGACCTCGTCACGCACAAGGTCGATGTCGCGGTTTGGCTGGGTGAACTGCCGGATTCCGGGCTCATTGCCCGCAAACTCCGCCCGGGCAGACGGGTCATTTGCTGCAGTCCGGCCTATGCGAAAGCCTTCGGCATGCCGGCGACACCGGAAGAGTTGGCGCAGCACAACTGCATCGTCTACCGGGCCAAGAACTACGACAGCGTCTGGCGGGTCAAATCCAAGAACCGGACAATCTCGGTCAACGTATCGGGCAACCTGCAGACGGAGAGCTCTGCAGTCACCCTTATCGCGTCCCTGAACGGGGTAGGGCTGGCGATGCTGCAAGAGGTGGTTGCAAACACGGCCATCGCGTCGGGGGAACTGATCAATGTCTTCCCCGGATGCGAGGTCAGCTCAACCGATACCGACGTCGCCCTCTATGCTGTTTACTCGGGCCGGAAGAAGACGCCGCCAAAGACGGAAGCCTTCGTGGAGTTCCTGGTCCGCTTGTTTCGGAACCGTTCCACGTGAGGCTGCAAAACCTTACCAGCCGCCGTCGATATGGATGTCCTGGCCGGTGATAAGGTCGGCCTGTGGGGAGGCTAGGAAAAGGATCAGGTTGGCCACATCGACGGGCTCGATCCGGCGCTTGAGGCATTGTCTTTCGAGAATCCAGCGGTGGTATTCCTCGCGCTTGGCCCCGAAGTGGCGCCACTCGGCCTCCGACACGATGGCACCTGGGTTCACGCCGTTGACGTTGATGCCATGGTGACCGAGCTCGCGCGCCAGTCCCTTGACGAGGCCGTACATGGCGCCCTTGGAGGCGATGTAGGGCACGAAGCCCTCCCAGTGTCCGGTGAGCGTGAGTGAGGTCATGCAGACGATCTTGCCAGCCTTGCGCTCCTTCATCCGCTTGCTGATGGCGCGCGAGAGCACGAATGCGGCCGAGGAGTTGATCCGGACCTCCTCCTCGTAATGCGCGATGGAGAACTCCTCGTGCGGCTTGTTGGTAACATAGGCGGCGTTGTTGATCAGCACATCAAAGCCACCGACCTGATCGGAAAGCTTGAGCGCCATCGTTTCGGTCGCGGCAAGGTCGTTCAGATCGCAACCGACGAATTTGACGCCTTTGGCGATCTTGTCCAGTGTAGCCTGCGGCTCGACGGACGTGGGGCGGTCCCAGGCGTAGACTTCGGCGCCTTCGCCGGAAAAGCGTGCCACGAGAGCCGTGCCGAGCGTTCCGAGTGCGCCCGTGATCAACACCTTCTTGCCAGTCATCGATGCCATCTGTGTCTCCTCGGTTGGCGCAAGGCTATCTACTGCTGCCAGGGTTGAGTATGCGAACATCCGACAAACAGCTTGGCAGCAGGCGCCAAGACCGATGGCTGTCGCGCCGGTCGCGTCAGAACCGCATAGTCTTCGCCATCCGCAATGCAATTTAGCAGGGACCGCGAGCAGATGCAGCAATCCCCGATCGGCTTCTCGATCCGGCCCGATTGGCTGGCCGGCCACGACGAGCCGGACATCCGGCCCGAGCAAGTCGTCATCGATAGCCACCATCACCTCTATCAGCGCCCGGACGTGCGCTATCTGCTCGACGACTACCTCGCGGACCTGTCGAGCGGCCACAACGTGCGCGCCTCAGTATTCGTGCAGGCCCGCGCGATGTTGCGCACCGATGGCGATCCTGCGATGCGGGCCGTTGGAGAAACCGAGTTCGCCAACGGCGTGGCTGCCATGAGCGCAAGCGGCATCTATGGTCGGACCCATGTCTGCGCCGGCATCGTGGGCTTTGCGGACCTGACGCTGGGCGATGCCGTCCGCCCCGTGCTCGAGCGCCAGATCACGGCCGGAGGCGGGCTCACGACATCGGGTGGACGTTTCTGCGGGATCCGACAGGTCTTGTGCTGGGACCGCGACGCGTCCCTGCTCAACCCCGCCTATCCGACGACGGAGAATATGGTCGAGACGCCGGCGTTCCGAGCCGGCTTCGCGCACCTCGCCGAACTCGGGTTGAGTTTCGAGGTCTGGGCGTTCTTCACCCAGTTGCCGATAATCGCAAGACTGGCGCGCACCTTTCCGCAGACGCGGATCGTGATCAATCACTGTGGCGGCGTCTTACGCGTGCAGGGCTACGAAAGCCGTACGGATATGTCCAACGCCTGGCGCAATGGCATCGCGGAACTCGCCCGCTGCGAGAACGTCCTGATGAAGCTCAGTGGCCTCGGAATGCGCCTTAGCGGGTTCGGCCTGGAAGACGGCGTGACTGCACCCGTCTCTGCGCAGCTTGCAACGCACTGGCGACCCTGGGTGTTGCACTGCCTTGAATCGTTCGGGGCGGCACGCTGCATGTGGGGCAGCAACTTCCCCGTCGACAAGGGCAGCTACGCCTACAAGGTCGGCCTCAATGCGCACAAGCTGCTGACAGCCTCGGCCAGTAAGGACGAGCAGGACGACATCTTCTGGCGCACGGCGCAGCGGCACTACGGGCTGCCGTTGCTCTCTGATTGAAGCTCTGGCGCCAGGTGCTCCGGCAGGCCCAACTCAAAAGCGTTGAGAGTCAGGGACACGAGGCAATAATAGCCGAGAATGCCGACGAGTTCGGCCATGCCCTTCTGGCCAATGACATCGATCCCGCGCGCGTAGAGCGCATCGTCGATCCTGCCCTTGGACAGCAGCGTCGATGCGACCGCGTGCGCCACCTCCTCGCGCGGCCCGCGCGCGAACGGGGTGGCCTCTCGCGCCGCGATCCCTGCGATCGTTCGCGGGTCGAGCCCGGCTTCGAGCGCGATGCGCTTGTGCGCCGTCCATTCGTAGTGCGACGTCCAGTGCCGGCCGCAGACAAGAATGGCTAGCTCGCTCAGCGCCGGCTCCAGCGACGTCTCGAAACGCAGCAACTCGCCCAGCTTCTGCGCCCGGCGTGCGAGTTCCGGATTGGCCAGCCAGCCGATCACGGGCGCCGGCACCTTGCCGCGCCTGCCAGCGACGACCTCGGCAATGACCTCCCTCTGTTCGGGCGTCATTTCGTCCGTAGTCGGCATTTGAAGACGCGACATGGCTCAAGCTCCTCCGCTGAGGCCGAGGATCTTGCGCGCCTCGGCGGGTGAAGCAATCTCGGCGCCGATCTCGCGGATGATCCGCACCGCGCGCGCTACGATGGGGCCATTGCCCTCGGCGAGCACACCCTTGGACATGTAGAGATTGTCCTCCAGCCCCACCCGTACGTGCCCCCCGTTTACGACCGTCATCGCGACAGCCGGGAAATGCTGTGCGCCGACGCCGAAGGCGCTCCAGTGGGCATTGGCGGGCAGCATTGCTTTCATGGTCGCCATCGCCTCGGGCGTTGCCGGCGCACCCCAGGGCACTCCCAGGCAAAGCTGGAAATAGGGCGGGTCCGCGAAGAGCCCCTTGGCCAGGAGATTATTCGCCAACGCGATGTGCCCGAGGTCGAAAACTTCCAGCTCCGGCTTCACGCCCGCGGCACGCACGGCTTCGGCGATGCGCGTGATGTGGGCCGGCGTATTCACGAACGCATGTTGCCCGAAATTCATGGTCGCCACGTCGAGGCTGCAGATCTCCGGTTTCAGCTCCAGCACGTGGTCCATGCGGTCTTGGGGTGCCGCCATGCCCGGCGAGGCGTTGCGGTTGGGGTCCTTCTCGTCCGGCGTGAAGCGGGCGCCGGGCCCGGTCGTGAGGTTCAGGATGACCGAGGTCGATCGGGCTCGGATCCGCTCAACCACCTCGCGATAAAGGACGATGTCGCGGCTGGGCGCCCCGGTCTCCGGGTTGCGGACATGGATGTGAACGATCGCGGCCCCGGCCGCGTGGGCCGCGAGTGCCTCGCCGGCGATCTGCTTCGGGGTTACGGGCACATAGGGGCTCAGCTTGGTCGTATCTCCGGAGCCGGTGACGGCGCAGCTGACGATGACCGGTCGTGTCATGACGATGTCCCTTGCGTTCAGGCGGAGCGGGCTGCCGTCATGCCGCCATCGACGACCAACTGAGTGGCTGTAACATACCTGGCTTCGTCGCTGGCAAGGAAGACGACCGCGTTGGCCACGTCCCAGGCATCCCCCATGTGGCCCATGGGCACCGCCGCGTGACGGCTAGCGATAAGCATTTCGGCATCCTCGGCGCCCAGCTGCTTGACCAGCCGATGCTCGACTAGAGGAGTGTGCATGGAGCCGGGGATGACCGTGTTCACGCGTATGCCCTTGCGAACGTAGGCGATCGCCGTGGATCGCCCGAAGGCGACCAGCCCCGCCTTGGCCGCCGCATATCCGCTGCTGACGCGGCCGCCCAGTTGGAACGTCATCGAGCCGACGCTGCCGATGTTGACGATCGCCCCGCCCTTGCCGCTCCCATCGAACTGCCGCTCCATGACGGGCAGCACGTGCTTGCAGCCGAGAAACGCCGTGGTGAGATTGTAGTCCAGCTGTTGCCGCCAGAACTCCTCCGGCATCGAGACCGGATCACCTGGCGCGCTGCCACCGACGTTGTTGACCAGCACGTCGATGCGGCCGAAGCGATCGAGGCACTTCTCGACCGCTGCCTCAACCTCGGAGGAGGCGAGCATGTTGCACGTCAGGGGCAACCAGCGGTCCGAGCGCCCTTCGACTCGCATGATCTCCGAAGTTGCCGCGAGCGCCTCGGGGTCGAGATCGACCCCGCAGACCTGGGCTCCCTGCCGCGCCAGGAGCACGGCCGTCGCCTTGCCGTTGCCCCACCCTTCGCCGATGGATCCGGCGCCGGTCACCAGGGCGACTTTGCCTGTGAAATCGAGCATCTGAATCCTGACCGATCAGCTCACGAGGCCGAGCTCGTGGGCCTTGATCCCCAAGGCCACATATTGCGAGTAGATCCGACAATGTGCAAATCCACCACCCGTGAACCACAGCCCCGGCTGGGGCGTGGCCACGAACATGTTGGCGATCTCGCCATTGGATGCGATGCCCCAGATCTGCCCAACTCGATCGGCGATCTTGTCGCCCAGCATCTCGCGAACGACCGATTCCTGAGTTTGATAGCCAGTCGCGGTGACAACGAGGTCGGCCTTCTCCACCGAGCCGTCCTTCATCCGCAGGCCGTCCTCGACGAAACGATCCGTGTCCTCATCCTGTAGCAGGCCGACCTCGCCGCTGATGATCAGCTCCGAGCAACCGCAGTTGAGATAATAGCCGCCATGACGGCGGCGGAACTTCATCTGGTGGCCTGTGCCGTCGTCGCCCCAGTCGAGCTTGAAACCGCGGGCCGCGAGCCCCTCAAGAAGATCCTTGTCCATGGCTTTCATCTTCTCGACAGCGGCCTTGTATGACTTCACCAGCAACGGGTAGCTGCTGGCGGCCGCGATCATATCGCAGTCCTCAAGCGGCAGATTTTCCTCATAGTAGACCGAGTGCACGAGGCCTGCGGCCTTGACGCTGGCGACCGTGACTGCGCCGCGCTGGATGATCTTCACCTTAGCGCCATGACCGTGGAGGTCCTGCGCCACGTCGTGTCCGCTCGTCCCCGCACCCACGACCAAAACGTTCTTGCCCTTCCAATGCGCCCCCTCTCGATAGTCGTGCGTATGGATGACCTTGCCGCGGAAGCTGTCGAGGCCCGGAAGCTTGGCGATAAGTGGCCGTCCGGCGATGCCGTTCGCGACGACGAGATGGCGCGGCCGCATCGTGCGTTCGACGCCGTCGGCGCGGCGGACACGCGCCCGCCATGTCCCGGCCCCATCGTCGTAGTCCGCCCCGAGAAACTCCGTGTTGTTCCAGACGTTACACTCCATGGCCCAGGCATAGGTCTCGAGCCAGCCGGCGATCATGTCCTTGGGCAGGTACGTCGGCCAGTTCGGTGGCCACGGCAGGTAGGGCATGTGGTTGAGCTTGAGCTGATTGTGCAGCGCCAGCGAATGGTAGCGTTCGCGCCAGATGTCCCCGACCCGTGCGCGCCGGTCGACCAGTAAGGTATCCACCCCGAGAAGGCCGAGCCGGGCCGCAATGGCCAATCCGGCCTGGCCGGCCCCGATGATCAGGACCGCTGGCTCACGATCGGCGAAGGCCGCAGCCTTGGCGCGCACGTCGCTCCAGTTGTCGCCGCCGAAGGTGCGGGAATAGGCTGCTCCCGTCGGCCTGCGGTCGCCGATCGGTTCCTCGTGCCCCTTCAGTTCGTCGAGCGACGTGGCAAGGACCCAGGCGCGGCCGGGCTCCTCGGCGACGAGCCGGACGAGGCCGCTGCAGCGGCCAGTCTCGGTCTCGAATGTGAAGAATGCCTCGATGGCGTTGACGCCGTGCCGGGTGACGCGCCGCGGCGGCGTGCGGTTCTCGGCCAAGCGGAAGTTCCGGGCACGGACGCGCGGCTGGGCGGCGAGCAGATTGGACGCCGCATGCTCCAGGGTGTCGTGCGGCGTGATCGTCCAGGTGAATGCCAACAGATCGCGCCAGTGCACCTCCGGCCAGAAGACGCGCCTCAGCGCAGGTGCCGATCCACTCGCCAGCGCATCCTCGAAGGTCGCGAGCCATTGCCGGACCAAGCTGGCGTCCGAGCGCGCATCGGTACTGGTGTCGTGCATCGGACTGTTTCTCCAAGATCGCCGCGTCGGGCAAGTCTAGGGAGAGTGCCAATACCCAGATACGGACCAGTTTGGTGAAGGTTCTTGCCAGCAAGCGCAAAGATCGGCCTCATGGATGCCCTTGCAATGTCCGATCCGAAGCGCGAGCAAGGAGCCGTGAGTGTCGCGAGACATCCGCGGACAAATCTAAGGGACGTCCATGCGCTTGTTCTATCAGACCCTCGGCATGTCGCGGGGCTCCAAGTCGGGGCAGTATGGCCGGTTGCTGCGCGGTGTCATCGACGCGGCGGCGGCGCCCGCAACCACGGTCGAGATGTTCGGCCTGAGCCCGCACCGGGCGGTCGCGGACCAATACCGGTATCTCGAGTTTCTCGATACGTCCGAGGTCATCGACAACGGTCTGCGGGCAGAGCGCGAGGGGTTCGACGCCTTCCTGATCGGCAACATGTTCCAGCCCGGTCTGCACGAGCTGCGCGAGCTGTTGAATATACCCGTGCTCGGACTGTCGGAATGCTCGGTACAGATGGCCTGCCTGATGGGGCCGACGTTCTCGCTAATCAATGTGAACCCGAAGTTCAACCGCCGGATCGTGGAGGGCATTCAGCAGCAGGGCCTCGCCGGCCGCATGGTGTCGGCGGAGATGCTGACCGTCGAGCGGCCGGGAGATTTCGACGTTGCCCTTGCCGACGATGCCGCCCGGGAGCGGATCGTGAACCAGTTCAAGGAAACCGCGCGCCGCGCGCTCGACAAGGGGGCGGAGGTTCTCATTCCAGCCGGGGGCAGCCTGATGGGGACGCTCCTCAAGGCTGGCGTCTGCGAGATCGATCGGGCGCCGGTCCTCAACGGGATTGCCGCCCTGATCAAGATGGGTGAGATGGCGGTCGGCATGCGGCGACTGACGGGTACGTTCACCAGCAAGCGCCTGATGTACGCCCCGCCCTCGGGCAAGCTCCTGGCCGACGTGCGGGCCGCGTACGGCGAGCAGATCTATCCCGACGCCAAGTGATAGCAGGCGCTTCTACAGACCTTCGGTCAGAGCAGGATTGTAGCGCCCTTTGCGCATGCGCTGGATGGTGACCTTGGCGAAGATGCCGGCCTTGTTGAAGGGTTCGTTGTCGATGTACCGCTCCGCCTCCGCCCGATTCTCGACGTTGAGGATGAAGAGGCTGCCGAGCGCCGTTTGCGCGTCATCGCTCTGCAGGGGGCCGGAGAAGAAGATTCTGTTGCTCCAGGCGTCCAGATATTCCCGGTGCACCTTCAAATGCTTCTCGCGCAGCGCAGCCGTATTCTCGGCGTCCTGGCAGTAGACGGAGTAAAGCATCTCAAGGGTCCTTCCAGCGTTAGATGCGATCCGAGCGGCCGCCATCGACGTTCAGCGTCTGGCCAGTGACGTAGCTCGAACTCATCGGAGGCGAAAAACAGGATCGTGTTCACGAGTTCTTCCAGCGTGCCGAGACGCCCGAGCACCGTGGTCTTCTTGCGATGCTCCAGGTGCTCGGCCACTTGTTCCGGCGTCCGCGTCGATGCCGAGATCGGCGTGAGGAATGTCCCTGGGGCGACGCAATTGACCGTTACGCCGTTGGGGCCGAGTTCCCGGGCGAGCGTCTTCGTCAGCATGATCACGCCAGCCTTCGCCGAGGCGTAGGCCGCGCTGCCGCCGGGCGAGCCCGCCGTATTGTGCGGCGCCGCTCCGGTGCCAAGGGCAGACGAAATGTTGACGATGCGGCCGTAGCCTTGCTGGCGCATCTGCGGCGCCACGGCCTGGGCACAGAAGAACACGCCCTTCAGGTCGACGCCGAGAACTGCGTCCCAATCTTCGCTCGTCGCCTCGGCAAACGGGCGATAGCGCGAGATGCCGGCATTGTTGACGAGGATGTCGATGCGGCCGTGACGGGCGGCGACAGCGCGAGCCATCTCGATCGTCCGCTCCCGCTGTGTGACGTTGCAGACTTGGCCGGAGGCGCGAATGCCTTGGGTCGTCAGTTCGGCCACGCACCGCTCGATGGCCTCGCCGTTGATGTCTGCGATGACGAGGATCGCACCCTCCTGGCCGAAGCGCTGCGCGGTCGCCTTGCCGATACCCGACGCGCCACCCGTTACGATCGCAACCTTGTCCTTCAGGCGCATGTCGGTCTCACTTCCCAGGTCCATTGCGTAGCGCGACAAGCGTCTCGTAGACCGCATCGTCGACCTCAATCTTCTCGAGCGCCTTGGCCTTGGCGCGCTTGGCCAGGCTGCCACGGCCAGGCACGCGGACTTTGGCGGTCCCGGGCGCGGGCCGTGAGGCTTCGATGTGCTCTACCAGTTCGCTCACATGCTTGCGGAAGTCGTCCACCGAGCCGAGGATCGCGGGATCGACGACGAGGAAGAAGAAGCCGCTGTCGGTGACTTCCTGGGCCACGCTCTTGCCGCCGGCGAGAATGGCCAGAACCTGAACCACCAGGGCGAGCCCATAGCCGCGGTGGCCGCCCCAGGGCAGGAAGGCGCCTGTAAGGGCCGCCGCAGGATCGAGAGTGGGGTAACCGTCCGCATCGACAGCCGATCCCGGCTCCAGCGTCTGTCCCAGCTTCTTGCGCAGCAGCACGTTGCCCCAGGTCGTCATGGCCGTGCCGAAGTCGATCACCAGCGGTTCGGGATCGCACGGGAAGGCGAAGGCTACGGGATTGGTGCCAAATGTCCGGTCGATGCCGCCTGCCGGGGCCACCCGGGCCTGCGTGCTTGCCGTATGGAAGGCGACGAACCCGGCGCGGGCGGCACGTTCAACGTAGTAGGACAGCCGGCCGCTGAACCAGGTATCGCGGATGCCGACCACCCCGACGCCCGATATGCGCGCAAGCTCGATCGCCTTGTCGATGCCGATCAAGGAGGTCACGTAGCCGTTGTTGCCCGCGCCATCGATCAGGGCCGAGTTGGCGGTCTTGTCGGTCACCGTGATGGGGCGGCCTGGCGGATGGTCCTTCAGATGCTCCACTAGCGCCATGACGCGGGGAAGGCCGGCGAAGGCATGCCCGGCTGCGGCGGCGTCGACCAGGTGATCTGCCACGATCGCGGCATGGTCGTCCGGCATCCGGTGGCTGCTCAGCACGTCGATGGCGAGCTGGCGCGCATCGGCAAATGTCAATTGCATGCGGATGATCCTAAAGTCGAGGGGCGCCAACGGGAACAGGCAGCGTGAACACCGCCGCTTTGCGCTTCTGCGCTATGAGATCCGCCACCGGCCCACAGTACACGGTGCAGAACAGCGTGTGATCGTCCGGCCCGCCGATGACGCACGACACACCCGAACCCTCGAAGATGATCCGGTCCGTGACCTCGCCGCCGTCCAGCACGCGGAGGAATTCGCCCGTGTTGAAGCAGCCGGCCCAGATCGCACCCTCGGCGTCGGCACAGAGTCCATCGGGCTGGCGTGGCGAGAGGTCCGCGAAGGTGCGCTTGTTGCTCAGCACACCGTCAGGGCTGAGATTGAAGGCTGTAAGCTTGCCGCGCCAGGTCTCGGCCGCCACCAGCGTCTTGCCGCCCTTGATGATCACCATCCCGTTCGGGAACTCGACGCCCGAGGCCGCAATCGAGATCCTACCGTCCGGATCGACGCGATGGATCACAGTTTCCATGGGAGCCTCGCCGCCATCGTAATCGTAGCCGAAGTTGCCGACGAAGACGCGCCCGGCATGATCGACGGCAAAGTCGTTCACGTGCCCGCGAACGTATGCCGTCAGATCAGCGTATTCGACGATCTTTGAGCCTTCGATCCGATAGAGGCGGAAGTCCTTGGATGAGACGACGATGGGCGTGCCGTCGGGCAGGAAACCCAGTCCGGAGGGACGGTTGGGGACCTCGCAGACGAGTTCGCGCCAACCGGACGGAGAGATGCGGTAGACTTTGTGGTCGAAGACGTCCGACACCCAGAGCTTCCCGTCCCGCCACTTCGGGCCTTCCAGGAAGATGAAATCGTCCGCCAGCAGCGTTGCCGTGTGTTCCCGCATTCTCACTCCAGTGACTGCTGCCCACCCAAGCCGCGCATCTTCAGGTATCGCTGCTCCCGCCGGTACCTGGGATAGCGCGAAACACTTTGCCGGGCCGCGCAAAGGTTTCCGCTGGTGGCGTGAGCTACAGGATGGCCGTCTGGCCGCCATCGACGGACACCACGGCCCCGGTCATGAAGCTTGCATCGTCCGTCAGCAGAAAGGCGATGACGGCGGCTATCTCCTCCGGCTTGCCGAACTTGCCGAGCGGTATGCGGGTCATCGCGCGCTCCAGGGCGGCGGGATCGTTGAACAGGAACGCCATCAGCGGCGTATCGGTTATGCCGGGTGCAACGGCATTGACCCTGATGCCGTAAGGTCCGAGCTCCGGCGCCATAGCCCGGGTAATGCCGCCGATGCCGAATTTCGAGGCGACGTAGGGCAACCGGTTGGGCACGCCGAGCACGCCGGCTCCCGACGACACGTTGACGATGGCGCGCGAACCCTTGTCATCCTTCACGGCATTGACGAACGCCTGGCACATGTTGACTGTGCCTTCGAGATTGACCGACATCACGCGGCTCCAGGTCTCGGGATCGACGTCGGCGACGGTGCCGACGCCGCGCATCCCAGCACAGTTGACGAGACCGTTGAGGGCGCCGAAGCGCTGCCTAGCCTCGGCCACGACTGTCGCCGTAGCCTTGCGGTCGCTCACGTCAAGCGTCGTCGCGAATACGCGCTCGCCGCCATCGAGGTCAGCAACGAGCCGGGCCAGATTGTCTCCGTTGACGTCGGAAGCAGCGATCGAGGCGCCCTCGTCGAACAGCCGGCGCACGCACGCCGCCCCGATGCCGCTGCCAGCGCCCGTAACGACAACCGTGCTATCCTCGAAGCGCCTCATCATGATTCCGCCCCTTCAATGGAGTTGCCAACGCGAAGAGCGCCCTGATTCCAGACTGTCGGTTGTTTAGCAAGGAGTTGACAAAAACGCAGCCTCCTCGCCACGACACCGAGGCCGATGCACTTGGCCCTGCGCGCCGAGAAGTACAGAAGCAGCTTCGGCGGGTGAGCCGACCTGCTTGATTCCTAGAAGCCTACCGTTTGATTCTGCACCGCAACAATCGAAGCGGACATCAAAAAACTCAAAGAGCGCGGAGTGTTGCATTTGGTTCGATGACGGCTATGGGCCAGAGAAATCCCTGCCCGCGAAGGGCAGGCTTGAAGTGCTCCGTTGAGCGGACATTCAAAATGCCAATGAATTTCGCCCAATTCCTGTTCATCGGACACTGATGGAT
>CAVTAS010000009.1:0-31179 GCA_963732765.1 uncultured Alphaproteobacteria bacterium | reverse complement strand
GGGGAGGACACCGCTCCAGCCTGGTCTGGGTCGAGCGCCCGCACGAGGCAGCGCGTCTGGCAGCGCTGCCAGAGCCGGCGTTGCGGCTGCTGCTACAGGAGCGGTTGCAGGGCCTGCTCGGTCGCATCGGCGACTTCAGCCCGCGCATGACCTTTCCGCTCACTACCCTCGAGGTCGACCATTTCGCCCGCGGACGGATCGCGCTGGTTGGCGAGGCCGCCCATGTATTGCCGCCGATCGGGGCGCAGGGTCTCAATCTGGGACTGCGCGATGTTGGCGAGCTGGCTGAGGTGATCGGCCCGGTGCTGACCGAGGGATCCGACCCGGGGACGGCCAAGGCGCTCGACCGCTACGACCGGCAGCGCCGCCTGGACGCAACCACGCGCGGACGGGGGGTGGGCGTGCTCAATGCGTCGCTGGAATCGGGATCGTTCGGGTTGCAGCTTATCCGCGGGATCGGACTGCATCTGATTGGCAATGTGCCGCTGCTCAAACGCAACGTCATGCAGACGGGAGCCGACGGTCTGGCAGCGCTTCCCAGCCTGATGCGCGATGGTACGGCATGAGCTTTCTCGATCTGCGCAACCGGCTGGAGTATGGGCTGCTGCGCCTGCTAATCGCCATTGTCCGGTTGGCGCCGCTGGACGTCGCCGGCAATATCTCCGCGTTCCTGTGGCAGCGCATCGCGCCCTACGGCCGGCGTCAGCGGCGCGCGCTCGAGAACATCGCGCGCGCGTTTCCCGACAAGCCGGAGCGCGAGCGGCGGCGCATCATCCACGCCATGTGGGGCAACCTCGGCCGCGTCATGGTCGAGACCATGATGATCGACCGCGTCATTGCCGACCCCGATCGCATCGACTTCATCAGCGAAAAAGTGTTCCGCCGCTATCAGGGCAAGATGGGGCCGGCGGTGGCCATGACGCTGCACATGGGCAACTGGGAGCTGACCGCCTGGCCCATGACCCGCACCGGCTGGCACGCCGCTGCTGTCTACCGGCTGGTGAAAAACCCCTATGCGGACCACTACTTGCGCGAACAGCGGGCCAAAATCTATCCCGCCGGCCTGCTGGCCCGTGGCCAGGACTACGAGGGCGACGACAGCGAAGGCCAGCGCACCGCCCGCCGCATCATGGACTTTGTGCGCCAGGGCGGCCGCCTCGGCATCGTCTCCGACCTGCACGACCGCCACGGCATCAAGGTACCGTTCTTTGGCGTCGATGCCAGTTCCACCATGGTGCCCGCCATGATCGCGCGTCGCGTCGGCTCGCGCATCTGGATCGCCCGCTGCGTCCGCGTTGGCCGCGCCTCGCGCTTCAAGGTCGAGGTCAAGGAGCTGAAAGTGGCTTGGACCGCAAACGCCGGCGACGACATCCGCACCACCACGGCGGCGGCGCAAGCCCAGTTCGAGGCCTGGATCCGCGAAAACCCCGAGCAGTGGATGTGGTCGAACCGGCGCTGGAGCTAGCCCGAAGGCTTCACAGAGCCAGACTGGTCAACAGTTAACACTTACCGAATACCTTAACTGGCCCGGCTCTTGCTTGAAGGGAGGCAGTCGCCAACTCAGCACGAGATAGCCGAAATGATCACGTCCGCCCGCTCCGACCGCCGCGCCAGCTCAACCGAAATCACCCGCCTTGGCGGCGTCGACATCTCCAGCTGGTTGAGTTGGGCCTGCTACGGTCTGGGTTTTGGCCTGACCGTGCGCTTTTCCCCCGAGGCCATCGCCGATCTGCAGTCCGGCGGCGTCGGCGCCGTGGTCCTGATCGTCGCCGTCGTGACCTTCCTGGGCCTCGTACTGGCCATCCAGCGCCAGATGAGCGTCGCCCTCAGCAACACCGCCTTCGGCGAGCCGCACAAGCTCACCACCACCGGCTTTTTCGCCGTCTCACGCAATCCGATGTATGTCGCCTTCCTGATCCCGCTCGTCTCGTTGGCGATCTACTCGCCGGTGTCTGCGCTCGCCGCCGCCGCGCTCTACATCACGGCGATGAACACGCTGATCATCTGCACCGAAGAAGAGGTGCTGCAGGCCAACTTCGGCGCGCAATACCGGCGCTATTGCCAGTCCACTCCGCGATGGCTGGTCTGGTAGACGTGAGGTTTTGCGACTGCCAGTTTTGCGACATGTTGTGCCGATGCGATACAGACCGGGGTGGCCATGCGCCGCCCCTTTTTGTTGTGCTGACGCTCGATATTGACAGAGACACGGATTTCCCGTCACTTCGTTGCCACAATCGTTGGCAGCTGCCCCGGTGGCGTTAAAAGGGTGACCTGGGATGAGTGGCTCCCGTCAGGCAAAGTACCGGCTGGGTCAGGTGGTGCGGCACCGCGTCCACCCCTTCCGCGGTATCATTTTCGACGTCGACCCGATTTTCGATAACACAGAGGAATGGTGGCTATCGATCCCGGCGGAACTGCGCCCGGCCAAGGACCAGCCGTTCTATCACCTGCTGGCAGAGAACGATAAGACCGAATACATCGCCTATGTCTCCGAGCAGAACCTGCTGCCGGACGACACCGGCAGGCCCTTGCGTCATCCGCAAGTGCGCGAGATGTTCACGACCGACGATACGGGTGCCTATCATCCGTTGTTCGTGGAAACGCATTAGGGCACTGAGTGCTCGATGTCTGGCCATGCGAAAAGGGCCGCCCCAATCGGGACGGCCCTTGCCAATTTGAGACACTCGATAACGCCGCTTACTGTTTTGGCGCTTCGGCAGGAGCAGCGGCACCGGCAGCGGCGGCCTGGTCTTCCTGAATGCCCTTGATGGCCTCGGCAGCAGCGGCTTGCGTCGCCTTCTGCTTGGCGATCATCTTTTCGCGCAGGGACAGCACCAGGTTCTTGCGGGCGTTGAGATACTTGGCCGTATCGACCGGATCGCCAGCCATAGCAGTGCCGAAGTCTCCCATGCCCATCTTGAACGGCACCGTCGTGCCCTGCAGGGTGGCTGCCAGCACGCGCATGATCTTGGCGCCCTTCATGCGCTCAAGCACGTCAGCGGCCAGTTCGGTCTCCGAATTGCAGCCAGTCGGCAGGCAGAAATCGTAGCGCAACTTGACGAACTTGGCCTCGTCCTTCTCGTCGTCGAACTGCAGCGCCAGACCCGGCGGCAGCACCACGCCAAGCGGCGTTCCGACCAGCAACGACAGCTTATCCGACCCTTCGATCTGGCGAACTGCGACCGACACCAGCAGGCTGCCCGAGTCTTTATCAAAGCTCTCGTGTTGGGTGGCGCAAACCTGCTTCTCGATCGGCTTGGCCGCCTTGGGATCCTTGGCGGCAGGATCGGGGAACGGCACCTTTTCGCAGATCTTCACCCAGCTCGGGCCAGCTTTGCTAGGAGCAGCAGCGGCATTGGCGGCTGGCTCAGCTGCAGCAGGCGCGTCGGCAGCCGGAGCTGCGGCGGGCGCATCGGCCGCGGGAGCTGCTGTTTCGGCTGCCGCGGCAGGCTTCTTCTTGGCAGCCGCCAGTGTCGAAGACATGCCGCCATCAAACGCAATCACCGCGGATGACAAGCACAATGCCGCCATCAGACGCATCGCGCCGATCCCAATCACTTTCGGATAAGCCATGAAACTTGAACCTTTCATCCCAGGCCGAAACCACCATTTGGTCTCGCCCGACCCCTGTCCCTACGGTCCCGCCCGGCAGCGCTTCCGCCGCAATGGTAGGACTTGAAGATGGCAAGCCTTTAGGCGGTCAATTGAGGCAATCCCGTGACCGGCAGCGGTCCCAAAACGACGCGCTTGCGGTAATCGGGCTGGGGCGTTGCCGCAGCGCCACTGAAGCTGTGGGTGTGCAGGGCCTCGTCAGACGCCAACGGGCGCGATAGGGTCGCGCCAACATGACCCACGCGTTGCTTCAAGAGGACAGGATGCGGCTCTTTCCACTGCCGGCGTTGAAACGGGTACTGAGTGCTTTGACGCTGCTCTGCGGTGCGCTGGCCGCAACGGCAGCAGTTGCCGAAGCCCGCCATGGCATCGCCATGTTGGGCGAGCCGCGCTATCAGTCTGGTTTTGCGCATTTCGACTATGCCGATCCCACCGCAGCCAAGGGTGGCAAGCTGCGTCAAGCCATCAAGGGCACCTTCGACAGCCTCAATCCTTACATCATCAAAGGCAACTTCCCGCTGTCGCTGGGCACCGTCGTGTTCGAACCCCTGATGGCGCGCGCTTTCGACGAGCCGTTCTCTCTGTACGGACTGATCGCCGAGACGGTCGATACGCCGCCGGACCGCGCTTACGTCGAGTACACGCTGCGCAAGGAGGCCCACTTCAGCGACGGCCAACCGATCACGCAAGACGACGTGTTGTTTTCCTGGGAGACGCTGCGCGATCATGGCCGGCCAAACCATCGTGGCTATTACGCTAAAGTGGCAAAGGCCGAGAAGACCGGCGAGCGCGGCGTGCGCTTCACCTTCAAGCCCGGCACCGATCGCGAGATGGCGCTGATCATGGGGCTGATGCCGGTGCTGCCCAAACATGTCTACGGTCTTGGGAACTTCGAAGAGCCGACGCTGAAAGCCATCGGCAGCGGGCCCTATGTGTTGGGCGACATCGTGCCGGGCCGAGCTCTAAGGCTGAAGCGCGATCCGAACTACTGGGGCAAGGATCTCAACGTCGCCAAGGGCCGGTTCAACTTCGACGAACTCGCGTGGGAGTATTATCAGGACCAGAACGCGATGTTCGAAGCCTTCAAGGCTGGCGCGCACGATTTCGTGGAAGAGACCGACGCTACCAAGTGGCTGGACGGTTTCAATTTTCCTGCTGTCACAGCAGGGCATGTCAAGAAGGCCGAGATTGCTCTTTCCCTTCCGGCGCCGACCGTTGCGCTGGTGTTCAATCAGCGCCGGCCCTTGTTTGCGGACCCGAAAGTGCGCCAGGCGCTCAATCTTCTGTTCGACTCCGAATGGATCGGGCGCAATCTCTATCGCGGCGCCTTCACGCGTCTCCAGAGCTTCTTCGATCGTTCGGCCTTGTCATCGCATCGCGCGCCGGCCAACGACGCCGAGCAGGCGCTGCTCAAGCCCTTCCCGGACGCCGTCACGCCCGACGTGATGGCGGGAACGCACAAAATGCCGGTGAGCGACGGTCAGGGCTGGAACCGCGCCAATACCCGGGCCGCGCTCGATCTGCTGAAACAGGCCGGCTGGGAGTTGAAAGGCGGCGCCCTGACGAACGCAGCCAGCGGTGTGCCGTTCGCGTTCGAGATCCTGGTGCAGTCGCAGACGCAGCAGCGCCTGGTGCTGGAGTACGCCGCGCAATTGAAGCGCGCCGGCATCGTGGCCAACATCCGGCTGGCCGACGACAGTCAGTTTCAGCAACGGCTGACCAAGTTCGACTACGACATGGTCTATTATACGTGGTATACGTCTCTGTCTCCCGGCAACGAGCAGTCGGTGCGTTGGGCCAGCGCCTATGCCGACAAGGATGGCAGCTTCAACATCGCCGGCATCAAGAACCCAGCCGCAGACGCCATGATCGATGCGCTGATCCAGGCCAAGGACCAGGCCCAGCTGACGGCGGCGGTACGGGCGTTGGACCGCGTGCTGCTGTCGGGGAGCTACACGGTGCCGCTCTACTATCCGGCCAAGCAGTGGGTGGCGCACCGCGCGCACCTGCGCTATCCCGCGACGACGTCGCTCTACGGCTACCTGCTGGACACCTGGTGGGCCGATCCGAATGAAAAGCCCAGCAATCCCTGAAGGTGGACCATGGCCGCAAACGAGACAACGCCCCTCTGCAGCTTCGACGATTTCCTGAAGGTCGATATCCGCGTTGGCACGGTTGTGGATGTGCAGCCGTTCCCGGAGGCGCGCAAGCCGGCGCTGAAGTTGTGGATCGATTTCGGGCCTGAAATCGGGATCAAGAAGACCTCTGCCCAGATCACGGCGCACTACCAGCGCGAAACGCTGATGGGGCGGCAGGTGGCAGCGGTGGTCAATTTCCCACCGCGCCAGATCGGGCCATTCATTTCGGAGGTCCTGACCCTGGGCTTTCCCGATGCCCAGGGCGCCGTCGTCCTTATCCAGCCAACGCAGCCGGTCCCCAACGGAGGCCGGCTGCATTGAACCTGGGTTTGCCTAGCGCAGCTTCGCCAGTTCGAACGTTGAGTAGCAGGCCGTGCTGGGCAGGTTGGTTTTGTTGTTCATGGCGTTGGCCAGGGCCTCGCCGAGATTGACGCCGGCGTCCTGGTTGCGCGCGCCTACGATCAGGAACGGACGCTCCCAGCTGGTATCGCGCTCGACCGTTGCCGACGTGCAGGCGTTGCTGAACTGGCCGAGATTGAGCACCCACAAGCCCTTGTTGCCGCCGACATTCTGGTCGGCCCAACCGGCTGCCACCTTGCCGCGCTGCGCCGCGCGGGCGTTCTCTTCGGCCAGCGTGCCTTCTTCCGAGGCCACGCCAACGGCGATCAGGTCCTTTGCCGGCGCCAGACCCTTGGCCACTTCAGGCCCAAACAGTTGAGCGCTCACATCGGCGTTGCCGATTGGCTGACCGTTGATAGTCACCTGATCGGCTTGACCTTTGATCCAGGAGTAGTCCTTGGTCTTGGCGACAAAATCGAACGTCGCCTTCTTGCCAGCCTTGTCTATGCCTTCGAGCGGGAACACAATCGAGTTGCCCCAGCGCACGGTCTTGACTTCGACCGGAATGTCGAACCCGAACAGCCGCGGCAGGAATTCCTTCTGGCTGATGGCCAGCGTCGTGATCCCGGCAAGCGCTGCAAGCAGCAGCAAACCGATGAAGTTGGTGCCGCCGTTGCGCCACAGCCAGCCACCAGCCGCGCGCCGGCGGCGCTCTTCGTCGCGATCCATTGCGCCAACCGAACCTGCCGCGGCGCCCGTTGCGCCCTTTAGAACGACGCCCGCAGCTCTGCGTTCGTCTTGCTTGCCCGAACCCATCGGTTCCTGCGCCATGATCAAAACCCCTACCCTTGACTACACGCTAAAAGAAACTTGCCGCGCGTTCGCGAGGCGAGGGTTCCTAAAAGCACGCTCAACCGGCCTTGGCAAGTCGCGCGGCGGCCGGCTGTACCGCCGACATATAGTCGGTGAGCAGCGTTTCGGTGATGGCGCCGGGTTTGAAGGAGTATTCGCCGATCTCGGACACTGGCGTTACTTCGGCTGCCGTACCGACGATGAAGCATTCGGAAAAGTCTTTCAGTTCCTCCGGCAGGATTGTCCGTTCGATCATCTTCATCTGGCGTTTGCGGGCCAGCTCAATGACAGTGCGGCGCGTGATGCCGTCGAGGAAGCAGTCCGGCGTCGGGGTGTGGATTTCGCCGTCCTTGATGAAGAACATGTTGGCGCCGGTGCACTCGGCGACGTGGCCGCGCCAGTCCAGCATCATGGCGTCGGCGTAGCCGGCTTTTTCCGCGCGGTGCTTTTCGATGGTGCAGATCATATAGAGGCCTGAGGCTTTGGCCTTGCAGGGGATGGTGGCGGGATCGGGCCGGCGATAGACGGCGCGGGCCAGGCGAATGCCCTTCATCTTCACGGCCGGATCGAAATAGGAGCCCCACTCCCAGGTGGCAATCGCGAGGTGGATCTTGCTGTGCTGTGCGCTCACCCCCATCATCTCGCTGCCGCGCCAGGCGATCGGGCGCACGTAGCAGTCGACCTGTTTGTTGGCTTTGATGGTGTCGCGGCAGGCCTGGTCGATTTCGGCGACCGAATAGGGGATGTCGAAGTCCAGCATCTTGCCGCTGTCGATCAGCCGCTGCGAGTGCTCGGAAAGCTTGAAAACTTCGCCGCCATAGGCCCGCTCGCCCTCGAACACCGAGCTGGCATAGTGCATGGCATGAGTCAGGATGTGGATCTGCGCGTCGCGCCACGGCACCAGCTTGCCGTCGAACCAGATGAAACCGTCGCGATCGTGAAACGGAATCAGGGCCATCTGCGTATCCTCCACTTGGCCGGGTTCGACGCAGGTGGCGCGACCGGCTTTTTCCTTGGGTTGTGGCGTCAAGGTTTATAGCCCTTGGCCGCACTCGTCAGCTCAAATACCTTGCATGCGCCAACCCCAAGCCTTAACTCGGAGAACCGGAAGGGGAGCGCCATGGCAGTCGCACAACAGTAATCCCAGCTTTTGGATTATGTCAACATGGCTGACCTATCTAGCGTGATCGCAAAACCCGACGACGTGGCCTCCGAAGGCCTGCCAGCGCGTGCCGGCGGCCGGCCCGAGCGCGAAGCCTCAATGGTCGCGCTGGTGGAACTGTTGTTCTTCGCCTACCGCGATTTCACATCCCGTCCCGACGAAATTCTCGCTGAGTTCGAGTTCGGTCGCGCGCACCATCGCGTATTGCATTTCGTCGAGCATTACCCAGGCCTGCGGGTTGCCGACCTGTTGGATATTCTCAAAATCACCAAGCAATCGCTGGCCCGCGTGCTGCGCCAGCTGGTGGCGGGCGGCTTCATCGAGCAGCGCTTGGGCCAAGCCGACCGCCGCGAGCGCCGGCTGTATTCGACCGAAGCTGGCCGGCAGCTGGCCCGGCGCCTGCTGGAGCCACAGATCGCACGCGTCCGCGACGCGTTGGCCGGCAGCGGCGACCCTGCCGTGGTGCGCGCCTTCCTGGCCGCCATGATCGAACCGGCCGAGCGTGCCCGCGTCGAGGCCCTGTTGCCCGAGGTTTCAACCCGAACGAGGACGATTGGCGAGGTTTCTCGATGAGCATCTCCTTTCCTTCGCCCAAGTCCAAGACACCGCTGCCGGACGATGCGCGGCATGTTCTGGTGGTCGACGACGATCAGCGCATCCGCGAACTGCTGGTGTACTATCTGCACAACAACGGCTACCGCGTCAGCGCTGCCGGCGACACGGCTGGCGCCCGTTCGGCGATGCGCGGGCTGTCGTTTGACGTGTTGATCCTCGATGTCATGCTGCCGGATGGATCGGGCCTCGATCTGGCCCGCGAGGTGCGCCGCGACAGCAATGTGCCGATCCTGATGCTGACCGCGATGGCCGAAAAGGAAGACCGCGTCGCCGGTCTGGAAACCGGCGTCGACGACTACATCACCAAGCCCTTTGAGCCGCGCGAGTTGCTGCTGCGCTTGAACAACATCCTGCGCCGCTACGATCCCAAGGAGGGCTCGCGGGAGGAAGTGCGCATGGGGCCGATCCTGTTCCACATCGGGCGCGGCGAACTCAAGAAAGGCGACCTGCCGATCAAACTCACCGAGCGCGAGCGCGATATGCTGCGCCAATTCGCCGTTCGTCCGGGGGTAGCCATTGCCCGCCATGAGCTGGTGGGCGTGTCCGCCGGGAGCGCCGACACGACCGCCAGCGAGCGGGCTGTCGACGTGCAGATCAATCGCTTGCGCCGCAAGATCGAGCCCGACCCGGCTAATCCGACTTACCTGCAGACGTCACGGGGGCGAGGCTACGTCCTCTACGTCGATTGATGATCGCAATTCCCACCCGTCACTGGTCGCTCCGCACACTGCGCCAATTCGGCCGGCAGCTCAGTCGCATGAGCTGGACCGCTCTGCCCAGCCTGATGCCAAAGGGGCTCTATGCGCGTGCGCTCATCATCATCATCGCACCCATCGTGCTGCTTGAGTCAGTTGTCGCCTTCGTCTTCATGGAGCGCCATTGGCAAGAAGAGACGATGCGTCTTTCGACGGCCACGGCAGGTTCAATCGGCGCTATTGTCGATTCCTTCGGCGCCTCCAAGACCAAGGACGACCACCGCAGACTGATCGATATCGCGCAGCGGCGCTTCGAAATGTCATTGAGCATCTGGCCGGCCGGCGAGCTTCCGCCGCCCAAGCCGCGCCCGGTAGTGGGGTTCGATCTCTTGGACAGGATCCTGACTGGCGAACTCGCCAGCCAGCTCGACAAACCCTATTGGATCGACACCCGCGACGACCGCGATGTCGAAGTGCGTGTAAAGCTGCCCCAGGCCGTGCTGCGCATCATCGTGCCGCGCACACGCACGTACGCCACCAATTGGCACATCTTCCTGGTTTGGATGATTGGCACCTCGCTGGTGCTGCTGTCGGTGGCCATTCTGTTCCTGCGCAATCAGATCCGGCCCATCGTCAGGTTGGCCGAAGCGGCGGAAGCCTTCGGCAAGGGCCGCCCGGTGCCAACCGACTTCCGGGCCCGTGGCGCACGGGAAATCCGGCAAGCCGCCTCCGCTTTCGAAGAAATGCGCGACCGCATCGAAAAGCACGTCGAGCAGCGCACCACCATGCTGGCGGGCGTGAGCCACGATCTGCGGACGGTACTAACGCGCTTCAGACTGCAACTGGCAGTGCTGGAAGGCGCACCCGGCACCGAGGCCATGCGCGACGACATCGACGAAATGCAGGCCATGCTCGAGGACTACATGGCTTTCGCCAAAGGTGGCAGCGGCGAAGAGGCCAAGCCGACCGACGTGCGCGCCATGATGGAGGAAGTGCGCGCCGGCGCCATGCACTTCGGCAAACCCATCGAACTGCGCTTCCGCCGCCGCCGCAAGATCCCGGTGCCGCTGCGACGCCACGGTTTCAAGCGCGCTATCGCCAACCTGGTCTCCAATGCCGCCCGCTATGCCAATACCATCGTCGTGACGGTGACCCAGGATCGCCACTGGCTGCGCATCGAAGTGGATGACGATGGCCCGGGCATTCCACTGGAAAAGCGCGAGATCGTGTTCCGCCCCTTCCTGCGGCTCGATCCCAGCCGCAATCAGGATCTCCCGAATACCGGTCTTGGCCTGGCGATCGCCCGCGACATCGCCCGTGTCCACGGTGGCGATATCTGGCTGGAGGAGAGCGACATGGGCGGCCTCAAAGGCGTGGTGCGGGTGCCGGTGTAAGCCTTTTTTCTCCTCTCTCCTCGCCTTTTGGCGAGGGGAGAGGAGACCGCGTCTCGCAGGCGCTTCTTCAGCGCCAAGAGCCACGCGGTCGGTGAGGGGCAGGTTCTTGCTCAGTCACTCGTGCCACGGCTACGGAGCAAGCGGCTGCCCCTCATCCGGCCGTCATCCCTCCGCGCAAAGCGCGTCGGGCGGCCACCTTCTCCCCTTAAGAAAGGGGAGAAGAGACTCCTCCTGCGCGGGATGACAGCACGGCGTCAGCCGCTATACTGCCACCATGGCCACCCCACCCAAATCCCGTTTGCCAAAACTCCCCGCCACCCGGACTGAGGCGCGGTTGCCCAAGTCCATCGCCCGTCCTGCCGACTCCAGCCTGCGCATCGGCCTCGCGCTCGGCGGCGGCGCGGCCAAGGGTATCGCGCACATCGCCATGATCGAGGCCTTGGACGAACTGGGCGTGAAACCCTCGATCATTGCCGGCACCAGCATCGGCGCCATCGTCGGATCCAACTATGCTTCGGGCATGAGCGGGCGCGACATGCGCGAGTTCGCCCTCAAGCTGTTTTCCAATCGCACCGAGCTGCTGCGCCGCATCGCCACGCGCTGGCCTGGATCGCTGACGACGCTCTGGAACCCCTTCACGCCCGCACTGTTCAGCGCCGAAGCCCTGGTGGAAATCCTAATGCCGGAAACGCTGCCGCTCAGCTTCGAGAAGCTGACCTTGCCGTTCGTTACCGTGGCGACGGACTTTTATGCCCAGGAAGAGGTTTTGTTCGAGCGCGGAGCGCTCATTCCTGCCATCGCTGCAAGTTCGGCACTGCCCGCCCTGATGACACCGGTGGAACATGAGGGGCGCGTGCTGATCGATGGCGGCTTTGTCAACCCAACGCCGTTCGACATTCTGCGCGAGCGCGCCGACCTGACCGTCGCCATCGACGTCACCGGCACCACGCGGTCGCGCACGCCCGGAAAGCTACCCAACTCCTTCGAAGTCTCGATTGGCGGCGCCCAGATCACGCTTGCTTCCATCGTGAAGGAAAAGCTGAAACAAGGCGGCCCCGACGTTCTGATCCGCCCGGCCGTGAACCAATTCGCGGCGATGGATTTCATGCGCACGCGTGAGATATTGGAGGCCAGTGAGCCGGCCAAGGAGGAGTTGAAAAGGAAACTGACTGTGGCCGTGGAACGTTTGCTACGGCAGGGTGTTGACGGCTAAGGCGAGGGTCTAGAAGCGGAAATCTGTCATGAGCGTACGCACGGTCATTGCCGCGGCATTGATGATATCGGTGGTCCAGTTCGCTGCCTGTTCGGAACTGACGGCCGCCACTGCGAAACCCGCCGCACGTCCGCACGTCACACGTCCGCATGTGGGCATTGCGCCTCGGCTATGGCAGAACAAATCCTACCGCGCATGGCTGCAGCAGTTTCGTCAAAACCTGCAGCACAACCTGATGGCGCTCCAACAGCAACAAGTCCTCGGCGCACAGCACGCTGACCGCCAGCGAAGGGAAAGTCTGCAGCGCGCTCAAGACCAATTGGACGAAGCCGTCAGCAGGCAGCGGCAGTTGTTGGCGCAAAGGGCAGCCTACGAGACCGCGCGGCTTCGGTCTTGCCTTGCCGCCTGCACGGGACCCAGCTCTTGCGGTCCTGGCCGCGCCGGCTTGCCAGCCAGTTCGTGTCCAGTCGACGTGCTGCGGTGCGAAATGCAGTGCCGATAGGATTGATGGTGCGGGAGTCTGAGCGACTGTTTACGCGCTTGCCAACAGCGCGGGCATAGACCCCTCTTCGACCGGCTTGCGCAACAGCCCGGCCACATCGGTTGCCGCCACGGGCCGACCAAAGTACCAGCCCTGGCCGAAGGTGCAGCCCATTTCCTGCAGCCAGGTCGCGTTCTCTTCGGTCTCGATGCCTTCGCCGGTGCTGCTGAGGCCGAGGCTCTTGGACAGCCCGACGATGGCGTTGACGATCTTCTCACCGTCCGGGTTGTCGTGCCGCGCCAGGATGAACGAACGATCGATCTTGATCTTGTCGAAGTGCAGCGATCCCAGATGCTGCAGCGAGGAATAGCCTGCCCCGAAATCGTCCAGCGAGACTTTCACGCCCTGGTTTTTCAGCGATGTGATGATGCGCTTGGCCGCCATCATGTCCTTGGCCAGCGCCGTTTCCGTGATCTCGACTTCCAGTCGCTGCGGCCGGAACCCCGTTTCGACCAGAATGGCCAGCACCTTCTCGGCCAGCCAGGGGTCGGAGAACTGCACCGGGGAGAGATTGACCGACAGGCTGATCGAGGGATCCCAGCCGTTGGCATGCATGCAGGCCTGGCGCAGGATCGACAGCGACAGCTCGTTGATCAAGCCGCAATCCTCGGCAATCGGAATGAAGAATGCGGGGGACATCATGGGCTTGCCTGGGCGCAGCCAGCGGGCCAGCGCTTCAAAGCCAACGATCTGGCCGGTAGCCAAATTCACCAGCGGTTGGAAGAACGGCACGATCTCGCCCGAGGTGATGGCGCTGCGCAGCTCCAACTCGGTCTCCGAGCGCTTCTTGAGTTCGTCGTCCATCTTGGTCTCGAAGGCGCAATGGCTGCCGCGCTCGTGCGCCTTGGCCTCGTAAAGCGCCACGTCGGCGCAATGCATGAGCTCGTCGGCCGTCCCGGCGTGGGTCGGGCAATGCGCTATGCCGACAGTCAGCCCAATGCCGATCTCCAGGAAGCCGATTTTGAAGGGCAGCTTGAAGGCCTCGATCAACCGTTCGGCTACCGTGGCCGCCTCGGAGCAATCGCTGCCGGCATGGGCCAGGACAACGGCGAACTCGTCGCCGCCCAGACGCGCGACGAACTCGTCGGCACGCAGCGTAGCTTTCAGGCGCTCGGCGACGAGTGCCAGCAGCTTGTCGCCGGTGCCGTGGCCGTAGAGATCGTTGACCGGCTTGAAGCGGTCGAGGTCAAGCACGAGTACACTGGCAGCGTCGCCGGTTCGCTTGCAGCGCGCTACGGCCCGGGCCAGTTCGTCGGCCAGCGCACGGCGGTTGTAGAGGCCGGTGAGCAGATCGTGATATGCCAGCTCCTGAACGCGCTTTTCGGCTGACTTGCGCACCTTGACTTCGCTTCTCAGCTCGCGCCAGCGTCGCAAGCTGAAGATCAGTAGGCCGATGGTTGCCGTCATGCCGGCGAGAATCGCACCATCGAGTTCCAATTCCGGATTGTCGTGCACATAGTCGAAAAATGCCGTGCAGGCCTCGGTGGAGGCGATCAGCACGAACGCCACCAGTGTCGTGGCAACAATCGCGATCAAGTCGCGCACGGCGCGGGTCTGGGCCTGCCAAAAGGCTGCGAGCCGCCCAAGCGTCGCTTCATCGAGGGCGTCGCCCATGCGTTCGAAGCGGTTCATCAGGCTTGCAGCGTCGTGCAAGACTGATTTGCCGAGTGCGGACAGAGTGGGGGTCATGGCACAGCTCAGGTGGAAGATGCCGTGAGCTTGCCCGCCAAGGGTTAACAAGACCTCTCGACGTGCCCCGGAATTCGACATTTCCAATTGATATCGCGTGATAAATCTCCGCAACCGCGGGTTAATTCGTCTCCCTGACCGGGCGCCTAAAAAGCGGCTTGCGGTGGCCCCGCCGGGATGCGATGTCCGGGCGAACACCTTCAGAGCGAGGCACGACCGCGATGGCCAAAGAGGACAAAGGCAAGGACACCCGCCCCAAGGCGCGATTGCCCAAGGGTATGCGCGATGTGCCGCCGAGCGAAGTGCGCGGTCTGGAGCGGATGCTCGCCAAAATCCGCGGCGTCTACGAGTTGTATGGCTTCGAGCCGCTGGCGACCTCCGCCATTGAGTTCACCGAGGCCTTGGGAAAGTTCCTGCCTGACCAGGACCGCCCAAACGCCGGCGTGTTCTCGTTCCAGGACGAGGACGGCGACTGGATGAGCTTGCGGTACGATTTGACCGCGCCGCTGGCCCGGTATGTGGCGGAGAATTACGATGCGCTGCCCAAGCCGTACCGGCGCTATCAGACGGGGTCCGTGTGGCGGAACGAGAAGCCCGGACCGGGGCGGTTCCGCGAGTTCGTGCAGTTCGATTGCGATACGGTCGGGACGGATAATGTCGCGGCGGACGCCGAGATCTGCATGATGGCGGCCGATGCTCTGGAGGCGATTGGTGTGCCGCGGGGGCAGTATGTTATTAGGGTCAACAATCGGAAGATACTCGACGGCGTTTTGCAAGTCTGCTGGATGTAGATGCCGAACAGTCCACAGGCATTACGTGGTCGTTGCGCGCGATGGATAAGTTTGACAACTTCGGTGACCTGACGGCGTCCGCGATCTGCTGGGCCAAGGGCCGGAAAGACGATAGTGGCGACTTCACCGATGGCGCCGGACTGAGCGAGGCTGGGCTCAATTTGATCGTCGGCTTTCTCGACGTAGTCCAGCGCTTGCGACGGCGAATAGTGATCGAGCAACCTATTGAAAGCGTTGTATATGCCGATACTAGATTCGTCGCTGCTTCGGCGGGTATCGGAGCGCAATCTGCGCTTGACTTCGAAACGTCGAGATCGAGAAGGAACATGAACTGAGGACTCCGATCAGATCGAGCAAACTGGCTGACGCTGCCGGTCTATGGCAGACCGCAGTGATATTCGACCCATCTGTCGTGCGCGGCCTGGAATACTACACCGGCCCCGTCTTCGAGGCCGAACTCACCTTCGAGACAAAGAACGAGGACGGCCAGATCGCCCGCTTCGGCTCGGTCGGTGGCGGCGGACGCTACGATGGCCTGGTCGCCCGCTTCATGGGCGCTCCCGTGCCCGCGACCGGCTTTTCCATCGGCGTCTCGCGGCTCTATTCGGCGCTGAAAGCGCTCGGCAAGACCGGCGCGGAGACGGCGCGCGGCCCGGTGCTGGTGCTGGTGATGGACAAGACCGATCTTGGTACGTACCAGGCGCTGGCGAGCAAACTGCGCCAAGCCGGCATTCCGGCCGAGATGTATGTCGGCACCTCGGGCATGAAACCGCAGATGAAGTATGCGGACAAGCGCGGCAGCCCCTGCGTGGTGATCCAGGGCGGCGACGAAAAAGCCAAGGGCGAAGTGACGATCAAGGACCTGATCGCCGGCGCCAAGGCCGCCGAGGGCATCACAGATCGCGCGCAGTGGACGGAAGGCCGACCCGCGCAGGTGAGTGTGCCCGCGGCGGACATGGTTGCGGCGGTGCTGGAGATCTTGGCGCGTTACCGGGTCTGAAGGCTACCAGAGGATGGTCACGCCCAAAGTGGCGATGTTGCCATCGGACGATACTAAAGTAGCATTCTCGATGATAGCTTGAGCGGCAAGCAGTCGATCAAACGGATCGCGATGAGCAGCCGTCATTAGCCCAGCAAATCGTGCGTGATGAATCCCAATTGGTACTATCCGGAAGGATTCAGCAGCTACCTCACTCTCGAAGCTATCGACCAACGAAGATGCCTCGGGCCACTTCCCAATCCCAACCTTGATGGCCATCTCCCAAGCCGTTGCGACGCTGACCAGAACTTCGTTCTCGGGGGAGGAAATTGCCGCCAATGCAATCGCCGACAGATGATTCTTCTCTACCAGCCACCAGAACAACGTGTGCGTATCGAGTAACAGCCTCACGCGTCGTCACCGTACCAGTCGCGGAGCTCTTCTTCCGTCATCGGCTCCATAAGTCGCTCGGGCACCTTCATCTTTCCGGCCAGCCGACCGGGCACGCGCGGCTTGTCGAGCGGCACGAAGGGCGGCATCGTATCGGTGACGCGCTTGGCCGTGACATCAGGCGCCGGTTCGACCGGTATCAGCCGCACCGTGACGCCATTGACCTTGCCGATGCGCACATCTTCGCCGCGGGCGGCGCGCGCCACCAGTTCCTCGATCAAATCCTTGGCTTCGGCGGGCGTGTAGTGTTCCATCGGAAGAGTCCTTGCTTGCGCCGGGCGACCCCCCTTTCGGGAGCCGGCTGCCCGGTTCAGAGCAGCGAGACTACCACAATCGGTCGTCAACGGGAACGCAGCCCTACCCCCGCCCCCGCGACAGCACCACCACGCCGCCAATCACCAGCGCCATCCCCGCGATATGCCAGGCCGTCAGCGGCTCGCCCAGCAGCCACACTGCCAGCAGCGTGGTCATGAGCGGCCCCGCGCCTCCCGTCACGCTGGCCGAACTGGGGCCGATACGGGCGATCGCCTCCGACATCAGGAAGGACGGCACCACCGTCGCGCCGATGGCCATGGCGAGCGCCAGCCAGAAGGCCGGCCAGGGCACCAGCAAATCCGACCACGGGTGGGTGACGGCGAACTGACCCACCAAGAGCGCGCTGCCCGACACCATGGAGATCGAGGTGAACAGCGGCGCGCCCATGCGAGTGATCGGGCGCTTGGACAACAGGACGTATAGCGCATAGGTGACCGAACAGGCCAGCACCAGCACCGTACCCGTCACAACCTGCGGGCCGAAGCTGTCGAGGTCCTTGACGAACACCAGGGCCAGACCGGCGTAGGTCAGGGCCAGCGCCATCAGCAGCGCCGGCGTGATCCGCTCACGGAAGAACAGCCAGCCCAGAACGGCAACCAGCGTCGGATAAGTGAACAGCAGCAGCCGCTCGAAACTGGCCGTGATCATCTTGAGGCCGAGAAAATCGAGATAGGGCGAGACGTAGTAGCCGAGCACGCCGCCGAACAGCGTCAGTCCGACCAGGCGCAGGCTAAGATCGGTCGCCTCGCCACGGGCCCTTCGGCCACGATAGGCATAGGCGGCAAAGGCGGCGTAAAACGGCAGCGACAGCAGCATGCGCAGCGCGAGCTGGGTCTCGACATCGATCCCGTCGGCCAGCAGCAGCTTCACTAGCAGCGGCTTCCAGGAGTAGAGAAACGCCCCTGCCAATGCGAGCAAGATGCCGGTCGGCGGCAGCCAGCGGTGCGTCGCGGTCGCCGGGGTCGTAGCGGTTGCGGCTTCGGTCATGACGGCAGACATATCACGCAGCGGAGAGCGGCAACTACCGCGCAGCGGGATTGCAGCCTTGCGGCATATTTCTTCGCGGTTGAGCTTCGGCGTATGGCGCAACAGTCGTCTTCGCCGTATTGCGCCGCAAGGGGTCCAAGGCTGGCTCCGGCAGCGCAATACGGCGCGAAGAACAGCGCCCTACGAGCGCGGATGCGCCTTGTCGTAGACCTCGATCAAGCGTGCCCGGTCGACCTCGGTATAGACCTGCGTTGTCGAGAGGCTGGCATGGCCAAGCAGCTCCTGGATCTGGCGCAGGTCCGCGCCGGAGCCGAGCAGGTGCGTAGCAAAGGAGTGCCGCAGCGCGTGCGGCGTCGCGGTATCGGGCAGGCCCAGGCTGTCGCGTAAGCGCTCCATCAGCAGCTGGATAATGCGTGGGCTGAGCTCGCCCCCCTTGGCGCCACGGAACATCGGCTCGTTCGGCTCGAGCGGGAATGGGCAGAGTTGCAGATAGCGCTCGATCGCCTCGCGCGTGACGGTCAGCACCGGCACCAGCCGCTCCTTGTCACCCTTGCCGGTGACGCGCAGCACATCGCGGTCGCCAACCGGAGCGTCCTTAGGCGTGATCGCCAGCGCCTCGGATATGCGCAGGCCCGAGCCGTAGAGCAGCGTCAGTACAGCGATATCGCGTGCGGCGATCCAGTCCACATCTGTGAACGGATTGTCCGCCACCACCGCCAAGGCCTTCTCGATGGTCAGCGGTTTGGGCACCGAATGGGGGATCTTGGGCAGCGCCACCGACAGAATGGCGCGGCTGCGTATCAGCCCCTCGCGCTCCAGATAGTGATGGAACGCGCGCAACGCCGACATCTGGCGCGCCAGCGAACGCGAGGCCGTACCACCTTTACGACGCGACGCCATGAAAGCGCGAATGGTGCGGATTTCGATGCATTGCAGATCGCCCAGGCACGGCGGATGGCCCTGATGCTGGGCCAGGAAAGCCGTGAACTGCGCCAGATCGCGGCGATAGGCGTCGAGCGTCAGCTCCGCCAACCCGCGGTCGCGATCAAGATGGTCGAGCCATGCCTCGATGGTATCGGTGAGGTCGCCAGATAGCGGGAGTTCGGTCACGTCGGTCATGGCTGACCCTCAATCGCGAATCGTAAACGAGAGGTTAACGCGGATTGTACGTCACTGCCTCGATCCACCAGCCTTCTGGGTCGAGCAGGAATGACGCGAAGTAGTTAGGCCCATAATGCTCGCGCAAACCCGGAGCGCCTTGGTCGGTGCCGCCTTGCTCCAGGCCCGCAACGTGAAACGCATGCACGGCCGCCCGATCCGGCGCCCGAAAACAGATGTGGAACCCAGCCCCGGCCGGGGCGGCGTCGGGGCGCTCCTCCAGGTTGAACGGCGCTTCGCCTTGTGTTCCCTCCGCATCGGCACCCGGCGGCCCGTAGGCCAGCGAGCGGTGGGGATGGGCAGAAACGGCGCCCCAGGCCGCGAGGCGCACATAGCCGAGCGGGGCGAGCACCGCATCATAGAACGCGCCGGCCCGGTTGAGGTCGCGCACGCCAAGGGAGAAATGGTCGATCATGATCACGCGCTCCTATGCTGATATGACAGGGTCTCCGTAGTGCTCGACCAGCGGCATGGGCCGATAGAACCCGTGCAGCTGCGCCCGCCAGCGCTGGTAGCGCTCGGATTGGCGAAAGCCGACCGTATGATCCTCCAATTTTTCCCAGCGTACCAGAAGCAGATAGCGGCCGGGCGTTTTCAGGCAAGCGCGCACCTCCAGGCCGAGAAAGCCGGGTGTAGCCGAGATCAGCGGCAAGGCTTGGGCGAGCACCGCCTCGTACTCGGCCATCCGCTCCGGCGCGACGTCCAGGATGGCGTGTTCGAGGATCAAATCTTCTGTCCCGTCTTAGCCCAGTCGGTCACAAACGCCGCCAGCCCCTTGTCCGTCAGCGGATGTTTCACCAGTTCGCGGATCACATTCGGCGGAGCGGTGATGACGTCGGCGCCTGCTAGCGCGCAGTCCTTGACGTGATTGACCGAGCGGATGGAAGCGCCCAGGATTTCGGTCGTGAAGCCGAAATTGTCGTAGATCTGGCGGATCTCGCGGATCAGCTCCATGCCGTCGGCCCCGGTATCGTCGATCCGCCCGATGAAGGGGGAAATGAAGGTTGCCCCTGCCTTGGCCGCAAGTAGCGCCTGGTTGGCGTTGAAGCACAGCGTGACGTTGACCGGCGTGCCTTCGTCGCTGAGCGCCTTGCAGGCCTTGAGGCCATCCCAGGTCAACGGCACTTTCACACAGACGTTCTTGGCCAACTTGGCCAGGATATGCCCCTCGCGCATCATGTTTTCGAAGTCGGTCGAAGCCACTTCCGCGCTCACCGGGCCCTCGACGATACCGCAGATCTCCTTCACAACCTCCTTGAAATCGCGGCCGGATTTGGCAATCAGGCTGGGATTGGTGGTGACACCGTCCAGGAGGCCAGTGGTGGCGAGGTCGCGGATGTCCTTGACCTCGGCGGTATCGGCGAAGAATTTCATGGGCTGGCTCCTTGGGGGCGGTTGCGTGATTTGCCGCGACCATAGCCACATCGCCGCCGCTTTCCAACCATCGGGAGGCGTTAGTCTTTGGCCGTGATTCGGAACGACAAACTTTCGCTGTTCGCGCCCTTAGAGGCCGTGTTGCCGCTGCCCGAGGCAAAGGCCGGCGCAGCTTTGTCCGCTCCCAAGCCCGCCGCCGGGCCATCGACGCGGGTGCCCGTGCTGCTGCCGGTCGCGCTGGACACGACCTATGACTACAAGCTCCCCTCCGGTATGCCCGCCCCGCCTGGCTCCTTCGTGATGGTGCCGTTCGGCCGCCAGGAGCGGTTGGGTGTGGTCTGGGATGCGCCGACCGAGGGATCGGGGACAGTGGCCGAGGCCAAGATGAAGGCGATCGCCGAAGTCCTGGATGTGCCACCGCTGCCACTCATCGCCATGCGCTTTGTCGAGTGGGTGGCGAAATACACCCTCGGCCAGAAGGGCATGGTGCTGCGCCTGATGATGGGCGCGTCGGCCGCCTTCGAGACCGTGCCGCAGCGCTACGGCGTGCGCCTGGTCGGTGAGCCGCCGCACCGCGTGACGCCGGGCCGGCAGCGCGTGATCGATATCGCCAAGGACGGATTGATCCGTGGCAAGAGCGCTCTGGCCATGGAAGCGGGGGTCAGCCCTGCCGTGGTTGACGGCCTGGTGCAATCGGGCACGCTGGTGCAGGTCGAGTTGCCGGCCAAGACCTTCCCGCTGCCCGATCCTAAGACTTCGCAGCCGGAGTTCAATGGCTCGCAAGAGATTGCCGTCCATGGTTTGCGCTCGGCTGTGGACGCTGGCAATTTCTCCGTGTCCCTCCTGGATGGCATCACCGGCTCGGGCAAGACCGAGGTCTATTTCGAGGCCATCGCCAGCGCGCTCACCAAGGGCAAGCAGGTGCTGGTGCTGCTGCCCGAAATTGCTCTGACCAGCCAGTTCGTGCAGCGCTTCAAGGACCGCTTCGGTGTGCCGCCCATCGAATGGCATTCGGGGGTTGGCGGGACGGAGCGCGGGAAAATCTGGCGCGCGGTGGGCACCGGCGAGGCGCGCATTGTGGTCGGCGCCCGCTCGGCGCTCTATCTGCCGTACCCGGATCTCGGCCTCATCGTTGTCGACGAAGAGCACGACGGCGCCTTCAAGCAGGAGGACCGGGTCACTTATCAAGGCCGCGACATGGCGGTGGTGCGCGCGTCGCTGGGCGGCATTCCGGTGGTGCTGGCGAGCGCAACGCCGTCGCTGGAGACCATGGTCAATGCGCGCACGGGCCGCTACCGGCACCTCAAGCTGGAGAGCCGGTTTTCGGGCCAGGCGTTGCCCGAGGTACGGGCGATTGATCTGAAGGCGGACAAGCCGGACATCGGAAAGTGGATCGCGCCGAAACTGGTCGCGGAAGTCACCGCCACCATGGCGCGCGGCGAGCAATCGCTGCTGTTCCTGAACCGGCGTGGGTACGCTCCGCTCACGCTGTGCCGCGCCTGCGGGCATCGCTTCCAATGTCCTCAGTGCACGGCCTGGCTGGTCGAGCACCGCTTCACCGGCCGCCTCACTTGCCACCATTGCGGCTTCGTCACGCCGATCCCGCCGGCCTGCCCGAAATGCAAAGCGGAGGGGAGCTTGATCGCCTGCGGACCGGGCGTGGAGCGCATTTCCGAGGAGGTGAAAGTGCTCTGGCCCGACGCCCGCGTGACCATCCTGTCGTCCGATCTCTTGCCCAGCATCAAAGAACTGCGCGAGGTCATCGACCAGATCACGCGCGGCGAGTGCGACATCATCATCGGCACACAGATCGTCGCCAAGGGCCACAACTTCCCGAACCTGACGCTGGTCGGCATCGTCGACGGCGACCTCGGATTGTCCGTGAGCGGAGACCCGCGCGCGTCGGAACGCACGTTCCAGCTGCTGCACCAGGTGACGGGCCGCGCCGGACGGCATCTGAAGGCGGGACGGGGTTACGTGCAAACGCACCTGCCCGAGCATCCGGTCATGCAGGCCATCGTGTCGGGCGACCGCGAGGCGTTCCTCGACTACGAGATCGGGGCGCGACAGGAAGCCGGCTATCCGCCGTTCGGCCGCCTGGTGAGCCTGATCGTGTCGGGCAAGGACAAGCGGCAGTCCGAGGGCTACGCGCGCCAGATCGCACTAGCGGCGCCTCCGGCACAGCGCATCCTGGTGCTAGGCCCCGCCGAGGCGCCGATCGCGGTGGTGCGCGGACGGTACCGGTATCGGATCCTGCTGAAAGCACCGAAGGAGGTGGATGTGCAGAGTTATCTGCGCGCCTGGCTGGAAGCGGTTCCGGCGGCCAAGGGCGGGGATTTGCGGCTGCAAGTGGATATCGATCCGTATAACTTCTTGTAGCGACCGCGCAGCTGAGAGCTAACCACCTATTCCCTCAAGTTTCTTCGTCCACCAGTTCTTCACTTTCGGTATCTCTTCGGCGGTTGCGAGATCGGAATGTTCAAGGCTGATGCGTGTCTTGCCGGGCGACAACTCCGTGAACCCGATCGCTACCTTCGATCCGTCACTAAGTTTGCAGCGCCAGTTCAAGCTGGACTTGGCCCGTGTCGTTGTCGGTTCAGCCAACAGCTCATGACCCGCAATCTTGGTTTCGTCTGCCATCAGCGGTGTCCAGCGAGAAAAGACCTCGTCCGGGACGCCCTCAATGGTACGCGAGACAGACGCAGAGAACTTGCCGTTGGGACGTTGACCAGGAACCCGGCGGCCAGCCGCCTGCTCATAAGCGACGGTGATCGATTGCGCCCACCAGCTTGACACACCGGCCCGCTGCTCGAGATGCGCAGCGATTTTGGCATGGGAGAGCTTGTCGGCCGAAATGGAGTTGAGATAGATCAGCCAGTCCTTGAGATCGCGACCGGTTGATGTCTTGAAACTGTCCGTGTTGATGGGTTTCACCATGTTAATCTCTCCATCCTACCTTTCGATCTAATGGATACTTTGAGCGCAAACTGCTGGGCTACTATCCCCCCATCGCCCGCAGCATCGCCCGCGAAATAATATGCCGCTGGATCTCGCTGGTCCCTTCCCAGATCCGCTCCACCCGCGCATCGCGCCAGATCCGCTCCAGCGGCAGGTCCGCCATCAGCCCCATACCGCCGTTGATCTGGATCGCCTTGTCCGCCACCATGGCCAGCATCTCGGTCGCCTTCAGTTTGGCCATCGCCATGTCCATGTCGGTGACGGTCTTCTGATCGACTTTCCAGGCCGCTTCCAGCGTCATCAGTTCGGCCGCCTTCAGTTCCACCGCCATATCGGCGAGTTGGAACGACACGCCCTGGAATTTTCCGATCTGCTGGCCGAATTGTACGCGGTCCACGGCGAACTGCTTGGCGCACTCAAGCGCGCGCTCGGCCCGCCCTAAGCACGTCGCGGCGACCTGCAGCCGCGTTGCCCCCAGCCAGTTGTTGGCGACCTCGAAACCTTTGCCGGGTTCGCCTAGGATCTGGCGCTTATTCACGCGGCAATCGGTGAACTCGAGGATGTAATTGTTGTAGCCGCGATGCGAGACATTCTTATAGCCATCGCGGATGGTATAGCCTGATGTGCCGTTATCGATCAGGAAGGCGGTTACCAGCTTCTTCTTTCCTTTGGGCGTTTCCTCTTCGCCAGTCGCAGCGAACAGGATCGCGAACGTCGCCTCGCCGGCATGGCTGATGAAATGTTTCGTGCCGTTGATGACGTAATCGTCGCCGTCCTTGCGGGCAAACGTCTTCATACCGCGCACGTCTGATCCGGTCGAGGGCTCGGTCATGGCGACGCAATCGACCGCCTCGCCGCGCACGGACGCCAGCAGATACTTCTCGCGCTGCTCGCCGACGCAGGCGTTGAGGATATAGCTGGGACGGAACACACAGTTGTAGTGCAGCGCGTAGTTGGCTTTGCCCAGTTCGCGCTCGTAGAGAATCCAGGTCAGCGTATCCAGCCCCGCGCCGCCGACCTCGGCCGGCATATTGGCGGCGTAGAGGCCGGCGGCAATGGCCTTTGCCTTGATGGTCTCGCGCAACTCCGGCCGCAGCACGCCTGTCCGCTCGACCTCGGCCTCGTGCGGATAGAGATCCTTTTCCACAAAGGCGCGCGTGGTCTCGACGATCTGGCGCTGTTCGTCGCTGAGGGAAAAGTCCATGGGATGCTCCATAGGGGTCAGACCCCTTCATTGAAGGGGTCTGACCCCATTGCCACGGCGCGCGCCCGTTGACAACGCCACGCCAACGCTGCCTTCTCCTCAGCGTACATCGATCTTCGGGAGGTCTGTCATGGGTTACGTTGGTTTGGCTCTGCTCGCACTCCTCGTCATCATCGCGCTTTGGGTGCTGGGCATTTATAACGGAATGGTCGCGCTGCGGCAGCGCTGCAAGCAGTCGTTCGCCGACATTGATGTGCAGCTGAAACAGCGCCAGGACCTGGTGCCGAACCTAGTCGAGACGGTGAAGGGGTATGCCGCCCACGAGAAGTCGACGCTTGAAAACGTCATCAAGTGGCGCAATGCCGCCGCCGGGGCTGCTACGCCCGCAGACAAGGCGCAAGCCGAAGGGCAGCTCACGATGGCGCTGCGCCAGCTGATGGTGGTGGCCGAGGCCTATCCAGACCTGAAGGCCAACCAGGGCTTCCAGCAATTGCAGGCCGAGCTTGGCGATCTGGAAAACAAAATTGCGGCGGCGCGGCGCTTCTTCAACAATACCGCGTCGGAATACAACGCGACGCGTGAGAGCTTCCCGGCCGTCTTGTTCGCAAACACGCTTGGCTTTGGCGCGCAGGACTTCTTCAACTTGGACGAGGCCGAGCGCAAGGCCGCCTCGACCGCGCCAGCAGTGAAGTTCTGAGCCGGCAACCATGAACCCGGCCTATGGCCTCTACAGTCATATCCAAGCGAACCGCATGCGGTCGCTGTTCCTGCTCGCCTCGTTCGTGGCGTTGCTGCATGCCTTGCTGTTCTCAATCCTAATGATCGTCGAGGCCTTGTCCGGCGGCAGCTTCGGTGAGATCGTCACGGCTGCGGCGGGCGACTTTGCGGGGGCCTGGCCAGTCGCCGCGCTGGCAGCCGCCGTATGGTTCGTCATCGCCTGGTTCGGGCATCAGGCCTTCATTCGCATGGCCAGCGGGGCGCGTGGTGTGGAGCGGACGCAGGCACCAAAACTTTACAACGCGCTGGAAAATCTCTGCATTTCGCGCGGCATCACGATGCCACGTCTGCAGATCATCGACAGTCCGGCGCTCAACGCCTATGCCTCGGGCCTGCGCGAGGGCCAATATGTCATCGCGGTCACGCGCGGCTTGGTCGAGACGCTGGAGCCGCCTGAACTGGAAGCGGTGCTGGCGCACGAACTCACTCACATCCGCAACAAAGACGCACAGGTGATGGTGATCGCGGTGATCTTTGCCGGCGTGTTCGCGTTCTTCGGCGATTTGATCATCGGCCGCTGGGATTTTCCCTATGGCTGGTCGCCGACGGGACGGCCGGACCGCAGGGGCGCCTATGGCGGCGGCGGAACACTCAGTATTCCGTCCTCGGGCAGCGGCTCCGGCGAACGGCGATCCGGTCGCAGCAACGACCGGGACGGCGGCGGCGCTGGCGCCATCATCGCCATCGCCGTGGCGATCCTCATTATCCTGATCAGCTGGGGCGTCTCGATACTGATCCGCTTCGCCCTGTCGCGGTCGCGCGAGTATCTGGCCGACGCCGGCTCGGTTGAACTGACCAAGAATCCCGACGCCATGATCTCGGCGCTGCGCAAGATCGAGGCCAACGCACACCTCGATGTGCCCTCGCGGCTGGAAGCGTTCTTCATCGAGAACCCGGTCCGGACGCGCGTGTACGGAGTGTTCTCGACGCATCCGTCGATCGATGATCGCGTTGCGGCGTTGCGGAAGTTTGCGGGTGGCCGCTAGGACGCCAGCGGTCGGACCCCTATCGCGCGGCCTGCATCCTTGGGCCTGAACAAGGCTTTCTGGCCCGCAGCGATCTCGGCGAGTTTTGCAAGGATTTGCGCCTCGGCGGGGCCGGCCTTCTTGGTGGTCTGATCCACATGCAGCAGCATCTGCTCGGCGGTGGCGAGCACATCGCCGGTGCGAGAGTGTTTCATGGTCATGAAAACGTGGACGCGTTTGTCATCGTGGCTGAGCAACTGCGTCTCTACATGGATCGGCTCCAGCGCGGCGACTTCCTTGCGGTGCACGATGTGCGTCTCGACGGTGTAGTAGCTGAGGCCACGTTTGGTATACGCCTCATTGACGCCGATGAGCTGCAAAAGCCCATCGGAGGCCTGGCTGAAGACATGCAGATAACGGCCCTCGTTCATGTGCTTGTTGTAGTCAGTCCAGTCGGGAGCCACGACCGTCTCATACATCCGGAGCGGCTTGGTGTAATCGTGCTGCGCACCGACGGTTTCGGCGTGCGCCTGCGCGTAGAGCCGCTTCTCATAATCGGCCAGCGTCTTGCCAGCGCCGTAGTCCTGCGTCTTCAGGGCCTGGAACAGTGTCACCAGGCAGTCGTCGCGCTTACGTTCGAGATCGCGGATGGAAATGCCGCGCGCCTGATCGTCCGACTGCTGGCAGATGGTGTCGAGCAGCTCGGGCGTCAGATCCGGCACATCCATCAGCTTGGTCCACGGCCATTTCAGCGAGGGGCCGAACTGGCCCATGAAATGGCGCATGCCCTCGACCCCGCCGGCAATACGATAGATCAGGAAGGTGCCCATGAACGACCAGCGCAGGCCCGGCCCGAAGCGCATGGCGTCGTCGATTTCCTCGGCGGTGGCGACGCCGTCGTTGACCAGCCACAGTGCCTCGCGCCACAGCGCCTCCATCAGCCGGTCGGCGATGAAGGCGTCGATTTCCTTGCGCACATGCAGGGGATGCATGCCGATCGAGCGGTAAAACTCCATGGCACGGTCGATATTGGGCTTGCTGGTTTTCTCGCCGCCGACGACTTCGACCAGAGGCATGAGGTACACGGGGTTGAACGGATGGCCGACCATCATGCGCTCCGGGCGGGTCATGGCCGACTGCAGTTTGCTCGGCAACAATCCCGACGTGGACGAACAGATCAGCACGTCCGGACGAGCGTGCTTGTCGATTTCGGCGAACAGCTTGATCTTCAGGTCCTCGCGCTCGGGCGCGCTTTCCTGGATGAACTCGGCATCGGCGACAGCGGCCGCAACCTCGCGCACGACGGTGATCTTGCCGCGCTTCGACACCGGCGCCATGGTCAGCTTGGCCTGCGCTCGCTCGGCATTGGCCAGCACATCGGCCATGCGCGCCTCGGCCTCCGGGTGCGGGTCAAGCACCTTCACATCGATCCCGTTCCAGGCGAGCCGGGCCGCCCAGGCTGCGCCGATGACGCCGGCCCCGATGCAGGCGGCGGATTTGATTTGGGTGGGGGGCATGGGTGGTCTCCTTGACGTATGGCATCGGTGATCAGGCATCAGGCATCAGGCATCGGCAGCATTCACTGTTCCATGCCTGATGTCCGATGCCTGATACCCACTTCACAACGTCTCTGTATGCCCATCGATCGCGATCTCCTGGCCGGAGATGCGTGCGCCGGCGGGCGAGGTTAGGAAAAGGATCATCGCCGCGATGTCGTCGGGCTTCATGAACTGTCGCAGTGACGTGCGCGAGATGATCCCGGCCCGCACATCATCGGGCGCCCGGTTGCTCTTCAGCGCCTCTGCGGCAATCACCCGGTCGATGCGGTCGCCCTCGACGGCGCCGGGGCAGATGCAGTTGACGCGGATGCCGGACGGCCCCAGTTCCTGGGCCAGCGTTTTCGTCAGGCCACGGATGGCCCATTTGGCCGATGCGTACGGCGAGCGGCGCGGGAAGCCGAACAGTCCCGCATTCGACGACATGTTGACGATCGAGCCGGATTGATTGCGTTTCAGATGCGGGATGGCCGCCTTGGCGCACAGGAACGCGCCGTCGAGATTGACGGAGAGGCAGCGCCGCCAGTCGGCGAGCGAGATGTCCTCGAGATTGCCCGTCGGCCCCGCGATGCCCGCCATGTTGACGAGAATGTCGAGCCCGCCGAGATGGGCGAGACCGGCCTTGAACAGTGCCTCGACCTGCGCTTCTTCCGACACATCCGCTGGTATGCCAGCGAATTTTGGCTGCTCCCGTAGGGTCGCTTCGAGCGGTCCTCTGTCCACGTCGCAAATATAGACCTTCGCGCCAGCCGCGACAAAGGCCTCGGCTGTGACGCGACCGATTCCGGAGCCGGCGGCGGTAACGAGGACGCGTTGGTTGGTATGTGTCATGTGGCGCTCTACCGTTTTTCGTGCTCTATTGAGTGACAGAATTTGACGCTGTGGCCGATGTCAGACCGAAGGGTTCCTATGCCGAAATCGCGCGTTTCACAGCAATACACCGCTGTCGTCAAAGAAGATGGCGGCTGGTGGATTGGCTGGATCGAAGAGGTCCCCGGCGTCAACTGCCAGGAGCGCACGCGCGAGGAGCTGCTTGAGACCCTGCGGATTACGTTGCGCGAAATTCTCGACCTGAACCGGGAAGGCGGACGGCATTCCATCTGGAAGAACCCCAAGCTCGATCGCCTGACCGCCGCGCCGCGCCATGCCGAAGTCAATGACCATTTGGCGCGAAAGATCTGCAAAGACTTGGGCATCGAACCGCCAAAACGCTGACAGCCGCAATTCATTTGCGCTTCAGCCCCAGCCGCTCCCGCACCGCATCCGGTCCGGCCACGGACAAATTCATCGCCTCCAGGATCGTCCGTGCACGTTCGACCAACTGCCCGTTAGTCGCCAGCACGCCCTTGCTCAGATAGATATTGTCCTCCAGCCCCACCCGCACGTTCCCTCCGGCCAGCACCGACTGCGCCACCCACGGCAGTTGCATGCGGCTGATCGCGAAGCTCGACCACACGCATTTGGCCGGCAGCGCGTGCACCATGGCCATGAAGGTGCTGGGATCGGCCGGCGCGCCGTAGGGGATGCCCATGCACAACTGGATGTTCACGGGGTCCAGAAGCAGCCCCTCCTTCATGAGGTCGTGCACCTGCCAGAGCTGGCCGGTGTCGAACACCTCGCACTCCGGCTTCACGCCGAGGTCCATCATCATCTTGGCCATGGCGCGCAGCGTGTCGGTGGTGTTGACCATGATGTAGTCGCCGCCGGCCAGGAAGTTCAGCGTACCGCAATCGAGCGTGCAGATGTCGGGCAGCAGCGCTTTCACATGCGCCAGCCGCTCGGTGGCGCCGGCCATGTCGGTGCCCTTGGCCTTGGGCGGCAGCGGCGCTTCCACCGGGCCGAGCACCAGATCGCCGCCCATGCCGGCCGTGAGGTTGATCAGCACGTCGACGCCCGAGGAGCGGATGCGGTCCACCGCCTCCTGGTACAGCGCCACGTCGCGCGATCCCGCCCCGGTCTTGGGGTCGCGCACATGCAGATGCACAACCGCCGCCCCGGCCTTGGCCGCCGCGATCGCCTCGTCCGCGATCTGGCGCGGGGTAACCGGCACCTTGTCGGATTTGCCGGTGGTCGCGCCGGCGCCGTCACGGCGCAGGTGATGAAGGGGGTGGTGTTGAGCATTTTTGGCGCAGGCCTCCCGGGAGCGTGTTTTGCCGAGAGGCTAGCCGAGACCGGCGCAATCTGCGATGCCGTTTTGCGACATGACACATGCGGATTGCGGAGGGCTCACACTATGACGGACTTTGCAACTCGCACATTGCCCGCCGCGCCCGACGTCATGGCGCCAGATGGCTCCGAGGTACGCATCCTGGTGTGCCTTCCCGCCGGCAGCATGGCGCACTTCCGGCTGCAACCAGGAGCGGTCGCCAAGCCGGTGGTGCATCGCACGGTCGAGGAGGTCTGGTTCGTGGTCTCGGGCGCAGGCGAGATGTGGCGGCGTCAGGGCGCGCGCGAAGAGGTAACGGCGCTGACGCCCGGCCTCAGCCTGACCATCCCGGTGGGCACGGCGTTTCAGTTCCGCGCCAGCCCCGATCAGGCGCTCGGCATCATCGGTGTGACCATGCCGCCCTGGCCGGGACCGGGCGAAGCGGTGCCGGCGGACGGGCCGTGGGAAGCGACGGTTTAAACGGGGACAGTTCACTTATATCGCCCGTCTGAGGCCTCTTTGTGTCCAAGATCGGTAAGGCGATATAAGTAAACTGTCCCCGTTTAAACGTTCAGTCCAGCGCCCCCCAGCCGAACTGCAGCAGCGGCGCGGCGTCCGCCGCCAACTTCACGACCGCATCCACCAGCTTGGCCGTGCCGATCTCGGCTGGCGACAACTTGCGCTCGACGATCCACCACTTCAGCTTCAGCGCCTCGGCGACCGCGACCGGCGCCCGCTCGAAACCTTTTGGCACGCGCGCCAACACGGACTCGCGCGTCAGCTCCAGCCCGCTTTTCGACAACGCCGCCTCGACCTTGCCCCCCGCTTTCCGGGTCCTCCGCCACGGCCTGGCGCATACGGAGCCAGTTGCCCCGGCTCGGGCTCGTGGAAGCCGGCAGCGACAAACGACCCCTTGGGATCGATGTGGATATAGAGCAGCCCCTGCGTGAGTTTCTCGCCGTCGCGCGTCAGCGTCGCCCCGGCGTGGGTCTTGTATGGGCTCTTGTCCTTGGAAAAGCGCACGTCGCGATTAATGCGGAACAGCGAACGCTTGGCGTCGCCGCGGAGCGGGGTGTTGGTTTTGGCGAGCCGCGCCGCAAGGTCGGTGACCAGCGAGGCTAGCGGGTCGCGGACCTGGGTTTCGTAGCGCGATTTGTTGGCGAGGAACCAGTCGCGGGTGTTGTTGGCGGTGAGCTCGCGCAGGAAGGCGAGAGCGTCCGGCGGGAAAGCCGGTGAAGGGCAGCAGCGGGAAGGGTTCGGTTAGGGTGG
>CAVTAS010000008.1:0-1029779 GCA_963732765.1 uncultured Alphaproteobacteria bacterium | reverse complement strand
TTTCGGGTGGTGCGTTCGCCAACTCGCATAGTCCGGCGGCTGTATCGGAAACGTGCAGGTAGTCGCGCACGACCTCGCCGTTGCCCCAGATGGAAATTGGCTGCCCCAGCCGCGCCCGATGCGTGAATATGCTTGGCCGGGACCTTGGTTTCGTTTAACGGATTGACTGGCTCCAGCTATTGATAATTCTGCAATACGGCAGTCGAGGCCGAACGCGGATCGATATAATCCCAGATATTTTTCGGCCGCCAGTTTGAAATCCCGTAGGCAGATATTGGGTTCAGCGGGTGATCCTCTGATGAGGAGAGCTGCAGAGGACCATAGACTCTTTCGGATGAGGAAAATAGGAACATGCCGACGTCCCCGCCGCCGCATGGCCTCAAGCAAGCGCAACGTGCCGCGTACGTTGGAATTGAGAGATCGGCAATGGGGTCTGCGTTGGCTGTCTCGGGAATTGTTGATACCACGCATAGTGGTGGACCACGTCAAATTTACCGATCAGCGCATCCAGATCGGTGTCGTTGATTTCGGCTTGCCGGTACTGAAACACGATCCATCAGTTCTTCGCCGATGTCAGCCGATGGGGATCGCCCTGCTATCGTAACTTTGTGCCTTGTGCGCGCCAGTGAAGTGGTGAGCTTGTCGACCAACGAGTCCGCACCCAGAATCAACGTCTTCAGATGGCTATTCCTCCGAAAGTTGGCGCGAACTCTCGCTCATGCGTAGCCATCCCTGTTCACCGATGTGCGGCCGAATAGCACAGTGTCGTTGCTTGCGATTGTCGAGGCAGCACACTCTATTGCGTTCACGCAACACGAAGCGCAAGACCAAGCCACAACGTTTCTCCAACTGGAGCTTGCGACAAGCACTTCGGCCACTAGTTCAGACCCGCCCACCATGCTGACCAGCGAGCAAGCTGCGTCCGTTGGTCCTTGTCCTTCGTCTCCTCAGGAGCGCCGGAATGGGATGCCCACTTTCACTATCCAAAGCCGCTGCGGCTCGTCAAGCCGTATGATCTAGCGCTTCTTCCCAGGGCGCCAGCGTCCGACTGGTCAACGACAGATCAAGGCCGACATCGCAGAGCGAATCCGTATCAAAGACAGGCATCATCTTGAACGAGCATTGCCGCCCAGGGTTTGGCACGCCTCGAAATAGCGCCGTGTTCGAAGCCATTCCCGTCGAGTGCCTGCAGGATTGTAATACGGATCATTGGGAGAATTTGTTCACCCATTTCGCATGACTGATCTTCTTCGGAAGTCGCGGGAACCGGAGCCATCCAACAAAGATTTGGATTGCCACGCAACCGTCGCGAAGGGCGTCCACACATTACGAAAGCCCTTATCCAAGAGCTTGAGGCACAAATCGACGTCATAGTAGCAGTTCGGACATCGTTCCGGCTTAACCAATTACGCCTCGTCTGCATACCAGTGTATAAGACAGGCGCCGGAGACTGCGGGCACATTTCGTGTGAGCTGGTTTTGGCCAAAATATCCAGGAAATTGGTCGGGCAATCGCCAGGAGAGGTATGCCGCATACCGCGAATACGCTTAATACTGTTCCAGCATGTTGAATAGTATGATCTGGCCACAACAGTTTCGCGCCAACGGCCCCAATTTTCGACCTAATTGCGTGGGAGACCAATTCAGTCAACCAATTGGCATCAACGACCTTTGTCCTGCAATCAAGAAAGACAACAATGTCGCCACGAGCTTTACGAAGGCTATAGCATTCAGAGTCGAACTTGTGAGCGGGAACGCGCCCGGCAGAATCTTATTTTGAGAAGAATTCTCAGCTTTACACGCAAGATGATCAAGCCTCTTGTCTTGATATTCAATGTTGCAACAAGTATCTCAACATTGCGGATAATCTGTTCGCTCCCTGACGCCGGATATGAAGGTTGTTATATTGTTGCGGGACCCAGTTGTTTATAATGATCCATACGTAGGCTGCTCTTAGTCTTCTCGTCCAGCTATTCGGGAGAACGTATTTGTGCTTTGGCGCCGGCTCTACTCTTGCGCCTTCGTTCATCTCTTTTAAGCACGTCGCCTATGGCGCGGTTTCTCCCAGCCCACACGCACCGTTCAAGTTCAGCTTGCGAAGCTCTGACGCGTTAGCAGGTCGCCGCCAGTGGTACAGAACTGCTGGTATATGGCGAATTTTGTCGATCGAGGTGAGGCCGCTGGCCCTTAGCGCGAGGTCGTAGTCTTGTACTGGACATCCTTTTAAGTCCACCAATTCGTGAGACTCCAGCTGAACGGCGATAAACGCCGAGGTGACTTATCATGTTTTCGCCCAGTAACAATTCAGGGCTGAAGTCTGCTTATAGTAGGCGCCGAAATGCCGTCCGCACTCGTCTATCTTGTCTTCATCTGAATATATAATGTCAGCTTCCGGATACCCGTTTATCTCAACAACAACTTCGTAGAGCTGTTTCATGAAGCAAATCGTCATGGTCCAACAATGCACGAATTCGCCACCGGCCAGGCTCAAGGCCGAATTGGTTGCCTCGGAAAGAATGCGGCCTTCCTGTTTGAATTCCGATGAACGACCTTAACTTCCCGCCCCCTTGACCTAAGTATCTTTCTTGGAGAACGATCGCGATTTCTGGGTTGGTCGAGGGATCATCCGCCCCACACACAGTTCCCAGTTCAACGACTGACTAACTACCGAACTCCACCGCTTCAACTGAGCAGCGCCACTTTAGGATTGTAGACCGGCATTACGACTGAAATGAGTGGCTTATAATGCAGCAAGGCAATGTGCCTTTCGAATCGGCATTCGCCGTAGTCTTTCAGTAGCTCCATGTGACCGTTCACGAAAACTGCACGCTGGTCCTTCAAACCGCGACGATCAAAGTGATTTAGCGGATTTGCCAGATCCAGCCACATCCGGATCGTTTTAACAAGTAATCTTCTGTTTAGAAGAGGGGGCCAGGATTGCGTCCTTCCGCGGAGCCAAACAACAAATAGTGCATCGCTGGTTCCATACACCGGAATCAGTGACATCCGGATAAGTTGCACGATACCAATCTGGATCGAAAAACAATCATCGTCTTAGTGCTGCTACTGCTGCACTCTGCGGCGAAACCAGTTCATGCGCCCTTCGATAGAATTTGAAGTAGCGGCGAAGTCGTTTTCTTCAGTTCCGGAAGGTCTTCTTTGAGAGGGCGCGTACGCAGGTTGTCGCAAGGTCGACTTCCGACCGTGGCCGGCCCCTGGCGCCGGTTACAATCTTGGCTGTCATGATGCTAAGAGCATTCCTCACGCCGCAAACTGCAGCCCATGCAGCCGCGCATACACCCCGCCGCCCCGCACCAGTTCCGCATGCGTCCCGCTCTCCACCACCGCGCCGCCCTCGATCACGCAGATCACGTCCGCCTTCAGTACCGTCGCCAGCCGGTGCGCGATCACCATCGTGGTCTTGCCGCGCGTCAGGTCCTTGATCGCGAGTTGTATGATCTGTTCGCTCTCGCTATCCAACGCCGAGGTGGGCTCGTCAAGCAGGATGATCGGGGCGTCCTTCAGGAAGGCGCGCGCCATCGAGATGCGCTGGCGTTGTCCACCGGACAATTGCGTGCCGAGCTCGCCGACCCGGGTATCGTAGCCGTGCGACAGGGTTTTGATGAAGCTCGCGGCATGCGCCTGTTCGGCGGCGCGTTCGATCATGGCGTCGCTGGCTTCGGGATTGCCTGAGCGGATGTTGTCGCGGATGGTGCCTTCGAACAGGAACACGTCCTGGCTGACGTAGGTGATCTTGCGGCGCAGGCTGGCGAGGTTGACCGTGCCGATGTCCTGGCCGTCGATCAGGATGCGGCCGCCTTGCGGCAGCCAGAAGCGCTGCAGCAGGTTCAGCACCGTCGTCTTGCCGCCGCCGGAGGTGCCGACCAGGGCGGTGGTCTGGCCGGGAGCGGCGGTGAGCGAGAGCTGCTTCAGGACCGGCGTGCGCGGGCCATAGCCGAAGTCGACCTGGTCGAAAACAATCGCCCCCTTGGCGACGGCCAGGGGCGCTTGCTTGGTATCAGCGGCCTCGCCGGCGGGCGTGTCCAGCAGGTCGTACATCATCTTCACGCCGACGGTCGAGGTCGCCAGCGACAGCTGCAGCCGGGACAGGCGGCGCGCGGGATCGGAGGCCATCAGGAGGGCGGTGACAAAGGCGAAGAAATGTCCGGGCGCCTCGGGGCTGCTCAGATTGCGCCAGCCGGCATAGAGCACCACCAGCGCCACCGCGACGCCGCCCAGCGTATCGATCAGCGGATTGACGCGCGCCTGGGTGCTGACGATCTTGTTGCTCATGCGCATCACGGCTTCGATGGCGTCGTACATCTGCCGGCGCAACCCGTCTTCCAGCTGGAACGATTTGACGATCTTGATGCCCTGCGTGGTTTCGCGCATGACGCCGACGATGTTGACCATCGAGGCAACTTCGCTGGTCATGGCCTTCTTGACCATGGCCGTGAGATGGCGCAGCGACAGGAACACGATCGGCCCGACCAGCAGCGCGATGCCGCACAGCATTGGATCCTGAAACACCATGACGCCGATCAGGCTGACCAGCGTCAGCAGATCGCGCCCCAGGCTGACGAACAGCATGTTCAGCATGTCGCGCGCCGAGCCGGCGGCATAGGTGATGCGCGTGATCAGGTCGCTTGAGGGATGGTCCTGGTAGAACTGCACGTCCATCGCCAGCAGGTGGTCGAACATCTGCTTTTGCGTGTCGGCCACCAGGCGATTGCCGACCCGCGTCAGCACCACTTCCTGGTAGTAGCCCGACAGGCCCTTGGCGGTGAAAATCACGACGATGAGGAGCGGGATCCACCAGACCGAGGTCTGGTCCTTGTCGACGAAAATCTTGTTGATGACGTCGCTCATCATCCAGGCGCTGGCCGCCGTGGTGCCGGCGACGACGAACATCAGGCCGATGGCGAGGCTGTATTGGAACCAATAGGCGCGCCAACGCTCGCGGATCAGCCGGGTGACCAGCTGCAGTGTGGTCGTCAACTCAGCCTTTTTCGGCAGTTCGATCACGGAAGGTTCCGTTGTTTGGCTGGTAGCAGAACCCGCGACGTTGCAAGGTGCGGCAGCCACCCTGCGCGCCCGAGCCCCGTCGGCAGTGCTGTTGTTGTTTTTATGAACTGCGTGCCGCCTCCGCCAACTCATTTTCAGGGTTATACCCGGCTACGCCAGCGCAGGGACCCATCGAACCCCGGAAGTTGCGCATTGGTCACAGTCGTGCGACTGCCAGGGTGCAGCACTCACCATGGCCGAACCATGGTGTCAGACGTATCCAAGTTGATGGCAACTCTCCAAACTTCGAATGACTTCTGAGCAATTCTGAGCCGATGCTGACGGTCGTCCGGTCGATTTCTTCGGGGTAATTACCCAGCGAACATAGCATCGACCGGGATATCCAGACTTGACTCTCATTGCGCCGTCTTCTCATTGGGCTTTGCTTGGCACGGTCAGCCCACCGATTCCATCCGTGAGCAGATCAATTCATCGCGTGCTGCCGCGCAAGAGGGCATATTACCTGTCGTTGGAGTGTTGGGTGGCAAGCGCGAAAGAGTTTCTGGGGACAGAATGGCCCGACGCAGCAGGTTTGCCGGAGCCGCTAGTCTCGATTCTGCTCCCCACGTTCAATGGCGCCCGCTTTGTCGATGAGCAGCTACGTAGCGTGCTGGCGCAGACCTTCAGCATTTTTGAACTGCTGATCTATGACGATGGGTCGACCGACGGCACCTGGCCGATCATTGAAGCCCACGCGCAAGCCGACCAGCGCATTCGGGCCTGGCGGGGATCGGCAAATGCCGGACAAGGCAGCGCTCTGATCTTCCTGCTCGATCGTGCGCGCGGTGCACTGATCAGTTTCTGCGATCACGACGACGTTTGGGCGTCCGACAAGCTGGAACTGCTGGTGCGCAGTCTCGGCTCTGCCGACTTGGCCTATGGCACATCGCCTATGATCTACAATGCCGGTATCGCCATGACGACGGACCTGTTCGACCACACCGGCCCGCCGAATTCCGGACGCGATCCGGTGCAGTACCTGGCCGCCAACACCACATCGGCGCACGCCATGGTGGTCAGGCGCGACTGCGTTTCCAAGGCCCATTTCAACCAGGTCTCCGACTTCGATCATCTGATCGCGATGGCGGCCTCGGCCCGCAACGGCGTGGTTTATGTCGAGATGTCGTTCACGCTGCATCGCATCCACGATGGCAACAAGACGCACCGCCAGCTGGGCCAGAAGAAACTGCGCCGTCCCTCGCACGAGAAGGCCTCGAGCCGGCGCAAGAAGGCCCAGGCCCCAGCGGCTTTGACGGCGGCCGCGCTCGCCAGCGCCAGGGCAAACTCACCGATCCGGCCGGCGCTGGCGAGGCTTCACGCCATTGCCGTGGACCTGCTGCAAAGCAATGCAAGAGTGATGCACTCCAGCTTCGACCCGAGCGAAGTCGAAGCCCTGCTGCGTCAGATCAGTTCGGACGAGACCGCCATTCGGCGTGTGATCCGGCGGTTCCGGAAACTGGCGCGCGGCCCGCTGCACCCTGCGAACCTGCTGTTGCGCCTGACCAAGCCGGGTGGCGAAAGCTGAGCCGCGCGTGCCGCGTCTTGCAACAGGCGGTGTGGCGGCGCGCGGCAACCAATGAGCGCAACCAGCAGACGGCTGCCATTCTGCCCAGCTGCGGCTTGTTTCTCCACTTTCGATAGCGCATTCTGCATCGAAAGGGGAAACCATGCCGGACTTTGTCACCCTCGACAACGATCAGCCGCGCCAGCTGATCGACGACCAGCAAGTCCTTGCGGTCTATCGCGCCGCCCGCGCCGAGTTGGCGACCACGTTCGCCGGCACAATGCGGTGGCGCACCATCGCGGGAGCCGATCACCTGGTAAAGAAGATCGACGGCAAGGAAACATCGCTTGGCCAGAGTTCGGCGCACTTTCGTGCCAGACCGCACCGCCAACCCCCTCATCCAGCGCACCATTTTCTTTTGCGGCTCCGCGCACGGGGCGCCACCTTCTCCCAGTAGGAGAAGGTAGACCTCGCGTCAACCAACGGGTCATTCGTACCATTCGACGGCATAACTCGACGGTACGGTATTGCATTTCACCGATAAGCGGAGTGTTGGGTGGCGAGTGCGCACGAGTATCGGGGGCCAGTTCGGCCCGATGCACCACCTCCGGTGGAGCCGCTGGTCTCGATTCTGCTCCCCACGTTCAATGGCGCTCGCTTCATCGACGAGCAACTGCGCAGCGTGCTGGCGCAAACCTTCAGCACCTTCGAACTCCTGATCTATGACGACGGTTCCACCGACGGCACTTGGCCGATCCTTGAGGCCCACACGCAAGCCGATCCGCGCATTCGGGTCTGGCGGGGCGCTGCCAATGCGGGGCAGGGCAGCGCGCTCACGTTCCTGCTCGACCAAGCTCACGCCCCGCTCATCTGTTTCTGCGATCAGGACGACATTTGGGCGACAGACAGGCTTCAACACCTGAACGCCGCGCTCGGCAGCGCCGACCTTGCCTACGGCCGCTCGGTGCTCATCGATGACACCGGCACCTTGCTCGGCTCCGACATTTTTCAGTTCGTGGGCCCGCCCATCGCCGGGCGCGATCCCGTCCCGTTTCTACCCCGCAACACGGTCTCCGCTCACGCCATGCTGGTGCGCCGCGCGTGCCTCCAGCCCCGGCACTTCGACGGCGCCTTCGACTTCGACCATCTGATCGCCATCGCGGCGGCGGCCGGGAACGGCGTGGTCTATGTCCCAGATGCGGTCACCCGCCACCGCATCCATGGCGGCAACCAGATGCATGGATCGCTCGGCAATTGGGACCGCCACCGCAAGACCAAGGACCGAGCCAGGATCAAGGCCCACAAACTGCGCGCCCTGGCCGCTTTGACGGGGGCGGTGACTGGCCATCCGCTGGTGCCGCCGCTCACACGGCGGGCGTTCGGGCGGCTCAACGCCATCGCAGACGCACTGCTCGCCAACCAGGGCCGGGTTTTCAGAAGGCCCGTTGATCTTGCCGAAGTCGAAGCCCTGCTGCGCAGCGTGAGTTCCAACACCGAGGCCATCGGCAATGTCGTGCGCCGCTTCGGCAAACTGGCGCGCGGCCCGCTGCACCCTGCGAACCTGCTGTTGCGCCTGACCAAGCCGGGTGGCGAAAGCTGAGCCACGCGTGCCGCTTCTTGCAACAGCTGGTGTGGCGGCGCGCGGCAACCAACGAACGCAAACAGCAGACTGTTGCCATTCTGCCCAGCTGCGGCTTGTTTCTCCACTTTCGATGGCTCATACCGCCGCGTGAAAGTCTCCACCCGCTTCCCGGGATCTTTACCTGGTGCAGCTTCAGCGCAACTGGCACCGTCTCCGCGGCAACAGGGCGCAGAGTTTGGCCTTCGGTTCCTTCCGCCAGGTAAGGATCCCGGATGTTCGACGCGCAAGAAAAAGGCGCGCCGAATTCCGGGAAGCGTAGGGGGAGTTGTTCCTGATCGTACGGGTTGAGACTTTCGATCGACGGTAGCGTTCGAGCCAAAGTTCCGCCCCATCGAGTGACGCGAGGTCTTCCTTCTCCCGTCGGGAGAAGGTGCCCGAAGCTCATCTTCGGCTCGAGCGCCGGCGGCTTGGCAATGGACTGTTGAGCCGGCCGAAGATGATCATCATGTCCCCGCGGCGCTAACGCATTCTACACTTCTCATCGCAACCAGTATATTTCCTCTTTACATAAGATATATTTTGTTTATACTTCATTTCATCTTTCCCCGCTACGGGGCGTGTCGACCGTCGGACATGTGGGGAGGGACTGCGGTTGCCGAACGTTGCCGGGTTTGACGCCCCGGCAAGGCAGGCGAGCCTTGGAATAGTCTTGCGCACCCAGGTTGTAACGACCGGAACAAGGGTGAGTGCCAACGGGGCATACGTACTGGGATGGGACGGTGAAAGCCGCCTGGGCCCTAACGGAAACAGGCTGCTTGTGCTCAAAATCTCCGCGGCGAGGGCGCCGGAAGGCTGCACTCTCTACTACCAATTCGCAGCCTTCCGGCGCTCGCGCTCCCGTACCTTCGACGGCTTGGCCGTGCGGGGCCGGTCGTGTATGGGGTGAGCAACGAAAGGACGTGAGTTGTAGGGGCGGCTTGCGGCCGCCCTTTGCCAACGCGCCCGGTGCACCAGGGCGGTCGCAAGCCGCGCCAACCAGCGACGTCCGGCCGAACAAAACAAAGCATGCCCGATAGACATGCGCTGCCGCCTTCGCTATCCCATGCGCCAAGTTTGAAACAGCAATTCCGTTCCTTCCCCCATCCAGAACATTCGTTCCAACAAGGACCATCCCATGATCAGATTCGGAGTTCTCGGCGCTGGCCGTATCGGCAAGGTGCATGGCATGACCATCGCCAAGTCGACCAAGGCCAAGGTCGCCTACGTGGCCGACGCCGACGCGAAAGCGGCAGCGGCGCTGGCCGCCTCGGTCGGCGCCAAGGTCGATACGGTCGAGAACATCATCGCGGCCAAGGACGTCGACGCGATCCTGATCTGCACGCCGACCGATACTCATGCCGACCTGATCGAAGCCGCCGCCAAGGCTGGCAAGAGCATCCTGTGCGAGAAGCCGATTTCGCTCACCGCCGAGCGGACCATTGCCTGCCTGAAGGTGGTCGAAAAGGCCAAGACGCCGCTGATGATCGGGTTCAATCGCCGCCATGACCCGAATTTTGCGGCGCTGGAAAAGCGTATCCGCGCCGGTGAGATCGGCAATGTGGAACTCGCCACCATCATCTCGCGCGATCCCGGCCCGCCGCCAGTCAGCTACATCGAGCGCTCGGGCGGATTGTTCCGTGATATGATGATCCATGATTTCGACATGGCGCGCTTCCTGGTCGGGGAAGAGTTCGTGACGGTGCACGGCTTCGGCTCGTCGATCGTCGATCCCGCAATCGGCAAGGCCGGCGATGTCGATACCGCCTCGGTGCATATGATCACGGCGACCGGCAAGATTGCCGTCATCACCAACTCGCGCCGCGCTACCTACGGCTACGACCAGCGCATGGAAGTACACGGCAGCAAGGGCATGCTGCGCGCCCACAACGTGCATGAGAACACCGTCGAGTTCGCAGGCGCCGCCGGCTTCACCGGCGCGGTGGTGCAGAACTTCTTCCTGGAGCGCTACGCCGGCGCCTATGCCAACGAGATCGACGCCTTCCTGACCGCTATCGAAAAGGGCACCGATCCGCGCGCCAACGGCCACGACGGCCTGATGGCGCAGAAACTGGCCGATGCGGCGACCGAGAGCGTGAAGACGGGCAAGGCGGTGTCGGTGACGTAGGCATCGGGCATCGGGCATCGGGCATCCGGCACTTTATTGCCGGATACCCGATGCCCGATGCCCATTTACTGCCTACTGCCCTACTGCCTTGACACTCATTTTGTTTATGGTATGTTCCCATGATGAGTGAAAATGTGCAAAGCGTCATGTTGGAAATTCTGAAGCGCATCCAAACCGATGTCGCTGACTTGAAGACCGATGTCGCTGACCTGAAGGAGCGTACCATCAGGCTGGAGGACATGGCCAAGAAGCAGCGCCGCGACAGTGCGGCCATGCTGGTCATGATGCGCGGTACGGTCGGCGTTTTCACCGAGCGCATGGACGCCTTTGAAATCGACCTCATGGCCCTCAAAGAGGCGAAGTAACGGCTCGGGTCACCTAGCCGAAGACGATGGCCTGCCAGCCTTGGGCCTCTCTTCGCGCCGCTCCCCCACGCTCACCGCAAGCGTCATGGCGAGAGCAAACACCGCCGCCGGATTGCGGAAGCCTTCGACGTCGGCTTCCGCTACTTCCAGCCAGATCGCTGAACCGGGGACGAGGGGCGAGAGCGGACCATCCGTGATCGCTATGACGGGTACAGATCGTTCGTGCGCGAGTTGCACTGCCGCCAGTGTTCCAGGCGCATACGGAGCAAAGCTGAAGGAGAGCAGCGCATCCTTCGGCCCGGCCAGGCCGAGCGTCTCGGCATCCACGCCGCTGGGCGAGGCGAGCAGATGATGGCGTACGCCAAGCTTGGCCAGCACATAGGTGAGATACGCCACCACCGCGAACGAGCGGCGCTGCCCCGCCAGATAGATCGTATCGGCGCGCGCGAGCACCGCAACAGCGGCCTCCAACCGATCCAGATCGCAGGTTTCGCGCAATGTCTCGGCAGACCGGATGGCTGCGCCGGCAAAGGCGTGCAGCAGATCGCCGGCGGCAGCGGCTTTGCCGGACTGGGCGCGCAGCGCCTCCAGCCGCTCAGCATAGCTCGGGACCCGCTCACGCAGCCGATCCCGGAAGATCGCCTGCAGGCCGGAAAAGCCGCTGAAGCCCAGCGCTTGCGCCAGCCGCACCAGGGTCGAGGGCTGCACACCCGCGCTGGTCGCAACCGAAGCCGCCGTGCCGAAGGCCACCTCGTCGGGATGGGCCAGCGCGAAGCCGGCGACATGGGCCAGCCGCTTGGGGAGTTCGGCATGGCGGGCCAGGATCGCCTCGCGCAGGGCGGCGAAGTCGGCGGGGGCGGTTGCGCGCAGCTCGGTGTCGTCGCCGGTCTGGCGCATGCTGATTTATCCACCCTTCGGGCCACATTCCAGCGCCGGAACATACCGTCCATCCGGGGACGGATGCAACCGGCATCAGCCCGGCTTCACCCCGCCTGGGCGTCCTCCAGGATCATGGTCGCGCCCTGGGCGCCGATCATCAGCGCGGCCGCGTTGGTATTTCCGGCGACAATGTTGGGCATGATCGAGGCGTCCACCACCCGCAGGCCGCCGATGCCGTGAACGCGCAGCCGGGGGTCGACCACGGCGGATGCCGCGTCCGGACCCATGCGGCAGGTGCCGACCGGGTGATAGACGGTGCCCGAGCGCTTGCGGAAATCGGCAATCAATTCGTCGTCGGTGCGGCATTCGGGGCCAGGAGCGAGTTCGGCCTCGATGACGGCCGCAAGTGAAGGCGTGGCGGCGAGCTTGCGCAGGAACTTCACGGCGTCCAGCATCTCGGCGACGTCGGCCTCGGTGCTGTAGCCGTTGGCGACGATGCGCGGATGGTCAGTGGGATCGGCCGACTTGATCATGATCGAGCCTCGGCTGGTCGGGCGGCACGACGAGAGGCCGAGATTGAAGGCCTCGAAGGGATCGGGATTGAGCAGCGGGCGCGTGCCTTTGTTGGCCGTCAGGGTGCTGATGGCCTGGAAATAGAGCTGCATGTTCGGCTGGGCGAGATCGGGACGGGTGCGGAAGAAACCGCCGGCCTGGTTCAGGCTGAGGCTGAGCGGTCCGCTGCGCGCCAACACATATTGCATGCCGGCAATCAACTTGCCCCACCAGGGCCTGAGCACGCCGTTGAGCGTCGGCACGCGCGACTTGTACGTGTAGTTGAGCCCGAGATGATCGGAGAGATGCGCACCGGCATTGGGCTGATCCTGTATGACCGGCACACCCAGCGACTTGAGGTGCGCGGCGGGGCCGATGCCCGACAGTTGCAACAGCTGCGGGGAGTTCACGGCGCCGCCCGCGACGATGACCTCAGCACCGGCCCGCGCGATCAGCGTCTTGTCGCCGCGCCGGTACTCGACGCCGGTCACACGCTTGCCCTCGAACAGCAGCCGCGTCGCAAACGCACCCGTCTCGACCTTGAGGTTGCCACGCCGCATCGCTGGATGCAGGAAAGCGCGCGCCGCCGACATGCGCCGGCCGTTCTTGGTGGTGATTTGATAGAGCCCCGCGCCGTCCTGCTCCAGCCCGTTCAAGTCGGGATTGACAGCCAGCCCCGCCTCGCGCGCCGCCTTCAGGTAGATCCGCGCCAGGGGATGCAGCGCGTCCGACACGTCGCTGACATGCAGCTTGCCGTTGACGCCGTGGAAGTCGCTGGCGCCCAGTTCGTTGTCCTCCATGGCGCGGAAGATCGGCAGCACGTCGCGCCAGCCCCAGCCGGGATTGCCCGCGGCGGCCCAGTCATCGTAGTCGACCGGATTGCCGCGGATGTAGACCATGGCGTTGATCGAGGACGATCCGCCCAGTACTTTGCCGCGCGGCCAATACTCCGATTGGTTGCCAAGCCCGGGATCGGGTTCGGTGCGGTAGCCCCAGTTCAGCGATGGGTCCCAAAGGGTCCGCCCATAGCCCAGCGGCACCTGCACCCAAAAGCGATGGTCGCTGCCGCCCGCCTCCAGCACCAGCACCTTGTGGCGCCCACCTTCGGTCAAGCGGTCGGCAAGCACGCAACCGGCCGAGCCGGCGCCCACGATAATATAGTCGAAGTCCATGCCCGTCGTACTTTCTCGCGCGCCGTCCCCCATGGCATAGCTCGCCAGCGGGGACGATTGCATCGCAAATGTGCTAATTCAATCGCATTGATTTATTGACGGAACCTGACCATTCCTTGCCGCCAGCACCGCCTCATGCGCACAGTGCTGACTGAGCATTTCAGGGAGATGAAGACAATGCGCGAAAATCGCATCCGAACGATCTGGGCCGAGGGCGGCAATGTCATCAATGGCTGGCTGGGGATCGCCAATTCGATCACCGCCGAGTTGGTTGCCTCGCAGGATTTCGACAGCGTCTGCATTGATCTGCAGCATGGCAGCATTGACTATCAGGCCTCGATCCCGATGCTGCAGGCGATCTCCACCACCAACAAGACACCGCTGGTGCGCGCTCCCTGGAACGATACCGCCATCATCGGCAAGCTGCTGGATGCCGGCGCCTACGGCGTCATCTGTCCGATGGTCAACACCCGCGCCCAGTGCGAAGCCTTCGTCTCGGCCTGCCGCTATGCGCCCTTGGGCTCGCGCAGTTCCGGCCCGCAGCGCGCCGTGCTCTACGGCGGATCCGACTATTCGGCCAAGGCCAACGAGACCATCCTGACGCTTGCCATGGTCGAGACGGTGGAAGCCATGGAGAACCTGGATGCCATCCTGACCACGCCGGGACTGGACGCGGTCTACGTCGGCCCCTCGGACCTCGCGCTCAGCATGGGCGAAAAACCGGGCTACGACCCGAAGTTCCCCGAGGTGATGAAAGCCATCAAGCGCATCGCCAAGGAGGCCAAGAAGCACAACGTGATCCCCTGCATCCATGTCGGCACGACGGCTTATGCTCTGGAAATGTTCGGCCTTGGCTATCGTCTGATCAGCTACGCGGGCGACTACCGTTTCCTGCAATGGTCGATGCAGCGCGGCCTGACCGCCTTGCGCGCCGGAAAGACGGCGCCCGACGCGTTGTAGAGGCGAAGTGGCGGCGCGGCGCGAAACGGCTTAGGGTGAGCCAATGTCGATCTGGGGAAAATTGGCGGGCGCAGCCACCGGCTGGGCGCTCGGAGGGCCGATTGGCGCGCTGCTTGGCGCGGTCGCGGGCCATTTCGGCGTCGACCGGCAGCTGGGTCAGGACGATTCGGATGGTCCGCCCGAGAGCCAGGTTGCGTTCACGGTTGGCGTCATTGCGCTTGGCGCCAAGATGGCCAAGGCCGACGGGGTCGTGACGACCGACGAGGTGGAAGCCTTCAAGGAAGTGTTCCGCGTCCCGGCCAGCGAGATGCACAATGTGGCGCGGATTTTCAATCTGGCCAAACAGGATGTGGCTGGCTACGAGGCGTACGCCGCCCAGCTGGCGCACCTCTTCCGCGACAACCGCGAACTGTTGGAAGACGTGCTGGAGGGCCTCTTCCACATCGCCGCAGCCGATGGCGTGCTGCATCCAAAGGAGGACGACTATCTGCAGGAAGTGGCGCAGCGCTTCGGCTTTTCGCAAGCCGAGTACCGCTCCATACGCGCCCGCTTCGTGCCAAGAGACCGCAGCGATCCGTACAAGGTGCTGGGCGTGCCGCACGACGCCAGCCTTGAGGTCATCAAGGAACGCTATCGCAAGCTGATGCGCGAAAACCATCCCGACAAGGCGATGGCGCGCGGTATGCCGGCCGAGTTCATCAAAATTGCCACCGACAAAGTCGCTGCCATCAACGCCGCCCACGAGCAGATCCTGAAAGAGCGTGGCCACTGATGGCCGCCGGCATGGTGCCGATGCGGCAGCGGTTCGAGCCCGCGCATCTGGGGTTGTTGCTCCTGATACAGACCGTCTGGGGCGTGAACTGGATCACCAGCAAACTGGCCGTGACCGAGTTCGGCCCGCTGCTGATGGTGGCGCTGCGTTTCGGCATCGCCTTTGCTTTCGTGGTCCCGTTCCTGCGTTGGCATCCGGGCCAGATGCGCAACCTCATGATCGGCAGCCTGCTGACGGGTCCGCTGTCCTTCGCCACCGGCTTCATCAGCCTCAGCATGGCGACCGACATCGCGCCCCTGGCGGTCGCCAGCAATCTCGGCGTGCCGTTTGCCACGCTGCTGGCTGCGCTGTTCCTTGGCGACAAGATCGGCATCTGGCGCGGCTCGGCGCTGGTGCTGTCGTTTGGCGGTGTGCTGTTCATGGGCTTCGATCCCGCCGTGTTCGCGCAAGGGTCCGCGCTTGCGCTGCAGGCGGTATCGGCGTTTTTCTGGGCGGCGGCGGCGATCTTCCTGCGCAAGGTGCAAGGCGTGGCTGCTTTGGAGACGCAAGCCTGGGTGGCGTTGTTCACCTGGCCGGCGTTGGCGCTCGGATCGATGCTATTCGAGAACCATCCCGGCAGCACAATCCTGCATGCGAGTTGGGCGGGATGGGGATCGCTGGCGGTGGTCATTTTCGGCGCAACGCTGTTCGGTCACTCTGGGTTCTTCTGGCTGTTGCGGCGCTATCCGATCCCGCTGCTGGCGCCCTTCCTGCTGCTGGCCCCGATTATCGGGGCGATCTCGGGCGCGCTGTATTTTGGCCACGTGATCACCTGGCGCATGATCCTGGGCGGTCTGCTGACGCTGAGTGGGGTGCTGATCATCACCATCCGCGAGGGGCAGAAGCGGAAGCGTGAAGCGGCTGAACCGGCCTAACCGCGGCCGCCGTAGTAATTCATGACGACGTGCTCAGCCTCGGCAAAGAACAGCCAGCGCTCGGTGACGACGCCGAAAGCCGCGCTGACGGTCGCCAGCAGCAGAGACACGATGCTCAGCACTCCACCGATCCAGGCCGCCAGCAGGCACAGCATGATGGGTACGCCGAACAGGAGCACGCCAACCAGACGACGAAGCTTGACGGCGTGCTTGCGGGCGACGCCAAAGCCCATCTCGCGCATGACGAAATTGGCCTGCGAATGCGGCGCCTCGAATTGGCGCACCTTGCCGAAGCGGCCAAGGCCTGTAGCGCTTTCGGGCGTGGCGCGTGGCGGGGCCGCGTCCACGGCGCGCCAATAGGCGAGCTTGAGAAAGCCCGCCGCAGCCAAGAGCACGGACGCAACCAGCGCTGCAGTCATGACGCCGAAACCGAACATCGCGAGCAGCAGCGCGAGCAGCAGCGCTCCCGTCGCCAGCGCCAGCGTCAGGTAGACCGGCGTCGTCAGCGGTTGATGCCAATGCCGGATGGTCGCAAGGCTCTGGTAGATCATGCCGGTTGCGATAACCGTGAGTATCGAGAGGATGGCGGCAACGAGCCCGGCCAGCGCAAACAGACCCTCCGTCCGCCCAAAGATCACCCAGCCGATGCCGAGCACGCCAGCGGGCAGATAGGTCGCCACCGCCAGCACACCCTCGCGCGACAGCCAGGAGGTGCGCCACTGCGAGACGGCGCGCCAGGCTCGTTCGGGATGACCGAGATGAGCGGTGGAGGACAGCAACCCCGCTGTGATCAGGGCCAATGATAATGCGAGACCGGCGAGGCCGAACATCCGATCCGGCGGCAGCATCCCAAAGGCCGCGCCGAACCCGAGCAGACAGAGCAGCCCATAGCCCGCGCCCGAAGCCGCCGTGAACAGGATGACCGAATAAGCGGGATGCATCAGTCGCGACCGTTTCTGGCCGAAAGCGCCTTGTCGACCCAGGCGAACAGGCTATCGATGGCCGAACCACCCACCGGCAACGGGCGGGACACATCGGCCTTGGCGGGCCCTGCCCGCTTGTCGCGCGGCGGCAGATACTTGTTCACCGGCTTGGTGCCCAGCTCCGGCATCAGGTCATAGCCGCCGCGCGCCACAACATTTTTCGAAACCGCGCTGGTGGGATCGCCGAGGTCGCCGAACGCCCGCGCCCCCGTCGGGCAAGCACGCACACAGGCCGGAACGCGGTCCTCTTCTGCCAGATGTTCGTTATAGATACGATCCACGCACAGCGTGCACTTCTTCATCACGCCGTCGAGGTAGTCGTATTCGCGCGCACCGTAGGGGCAGGCCCAGGAGCACAGCTTGCAGCCGATGCAGGTGTCGGGATTGACCAGCACGATCCCGTCCTCGGCGCGCTTGTAGCTGGCGCCGGTCGGGCAGACTGTAACGCAAGGCGCATCCTCGCAATGCAGGCACGAGCGCGGGAAATGCACCGTGCGCGCATCCGGGCCTTCGCCGACTTCGTACGTGTGCACCCGGTTCAGCCACGGCCCGTGCGGATCGGCGCCATAGGGATCTTCATCGATGAGCGGGGCGGAGTAGCCTTGCGCGTTCCACTCCTTGCAGGATGTGGCGCAGGCCTGACACCCAACACATATGTCGAGGTCGATGACCAGGCCAAGTTTGACTGTCGAGGGCGGGGGAAGAGACGTCATCCGTACACTCCCATCACCGTCATTCCGGCGAAGGCCGGGACCTGCCCATGGTGCGGATTGATTGCTCGTCCGAAGCTTGGACGGGTCCCGGCCTTCGCCGGGATGACGAAAACCTCAGCCTTCCGCGCACGCATTATGACAGCACCTTTCGCGGGTCGGGGATCGTCGCAAATTTCGGCGAAATCTCGCGGGCCTCATCCGCCCCGCACTTCTCGATCCGCACCTTCAAATCATACCACGCCGCCTGTCCCGTAACAGGGTCGCTGTTGGAATAGCGGTAGCCGCCAGCCCCTGCGGGCAGCAGCTCGGGGATCAGATGATTGAGCAGGAAGCCGTGCTGGGATTCCGGCGCGTTGGGGGCAAGACCCCAGGCACCGGAACGTTTGCCGATGGCGTTCCAGGTCCAGACCGTTTGCGGATTGACGCCGTCCATCAGCCGCACCTGGCAGCGGATGCGGCCGGTCGCCGAGGTCAGCCAGACCCAGTCGTCGTCGGCGAGCGAATGCTGGCGTGCCAGGTCGTGATGCACAAACAGCCGGTTTTCATTGGTGATCTGACGTAGCCACGCGTTCTGCGATCCCCACGAGTGGTACATGTGCATGGGACGCTGCGTGATCGCGAAGAGCGGATAGGGGTCATCCTTCGGCGGCGCATCTCCCGCGGCTGGATACCAGAACGGCAGCGGATCGAAGTACTTGGCGACCCGCGCCCGATGCTGCTCCGGCGGCTGCACGCTCCCGTGCCCCTCGGCTGCCAACCGGAAGCGCTGCAACGGCTCGCAATAGAGTTGCATCACAACGGGCTCGGCCGCACCGAGAAATCCGACGCTCACCGCCCAATCGAGATAGGCCCGGTTGGCGTGTTTGAAATAGCGCGCCTCTTCGGGGAGGTGGTGCTGATGGAAGCAGCCGTTCTCGATATAGCGGTGCAACTGATCGGGATTGACCGCGCCGCGCCCGAATGCGTCGCCGTCCTGCCCCGCGCCATCCCGCCAGCGGCCCGATGCCCGGCGCTCGCTCGTGATTGACGATGTAGTCGGCATAGCCGCCAGGGTATTTGGGCGCACCATCAGCATCGACAAAACCGGGCAGGCCAAGTCGCGCGCCCAGATCGATCAGCACCTCCTGAAAAGCGCGGACGTCACGATCCGGCTGCACCACCGGCTGGCGGATGGCGTCGGCGGGGCCGTCGGGGTCGGAAATGGGGCGATCCAGGAGCGATATGCAATCCCAGCGCTCGAGATAGGTGGTATCGGGAAGAATGAGATCGGCATAGGCGACCATCTCGGAGGCGTAGGCGTCCGAATAGATGATTTTGGGGATCTTGTAAGCGCCCGACGCGTCCTTTGCCGTCAGATGCTCCAGCACCACCGGCACATTCATCGAGGAATTCCAGCTCATGTTGGCCATGTACAGGAACAGCACATCCACCGGGTACGGATCGGCTGATGCGGCGTTGGTGATCACCATATGCATCAGGCCGTGGGCGGCGAGCGGCGCGTCCCAGGAATAGGCCTTGTCGATGCGCTGCGGGTTTCCATCAGCGTCGATGAGCAGATCCTCCGGCCCCATCGGAAAGCCCAGCGGGGAGCCACCCAGCGGCGTCCCAGGAAGGACCTTGCCCGGCTTGCCCATGGGGCGGACCGGCGGCGGGGCTGGTTTGGGATAGGGCGGCTTGTAGCGAAACCCGCCCGGGCAATCGATGGACCCCAGCAGGATCTGCAGAATGTGGATCAGCCGGCAGGTATGAAATCCGTTGGAGTGGGCCGAGACGCCGCGCATGGCGTGCATCGAGACCGGGCGGCCGATCATTTTTTCGTGGCGCTCGCCGTTGGTGTCCGTCCACGGCTGATCGATGGAGATGGCCTTGTCGAAAGCGGTCTCGGCCAGTTCGGCGGCGATGCGGACAATGGTGGCGGCGGGGATGCCCGTGATGGTCGCCGCGCGGTCGGGTGAATACTCATCGGCCAGGAAGCGCTCGGCCAGCAGATCGAAGACGCGGCGGGTTTTTTCGGTTGGGCGGTGTCGCGCGCAATCAACCCATGCTCAGCGCGTACCGGGAGCATCGATCACTTGTGCAAAGGCATTGGTGTAGCGCGCCAAATAGTCGACATCGATGCGCTGGGTACGCAGCAATTCGTGGATCAGCGCGCCGACCAGCATGCCATCCGTCCCCGGACGGATACCCAGCCACTCGTCGGCGATGGCGTTGTAGCCGGTGCGCACGGGATTGATCGACACGATCTTGACGCCGCGCGCCTTCAGCTTGCCGAGCGCGATCTTGATCGGGTTGGAGGCGTGATCCTCGGCGACCCCGAACAGCATGAAATACTTGGTGCGCTCCCAGTCCGGCTCGCCGAACTCCCAGAATGAGCCGCCGAAGGTGTAGAGCCCGGCCGCCGCCATGTTGACCGAACAGAACCCACCATGCGCAGCAAAGTTCGGCGTGCCGAACTGGCTCGCCCACCAGCCGGTGAGGGCCTGCGATTGATCGCGCCCGGTGAAGAAGGCGAGCTTCTTGGGATCGGTGCGCCGCACGTCGCCGAGCCAGGTGGTGGCGAGCTTCAGGGCTTCATCCCAGGAAATCTGCTTGAACTCGCCCGAGCCGCGCGGCCCGGTCCGGAGCAACGGCGCCTGCAGCCGCGCCGGCGACAGATGCTGCATGAGGCCGGCCGCGCCCTTGCCGCAGATGACGCCCTTGTTCACGGGATGATCGCGGTTGCCCTCGATGTAGCGGATCTGCCCGTCCTTGATGTGAACGTGGATGCCGCAGCGGCAGGCGCACATGTAGCAGGTGGTGGCCTTGATCTCGTCGGCGGGCGGCGGGGAGAGAACGATGGCGGGCTGCATGGGAGGTCCGGGGGCGGCGGCGTGGCGAGCCGCGAAGCGCGGCAGTCGACACCATGGCGCTGCAAGGTCGCAAAGCCACGCCCAGTGACTTCCAAGCGTTGGGTCCAGGGGCGAGTCGGGTGGGCTGTGGGGATATCCTGTGGACTCCCCCATGGGCAATCACCTTAACCCAGAGGCCGACAATTCAATGGCCACAACCTTTGCGGGTGCAGCGAAAAAAAATGAGTCCTGAGACATCCCAGCCACGTTTCAGGATTCCTTAGTCTATTTCGGAGCTTAGCGCGATCTGCTGGGGGAATGGCGGTTTGTGGAAAACTGCCGTGTCACACAGGTTGCATTGACTCATCAGCGGACTCTGGAAGAAATTCCCACGTACAGAAATTATTTTTGGCGAGTTGGTTCGTTGTCGCCGGGTGCGGGGGAATTTTCATGGCTGTTCGCTTGAGGGTTTCGGTGCTGGCTGTCGCCGCGCTGGGAGCGGTGCTGGCGGGTTGCGGCGGGGGTGGTGGTGGCGGCGCTGGCAGCGGAAGCGTCGGCGCTAACAATCCTCTCCTCGGCGAACCGGCAATGCGCCGTGTTGCACGCACTCCGGGACCCACTGAGTGGCAATTGACGGCAATCGCCGTCCAATGGATCCACCGTCTCGATCGGCTCCGCGGGCAGCTGGTCCAAAATTTGCACCCGCCTCAGAACGACCTCCCCGACAGCGGCTCAGCATGAATATATTAATACGCCGTTTGGCTACGATCTGTACCAGAGGACCGTTACCATCAATGTCCGGCGGAACAGTGGACTAGCTCCGAGCACAGTGTCCGGGACCGAATATGTGGTTTGCCAGAGCACGCCAGGCTCAATGGTTGCGGCGACCAGAAACTCTACTTCGTCCACGGGAGTGTTTCAGGATGCGGTCACTGCAGGTGGCCACGCAAACAATCGGGACAACGGTACTACGAAGCAACTACCTCATTGTCTCAAATTAACTCGATCACCGAACTAACTGGGCAAGGTCCACTCGAAATTCATTCGTCGGCCAATACAGTGACGCAACATTGACTGGCACGTTTATTGGGGGCGTTGTCACGCGAATCCGGGACCTTGACCGCCGGCTGGTACTTCGGTGGCGACTCAACTGCGGCCGGTGAGATGGCCGCTTTGAAGTCGTGCATCAGTCCGACAGCTACTTATCATGGTGCTTTCATCGGCAGTGTGGGATCTGTCAATAGCAGTGTTTCAAGCGTACTTGGCGATGTCGCCATGAAGGCGAATTTCGATAAAGGGAAAGTCGACGGAAACGTGTACGATCTCTATGCAATCGATGTTAGCGCCTTTGTGGCTACGGCGTGACATGGATGGCAAGATGAACGGGCTCGGGCTATGGCGGCACCGCAAAGTACACCGAAGATGCCATGACGGCTGGCACCGCCCAGACCACCAATCCGGGAACAGGCTGGTCGGTGGCTTTTTCGGCCCGGGAGCCGCAGAAACAGCAGGCGTCTTTCATGTTCACGGCGCGCAACCGCGGGGAGCGCTGCGCAGCGGCGGATTGCTTCCTACAAGGCGCTTATGGCGCAAAGAAGTCAGTAGTTGACGCCGCAGCCTCAGGCACCCCTTGACAATTTCACGTGCCCCCTGTGGCGAATGCGCCACAGGACGGAAATTCGCAATCTGTACAAAAACTTACCGCTCGGCTCAGCCACCGGCGGCACTACAACGGATCAGACGTCCCGCATATTCCATCCCGGTTGTATTGACTCTTTGGACCCCAAGGTATCGATTGTTACGTACAAGCACTGGTTTTGACACCGCTCGTTTGAACATCCTTTTGGTCTTGCACGGGGAACATCATGGCGACTGGCTCACGACTTGCCTTTATTGCGCTGTCTGTCTCGACGTTGACGCTTGGTGGTTGCGGCGGCGGCGGAGTGGGCGACCTGCTCAGCAAGGTTGGCATTAATACTGGCGGCTCCAGCAACAATACCAGCGGACCGACAACCACCGCCCAAGCACCCGGAAACGGATTTTTCGCCAATGTGCCGAACCTTGCGGCCAAACCAATCGCCGTCGGATCGGTATCGCCGCAATTCGGCTCCAAGGTGACGGTAGGCACGCCCAGCGCCTGGACCCAGGAGACCGATCCTGCCACTACACCGGGCTGGGTGCAGGACGACCTCGTCAGCGCTGGAACTGGTGCCAAGATCTACTCCCGTACCGTCAGCGCGTCGCTCAATGGCGGCAGCGGTGACGTACCGGTAAGTACAGTGAGCGGTAAGCAATACTTCGTCTCAACCTGCGATCCCCGCACGGGCAATTGCCTTGATTCCGACATCGCCACTACGAGCGTGATGCAAAACGGCAAGGAAGTGAAGCAGAGCGAGGTCAAGTTCGATGGCTCGCCAGTCACGGTCGTAGATAAGATAGTCACCAAGGAAACTGGGCCGATCAAACTGCAGAGTTCATATATCGGTCTTTATAGGCTCCCCGCTGTTTCAAGTGGGTAGCCTGAGATCGAGTTTGCCGGCGATCAGGTAGGTGATGGCCTTCAAGGTTCGGGTGGAGCGGTAGCCGCGCGCCTTGGCCTTGGCGGCCTGTACCAGGCTGTTGATGCCCTCGATCAGGCCGTTGGCGATGTGGCTGTCGAACCAGGCCAGGATGCCATCGCGGTGCCTGCGGATGGTTCGTGCGGCATCCTTCATGGCTCGAGCCGCGAGCGCATGGCCCAGCTCAGCCAGTCGTCCAGATGCTGCTCGGCCCAATCGCGGATGGTTGGCGGTAGAGGTCTGGAAGGCGACGCGCAAGCCATAGGCGCGCCCGGTCTTGAGGTGCGCGCGCGCCAGACTGTCGAGCTAGGCGTCCGGCAGACGTGAGGTTGGCCTCGTTCTACCACAAAGCTTCTATCCTTTTTCGTCACTTTGTAGGTCGGTGACAGCTTGTTGGCATGCATCTTGTCGAAGGCGATCTGGGCTGCGCAGCCTCCCCGACACCTTTGAGAGCCCGCTGGTCGAGCACCTCGATATGCCTCCGCGCTGCAGCTCAACTCCCTCCCTCCCGCGCGAATCGACAGAGACGGCGAAGCATTTGGGGCCGGTTTTGAGCGTTTCGTCGATGCGAGCGCCTGTCCGACTCCGCGCGCCGCGCGCTCGACTGGTCAGCGCCGCCGCGTCAGCTCGCCGCGCGCGCCCACCCGCACCAGCTCAGCCCTCACAGCGCCCCCCCCCCCCACTACCCCACCCCGCGCCAGCGCCACCGCCCTGCACACCCCTCTCTTCCACCATCCCTCCTCCCCCCCCCCTTCATCTCTCCCATCCTCCTCCCCACCCGCCTGTTTGACCGTAGTCGCTATCGCGGCGACGGTGCTCTGGCCTCGTGCGCTGGCGGCCCGCGCTCCCGCGTCGTGCCGCGCGCCTCTTTGGCCCCCCGCCCCACCTACCCCCTCCCGCTGCGCGCTGCCAGCCCTGCTCATCGCACCCCACCCGCATACCCCTCAGTTCACCGACGAAAGCCTAGTATTCACCCTCACGGGCATCACCAACAACAAGCCGCAAGGCGTGGTCATCAGCAGTGGCAGCATGACGAGCGGCACCTACTTCGGTGGCGACTCGACCGTCACAGGCCAGATGGACACACTCAAGAACAACAAGACCAAGGCCACTTATCAGGGCTTTTTCCAGGGCCTTGGCGGATACCCGGTGGCAACCGTGGGCGGCGATGAGCCTATCACGGTCACTGGTGTAAACGGTCTGCGTGGCGATGCTCAGTTGACGGCGGACTTTGGCGCCGGCACCATCGGCGGCAACATCTACAACATGCAGAATGTGGAGACGGCAACCACAGCAGGCTATGGCATCCGCATGGACGGTACGATCTCGGGTTCAAGTTACACTGGCACGGCGAAGTACACGCCTGCGGCGACCGCAACGGGAATGGCGGGTACTTCGGGCAATGGTTCCGTGATCGGCGGCTTCTTCGGCGCCAATGCCGCTGAAACCGCTGGCGTGGTCACCGTCACGGGCGAGCAAGGAACGGCCTGCACGTCGACATCATGCTTCGTTACTGGCGGTTTCGGCGCTAAAAAGCAGCCCTGACGCGATTGCAGATAGGACGCAGCGGGTATGGCGTTACTGATCGAGGGGGCCGTGATGAAAGCCGGCGGGGCAACCCGTCGGCTTGCGGTGCTGATCGTATGCTCTGCACTTTCGGCGGTTTGCTCAACCCTCGCTTTCATCCGGCGCAAGCACAAAACTGGGCCGCCTGCACCGAGCAGCCCCCCTTGAGCGGCTGATCTCGACTGGCCGCACCTCGCTCCCAAGCACCAGTTCGCCGCCATCGAGCAGCTCCTCCGCGCGCGCCAGTTCGCTACTGCTGGCCGCCTGCTCGAAACCGCCCGCTACGACTTTCCCGGCGATCGCGCCATCGCGCGCTTCTACCAGGGCATGGTCGCGCGCGGGCTGGGCAAGGGCGCGGAAGCCGCCGCCATCTTTCGCGAGGTGCTGGCGCAGCGCCCGGAACTCACCCGCGTGCGCTTCGAACTGGCCCGTACGCTTTTCGAGCTCAACGAGGACGAGTCGGCGCGGCATAATTTCGAGCTGGTGCTGGGCGGATCGGCTGATAATCCGCAATTGCAGCAGGCTGTGCGCGGCTACGTCAACGCCATCGAGGGGCGGCGGAGATGGGACTTTTCCAGCTTCCTGACCATCGCGCCCTCGACCAATGTCAATCACGGCGCGAGTTCGCAATCCATCCTGCTGAACGGTCTGCCGTTCCAGCTCGACGACGCCAACGTCCAAAAGTCCGGCGTCGGCATTTCAGCCGGCTTCCAGGCCGGCTACCGCATACCACTCGGCCAGCGGCTCGACCTGGTGCTGGGCGCTGGCGGACAGACCACCCGCTACCGCGAGATCGACGCCAATTCGATCCACGCCAACGTCTCGATCGGTCCGAAGTGGCGCTTCGACAAAGGCTATTTCGGCGTTTATGCCGTTGCCGACCAGCGCTGGATGGCGGATGCCGACTACGGCTTCAGCTATGGCGGCCTGTTGTCGGGGGGCTTTAGTCTGGGCCCGCAGGATCTGCTGGCGGCAGATACCGGCTGCAGCAATCGGCGCTTCAGCACGGACTGGCAGAACTCCGACCTCAGCTATCAGGACGGCTACGGCTGCTTTGTGTCCGGCCGCTACGAGCACCATTTCGACAGCTCGACTTACCTCCGTGTGCTGGGCAATTTCGGGCTAGAGCGCACTGGACGCACGCATCTCGACAACGTCAGCAAGGGGACGGGGCTGGGCCTCTATCACGAGTTCGCCTGGGGTATCAGCCTCTATGCCCAGGGCTCGTACACACAGACGGCCTACCAGGGCGACTTCCCGGGTTTTTCCGTACCGCGCCAGGATGATCGCTACGATGTCAGCATCAACCTCACCAAACGCGATCTGGAACTGTTCGGCCTCGCGCCGATGCTGCGCTATACCTATAGCCACAACGACAGCAACATCCCGTTCAACGACTATGACGAGCAGGGCGTCGCGGTGACGCTGACCAAGCGGTTCTAGCGCCAGGCTTGCTGCTGCCCCGGGTCCGCGTCATGATCTCCGGATAGACCTCCAATCCGGATATGTTGCCATGCCCGCTCCCGCAGCCGTCTCGCCAGCCGATATCGCCACCTTCCGCGCTGACGGCGTCGCAGTCCTGCGCGGCGTGCTCACGCCTGACTGGGTCGCGCGCCTCGCCGAGGGCGTGGCCGAAAACCTCGCCCAGCCCGGCCCCTACGGCAAGAACCACGCCGAAGGCACGTCGGCCTACTTCGGCGACTACTGCAATTTCGGACGCATCACGGTGTTCCGCGAGGTCGCCGACAAAGGCCCGCTCGGCGCTGTCGCGGCCGCGCTGATGGGCTCACCCGCGCGTGCAGCTGTTCCACGAACACGTCCTGGTCAAGGAGCCTGGCAACGGCACGCCGACGCCCTGGCATCAGGACCAGCCCTATTACAGCGTCGATGGCGACCAGACCGTCAGCCTGTGGGTGCCGCTCGATCTCGTGGTCGCCGAGGTGTGCCCGAAATTCCTGGCTGGAAGCCATGCCGACGGCAAGTTCTACGTGCCCAAGCGCTTCAAGACCAATGCGGCCATGGAGGGGGACACCTCGTCGTACACGCCCTTCGACGGCGTGGATGAGGACAAGGAAAAAGCCCGCCTTCGTTTCTGGGCGCTCGAGCCCGGCGACGCCGTGGCCTTCAACTTCAAGACGTTGCACAACGCGCCGCCGAACATCTCGGGCAACCGCCGCCGCGCCATCAGCTTCCGCTTCATCGGCGAAGATGCGCGCTATGCCGTGCGCTCGCATGCGGTGTCTCCGCCCTATCCGCAGATGGGATTGAAGGCAAAGCATGGCGATCGGATGCCGGAGGATTGGTTTCCGGTGGTTTTTGGGGACTAGTGTCTTTCAGGGTTTGGTTGAACCAGAGCGATGGAGCAGGGGCGGCTTGCTTCCCAATCCTAACTCACCGCCGGCCCCTCGCAGGTTGTCGGCTCCTCGCTGCGCCAGCCCTTGGCGAACCAGTCGGGCGACGAGCCGGGGGCGAGGCCGGGACCGCGCCAGTCGTCGGGTACTGCGACGAACTCGAAGCAGTTCTTGCTCTGCTGGCGGACGAGATAGCAGCCGCCGTTTGCACCGTCGTTGTAGAACGTGCAGAAGGCGTTGCCGTGGAACGACCATTGGCCTGACCACGAGACCCGCTCGTCGCGGTAGGCGATGGAGCCATCGCCTGCATAGGCGTCGACCCAGCGCTCGCCGCCGCGATAGAAACCCTTGTTGGTGTGGCCGATCAGTTCGCGCCGGATCTCGGCCTCGCTCAGCCAGGTGTCGGCTGCCGGCGCCTGCGCGCCGGTAAGGCACACCATGCCAACCACGATAGCGGCTAACCTGCATGTACCGATCACGGCCACTTCACCACCGGTGGCAGGCTGGAGAGGATGGAGTCCACGTTGCCTCCGGTCTTCAGGCCAAAGATCGTGCCGCGGTCGTAGAGCAGATTGAACTCGACATAGCGGCCACGGCGGATCAGTTGTTCGTCGCGGTCAGCATCGGTCCAGGGCGTGGCGAAATTCCGGCGCACCAGGTCGGGATAGCTCTCCAGGAACGCTCTGCCGACATCCTTGGTGAAGGCCAAGTCCGCGTCCCAGTCGCCGCTGTCGAGATAATCGTAGAAGATGCCGCCGATGCCGCGCATCTCGTTGCGGTGTTTGAGGAAGAAGTACTCGTCGCACCAGGTTTTGTAGCGCGGGTAGTCGGCGATCGCATGCGCCTCGCAGGCGGCCTTCATGGCGGCATGGAAGGCGATTGTGTCGGGATCGGACTGCGTGCGGCGACGCTCCAGCACCGGCGTCAGATCCGCCCCGCCGCCGAACCAGGCCTTGGTGGTGACGACAAAACGCGTGTTCATATGCACCGCCGGCACGTTGGGGTTGTGCGGATGTGCGATCAGCGAGATGCCCGAGGCCCAGAAGCGCGGGTCCTCGGAGGCGCCGGGGATCTGGCCGCGGAACTCGGGCGCGAACTCGCCGTGGACGGTGGAGGTATGCACGCCAACCTTCTCGAACACGCGGCCATGCAGCATCGACATGACGCCGCCCCCGCCCTCGGCGCCGCTATGATCCTTGCGCGCCCAGGGGGTGCGCACGAAGCGGGCCGGCGGCCTGTCGCCCAGGGGAGCGGACGCATGCAGGTCGACCTCAGCGCGCTCGAAGGCGCCGCAGATATCGTCGCGCAGGGTCTCGAACCAGGCGCGGGCGGTGGCTTTTCGGGCGTCGAGATCGGCGGATAGCGGCATTGCGGGCTCCAGTCTGGCGGGCGATCAATGACACATTGTCTTGCGCAGGCAAACCAGCCCTTGATCCCGATCACGCGCGCGTCGATAGTGGTGCCCAGGCAATGACGCCTCCCACTTTCGACAGGTGGTTGGCATGGTTCGCACATCATGGCGACGGTTTGGCGATGCGATCGCAGCCCGCCTTGAAACTTGCGGCATCTTCCGCAACCACTCCTAGCTACCCCTCGCGGGTGGACATCGCCCGAAGGCCAGAGACATGCCTCCCAATCCGTTCGCCGATCTGACTGCCCGGACGCTCGCCTGGTTCGAAAACCACATCGACCCCTTTCTCAAAGGCAACGAGGGTAAGCCGCCGGCCGGGCTGCTGCCGTTCTACTGGCATTATGTCAAAGACGTTTGGCCGCTGTTTGTCGTGCTGCTGGTGGTCGGCTTCATCGGCTCGATCATCGAGGTGTCATTGTTCGCCTATCTCGGCGGGCTGGTCGACCGGCTGCGCGACGCAAAAGAACCCAGCACCTTCTTCCAGGATCACGGGGGCCTGCTGCTCTGGATGGCGTTTGTCGCCGTGGTGCTGCGCCCGATCGTCTTTGGTTTTTCCGATCTGCTCAAGAACCAGACCATCTCGGCACCCTTTACCAACCGTGTGCGCTGGCAGACGCACCGCTACGTTCTCCGGCAGAGTCTTGGCTACTTCCAGAACGATTTTGCCGGCCGCATCGCCAACAAGATCATGCAGACCGCGCCGGCCCTGCGCGAGAGCGTGATGCAATGCGTGGAAGCGATCTGGTTCGTCATCATCTACACGGGATCGGCGCTGTACCTGTTCGCGCAGGCCGATCTGCGTTTGACCATTCCGCTGCTGCTGTGGCTCGTCTCCTACGTCTTCCTGCTGCGCTATTTCGTGCCGCGCGTGAAGGAGCGAGCCATCGCCAATTCCGATGCGCGCTCGCGGCTGACCGGGCGCATTGTCGACAGCTACACCAATATTCTCACGGTAAAACTGTTCGCCCACGCCGACCGCGAGGACGCTTACATTGCCGGTGGCCTGCAGGCGCAGATGGACACTTTCAAAGCACAGCTGCGCATGATCACCTTCATGAACACGTCGGTGTGGGCGACCAACGGCCTGCTGATGGCCGGCACCACGGGGCTGGCGCTGTGGCTGTGGTCGAAGGGGCTGATCACCATCGGCGCGATTGCGCTGGCGTCCAGTCTAGTGATCCGTATCGTGAATATGTCCGGCTGGATCATGTGGGTGGTGACGGGGCTGTTTGAAAACATCGGCCAGGTCCAGGAGGGCATGGAGACGATCAGCCGCGAGCACGACGTGGTGGACCGGCCGGCCGCGCAGCCGATCACCGTGCCGCGTGGCGAAATCCGCTACGAGTCTGTGAAGTTTCACTATGGCAAGGGGGCGGGCGTCATCGACAAGCTGTCGCTCACCATCAAGCCCGGCGAGAAGGTCGGGCTGGTTGGGCGCTCGGGCGCCGGCAAGTCGACGCTGGTGAACCTGCTGTTGCGCTTTTACGACCTGGAAGGCGGGCGCATCCTGATCGACGGCCAGGACATTGCAGGCGTGACGCAGGATAGCTTGCGCGCCAACATCGGCATGGTCACGCAGGACACTTCGCTGCTGCACCGCTCGGTGATGGACAACATTTTGTACGGCCGCCCCGAGGCGGGCGACGAGCAGGCGATTGTCGCAGCCAAGAAGGTGAAGGCGCACGACTTCATCCTGGGGCTGAAGGATTTTTACGGCCGCACGGCCTACGCGTCCCATGTCGGCGAGCGCGGCGTGAAACTGTCGGGCGGGCAGCGGCAGCGCATCGCCATAGGCCGTGTGCTGCTGAAGGACGCGCCGATCCTGATCCTGGATGAGGCGACCTCGGCTCTGGATAGCGAGGTTGAGGCCGCCATCCAGGAGCAGCTCTATGCCCTGATGAAGGGCAAGACCGTGATCGCCATCGCGCACCGGCTGTCGACCATCGCCGCCATGGACCGGCTGATCATCATGGACGAGGGCGCCATCATCGAGGATGGCTCGCATACGGAGTTGCTGAAACGCGGCGGGCTCTATGCCGAGCTGTGGAACCGGCAGAGCGGCGGGTTCTTGGCGCGCGAGGCGGCGGAGTAGACGGCATCACAAATCGCTCGAGACAAGCGCCAGCCGGCGGTCATCGCGAATGTGCAATATGACAACCGCGTCGTCCTCCAACCGGTAGTAAATCGTATACGGATGACGCGCCACTCCAAGCGCACGACATGCCAACTCGGGGCGTTCGCGGCCAAGTTTCGGATGCCGCGACAGCATATCTGCGGAATCGCGAATCGCATCCTCAATGCGGCGTGCAGCGGTTCGATGATGTTGGGAAATGAAATCGCCGATTGCCGCGAGGTCTTTGAGGCTGCGCGACGTGTGGCGAAGGTTCATCCGCGAAAGCGCGCGAAGGCAGCCTCAACCTCCGCATCGGTCGCGAATTCTCCACGATTAGCCTGGGCAATGCCTTCGGCAATCGCCGCGCGGGTGTGGTCGTCTTCCACCACAATTGGGCCTGCCCATTCGTCAGCGAGTTCGGCGAGTGCCTGGACTCGGTCGTCAGGCAAGGTCGTCAACGTCGCCGTTATGTGGGCAATGGTTTCTGTGCGGCTCATGATTGAAAATCTACCATGAAAGCATCTTGCATGGAAGCGTTAGGAAGCGGTCCGCTGCCCCCGCAACGCTCCCGCCAACCCACCCCGCCCCTTGACCACCACGCCCGCTAACCCCAGCCAGGCCGCCATCCGCGCCAGCTCCGCCTTTGCTGCCTCGGCCACTTCGCCCACATCCGCATGCCCTTCGATATGCGCGGCTTCGACGCGCAGCACTCCCGCCGCCCGGTCGGCTTTCAGGTCGAACCGGCCGACGATGCGGTCGCCCAGCAGCAGCGGCAGGCAATAGTAGCCGTACTGACGTTTATGCGCGGGGGTATAAATCTCGATGCGGTAGTGGAAATCGAACAGGCGCTCGGCGCGGGCACGCTCGGAGATCAGGGGATCGAAGGGTGACAGGAACGCGGCGCCTGATACCGAGCGTGGGATCTTGACGCCGGGCAGCATATAGGCCGGCTTGTCCCAGCCCTCGACCGTGACCTGCAGCAGCGCGCCGTCCTCGACCAGTTCGGCCAGGCGCATGCGTGTCTCGGCGATGGGCAGGCGGTAATATTCGCGCAGATCGATCTCGGTCGCCACGCCTTGTGCGCGCGCCGCATGCAGCAGCAGCGCCCGTTGCGCTTCAGCGGGCGCGGGCGTTGGCAAGGTGAGCACGGCCGCTGGCAGCGCGCGCTCGGGGATGTCGTAGATGCGCGCGAACCCGGCGGTCTCGCGGCGCAGCGTCGTGACCTTGCCGGCCCAGAACAGGAACTCGATGGCGGTCTTGGCGTCGCTCCAGTTCCACCAGCCAGGGCCTCTTTTTTCACCGATTTCGATGTCGGAAGCCGCCACCGGGCCGCGTTCGCGCACGGCGGCGAGCACCTCGGCTACCAGGGATTTCTTCTCCTCGGCAAAGCGGGCGAGGCCATTGTAGATGCCGATACCGCGTGTCGCCTCAGCCATCCGCCAACGGAACAGCGGCTGCATCTCGATCGGGATCAGACAGGCTTCATGCGCCCAGTATTCGAACAGGCGCTTCTTGGCTGGCGCGCAATAGGCATCGGCGGCCAGATGGTCCTGGTCGTAGTGACCGAGCCGGGAGAACAGCGGCATGTAGTGTGCGCGAACCAGGACATTCACGCTGTCGATCTGCAGCAGACCGAGATCGCGGATCGCGGTGCGCATGCGCCGGCGATCCGCCGCTTTGGCACGCGCACCGCTCAGCCCCTGCGCGGCGACGGCAAGCCGGCGCGCTTCGGCTTGCGTCAGGTCTGCGCGCGTCCGTCCGGGAACGGATCGTTCGTCGGACGGTCTCAATTGCTGGGTGCGCCGTTCTCGTCCTGATCGGCGTCGGCGGGCATACCGTCCTCGCCGATATCCTGCGGCTGCTCAAGATCTCTGAGGCCGATGCCCATCGGTGGCGCAATACAGCCGACTGCCGAGCAGGTGCCTGACCTCGAGTGCGTCGCTGCCGCTGCCGCGCTGCGCACCGGCTGCCCCATGGAGGGAGTCATGCCCGGAGCCTCGCCCGGTTGCGGCACGGCCTCGCCATTGGCGCAGACACGCAACGCGCGCACTTCGGCCAGATCGAGCACGCCTTCGACAGCGACCTGTCGCTGCGGCACGATGGGTGTCGCAACGCCCTCTCCGTCCACCTGACCGCTGTTGTCCAGCTCTTGGAAGAAGGCCTCGGCACGCGCCCGATCCTCCGGCGCGGCCTGGCAGTACATCGTCTGGTACATATCGCCGATGTCCAGCCGTTCGGAGCCGGTCGCCAGCTTGGAGGACAGCATGGCGTAGGCGAGCGCCTGGTAGGGCACGCGTTCGGTCAGGCGTCCTTGCGCATAAATCTGCGCGATCTCGGCGGCGGCGGCGGCGTGATGCCGGGTCACCGCCAGATTGTCCAGCGTGTCGAGACCACGTGGCACCGTCTCGGGGTTTTCCAGATCGAGCCGGCCGAGTTCGAACTGCGCGTCCGTATCCTGCAGCCGCAGTGCGGCGTGTTCAAGATAGGCCTTGGCCTTGGGCAGGCTGACGGGAACGGACAGTTCGGGCACGCCGTGACGGTAGTAATAGGCCAGCAGGATCTCGGCCCGCGCCACAAACGGAGCGCGGTTGTCGAGATCGGGGTCGATGTCGCGGTTGGCCTTGACCAGCTTGCGCAGGAGCTCGAATGCGCGCGCGTGGTTTGTGAAGGACTGGCCGGGCATGGCGTGCAACCGGGCGAGATAGTACTGCGCCAGGAACACGCCGCGGTCGGCCGCGATCTTCAGGTCCGGGATGGCGCGAGCGAAGTCGCGCCGCTTCAGTGCGGCCGTGCTGGCGTTGTAGGCGACCAGTACGTCGCGGTCGAGGCTGGCGCTACGCCCTCCGGGCGCAAAGCCGAGGCCGGCCGTGCCAATTGCGATCAGCGCAACTGCGGCAACGCAAAAACTAGATATCCGCATAGCACACCGTTTCTGCCCCGCCCCCGGGGTGAGTCACGGCTCCGTCTCTCGCGGGGCCAACCTGCTGCGCAAACTTGTAAAGCGCTCCACTACGATAGTCGGTGAGGCGCGGTTTCCAGGCCGTCTTGCGTTTGGCCAGTTCCTCCGCGCTTACCTCAAGATCAATCGTTCCCGTGTCGGCGTCAATGCTTACAATGTCTCCATCCTTAAGCAGAGCAATTGGTCCGCCCACTGCAGCTTCCGGGCCGACATGGCCGATGCAGAAGCCGCGCGTGCCGCCAGAGAAGCGGCCGTCGGTGACCAGCGCCACCTTTTCGCCCATGCCCTGGCCGTAGAGCGCGGCCGTGGTCGACAGCATTTCTCGCATGCCGGGGCCGCCCTTGGGGCCCTCGTAGCGGATGACGATGACTTCGCCTTCCTTGTACTGCTTTTTCGAGACCGCCTCGAAGCACTCTTCCTCGCTATCGAAGCAGCGCGCCGGGCCGGAGAACTTGGTCATCTTCATACCGGCCACCTTGACGATGGCGCCTTCGGGAGCCAGCGTCCCCTCGAGGCCGACCACGCCGCCGGTGGGCGAGAGCGCCTTCGACACCGGGTACACGACCTTCTGGTTCTCGTTGAATTTCACGCCTTCCAGGTTCTGCCCGATGGTCTTGCCGGTGACGGTGATGCAGTCCTCGTGCAGATAGCCGCCATCCATCAACGCGCGCATGATCTGCGGAACGCCGCCGATATCGAACACGTCCTTGGCGACATACTTGCCGCCCGGCTTCAGGTCGGCGATGTAGGGCGTCTTCTTGAAAATCTTGGCGACGTCGAAGAGATCGAACTTGAGACCAGCCTCGTGGGCCATGGCCGGCAGATGCAGCGCGGCGTTGGTCGAACCGCCGGTTGCAGCCACCACGGTTGCGGCGTTTTCCAGCGACTTCATTGTTACAATGTCACGGGGGCGCAACCCGTCGGCAATCAGGCGCATGACCGCCTTGCCGCTGGCGACGCCGTATTCGTCACGGCTCTCGTAGGGGGCGGGCGCACCGGCTGAGCCCGGCAATGCCAGGCCGATAGCTTCCGAGACGCAAGCCATGGTGTTGGCCGTGAACTGGCCGCCGCAAGCGCCGGCGCTCGGGCAGGCGACGCACTCCAGCGCGTGCAAATCCTGGTCCGACATCTTGCCGGCCGAGTGCTGACCAACCGCCTCGAACACGTCCACCACCGTCACGTCTTTGCCCTTGAACTTGCCGGGCAAAATCGAACCGCCGTACATGAATACGGAGGGCACGTTCAAGCGGATCATGGCCATCATCATGCCGGGCAGGGACTTGTCGCAGCCCGCCAGCCCGACCAGGGCGTCATAAGAGTGTCCACGGATGGTCAGCTCAACCGAGTCCGCGATCGCCTCGCGCGAGACCAGCGAGGACTTCATGCCCTGGTGGCCCATCGCGATGCCGTCGGTGACGGTGATGGTGCAGAACTCGCGCGGCGTGCCGCCAGCTTCGTTCACGCCCTTTTTAACCGACTGCGCCTGGCGCATGAGGGCGATGTTGCAGGGCGCCGCCTCGTTCCAGCAGCTAGCGACGCCAACGAAAGGGCGATGGATCTGCTCTTCGGTCAGCCCCATGGCGTAATAATAGGAGCGATGCGGAGCGCGCATCGGCCCTTCCGTGACATGGCGGCTGGGCAGCTTCTTCTTATCGAACGGCTTTGAATCCATGATCGTTTCCCGCTTCGCTACATCTTACGCCGACACACATCGCTGCTGCGCATTGCGCGCCATCACTTGGGAATTCCCTCCGTATCCGTCCTTGGGGCGCGTCAACCGCTCCACAACGACCTGCATTCGGAGATGTCCTAAGTGATGCCCTTCTGCAACGAGCCGGTCTTACCGACTGCTCTTCTCTTGTCTCACTATCGGAGGGGTTTATGGCGGCTTCTTGGCAGAGCCGCCGCACTCCGTTGCCGAGCGGCAACAGGTGGGGTGGGAAACGCCAAGTCGCGCGCCTCTATCGGCATGAACCGGGTGCCCCCATCCCGCGACAGAGCTGGGAGCCATCGATCGCCATTTGGCGAGCGTCCAGGAACCGTCAATCAAGCAAAGCCCCGCAATGAGTTAACGTCACGACCAGGAGGCAAGCGCTTCACCAGCCGAGGGTATGTGTTGTCGCTGAGCAGCGCGGCAGGGCCTTGACGGCGCGATGGCGATTCGGCGGCAGATGTGGCCGAAGCACGACTGACGGCAATGGGCTTATCAGGCTATCTGCGTGGGCCGAGGCTGGCTGACGGTTGGCCACGGATTTGCAACACGGATCTGCCATAGGCCTATTCCACCAGGACCAGGTAGCCTCAAAGGGGATGCGATCATGAGCGACACCAGCGCAACCACAATGCCAACGCCACCATCCCCTCCGCCTGCGGCGCGCGGTGAGGCAGCCAGGATCTCCTGGTCCGGATCGACCTGGGGTCTGGCCGGGCTTGGCTTTATCAACCTGTTGCTGACCATCGTTACGCTGGGCATCTATCACTTCTGGGGCAAGACCGAAGTGCGCCGGCGCATAACCTCCTCGATCCGCATCAACGACGAGCCTCTGGAGTACACCGGCACCGGTTGGGAGCTGTTCTCGGGGTTCCTGCTGGTGCTGTTTGTATTTTTGATACCCTTCAACCTGCTGCTGGTGGGGAGCCAGTTGTATTTCGGGCCGGCCGCCGGGCTGCTCGTCCTGCTCGTGCTGCCGTTGATCTGGTACCTCTATAATGTCGCCATCTACCGCGCACGCCGCTACCGGCGTTCGCGCATGCGCTGGCGCGGCGTGCGTGGCGCCGTGGTCGGCTCGTCCTGGTCGTATGGTTGGAGCAGCCTGTGGAGCGCGGTGGTCACCAGCCTGACGTCGGGCTGGTTTACGCCCTGGCGCGACAACTACCTGCACCGCATGGTGACCAAAGAGACCCGCTTTGGCGACCGGCCGTTCAACTACACTGGCAAGGCCGGGCCGCTGTATCCATCCTATGCCGTCGCCTGGATCGGCACCATTGTGTTGCTTGCAGTCATCGGCGGCATCGCTTTCGCCATCATGTGGCCGCTCGGACAGCCGCTCAGCATGGCCATGGAGGCGGCCACCGACGCCGATGGCAAAGTCGATTGGTCTAACCCCGAGCTTGCGGACAAAGGCTGGCTGCTCGGCACCCTGATCGCGATGGGCTACGGCTTCCTCGCCCTCTACGGCGTGCTCGCCTCGGTCCTCTGGAGCCTGTTTTACGCCAAGGAGTACCGCTACTTCGCCTCCGAGACGACGCTGGAGGGCCTGCGCTTCTCGCTCGATGTCAAGGGCTGGAGCATGTTCTGGCTGTTTCTCTCCAACACCTTGATGTCGGTGCTGACGCTGACCATCTTATCCCCGGTGGCGGAGGCGCGCGTGGCGCGCTACTTTATCAACCGGCTCAGCACCACCGGCAGCATTGACTTTGCCGGCATCCAGCAATCGCAGGAAAAGCTGAGCAAGACTGGCGAAGGCCTTGCCGAAGCGTTCGATGTGGAAGCGGCCAACTACTTCATCCTCTCGATCTGAGGAGCGCCCTTTGGATACGCCCGATTTTACCGGCCGATACAGCGACGGCCGCAGTGCGGCGACCTACAAGGTCGCCGTGCGGCTGGCCGAGGCGTTGGAAATCGCCGCGGACGATCTTGCGGCGGTTGAAGTCTGGCAGCTGTCCAACCTCGATGCCTCCGCGCCCGTGCATTGGAAGGACAACGAGGTGCTGCTGCGCACGCCAGCGCGGCCAGGCGCGACGCTGTTCGTCTCCAACCCGGGCTTTGCCTCGGCACTGCTGAAGCGCGCGCCCCATCTCTCGGCGGCCCGGCATCGCTGGCGCTATGCGCTGCCCGGGATCGGCATCGTCGCGGCGCTGCTGGCGTTGATCGGCAGCATCTACCTCTTCAATTGGCAACCGGCCAAACTGGTGGCCGGCCTCATCCCGCACGACGCGCGCGTGGCGATCGGCGCACGGGCGGCCGAACACCTGGCCGGCAGCCATGCCGAATGCACCGGTGCGGATGGCAGCAAGGCGCTGGCCGAAATGGTCGGCGTGCTGTCGGCCGGGTCCGGATCCAAGGACCCCTTCCAAGTCAAAGTGGTGCGCTGGGACATCATCAACGCCTTTGCCGTCCCCGGCGAGCAGATTGTCATCAGCAGTAACCTCATCAACGAGGCCGATACGCCCGAGGAAGTCGCTGGCGTCATTGCGCATGAAATGGGCCATGGCATCGAGCTGCACCCGGAGGCCGGGATCGTGCGCTCGCTCGGCCTCTCGGCGATCATCGAGCTGTTCGCCTCTGGCCAGTCGGGCACGCTCACCAATGCCGGCGCGCTGATGCTGGAACTGCAATATTCGCGTGACGCAGAGCGCGAGGCCGACGCCCATGCCCTGCGCATTCTGAAGGCGGCCGACGTGTCACCGCATCCGCTGGCGGTGTTCTTCCGCAAGCTCCTGAAACTTGAACAACCCGAAGTCGAGGCCGACGCAGGCCCGGACGCCAAGGATGGCAAGGACGCCGGCAAGACCGATACCGCCGCCCGCAAGACCACGCTTCCGCCGATCACCGCCAGTATCTTTTCAACCCATCCGCCGACTCCCGAGCGGGCCAAAATGGCCGATGACGCCGCGACCTACCCGGGGCGGGCGATCCTCAGCACGGCCAGCTGGCAGGCGCTGAAGCACATCTGCGACTAGGCGCAGCTGGGGCCGGGGACATGATGCTCATTTTCGGGCCGCCCTGCTCGCCGTTGGAACAGCAGTGCCAGCGACCTGAAAATGAACTTCGTGTCCCCTGCCCTTGACACTGCCTTCATCCGTCCCAATTTCTGATACACATGGTTACCGCTGCGCGCGGCCCGGGCTGCAACCGGATTGCGCGCTGCAGCTTGCGGGGTTTGGACGGGAATTGCACTTGATGAAAGCACTTCGACAAGCCGTCGGAACGGCGGTCACTGGCTTGGCGGTATTGATCTCAGCCTATACGATTTCGCCCATGGCGACAGCGGCGCTGCTCGGCCATGCCGTCAAGACCAATAATGTCGACCTCATGAATGCCCTGGTGGACTGGCAGGGCGTCAAGGACTCCCTGCGCGCCTCCATCCTGGTACGGCTGGACGAGAAGGCGCAGAGCCGCCCGGTCGCGGCCGGCATGCTGGATAGCGTGAAGTTCACGCTCACCGACACCATCGGCCCGTACATGGTCGACTACATGATCGACGAGCGCGTCTCGCCCGCCGGTTTCAATCTCTATATGGGTCCCAATTCGCCGATGGCCCAAAAGGTGCGCGCGCAGGGCATCGATCCCGACACGCTGCCCTCGGCCAATACGCTTAAGCGCATCCACAAAGCCTATTTCCGCGATCTGACACATTTTGAAATTGAGATCGAGGATCGCTGGGATCCCGGCAAGGTGCTGCTGGCCAAGATGGAGTTCAAGGACTTCGTGTGGCGGCTGACCAAGGTCGACATGCTGTCAATCGGCAACGGGGCGTGAGGCTATTGCGTTGGGGTGTGCATCGGGCAGTCGGCGAGATCTGCGTGTTCTGAAGACTTGGCGTCTTTGGCCTCGACATAGAACTCAACTTTCACGGCTCCGGCGGTCTCGAAATTGAGCACGCCGTTGACGTAGAGCAGTTCCGTGAGACCCTTCGACACCGTTCCGAACCGCAACCCGGCCTGACCCGGCTTCAATTCCAAGGTTGCACCGGCTGCGATCTCGATCCCTTTGGCGAGTTTGCAGGTGCCGTCCGGCTGCCCTGCCGAAGCCTGCATGACCGTCGCTTCGCCCACACCGTCGATGACTGCGCTTAGCAGCCGCTCGGCTTGCTTGCCGGTATTCCGGATGACCATGAATCCATCGGTCGTCGCAGCGCCCGCATCGGCGGCATGCACCCAGGGGTGCAGGATCTCCAATGTCCGCGTTTTGACCTTGTGTGCCTCGGCCCCGTGCGCAACGAGCAGCGCAACAAGCACAGCGACGACGCCCGGCGCTCTTCGAACCATTGGCTCACCCCCTCCGCTCGCGACCTTGCCGCAATCATTCCTGCGGAATGATCCGCCGCAGCGCCGCAATCCACCGCTCCACTCGCGTGCGGTTGACGCCCCAATCGCCGTAGCCCATCAGACTGCGCGAATAGATTGTCAGTGTCGAGGCCTTAGCGCCTGCGTCCGACACTGTCACATCAATAGTGTCGGGGAACATGAACACCGGGGAGTACTGCACGAACCGTGCCGTCTTGGCGCAATCGGCGGCGCAGGGCAGTTCGTCGGTGTGCGGTTCGGACATGGCCACGATGCTGACTTTGCGACGCAAGTCGGCCGCGCTCACCAGGAACACCGGCGCCACAATATCGGGCTTCGCCTTCTGACAGACGCGCTCGGGGCACACCAGCGCATCACTGGTCGTCGCGCGCCGGATGAGCCGCACAGGGTCGACCGGGCCAGAGTCCTTTGGCATCTGGGCCAGAGCGGCCACGCGCCACCAAAAACCTTCGCCAGGCGTGTGCCAATAGCGTGCCGCCCCCATGGAGCCGGCCACGGCAAGCGCGAGGAGAAGGACCAGGCCTTCGATCAGACGACGCAGCATTGGGTAGAAACTCCGTGCTCATCTTAATTCGATACACGACAACTGCCCGCGTTGATCGCCTTCCCCCTTTGGGAGACCTCTGCGAAAATGCGATAGGCAACGCAAATCTCGTCGTCCCCGCGTAGGCGGGGATCCATGCAAACCGATGGCGGTCTCACGTGCTGATCCAAAACGCAAGCCTTATCAGGTGCTTGCGTGGTGCCAACGACGTGCCAAACTTTGACATGCATGGATACCCGCCTACGCGGGTATGACGAAGTTCGGGTCTGTTCGTGTTTTGCAGAGGTCTCCTTTGGGAGAAGGAAAATAGCGCCCAGACCGCTTGGAGCATTGCAACACCCTCAAATCAACTCCAGCACCCGCCTGCGCGCAGCATGCAGCTTTTCCAGTGTGCCCTTCCATTCGGCCAGCCGCTCGCGCATTTCCTCGACCACCTCTTCGGGCGCCCTGGACACGAACTGCTCGTTGCCGAGCTTGGCCTCGGACTTGGCGATTTCGGCCTCGGTCTTAGCGATTTCCTTCGAGAGACGCCCGTCTTCGGCCGCAACATCGATAATGCCAGCCAGCGGCAGCGCAGCTGTCATCTCGCCAATGACGATCTGCACCGATCCCTTGCTCGGCGCCTTGGCGAAGCTGATCCCCATCAAACGCGCCAGACGCTTGATCAGATCGCCATGCGCGTCTGCCCAGGCTTTTTCCGCCTTGCTGGCGCCGACCAGTTCGAGCTGCAGGAGCTGCGAACCGGGAACGCTCATTTCCGAGCGGACCGAGCGGATTTCCGAGATCAACTTGATCACCCAGCCGATTTCCTCATCGGCCTTGGCGTTGGCGAGACCCTTCAGCTTCGGCCAATCGCTCAGTATCAGGAGTTTTTTCCGCGCCGGCCCCGTCTCGGCGGTGGCGCGCCACAGCTCCTCGGTGATGAACGGCATGAAGGGATGCAGCAGCGCCAGGATCTGGTCTAGCGCCCAGGCGGCGGTGGCCTGCGTCTCGGCTTTCGCGGCGCTGTCAGGGCCGGTGATGATCGGCTTGATCAGCTCGACGTACCAGTCGCAATAGACACCCCAGACGAACTGGTATGCGGTGAGCGCCGCATCGTTAAAGCGGTAGGTCTCGATACTTTCCGTGACAGAGGCAATAGTTCTCTCAGTTTCTCCTAGAATCCAGCGATTTACAGTTTCTTTCACTCGTTTTACTTCAAAATTCTCAATTCTTTGACAGCCATTCATCTCCGTGAAGCGGGCCGCGTTCCACAGCTTGGTCGCAAAATTCCGATAGCCCTCTATGCGTGCGGGAGCCAACTTGATGTCGCGCCCCTGGCCCAGCGAGGCGGCCAGCGTGAAGCGCAGCGCGTCGGCGCCGTATTCGTCGATGATCTCCAGGGGGTCTATGACATTGCCCTTGGTCTTGCTCATCTTCTGGCCCTTTTCGTCACGCACGAGGCCATGGATGAAAACGTCTTTAAACGGAACGTCGCCCATGAAATGGTTGCCCATCATCATCATGCGCGCGACCCAGAAGAAGATGATGTCAAAGCCGGTGACCAGCACGGCGGTGGGGTAGTAGCGCTTGAGTTCCGGCGTTTTCTCGGGCCAGCCGAGGGTGGAGAACGGCCAGAGGGCGGAGGAGAACCAGGTGTCGAGGACGTCGGGGTCGCGCCAGATCGAATACGTAACGGGTGGCAGATTGGAGCCACGCTTCTCTAGAAACTTGGCCTCGGCGCTATGATAGTTGCTCGCGATTGACACACTGCGGCCATAGCTAGCGGCAGCTAGTTTCATTGCCTCTTCTTCAGTCGAAGCAACAAACAACTCGAACGGTCCAGAGCTGTTCATGCGAACGCCCTTTTCCGTCTTCAGAGGCCCATACCAGGCCGGGATCTGGTGTCCCCACCACAGTTGCCGCGACACGCACCACGGCTGGATATTCCGCATCCACTCGAAATAGGTCTTGTCCCAGTTCGAGGGCACGAACTTGGTCGTGCCCTCTTCGACCGCCTTGATCACGGGCTTGGCGAGCACATCCGCCTTCACATACCACTGGTCCGTCAGCCAAGGCTCGACCGGCACGCCCGAGCGGTCACCGTGCGGCACCTGCTGCGTGGACGGCTCGATCTTCTCCAGCAGGCCCAGCGCCTCGATGTCGGCGACGACCTTCTGACGCGCGGCGAAACGGTCCATGCCGCGATAGGGCGCAGGCACCGTATCGACCAACTTGGCCGTAGCGTCGAAAATGTTGATCTGTTCCAGCCCGTGCCGCTTGCCGACCTCGAAGTCGTTGAAATCATGCGCCGGCGTGATCTTCACTGCGCCCGTGCCCTTCTCCGGATCAGCGTAGTCGTCGCCGACAATCGGAATCTCGCGGCCGACCAGCGGCAGCACGACGTGCTTGCCGATCAGGTGCTTCGTGCGCGGATCGTCCGGGTTCACGGCGACAGCCGTATCGCCGAGCATGGTCTCGGGCCGCGTGGTGCCGACGACGATGAAGGTCGCCTTGTTCGCTTTGTCGAACGCCACCCCCTGCAGCGGATAGCGGAAATAATACATATGCCCGCCCGGCTCCTTGGCCAGCGCCTTGGCGAGTTTCGCCGCCGCGAACGGGACGGGCGCGCCCTCCTTGTCGATGTCGGTGTCGGCCCACTTGAATGTGCCCTCGAACTTCCGTCGGCACCACTTCCAGGTCGGAAATGGCGGTCAGCAGTTTCGGGTCCCAGCTGACGAGGCGCTTGTCCTTGTAGATCAGCCCTTCGTTGTAGAGCTCGAACAAACACCTTAGTGACGGCTCTGTGACAGACCCTCGTCGAGCGTGAAACGTTGCCGGCTCCAATCGCAGGACGAGCCCAGCCGCTTAAGCTGCTTGACGATCGTTTGCTCGGACTGCTCCTTCCGCGCCCAGACCTCCTTCAGGAACTCTTCGCGGCCCATGGTCCGCCGATCCGGCTTCCCTTCGGCGGCCAGCTTGCGCTCGACGACCATTTGCGTCGCGATGCCGGCATGGTCCGTTCCCGGCTGCCAGAGCACATCGAACCCGCGCATGCGGTGAAAGCGGATCAGGATGTCCTGGACGGTTTCGTCCAGCGCGTGGCCCAGATGCAACGACCCCGTCACGTTCGGCGGCGGGATGACGATGCAATAGGGCTTGGCCTTCTTGCGCTCGGCCTCGGAGAGGTCGGGGCGGCCCGCGGCGAAGGCATTGGCGGCCTCCCAGGCAGCGTAGATGCGGCCCTCGACCTTGGCGGCCTCATAGGATTTTTCAAGCATTTGCGGGGTCTCAAGTAGACGCTTCGATCAAAGAAGCGTCTTTAGACCCGGATCGCGTCCGGAAGGCAACAGCCGGCTACTCCCCTGGCTTCGCCATGGCCTTTTCGATGATGCGCGGCATGTTGCTGTCGAGCCAGTCGCGCAGCATCGGCCGCAGCATTTCGGCGACCATGTCTTCCATGGTGCGCGGCACGGCCTGAGCCGCGGCCAGCGGCGGCGGAGCAATCGATGGAGCAGGGGCGGCGGCGAACGTAGGCGGAACTTCAGCCACGATGGCCGCTACGGTCTCGATGACGACTGGCGGCGTGGCAACGATTACGTCCAGTGCCGGCGCGGCGTCCTGCACTACAGTCTCGGCAATTGCGGCGACTGGCGTCAAATCAGGCGGCGCGGCCACGACGGGTGTTTCCACCACAGCAACCAAGACAGCCAGCGCCTCGATGACCGGCGTGGCAGTTTCCATTGGGGAGGGCGCAACTGGCGCTTCAACCGCAAGCATTGCCGGCGCAGCAAACTCTTGCGTCACTGGCTGCGGATGCACGGGTTCGGAGATATCGAGCGTTATGGGCGCTGCTGCTGCTCCGGCCACGGGTTCGGGCGCAACAGCGGCAACCACGGGCTCGGCCGCCACCTCGATCATCGGATCGGGATCGGGTTGCAGCAACTCGTCGACTGGTTGCTGTATAGCCGCCTCAGGCGCCGGGTCCGGTTGCGGGGCAGGAACGGGCGCTGCATCGGCAGGCGGGCGGCGCGTCACTGCCGCGTAACTGGCATCCAGGTCGAGAATATCGTCGTCGTCGGCCTCGGCCACTGGAGGAGGTGGCGGCGCAACACCTTCGATCGGAGGCGGCGCGACAACCGGCGCGACAATGTCACGCGCGAAGGCCGGCAATGGGGGCAGCGCGCCAAAATCCATCGGCCGGGGCGGCGGGGCTACGGCGGCTACAGGTCTGCGGATCGGCTCCGGAGCGTACGGCATCGGCCCGGCATCCTCGGAGATAATGCGCCGGATCGAGGCGAGTATCTCCTCCATGCTCGAAATCCTGCGTCGTATCGGTTCTGCTCATGCCCCAAAGCCCTTCGTAGCACTGCCGCTGGTCACTGGTCTCAGGCGGCAGCCAAACTCGAAAATTCGCCTAGCACCGCACCTAGCACCAAAAAAAGGCAGGCGCCCCACCGCTTAAGCTCACAGCATCGCTGATTCTGTGCAAAAGCGGGAGAGTGCGTTTTAGCCCCAGCGAGCGCGTTGCCAGGCCGTGTCGCCGCAGTTCAGCCCCCCGGGGCCACTCCCCATCCCCGCGCTTTACCTCGGTTTGGTCGCAACTGCGCCGCCAAGACTGCACAATCTCTCCCTATGGAGCACTGATGAGGAAGTCCGTCTGTCGCCACCCGACTGCAGCGGGGTGGACGGGGTGTTAATCGTTCGTTCACCTAAACAGGCTTTTAATGACGTACGTTCAAGAGGTGGGTCATGGGTGGTCGCGTGCGTTCAGTAACCCCGAGTGCTATCGGTAGTGTGTCGTTGAGTGCCGTCAAAACGCTGACGGGTGTGCTGACGGTTGGAGCCTTGCTCGCCGGATGCAGCTCGGATGTGACGCGGTTCGACTATCCGTCCTTCGGCCTCACCTCCAACAATCCGCAAAGCGTCAAGCAGCCGGTCCCGGCGCAGGACGTTCCGTACGGCGCCGCCCCCGCCTATGCGGGCGCTCCGCCGCCGGACTATGACAGCGCCGCCCCGATCGATCCCAAGTATGTCTATCGCGGTCCGGCACCGGCTGGCTACAAGACGCAAAGCTATGCGGCCGCGCCGCAGCCATATGCGCCCACCTCCTATGGTGCGCCTGACGCGGCCGAAGGCTTCGGCACCGTCGCCGGCCAGCCCGAAAGCTATCGTCCTGGCACCGGCGCCGTCGTTGGCGGCCCACGCGTGGCCTACGCTAACCCGCAACGTTATGCGAACCAGCCCGCTCCCACGGCCGACGAGCAATCCGGTTTCGATGTTGGCGTGCCCGAGGCCAACAGCGCCCCGCTCATCCGCCCGCCGGTTGCCCCCGCCTATCCCGTGCAGCCCTATACCGGACGCCGTCCCAAGCAGGGCACTATCGTAACGGTGTTGCCGGGCGAGACGCTCTATCAAGTCGCCAAGCGCAACGGCGTGTCGGTATCGGCGCTGATGCAGCTCAATCGCCTGCGCTCGCCGGTGGTGACGGCCGGTCAGCAGCTGACCATGCCAGGCAAGGGCGGCCGCTCGATCCTGCCGCCCGCGCGCCCCGAGGCCATGAACGGCGCAGGCTTCGGCGGCGCCGGCTTCGACCCGCAGGTCGCGGCCGCCGAAGCCCGCGCCAACCCCGGCGCACCGCGCCTGAACGGCGCCGCACTTGCGCCCCTGCCGCCGGCTCGCCCCGTCGTGATCGCCGCGCCCATCGACCGCACTGCGATCGACAAGAGCCTCGACAACCCCGACGGCAGCTACACTGTGCGCGCCGGCAACTCGATGTACTCGATCGCCCGCAAGCATGGCGTGCGCCCCGAAGAGATCGCAGCTGCCAACGGCCTGAAGGACGTGACCAAGGTCAACTTCGGCCAGACGTTGCGCATGCCGGGCATGCGCGCGTCCGCCCCCTTCACGCCCAAGATGCCGGGCGCCAACACCAAGGTCGCCGCCCTGCAGCAGCCCAAAGGCGGCTTGCCCGCCAAGGCTTCCGCCAGTGCACCGGTCATGAACGATGCCGACCAGGACGGCATCCCGGAAGGCGGCGAGACCGACATTGACGAGAGCACTGCCGAGACGGCTCCGGAAGCTGTTCCGCTGCCGCCCGCTGCTAACAAGACCACCATCGCCAGGAAGCCGAACGGCCCTGTCGATCCCGCCTCCAAGAAGCTCGCCAGCGCCGATCCGGCAGCGACTAGAGATATGGCTGCCGAAGCCGACATCCCCAGCGACGGCCGCTTCCGCTGGCCGGTGCGTGGACGGATCATCGGCAAGTTCGGCCCCACCGGCAAGCAGGGCGGCCCGAACGAGGGCATCGACATGGCCGTGCCGCAGGGCACCGAGGTGCATGCCGCCGAGAACGGCGTGGTCGCCTACGCCGGCGACGAGTTGAAAGGCTACGGCCGCCTGGTGCTGATCCGCCACGCCGACAACTGGGTCACCGCCTACGCCCACAACGACGAGATCATGGTCAAACGCGGCAACTCGGTCCGCCGCGGCCAGGTCATCGCCAAGTCCGGCAAATCCGGCGGCGTGGACCAGCCGCTGGTACACTTCGAGCTGCGCAAAGGCTCACAGCCAGTGGATCCGATGCCGCATATGGCGAGCAATTAGTGAAAGCCTAATTTGGGGCACTGCGCGACAAACCCTCGCGGGGCCATCCGGGCCTTGCGGGGGTTTGTTGTATTTGGGGGTGCGGCGGCAGGCGTGTTTGTGATTGTCGGCTGCGGGCTGGAGCGGACCAAGCTATTGGCACACGTTCCGCTGGAACATCGAATGACCATGACGTTCCCTGCCGCCCTGCACCACGACCAGACGGCTGCTGGTCCACTCACGGCAATCCAAGGTTCTTAGCGCGCCCGGACTTGCAGGCCTTCCAGCATCTTATCGAGGGCCGCTCGATCCAGCATCCTGCCGCTTACCACGACCGCCCGAGGCGTTCGCAGCGTGGCGAGACGGTGGAGCGGGTTAGCGTCCAGAATGACGAGGTCGGCGCGGCGGCCAGACGCAATCGTTCCGTCCTGGTCTGGAAGCCCAAAAAATCGGGGTGGCGCGACTATTGCGGTGTACAGCGCCTGACGCGGCGACAGCCCAATCTCGATATAGCGATCAAGCTCGTCCAACAATGAGAAGCCGTGGAAGATGAATGGGTTGGCAAAAGATGCGTCGGTGCCGGCTACAATGGGAACGCCAGCATCATGGGCGAGCTTGAACGTCTTCCAGTCCAGCGCAATGGACGTGGCAGCAATAGCCTTCAATTCGTCCGTCATGGCATCCAGCCGAAAATCCGGCTTGCCCCACGCCGCGCGCACGGCGGCAGGCAGAGTGCGCATCCGGATGTCGCTGGCAGCGGGTCTCTTGCCAACATAGAAATCCGAAACAATCAGGGTTGGCGTGACATGCATCCTGGCTGACGCCATCTTTGCCAACACCTGATCGCACAATCTTTTGTTCCACGTCTCCAGCACGATCTTGTTGTGGGTTGCCATCTCCGCAATCATGGCGCTGCGCGGGTCCTTCGACGCCAAGGCCGACTTGACCCTATCGATCATCGCTGCTTCCTGCGTGGAGCAGGCCTTGGTGATGCGCCCGAAATGTTCCATGCCGTTTTGCCCGGCGCCGATGGCCGTAGGGAGCATCACGGACTCCGGAATGTGACCAACCAAGGCTATGCGCTGCTTTTTGGCCTCACCGGCAATCGCGAGATAGGTGTCCTCGGCCAGCATGGAATAGGATTTGGCGGCGGACCATCCCTGATCGGCGATTTCGTCAACGCGGGCGCGCCCTTGCGCCGGCGTATCGGCGAGAAACATGCCGGGCCAGGAGCCGGGGAACGCATCGATCCACGCGCCTGATAGAATTACACGCGGGCCAAGAGTTTCGCCTGCTTCAACCCGCGCCGCAATCTGCTTCTGTTGATCGAGTGTCAACAGGGCGCCCATGTCGCGAATGCCGGTGACACCATTCAGAAGATACATGCCGAAAGCCGTCTCATGTTCTTCGGGGCTGCTGAAGATATGGACGTGGGCATCCCACAAGCCTGGCACTATAAATTTTCCGGTCGCGTCGTAGATGACTACGCCGTCGGGTCGTGATCCTGAGGTGGGTTCGACGGAGGCGATCTTGCCGCCCCGAACAAAAATGTCGCGCGCTATGCTAGTGGCGCCGGATTCCAAGTCGATGATATTAGCGTTGCGGAGAATTGTGTCCGCTCGCACGTCGCAGGTGACGCCCTGAAGTACCGCAAGTATGAGAACAAAAATCAATGAGTGAGTTGGTTTCATCGCGTTGGCTTCCCATGTACACCGCTAATATGGCCTTGCGGGATTACCTAGTGTCGGCAAGCTTGGTTGTTCCTATCAGAACATCCTCACGCAAGATCTTCCGCGCTTTTTCAGGTTCTTCGAAGAGCGGGCTATGGGCGGAGTTGGCGAACGTGTAGAACCCTTTTCGCGGTGCGCTCAGTTTCTCGAAGTAGGATTTCGCCTCACGGTACGAGGTTGTGTAGTCGTACGCGCCGACCCAGAAATACACCGGGAGGTCAAGCTTGGTGATCTTGCTGGTCAGATCGGTCGCGATGACAGTGTCCCACAACATACGCCTGGAGAACGCCTTCCCGCGCCAGATGTTGAGCTTTTCACTCAAGGTGTAGGCCGTGCACTGCAATGACGCGAGAAACATGCCGGTAATCACAGAATTCATGTCACGTGTCGTGCCCACGCCAAGGCGGTGCATCGCGTCGTCGCGCAGCGCCATATAAGCGGCTGGCAACGGGCCCGACATAGTGACCGGGGCGGCTTCGAGTTTGCCCACCATGGCCGAGTTGCCCTTTGCCCTGTATTCCTGAAGCATATACTCATAGGCCAGCCGCTCGGATTTGAGCTGCCAGGTCACCTGCCCCATGCCGATATAGGCGTGATACAATTGTGGCGCAGCGGCGGCCACCTGAATGCCAAGGAAGCTGCCCCAGGAGTGGCCAAGAAGATAGATTTTGTCCTGCCCAAAACGGCGACGCAAATAGTTCGTCACCTCCACCGTGTCCGCGATCAACTGCGGGACCGTCATCGTTTCCGGCGGGATGGCGGAATTGTAGGAGATACCGGCGCCGCGCTGATCCCACCAGACGACAGTGAAATCCTCTTCGAGGCCCGTGAGATAGCGGTCAGTCAGGAAATACTCAGGCATGCCTGGTCCGCCATGCAGAAACAAGAGAACCGGGTTAGTTGCATCCCGGCTGCGGATGATCATCCCCTGCGCAATACCATTGATGGTTACGTGAACTTTCTCAGAGATACTGCCAGGTAGCACCCTCCCGTTTGCATCAAGGAAGGGCCGCAGTGTTCCGGGACTCCACGCCAGCAGAAAGCCGCCCAAGCCAAGGACCGAGACCAGCAAGATCGACACAACGAGCAACATGGCGTGCCCCGCTCTTCCTGCAAAGGTGTGACTGGAGAATGTCCCTGTTGCCTTTTCGTCCACTGCCGCCTCGACTGGTATGGCTGACAACAAGACAACAGCATCAGCTGGCGGATCATCCATTGATCTGGAACAAGTCGCCCAATGGAATCGCGGTTGGTCGGATTCGGAGGACTGTTACGGGTCGCAATACGGCTCCCGATGCAGCCTCTGCGACCCTAGGCCGGTCATAAATTCATCAGCAACGCCCAAGTAAAAACACCCCCATCGACCCCATTCAAAAACAATTTCACAACTCAGCAATTATATACTACAGCCCTCTCACCTACTTCTACGGGAATGCGCTCAAGGGCGTCTCGATCTTAAGGGGAAGGGCAGCGACCTGGGCCGGGTGCCGCAGTAAAACGGGGACAGTTCAACTATTTCTCTGCACAGCCGGTCGCTATGATCGATAGGGTTCCAGAAATAACTGAACTGTCCCCATTTTACTGCCCGCCGTCGTCCTCCTGGGGTGAGACGCCTGGGAGTGGAGCAGCCCATAGGTAACGTGGCGACTCAGGGATCAGAAAACGCAGGCGGGGTGGCCGGATGCCGCCTTTCATTACAAAATTTCGCGGCATTCGGCGACCCCGCACCGCCCATTCGTCCCCGGAGGGTTCGAACCAGGGTTCGGTCAGGGCACAGCCATGTCCAATCGCCGGAGCTCGCGTAGCAAACATCGTCCCCGTAACACTGCGGGGCAGCGAAGACTTATCCGCCCAGCACCCGCTCCCCATACAAATCATAAGCCGTCGCATCCGTGACCGTCACCCGCACCATGTCCCCGGGCTTCACTTCGGTCTCGTCCTCCAGGATCACCGACCCATCGATCTCCGGCGCATCCGCGTAGACCGGCCCACCGCGCGCTCGTCATCCACGGTATCGATCAGCACATCGATCTCGCTGCCCGATCTTGTCCTCCAGGATCGCCGCGCTGATCTTCTGCTGCGCCTGCATGAAGCGGTGCCAGCGCTCCTCCTTCACCTCTTGCGGCACCTGCTCGCCCAGCGCCTTGGACGGCGCGCCATCGACGTTCTCGTACTTGAAGCAGCCCACGCGCGTCAGCCGCGCCTCGGCCAGCCAATCGAGCAGCAGCTGGAAATCCGCCTCCGTCTCGCCAGGGAAACCGACGATGAAGGTCGAGCGGATCGCTAAGTCCGGGCACACGCGCCGCCAAGCCGCGATGCGGTCCAGCGTCTTTTCCGCATGGGCCGGGCGTTTCATCGCCTTCAGCACCGATGGGCTCGCATGCTGGAACGGGATGTCCAGGTAGGGCAGCACCTTACCCGCCGCCATCAGCTCGATCGCGGCGTCGACATGCGGGTACGGATAGACGTAGTGCAGCCGGATCCAGGCGCCGAGATCGCCCAGCGCGGCGGCGAGATCGTAGAACTTCGCCTTCAAAGGCGATCCGCGCCACGGGCTTTCGGCGTATTTGATATCGACGCCATAGGCGCTGGTGTCCTGCGAGATCACCAGCAGCTCCTTGACGCCCGCCTTCACTAGCCGCTCGGCTTCGGCCATGACGCTGGCGGCGGGGCGCGAGACCAGATCGCCGCGCAGCTGCGGGATGATGCAGAACGAGCAGCGGTTGTTGCAGCCTTCGGAGATCTTCAAATAGGCGTAGTGGCGCGGCGTCAGCTTGATGCCCTGCGGCGGGATCAGGTCGTACTTGGGGTCGTGCATTGGCGGCACGGCCTTGTGCACCTCGCTCACCACCTGCTCGTATTGATGCGGGCCGGTAACGGCGAGCACGCCGGGATAGGCCTTGAGGATGCGCTCGTTCTCGACCCCAAAGCAGCCGGTCACGATCACCTTGCCGTTCTCGGCCATGGCCTCGCCGATGGCGTCCAGGCTCTCCTGCTTGGCGCTGTCGAGGAAGCCGCAGGTGTTGACGACGACGACGTCGGCCCCGGCGTGGTCGCCCGAGACGGCGTAGCCCTCGGCGCGCAGTTTGGAGATGATGCGTTCCGAGTCCACCAGCGCCTTGGGGCAGCCGAGCGAGACAAACGAGACTTTGGGGGCGGATTTGCGGGCAGCGGCGCGGGGCCGTTTGGGGGCGGTGGTTGTGGTCATAGGCGGGGTGTTAGCACACCGGTGGGAATTGTGTAGATGCTATGGGCTGGCGGTAAGAGGCGTGCGACCTTCGCGGCGGTGACAAATCATCGCCGAACGAGCATCCCGTGCCACAATCGGCAGCGCACGACCTCAGCCGGGGCCTCGCGGCCGGCCCTTAGCAACTATACTTGCACGCCCATCCCTTTCGCCGTTTCCCAGGCTGCCACCAGCGCCATGGCCTTGGCCGCCACATCCTTCGGTGTGTCGCCGGGCTTGAAAAGGCTCGACCCGATGCCGAAACCGGCGGCCCCGGCGTCAAGCCACGCGCGCATGTTGCCCGCCGATATTCCGCCGACAGGCAAAACATGAACGTTGCCAGGCAGCACGGCGCGCCAAGCCTTCAGTACAACTGGGCTGGCGGCCTCGGCGGGGAACAGCTTCAGATAGGTCGCTCCGGCGCGGATGGCTGCGAAGGCTTCGGTCGGGGTGAACACGCCGGGCAGTGGCAGCAGCCCGAGTTTCACCGCGCGCGCAATCACGTCCCGATTGCCGTCGGGCGATACACACAGCGTCCCGCCCGCTGCATGCAGCAGATCGGCCTGCTCCGGCTTCAGCACGGTGCCCGCCCCGACCAGGAACCGTCCGTTAGCGGATTTTGCCAGCGCGGCGATCGAGGCAAAGGGATCGGGCGAGTTCAGCGGCACTTCCAGGATGCGGATGCCGGCGCTCGCCAGGGCATCGCCGATGGCGACCGCTTCGCCGGGTTGCACACCCCGCAAGATGGCAACCAGGCCGCAAGCGGCAAGCGCGTCGTCGAACGTCATGAGATCACTCCGGTTTGTTGGCCGATCTTGGCCAGGCCGCGTACCGCAGCATCGGCGGGCGCAAGCTGGCTGTTCAATCCGGCGAGTTTCAACGCGTGTGTGAAGGGGCCGGCCAAAGCGGGCGCCCCGATGACCGAGATCGGCCGTGTGCCCGGCGCGAACATGGCGCGCGCACCGGCAATCTCGGCGCCGAGCAACAGGCCCGAGAGATAGGGCGCGATCTGATCGCCGGCAAGTTCGTCGAACAAGCCAAGCGTCCGCGTACTGAATAGAACGTGCAGCAGCCCGCCGCTGCCGTCGCGCTCGTTGAGGCCGGCTTTCACGCCGCGCACGAAGCCGTCGCCGCCGGTCTCTCCGCCCGTCATCAACCGGCCGAGAATACTGTGATCTTTGAGCACCGCGAACATCTCGCCGGTCATGAACGTGGCGAAGCGCTCGATGCGGCCGCCCTTGGCCTCGATCCATTTGCAGTGCGTGCCGCGGGTGACGAACATGCCGTCGCTGCTGTCCGAGGCACCGAGGATTTGTGTCTCCTCGCCGCGGATGACGTCGGGGATGCCGGTGTCGGCGCGATACGATACTCCGGGTACGAACAGGATGTCGCGGCCGCCAACCGTGCGGATGCGGCGTGCCGCGCCGGCCAATTCGGCAAGCCCTGCCGGCGCCGTAGCATAGGGCACCTCGATCCAGCCCTGGCGGCTGGTGATCATGCCGGAGGCCAGCACCGGAAGCGCGGCGTCCCAGCCCGCGAGGTGTTTTTCGAACGCTGCCTCGAAGGCTCTGTCCGTGATCGACAAAATGCCGCCGGCATCGGCGCGGGTTTCCAGCACAGCCCCATCGGCCGCCACCAGATAGGCGCGAAAACTGGTCGTTCCCCAATCGAGCGCGATAAAGGCCGGGGTCATGGGTGGCGCCTCTCAATGACTGCGTCGCGCAGCCCTAGCATATCCATGGTGCAACGCGCCAAGCCTCCGGATTGAACAATCGTACCGACGTTAATCGGTTGTTAGGGATATTGCGGCAACTTTTAGTTGTATTTCTTAAAGGCGCAATCTGGCTGCGAGGCTCGGGAGCGCTCCACAACCATCAGTTCTGCGTAACGGGGTCGACATGCGTATGCGTCTTTGCACTATCGTGGCCGGGGCCGGCCTCAGTCTGTTCTGCTTTGCCTTGCCGGACTCGGCCCATGCCCAGGCCTGCGGGCAAGGGACCGGAGTAGGTTCCACGGTGTGCGGGCTCAATGCCGTCGCCAGCGGCCTGCAAGCCACCGCCATTGGCGATTCGACATCGGCTTCGACCACCAGCGCCACCGCCGTTGGCCAGAGCGCCAGAGTTCTGGGATCGAACGGCACGTCGATTGGCGCCGCCAGTCAGGCCTTCGGCGGCCAGTCGACGGCAATTGGGCAGGCCTCGAAGGCCCTCGACGACAACACAACGGCCGTAGGTCAGGGTTCGGCGGCAGCTGGGGCAAGCTCGGTTGCGATTGGCCAGGGCACAAATGCCAACGGCTATGAATCGACCTCCATCGGCGCTGTGTCCACGGCGTCCGGCAGTCTCTCGGTCGCCTTGGGCGCCTCGGCAGCGGCCACCAAGGATAGCTCCACGGCGCTCGGCCAGGGGGCGACCGCCATCGCCGCCCAAACCACGGCCATTGGACAAGGGTCGCTCGCTTCGGGCGCCAACGCCATCAGCCTGGGCGCTAACTCCACCGCGGCATTCGCCAATTCGCTCGCGATCGGCACTGGCGTCACCACCACCGGCGCCAACCAGGCCCTGATCGGCGGCGCAACCACGACCTACACGCTCCCCGGGTCGGTGAGCGCTGCAAGTCTGGCCAAGCAGAGCGGCTCGCTGGCGGCCGGCACGGTGCAGGTGCTGACGGTGGATGCCGACGGCAATGTGGCGTCAGACGGCGGCCAGATCATGAGCGGGATCGGATCGCTCAACACGACGGTGACCAGGCACACCAGCGAAATCGCCTCGCTGACCGCCAGCATCAGCACCAACACGACCGACATCGGCGTGCTGAAGACCCAGACCACCAGGAATACCGCGGACATCGGTGCGTTGACCACCACCGTGACCGCTCACACCACTCAGATCGCCAAGACCACAGGCGATATTGCGGTTCTGAGCACGACAGTCGATACGCATACCATCGATATTGGTGCGCTCAAGACTCAGACCACCCGAAACACCACCGACATAGCCTCGCTGGCCACAACCGTCAGCACACATACGACGCAGATTGCCGATCACGACGTGCGCATAACGAAGAACACGTCCGACATCACCGCCGTGAAAAACACCACTGACCGGCATACCGCGCAAATCGCCGATCACGAGGTGCGCATCACCAAGAACGCGTCGGACATTGTGGCTGTGAAAACCACCGTTGATGGTCATACCACTGAACTGGCCGACCATGAGGTCCGAATTACCAAGAATACCACCGATATCGCCAGTATCGACCGCCGCACCACGGGCAACACCACCAACATCACCAATCTCACCAACACCGTGAACAATTTCGACAACCGTATCACGGGCGTGCAGAACGATGTGGCGGAGGTGAAGGCGGACGTAGCCGGCATGAAATCGCAGACCCGGCGCAACACCGAGGGCATCGCGATGGCCTTCGCCATGGCCGGAAACGCCGCGCTGCCCACCGACAAGCGCTTGGCGCTGAGCGCCGGCTGGGGCTACTTCGACAGCTCAAATGCGCTTGCCCTCGGGCTTTCGGCGCGCGTCTCCAGGGACGCCTTCCTGAGCGCAGGCCTGGCCGTCGGCGTCGACACCGGCGAGATCGGTGGACGCGCCGGTGTCACGGTCACGTGGTAAGGGGGCGACAGATGATCCGTACTATCTTCTTATCCGGTATCCGGCTGCGCAAGCTGTTCGCCCTCGCTGTCCTGGCCGGCCTGATGACGCCAACCCCGCAAGCCGGCGCCGAGACGCCTCTCCCACCCGTCCCCGATGGCTACCAGCTGTCGCTTCTGATCTACTCGACTATGACCGCACTCGATCAGGCCAACGCTACCGGCAACTACTCGGTGTTGCGATCGCTCGCCGCCCCGGAGTTCCAGCGCATCAATCCGGCCTCGAAACTCAGTGTCGTCTTCGCAGGCTACCGTGAGCGACACGTGGTGCTGGCCCCGGTGGTGCTCTATCAGCCTCACCTCACCGAGGAGCCGGAACTCGCACCCGAAGGCCTGCTGCGCCTTAAAGGCTACTTCCCGACCAAACCACTGAGAATTGGATTTGACTTGTCGTATCAGTCCGTTGGCGGGGCGTGGCGGCTGATCGCCCTGTCGATTTCTCCGAGCGAGGGATAGACCTTGCGCGCCCGGCAGCCAGCTCACCGAAGGGGAGTTGCCGGGCGCAAACAAAAAAGCTATCGTTCGGGAAAACGAACGAGGCCCCCATGCCGATCCAGAACCTCACCATCGACCCCCAGAAGCTCTGGGACACCCTCATGGAGACCGCCCGCTTTGGCGCCACCCCAAAGGGCGGCATCAAGCGGCTGACGCTCAGTGACGACGATTTGCGCGTAAGAAACTGGTTCAAAGCGGCGTGCGAGGGGCTGGGTTGCACCGTCAAGGTCGATGCGGTTGGCAATATGTTTGCGACCCGGCCGGGCAAGCGGGCGGACCTTCAGCCGATCGCGCTCGGCTCGCATCTTGATACGCAACCCACTGGCGGCAAGTTCGACGGCGTGCTCGGCGTGCTTGGCGCGCTTGAGGCGCTAAGGACGCTGGTCGCTTCCGGATACGAGCCCAATGCTCCGATCATGCTGGTCAACTGGACCAACGAGGAGGGCTCGCGCTTCGCCCCGGCGATGTTGTGTTCGGGCGTCTACGCCGGAGTGTTCACGCCGGACTACGCCTACGCACGTGAAGATCGCGACGGTGTGAAACTTGGCGACGAGCTCGCCCGCATCGGCTATCGCGGGACGGACGCAGTAGGTACGCACAAGTTCCAAGCCATGTTCGAGTTGCATATCGAGCAGGGCCCTATCCTGGAGGCGGAGGGCAAGGAAATTGGCGTCGTAACGGGCGTGCAGGGGATGCGCTGGTACGAGGTGACGGTGAAGGGCCAGGAGGCGCATACCGGCGCAACGCCGATGAAACTGCGTAAGAACGCCCTGCTAGGCGCATCCCGCATGATCGCGGCCATTGACAAAGTCGGCATGGATCATCTGCCGGGCGTGGCCAGTGTCGGCCTGATCGAGAACCGCCCCAACTCGCGCAATGTGGTGCCGGGCGAAGTGTTCTTCACGGTCGATCTCCGGCACCCTGACGAAGGCGTGCTCGATAAGATGGAGGCGGCCTTCCGTTCAGCGCTGCCGGAATGCGCGGCGAGCCAGGGGCTGAGCTTCGAGGAAAAGCGCATCTGGAATTCGCCTGCGGTAAAGTTCAACGCGGAGCTGATCGACTGTGTACGTCACGGCGCAGCGAAAGCGGGGTACACGACGCGCGAGATGGCCTCAGGCGCGGGGCACGACGCGGCCTACATCGCGCGCGTCGCCCCCACCACCATGATCTTCGTGCCCTGCCTGGGCGGGCTTTCGCACAACGAGGCGGAATCCACAACGCAAGAAGAATGCGGCCGCGGCGCGCAGGTGCTGCTGAACGCGGTGCTGGAATACGACCGCCGGCTCGGCGCTTAGGACGTTCACATCTGTTCGGGAGTGCGTTTGCCATGGCTCAATCGGTTGCGGGAAAAGTCGCCGTTGTTACTGGCGCCAGCTCGGGGATCGGCGCGGCGGCCGCGCGGCGGCTGGCGGGCGAGGGGGCGAAAGTGGTGCTCGCGGCCCGCTCGGCCGACAAGTTGCAGGCGCTCGCTAAGGAGCTTGGCAAGGGCGCGCTGGCCGTAACAACTGATTTCACCAAGGGCGCCGACATCGACGCACTTTTTGCGACGGTGCAAAAGACGTTCGGCCAGATAGACATCCTGTTCGCCAACGCCGGCGCCTACATCCCCGGCGATGCGGCCGAGGGCGACGCCGACGCCTGGGACCAGATGATCGGGGTCAACGTCAACGGCTGCTTTCGCTCAGTCCGCGCCGTATTGCCCGGCATGATCGCGCGCCGCTCCGGCGACATCGTCGTCACGTCCTCGATCTCGGGCCACCAAGCCATCCATTGGGAGCCGGTCTATTCGGCCACCAAGCACGCGGTGCAATCGTTCGTACACGGTGTGCGCCGGCAGGTGGCCCCGCACAACGTCCGCATCGGCGCGCTCGCCCCCGGCATGGTGCTGAACGAACTGTGGGGTCTGACCGATCCCGCCGAGGTCGAGAAGCGCCGCGCCGCCCATACCGGCCTGCTCAACGAGGACGTGGTCGACAGCCTGATGTTCATGCTGACGCGGCCCCCCCACGTTACCATCCGCGACCTGGTGATCCTGCCGCAGAACCAGGATTTGTAGACGCCGCAATCGCCACAAATGACAACAACACGCATCGGGAGGTATACAGAATGCCAACGCTCATCAAAGGACCGGCGATTTTCCTCGCTCAATTCATGGGCGATGCAGCCCCGTTCAATTCCCTACCCAATATAACAAAATGGGCCGCGGGCCTCGGTTACAAGGGCGTGCAGATCCCATCATGGGACGGGCGCGTGTTCGACCTGAAGAAGGCCGGAACGTCAAAGGACCTATTGCGACGAGATCGCCGGCGTCTGTGCAATGCCAATGGCGTTGCGATCACCGAGCTATCGACCCATCTGCAAGGCCAGTTGATCGCTGTGAACCCCGCCTATGACGAGGCCTTCGACGCCTTCGCGCCCAGAGAGGTCCATGGCAATTCGGCCGCCCGCCAGGCCTGGGCCACCGAGCAGATGCTGCTGGCGGCCAAGGCCTCGCGCCATCTCGGCCTGAAGGCATCGGTGTCCTTTACCGGCGCGCTCTCCTGGCCGTTCGTCTATCCCTGGCCGCAGCGCCCAGCGACGCTCATCGCCGAAAGCTTCAAGGAACTGGCCCGCCGCTGGAAACCGATCCTCGACGTCTATGACAACGAGGGTGTCGACGTCGGCTTCGAGATCCATCCCGGCGAAGACGTATTCGATGGCGCCACCTTCGAGATGTTCCTGGAAGCGCTTGATGGACACAAGCGCTGCGCGATCAACTACGATCCCTCGCATTTCGTACTGCAGCACCTGGATTACTTGGCCTTCATCGATATCTATCACGAGCGCATCAAGGCGTTCCACGTCAAGGACGCCGAGCTGAACACCGACGGCCGGCAAGGCGTGTACAGCGGATTCCAGCCGTGGGTGAACCGCGCCGGCCGCTTCCGCTCGCTCGGCGACGGCCAGGTGGATTTCGGCGGCATCTTCTCCAAGCTGGCTGGCTACAACTACGACAGCTGGGCCGTGCTGGAGTGGGAGTGCTGTTTGAAGGATTCCTCCGTGGGCGCAGCAGAAGGCGCGCCCTTCATCGCCAACCACATCATCCCGGTGACGGCCAAGGCCTTCGACGATTTCGCCGGTGGCGCGGTGGACACGGAGCAGGTGAAGCGGATGTTGGGCCTTGCACGGACGTAGTTGGTAGGGGCGACCAGTGGTCGCCCTCTGCGATCTTGCCGTGCTGCTCGAGGGCGACCGCTGGTCGCCCCTAACCATGACCATCCTACCCACATCACGGAGCCCGCCTTGGCCTTCCTCATCCGCCCCCACGAAAAAATGCGCATCGCCGGCAAGCTGGTGGATGCGGACGAACGGGTCGAGGTGCGCAATCCGTACACCGGGGATGTCGTCGCGACTGTCCCATCCGCCTCGCCCGCGCAGGTCGCCGACGCCTTCGCCAGGGCCCACGCTTATCAGCCCAAGCTCACGCGCTACGAGCGCTCGAAAATCCTTCTACGGACGGCCGACCTGATCGTCGCGCGCAAGGAAGAACTTGCCAATCTCATAACATCCGAGTCCGGCCTCTGCCTGAAGGACTCGCTCTACGAGGCCGGCCGCGCCTATGACGTCTGGACCTTCGCCGGCCACCTCGCCCTGCGCGACGACGCCGAGGTCTACTCCTGCGATCTGACGCCCCACGGCCAGCAGCGCCGCATCTATACCTCGCGCTATCCCTTGCAGGGCGTGCTCTCGGTCATCACGCCGTTCAACCATCCGCTGAACATGATCAGCCACAAGCTGGCCCCCGCCATCGCCACCAACAACCGCGTGGTGGCCAAGCCGACGGAACTCACCCCGCTGACCGCCCTGGTGCTGGCGGATATTCTGTATGAAGCTGGCCTGCCACCGGAAATGCTCAGCGTCGTGACGGGCAACCCGCGCGCCATGGGCGACGCCATGATCACCGATCCGCATGCTGATATGATCACCTTCACAGGCAGCGTGACGGTCGGCAAGTACATCGCCGAAAAAGCCGGGTACAAACGACTGGTGCTGGAGCTGGGCGGCAACGATCCGCTGATCGTGCTCGACGACGCCGATCTCGACAAGGCGGCGGCGCTGGCGGTGAGCGGCGCAACCAAGAACTCCGGCCAGCGCTGCACGGCGGTCAAGCGCATCCTGGTGGTGGAGAGCGTTGCCGATGCCTTCGTGGAGAAAGTTCTGGCGCTGGCGAAAAAACTCAAATGCGGCGATCCGATGGATCCGGCGACAGACATCGGCACGGTCATCCACGAGGGTGCGGCAAAACTGTTCGAGGCGCGCGTGAACGATGCGGTGGCCAAAGGCGCGAAACTATTACACGGCAACAACCGCAAGGGCGCTCTCTATCCCGCCACGGTCGTCGACCACGTACCCTATACTTGCGAACTGGTGCGCGAGGAAACTTTCGGCCCGGTCATCCCGATCATCCGCGTGCCGAACGATCTCGCGGAGGTGATCCGCATCTCCAACTCCACCGCCTACGGATTGTCGTCCGGCCTGTGCACCAACCGGCTCGACCACATCACGCGCTTTGTGAACGAGCTCAATGTCGGCAACGTCAACGTCTGGGACGTGCCCGGCTACCGCATCGAGATGAGCCCCTTCGGCGGCATCAAGGATTCGGGGCTGGGGTACAAGGAAGGCGTGTGGGAGGCGATGAAGAGTTATACCAACGTGAAGACGTATACGTTGCCCTGGCCGGGGTGACGTTCAACCGAGAAGGCGCGATATGAAACCCATCATCAACCTCGACCAGGTCACCTTCGACGACGTCGAGGACAACGGCCTCTATACCTCCCGCCGCGCCCGCTTCAGCAAAGGAATTGGCGCTCGGAAGCTCGGCTACAACCTCACGGTTCTTCCGCCGGGCAAAGCCCAGTGTCCGTTCCACTCGCACCACGGCGAGGAGGAGATGTTCCTGATCCTGGAGGGCGAGGGCGAACTGCGCTTCGGCGACCAGCGCTACCCGGTCCGCGCGCACGACGTCATCGCCTGCCCGACCGGCGGCGCCGAGGTCGCGCACCAGATCATCAACACGGGCACTGTGCCGATGCACTATCTGGCCTTGTCCAACCTGTCGGAGATCGATGCCTGCGAATATCCGGATTCGCAGAAGGTGTCGGTGGTGGTTGGCGGCCACGGGGGTGGAGCCATCCTGGCGAAATTGTTCCGGTCCGAGAACACGGTCGACTACTACGACCGCGAAAAGACGTGACGTGTACGTTGGGTCGAGCCTTGCCTTGGCCGGGGTAGCGCGCCCTAAAGTACTCCGTCATCCCGGCGTAGGCCGGGACCTGCCCGAATATCGGCAGGGCGACGACCTCGCTGCCTGGACAGGTCCCGGCCTGCGCCGGGATGACGAATGTGAAACTCCGACCGGAGACACCATCATGAACATCACCAAGTCAGCCACCCGCCCGACCAAACCCGCCCCATCGACCTACTTCACAGGCGCGGTCGAGGTCAGCCCGGTCATCGATACCGCGCAGTCCGAGCGCGTGCGCGCCGTCCTCGTCACCTTCCAGCCCACCGCGCGCACTGCCTGGCACACCCACCCGCTCGGCCAGACGCTGGTGATCCTCGAAGGCATCGCCCGCGTGCAGGTCTGGGGCGGCCCGGTGGTGGAGGTGGCGGCCGGCGACACGGTCTGGTTCGCACCGGGCGAAAAGCACTGGCACGGCGCCGGCACGGAGGGGGCGATGACGCATCTGGCGATACAGGAGGCGCTGGACGGGAAGACGGCGGAGTGGATGGAGATGGTGGGGGATGGACCCCACCACATGCCACGCCCACCCTGGCCCGCCGTCGCGCACCGCCTCATCGACGTCGCCATGGGGCACACCCCGGCCGATACCGTCATCCGCAACGGCCGCTGGGTGAATGTGCATCCCGGCGAGATCATCGCGGGCACGAGGGGATGCGCCGTAGCCTGAAGGCTCAGACGACCGGTCCTGCCGCCGTCAGCAAGGCCGAGCAGCAAGTCACGCTTTGATGCGTTCCGCAGGCATTGCAACAACGGGCGGCCGCACGACGCGCTCGGCCAGACACCGCCGGCAGCCCACTGGACGCCATCGGTCCGCGCCCTGCCGGGTCGCGCCCAGGACCTCTGGTACGACGCCAACCACGAGGTCCGCCGCGTCGATCACAACGGCTTCATCGAGTGGCGCGGCGAACCTGTCATCGTGGGCGAGGCGCTAGCGGGCGAAGCCGTTGGCATCTCACAAACACCGAACGAACAGCCGGCTACGTGCCTGTCAAAATCTACCACCAACTATAGTATCGGCGCGCTGCCGCTGTATCCCGGCAGATTAAATTGCGTGTAAACACCAAAATCAATGAAATGCAACTCTTTGGTCTGCGAAACCGATCGCCGTTTCGAGAGGTCCATGGCCGTTCTCAGCAGTTCGGCCGGATCCTGCGCGATCAGGTACTGCACGATCCCGTTGCGAACCAGCGGCACTGTAATGTGATTGGCTTCATGGGTGACCACATGGATCGCCTCGGCACGTCCGCTCTCTGTGATGGCTCTGGCCAAACCCGCATTGCCGCCGGCGACATTGTAGATCGCGTCCAGGGTCGGATGTGCTTTCAGGAGATTGCGAACCGCCTCATAGGTGCGATCCGGAGAATCTTCACCCTTGGCGACATCGGCAATCTGCACCTTTGGGAAGTTGGCTCTCAGATTGGAGCGAAAGCCGATCTCTCTATCCTCGTGGCAACTGAAGGCATAATCGCCAAGAACGACACCGGCCGTCGCCTTGCGATGTTTCAGCTCGTTGCCCAGGATGAATGCTGCGGTCTGGCCGGCGCTGCGGTTGTCGATACCGACAAAAGCGTCGCGTGCATCGTTAGTCAGATCGGAGACGAGGGTGATGACGCGTTTGCCGCGCTTGCGGGCCGCGACCAGTTCGGCGCGCAACGGTTCGGCATTCTTGGCGGTCAGGATCAGCGGACGATCCACGTCGCGACAAAGGTCGTGCACATGCTCAAGGATGGCCGCTTCGTCCCGTTGGTACATGTCGTGAAGGAGCATCCGGTCGAGCCCGAGCCGCGCCCGGGCCTGCTTCAGTTGCTCCATCAGGCCACGCCCCAAGCGCAGCACGACGTCGACACCGGCACCGGCGGATCGATCCGGCTCCGGATCGTCGGCAGATTGCATCCCGGCCCCCTGTGCCAGCCGTTGCAAGGCGCTGTCGACAACTTGCTTAGTGCGCGCGTGGACGCCGCCACGATCGTTGAGCGCCCGATCGATGGTGGCGCGTGACAATCCTGTCTGCTGCACAAGGTCGTTGATGCGGATGCGTTTCATGCGGGTCCTAGTCCAAAACCAGTGCAGCGCCTCAAATTACCTCAAACCGCACGCTTCGCAAGAGTTAAACAGCTGACCATCATCGCCGCTATGCCATTTTCTGGCGCGATCGATGCATTTTGACCCAAATTGACTTGACTTCATCGATGGCGGGTCGATAGATCGCCTCAGTAAAGTATCGCGCATGACGTTTTTTGAGATGTTGTGCGCCTGACGGTTAGCCACCTTGCTTCCGGACCGCTGCTGACGATTGACGTTCAGAGGACCTTGTAAGATGAGTGCCGACCCGACCAGCGAGGCCCCGACCGTCGCAACGATGCCGGACGTTGATGCAGCGGCCGTGCTGCTCAAGCGTCCGCCGCGCACCAGTCTCGATCTGCTGCTGTCGCGTCCGGAATTGGGCGTCATCATTGCTGCCGTCCTGGTCTATGTCTTCTTTGCGCTGTTCGCGCCCTATTTCTTCACCGAGCGGGTCACCTCGAATATCCTGCTCAGTTCCGCCTCGCTCGGCATTGTCGCCGTCGGCGTCGCGGTGCTGATGATTGCCGGTCAGTTCGATCTCTCGGTCGGTTCGGTCTACGGCCTTGGCTCGGCGCTGGTCATCGTCCTGGTCAATGCCGGCATACCCGGTTGGCTGGTGCTGCCGATCGTGCTCGCCTTCGGCTTTGCCATCGGGTCGCTGAATGGCTGGCTCGTCACCTGGCTTGGTATTCACTCGCTGATCATCACGCTCGGTGGGCTGATGTTCTATCGCGGCGTGCTGCTGGCGATGACCGAGGGCTTCCCGATCCGTCTGCGTACGCCCGACCCATTCTTGAAAGCGCTGGACTTCATGGCCGGCCCGATCCCCGGCCCCTTCTTCTGGTTCATCGGCCTCGCCATCGTCTTTGCCCTGATCATGGCGCTGACGCGCTTCGGCGGCTGGATCTATGCCACCGGCGGACACCCCGAGGCGGCGCGCGGTCTCGGCGTACCGGTGCAGCGTGTGCAGATTTTAACGTTTGGCGTTGCCTCCATGCTGGCGTGCCTCGCCGGCTATGTCTCGGCGGCGCGATTTTCGAGCGTCGATTCCTTGCGTGGGCAGGGCCTCGAACTCGAAGCGGTGCTGGCCGTAGTCGTCGGTGGAGCCTCCTTGACCGGCGGCTACGGCAGCATCGTGGGGGCGGCGCTCGGCGTCATCATCCTCAGCATGATCCAGCAAGGCCTCTTGCTGATCGGCATATCCGTCTACTGGTATCAGGCGGGCATAGGTCTGCTGCTCATTCTGGCCGCCGTCGTCAACCAGCGCGTCCGGGTGCGGAACACATGAAAACGCTGCTGCAATTGCAAAGTATCGGCAAATCCTTCGGGCGTGTGCACTCTTTGCGCGGAATCGACCTCGACATCCGTTCCGGAGAAGTGCTGGGTCTGCTCGGCGACAACGGCGCAGGCAAGTCCACGCTGATCAAGATTTCTCGCCGGCGTTCATCAGCCCACGTCTGGAACGATGACTTGGGACGGCGCGCCGATCTCGATCGACTCGCCAAGAGATGCCATCGCGCGCGGCATTTCCGTGGTGTATCAGGATCTCGGTATCATCCCTTTACTGAGCATCTATCGCAATTTCTTCCTCGGCCGCGAGGAAGACGTGTCGGTCAAGCTGCCCGGCGTGCTGCTGCTCAAGCACAATGAGATGCGCGCCATCGCCCGCGATGCGCTGAAACAGCTTGGCATTCATATCGAGGACGTCGACCTCAACGTGGCGCGCCTCTCGGGCGGTGAGCGACAGTCGATTGCCATCGCAAGGGCCGTACACTTCCAATCCAAGCTGCTCATTCTCGACGAGCCGACAGCGGCGCTCAGCCTCAAGGAAACAGCAAAAGTCCTCTCCTATGTGCGCGAGGCCAAACGCCAGGGCGTCGCCGTGGTGCTGATCACGCACAATGTCGGGCATGCATATGACGTATGCGACCGGTTTGCCGTGCTGTTCCACGGCAAGGTCGCCGAAGTGGCGGACAAGGACAAGGTGACGATGGGCGAACTGGCCAATCTCATCAACACCGGAACGCGCCACGCCAACAGAATTGCCGCTTAACGGAAGCGGCATGTATCGGAGGAGTCCAGGGAATGATGACGAAAACCATCACGGCACTCGCCGGCGTTGCCCTTGCGGCCACGTTTGCGAGCAGCGCGAACGCCCAAGATCGTTGCGCCGGCAAGAAGCCCTATCTGATCTATTACGCAACCCACGCCATCGCCGAGCCTGTCTGGGCTACCGTGAAGAAGGGTGCCGAAGCCGGTGCTGAAGCCAACTGTCTCAAGCTGAAATGGACGCAAGACGAGAAATTCTCGATCGAGACCACCATCAATCGCATGGAAACCGCGATCACGGAAAAGCCCGACCTGATGGTGATCACGGCGACGGATCCGAAGGCCATGCGCCCCACCATCGAGAAGGCGGCGGCGGCCGGCATCCCGATGATCGCCATCAACTCGCTCGACGGCGCGCCCAGGAACGAGCGTGTGCCTTATCTGATCGGCATCGGCGCCGACCTCTACAAGAGCGGCGTGGCAGCAGCTCAGGTCGTGTTGAAAAAGAACCCGAATCCGAAGCGCGGTCTGGTGCCCAACCATGTTCCCGGCCACGTCGGTCTGGAAGCCATGGCCAAGGGCTTCACCGATACGCTGGCAGCGGCCGGCGCCAAGACCGAAGTGATCGCCAGCGGCCTCGACCAATCCAAGATCGCCGGCATCATCGACAGCTACTTCCTCAAGAACCCCGATACTGACGCCGTGTTCTGCATGAACGCCGGCCCCTATTGCTTCGAGACCGTGCTCGACGTGGCACGCCGTCAGAAGCTGGCCGGGGACAAGCTGTCACTGGTGTCGTTCGACATTTCGCCAGCGCTGCTGGAGGCCATCGCCTCGGGTGAGGCCCTCGCCGGCATCGACCAGCTGATGTATCTGCAGGGGTACCTGCCGACCGTGCTGGCCCGCAACTATCTCGACTACGGCATGATGCCGGACGCCGACATTCTCACCGGCCCCGCCATCATCGACAAGAGCAACCTCGCCAAGGTGAAGTTCCGCATGATGGAAGCGGGCTTGAACTGACGTCTACGGAGTGGTGCGGGCCTCGATGCTGCCCGCACCATGTTCCCGTCATCCCGGCGCAGGCCGGGACCTGTCCAAGCCTCAGCTTGGGGGCGCTCCCTGTTGACGGGCGGGTCCCGGCCTTCGCCGGGATGACGGATCTAGTTTCGTATCAAGCGTATCGTGACGAACGCGAAGTTCTGTCACCCGGAGCCGGACATGGACGACCTCAAATACGGCAAACGGGACAAGCGCGGCGACTGGAGGCCGGACGCGCTGTTGGAAACTCCACCGCTGTTCGTGTTTCCTCCGCGACCGCTCGCGTTCCTGAAGTGGCTGCCGCACTATTTCTTGCCGTGGAATGCGGTCTTCATACTGTCGGCCCTGGTGACGTGGAACTGGCTGACGCCCGATACCGCGACGTTGAAAACGCTGGCGCCAGGCTGGATTTCCTTCCTCCTGATACGCAACATAGTCGCCGTGTTTCTCTTTTACGGCGCGCTTGAATTGCGCCTGTATGTGCTCCGCCGCCAGGACCGGCAATTCAAATACAACGCCAAATGGCCATCCGAGCACCCGAGCACTGTCTTCTGGTTCGCGAACCAGAACATCGACAACATGCTGCGTACACTGGGCATGGGTGTACCGATGTGGACCGCCTACGAAGTGATCATCCTATGGGTGTTCGCCAATGGCTGGGTGCCCTGGCTGTCCTTCACGAATTATCCGATTTGGCTTGCCGCATTCGGACTGGTGCTGCCCATTATTCATGAGGTGCACTTCTATTGCATTCACCGGCTGATTCATGTGCCGGTGCTCTACAAATACGTCCATTCAGTGCACCACAACAGTGTCAACCCGAGCCCATGGTCGAGCCTGTCGATGCACCCGGTCGAGTTGCTGCTGTATTTCTCCGGCGCCCTCATCCATCTCGTCATCCCGTCTCATCCTCTGCTGGCGCTGTATCATCTGCACTTGGCCGGCTTTGGCGCCGTGGTCGGGCATGTCGGCTTCGACAAGGTCGTGGTGGCTGAGGAAACCGCTGTAGATACGCACGCCTATGCCCACTACCTGCACCACAAGTATTTCGAGGTGAACTACGCCGACGGCCTGGTTCCGCTCGACCGCCTGTTCGGCACCTTCCACGATGGATCGGATGCGGCGCAGGAGGCCATGGACAAGCGGTTCCTGGAGCGTAAGGCAAAGGGCTGAGCCATGACGACAAGACCATCCGTCTACGACTTGCTGCAAACCAAGGGCAAGCGTCAGCTGCTGGAACTGCATGTCGACAACGAGCTTGAAGCAGCGGCCGCCGAAGCAGCTGGCATCGATATGTTCACTTGCGAAGTGGATGCCATGTTGCCGCGCATCCGGGCAGCGGCTCCGGCGACCTTCATCCAGGCCGGCTCGAAGCAAGGCTCCATCTGCAGCCCATCCGATGGCATCCGGCTGGGCTTCGAGGCGCTCGAGCAGGGCGCCGACGCCGTCTATTTCGCCGGCAGCCTCGGCATTGTCGAAGCCATGGCTCAGCGAGGGCATCCCGGTCACCGGCCATATCGGGCTGGTACCCCGCTGGGCGACCTGGACCAACTACCGCGCCATCGGCAAGACGCCTGAGGAGGCCGTCGAGCTCTACCAGAAGATGAAGTCACTGGAGAGCGCCGGCGCCTGGGCGGTAGAAGTCGAAGTCGTGCCGGTCAAGATCGCCGCGTTTCTCACGGCCAACACGACGATGATCACCGAAGGCATGGGCTGCGGCTCGGTCTGTGACACGCAATACCTGTTCAGCTCCGACGTGCTGGGAACCAATACCGGGCACTATCCGCGCCACGCCAAGAAATACGCAGACTTCGCCAAGGAAATGCAGCAGCTGCAGGAGCTTCGCGTCAAGGCCTTCGAGGCCTTCGTCGTCGATGTGCGGAGCAAGGTCTATCCGGAACCCCGGCATGAGATCGCCATCGACGACGCAACGTTCAGGCAATTTTGCGAACGCGTCGCCAAAGTAAAGAAGAGTAAGTAAGTACCCCTTCGGTGGCTGCACGGGGGCAATTGGACTGGGACGCCATCGGATGGCGAATCAGGCCATGGGTCTTCCCTCCGGCGGCAGCGCCAGACCACCAAACTACTGATTTCATTGCAAGTTCTGGACGCCTTCGGACACAGCGAGACGCGCATGGACACTGCCCACGGCACCACGCCCAAAAAAGGCAAGATGAGAACACATGGGGAAAATGGCGGAGACGGGGGGATTCGAACCCCCGATACGGCTTTACACCGTATGACGGTTTAGCAAACCGTTGCCTTCAGCCACTCGGCCACGTCTCCGGACGGCTGCCTATAGCAGCCTTCGCGGCAAATGGAAACCAAAGCTGTCGATCTTCCACGGTGGACATGCGAACCTGGCTGGCGCGGCGCGGCGCGGCCGGTTGCCGCTTTGGCTAAAGCACCGGCAGCGCGGTTGACGGCGGCGGCGCGCTCGGCCAAGAATGCGCGACGTTGTTTGCCGTGCATGGTGGTTCCGTGCGGCCTTTTTAGCGGGGTTTTTGGCTTATGGAAATGTCCGGTACGCGTCAGATTCAGGCGTCGCAGGCCGCAGTGTGGCGCGCCCTCAACGACCCGGCAATCCTGCAGAAATGCATCCCCGGATGCGAGGCGTTGGAAAAGCTCGACGATACCAACATGAAGGGCACCGTGGCGCTGCGCATGGGGCCGATGGCGCTGAAGTTCACCGGCGATGTGGTGCTCAGCAATATCAACGCGCCAAATTCCTACCGCCTGACCGGCTCGGGCAAGGCAGGACCGGCGGGGTTTGCCAGCGGATTTGCCGACGTGACGCTGGCGCCCAAGGATGGCGGGACGGAACTCTCGTACAAGGTGGAATCGACCGTGGGCGGAAAGATCGCCCAGTTGGGCTCACGGCTGATCGACGCCACGGCGGCGCAGCTGGCCGGCCAGTTTTTCGACAAGTTCGCGGCCGAGGTCGCTCCGCCGGCTGCAGCAGCTCCGGCGGCCGTTGGCGCGAGCGTCCCGCAAGCGGCTCGCGAGGGCTATTCGCTCAGGAAGCAATTGGCCAAGACGGGTATCCCGATCTGGCTCTGGGTAGCGGTCGCAATAGCGATCTTGGCATCGCTGGTGCGCCTGCTGTGGACATACTGAAGCGGACTTAAGGATTGCAAGTACAAACAACACAATAACAAACCAAGGAGGAACAAAGTGCCCAAGATTACCATGACCGTGAACGGAAAATCCGTCTCCGCGGATGTAGCGGCCAACACGCTGCTGGTGGACTTTCTGCGCCGCGACCTGATGCTGACCGGCACCCATGTCGGCTGCGACACCAGCCAATGCGGCGCCTGCGTCGTTCATGTCAACGGCAATGCCGTCAAGAGCTGCACCACCCTCGCAGTGCAGGCCAACGGCGCCGCCGTCACCACCATCGAAGGTCTGGCGACCGGTGCGGCGCTGCATCCCGTACAGGACGCCTTCCATCAGGCGCATGCGTTGCAATGCGGCTACTGCACCCCCGGCATGGTGATGGCCGTGGTCGACATGCTCAAGCACAACCCCAAGCCAACCGAGACCGAAATCCGCGCCGGCCTGAAGGGCAACATCTGCCGCTGCACCGGCTACCACAATATCGTCAAAGCGGTGCAGATCGCGAGCGGTCAAGTTTCGGCGTAAGAAAATGGGTATCGGGCATCAGGCATCGGGCATCAAGTGGACACGTTTCACTGATGCCCGATGCCAGATGCCTGATGCCCCCTAAAACAACAAACCCAGGGAAGGCTCAACGCACATGGCACAAGACGGCATCGGCGCCAGCACCAAGCGGCGCGAGGACTACCGGTTCCTCAAGGGCATCGGCAAGTATACTGACGATATTAACCACATGGGGCAGACCTACTGCTACTTCCTGCGCTCCTCGGTGGCGCATGCCAAGCTCGGCAAGATCGACGTCTCGGCAGCCAAAGACGCGCCGGGCGTGGTCGCGATCTTCACCGCGGCGGACCTGGAGAAGGTCGGCGGCGTGCCCTGCGGCTGGCAGATCACCGGCAAGGGCGGCCAGGTGATGAAGGAGCCCAAGCATCCGATCCTGGCCGCCGGCAAGGTGCGCCATGTCGGCGATCCGGTTGTCGCGGTGATCGCGAACTCACTGATGGAAGCCAAGAACGCGGCCGACCTCATCTCGATCGATTACCAGGAGCTGCCCGCCGTCATCGACATGCGAGCGGCGCTGACCAGCAAAGGCGCTCCGGTGCACGACGAAGCGCCCGACAATATGTGCTTCGACTGGGAGTTCGGCGACAAGGCCGCCACCGACGCCGCCTTCGCCAAGGCCGCGCACGTCACGAAAATCGACCTCGTCAACCAGCGCCTGGTTGCCAACGCCATGGAGCCGCGCGCGGCCATCGGCGTCTACGAGATCGGCACCGACGAGCATACGCTCTACACCACCAGCCAGAACCCGCATGTCATCCGCCTGCTGATGGGCGCGTTCGTGCTGTCGATCCCCGAGCACAAGCTGCGCGTGGTCGCTCCCGACGTCGGCGGCGGCTTCGGCTCCAAGATCTTCCACTACGCCGAAGAGGCCTTTGTCACCTGGGCGGCCAAGGCCGTCGGGCGGCCCGTCAAGTGGACTGCCGAGCGGTCCGAGAGCTTCCTGTCGGACGCGCATGGCCGCGATCACGTCACGCATGCCGAACTGGCCATCGACGCCAACGGCAAGATGCTGGCGCTGCGTTGCGATACCCTCGCCAATATGGGCGCGTACCTCTCAACCTTCGCGCCGTGCGTGCCGACCTGGCTGCACGGCACGCTGCTGGCCGGTCAGTACACGTACCCTGCGATCTATGTGAACGTGAAGGCCATGTTCACCAACACGGTGCCGGTCGATGCCTATCGTGGCGCGGGCCGCCCCGAGGCGACCTACATTGTCGAGCGCATCGTCACCAAGGCGGCGCGCGAGCTGAAGATCGACCAGGCGGAGTTCCGTAGAAAGAACTTCATCCAGAAGAACCAGTTCCCCTACCTGACGCCGGTTGCCCTGACCTATGACGTCGGCGACTACGAGGCCTCGATGGCGGCGGCCCTGAAGACCGCCGACTACGCCGGCTTCCCGGCCCGCAAGGCGGCCTCGGCCGCCAAGGGCAAGCTGCGCGGCATTGGCTTCTGCAGCTATATCGAGGCCTGCGGCATCGCTCCCTCCTCGCTGGTCGGCGCACTCGGCGCCCGCGCCGGCCTCTACGAGGCGGCAACCGTCCGTGTCAATCCGACGGGTTCGGTCAGCGTCATGACCGGCTCGCACAGCCACGGCCAGGGCCACGAGACGACTTTCGCGCAGGTTGTTGCGTCCAAGCTGGGCATCCCGGCCGACAGCGTCAACATCGTGCACGGCGACACCAACAAGGTGCCGTTCGGCATGGGCACCTACGGCTCGCGCTCGCTGGCCGTCGGCGGCTCGGCGATCGTCAACGCGCTGAACAAAGTGATCGACAAGGGCAAGACGATCGCAGCCCATCTGCTCGAGGCCGCCGAAGGCGACATCGAGTTCAAGGACGGCGCCTATACCGTCAAGGGCACCGACAAGAAGAAGACGTTTGGCGAGATCGCTCTGACAGCCTATGTGCCCCACAAGTACCCGATCGACAAGATCGAGCCGGGGCTTGAGGAGACGGCCTTCTACGACCCCAAGAACTTCACCTATCCCGCCGGCACCTACATCTGCGAAGTGGAAATCGATCCGCGCACGGGCGAAACCCACATCACGCAGTTCGTGGCGGCCGACGACTTCGGCAACATCGTCAACCCGATGATCGTCGAGGGCCAGGTGCACGGCGGCCTCGTCCAGGGCATTGGCCAGGCCATGCTGGAAGGCGCGGTTTACGATGACAAGGGCCAGCTCAAGACCGGCTCCTACATGGACTACTGCATGCCGCGCGCCGACGACGTCCCGTTCTTCAAGGTGGAGACGACCGTTACGCCGTGCACGCACAATCCGCTCGGCGTCAAGGGCTGCGGCGAAGCTGGCGCGATCGGCTCGACGCCGGCCGTCATCAACGCCATCTGCGACGCCATCGATATCGACAACATCGAGATGCCGGCCACCCCCGCGCGGGTCTGGGCGGCGATCCAGGCCAAGGGCATGAAGGCGGCGGAATAAGTTAGGCATCTGGCATCAGGCATCGGGCATCGGAAGGCACGGACAAGACAGGCGGTCGTCGGAAGCGACTTGATGCCTGATGCCCGATGCCAGATGCCCAAAATGGAGACAAACAAATGTACGCTTTCGACTACCTCCGTCCCGCCTCGCTCGCCGACGCCGTCAAGGCGCTCGGGCCAGCGAGGAGAACCGCGTCCTGGCCGGCGGTCAGACGCTGATCCCGACCATGAAGCAGCGTCTGCTGATGCCCGCCACGCTGATTGACCTTGCCGGCGTCGCCGAGCTCAAGGGCATCTCGCGCGACGCCAACTCCGTCACCATCGGCGCCATGAGCACCCACGCCCACGTGGCCGCCAACGCCGACGTGCGCGCCGCCATCCCGGCGCTGGCGGCGCTGGCCGGCGGCATTGGCGACCCGCACGTGCGCCACGCCGGTACCATCGGCGGCTCGGTCGCCAACAACGATCCGGCAGCGGACTATCCCGCCGCCGTGCTGGGCCTCGGCGCAACCGTGATCACCATCGACGCGCGAAATCCCGGCCGACCAGTTCTTTACCGGGTTGTTCCGCACCGCGCTGCAACCGGGCGAGCTGATCAAGGCGATCCGTTTCCCGGTCCCGATGAAGGCCGGCTACGCCAAGTTCGAGCAGCGTGCCTCACGCTACGCCCTGATCGGCGTGTTTGCTGCGCAAACGGCGGGCGGCGTGCGGGTCGCGGTGACCGGCTCGGGTGCGTCGGGCGTATTCCGCGCGGCGAGCCTGGAAGCCGCACTGGCCAAGGGCTTCGCGGTAGCGTCCTTGGCTGGCGTCACGGTTCCGGCCGCCGGCCTGCTCAGCGACATCCACGGCGGCGCGGATTACCGTGCCAGCGTGATCCCGGTGATCGCGGAGCGCGCGGTGGCGGCGGCGAAGTAGGGCACGCCTCTTCCCTCTCCCCCGCTTTTTCGCGGGGGAGAGGGTGGCGCGTTAGCGCCGGGTGAGGGGCAGCCACAAGCTCCGTTCCCGTCGCAACGAGTTCCCCCCGCCCGACGTTTTTCCGTGCTGCTGCCCCTCATCCGGCGCTGAAACGCGCCACCTTCTCCCCCTAAGAAGTGGGAGAAGAGAGTCGCTCTTTTCTCCTCTCCCCGTCCTTATGGGGAAAGGAGACCGCGTCTCGCAGGCGCCCCCTTCGGCGGGAAGAGCCAAGCGGTCGGTGAGGGGCGACATCTTGCTCCGGCCCGGTTGTAGAAAGGAAACCTTGGACGAGGAGCTCTACAGCTTGGCTGAGTACCTGGGCTAAGCCGAGACGCGTTGCCCCGCCCGCTCCGTCAAATATAGAAACCGCGATACCATCGCCAAGAACCCGATACAGCCTGTGCATATGATCAGCAGCAACCAGGGCCCGACGTGCATCCCGAGCGCTTTGGCCGGCGGCACGATCAGAGTCCAGCCAATCGCGATCGCCAGCAGCAAATCGAACCAAATCTGATTGCCCCACATGTTGCGGGTGTGCTCACGCCAGAATCCAACGGGCCCATCCGCGATAGCTGCGCCAACTGACCAGGCAAGAAAAAGCGCCGACAGCGCGCCGGGCAGCATCCACGAGCCCACTCTCAGGGTGCCGGAACTCGACGCAACCTTCACAACGAAGGCAATACAGGCGATTGCGGCAAGCCAAGGCATTATCTCAAACAGCGTCATTTTCGTTCTCCATCGCGTCAAGCCAACGTTCAACCGACAGTGTAGCGGTCGCTACGTTGTAACATGATGTAGCGAATGCTACAAGGGGTCATGGCGAAACCGACGACGACCAAGAATGATCTGCTGCATGCAATGGCTCGGCATGTCTTGGCGTATGGCTTGAACACGGCCAGCCTTCGACCGCTAGCGAAGGCTGCGGGCACTAGCGACCGGATGCTGATCTATCATTTTGAAACTAAAGACAAATTGATCGCCGAACTTCTGCACTTCCTGGCCGCTGACTTGGCCACGAAACTAGAGGTTGGCCTGCCAGCCAAACGGGCCACATCCAACCGCGAGTGCATAGCTGATATCATCGCGCTGTTGCGCAAGCCGCCTTACGGCAAATACATGAAGCTCTGGCTCGACATTGTTTCGGCAGCGGGGCAAGGCAGCAATACGCATGCGCGGATCGGCCACGACATGATCGAGGGCTATCTCGCTTGGCTAGCCAAGCGCTTGCCTCGGGACGCCAAAAACCCGGGACCAACCGTCAGCCTAATGTTGACACTGATCGAGGGCACACTCGTGCTCGATGCCGTTGGCCAATCCAGTGTTGCAGACGCCGCCATCAATCGGTTGTTCGGACCTTGATGGGTTAGACGCGCTCACGATGGCATGCTCTTATGCTGCGCAACACTCGATGCCCAATCAGGATTGCTCCCCGCATGACCTCGCTCCCCGCCTCCGTCGCCGCCACGCGCGCGCTGCTGCTCTCGGGCGGCTATGTCGCCGACGAGGCGCTGGCGACGTCCGTGTTCCTGGCGCTGAAGTTGCAGCGGCCGCTGTTCCTGGAGGGCGAGGCCGGGGTCGGCAAGACCGAGATCGCCAAGGTGCTGGCGCAAACGCTCGGGCGGCCACTGGTGAGACTACAGTGCTACGAGGGGCTCGACATCTCATCGGCCGTGTACGAATGGAATTACGGGCGCCAATTGCTGCACATCCGGGCCGCGGAGTCAGCGGGCGGGGCCAAGGACGTCAAGGCCATCGAGCGCGACGTGTTCTCGGCCGAGTACCTCTTGAAGCGCCCGTTGCTGCAAGCGTTGGAACTCTCCAAGGAGGGCCAGGCGCCGGTGCTTCTCATCGACGAACTCGACCGCGCCGACGAGCCGTTCGAGGCCTTCCTGCTGGAGCTGCTCAGCGACTATCAGGTGACCATCCCAGAGTTGGGGACGATCAAAGCGCAAGAGCCGCCGATCACGATCTTGACCTCCAACCGCACCCGCGAGGTGCATGACGCGGTACGTCGGCGCTGCTTCTATCACTGGGTGGATTTCCCCAACCTCGAACGCGAGCGCGCAATCCTGAAGCTGAAGGCGCCCGAGGCGGGGCCGGAATTGACACGCCAGCTGGTGGCCTTTGTGCAGAGCATCCGCCAGATGGACCTCTACAAGAACCCCGGCATCGCCGAGACCATCAACTGGGCGCAAGCGCTGACCACGCTGAACGTGGTGGCGCTGGATGCCGTGAGCGTGGATTCGACGCTCGGCACGCTGCTGAAGTATCAGGACGACATTTCGCGTATCCGTGGGTCGGAGGCGGCGCAGCTATTGGAAAAGGTCAAGAGCGAGGCCAAAGTGGCGGCCATGGAGGCGTCGGGGTAACAGCAGCGATGCGACGCGGCAGGCTGTTGGAGCCGGAAGCACAAGCTGGTAACATCTGCGTGATCGACGATTCCTCATGCAGCGCATTCCCAGCCATGCCAACGACAGCTCTCCGCATCGAATGGCCCACCGTGGCCGTCATTGTTGCGACTACCGCGCTCTGGTTGCTCGCCACCTGGACGGCCGGTCAGCTGGGGCTGGTGGCCGGCGCTGATCGTGGCCGTGCTGTGCGTGACACTACATTCCTCCTGCCAGCATGAAGTGCTGCACGGCCACCCGACCCGCAACCGCTTCCTCAACGAGGCGCTGGTGTTTCCCGCGCTCGGGCTGTTCTTTCCGTTCCGGCGCTTCAAGACGCTGCATCTCAAGCACCACAACGATCCGAACCTGACCGACCCCTACGAGGACCCCGAGACCAACTACATGGCCGCATCGGATTGGGACCGGCTGCCGGCCTGGGTGCAGCGGCTGCGCGAGGTCAACAACACGCTGCTGGGACGGCTGCTGTTCGGCGCGGCCATCGGCGTGCCCGGGTTCTGGCTAGCGGAGGCACGGCTGATTGCGGGCGGCGAGCGGCGGGTGATGGTTGCCTGGCTGCTGCACGCGGCGGGACTGGCGCTGGCGCTGTGGTGGGTGATCGGGGTCGCCGGGATCGGTTTCTGGACTTATCTGTTCGCAGTCGCCTATCCCGGCTATTCGCTGCTCAGCCTGCGCACCTTCCTCGAACACCGAGCCGAAGAGGTGACGCCGCACCGCACCGCCATTGTCGAGGACCCCAGCGGTCTGTTCGGACTGCTGTTTCTCAACAACAACCTGCATTTCGTCCACCACAACCTGCCAACAGCACCGTGGTACGAGCTTCCGGGGAAATATCGCGAAGAAAAAATGCAGTATCGGGCCTTGAACGGCGGCTACATCTTCCCCAGTTACTTGGATTTAGCGCGACGCTACCTGTTGCGCAGCAAGGCGCCGGTCGCGCATCCGTTCTTTGGGCGCGGGAAGCCGTGATGGAGCGGATGGCGGCCTTGGCCATGTACGATTGGCCTGAGGTGGCGCCGGCCAATGATGCCGTGTGGGCTTTTCTGGTTCCCTTCCTCACCGGCCGCGGAATCGAGGCTCCGCCCAAGTTGGCGAGGCACCTCTCCTATGTCGCGACTTGGTTGTCGCCCAATCTCTTGATGGCACAGACTTGCGGTTATCCGTATGCATCCCAATTGCGCGACGCGGTGCAGCTGGTGGCGACCCCAGGCTATGCGGCCGAGGGTTGCGACGGGCCGGATTATCGCAGCGTGATCGTTGCCGGGCAGGCGAGCGGCATTCGGATGTTGGCGGACCTTGGCGGGGCGACAGCGGCGATCACGGACGAGCACTCGCAGTCGGGTTACTGGGCGCTGCGCGCGGCGCTGGCCGCCGATCCGGCAGCCGCTCCACCGGCCCGCGCCGTCCGGTCGGGCGGGCACCGCCGATCCTTGGCTCTGCTTGCGGCGGGAGAAGCGGACGTCGCGGCCATCGACGCCGTTTGCTGGGCGTTTGCCCAACGCTACGAGCCCGAGGCCGTCGCCAAACTCCGTGTCATCGCCTGGTCGCCCGCGGCGCCAGGACTGCCGTTGATCAGCGCCAAAACAACGAGCCCGTCGACCCTGGCGGCGTTGCGAGAGGGGCTGGCCGCGATGATCCGCGAACCGGCGCTCGCCGAGGCACGCGCGGCCCTGTTTCTTTCGGACACGCACCTATTGCCCGACAGCGCCTACGACCGCATCCTCGACCTGAAACGCCTTGCCCTGACCAAACCGTTCCCGGAGGCCGTCAACGTCCGCCAATCCTGATTTCGCTCGGCCGCTCCAGCAGCTCGCCCACCTGGGCAAAGCGCTTACGCAGCCGCTCGCCCATCAGCACGGCCAGGTCCTTGGGGATCGTCAGTACCAGTTTCTTTCCCTCCGCGCTCACCGGCGTCCGCTGGATGATCCCGGCCGCGCCCGCCGACAGCATGTGCACGGCGCGGATCGCGAAACCGACCAGAAGCGCGCGCCTCTGCTCCTGTGGACTGAGCAAGGGCAACAGCGCGGCATCGGCCGGCGCCAGCTGATCGTTGCCGACGTGGCGATAGCAGACCGCCAGCGCCACGAACACACGACCGGGGTGATCCACCCCTGCCAGCGAGGCGCGCGCGATCAGATCCACGCTCTGGGCGCCGCGATAGTCCGGATGGGCGCGCCAGCTGATGTCCGACATCAGGCAGACGGCATGGCGCAAGCGGCGCTGCGCAGGGGTTTCTTTCACGGCGGCGGCGGCGAACAACTGATCCGTCCAACCGCACAGTTCGTGTCCATGCAGCGGCGAGCGCGAGCGCAATACGGCGTAGTCCTCGCAGTAGGCCAGCAGCGGATCGCGCGCCCGCTCGGCCTTGGGCAAAAGAGCATGCACCAGCCCTTCGCGGATGCCATGCACCGAAAACACCACCTCGCGCGCGCCCAGGCGCTCCAGCACCATCTTGAGCACCAGCGCGCCCAGCGGCAACACTTCGCGCCGCGCCGGCGAAACACGGCTGAGGTCGGTGTTGCGCAGCCGGCCTCCCTTGGCGATCAGGTCGCAGAACTTCACGGCCGTCGCTGTATCGATAGAGTAGCCGTGAATGATATGCAGCGGGTACTTGGTTTCTTCCATATGCAGCATGGCGAGGTTGCGCCAGGCGCCGCCCACCGCGTAGAACGGCCGGCCGCTGCCGCTCTTCAACCAGCCAACGCCATCCAGATCGCCCGAGACCAGCCTTGCTGCCTTGTCGAGCGCACCGCCGCTGCGCTGCGCCAGCCGAAGGCCGCCGAGCGGCAGCGTCACCGCGGCCTCGTAACCGCCGGGGTTGAGATCGACAAGCTCCAGGCTGCCGCCACCTAGGTCGCCGGCAACACCATCGGGCAGGTGGAAACCGGATTGGATGCCCAGCGATGCCAGTTCTGCCTCGCGCTCGCCCGACAGCAGCATCACCTTGCCACCGCACAGCTTCTCGATCTGGGCAATGAAGCCTGCGCCGTTCTCGGCGTCGCGCACGGCGGCGGTTGCGACCACCCAGGGGCGGCCCGCGCCCAATTGCTGCGACAGTGCCCTGAAGCGGGCGATCGCCTCCAACGTCCGGGGAACCGCATCGCCCGAGAGCGTGCCGCTGGCAGCGACCGAACGGCCAAGTCCGGCCAGCACTTTCTCGTTGAACAGCGGGGTCGGCGAGCGGGTTGCCCCCTCGTAGACCACCAGGCGCACGGAGTTCGAGCCGATATCGATCACCGATACCGGCGTGCGCTCGTCAAGCCGGCCACGGGCGCGCGGCAGCTCAAGGGCGGTTTCGTCTTCGCGCGACACGGGAACTTTAATCCTTATGCATCCTTACGTCCGGACCACGCCACGCGGGGAGGATAATGCTGCTTCAAGGCTTCGCCGCGCCCAGAGAGCGACGGGTTTTTCATGAAGTACTCATGGGCGTTGAATGGCTCCTCGCCCTCCTTCAGCTCGATCCGCTCCGAGCCGCCATCGGGCAGGATGCGCCAGCTCTGCTGGTTGTCGCGTAGATTCGCCACCATGATCTGGTCCAGGATCTGCTCGTGCACAGTCGGGTTGCGGATCGGCGTCATTGCCTCCACGCGCCGGTCGAGATTGCGCATCATCATGTCGGCGGAGGCGATATAGACCAGCGCTTCGCGCGACGGCAAGCCATGCCCGGCGCCGAAGCAGTAGATCCGCCCATGTTCGAGGAAGCGGCCGACCAGGCTCTTGGCACGGATGTTTTCGCTTAAGCCCGGCACGCCCGGCCGCAACGAGCACATGCCGCGCACCACGATATCGATCTGCACGCCGGCATTGCTGGCTGCGTACAGGGCATCGATGATGCCGGCATCAATCAGCGAGTTCATCTTCATCCAGATGGCCCCGGGGCGGCCCGCCTTGACGTGCTCGATCTCGTCGCGGATCAACTCGCCCATGCGCTTGCGGATGCCATGCGGCGAGGCGGCCATGGCCACCAGATCCTCGGGCTCGGCATAGCCCGTCACGTGATTGAAGATGCGCCCGACGTCACGCCCGATCACAGGATCGGCGGTGAAGAACGATATGTCCGTATAGAGCTTGGCTGTGGTCGGATGATAGTTTCCTGTGCCGATGTGGCAATAGGTTGAGATGCCGCCCGCCTCGCGCTTGACGACCAGGCCAAGCTTGGCGTGAGTTTTCAGTTCGATGAAGCCGTAGACCACATGGACGCCCGCTTCGGCCAGCATGCGCGCCCAGCTGATGTTGGCCAGTTCGTCGAAGCGTGCCTTGATCTCCACCACGGCTGTGACGGCCTTGCCCGCCTCGACGGCCTCCTTCAGCAGCTGCACAACAGGAGAATCGCGGCTGGTTCGATACAGCGTCCATTTGATCGCGATCACGTTGGGATCGGCGACCGCCTGCTTCAGGAACTGCACCACCACGTCGAACGATTCGTAGGGGTGATGGACCACGAAATCCTTGGCGCGGATGGCGGCAAAGCAATCCCCGCTCAAGGTTTTCACGCGCTCGGGGAACCGCGGCACATAGGGCGTGAACATCAGATCGGAGCGCTCCGGGACGATCAACTCCTTGGTGTCGACCAGTCCCAGCAACCCTTCCTGCTGGAAGATCTCCGTCGCCCCAACGTCCAGCTGCTCGAACACGAACTTCTGCAAGTTCTTGGGCATGGCGGTATCGATTTCGAGCCGGATCACCATGCCGGTTTTGCGTCGGTTCAGGGCGGCGTCTTCCACCTTGCGCTGCAAATCCTCGGCCTTGGGGCCGATATCGAAATCACTGTCGCGCAGTATTCGGAAAGCGCCGGCCCCGAGCGTCGTGTAGCTGGGAAACAGCCGGTTCACGAACAGACTGATCACCTGCTCGATGCGAACAAAACGGATGATGGGCGCTTTGCCGTTGCCCTTTGGCCCGCCGAGATCGGCCAGCCGCATGAAGCGCGGCGTCATCGGCGGGATCGGCAGCAGCGCGTGCATGGTGCGATTGTCCTCGCCATGCAGCAGGTCCAGCACGACCGTGAAACCCAGCGAGGGAATGAACGGGAACGGATGGGCCGGATCGACGGCGATCGGCGTCAGCACCGGGAACAGCTCATCCATGAAGCGCTGTTCGAGCGCGGCGTGATCCTGGTCGGTGAGTTCGGTCTCCTCGACGATCACCATGCCTTCCTTGGCCATCTCGACGCGCAGGATGTTCCAGAGATCCTGCTGATCCCTGGTGAGCTTGGAGGCCACCTCGTTGATCTTGGCCAACTGCTCGGCGGCCGTGAACCCCTCCGCGCTCAGCGTCGTATCGCCGGCATGCGAGCGCTCGAACAGGCTCGACACGCGCACCATGTAGAATTCGTCGAGGTTAGAGGCGGAGATCGACAGGAAGCGCAGCCGCTCCAACAGCGGATGGCGTCGATTGGCCGCCTCCTCCAGCACGCGGTGATTGAACTGCAGCCAGCTCAGTTCCCGATTGTAGAAGCGCTTGGGATCGGTGAGCGGATCGATCTTGGCTTTGCCATTGGAGGCAGCTTCAGCGGTCTTGGACTTGCGTTGCATGGAGAGGTACCAGGATAGGGGCGCGGGGGACACCGTCACATTCTTCTAACAGAGCGACACTTATGTGAAAGGCGCAATCTCGTGCATGTTTTGCGCTGCCTTCAAGCCTCGCCGTCATCGGTCTTGCCGATGGCTGCAAGCGCCCGCCGCGCCACGTCGCGCGTGATCTCGCTGGGCTTGTCCCAAAGCAGCTTGTCGATGGCCTCAACCACCGCGATGGCAGCCGCGGTCGAGCGGTCGAGGTGACGCGACAGATAAGCAACGGCCGCCGGGGTCGCGGGCAGTTGGCGGTCGTGCAGCAGCTTGACCAGAACCAGCCCGAGCAGACTCTCGTCCGGTTCGCCCAGTTGCACCACTGGGCAGGCGCGCAGGCGCGAGCGCAGGTCGGGCAGGGTCACGGTCCAGTCGCCAGGGGGTGTGCGGCCCGTGATCAGCAGGTTGCCGCCGTGTTCGCGAGCTAGATTCATGAGATGGAACAGCGCCCGTTCCGAGCCAATCCCGCGATCGGCGTCTTCGATCACGATCGTGCGCGCTTCGGTCAACGTCTTGCCGTCGACGAGGTCTGCGGCCGGGATTGCTTCGGCGGCGGCGGCCTGGCGCCAGACATTGGCCAGATGCGTTTTGCCGCTGCCTTCCGGCCCGACCAGCACCATCGAGGGATGCGGCCATTGTGGCCAGCTGTCGATGACGCGCACGGCTGCCTGGTTGCTGGAACTGAGCATGAAATCCTCCACCCCCAGAGCGCTGCGGTGGGAGAGGTCGAACACCAGCTGCCGGGCCTTGGCGGTCATGGCCGGCCAGCCGCGCTGTCGGGCCGGTTGGTGGACTTGTGCCAGGCCCAAAGGTAAGCACCCGCCGAGGCTGCGGTCAGGGCGGCTGTGACATAGAGCAGGATCGTCTTCAAGACGTCCCAACCCAAAGCGAAACCTGAATTGGCGAGAACCAGCAGGGCAAGGGTGATCTGCGCCACGGTGTTCAGCTTGCTGATCGTGAGGGGACGCATCACCACGCGGGGGCCGACCACCACCGACAGCAGGATGGCCGACACGATCATGACATCGCGGCTGACCACGAGAATGACCAGCCAGGCCGGAAGCAAGCTGCGCATGCCCAGCGCCACATAGCTGCTGACCAGCAGCAGTTTGTCGGCCAGCGGGTCGAGATAGGACCCCAATTCCGTCGTCCAGCCAAAGCGCTTGGCAATGAAGCCATCCAGCGCGTCGGTCGCCCCCGCGAGCAGAAAGACCAGGAAGGCTCCGCGCAGTTCATCGGCCACGATCAGCCAGATGGTCAAAGGCACCAGCAGGATACGCAGCAATGTCAGCAGGTTGGGAAGATACACGAGATTTTCAGCCGTCTGAGGTCGGACGAGAAGAAGCCAAACGGCACGCTAGCATACCGGATAGGTCACCGGTAAAGGGACCTCAATTGGCTGCCCGGAGCACCAGGCGTCCCCCGGCATCGGCCAGCGACAGGCCCTCACCGACGAGTTGTTGCTGCAGCGCTGATGCGCCACCGGGATAGGCGATCTCAACCTCGGCGCCACGCGGCGACAGCGCCCCCACCTGCAGGTTCTGCAAACCCGCTACCTGGCCGAGCCGGGCGCGCATGGATTGCCATTCCTGCAACGACGCGAACTGTGCGGTCAGGCGCACTTGCTCGGGCGCCGCCGTCGATCCTTCCGCAGCCGTGGTCGACCAGGCGGACGCGCTGTCGTCAGTGCCGCCGCCGATGCCTTTGGACTGCTTCCAGCGACCTTCCAACACACCCAAAGCGATCACGGCGGCGAATTCGGTCGTGTAGCCTAAGTCATTGTAATAGAGCGAATAGGTGCGGCGCAGATCGAGACCGCCAGTCCAATCCTGGCCGATCAGCGTCACGTTGAGTTTCTTGCCGTCGGCAGAGGGCGTGGCAATGGCAAGCAGCAGCTTGTCGGCGCTGGATTCGGCCTGCACCACGCCGAGCTTGCTGCGGTCGCCGGCGGCCAGCTTCAGGAAGTTCTCGTTGGTCGAAGACGGCCCGGCCACCGCGAGTTTGACCGGCGTGAGCGCGTGGGCAAGGTCGAGACTTATCCAGGCCTGACGCCACAGCCGCTGCCCCTCGTTCAGCGAGACCGTGGCAGGCGCTCCCGCAGTGGCGGCATAGACCGGGATGACCGTCAGCAACGGGGCTTGCTTGTCGAGATACGGAAGACCGTTTTGTTGCAGCAGCTGCCGAACCGCTCCAACCCGAAACCCGAAATCCAAGGTTGCGAAATACTCCGTCGGCGAGTTCTGCTCCGAGCGAACCGACACAGACTCGACCAGCGCCTCGATAGCGCTTGCCTCAAGCTGCGGCAGCCGCCGGTAAGCCGAAACGTCAACCAGCCGCTTCAGGAGATAGCGCAGCGCGCCTTTCTGGGCCTCGGCCATGCCTTGCGCCTTGGCAGCGACCGCATCGGCAGCCACCGCATCGACAGGATAATTGCCGACGACATAGGGCGAAGCAGCGCTTGCACCATGCATCGAGCCCGCCGCAACCAGGACCAGGGTCGCAATCGCTGCCAGCACCGCACGCCACGGCCGCTTCGTCAGTGCTCCAACTCCACGTGACGTCATTGTCCCCGCCATCTGATATCCGCTTCGCCAACACCTGGCGGCGTCGCATGGGCCACGTCAAGCCGATGCGCACCGCAATACACCACCGACACAGTATCCAGGCGGTAGCGAGGCCGCATGGCAACTTCAGGGCTGGCCCACAGCCCGCAAGGGGGAGGTCGTTAGCCTCTGGAAGATCGACAACATCCTGGATCAAAGCGTCGGTTGTGTTTCTTCCGATGGGGCCGGGTTGCAACACTCTTTCAAGAACTCATGAGCAGCTTGCGCCACGGGCGATGAAGTATCGAGCCTTCTCGGCACTGCTCAAACTCTTTTAACGACGCTCTGGTACAGCCTGAGATCGAGATATCGAACCGGCACTCCGTCATGAGCACACGTCCCATGCGACCAGGTCAAACCATGCAGCTCACGGTTGTCGGCGCACCCGTTGAGCCGGGCCCGGGCGGCATGAGCCGCGCAGCGCAGTATGCGCAGCACACCATCCGCGCCGGCGCCGATCCGCGGTTTTCCGGCTCGGTGTCTCTGTTCGACCCGCGCGCCGCCGGTTTCCAGGATCCAATCCAGGTGAGCGCCAGCGGCGGACTCGGCGCCAAGTTGAAGATTGCCGTCGCCACCGGAATACACGAAGCGGTCGGTATCGATCTGGTGACCAATGTGGCCAATGCGCTGCTGGCCCACGGCGGCGAGCCGCTGTCGTTCCACTACTACCATTCCTGCAGCAGCGAAGATCCTGCGATCTCGGACCGGCTGCTGGCCGGCATGGCGGAGGGCTGCCGGATCAACGGCGTCGCGCTCTCTGGCGGGCATACAGCCGAACTCCCAGGGGTCTTCGAAGAAGGCGAGTACGATCTCGCTGGCTTTGCCACCGGCATGGTCGAGCGCCCTGCCCTGCTGCCGCGCTTCGATGTGGCCGAAGGCGATGGCCTGCTTGGCTTGGCCGCGTCGGGCGCCCACGCGCACGGCTACGCCCAGATCCGCCGCATCGTCAGCGGTGTCGGCCTCGGCTACCGCGATCCCGCGCCCTTCGCACCCGGATTGCAACTCGGCCAGGCCCTGCTGCAGCCGACGCGCGCGTATGCTCAGCTGGTGCGCGCGGTGCTGCGCGACACCCAAGCGGTGAAATGCGCCATCCCGATCGGCGAAAATGGCATCCAAGGCAGCATCGCCAAAGTGCTGCCGCCGCAGATGGCGGCCCGAATCGACCTCGGCAGCTGGCGTCTGCCGCCGCTGTTCCAGTGGCTCAAGGCCGCCGGCGCCATGGGCCAGCCGGAGCTGCTGCAGACCTTCAACTGCGGCCTCGGCATGGTGCTGGTGGTAGACAAGCTGCGCATGATCTCGGCCCTTAAGGTGCTGCGCGATATGGGCGAAAAACCCTTCGCCATTGGCACCCTGGTGCTGCGCTCGGGCGGCGATCCGGTGCGCTTCTCGGGTGCGCTCTCGTAAACCCTGCGGCAGGTCTTACCCTGGACTTCGCCCGAATGCGGGTGTTACGTCCCGGCCATGACCGCACACGCCCAACCGACCTACTCGCTCGGCGAGACCGACAGCATCTGGCACAAACTGACGCCGCTGCTGAAAGACCCCGTCAATCCGATGCAGACCTTGCTCCGCATGAGCGAGAAATATGGCGGCGCGCTGGCCTTCAACATGGGCAACGAGCGCCTGGTGTTCCTGGCCGAGCCGGAGCACTTCAAGCATGTGCTCGTCACCAAAGAACCCAACTACATCAAATACTTCGATGGGCTCAAGCCGATCTTCGGCAAGAGCATGATCACCATCGACGGTGCGCTGTGGCAGAAGATCCGCGTGCCGCAGCAGGCCGCCTTCCACCCGAACATGTTTGAAGAGTATCTGCCCTATCTCTTGAAGTCGTTGCGCTCCAAGGCCGACCGCTGGGCGGGTCTGGCCAAGAGCGGCGAGACCATCGAGATGGTCGAGGAGACCTGGACACTGGCCGCCGATATGGTCTGCCAGGCGCTGTTCGATCGCGAGATGCCGTTCAACCCGCATTTTGTCTTCGGCATGGTAAAGGCCTACACCAACGTATTGAATCACAAGAGCATTCGCTCGCGCAAGCAGGACGAGGGCGCCGACGCCGATGTGTCGGACGAGAAGGCCCACAAGGCGATGTACGAGTGGGGCGCGATCCCCGACAAGGTGGTGGGCGCCAACGACCTCGACCAGCGCGCCAAGACGCTGCTGACCATGCTGAAACAGGCCGAGGCCGATCCCGCTTTCCCCGAGTTCGACCACCAGCAGGTGATCGACGAGATGAAGCAGTATCTCTGGGCCGGCACCGAGACGACGGCGCTAACGCTGGCCTGGTGCCTCTATCTTCTGTCGCAGAACCCCGATGTGGCGGCAAAAGTGCGCGAGGAGGCGCAGCGCGTCTGCGGCGACGGTGAGCCGACCTGGGAGCAGGCCGAAAAGCTGACCTACATCCGCTGGGTGATCCAGGAGACCATGCGGCTCTACCCGCCGATCTGGGGCCTGATCCGGCGCTGTGCGGTCGAAGACGAGGTCGGCGGCGTGAAGGTCAACCCCGGCGACGTGGTGGTGATGTGCGCCTATATCGCCCACCACTCGGAGAAATACTGGGAGGAACCCGAAAAGTTCATCCCCGAACGGTTTTCCCCCGAACGGGCTAAGGCGCGCGCGAAGTACAGCTATCTGCCGTTCGGCGGTGGCAAGCGGGCTTGCATCGGCGGCGCGCTCTCGCAGCTCGAAAACGGGCTGGCGCTGGCGATGCTGTACCGCCGCTTCGAGCCGGAGTATCTGGGCCCGGTGCCCGCAAGGATCAATCCGACGGTGACGCTGACGCCGGCGAGCTTGCCGTTCCGGATCAGGGAGCGGGCGAAACCCTGAAAAAGTAACCTGGTTGCGAGAAGTCTCCGATGAGAGCCGGGGACAAACGATCGTCCGTCGACTGCAGAACTAGGCCCCTTCCGGCTCGACATACCGCGGGAACACGCCGGCCGGAGCCGGTAGCACCGTCCCCGGCTTCAGCCGTCCCGCCGCGCCCAGCGCTGTGAAGCTGCGGGCAGCCCCCGGTGCTTGCCCCAATAGATCCAGCAGCTTGCCGCAACTCTCGGGCATCGCAGGCTGGGCCAAAACAGCCAGCTGCCGCACCACTTCGGCCGTCACATAGAGGATCGTCCCCTTGCGCTCGGGCGTATGCGCCTTGTCGAACGGCTTTTCGCTGGCGAAATAGCGATCGCCCTCCGACACCACGGCCCAGACCGCATCCAGCCAGTCCTTGATGGCCTGCTTGTCCATCGCCGCGCGTGCGATCCCATGCAGCGCATCGGCCGAGGCCAGGATCGCCTTGTCCGCGTCCGTGAACGGCCCCGGCGTTGGCACCACGCCGCCAAAATTCTTGCCGATCATCGACAGCGAACGCTGCGCCAGGTTGCCCAACCCGTTCGCCAAATCCGCATTGATGCGGTTCACGATCAGCTCGTGGCTGTAGCTGCCGTCATTGCCGAAATGCGTTTCCCGCAGGAAGAAATAGCGCACGGCATCGACGCCGTAGGCCTTCACGATGGTGAACGGATCGACCACATTGCCGACCGACTTCGACATCTTCTCCCCGCGGTTGTACAGAAACCCGTGCGCGAACACGCGGCGCGGCAGCGGCAGCCCCGCCGACATCAGGAAGGCCGGCCAGTAGACGGCGTGGAAGCGCACGATATCCTTGCCGATGATGTGCACATCAGCGGGCCAGAATTTTTTGCGCGCGTTCTCGCCCTTGTTCAGCAAGCCGGTCGCGGTGACATAATTGTTCAGTGCATCCACCCACACATACATGACGTGCTTGGGATTGCCCGGTACCGGGATGCCCCAATCGAGCGTACCGCGCGAGATCGAGAGATCCTGCAGCCCGCCCGCAACGAAACTCCGGACTTCGTTGCGCCGCTCCGGCGGCAGCACGAAATCGGGTTGGTCGTCGTAGAGGGCCAGCAGCCTGTCCTGATACTTCGAGAGGCGGAAGAAATAGGTCTCCTCCTCGGTCCACTCGACGGGCGACCCCAGCGGCTCGCGGCGCACCTTGTCGTCGCCGAGCGTGGTTTCCTTCTCGTCGAAATAGGCCTCCTGGCGCACCGAGTACCAGCCCGCGTATTTCGACAGATAGATGTCGCCCGCCGCCTCCATGCGCCGCCACAGCTCCTGGCAGGCCTCGTAATGGCGCGGCTCGGTGGTGCGGATGAAGTCGTCGTAGGCAATGTTGAGGCCGTCCTCCATGGCGCGGAACTCAGCGGAATTGCGGTCCGCCAGCGCCTTGACCGGGATGCCCTCCTTGTCGGCGGTCTGCTTCATCTTCAGCCCGTGCTCGTCGGTGCCGGTCAGATGCAGCACGTCGCGCCCGTCGAGGCGTGCGAAGCGCGCGATCGCATCGGTGGCGAGCGAGGTGTAGGCGTGCCCGATATGCGGCGCGCCGTTGGGGTAGAAGATGGGGGTGGTGAGGTAGAAGGGGGGCTGGGTCATGGTGCGGGAGTGGTGCCGGATTTGGGGGGCGGGGTCAACCGTCGCAGCTTTCATCGTAGAGCCGGATGTGCTAGTCACAATGCATGGTCAAAGCGCTCGAACTCGTCATGGAACAAGTCCGCAAACTCCCGGTGGATCGCCAGGAATATCTGGCGGGCGTGCTAGGTGAGTATGTTGCCGAGAACGACGGTGTGTATTGCCTGAGTGACGAGGAGCGCGCACTGGTAGACGAAGGCATCGCCGATCTCGACGCCGGTCGGGTCGTTTCGGATGCGGATATGACCGCCTTCTGGAACCGCCACCAACCATGAAGGTCGTCTACGCCGAACTTGCCCGGCTGGACATTTCCGCGATCTACGACCGAATTGCCTTGAAGAGCACAATTTCCGCAAGACGCGTCGAGGACGCGATCAGGGCCAACTGCGAAAAGCTGGCTGATCTTCCGGGCGTGGGCGCTCTGACTGATCATCGTGGCATGCGCAGGCTGCCAGTTGTCCGGTATCCGTATACGGTTTTCTATCGGGTTGATGCGGTGCGAAGTGTTGTCGAGATCGCTCGCGTGTTCCACGGAGCGCGGGTGCGGAATTTGCGGCGAATGCCGAAGGGGTGAGCATCTTAGTCGCCCAATGCTGCCGGGATAACTAGAGAGGTATTTCAGTGACTCCTTTGCTGTGCGAATAACAAACATCGTGTAGTACCGCGCAACATTGCTGTGTTCCCTGAAGAGACGTTCGCACAGCGCATCATACTCATCCATGTCCTTCAGGCGCAGCATGAGGACCGCGTCCGTCTCGCCGCTGACGCTATAGGCTTGGACGACTGCGGGCTCCTTCGCGACCATGTGAAGGAATTGCCGCATGAACTCTTCGCCGTGGCGTTCGAGTTCGACGGTAACGATGGCTTTCAGGCGCCGGCCAGCTTTGGAGGGCGCGAGAAGCGCAACGATGCGTTCTATGATGCCGACGTCTTTCAAACGCCGCACACGGCGTAGGCAGCTCGACGCTGATAATCCAACGAGGTCAGCAAGCTGCGCATTCGTGCGGGAGGCGTCTCGCTGCAAGAGTGTCAGAAGCCGCTTGTCGATCTTGTCCATGTCCGTCGTCAGTCCATTTGCAGCCTCATGCAATTTTCTTGCGCGAATGCGAAGATTTTGACCACCCCTCGGCGCAGGCTTCTGTCAATTGGAAGGCTCCATTGTTAAGGAGCCATCCATGCCGATCCTCGCCGCCCTTTGCCGCAACACACGGCAGACCCTATCGATCTACTGGGAGCTGATACGGGTCATCGTGCCGGTTGCCATCGCTACGCAGGCCCTGCAAGAGGCAGGCGCGATCCATGCGCTGTCGCCGCTATTCAGCCCGGTCATGGCGCTCGTTGGGCTGCCCCCAGAACTCGCCCTGGCATGGCTGACCGGTCTACTCGTCGGCATCTGGGGTGGCTTTGTGGTCCTCGTCACGCTCGTTCCAGTATCGGAACTCACCACAGCCGACATCACAGTACTCTCCGCCCTTCTGCTGTTCGCGCATGCGATCCCGATCGAGCAGCAGATCATCAAGAAGGCTGGCCCTTCTTTCCTAGTCACATCATCAATCAGGATCGGCGGCGGTTTGCTTTTCGCTGTGCTCCTGCATCTCATTCTTGCCTACACCGGTTGGCTATCCGGCCCCGCCAGCCCGTCGTGGATGCCGGCATCCGCTGAAGGCTGGATCGGATTTTTCAGCGGCCTTTTGGAGACGCTGGCTTTCATGCTGGCGACGCTACTGGTGTTGAGCTGGTTCATTGAGCTTTTGCGCCTTAACGGCATTCTCGACCGGCTGAACAGGAACCTCGCACCGCTTTTTCGCCTCGCCGGGATTGAGGAACGAACGGTGCCATTCGCGGCCATTGGACTGCTGCTTGGGATTTCCTACGGCGGCGGCCTGCTGATCCGCGAGGCGCACGGAGGCGAAATTTCCGCCCGTCAGATATTCCTAGCTTGCGTATTCATGGGGTTTGCCCACAGCATCATCGAAGATACGCTGGTGGTCATGGCGTTAGGCGCGGATGTGATCGGGATACTTGTCGCTCGACTGGTGTTCGCCATTGCGGCAACCGCGCTAATCGCCCGCTTGATCGCTATAGTCCCGGAAATGACATTCTTCCGCATATTATCGACATCGTTCGCAACGCGTGCGCGTCCGGCTCCGGCGGAATGATGGACCTTGGTCCAATCGGGCTGTGAAGCGGGACTCGGGGCCCCCTCACCCCGCCGCCACCTCAATCCCCGCCCGCTTGCCCCGCTCCTTCGGCGGCCCAACCTCAATCCGCACGCTCTGGCCCAGCGCCACCAGACAGCGCATCAACCTCTCGACCGACACCGGACGGAACTTGCCGCCCAGCATTTTCGACAGGTCGGGCTGGCGCATGTCCATGCGCCGGGCAGCCTCGGCCTGGGTCAGCCCCGCCGCCTCGATCAGCGCGCCGGTGCGCTGCACCAGCTGGGCCTTGAGCAGGTGCGTTTCGGCATCGGGCACGCCGATGTCGGCGAAGATGTTGCCGCTGCCTCGTGTGATCTCGGTCATGAGGCCTCTCCGTTCGTTTCGTGACTCTCGGTATCAGAAATGCCATGCTTTTCGCACTAGATGAGGCTCAGTTTCACCCATGACCACCCTATCCCTCGACCGCCACATCGCCTCCACCCCCGGCATCGTCGGCGGCCGGCCACGCATCGCCGGGCATCGCATTACGGTGCGTGATATCGTCGTCCTGCACCTGCATCTTGGCAAATCCATTGACGAGATCTGCGCCGAGTACGGGCTTGGCCTCGCGGAAGTTCATGCGGCGCTGGCCTACTACTTCGATAACCGGACCGAAATCGACCAGGATATCAAAGCCAGCGATGAGTTCGTCGCAACTTTGAAAGCGTCACGGACCTCGCTGCTTCAGCGGCGGCTGAAGGAAATGCAGGGTGAGTGACGTCCGTTATTATACGGACGAACATATCGCGAGAGCCGTGGCCGCTGGATTGCGCTTGCGCGGGATCGACGTGCTGACCGCGCCCGAAGCAGGAATGCTGGGGGCAAGCGATGAGGAACACCTTGCGTTGGCCCTTACCGAAGGACGGGTCATCGTACACACAGGACGCTGATTTTCTCAGGCTTGCTCAGCAGGGCAATCCGCATGCCGGCGTTGTCTACGCCGCACAACAGACATCCGTCGGGGCGATCATCCGTGGCCTGCTTCTGGTGAGCTACGCTCTGTCGGCACAAGACATGGTTGGAAATATCGAGTTTCTCTGAGCGCCTTATCCCGCCATCCCCCGCAGCCGCTCCCACACCCCGATCACCAGCGCCTTCTTGTCGAGGTTCAGCCCCAGCACCTCGGCCTTGTCGCGCGCGATGGCCTCCCAGGCTTCCGCCCATCCGGCCAACTGCCCGCCCTCCACCACCCGCGCGCCGAATGCCGCCTCGCTGGCCAACATCGGTTCGCCGGTCGCGGCGCGGCGCAGGATCCGCGCGATCACGCCCTGCAACAGACTGAAATAAACAGCGAAATCGGCCTCGTTCGCCGCCCCCGTGAGCCCATCCGCGAGTTGGTGCACCGCCTCAACGTCGAGTCGCGGCAGGTTGGCCAGCATGGCCACGATCTTGCCGTGCGTCTCGGCAGCGCCGCCGGTCAGGAGCGTCAGCGCGCGACGTACGCTGCCTTCGGCCAGGGCGGCGATCAAGGCGAGGTCAACTGACTTGGGCACGCTAGACTTTGGCGCCTCCGCGCCGGGGGCCCCGGACGCAGCCAACGCTCCCTCCACCGCCACCCGCAAATCCGCCTCGCCCAGCGGCGGCATATCCAGCTTCCGGCACCTCGAATGGATGGTCGGCAGCAGCCGCCCCGGCTCGGAACTCACCAGCAGGAACACGACGCGGGCCGGCGGTTCCTCCAGCACCTTCAGCACGGCGTTGGCGCCGGCCGCCGCCATCTCCTCGGCGCGGTCGATGATCACGACCCGGTACGCGCCCTCGCCAGCCGAATGCTGCAGGAAGCCCTTTATGCGGCGCACTTCGTCGACCGGGATGCCCTGCGTGTGCTTCTTGGTGTCGCGGTTCCAGGGGCGGCGGATCAGCATCAGGCCGGGGTGGGAAAGGGCGCGAACCTGGCGGGCGGTGGGGCTGTCGGGTGGCAGTGCGAGGCTGCCGGTTGCCAGACCAGCGCGCTCAGCGGGAGAGGCCAGGGCAGCGCGGGCGAACCGGTATGCGAGCGTGGCCTTGCCGATGCCTTCGGGGCCAGAGAGCAGCCAGGCGTGGTGCATGCGCCCGCCCGCCAGCGCCTCAGCGAGGGTGCGTTCGGCGGCACCCTGGCCGATCAGCTGCTCGGTCTCGCGCGGATGGGGGAAACCCTCGAGGCGGTCGGCTTCGGGCGTGGCGTCTTCGGGGTCGAAGTCCTTGGATTTTGGCGCGCGGGTCATGGGGATTAGGGATTGAGGGATTAGGGATTAGGGATTAGGGATTAGGGATTAGGGATTAGCAAAATACTCAACGTGATTCTGCCCTCATCCTAATCCCCAATACCTAATCCCTAATCCCTATTTTCGTCACAGCCCCAACCGCGCGGCCGCGACTTCGGCGATGGCGGCGGCGACCACCTCGGGCGCGGGTTGCGCATCGATCAGCGCGCAGCGGCCCGGCTCGCGGGCGGCAATGACGAAGAACGCCTCGCGCAGGCGCTGGTGGAAGGCCATATCCTCGATCTCGAAGCGGTCCTTCTCCGCTCCCGCCGCCTGATGGCGGGACGCGACCCGCGCCAAGCCGACCTCGGCGGGAAGATCCAGCACCAGCGTCAGATCCGGCATCGTGCCGGTGACCACCAGCTGCTCAAGGTTGGCAATCACAGCCGGATCGAGTTTTCCGCCCGCTCCCTGATAGGCGCGCGTGCTGTCGGCGAAACGGTCGCATATGACATGCGTACCTGCCGCCAGCGCCGGCCGGATCACCCGCATGAGATGATCGCGGCGCGCGGCATTGAACAGCAGCGCCTCGGTGAGCGGATCGGGGTAGCCGTCGACCGGATTGAGCAGCAGGGCCCGAATCTTTTCTGCCAGCGGCGTGCCGCCGGGTTCGCGCGTCACCAGTGTCTTGTGCCCGCGCGCCTCGATCCAGGCACTCAACAGCCGCGCCTGGGTGGACTTGCCGCCGCCTTCGCCGCCTTCCAGCGTGATGAACTTGCCGTGTGCCATGGACCCTCCGGAGACAGGCGCCGTTCGGGGCGCGCTCAGCCAGCGGGCAACTTACGCATCCCGGCGGCGCGCGCAAGGTGGATGGGCGCTTGTGTTGGTCAGGATGCCGGCGGGTCTGCGGTCTCGCCGTCCCCCGCCCCAGGCCGGAACGGCGTGCGTCCCATCCAGGGCTGCACCTGGATGTGCTGCAGCCAGTCCTTCACGCTGGGGATCCAGCCGAGGTCGTCCTTGACGTGCTGCTCGCCCACGGCGCGCACCGGCACCACTTTGCCCGCGCTGTTAGTGAGGGTCGCACCGAAGATCGACTGGCACAGGAAGATGCCCTCGCTGTGGTGGCGCAGCGCCCGGTGCCGGAGGTCGGCGATATGCGCCTTGCTCTCGTCGAACCAGTCGTGAATGGCGAGATAGTCCTCGGGCGCGCCGCCAAACAGGCGGGCCGAGTGGACGGCGTGGTGGTAGGGGTGGGCCATGCGGCGCCTACGCCGTCAGTGTAAGGTTCTTGGTGATCGCGGCGGCATGCGGATCGTCGACGATGGTCGAAGTGTCGAGATCGACGGTGAAGGCGCCGTACATGACGTATTCGCCAGTACCGAAGCCCCAGCCCAGCATCATCGAAGCCCACTCAGTCGCCAGTGCATCGCATACCAGGTAGCGCATCTGGTCGCGCTTGGACATCTTGTTTCCGCCGTAGATGAAGTCGTCAATGTTCAACCCGCCGCCGACGCTGCCCGACAGCTTGTCGAGCAACTGTTGCGCCTCCAGGCGCTGACCGCTGTTCAACGAGACAGCCTCGATCCAGGCGAAGCCCTCGTCGTTGCCACCATCGTAGCGGCAGAAAACGCATTGCACGCCCAACGCGCGCATTGCCGGCACGACTGTCGCGATCAGCCGTTGGCCGTGCCGCTGCTGTTTGAGCTGCCAGTCGGGCGTGTCCTTCGGGATTGGCGCGGCATCGATATCGGCCAGGGGCAGGACCGCAAACGATACCGGCACGGCGACGCCACCCCATTCGGGCGGTGAGAGATATTTGAACTGGTCAAGTGTCGGCTCAGGCGGCTCGAAATCGGGATCGTCATCGGGCCAATCGATCTCTGTCTGGTCAAAGATGTACGGCATGCCTGAGACCTCCTTCCGTCCGACATCGGAGCTACTTCAGCGCCCAGCCCAACCCCAGCACAAGGATGCTATCGAGCCCTCGCGCCAGCACGCCGCTGCGCCCCACATCCGCCCCCGCCTTCAGCGGCACTTTGCTGACGATGCCCTCCACCGTCTCGACGCGCAAATAGCCCACGGCATCGCCCTTGCGGATCGGCGCTTTCAGCGGGCCCTGGTAGACCAGGCTCGCCTTCAGACGGTTGCTCTCGTTCTTGCCGCGCGGCACCACGATACGCACCTCACTATCGCTCATCACGGGCACGAACCATTGCGTGCCGCCCCAGACGCGCGCGGTCGAGATGATCTCGCCGGCATCGAACACGGTAGCTTCCTTGTAGGTCTTGACGCCGTAGTCGAACAGCTTGCGGGCATCGGCGGTGCGGTCGGTTTCGCTCTTTAGCCCGTTGATAACCACGATGAACCGGCGTCCGTCCTGCACGGCCGAGGCGACAATGCCAAGGCCGCCATCGGCCGAGGCGCCAGTCTTCAAACCGTCGGCGCCTATGTTGGCCGAGAGCAGCGGGTTCTTGTTCAACAGCAACTTGTTGTTGAAGGAGAAATTGCGCTGCGCAAAGTAGCTGTAATAATCCGGATACTCGCGGATCAAGTGCTGGGCGAGCAGCGCCAGCTCGCGCACCGACATGGTCATTTCGCTATCTGGCAGACCGGTCGAGTTGGTGAAATGCGCCGCGGTGAAGCCGATCTCCTTGCCGACCTGGGCCATCTGCTCGGCAAACGCGGCCTCCGATCCCGCCATGCCCTCGGCGATCACGATGCAGGCGTCATTGGCCGAGGCGACGGCGATACCGGACACCAGGTCTGCGACGCGGGCGCTGGAGCCTTGGGCCAGAAACATGGTGGTGGCCCCGGAACGATCGCCGCCCTTCTTGTAGGCGTTGGCGCTCACCGGATACTCGTCCTCGAACTTGAGGCGTCCCTCTTTCAGCCCGCGGAACACCAGGTCCAACGTCATCAGCTTGGCCATGCTGGCCGGCGGCGTCTGCTCGTCGGCCGCCTTTTCGAACAAGACGGCGCCGGTGGCGGCATCCATCAAGATGGCCTGTGGGGCGATGACTTCCAGAGCATCGGCAGCGGACGATTGGCGCGAAGCTGGCAACGACCAGAGCAAAAGGGCAAGCAGCAACAAGACGAGCGGGCGGGGCGGGATCGACAGCATCGGGCGGGCTCGCGTTTCGGGATTCGCGGCCACCCTAGCGGGGCATTTTGCTCCCAACAAGGCTGGTCGAAACCGGCCGGTCGACGTGAGGGCCTAAGGTTGCTGCAGCAAAGCCTGCCAGGCCGAGTTGCCGGCACTGGCCGAAGTGGCGCGGATCCTGAGCTTGGTTTGGGGAATCGGCGGCTCGACTTCGGCCGTCCGAGTCGTCTTGTACCATGGCTGCTTCAACAAGAACTGCTCGGCGTACTCGTCGCCACCGACCAGCGGGGCCATTTTCAGAAAACGCACGCGCACTGGCGCGGTGCCGAAGCGCGTGACGCCAAGCAACTGGGCGGCGCGTTTGGAGAGATCGACAATGCGCCCATGTTTGTAGGGTCCGCGGTCGTTGACGCGCACAACCAGCGTGCGGCCATTGGCGGTGTTGGTCACTTGGACGTAGCTGGGCAACGGCAGCGTCGGGTGGGCCGCCGACAGATGGTACATGTTGTAGGTTTCGCCGTTGGCGGTCGACTTGCCATTGAAGTTCGGGCCGTACCAGGAGGCGATGCCCTGCTCGTCATAGCCGGCGCCGCCCGTCGGATAGTACCAATTGCCGGCCACCTGATAAGGTTTGCCGGTCTTGAACACGCCTTGGCGGCGTGGCGCGGGCGGGATCGGCGCTGGCGGGGGGGCCGCCGGCACGGGCATCGGCACGACAATGTCTTGGGGCACCGGCAGGGTGGCGGGCGCCACCAGTTTCATCACCTGGAAAGGCTCTGGGATCGGTTCGACGGAGCAACCAGCGAGTCCGGCTGCAAGGCCAGTAACCACTAAGAGGCCGGTGGCGCGAGCCAAGGCACACCACAAGCGATCGGGCCCAAGAGCTCGGGAAATACCTAGCGCCATTAACCAAACACCCCGTCGTCCGCGTTCGAGCCATGGCCCCTTAAGGAGATCTCTCTAGCCAACGCACGACACCCGAAAACCTGAAGCGAATCATCGCACAAGGCATATTAGGGTCAGGTAAATCGTCCAAACTAAGACGGAATTCCGCAATCCCCAAAATCAGAGTCTTTGCTGGTCGCGGAGTTTTTGCTGGTCGCGGGCGACGAAGCTCTTTTGTTCGCGCCCGGCGACTCTCGTAACCGGGAGCCGGCCGCCGGGCGCGAAACTCTGTCGCGGGCGGCCGGCGCGCGGTTACGCGTGTCGCCCGCGACCAGCAAAGACTCCGCGACCAATAAAAAAGCGGCGCCGTGGCTGCTTCGGCGCCGCTTTCAGTTATGAGGCGTGCAATGACCACCAATTCACTTGCGGGGTCAATCTGTGGTCGTCGTCACTGACCGGACTTTAGTTACGCGAGACGCTTACGCATTACGATCCGGCCCTCACAGCAGGTAGAACGCACGGCTGGGATGTATATTCCTCCCATGACGATTATTTCTCCGGCAGGGGCTCGGTGCGACGCTCCAGCAGGCGTCCCGGCGTGACTGCAACGGCCGCTATGCCCAAGCTGACAGGGACGGCTAGCCCGCGCAGCAGGGCGGCGGCCAACTCGCTCCAGGCCGGAGCGGTCTGCAGCCCGTAGCCGCCCTGGCCGGCACTCCAGAAGAAGCCATCCGTCCGTGGGTCGTAGCCGATCACCGGATCGCCATCCGGCGCGAAGGTGCGCAAGCCGCCCCAACTCGTCTCGATGCGGGTCACCTCGTGATCGACAAAGCCCTGGTAGCGATCGATGGCCTCGGCCAGCGCCATGTCGTCGGCAAAGGCGTCGTGCGGTTCGGCCGGTTCGGCGTCGGCAGGCGAGATCATGAGCTTTCCGCCCATCGGCTTGGCATAGAAGGTGTCGGCGATATTGCCCAGCTGCGGCCAGGCGGCGATGTCGTGCCCGGCGGGCGGCGCGACAATACAGGCGCTGCGGCGCTTGGGTTGCAACCCGAGGGGAGCCAGCCCGCAGCGACGCGCCACATCATCAGCCCAGGCCCCGGCGGCGTTGACCAGTATCGGTGCCACGAAGTCGCCTGCGCCGGAGCGCACATGCCAGATGCCATCCCGCCGTTCAGCGCTTTCAAGCCGCGCTTTGCAGACCAGCGCGCCGCCGGCCCGCCGATGCTGGCCCAGAAACCCACGGTGTACCGCATCTACATCGAGGTCGCGGTTGGTCTCGTCGAGCAGCAGATCGACGGGATAGGGCGCGCGCAGCAGTGGCATTCGGCGCAGCGCCTCATCTGGCGTTATCGGCCGATAACCGATGGCGACCAGTTCTGCCGCTGCCGCCGCGTCTTCCTCGCGCCCCATCACCAGCACATCGCGCGAACTGCAGCAGCGGCGCCTCAGCAAAACCGTTGGGCGGGGTGCGATAGAAGTCGCCACTGGCTAGGGTCAGCGCGCGGATGACGGGCGGCCCGAACAGCGGCTCATAGTTCGCCGCCGAGCGCCCGGTCGCGTGGTAGCCGGGCTGGTCTTCCATTTCCAGGATCGTCACGCGCGCATGCCCTGCCAGCCGCGCCGCCAGCGACGCTCCCGCGATGCCTGCACCCGCGATCAGGATGTCGGCGGTCACGGAACTCGTCGGCATGAAACGGACCTCAAGCGCACCAAAAGCTATTCTGGCATACTACTGGCCGCTTTGCGCGTCATCCCTTGCGCCGCCAGGGCCCGGCCATTGCCGTGACAGGGCCAGCCCCAAGCTGCTACGACCTAAGGTTCTACGGTTCTACCCCGAGGAGACCATGTCGACTTTTTTCGGTTTGTTCGCTGTTCTTGTCTTGGTGGCCGCCAATGGCTTCTTTGTTGCTGCGGAGTTTTCCATGGTCGCGGTTCGCCGCAGCCGGGTCGCCGAGCTGGTGGCCGCCAAACGCGCCAATGCCGCCACGCTTGAGCGCGCGCTTTACAGCCTCGATTCCTACCTCGCGGCGACACAGCTGGGCATAACGATCTCATCGCTTGCCCTCGGCTGGCTGGGCGAACCGGCATTGGCGCATTTGATCGAACCGCCTTTGACTGTGCTGCTGGGGTCGTATGCAGGCGCAGGTGCGCACGCTATTGCGGTTGCCATCGCCTTCATCATCATCACGGTACTGCATATCGTCCTGGGCGAACTTGCCCCCAAAAGCCTCGCCCTGCAGCGCAGCGAGGCTACGGCATTGTGGGTTGTGCGGCCGCTGGGGCTGTTCCTGTTCCTGTTGCGACCGGCCATTATCACGCTGAACGGAGCCGGCAATCTCCTGCTCCGCTGGATCGGGTTGCAACCGGGCACCGGCGAAGCAACCCTACACTCCGCCGAGGAATTGAAACTGCTGGTCAATGCCAGTCAGGAGGCGGGGCTGCTGCACCAGACCCAACAGGAGGTGGTGGAGCGTGTGCTCAACATCGGCGATCGGCGCATCAGCAGCATCATGACGCCGCGCACGGACGTGGACTGGATTGATCTCGACGACGACCGGGAGACCATCCTCAAGACCATCCAGGCCTGCCAGCATGAGCAGGTTCTGGTGGCTCGTGGCAGCATCGACGAGCCGCTCGGCATGATCCTGACACGCGATCTTCTGAATCAAGCCTTGAGCAGCCAGACGATCGATCCCTCAGCTGTGCTGCGCTCGCCACTGGTCGTACCCGAATCCACGTCGGTTTTCAGGGTCTTGGATCAATTCAAAAAGGCCCCCGTGCGCATGATCGCAATCGTTGACGAATACGGCATCCTGCAGGGCATCGTCACTCAAACCGATTTGCTGGAAGCCTTCGCCGGAGACCTGCCGGATGCCGAAGGCGAGGAACCCGATGTTGTGACGCGAGACGATGGCTCGCTGCTGATCGAGGGCACGGCGTCCGCCCAGGACGTCTTCGACCGGCTTGGGATTCAGCTCGGCCCCGACAAGGGCGACTTCCACACCATCGCGGGCTTTGCACTCGTACAGCTCAGGCATTTGCCGGTGTCAGGTGAGCACTTCGACCACTCCGGCTGGCGTTTCGAAGTCGTCGACATGGACGGCCGCCGGATCGATAAACTTCTGGTGACGCTGATCGCAAAGGCCAAAGCGGGTTCGTAGAAGTCCTATCGCAAGGCGTTCACGGCACGCCAAGCGCGCGTCCAGCCACGCGGGGCGGCGATGTTGTGAAGGGGCGACCAAGCCGCTACAAGGTGCCCCTTGCAAGCCCCCGCCACAAAGGTTCCCGATATGTTGCATCGCCTCCGCCTGCTCGCTTGCGCCATGCTGCTCGCGACCGGCCTCGCCGCGCCCGCACACGCGCAAGAGGTGACGCTCAAGTTCGAGCACTTCATGCCGGCGGTGTCGATCGAGCATCGCACCTGGTTGGCGCCCTGGGCCGAGCGGATCGGCGCAGCGTCGGGCGGCCGCATCAAGGTCGAGGTCTATCCGTCCATGCAACTGGGTGGCAAGGCGCCTCAGCTCTACGATCAGACCAAGGACGGTGTGATCGATATCGCCTGGGTGGTGGCCGGTTACACGCCGGGGCGGTTCCCGCGCCTGGAAGTGTTCGAGCTGCCGTGGCTGGCCCACGCCGAAGCGGTGCGCACGAGCAAGGCGGCCTGGGACTTCTTTTCGGCCTATGCGCAGGACGAGACCAAGGACGTGAAGGTCCTTGCGGTGTTCGCGCACGGCAAGGGCACGCTGTTCACCAAGGACAAACCCGTCAAGCTGCCGGCCGATCTTGCGGGCCTGAAGATCCGGGTACCGACCCGCACCATCAATTCGACGCTGACGCTGCTGGGCGCATCGCCGCAAGGCATCCCGGCCCCCGCGGTTCCTGAGGCGCTGGCCAAGGGCGTGGTCGATGGCGTGATGTTTCCATATGAGGTCGTTCCCGCCTTCAAGGTCGACGAACTGACCAACCAGGTCACCGAGTTCATGGGCGACCGCGCGCTCTATACCGCTGTGTTCATGCTGGTGATGAACAAGGCGCGCTACGAGGCGCTGCCGGCCGACCTCAAGGCCGTGATCGACGCCAATTCCGGCGCGGCGCTATCAGCCGAGATCGGCGCGCAGTTCGATGCCTGGGACATTCCCGGCCGTGAGGCGGTGGCCAAGCACGGCGCGACCGTGACGAAGATCGACGGCGCGGACCTGGCCGCCTGGAAGGACGCGACTGTCCCCGTCACCAAGGATTGGATCGCGGCCCGCGACAAGGCCGGCGACAAGGGCGAGGAACTAGTCAAGGCTGCCTCCGACCTGATCGCCAAATACGCCAAATGAGGACGGGCGGCCAACTCGATAGGCTGTGTACACTGGTTGCGCTGGCGGGCGGCCTGCTGCTGGTCGCCCTGATCGGCGTCGAATGCGTTTCGGTGGTTGGACGCAGCTTGCCGGACCTGCTCGGCTGGACCGGGCTCGGGTTGCATCCGCGCTCGGTCCCTGGCGATGCCGAGATCGCACAGGCGTTAACGGCCGCGGCGCTGTTCTCGTTCCTGCCCTACTGCCAGATGCGGGGCCGGCATATCCGGGTGGAAGTGTTCAGCCAATATCTTCCCGCTCGTATGACCGCGGTGCTGGATCGCCTCTGGAGCATTGTCTTTGCCGCGCTCGCTGCCGTACTGGCGTGGCGCCTGATGCTGGGTTGGCTCAACAAGTGGACCAACGGCGATACGACCATGGTGCTGCAAATTCCCGAGGTGCTGCCGTTCGGGGCGGCCGTTGCCTGCACGGCTTTGCTGGCGGCGGCTGTGCTGCACAGCTTGACCGAGTGAGCGCATGGCGCTGCGCTCTGTGCGTGCGATTTTCGAACCTCGGAGCGACCTGCCTGTGGCGTGTCGAAGCGGCATCACCTTATCGGCATTCCGGCTCCCAAGACGCACTCTGTGGTTGCGAGAGCCCGATAACGCTGCGAGACTTTTGTTGTCGCAACGGCACAAACCCGTGCGATAAACCGAGGGAGAGAAACAACACGACGGACAGGTCGCTTTCAATGGGCATAGCGGGCTCGCGCCGCGCCGGATGAGGGCTCATTCCGGTCAGCGACAATGCCGCGGGAGGGCGCCAGTTGCGCCCTATTCGGCTCCCGCTTTCGCCACGATCCTCTGGCCTTATGTTCTCTGCGGGGGCAGAATGAGGTATCATGGTCAGTACCGTAAAACCGCGTCCCACTCCCCGCGCAAACCAGCGCCTCGCGCCTCGCCCAATGGCCGAGGGGGCGCTCGACAAATTCTCCGACGCCTATCGCGAGCCGATCCGCCAATTGTGCGCATCCTCGCCGGCAGTCGCCGATCTGGCCACCAGCTTTCCGGGGCTGCTGTTCGCACTTGCCAGCGGCTACGGAACTGCGGGCGAGCGTGAGCGCTGCCTCGCCGCCATCACGGATGGCAAACCCTTGAAGGACGCCGCGGCCGAACTGGGCTTTGCCTGGTGGCTGCGCCGCCTGCCGGCCGAAGCCTTCACAGCCCCGCTGTCTGCACTGCCCGACAGCGCCGATTTCAACCGCCGCATTGTCAATCATGTGCCGACCGAGAGCTGGAAGGCGGCTGGCTGGCTGGACCGCGTGCAGCTGACGCGGGAACTGGCCGATGACGACGTGGCGCTCTGGATGGCCTGGCGATCCAAGGGCGTGCCGCGCCTGCGCGACGCCAATCGCTTGATCCTGATGTGCGCTTGGGCCTGGTTCTCCAGCCGCCCCGGCACTCTTGGCGCCAGTCTGGTGCGCCAGCCGTTCGAAGCCACACTTGGACTGCGGCGGGCGCTAGACGAGTCCGAAACTTGGCGCAAACGAGCCGAGCTTGCCGTGGCGCTCGGCGACGGCATTCAGGACACCTGGTTCGAAGCGGGGCAGGCGCGCGGCTACGACATCGTCCCGCTGGCGCAATTGCCCGATTTCCTCAGCGAAGCCGAGAGCATGGACAATTGCCTCGACCAGTTCGCCCCGCAGGTGCACCAGCGCCGGACCCGCCTGTTCAGCGTGCGCAAGGCCGGCAAACCGGTCGCCGATCTGGAATTGGCCCCGCACGACGAAGATCCCACCATGCCGATGATCGAGCAGCTGCGCGGGCCCGGCAACCGTCGCGCGGCGCCCGGCGTGTGGCAGGCTGTGTTCACCTGGCTCAGCATGCAGCCGACCCGGCCGCTGACGGCCAATCGCGCCAGCTCAGCGCAAGCCCGGGCGGCGGCGCGGTTGCTGTGGCAGCCCTATCTGGATCATCTCAGCGGTCAGCCCGGCGAACTGGCCTTGCGCGCGTTCCTGCGCAGCGGCGAAGTTCTCGATCCCGATTTCGACGGACCTGCACGCGCCGAAACCGTCGCCAGGAAGGCGACGGTGGTTCCCAAGACCAGGCGCTCCATCAGCGCCCAAAAGGCGATTGCCAGCGACGGGAAGGCTTAGGGGCCCACACGCATATCGCTGGCTTCGACGCCGTGATGGCCGTTGCCATTGCGCGTTAGCGGCTTCAGGCCTTTCACGTCCGTGCGCCACCACGCCCATGGCTCGGTCGGATGTTCAGTCATGGCGGCGCCCGCCTCTTCGGCGGCGGTCGCCATCGGCTGCAACGCGACATTCGCCATGTCGGCGACCGTACGGGCCAACCCGCCCTGCCCGACGTCGGTCATCGCCTGGGTCCAGCCGGCCATCAGCCGTTGGTTGCAATCGAGATAGTCCTGGAACGCGTCGCGCCAGAAGGCCATGCCGACTTGGCCGAACTCCGTCGCGGTCCGGCAGGCCATGGCCTTGCGCGGCAGGTCCATCTGCGCCCGGGCGCGGCGGCTGGCCAGGCTGACCAGTTCCATGTTGCCACGCATCATGCTCTGAGCGGCGGCGCCGGCAAGGGCGAACCCTTTGTTGGGGTTGAACATTTCGTTGATATTGGAATTGCCGTTAGTCTCGGCTGCGGTTTGGGCAGGTCGTTCAAACTGTGCCATGACACATACCTCTCAACTGACCGAATATAGTCACACCCTTAATAAAGAAGAGAACACTGTAGCACTATTTGGGTGTTGCGACAAACTGCGCGTTGATCTGCATCAAACATCGCGGAATCAAGGCGTTGCAGGTTTTTCTGTGGATAAGTTCTTCATTCGCCGGATCGCGGTGATGGCCGATCCTAGCGCCTCGGCGCGTCCCGATGACGGTCAGCAGCAGACTCGCGCGTGACCGCCATATGGTGTCCGTTGGCGTGCAGGAGATGGGCGGGATCGGTCATGACACCCACGTGGCCGCGCCAGAACACGAGGTCGCCGCGCGTCAAATGGGACCAACCCTCTCGCGGCAGCAGATCGCCAAGTTCAGCTGATTGCATGTCGCTGTCGCGCGGCGCCTCGATTCCGGCGGCCTGCAGCGCCATCTGCACCAGCGCCGAACAGTCCAGGCCCAGCGCCGTCTTCCCACCCCAGCGATAAGGCGTTCCCTGATAGCGCTCGGCGACAGTGACGAAGTCCAGTTCGGCCGCCTCGAGCGGGGCCGCATGCTGGCGCGGCATGAACAGCCCGCCGCTGAGCTTCAGGAATTCGCTGTCCATCACGCCTGCGACCCGCGCGCCCATCGGCAGCACCATGCGCAGATTGGATTTGATGTCCGGGCCCTTGAAGCCATAGCCCCACTGGCAGGCGACACGATGGGTCAGCGCCTCGTCCGCCGGGCCCAACGCCTCGCGCGCCAGGTAGCCGACGTAGCCGTCGCGCACAAGTTGGACATAGGCCCAGTCTTTGGTCTCCTCGAACACCAGCACATCCTCGCCCCACAGCACCTCGGTGGTGGCCGGTTGGTCGGTGCGAGGCTTGGCGTGCAACTCGATGGACGGCACGATCAGACGGCGCAGCAGGCCCTCGACGAAGCGCTCAGCCTCCACTTGCCCGCGCAGGCGCGCATCGGCAAGGTCGGGCCGGAAGGCATGCGGCGGGGGTCGAGCGTGGTCATCCGCCTAGGCTCCATACCGCTGCTTGAACACCTCGAACAACGCGCGCGCGCCCTGCGGCTCGGCGCCTTCCGGCTTGCCGGGCTTGGGTTTGGGCGTCCAGGCGAAGATGTCGAAATGCAAGTAGCGGCCGGCGCCCTTGGCAAAGCGCTTGAGGAACAGCGCGGCCGTCACCGATCCCGCGAACGGCCCGCCGGAAATGTGGTTCATATCGGCGATGTTGCTTTTCAAGAGCTTGTCGTAGGGCATCCAGAGTGGCATGCGCCAGACCGGATCGTCGACGGCGAGACCGGCCGCGTAAAGCTCCGTCGCCAGAGCATCGTCGTCGGTGTAGGCCGGCGGCAGGTCGGGACCGAGCGCCACGCGGGCCGCGCCGGTCAGCGTCGCGTAAGTGACGAGCGTATGCGGCTTGTCCTCGCAGGCCAGCGCCATGGCGTCGGCGAGCACCAGGCGACCCTCGGCGTCGGTGTTTCCGATCTCAACAGTTGTGCCGTTGCGCGCGTGCAAGACATCGCCGGGGCGGAAGGCGTTGCCCGAGATCGAATTCTCCGCGATCGGCAACAGCACGCGCAGCCGCACATCCAGCTTGGCGCCCATGATCATGCGGGCCAGCGCCAGTACGGTGGCCGCGCCGCCCATGTCCTTCTTCATGTTCGACATGCCGTCGGCAGTCTTGATATCGAGCCCGCCGGTATCGAAGCAGATGCCTTTGCCGACCAGCGTGATTTTGGTTGCGCTTTCGCGGCCCCACGACAGATCAACCAGCCGGGGCGCGCGCGGCGAAGCGCGGCCCACGGCGTGGATCATCGGGAAATTCTCCGTCAGCAGATCGTCGCCCAAAATGGCGCGCGCGGTCATGCCATGCTCGCCGGCCAGCTGCCGGGCGGCCTTTTCCAGATCGTCCGGCCCCATGTCGGAGGCCGGCGTCATGATCAGATCGCGCGCCAGCCAGACGCTGTCGGCCATCTGGATGGCGCGGGCGCGTTCAGCCGTATCCGGCACGACGAGGCGCGCGGCGGGTTTGGACTTCGCCGCCTTGTAGCGCTCGAAGCGCCAGGCCCCCATGGCCCAGGCCAGCGCAGCGTCGCCTGCCTTGGCGCCATCGGCCAGCTGATAATCGCCCGCGTCGAGCGACAGCGGCAGGCTGCCCAGTTGCAGCGGCCCACCGCCGTCCGCGATGTCGTCGCTTGCCCCGACCACCACGGCCGCCAAACCACCATCCGTCCCCGGCACGCGCGCGACCTTGCCCGCCTCGCCGCCGAACCCGACCATCTCCAGCCAGCGCTGTTGCGCCGGCGTAAAGCCCGAAAGGTCCTTGGCCAGGCTCGCCTTGCGCACGACATGGATCGGCGTTGCGCCCGATGCGCCTGCGTGCGCGATCAGCACGTCACTGGCGACAGGTCGCCCGTTTGCCGGCCCAGTTGGGCTCTTGGCAGCGTCCTTGCTTTTTGCCATCGTCTTTTGAAGCTCCTGGAAAGCCGGCGGTTGGGCGATTGCCCTTGGTATAGCCAGGACAATCGGCCAAACACAATCATCGCAAAGGGATACTGCCATGGCGTCCACCGCCTATACGCTGGTGATCGGCAACAAGCGCTACTCGTCCTGGAGTTTGCGCCCCTGGCTGGCGCTGCGCCAAGCCGGCATCCCGTTCGCCGAAACCGTGGTGGCCTTGCGCGCCGTCAGCACCAGCCCCGAGATCCTGCAGCATTCCCCCGCCGGTCTGGTGCCGATCCTCAAGCATGGCGATCTGAGGATCTGGGACAGCCTCGCCATCGCCGAATATCTCAACGAGCGTCACCCAGAGGCCAGGCTGTGGCCCGCCGATCCCGCCGTCCGGGCCCACTCGCGCTCGGTCTCGGCCGAGATGCATTCGGGCTTCCGCGAACTGCGCACCACCATGTCGATGGATTTTCCCATGATGGGATTGACGCCCGACCTCACCCACGGCGCGCGCCGCGACATCGCGCGCATCGTGGCCATCTGGCGCGAGGCGCGGGCCGAACACGCAGGCGCCGGCCCGTTCCTGTTCGGCGCGTTTTCGATCGCCGATGCGATGTATGCGCCGGTTGCCAGCCGCTTCACAACCTTCGGCATCCGCTTGGCCGACCACGGCGACGACGGAACCGCCGCAGCCTATCGCCAAACGATGATGGCCCTGCCGGCGATGTTGGAGTGGGGCAAGGCCGCCGCAGCCGAAGCGCCGTTCGAGAAGGAGTGACGGTGTCAGGACCTTATTGCGCTGGTGGGCGCCTGCTTGCGAACACAGTTCCCGGCCAGCAAAAAGTGCCTGACAGTTAAACGGGGCAGTTAAACGGGGACAGTTTACTTATATCGCCTGTCACAGCGCGAACTACTCGGCGAACTCTTTCTGGCGATATAAGTAAACTGTCCCCGTTTAACTGCCCCTACGACCTCTCGGAGACCTCCCATGCCCCGCATCCTCTGCTACGGCGACTCGAACACCTGGGGCTACGCCACCGCCCCACGCCCCGATGGCCGCTATGGCGACCACGAGCGCTGGCCGCGCGTCATGGGGGCGACGCTCGGGGCCGACTGGACCGTGGTGGAAGAGGGCCTGAATGGCCGCACCACGGTGCACGCCGATCCTATCGAGGGGATGTGGCTGGACGGCTCCTCCACTTTCACGGCCATCCTGCGCAGCCATATGCCGCTGGACGTGGTGGCGATCATGCTGGGTACGAACGATCTGAAAGCGAAGTTCTCGGTCGGCCCGTTCGATATCGCGGGCGGCGTTGGCGTCCTGCTGAAGCAGTTGGCGCGCGCCGAAGCGGGACGCAATCTTGGCGCCCCCAAGGCGGTGGTGATCTGCCCGCCGCCGATCCTGAACACCTTTGGCGCGTTCGAGTTCTTCGGCGAGATGTTTGCCGGTGGGCACGAGAAGTCCAAGCGGATGGCGGGGTTCTATGCGCTGACCGCGACAGAGAACGGCGCGGCGTTCCTGGACGCTGGCAAGGTGATCACGACCAGTGCGTATGATGGGATACATCTCGATGTGGAGATGCAAGCGCGGCTAGGGCAGGCGGTTGCCGGCGTTGTGAAAGGGATAGCGTGACATGACCGAACCAACGAAGAGCACCCTGCAAGTCACAGGCGGCTGCCAATGCGGCGCGATCCGCTACCGTGCGGAACTGGACCTCGCGAGTGCGCACCTCTGCCACTGCCGGATGTGCCAGAAGGCGGCAGGGAACTACTTCATGGCGCTGGCCAGCACTCCAAAATCCAAGTTCGAGGTGACGCGCGGCACGATCAGCGCCTTCGCCTCCTCGGCTCCCGTGACGCGCGGCTTTTGCAGCCGTTGCGGCACGCCGCTGACGTTCGGGAACAACGATGCCGCCGACATCGCCATCACGCTGGGTTCGCTGGATGCACCGGCGCTGGTCGAACCGGTCGTGCAGAGCGGGATGGAATCGCGGGTGCCGTGGTTCGATCGCTTGGCCGGGCTGCACGCCGAACCGACCAGCGCCGGCGGACCAGATCGCGTGTCGCTGCTGGCGGAGATCCAGGCGACAAACCGTCAGCACCCGGATCGGGAGACGGCGGAGTGGCCGTCAAACCAGACGAGTGCTGACTAGTAGCGCCGCCGCCTGCATATCCCGCCGTCGGAACGCGCGGCGCACTACCGCTTCATCGTCCTCGCCCCATTGGCTGATCTGGAAATCCTCGTCCACATGGGCAGCCGCCCAGGCGGCGTCGGGCGCGAGATGCCCGCGCTGCACGGCGAGTGCCAGCAGCGCAGAGCCCATCAGCGTTGTCATGGAATGCAGGCCGGCGAGCTGGAAGGCGTCGATCCCGGCCACGGCTGATGCCAGACGCGGCGCGTTGCCCGCAGGCTGCTCGATGTAGCCGACACCGACCGTGGTCTTGAACTGGCAGCCGAAGGCGTCCGTGGCCCAAGCCAGAACCGGATCCCAGTGCTGCTTCTGCAGCGCCACCAATCCCGGCGGGAAATCGGCGCGGTAGCAGGTGAGATCGCTCGCGGCGTAGTTCAGGCAATCGGCCGCGACCTCGGGCTCCTGGCCCCGGACACCATCGATAGCGGAGTTGACCAGTCGCGTCAGCGGCATGCCCTTGGGGTCGATGAACTCGCCTTGTGCGGACCATTCGGCGGCCAGCGCCTCGGCGATGTCCTCGCTCGGGACGACCAGTTCGGCCTTGCCCGGGGTGCGCACGGACTTGCCGTCCAGCACCACGGCGAAACCGTTGGGCTGCGCACGGAAGGTTGCTTCCTGGTAGAACCGCTTGGGCAGCGGAGCGGCGTTGGCGCGCTTGACGGCTGCGGCCAGTCCGAGGGGATCGTTGCGGTCCACCATGACTCGTCTCTCAACTTCTGAAATCACAGTACAAGTCCCGCCCGATCGTCATCCCGGCGAAGGCCGGGACCTGCCCATGAACCGGCATGGAGTCCTCTTCGACCACGGACAGGTCCCGGCCTTCGCCGGGATGACGGACGATGAGCTGATTACCGACGACGATCGCTATCCTCGGGCGCATCGTCGATCGGATCGTATCTGTCGGCGTCGAAGTTCAGCACCGCCCAGCTCTGCTGCATATGCGGCGGCAACGGAGCGGTGACATCGATCAGGCCCTTGCCGCGTGGATGCGGAACCCGGATGCGGCGCGCCATCAGATGCAGCTTGTTCTGCAGGCCGGGCAGCAGTTCCCAGTCGTTGCGGTCGAAATACTTCGCATCGCCGATAATCGGGTTGCCGATGTGCGCCATGTGCGCGCGCAATTGATGCGTACGCCCCGTAACGGGCTTCAGCGACACCCAGGCAGTCAGCCTGGAGGCCTTCTCGACCACGGAATAATAGGTCAGCGCGTGCTGCGCGCCCTCGTCGCCATGGTCGGCGATCTTCATCTTGGCCTCGTGGACGGCCTGGGCTTCCTCGTCTTTGGCCAGATGGGTCGAGATGCGGCCCTGGCGCACTTTGGGCACGCCGGCCACCAGCGCCCAATAAGTCTTCTGCGCCGCGCGGGTCTGGAAGGTCTTGGAGAGCGCGGCGGCGACAAAGCGCGTCTTGGCGATCAGCAGGCAGCCCGACGTGTCCTTGTCGAGCCGGTGCACCAGGCGCGCGCGCTGGCCATCCTTAGCGGTGATCGCCTCCAGCATGCCATCGATATGCCGCTCGGTGCCCGAGCCGCCCTGGACCGCCAGGCCCATGGGCTTGTTCAGCACCATCACATCGTCGTCTTCCCACAGGGTGATCGAGGCGATGAAATCGCGATTCTTGTTGCCTGCGCCCGCCCCGCCCATGCTGGTCGGCTTGGCGCCATCGTCGTCGGCGCGCAAGGGCGGCACGCGGACGGTCTGGCCTTGCGCCACCTTGGCGTAGGCTTTGATGCGCCCGCCATCGAGCCGGAGCTCGCCCTTGCGGATCATGCTCTGGACGCGCGCGAAAGCCAGGCCCGGGAAGCGCGCGGTCAGGAAACGGTCGATGCGCATGCCGTCCTCGTCGGGCGCGACCGTGATGGTCTGCACCTTGGCGAGGGTGGCAGGAGCGGCGGTAGCCGGAACAGATTTCATTGCGCAATCGCCTTCATGGCAGAATATCCAAGCATCACCGCCAGCAGTGACAGCAGCACCGACCCCAGCGCATAGAGAGCAGCCTGCACCACAGCGCGGCGCTCCAACAGGCTGAACAGATCGAACGAAAAGGCCGAGAACGTCGTGAAGCCGCCCAGCACGCCCGTGATCAGGAACACGCGCAATCCCGATGCGCCAGGGAACCATTCGCTGAGCGAGGCAATCAGCACGCCGATGGCGAGCGAGCCTGCGACGTTGACGGCGAAGGTGCCCCAGGGAAATTCGGTGCCGAACAGGCGCGCCGCCAGCAGCACAACGCCATAGCGCGCCGCCGAGCCCAGCGCGCCGCCAAACGCCGCGAGCATCATCAGTCGCATGTCGTGCCTCGATTGGAAATCAGGGCGTTTGGCTGGTAGCGAGACCCGGACTTGAACCGGGGACCTACGGATTATGATTCCGCCGCTCTAACCAACTGAGCTATCCCGCCGCCCGCGCCAAAGGCTGGCGGATATAAGGAGCGTGCGGCAACACTGTCAAGCGTAGTGCATGTGATTAAGGGCCGTTGGTCATTGGTAGGGGCGACCAGGGGTCGCCTTCTCGCAGCGAGCAAGTTGCCCGAGGGCGACCACTGGTCGCCCCTGCAAACCACCCAACTGCACAAATATCACTGCCGTTTCACACGGTGCTTCTTCAGCGGCAGCTGATCGGGCACTGTGGTTGCATCGCCTGGCTGCGCTTCGGCGGCGGCGGGATCAAGGAGATCAGGATCAGCGGCCGGGTCGAATGCGGGATCGGCGGCTTGCTCGAAAATATCGGCGGCGGTCGCAGGCGCTTGGGCGGCAGCCGCCTTGGCAGGTTTGGCCGGCTTGGCCGCCGGTTTGGCGAGCGCGACAGCCGCCGTGCCGGGCTTATCGCAATCGGTCAGCCAGACGTCGTAGACCGGGTGCTCGACGGCATGCAGGCCCGGGCTCTGGGCCAGCATCCAGCCGGAAAAGATGGTGGTCGTGGTGCCATCAAGTTTCTGATCCGTGACCTCGACGAAGCTCGTCGTCTTGGGCTCCTCGGTCAGCGGCCGGGTGAAACAGGAGCGCGCGGTGACCTGCAGCGACCCAAACTGCACTGTCTGATTGAGCGGCACCGCTTTCTTTGATATACGCGCCGTGACCTTATCGAGGAACGCAAACACCGCCATTTTGTTGGTGATCTTGTCGGCGTGGGCGGGTCGTGCGGCGAGCACCCCGAACGCCACGGAGCCCGCGATCAGGCCGGAACAGATTTTGGCAGCGGTTGCAGACATCGGATCAGGCGCTCCAGCTCTCGAATCGCGTCGGCCCCATCATGCACCCGGGGCCATGCCGCCAAGCATGTGCCGTGTTGTCATCCAATCGGGGCGCGGCCGTGGCGGCTTACACGGCATCGGCCAGGACACGCAGCCGCACGTAGTCGGCGGTCCAGTTACCTTGGTCGTCGCACAGCGAGGGCCGCAGCAATGCCAGGGTGTCGGCAAGAACCTCGGCGCGCTTGTCAGCCGGAAACTGGTCGAAGAAGGGTTTGCGCATGGTCGCCAGCCAGCCTTCCATGGCGGTCGCCAAGGGCGTAGGGCGCGGAAAGAGGCCGATCCGGTCAACCTTGAAGCCAGCTGACGTCAGGATGCGGGAGTACTGCTCCGGCGTCGGATAGAACCACGGCGCGGTCAACGCGGGATCGCCGCCATGCAGTTTGGCGGCGGCGCGTAGGGCTGTTGCGATAGCCGCAATATTCCCATGGCCGCCAAATTCGGCCGCCAGCTTTCCGCCCGGCTTCAGGGCCTTGCGCATGGAGTGCGCCGCCGCCTCGGGCTCGCGCACCCAATGCAGCACGGCGTTGGAGAAGACGGCGTCGAATTCGCCCTCGAAGGCCATGCTGCGGACATCGGCGAGCCGGACATCCAGCCCGCGCGCACGGGCCGCCTCGATCATCGATGGGCTGGGATCGATCCCGACCACGGAGCAGCCCAGCGCCGCCAGTTTTTCCGTCAGCACGCCATCGCCGCAGCCAACATCGAGAACGCGCATCCCCGGTTTGGGGTCGAGCCAAGCCATGACCTCGCCCGCCAGATCGGAGACGAAACGCGCATTCCTGGCATAACCTGCTGCGTCCCAGGTCTGCACGTCCGCCAGCGCCTTGCCGACTGCGGCCGCCATCACTCGGGTGTCCAGGGCTTGTAGTCGGACGTCGATGCTGCCCGCTTGCCCGACGACAACAGGCTGCCGGCGGGCCGGTAGGCCCCGCGCGTGCCGGTCAGATTTTCGCGATGCGACTTTTGCCACGCCTTCGGGGTGTAACTTCGAGCGGTTGGCAGTTCGTCGGTGGTATGGTGCATCCAGCCGTGCCATTCCGGCGGAATTTTCGAGGCTTCGGCGTAGTTCTTGTAGACAACCCAGCGCCGGGGCACGCCCAGCGGGCCTACGCCACGATTTTGGACGTAGTAGATGTTTCCTTCGGCGTCCGTGCCGACCTTCCTGCCCCGCCGCATGGTTTCCCAGCGCGTGCCCCAGGTGTTGCCACCCCACCAGACGAAAATCTCGGAGAAAAGGCTCATATCGCGTTGATCCCGGCGCGTTGATTTGGTCGCGGCCATATGGCACCGGGTGTTTCGCCCTGTCCATAGTTTGGCGCCACTATTGGCGGCTGTGTCGCAATTGCCGCAAAGCTGCCCTGGAAGCGCCAAAATCCGCCTCCGGCCAGGCCCGATACCAACAGCTCATCCACAAGCTGCCACCAGACCATATCAACATTTAGTAGGTGGCAATGCAACAAACCACAACATACTGAATTTCCGAGACTCGAAACCCGAATCGTTTTAGTTTTCATCGGGTGGCCAGCGCGGTGCGTAATTCCCGCCGGATCCGGCCCAGCGAGGGGCCAAATCTAGTCGATCACCTGTTGTTTTGTAAGCACCTGCGATCCGTCGCGGGCTGAGTTGTTGTGCGCGTTGCGTTGCGTAAGCGGCATCCGGGGGGAGCCTCCCCAGAGCCGGCCACAAGCATCACATCATTTTTGCGCACGCCGGAGCCACAGAGCCCCCGTGCGTTTACGCCGGGGGACATCGCATGCGGATCGACCGACACTTCACCGTCGCGGGCAAGTCGGCTTACGACAAGATCGAATTCCGCCAGGCGGTCAGCGAGATCAAGAACCCCGACGGCTCGATCGTGTTCCGCAATGCCGGCTTTGCCGTGCCCGCGCAGTGGAGCCAGGTCGCCGCCGACATCCTGGCGCAGAAGTATTTCCGCCGCGCCGGCGTTCCCAAGGCCCTGAAGCGCATCGAAGAGAACGACGTCCCGTCGTGGCTCTGGCGCTCGGTCGCCGACGAGCGCGCGATGAGCTCGATCCCCGAGGGTGAGCGCCTCGGCGGCGAGACCGACGCGCGCCAGGTGTTTGACCGGTTGGCCGGCACCTGGACCTATTGGGGCTGGAAGGGCAAGTATTTCACCACCGAGGAAGACGCGCGCGCCTTCTACGACGAGCACCGCTACATGCTCGCCATGCAGATGTGCGCACCAAACTCGCCTCAGTGGTTCAACACCGGCCTGCACTGGGCCTATGGCATCGACGGCCCCGGCCAGGGGCACTTCTATGTCGACCACGCGACCGGCCAGCTGACGCGTTCGACCTCTGCCTACGAGCATCCGCAGCCGCATGCCTGCTTCATCCAGTCGGTCGAGGATGACTTGGTCGGCGACAACGGCATCATGGATCTGTGGGTGCGCGAGGCACGGCTGTTCAAATACGGTTCCGGTACCGGCTCGAATTTCTCCAAGCTGCGCGGCGAGGGCGAGAAGCTGTCGGGCGGCGGACGGTCGTCGGGCCTGATGAGCTTCCTCAAGATCGGTGATCGCGCTGCCGGCGCCATCAAGTCTGGCGGCACCACGCGGCGCGCGGCCAAGATGGTGGTGGTCGACATCGATCATCCGGACATCGAGGATTACATCGACTGGAAGGTGAAGGAAGAGCAGAAGGTTGCCGCGCTGGTGACCGGCTCGCGCATCTGCCAGAAGCACCTTAAGCTGATCATGAAGGCCTGCGTCAACTGCGAAGCCGAGGGCGACGCCTGCTTCGACCTGACCAAGAACCCCGCGCTCAAGCGCGAGGTGAAGGCCGCACGCCGTGCGCTGGTCAACGACAACATCATCCAGCGCGTGATCCAGTTCGCCAAGCAGGGTTTCAAGGACATCGAGTTCGACACCTACGATACGGACTGGGATTCCGAGGCCTACAGAACAGTCGCCGGCCAGAATTCCAACAACTCCGTGCGCGTCACCGACGAATTCCTGAAGGCCGTCGAGAGCGACGCCGACTGGAAGCTGACGGGCCGCATCAAGGGCAATGTCGTCAAAACGCTGAAGGCGCGCGAACTCTGGGACAAGGTTGGTCACGCCGCCTGGGCCTGCGCCGATCCGGGCATCCAGTTCCACACCACCATCAACGATTGGCACACCTGCGCCAGCTCGGGCCCGATCCGCGCCAGCAATCCGTGCTCGGAATATATGTTCCTGGACGATACCGCGTGCAATCTGGCATCGCTGAATTTGATGACGTTTAGGACGAAAGAGTCGGGAATCGGAACTCGGGACTCGGAGAAGTCCCTTGCGAGCCTGACTCCGAGTCCCGAGTCCCGAGTTCCGAGTCCCGCCTCGTTCGAGTTCGACATCAAATCCTACCAACACGCCGTCCGCCTCTGGACCGTCGTGCTCGAAATCTCCGTGATGATGGCGCAGTTCCCGTCGCGCCAGATTGCCGAACTCAGCTATCGTTACCGAACGCTGGGCTTGGGCTTCGCTAACATCGGCGCCTACCTGATGGCGTCCGGTCTCTCCTATGACAGCGAAGAGGGCCGCGCCATCTGCGGTGCGATCTCCGCGATCATGACGGGGGTGTCCTACGCCACCTCGGCTGAGATGGCCAAGGAGCTCGGGGCGTTCCCGGGTTATACGGACAATTCGGCTGATATGCTGCGCGTCATCCGCAATCACCGCCGCGCGGCCTACGGACATGAGGGCGGCTACGAAAAGCTCGCCACCACACCCGTCCCGCTGGACGCGGGATCGTGCCCTGACAAGCGGCTGATCGAGGCTGCCAGGAAAGCATGGGACGCCGCGCTCGAACTCGGCCAGACGCACGGCTACCGCAACGCCCAGGCGTCTGTCGTTGCCCCGACCGGCACCATCGGCCTGGTCATGGATTGCGACACCACCGGCATCGAGCCCGACTTCGCGCTGGTGAAATTCAAGAAGCTGGCCGGCGGCGGCTACTTCAAGATCATCAACCAGACCGTGACGGAAGCGCTGGCCAAGCTCGGCTATTCGGACGCCGCCGCCAAGGCGATGATCAACTACGCCGTCGGCCACGGCACGCTGAAGACCGCTCCCGGGATCGACCACGCCGCGCTGCTCAAGAAGGGTTTTTCGCCCGAAAAGATCGCCACTGTCGAGGCTTCGCTCGGTACGGCGTTCGACATCAAGTTCGTGTTCAACAAGTGGACATTGGGCGAAGACTTCTGCACCTCAACGCTGAAGATCGCGGCCGATCGTCTGAATGCGCCTGATTTCGAGTTGCTGGCCGAGATCGGCTTTGCCCGCAAGGACATCGACGCCGCCAACGAATACTGCTGCGGATCGATGACGCTGGAAGGCGCGCCGGGCCTGAAGGACGAGCATCTGCCGGTGTTCGACTGCGCCAACCCGTGCGGCCGCAAGGGCAAGCGCTATTTGTCCGTGTCCAGCCATATCCGCATGATGGCCGCCGCGCAGCCGTTCATTTCCGGCGCCATCTCCAAGACCATCAACATGGCCAACGACGCCACGGTCGAGGATTGCAAGCAGGCGTACAACCTCAGCTGGAAGCTCGGTGTGAAGGCGAATGCTCTCTACCGTGACGGTTCCAAGTTGAGCCAACCCTTGTCGGCCTCGGTGATGGCCGCCGTGGAGGACGACGAGGAAGCGACGGAAGCCCTGCTTATGTCCACGCAGCCCGCCGCGGTCCGCACAGCGGCGGCGGCCGAGCGGATTGTCGAACGCATCATCGAGCAGGTCAGGAGCCGCGAAAAGCTGCCCGGCCGGCGCAAAGGCTACACCCAGAAAGCCACGGTTGGCGGGCACAAGGTGTATCTCACCACCGGCGAATACGAGGACGGCCGCATCGGCGAGATCTTCATCGACATGCACAAGGAGGGCGCTGCCTTCCGCTCACTGATGAACAATTTCGCCATCGCGATCTCGCTCGGCCTGCAGTACGGCGTGCCGCTGGAAGAGTATGTCGACGCCTTCACCTTCACGCGCTTCGAGCCGGCCGGCCTGGTGCAGGGCAACGAAACCATCAAGAACGCGACGTCAGTGCTCGATTACATCTTCCGCGAGTTGGCCGTCTCATACCTCGCCCGCAACGACCTCGCCCACGTCGAGCCGAACGGCTACGACGAGACCGACGTCGGCCCCGGCGAGATCGAGAAGCCCGCGATGCCGGCAGGCCGCGTCGTCAGCCACGGCTTCACCCGCGGGCAGCTGGCCGGTCGGATCATGCCGCGCGGCCCCGCCGAGGGCGCGGCCGTTGCCTTCGCCGGGCTGCCAGTGACTGCGCTGCAGGACGGTCTGCGCACCACCTATCCAGCGGCCAACACGGCCTGGCCACGGGCGCGGTGACGATGGGTGCGCTGGCCTTGGAACCATCCGCGCATATCGCCCACGCTCCGGCTCCCAAAGCGGTAGTCGCCGGCCAGCGCGCCGCCGAAGCCCGCCTCAAAGGCTACGAAGGCGACAGCTGCGGCGAATGCGGGAACTTCACGCTGGTGCGCAACGGCACCTGCATGAAGTGCGATACCTGCGGAGGCACGAGCGGGTGCAGCTGAGGCTGGCGGATCGCTCAGTCCACGCGATATCGAATGGCCCCTTTGCGGGGCCATTCTTGTTTGTGGAGGACGCCCGCAAATAAACGCCACATGAACAACGCCCTCAGATTGGGTTCAGCGCTGGGGTGGCATTGTCTCCTCATCGGCCGATGGTAGCAGCCTCGGCCCCACGGAGGAGAACTTACATGACTCGCATTTCGACCCTGGCCGCCGCCGTCACGCTGGCTTTGAGCGCCGCTTTGGCCGGTTCGCTCAGCCCCGCCTCGGCAGATACTTACGGCCATCGCAGCAAAGTCCAGGTGCTGCAGGTTCAGCCGGTGCAGCCCAAGATCGTCTACGTCCCAGTACTGATCAATCCGCAGGACAACTGGAAGCGCAAGCACAAGCGCCACGCCCGCTTCTTCCTGCGTGGCCCGGTTCAGCCGCAGATCCAGGTGTACAACCAGCTGCCGCCGCGCGGCCTGTTGCCGAAGGTCGGCTACGGCTACGGCCGTTGATCCTTACGCCAGGCGCCTCGTCTTCTGATCTGCTCAACAGCGAAGGCTCCCTCAACCGGGGGCCTTCGTCTTTTCGGCCCTGCTCAGGCGCTGCGACAGTGTCGATATCGACGCCACCGATTTGCCAGGCGCGAGGAAAACGAGCCCGGTGCCATGCGCTTGTGAAAAACGAGCTCCCGCTCCAAAAAGCGAAAGGCGGCCCCCGGGGAGGCCGCCTTCTTTTGAGAGCCCTGCGCCGCGAGGTGCGTCAGGCCTTGGCGGTGCTGTCGACGCTATAGGGACCAGCGCCGGCTGCGGCCAAATACAGGAACACGAAGCAGTACATGACCGCCAGTTCGCCATAGTTCAGGATCGGGAAGAAGTTCTGCGGCGCGTGCGCCATGAAGTAGGCGACGGCCATGAAGCCGGCCAGCACAAAAGCCGTGATGCGGGTCTGGAAGCCGATGATGATGAGAATGCCGCCCACCAGCTCCAGCACGCCGGCCAGGCCCATCAGCGAGAACAGCTGCACTCCGTCCTTGAACATGTCGACGAGTGGGAACTTGAGCAGCTTGGCCGTGCCGTGCTGCAGAAACAGCAGGCCGGTCATGATGCGCAGGGCGGCCAGCAGCGGGCCAGACCAAGAGGCGGGAAGGATGCCGTTCAACATGTTGTGCGAGTCTCCGTGAGGCTGGTGGAGACTCGCTAATACATGCAAACGCATGTGATGGCCATGGGGGCGGGGTGCGGCGGGTTGGCAGGGGGCCTAGGCGCCAGCAGGCCACACGAATTCCGGCCGCAGCCCCGCATATACCGGCCGCCCGTCGGAGGGCTTGGCGTAACCCTTCGTTTCGTCCCAGAAGGCATGATAGGTCGCCTTCGGGAACGTGCTGTTGTCGTAGCCCATGATGTTTGGCACGGCCACGCGGATGCGATGCTGCTTGTCGTCCAGCATCAGCACCGCGCCGCAATCGGTGCACAGACAGATCTCCAGCGGACCGCCTGGATTGGCGGCGTTGAACGGCACGCGCTTGATCTTCTCGGGATGGTCGACCTTCACGTCGCCGTAGTTGAAGAAGGCCACGTGCGTGGTCTGCTGCTTGGTCACCGACTTGCAGACATTGCAGTGGCAATCGTGGTTGTCGATGGGTTCGGCGGAGGAGGTGACGTGCACATGCGCGCATCCCCCGGAGTATTTTGCTGTCATGGCTTGGCACTCCGTGAACGGCTCCCGGGTCTGGGAGACCGGCGGCAGCCTAGCACGTCTGGCGGGTTGGGGAACATGCCGTCGCTTCGAAGCGCCTGCTGAGGGCTTCGCCGAGCGTCTGGGTCGGCGCGGTGCGGCAGGGACAGCGCCTCATTGGCAAGCACGTCGCTCTTTGATACATGTGAGGCATGAGCACCACGACCACTTTGCCAAACATTGCCAGCCTTTCGTCCGCCGAGAAGCTGCGCCTGATCGAGGAACTATCGGACTCTCTGAACGCGTCGCAGGATCAACTGCCGGTCCCCGATTGGCATAAGGCGGAACTCGACGCGCGGCATGAGGCGTTCGAGCGGGATGGCGTAACGCTAAGTCTCGATGAGGTTGACGCCCTGGTTGTCGAGGCCTTGCGCAAGCGATGAGCTTGCGAGTCCTGCGCAGGGCGGCCAAGGATATCGCCGACGCCGCCGTCTGGTACGAGGACCAATCTGCGGGGCTTGGCGGCGAATTCAACACTGCGGTGAAGGCCGCGTTCCGCCGCATCGAGTCCGGGCCGACGCGGCACCCGTTCGCCTAGGGCGCCTATCACCGGGCCGTTCTGCCTAGATTTCCGTACACGATCTATTACCGCGTGTCAGGAGCAGATGTCGTGATTTACGCCGTGATGCACCATAGCCGCGATCCCAAGGTGCTACGGGGGCGGTTGAATTGATGCTTTGACGGCCGGCGAGGCGCGGGGGGTTAGGGGAGCTGAAGGTTGGTTACTTGAGCGAGTCCGGTATGGGCCACTAAGAGACATGGCCCTCCGGCCCAATACATAGACTGGCTTCATCGACACCTTGTGGCAAAGGGCTGGGGCGAAGTGAAGAAACTCGGAACCGTGTCGTTGGGCGCGAACACGTACACTCGCCTAACCGCGCGTGAGCTTTCGAGTTTCGAAGCTAGCTCGGTGCTTTGTACCCGCCCTAAGCTATCCCACCAACCGGTGACGCCTAACGAAGTGAAGCAGCGTTTCGATGCCGCGACCCTACAGGCGGGCACCGCAGCGATCAATGGACAAGACGCTCTTATCGAGGGTGGCGGTGGCAACAATCTCATTGTGGGCACCAATACAGGGACGAATCGAATCTACGGTGGAAGCGCTGTCGACAAGTTGAAAGCCGGTGGCTTTATGTCGACACTCATCGGCGGCGCGGGATCGGACTATCTTCAAGGCGATGACGTCCAGCACGGCCTTCTTCTTCTCGGGCGTCATGGCCTTGTCGACGTTGTTAGGAATGGCAAAGGCGTGGCTGTCCGCCCAGGTCGCGGGATGGGCGAAGACGTTCTGTAGACGGATGGCGCCCAGTTGCACAGCTTACCCTTGGCGTTGAGGTCGGTCGGCAGACCATCTTCTATCCCTACTATTTCGCCTCCGTGTTTGGCCGCGGAACGGCGCTCAATCTCGCCGTGAAGTGCCCGGGGTATGACGCTGATGTGGCCGATAACGTGCCTTACATCGATACTTCGGGCGTCTACGACGAGGCCGCCGGTACGCTGACGTTCTTTGCCGTGAACTGGCACGGCAGGGATAGCCTGGACGCCGAATTCAACCTTTAAGGGTTCGACAAGGCTTCGCTCATCGAGCACAAGGTCGTGACGCACAAGCAGCTCGGCGCGGCCAACACACTGGCCGATCAAGGCAACGTCGCACCGAAGGACGGCAAGGGCGCCAACGTGGACGGGGCAACGCTGAAGGTCAGCCTACCACCCTATTCCTACCGAATGCTGCGCGTGAACGTGTAGAGCGAGCCGCTGGATAAACACTGACTGTGCGCGGCATCTTGCAACCTCTGCAATTTAGTGCAAGCGTGGAAAAAGGGAGCTGTTCCGTCTCCTGTCATCCGGCAGTCTGTCACTCGCGTGCTTCCGCTGGCAGGGTCACTGAAAGGCTTTTCCAGGCCGGCTCCCAATGCGCCGGCGGTGTGAAAAAAAGTAATCGGGAGGACCCTATGCGAATTCGATCGGCCAAATTCCTGCTCGCGGTTGGACTTCTTGCCAGTAGCTCACTTCTCAGCCTTGCTCAGGCTGCCGAACTGCAGATGTGGGCGCGCGCCGCCAGCGCCAAGGCGGACCAGGCGATCGTCGACATGTGGAACGCCAGCCATGCCGACAAGATCACCCTGACGGTCATTCCCGACAGCCAGGTGGTGACGAAACTGGCTACCGCCAGCCAATCCGGCGACGTCCCCGATCTCGTCTCGTTCGACCTCATCTTCATGCCCGATTTCATGAAGGCGGGCTTCTTCAAAGACATCACTGACGAGATGAAGAAGGATCCCAATTACGCCGGTGTCGCGCCAGCCTATCGCGATCTCGCCAGCTACGAGGGCAAGATCTATGGCACGGCGCTGACGCCGGATGTGTCGGTGCTGCTGTGGAACAAGGATCTGTTCAAGGCAGCCGGCCTTGATCCCGACAAGGCGCCGACCTCGCTGCCGCAGATCCACGAGTACGCCAAGAAAATCACGGCGCTCGGCAACGATACCTATGGCTACTATTTTTCGGGCGCCTGCGGCGGCTGCAATATCTTCGTCACGTCGCCGATGATGGTGGCGGCGGGCAGCAAGCTGCTGCCGACCAAGGCCGGCGACGACGCCATGACCGGCGACGGCGTCAAGCAGGTCCTCACAGAAATGAAGGCGATGTGGGATGAGAAACTCATTCCAGAAAGCGCCCAGGCCGACAATGGCGCGGGGTTCCTTTCGGTGTTCGAGACTGGCAAGATCGGCATCGTGGGGACGGGCGGCTTCGCCATATCGGCGCTGAAGAAGGACAAGCCGGACATGAACTTCGGCATTGGCTTCATCCCCGGCATGAAGGATGGGCAGGTCTCATCGTTCGTGGGCGGCGACGTCATCGCCATCCCGGCCAAGTCCAAGAATCCTGACCTCGCCCTGCAGTTCATCCACTGGGAGATGACGGATGAGGTGCAGTTGGAGGCGCTCGCCAAGAACAATATCATCCCGGCCCGCCCGTCGCTGGCCGACAACAAGTACTTCAAGGACGAGCCGCGCGTGGTCACCACCGCCAAGGCGCTCGGCGTCGGCTTCACGCCGTATGCCTTGCATTTCAACGAAATGGTGAACGCCGACCAGAGCCCCTGGCTCACCATGCTGCAAACCGCGATCTTTGACGGCGACGTCGATGGGGCGATCAAGACCGCTCAGGAGACGCTGAAGGGCATCGCGGCGAAGTAGCTCGCTCCGACATAGCTTGGCGCCAGTCCGACTGGCTCTTCCCCCCACCCCAGCCCCCCGCAAGGGGGAGGGGAGTCCGAGCCTGCCGGTGGCGCCTATTGTTTCCAACTGCACAGCCAAGAATCCCCTCCCCTTTGCGGGGAGGGGCTAGGGGTGGGGGTGAGAATCAGGCGAATGTCTTCGGATGGCCACGGTTGCGGTGACTTGGCGTACAGGATTGATAGCGTGCTCCGGAAAAGGAACCTTTTGGGCCTGCTCTACGTGACTCCGGCCCTGTTGTTCGTGGCGGCCTTTGTGCTCTATCCCTTCGGTCAGCTCATCTACACCTCGTTCACCGACACATCGTTGCTGGGCGGGGGCAAGTGGGTTGGCCTCGACAACTACGTCAAGATTTTCACCGGCGATCCGCAGTTCTGGCGCTCCTTGTCGTTCACCGCCAGATACACCGCGATCATCACACCGATTTTGATCGGTCTGGGGTATGCCCTGGCGCTGCTGACGGCGCAGAATGGCCGTGTGCAGCGGTTTGCCCGCGGCATCATTTTCATGCCCGTCGTTATCGGGCTCGGCTCCTCAAGCCTCTTGTGGTGGTGGCTGTTCAATCAGCAGGTGGGGCTGTTTGACAAGGCGCTTGTGGACCTGCGCATTGCCGACCGCATGATCGTGTGGTTCACGAATGCCGACTGGGGCCTGTGGGCGGTGATCATCTCGGTCACCTGGAAAGTCGTCGGCTTCGGTATGATCCTGTTCGTGGCCGCCATCCAATCCATCAATTCCGAAGTCATCGAGGCCTCGCAGATGGACGGCGCATCGTACTGGAAACGCGTGCAGCTGATCTACCTTCCGCTGACCTTCCGTACTGTGCTCTTGGTGACCCTCATATCAGCCATCGGCTCGATGCTGGCCTTCGAGCAGTTCTACATCATGACCAGCGGCAACCCGCGCGGCCAGACCTTCTCGTCGGTTTATCTCATCTACCAAAGCGCGTTCGTGAAATTCCAGCTGGGCTACGGCTCGGCGCTCTCGGTCATCCTGACGGCCATGATCATGGTTGGGGCCGCGCTCCAGATCTACCTGACATCGCGAGGCAGCAGGCAATGACCGAAGCGATACTGTCGAGGCCACTGCCCGCTGCAAGACGCCACCGCACGACCGCCTCGCCTTCGGGAGCCCGCTATATCGTTGCCGCAATAGCAGTGTTCGTTGCGGCGCTGATGCTGTCGCCAGTGGTGGCGTCGTTCCTGGCCTCAATCAAGACCGTCGCCGACGCGACTGCGGTGCCGCCGAACTACCTGCCGCAAGCGCTCAGCATCGAGAATTATCAGAAGATCTACCACTACCAGGCCGGCATGTGGACCTATGTCGGCAACAGCGTTGCGGTTGCGGCGCTGGCGATCCTGATCGTCGTTGTGCTGACAGTGCCCGCCGGCTACGGCCTCGCCCGCTTCGAATTTCCCGGCAAGGAGATCCTGTTCCTCCTGCTGTTGCTGCCCCTGATGATCCCCTATCAGGCGCTGCTGATACCCTTGTATCTCATGTTCGCGAAAGTCGGCCTCGCCAACAATCCGGTCGGGCTCGCCGTCGTGCATGCCATGCTGCAGATCCCGTTCAGCGTCTATCTCATGCGCAACGCCTTCGACGGCCTGCCCAAGGAACTCGAAGAGGCCGCCGTGATCGACGGCGCCTCGTCGTTGCAGGTGTTCGTGCGAATCGCGCTGCCGCTGGTCATCCCCGCCATCGTGACCATCGCGCTGTTCGCGTTTATCACCTCGTGGAACGAATTCCTCGCGGCGCTGATCATGATGAACAAGGAGACATCATTCACCGTCCCGGTGATGGTCACCAGCGTGCGCACCGGACAGCAGTCCTCGGTGGACTGGGGCGCCCTCCAGGCCGGCGTTATCGTTTCGATGATTCCCTGCATCGCCATTTATGTTCTTTTGCAGAAGTACTATGTCTCCGGCCTCCTCAACGGCGCCGTGAAGTAGAAGGACCAAGGCCCATGTCCCAGTACCACCCCGTCCGCTTTGTCGACGTCAAACTTGAAGGCAAGTTCTGGACCGAGCGGCTCGACACCGTCCTCAAAAGCACGATCCCCAGCCAGCACGAGAAGCTGGGCGAATACGGTATCTTGAACTCCCTCAAGCTGCCCAAACCGCAGCCGCCGCTGCGCTTTCCGCGCCACGCCAACGGTTTCACTGTGCAGGTGTTCTGGGACAGCGACGTCGGCAAATGGATCGAGGCGGCCAGCTACGCGCTCTCGCACCGCCGCGACGCCGCCATCGAGGCCAAGATCGAGGCCATCGTCGACGATTTCGAAAAGGCGCAGCTGCCCGACGGCTATCTCAACTGCTGGTATTTGGGCCACGAGCCGGAGAACCGCTGGTCCAACCTGCGGGACAATCACGAGCTCTATAACGCGGGCCATATGTTGGAAGGCGCGATCGCCTATTTCGAGACAACTGGCCGCCGCCGTTGGCTCGATATCATGGAGCGCTATATCGCGCATATCCGGCAAACTTTCGGGACGGGGCCGGGACAGAAACGCGGCTATTGCGGACATCCTGAAATCGAACTCGCCCTGATCAAGCTTTATCACCTGACCAAGGACAAGAAGCATCTCGATCTGGCCGCCTATTTCGTCAATGAGCGCGGCCGGCAGAACCCTCACTACTACGATGTCGAAAAGGCCGAGCGTGAGAGGCGCGGGATAGATGTCCAACGCTACTCCTACCCCGACTACGAATACAGCCAGGCCCACAAGCCGGTGCGTGAGCAGACAAAAGTGGTCGGCCACGCCGTGCGCGCCATGTATCTCTACACCGCGATGGCGGATCTTGCGGCCGAACTGAAGGACGATGGGCTCCGCAAGGCCTGCGAGACGCTCTGGAACGACGTCATGGAAACCAAGATGTACGTCACGGCGGGTCTCGGGCCGTCGGCGCACAACGAAGGCTTCACCTACGACTACGACTTGCCCAACCTGACGGCCTACGCCGAGACCTGTGCCTCGGTCGCCTTGATCTTCTGGGCGCAGCGCATGCTGCATCTCGATCTCGACGGCAAATATGCCGATGTGCTGGAGCTGGCGCTGTTCAATGGAGCACTGTCGGGCCTCAGCTGCGACGGAACGCACTACTTCTACGCCAATCCGCTGGAAAGCCACGGCGCGGCCGAACGCTGGGATTGGCATACCTGCCCGTGCTGCACCATGAATGTCAGCCGGCTGGTGGCCTCGGTTGGCGGGTACTTCCTGTCGACTTCGTCAAGCGGCGTCGCCTTCAACGTCTACGGCGGTATCTCAGCAACCCGCGACATCGCCGGGACCAAGGTCTCGCTCCGGGAGGACTCGAACTATCCGTGGTCGGGCGATATCAATATTTCGATCAATCCCGACAAACCAACTGCGTTCGATGTCAAATTGCGCATTCCCGGTTGGTGCAGAGATGCCAAGCTGGCGGTCAACGGCGCGGCCATCCCCGTAGAGGCCGTGAACGGCTATCACACCATCAACCGCACCTGGACCACGGGGGACAAGCTCACCCTCGCCCTGCCCATGACCGCCGAACGGCTTTATGCCCATCCCGGCGTGACCATGGATGCGGCCCGGGTGGCGCTCCGGCGCGGCCCGCTGGTGTACTGCGTTGAGAGCACTGACAATCCTGGCGGCCGCGCGCAGCGCATCAGGTTACCGCGCACGTCCGAACTCAAGGCCTCATCGCGGGACGGACAGTTTACCGGCGCTGTCATGCTGCAGGCCGACGCTGTCGCGATTGACGAGACGGACTGGCAAGACCTCTATCGCACCCGGCCGCCGAGGGAGGTCCCAACGACGCTGACGGCCCTGCCCTACTACTTGTGGGCCAATCGCGGCAAGAGCACGATGATGGTGTGGATTCCGGAGCAATAGCGGCTCCGGAAGAGGCATCGATCGGGCGCTCTATATTGCCATCAGGGCGTAGGCGGAGGAGAGCCAAATGCTTGGTGCGTGCATGCGTCGTCAATCCTCGGATGGCCGATCGCGAAAGCAAGCTCAGTGCGGCGTATGCCGCCGATGATACCGATCATTGCCATGCTGGCAACAACTCCCGACCTCTCCCGGCCTCGCTGCCGATCGCCTTGGATTGCTCCTGTTCGGGTCGATAGACGACCCTGAAAATCCCGCAGACTGAGCATTCGGGCTACTTCACATTCGACTTGAACGAGGTCCGAACCCCGTCCGATTGGCCCCCGTTCTTGACGGCGGTGGGCTGGTCCGTGCATGGCAGCCAAGGTCATGAAGGATGGTCAGCGCGCCGGCCAGCCATCCCCGAAGTGACGTCGATAGCGACCGAGACGAGGACGTTCAGGGAGCGTTGACGCGATAGCCTCAGCTCCGGACGAAGTGCTATGGTGCTCTGATCGTCGAGGAGGGCCAATACCAGTCGCGGCCCGATCCTTCAGGCAAACAACAATCGGTCTGGGTTCCAAGACCCAATCGCAACGATTCGGGATCGCGCCTTGATCGCGGCGGACAGTGGGACTAAACTACTTGTAGGTGCCAGTGCGTTGCGAAACATGTGCCACACCGTTAGGCTGGCTGTGGCTACTCTTAGCGGCCGTGGACACTACCTTTATGCAAGATGAGATATGACAAATCGCAAATCGTTTTTGCCTCTGACGCCTGGCAAACATCTGGCGACGCGGCGACTTGCCGATTCCGCCGGCCGGTTCAAAATGTTGGCGGCCGATCAGCGCGGCGCCATGCGGGCATTGCTCACGTCCTCGCTGGGGCGGGCGCCGGATTTTGCCGAAGTTTGTGCGCTGAAGCGAGGCATCGTCGAAGGTCTGGCCGGCGAGGCAAGTGCGGTGCTGATCGATCCCGAATATGGGTTGCCGGCGGTGCTGCCGGTGCTGCCAGGGCGCACCGGACTGATCGTTACCGTCGATGCCTCGGATTATGAAAGCACGGCGGGCGGGCGCAAAACGCGCATCGTTGCGGACTGGGGCGTCGGGAAGGCGAAGCGGCTGGGAGCCGATGCCATCAAGCTTCTGGTCTTCTATCATCCGCTTGCAGATAAAAAAGTCCTCGACCATCAGCACGACCTGCTGCGCCGGATCGGCGACGACTGCGCGCGCTACGATATCGCCTTCATGCTGGAACCCCTGATCTATCCGATGGATACCGATCAGGCGGCTTATGCTCGGGATCGCGCCCAACTGGTGGTGGACTCGACGCTGGCCTTGTCCGATCCGGCGTTCCAGGTCGACATCTACAAGTTGGAAAGTCCCCTGCCGGCGGTCGGTCTTGCGGGCGACGCTGCAGGACGCACCAGGCTCGCTGAACTCTTTGAACTGATGACGGATCGCCTGCCTGCCCCTTGGGTTATTCTGAGTGCGGCGGCGGCACCGGAGGACTTTGCCGCCGTGCTGGCGGCGGCGTGCTCGGCAGGCGCGGGCGGATACCTTGCCGGTCGCTCGATCTGGAAAACGGCGGCCGAGGCATTTCCCGACCGCCAGGAGATGCAGCGGCTGCTGCACGGGACCTGCGTGCCCTATATGCGCGAGTTGAACGCCCTGACCGATCGACTGGCAACACCTTCGCCCCGCCAACTGGCGCTGCCGCTTGCTGCCGCTCCCGCCGACTTTCCAGCTGGCTATCGCGGTTTCGACGTCGCCACCTGAACTTGGCACCTGATGCGCTGGCGGAGCGGCGTTGCTCGGAAAAACTAACTTACATCAGTCATTCCAACGATTATTTCGATGGCGGCGCCGGTCACTTCACGAGAATAGTCGTTGACGTAAAGTTCACTCACTGCAATATTTTGCTCCGGGCCAGCCCAAAAGGGCCCCAGCAAAGAAATCAATCTTCTAGTGGAGGACTACCCAATGGAGCGTCGTTCGTTCATGAAGCTGGCGGCTGCCACCGCCGCCGCAGCAGGCACCGGGCTGCTGACCTCGACCAATTCCAACGCCGCCGATGCGGTCACGATCGCCCTCATCCCGGGCCTCACTGCTGACGGCTTCTATGTCACCATGCACAAGGGCGCCGAAGCCGCTGCCAAGGCCACCGGCGCGAACCTGATTTATCAGGGTGCTGCCGAGTGGAACGTGTCGCTGCAGGTGCCGATCCTGGAAGCCGTCATCGCCAAGAAGCCGGCTGCCATCTTGATCGCTCCCAATGACAAGACCCAGATGATCCAGCCCCTGAAGAAGGCCTTCGATGCGGGCATCCAGGTCGTTTGCGTCGATACCTTCATCGGCAACGGCATCTTCCAGACCGGAAAGGGCGATGCCGACTTCCCGATCAGCTATGTCGCGTCCGACAACGTGCTGGGTGGCCGCATGGCCGCGCGCGCGCTCGCTAAGGCGATCGGCGAGAAGGGCAAGGTCTACGTCTCGAACGTGAAGCCGGGTATCTCGACCACCGACCAGCGCGAGGAAGGCTTCAAGGACGAGATGAAGAAATACCCGGGCGTCGAAGTGCTGGCGACCCAGTTCAACGACGACGACGCCAACAAGGCGGCGGCCCAGGTGCAGGCCGTGATCGGCCGCGTGCCCGATCTGGCCGGTGTGTTCGGTGCCAACCTGTTCTCGGCCTCGGGCACGGCCAATGGCGTGAAGGCAGCGGGCCAGGCCGGAAAGATCAAGCTTGCTGGCTTCGACGCCCCGGAATCGATCGTCGCTCAGCTCAAGGACGACACCTTCGTACTGACGATTGCCCAGCACCCAGCTGAGATCGGCTATTTTGGCTTCATGGCAGCCTATGCCCATGTCACCGGCAATCCGGCTCCGACCGCAATCGGCACCGGTTTCTCGATCATGACCAAAGAGAACATCGACGACCCGAACATCGCCAAGTACATCTACAAGAGCAGCTAGACCAATCGCAATGGCATCGTAGGGCGCAATAGGCTTCTTTTCCGTATTGCGCCACAGGGGTTCGAGGCAACTCCGCAGGCGCAATACGGCGCAGGAAAAGCGCCTATTGCGCCCTACGGCTCACTGTTCGGACACCATGACCTCCACGACCACTACAGCACTTGATCCGATCCGGGCCGTCAGTCCGGGGCAGAAACTCCTGATGCGCATCGCCGAGCTGCGCGCCTGGCTGTTCCTGATCGTACTGGTGATCTTTTTTGAGACTTGGTCCCGCATTGCCTATGGCAACAGCTTTGTCCTGAATATCTACAACCTGCAAGCCATCGGCGTTTCGGCGACGACGCCGCTGCTGCTCGCACTCGGCCAGACTTTCGTCATCATCTCGGCCGGCATCGACCTCTCGCTCGGCTTCGTCATGGGGCTGGCCTCGGTCGTTGCGGCGCATACCGCAAATTATGCTCTGGTCTCGCTTGGCCTGCCACCATTTGCCGCCATGCTGGTAGGCATTTCGGCTGCAGTGCTGCTCGCCGTCATCCCCGGGCTGGTCAATGGCTGGCTGATCGCACATCTCAGGGTTCCGCCGTTCATTGGCACGCTTGGGATGTATGGTGTGGCGCGTGGCTCGGCCTACCTGTTTGCCGGCGGCATGACGGTCGCTGTCACCAACGAGTGGTACAGCGCCATCGGCAACAACCGCGTCCTTGGCGTTCCGATGCTGGTCATCATCACGGCCGTCGCCTGCTTGGTGATGCACTATCTGTTATCGCAGACCCGCTTTGGCCAGCACGTCTACGCCATGGGGGCGAGCCAGGCGGCGGCCCGGCGCGCCGGCATCGATATCCGTGGCCTAACGATGAAGATCTACCTGCTCTCCGCCGTCATGGGCGGCATCGCCGGCGCGCTCTACACGGGTCGCTTTTCGGCCGGCGCCCCGCAGGCGGGCGAGCCGTTGCTGCTGGATTCCATCGCGGCGGTGGTGATCGGCGGCGCCAGTCTGTTCGGCGGCTCGGGCAATATTGCGGGCACCATCGCAGGTGCGCTGGTGATTGCCGTCATCCAGTATGGCCTGGTCTACATCGACGTGCAGCCGTTCTGGCAGTTCATCGCGGTTGGCTCGGTCATCATCGTCTCGGTGCTGGTCGACCAGACTCAGCGGCGCTTCCTCGGAGGGCGGCAAGTTGAGTGAGCACGCCCCCATCCTCGCGGTCAGCAATGCCAGCAAAATGTTCGGCGCCGTGCAGGCCCTGACCAACGTGTCGATGAAGGTCATGCCCGGTGAGGTCGTCGCGCTCGCGGGCGACAATGGCGCGGGCAAGTCCACACTGATCAAAGCCATCTCCGGCGTCTACCAACTCGACGCGGGAGAAATCCTGCTCGATGGCCGCAAGGTCTCGTTCTCTTCGCCGCAGGAAGGCCGCGAGAACGGCATCGAGACCATCTACCAGGACCTGGCGTTGGCAGACAATCTCTCCATCGGCGCCAACATCTTCCTCGGCCGCGAGCCGATGAAGATGTTGTGGGGCTTTCTGCCCGTGATCGACCGCGCCAAGATGGACGAGGCCGCAAAAACGACCATGGAATCGCTGGATTTCCACGTCACGCGGCTGAATGCTCCGGTAGCAGCCTTCTCCGGCGGGCAGCGCCAGGCCGTCGCCATCGGCCGCGCCATCTTCTGGAATGCGCGCCTGGTCATCATGGACGAGCCGACGGCCGCGCTCGGCGTGCCCGAGCAGCGCAAGGTAATGTCCCTCATCCAATCGCTGAAGAAGGCAGGCAAGGGCGTCATCTTCATCTCGCACAATCTGCGAGACATTTTCGAGGTGGCCGATCGCATCGTGGTGTTCCGCCGCGGCGAGAATGCCGGCGAGCGCAAACCCTCCGAGACCTCGGGCGACGAGATCGTGCGCCTGATGGTGGGGAAATAGCCGTGAGCGCCGCTCCGCGCATCGGCTGCGTCGGCGAATTGCTGGTGGAATTTCTCTGTACCGGGAAGAACGGCCGCCATCGACGCGCCGGCACATATCTTGGCCCTTACCCCTCTGGCGCGCCCGGCATCTTCATTGATCAGGCGGCGCGGGTTGGCGGGCAATGCCTCTTCGTCGGCGCGGTTGGCGACGATGCTTTCGGCGATGTGATCCTCGATCGGTTGACGGCTGACGGGGTCGACGTCAGCCTGATCGGCCGTATCCCCGGCGTGCCCACCGGCAGCGCCTTCGTGAGCTACAACGACGACGGCAGCCGCGATTTTGTTTACAACATCGCGCACTCGGCAGCCTCACATTGGGACGCCGATGCGGCGACGCTGCAGGCGCTCACCGATTTCAAGCTCGACGTCATGCATGTCTCGGGATCGGCGCTCGGCAGCCCGGCGGCGGCGGCCAACATCGTTGCGATCTGCGAGGCGCTGCACGCGCGCGGCGTGAAAATATCGTTTGACCCCAATATTCGCAAGGAACTGGCCGGCGATCCCGGCTACTTCGGCGCGATCAATAGGCTGATGGCGATCTGCAGCATTTTTCTGCCCAGTGATGCCGATGCGGTGTTGCTGTTCACCGGTCAGGGCATTGAGGCGTTCGCGCCGAACCTCTTTGGCCGCCAGACAGAGCATGTCGTGCTGAAACGCGGCGAGCACGGAGCGGAAGCCATCAACCGCGCGGGCGAGCATATCCGTCTGCCAGCGCACAAAGTTGAGGTGGTCGATCCGACCGGCGCCGGCGATTGCTTCTGCGCCACCTTCGTGACTCTGCTGGCCTCAGGACGCTACAACGTCGCCCAATCCCTCGCCCGCGCCAACATGGCCGGCGCGCTTGCCGTGACGAAGGCGGGGCCGATGGAGGGGAATGCCAAACTTGCGGCAATAGACGCCGCTTTGGCGGCAGGCATATGATGGCGCTCGACCGATTGCTCGCGACCCTTGCTGGCAATCGGGCTGGCAGGGGTGTGGGCATCCCGTCCTGGTGCACAGCGCATCCCGATGTTCTCCGCGTGGTGCTGCGTGCTTATCGCGGTACGGACGACCCGGTGCTCATCGAGGCCACCTGCAACCAGGTGAACCAGCATGGCGGCTATACCGGCATGACGCCGGCCGCCTTCCGCGACTTCGTGCATGGCCTGGCGCGCGCAGAGGGTGTGCCGACAGAACAGGTTCTGCTCGGCGGGGACCATCTCGGTCCCAATCCATGGCGCGCGCGTCCGGCGGCCGAGGCGATGGCTGAGGCGCGCGACATGGTTCGGGCCTACGTGGAAGCGGGGTTCAGCAAGATCCACCTCGACGCCAGCATGCGCTGCGCCGACGACGGCCATCTCGACAATGCCGAGATGGCGGCCCGGGCTGCCGATCTGTGCGCGGTGGCCGAGCGGCACAGCGGCGTGCAGAAACCGGTCTATGTCATCGGGACAGAGGTTCCGGTGCCAGGCGGCGAGACCAGCGGCGCGACCAGCCTGCAGGTGACGCGGCCGGAGGCCATGCTGGCCACCTTTGCTCAGCACAGGGTATTGTTTGCTCCCCAAGCTGCCGATCGCGTCGTCGGTATCGTGGTGCAGCCCGGCGTCGACTTCAGCAATGACGAGATCTGGCGGTTCAATACCGCAGCGGCGACCTCGCTGGCCGCCGCCAATGCACAGTTGCCCGGCGCGACCTTTGAAGCGCATTCGACAGATTACCAGTCGGCATCCGCTTTAAGCGGCCTGGTCTCGTGTCATTTCGGCATCCTCAAAGTGGGGCCCGAACTCACCTTCGCCTTCCGCGAGGCGGTGATTGCCATGGCGCATATCGAGCTGAAACTCGGCGTCCCCAAGCCCTCGCATATCCTCGAGACGATAATGGCCGCCATGACGGCGGATCCCGCGCATTGGCGCGGCTATGTTCCGGTCGGGCCGCACGCGGTCGACAAAGTGCTTTACGGCCTCAGTGATCGTGTTCGCTATTATTGGCCGGATCGCAGCATCGCGGCCAGCCTCGCCCGCCTCACTTCGAACGTGGACGCCGCATCCGTCGGCCCCTGCCTGGTCTCGCAGTTCACTGGTCTCGATCCCGATGGACCTGAAATCAATCAGCCGCTGTTGCAACGTATTGTCGAAGCCAAGGTGGGACGGGTGGTCGCCAAGTACCGGGCGGCATGCTCCCAAGTCAGGCCTTGAGTGCGGCCCCGATCCGCGCCGTCAGGTTCGCCGTATGCATCGGCAGCGTCGTGTCCACCTGGATCAGCGGAAAAGTTCCCAGCGGGACAGCCCGGGTCGCAAGTGCGATCAGCTCAGGCACATAATCCAGACCCAGGTGCCCGGAACTGCGGGTTCCGACACGTGCACGGTAGCGCTCGCCAATCACCGCGGGCGGGGCGTGGCACCACACCTCGACCACGTTGGTCAACTTCGCCCGTACGATATGCGCCTGCAGAACGTCCGCTGGTTGAAAGCCGAACCAGGCATCGATCACGACGGTTGTGTCGGCCGGGAAATCGCCAACCGCGGCAAACATCGCCTGGTAGCTGGCACGGCCCATCAGCCGGTTGTGCTCGCGGTCGCCCGTCCCCAGGTGAGCAAACAGCGCTTCCTTGACGGTATCCAGCGCCAGCAGCGGCCAGCCGCCCGCCTCCGAAATCGCCCGCGCGACGGTGCTCTTGCCCGAGGCCGGCACGCCGTTGACCAGCACCGCCGATTTCATCGCAGCCGCTCCAGCGCCGCCAGCGCCGCGCCGATCACGCCGGACTCGCTGCCGAGTGTCGCCGGGACCACCTTGCAGTGGAACCAGGTGGATTGCTCCGGGTACGCCGCCAATGCCGCACAGGCGACGCCGCCCAGGCCACCGCCAAGCACCACCATCTCCGGATCGAGCGTGGCCACCAGGCTGTCGATGCCCGACCGCAACGGCGCGATCCAGCGGTCGACGACCCCGCGGCTGACGGCATCTCTGCGCTCAATCAGGTCTTGCGCCCGCGTCCCCACTGGCAGCCCGGCCTCAGCAATGTGCCGGCCGAGCGAGGTGCCCGAGCTCATGGTTTCCAGGCACCCTCGCCGGCCGCAGGCGCACACGATCCCATCGTAGACAACGGTGATATGCCCGAGTTGACCAGCTGTCGATTTGCCATGCAGCACCTTGCCGCCGAGCATGGCCGCTCCACCAATCCCCGTACCGATGGTCAGCATAACGACATCGTCGACGCCGCGCGCCGCGCCAAGTCGCGCCTCGGCCACCAGCGCCATGGTGCCATCGTTGTCCGCGTACATGGGACGACCGCGCGGACCTTCGAGACGGTGAGCCAGCGGCGGCCCGGAAAGATCGACATAGCCACCTGGAAACACCTGTTCGGTGCGGACATCGACCCGCGACGGCACGCCGATCCCGATGGTAGCGACGGCGAGATCGTCCAGCGCCGCGATCAGCTTGTCGATCTGCGCCAAAACCTCCGGAGGCGTCCTGGCCGTCGCCTCGCTGGCTTGGGCCAGGATCGCGCCATCCGCCGACACGCGAGCGGCCTTGATGCCGGTCCCGCCGATATCGATGCCAATTGCCTGCCGCATGGCTTGACCTCAAGCGCGGCGCGCGAGCGGCTTGGGATATCGCGCGAGGATCGCCTGCAGCTCCTTGAGCCGGGGCACGGCCTTCTCCTTCAGAAAGGCGACTTGCCGCGTCCGGTCAAGAGAGACGCAATCCTTCCAGAGCGAGCGTCCCGCGATAACACCCGAAGCGCCGTTGGCCATGGCGATTTCGACCTGGCCGATGAAGGTCGTGTGATCGACGCCAGCCGACAGCACCGACCAGGGAATGTTCCCCGCCATTTTGGTGACATTGGCGCAAGCTTGCGGCGTGCCCGGATAGGGGATCTTCAGCACCTTCGAGCCGAGATCAAGGCACATCCGCGAGCCGCCTTCGATCAGCGCGGGGATTTTCTCCTTGTACGCCTCAGGACTCTCTTCTGGCAGCCGGTAGGTGAGGAATTCGACCACCAGCAGCAGGTCCTCGGCGGCAAAGTCAGCGACGCAGCGCTTGATGATATCGACATTGTGGCTCATTGCGTTGGGGTAGTCTGCACGCAGATAGACCATCAGCTTGGCGCCCGTGCCGCCCAACTCGCGTACCCGCCGCGCCGAAATGCCCGGCACCAGTTTCGAGAGGTAGTGGCCCTTGGGATCGGTATCGTAGCCCGAGGCATCAAGCCCGATCAGCAGCGCCACATCACGTGGCAACACGCCCTCCTCGACCACGCGCGGCACGGCGCACAGGGGATCGAGCAGGATGCAAGGCGCGTGTGCGGCCAGGTGCTGCGCCACATCGCACTTGGTGTCGCCGAGCTGGGCGTCGGTGATCTTCTTTTGCTCCGCCGGATCGCTGGCCAGTAACGTGCGGATGCCGCCACGCTGATCACAAGCGATAACCATGATGGCGCCGTTGGGGCCGCAAATCTGTTGATATCCGCGCAATTCTGCGGTGGTCATGACTGTCATCGGGCAAGCCTTTGTTTGATGCTGGAGAGCGAGCGCCACGTTGCCAGTTTTCCCGGCGGCCGTCGAGATCGGCCAGCCAAAGTCGGGAGTTATCGAATGGTCGCTATGGGTCACCAGCCGACGTCCCAGCCCGGTACGAACCGCGAATACTGTCAAGCGTCAGCCCGGTTCAATCTGTCAGGCATCGGCCCGGTCGTTCACCCAAGCCACCCCCCTCAATACACCCGCGCCTTCGGCTTCACGCTCTCCACATCCGCCGTCATCGTGTTGAGATGCACCGGCCGGTACCCGACCCGCACCGTGCGCTTGGCCGGATCGATCCAAGCCAGCGTGTGCTTCATCCACGTCTCATCGTCGCGCGCCGGGAAATCCTCGCGCGCATGGGCGCCGCGGCTTTCCTCGCGGTTCAGCGCGCCCTCCACCGTCACCACGGCCTGCACGATCAGATTGTCCAGCTCCAGCGTCTCGACCAGATCGGTGTTCCAGATCAGCGAGCGATCCGTGACGCGCCACGTCGTCCATGCCCTCCCACACCTTCTGCACGCGGGCGCGGCCCTGGCGCAGCGTCGTGGCCGTGCGGAACACGGCGGCGTCTTCCTGCATGGCCTTCTGCATGGTGGCGCGTAGCTGCGCCGTGGATGTTCCGCCCTTGGCGTAGCGGAACTTATCAAGCCGCGACAAGGCAAGGTCGCCGGCCTCTTTTGGCAGCTCCTGCTTGCGCGCCCCGGTCGATGGTCTCGGCGCAGCGATGGGCGGCGGCGCGGCCGAACACGACCAGGTCGATCAGCGAGTTGGAGCCCAAACGGTTCGCTCCGTGCACGGAGACGCAAGCCGCCTCGCCTACCGCCATCAGGCCGGGGACCAGATGATCGTCGGTACCCGTCACGCTCCCCACCGCATCGCCGTGATACGTGCAGGGAATACCGCCCATGTTGTAATGCACGGTCGGCAGCACCGGGATGGCGGCGCGGCGGAGATCGACGCCGGCAAAGATGCGCGCCGATTCCGTGATGCCGGGCAGGCGCGAGGCCAGGATCTTCGGGTCGAGATGGTCGAGATGCAGGTGGATGTGGTCCTTGTCCTTGCCCACGCCGCGGCCTTCGCGGATCTCGATGGTCATGGCGCGCGAGACCACGTCGCGGGAGGCCAGGTCCTTGGCGTGCGGGGCGTAGCGCTCCATGAAGCGCTCGCCAGCCGAGTTGGTCAGATACCCGCCCTCGCCGCGAGCGCCCTCGGTGATGAGCACGCCTGCTCCGTACACGCCGGTCGGGTGGAACTGCACGAACTCCATGTCTTCCAGCGGCAGGCCGGCGCGCAAAACCATGGCGTTGCCGTCGCCGGTGCAGGTGTGGGCTGACGTTGCCGTCTGGTAGGCGCGGCCGTAGCCGCCGGTGGCCAGGATGGTCTTCTTGGCCGAGAAGCGGTGCAACGTGCCGTCTTCCAGGCACAGGGCCACGACGCCGCGGCATTCCCCGGAAGCGTCCATGATCAGGTCGATGGCGAAATATTCGATGAAAAAGCGCGCGTTGTGCTTGAGCGCCTGGCCGTAGAGCGTGTGCAGCATGGCGTGGCCGGTGCGGTCGGCGGCGGCGCAGGTGCGTTGGGCGGGCGGGCCCTCGCCGAACTTGGTGGTCATGCCGCCGAACGCGCGCTGGTAGATGCGGCCGTCGTCGGTGCGGCTGAACGGGACGCCCCAATGTTCGAGTTCGTAGACGGCGGCGGGCGCGTTGCGGCACAGGTACTCGATGGCGTCCTGGTCGCCCAGCCAATCCGAGCCCTTGACGGTGTCGTACATATGCCAGCGCCAGTCGTCCGGCCCCATGTTGCCGAGCGCCGCCGCGACGCCGCCTTGGGCCGCCACGGTATGGGAGCGGGTGGGGAACACCTTGGTGATGCAGGCGGTATCAAGCCCGGCTTCGGCGCAGCCGAGCGTGGCGCGCAAGCCCGCCCCGCCGGCACCGACCACCACGACATCGAAGACATGGTCGGTCATGGTGTAGGCGCGGCCGCCGATGGAGGGGAGCGGGGCGGTTTTAGTGTTGGGCATGGGCTTAAACTCCGAACCAGAGGCGCAGCACGGCGCCACCGGCGGCCAAGGCGACGGCGAGGCAGAACAGCGTATTGAGCGTGAGGGTAACGTTCAGCAACGGCTTGCGGATGTAGTCCTCCAGGATTTCGCGCATGCCGATCCACATATGAAACGTGCCGGTGAGGACCAGCGCCAGCAGCGGCAGCGCGATCCACGGCTGCGCCAGCGAATGCCGCACGAAATCGAGATCACGGCCCGCGATACGCAGGAGGGTGTAGAGAGCATAGGGCACCAGCACGACCAGCATCATGGCGGTGGTGCGCTGACGCCAGAACGTGCGCGCGCCGGCCCGGTTGGGCGGCGTGCGAGGGGTGCGGTCGGAGACGGATTTCTGCATCGCGGGGCTCATGATTTTGGTCTGTTGGGGCGACAGATACCAATTCCGCGCGGTGGACGCCATCGCGTCGCACACCAAGCGGGTTCGACAGCCCCCACAACCACGCAATAGTAATTCCACCTACATTGTGCCATGGTCCGTCCGGGGGACTCAGCGTCAGGAGATCCTCATGCAAAACGGTAACAGTGCCAAGCTCAAGCAGAGCCTGCGCGGCCCGCTGATCGAGAGCGGCGACCCGAGCTACGACGATGCCCGCGCTCTTTACAACGGCATGATTGACAAGCATCCGCGCCTCATCGCCCGGTGCGCCGATACCGCCGACGTGATTGCGGCCGTGAATTGGGGCCGCGACGAGGGCCTGCCGATCGCCGTCCGGGGCGGCGGTCACAACGGTCCAGGGCTCGGCAGCGTCGACAACGGTCTGGTCATCGACCTGTCGACGATGCGAGGTGTGCGGGCCGATCCCGCGCACAACAGGGTCCGGGTCGGCGCGGGATGCGTCACCGGCGATGTCGACCATGCCACGCACGCTTTCGGCCAGGCCGTCCCGTTCGGGATCATATCGACCACAGGGGTGGCTGGCCTCACGCTCAGCGGTGGCCATGGCTATCTGAGCCGCCAGTATGGTCTTGCGGTTGACAATCTGCTCGAGGCCGACGTGGTGCTGGCCGACGGCAAGTTTGTTACCGCCTCCGAAACCGAGAACCCGGACCTGTTCTGGGCGCTGCGCGGCGGCGGCGGCAACTTCGGCGTCGCGACCAGCTTCGTGTTCCGGACCAACCCCGCCAGCACGGTCTATGGCGGACCCATCATTTTCGATCTCGCCGACGCTCGGACCGTGATGCGGTGGTATCGGGAGTTCGAGAACGACGCGCCGGAAGAGTTTTACATCTTCCTGGGGCTGAACGCGGTGCCGCCGGGCGATCCCTTCCCCAAGGAGCATTGGGGCAAGAAGATGTGTGTGCTGCTGGTCTCGCACAACGGGCCGCTGGCGGACGGCGAAACGGCCGTCAATGCGATCCGCAAAGCGCTGCCCAAGCCGCTCATCGATTGGGCCGCGCCGATCCCCTATCCGTCGCTGCAATCGCTGTTCGATGGGCTCTACCCCAAGGGCCTCAGCTGGTATTGGAAGGGCGATTTCGTGAAGACCCTGCCGGATCAGGCGATCGAAGCCCATCTCGACCACGCCGCCAAGATGCCGAGCCCGATATCCGGCATGCACCTCTATCCGATCGACGGCGCGGTGCATCGGCATCAGCCCAAGGACACGGCTTGGAACTGCCGCGATGCGACCTGGTCGATGGTCATCGTCGGGGTCGATCCCGATGCCAAGAAGGCCCCGATCCTGAAGAAATGGGCAAAGGACTACTGGGACGCCGTGCATCCCTACGACCTCAGCGGCGCCTATTCCAACTTCATGATGGACGATGAGGGCGAGGCGCGCGTCAAAGCCGCGTTCGGCGACAACTACCCGCGTCTGGCGGCGCTGAAGAAGCAGTACGACCCAGCCAACCTGTTCCACGTCAACCAGAACATCCAGCCCGCCATGTAATGCCCCGCGCGAAGGTGGGCGGCTCGCACTCCGGGCCGTCCGCCGGACGCAAGATCATCGCCGCCGTTGTGCGTAACTTGCCACTGGAACGCGCGCGACCGCCGCGCACGACCAAGGGCTTGGAACTCTCTGTGCCAGTTAAGAACTGAACCCGGCGCGCGGGTTGACCTCCGGATGGTCCAACATGGAAGACCAGCGTTTCGCCGCGCGCTGCCGGTCCGGCCGTCGGGCGGGCGGGTGATGGTTCGCTGCTTGTTCTATGCAGGTAGCGGACAGGAAGGCGATGGTCCTGATCGGGGGCAGCCAACGGGTCGCCAAGGATCACTCCAACCGAAAAGACACCTTCCCACGACATTATGTAAAGAATACTAGACACAGAAAACAATAGACCATACCTTGCGTCTATCCCATTTAACCTCCACCCCACCGAGGTCCGCCTTGTCCTGGCTCGAACGCAGCTCCCTAGTCCAAGCCCTCAGAGCACTCATCGTGTTCGCCTGGTACCTCTCCCGCCACCGCGCGCTCAGCGCGTCGGGCGCGTTCGACACGCCGCAGGGGCTCACGGTGCTGGGCTGGGAAATGCTGCTGATGATCCTGGTCACGGTCGCGGCCGGGCTGGTGGTGCAGATCCTGGCCGTGGTCCTCTCCGTGGCGACTGGGCAGGAGACCGGCAAGGGGCTGGACGACGAGCGCGACAAGCTGATCGAGGCCAGGGCCATGGTGAGCAGCTTCGGCGTGGCGGGGCTGGGCTTTCTGGCCGCCGTGCTGGCGCTGTGGCAGGGCTGGGGCGCGGTCTGGGCCATGAACCTGATGCTGACCGGCATGGTCGCGGCGGACGTGGTGGTGAACCTGATCAAGTTCCTGCGCTACTGGCGGGGAGGCTGAGCATGGCCAAGGGACGGATCACCAACACCATCCGACGCTTGCGCTTCGATGCGGCGGAGATGACGCAGAAGGAGCTGGCAGAGAAGGTGGGCGTGACGCGCCAGACCATCGTGGCGATCGAGGCGGCGAAGTATTCGCCGACGCTCGAGCTGGCGTTCCAGATCGCCCATGCCTTCAACCGGCCCTTGGCCGAGGTGTTTTCCTGGGAGCCGCCCAAGCCCCACGGGTCCTGAGGCCGCGAAGTAAACGGGGACAGTTTACTTATTTCTACGATAGGGCGTTCGAGTTGAGGCAGCGTCGAAGAAATAAGTAAACTGTCCCCGTTTACTTCCTAAACTGTCCCCGTTTACTTCGTCCCCCCGTGCATTCCCCAGCGCGAACCCTTCCTCACCACTGGAGCAGACAATGAAAGCCATTGCAGCCCGCAGCTATGGGCCACCCGACAGTGTACGCCTGATCGAGACGCCAAAGCCGCAGCCGAAAGCCGGCGAGGTGCTGGTGCGCATCCGCGCCGCCACCGTCAGCGCTGCCGACATGCGCCTGCGCTCGGGCCGCTTTCCGCGGGGTTTTGGCGGCATGGCGCGGCTGATCTTTGGCCTGACCAAGCTGCGGCAACCCATCCTCGGCACCGATCTCTCCGGCGAGGTCGAGGCGGTGGGCGCTGATGTGACAGTGTTCGCCCCCGGCGATGCGGTGATTGCCTTTCTGGGCGGAAAAGGCGGTTGCCATGCCGAATACCGGACGGTGCCGGCTTCGGCCGCGATCTGCGCCAAGCCGGCGGCCTTGAGCTGGGAGCAGGCCGCAGCGCTGCCGTTCGGTGCGACCACCGCGCTGTATTTTCTGCGCGACCGGGCCAAGGTCGGACCCGGCGACCGTGTGCTGATTGTCGGGGCGTCGGGCGCGGTCGGCAGCGCGGCCGTGCAGCTGGCGCGGCACTTCGGCGCCGTGGTCACCGCCGTCACGAGCGGCCCGAACGCCGCGCTGGTCCGTTCGCTGGGGGCCGGGGACGTGATCGACTACCGTGAGGTCGACTGGGCCAAGCTTGGCCGCCAGTGGGACGTTATCCTCGACACCACCGGCAGCGTCGATCTCGCCCGCGCGCGCCCCTGCCTGCCGGTGGGCGGACGGTTGGCGCTGGCTGCAGCGGACCTGCCCCAGATGCTCAACGGCGCTTTTGCGCGTGGCGTAACCGTGCTGACCGGCACCGCCCCCGAACAGCCGGAGGATCTGCGCCTGCTGGCGGCATTGGCAGGGCAGGGCGTCCTCACCCCGGTGGTCAGCGCGACCTTCCCGCTGGCCGAAGCCGCCCGCGCCCATGACATTGCCGACAGCGGCCGCAAGGTCGGTAATGTGGTGCTGGTCATGGGGTGAGGCCTCCCTTGTTGCCCGGGCCGTCAACCTGATAGCAAGGAGCGGATCGGTCACCTCCAGGGAGCCAACCCATGGCCAAAACAACCAAGAAGCCCTCAAACGGGGACAGTTTACTTATTTCTCCGAAGGAGCGTCGTCGTTTGAAGAGTGGAGCAGAAATAGGTAAACTGTCCCCGTTTACTTCCCCATCCGAGGCCGCCGCCGAACTGGCGCGCCTGGCCGCCGAGATCGCCGCGCACGACCGGCGCTACCACGCCGAGGACGCGCCCACCGTTACCGATGCCGAGTACGACGCGCTGGTGCGCCGCAACGCCGAGATCGAGGCCGCGTTCCCAGACCTGGTGCGGGCAGACAGTCCGAGCAGACGGGTGGGCGCAACACCTGCGGGTGGGTTCGGCAAGATCACGCACCGGTTTCCCATGCTGTCGCTGGGCAACGGCTTTTCGCCCGAGGACGTGACCGATTTCGCCCTCCGCATCCGCCGCTTCCTGAAGCTGGCCGACGACGCCCCGCTTGCCTTCACGGCCGAGCCGAAGATCGATGGCCTCTCCATTTCGCTCCGCTACGAGGCCGGCAAACTGGTCGAGGCGGCGACGCGCGGCGATGGCGCGACCGGCGAAAACGTCACCGCCAATGTGCTGACCATCAAGACCATCCCCAAGCAGCTGAAGGGAAAGGACGTTCCCGCTACAATCGACGTTCGTGGAGAAGTCTATTTCGGCAAGGCGGACTTCCTGGCGCTGAACGCGGCGCAGGCGGCCGAGGGCGGAAAGACCTTCGCCAACCCACGCAATGCCGCCGCCGGATCGTTGCGCCAGCTGGATAGCACCATCACGGCGACGCGCCCGCTGGCCTTTTTCGCCTACACCTGGGGCGAGGCGCCGACGCTGCCCGCCGATACCCAGCACGGCGTCATCGAGGCCTTTGCGCGCTGGGGGCTGCCGACCAATCCGCTGATGAAACGCTGCTCGTCAGCCGAAGATCTGCTCGCCTATCACGCCATGATCGGTGAACAGCGCTCCAAGCTCGACTACGACATCGACGGCGTCGTCTATAAAGTGGACCGGCTCGACTTGCAGCAGCGGCTCGGCTTTGTCTCCCGTTCGCCCCGCTGGGCGCTGGCGCATAAGTTCGCCGCCGAGCAGGCCACGACTGTGTTGCGTGAGATCGACATCCAGGTCGGGCGTACCGGGGCGCTGACGCCCGTCGCACGGCTCGAACCGGTCAATGTCGGCGGGGTGGTGGTCACCAACGCCACGCTGCACAACGAGGACGAGATTGCGCGCAAAGACATCCGGGTCGGCGATACCGTCATTGTACAGAGGGCCGGCGATGTCATCCCGCAAGTTGTGGCCGTCGTGTTGGAGAAGCGGCCTAAGGGTGCCGCGCCATTCAAGTACCCCGAGGTCTGCCCGGCCTGCGGCAGCCACGCCACCCGCGATGCCGACGAGGCCACCGGCGAGGCCGACGTGGTGCGGCGCTGCACCGGCGGCCTGATCTGCCCCGCCCAGGCCAAGGAACGCCTGAAACACTTCGTCTCGCGCAATGCCTTCGATATCGAGGGCCTGGGCGACAAGCGCATCGAGCTGTTCTTTGCCGACGAGCGCATCCGCCGGCCGGGCGAGATTTTCACCCTGGCCAAGCGGGATCGGGCCAGCGCAACCCCGCTCGCCGAGCAGGAGGGCTTCGGTGAACAGTCCGCACAGAACCTGTTCGCGTCCATCGAGGCGCGACGCAAGATCAGCATGGATCGTTTCCTGTTCGCGCTCGGCATCCGGCACGTGGGCGAGACGACCTCGCGCGCGCTGGCCAAGGGGTTCGGCAGCTACGAGGCCTTCGCCGACGCCGTCGATGCGGCCACGCGCGATCAGCCGGGACCGGACTGGCTTGCCCTGCACGCGCTCCCCGGCGTCGGCGACAAGACGGCGGACGCGATCACAGCGCATCTGGCGCAATCATCTGTACAAGTACCGAATCTATTTGGGGTGGGTGAGGCGCCCTCAATCGCGGCACTGCTCAGTGGACTGAAGGGTATTCGCTCATCGGCCATCGAGGTGCTCGAAAAATCCTTCCCCGATCCCGCCAAGCTCATCGCCGCCGCAAAGCGCGCGAGTGACGAACCGCCCCGCGAGGCGTACCGGCAGTTGGAAAGCATGAGCGATGTCGGCCCGGTCTCGGCCAACGCGCTGATCGGATTTTTCAGCGAGCCGCACAATCGCGACGTGATGGCCGAACTGCTTGCCGAGGTGACGGTGCTGCCGTTCGAGCGGCCCGCCATTGTCGGTTCGCCGGTCACCGGCAAGACCGTGGTCTTCACCGGCACGCTGCCGACGCTGTCGCGCTCCGAGGCCAAAGCGCAGGCCGAGCGTATGGGCGCGAAGGTGTCGGGATCGGTGTCGAAGAAGACGGACTATGTGATCGCGGGCGCAGACGCCGGATCCAAGCTGACCGATGCGGAAAAGCTCGGTGTGCGGATATTGTCGGAAGATGAGTGGCTGAAGCTGATTGGGGGAGCGTGAACGGATTTCTCCTCTCCCCTCGCCTCTTCTCGAGGGGAGAGGATGTCGCCCGAAGCGCCATAACGCTGAGGAAGCAGCGACAGGTGAGGGGCAGACGCTTGCTCCGTATCGGTGGCGCGAGGGACTGAGCAAGCGGCTGCCCCTCACCGACCGCGTGGCTCTTGCGCTGAAACGCGCTGCCCATTTGCTTTTGCGCCTCCGCGCAGGAGACGCGCGCGGTTACGCGTGTCGCCCGCGACAACAAAAAAGCGGCACCGTGGCTGCTTCGGTGCCGCTTCTTGTTGTGAGACGTCAGACGCCCACCAATCACTTGCGGGGTCGATCTGTGGTCGTCGTAACTCACCAGACTTCGATACGCGAGACGAATACGCAAAACTGTCCGGCCCTCACAGCTAGTACAACGTGAGACCGGGATGTCTATTCCATCGGGAGTGTGAGGACATGATACTCATCGTCAGCCTGCACGATTGTATGATACCGCCATGCGAAAGTTCCCATCCGCTTCCCGGAATTTGACGCGCGTCTTGGCGTGGCAAATGTCCGGGATCCTCACGTGGTGCGGGTCCAGCTTAACTGGCGGAGCCCCCGTCAAAACAGGGCGCTGGATTGAGTCCTCAATCCCTTCTGCCCGGTGAGGATCCCGGAATTCGACGCGCAGGAAAGAAGGGCGCGTCGAATTCCGGGAAGCGTGCGGACGTTGCTCCCAATGGCACAGATTGAGATTTTCAATCGACGGTATGAGGCGATCCGCGTGCTCACGCTGACGATGAGTTTCATGTCCCCACCGCTGCTCCGTCGCGGGCGGCCGGCGCGCGGTGACGCGTGTCGCCCGCGACAAGCAAAAACTCCGCGACAACAAAAAAAGCGGCACCGTGGCTGCTTCGGTGCCGCTTCTTGTTGTGAGACGCTTTGGCGACCACGCATTCACTTGCGGGGTCAATTTGTGGTCGCTTCGGCGGTCCGGACTTGGATACGCGAGACTGTCCGGGCCTCACTGCAGACTAGAACGGGCGGCCAGGAAGGAAATTCCGGCGCCAATGAATTTTTCTCGGTGGCGGTGACGGACGGCGTTGGCAGGGGCGGTTAGCGACCGCCCTCGTGCAGCCAGTCAGCCGTTGGAGGGCGGCCGCGAGCCGCCCCTACGTCTCGGCCGGTCATCGCACCAAGGGAAGATAAACGGGGACAGTTTACCTATTTCGTCACCGCTGCGTCAACCCGGGCGGCCTTCGTAGAAATAGGTGAACTGTCCCCGTTTATCTTCAGTCGTCGGTCATTTGCCAAGGCTGGAGCACAAGGCGCGCGCCGCCCAACTGCTCGAAAGCCTTGGCGCGGCAGGTGAGCACGATCACCTGGTGGTGCGCAGCGGCTTTTTCCAGCGCCGCGAAGCTGGCGGCGATCCGCTCGTCGTCGGAATAGACCAGCGCGTCGTCGAGAATGAGCGGCATCGGCTTGGCCCGGTCCGCCAGCAGGCGGCCAAGACCGAGGCGCACCAGCACGGCGATCTGCTCGCGCGTGCCCTCGCTGAGGCGCGCAATGGACTCGTTGCGCCCGTCCCGGGTGAGGCCGGCAGCATCGAAGGCTTCGCCGAGCTGCAATTCGGCGCCGGGCAGCACCAGGCCGAGATAGGGAGCGAGGCGCGCCGTGACCGGAGCGAGATAGGCATCGCGGGTGGTGCGTTCGGCTGCGGCCAGTTCGGACTCCAGGAGATCGAGCGCGGCAATTTCGGTCTTGATACGGAGCAACGTGCGCTCGGCGATCGCCAGTGCCTCCTCGGTTTCGGCCAGCCGCTCCTCGATGCCGTCGAGCGCGTCGCGGTCGAGCAGGGATTCCAGACCCGCCATCTCGACGGCGAGGGTATTGAGTTGGGTGATGCCCTGCGTCTCGGCTGATATCGCGGCGGCTAGGTCTGCCTCAAACGCAAGAAGCTGCTGGGGATCAGGCTCTTTCTCGCGCAGCGCCTGCAGGGCGAGCACGGCTTCGCGGGCGCGGGCTGCGGCGGTCTCGGAGGCGGACAGCAGCGTCGCGCGATGCTCCGCCGACGTTTCAATTGAGGCGAGCGCGGTCTGCCGTTCGGCCAGCATCGCGGCCTCGGCCTGCAGAGCGGCGGCGGAGAGGTCGAGGGATTGCTGCTCGGACTGGAGTGTTGCCAGCGCGGCCTGGGCTTGCTCGCGGGCATTTGTGGCGCTGTCGAGCCTGTCAAACTCAAGCCGATAGGTTCGCCTATCGCTCAACCCCTCACCCCGGCCCTCTCCCCACGGGATAGGGGGCGCTTGTATCGCCGTCCGTGCCATCTTCGCCCCCTCTCCCTTGGGGAGAGGGCCGGGGTGAGGGGTGGCTGCTTGCACCAATCGCGACACGCGCGCGCGCAACGCCGGCAGACCTTCCGGGCACAGACCGTCCAGGCGGGCCGCCAGGCGATCGTGCTCGGCGACGGCGGCCGTCTGGGACTCGGCGCGGGTCGCAAGCTCGACTACATCCGCAACGCCGGCCTCAGCCAGTAGCGCCGCCAACCGCGCCGTCGCCTTGGCCAACTGGGCAAGTGTCGCTTCCGCTGTTTCCAACGTCCCCGGCGTGATGGCGATGCGGCCGATCCCGGCGATGGCCAGTTCGGTTTCGGCCGGGATGGCGAACTCGGCGTCTGCAGGCACTGGCGCGCCGTCGCGCAAAATCTTTCCGTGTCCGCCCTTGTCATAATCGATCCGGATGCGGACGGACGCGGCCGTCAGCTTTGCTTCCAGTGTCTCGACGGCGCGCAGTTCGGACTCGGCCTTGCTACGCAACGGGGCCAACGCGGGTTTGGCCGATGCGATGACAGCGAGGTCCGCGATGCGCAGCGCCAGGGCTTCAGCGTCCGCCAATTTCGCGGCGAGCACGGCGGCCTCGGCTGCGGCGAGTTGGGCGGCCTCTGCGCGCTGTGCCGCTGCGACGGCGGCGTGGGCGGATTGCTCTGCTGCCACCGCCGCATCATAGGCACCGCGCGCCGTCGCGAGCTTGGCTGTCAGGAGCGCGGCAGTCGCTGCCTGCGCCGCCACAGCCTCGGCCGACGCCTTACGGCGCGCCGTCATCTTGGCTGCATCATCAGCAGCCTGATCGAATGTCGCCAGGTCTTTGGCTGCGGCCGCCTGCTCGCGCTCGAGACGCTTGAACAGTTCCTCAGCGGCCTTGCGTTTGTCCGTGGCGGCGCGCGCCGTCTCCAGGGCCGAGCGGGCCGCAACGATGCGGTCGCTCCGCCCACGCCTCATTCCGGCGTCGGCCAATGACGCGTGCTGCTCGCGCAACACCGCCAAGCGCTCAAGCCTGTCGCGCCCGCGCGCCACCGCCTCGCGCTGCGCCTCGGCCTCGCGCATCAACCGGGCTGCGAGATCGCTGGCCTCCTTGTGCGCTCCCACCGGCTTGCGCTGGCGGGCGGTCAGCAATGTGCCCAACCGCTCGGCCACCTTGCGGCGAATGGCGTCCATCGCACCGCCGCCGACCGCGTCGACCACTTCGTCCGCAATCAGCGTTTTCAGGTTGTCGCGCGCGGGATCGGCCAGTGCAAGCGGCTCCAGCGATTGGCGCTGGCCAACCCACAGCACGCCGAGCCGGTCCGGGCCGCCCGCCTCGCCGAGTATCTCCGCCAGCCGATGTTCCGCGTCCGCCCCTCTGAGCAGGAGATCGCCATTGAGCTGCCGCAACGAGGCGCGTGCGCTGGTGAAGAAGCGCTTGCGCAGCCGATAGCGCGCGCCAGAAACCTCGAAGTCGACTTCGATGACCGGGGCGCCGCCCGAGGTGGGCACCATCCAGTCGCCCAAGCCCTTGGCCTTCTTGCTGGTGTGCTCGGCCGAAAAGGCCGCCTCCAGCGCGCGGAACAGCGTCGATTTGCCGAACTCGTTGGGACCGGCAAGCACGTCGAGCCCGCCGGTCAGGCCTTCGAGCGCGACCGGCTGGCGGAAGTTGCCGACCTCGCGCACGCGCAATCCGAGGATTTTCATGACGCCCCACGGATTTGAAGATCCCGCGTCTCGGCGGCGAAGTCGAGCAGCAGGCCCAGCGCCTCGGTGGCGACAGCCGCATTGGGCGCGGCGGGATCGGCGGCCATGCTGAGCAGACGTTGCGCGACGTGTTGCAGATCCCCCGTGCCGGCCAGGTGGTCGAGGCTGCCGGGATCGGCGGCGAGGGCGAGGCCTGCGAGATCGGCATCGAGGTGGCGATAGCTCGCCTCGATCTCGCGCAGTTGGTTAAGCACAGCCTGGCGCTGCTCAGCTGAAACGCGGCCGCTGACTTGCAACTGCAACAAGGTGTCGTGGGGCGGAACATCGCAAGACGCGCCGGTGCGCCGCAAGTGCTCGGAAATTTCGTCGTTTTTCGCTGAAATTACCAGTTTCTTCCAATAAAACTGCGCTGTTTTCTCAGTAATTACTCGCGGAGTCTCACTTTTTCCCAATGCGACGGCGAGGACGAATCCGGGATCGTTGTCCATGAATCGATCCGGCTCCGGCGTGCCCGAGTACCAGGTCTTGGGGGCGACCTCCTGGGCGCCGTGCCAGTCGCCAAGCGCGAGGTAATCGAGCCCGGCGGTCGCGGCCCGATTGAGCGCAATCGTCACCGCCGCCGTTCCCTCGCTGCCAAAGCCGCGCACCGAACCATGGGCCAGCCCGATGCGGGTGGCGCCAGGCGGGGTGGGCGCGGCGTCCATAGACAGAGTGGGGTCACTGCCGGTGGCCCGGCCGGTGAGCGGGGCCGGGAGAAGCCAGATTTGTTGATCTATTTCAATTGGTTGAGATGACAGCACTGGCCGCACGTGGGCCGGCAATCCCTCACGCACCAGCCGCTCCCAGAGCCCGCCGGCGCGATGCGCGTCGTGGTTACCGGGCAGCAGATGCCAGTTGATCTGGTCGTGCCGCGCCATCCGCGCGATAGCCTGGCGGATGGTTTTGGGGGCCAGAGTTTCGGCGTCGAACACGTCGCCCGCCACCAGCACATGCCGCGCGCCAGCCCGGACGGCCGCCTCCGCGATGCGATCGATGGCCGAAATCCGCGCCTCGCGCAGGGCGGCGGCGACGTCGGCCGGAAAGCCCGCGAAGGCCTTGCCGATCTGCCAGTCCGCCGTATGAATGAAGGTGAATGTCATGGGATCGGTTTAGCGCGATTCGACGCTGTGAATGAGGCTTCAGAAATGGCGGAAACAAGCCTTCCCGACCTGGAAACCGTGGTCATCGGCGGTGGCGTAGTGGGGCTGGCGATCGCCCGCGCGCTGGCCACGGCTGGCCAAGAAGTAACCCTGCTCGAGCAAAACGGCGGCCTCGGGCAGGAGACGTCTTCGCGCAATTCCGGGGTCATCCATGCAGGCATTTACTATCCGCCGGGATCCTTGCGCGCGCGGCTTTGCGTCGATGGAAAGCAACTGCTGTACCCGTTTCTGGAGCGCAACGGCGTGCCGCACCGGCGGCTGGGAAAGCTGTTGCTGGCGACCTCCGAAGCGGATTTGCCGAAGCTTGCGAGCTACGCCGAAACGGCCAAAGTGAACGGCGTTCACGATTTGCAGCCGCTCACCGCCAGCGAGGCGCGGGAGCTGGAACCGGAGGTTAGTTGCATCGCCGCACTGCTCTCGCCCTCGACCGGCATTATCGATGCGCCCGCCTATGCGATGGCGCTGGCTGGGGAGGCGGAAGCGCATGGCGCGCAGATTTTGTTGCGCAATCGCGTCGCGTCATTATCGCGTAATATCAATGGCTTGATGTCCATGACTATGACCGATGGCGAGACTTTCACGTGCCGCCGACTGATTGCTGCGGGAGGCTTGCACTCCTCCGCGTTGGCAGAGACACTTGCCTATCCATCAGGCTATCGTCCGCCCTCGACCTATTACGCCCGCGGCCGCTGGTACGCCCTCTCCGGCAAGAGCCCGTTCGAGCGCCTCGTCTACCCCATGCCACACGGTTCATGGCTGGGGACGCACTCCACCCTGGACATGGCCGGGCGCTGCAAATTCGGCCCGGATATCGAATGGATCGATGGCGTGGACTACACGTTCGACGAGAGCGCCGAAGCCAGTTTCTACTCCGCCATCCGCGAGTATTGGCCCGGTTTGCCTGACGGCGCCCTCAGCCCGGATTCCACCGGCATCCGCCCGAAGCTGTCGCGCCAGGGCGAACCAGTCGCCGACTTCGCCATCCACGGCCCCGCCGACCATGGCGTTCCCGGCCTCGTCATGCTGTTCGGCATCGAGAGTCCGGGCCTCACTGCCTCGCTCGCCATCGCCGAGTATGTCAAAGGCCTGCTGGCAAGCGGCACGCCGACGTAACGCCATTCTTAGTTACCTGCGCAAACAGCATTCTCTTTGCGCTCAGAGCCACGCGATCAGCATTTTATCGCTATCTGCACCGCATCTCACCCTCGTTCCTGGAATTTTTTTCCAGTTCATGGCATATTCCGCCCAACCAAAGAGCGAGACATTATGGGCGTCCTGAAAGTCAAGAGCCGCGACGGTTCCCTGCGCATCCTGGATGCGGTCGAAGGCTGGCGCGTGATGGAAATTCTGCGCGAGCACGGCCTGCCGATCGAGGGGCTGTGCGGCGGCGCCTGCGCCTGCGCGACCTGCCATGTCGTGGTGTCGCCGGAGTGGGCTGGCAAGATCCACCCCGCCAACGACGACGAGGAAGACCGGCTCGACAGCGTGCCGAACCTGGAGCCTACCTCGCGGCTGAGCTGCCAGATCATCTACGAAGAGCAGCTGGACGGCCTGGAATTGTTGATCGACGGAGCCGGAATATGAAGTACTTTCCGATATTTGTCGATCTTGAGGGGCGCAATGCCCTGGTCGTCGGCGGGGCTGAGCCAGCGGTGCAAAAAGTGCGCTTGCTGTTGAAAACGCAGGCGAAAATCACCGTCGTGGCCCTCGATCCTGCGCCCGAGTTGCGTGAACACGCCGCTGCCGGACGCCTCACGCTGCACACCCGCGCTTTCTCCTGCCGTGATTTGGACAACGCCTTCATCGCTTACGCCGCCACTGGCGACAAAGTGCAGAATGCCCCCATCGCCGACTGCGCCCGCTCGCGCGGCATCCTGATCAATGTGGTCGACGAACCTGAGCCCTCGACCTTCATCACACCAGCCATTGTCGACCGCGATCCGATCGTGGTGGCCATCGGCTCCGAGGGCTCGTCCCCGGTGCTAGCCCGCGAGATCAAGACCCATCTGGAAGCCCGGCTTCCCGCCCGATTTGGCCGCATAGCCCGCGCCGCAGCCGCCCTGCGCGAGCGCGTAGCCCACGCAATCTCCGATATGCCGGCGCGCCGCCGCTTCTGGGAGCGGCTGCTAACCGGTCCCTTCCGCGAGGCCGCGCTGAACCACGACCAGGCCGCTATCGAAGTTGCTGTTGCAAGCGAACTATCGAATGAACTCAGTTCATTGGGCCAGCCAGGCCGCGTCATCCTGATCGGTTGCGGCCCCGGCGCCGGAGACCTCATCACGCTGCGCGCCCAACAGGCCTTGCAGCGCGCCGACGTGCTGGTGATCGACCGCCTGGTGCCCAACGAGGTGGTCGAGCACGCCCGCCGCGAGGCCAAGCGCATCTATGTCGGCAAGACTCCGGGTGAACCGTCACCGGCGCAAGAGGACATCAACGCCATCCTGGTGCGCGAAGGGTTGCAGGGCCAAATCGTTGCCCGCCTCAAGGGCGGCGACGCCTTCGTGTTCGGCCGCGCCGCTGAGGAAATGGCCGCCGTCCGCGCCGCCGGCCTCGAGGTGGAGGTCATCCCAGGCATCACCGCCGCCCACGCCTGCGCGGCCCGTATCGGCCTGCCGCTGACGCTGCGCAAGTCCATTCGCGAGTTCACGATCTTGACTGGCGCTACCGCCGATGGCGAGTTGGACCTCGACTGGAAGGCGCTCTCCCGCGATCACCATGCCTTCGCGATCTACATGGGCGTGGACGCGGCCCCGACCATCCGCCGCGAGCTGCTGGCGGCCGGAGCACGCGCCGACCTGCCCGTGACGATCGTGGAGAACGGCACGCTTGCCTCGGAACGCGCTTTCGCTACGGTGCTGCGCGATCTCGACGCGTGCGTTGCGACCGAGGCCGTGAAGGCGCCGGCGATCCTGTTCTTCGGGCTGGATTGGCGGGCGGCCGGGTTGACCAGGCCTGCGTTTGTGAACTCGTTTACCAAGACGGTCGCCGCGTCCGATCCGGCCTGGAGCAAAGCCGCAGTGGCCGAGGCGACGCATTGGGTGATGGGATAGAAGGGACGTCGACATGGCCGCCAAGAAGGGCGAACTGCGCCAAGCGCTCACCGCCAACCGCCTGAAGGACGGCTTGGTCGTCTTCATGACCGATGGCGGGGCCTGGTCACCGTGGATTGAGGATTCAGCCATCGTCACCAGCAAGGAAACCGCCCTTGAACTGGAGGGCAAAGGCAACATCGCCGCCAAGGCTAATGTGGTCGTCGGCCCCTATCTGATCGACGTCGTGGACGACAACGGTCGCCCCCGCGCCGCGCTCATCCGCGAACACATCCGAACCCTCGGCCCGACTGTGCGCACCGACCTCGGAAAGCAGGCCGAACGTGCTGCGGGTGGAAGTGGGCAGGGCGGGGCGTTTATTTGAAGAATGTAGGGACTAAATATCCCACTACTTAGTCCCCAGTCCATCGTCCCTAATCCCTGATCCCTCACTTCTTGAGCTTCCCATGTACCGCTACGACGAATTCGACCATGCCTTTGTGAAAGAGCGCGTTAGCCAGTTCCGCGATCAGACCAACCGCCGGGTAGCTGGCGAGCTGACCGAGGACGAGTTCCGTCCGCTGCGCCTCATGAACGGTCTCTACTTGCAGCTGCACGCCTATATGCTGCGCATTGCAATTCCCTACGGCACGCTGTCGTCCAAGCAGATGCGCCAGCTGGCGATGATCGGCGACAAGTGGGATCGCGGCTACGGCCATTTCACGACGCGCCAGAACCTGCAGTTCAACTGGCCGAAGCTGGAAGACACGCCTGATATTCTCGACGCGCTGGCCGATGTCGAGATGCACGCCATTCAGACTTCGGGCAATTGCATCCGCAACGTCACGGCCGACCACTGGGCTGGTGTCGCCGCCGATGAGCTGGAAGACCCGCGCCCCTGGGCGGAGTTGCTGCGGCAATGGTCGAGCCTGCACCCCGAGTTCTGCTTCCTGCCGCGCAAGTTCAAGATTGCCGTGACCGCCGCCGAGGCGGATCGGGCCGCCGTGGCCTTCCACGATATCGGCCTTAAGATCGTTGAGAATGCCAAGGGCGAAGCCGGCTTCCAGGTGCTGGTGGGCGGCGGCATGGGGCGCACGCCTATGATCGCCAAAGTGTGCCGCGATTGGCTGCCCAAGGGCGAACTGCTCGGCTACATCGAAGCCATCATGCGGGTCTATAATCTCTATGGCCGGCGCGACAACAAGTATAAGGCACGCATCAAGATACTGTTGCACGAGGAAGGCGACGAAACCTTCCGGGGAATGGTTGAAGAGGAATACGCCAAGATTCAAGCGACCGGCGGCGGCGTCAGTCATCTGGTGCCGGATGAAGAGATCAAACGCATCGAAAATTACTTCGCGCCGCCCAAGTACGACAGTCTGCCAGACGAGGACGCTCAGCTCACACAGCATCTGAAGGCCAACACCAAGCTGGCGCGCTGGTATGAGGTTAACTGCGCCAAGCACAAGGCCCAGGGCTACACCATCGTCAACATCTCGCTGAAGCCGGAGGGCGGTATTCCCGGCGACGCGACGTCCGAACAGATGCGCTTCGTCGCCGATATCGCGGACACGTTCTCTTTGAGCGAAATCCGCGTCAGCCACGCCCAAAATCTCGTGCTGCCGTATGTGCGCAAGAAGGACGTGGTCGCTGTCTATCACGCGCTGGAGAAGGCTGGCTTGGCTTCGGCGAACCTCGGCCTGGTCACCGACATCATCGCCTGCCCGGGACTAGATTATTGCGCGCTCGCCACCGCCCGCTCGATCCCGATCGCGCAGGAAATCTCCAAGCGTTTCGAAGCTCCGGCGCGGCAGAAAGAGATCGGCGATCTGGCCATTAAGATTTCCGGCTGCATCAATGCCTGCGGCCACCACCACGCCGGCAACATCGGCATCCTGGGCCTCGATAAACAGGGCAAGGAATTCTATCAGATCACCTTAGGTGGGTCTGCGGACGAAACCCCGAGCATCGGCCAGATCATGGGACCTGGGTTCTCGGCTGAAGAGGTGCCCGCCGCCATTGAGAAGATCGTCGACACCTATATCGGCCTGCGCCAAAGCGGCGAGACGTTCCTGGGCGCCTATCGGCGTCTTGGGCCAGCCCCGTTCAAAGAGGCCGTCTATGCCCAGGCGGCGGAGTGATTTGACATGCCGCTGATCAAGAACGGGCAATATGCCAACGACACCTGGACACGTATCGAGGGCGAGGTTCCGCTGCCGGACGACGGCGATGTTATCGTCGACGCCACGCGCCTGAAAGATGACCCGAGCGTGCTGAAACCGCGCAAAGGCCGGCTCGGCGTGCTGCTAATGAATACGGTCGACGCAGAGGAACTCGCCCCGCATCTGGCCAAGCTGGCGCTGGTAGCGCTGGAGTTCCCGAGCTTCAACGACGGCCGCGCCTTCAGCCAGGCGCGCGTTATCCGCCACACGCTGGGGTTCAAGGGCGAGATCCGCGCGACGGGCAAGCCTATGGCCGACCAGGCCGGGCACCTCTTGCGCTGCGGCTTCGATGCGTTTGAGGATTCGCCGAGGCAGCCGCTGGAGGTTTGGCAGCGTGCCCTGGCGGCGGTGCCGCGGGTGTATCAGCGCGATTATGCGGCGAACAAGGATCAGGTGCGGAGACCAGGGTGATTACTTGTTCGTCATACTCCGAACATCGCGGCTCCATTACCTTCTCCCTTAGGGAGAAGGAAAAATACCTCGCTCCGCCGCGACAGACTAAAAGGACGCACGCAGCATGACCAGCATCGTCAACTTCACGCCCTACGCCTCGCTCGCGGGCGGCGCACTGATCGGCCTTTCGGCCGTCGGACTGATGGCCGGCCTCGGGCGCATCATGGGCCTCTCCGGCATCGTCAGTGGTGTCATTCCCGAGAGCGCAGACGAGCCGCCCGGCTGGCGCATCGCCTTCCTCGTAGGCGCGGTTGTCGCCCCTGCGATCCTGTTGTTTGCCGGCTACGGTGGACTTATCAGTTTCTCCGTCCCCGTCCCGCTGTGGTCGCTGCCACTCAGCGGCATCCTGGTCGGCATCGGCGTCGCCTATGGCAATGGCTGCCCGTCCGGACACGGCATCTGCGGCATCGCCCGCCTCTCGCCGCGCTCGATCCTGGCCGTCGGAACCTTCATGGCCAGCGCCGCCATCACCGTTTTTGTCGTCCGCCACCTGTTCGGAGCCTGATCATGGCCAAGCTCATCACCGCTCTTATCTGCGGCGTCATCTTCGGCCTCGGCATTGCCATTTCCGGCATGATCGATCCGGCCAAGGTCATGAATTTTTTCGATATTGCCGGCACCTGGGACCCTAGCCTCGCCCTTGTCATGGCTGGCGGACTGGCGGTCAGCCTGGTCGGCTACCGGCTGGTGTTTGCGACCAAGAGACCTTTGTTCACCGGCACCTTCTCACTCCCCACGCGCAAGCATATCGATGCCGAACTGATCGGCGGCTCGGCCCTGTTCGGGATCGGCTGGGGCCTGGCTGGCTTCTGCCCCGGCGGCGCCATTCCGGCGCTCGGCATCGGGCGAGTGGAGCCGTTCCTGTTTGTGGGCGGCATGGTGGCGGGGATCGCGATGGCACGTCTGCTCAGGTCACGCTGGCGCACGGCCGTGACGGCGTAAGCGCAAGCCGCTGTTGAAAACCCGCAACCCGTGCTAGGTGTCCGGCCCGCACAACCCCGGACACATTGCCCCATGGACGCCCCTCGCGCGCTTTTCTCCTATCCCAAGTATTGGGCGAACCCGTCGGGCTCCGCCGCGCCGTTCCTGCCGACCACGCGCGCCGAAATGGACGCGCTGGGGTGGGACGCCTGCGACATCATCCTGGTGACCGGCGACGCCTATGTCGACCATCCCAGCTTCGGCATGGCCATCGTCGGGCGGCTGCTGGAGGCGCAGGGGTTTCGCGTCGGCATCATCGCGCAGCCGGACTGGCAATCAGCCGAGCCGTTCAAGGTGCTGGGCCCGCCCGCGCTCTATTTCGGCGTCACCGGCGGCAACATGGACTCGATGGTTAACCGCTACACGGCCGACCGCCGACTGCGCCATAACGACAGCTACACGCCCGGTGGCGAAGGCGGCAAGAGGCCGGACCGTGCGGTGATCGTGTACTCGCAGCGGTGCCGCGAGGCTTTTCCGGGCTGCACGATTGTGCTCGGCGGGATCGAGGCGTCCCTGCGCCGGATCGCGCATTACGACTACTGGTCGGACAAAGTGCGCCGCTCGATCCTGCCCGACGCCAAGGGCGATATTCTGCTCTACGGCAACGCCGAACGGGCGCTGGTGGAGGTATCCCACCGGCTGGCCAACGGGGCCAAGCCGTCAGGCCTCGACGACGTGCGCGGCGTCGCGCTCATGAAGCCACGTGTGCCTGAAGGCTGGACAGAGACGTTTGCCGACGATCTGGACTCTGCCGATGAGGGCGCGCGCATGACAGCCGGGCAGGTCGTCGTCCGCCTGCCCGCCTACGAGCAGGTGATCGAGGACAAAGAGGCCTATGCCCGCGCCTCCCGCGTGCTGCACCGCGAGAGCAATCCCGGCAACGCGCGTGCACTGGTGCAGAAGCACGGCGACCGCGAACTCTGGATTACGCCGCCGCCAATCCCACTGACAACGCCCGAAATGGATGCCGTTTACGATCTTCCGTATGCGCGCGGTCCGCATCCCGCTTACGGCGACGCCAAGATCCCTGCCTGGGACATGATCAAGTTCTCGGTAACCATCATGCGCGGCTGCTTCGGCGGCTGCACCTTCTGTTCGATCACAGAGCATGAGGGGCGCATCATCCAGAACCGCTCCGAGGAATCGATCCTGCAGGAGATCGAGACCATCCGCGACAAGACGGCGGGCTTTACCGGTATCATCTCGGACATCGGCGGGCCGACGGCGAATATGTACCGCATGGCGTGCAAGGACAAGCGCACCGAGGAACTGTGCCGGCGGCCATCGTGCGTGTTCCCGGGGATCTGTCCCAATCTCAACACCAGTCATGATGATCTGATCGCATTGTATAAGAAAGCGCGCGAGCTGCCGGGCGTGAAGAAGGTGATGGTTGCGTCCGGCGTGCGCTACGACCTCGCGGTGGAAAGCCCGGAATATGTGAAGGAACTCGTCACGCACCACGTCGGCGGCTACCTCAAGATCGCGCCCGAGCACACCGAGGGCGGGCCGCTGGCCAAGATGATGAAGCCGGGGATCGGAACGTACGATAAGTTCAAAGTGATGTTCGACGCGGCGGCGAAACAGGCGGGCAAGGAGTATTTCCTCATCCCCTACTTTATCGCGGCCCATCCGGGGACAACGGACGAGGACATGATGAACCTCGCCATATGGCTGAAAAAGAACCGCTACCGGGCCGATCAGGTGCAGACGTTTTTGCCAAGCCCGATGGCAGTCGCGACGGCGATGTATCACTCCGGCGCCAACCCGCTGAAGGCGGTGCGCCGCGGGGCAAGCGATCCGGTGGATGCGGTGAAGGGTCTCAGGCAGCGGCGGCTGCACAAGGCGTTCTTGCGCTACCACGACCCGGAGAACTGGCCGATCTTACGCGATGCGTTGAAGGCAATGGGGAGGGCGGACCTGATCGGACCGGGGAGCCATCAGCTGGTGCCGGCGACCCAACCGGGCGGATCGCCGGGGGCAAAGCGTCAGCCGATCGCCGCAGCGGGTCGGACGCAGAGGTTCACCACCAAGGGCATCCGGCCACGTTGAGCGTCTCGGGCGGCGGGCCCTAAATGGGGGCAGCGGTCATTGAAATGACGGCAATAAAGATTAGATACTCGGCAGTAGGTACCAGCCTTGCGCCAAACGAGGGTCTGCCCATCATGTTCGACTTTCTTGCCATCGGGGCCGTGTTGGCGATCCTGGTTGGCCTGCTGCTGCCAATCATACGACGGCGCAAACTCTATACGGCACTCTCTGCCCGGCTTGCCGACGTACGGCACGAGCCGCCAACGGCGTTGATCGGCCTTGCCGGACGGACACTGCCCGGATTTTCCGACCGCCTCGCGACCCTCACCGATTTCCTCCCGCCAGGCATTTTCGATTCTGTTGCCAGGGACGCCGAAAAGCTCGTCGCGCCCGAACGCAGTTACATTCCGACGCACAAGAAGGGCGGCACGGTCGCCTACGAAACCATTATTGCTAATGCCCCCCGGGTCGCCGCCATGTACCAGTCACCCGAGATGTGCGAGTTGGTGTCGCGGTTGGTCGGGGAGCCGGTGAAGCCGACACCGCTCCATGACCAGAGTTCGCTGTCGCTGCTGGTCTATGACCGGCCGGGCGATCACATTGGCTGGCACTACGACCACAATTTCTATAAAGGGCGGCACTTCACGGTGCTGCTGCCGCTGGTCAACCGTGGCAGCGGCGAGGCTGGCCTGTCGCATGCGCGCCTAACGGCGAAACTGCCGGGCGGCGACCTCGACATCGCGACGCCGCCCAACAAGCTGGTCGTATTCGAAGGGGCGCGCGTGCTGCACAAGGTGGCCCCGATCATCGAGAACGAGCGCCGGCTGGTGCTGAGCATGACCTACTGCACCGACCCGCGCGAAGGCTGGTGGCAAGGCATGGCGCGGCGCGTCAAGGACACGGCGTTCTTTGGCGTGCGCGCGCTGTGGACGTGAGTCCGGAAAGATCCGGATACCTGCACAGGTCGCGAGCGTCACCTTTCTTTAGCGAGGAAAGAGGATCAAATGGCCAAAAACACAATCTGCCTCTGGTACGACAAGGACGCTGAGGCTGCAGCCCGCTTCTACGCCAAGACTTTCCCCGATAGTGCGATTGGCGCAATACACTATGCCCCCAGCGACTTTCCGGGCGGCAAAGAGGGCGATCCATTGATGGTCGAGTTCACCGTTTGTGGCGTGGCGTGTATCGCGATCAACGGCGGCTCGACGTTTCGGCAAACAGAAGCCTTCTCGTTCCTGATCGCGACCGACGATCAGGAAGAGACCGACCGCTATTGGAATGCCATCGTCGGCAATGGCGGGCAGGAAAGCGCCTGCGGTTGGTGCAAGGATAAGTGGGGCGTTTCCTGGCAGATCACGCCGCGCGTCCTGATGGATGCCATGGCGGCCGGCGGCGCCGAAGCAAAGCGCGCGTTTGAGGCCATGATGGACATGACGAAAATCGACGTGGCCGCGATCGAGGCTGCCCGGCGGGGGTGATGTTTCATCGTCACGATGATCTGACAAACTAAGGGAGATCGGTTCGCTTTGCTGGCTTGCCGCGCTGCAAAAGGTAGAACGCGTCGCCATCGGCAGCTTGCCACTCCCCGAGTGTTCCATCGGGCCAGAGCACACGCGCCTCGGCCTTGCCGGCATGACCCAGCCCGAAGTGCCACCAGCCGCTCTGGCCGCTTGCGTGCCCGCCACCGACCGTCAGCTCACGGCGCATAACCGCTTCGCCGCGCTTCACCTCAAGCCAGCCACCAACCGCATCGCGGTTCGGGCCGTCCTGGCGAACGGCGATCTCGATCCAATGGCCCGCGCTTGTGCTGGTGTTGCGCCAGATTTGCGCCTTGTCGCGCCGGTTCACGACCACCAGATCGAGTTTGCCATCGATATTAAGATCCACCACTGCAGCGCCACGCGACGTCTTCGTGCTGTCGATGCCCGCTATTCCGCCGGCCTCGCGAAATGACCCATCCGGCAGTTGCAGCAACAGATTGTTGGGGTCGGCATTGGCGAAATCCGGCATATGGTCGACATTGCCCTTGGCGATGAAGAGATCGGCATAGCCATCGTTGTTCACATCGGCGAACTGCGCGTGCCATCCCGTGGAGGGGCGCAAATCCGTGCCCTGATAGGGGCGGTGGGCTGTGACGCCCCGGTCGTAGGCCATGTCCTTGAAGGTCGGCTTAGGGGGGGCATCCCTAGGAATCGAGGCCAGCGTCTGCAGCCGGTTATCGGCCATACTGGTCAGAGCGTAATCCGGGAACCCATCTCCGTTCACGTCGTAACTGCCGATGCCCATGCCCCAGATGCGCACCGGCTTCCAACCCTCGGCCTCCGTGTACAGGCGCGGCGGTGTGCCGGGTTCGACATGCCAGAGCTGCTCCTGCCCGCCCTCGTAGTATTCGCGATCGTTCGACACCCGCAGATCGCGCAAGCCTGAGCGGCTCCAGTCGGTAAACAGCATGCTGAGCGCACAATAGCTCGGTTTCAGCGGGATCGGCGGAGCGAATTTCTGCTCGGTTCCCAGCGGCCGATGCAGCCAGTTGTCCGTGCACGACCCCCAGGGATCGGTTTCCTTGCTGCGGTCGATATAGTTGCCCACCGCTAGCGTGGGCCAATTGGCCCCGTTCTCCCAGGTGGCAGAAAACGCCGTCGACCAGCCATCGCCGCCATCAAAGCCCCAGCGCTCATTGGCGCGCTCGAACTTGCAGTTGTCCAACCCGCGCATGACGACGTTTTCACCGACACGCAACAGCACGAGGTCCATGACGCCGTCGCTATCGATGTCGATCGGATAGGCACCCGTGACCTTGTCGAGTTCCAAGCCGCTGACTTGCGCGACGAACTTCAGCGCCCCGCCACGCGAGCTGGCGTTGCGATAAAATTTCGCCGGCGACGATCCGCCAACCAGGAAGACATCAGGAAATCCGTCGGCGTTGCAGTCGAAGGTCGCAACCCCGCCGCCGACCATGTATTCCCACTCGCCGGTGTACACACTGTCGAGGCCGGACGTCGCGGTTTCCTCCGTGAACTTCGGGATGGCGACTTCTCCCGGATCGGCGATGATATTTTGGGCGAAGCTTGCAGTCGCCGACCAACCCGCAACAATGCCGACAGCCATAAACGCACAGAAGCTCGTCATCCCGGCGAAGGCCGGGACCTGTCCAAACAACGGCATGGGCACACATCGCCAATCCAGGCGCACACGTTCCGTCCACAATGGACAAGTTTCGGGTTTCGGGCCTGACCGCACTTTGGGCAGGTCCCGGCCTTCGCCGGGATGACGGATCTGGCGCGAGGGTTCGAGAACGAAAGGCCGGGAGAACCGCAAAAAATTCACAACCTACCTCTTGGTCCGCAACGCATTCGCCGCCTTGCCGATGCACTTGCCTTGCTCCAACCCCCGCTCGATCGCGGCACGAAAATGGATGCCGCCGTAGAGGCGCGACTCCGCCGCCTCCTTGGCCGCCGCCCAGAAGCTGGCGAATTTTCGCGCCGGCAGGCCATCCCGCACATGCGTCCCGTCCTCAAAGGCGAAATTCTCGCCGAAGAACTGTGTCAGCACCGCTGCCGCCGCGCCCGATTGTGTGGAGTGGCCGCTGGGATATTCCGGGAACGGAGGGGTGATCAGTAGCGGCTCCCATTTCGGGTCGATGACGCGCTTGATGTAGGTGACGGGGCGCACGAGATCGTATTGATACTTGGTATTCCAGCAGCCGATGAAAGCGTCGGCCTCGGCGATGCCCACGCGGGCCAAAATATCGGCGCTGTCGGCGATGCTGCGATGGTCGCGCTCGATGATTTGCAGCGCGATGGAAATCCAATGGCCGGGAGGTGTCGGCGATAGCATCGGATCGTCGGACCAGAAGCGGGCGATGGCGCGCTGCTCGTCGGTCAGCGTCCGTTTGGTCTCCACCACCTCCAGCGCCTGCCGGTAAAATTCGGAGGACTTGTCCTCGCTGTACTCGGGCGGCGGTGGCAGAGGGCAAGCGGCGCCATGCTTTAGTGCGAACGTGCGGTTCTGGCCCCATTTGGGCAACAAGGGAGTCTGCTGGAGCGCGATCAGACTGGTTGGCACCCAGTGGCCGGCGCCCTGAACCAGGGCGTACTGCATTGGAAATCCGAGGTTCTCGACCACCGCCCCGCCGTCGTCCTGCGACCACGCCTGAATGTGCGCCGCGACCGCCTTGCCATGGGCCACGCTACGAGCGACCACGTCAGCCGGCAGTCCACTGGAAACCTGACCGATCAGCCTTGCTTCCAGCGCCGCCATGGCGCGCTGACCGGTTGGGCCGGTATTGGCAAAGAATGCCTGTGCGGCGGATGACATGGCGGCATCCAGCACGACGGCGTCACTGTAGATCTTGCCGGTCTCGCGCCTGGGAACGGCCTGCAAACTGTTCAATTGTCCGGCCAGCGTTGTCAAGTTTGCCGTACCGCTGGCAGCTGCCTCGAACGCTGTCACGCCCAAATAGCCGAATGACCGGCTGGCAACCGGCGGTGAATAGGTTGGCGTGTGGCGAATCAGCTTGAGGATCAGTCCGTACCAATCCATCAGCACCCGCTCGGATGGCGTCGCAGCTGCCGGCCCTGTCGCGCCAAGCCAGAGCAGGCAGCACATCGCTATGGCAATGGCACGAGCGGACCCAAACATTGACAGATAGGCTCCTTGTGGCAACGCGGCACCGTGTTGGCCCACGCGCTGCTTCTTGCCACGGCGTGGCCGTTTGCGGCAAGCGAACTGGTCCGATGAACATTATGATTTGCAGGAACTAATTTGTACGTTTTTCTCGCGGCAACCCGCCCTATCGTGGTCTATCAAAAAATGTCATTCCCCCATTGTCCCGCCGCAATCACACGGCTAGAAGTCGTCCCAGGCGGCCTCCGCCGCCATCTATCTCAGGGAGGATTTCCATGAAGTTCACAACTGCGCTCGCCGTCACGGCGACCGCCGCCATCGCGCTTGCCGCCTCGGCCCCCGCCTTTGCCGCCGGCAAGACCATCGCCGTCTCCTGGAAGACCTTCCAGGAAGAGCGCTGGAAGACCGACGAAGCCGCCATCAAGGCTGTGGTCGAAGCTGCCGGCAACAAGTATGTCTCGACGGACGCGCAAGGGTCGGCCGACAAGCAGGCCAAGGACATCGAAGGCCTGATCACCCAGAAGGTCGACGTCATCATGATCGTCGCTTTTGATAGCGACGCTATCCTGCCCTCGATCAAGGCCGCCTCGGACGCTGGCGTCAAGACCATCGCCTATGACGTGCAGTTTGAAGACCCGAACGCGCTTTATGTCACGTTCGACAACGTCGGCGTCGGCCGTCTGATGGCTAAGGAAATCCTGAAGGCCAAGCCGGCCGGCAACTACGCCTTCATCAAGGGCGACAAGGGCGATCCGAACGCAACGTTCCTGTTCGAAGGCATCATGGAAGTGCTGAAAGAGAACATGGACGCCGGCAAGATCAAGAACGTCTGCGAGACGTTTACGGATGGCTGGAAGCCGGACAATGCCCAGAAGAACATGGAGCAGTGCCTGACCTCGACCGGCAACAAGGTCGACGCGGTCGTGTCCGAGAACGACGGCATGGCTTCGGGCGTCGTTGCCGCTCTCAAGGCGCAAGGGCTTGACGGTACGGTCCCGGTTTCGGGCCAGGACGGCGATCTCGCCGCCATCAACCGCGTTGCGCTCGGCACCCAGACCGTGTCGGTCTGGAAGGACTCGCGCGCTCTGGGCAAGGTCGCAGCTGAAGCTGCCGTTGCTCTGGCAGAAGGCAAGGAAGTTGCCGGCACCAGCATGTTCAATGGCGGCAAGAAGAAGGTCGAGATGAAGTCGATCCTTCTGGCCCCCACCCCGATCACCAAGGACAATCTGTCGGCCGTGATCGACGCTGGTTGGATCACCAAGGACAAGGCTTGCGCTGGCGTCAAGGCCGGCATGGTCGCTGGTTGCTAAGTTAGGCTGTTGACGAACGCAGGTTGCCAAATGCCTGATCGTCGCTGACACTGGCCGCGCTGTCCCGATACGGACGGCGCGGCTTTTTTTCTGCCTTCTCCCCCCTCTTCAGGGGGGAGAAGGTGGCCCCCGAGCGCGACAGCGCGAGGACAAAGGGCCGGATGAGGGGCAGCCGCTTGCACCCTGCAGATAGTGAGAGCGGTACGGAGCAAGCAGCTGCCCCTCACCGATCGCGTGGCTCTTGCCGCCGAAGAGGGCGGCTGCGAGACGCGGTCTCCTCTCCCCCAAAGATGGGGGAGAGGGAAGAAAGCGCTGCCGCGCTATTAACTGAACGCCTGGGGAGGCTCTGACATGTCGACCGCTACCGATAGCCGCGCGGGCGGGCCTGCGATGGTGCAGGAAGGCGCGTTCCAGCGCTTCTTGCGCGCTACCGAACTCGATACCCGCCTGCTCGGCATGATCGGGGCACTGATCCTGATCTGGGTCGGCTTCCAACTTGCCGGTCAATGGCGCTCGGGCGAGGGCGTGTTCCTGACCTCGCGCAACCTTTGGAACCTGTTGGTGCAGACCTCCGTCATCGCCGTCATGGCGACCGGCATGGTGCTCATCATCGTCATGCGCCATATCGACTTGTCGGTGGGCTCCATGATGAGCTTCATCGCCGTTGTGTCGGGCGTCGCACAGGTCTACTGGCTGTCGCCAATGTTGGGCGCCGAGCATCCCGCCACCTGGATAGTCGCGGTCCTGATCGCGCTGGTCCTGGGCGCAATCTTGGGCGCGCTGAACGGCTTCCTGGTAGCTTACGCCGAAATCCCGTCCTTCATCGTCACTCTGGGCGGCCTTATCGTTTTCAACGGTGCAGCCTGGGCCGTCATTCGCGGCGAGACCGTTGCGCCGATGAATGCGCTGTTTGAGCTGATCGGCGGCACACCGCGCGGCTCTTGGATCGGCGGCACGGCGAGCTGGGTGCTGGGCAGCCTGGCCTGCCTGGCGATCCTCTGGGGCATCCTGTCGTCTCGAACCGCAAGGACGCGCTTCCAGTTTCCGCAACGGCCAGTCTGGGCGGAGATTTTGCTTGGGCTGGCTGGCTGCGCCATGGTTCTTGGATTGGTCTACGTTCTCAATTCAGCTTATTGGCCGCCCGGCGTCGTCAATCGCTATGCCAAGGAAATCGGCATCACAGTCCCGCCCGAGGGCCTTGAGTTCTCGAAGGGCTTTTCCATTCCAATGCTGATCGCGCTCGCGGTCGGCATCGTAATGACCTTCATCGCCACCCGCACCACATTCGGTCGGTACATCTACGCCATCGGCGGCAACCCCGAGGCGGCGGAACTGGCGGGCGTCAACACCAAATGGATCACGCTCTGCATGTTTTCGCTGATGGGCGTCCTGACAGCCATCTCCGCCTGTATCGCTTCGGCGCGCCTGAACGCGGCCTCAAACTCCCTGGGACAGTTCAACGAACTCTATGTCATCGCCGCCACTGTGATCGGCGGCACCTCGCTGGCGGGTGGCGTTGGCACCATCTATGGCGCGATACTCGGGGCTTTGTTGATGCAATCGCTGCAATCGGGCATGACGCTACTGAACTTCGATAGCGCCTACAAGGACATGCTGGTCGGTTCCGTCCTGGTGCTCGCGGTCTTCCTGGACCAGTTCTTCCGCCGCCGGTCGCAGTAAGGAGCGCTGATCATGGACACGCACGCAAACGGCGCAAAACCCTTGGTCGAGATGCGCGACATCTCGATCGCTTTCGGCGGCATCAAAGCTGTCGATCACGCCTCGTTGGAACTCTACCCCGGCGAGGTCGTCGGCCTGCTCGGCCACAATGGCGCGGGCAAGTCGACCTTGATCAAGATCCTCTCGGGCGCCTACCAGCGCGATCACGGCGACATCTTACATTCGAGGCGAAAAGGCCGAGATCAACAACCCGCGCGACGCGAAACGCTACGGCATCGAGACCATCTACCAGACCCTGGCGCTGGCCGACAACGTCGATGCCGCCGCCAACTTATTCCTGGGACGAGAACTCAAAACCCGCTGGGGCACGCTTGACGACGCCGCCATGGAAGCGGCCGCTCGCGAAGTCATGGGCCGGCTGAACCCGAACTTCCGCCGCTTCAAGGAGCCGGTGAAAAAACTCTCGGGCGGCCAGCGCCAATCGGTCGCCATCGCCCGCGCCATCCACTTCAATGCCAACATACTCATCATGGACGAGCCGACTGCCGCGCTCGGGCCACAGGAGACCAAGCAGGTCGCCGACCTGACGCTTCAACTCAAGAAGACCGGCATCGGGATTTTCCTGATCAGCCACGACATCCACGACGTGTTCGAACTGTCGGACCGCGTCTCGGTGATGAAAAATGGTCGCATCGTCGGCACGGCCAAGGTCAAGGACGTGACCAAGGACGAAGTGCTGGGGATGATCATCCTAGGGAAATGCCCGCCCGGAGCAATACCTGGACCTGGGGCCTTGCAGAGCTAGCTGCGACCTGATGTGCTGCGGCCGTCAATTGTCATCTGCGCTGCCGTCGATGGTCGCTATAGGGCAACTCGCCGGGCGTTTGCGCTCATGCAACACGGCAACATCCGGGCGACCTGGCTGGGGGCGGCCTTTGGCGTGGACTTGACCGGAATGACGATTGTGGTTTGGCAAGCGAGCGATGAGTTGTAAATTCAATTCGCTTGCCGTGTAGTTTTTGGGGGGTGCGTTCTATGGATCAAATTCTCGGCTTCTTTCTCGACCTAGGCAGCAATCCGGAAGCGTTGTCGGCGGTCACGACCGGCGGCGCGGCGCTCGCCGGCGTCCTGCTGGTGTGGCTGATCGGACGGGGGTTGGCGGCCAGCTCCGTCCAATCGCGCAAACGGCACGATGTCGCCCTCCACGCCTCCGATAGCTTGGCCCAGCTCTTCGGCGAGGCGGCCTCGACCGGCAAGCCGTCGGCCGCTGCCTGCGAGGCGCTTACTCTACAATTGTGTTCAGGCCGTACGCTGAGCAAGGCCGACATGGCGGCGCTGCAAGGCCTGCGCCTTCAGGTGCTCGGCCCGCGCGAGGGCGGTGCGGCGCTCGACATAACCAAGGTTAACGAGCATGCGCTGCATCTCGGGCGCATCCTGGCTGGCGCTGCACCAAACGCCCTACCCTCGGCCAAGACGGCGTTGAAGCAATGGCAGGACGCGACCGGAACCAAGCCAGCCGCCCCAGCATCAGCCAAGAAAGCCGAGCCGGCTAAAAAGCCTGAAGTAGCGCCGGTTGCTGCAGCTGCCCCGGCCGAGAAGGTCGTGGAGAAGGTCGCCGAGACGGTCTGAGCGTCAGCTGCTTTGCGCGAGGATAAAGGCCGCCGCAGAGGCCAAAGTGGCTAGGCCGGAGATGGGAGGGCTCGCAATGTAGTTGCGAAGTCCTCTCTTGGCACCGATTGGATGGCCAGGCGACACGATCAATAGCCGTTGTAGGGCTGGTCCGGATTGTAAGTGTAGGACCGCCGCGTATCGGGCTGGTCCAGCAGGTTGGCCGACAGAATAACGCCGGTGCAGCGATCCAGCTTCAGCCGGTAGGTGAGACCGTTCGGGCGGCTGGCGGTGAGGCCCACAACATCGGCGCCGCGCTTTGGATTGACGAAACTGCGCCAGCCCTGGCCGGCCAGCATGCGCTCGATTTGCCGGGACTCCAGGCACCGCCCGTTGGGACGTGGCGGCAGCGGCTCTTGCAGATAATCATCGGATTGATCGGGATACTGCGTGTAGCCCTGCTGATAATCGGCCGGCGGATAGATGATCGGTGGCGCGCCACGCAAGCGCTGCCCGACCAGCACAGTCTGGTCGTCGGCCATGTCGCCCTGCACATAGGGCACCTCAAGACCATAGGTGGCGTCGCCGAAATCGGCCGCACTGGCCGCTCCGCCAACCGCCGCGAACGCGATGCCCGCACCGATGACGCTAACGAAAAGTCCACGTAAACCAGTCATGACAACCTCCTCGTAACACCCCAATGCCACGAAGCTGCCGCAATCAATATGAACCGAGAGCCACGAGTTCGTTCAGCAACTGTTCATCTTCGCTGGTGCGGAATTTCCATTGCAATCAGCGATTTAGGCTCGAAATGAGGCGATGCCGGGGACATGATGGTCAGCCTCGGCGACACACTGCCGCCCGAAGTGGGCCGCAATTGCTGAGCCGAAGGTCACATGCGGCTCGAGGCCGGCGATTCAGCCTCGCCATCGGCTCTCGCCGCACATGTCCTTCATGTCCCCGCCCCTTGAAATCCCCCTGAGCCCTCCCATCTCAGGTCTCGTCACGCCGGCCATTCCGGCGGCGGGACATCCGACGATCCGGCCCAGTTGGGCGGATCATTCCACGGGTCGCTTCCCTCAGGAGGATCATGTGATGCGACAGTTCGACTACGCCCCTCTCTACCGTACCAGCGTCGGTTTCGACCATCTGGCCAGCCTGTTCGACAGCCTGACCAGCGTCGGCAACGATGCACCAACCTACCCGCCCTATAACATCGAGCGCACCGGCGAAAACGCCTACCGCATCTCGATGGCGGTAGCCGGCTTTACGCCTGCCGACATTGCGGTCGAGGTGGAAGAGAGCCTGCTCAAGGTCACCGGCAAGAAGGCCGATGAAGCCAAGGGCAACGAGTTCCTGTACCGCGGCATCGCGGGGCGGAATTTCGTGCGCCAGTTCCAGCTGGCCGACTTTGTCGAAGTGAAGGGCGCCGACATCAGGGACGGTATGCTGCACATCGATCTGGCCCGTGAGGTGCCGGAGAAGATGAAGCCGCGCAGCATCGCCATCGGCAACGCCAAGGCTGCGCCCGAGAAGGTGATCGAGCACAAAGCCGCGGCCTGAACCTCAGGTTGCCTATAGTGCTCTGACGGCAGAGGGCGCCCTTTCTCCCCCGAGGGCGCCCTCGGTCATTTTCAAGCCCCCATCGTTCAGATCTCATTCATCTCCGACCCAGTACATTGAAACCAAGGTGGCAAAACGGGATGGGTCCGTGAGCCGCCATCCAGTCCTTGGCCATGCGGCAGGAGCCGCCGCGGGCCGTTGAGGCTCTTCGGGCTCGCCTAACAGGGACAGACAATGAGCACGACACGACGTTGGATGCTGGTTGCCGCTGCCGGCGCCGTTGCTGCTGCGATTGCCGCCCAGACGATGGTTGGCGGCGCGATTACGTCGGCGCGCGCCGACAATCAGTGCGCGGCGACCTGCAATGCCGCTCACGACCAGTGCATGAAGACGACCAATGATCGCTACACTTGCGACAGCCAGCGCAATCAGTGCCTGAAAACCTGCGGCTAGTTCGCAAGAGTAAGTTTCGGGTAGGGACGCGAAGACAGGCAGCCCCGCAGACTTAATTGCGGAGCGCCTGTCTTTGTCTTTGTAAGAACTCACGCACTGCGGGATCGGTTTCCAGGCCGATGGCGTGCTCATAAGCCTCGTCCGCCGCCTTAGGATCGCGGCACTGCGCCAGCAGACCCGCCCTGGCTGCCCAATAGGGCTGGTAATCCAAAATCTGGTTCTGTGTGCTCACTTCGTCCAACGCATCCAGCCCGTACCGGGGCCCGCGCGTCTCGGCAATCGCAACTGCACGATTGATCGCCACCACGGCGGAGCCGGTCATGGCCAACAGCGCGTCGTAAAGCTGCTCGATTGCCGGCCAGTCGGTGCGGCCAGTGAAGCGCCGGGCGGCATGCACCGATTGGATGGCGGCCTGCAGCTGAAACCGCCCGATCCCGGCGCCCGAGCCGGCCAGCCGCAGCAGATCGTCGGCCTCGGTCATCATCGCGACATCCCAGAGCGCCGGATCCTGCTCCGACAGCGGCACATAGCGACCGCCAGCATCGCGCCGCGCCGGGCGTCTGGCTTGCGCGTAAAGCATCAACGCCAACAGGCCGAGCGCCTCCGCTTCGTCCGGCAGCAGCTGCGCCACCAGCCGCCCCAGCCAGAGCGCCTCGCCCGCATGCTCGTGCCGCGCTGGTTCGCTCCCGGCAGCATCGGACCAGCCGTCGCTGAAACAGGCGTAAATCGCGTCCAGCACAGCATCCAGCCGCTCTGGCAACGCCTCAGGTTCGGGGATCTGAAACGGAATGCCCGCAACTTTGATCTTGGCCTTGGCGCGCACCAGCCGCTGGCTCATGGCGGCGGGCGACGTCAGGAATGCCGCGGCGATGGCGGCGGCATCGAAGCCGAGGACGGTCTGCAGGATGAGCGGCGTGCGCACCGCCGGATCGATCGCGGGATGCGCGCAGGCGAACATCAGGGCGAGCCGGTGATCGGGGATGGTCATGGGTTCGGCCTCCGCCGCCGCGAGATCTTCCGCCATCAGTTGCAGATGCGGCTCGGCCAGCGTGCCGGTCTGGCGCCGCCGCGCCGCATCGATCTGTTTCCGCCGCGCAACCGTCAGCAGCCAGGCCTCCGGATTGTCGGGAGGCCCGGTTTGCGGCCATTGCTGCAGGGCCGCCGCGAAGGCCTCGGCCAGGGCATCCTCGGCCGAGGCGACGTCGCGGTTACGGGCCGCCAGGAAGGCCACCAGCTTGCCGTAACTGGCCCGGGCAACCCGCTCAGCCGTGGCCTCAGCTGTATTTGAGCGTTCCAACGTCGCGGTCCTCGCTGCCCGTCCAGAGCGCCCGGACTTCCACAATACCGTGATGCGCGCCAGGGCATTTGGCAGCCCATTTCAGGGCCTCGTCGAGATTGGGCACATCGATGATGTAGTAGCCGCCCAACTGCTCCTTGGTCTCGGCGTAGGGGCCATCCTGCACCTTGGTCTTACCGTCGACGACCCGCACCGTACTGGCCGTCGCCACCGGATGCAGCCGGTCGCCCGCGACATAGACCTTCGCCTTCTTGAGTGCGTCGTTATAGGCGAAATACTGCGCCATTCCGGCTTCCATGGCGTCCTTGGGCATAGCGGCAAACCCGGCTTCGCTGGCGAAGATGTGGAGCATATACTTCATTGGGAAATCCTCCGGTTGGTTGGCAGGACCCGATGCCCTGTCAGGAGTATGACGCGCGAGGCTTGCGCATTTCGACACCGACCTGCAAATAGCCTTTGCACCGTCCGGAGACCGCCGCCCATGCAAGCCCCGCTTAATCCGCACCTTCTCGATACCTCGACCCCGCCGATCCCGGAGGCCTATGCCTGGGTCGCCCGCTACGACGGCAAGGCCGGGCCACTGATCAACATGGCGCAGGCCGCGCCCGGAACGCCGCCTCCGCCCGAGCTACTGGAGCGCCTGGGCCAGGGCGCAGCCGATCCCGCGGGCGCCCGCTACGGCGCCATTTTCGGCGACGAGATCCTGCGCAAGGCCTTCGCCGCCGAGCAATCCACCATCTACGGTGCCGAGTTCGCCCCGGCCGACGTGCAGATCACCGCAGGCTGCAACCTGGCGTTTTTCGTAACCATCCTGGCCCTGGCCAAGGCCGGCGACAATGTGCTGTTGCCCACGCCGTGGTACTTTAACCATCAGATGGCGTTAAGCATGCTTGGCATCGAGGCGCGCCCGCTCCCAACCTCCGCCGAGGCCGGTTTCGTGCCCGACCCGCACGTCGCCGCCAAACTCATCGACGCCCGCACCCGCGCCATTGTGCTGGTCACGCCGAACAATCCGACCGGAGCGATATATCCACCGGAAACAATTGAAAACTTCGGTAATCTAGCGGAATCCAATGGGATTTGGCTGGTAATGGACGAGACGTATCGAGACTTTCTGCCACCAAGCGATAATCCACCGCACAAGCTGTTCCGCCGCCCCAATTGGCGCGACAACGTCATCCAGCTCTACAGTTTTTCGAAGGCCTACTGCATGCCCGGTCACCGGCTGGGCGCCATGACGGCAGGAGGCGCCATCGTCAAGGAGATGGAAAAGTCGCTCGACACCATCATCATCTGCCCGCCCCGTCCGGCGCAGGCGGCGGTGGCCTGGGGCATCGGTGCGCTTGGCAAATGGCGGCGCGAGACCCGCGACGAGATCGTCCGCCGCGGCACGGCCTGCCGGGCCGCACTGGCCGGGATCAACGACTGGCAGGTGTCGTCGCTGGGGGCGTATTTCGCCTATGTCCGGCACCCCTTCACCGGCACGCCGTCGATCCAGGTTGCCGAAACACTGGCCATGAGGCACGGCGTGCTGGCGCTGCCGGGCAGCTACTTCGGGCCGGGCCAGGACACGCACATCCGGATCGCCTTCGCCAACGCCGGCACCGATGTCATCGCCTTGTTGCCCGATCGGATGCGCGGGTTACGTGTGTAGGTCTGGGTCGCGCAAAGCTTGAGCCAACCTACGAAGACCTCGCAGGTTTTCTGTTGTGGACCGCCCCCTGCGGCGGGTTGCCGACTCGACTCTGTTACCGTTCTGTGACGGAAACATACCGCAGTGCAGCATCGCCCTGCCTGCCGCGCGTTGCCGTTGCACGCTCTCGCCCCAAAACATCGGATGGGCATACCCATGATCACCCGTATCGAGGTTGCTCCGAAGTCCGGCCGGCCCGATGCGCGCGGCCGCCGGCTAGCCGAGCAGGTCGAGCACAGCGGCCTCAAAACGACGGTGTCGGTTCAGGTCAGCGATCTGTACTTCCTGGAGACCGCCCCGCCCCGCGCCGATTTGCGCCGGCTGATCGACACCCTGCTGGTCGACGACATTCTGGAAGAGGCGCGGCTCGGCGCACCCGCCCGGCTGCAGCCCAAGCAGCATGCCATCGAAGTCACCCTGCTGCCCGGCGTCACCGATAGCGCTGCCGAAAGCCTGCGCGGCGGCGCCCGGCTGATCGGCATCGATGGCCTGGGGCAGATCGCGGTCGGCCAGCGCTATGTGCTGACGGGCGTATTGAGCGCGCCCATGGTGAAAACCATCGCCGAGAGCCTGATCATCAACCAGGTGGTGCAGACCTGCGCCATCGACCGCCCAATCGAGGCGCCTTTCGTGGCCGACACCGGCGCTTTCACCGTCGAGATCGCCAGCATCCCCTTGCGCGATCTCTCCGATGACGGATTGTTGGTCGTCAGCAAAACTCGCCGCCTCGCGCTCGACATCAACGAAATGCGGGCGATACAGACCTATTTCCGCGCCGAGGGCCGCGATCCCACCGACGCCGAGATCGAGATGCTGGCCCAGACCTGGTCCGAGCATTGCGTCCACAAGACGTTCAGGGCCCGCATCCAGTATTCAGAGAACGGCAAGCCGCCGCGCGAGATCGACGGCCTCTTGAAATCCTATATCCGCGCCGCCACCGAAAAGATCGACAAACCCTGGGTGCGCTCCGCCTTCGTCGACAATGCCGGCGTCGTGGCGTTCACGGACGATTGGGACATCGCCTTCAAGGTCGAAACCCACAATCATCCGTCCGCGTTGGAACCGTTCGGCGGCGCCAATACCGGGGTCGGCGGCGTGGTGCGCGATATCATCGGCGTCTCGGCCCGTCCCATTGCCAACACCGACGTGCTGTGTTTCGGCCCGCAGGACATGGACCCGGCGAGCCTGCCCGATGGCGTGCTGCACCCCCGCCGCATCGCCGAGGGCGTGACACACGGCATCGAGGACTACGGCAACAAGATGGGCATCCCGACCGTCAATGGGGCGTTCTGCTACGATGAGGGGTACACGGCAAATCCGCTGGTATTCTGCGGCTGCCTCGGCATCGTGCCGAAGGGCGCGCATCCGCGTCAGGCCAATCCCGGCGATCTCGTGGTGGTGATCGGCGGCCGCACGGGCCGCGACGGCATTGGCGGGGCGACCTTTTCGTCCATGGAGATGGGCGTGGAAACCGCGCAGATCGCCGGCAGCTCGGTGCAGATCGGCCATCCGATCCACGAAAAGCAGGCCATGGAAGCGGTCTTGCGCGCCCGCGACGAAAAGCTGTACACCGCCATTACCGATTGCGGCGCAGGCGGACTGTCGTCGTCCATCGGTGAGATGGCGGCGGAGCTGGGCGCGTTGGTGCATCTGGATCGTGTGCCGCTGAAATACTCAGGGCTGCAGCCCTGGGAGATCTGGCTCAGCGAGGCGCAGGAGCGCATGGTACTGGCGGTGCCACCTCAGCATTGGCCGCGCGTGAAAGAGATCTGCGATGGTCTCGACATCGAGGCTACGGCGCTGGGTGAGTTCACTGGCGACAACCGCGTGCGCCTGATGTGGGGTGAACGGATCGTCGGCGATCTCGTCGACGGCGTTCCTCAACGACGGCATTCCCCGCATGGAGCTGACGGCCGAATGGTCGCCGCCGAAGGCCGTCATTGCAACGCCCAAAGATGAAAACACCGATCTCACGAAAACGCTGCTCGCCCTGCTCGCCCGTCCCGGCACCCGCAGCAGCGAAGACATCGTGCGCCGCTACGACACCGAGGTGCAGGGCGGCACGGTCGTCAAACCCTTCGTTGGCCCCGGCGGCTACGGCCCCGGAGACGCCGCGGTTATCGCCCCGCAGGACACCTGGCGCGCCGGCTCCAAGCAGGGCGTCGCCCTCAGCGTCGGCATGAACGTGGCGCTCGGCAAGATCGATCCCTATGCCATGGCCTGGGCGGCGGTGGACGAGGCGGTCCGCAACTGCGTCGCCGTCGGCGCCGATCCCGACCGCATCGCGATCCTGGATAACTTCTGCTGGGGCAATCCGCGCCTGCCGGACCGGCTGGGCAGCCTGGTGCGTTGCTGCGAAGGCTGCCACGACGCTGCGTTGGCGTACGGCACGCCGTTCGTGTCGGGCAAGGACAGTCTGAACAATGAGTTTCTTGGCGCGGATGGCAAGAAGCATGCGATCCCTGGGACGTTGCTGATCAGCGCAATGGGCATTGTGCCGGATGTGACGAAGTCGGTGACAAGCGACTTCAAAGCTGCAGGAAATCTCATTTATGTCATCGGGGACACGCGGGACGAACTGCCCGGCACCGTGCCCGCACTCCCGGCCAACCCGCTCGAGACATACCGCGCCCTGCACCGCGCCATGACCCAAGGGCTCATCAAGGCCGCCCACGATTGCTCCGATGGCGGACTGCTTCCAGCGATTGCCGAAATGGCGCTTGGTGGCGCTCTGGGCGCGGAGGTGGCTCTCGACTTGGTTCTGTCGGATGGCGCGCGGCCGTCGCCCAACGCGCTGGCCTTCTCCGAGTCCCTTGGACGCATCGTTGTCGAGGTCACGCTCGACGATCAGGCCGCATTCCAGGCTGCCATGCATGGATCGCCGCTCGCCTTCATCGGCACGGTGACCAATCGCACGCGACTGAAAGTCATGGCCGCCGGCACCAAGGTTGTCGATGTGACGCTCACCATGTTGACCGAAGCCTTCCGGGGCCACCTGGCGGAGGCCGCATAGATGGCCAGCAAACCTCGCATAATGATTATTTCCGCCACTGGCAGCAACCGCGACCGCGACGTCGCCTGGGCCTGCGAGCTGGCCGGCGGTGCGCCGGAAATCGCGCATCTCAATCAGGTCACGTCGGGCGACCGGAAACTTGCCGACTACCAGATGCTCGTTCTTCCAGGCGGCTTTTCGGCTGGCGACGATCTTGGCGCGGGAAAGCTCTGGGCCGTGGCGCTGGCGCATCGGCTTGGCGACGACTTGCGCGCCTTTCACGCCAAGAAACGCCCCATCCTTGGGATTTGTAACGGTTTCCAGGCCCTGGTGAAATCAGGGCTGCTGCCGGCCGACGATGGCCTCTTCCCGTCCAAGCCGCTGGCCACGCTCACGCGCAACGAACGCGGACATTTCGAATGCCGCTGGGTGCACCTCGCCCCGAACGCCGCCAGCCCGTGCGTCTTCACCAAGGGCCTGGAAGAACCGATCCATTGCCCGGTTGCCCACGGCGAAGGCCAGTTCGTCGTGCGCGACGTCGAGACCTATGTGCGGCTGGAAGAGCGTGGCGGCATAGCCCTGCGCTACACGGACGATCAGGGCGCGCTCGCCGGCTACCCGCATAACCCCAACGGCTCGGCCGGCAATATCGCCGGCATCACCGATCCCACCGGCACCATTCTCGGCCTGATGCCCCATCCCGAGAACCACATCCGCCCCGAGCAGCATCCGCAGTTCCATCGCGGTGTCAGCGGACAATCCGGGCTGGCCCTGTTCCAGAACGGCGTTCGCTACGCGGGGCAGGTTTAGATTAGATGTTCCTGAACAATCACCGACTTATCGGATCCATGGCCTTCTCCCTTTGGGAGAAGGTGCCCAAAGGGCGGATGAGGGGATTGCTGCCGGAGGTGAACGCACCAGCGGTGATCTATCCTCGGCCGCAATCCTCTCATCCGGCGCCCCATTTGCTTTTGCGCCTCCGCGCAGGGTGCGCCACCTTCTCCCAAAGGGAGAAGGAAGAGGCACGTTCGCCATGCTAAACCACGCCCAACTCATCGCCGCCATCCCCGATGCCTTCACCAGCATCGACATCCCGAACCTCGGCGCCAAGCACACCGGAAAAGTCCGCGACAGCTACGTGCGCGGGGCCAAGCGCATCCTCATCACCTCTGACCGCGTCTCGGCCTTCGACCGCGTGGTCGGCGCGGTGCCGTTCAAGGGGCAGCTGCTCAATCAGCTCAGCGCCTGGTGGTTCGATCAGCTAGCAGATGTTCTGCCATCGCACTTTATCGCGATGCCCGATCCCAACGTGACCATCGCGCGCGAGGCAGCGGCGCTGCCAGTCGAGGTCGTTGTGCGCGGCCACATCACCGGCAGCACATCGACGTCGCTGTGGATGCTCTACAAGTCCGGCGTCGCGCTGCCATACGGCTTGAAACTGCCGTCCGGATTGCAGAAGAACGACGCGCTCCCCGAACCCGTCATCACGCCGACCACTAAGGCGGCGGCAGGCGAACACGACGAGCGGCTGACCGAGGCCGAAGTGGTCTCGCGCGGGCTAGTTCAAGTGGATTTGTGGCGGCAGGTGCGCACGGCCGCGCTCGCCATCTTCAAGCGCGGCCAGCAACGCGCCAACGCCACGGGCCTTATCCTGGTCGACACCAAATATGAGTTCGGCCTGATCGACGGCGCGCTTGCGCTGATCGATGAGGTGCATACGCCCGATTGCAGCCGCTACTGGAGCCGCGACAGCTATGCGGGCGCGCGCGCCTCCGGCGCCGAACCCGACAGTTTCGACAAGGAACACCTGCGGCTGTGGTTCGCAGCCCAGGGTTATCGCGGCGACGGCCCGGTCCCGCCGCTGCCGCCCGCGTTTGTCGCCGACCTCGCCTCCCGCTACATTTCGGTCTATGAACGCCTTACGGGCACCACCTTCGTCCCCGGCGCGCAGCCGGCCGGTCCCCGCATCGCCAAGGCCCTGGAGTCCTTACGATGATGACTGACGAATTTGACCGGCCGCGCGAGGCCTGCGGCGTCTTCGGCATCTACGCGCCGGGCATGGATGTGGCGCGGCAGACCTTCTTTGCGCTCTATGCCTTGCAACATCGTGGCCAGGAGAGTGCCGGCATCGCCAGCAGCGACGGGCGCTCCGCCTACGTCCATAAGGGCATGGGGCTGGTCGCCCAGGTGTTCACCGAGGAGCGCCTGAAGCCGCTGAAGGGCCACCTGGCGATCGGGCACAACCGCTATTCAACCACGGGATCGTCGCACCTGCGCAATGCGCAGCCCTATCTGATCGAGAGCATCTACGGCCCGCTCGGCGTCGGCCACAACGGCAATCTCACCAATGCCGCGAAATTGCGCCGTACCCTGCTGGAACGCGGTGTCGGTCTGTCCTCATCCAGCGACAGCGAGGTGATCATCCAGATGCTGGCCGCCCCGCCGGTGTCGCCCGCATCGCTGAAGCCGGATTGGGAAGCCCGCATCCAGGCCTTCATGGCGGCGGCGGAAGGGGCGTATTCCCTGGTGATTCTCACCCGCGACGCCGTCTTCGCATGCCGAGATCCGCTGGGGTTGCGCCCGCTGTGCCTGGGCGAGATCACCGCCGCGGACGGGAGCAAGGGTTTTGTCGTCGCGTCCGAAAGCTGCGCGCTCGCCACTATCGGCGCGACCTACCTGCGCGAGATCGAGCCGGGCGAGATCGTCCGGCTCGACCGCAATGGCGTGGCCAGCGTCGAAGGGGCCAAGCGCGCCAAGACAACATCGCTCTGCGTGTTCGAGTACGTCTATTTCGCCCGTCCCGATACGCTGCTGGAAGGCAAGGGCATCCACAGCATACGTCAGAAATTGGGTGCGCAGCTGGCCAAAGAGTTCTGGTGTCCCGGCTGACTTGGTGATCGGCGTGCCCGATAGCGCCACCCCCGCCGCCATCGGCTACGCGGCTGCCTCGGGCATTCCCTATAGCGAGGGCCTGACCAAGAACCGCTATATCGGTCGCACCTTCATTCAGCCCGACGACCAGCTGCGCAAGGCGGGCATCCATCTCAAATTCAATCCGCTGAACGCCAATCTCGCCGGCAAGCGCGTGGTGCTGATCGACGATTCGATCGTGCGCGGCAATACCATCGGCCCTATCGTCCGTCTCTTGCGCGAAGGCGGCGCGACCGAGGTGCATGTGCGCGTTTCTTCGCCGCCCGTGCGCCATCCCTGCTTCATGGGCATCGACATGGCCGGGCACAAGCAGCTGATCGCGCACGAGATGAGCGTCGAGCAGGTGCGCGACCATATCGGCGCCGATAGCCTCGCTTATCTCTCGCACGAGGGCATGATGGCCTGCGTCACCGGGGGCAAGACGCGCGCCGGCTGCGGCCATTGCAGCGCGTGCTTCACGGGCGATTATCCGCTGGCGCTGGATGCAACGGCGCTGGCCGGCGAAACCGAGAAGCTCAGCTTCGACAGCATGTGGGGGCAGGAGGCATGAGCGGGGCCGATCCCGTCAGTGTGCTGATCGTCGGGCGCGGCGGGCGCGAGCACGCGCTGGCCTGGAAGCTCGCACAATCGGAGCGGGTCGGACGCGTGCTGGTGGCGCCCGGCAATGGTGGCACGGCGGCGATGGGCGCCAAGGTGGCGAACGTGGCCATCGACGAGTTCGCGTTTGCCGAGATTATTGCGTGCGCGCGTCGCGAGAGTGTTGGCCTGGTCGTGGTCGGCCCCGAAGCTCCGCTGGCTGAAGGATTGGCCGATGCGTGCCGGGAGGCGGGCCTCGCTTGCTTCGGTCCCTCAAAAGCGGCCGCACAGCTTGAATCCTCCAAGGCCTTCGCCAAGGCGTTCATGCAGCGCCATGCCATTCCGACGGCGCGCTACGCCGTGTTCCGGGACCTGGGCTCTGCACTGGACCATCTGCACACAGTCGATTATCCGGTGGTGATCAAGGCCTCCGGATTGGCTGCCGGCAAGGGCGTGATCATCCCGGAAACGCGCGCCGAGTCCGAAGCGGCCTTGCGCCAGATGCTCTCGGAGCGGACGTTCGGTGCGGCCGGCGACGAGGTCGTGATCGAGGAGCGCATGACGGGGCCGGAAGCCTCGGTGCTCGCGTTCTGCGACGGCGCCAATTTCCGCGTCATGCCGATCGCGCAGGACCATAAGCGCGTATTCGACAACGATCAGGGGCCGAACACCGGTGGCATGGGCGCCTATGCGCCGGCTGTGCTCGCGGACTATCACAGTCTCGTTGTCCAGGTTTCCGAGCGCGTGTTGATGCCGGCCCTCAGCGGCATGGCAGCCGAGGGCGCACCGTTCGTGGGCGTGCTTTATGCCGGCATGATGCTGACGAAAGATGGCCCGCGCGTCATCGAGTTCAATTGCCGCTTCGGCGATCCGGAAACGCAGGTGATCCTGCCGCTGCTGGAGACGGACCTGTTCGATGTCCTGATGGCTTGCGTCGAGGGGCGCCTTGCCGAGGTGCCGACACACTGGCGCAAGGGATGTGCGCTGACCGTCGCCGCATCCGCCGCCGGCTACCCCGGCAGCTACGCCAAGGGCGCCGGGATCACCGGCTTCGACACGTTACCCCCGGAAACACTGGTCTTCCACGCCGGCACCCGGCTTGCGTCCGACGGACGTACACTGACCGACGGCGGCCGCGTGCTCGCCGTCACCGGGATCGGCGACAGCTTTGCCGAGGCGCGCGCACGTGCCTACTCCGGCATGGCAAAGATTCACTTCGACGGCATGCACTACCGCCGCGATATCGGAGCCAAGGCCTCATGACCAGAGTCGAGCTACAAGGACGCCGGCGTCGATATCGCGGCGGGCACTCGCGCCGTTGACCTCATGAAACACGCCGTGCAATCCACCTACGGCAAGGAAGTGCTGGCGGGTATCGGCGCGTTCGGGGGGCTCTACGATGGCGCCGTGTTGAAAGGTATGGCCGCGCCCGTGCTGGTGGCGAGCACCGACGGCGTCGGCACCAAGACCAAGATCGCCGCCGCGCTCGGCCGCTACGACTCGATCGGCCACGATATCGTCGGCCATTGCGTCAACGACATCCTGGTGCAGGGCGCGCGGCCGCTGTTCTTCCTCGACTATGTCGCCTTCAACAAGCTCATCCCCGAGCGGGTCGCAGCGATCGTCACCGGCATCGCGGAGGCCTGCAAATCCGTCGGCTGCGCGCTGCTTGGCGGCGAGACGGCGGAGATGCCGGGAGTCTACGAAGAGGGCGAGTTCGACCTGGTCGGCACCATCGTCGGCGTTGTCGACCGGGCACGGATCATCGATGGTAGCAGCATCGAGCCTGGCGACGTCATCATCGGCATCGCGTCGAACGGTCTGCATACCAATGGCTTTTCCCTGGCGCGCAAGGTGCTGGCCGGGCGCGATTTGACGGCGCCGGTCGCCGAGCTTGGCCAGACGCTTGGCGATGCGCTACTCGCCCCGCACCGGCCCTATCTGGCGGAACTGGAGCGGCTGTGGGCGGCGGGTGTCACCGTCAAAGGCATGGCGCACATCACGGGCGGCGGGCTGATCGAGAACCCGCCGCGCATCCTGCCCGAGCGCGTTGCGGCACGCATCCGGCGCGGCTCCTGGCCGATGCCGCCGCTGTTCCAACTGATCCAGCGCGAGGGCGACATCGACCCGATGGAAATGGCGCGCGTGTTCAACGTCGGGCTGGGCATGCTGTTGTTCGTGAGCCAGGGTGAGGCACAGAAAACGCTGGAATTAATGGGCAAGGACGCTTGGATCGTCGGCGAGGCGGTGGCGCGCACCGGCGAGCCTGTTGAGCTGGCCGGGGCATGAAACGGCTGGTCGTCCTGGTCTCTGGCGGTGGCTCTAACCTGCAGGCGCTGATCGATGCGTGTGCGGACGGACGCATCGGCGCCGAGATCGTCTTGGTGCTCTCGAACCGCGCCGATGCCTATGCTCTGAAGCGGGCCAATCTGGCCGGAATTCCGGTGACGCTGAGGACACTAACAGCGGAGTTTGAAAAAGGCGGCACGCGCCAGTCCTACGACGTCGCGCTGGCGCAAGAGGTCGCCAAGACGCGGCCCGATCTCGTCGTGCTGGCCGGATGGATGCACATCCTCAGTCCGGCGTTTCTGGATCACTGCGCGGCCAAGGTCATCAATCTGCATCCAGCGCTTCCGGGCGCCTTCCCCGGCACGCAAGCCATCGAGCGGGCGCTAGCAGCGTTCCAGCGCGGCGAGATCGGAGAAACCGGCGTCATGGTGCATGAGGTCATTCCGGAGATCGACGCAGGGCCAGTACTGGGCACGGCGCGGATCGACATTCTGCCGACAGACGACTTGGCGTCGCTCAGCGCACGGATTTATGCTGCCGAGCATCGGTTGCTGGTAGATGTGGTGACCAAGGTTGTAACGGCGTAGTGCGAGACATATACCGCCCCCACGGATGGGCCCTACCCACGCACCAGGTTCCCGACGTACGGCAACTCCCGGTAGCGATGGCCGATGTCCATGCCGTAGCCGATCACGAACACATTCGGGCACTCGAAAGCACAGAAATCGGCCTCGACTTCGGCTGATCGTTCGACCGGCTTGTCCAGCAGCACGCAGGTGGCGACCCGCTTGGCGCCGCGCGCCACCATCAGGTCCTTTGCGAAGGCGAGCGTGCGGCCGGACTCGAGGATGTCGTCGACAAGCAGGATGTTCCGCCCTTTCACCTCGCTGTCGACGTCGCGCAGGATTTCGACCTGGCCAGAGGATTTGGTGCTCTTGCGGTAGCTCGAGAGGGTGATGAAATCGACCTCAGGCGATACGCCGGCAGCATGCAGGGCGCGGATCAGGTCCGAGGCGAACACGAAGCTGCCTTTCAGCACCGCCACCACCAGCAGGTTTTCCATGCCCGAGGCCGCTATCTGGCGGGCCAGCACGTCGACTTGCTCGGCGATCTGTGCGGCCGAGAAAACGACTTCGATCTCGTGCTGCGGCGTGAAGGTGTCGGGCATTGGAGGTTCCGTTCCGGAAGGGCGGCTCAAGACAGCAGAGCCTATTGCCCGCGCCGCGGCTTGGCAAACCGGACTTCGACCTTGCGCACTGCGTCGGCGGGGATCGGCACCACCGAGGCGAACGGCAGCGAGGCACCGGGCTGCAAAGCCTTGGCGCGGATCGAGGTGGCCCAGTCGAACAGCTCCAGCCCCTCCTGGTCGATGAAGGCGAACACCACCGAGGACACCGGGCGCGGCGTCGTGCTGACGTTCGTGACTTTGCCGCTGATGCCGATCACAGGTTTGCCGCGCACATCGAGCTTCCACTCATAGGCGATGTCGCGGAATTCCAGGCCGCGTGGGTTCACCGGCATGCCCACGGCGGCATAGAGCGGGACGGTGCCGGGCAGCGCGCGCGCCACATACTCCGATCCAAGTGCGGCAAAGGCGGCCAGGCTGCCTAGCGCGGCGGCCAACGCGACCCAGCCGACGATCAGGCCGGCGCGGTTGGCGCTGGGGCCGTCGATTGGGTTGTCGCCGTCATCATAGTCCTGGCCGGCATCGCCGTGTGCGTCGCGGCCGAAATCGGAATTCGCATCGGAATACGGAGTGTGGACATGTTTCTGGGGCGGCTGGGCCGGTTGCCGGTAGGGTTGGTCGCGCTCGTCGATTTGCGCAGCCCCGTTCAGCGGCGCCGTCCTGACAGCAGCGATGGCCGCCTCGACATCGTCGAAGCCGGACCGCTGGCGCGCTTGCCGCCGCCGTTCCAGCGACGCCGCCATAGACGGAGATACGGCATCGACCGGCGGGGCGCTGTTAGCTTGCGCGCCGGACCTGGCCACCGGCGCGTCCGCCTCTGGGGTTGCATCGGCCGTGCCGGGCGCGTGACGCGTGGGCTTGCGACTGGCAGCTGCGGCCGTATCACCCTCGGCGGGCCAGTCCCAGCCACTGTCGGCAGCGGCCGGTTTCGAGATTGCCGGCTCGGGGGCGGATTTAGGCGGTTGCGGAACTGCGGGTGACGAGGCTGGCGCGCTGCGTATGGCCGCCGGTCGCTGGCCGAAGTTGGGCCGCAACGGCTCGACGCTCGCTGACGAAGGAGCTGGCGCAGGTGGAGGCGCTGGTGCAGCGACGCGTGGCGACGGCGCGCTTTCGCGACCCTCGTTCAGCATCGCCAACGGATCGGCCCAGTCTTCATTCGGCCGCTGCGCTTGAGGCGGCGGCGGCGCTTCCACGCGCCAGACCGACTGGCACGACTTGCAGCGCACCTTACGCCCAACAAAGGTTGCCCCATCGGGTACATCGTACGCCGTGCCGCATTGCGGACAACTGATGATCATAGTCAAAGCGGGCCGAACCTTCTCATGAGATCGTCGTAATCGCGTGGCCAAACACATGTCTTGTGAAAATGGAGCAAGTAAGACGGAATTTCCGCCTCTCGCCGCCTCCCAGAGCCTATATCATGCGCCGCACCGCCAGATCGCCCCATCCCGCCCCTCCGGAGCCTAACCCATGATCCGCCTGAATGGCCTTGGGCTGCGCTACGGCCGCGGCGCCGATGTGCTGACCGACGTGACATTCCATTTGCGGCCCGGGTCATTCCACTTTCTCACTGGTCCGTCGGGATCGGGCAAGACCAGTTTACTGCGTATGCTGTTCATGTCGCAACAGCCGACGTCGGGACAAATTCTCCTGTTCGGCCAGAACATTACCACAGTTTCGCAAACCCGGCGCGCACAGTTGCGGCGGCGCATCGGCATTGTGTTCCAGGACTTCCGGCTGCTCGACCATCTCACCACCTGGGAGAATGTGGCACTGCCGTTGCGGGTGGTTGGCCGCCGCATGGGCGACTACAAGGACGACGTCACCGACCTCCTGCAATGGGTGGGCCTTGGCGAGCGCATGCACGCCTATCCTTCCGTGCTTTCGGGAGGTGAGAAACAGCGCGCCGCCATCGCCCGCGCCGTGATCGGAAAACCGGAGCTGTTGCTTGCCGACGAGCCGACCGGTAACGTCGATCCGCAGATGGCGCGCCGTCTGCTCCGCCTCTTCATCGAACTGAACCGGCTGGGCACGTCGGTCATCATTGCTACCCACGATCATCAATTGATGAAACAATTCAAGGCGCCAAAGCTGGAGCTGCACGAGGGCCATGTCCGCATCGGCTGACGATAACAGGACGCAATGGCAGCCGAGCGCCCGCGAGCAAAGCGGGTTCGACGACGAGCCCATAACCACGTCCCGGCCCCAGGAGCGGCCAGTCCCCGGCCTGCAAGGCGCCTCGCGCAGCGGGACGGAGCTGGACGCCGGGCTTCCTAAGAAAATGCGCAAAATGGGCAATCAGACCGCGCCCATCGTGCCGGCGGGATCGGTGACCGGCCGCTCGCTCAACCTCGTCATTACCATCATGTGCTTCCTGGCCTGCCTGACCGCAGGCGGGGTCTACATGGTCAACCAGTCGGCCGCCAACTGGCTGCGCAACATCGCCAGCGAAGTGACGGTGCAGGTGGAGCCTGCCGAGGACCTGGCGGGGACGGATGCGCTGGTCAACCGCGTCGCCGATTTCCTCAGCCGTCAGACCGGCGTGGCTTCGGCCCGCCCGTTGTCGGCCGCAGAGTCCAATGCGCTCTTGGAGCCCTGGCTCGGCCAGACCGAGGCGCTCAATACGCTGCCGGTGCCGCGCCTGATCGCGCTGGTGCTGGACCGTCAGCGCCCGCCCGATGTCGAAAGACTGCGCTCCTCGCTCAGCACCGCCTTCCCGGTCGCCGGCCTCGACGATCATCGCCACTGGCAGGCGCAGATCCGCGCCGTGACGCGCTCGCTGGCGCTCGGCGGGCTCGCCATCCTCATCCTGGTGGGTGCGGCCACGACGGCCATCATCGTCTCGGCGACCCGCAGCGCGCTCGCCTCCAACCGTGAGATCGTCGAGGTGCTGAACTTCGTCGGCGCTACCGACCGCTTCATCAGTCAGGAGTTCGAGAAACACTTCCTGGCGCTTGGCATCCGCGCCGGACTGGTGGGCGCGATCTCGGCCATGCTGGTGTTCCTGGTGCTGCCCACGCTGATGCCGCTGCTCGGCGGCGGTGTGGTGACGGCCGCTGAATTGCGCAATCTGGTCGGCGGCGGCGTGCTCGATCTGCCCGGCTATCTGCTGCTGGCCATTGTGGTGGCCGTCATTGCGGCGCTCTGCATGCTGACCTCGCGTTACGGCGTATATCGCATCCTGCACGCGCGCGTCTGACACGAAAACGGGAGACAGTTTACTTATATCGCTCCTCGAACTGCGTGTTCAACCCGGAGGTCGGAGAGATAAGTAGACTGTCCCGGTATTATTCACCTCACCAACCGGGGGAAACCCGCAGGGCCAGATTGTGCCCCAATCATCTCTTACTGTTTTTTATACGCGTTTTGCTCCACACTGAACGGGCAAACGTCACACGTGAGTCGATGTCGCTGAAGTGGCGGGGTCCACGAGGCTAGAAGACGCATCATGGCCATCATGAGCAGGATGTTCCGGATTGCAGGCGGCCTTGTCCTGACGTGGTCGGCCGGCTTCCTGTTGTTCGCCGTCATGGCCCTGCAGCCGGCTGGCGAGGTTGGTCAAGCCGACGCCATCGTCGCCCTCACCGGTGGCGGCGCGCGCATCGAAGAGGCGGTCAAACTGCTCGCCGAACACCGCGGCCAGCGCCTGCTGATCAGCGGCGTCAACCCGCACACCTCGCGCAATGCGCTGCGCCAGCAGGTTGCCGAGTATGGCGACCTGTTCGATTGCTGCATCGATATCGGCTATTGGGCGCAAGACACGGTCGGCAACGCGCGCGAGACCGAAGTCTGGGCCCGACACCGCAACTTCAAACGGCTGATCGTCGTCACGTCCGGTTATCACATGGCGCGCAGCTTGGCCGAGATCGCCCAAGCCTTTCCCGAGGCAACGCTCATTGCGCACCCGGTCATGCCGGCATCGGTTCAGGCCAAGGGCTGGTGGGCCTCGCCCGCCACGACGCGCGTGCTGGTGGTGGAATACATGAAACTCTGGCCAGCCCTGGCGCGGCTTGGTCTGGCCCGCCTAGTGAACGCGACCACTGGATCAACCGAGCCTGCGACAGCGGCCGGCAAGTCGGTGGCCGCCAGCCGGGCCTCGGTCGACTGAGGCTGGTTGCCGGCGCCAAAAACTCCTCCCTACACGAGCACGAAATCGTGGACGTCCAGCGCGGCCTTGGTCATGTGGACGATCGTGATGGTATCCTGGCCACCGACATTGCCGATCACCACATCGTCGCCGAGTTGCTGCATGTGCGACTTCACGGCGGCGAAGGTCTTGTAGATCGATTTCGAGAGCTGGATGACGTCCTGGTTGCCGTTGACGTCGCCGAAATCCTTGATGACGTCCCTGCCAAACTGCCGGCTTGTGTAGATGAAGCGATCGTTGCCGTATCCGCCCGAGAGCAAATCGTCGCCGGCATCGCCGAGCAGACGGTCGTTGCCGGTCATGCCAAACAGAGTGTCGTTGCCGGCCGCACCCGTCAGATTGTCGTGGCCATCGCCGCCGGTGAGCTGGTCGTTGCCCGCTCCGCCAAACAAGGCGTCGTTGCCTGAGCCGCCAAAGAACATGTCATCGCCTGCCGCGCCGGTCAGGCTGTCGTTGCCCGAACCGCCGATCAGCGTGTCTTTGCCGGCTCCGCCCGACAGCGTGTCTTTGCCGTAGCCGCCATTGAGCGAGTCGTCGCCGGTGCCGCCGCCGATCTTGTCGTTGCCCAATCCGCCCACCAGCGTGTCGCCGAAGGCGCTGCCGGTCATCGAGTACCCTTCGCCCTGCTGGCGCAGATCGATATTGACCCCCGCCGCCGCGCCCGTGCCGGTCACCTTTTCCACGCCGACCAGCTGGTTTTCGCCAGCCGCGTTGAGTTTGGTCGATGTTTCGGTCAGCACCAGCGTATCGACGCCCGCGCCGCCGTCGACTGAATCGGCGCCCGCGAAGCCCGTTATGGTGTCGTCGCCGTCGCCGGCATTGATCTCGTCGTCGCCTGAAAGGCCCTTGATGGTGTCGTTGCCAGCCGTGCCGGGCGCGATCACCGTGTTCAGCGTGACGGCGAGCAGGGCAGAGGTCAGCGACAGATTGCCGGCAAGGTCGGTCTGGCGGACTTTGAGGCCGTAGCTGGCGTCCGCCGGCAGGAAGAAACTCGTCCCAAGTCCAGCGAGCCAGCTCACACCGCTGTCGAGCGAGTATTCCCAGGTCGCGCCCGCTTCCACGCCCTGCACGTCGATCTGACTGGCGTCGGTGACGCCATCGCCGGGGATATCGCTATCGATGGCGAGCGAGAGAGCAGGTGCGGCGGCTGTTGTATCGAGCGTGAAGCTGAGCTGATACTCGTAAATGCGGCCCGTATCGATCCAACGCACCGTCGCGGTATGGGCACCCTCGCCGGTAACGGCAATGTCGCCGGCCCCAGCAGTCCATGCGGGATTGTTGTCGATCTGGTATTCCCAGGTCGTCCCGGCGTCAAAACCCGCGACGATCAGTGTGCCATTGGATGTCATGGCATCGGTTTGGCTGCTGCCGGTATCGGTGGCGAGCGAGACGGTAACGGGCATGGGCATGAAGCAAGTGTCCTGACATCAGGGCGCCTGCAAAAATGCGCACCAAGAGCGGGGGCACTATAGCCCGGACCCGCTAAGAAGCTGTGAAATGGCATCGGACAATTGCTGTCTGGCCAACCGGCGGCAGCCTACACCCTAAGCTCCACCCACACCGGCACATGGTCTGACGGCTTTTCCCACCCCCGCGTCATGCGGTCGATGCCGGCCCCGGCGAGCCGGTCGGCAGCTTGCGGCGAGAGCATCAGGTGGTCGATGCGGATGCCGTGGTCCTTGGCCCAGGCGCCGGCCTGATAGTCCCAGAACGTGTAGTGGCCGCCGCCTGGGTGCGTGGCCTTGATGGCGTCGGTCAGACCGAGGTGGCAGAAGCGGCGGAAGGCGGCGCGGCTTTCGGGCTGGTAGAGAGCATCGTCCACCCAGACCTTGGGGTCGTGGCAATCGTCTGGCGTGGCGATGACGTTGTAGTCGCCCGCCACCACCAGCGCCTCTTCGTGTTGCAGCAGCCCCGCAACATGGGCGTGCAGCCGTTCCATCCAGGCCAGCTTGTAGGTGAATTTCTCCGTGCCGACCGGATTGCCGTTCGGCAGATAGATACCGGCCACGCGCACAGCGCCGCCCTCGGCCGAGGAGATCACGGCCTCGATGTAGCGGCTGTGCTCGTCGCTGTCGTCGCCGGGAAGCCGCCGTTTCACTTCGTCGAAGGGGCGCAACGATAAGAGCGCCACGCCGTGAAAGCCCTTCTGTCCGTGCACGGCCACATTGTAGCCCAGCGCCTCGATGGCTTCGGTCGGGAACCCCTCATCCTGGGTTTTGATCTCCTGCAGGCAGACCACATCCGGCTTGGTCTCGGCGAGCCAGCGCGTCAGGCTGTCGATGCGCGCCTTGACGCCATTGATGTTCCAGGTGGCGATTTTCATTGGGATCGAAAACCCTTTGTTTACCGTTTGAGACTAAATCTGTTGTTCGTGCTTTTCTAGCCTAGCTGCTTCGGCATCGGAGATCCGTCGCACATGTCCGCCCTTTCATACGAGCGGCACAGACAGCACACGTCGCTGTTCATCAAGGTCATGACCTTGCTTAACGTCGTATTCGGCATGGCGATGCTGCTTGGCTGGCGACAACTGGCCCCGCTCCTGGACGATCCAGTCATGAAACTGTTGGGCGGCGAAGTTGCGCTCAACTCCACCATCTTTGCCTACCCCTTTGTGGTGCTCTGGATGCTGCCGTTCTTTGGGGTCGCCGCCACGGTGGTTGCCCGCTCGGTCGATGCTCACCGTCAAGCGGCCATGGTTGCATTGTTCCCAGCGGTGCTCATCGGTTGCAGCTGCGTTTGGCTCTACGCACTGTCCGACAGCTACCAGTGAGTTCCGATCGCTTCAGACCGTGAAGCTGGTGCCGCAGCCGCACGCCGCCTTTGCCTGCGGGTTCTTGATCTTGAACTGCGCCCCGATCAGATCGTCGACGAAATCCAGTTCGGATCCCGCCATGTAGGGCAGCGAGACCGGGTCGACCAGAACCTGCACGCCGCCACGCTCGATCACGATGTCGTCGGGTTCGAGCGCCGGCACCAGATCGAATTTGTACTGAAACCCCGAACAGCCGCCGCCCTCGACGCTGACGCGCATCATGCGCGCGTCCGGTTCGCCCTTCAGGATTTCGGCGATCCGGCTGGCGGCCCGATCGGTGACGGAAATGGCGGTGGCTGAGTTGGTGTCTGGCATGTCTGCTCCTGTGCTGCGGCCCAACACTGGGCGAGACAAGTCTCGCCCCTACGAACGGACGGCGCAGCGTAGGGGCGAGACTTGTTTCGCCCGTCTCTAACGCCGATACCGCTGGTGCAGGTCTGCTGCGCAAATCGTTTGCATGCCATATATAGTTGCAACGACGCGGATTCCCAACCAAGAACCACGGATCGGCACCCAGCATGCCTGCCAGCCTGTCAGTCTCGCCAACTGTGAGAGCCAAACCAGCGCCAAAGGGCCGTTCACGCCCCGATTATGCGCCCTTTGCCGCCGATCCCGCTTTAGGCCGTGGCCGCCTCATACCAGAAACCGACTGCGAAATGCGCGGCGGCTTCCAGCGCGACCGCGACCGCATCGTGCATTCCTCCGCCTTCCGGCGGCTGACGCACAAGACGCAGGTGTTCCTCTATCACGAGGGCGACCACTACCGGACGCGCCTCACCCACACCATCGAGGTGGCACAGATTGCACGCGCCATCGCCCGCCAGCTGCGCCTGGACGAGGATCTGACCGAGGCGCTGGCGCTGGCGCACGATCTTGGCCATCCGCCGTTCGGCCACGCCGGGGAGCGGGCGCTGGCGGAGGCCGCCAAGATGCATGGCGGCTTTGACCACAACGCCCAGTCCTTGCGCGTCGTGACCGCGATCGAACGCAAATACGCCAGCTTCAGCGGCCTCAACTTGACCTGGGAACTCTTGGAAGGGCTGGTGAAACACAACGGCCCGCTGACCGGCTCGCACCGCAGCAACCGCGCCGGCCCGCTCTCGGCGGTGATCACGGACTATAACGCCCGGCATGATTTGTGGCTCGACCGGTTCGCCTCGGCCGAGGCGCAGGTGGCGGCGCTGGCCGACGATATCGCCTACAACAGCCACGACCTGGACGACGGCCTGCGCGCCGGCGTGATCGACATCGAGGGTTTGCGGGACGTACCGCTGATCGCCGGCTACATTGATGAGATTGCGACCGTCCATGGCGATCTTGCAGGCCCGCAGCTCCACTACGAAATCACGCGGCGGCTGATCACCGGACTGGTCGCGGATGTGATGGCCGAGTCGCGCCGGAACCTGGACCGGCTGGCCCCGTCGGACAGCGATGCCATCCGCCACGCCGATGCGCCGGTGATTTCGTTCTCGGGCCAGATGGCCGAGCAGCTGAGCGAACTCAGCGGTTTTCTGTTTACCGAGGTCTATCGCTCCAAGCGCGTGATGGACGTCATGCGCCAGGCCGAAGGCATGGTCGCGGCGCTGTTCACGCGCTACGTCGCCGACCCATCCTTGCTCCCGGAAAGCTGGCGCACGGCGATCGCCCCGCTGCCGTCCGCAGAGCAGGGGCCGCGCATCGTCGATTTCGTCGCCGGCATGACCGACCGCTACGCCATCGAGGAACACCGCCGGCTGTTTGACCACACCCCCGATTTGGTCTAGCCCGGGGACACTCCGATCGTCGGCAGTAAAACGGGGACAGTTTACCTATTTCATCACCGCTGCCTCAACCCGAACGCTCCGTCGGTGAAATAGGTAAACTGTCCCCGTTTTACTGCCTCGCCCCGATTTATTTAGGCATTCACATGCACATTTTCGCCGACTACGAAGCCAGGCTCGCGAGCATCGTCGCCGCGCTGGTGCGCGATGGCAAACTGCCCGCGGCCGTGGCGGACGTGCGGCTTGGCATCGACCAGACCAAGGACGCAGCGCACGGCGATTTCGCCAGCAACGCCGCCATGGTGCTGGCCAAGCCCGCCGGAATGAAACCGCGCGACATTGCCGAGCTGCTGAAACCAGAGCTGGAGAAAATGGCCGGCGTCGCCAAGGTCGAGATCGCAGGGCCGGGTTTTGTGAACATCACGCTCGACCGTGCGGTCTGGCCCGGCATCGTTGGCGCTATCTTGAAGGAAGGCGCCACCTACGGCCGCTCGAACGCGGGCGGGGGCAAAAAGGTCAACGTCGAATACGTCTCGGCCAACCCCACCGGCCCCTTGCACGTCGGCCACTGCCGCGGCGCGGTGGTCGGCGACACGCTGGCCAACCTGCTCGCCTTCGCCGGCTTCGACGTGACGCGCGAGTATTACATCAACGACGCCGGCGGCCAGGTCGACGTGCTCGCCCGCTCGGCCTACCTGCGCTATTGCGAGGCGCACGGACAAACCATCGAGATCCCGGAAGGCCTCTATCCCGGCGACTATCTCAAGCCGGTTGGCGAGGCGCTGGCGAAAAAGTTTGGCAAGTCCTTGCTCGACAAACCAGAAGCCGAATGGCTCGCCCCGGTGCGCACGTTCGCGCTCGAAGCCATGATGGACCTGATCCGCGACGACCTCGCCCAACTCAACATCAAGCACGACGTCTTTTCGTCCGAGCGGGCGCTGACAACCGGCACGGCCGACAAGGTCGCCGAGACGATCGACGAGCTTCGCAAGTCGGGGCACGTCTTCCAAGGCAAACTCGACCCGCCCAAGGGCGAGGTCAATCCCGATTGGGAGGACCGCGAGCAGACCTTGTTCCGCTCGACGGCCTTCGGCGACGATGCAGACCGGGCGTTGCTGAAATCCAACGGCAGCTACACCTATTTCGCGCCCGACATCGCCTATCACAAGACCAAGTGGGACCGCGGTTTCACGCACATGATTGATGTGCTGGGCGCCGACCATGCCGGCTACAAGAAGCGGTTGCAGGCGGCGGTCGCCGCCATTTCCGGTGGAAAGGGCGAACTGGACGTTATTTTCTGCAACCTGGTTAAGCTCTACAAGGGCGGCCAGCCCTTCAAGATGAGCAAACGCGCCGGCACTTTCATCACGGTGCGCGATGTGGTCGACGAGGTCGGCCGCGATCCCGTGCGCTTCATGATGCTGTATCGCAAGAATGATTCGCCGCTCGATTTCGACTTTGAGAAAGTAACGGAGCAGTCGAAAGACAATCCAGTCTTCTATGTTCAGATGGCGCATGCCCGCGCGAACTCGATTTTTCGCAAAGGAACTGAGGTATTCCCTGAATTGACGCTGGGATCCGAGGGCGTATTCCGTGCTGACTTGAAGAAACTTGTGGATGACGGGGAAATCTCGCTGATCAAGCGTCTGGCGCTTTTTCCCCGCCTGATCGAGCAGTCCGCGACCTCGCACGAGCCGCACCGGCTGGCGTTCTATCTCTATGAACTGGCATCGGAATTCCATGGTCAGTGGAACCGGGGCATAGACCTGCCACATTTGCGGTTCATACGGGAGGATGACAAAGCCACAACAGCGGCGCGCTTGGCGCTAACCGCGGCAACACGGCAGATTCTGGCCACGGGACTGGGGATACTCGGTGTGCACGCTCCCGAAGAGATGCGCTAGACTGCGATTCGGACGTAGGTACTGGTTGCAAGGATAGCGCTATGGCGAGGCCGGAAGACACGCTTGCCAGGGGAGCCGGCCGCACCGCTGGTGGATTTGAACAGGGCTACGACGATAGCCTGCAGGGACAGCGGCGCGTTGATCCGCGGCTCGTCGATCCGCGGCAGGCCGATCCGCGTTTGCGCAGCGAGGCACCTATGCGCGGGCCGAACCAGACCGGCATTCCCTTGGCCCCCGATCCGCAGCGCGAGCAGCCGCGTGGCGCGCAGCCAGGCGTGACGCCGCGTTTCGATCCCTACCTGCCGCAAGGCAATCCCAATCCGCCGCCGCGCCAGCAGGCCGCCGATCCCGCGCGCCCCTATGCCGACCCGCGCCAGAATAGCCGGCAGGACCCGCGGCTGGAGTTTCCGCCGCAGGGCCAGCAGGCCTATCAGCAAGACCCCTATCAGGCGCCGCAGCAACAGCAGCAGCAGCGCGCACCCCAAGGTGCCGCCCCGAACGGTCAGCGCCCGCTGCAGCCGGCAGCGCCGCAGCAGTTGCCCCCGGGTGCCCCACCCATGACAGAGCGCCGCTACGCTGCCCCCGCGCCGGGCGAGCGCGGTGCCCCCGTGCGCCCAGCAGCGCAGGGCGCCACCCAGGGCCGTCCAGGGCAAACGCAGCGCCCGGTTGCCAACGGCTATGCACCGCCAGCAGCCGCTGCCCAGCAGGAGATCGTGCCGCCGACGCGGGGCCGCGATCCCTATCTGGAGGCTCAATCCAAACGTCCACCGCTTGCCGCGCCCAACGGCGCACACGGCGCGGCCCGCAATCAGCCCTACGGATACGCTCAGGACGGCTACGGCGACGAGCCCTATTCCAACCTGGCCGATACCGAAGCGGCCGACGAAGACTTCGAGGCTGACGACGACGAGGAAGAGTACGCCGACGAGCCGGTGTCCAAGAGCCGTCGTGGTCTTTACGTCCTGGCCGCGCTGGCTGTCGCTATCGTGGTCGGAGGCGGGCTTGGTTATGCCTACAAGTTGAGCATGGGTTCTGGTGGCAAGAGCGGGGGCACGCGCGTTTTCCAGGCCGAGAAGTCCCCGACCAAGACTCCGCCGGTTGATGCCGGAGGGCAGACCTTCGACACCGGCAAGAAGACCATTCTCGACCGCGCTGGCGAGACGCCGGATGGCGCAGCTACCGTCGTTACCAGCCAGGAGCAGGTGGCGACCACGATGGAGGGCAATGCCAACGGTCAGACCGATGTGGTGGCGATGCCACGCAAGGTGCCGACTGTCGTCGTCAAGCCCGGCCAGCCCATTGAGGCCACCGTGGCTGCGGCGTCGCTCGAGGATCACGGCGTCCCCGGCATCTCGCTCGGCGAGCCCGAATTGCCCCCCGCCAAACCGAAAGTCCCCGATGCCGCAACGCTGAAGGCCAAGGCCAAAGCCGCGGTCGTGGCCGCCGAGACGGCCGTCGTCGATGTCGCCGCCGACGCCGAACAGGTGGCTGCGGAGGCCGTCGAGGCGCCGGTGAAGCTGGTGCCGGCAAAGCCTCCGGCTGCGGCCGCTGCCGTCAAGAAACTTGCCAAGGTTGCCGCCGTTGAGCCCGCGGTCGATCCGGCTGCCGAGGTTGTCGAGCCGCAAGTTGCGCCCGCGCCGCCTGCCAAGCCCAAGGTTGCGATTGTGCAGCCCGCTGCACCGCCCAAGCCCGCGGGCGGCGGCGGCTATATTCTGCAGGTCTTCTCGGGCAAGACGCAGGCCGAGTCACTGGCTTACTTCGCTGATATGCAACAGAAATTCGGCGAGCTGCTCGGCGATGGCCAGCCCGACATCCAGGAAGTCGATCTGGGCGCACAGGGCACGAAGTATCGCCTGCGCATTGGTCCTCCGGGGTCGGGAGCCGCGGTCAAGAACCTGTGCATCAAACTGAAAGCCAGCGGCCTCAAGGATTGCATCGTCGCGGCCTATTGATCCTGGTGGATCTGGGCATCGGCTGATCGCGTGTAACGTTCCGGGGTGGCCAGTGGCCGCCCCTTTTTGCTGCCCTCTTTTGCCTGAACCGGAGCCCGCGCCATGGCCATGCTCTCCGCCTTCATCACCGGGGTCGCCGGCGAGGCCCTGACCGGGGACGAATGGCGCTTCCTGCAGGACGCGCGCCCCTGCGGCCTCATCCTGTTCAAGCGCAACTGCCAAAGCCCGGAACAGGTACGCGCGCTGGTCAACGGCTTCAAGGACGCGATAGGCAGCGACGATCTGCTGATCCTGATCGACCAGGAGGGGGGCCGCGTACAGCGCCTGCAACCGCCGCACTGGCGCCAATTGCCACCCGCCGCCAGCTTCGGCCATCTGTACCGGGACGACCCCGCGCTGGCCGTCAGCGCCGCCCGCGCGGTGGCCCAGGTCAACGCGATGGACTTGCGCGCGCTTGGGCTCAACACCAACTGCGCGCCAGTGCTGGACCTGCCGGTCCCCGGCATCACGGACGCCATCGGCGACCGCGCCTACGGCCCGGACGTCGAGATGATCGTCGCGCTCGGCCGCGCGGTGGCGGACGGTCTCTCCCACGGCGGCATCCTGCCCTGCATGAAGCACATGCCCGGCCACGGCCGCGCCAAGTCCGACAGCCACAAGATGCTGCCGGTGGTCGCCACCTCCATCGACGAACTGGCGGCGACCGACTTCCGCCCGTTCCAGGCCCTCAACGATCTGCCAATCGGCATGACGGCGCATATTCTCTATACGGACATTGACCGCAACGGCCCGGCCACCACTTCGCGCCTGGTAGTGGAAACCGTGATCCGCGGCGAGATCGGTTTCCACGGTCTCCTGCTCAGCGACGATCTCTCAATGCAGGCGCTCGGCGGCACACCGGGCGAGCGGGCGGTGGCGGTGCTGGGCGCCGGTTGCGACGTGGTTCTGCACTGCAACGGCAAGCTCGAGGAGATGCTGGACGTGGCGGAGCAAACGCCCTTCCTGGAGGGGCGTTCGCTCGACCGTTTCGAGGCCGCGCTGGCGCGACGCGGCGTACCCGGAGCGTTCGATGTGTCGGAGGCGCTGGAGGCTCTGGGTGAGGTGCTGGCGGTACAGTCCAACTTCGCATGATCTTGGAATATTCAATGATATCAACCACTTATTCTGACAACTCCGACTCCGACTTCGAAGCCGACGCGTTTCCACGCCCGGACGCAAACTCCCTGATCGTCGATCTCGCCGGTTTCGAGGGCCCGCTCGACCTGCTGCTGGCGCTGGCCCGGACCCACAAGCTGGACCTGAAGCACGTCTCGATGGCGGCGCTGGCGGGCCAGTACATCGCCTTCATCGAGCGCGCCGGGCCGCTCAGGCTGGAGACGGCCGCCGACTATCTCGTCATGGCGGCCTGGCTGACGTTCCTGAAGTCGCGCCTGCTGCTGCCCAAGGCCCCCGACGAGCCGGGCTTGAGCGGCGAGGAACTGGCCATGCAGCTGGCCTTCCGGCTGCAGCGCCTTAGCGCCATGCGCGAGGCCGCCGCCCGCCTGATGGCGCGCGACCGGCTGGGCCGCTCGATCTTTCCACGCGGCGAGCCCGAACCAATTCGCATCATAAAATCAGAGACTTACGACGTCTCCATGTACGATCTTTTGCGCGCCTACGCCGACCAGCGGAAGCGCTCCGTACAGAGCCATCACGTCATCAAGCGGCGCGAGGTGTGGTCGATCAAGGAGGCGCGCACGCGGCTCGAACGGATGGTCGGCGCGCTCCCGGACTGGGCCGATTTCGACGGCCTGATGGGCCAGTACCTGACCGCCAGCATGGACCGTAAAACGGTCACCGCCGCATCGCTTGGCGCCGTGCTGGAGCTGACCCGCGACGGCCGGCTGGAGCTGCAACAGGCCGAGCCCTATGGCAAACTCTTTGTGCGGACGAAGACGCACTTGCGGGTGGTCGGGGATTAAGCGGGAAAAATAAACGGGGACAGTTTACTTATATCGCGCTGGACGGCTTACGTCAGGTTGAAGTCTGTTGCTGGCGATATAAGTAAACTGTCCCCGTTTATCTACCCCCTTTTTCCACCCTTGGACAAGCTTGCGCGCGCCCTCTACATTGGGCGGTCTGGGGTGCGGCCGGTCCCGCAGCTCGAACACGAAGGACGACCGCCACCTTGACTGCCGCCGCACAGAAACGCCCGCGAATGCCCGAACCGCCCCAAGCGCCTGAGGCCACCGCCGAGACCGCGCAGCAATTGCGCGTGCTTGAAGCGCTGCTGTTTGCTGCGCCCGCCCCGCTGGCCGTCACGGACCTCGCCAAGGAGTTACCGCCCTCCGCCCATATCCCCGGGTTGCTGCAGCAGCTCCAGACGGTCTATGCCCCGCGCGGCGTCAACCTCGTCAAGGTCGCGGGCAAATGGGCGTTCCGCACTGCGGCGGATCTTGGCTATCTGCTGGAGAAGCAATCCCAGACCGAAAAGCGTCTCTCGCGCGCCGCTCTCGAAACGCTGGCCATCATCGCCTACCACCAGCCGGTGACGCGCGCCGAGGTGGAGGCGATCCGCGGCGTGGCCACGTCCAAGGGCACGCTGGATGCGCTGATGGAGACCGGCTGGGTGCGCTTACGCGGGCGCCGGCGGGCACCGGGGCGGCCGGTCACTTATGGCACCGCCGAGGGGTTCCTGAACCATTTCGGGCTCGAGAGCCTCGCCGATCTTCCGGGCGCGGCCGAACTGAAGGGGGCCGGCCTGCTCGATTCCAGTCTTCCCCCCGGCTTCAAGGTGCCTGATCCCGAACTGCTGGCAAGTCTGCAGGCCGATGAGTTGCCGCTAGATGCCGAGGACGAGAGCGATGGGACGGCGGCGGACGATCCCGAAAACATGGACGGCGGAGATGAAATGCTAGGGGACACCGAAGACCCGGAGTCGCCCGCTTCGTCATCCCGGCGCAGGCCGGGACCCGTCCAAGCCCGAAGTGACGACGAATGAGCGCTTTGAACGACCGGCGCATCCTCCTGCACCTCGGACAGGTCCCGGCCTGTGCCGGGATGACGCCATTGGGTTGCCCTTGGGTACTGCCATTTCCGGTTGACGACGGGGCGCCACCCCAATCGTGACCCTGGCCCCCGTCTCGCAGAATGCTCCGCCAGCGGACGATGGCGCCGCGACTGGCGCCAGTTGGGGCCGTCGCGGCTCGGCCGGCGCCACCTTTGCGTCCGCGTTGCGCTTCGAGGACGTGCACCGATGGTACGGGCCGACGCACGCTCTTTCCGGCGTCACGCTGGAAGTCAGCCCAAGCGAAATCGTCTGCCTGCTCGGCCCCTCGGGCTGCGGCAAGACCACGTTGCTGCGCATCGCCGCCGGTATCGAGAAGCCGTCGAAGGGACGCGTGCTGTTCAACGGCATGGAGGTCGCAGGCGAGGAACGCTTCGTGCCGCCCGAAAAGCGCAACATCGGCCTGATGTTTCAGGATTTCGCGCTTTTCCCGCATCTCACCATCCTGGAGAATGTCACGTTCGGCCTGTGGGCGCTGCCGGCCGACCAGAGCCGGCGCGTGGCGCTGGCCGCCCTCGAACGGGTCGGCCTGGCCCGCTATGCCCAGAGCTATCCGCATAGTTTGTCGGGGGGAGAGCAACAGCGTGTCGCGCTCGCCCGCGCCATGGCCCCGCGCCCCGGCGTGCTGCTGATGGACGAACCCTTCTCGGGCCTCGACGTGCAGCTGCGCCACTCCATGCAGGAAGAGACGCTGCAGGTGCTGCGCGAGACCAAGGCGACCTCGATCATCGTCACGCACGATCCCGAGGAGGCGATGCGGCTGGCCGACCGCATCCTGGTGCTACGCGGTGGACGGATCATCCAGCAGGGCAAGGCGGAAGCGCTCTATGCCGCGCCTGCGGATCTGTTCGTGGCCAGACTGTTCTCCGACATCAACGAAGTGCCCGCGGTGGTGCGCTCCGGCGCCATCGCCACCGCGCTAGGGTCGCTGCCCGCCCCGGGGTTGGCGGAGGGCGCCAGCGCCGTGCTCTGCGTGCGCCAGCGCGGTGTCGAACTCCTGCCCGCCGGCCAGGGCCGCGCCGCCCGCGTCCTCGACGTCAAATTCATGGGCGACGTGGTGATCGTCGACCTGGCCGTCGATGGCCTGGACAGCGTGCTGCGCGCCCGCCTGCGCGTGACCGTCCCGGTGCGCCGCGGCGAGGACGTCGGCGTGCGCGTGGACCCGGCGGCGATGCTGGTGTTTGCGGCGGAGGGGTGAGGGCACCCTATCTCCTCACTGCCACCTTCTTCACCGGCCCCAGGTACCGCAGCCCCGCGCGGCGGCCGCGGCGCCAGACTACCAGGCATTGCACCTGCGACGCCGCCCCATAGGTCTGCATCGTCAGCTCACAGCGTTCCGGGATGTCGCGCACGCGCGTGCCGATGCCGTCGGTGTTGGCCGGGACCTCGATCTGCACGCCCGAGGCCGACTGATCGATGATCTCGCAGCGGATGTCGGCCACACCCGCGTTGCCAGCGACGAGGCCGCGAATGCGCGAGGGGGCGCGGCTATCTTCGCGGCGATTGCTGCCGCGCGCGGCTTGCGGCTGGCGTTGCTGCGGCGCGCGCGCTGCCGGCGCGGTATTCACGGACGCGGGGCGACGAAGCGGGTCGATCAGGACGAAATTGGTCATGGGCATGCCTCCCTGTGACGGCCTGGCGCTTGCGCACGGCGACGGCTTTCGAGCCCGTAAGGCTAGCAGGCTTCGATAAAAAGAGTTTGAACGCCGGCCCGCTGGTCGTGCCGGAATTTGCGGCCGACCGGCTTGGCACTTGGCAGATTCGGCACTTCGCCCCGCCGTTTGATGCGTATGCCCTGCAGATGCGCGCCAGTCGAAAAAAGATTCGCGACGCCCTTGCCAAGTTTAGTGAAATGAGCTTCACTAAACAAAATTGCTAAACAACGCTGGCTTGCGGCCCTATCGGTCGAGCCGGCGATAACGGGATCAGCGACCGCATGTTGCGGCGACTGACGTACGGCGAACCGGCATGTGCCGGCCTCGTTGTTTGACCCACATGGGAGGAGACAAGATGAGGACTTTGCTGAAGTCCGCGCTGGCATTGGGCCTCGCGGGTGCGCTTTGGACGGGCAGTCTCGCGACGGCCTCGGCCAAGGACCTGACGCTCTGCTGGGCTGCCTGGGATCCGGCGAACGCGCTGGTCGAGCTCTCGAAGGATTTCGAGAAACAGGCCGGCATCAAGATGAAGTTCGAATTCACGCCCTGGCCGAACTTTACCGACCGCATTCTCAACGAGCTCAATTCCGGCGGCAAGCTGTGCGATCTTCTGATCGGCGACAGTCAGTGGATCGGCGGCTCAGCCGAGAACAAGCAATATGTGAAGCTCAACGATTTCTTCGACAAAGAAGGAATCAAGATGAGCGATTTCGCTCCCGCCACCGTCTACGCCTATTCGACCTGGCCCAAGGGTACGCCGAACTACTGGGCGCTGCCGGCCATGGGTGACGCCAACGGCTGGTTCTATCGCAAGGACTGGTTCGCCAAACCCGAACTGCAGGCCGAATACAAGAAGAAGTATGGCCGCGACCTCGACGTTCCCAAGACCTGGAGCGAGTTGAAGGACACGGCCGAATTCTTCCAGGGCCGCGAAGTCGATGGCAAGAAAGTCTATGGCGCCGCCATCTTCACCGAGCGCGCGTCCGAAGGCATCACCATGGGCGCCACCTCGGCGCTCTATCCGTTCGGCTTCAAGTACGAGAAGACCGCTGGCAAGTACGACATGGACGGCGCGGTCAACTCAGCTGACGCTGTTGCCGGTCTCGAGTTCTACAAGTCGCTCTACAAGTGCTGCACACCTCCGGGGTATACGGACAGCTACATGGGCGAAGGTCTCGATGCGTTCAAGTCTGGCCAGGTCGCCATGATGATGAACTGGTTCGCGTTCATGCCGGGCATGGCCAAGGACGAGAAGGTCGGCAAAGTCACCGGCTTCTTCGTCAACCCGGGCCAGAAGATCGCCGGCTCGACGCTCGGCGGCCAGGGCATCTCGGTGGTCGCCAACTCCGACCTGAAGGACCAGGCGCTGCAGTACATCAAGTGGTTCGCCACGCCTGAGGTGCAGAAGAAGTGGTGGTCGTTGGGCGGTTATGCCTGCCACAACGCTGTGCTGAATGACGCGGGCTTCAAGACTTCGCAGCCGTTCGCGCCGCAATTCCTGGAAGCCATGGGCGGCGTGCAGGACTTCTGGCAGGAGCCGGCCTACGCCACGCTGCTGCAGGCGATGCAGAAGCGGCTGCACGACTACGTCGTGGCCGACAAGGGCACCGCCAAGGAAGCGCTCGACGCCCTGATCGTCGATTGGACCGCGACCTTCAAGGAAGAAGGCAAGCTGTAAAGCGTGCCGCGCCGGCCGCTCCATCAACGCCAGAAATGTAGGGGCGACCCCGTGGGTCGCCCGTCTATCCACAACCGCAGGCGTCCGTGGATATGATGGACGGGCGACACACGTGTCGCCCCTACGCAACGACCTCCTGGCTTTCTAACGGCTGACCGAACGAAACCCCATGACCGACATCACCACATCATCAGCAGGACGCATTGCCGCCGCGACGCCCGAACCGGTGGCGCGGATGGTGCGCGGCCTGTCGGACCGGGTCATCGCCTGGCTGTTCATCGCGCCGACGATCGTGCTGCTGCTGGCGATCAACATCTTCCCGCTGATCTGGACCATCTATCTGTCGTTCACGAACTATCGCGCCAATCGTCCGAATGCGCCGGTTTTGAACGTCGGCATCGAGCACTACCGCTCCATTCTCTCCAACCCCGACATCTGGGCGGCCATGCAGGCGACCGCCCATTTCGTGGTGTGGACCATCATCTTGCAGACGCTGCTGGGCTTTGCCCTCGCCTATCTCATCGACCGGAAATTCCGTGGACACGCCTTTTGGACCACCGTGATCCTCATCCCCATGATGCTGTCACCGGCCGTGGTCGGCAATTTCTGGAAGTTCCTCTATCAGCCGCAGATCGGGCTGTTCAATTACATCGTCTCGTTCTTCACGGGCTGGGAGCCATCCTCGTTCGAGATGCTGGGATCGGTGAAACTCGCGCCCTGGGCCATCATCATCGTCGATACCTGGATGTGGACGCCCTATGTCATGCTGATCTGCCTGGCCGGCCTGCGCTCCATTCCCGACTACATCTACGAGGCCGCCGAGGTCGACCGCGCCTCGCCGGTGCGGCAGTTCTTCACCATCACGCTGCCGATGGCGCTGCCTTTCATCATGCTGGCCGTCCTCTTTCGCGGCATCGAGAACTTCAAGATGTTCGACATGGTCAACCTCTTGACGGGCGGCGGACCCGGATCGGTCACCGAGGTTGCGTCCATCACCCTGAAGCGCGAAGCCTTCGAGAAATGGCGCACCGGCTATTCATCCGCCTTCGCCATAATACTGTTCGTCGCGGTCTTCGGCCTCGCCAACATCTATGTAAAGGCGCTCAACCAGGTGAAGAACAGATGAGCGCACCTGTCTTTTCGCAAGCAAGCACGGCCCATTCCGTCGTCGCGCCGAGCGCTACCGCCAAGTGGGTGGCCGGCACGCTGGTAATCCTCTATGCGGTCATCACCATGGTGCCGTTGTTCTGGATCTTTGCGACCGGCCTCAAAACACCACCGGATTCGATCTCCTATCCGCCCAAAGTGGTGTTCCAGCCGACGCTGGAAGGCTATTGCAATCTCTTCACCACGCGCACCCGTCAGACTAAGGAATATATCGAAACTCTGGGACCGGCCACCGGCACCTGCGATCAGATCACGCGCAGCCGCGACATGGTGATTGCCGGTACGTCGAACTACTGGCCGCGCTTCGTCAACTCCATCATCATAGCGTTCGGCTCGACCTTCCTCGCTGTGGTTCTCGGAACGCTATCCGCCTACGGTTTTTCGCGCTTCAATGTGCCGCTCAAGGACGATCTCCTCTTCTTCATCCTCTCGACGCGCATGATGCCGCCAATCGCCGTGGCCATCCCGATCTACCTGATGTACCGCCAGCTCGGCCTCTCCGATACCGCGCTCGGCATGATCCTTCTCTATACAGCCGTGAACGTCTCATTGGCCGTCTGGCTGCTGAAGGGCTTCATGGACGAAATCCCGCGCGAGTACGAAGACGCGGCCATGATCGACGGCTACACGCGGTTGCAGGCGTTCCGCAAAGTCGTTCTCCCGCAAGCGCTCACCGGCATCGCGGCCACCGCCATCTTCTGCCTGATCTTTGCCTGGAACGAATATGCCTTCGCCGTGTTGCTTACCTCGGGCACCGCGCAGACCGCCCCCCCCTTCATCCCAACGATCATCGGTGAGGGCGGCATGGACTGGCCGGCAGTCGGCGGTGGCACGACCCTGTTCCTGATCCCGATCCTGGTCTTCACGGTGCTGATGCGCAAGCATCTCCTGCGCGGCATCACCTTCGGCGCGGTGCGCAAATGAGCGACCCTCGCCCCACCGACCGCGAGCTTTACCAGCCGCCAGCCAAGACCGGCTTCATCGCCGATTTTCTGCGCCTGCGCCGCGGTCCCTGGGAGAACCTCGCTACACTTCTAATTGCGCTCGGCGTGGTCATGCTGATGCAGCCGTTTTTCCTGACGCTCTATTCTTATTCCTTCATCACGACGCTCGCGGGCACGGCGCTGTTCGTGATCTCATCGAAATTCCCGGAGTAGCCATGGCCGAGATCCGGGTTGAAAATCTGCACAAGTCGTTTGGCGATTTCGTCGCCGTCAAGGATTCGTCCTTCGCCATCAAGGACGGTTCGTTCTTCTGCCTGCTCGGCCCCTCGGGCTGCGGCAAGACCACGACGCTGCGCATGATAGCGGGACTGGAGCTGCCAACCTCGGGACGCATCCTGCTCGACAATGAAGACGTCGCCCAGAAGCGCGCCTCGGAACGCGACATCGCTTTCGTGTTCCAGCTGTTCGCGCTCTACCCGCACATGAACGTGCGCAAGAATATCGCCTATCCGCTGGCCTGCCAGAATATGCCGCGGGCCGAGATCAAGACGCGCGTCGAGGAAACGGCCAAGCTTCTGCGCATCGACCACCTGCTAGACAGCCCCGTTTCGCGCCTTGCCGGTGGCGACCGCCAGCGCGTCGCGCTCGGTCGCGCCATCGTGCGCCGTCCCAAGGCCTTCCTGATGGACGAACCGCTTGGCACGCTCGACAGCGAATTCCGCCACCTGATGTGCCAGGAACTGCGCCAGCTGCACGATCGCATCGGTGCGACCACCGTCTACGTCACGCACGATCAGATCGAGGCCATGTCGATGGCCGATACCATCGCCGTCATGAACCACGGGTTGGTCGAACAGCTCGGCGCTCCGCAAGAGATCTACGACCGCCCCGCGACCATGTTCGTGGCTGACTTCATCGGCTCACCGGCGATGAATTTCGTGCCGTTCAGGGGCAGCCTGGCGCCCAATCAATCGGCTGTCAGCATCAATGGCGCCGATATCGCTGTACCGGCCGCGCGCCAGGCGGTGGCCGAGACCGACCTCGTTCTGGGCGTGCGCCCCGAACACGTCCGGTTCTCCGACGCCTCGAAACTGCGCGCCGAAGTGTTCGGTACGGAGTATTTAGGCACAACACAGATCGTCACGCTGAAGACCGCCGAGGGGCGGCTGAAGGCGCGCTTGCCTGCAGAAACCAGCGTCCGCACCGGCGAGCAGGTCGGCCTCGTCTTCGCCCCCGAACGGCTCTGCGTGTTCGTCAAATCCAGTGGCCGGGCGGTGCCTTCGGCGCTGCACGAGGGCGCCATCGGCGCGCGGGTGTCCCATGGCTGATGTCCAGCTCAAATCCGTCGTCAAGCGCTTCGGCGCAACCACCGCCGTGTCGGGGGTCGATCTCACGCATCGCCGATGGCGAGTTCGTCGTCCTGCTCGGCCCCACGGGAGCGGGCAAAACCACCACCCTGCGCGTGGTCGCTGGCCTGGAGAAAATCGACAGCGGCGAAGTCTGGATCGGCGGCCGCGACGTCACCGGGATCGAGCCCGCGGGCCGCGACGTCGCCTTCGTGTTCCAGCAGTACTCGCTTTATCCGCATCTGACGGTGTTCGAAAACCTCGCCTTCCCGCTGCGCTCGCCGGCGCGCCGCATGGCCGAGCCCGAGATCGAACGGCGCGTCACAGAAATCGCCGAAATGCTGCGCATCGGCAAGAAACTGCAAAACCGCGCCACGCAGCTGTCCGGCGGCGAGATGCAGCGCGTCGCCATCGGCCGCGCGCTGGTGCGCCGCCCCGCCATCTATCTCATGGACGAGCCGCTGTCCTCGCTCGACGCCAAGCTGCGCGGCGACATGCGCGTCGAGCTGAAACGGATCCAACAGGATCTCGGCGCCACGCTGCTCTACGTCACCCACGACCAGATCGAGGCCATGACCATGGCCAACCGCATCGGCGTGCTGGATCGTGGCCAACTGGTGCAGCTGGGCACGCCACGCGACATCTACGAAAATCCATCGACGGTGTATGTAGCAACGCGCCTTGGGCAACCGCAGATCAATCTGCTGCCGACCGGGCTCATTCCCGATGGCGGCGCGCCGAAGGCTGCCCTGACGCTGGGTGCGCGCACCGAGCATCTGCGCATCGCCAAGTCGGCGAATGGCAATGCCGTCGGCAAGGTCGAGTGGATCGAGCACCTGGGCGATCAGAGCCATCTGCACATTCGTATCGGCGAGCACCGCATTACATCGCTGGTGGCGGCAGACGCGGCGTTCAGCGCGGGCGACGGCGTGGATGTGGGTTTGGCGCGCCCGCTCTATTTCGATGCCACCGGCAATCGCGTGCACGGGTAGTGCCCATGACCTCGGACAACACACAAGTCGCTGCAAGGAGCCGGTGATGACCCACTTTGTAAATGAAATCGGCGCTGTCATTTCGGACTCGATCGACGGCTATCTGCGTGTCGCCGGCTGTGGGCGTTTGGCCCGGCTGGCCAGCCCCAGCGGCGCCAAGATCGTGCTGCGCCAGCACATCGACAAGAGCAAGGTCAGCCTGATCTCGGGCGGCGGCTCGGGCCACGAGCCCGCCCACGTCGGTTTTGTCGGCGAGGGCATGCTGACGGCGGCCGTGTGCGGCGAGATCTTCGCCTCGCCCTCCGTCGACGCCGTATTGACCGCCATCCATGCGGTAACCGGGCCCGCCGGCTGCCTCTTGATCGTCAAGAACTACGCTGGCGACCGGCTCAACTTCGGACTGGCGGCAGAAAAGGCGCGTGCTGAGGGTTTGAACGTCGAGATGGTGATCGTCGCCGACGATATCGCCATCGCCAACGCACCCAGGCCGCGCGGCGTTGCCGGCACGCTATTCGTGCACAAGATCGCGGGGTATGCGGCCGAGCGCGGCCTCGATCTCGCCAGAGTCAAAGCCGCGGCGGAAAGAGCGGCGGACGCGGTGCAATCCATCGGCATCGCCTCGACCGTCTGCACCATCCCCGGCCGCGCCACGCACGAGCGGTTGCCCGAGGGCATGGCCGAACTGGGCCTGGGCATCCACGGCGAACCCGGCATCGAGCGCATCCCGCTGCCAAGCGCCAACGATGCGGCGCGGCTGATGACCGAGCGCTTCGGGGCGGGCCCTAGTAGTGCGCCGGCGCTGGCCATGATCATCAACAATCTCGGTGGCATGCCCGCGATCGAGATGTCGCTGGTCGCCAAGTCCGTGCTGGAAACCGAGATTGGCCGGCGCACGCAGTTCGTCATCGGCCCGGCGCCGCTGATGACCGCGCTCGACATGCGCGGCTTCTCGATCTCTGTGCTGGTGCTCGACCGCGACCTGACCGAAGCGCTGCTGGCGCCGACCCTTGCCCCCGCCTGGCCGGGCGTGCGCTCCACCGCGCCAGTCTCGCGGGTTGACAGCATCGAGTCGGCAAGCGCCGCCGCCTATGCGCCCTCGGCAAATCCTCAAGTCCGGCGCGCCGTGGAAACCGTCAGCACCGCGATCATCGCCGCCGAGGCAGACCTCAATCTGCTCGACGCCAAGGTCGGCGACGGCGACACCGGCACCACCATGGCCAACGCAGCCCGCGCCGTTCTCGGCACGGTCGACAAGTTGCCGCTGGCCAACGACGCGCAGCTCGCCGGCGCGCTCGCCGACACCTTCGCCAAGGGCATGGGCGGGTCAAGCGGCGTGCTGCTGTCGATACTTGCCTCGGCAACTGGCCATGCCCTGGCGGGCGGATCGCCTTGGGGCGCGGCCTTGAGTTTCGGCCTTGCCCGCATGGAATACTACGGCGGCGCCAAAGAAGGCGACCGCACCATGCTGGACGCCTTGCGCCCGGCCGTGCGCGCGCTTGAAAAGGGCGAGGGCCTGGGCGCGGCAGCCGCAGCAGCCCAGGCCGGAGCCGCCAGCACCGCCAACATGACCTCGGCGCGGGCGGGCCGCTCCAGCTATCTCGCAGCGCGCGATCTGCAAGGCGTGCCCGATCCTGGCGCGGTCGCCATCGCCACGGCATTGCAGGCGCTGCACAAGAGTCAGGGTTGAGAATTGAGACGAATACGGAGTTTCTACCCGCAATGCAAGTCGACGAAGCGCTCATCCGTAAGCTGATTGAAGCGGTCGCCGGCCGCGTCATCGAGCACGCCGGTGAACTCACCGCGCTAGATCAGGCGATCGGCGATGGCGATCACGGCCTCAACATGCAGCGCGGTTTCGAAGCTGTTCTGGGGCGACATCGACGAGATCGCAGCTCAGCCGTTGCCTCAGGCATTGCAGGCGATCGGCACCACTCTTGTGATGAAGGTCGGAGGGCGCGTCGGGTCCGCTGTTCGGCACTTTGTTCATGGCGCTTGGTAAGGCGATCCCGCCCGCAGCAACGCGAGGCGGACGCTGTCCAGGCATTCGCGTCCGCCATCGCAGCCGTCCAGGCACGCGGCAAGTCCGCACCCGGACAAAAGACGATGCTCGATGTGCTGATCCCAGTTCAGGCCGCACTCGCGAAGCAGGCCTTCCATCCCGAAAGGCCGCTGCCGACGCCGCCACCGCGACCATTCCGATGCTGGCGACCCGCGGCCGCGCCTCGTTCCTGGGCGAGCGGTCCATCGGCCACATGGACCCCGGCGCACGTTCCAGTCAATTGATCGTCGATGCCGTCCTCGACGTGCTGGAGGGCCGGACATGAGCAATGTCGGCATCGTCATTGTCTCGCATTCGGCCAAAGTGGCGGAAGGCGCAGCCGACATGGTGCGCCAGATGGTGGGCGCGGACGTTCCGCTGGCCTGGTGCGGCGGCAACCCCGAAGGCGGGCTCGGTACCAGCGTCGCAGCCATCATGGCCGCCATCGACGAGGCGTGGTCGGACAAAGGCGTCGTTATCCTGGTCGACCTCGGCGGCGCCGAGACCAACAGCGAGATGGCCGTGGAAATGATGCCGGCGGACCGTCAGGGTAAGATCATTGTCTGCAACGCCCCGATCGTCGAGGGCTCCGTGATGGCGGCGACCGAGGCGTCGGGCGGTGCGTCGCTCGGCCGAAGTGCGCCGCACCGCAGAGGAGCTGTCGCCGGTCTAATCCGGTGCGAGGCCAAGATGATGACCAGTCAAACGCCATCATAATCAGCACCAGGAGCAGCCATGACATCGGGCAAGGCCGAGGCGTCGGTGCTGATGACCAATCCCACCGGGCTGCACGCGCGCCCGGCGGTAAAATTCAGCAAGCTCGCCAAGACCTTCCGGGCGAGCGTGCAGGTTCGTCCTGGCGGGCAGGCTCCGACTGGGTGGACGCCAAGAGCATCGTCAAAGTGATGGCGCTGAAGACGCCTGGCAACACTGCGCTCGCGATCAAGGCCGAGGGTGACGATGCCGAACCCGCCATCGCCGCGCTGGTCGCCCTCGTCGAGCGCAACTTCGACGAAGACCGCGACAAAATCGCAAGTGCCGGTAGCCGCTGAGCAACTTGCTTGACGGCCTGGCGGCGTCGCCGGGGCTAGCTGCACGGAACCATCGCAGTCATCGCGCCCCCGGTTGCGGCGAGCGGGCAGTAGGAAGCGCCCGCCCAGGAGCGCGGCACGCTAGATGGCCTCGATATGCGAGCCTCGATCGCCGAGATCGAACGGCTTGCCGCAAGTTTAAGCGGCGATGGTCGACGACATGCTCGAATTCCAGGCTGCTATGCTGGCCGACGTGGTGCTGCGCAAACCGGCGCTGGAGGCCATCGCTGCCGGGGCGCCATGCCGATAAAGCCTGGAGCGCTGCTATCCTCGATCAGATCGCCGACTATCAATCGTCGGACGACGAGTATTTCCGTGCCCGCACTATCGATCTGATTGACCTGCGCGATCGCGTGCTACGGCGGCTTGCGCGGCGGCGCGGCTCCTCAGCGGTTGCCCGCGGGCGCCATCCTCGCAGCCGAGGATCTGGCGCCCAGCCAGTTTCTGGAAGCCGACTGGTCGCAAGGCGGCGGCATCATGCTCGCAGGCGGCAGCCCGTCCAGCCACGTCGCCATGCTGGCCCGCAACCGCGGCGTTCCGATGGTGGTTGGCCTCGGGCCTTTGCCGCTCGATGGGCATCGCATGGCCATCGTTGATGGCACGCGCGGCCGCATTGTGCTGAGTCCCGAACGCGGCGGACGTGGCCGGGCTGACGCGCGCAGCAGGCGCAAGCCGGGCGCCTCGCAGGGTATGGAGCAGGCCGCGCTCTACCGTCCGGCGAAAACCCGGGACGGTGTGGCCATAGCAGTCCTGATAAACATTTCCGGCCCGGACGATCTTGACGCAATCGCCCCCGACTGCCTGCGACGGCATCGGATCTCTTCCGCACCGAGATGATGCTCAGGGATGGCGAACCTTTGCCGGGCGAAGATGCGCAGTACCTTGCCTATCGCCGCTGCCTGGAGTGGGCGGACGGCAAACCGGTGACCATCCGCACGCTCGATGCCGGCGGTGACAAACCGATCCGTGGGCTGACGCCATTGGGCCAGAGCAATCCGTTCCTCGGCTCACGCGGCGTCCGCCTGATGCTGGCCCGGCCCGATGTCTTCCGCGTGCAGTTGCGCGCGCTCGCCCGCGCCGCGCTGCATGGCGACCTCAAGGTGATGTTACCGATGGTGACGCTGCCATCGGAGCTGGCCGCCGCGCGGCAGCTGGAAGGCGATGTGTGTGCAGAGCTTGCGCGCGAAGGCGACACCGCACCGCCGCCCGCCACTTGGGATCATGATCGAAGTACCCGCTGCCGCCATCTTGGCCGCGCAATTCAAGGACGCGGCGTTCTTCTCCATCGGTTCAAACGATCTGACACAGTACGTCATGGCGGCAAGCCGCGATACGCCAGCTGTTGCCGGTTTCAACGAAGGCGCTCCCGAAGCTGTGCTGCAACTCATGGCCGGCGCCGTCGCAAGTGCACGCCAGCTTGGCCTCGACATCTCGCTGTGCGGCGACATAGCCAGCGACGTCAATCTGCTGAAACCGCTGCTGGCCATCGGCCTGCGGTCCTTCTCTGTGGCCCCAGCCGCCCTTGGCCGCGTCAAGACCGCGCTAGCCGGAATCGATATTGGAGGCCCCGATGGCCAAACCTGATGCCGCGGTGGCCGAGCCTTTGGACACTCCGGTTGCGGAATACAAGCTCATTCTGGCGCAGGTCCTGGAGCGCCGCCCCTCTGGCACGCGCGGCCGGTTGGCGACGGCACTCGGCAAGAACCGCAGTTTTGTCAGCCATATCGCGAGCCAGGCCTATGCCACACCGATCCCTGCCGGCCATATCGAGCTGATCTTCGAAGTCTGCCATTTCTCCGCCGAGGAGCGGCAGCGCTTCCTGGCGGCCTATGCGCGCGCTCATCCGCGCCGTCCGGTACTGCTTGCCGAGGCGCAGCGGCTCAAATCGCATACTTTTCAGCTGCCCGATCTCGGCGACGACGAGCGCAATGAAAAACTGCATGCGTTAGTCAATGATTTCATGCGCAAGCTGGCCGATCTATTGTCAGGATCGTAGGCGCGGCCCGCAACACAAGAACTGGGACACGAGAGCCGGGACACACGAGGAAGAGTTCGTGAAGAAGCTGATCAATGCGCCGGCCACCGCACTGGCCGAAAGTCTCGCCGGCTTTGTCGCGGCCCATGCCGACACGGTGAGTCTGGGCGCTGATAGCAAATTCGTCCGCCGCAAGATCGTTACGCCGGGCAAAGTCGCGCTGATCTCGGGCGGCGGCGCCGGCCACGAGCCGCTGCACTCCGGTTTTGTCGGGCACGGCATGCTGGATGCCGCCTGCCCAGGCCAGGTTTTTACTTCGCCCACGCCCGATCAGATGCTGGCGGCCGCCGCCGCTGTCGACGGCGGGGCCGGCGTGCTGCTGATCGTGAAGAACTACGAAGGCGACGTGATGAACTTCGAGATGGCGTCGGAGCTGATCGGGGGCGCAATCGAGCGCGTCCTGATCGATGACGACGTCGCAGTACAGAACTCTCTGTTCACAACCGGCCGGCGCGGCGTCGCAGGCACGCTGATCGTGGAGAAGATGGTCGGCGCGGCGGCTGAGCGCGGTGACACACTCGCCGGCTGCCAGGCAATCGGCGCCCGTGTCAACCAGGCCACCCGCTCGATGGGCGTTGCCCTGAGCAGCTGCACGGTGCCCGCCGCTGGCCGCTCAACCTTCGCAACTCAGCGCCGACGAGATGGAGATGGGCGTCGGCATTCACGGCGAGCCCGGCCGGCGCCGTGTCCCGCTCATGCCTGCCAAGGCCATCGCTGAGGAAATGGTCGAGCGCCATCGTTGCCGACCTTGGCGCGGCGGCGCGGGGCCCGTGCCTGATGCTGATCAACGGCTTTGGCGGCACGCCGGCGATGGAATTGTATCTCATGTACGACAACGCCCGCCGCGTCGCCGAGCAGCATGGCGTCGTCATCGCCCGCTCGCTGGTCGGCAGCTATGTCACGTCCCTCGACATGGCCGGCTGCTCGATCACGCTGACGCGCCTCGACGACAGCCTCATGCACCTGTGGGACGCCCCGGTGCGGACGCCAGCCTTGCGCTGGGGGATGTGAGCGCGCTCGAATCCCGCCAGTTGGCCCGATCGGGCAGAACCTCCCGCTTTTCCCTCAACCGTGCCTCACCCCTTGGCTTGCGGCTTACCGGCGTTTCTGCGATAGCTAGTCGCAATCGGTCCCGGCCCGGGCAGACGACGGTGGTAAGTGAACAGCTGCGCCACAATATCGCTTCGAGCAGGGTGTTATGACGGTAGCGCATTCAATGCGGGCGTGTGGCCCCAGAGGCGCTACCCCAACCAGGAGTTGAGACTATGGGCGCGTTCAGCATGTGGCACTTGATCATGCTCGCGGTGGTCGCCGTGCTGTTGTTTGGCGGCGGCGGCAAGATCTCCTCGATCATGGGAGACGTGGCCAAGGGCATCAAGAGCTTCAAAAAGGGCATGTCCGACGAGGACGACGCCAAGCAGACGGCAGAAACGCCCAAGTCGCTGGATCGAAGCGAAAAAGTATAGTCCTGATCGGGGCCAGCGATCGCAACCGGCTGTGGCATCGGGACAGTATAGGTATGCCTATACCCCAGTGCCATGACCGCGATGACCTATCCCCGACTTCACCCCGACTGTTCCAACAGGACGTTCGATGCTTGATTTCAGCTGGAGCCACCTCCTGATTTTCGCCCTGGTTGCGATCATCCTGGTGCCGTCCAAGGATCTGCCGGCGCTGCTGCGCAACATCGGCAAGTATGTCGGCCAGGCCCGCAAGATGGCGACGGAGTTCCGTGGTCAGGTTGACGAGGCACTGCGCGAGAGCGAGCTGGCCGAGATCCAGAAGAGCGTCAAAGCGGACATGAAGAGCATCGAGGAGTCCGCATCGATGGCCGAGACCGAGCGGAAACTGCAGGACGCGGTGCGCTCGGGGACCATTCAGACGCCGTCCGAGTCCGCCGCCATGGCGAAGTCGCCAACGTTCCCAAGCGGTGCGAACGGCTCGATCATCCCCTCGGTGGCGACATCGCTGCCGGTCGAGGAGGCGACGACCGCCGCAGTGCGCGACACCTCAGCAGCGCCCGCGCGGCCTTCCGAGCCTGCCAGGATCACAGCGATGCCCGATGCGGGCGACACAACGGCCGCCGCTCCCGTCCTCAACGGCGCCCGACCGCGCTCGGACGGCATCGAAGTGGTGCGTGCGGGCCGCGGATCGGTGGCTCAGCGCGCGGCTGCCGCCTGGAAGAAGACCGCCAGCTCGCAAGCCGGTTCGGAAGGCTGATCAAGCGTGGCTCAAGACGCAACCAATTTGCCGGCAAAGTCCGATCCGTCACGCCCCGAGGGCGCGGACGAGGTCGAAGCCTCGCGCGCGCCGCTGCTCGATCACCTGTCCGAGCTGCGCAAGCGCACGCTCACGGCCTGCGCAGCGATCCTGGTCGGCTTCGTGATCTGCTTCTACTTCGCCCAGCCGATCTACAACGTGCTGCTGCACCCCTATCAGCAGGCCGCCACCAACACGACGCTGTTCGATACCCTCTATCGCCTGGTCGATCCGACCCACGCTGCCCTCGCCGCGCCCGATACCGCGATCGAGCTGATCTACACCGCGCCGCAGGAATTCTTCTTCACAAAGATGAAATTGGCGCTGTTCGGGGCGATTTTCCTCGCTTTCCCGATCATCGCCTCGCAGATCTATGCGTTCGTGGCGCCCGGCCTCTATCGCAACGAGCGCGCCGGCTTCCTGCCCTATCTGATCGCTACGCCCATCCTGTTCCTGATCGGGGCGGGCCTTGTCTATTTCCTCGCCATGCCGATGGCCATGAAGTTCTTCCTGTCCATGCAGCAGATCGGCGGCGACGGCCAGGTGGCGATCAAGCTGACCGCCAAGGTCAGCGAATACCTCGGCCTGATCATGACGCTGATCATTGGTTTCGGCATCATGTTCCAGCTGCCGGTGATCCTGACGCTGCTGGCCCGCGCCGGCGTGGTAACGGCCAATTTGCTGCGCCGGCAATGGCGCTATGCCTATGTCGCCATCACGGGCGTCGCAGCCATCCTGGCCCCGCCCGATCCGCTCAGCATGATCGCCATGGCGCTGCCCACCATCCTGCTCTACGAGGGCTCGATCCAGGCCGTGAAATGGGTCGAGCAGCAGAACGCCATCGCCCAGGCTAAGCGGGATGCGGCCTGAGTCACCCGCCGCAATCTTCCTTCTCCCAATGGGAGAAGGTGGCGCACTGCGCCGGATGAGGGGATTGGCAGTGCGGATGTGGCACGGCTGCGACACTTACACTGGCCGCAATCCCCTCATCCGCCCCTCGGGCACCTTCTCCCGACGGGAGAAGGCGATAGAGCCGATGCGCTCGGGTTCGTGGCCAAAGAGGGTGGCGGGGCACACCTCTTTTCGTTAGAACTCAGCGAAATTTCGTTCACATGACCCTCCCCCAGCGGGCGAGGCGGAGATCTCCCATGCACGACATCAAATGGATTCGCGACAACCCCGCCGCCTTCGATGCGGGCCTTGCGCGCCGCGGCCTCGCGCCATTGTCGCCCGAGCTACTGAAACTCGACGAAGAGCGCCGCGCCATTGTCACCGGGCTGCAAGAGGCCCAGAGCCGCCGCAACGCTGCGTCCAAGGACATCGGCAAGGCCAAGGCAGCCAAGGACAACGCCACAGCGGACAAGCTGATGGCCGAGGTGGCCGCGATCAAGGACACCATCGCGGCGGGCGAGGAGCAGGAGCGCGAGGTCGACGCGAAAATCCAGAAGATCCTGGAAGTCGTCCCGAATATTCCGTTGCCAGACGTTCCCGACGGCAAGGACGAGCACGGCAACAAGGAGGTGCGCAAAGTCGGCACGCCGCCCAAGCTCACCCACACCAACAAACCCAAGCAGCATTTCGAAATCGGCGAAGCCCTAAAGCTGATGGACTTCGAGACCGCCGGCAAAGTGTCGGGCGCGCGCTTCGTGTTCCTGAAAGGCCAGTTGGCGCGGCTCGATCGAGCGCTCGGCAATTTCATGCTCGATCTGCATACGACGGAATTTGGGTATACGGAGTTCGTGCCGCCGCTGATGGTGCGGGACGAGGCGATGTATGGGACGGGGCAGCTGCCGAAGTTTGAAAACGATCTCTTTAAGGCGTTTAAGCCGGTTCAGGATAACGCAAACAGTCTGACGCAAAAGATTGCAGAGACCATTTCGATACGGACAGGTGGCCTGCCGGAAGGCTGGTCAAAGGAAGGGCTCGCTAAGGCCCTGATGGACAATTTTGATGAAGACGGATGGGACTTTGAGAATACCGAGGAACGATTTTATCTCGTCCCCACCGCCGAAGTCCCGCTCACCAACTATGTGCGTGAAAGAATCCTCGACGAGGAGGAACTCCCCCTCCGCTTCACCGCCTGGACGCCGTGCTTCCGCTCCGAGGCTGGGGCGGCCGGGCGCGACACGCGCGGCATGATCCGCATGCACCAGTTCAGCAAAGTGGAACTGGTCTCCATCACCACGCCCGAGCAAAGCCAAGCAGAGCACGAGCGCATGACGGCGTGCGCGGAGGAAGTCCTGAAGCGCCTGGGCCTGGCCTACCGCACCATGCTGCTGTGCACCGGCGACATGGGCTTTGGCAGCCAGAAGACCTACGACATCGAGGTTTGGCTGCCCGGCCAGAACACGTATCGCGAGATCTCGTCCTGCTCGGTCTGCGGCGACTTCCAGGCCCGCCGCATGGGCGCACGCTTCAAGGCCAAGGCAGCGAAAGAAACCCGCTTCGTGCATACCCTGAACGGCTCGGGCCTCGCCGTCGGACGCACGCTGGTCGCGGTGCTGGAGAACTATCAGCAGGCGGATGGCACCGTCGCGGTTCCGGACGTGCTGCAGCCCTACATGGGCGGCCTGAAGGTGATTGGGTAAGAAAGCCGGCGCGGCCGGGACCTCCTCTCCCCTCGCTTTTTCAGCGAGGGGAGAGGAGACCGCGTCTCGCAGCGCGTTTCAGCGCGGAGAGCCACGCGGTCGGTGAGGGGCAGGGACTTGCTCCGTACCCTTCTCACCACCGGTACGGAGCATGCACCTGCCCCTCACCTGTCGCTTTCTCCTCGCGCTTTGCGCTCGGGCGACATCCTCTCCCCCGAAGACGGGGGAGAGGAGAAGACAAGGACCGCCGGCAACATGATGGTTTGACCGGCGGCGCTGGATTTGATATATATCACTGGTACTACCAAATCCAGCGAGGTGCTCCATGCCCACGGCCACCGGAAAAATCTTCATGAGCGGTCGCAGCCAGGCGGTGCGGCTACCCAAGCAATTCCGCTTGCCCGGAAAGGAAGTGCGCATCCGCGCGGTCGAGGGTGGACTGTTGCTTGAGCCGATCCCTCAAAGCCTGGACGAGATCTGGACTGCCATCGATGCCCGAGGTCCGGTCGATTTAGAGCGCAACCAACCGCCGATGCCCGATGACGAGACCGGGGATATGTTCGATTGACCACATTCGCGCTCGACACCAATGTTATCATTGCCGCGATCAAGGGCGATGCGAAAGTTCGCAAAAGGTTCGAAAAGGCGCGCGGCAAGGGCAACACAATCGTCGTGCCCAGCATTGTCTTATTCGAACTGGAATATGGGATTGGCAAAAGCGCACGAATAGATTCCGCGCAGGCTGACCTCAAGGACTTCCTTAAGTTGGTAAAGGACGTGATTGCGCTGAGCGACACGGACGCAGCGTGTGCAGGCCGAATTCGCGCGACCCTTGACTTCGCCGGAACACCCATCGGTCCCTACGACATTTTGATCGCGGGACAGGCCCTTAATCGTGGCCTGACGCTTGTGACGCGCAACGTCAGTGAGTTCAAGCGCGTCAAAGGACTGTTGCTGGTCAACTGGCAGGACAAGGCAACGCCGTAGGGCGCAATAGGCCGTAGCCGTATTGCGCCACCGGGGTTGATGGCTGGCGCCGGCGATGCAATACGGCGTGAAGAAACAGCTGGCACTGCACCCTACGGCGCCTTCTCCGTCTTGGCCGCTGCACCGCCACCCAGCGCGTTGCCCAATATCGCGGCCGCGCCCTCAAGCCCGCTCCCGCCGCCGACCACCGTGTTCGGCACCAGTTTGCCGACCAGCGCGACCAGTTCGGGCTTGCGCTCCAGCGAGGCCAGGATCTTTTCCAGGCCCTGCAGCATGGCCACACGGTCCTGGCCCAGCACTTCGGCTTGCGCCTTCTGGCCGGTGGCCAGCGCTTCCAGATACTGCCGTTCGGCCCGGCCGAGGGCTGCCCGCTCTTCCTCGCGCTGGTTGGCCACCTTCACGGCGATCTGGCTTTCCACCAGGCGCGTCTGCTCGTTGGCGGTAGAGCGCGCCTGCTCGGTCTCGATGCGTTTGACCTGCGCGGCCGTCTCGCGCTCGTAAGCTTTGGAGAGCTGGTCGGCCAGCTGCTCGCGCAGCCGCGATACCAACAGCTCGGGCGGGATGGCCGGCTCGCCGAGGCGGATCTGCTGGATATCGACGCCCGCCTTCAGGCCTTCGCGTTTCACCAGCACCTCGATGGTCTGCTCAAGCGCCTCGCGGTTCTCGATCAGGTCGAGCGCGCGGGTGGAACGATGCACCTTTTTGGTCGGGTCCTTGGGGTCGTTGAGCGTCAGCTCCGAGCCGGCGACATTGCGCACGATCGAGCGGATGACCGGGATGAGGATGCGCGTGCGCACCTCGTCCAGCCCGCCGACGGCGCCGACCACGATCGGGGCGTTCTTCGGGCTCACCTGCACCAGCACGCGCAATTCCTGCGGGATGTCCCAGCCTTCCACCTTCAGGAACACCGCGCGGTCGGCGGCTGTGTCGAGCGCAGGATGGTCCTCGGAGCGCTCGTTCTGCTTGATGTTGCCCTGCTGGTCGACCGAGAGATCGATAAAGCGCTTGGTGAAGCCGCCCTTGAAATCCCAGGTCTGCACGCGGGTGTCGACCAGCGTCACTTCGTAGGCGTTGCGGTTGAGGTAGTAGGCGCCCGGCAGCAGCGGTTCGCGCCAGATGCCGGTGCAGCCGGTGGGAACCAGCGGGACCGACAGCGCGCCGACGATGCCAAGCTCGGCCGAGGCTTTCACCTCCTGCTCGACGCAATGTGAGCCGGGCCGCGTGACGTTGCTCTTGACCACGCCGACGCTGCCGGCCGGAATGAGCGTCGCCGAGGTCTCAGTGGGATGGGTACGGACGTTGAACAGATAGCGATTGATGCGGTAGAGGCCCGGCTTGAGCACGGTCTCCTGCGGGCCACGATAGCCGCCCTGCGTCAGGTAGGTCTCGGCGTCCAGCATGCCAGCGAGCTTGTCGTCGGGGATCAGCGGCGCGATGAACATACCCTCGGGCATCGGCGCGCCGTCGGTGGTGGTGATCTCGCCGTACTGGCCGTTCGGAATCTCGACCAGGTCGAGTTCCTCGATCTCATAAAGCACACGCACCAGCGGCAGGAAGTGGAAGCCCGGCCCCAGCACGCGCGCCTGCGGGCCCTGCTGATTGCCCAGCGCAATCACATGGCCGGGTTCGAGCTGCTGGGTGGCGTAGATGCGCTTGAGGTGACCGACCTTGTTGCCGTCGACGAAGACGTAGGAGGTCTGGGCCAGCAGGAACAGGCCGGTCAACAGACTGAGCAGGCCGATGAGGCGTGGACTGATGTTGCCGAGCAAACCTAACAGTGGGCTCGGCCGAATTTCGCCGCCCTTGCCGGTGGTTGCGGGCAATGTGGTGGGATCGGGAACGCGCCGCCGCCACACCATGAGCCAGAGTCCGAGCAGAACCGCCAGAAAGCCCAGGAGCACGCCAAGCATGGGTCAGCCCTCCGATATGGTGTCAGTGCCCCGAATATGGGGTGCGGAGGTTGAGATACAATGAGAGGTGGCCGGGAAAGCGCGTATTTGCACGGGATTGGATAATGGAAACCTAATCTGTTCTGTGCGCACGCATGGTGTCGGTAGGGGCGGTTTGCGGCCGCCCTCGTGCAACGGACCCGCTGCCCGAGGGCGGCCGCAAACCGCCCCTACGGCTCAGATTGGTGCGGAAAATTACCCGCTGGTCTTGCAGAACGTCGCGCGGCCCTGGCAGGTGACGCCGCCGGCGTCCGGCTTGCAGCTGTACTTCTCGCCGGTGATCTTGTAGCCGGCGACCTTGTTGGTGGCGACGAACCCAGGCCAGAGGCCCCAGCTTACCGCCTGCACCATGGTCTCCAGCGCAAACCACTTGGCCGATTTGGCGTCGCCCGAGGTCGCGATTGCGCCTTTGGTAACGCAAGCCGCCTCAACGCTCGGTGCCCCGAGAACCATCGCCACAACCAGCGCCGAAACCTTCAGAGATGTTTTCATGTGTCAGCTCCCCATGAGTTGCCTGTCGCACTCTAGGCAACAACGGGGGCGGTTGTAAAATCTTCCCGTCTCAAGGTTTCAAAGTACGGGCGTATTTGTCCAGCGACGACCGCAGCGACGGGCTGGGCACGCCTTCGACGGCTGGCGGTACGCTCCATCAGGTTAAGGGCGTCGCGTTTCTGCTCCACGTCCAGCAACAGCCCGAGCTTGAACAGGCAGCGGTCAAGATCGCGGACTTCGCCAACCGACCAGCGCGAGCGAGCCAACAACTCCTGCGCCTGAGGCTCTGTCATCTCGAATGTCTTGCGGAATTCGGCGACCAGCGCCACCTGTTCGCCGGCCGTCAGTGCTCCGTCCATCTGCGCCACAGCCACCAACATGCCGGCGGCCGCTTCGCGCGGGTCCTTGATCAACTCCAGCCGGTCTTTGGCGAGCTTGCGCCGCCACGTGAACCGCCGCCACAGACCATGCGCATCTTCGGCGGCGCCGCTGAGATTGCGCACAGCATCGGCCGCCGAATTGAGGCGCCAGAGCGCGAAACTCACCGCCCCGATCAGCGCGGCAATCACTCCGAGAATGGCCATGGTTTCCCCTGCCGGTTCGAAACACGAAGTCGGGTATAGCGCAACAGCCGTTCCAGGCACCTTACCTGAGCCGGCGCCGTCGCGGAACAGGATCAACAATCGGTTGACGCCGGTTTGTCGATGCGGCGTCGCCGGGGGTTCAAAAGGGCGCCCTTACCAGATACACTCTACAACATGCGTATTCTACTAACCAACGACGACGGCATCAACGCGGCGGGCTTCGGCGTGCTGCAGCAGATCGCGGCAGCCCTCAGCGACGACGTCTGGTGCGTCGCGCCCGAGACTGACCAGTCCGGCACCGCCCATTCGCTCACGTTGCATGAGCCGCTGCGTTGCAAAACGCTGGGCGAACGCCTCTATTCCGTGCGTGGCACACCAACCGATTGTGTCATCATGGCCGTCAAACACCTGATGCCGATGAAGCCGGACCTGGTACTTTCGGGCGTCAACCACGGCGAGAACGCGGCCACCGATGTCACCTATTCCGGCACCATTGCGGGCGCCATCGAGGGTACGCTGTTGGGCGTACCGTCGATCGCCATGAGCCTGTCGTTCCCGGGACGGGCGGCCGCCGCAGCCCATTGGGAGACGCCCGTCAAGCACGGCCCAGCTCTTGTCACGCGCCTGATGGCGGCGGGCTGGCCCGCAAATGTGCTGATCAACATCAACTTCCCCGACCGCACGCCCGAGACCACATTGCCGTCCGTCGTGACCCGGCAATGCATGGACGAAGAGGCCTTGTGGTCGGTGGTCGATCGTATGGACGGGCGCGGCCAACGCTATTTCTGGCTCGGATACGAGGCGCGCGATCGGGCGACACCGGGTGCCGGCACCGACCTGGAGGCCATCCACAAGGGGCACATCTCGGTGACGCCGCTGCATCTCGATCTGACCCATGAGGCGACGATGTCGGGCCTGCGCAAGGCGCTGGGGACATGATGTTCAACGGCGGCCGTCGCTGGCCGTTGTTGCAGGAACCGGCGTCGTGCCGCCGATGAACTTGGTGTCCCCAGTCTTGCGGGCGTCCGCATGCTGGGGACACGAAGCTCATGTTCGCGGCAAGACGCCACGCAAATCCCCGTAGACCTTCTTGGGCGAAGATGAACATCATGTCCCCGGGGCTTTGTTGCGGAGAGTGACTGGCATCATGCGTCTGGCTGATGGTTTTGCGCGGCTGCTTGGGCTTGTCACGCTATCTTTTGTTGCGATCTCGCCGGCCCTTGCCGCCTCGCCAGGCCCCGGTGCTTTCGGCTCCGACTACGTCGCCAACGGCAAGTGCGGCCCCTTCCCGCGCGCCGTGGTCACCACGCCACCGTGGGCGTGCCTGGGCATTGTCGCTGGCCCCGCCGACAAACTCATCATGCCGCGCAGCGTCATCGAGGTCAGCCCGCGCCGGCTGCTGGTCATCGACATGGGCGGCTGGGACAAGCACCTTGGCCGCCTCATTGAAATCCGCCTCGGCGAGGACGGCAGCCGCATCGTCACCACGCTGCTCTCCGGCCTCGACCGCCCGCATGGCCTTGCACTCGGCCCGGACGGCAAGGTCTACATCGGCGAAGCGACCGTGATCTGGCGCTTCGATCCCAAGGCGGCCAAGATTGCCAAGGAGATCGTTTTGGATGGCCTGCCGGGGGCGGGACGGCATCCGCTGAAAACTTTCGCCTTCAAGCCCGATGGCAACCTGGTGGTGAACTTCGGGGCGTCCAGCGACCGTTGCGAGGCGAATCCAAACCGACTGGCCTCGGTGCAGTTTCCCTGCCCCGATGCAGAGAGTGCGCGTCCGGAAGCAGCGCTCTGGCTGCTGGAGTTCGACAAGCTGGGCGGCGTGAAGAAGTCCTTCAAGCCAATCGCATGGGGCCTGCGCAATTCCATGGCGCTGGCGGTGAACGACGTCTCGGGCCTGATCGTACAAGGCGAAAACAATGTCGATCTGCGGCCCGAAAATCTGCCGCCGGAAGAGTTGAACGTGATCACGCCGGGCGCTAACTATGGCTGGCCCTACTGCGCTGCCAATACTGTGGTGCCTGGATACGAGCGCTACTTTAAGACTTGCGCCAAATTCGCCGCCCCGGCCGTGCTGGTACCTGCCCATTCGGCCCCGCTCGGCATGATGTATTATCGCGGCGCGATGTTCCCGCCTTTGCAAGGCAAGCTGATCGTCAGCCTGCATGGCTATCGCTCGACCGGCCACCGCATCGTCGCCTACGACCGCGCCAAAGACGGACGCCCGATCGCGCCCAGGGGGCCCCAGCCCGGCTTTCCGTTCCAACTGGTGGATGGGTGGGACGAGCGCCCCGGTGTGCGTCCGCGCGGCGCGCCGGTCTCTATCAGCGCCGGCATCGAGGGGCAGATCTGGTTCACCGAGGACAAGAACCGCACTGTCATGGTGTTGCTGAGCGGCGCGGGCGCGGCGAACGATGGCCGCCGCAAGCCCGAGCCGATTGCCGTCACCTCCGCGCCCGCGTCCTGGCCAGCGTTCAACCAGCGCCTGGGTCCCGCCTGCGGCCAATGCCACGAGGATTTCCGTGCGCCCTCCCCGCAAGCGGTCTGGGCCAAACTGGTGCAACGCGGCTGGATCGACCAGAAGGCCGTTGCGACTTCCAAGCTGATCCATTCACTGAAGGGTGAAGCACCGCTCAAGCCGATGCCGCCACCGGGCGGGATATCCGGACTGCCCGGCGGGCCGGCGGCGCTGGAGGCGTTTTTGAAGGGGCTGCCGGCGACCCCGTGACGGCACTGCTCCTCTCCCCTTCGCCTCTTCGGCGAAGGGGAGAGGATGTCGCCCCGAAGCGCGTCAGCGCGAGGGAGATAGCGACAGGTGAGGGGCAGCCGCTTGCTCCGTACAGGGCTCAAAGGCAGAGCTACAAGCTGCTGCCCTTCACCGACCGCGTGGCTGTTGGCGCAAAATGGCGCCTGCGAGACGCGGTCTCCTCTCCCCTTCGCAGAAAAAGCGAAGGGGAGAGGGCGGACCTACTTCAGTTCTTTCGTCCGCTCACGGAGCACAAACTTCTGCACCTTGCCCGTGCTGGTCTTGGGCAGCGCGCCGAACACCACGTGCTTGGGCACCTTGAACTTGGCCATATTGTCCCTGCAGAAGGCGATGATCTCCTCGGAGTTCGCTTCCACCCCCGGTTTCAAGGTGACGAACGCGCAGGGCGTCTCGCCCCAATGGGTATCCGGGCGCGCCACCACGGCGGCTTCCAACACTTTCGGGTGCCGGAACAGGATCTCCTCCACTTCCAGCGACGAGATGTTCTCGCCGCCCGAAATGATCACGTCCTTGGAGCGGTCCTTGACCGCGATTGAACCGTCCGCATACATCACGCCCAGATCGCCGGAGTGGAAGTAGCCGCCCGCGAAGGATTCGTCCGTTGCCGCCGCATTCTTGAGATAGCCCTTCATGACGGCATGCCCGCGCATCATGATCTCGCCGATGGTCGCCCCATCGCGCGGCACTGGTTGCATGGTCAAAGGGTCCGCCACCATGACGTCCTCGGTGACGACGAACGGCAGCCCTTGGCGAGTCATGAGGTCGAAGCGCGCCTGATCGGGGCCAGCGCGCCATTCCGGCATCTGGTAGCAGAAGGTCGAGGGGCCGTAAGTCTCGGTGAGGCCGTAACCGTGCTGCACGTCGAAGCCCAGCGCCTCCATTGCAGCGAGCACGGAGGATGGTGGCGCGGCGCCACCGGTGGTGAGTTTGACCTTGCCGGGCAACGGCCGGCGCACCTCGGCCGGTGCATTCGCCAGCATGTTCAGCACCGTCGGCGCGCCGCACATATGCGTCACCTTATGCTCCTCGATCAGCGCGAATACGCGCGCCGGATCGACTTTGCGCAAAATCACATGCGTGCCCGCCCCCGCCGTCACCGCCCAGGTAAAGGTCCAGCCCGAGCAGTGGAACATCGGCAGCGTCCACAAGTAACGGCTGTTGTGATCGATCTGCAGCATGTGCGCGTTGGCGAGCGCTCCCAGATGCGCGCCGCGATGGCTGTAGACCACGCCCTTGGGGTTGCCGGTGGTGCCGGAGGTGTAGAGCAGGCAGATCGGGTCCCATTCGTCCTCGATGCCGGGCGGCTGAAAGCTGGGATCGCCTTCGGCCAGTAGCTGCTCATACTCGATTGCGCCGATCGAGGGCGCACCGGGCGCTTCGGCGTCGGCGACGTCGATCACCAGCGGTGGGTTCTTCAGCAGCGCCAGCGCCGGCTTGATGGTGGCTTGAAACTCGCGGTCGGCCAGCAACACCTTGGCCTCGCCGTGCTCCAGCGTGAAGGCGATGATCGCGGCATCGAGCCGGAAGTTGATGGGGTTGAGCACCGCCCCCAGCATCGGCACGGCGTAATGCGCCTCCAGCAGGGCCGGCGAGTTGAACGAGAGTATCGCGACCGTGTCGCCTCGCCCGACCCCGCGCTTTGCCAGCGCATGCGCAAAGCGCCGGCAGCGCTGGTCCATCTCGCGGTAGGAGATGCGCCGCTCGCCGTGCACGATGGCCATGCGCGCTCCAAAGAACTGCGCCGCCCGCGACAGAAATCCCAGAGGCGTCAGCGGTACGAAATTGGCTTTGCGCTTGACCAGCTCGGGCCGGTTCCAGTCCATTGGCGTTCTCCTCATAAGGCCACGCTTGGCGCTGGCTCTATGTGACAACATGCGCCGAACTCATGGCGCCCGACAATACGCATCGACTTTGAGTTGGGATTGGCGCCGCGCATAACAGTAGCTCTCGCCATCCCTGTTGCGCTGCAGCAACTTGCATGTGCCCGTGAGCGCGCCTAGATATGTCCTCCCGTTGCGTCGGCTTGGGGCCTTTGGGGATAAGATAAACGCATGATCGGGCTCGTGATTGTCACACATGGCGGCTTGGCGACGGAATTCCGCGCTGCGCTGGAGCATGTCGTTGGACCGCAGACACAAATCGAAACCGTGTCGATAGGCCCGGAAGACGACATGGAGATGCGGCGGGAGGAAATCCTGCAATCGGTCGGCCGGGTGGAGAAGGGCGATGGCGTCGCCGTGCTCACCGATATGTTCGGCGGCACGCCAAGCAACCTCGCCATTTCGGTGATGGAAGACGCCAAGATCGAGGTCATCTGCGGCATCAACCTGCCGATGCTGATCAAGCTGGCCACCATCCGCAACGAACTGCCGCTGGCTGAGGCCATCAATCAGGCCAAGGACGCGGGGCGGAAGTACATTTCCGTGGCCAGCCACCTGCTCTCGGGCAATTCATAATGTCGGACCTGGCCGTCCACGGAGCTGACGTTACGGTCTGCAACAAGAAGGGCCTGCACGCCCGCGCGTCCGCCAAATTCGTACGCTGTGCGGAGGAATACGATGCGGCCGTGACCGTGACCAAGGACGGGCAGTCGGTGGGCGGCACGAGCATTATGGGGCTGATGATGCTGGCGGCAGGTCCAGGCACCACCATCCGCATAGAGGCCAAGGGCCGCCAGGCCGAAGCGGTGCTGACGGCGCTGCGCGGGCTGGTGGAATGCGGGTTCGGCGAGGACAGCGACGCGGGCTAGGGCTCCATCAGCTGCAAGATGCTCTCGACTTTGTCGGCGAACGTCTTGAACTTGGCATCGTCCGGCGCCTTAGCAGTTTTCACCGCCCCGGCGGCCTTTGCCTTCTTCATCATGGCTAGCCCTTCGTCGCTGCGGCCCATCGTAATCAGCTGCACGCCGAGGGACGCATAGCTGGTCGCGAGCGTGCCTTGCCGGTCGGCATCCTGCGGTTCGGTCTTGGCCAGACGCTCGGCGACAGCGAGGCTCTCACGCAGGCTCGCCAGCGCTCCCTCTGCGTCCCCGGCGCCAGCCTGCAACGGCGCCAGCTCATTCAACACCAGCGCCAGATCTTCCTGCCAGCGCACATTGGCGTGGTCGACGCTGACGAGCACCCGGGCGATCGCGAGACTGTCCTCTATGCTCTTGCGAGCTGCGGCGGTGTTGCCTGCCGACACCAGAATCTCGCCCTGCCGGCGCAGCGCGAATCCGACCGAGCGTTGAAACATGACGTTCTTGGGGTCGCGGTCGCGTAACGGCATAATCGCAGCGAGGTTGTCGCGAAACAGTTTCAACGCTTTGACTTTGTCGCCGTTATCGAGTGCGGCCCCGGCCAGCCGCTCACGGGCCACCGAGAGATCGAACTGGCGGTCGGTGTTTGTCGGATCGGATGTCACGAGCTTTTGCAGCGCTTCAAAACTAGCCTGGAACTGCTGCGACGCCTCCGTTTTCTGGCCATCGGCGTCGAGCACGTCACCCAGCTTGCTGCGGGAGCTGGCGACATCGTGCTGCCAGCGCGCGTTGCTGGGGTCGTCCGCCGATAGGCGCTGGAAGGTTGCGAGTCCCTTGCGGTACTGAGTGATCGCACCCGCAAACTGCTTGTCGCCCTGAAGCATCTCGCCGAGCTTCTGATAGGCGACCGCAAGATCGCGCTGCCAGACGACGGTCGGATTAACAGCCGAATTCAGGCGTTCAAGGATGGTTCGGCTTTGCTCGTACTCTTGGCGCGCCTCGCCGCGCTGGCTCTGCTGCAGCAGTATGTTGGCCACCCGGTCGTGTGCGCCGGCCAGTTGATGCTGCAATTGGCCATCGGAAGGATCGGCGGCAGCAAGGCCTGCTACCGTGGCAAGGCTGGTGCGGTAGGACGTCAACGCCTCGGACCGCTCACCCCGGAATAGGTGCAGATCGCCCATCTTCGCCTGGGCTATCGCCAGATCGCTGCGCCAGCCGGCATTTGCGGGATCGGCCGCCACCAGGCGCTGCATGATTGTCAGTCCGCTGCTGATCGCTTCAGCCTGACGGGCGGTGTCGCCCTGGGACGCATAGGTGTCGGCGAACTCCAGCAGCATGGCGGCCTGGCTGCGGCGCAGATCGAAATTCTCGCCGGAACTCTTGACCAGTTCGCCGATTACGGTTTCCGACGCGCCGAGGATCTTGCGCACAGTCTCGGTGCGCATGCCCTCTTCGTTACGCAGCGACTGAGCGATCTGGAAAATCAGGCCGTCGGCGCCCTGCTTGGCGATGGCGAAATTGCGCTCGGCTGTCTCGCGTTGATGCACCGCCTCGCGGCGGTTGATCTCGGCCCAGACGGCAAGCCCGGCCAGTCCCAGCGCCACCACCGATAGCCCAGCGATCCAATTGCGCAACCGCTTGCGCTGTGCACGTTGCTCGCGCCGGAAAATCTCGTCGGTACTGAAGCCCGTGAGGCGCGCAACCACCTTGGCCAGCGTCAGCTGCTCGCCATCGCCAACATCGCGCAGATCGGCGGCCAGCACAGCTACCGGCCGGTTACTGACTTCGCCGTCCGGCGTCACCTCGAAGCGCAGGGCCGGTGGAAAGCATTCCTCCATCGGATGATCGGGCTGCCCGGCCGCGATCACCGGCACCACCGGGCGGTCCGGATGGCGCGAGCGGAACAGGCGGATCTCGTTGTTCACATAGGCGCTTCTGGCCGATGATGGCGTACACAGCACCACCAGCGCAGACGAGGCATCGAGCGCCGCGATGGTTTGCTCGGTTAGCGTCGCCCCGGCCGCGAACTCGTCGCGATCGCGGAAAATCGGACGCAGCTGGCGCGGCACCTCGCCCATGGCGGTGACACGGCCGGCCAGATCGCGATCGATGCGATAGGCCTCAAGCTGGCGATGCAGCCGCCGGCCGCGCTGCGAGTTCGGCATGGCTGTAGGACAGGAAGGCCTTGTACTTGAGCACAGCTGTGGCAGCCAAGAGGTCGCCCCCGATGGTGTCTACGTGCAGCCAGCGCGAAACTTACCACGCCCACTCAGATACGTATATTTCTCTGATATCCGCTGCGCAGCGCCCGGTCGCTCGGCAGGCGTGGCGCCAGGTGCCGCGGATAGGGCAACAGTGCGCCGTTTCGTCCCGCCGCCCCCAACATGGAAACCACCTGTTCAATCGTCCGGTCGCGAATGCCGATCTCGCGCAGATGGGCGGCGGTGTTGCGCACATACTCGGCGTTCGGCCCCGAGACGCCGCGGCTGGCCAGCACAATCCGGGTTTGCGTGGCGACCGGCAGGCTGCCGGCATATTGGCGCGCATAGGGATTAGCAATAAAGGCCAAGGCGCGGACGATCTGCGGGTCTGCTCCCGCTAGTCGCAATGTCCGCATCTCAGCTCGGTAGACGCCCGTCACCTGCTCGCGGTCGCGCAAATAGTCGACAGTTGCAGCCACCTGCGCCGCTGGGACACGAAACGCCATCCCCTCGCACGCGCCGCCAGCGTCCAAGCCAAACACCAATCCCGGATGCTTTGACGTGCCGCGATAGCGCACCGAATAGATGCACAACGCCCGGTGAAAACCGCTCAGCACGGCCCGGTGCTGCTCGACGAATGGAAACCCCGGCTTCCACATCAGCGAGCCGTAGCCGAACACCCAGAGATCGGAAGCGCTCATTTCTTGAGCTGCGCCGGCTGCCCACTGCGGCCGAAATCGGGAGCGGCGGTGTCCTGGCCCGCGGTGATGATACTCTTGCGGATGGCGCGCGTGCGGGTGAAAAACGCCTGTAGCGCATCGCCGTCGCCCCAGCGGATGGCGCGCTGCAATTGCGCCAGATCCTCGTTGAAACGGCCGAGCATTTCCAGCACCGCGTCCTTGTTGTTGAGGAACACATCGCGCCACATGATCGGGTCGGAGGCGGCAATGCGGGTGAAATCGCGGAAGCCGCTGGCCGAAAATTTGATCACCTCGGACTGCGTCACCGTCTGCAGATCGTCCGCCGTCCCCACGATATTGTAGGCGATCAGATGCGGCAAGTGACTGGTAATGGCGAGCACCACGTCGTGATGGGCGGCGGTCATGATCTCGACGTTCGAGCCGCAGGCCTCCCAGAAAGTCTTCAACTTGGCGACGGCTTCGGGCACGGCCTCGGGCGGCGGCGTGAGAATACACCAGCGGCCGTCGAACAGGGTCGCGAAACCGGATTCGGGGCCGGAGTATTCGGTTCCCGCAATGGGATGTCCGGGGATAAACTGCACACCGGCGGGAATGTGGGGCGACACGTCGCGCAGGATGCACCCTTTGACCGAGCCGACATCGGTGACGATGGCGCCAGATGCGAGCGAACCGGAAATTTCCGCCGCCACCGCCCCACAAGCGCCGACCGGCACGCACAGGATGACCAGATCGGCCCCCTTGACGGCCTCGGCGGGTGTCGCGAAGGCCTCGTGGATCAAGCCCAGCTCGAGCGCCTTGGCACGTGTCTCGGGAGATCGCGCATGCCCGGTGATGCGCCCGGCCAGCCCCTTGCGCCGCATGGCATGGCTGAGCGACGAGCCGATCAACCCGATCCCGATCAGGGCGACATGGCGAAACATCGGGGTAGGCATGGGGTGGAGATCCTTCAACGTAAAACGTCTTACCTATTGCAGACCGTTGTAGTCGTATTGACTGATGTGTTTCAACGGCGGCAGAGCCCTCCTCTCCCCTTCGCCGCTTTTTTCGGCGAAGGGGAGAGGATGTCGCCCTGAGCGCGGCAGCGCGAAGGAATCAGCGACAGGTGAGGGGCGGCCGCTTGCTCCGCAACCGTGGCTCGAGGATCGGTGCAAGCTGCTGCCCCTCACCGGCCGCGTGGCTCTTGCGCTGAAACGCGCTGCGAGACGCGGCCTCCTCTCCCCTTCGCCGAAAAAAGCGGCGAAGGGGAGAGGAGAGTCAGAGCGAATTTCGCCAACCTCTCCTATTGACAACGCCCCCCCGTCCGCCATGAACAGCGCTGGCGCAACTGCTTTGGAGGCCGGAACGGAATTGGCGGGTCAGGATCAGGCAAGTCTCGGGCCGGACGTGGTGGCCGAGGGCGTGCGCACGACCCTGCGCGACCGGCCGATGGATGGCTCGGCGCCGCTGCCCGGCGAGGGAGAGGTCGTTACGTTCCCTGAAGACAGGCCGCTGCAGCTCGACTGCGGCGTGACGCTCGGGCCGTTTTCCATCGCCTACAAGACCTACGGCACGCTGAACGCCCCCAGGACCAACGCGGTGCTGGTTTGCCACGCGCTGACCGGCGACCAGTACTGCGCCTCCGAAAATCCAGTAACCGGCCGCGAGGGCTGGTGGACGACCATGATCGGCCCCGGCAAACCGGTGGATACCGACCGCTACTTCGTCATCTCGTCGAACATCCTGGGCGGTTGCATGGGCTCCTCGGGGCCGGCCTCGCTCAACCCGAAAACCGGCAAGCCATATGGGCTGGATTTCCCGGTTATCACTATCGCCGACATGGTGCGGGCGCAGGTGCGGCTGATCGATTACCTCGGCATCAAGGACCTGTTCTGCGTTATTGGCGGCTCGATGGGCGGCATGCAGGTGCTCGATTGGGCGGCGAAGTACCGCGATCGCGTGTTTACGGCTGTGCCCATCGCGACCGCTGCACGCCACTCCTCACAGAACATCGCGTTCCATGAGGTGGGCCGCCAGGCCGTCATGGCAGACCCCGATTGGCGGCGCGGGCGCTACCTGGAAGAGGGCGCAACACCCCGCAAAGGCCTCGCCGTAGCGCGCATGGCCGCGCACATCACCTATCTGTCCGAGGAAGCGCTGCACCGCAAGTTCGGGCGCAACCTGCAGGCGCGTGAGGTGAAAACCTTCTCGTTCGATGCCGATTTCCAAGTCGAGAGCTATTTGCGCCACCAGGGCTTTGGCTTCGTCGACCGCTTCGATCCCAACTCCTACCTCTACATCACGCGCGCCATGGACTACTTCGACCTGCCGGCCGAGTTCGATGGCAAGCTGGCCAACGCGCTGACCGGCACGCAGACGCGCTTTTGCGTGGTGTCGTTCACCGGCGACTGGCTGTATCCGACCCGCGAAAGCCGCCAGATCGTGCAGGCCCTCAACGCCGTAGCAGCCAACGTCAGCTTTGTGGAAATCGAAAGCGACAAGGGCCACGACGCCTTCCTGCTCAATGAGCCGGAGTTCCTGGCGACGGTTTCGGGCTTCCTCAACGCGGCAGCGCGGCGGCGCGGCTTGCCCGCCCCCAAGGCAGGAGCGGTTTGACCGTGCACGGAACACTCCCCGCCAGCCGGAAAAAACAGCGCGTCGACCACCTGCTGATCGCCGAGATGGTGGCACGCAAGGCCCGTGTGCTCGACGTCGGCTGCGGCGATGGCGATCTGCTGGAACTGCTGGCCGAAACCCGCGATGTCGATGGCCGCGGCGTCGAGATCTCCCGCGAGGGCGTGAACCACTGCGTGGCGCGCGGCCTGTCGGTGATCCAGGGCGACGCCGATACCGATCTCACCAACTATCCCGACAATGCCTTCGACTACGCCATCCTCAGCCTGACCATTCAGGCCACGCGCAATCCGCGCTTTGTCATGGAGCAGCTGTTACGCATCGCCCGCCACGCCATTGTCTCGCTGCCGAATTTCGGCCATTGGGCGATCCGGCTGCGCTTTCTCACCAATGGCCAGATGCCCGTCACCGGCAGCCTGCCGTACAAATGGTACGATAGCCCGAACATCCACCTCTGTTCGATCAGCGATTTCGTCGAGCTATGCGATCTTATCGACGCCCGCATAGAGCGGCGCGTCGCCCTGGACAGCGCCGGACAGCGGCTGGGGCTGGGCATCCCGCCCATGCTGCAGAACCTGCTGGGCACCCAGGCCGTGTTCCTGATGACCCGTCGGGTCACCCTCGGCAGCGGCGACAGCGTGTGAGCCATTGGGACTGACGGCCGCGACCGGCCGCAACCGCCCCGTCACCAGCTGCGCCTTGCCCTTGGGGATGGTCGCCGAGACCTGCTTGGTGGCTTCCAAAATGATCACGCCGGAGATCGCGGGCCACAACTTCAGCCCAAACTTCTCGGTGGTGTCGGCGTAGCGCCAGAGCGCGGCCAGCTGCAAAGGGGGCGTGGCCAGCGCAAAGCTGCAACTCTCGATATGGAACATGCCGCCCGACAGCAGCGCCTCCAGCTGCTGCTTGGTGAAAGGCTGGCCTTCGCCGAACGGCGTGACATCCCAGTGCGCCCAGATGCTACGCCGGTTCGGCACCACAATCAGTGCGCGGCCTTCCGGTTTCAGCACGCGCCAGATCTCGCGCAATGTCCGCTTGACGGCGTCGCTCATCTCGATGGCATGAACCGCCAGTACCCGGTCGACGCTGGCGTCGGGCAGAGGCAGCGCCTCCTCGTCGACCACGATGGAGCGTATGGGGCCGCCTGCCGGCCAGGCGCGCGCGCCCTGCTCGGCCGGCATCAGCGCGCCGACGCGGTAAGCCTCGCCGACGAAGGGCTCCAGATAGGGTGTGGCGTAGCCCAGGCCCATCACCGTCATGCCCTTGACGTTTGGCCAGCGCGCGCGGATCTGCGTAGCTATCAGCTCGCGCGCATGAACGCCCATCACCCTGTCATAGAAGGCCGACAGCTCGGCGACGTCCTGATGCATGGCAGGGCTCCCGGTGGACAGGCGACAAAGGCATTCTAACGAGAATTGGGGAATGGTACGCTGATTTTCGATCCCTCCGTTACAAGGTTCTCCCCAATGATCGCTTTACAGGCTCACCAATTCCCCTGCCGCTCCGACAATTTCGGCCTCCTGTTGCGCTACGCCGACGACGGCTCGGCGGTGGCTATCGACGCGCCCGAGACGGCGGCCATGCGCAAGGCGCTCAAGGACACAGGCTGGTCACTGACGCATCTGCTGGTCACTCACCACCATGCCGACCACGTGGAGGGCAACCTCGATATCAAGGCCGACACGGGCTGCAAAATCATCGGCCCCAAGCGCGAGGCAGCGAAAATCCCTGGGATCGATACGCCAATCGGCGGCGGCGAGACGTTCAAGCTGGGCGCTCATATGGTCGAGGTCTTGGACACGCCCGGCCATACGCTGGGACACATCTCCTATTGGTTCCCCGAAGCCAAGATCGCCTGCGTCGCCGACACGCTGTTCTCGCTCGGCTGCGGCCGCATTATCGAGGGAGACCCTGAAATGATGTGGGCCTCGCTGCAAAAGCTGATGGCGCTGCCGCCTGAGACGACTTTCTATTGCGGCCACGAATACACCCAGGCAAACGCAAAATTCTCCCTGACCATCGAGCCGGGCAATGCATCGCTGGTCGCGCGGGCGGCCGAAGTCGATGCCTTGCGCGCGGCTGGCAAGCCGACGTGCCCATCCACCATCGGCGCCGAGCTGGCCGCGAACCCGTTCCTGCGTCCAAACAGCCCGGAAATCCGTCAACGCCTCGGGATGCCGGATGCGCTGGATTGGAAGGTCTTTGCCGAAATCCGTGAACGCAAGAATAGAGGGTGACCTTCTTACCCCCCGCGCGAAGTCGCGGGGGAGAGGGTGGATCATGCACTCCCCTTGCCCCATTCCGCAATCTGTGGTTGTAGTTGCCGCGCCGCATGTCTCACTTGAGGCGGCTTAGCGGCCCCGGTGTGACTCAATCGAGGCGGCCTGCCTGCCGCGCGCGATTCGGGCAAATCGGGGCCGCGTTGCCGGATCGAGATGCGCCGGCAACACCTTATCCACGCCTATCTGGACCCGGACGCCACTCACAACAGATTGAAAACAAATGATTTTTTACTTTCACTTCGCCGTGTTGCCGGACCCACGCTTGTCCCCCAAAGAGAATCCTCCCTAGTATTCCTCAATGTGATTCGGCGGGTTGCTTGATGCGGGGGTTAGCCGGTGATGACGAGGAACAGTGACGGACCGTGCCTGAGCGCGATCTTCGTCGACTACGACAACATCTACTTGTCGTTGAAGCGGAAAGACGAGGAGGCGGCGCGCCGCTTCGCCAAGGATGCGGTGCATTGGCTGAAGGCCATCGAACAGGGCCAGCTGATCACCACAACCAATGGCAACGGCGTCAAGCGCGAGCGGCGCATCGTGATGAGCCGCTGCTATGGCAATCCAGTGCCACGGCGCAATTCCCGCGACAACTCGACCGACATGTCGTCGTTCCCGTTCGTGCGCCACCACTTCCTGCGCGCCGGCTTCGAGATCGTCGACTGCCCGCCGCTGACCGCGCAGCTCAAGAATTCGTCCGACATCCGCATGGTCATGGACATGCGCGATTATCTCACCCACGAGACGCGTTTCGATGAGTTCATCATCCTGTCCGGCGATGCCGACTTCACGCCGGTACTGCAGCGCCTGAGGGCCCATGCCCGTTCGACGGTCATCTTCGCCAACGAACACACGGCGACACCTTACACCGCCATCTGCGATGGTGAGATCCGTGAAGGCGATTTCATCAAGATGCTGATCGAGGGGGCGCTGTCTGGCGCATCCGAGACAGCGCGCCCGGCGGCTGCCGAGGCTGCCAAGCCAGCGCAAGACGCTGCGCAAGGCAATGACGCCGAAACGGCCGCTATCGCCGCTGATATCATCGCCGTGGTGGTCGCCACGGTTGATGTCGCGGACAAGCCGCTGGCCATGGAAGCGGTCGCCGATCGCGTCCAGCGCGCGCTTGGCAGCGAGCGGACCTCAGGCTCGAATTGGGCTGGCACGGGAGGCTTCAAGGCTTTCCTGGCTCAGCACCTGCCCGAACGTCTGCAGGTCACGGCCGAACCGCCCTATATGATCTTCAGCCCGGAGCGTCTGGCGCCGATCGACCTTCCGGTTGCCGAAGCGCCCACCGTGGTGCCGCTGCAGCCCGCCCCAGCGCGTGCCGGCCAGCAGGTTGCCAGCCAGCAGGCCGCTCCGGCCAAGCGTCAAATCGACCGTCCGGCCGAGCCGGCGCCGTTGCAGCCCCGTCCACGCACGCAGAACCTGGCGCAGTCGTCGGCCCAGCATCTGCAGCAGTCGGTGGCCAAGATCCACGAGGCCTGCCAGGCCCCGCCGTTGGCGCCGCCGGAATACAAGATGCTGTTCGAGCTGCTGTCGGCCGAACTGCGCGAGTTCACCTTCAACGGCGACAGCACCGTCAACAACGTGCTGAAGCGCGCCCGCCGCGAAGGTTTCGACCCGCGCCGCGACGATATCCGCTTCGTCATCGATGTGGTGCGCGAGGCCGATCCCTACTTCGAGCAGGGCGTGTCGCCGGCGGTGTTTGCGGGACGCTTCCGCAACTTCGTGATCGCGCGCTGCCGCAGCCAGGGCATGCAGCTCTCCAGCGACGAGATCGATCTGATCGACGCCTGGTTCACGGGTGGTATCCCCGGGGCGGTGCCGCGGTCAGCCGAGCAAGCGAACATTCCGCAGATGAACGGTGGCGTGTCAGCGCAGCGCGGCGACGACCGCTGGCAGTCCGACGAGGATCACGCGCGCTTCGAGCAGGCGCCGCGGTTTGGGCGGCAGCGGGCAAGGGTGTAGGCGGCGGTTCGATTTCAGATTGAGTTCAGGGGCGGCTTCGGGCGCCCCTTTTTCGTTCGGGGACATGATGTTCATGTTCGCCCGGCGCCCTGTCGAGGTCCTGCACGACTTTCGGGGTGAACTTTAACTTCGTGTCCCCAGTCTGCGGAGCCAAAGACTGGGGACACGAAGTTCATCGACGGCTCCACAAAGGCGCGCATCTCAAGCGCCGGCGCAGGCCGTCGATGAACATCATGTCCCCGGCCGGCTCAATCCCGCTCGACGCACATTGCCACGCCCATGCCGCCGCCGATGCAGAGCGTGGCCAGGCCCTTCTTGGCGCCGCGGCGCTTCATCTCGTAGAGCAGCGTCGTCAGCACGCGCGCGCCTGATGCTCCGATCGGGTGGCCGATGGCGATCGCGCCGCCGTTGACGTTGACCTTGGAGGTATCCCAGCCGAGGTCCTTGTTGACGGCGCAGGCCTGCGCCGCGAAGGCCTCGTTGGCTTCCACCAGATCGAGATCGTCCGCCTTCCAGCCGGCCTTCTTCAGCGCCGCGCGCGAGGCCGGGATCGGGCCTGAGCCCATGATCGCGGGATCGACGCCAACGCGTCGCCCAGGACACGATGCGCGCCATCGGCTCGATGCCGCGCTTCTTGGCCTCGGCCGCCGTCATCAGCACCAGGGCCGCCGCGCCGTCGTTGATGCCGGACGCATTGGCCGCGGTCACCGTGCCCTCCTTGTCGAACGCGGGGCGAAGCTTGGCGACGCTCTCCATGGTGACGCCAGACTTGATGTACTCGTCCTGCGAAACGACGGTATCGCCCTTCTTGCCCTTGATCGTCACGGGCGTGATCTCGTCCTTGAATTTGCCGGCCTTCTGCGCCGCCTCGGCCTTGTTCTGCGAAGCGACGGCAAACGTATCCTGCTGTTCGCGCGTGATCTGCCACTGCTTGGCGACGTTCTCGGCCGTGTTGCCCATGTGGTAGCCGTTAAAGGCATCCCACAGACCATCCTTGATCATGGTATCGATGAGCTTGAAGTCGCCCATCTTGGTGCCGTCGCGCATGTGGGCGCAATGCGTCGCCTGGCTCATGCTCTCCTGGCCGCCCGCGACCACGATGCGTGGCCGAGCCGTCGGCGATCTGCTGCGCGCCCAGGGCGACCGCGCGCAGGCCCGAGCCGCACAGCTGGTTCATGCCCCAAGCGGGCGTCGAATGCGGGATGCCGGCATTGACCGAGGCTTGGCGGGCCGGGTTCTGGCCCTGACCGGCGGTCAGGATCTGGCCCATGATGACTTCGCTGACGTCGGCCGCCTTTACGCCCGCACGCTCCAGCGCCGCCGATATGGCGATGCGGCCAAGTTCATGAGCGGGCAGGCTGGCGAGCGCTCCGTTGAACGATCCCACGGGTGTCCGAGCGGCGCTGGCGATGACAATGGCGTTGGCGTCTTTGCTCATGGAGGTGATCCTTGCTGGCCGAAACTGAGGGCGAATGCCTCATTTAGCAGCAGGCAGCCCTTGCGTCCAATAGCCCACCGCGAACATTTGTTCGCGTTCGCAGCAGAGACCCCCACCCCGTAAAGCCGGTTTCCCTGCCTATATTTTGTGCTATCGTTTCGCATCTGCGAAGGCGAGCAATCGTCTGTCGCGCCGCGATCCCCCAACGCCCGAGGCCCGTCGTGGACCAGACCACCCAAACTGATCAGACCAAGAAAACGCCCGTCACAATCAAGAAGTATGCGAACCGGCGGCTCTATAACACCGAGACCAGCACCTATGTGACGCTGGACGATCTGGCCGAAATGGTGCGCGGCGAACGCGATTTCGTGGTGTTCGACGCCAAAACAGGCGAAGATCTGACGCACAGCGTCCTTACCCAGATCATCCTGGAACAGGAGGGTCGTGGGCAGAATCTATTGCCGGTGAATTTCCTGCGCCAGCTGATCCGCTTCTATGGCGACAGCATGGGCAAACTGGTGCCGAGCTATCTCGATATGAGCATCGAGACACTGGCGCGCGAGCAGGAGCGATTCCGCAAGCAGATGGCAGAGACCTGGGGGGCGGCGGGCATCGGCAACAAGACACCGTTCGGCGCGGTGCCGTTCGGTGCGGCAGCGCTGGAGGCCATGCAGGAACAGACCCGTCACAACATGGCGCTGTTCGAGAAGGCCATGAGCATGTGGTCGCCGTTCGCCAAACTGCCGCGCGCGGGATCGATGCCGAACGGCATCGGCGCCACCCGGACGCCGGATCTGGATGCGATCGTGGATCGCGATGCGTTGACGACGGCTGCTCCCGCGGCGGCCGTCACGCCACCGAACGATATCTCGGCTCTGCAAGACCAACTGGCGGCGATGCAGAAACAGCTCGACCGGATATCGCGCGGCGAACGCTAGGGCGCGGCGGCGTACCCCGTGGGGCGGCCCCGCCGCAACTTGCTCCTCGGCCCCCTGTTGTTGTCGTCTGCCCGGCGCGCTACACGCTCAACGATCGTATCCCGCCCCCAATGAGGAGCATACCCATGCCAATCAAGCGTCTCGAAGTTGGCCCGCGCATGAGCCAGGCCGTGATCCACGGCAACATGGTCTATCTGGCCGGTGTGGTGGCCGATGCCGCCAAGGGAAAGTCGGTCAAGGAGCAGACCGCCGACATCCTGGCCACCATCGACCGCCTCTTGCAGGCCGCCGGCACGACTAAGCAGAAACTGATCACGACACAGATTTTCCTCGCCGATATCTCGACGTTTTCCGAGATGAATTCGGCCTGGGACGCCTGGGTCTCGCCCGGCAATACGCCCGCCCGCGCGACGATCGAGGCCAAGCTAGCCGCCTCGGAATATACCGTCGAGATCATGGTGACGGCCGCGCTGGACTGAGGCCACGTAGGTCGGATATGCGTTTCAGCGAGATCCGACACCTCACGGGCAGCGCTTGCGGCTGTCGGATTTCGCCCAGAAAAAGGGGCTCTATCCGACCTACACACCACACGTTTATTTCACCGCCGCCAGCAGTTTAAGCGCTTGTTTCTGTGCCTCGCGAGTGTCGGGGTCGGACACCGTGCCCATCATCGCGGCGCGGTAGAATGCTTTGGCCGCGCCCGTGTTGCCGGCCTTCTGGTAGATCTGGCCGAGATGGACGTTCGCGATGGCGTCGTCTTTCACGGTCTTCAAAACACGTTCGAAGTCCTGCTTGGCGGCCTCGATCTTGCCTAGCCGGAAGTGGGCGATGCCGCGCTGGCCGTAGTACCAGGTGACCGTCGGCGCCATCGAGATGCCGGTGTCGAAATCGGCCAGCGCCTTCTCATTCTCGTTGCGCTGCAGCAGCACCATGCCGCGCTCGACGAACGACCAGTCGTCCTTGGCATCGGCAGCGGTGGCGGCGTTGAAATCGGCTAGCGCCTTGTCGAGATGGCCGAGCACGCGGTGGCTGTAGCCGCGCGCACCCAACGCCAGCGTGTACTCGGGATCGATCAGCATCACCTTGTCGAAATCGGCGATGGCGTCCTCGTAGCGATCCACCTCGTTCAAGGAGCGGCCGCGGCGGTAGTACGCGCGCACCCAGCCGGGCGCCACGTCGAGCGCCTTGTTGTATTGTTCGATCGCCTGCTGATAGCGCGAGGTGGCGTGCAGCGCATTGCCCTTGTTGATGTAGGCATACTGATTGCGCGGATTGAGAGCGATCACCTTGTCGGCGACAGTGATGGCGTCGGGGTGCCACTCCATCGCGACATAGGTGGCCGACATGCCGTTCAGGCAGGTGACGTTGTTCTCGTCGCGCTTCAGGCAGTCGGCGTAGTCGGCCAGCGCCAGGGTGTTGTCGTTGGTGTTGTAATAGGACCAGGCGCGGTTGGTCAGCGCGTCGATGGTCTGCGTACGGTTCAGTTTGCCCTTCTTCAAGAGCGCGCTGCAGCTGGCGACTACGGCCTTGAAGTCGTCGCTCTTGCAGGCCGCCCAGTCGTCGGCGGCAATTGCGGGCGACGCGATGCTCAGGATTGGAGCCAGGATAGCGACAAGCACGGCTGCGATGCGCATGGAGGACCGTCCCGGTTGGTGCGACTAGCGGGGGGTAATTTGCCTCAGATCGCCCGCATCCGTCCAGACCACTTCAACCGGTGTTACCGGTCATCCAGTTGACGGCGGCGATCCAGGGCCCGTTTTCTTCGGCAATGGCCAGCGCCGTGCCGAAATGGTCCTGGCCTTCCAGCACCAGTTCCTCGGCCATCATGTGTTCGCGGCGCAGCGCGCGCACGAAATCGTGGCCCTGGCTGCGCGCATGGGGGAGGTCGTCCGAACCATAGGTGACCAGGAAAGGCGGCGCTTTGGGATGGCCATAGCGGATGGCGGAGGCGTAACGCTCGCCCTTCTGCTCGGGCATGCCCAGAAACATCGGGCGGCTCTTAAAGCCGGCGTTGGGGCCGAAATCGTAGAAGCCGGAAATGGGCAGGCAGCCCTTGACCACATCCATCGGCAAGGAGAGCGCATCGCGCCACCCGGCCTTCAAGGCCATCAGGGCGGCATAATGGGCGCCGGCATCGTGCCCGGAAACGAACACCCGGTTGGGATCGCCGCCGAACTTGGCGATGTTGCGCACGGCGATGTCGAAACCGTAGAGCGCATCCTCCCAGCCGACCGGGAACATCGCACCCGGGGCAAGGCGATAGCCAACGCTGACGAAGGTGATGCCGCGCGCAGTCAGCAGGGGCGCGAGATAGGCGAACCAATCCTTGGAACCATTGGTCCAGTTGCCGCCGTGATAGAAGATCAGCACTGGGCCGGTCGGACGTTTGGCGGGAAACACCAGCATCGACTGCATGGGATCGTCGCCGTAGCTCAGCAGGATGCCGTTGTGCGCGGCGCCGCGCTTGAGCGCTTCGCGGCTGAAACGCTCGGCGCCAGGGGACATCGGCTCGGCGAGCGGAACATCGTCAAGGGCCATCGGCTACTCCCAACATCAGGCCGGTGTAAGTGGACAGAATGCGCGGCAATGGTGCATTTTCGGTGAACGGACGCCTTGTCCGCGTCACTTCCGGAACACCGAAAACCGCATGTTGACATAGCCGAGCACCATTGCGGCCAGGGAGGCGACGAAAATGGCGAGCGGTTTCCAGATCTCCGGCCATCCCCATAGCACCGCGGCGAACACCGCGTAGTTGAACGCCGCGGCCACCCAGGCGAGGGCGGCGAAATGAAGGAATTCGGGCAGGCGCGGCGGGCCGGGCATCGGGAAGGTCACAGTGCGGTTGATCAGCCACGAGACGATCATCGCAACGGAAATGCTAACGGGACGGGCGATTAGTGCGGCAACCCCCGCCGCCACGTTCAAGAGCTGGAACACGCCGACATCGGTGACGAAGGCGAGGCCTCCGGCCAGCAGAAAACCACCATAGTGAAAAATCCTGGCTCGCAAATCGGTTGGCTCAGACACGCCAGTCGGCCCAAAGATCGGCGCGGGCTCGATCCGGCCGCCACAGCCGTTCCTTCAGACCTTCGGCGCTCAAGAGGCCCTGCAATTCCTGCTCACGCCGCACTGTCACCCAATCGCGCGACGCCAGCAGTTCGTCCGCGTAACCCGGATGGCACATCATCAGGTGCCGTGGGCCGGTGGCGATGAAACTGGCTTCCAACTCGCGCGGATAGGGGCTGCTCGTCATATAGTGCGAGTGGCCGGAAAAACCGACGTTCACTGGATGGCCAGAGCGGCGCACGCGACCGCCAAATCCGACCACCAGCCAGGCAAGCTTGAAAGCCTTCTTCACGCAGCGCCTGCGCTGCACGATGCGGGAAAAGGTGTCGCCAGGATCGCGCACCATCATGGACTTTCGGCCGGCCTCCCAGCGCGTAAGGCCGGCGAGCACGGCCGGGCCAATCCCGGGTAGAGCATGGGCATGCTGGTGCCCGTCCAGATAGTCGGGCGCATGCCCCACATGCTCGGCAAAGCGCGTCAGCTGGCGCACCGTCTCGGCTTCGATCTCGGCGGGGTCGATGGCGCGGCGCAGGCTGCGGTTCATCAGTTCCATCATGGGCGGCAACGCACCTGATGGCGCGAGAATCGGCATGGCGCCAAGCGGTGCACCGACAGTGAAATTGAGATGCAGGCCGATGGCGATCTGGTTGCGCAGGGCGGCCAGACGCTTGGCCTCCGCTGGCCACTCCGGGAAGGTTGCGAAAGCCGACGTCGACGACAAGCGTCCCGCCGCAACCGCCTCTTCGATGCCCCTCGACACCGAGCTGGAGATGGCGAAATCATCGGCACACAGCAGAATTTGCGGTCCAGGCGGAAGATGTGCCGGGGTCATGCGCGATCTCCCATCGGACGGTCCAGCACGCGGGCCGCGCCCGGCTGGCGAACGAACCCGACTTCCTCAGCTACCAGGAACAGCGGGCGCGCTTTCACTTCTTCGTACACGCGGCCGAGATATTCGCCCACGATGCCCAGCGACACCAACTGCACGCCGCTGAGAAACATGATCGAGATGATCAGCGAAGGAAAGCCCGGCCGGTCGATACCGAACATCAGCGTATAGATCAGGAAATAGAAACCGTAGCCGACCGCGCCGAGCGAGATCAGCAGGCCGAGCACGGCCGAAATGCGCAACGGCATGGTCGAGAACGAGAAGATGCCGTCGAGCGCGAAATGGATCAGCTTGCGCGGGCTCCACTTGGCAAACCCGGCCTTGCGCTCTGCGACCCGGTAGGGAACGCCGATTGAGGGAAAGCCGATCCAGGAGTAGAGGCCCTTGTTGAAACGCTCGCGCTCGCCAAAGCGGTTCATGGCGTCGACCGCGCGGCGCGACAGCAGGCGGAAATCGCCCGCCCCTGGTGGCAGCGAGGTCCGCGAGAGCAACCTGAACAGGCGGTAGAAACCGCGCGCCAGATAGCGCCGCGCCGGCCCATCGGTGTTACGATCGATGCGCTGGCCGTAGACGATATCGAAGCCCTTGCGCCATTCGACCAGGAACTCGGCAATGACTTCGGGCGGATGCTGCAGATCGGCGTCGATCAGCACGGCGGCGTCGCCTTGAGCATAGGCCAGGCCCGCCGCGATGGCGCGCTCCTTGCCGAAATTGCGGCTGAGCGAGACGGCGCGAAAGCGCGGGTCGGCCGTGTGCAGATCGCGCAGCGCCGCCATTGTGCCATCGGTCGAGCCATCGTCGATCGCGATCACCTCCCAGCCGATGTCCAGCGTATCCAGCACGGTACGCAGCCGCCCTGAGAGCTCGCCAAGATTGGCCGCCTCGTTCAGCACGGGCACGATGACAGAGAGAAGCTGCTGCGGCATCAGGGGTTTAGCATTGGTTTGTGGGAGATCGGCAGCCGGTCAGGCCGGTGGAACAATGGCATAGCCGATCAAAAGCGGCGGCGCATCGGTAATCAGCGGCCATTGGAAACGCTCAAAGCGGGGTGGGTTGGCGCCAGCAATCGGCAGAAGATCGAGCGGTATTCCAGCGGCTGGATCGCCGGCGTGCCAGACCAGCAGCGCGCCTTCCCGTTTCAGCCTTTCGGGCGTGATCCAGGGGGCGGTATCGAAATTGCCATTGGTGAAGATGGAGGGCATGTCGCCGGGGCTGAGGGCGACGAGGCCAGCTGTCCAGAAATCTCCACCGACGATGCGCAGGGGCTTGCCGGTTTGTTGGTGCCATAGCGCCTGAAAGCGTTGATTCATTTCGGCCTGCGGCCAGCCCTGGCGTTTTGGTTTTCCCCAAATGCGAGGTTCGATCAGCGTGTCGGCGATGTAGATGGCGGGGAGGACCACCAGCAACGCACTGGCAAGCTGCGCGATCTTTCGCAGAGTGATGCGATCGAGCCGCTCGGGGACCAATGCCACCACCAGCAGGCCGAGCAGACTGAGCATGGGCGTGCCCCACATGCCGCGCGTGCCCGAAGACATCATCCAGGCCAGCCACGTAGTCATGAGATTGGGCATCAGGAGCATGTGGGCGAGATAACGGATGGAGATGGGGGTCGGCAGCGGCACGTCGTCGACCGGCGGCGGCAAGGGGCCGGGTGCGTGTGCGCCGGCGCGGCGCCAGATCAGGCCGGCCAGCACCGCCACAGCGAGCACGCCAAGCGAGGTCAGGATCTGCCCGCCGAGGAACTCCCAGGGGCTTGCCCCGCCGGCGGCATTCTGCTCGCGGGCATAATCCAGCGCGACGAATTGCGAGCTGCGCAGCCAGCCGAGCAGCGGCAGGCAAAGGACGCCAAAGAGGGCAAGGCCCGCCCAGGGAGCGGGACGGGCAAGCTGGCGAAACAGCAGGGGATCGTAGAGAACCCACAGCCCGCAACACGCAATCATGACGCCAAACGAGAGCTTGGCATAGAGACCCAAGGCCGCCAGCGCGCCCAAGCGCCAGCCATCCGGCGAGACTTGCCGACGAGCGCTGCCGCCACAGCAACCAGACCAGGCCGGCCCAGATCGGCATCTGCACCACATCGTGGTTCATCAGCGTGCTGGGCCAGGCCATGTAGAACAGGCCGGTCAGCAGCAGCACGCCCGCCAGCGCCCGACGCGGTCCCATGATCTCGGCGCCGAGGCCATAAGTGCAGAGATAGGTGCCGACCAGCAGCAGCTCGGACGAGAAATAGCCCGGCCAGGCAATCGAACCCGTCAGGACCCGGCCGGATTCCAGGATCAAGCCCGGCAGGTTGGGATGCTTAGGGGTGCCGATGACCCACTCGTGGCCCCAGAGGTAGCTCTCCACCATGTCGCGCGTCGGACCATAGTGGGTGAGCGCGCAAGCCAGGGTCCAAAACAGCACCTGGGCGGTGCAGAGCACGCCGAGCGCCTTGGCAGGCTCCGCCAACAAGCGATCCAGCCAGTCACTGGCGGCGCCTAGTACCGTCGTCTGGGCTTGCGGGACCCCCGCGTCAGGCGGTGGCATCGCCGCCAGCGCTATCGGGCTTGGCCGGCGTGATGGCGACCGATTCGCCGCAACCGCAGGCGCTGGTCTGGTTAGGATTGTGGAACACAAAGCCGGACTTCAGCTTGCCAACCTCGAAGTCCATGGTGGTGCCGAGCAGGAACAGCACGGCTTTCGGATCGATCAGTACCTGCACGCCCTTATCCTCGACGACTTCGTCGAGCGGGCTGCGACTTTCGGCGTATTCCAGCGTATACTCCATGCCCGCGCAGCCGCCGTTCTTGACGCCCACCCGTACTCCGGCCAGCGGCCTATCGGTGTTGGCCATAATGGATCGGATACGGGTTGCCGCGGCATCCGTAAGCGACATGACCTTGGGCAAAGGCCGCCGTGCGCGCTTAGGCGCGGGCGCGGCGGGCGTGGAGGCGGATTCGTGCGCTGATGTCATAGCTGACAATATAGGCGACGCGGCGCGCTTTGCGAAGGCCTCACATGCCGCAGCGGTGGATGTTGCCCTAAACTACAGCGCATTGGTGTTGAAGGTATCGCAATCCTGCGGGTTGCCGCTCTCCAGGCCACGCTTCAGCCAGCGCATGCGCTGCTCTGCCGAACCATGGGTGAAGGCATCTGGCACAATGCGGCCAGTTGCCTGTTTTTGCAGCGTGTCGTCGCCGATGGCATGGGCTGCGGTCATACCGCCTTCCAGGTCGCCCGGCTCGATTGTGAGCTGACGCGACTTGGCGGCATTGTTGAACCAGACACCGGCGAAGCAATCGGCCTGCAGCTCCATGCGCACCTGCAGCGCATTGCCGTCTTTCTGGCTGACGCGCTCCTTGTACTGCATGACCTGATCGGCGATGCCGAGTTGCTTTTGCACATGATGGCCCACCTCGTGCGAAACCACATAGGCTTGCGCGAAGTTGCCGGGGACGCCAAAGCGCGTCTCAAGCTCACGATAGAAGGTCAGATCCAGATACACTTTCTGGTCTTCCGGGCAATAGAACGGCCCCATGGCCGCCTGGCCAACGCCGCAGCCGGTGCGCGTGGCGGAATCGTACAGCACCAGTTGCGGCGGCGCATAGGCCTTGCCGAAACCCTGGAAAGCCGAGGTCCAATACTCGCGATTGCTGAGCAGAACCTGCTTGATGTAGTGGTCGAGTTCGGCGTCCTTGCCCGGACGGATGTTGCCGGGGCCGACACCGGCATTGGCCGGTTGGCTGCCGGGCAGGCGTGGAATGTCCCACTTCGGCAGCGCCTGGCCGCTCTGATCCTGGGTTGGCATCTGGAATGGCGAGTCTCCGCCCATAAACGTGCGCGGATCGATGCCGAAGAAGAACCACAGGCCAAGCATCAGCAACAGGCCTAATATGCCCATGCCACCTTTGCCGCCGATCGCGATCGGGATCTGCAGTCCGCCGTCCGCGCCGCCCATCGACCCGCCCTGTCCGCGGCGGTCCTCCACGTCGGTGCTTTCGCGTTCGTCGTTGAATTTGACCATGGTGCGGACCTTTGGGCGGCGATTGACAGATGTCTCGATGCGCCTGTTTTGGCATGCGCCCTCAGGCTCCCGCAAGGGGAACCTGAGGGCACGGACTGGCCGATTACTACGCCGAACCGACTATTGCTGCAGCGCGTGCAGCACCATCGCTTCGGTCCGGATGCCAGCGGGAATGCGCGCCCGTTCAAAGCCGGGGCGGGCCAGCACCGAGCCGACGACACCCTTAGTGCGGCGCGTGGACTCAAGGATTGCCGGCGTCATTTCAACGATCACCGCCACTGCTTCGCCTTCCGGATAAGGACGCGGCACGCCCAGGGGACGCACGCTCCATTCCATCGAGAGCATGAGCTTCAGCAAGAAAGTGTCGATCACGCTGGTGACCTGGCGCACATTATTGGCAAGGCAATATTCGATCATCCCCGCACACAACACACCGACCAGCCAGTCGCGCACCGCGCGGCTGGACTTGAACGGGGCGATGTAGAAGCGCGTCAGCTCCAGGATGTCGGGGCCGGTCGGAACACCTTCGACGGCGAGGTGCGGAAACAGATCACCCAGGATGTGCGGCCGGGTGGTAGGCAGCAACCGAAGGCCGGCCAGGATTTCGTCCTCGGCGTCCAGCGCCACCAGATACACCGCCGAAGCGGTATCGAACTCGTCACGCTCCTGGTCGCCGATGGGCTTCAGCCCGCCCCATTTGCGGCGCTTCACATAAATCTCGTAGCGCTGACGATACATCTGTTCGAACAACGCACGGTTGCGATTTTCGTCCTTACCGGTATACGCGAACAACATCACCCGACCTCCAACTGACTTGAGAAGGGGCCAGCTTTAGTCTTGGTTGATTTTCCGTTAAGCCGGGTAACCGCCTAGGTTACGCAAAGCGGAATAATGGCCTAGGGTCTCCACCGCCGAGCGCGTTCGGCCGTCGCGGCAGATTATCGGAAGATCAGGCTGGCTGCGATCACGCAACGACAGCGCAGGCTTGTTCATCTACTCTGTAAATACATAAGATCGGCACCGCTCTGGAAAATCCAGGCGCTTATGACTATAAATGACTGAACTAAGACAAGGTGCAGCTAGTTGACTAGTCTGCCCAGCCGCAACGCAGCGACAATCGCCTGCACACGCGTCGCGACGCCGAACTTACGTTTGGCGTTCTCAATGTGGTAGTTTACCGTCTTTGCACTGATCGTGAGGATATGGCCGATTTCCCAGTCTGACTTGCCGACCGAGGCCCAGCGCAGGCATTCAAGTTCCCTTTCGGTCAGTTCGTAGTGATTTTGCGCCTCGCGCCTGCGCAACGTCGAGAGCTTGTTGTGGAGATAAATCGACGCGAGCGTCACGGCTCCGCGGCTTTCTTCGGTGATCATGGGTTCGCGACCAGCCAAGCTGACCAGACCCGTATAGCCGCCGTCCTGATAGATCGGCACCGTGAAGCCCTGGCGCATGCCCATCTCGGCGCTTTCGGCCATGATCTGAAGTTCAACAGCGCCCATTTCTCGGCGTCCGGTGACTTCCGACCACAGGAAAGGGTGGTAATTGATGAACAGCTCGCGAACGACGGGATCGACCGAGATGTAGTCGCTTTCGCCATAATGCCTTACCCACTCTTGTGGGTAGGTGTTGAGCAGAAAACTAGAACTCAAATCCTCGCCGGGCTCGGGCACTCGCATGCAAATAGCGTTGGAAAAGCCGAGCTTTTCGGCATAGTCCGAGAACAGGGGTAACGCGGCTTGCGACCCCTCTACCGCATCGAGCTTGGAGACGAACTCCAAGGTCATCAGTTCAACTTCACGTTGCGCCACTAGGGCCCCCAGGTTCCATGACGTCGATTACCAACGGGTGAAGTGAGAGTGCATCAGATTGCCTAACGAAGTTCGAGCGAGCAAACAACTTAAAGTTGTGATTTCATGTGTCGCTCGTTCGGGTAAAGGACTTGTGAACGTGAAGCCACCCACTGGCGGTCAAGCCAGCTCGGCGAACACTAAAACTCACGGTTGCGCCGTTCGTTGCGTGTTCGTTTCCTGGGGTATTCACTTAGTTTCTGCCTCTGGCGGCAGTGCCGGTGCGACAAAGCGCGCGCCTAGGTGATCACCTTGTCTTGGGCTTTTTGATGCCGAAGGCGGCAAATGCTCTGCCGTGCCCAACATTTCAGCGCGGAAGTCGGCATGCGCAGCGGCAACAAACAGCACTCAAAACCCGATGGGTCGCCTAGCGCTTGACCCTTTTGGGCTTCGCGGCAGACGGTTTGGCCACCGGCTTGCTCAGCTTGGTGACTTTCGGCGCGTCTTTCACGCCACCCCCTTTGGCCGTTTCGCTGGTGGCGATCTTGGCCATTTCTGCGCCCGGCGCAGCCGCCGGCTTGGCGTCCTTCGGGGCTGCCTCGGGTGCGATCACGACGGCGATCGGGCAACGGAACAACACATCGGCCGAAACCTGCACGTAGCGCTGCACAAGTTTCAGCCGGTCAGCCGCAAGCGCCTTCGCCTGATCCGGCGTCAGACGCAAATCGTTTGCAACTCCCGCGGTTTCCAGTGCGATCTTCTCCTTGTCGAGATCGGCGCAGACCGTGGAATCCAGCGGACGCGCGACAGCCGCAAGCGGCGAAAGAGCCGCCATAGCAACGCAGACCGCAGCACTGAAAATCGTAACTTGACGCACGCTTCGGCCCCCGGGGAGTTGCCAACGCTTCTTCGATGCCATGCCACAACACCTCCGGCAAGCCGGACGCATCGTTATGACGCTCAATCACGATAAGCTGAGATAATCCCTAAGAAATCGGCAGCTTTCAGGCTCGCGCCGCCAACCAGTGCACCGTTGACATGCGCTGCCGACATGAGTTCCTTGGCGTTCGCGGGTTTGACCGAGCCACCATAGAGGATGCGCACAGCGATCCCTTCGGCGCCCAGCAGAGCGGTGAGCTTCTCGCGCAGCATGGTGTGCACCTCGGCAACGTCGGCGGTGCTGGCGGTGAGCCCGGTACCGATGGCCCAAACCGGCTCGTACGCAATCACGGTGTTGGCCGCCGTTGCTCCCTTGGGAAGCGATCCGGCGAGCTGACGGGCGACCACTTCCAGTGTCAGTCCCGATTGGCGCTGGCCGGCGGTTTCGCCGACACAGACGATCGCGAGCAAACCAGCCCGCAAGGCAGCCTCGGCCTTGGCCTTGACGTCCCTGTCATGCTCGCCGTGATCGGCGCGGCGTTCGGAGTGCCCTACGATCACCGCCGTTGCGCCAGCGTCGGCCAGCATTTCGGCGGAGACATCGCCGGTATGGGCGCCGGCGGCATTGACGTGGCAATCCTGCGCGCCGACCATCACGCCGCGCGCCGAGACTGCCGCCGCCAGTCCCGGGATCAGCGGGAACGGCGGGCACAGCATCACATCGCACTTGGCCTCGCCACCTGCCGCTAACCCGTTGGCCAGCGCGTCGGCCTCCAAAAGACTGGCGCGCAGTCCATTCATTTTCCAGTTTCCGGCCACCAATGGACGCATTGCAACCCCGCTTGTTTGTCTTTTCGCTACTTCATCTTGCCGGTCTGGCATGGCCTACCTATAACGACCTGGAACAGGGTGCTGCCCGTCCGCGCCCTCAACCCCTCTCAGCACCACCGCTCTTACGCGATCGCCAAGGATCCAACAACTCATGCTCGACACTTTGCGCCAGGGCGCCACCAGCTGGTTCGCCAAGCTCCTGATGGGACTGCTTGTGATCAGCTTCATGGTCTGGGGCGTGCGCTACGATCAGGACAGCGGCGGCGCCAACACCATCGTGCAGGTGGCGGGCCAGAATGTCACCACGGAGCAGTACCGCAATCTGTTCAACCAGGAACTCAAGCAGCTGGAACAACAGACCGGCCAGAACATCGATCCGGCCGTGGCGCATCAACTTGGCCTGGATGAGCGTATCATCGGTGGACTGCTGGTGGACGGACACGCACGAACGCTGAACCTCGGCCTCAGCGACGAGGCGCTGAAGTCGCGCGTGCAAAGCCAGAAGGCGTTTCAGGGGCTTGACGGCAAGTTCGATCCCGCGGCGCTCCGCTATGCGCTGCAAAACCTGCAGATGTCGGATTCGGCTTACTTCGAGAAGGTCCGTCGCGACAGCATCCGCGAACAACTGGTCGGCAGCCTGACCGTTGGCGCACCGGCGCCACAGGCCCTGGTCGAGGCCGTCAACCAGTTCGAGGGCGAACAGCGCACCATCGAATACATCACGGTTCCCGCCAGCAAAGTGCCCGCCCCGGCAAAGCCCGACGACGCCAAGCTCAAGACCTACTTCGACGCCCACACTGAGGACTACCGCGCTCCCGAGGTCCGCTCAGTCGGTGTGTTCCTGGCCTCGCCTGACGACATCAAGGGCTCGATCGAGATCAAGGATGACGAGGCCAAGGGCATCTACGAGGCGACCAAATCGCAATATGAGAAACTCGAGCGCCGCCACGTGCAACTGATGAGCTTCCAGGACAAGGCTGCCGCCGACAAGGCGTTTGCCGCCATTAAGACCGGCAAGGACTTCATGGCCGTCGCCAAGGACATGGGGCTTGCGGAGAAAGACGTTGACCGCGGTCTGATCGCCAAGAAGGACCTCATCGACAACGTGGTGGCGGAGGCGGCTTTCAAGCTCGCCAAGGACACGGTCAGCGATCCTATCGAGGGCGCGCTCGCCACCGCCCTGGTGCGCATAACTGAAATCCAGCCCGGTAGCACTACGCCCTTCGACGAGGCCAAAGCAAAGATCAAGGAAACGCGTGCGCGCGAGCTGGGCCTGAGGCAACTGATCGACTTGCGCGCAAAGATCGAAGACGAACGGGCGGGCGGACGTCAGCTGAAAGAGATGCCGGTCAAGTTCCCCGCGTTCAAATACACCGAGGTGCCGCTGGCGGACGCCACCGGCAATGGCGTCGACGGCAAACCCGTGGCGACCAAGCTGCCCAACTTGCCGGCGATCCTGAAGGCTGGCTTTGCCGGCGATGTCGGCGTCGAGACCGATCCTATCGACCTCGGCCAGGACGGCTGGGCCTGGGTCGAAGTGAGGGAGGTCAAGCCGACCCATGTGAAGGACATCGCCGAAGTGAAGGCCGATGTGGAGAAGGCGGTCATTGAGGCCGATACCGCCACCGCCTTGTCCAAGCTCACCAGTGATCTCGCTGGCCGCGCCAACAAGGGCGAGGACCTTGCCAAGCTCGCCAAGGAGCTGGGGTTGGAGGTCAAGTCCGCCAAGGACCTGACCCGCCGCGCCACGAACAGTGATTTGCCGCCAGCCGCGATCCAGTTGAGCTTCGCTCTGGCCAAGGGCGCCGCCGCCTCGACGACCGCCGCCGACGGGAAGTCGCGCGTGCTGTTCCGCCTCGCCAACGTCACCCCGGCTAAGCCACTGGAGGCCGATAAGGCTGCCGCCGCTGCCAAGCGGCTGGCTCAGCAGTTCGCGGGCGGCCTGGAGGGCCAGTACATCACCGGCTTGCAAAAGTCGCTCGGCTTCACCCGCAACGAAGCCGTGTTCCGCCAGCTGGTCGGCAGCGCGGCGACCGACGGCGGCACGGATCAGTAATGGCCCCCTCCCAAGCGTGGACATCGCTGTGACCCGCGCGCCCGCCACCGACCAACCGGTCGCCGTTCAACCAGAGGCACGGGTGTTCGCGCGCGCCTATGAGGCGGGCACGCCGCAAGTGGTGTGGACGCGGCTGGTCGCCGATCTCGAGACGCCTGTGTCGGCGGCGCTGAAACTGTGCGCCGACCGCCCCATGAGCTTCCTGCTCGAATCCGTCGAAGGCGGGGCCGTGCGCGGCCGCTACTCCGTGATCGGTTTTTCCCCCGATGTGATCTGGCGCGCGTTTGGCGACGCACCTGAGATCAATCGCACGCCGGAACGCAAGCCCGACGCCTTCAAGCCCATGAAGGGCGGCACGCTGAAGGCCTTGCGCGCGCTGTTGGACGAGTCCCGGATCGACCTGCCCTCCAGTCTGCCGCCAATGGCCGCCGGCGTATTCGGCTACATGGGCTACGACACGATCCGCCTGGTCGAACGGCTGCCCGCAGACAAGCCCGATCCCTACGGCATCCCCGACAGCCTGCTGATGCGCCCGACCTTGATGGTCATCTTTGACGCCGTGAAGGACGAGATGCTGGTGGTAACTCCAGTGCGCCCAACCAAGGGCGTAACAGCCGATACCGCCCTGGCTGCCGCAACCGGGCGCCTGTCCGAAGTCGTCACGGCGCTCGAAGGCCCGCTGCCGCATGTGGCGGCCGGCGAGGCAAGCGCGCCGCCAGCGGTCGCACTCCCCGCTGGCAATACGACGCCAGCTGAGTACATGACGATGGTGCGCAGGGCCAAGGAGTACATTCTTGCCGGCGACATCTTCCAGGTGGTGCTATCGCAGCGCTTCCAGGCGCCTTTCACGCTGCCGTCCTTCTCGCTCTACCGGGCGCTGCGCCGCACCAACCCGTCCCCGTTCCTGTTCCATCTCGATTTCGGCGCCTACGCCCTGATCGGCTCATCGCCGGAAATTCTGGTGCGGGCGCGCGATGGCGAAATCACCATCCGCCCCATCGCCGGCACCCGTCCGCGCGGGAAAACGCCCGAGGAAGACAAGGCTCTATCAGCCGAGCTTCTGTCCGACGAGAAGGAACTGGCCGAGCATCTGATGCTGCTCGATCTCGGCCGCAACGATGTCGGCCGCGTCGCCGAAATCGGCTCGGTGAAGGTCACCGACAAGTTTTTTCTGGAGTACTACAGCCACGTCATGCACATCGTTTCGAACGTCACGGGACGGCTCGATCCCGCCCACGACGCCATCGACGCGCTGATGGCGGGCTTTCCCGCCGGCACGGTCTCGGGCGCGCCGAAGGTGCGGGCCATGCAGATCATCGACGAGTTGGAAAAGGACAAGCGCGGCCCCTACGGTGGCTGTGTCGGTTATTTCTCGGCGACCGGCCAGATGGACACTTGTATTGTCTTGCGCACGGCCTTGTTGAAAGATGGCGTGATGCACGTGCAAGCTGGCGCCGGCATCGTGATGGACTCCTCGCCCGACATGGAGCAGGCTGAATGCCGCGCCAAAGCCGAGGCGCTGTTCCGCGCGGCGGAAGAAGCCGTGCGGTTCGCCAAGTCAGGACGTAGGAGAGGCTGATGGCCAAGGCGGACGACGCAGGCGACCACAAACTGACGCTGATGCTGTTGCGCCACGCCAAGGCCACCCACGACGACTATCGCGGCGACGACATCGACCGCCCGCTGAACAAGCGCGGCATCCGCAACGCCATGGCCTTGTGCGAACTCCTGACCGGTACCGATCGCACTCCCGAGCGCATCATGTGCTCGCCGTCCGCCCGCACGCGCCAGACGATGGAGTTGCTGCGCTCCGGCTTCAAAGGCAAGCCCCAGATCGAGACGCCGGACAGCCTCTATCTGGCTGGCCCGCTGGTATTGCTGAAGCATCTGCATGCTGTGAAGAAACGCGATGCCCACGTCCTGATCATCGGACATAATCCCGGTCTGCATGCCCTGGCGCTGGACCTGATCGCAACCGGCCCGCAAGATCGCATTGCGCAGCTTGGCCGTAAGCTGCCGACCTGCGGCCTCGTAGTGCTGGGGTTCGACTGCGCCGGTTGGGACGAGGTGGTGGCGGGGACCGGGACCTTGGTGAGCTTCACCACGCCGGCGGATTTGGACTAGCGCGCCAATCCATCATTGCACCATACCTTCGCCAGGGTAGCGACGCACCCCGCTTTGCCCTATAGAACCCGCTCGCAATTGCATCCTCGCCCCTGGAGCCTTCGCCCAGCATGCCGAAAATCACCTACATCGAACACAACGGAACCGCCCATGAGATCGCCGCCGAAACCGGCTTCACGGTGATGGAAATGGCGATCCGCAATTCCGTTCCCGGCATCACGGCCGAATGCGGCGGGGCCTGCGCCTGCGCCACCTGCCATGTCTATGTCGACGACGCCTGGAAGGCCGCAACTGGCGCGCCATCCCAGATGGAAGAAGACATGCTCGATTTTGCCCACGATGTGCGGCCAAACTCGCGCCTGAGCTGCCAGATCAAGGTCCGGGCCGAACTGGACGGGCTGGTGCTGCGCATTCCGGAAAAACAGGCCTGACCTTCAGGTCTTTCGCGCAAAATGCCGGTTGGCCCCAGCGCTTGGCGCGCAATCGCGCTTTCGTCCGCTTGCAGGGACGGCAATCCCATGTCGGCCCGGCGGCTTGCATTGCGCGCAAATAGCTGCATTAGAGACCGCAACAGCACCAGAGCCGCCACAATGGGGTCAGACCCCTTCAGCGAAGGGGTCTGACCCCTAGAGGAGCCCCGCATGTCCGCCAACGACCACGCCGCCATCGAAACCGACGCCCTCATTATTGGCGCGGGCCCCTGCGGGCTGTTTGCCGTCTTCGAACTGGGTCTCCTGGACATCCAGGCCCACGTCGTCGACATTCTTGATCGCGCCGGCGGGCAGTGCACGGAACTCTATCCGGAAAAACCGATCTACGACATTCCCGCGCTCCCCATCGTCAGCGGCCAGGAGCTGACCGACGCGCTGATGCTGCAGGCCAAGCCGTTCAAGCCGACCTTCCACTATTCGCAACAGGTCGAAAGCCTGACGCGCAAGCCCGACGGCCGCTTCCATGTGACCACGGACGCCGGAACCGCGTTCCTGTGCAAGGTGGTGGTGATCGCGGCTGGCGGCGGCTCGTTCACCCCCAAGCGCCCACCGCTCCCAGGCATCGAGGCCTTCGAAGGAACTTCGGTCTTCTACTCCGTGCGCAAGATGGACGCCTTCAAGGGCAAGGACGTCCTCATCGTCGGCGGCGGCGATAGCGCACTCGACTGGACGCTGAACCTGTCGAAGGTGGCCAAGTCCCTCACCCTGCTGCACCGCCGCGACGAATTCCGCGCCGCGCCAAAATCCGTCAACGACATGCGCGAGCTTGTCGCCGAGGGGAAGGTCAACCTGGTGATCGGCCAGGCAACTGCCCTTAAGGGGACGGGCAAGGAGCTGGAAGAAGTCACGATCCGCAAGTCCGACAACACGGAAGTACAGCTACCGGTGAACCGCATGATGCCGTTCTTCGGCCTGACCATGAAGCTCGGCCCGATTGCGAACTGGGGCTTGAACCTGGAGGCCAATCTGGTGCCGGTCGATACGGAAAAATTCCAGACCAGCGAGAAGGGCATATTCGCCATCGGCGATATCAACACCTATCCAGGGAAACTGAAGCTGATCCTCAGCGGCTTCCACGAGGCCGCGCTGATGGCGCAGGCGGCGAACCGGATTGTCTACCCAGATAAGAAGGTGGTGTTCCAGTACACGACGAGTTCGTCGAGTTTGCAGAAGAAGCTGGGAGTGAAGTAGGGTCAAGCCACTTGAGCGCGACCCAACTGGACTTGCCCCTCCACAAATCCATCCACCGGGTCTATTCGGTTGATGCGGCAGCCGGGAGGTTGTCGCCGTGGCCTAGCCGGTCAGGTGCGCCAATTGACCGGATATCCGGCGGCTGCCCGGGCGGTGCGTGGCCGTTGGTCGCCTGCCCAATGGCGACCGCAATCTCTTCGATCGACAACGTCCGCGCATCCAGCACTTGGATATGGTCCAGCGAAGCCGGCAGTATTTCATCGGTCCATGTAACGCCGACGATCCTGAGCTTGACCTCTTTTGCCCGGGAGATGGCGAAACCCAGCTCAAGAGCCGCGCCGGACTCCAACAACGATGTCTGGGACAGGATGCACACGAAGCAATCGGCAGAGTCCAGGTTTTCCCGCAGCCGCAACGACGGATCCTCGCCATCCGGGCGGAGATCGACTGCGGTCGAGACCGTCATCCCGTGTCGGCGTAGCTCACGTGCCAATCGCAGTCCAAAGGCCTGATCACTGAGTGTGCTCGATACGCGGACCCTCATTTTTGCCCCTCCATTCTTCGACACGACTTTTCAACTGTTCAAAGTACTTATCGATATAGTTGAGTTCGACGGAGGATACCCGCTTCAGCATAACCGGCGTGAACTTATCGTTTGCGACTTCGTCAATTGTTACGCCGTAAAGAGCGGCCACAATTCGCTTTCGCGATCCCAGAAACATCCCGAGTTCCAGCCAGACATACTTTCGTTCGGTCGAAAATGGCGTCAGCAGTACAAGCAGCTCAGTTGCCTCATCGGCCTCAGAGATGATCCTTTCCTCGAAATCGTCGCCGTATTCGACCTCGTGGTGGTCGAGGAACGCGTCTGCGCCGCACAGTTGCGCACGTTCCGCCAGCGTCCTCGCGACCCAAAGATCGACCGACGCATGCGAAATGAACACCTTAGGTTTCCGGCCGGCCCTCTCCATGATTTGGTACACCCGCTAGACCAATCAGCAGCGAAGACTCCGATAATTTGCAATCGGATTATAATAGACCTGAACCCAAGTCGCTATCAAGCTTTTATCCGTGCTTACGATAGATGTGATCGCCGACGGATTGATCATTCCTGTTGCTGAATTGATTCTGCGACCTGGCAGACCTGTGTGGGGCCTTTTTCCGGCACGGCGGGGACGGATCACGCTCCTTGCACCGGCCCCAATCGCGCATTACCTGTCACCCACCACCACCCAGCGGGACCCCATGCGCCTCGACCGCCTGCCCTCGGACGCGACCGACGCGATGCGCCACGCCGGTGCCTACGCGAGCGATCTGGTACGACCGACCGTCCGGCTCGGCGTGACGGGACTGGCGCGGGCGGGCAAAACCATTTTCATCACGGCGCTGGTGCAGAACCTCATTGCCGGTGGCAGGCTGCCGTTCTTGCGCGCGCAGGGCGAGGGCCGCCTCAAGCGCGCTTGGCTGGAGCCGCAGCCCGACGACGACGTGCCGCGCTTCCAGATCGAGGACCATCTCGGGTGCCTGATGTCCGATCCGCCGCGCTGGCCCGAGAGCACGCGGCGCATCAGCCAGCTCAGGCTGACGCTGGAATATGCGCCCGAGAGCCTGTGGCGGCATGTGACGGGCGCGCGCCGGCTGGCGGTGGATATTGTCGATTATCCCGGCGAATGGCTGCTCGATCTGCCGTTGCTGGGGCAGAGCTTCGAGGCGTGGTCGCAAGGGTGCCTTGCCGGTGCGACGCGGCCGGATCGCAGCGTTGCCTCGGCGCCCTTCCTGCAATTTCTGGGTGGTTTGGAGGCGTCGCCTGTCGATGCCGAACCCATCGCCATCAAGGGCGCCGACCTCTATCGCCAGTATCTGCGCGCCTGCCGCCAGCGCGACCATGTCTATACCGGGCTGACGCCGGGGCGCTTCCTGATGCCGGGGGATCTGGACGGCTCGCCGGCGCTGACGTTCTTTCCACTGCCGCCGGAACGCAAGGGCGCGCTTGCGACGCTGCTCGCCCGCCGCTTCGAGGCCTACAAAACCCATGTCGTGAAGCCGTTTTTCCGCGACCACTTTTCCCGCCTCGACCGCCAGATCGTGCTGGTGGATGCGTTGGGGGCGCTCGACGCGGGCCCCTCGGCCGTTGCCGATCTCGGCGCGTCGTTGGATGCCGTACTCGGAGCGTTCCGCCCCGGCGCAAACACCTGGCTGTCCTCGATCCTATCACGCAAGATCGACCGCATTCTGTTCGCCGCCACCAAGGCCGATCATCTGCACCATTCCAGCCACGACCGGCTGGAAGCGATCCTGGGGCGGATGGTCGGCAAGGCCATCCAGCGCGCGCAATTTGCTGGCGCCAAGGTTCGCGTGCAGGCCATCGCCGGCATCCGGGCAACGCGCGAGGCCGAAGTTCCGGGCGATAAGGGCTCAGGCCCACTCCCCTGCATCATGGGAGTGCCGCTGGCCGGCGAAGTGTTCGGGGACCGCACCTTTGACGGCAAGCGCGAGATCGCGCTGTTCCCAGGCGATCTGCCGGTCAACCCAGATGAGGCGCTCGGCGCAGCAGGGGTCAATCTTGCCGGCGCGCTGCGTTTCCCGCGCTTCCGCCCGCCACTGATCGTTCCGACCGCATCCCAACCCAGTCCGCCATTTCCGAACATCCGGCTCGACCGCGCGATTGAGTTCTTGATTGGGGATAGGCTTGCATGAGTCTCATAATTCTTAGCGCGAAGCGCCCTCCTCCTCTCCCCCGCCTTTTCGCGGGGGAGAGGATGTCGCCCGGAGCGCAAAGCGCGACGGAATCAGCGACAGGTGAGGGGCAGCCGCTTGCTCCGTACTCGTGGTACCACGCGCCCGCGCAACCGCTGCCCGTAGGGCTGCCCATCCGGTCCTTCGGACCACCTTCTCCCCTCGCGAAAATGCGAGGGGAGAAGGAAGGTTCTGCCACCGCCGGAGTCCTGAGATGACCGACACCCCCCCGCGCCGACAGCCGCAGATGTTCGATCCCGACGATCCGCGCCTGAAGTCGGCGACGGTGGACGAAGCTGCCTACGATCATCCCTCGACGGACGATAGCGTCGCGCCGCGCCGCCAAGGCCGCCAGCCCTGCGCATGCCGACTGCGGCCGATCTGCAGCGCGGCATCAATTGGGGCCTTTGGCTGGCCGGCAGCGCCATCAGCCTCCTGATCATGTCGTTTGCGCTGCGCTTCTGGACCTTCGTGTGGGGCCTGTTTCTGCGCCAGGACTGGATCGGCTGGGTGGCGGTCACCCTGGCGGCCATCCTGATCGTTTCACTCGCTATGCTGCTGCTGCGCGAGGTCATCGGCTTTTTCCGGCTAGGCCGATTGCGGCAGTTGCGCAAGCGCAGCGAACTCAGCCTTGCCAGCGCGGCAGACGGCGGCGGCAAAGCCCAAGCAGCGCTGGTCGCTTCTGCGGTCGAAATCCGCGCGCTCTATGCTGGCCGGCCCGAACTCGCCTGGTCGCGGGCGCGCCTTTCCGACCACGACAGGACCATCATGAGCGGCACTGAGCGCCTTGCCTTGCTGGATCGCGAGTTGTTGGCGGTAGTCGACGACCAGGCCAAGGCGAACATTGCGCAGTCGGCGCGCCGGGTCGCGGTGGTGACGGCCATCACGCCGTTCGCGATCTTCGATATGGGCTTCGTGCTCTACGAAAATCTGCGCATGTTGCGGCGTATTGCGACCAGCTATGGCGGCCGGCCGGGCTTTGCTGCGCTGATGCAGCTGGCCAGCCGCGTACTGGCTTATGTGGTTGCCAGCGGCGGCCTGGCGCTGACCGACGATCTGCTGGGACAGTTCATTGGCCAGGGCGTAGCCGGGCGATTGTCCGCACGCGCCGGACAGGGCATGTTCAACGGCGGCCTGACGGTGCGGCTCGGCCTTGCCGCCATCGAACTGACGCGCCCGATGCCCTTCATCGAGGCCAAGCGCCCGCGCTTCCGCGATCTGGCGCTGGAGGTGTCGCGCGGGTTGACGGGAGCAAAGTCAACGGAGACAGCGGGGAAATCGGAAGATTAATGCAGCACACGTCCGGTAGTGACGGACTGCGCGCCGCCCCCCACGGTTGCAACCTCGAGATGCCGCTTGTCGGGCACATAGCCCTCGACGGTGCGCTTGAGCACGGCGTGGATGGCGTCGAGATCGGCGGTTGCTAGTGCCGTGTTGAGAGCCGAGAGTTCGCGCTCAAGTTCGTCCATATTGAGCCCCGGCTCCAGGCTGCGGCGGATACGCGGGTGGGCCGTGATGGTGGTCAGCTCGTTGATGAGAAGCTCTTCATACAGCTTTTCGCCGGGGCGCAGCCCGGTATAGATGATTGCGATATCACCGGCAGGATTGGTCTCGTCCTTCACCTTCAGGCCGACATGCTTGATCATGGAACGGGCCAGCGCATCGATCTTCACGGCCGCACCCATGTCGAGCACGAACACCTCGCCGCCATGCGCCATCGCGCCGGCCTGGATCACCAGTTCGGCCGCCTCCGGGATCGACATGAAATAGCGGATGATATCGGGATGGGTGACCGTCACCGGGCCGCCGTTTTCGATCTGCTTGCGGAACAAGCGCACCACCGATCCCGAGGAATCCAGCACGTTTCCGAACCGCACCATCGTGAACACGGTCTTGCCATGGCCTTCGCCCGAGAGCGCTTGCAGATAAAGTTCAGCCAGCCGCTTGCTGGCGCCCATGATGTTGGTTGGCCGCACCGCCTTGTCGGTAGAGATCAGCACGAAGCGCTCCACCCCCTGATCGCGCGCGGCATCGGCCAGGATGCGGGTACCGAAGGTGTTGTTGCGTATGCCGACGGCGGGATTGTGCTCCACCATGGGCACATGCTTGTAGGCCGCCGCATGGAAGATGGTCTCGATGCTGTACTCCTGCAGGGTACGCCGGATCAGGCCTTCGTCGTGAATCGAGCCCAGCACTGTGACGATACCGTCCGTGTCGGGAGAGAGCTTGCGGCGGCGCGCGGCGGACTTGAGTTCCTGCTCGATCTCGAACAGCGCGGGTTCCGAGACATCCAGCAGCACCAGGCGTTTGGGATTGAGCGCATAGATCTGACGCGACAATTCGGACCCGATCGACCCACCTGCTCCGGTCACCAGCACGGCCTTGCCGACGATCGAGCGACGCAGCAAAGCGGTATCGGGGCGGACCCGGTCGCGGCCCAGCAGATCGGCCGCGGACACCGCTTTGAGGTCGCTGACGCCGACCCGTCCCGATGCGATTTCCGCCAGCCCCGGCAGCGTCTTCACACCAACCTTATAGACTTCCAGCCGCTTCAAGATCGTGCGGCGGCGCGAGCGCGAGGCTTCCGGAAGCGCCACCAGGATCTCGTCGATCTTGTACTCGGCGATCAGCGAGCCGATGCGCATGGGGCGGAACACCTTGAGGCCCGCCACCGTCTGGCCATGCAGTGTCGGGCGTTCATCGATGAAGGCGATGGCCTTGTAGCCGCGCGCGTTCTGCAAAGAGTTGAGCAACTGCACGCCCGTTGCGCCCGCCCCGTAGATCAACACGCGCTTGGCGATGCTGCTGTTTTCCAGCGCAACCAGCTCAGGCGAGGCGTTGAGGACCCAGCCAGCGAACTGCCGGCTGCCCCACACCAGGACGCCGCTGACAAAGGCGAACATGACGACACTGAAGCGTGGCACGATCAGATTGCCGTTCTGCGAGGGGTCGGCAAGTCGCCCCAGCCACAGCAGCATGGTCCACAGCAAGGCCGTCAGTCCCGTGGCCATGAAGATGCGTTGCGCGCCGCCTGGCCCGATGAAGCGCGTGACCATTTTGTAGAGGCCGAAGACATAAAATGTCAGTACACCGATCACAGGCGCGGTCATCAGAAACAGCGCGACGGAGCCGGTCGGCGGAATATAGAAAGTGTTCAGGCGAAACGAATAAGACGCCCACACCGCAAAAGCCAGTACCACGACATCATTGAGTACCAGCGCCGCGCGCTTGTGATAGCGCGGCAGGCAGGTCATCCAATGGCGCCAGCCCCCCGGCGGCCTGAACTTCGCAAGCATTCGCAGCGTTCCTCGCGCCGATCCCCACTGGCCGGACTTTTACGCGGACGCAACGATAACAAATGCTCACTAAGTTAACCAGTCGACGCTGACCGGTCGCCTCAGGCCGGCAGTGCGTAACGGTGCAACTCGGCGCCATGCTTCTTAAGCCAGCGGCGCGCCTCTTCCATGCGAGGATTGGTTTTTCGCACCAACGCCCAGAACCGCGGTCCGTGGTTCATCTCTTTCAGATGCGCCACTTCGTGCGCAGCGACATAATCGAGCACAAAGGTTGGTGCCAGGATCAATCGCCAGGAGAAAGAAAGGACGCGCGCGGACGAGCACGATCCCCAGCGGCTGGTCTGGTCGCGCACCGTGACGCGGCTGGCGCGCAGCCCAAGATTGGCTGTGTGCACAGCAACGCGCTTGGACAGTTCGTCGTGCGCCTGCTTCATCAGCCAATCGCGCAAGCGGCGCGGCGCGTGCTCTTCAAGTCCGCTGACGCGCAGGCGCGGTAGCAGCTTTTCAGGCAGCGCAACGCGTGCCTTGCGGCTGGGGGCGGCAGCCTCGACCAGTTCTTTCAGGGCAACCCGGGCAGCGCGCGTCCCCTCGCTCCAGGCCACACGCTGGTGCCGGGTCGGCCCCAGCATCTCGATCATATGCGGTTCGCCGCGATACAGAATGCGCGCGCCATGCACCAAGTCGATCTGAGCGGGCAGTTGTTCCAGGCGCTGACGCACCCAATCCATATGCTGGCCGACGAATTTGCCCGCTTCCAGGAGACTGCCCCCGGGTGGGATGGTCAGCACCACCTCGCGCCGTACCTGGCTGACGCGCAGGGTCAGGCGGCGGGCTGCCGGGTGGCGTCGCACCTGCACGGGCGTGTTCAAACCGAACACTTCCAGTCCCTGCTCGCGTTTCAATGCCGCGCGCAAGGCCTGCTCCAAACCATCGCCGCCGGTAGACCGGTTCAGCCGTACTCTGGTTGCGTTAGCCACGTCACCGCTCCTTGCACGCTTGGCGTTTCCGCCATCGATAAGGGCGCCCCGGCTACGAACGAACCGTTGCAGCGCCCTCATGACTCCTCCCGGGACGACTGCCCAGGTTACTCGTTTCCACCAATTGGCCCAGCGCTCAAGGCGCATCGGGCAGTAACGACAACGGGCGCGAATCGGCGTCCGAATGGGTTTGCGACACCGCAGCAGCGCTTGCAGCGCCGGCCGCGCTACGCCGCCCAAACGGCGCATCGTGCTGGCGCACGAAGCCGGCGATGCGTGGCAACAGCTCGGCCCGGAAGCGCGAACCATTGAAAATGCCATAGTGGCCGACACCGGGCAGCACGAAATGCAGCCTCTGATGCTCGCTAAGCCCCGAGCACAACCCCTGCGCAGCTGCGCATTGGCCGAGCCCCGTGATGTCGTCGTTTTCGCCTTCTACCGTCATCAGCGCGGTGCGCTTAATGAGATCGGGCTGTACCGCCTCTTTGCGATACATCATGGTGCCCTTGGCGAGGTCGTGCCGGATGAAGGCGCTCTCCACGGTTTGCAAGTAAAACTCGGCCGACAAATCCATCACGGCAAGATACTCGTCGTAAAATTCCCTGTGCTTCTGTGCCGAATCACCGTCACCGCGCACAAGATGAAGAAACAAGTCTTTGTGGGCATTGATGTGGCGATCCAGGTTCATTGTCATGAAACCTGTAAGTTGTAGAAACCCCGGATATACTTCGCGACCGCGCCCCTGATTGGGCCACGGTACTGTTGTAATGACATTGTTCTGAAACCAGCTGATCGATTTTTCGGCGGCCATTTTGTTGACAGCGGTTGGCGAAATGCGGGTATCGATCGGTCCGCCCATCAGAACCATTGAGGCCGGCACGGCGGGATCGCCAATTTTCTCCATGTGCGAGACGGCCGCCAACACGGGAACCGATGGCTGGCAAACGGCAACCACATGCACGTCGCCCGCGAACATACGGAACATCGCAATCATGTGGTCGATATAGGTGTTCAGGTCGAAACGTCCAGCATCGAGCGGAACCACGCGCGCATCGGTCCAATCGGTGATGAACACCTCATGGTCGGGCAGCAGCGATTTCACGGTGCCGCGCAGCAAGGTCGCGTGATGACCCGACATAGGGGCCACCAGCAGTACTTTTGGATCGGCGACGCGGTCAGGCGGCAGATCGCGGCTGAAATGGATCACGCGGCAAAACGGACTCTGCCAAACCACCCGCTCGCGCACATCCACCACGCCCGCCCGGCTTGGCGTCGTGGGAAGCCCGAAAGCCGGTTTGGTATAACGGCGCGTGGTTCGCTCGAACACTTCGCAGGCCGCAACCGCCCCACGACCGACTGCGGTATGCGAGAACGGATTGAACGGATTGTTGAAGAACATCCGATAGGCGTCAGCCGTGTACCGGGCCGGACGAACCGCCGCCTGGCCCAATTCGAAAAGATGATAAAGCACGTCAGCCCCTCCCCCGAAGTCCCGACACAAGCGAAAATTCGCTCGTCAGCCGGCTTATCAACAGCTTATCCACAGGGTTCGCGCCCCAGTCTGCAAACCCTCGGTCGACCAACGTAGCGCCAGCTTGACAGTCGAAGCTACCGATTTGTCTCCGATTCGCCAACAGCTTACTAATCCTCCCTAACGGACCTGAGGCGCGACGCGGTCGCTTTGCCGCCACCAGCCAGATGCAATGTGGCAAGATGCGCTTATAATAGTCACAATCGTTCCATGCCGCTTGCCCCGGCGGGTATCGGTCGGCATTGTCGAGCTGCGCGCCACGGCAACAACGGTATCATGCAAGTCTTGCCTCGCCACCGTCTGCAAGCGTCTACCAGCCGCCTCAGGCTGCAAACGCTCACGCGGCTGCGTTGGATTGCCGGTTGTGGACAGCTTGCGGTTGTACTTGGGACCCATTTCGGATTTGGCTTTCCGCTCCCGATTGGGCTTTGCCTGATCGCCATCGGGCTGTCCGCGGTGGTCTCCACGATCATGCAACTGCGCTTTGCCGCCCGCCACCGGCTGTCGGTTCCGTTCGGGACGGCGCTCCTGGTCTTTGACATGGCCCAGTTGGGCAGCCTGCTTTATCTGACTGGCGGAATAGACAACCCCTTCTGCTTCCTTCTGATGGCGCCCGTCACGGTTGCCGCCGCCACGTTGCCGCTCGAGAGCACCCTTGTGCTGAGCGTGCTGACCCTGGCCGTCGCGGGGCTGCTGACGCGCTATCACCTTCCCTTGCCGTGGTATCCCGGCCTGCAGTTCACGCTGCCCCCGATTTACACCGCTGGGGTGTGGGCTTCGATCCTGTGCGGCATGGTCTTCATGGGTCTGTATGCCCGCCGGCTTGCCCGCGAAGCCTGGCAGATGTCCGAAGCACTGGCGGCCACCGAGCACGTGCTGTCGCGCGAGCAGCGCCTGCATGCGCTGGATGGTCTTGCCGCCGCCGCCGCGCATGAACTTGGCACGCCGCTGGGCACCATCACGGTGGTGGTGAAGGAAATTTTGCGCAGTCTTCCCAAAGACAGTCCGCTGTCCGAAGACATGGAACTGTTGCGCAGCCAGGCCCAGCGTTGCCGCGAGATCTTGCGCACGCTGACCGAGCGTTCGGCGCTCGGCGATCCTTTGCACGCCTATTTGCCGCTGAAACATCTGATCGACGAGGCGGTTGAGCCGTTCCGGGTGTTCGAGAAGGAAATTGTGGTCGCGGCGGGCCCGTCGCCTGGCCTGGAAGGCAAATCAGCCGAAGAGCCGGTGTCCGAGCGCCGGCCCGGCGTCGTCTATGGCCTCACCAATCTGGTCGAGAACGCGGTCGACTTCGCCCGCACGCGGGTCGATATCCTGGCCGGCTGGACGGCCGATCGGGTCACCATAACCATTACCGACGACGGACCGGGTTTTCCGCCCGGCATTTTGGGCTCGCTGGGCGATCCTTACGTCACAACTCGCGGCGCACCGGACCGCCAGCTCACCAAAGACGAGCAAGGCGGCGGGTTAGGCCTGGGCTTCTTTATCGCCAAGACGCTGCTTGAGCGTTCAGGCGCAGAAATTGAAATCGCCAATCGCGAGCCGGCCCAGAGCGGGGCGGTGGTGCAAGTCTCCTGGCCGCGCGCGAAATTCCAGGGCGCAGGTCCCAAGGGATTGGATGCGCTGGATGCCAGCTGAACCAAGAGTCTGAACCATCCCAGGACGACCGCCGAAGTAACTGTCATGGTGGCAACCGCCCAGGCCATCCAATCATATCGCGGCGCAAGGCTTGCGCTCGTGCGCAATTAGTGGTGAGACAGACCGCCCAATTGACATTGCGCCGCAACAATAAGTTGCCCGGTAACGGGAGATGCCTTTGACCGACAAGCCCGCTGAGCTGCAACTGCCTGCCGACAAGACCTTGTTGATCGTCGACGACGATCGCGCCTTTCTGACCCGTATAGGACGCGCCCTTGAACTGCGCGGCTTCGAGGTGCGAATGGCCGCCACCGTGGTGGAGGCGCGCGACATGATCCGCAAGGCGGCACCGGCCTTTGCGGTGGTCGATATGCGACTGGAAGATGGCAACGGCCTCGATGTGATCGAAGAGCTGAGCCGTGCGCGGACCGATACGCGCGTGGTGGTGCTGACGGGCTACGGCAACATCGCGACGGCGGTGTCGGCGGTCAAGCTGGGCGCGGTGGATTACCTCTCCAAGCCGGCCGACGCCGACGATGTGTGCAATGCGCTCCTTGCCAACCGCGACCACAAAGCGATGCCGCCGGAAAATCCGATGTCGGCCGACCGTGTGCGTTGGGAACATATCCAGCGCGTGTTCGAGCTGTGCGACCGCAATGTCTCGGAAACGGCGCGACGTCTGAACATGCACCGCCGGACCTTGCAACGCATCCTCGCCAAGCGCGCGCCGAAGTAGCCTAAACGGGGAAGTAAAACAGGGACAGTTTACCTATTTCCCTGAGAGCACTACCCTGCAAGTAAAATCAGCTTGGAAATAGGTAAACTGTCCCCGTTTTACTTACTGTCCCCGTTTAAGCGGAACCTCAAATGCCCCAACGGCCCATCGAACTGCACATCTGGCCGACGCCGAACGCCTACAAGATCTCGATCTTCCTGGAGGAGGCGGACCTCCCTTACACGGTGCATCTGGTCGATATCGGCAAGGGCGAGCAGTTCAAGCCGGACTTCCTGAAGATCGCTCCGAACAACCGCATGCCGGCCATCGTCGATCCAGATGGGCCGGGCGGGCAGCCGATTTCGGTGTTCGAGAGCGGGGCGATCCTGCAGTATCTCGGCCGCAAGACCGGCAAATTCTATCCCACCGGCGAGCGCGACCGCGTCGCTGTCGAGCAGTGGCTGATGTGGCAGATGGGGGGCCTGGGACCGATGGGCGGCCAGTGCCACCATTTCCGTCACTACGCGCCAGAGAAAATCCAGTACGGTATCGACCGCTACACCAATGAAGTGAACCGCCTCTACGGCGTGCTGAACCGTCAGTTGGCGGGCAAAGACTACATCGCTGGCGACTATTCCATCGCCGATATGGCGTGTTTTCCCTGGGTGCGCCCCTATGAGCGGCAAGGCCAGACCATCGAGGACTTTCCGAACCTGCATGCCTGGCTGGGCCGCATGGAGGCCCGTCCCGCTGTCAAGCGTGGGCTGGACGTCGCCAAGGAACAACAGGGCAAAGTCGATCTGAGTAAGGACGATGAAGCGCGCAAGGTGCTATTCGGGCAGCGGGCGACGTGATTTGCCCTCTCCTCCGCCACTTCGCGGGGGAGGGCAAGACCGCTTTCCCAACTTCAAATCGTGGTTAGCAAATCCTCACCGCATTTGCGCGAATCCCGTTAAAATCCAAACACTTTCAAGACTTTTGCGCCATCTGAGTGCAACCGCTCATACTTCGGAAACGTCTATTGTCAGAACCCTGATAAACTGTCTTCACCGCATTTACGCCTTGTTCGGCATCCCACGCCATCCTGTCATTCAACGCGCCGCGATCGAGCCTTGTGTGGATGGCTCGGACACGGACGATGAGGAAACGCCAGTCACAGTGGGGAGTTTTACGACATGGCACGCGCAGATATGCAGACTTTTGAGACGCCCAACATGGGCGCCGCCCTGGCCTCGGCCGACGCGCTGTTCCAGCTTGGCCTGCAGTATTCGCTGGGCCGCGACGTCGAGGCCGACGTGGTGACCGCGCACAAGTGGTTCAACCTGGCTGCGCTACGCGGCAACCAGTCCGCCAAAGAGTACCGCGCCGAGATTGCCGCCGACATGAGCCGCGCCCAGATCGCCGAAGCCCAACGCCGCGCCCGCGAGTGGCTGACGGGGAACTGAGCGGTCTAACCATCCCGCGCCGATAAGGTTGCCGCAAGCCGCCCGCATAGGCTAGTCACCGTCCGACGCCAAGATCGGAGAGACCTGCCCCATGCGCATCGACGCCATCGCCACCGGCCTGAACCCGCCCGACGACATCAACGTCATCATCGAGGTGCCGGTGGGGGGTGAACCGATCAAATACGAGATGGACAAGGCGTCCGGCACGTTGTTCGTCGACCGCTTCCTCTACACGCCCATGGTTTATCCGGGCAATTACGGCTTCGTGCCGCACACGCTCTCGTCCGACGGCGATCCAATTGACGTGCTGGTCTGCAACACGCGTGCGATCCTGCCCGGCGCGGTGATGAACTGCCGCCCAGTCGGCGTCTTAGTGATGGAGGACAACGCCGGCGGCGACGAGAAGATCATCGCCGTACCCTCGACCAAGCTGACACGCCGCTACGAGAAGGTCATGACGTACAAGGATCTCCCCGAGATCACCGTGCAGCAGATCGAGCATTTCTTTGCCCACTACAAGGATCTGGAACCTGGCAAGTGGGTCAAGATTTCGCACTGGGGCGGGGTGGATGAGGCCAGGAAGCTAATCCTGGAGGCGATGGCGCGGGAGAAGGCGAAGAAGGCGTAGACGCCAAACTACCTACTGTGATCGCTCGATACTTTGGCCAATCCCGGTGCATAGGCCTTGAAGCTTAGAAACAGCCCGGCCGCCAGGACCAGCAATTGCGTGATCAGCGGAATGGACGAATTTTCGACTGTGCGCTGAGCCAACTCCGGAAAGAAGATCCGGAACGCACCAAGCACCAGCGCGACCCAACCGACCAGTGTAACGACCATGGTCCAGTCGCGCTGCCAGCTATTGTGGGCGCGCACGATTGCCAATCCAGCGACGAATAGCATTGTACCCGCCTGGAAGGTGATTGGCGGCGTAACCGCAGCCCAGATGTGCGGGTTCAGCATTTCCGCAAGGCCCATCGCAATCGCGGTGGGACCGATCAGACCTGCGATCTGCCGCGAGTTCGTCATGGTCACCTCCTGCCGCCTGGCGCCACGACGTCAGATTGCGGCGCGTGCGGCAATGACCTGGATCAAGACGCCGGTGGCGAGGAACAGATTACATCCGCCCGACCGGCACGCCCTTGGCGCCCTTCTTCACCGCCAGCAGCCCCATGTAATCATGCGCCAGCGTGGCGGCGGCAATCGCTGTGATTTCGGCGTGGTCGAACGGCGGGGACACTTCCACGATGTCCATCCCAACGAGATTGAGATCGCCCAGCCCGCGCAAAATCGCCAGCGCCTGCCAAGTGGCGGGGCCGCCAGCGACCGGCGTGCCCGTCCCCGGAGCATAGGCCGGATCGAGGAAATCGATGTCGAATGAGACATAGGCCTTGGCCTTGCCGACACGCTCCTTGATGGCCGCGATCGTCGCCTCGACGCCGTTGCGGTGCAGCCAGGGGGCGGTGAGGATATCGAAGCCGTGGGCGCTGTCGTTATAGGTGCGCAATCCGACTTGTACAGAGTGCTTGAGGTCGATCAGCCCCTCGTTGCCGGCGCGCAGGAACATCGAGCCGTGGTTGAAGCTGGTGGCGCCTTCTGTGTGGTCGGGCCAGGTGTCGCAGTGGCTGTCGAATTGTATCAGCGCGATCTGACCGTGCTTGGCTGCATGGGCCTTCAAGAGCGGATAGGTGATGAAGTGGTCGCCGCCCAGCGTGAGAAGCTGCGCGCCGGACGCGATGACCTTGGCCGCGGTGCCTTCGATCGACGGGATCACCGTTTCGGGCAGGTGGTGGTTGACGGTGCAATCGCCATAGTCGACCGCGTTGATATGAGCGAACAGATCGAAGCCGAATGGGAAGGCCTTCAACTCGGACAGGCCCGCGCTGGCGGCGCGGATGGCGCGCGGCCCGAGGCGCGTGCCCGGACGGTCCGTGGTGGCATTGTCATAGGGGACGCCCATGATGGCGACGTCGACGCCTTTGAGATCGCGCGAATAGGGGCGGCGCAGGAAGCTCAGGATGCCGCCGAAAGTCGGCTCCCAAGGGCCGCCCTTGAGGTCTTCCCAGTTGTGTGCGGTGGCTGCGGGGACGGGCTTGCGGGCCATGGGTGGTCTCTTGATTGGGTGTTGAAAACGCGAAACGGCCCGCACGAAACCAAGCCGGTCGCCGTATCAGCGAATTACAGCGCGAAGGCAGGCTTGCGAGCAAAGCCGGGCAACGCGGGCGCACTGAGATCGAACGCCACGCGGCTGCTGAAGGCGCCGTCCGTGCCATAGCGCTCGAACACCGTGGCGCAGCCGATCGGCCCGTTCGCGATGACGGCGATCAACCGCCCGTCGTCGCGCAATTGTTTGATCAGGAAGTTGGGCACTTCAGGGATCGCGCCTGCAACGATGATGACGTGATAGGGCCCGCTGCCGGGAGCGCCTGCCGCCAGGGCGCCAGTTTTGATGCTCGCGTTAGTGACCTTGCCGGCCTTGAGCGTGGCGCTGGCCTGGGCCGCAAGGCTGGCATCGCTCTCGAGCCCCACGACGGAATAGGCGAGTTCCGCGATAATCGCCGTGCCGTAGCCGGTGGCTGCGCCGACTTCCAGCACGGTGTCGGTGGGATTGATGTCGGCCAACTGAACCAGCCGGGCCGTCGCGACCGGGGCCGGCAGAGCGCGCGGCCCATCAGCCGATTTGGGCAGCGCCAGACCTTCGCCATTGTAGGCCAGCGATTGCAGCCCTTCGGGCACGAACTTCTCGCGCGGCAGATCGAGCATGGCGCGCAAGACGCGGCGGTCGGTGACGTCGTTGGTGCGCACCTGCGATTCGACCATATTCTTGCGAAGGAGAGCGTAGTCCGGCATTTGGAAAGTCCTTGTGGCGCGGGCCCAAAGCGAAGCGGGCGCACGTTAGCGGGGCAGGGGGCAAGCCGCCAGAGGCAATAAACGGGGACAGTTTACCTATTTCCTTCCGCCAACCTCATCGCTGGTTACATCGGAGCAGAAATAGTTAAACTGTCCCCGTTTATTGCCCGGCTGGACTTGGGGTCCGATATCTGTTACCCGAACGCCTTGATTGGAGCCGAGCCGGTATTCTTGCTCCGTCGCCGTACATTGCGGTGGCCAGCCGGTCCCAAGCCCCAGACCCAATTCAAACACGCAATTTGGAGGTCACTCCCTCGTGCAGGTTCTCGTTCGTGACAACAATGTCGATCAAGCCCTCAAGGCGCTCAAGAAGAAGATGCAGCGCGAGGGTATCTTCCGCGAGATGAAGCTGCGCGGACATTACGAGAAGCCATCGGTCAAGCGCGCCCGTGAGCAGGCCGAAGCGGTACGCCGCGCCCGCAAGCTGGCCCGCAAGAAGCTGCAGCGCGAAGGCCTGATCGCTCCCGGCCCGGTCACCAAGCGCCGCTAGTTTGGACCGCGCGCCGTCGCAGGCGCGCAACGTTCCATGAGACACCGATAATCGCGCGGCCCCGAGCCAATGGTTCCGGGGCCTGCTGCGTTTGGCGCGGCGCGCTTCTGCCCAATTATTATCCCATGTGGACATTGATGTTTCACGATGCTTGTCGCCCGTCGTTTCGTGACATATTTATGACGTACACATCAGCTTATTCCAATTGCGTTTTTCCCGCTTCCGCCACAATTTCGGCGCACCCTGTAGATGGCCCAAAGCCGGGCGCGGTATGTCGATGATATGACAGGGAAAACGCCCCGAATTCATACTTCGTTAACCAATAGCGCGGTAGGGTCGGGCTGGATGTTGTGGATTGGTGGCGCAGTGGCGCCGGCGGTGCCCAATTGGCGCCAGGACCAATCAATTGCCCGGCGGGTTGCATGAACCTTCTGGTTCTGCGCCGCGACTGACCCCGAAAGTTGCCGCCGTTGTTTGACGCGGCCTGACCGGCTTGGGTCGGTACTTTGAGATTTTGGAGGACTAACTCGTGTCGTTGCAGATGAATTATGAACAGTGGGGCTATGGCCCGCCGCATCCCGGTGAGGTGCTGCGCGAGCAGATCCTGACGCGCCTCACGATCAGCCGTAAAGAACTGGCCGCGAAACTGGGTGTCAGCCTCACCCGGCTCAGTGACGTCCTGGCCGAGCGCCGTCCAGTGTCGTTAGACTTGGCGCGCCGCCTCGGCAAAGCGTTTGGCAACGGTGCTCGCTATTGGCTGGCGCTGCAGATGCAGCACGATGTGTGGACCGCCGAGCGCGAGGGCGCCATCGAAGTGGCCCCGATCCTGTTTCCGGTCGGCGCCGTGGCCAACCGCAAGACACCTCACGGCTCGCGGCTCAACGCTTAAGCGCCTCGACGAAATCGCGCACGATGTTCAACGATCCGAACTGGGCGTGCAAAATATGCTGCGCGCCGGGGAAGGTGACGATCCGCTTGGGATCGTTGGCCGCCGCGAACATGGCTCGGCCCATCGACACTGGCACGACGACATCGGCCTCGCCATGCAGGATCAGCAACGGCCGGTGAAGACTGGCAATCCGCGACAGGCTATCGTAGCGCTCTGTGATCAAGGCGCGAACGGGCAGCCAAGGGTAGTGAAACGCCGCCACGTCTGCGAATGTGGTGTAGGGCGAATCCAGGACCAGTCCGGCCACCTGGCGTTGCTTGGCCAAGTGTACTGCGACCCCCGTGCCAAGCGACTCCCCAAACAGCACGATGTCGTCCGGCGCAACGCCCTCGCCAACCAGCCGGTCGTAGACCAACAGCGCATCGGCGACGTTTGCGGCTTCCGATGGCTGACCCGTGCTACCGGAAAACCCGCGATAGGCCATCATGGCGATGCCCAGGCCGGCATTCTGGAGAAAGCGGAAGCGTTCGGAACGCTCCGACAGATGCCCGGCATTGCCGTGAAAATAGAGGATCGTCCGCTTACCCGGCGCGGCCTTTGCCTGCCAGACGACCAGTGCGGCGCCGTCGGGCGTCGCCAGCGTCAAATCGGCGACGTTGGCAAGCTGAAACTGCGCGGGAGCAAGCCGGACGCCGCCGGTGCGGTAGATCAGCGAGCGCTGCTGGGTGTACATTGCGCCCACCACGAGCAGGTACAGGCCGGCAGCACCAAGGCTGATGAGCGCCAAATAACCAGTCATTCCGCGTCCTTGTCGTGATGCCATGTGCCCGATTGCGATGCCCACGATCCCGCTCCCCGCATTGGGCCCATCGACGTGGAACACTACTCAATAGCTACGACAGATACGCAAAGAAGGCCTGAAACGATCACCAACCCCACAGAATTGCTGCAATGCCGCGCCACCGCCCGTTGACCCATCGGGCCCCTTTGCTTATCTGAAATCCATGGCCATTCTCGACATCATCAAAGCTCCCGACCCGCTGCTGCGGCGTGTGAGTTCTCCTGTAGAGCGCATCGACGCCGAGCTGAAGCGGCTGGTCGATGACATGTTTGCGACCATGTACAAGGCGCCGGGCGTGGGCTTGGCCGCCGTGCAGGTCGGCGTGGCGCGCCGCCTGCTGGTGATGGACATCGTCAAGAACGATACCGACCCGAAAAACCCGATCGCCATGCTCAACCCTGAAATTGTCGAGGTGATCGGCGATGAGTTGCGCATGCACGAAGAAGGCTGCCTCTCGATCCCCGATGTCTATGCCGAGTTGGAACGGCCCAACAAGGTGCGCGTGCGCTATCTGGATATGAGCGGCAAGACCGTCGAGAGGGTCTGCCAGGACATGCTGGCGACTGTGGTGCAACACGAGTTGGATCACCTCAACGGCAAGCTGTTCATCGACCATCTCTCCAAGCTGAAGCGCGATATCATCATCAAGAAACTGGTCAAAGCCAAACGCGACGAGGAAACCGTGGGCTGATTGGCTAAAATTCGATTGAATTCCAAAGCTGTTTTCTAACGCAGATCGGGTAGCGTCTGGACTTCGGGGGTGAACCCCACGTGCCAGAACCGGACCTCAAGGAGGCGTTGCCGTGAGCAGCATTGCAGAAACCTGGAAGACCAGCTTCGCCCACAAAGTCGCTCATAAGGCGCTGGTTTTGGGCGGTATGGCGAGCGGCATCGCCATCACTCTGGCACTGGCCTTCGTTGCGGGCTCGGCTCCAGCCCATACCGGCGGCCTGATCTACGCTATGATCGCAGTCAACATCGTCATGCTGGTCCCCTGGTCGTTCCGCACCATGCCGCAATGGCTCTATGCCAGCCTGGCCATCGCGCGCGGGTTCCACTGGATCGTCAATCTGATGTTCGCCGGCTTCGGCCTGTTGCTGCTCGCCCATTCCAACGAGTTGCGCAACGCCATTGCCTTCGGCATGCTGTCGTTCATGTTCGCCCTGTGGGCCGCCGCCGCCCGCCGGCTTACGCACCGCGACGCCGAACCGGTGGCTGCCACGGCCTGATCGGGCGCTTGCGCCGACACCGCTCCACTGGCATCCCTGGCCAATCATTGGCCAGGGATCGACCGCATGCCGCTGCGCATTGTCTTCATGGGTACGCCTGATTTCGCCGTCCCGACGCTGGCGACGCTCGCCGGTTCCGGACACGAGATCGTGGCCGTCTACACTCAGGCCGCCAAGCCTGCTGGCCGTGGCATGGAGCCTCGTCCGTCCGCGGTCGAAGTGTTTGCGCGCGGGGCGGGACTACCGGTGTTCACGCCTAAGTCGCTGCGCGCGGAAACGGCGGCTGCAGACTTCGCCGCACACACTGCCGACGCGGCGGTGGTGGTCGCCTACGGGTTGCTGCTGCCGCAGGCGTTCCTCGATATCCCTCGCCACGGTTGCCTGAACTTGCATCCCTCCAAGCTGCCGCGCTGGCGGGGCGCCGCGCCCTTGCAGCGCACCTTAATGGCCGGCGACACCGATACCGCGATCTGCGTCATGCGCATGGAGGCCGGGCTCGATACCGGCCCGGTCTGCCTGGCCGAGCCCATGACCATCCCTCCCGATATGACCGCCGGCATGCTGCACGATCTAGCTGCACAGCGCGGCGCTGATCTGATGCTGCGTGCCGTCGGCGCACTGGAGCGCGGCTCGCTCGATTGCCGGCCCCAGGCCAGCGACGGCGTCACCTACGCCGCCAAGATCGAAAAGGCCGAAGCGCATATCGATTGGAGCCGACCAGCAAAATCCGTGCACGATCATATCCGTGGCCTGTCGCCATTCCCAGGAGCGTGGTTTGAGATTGCCGCGGATGGCAAGGTTGAGCGCATCAAAGTGCTGAAAAGCATCCTCGCTGCTGGCCATGGCGCGCCAGGATCGTGTCTCGACAACGCCCTGACCATCGGCTGCGGCGAGGGCGCCGTGCAGATCCTCCAGCTGCAGCGCGCCGGCAAGAAGCCGATGGCGGCGGGTGAATTGCTGCGCGGCTTCCCGGTCTCCGCCGGTACGAAACTGACCTGATTGCGCCACGCCGAAAGCTCCGGCATTCGTCATCCAAGCAAGCGCGGCCACCTTAACCCTCTCGCGCGATCGCACGCTCTGTGCACCGCGCTTTGCGCTACAGCTGCGCCAACCGATCCTCCGTTTCCGGACGCCGCCATGCTCATCCGTTCTGCCCTTGCCGCCTTCACTTGCCTCGGCGTCGCGCTCGCCGTGGCCAATGCGACGCCGTTGCTGCACCCCGGGGCCAAGATCATCAAGGTGCGCGACGCACTCGCCCGCAAGTCGTTTCACAACACGCCGGCCAACGAAGACAGCGCCGCCAGCTGGCGTCCGCTGCCGCAGGTCACGTTTCTTCGCCCGCGTGAAACGACTCTCGACCCGATCCGCATGCTGCCGGGTGTCGAGCCCTTGCTGGACGGCCTGGGATCGATCCCGCAGTAAGCCTTCCGCTGCAGGTCTCAAACCGCTAGGGTTCGCGCCTTGAAGACACTCGGGGCAGGACACCACATGAGCAACGACCTCGACGCCGCCTTGGCTGGTCTGGCGCAAGACAAAACCGCCGCGCTCGCCCGGCTGTTCGAACTGATGCGCATCCCCAGCATCTCGACCGATCCAGCCAACTACGCCGATTGCGAGCGGGCCGCCGCGTGGTGCGCGCGCGAACTCAACGCAATCGGTTTCGCGGCGTCGGCACGCAAGACGGCTGGCCGGCCTATGGTGGTGGGCACACTGCTGACAAAGCACGCCAAACGGCCCCATGTGCTGTTCTATGGCCATTACGATGTGCAGCCCGTCGATCCGTTGGCGCTGTGGTCCAGCCCGCCGTTCGAGCCGCGGTTGGGCGAGGACGCGGCCAACGGCCAGGTCATAGTCGGGCGCGGGGCGTCGGACGACAAAGGTCAGCTGATGACCTTCTTTGAGGCCTGCCGCGCCTGGATTGCGGCGACGGGCGACCTTCCGGTCTCGGTCACCGTATTGTTGGAGGGCGAGGAGGAATCCGGGTCACCTAGCCTCGAGCCGTTCCTGCAGGCCAACAAGGCCGAACTCACACGCGACCTGGCCTTGGTCTGCGATACCGGGCAATGGGACCGCAAGACGCCCGCCATCACCACCATGCTGCGCGGCCTCGCCTTCACCGAACTGGTGATCAAGGGGCCGAGCCGCGACCTGCATTCCGGCATGTATGGCGGGGCAGCCATCAATCCCATCCGCGCGCTCTCGCATGTGCTGGCCGGGCTGCACGACGCGAAGGGACGGGTACAGATCCCCGGCTTCTACGATGATGTCGCCGAGCTTCCATCAGCGCAGGCCAAGCAGTGGAGTGAACTGGGTTTCGACGCCATGGGCTTCCTCGGCGAGATCGGCCTTGCTTCGTCGTCCGGAGAACAAGGCCGCTCGGTACTCGAATTGATCTGGGCACGCCCGACAGCCGAGGTGAACGGCATCTGGGGCGGCTATCAAGGCCCGGGCTCCAAGACCGTGATCCCGGCCGAGGCGGCTGCCAAGCTCACTTTCCGGTTGGTCGCCAACCAAGACCCGGACAAGATCCTGGCCGGCTTCAAGGCCTTCGTGACGAGCCGCCTGCTGCCCGACGCCAAGGCCGAGTACCGCGGTGGCCGAGGCAGCGCGGCCGTCAGTTTCGACACCACGTCGAAGCCGTTGCAGGCGGCCGCCAAGGCGCTGCAGATCGAATGGGGCAAACCCGCCGCGTTGATCGGTTCTGGCGGCTCCATCCCGATTGTCGGCGCATTCAAGTCGTTGTTGGGCATGGACTCCTTGCTGATAGGATTCGCTCTCGACGACGACCGCATCCATTCGCCGAACGAAAAGTACAATCTCACCAGCTTTGAAGGCGGCGCGCGCAGCTGGACGCGCATCCTGGCCGCGCTGGCCGGCTAATCCTACTACGGAGTGTTCGCTGTGACGTTTGTTCGATCTTTGGCCGCCGCTCTGCTCGCCGCAACTCTGACCGCCTCTTCCGGCGCGCCGGCCAGCGCGGGCTTTTCTGACCGCCCCGGCGACTTCGATTACTACGCCCTGGTGCTGAGCTGGTCGCCGAGCTTCTGTCTGGACGGACACGGCAGCGATCCGCAATGCACCGCCAAACGCCCATATGCCTTCGTGGTGCACGGGCTTTGGCCGCAATACGACAAGGGTTGGCCATCCGACTGCGGAACGGGCCGCGAACCGCGCGTGCCGGATAGGATCGTCAGTGATGTGATCGATACCATTCCCACCGAGAAGCTGATGAACCATGAGTGGCAGGCCCACGGCACCTGCTCGGGCCTGGGCATGCGCGGCTACTTCGATCTGACGCGTAAACTCTATAAGAGCATCACGATCCCGGCGAAATATTCGAACCTGGCCAGCCCGCTTGATGTGACTGTTCCCGAGCTGCGCTCCGATATTCTGAAGGCTAATCCGCAACTGAAGCCGAGCATGATCGCCATCGATTGCGGCAAGAACGGACGGCTGAAGGAAATCCACTTCTGCTATTCCAAGGACGGCGTTCCAACAGCCTGCGGACGCAACGAGATCCAGGGCAAGATGTGCCGCGCCGATACTGTGACGCTGCCGCCCGTGCGGGGCGTGAGCTTGAGCGGAGGAACTGCGGCTGACGCCCTGTCCGGCAAGTCCGACCACTACAAGAAGACGCACAAAAAGCATTGGTACGACGGCATCTTCCAGCGCGCGCCGCTCTCGCCGCTGGCGCGTGATTGAACGGGCGATGCCGTCAACAGACCCCTTGTCGGCTTTGGCAGCCGCCGCGCTCGATCGCTGGAAGCTGCCGGACCGCGCGACCGCGACGCTGATCAATGTGTCGGAGAACACCACCTATCGGGTCGATGATCCGGCATCGGATCGCCGCTGGGCGTTGCGCATCCATCGCGAGGGCTATCATTCGCCCACGGCCATTCAGTCGGAGCTGGCCTGGACCAAGGCGCTGCGGGACGACGGCGTTGCGCTGACCCCCATCGCCATTGCCGGACGCGATGGCGGGCTGTTGCAGGTCATCACGCATCCGTCGGTGAAACGCCCGCGCGTCGCCGTGCTGTTCAATTGGCAGGCCGGCTTAGAGCCCACCGTCTGCAACGACGTCAACTTCGGCCAGATCGGCGAGACAGCGGCGCGCATGCATGAGCATGTACGGACTTGGGCGCGCCCGGCCTGGTTCGACCGCCATATCTGGGATTTCGAAACCAGCCTCGGCGCCACCCCGCATTGGGGGTCTTGGCGCGATGGCTTGGGGATGAGGCCTGAGATTGAAGCGTTGTTTGCCAGCACGGTCGAGCTGATCGGTAGGCGCCTGGAGCGCTTCGGCAAGGGCCCGGAGCGGTTCGGCCTGGTGCACGGCGATATGCGGCTCGCCAATCTGCTGGTGGATGGCGACAGGCTCAAAATCATCGACTTCGACGACTGCGGATTTTCCTGGCTGCTCTACGATGCGGCCGTGACCGTGAGTTTCTTCGAGCATCAACCCGAAGTGCCAGGTCTGCTGCAGGCGTGGGTCGCCGGCTACCGGCGTGTGCGCCCTTTAAGTGCCGAGGACGAGGCCGAGATCCCGACTTTTGTCATGCTGCGGCGCCTGCTGCTGGTGGCGTGGATCGGCTCGCATAGCCAAACCGATCTGGCGCAAGCCAACGGCGCAAAGTACACAGCCGATACGGTCCGGCTGTGTGAGCGCTACTTGAGCGATATGGCGATCTGATACCGGCAGCCTATTTCTTGCCGCTGCTGTTGCCCTCAGGCGTCCAATAGATCGAGATAACCGTCACAATGCTTGTAAGAACCATGGTGCCCAGAATATCCGAGCGCCGGATGAAGTTGAGCCAGGTGTTAAAGCCCTGGCGCCAGCCGGTCTGCGTGGTCAGCACATTGTTCAGCGACAGCACAACCAAGATAGCCGCGGCCGTGATCGCCACAGCAAGCACCACTTGAAAGGCGCGCTTGGTCGCCCTGGGGACCGAATAGGTGCTGCGGCCAAAAGCCAACATAGTGCGATCAGACATAGGTTCGTCCCTCACGTTGCGTCTTGGCGAGGGAGGATAACTGATTCGCGGCGAAATCCCGCCATGGGGATTTGTGAAGGAGAAGTTAAGGCGGCGCACAACAATCTTGCCGCGGAGCATTACGCGCAGCGTTGCGCTCGCCACAGCTCGGCAGACTTGAGATCGGACCAGCCGAAGGCGCGCACAGTTGGGCCGTTTGCGGCAAGGTCGGCGAGGCGCAGGGCGGCGTCGGCAAGGGTTGGCACGTGGCCAGGTTCAATCCACCAGAACACCATATGTGGGCCGGCCATTCGCTCGAACCACTGATCGCGCTTGCGGTAGAATGCGGTGTGCACGGTCTGGAAGACATACCTCTCCAGCGCCTCGGGCGTTTCCCAGACCGTGAAATTCGCTATCACCATCGGATCGGCAGAAAACGGAATATCCGTCGCATTCCCACCTTCGTCCTTCAGCCGCCAGACAAAACCGGGCATGCGCTCGGCAACGGCGTTGACGCGGTCGAGATTGTCGAAGAACTCAGCCATCCGCGGATCGCCCTTGGGATAGCGCAGTCTGGCGATATTCAGTTCGGCGAGGTGGGGCATCGATGGCTCAGCCTACAGCTAGAATTGGGTCGACGTTCAACACAAGTCCCGGCGGATCCAGTCGGATTTCACCACCACGCCAAATGCTCGTGCGGATGTCCCCACCATTGGCGCGCTGGTGGTGGATGACGGCCTTCTCCAACGGGCGCACAATCAGATAGTGCCGGATACTCGGCACCATGAAGTACTCAATGAGTTTGACGCCTGTGTCGTCACGAAGCGAATTCGGTGAGACGACCTCAACGACGATCAGTGGATCGACCAGACTGAGGGCATCTAGGTCGGCGACAGGCGTTGCCGTAACAGCAGCATCCGGTTCGCGGCCACGCTGGTCGTCTATCCGGACGGTCATGCCGTCGGTAAAGACAGTGCCCTGGAATTTGGCAGCAGCGACCGCCACCTCAAGAGCCTTGACGACAGCAAGTTTGACAAGGTTGTGCCTGCCCCCTTCGCTCGGCATCGCAACAACCTCCCCGTTGACGAGTTCGTAGCGGCCCTCGGGCTGCGCTTCGGCCCAGACGACGAACTCATCGAAGGTCATGCGCGGAATGGTTTGAGCGAGTGACATGATCTTAAAGTAGCACAACACGACCCCACGGTCACCTTTCGGCGCACGCAGTGTTGACTTGCATGGCTACTCCGCCGCCTGCCGCCTGACCTGTGCGGCGTCGATACGCGCCTCGATGACCGGGCGAAAATGATTGATCAGCCCCTGGATCGGCCAGGCCGCAGCGTCGCCCAGAGCGCAAATCGTGTGGCCTTCGATCTGCTTGCGACACCTTGAACAGGAGATCGATCTCCGACTTCTCGGCGTTACCGGCCACCAGACGGTCCATAACGCGCATCATCCAGCCGGCGCCTTCGCGGCAGGGCGTGCACTGGCCGCAGCTCTCGTGCTTGTAGAAGGCGGCCAGCCGCGCAATCGCCGCGATGATGTCGGTCGAACGGTCCATGACGATGACGGCGGCCGTGCCCAGGCCCGATCCCAGCTTCGACAAAGAGTTGAAATCCATCGTCAGCTCAGTGCCGCATTTGCTCGCCGGCAGGCATCGCACGGACGATCCGCCGGGGATGACGGCGAGGAAGTTATCCCAACCGCCGCGCACGCCGCCGGCATGGCGGTCGATCAGCTCGCGGAACGGGATGCCCATTTCCTCTTCGACCGTGCACGGCTTGTTGACGTGGCCGGAGATGCAAAACAGCTTGGTGCCGACGTTGTTGGGTTTGCCCAGGCTGGAGAACCAGCCGGCGCCGCGGCGCAGAATGGTGGGGGCCACGGCGATGCTCTCGACGTTGTTGACCGTGGTCGGTGCGCCGTATACGCCCATATTGGCCGGGAACGGCGGCTTCATGCGCGGCTGGCCCTTCTTGCCTTCCAGGCTTTCAAGGAGCGCCGTCTCCTCGCCGCAGATGTACGCGCCCGCGCCGTGGTGCACGACGATGTCGAAATCCCAGCCGTGGACGTTGTTCTTGCCGATCAGCTTGGCGGCATAGGCCTCATCGACCGCCGCCTGCAGGCGCTCGCGCTCGCGGATGAACTCGCCGCGCACGTAAATGAAGCAGGTGTGGGCGCGCATGGCGAAGGAGGCGATCAGGCAGCCCTCAACCAGCGTATGCGGATCGTGACGCAGGATCTCGCGGTCCTTGCAAGTGCCTGGCTCGCTCTCGTCGGCGTTGACGACCAGGTAGCTGGGCCGCGGATCGCTCTTGGGCATGAACGACCATTTCATGCCGGTCGGAAAGCCCGCCCCGCCCCGCCCGCGCAGACCCGAGGCTTTCATCTCATCGATGATCCAGTCGTGACCCTTGTCGATGAACACCTTGGTGCCGTCCCAGGCGCCGCGTTGCTTGGCACCCTCCAGGCCCCAGTCGTGCAGGCCATAGAGATTGGTGAAAATGCGGTCTTTATCGGCGAGCATGGGGGGACTTTCGCTGTTTAAAGCGGACAGAAATGGTTTGGGGCTCAAGAAACCAGGAGAGGCAGGAAAGTCAAGGCGGCGCGATGGCCGTCACCCAAACAACTTCCGCAGCTTCTTGGCCACTCGCTTGGGGTCAGTCGCGCTCATGGCCGTGTGGATGAGGTCACGGTAGTCGCCGTAGCGGTTGATCGGGATCTCGCCCAATTCCGGCCAGCTCTGCGCGATGGCCGATTTGATCAGGAGGTTGCCGCGCTTGGCTTCCGGCGGCAGGTTCAGCATCAGCGCATAGATCTCGCGCGCAATCAGCGGGTGCAGGTGATTGACGAAACTCTGGGCGTAGGTCTGGGCCGCCGACCAGGCGGACATGCGCAGTTCCATGTAGGCGAGGTCGAGCTGGGTCAGGCCGTTGAACTGCTGCACGCCCCACAGCCAGTCTGCGGTCGCCTCGGTCACGGCATCGGCCGGCGGCATGCCGAAACGGGGGACAAGGTCGGCGACGATGAGGGGCATTGTGGCGGTGTCGGTGGGGCGCCAGAAGAAGGCACGGCCGATCTCGCCGCCGAGGCCGCCGAGGAAGAAGTTGTAATCGCGCGCCAGGGGGCGGATGGTCGGATGGCTGACCATGTTGGGGCCGGTGACGCAATGGCCGGTGGCATAGAGCCAGCTGTCCTGCTCGGCCTGGGTGGCTTCTTGCAGCGGCAGCAGCACATGGCGCAGACCGAACCGCTCAGCCAGCGTCTGAGCCAACACGACATCGCGCATCGTCGAGGGCGCCGCGACCGTGACGAAGGTCAGATCCTTGATCAGTGGCTTGTAGGCGGCCAGCAGGAAGCGTGTTTCGTTGCCGCCGGTCAGCGCGACCACGACTTTGCCGCGGGCCAGGAGCGCTTCCGCCTGCATGCGGACGACCTTGGCGACACGGTGGGCGCTCTCCTCGGTCGAGCCGTTGTGGTCGAAATCCGAAATCGGCCAGTGGCGGCGATGCTGGAAGGTCGCGAGATCAAGATAGTGATTGCACAGCAGGCGCTTGATGCCCCGATGCGCCGTCAGGCCGGAGGGAAACCAGCCCTCTCCAGGGAGGTCCAAAGTGGCGTACAAGTCGCGCTCGAAACGCGCCGCATAGGCCGCATCGTCAAGCAACAGCCCGGCCGTCGAGGCGGCTGTCTGGCAGTTCGGATCGAACACCAGTGACAGCGTACCGTCGGCATCCAGATAGATGCGCTCGACCCCGTCGCCGGCGAGCACGCAGAGCCAGGATCCGCCCAGACGATAGAGAGCCGCTTCAATAGCGGCATCGCGCGCCTTGGCGTCAGTTGGAAGGTCGAACCGCAAGGGCTGGTCGAGGACGGTCCCGGCGGCATGGTCGATGGGCGTGCCCATCAATAGGCCAATGCGGTGGCCCTCGGCGTTCAGAACTGGAACGACCGGTGTGCCCGCGTAGGCCTGGACATGCCAATTTCCAACGGGATGGGTAACAGCGCCAGAAGCCGCCACAGCCGGACCGCGCGCGATCTTGAACTGGCTGTGCCAGGACTTGGTGGCTGGAATGACGGGAGGCCGGTGGTCCATGGCCCACTCACTAGCTGATTCGAGGGGCGGCGTCGGTGGCATCATCAGCCGGGGGCCGCTACACCTTTGCAGGTGCGCCGCCGCAGCCTTCTCCGCCCGCGCTTTCTCGCGCTCATCGAACGCCTTGCGCCAGGACCCGATCATCGAGCCATCGAACAGCCTGCCATCGGTCAGTGTCGTCGGTCCGCCCTCGGGGGCGGACAGCTGGCGGCCGATCTGGGGGCCGGGCTCGGGATGCTCGCCGCGCTCGAAATCGTCGATCAGCTCGTTGAACGACGTCGGCGTCAGGTCTTCGTAGGTGTCCTTGCCGACCAGCATCATGGGCGCGTTCACGCAGGCGCCGAGGCATTCCACCTCTTCCCACGACAACTTGCCGTCGGCAGTGCACTCAAAGGCGTGCGGGGCGATGCGTTTCTTGCAGATATCCAGCAAAGCGCCGGCGCCGCGCAGCATGCAGGGTGTCGTACCGCAAACCTGGAAATGCGCTGCCGTGCCGACCGGCGAGAGCTGGAACTGGGTATAGAACGTCGCCACTTCCAGCACGCGGATGAAGCTCATGCCCAGCTTGCTGGCCACCCACTCAATGGCCGGCTTGGTGACCCAGCCCTCTTGCTCCTGCGCGCGCCACAACAGCAAAATCACGGCCGAAGCCTGCTTGCCGGGCGGATACTTGGCAATAGTTGCATCGGCCCAGGCCAGGTTCTCGGCTGAGAAGGCGAAACTTGAGGGCTGCACGGGATCGAGGCGGCGAACGGACATGGCGGCTCTTGTTGGTCTTGAACGGCGGAGGTCCGCCTACTTCTGCTCGATGCACCACTCGATGTCGGTCATGCCAGGGCTGACGTATTCCTCAAGGGTGATGAAGCAGGTGGCAGCCGCCGCGCCCTTCTGCAAGGTAATCAATGCCGCATCCTTGTCGAGTGTCTTGGAGACGCGCGATGAGGCATCCTGCGGCACGAAGCTGACGGCCTTGATTTCATAGCCCGAAGACATCAGCGTGCGCATCTTCACACGTTTGACGGCTGGAGCCGCTGGCGCCGGAGCCGGCGCTGCGGCTGCGGCTGCCTTGTCCGCCGCTGCCTTATCGGCTGCCGCTTTGTCGGCGGCAGCTTTATCAGCTGTCGCCTTATCGGTAGCTGCTTTGTCGTCCGGCTTTGCCGCGTCCTGCGCCAGGGCCTGCCCGGCCACCAGCGACAGACCCAATGCCAAGGTCATCAACAGCTTAGACATTGCCCACCCCTTCAAATCCTGTTGCCCCAGCGGACTGACGTTGCAGCCCCATCTTGTGCCTTGACCGGTCCTTGGCGGCAAGCGCGCGGGCTGACTTATCCCGTCTGCGTTGCGCCCCTCACCCCGGCCACGGCGTGTTCGGAATCGCTGATTCTGTCGAGATAGCCGTCCCACATGTCGTCAATATGTTTGGAGGCGGTCGCCGGCGACATGGCCATCAGCGCACCGTCGGCGTGCTCGACCACCAATCCCGCCGCTACTAGGCGTCGCAGGGCGTCTTCGGTATCGAAAACGACATGCACGTTGAACTGCTGGGTCAGGAACTCCTCGATGGCCGCCTGGGCGTGACCCAGTTCATCGCGCCGGACACTCGTTTTGGCCAACAGCGCGTAGAGCAGGAGTTCTTCCTTGATGTCTTCTTCTTCGGCTCGCTCGGTGAGCAGGGCAAGCGCGCCCTGATTGCTGGAGATATTGTGGAAGTACAGGTTGCGCGTCACTTTCAACATATAGCGGGTGCGCTTCTGAACGACGGACGCCACCTGCTGGCTGGCCGCGCCCGCAAGGCCCAGGATGGCCAGCGCCGCACCGATCGGGGTCATCGCCGCCGCCACCACCTTGGTGACGGTGCTGATCACGCCCATGCCGATGCCACCACCCGCCGAAGCGCCGATCGTGACCTTGTCCTGCGAGCGCAGCTTTATCCGCGTATTGGGAAAAATCACCTCAAGATCGGGTCGCGGCATGTCCTTGAACATCTTGATGTAGATGTGGCTGTGATCAACGTTGTTCGGCAGCGCTTTGCGGTTCTTGGCCAAGATCTTTCGCGCTTTGGCGTCGCTGACGCGCTCGGCGGTCATGATCTCCTTGATGCGCTCGTCTTCCGGTTTCAGGCACAGCAGCAGAAAAACGCGCTGGAACACCGAAATCTCGACCGGCTTCTTGCCACGCAGCCGGGCCGCCATGCCAGGTTGGACCATCTCGCTCGCTTCGCCGCGCACATAAAGGACGATCTCGGAGAACTCGGCCAAGTTGACGTCGAGATCCAACCCATAGGGATTCTCTTCGTCTACCAGCGCCTGCAGCTTGTCGCGCGGGATCTCGTCGTAATTGGCCCGCTCCAGCATGCCGCGGACGCTGCCGATGAAAGCGCGCTTGCCCGCATCGCCACCCGCCCCGTCCACCAACGCCGTCGGGGCGATGTCGCGATCCGGGTTGAACGGTTGATAGGCCTCGATCAGTTCGACGGCCTGGTCGGCGTAGTTCAGGTGCCGCCAATGGGCGAGATAGCGGAAACAGGTGCGCACCGTGGCGGGATCGAAACCAGGCCAAAGGTCGGGCGACGACAGCGTCTCCAGAATGGCGCGGCGCGAGACCGGTATGTAGCGGTCGCGTCTCTGATAGGCGTCGGAGACCGGTAGGTGCACGGCCAGTTCGGGACCCGCCGCAGCCGCCGCCGAACGGGCAGTGCTCCACTTCGGCATCACACGCTGCAACATAGTCCCTCGTCTCCCTCAATGCGGCCATGTTGCATAGCATAGCTTGGCATGGTCACAAACGACACGAATGACGCTGTGTCTTTCGCGCGACGGCCTTGCGGCCATGCGTAATACTCCGTAGGCGGGCGAGCTTTTGGGCCGCTCCGCCGCCTTGCTGCACCGGCCCGTTAACGGTTTCCCGAGAACGCCGATCAAACCGGCATGGCTTCTGCTTATGCTGCGAATTGGGGGGCGCGGCGCATCGGCTGCATCCACAACCGATGTTGACACTTCGGTTCTGCTTTCGTAGGGCAACTACCGGGCCGCGTTGAATTTTTTACAAGACACTATTGTGTCTGCCCCAATGGCCCGCGTTGCTTACCTGAATGATGAGGATGATCCATGTACAGAGTGATTTTGACGGCTCTCGGCATTTGCGTGCTGGCGACATTGCAGTTCTTGGGCGCACCTGCGGCCAAGGCCGGAGGCATGGCCTCCTTCTACGGCTTTGACTTCGCCGGCCGGCTCACCGCCAACGGCGAACGCTACAATCCGATGGGCATGACCGCCGCCAGCAAGACGCTGCCGTTCGGCACCGTCGTGCGCGTCACCAACCGCAACAACGGCCGCAGCGTCGTTGTGCGCATCAACGACCGTGGCCCCTTCATCGCCGGCCGCGTTATCGATCTCTCGCAGGGCGCCGCTGGCGTCGTCGGCATGCTGAACTCGGGCGTGGCCCCGGTCGACATCGCCATCATCGGCTACGGCAAGCGCACCATGGTTGCCGCCAACAGCAAGAAGCCGCGCGCCAAGGCTGTGCAGGTTGCCGCCCGCGCCAAGGCAAAGGCAAAGGCGAAGGCGATCGCGTTTGCTCGCGCCAAGGCCAAGAAGACCATGATGGCCAGCCTCAAGCTGCGCAAGAACAAGGCCGCCGCGATCAAGCTGGCCAGCAAGAAGAAGAAGATCGTGACCACCACGATCGCCAAGACGCCAAACGCCAATGGCGCTCCGGCGAACTGACCGCTTCAGCCAGAGCCGAACATAAAAGCGCGTCGCTCCCAACCGGGGCGGCGCGTTTTTCGTTTTCAGCGCGTAAGCCAGAGTGAGAGCACTGGAAAGGCGATCAGCAGCGCGACGCGGCCGAACTCCGAGATCAGGAACGGCACCACGCCCTTGAAGGTCTCCAGCATCGGCACATCCTTGGCGATGGCGTGGATGACGAACACATTCAGCCCGACGGGTGGATGGATCAGACCCAATTCCACCACCACCAGACTGAGCACGCCGAACCAGATCGCGACCTCCTGCGGCGGCATCCCCAAAGGCAGCGCCATGACGACCGGGAACAGCACCGGGATGGTCAGGAGGATCATGCTGAGGCTGTCCATGAGGCAGCCGAGCAGGATGTAGACCGCGACAATCGCGACGATCACCAGCATCGGATTGGCAGCACCCGAACCGAACAGAGCGGCCGCTTCGTTGGTGAGATGGGTGCGCGCCAGGAAGGCGTTGTAGACCTCGGCTCCCAGCAGAATGAGGAAGATCATGCCGGACTGTTCGGCGGTTTGCAGCAGCGCGCCCTTGATCTCGGCCCAGCGCGAACCGCCGATCCAGATCGCGGCCACGCCGGTCAGCGCCGCGCCGATGCTGGCGCCCTCGGTGGGGGTGAACAAGCTGTGTTGGAAAAACACATCGCCGTTCATGCCGATGAAAACAATGGCGAAAATCGCGATCACCGGCCAGGTCGCCAGGACAGCGGCGGCGCGCTCGGCGAAGGGTCGCGGCGCGCGGACCGGCGGGGCCCAGTCCGGCTTGACGCGCACCGTGACGGCGATGGCGGCTAGGAACCCGGCGACGGCGATGGCCGCAGGGATGATAGCAGCCAGGAACAACTTGGCGACATTCTGCTCGGTGAGGATGGCGTAGATGACCAGCGGAACCGACGGCGGCACCAGGATGCCGAGCGTACCACCGGCCGCCAGCACACCGGTCGAAAGCGCACCGGAGTAGCCGTAGCGGCGCATCTCTGGCAAGGCGACCTGGCCCATGGTTGCGGCGGTCGCCAGCGACGAGCCGCAGATGGTGCCGAAAGCCGCGCACGAGAGCACGGCCGCCATGGCCAGCCCGCCGCGCAAGTGCCCGACCAGCGCCTCCGCCCCCTGGAACAGCCGCGCCGACAGACCCGAGACGGTGGCGAGGCTGCCCATCAGCAGGAACAGCGGGATGACTGAGAAAGACGGGTTGGCCAGCGTGTCGTAGGGCGCGGTGTTGAGAAATGCGAGATAGCGCGGCAGCCCGTCGATGGCGATGAAGCCGGCCGAGCCAACCGCCAGCATGGCGACGCCGATGGGCATGCGGAGCGCCAGGAGGGCGAGCAACACGGCGAAACTGGCAAGACCCATTACGGGAGGCGTCATCAGTCGCCTGCCAGCTGGGCGCCGAACCCAGCCCTGAGCGGGCTCGCCCGGTAGGTGCCCAGCATCCGCACTTCCTTGGTGAAGAACGACAGTTCCTCCATCGCCAGCTGCACTGGGCGGTCGCCGGGGTGGCCCTCGATATCGGCGTAGAACATGGTCGCCGAGAAGGTGCCGCCGAGCTGGTAGGACTCCAGCTTGGTGATGTTGACGCCGTTGGTTGCGAACCCGCCCAGCGCCTTGTAGAGCGCGGCCGGCACGTTGCGGACGTTGAAAATGAAGCTCGTCACCCAGGTCCCGTCGCCCGCCTTCGAGGCCACCGGCTCGCGCGCCAGCACCACAAAGCGCGTGGTGTTGTGCGCCTCGTCCTCCACATCCTTGACCAGCACGTCGAGGCCGTAGATGCCGGCAGCCAATGGCGGAGCGAGCGCCGCCCGGGTTGCATCGCCCCATTCGGCGACTTCGCGCGCCGCCCCCGCCGTGTCGCCGGTGATATGCGCCTTCAGCCCGTGCTTACGGATGATCTTGCGGCATTGTCCCAGCGCATGGACATGGCTGTAGACGTCCCGAATATCCTCAAGCCGCGCGCCCTTAATCGCCATCAGATGAAAGCGGATGCGCAGAAAATGCTCCCCGACAATGGAGAGCCCGGCATTCGGCAGCAGGTGATGGACATCGGCGACGCGCCCGGCCAGCGTGTTCTCGATCGCGATCATGCCGCGGTCGGCCTCGCCCGATTTCACGGCGGCCAGCGCGTCCTCAAACGTCGCGCAGGGCACCGGCTCGCAATCGGGAAACATCTCCAGCGCCGCGATATGCGAATTGGCGCCCGGCTCGCCCTGATAGGTGACGCGCAAGGCAGTGGGTTTGGCTGAGGATTTTGGCATGGGGCGGAGTTCCAGCAATCAAATCTACGCCGAGGGATGTCCGCCGGCGTCTGAGGCGTAGGGGCGGCTTGCGGCCGCCCTTGTGCAGCATACCGCTCATTGAAAGGGCGGCCGCAAGCCGCCCCTACCAACTGGCGCCGACTTCCAAGAACTTCAACGCTTGAGCGCAAGCTCTTTGCGCGCCCGCTCCAAATCGGCGGGAGTATCGACACCCAGCGGAACCGTGTCAACGATCGCCACCTCGATGCGCATGCCGTCTTCCAAGGCGCGCAGCTGTTCAAGTTTCTCGCGTTTTTCGAGATGGGACGGCGGCAAGGACACGAACCGCTCCAGCGCCACTCGTCGATACGCGTAGATGCCGATGTGATGATAGAGCGGTCCGTCGCCGTGCGGGGCGGACGCGCGCGTGAAGTACAGCGCGCGCAGCCAATTGGGCGAGCCTTTCACCGGCGTGCCGACGATTTTGACCACATGAGAGGCCGTACGGTCCGCATCGTCGGTGATCAGCGCGGCCAAGGTGGTAATGTCGGGCACCTTACCCGCTGCCAGCATAGGCGCGATGCAGGTTTCGATCAGGCGCGGCTCTAGCGTCGGCAGATCGCCCTGCAGGTTCACCACCACCTCGACATCGCCGTCGGGATCGAGCAGCGACACCGCCTCGTAGACCCGGTCCGACCCGCTGGGATGATCGGCCCGCGTCAACACGGCCTCGCCGCCGGCCTTGCGCACGACTTGCGCGATCTCCTCGGTGTCGGTCGCGACCACCACCCGGCCGAGGCCCGCCTCCATGGCGCGCTTCCAGACGTGCACGATCATCGGCGTGCCCGCGATATCGGCGAGCGGCTTGCCGGGCAGGCGCGTGGCCGCCATCCGGGCCGGAATTACGGTCAGTGTCTGGGCCACGATGGAGGCTCTCCCGCTGATGCATCAGGTCGCATGGCGCTAGGTGGTAATAAGAGTAGGGATGGCTGGCAAGCGTGGTCGAAAGTTGCGTGCTGGGCGAGCGGTTGCGGGCGCCCTATCCCACCTCTTTAGAGTAAGAATCAGCCTGAGGGTCGCCGTACGGCTCGACCCCCGGCGAGCCGAAGGTCTGGCGATCGATGCATTCAAACAGTTTCAATACCTGGCTAGGCGCCATCCTCTCGGCACTGATGGTGATGTTCGCCCTGCGCACCATCATTGCCGAGAGCAAGCACGAAGGGGCGCACGGCAAGCCCGGCTACGAGGTCGCAGAAATGAAGGATGGCGCCGGCGGCAAGGCGGTCGTCGAGACGCCCAAGGTGCCCGATGCGCCAATCGCCGTGGCGCTGAAGTCCGCCGACGCCGATGTTGGCAAAAACCTCAGCAAGGCCTGTCTAGCCTGCCATTCGGTCGAGAAGGGCGGCGCCAACAAAGTCGGCCCCACCCTCTATGGCATTCTCGGCCGCAAGCCGGGCAGCCACGAGGGCTACACCTACTCAGAGGCCATGAAGGCCAAAGCCGGCGCTTGGGGTTACGAGGAACTCTATGCGTTCTTGGCCAACCCCAAGGCCACCGTTCCCGGCACCAAGATGTCTTACGCCGGCATGCCGAAATTCGAGGATCGCGCCAATCTCCTGGCCTATCTGCGCACCCTGGCCGATGCGCCGATGCCGATGCCGTGATGCCGCGCCGACCGGTATCCTGACGCCATCAGCCCCGCCCAACCGGCGGGGTTTTTGCTAAGTGGCGCAAGGACTTACCCTCTCCCCCGCCCCTTCGCGGGGGAGAGGGTGGCGCGTAGCGCCGGGTTAGGGGCAGACGCCGGGACCGGACCGTCATGTTGTGCGTTCGTGCCACGAGCACTGAGCAAGCGGCTGCCCCTCACCCGCCGCCGTTTCCTCGGCTTCGCCTCGGGCGGCACCCTCTCCCCCGCGAAGGGGAGAGGGCAAAACCGCGCCCCCCCCCCTTGTGCATGACGTAAATTTAACTGGCAGGCTGGCGGGGCAGACCGCATGCTAGCTGCAGTGTATGCAAACTGCCGTGCGCCAACCTTTTTCATCGGGATTTCCATGCGCAAGTCGAGCTTCGCCGCCGCTGTGATCGCCGCAATCCTCGCCGCCGCTCCGGCTCTGGCCGCCGACGAGTGGCGCCACGCGCTGTCGCTGGTGGGCGAGCCCAAGTATGGACCGGACTTCAAGCATTTCGACTGGGTCAACCCCGACGCACCCAAGGGCGGTTCGGTGACGATGTCGGACCCGACACCCTTTGATACGATGAACCTTCTGCCCGCTGGCGCCAATCCACCCTCGGGCATTGGCCTCCTCTACGATTCGCTCACCCAGGACAGCCTGGATGAGCCCTCGACCGCCTATGGCCTGTTGGCCGAGGCCGCTTCCTACCCGGAGGACCGCTCGTCCGTCACCTATCGTCTGCGCAAGGAGGCGCGCTTCCACGACGGCACACCGGTGCTGCCCGAGGACGTCATCTGGAGCATGGAGAAGTCAATCGAGATCAATCCGTTCTCGGCGCAATATTACAAGAATGTCGTCAAGGTCGAGCAGACCGGCGAACGCGATGTGACATTCCGTTTCGACGTCAAGGGAAACCGCGAACTGCCCTACATTGTCGGTCAGCTGACGGTGTTTCCCAAGCACTGGTGGACCGGCAAGGATGCCACAGGCACTCCGCGCGACATCAGTAAGGCAACGAGCGAGATCCCGGTTGGCAGCGGCCCGTACAAGGTCAAAACGCTCGAAGTTGGCAAGACCACGGTCTATGCAGCGCGACCCGAACTATTGGGCCAAGGATCTGCCCGTCAATGCCGGCTTCTGGAACTTCGATACCATCAAGTATGTTGTCTATAGCGACCCGACCGTGGAGTTCGAAGCCTTCAAGGTTGGCGAAGTCGAGTTCCGGATGGAAAACAGCTCAAAGCGTTGGGCGCAGAGTTACGACTTCAAGGGCATCGTATCCAAGGGCGCCAAGAAGGAACTCTATCCCCTCAAGATCCCGCAGGGCATGCAGGGCTTCATTTTCAACGCGCGGCGCGACAAGTTTGCCGACCGCCGCGTGCGCGAAGCTTTGGGGCTCGCCTTCGACTTCGAGTGGTCGAACAAGAACCTGTTCTTCGATCAGTACACGCGCAGTCCAAGCTATTTCACCAGTTCGGAGTATGCTTCCACAGGACTTCCGACCGGGCGCGAGCTTGAGTACTTGACCAGCGTCAAGGATAAGGTGCCGGCCGAAGTCTTCACAACCGAGTTCAAGAATCCGGTCAACAAGACCACCGACGATCTGCGCGACCACATCCGCAAGGCGCTCGACCTCTTGAAGCAGGCCGGCTGGGACATCCGCAGCGGCGTCCTGACGAATGCCAACACCGGAAAACCGATGACACTGGAGTTCCTCGTCAACGACGACACCTTCGACCGTGTGCTCAATCCCTACTTCCAGAACCTGAAACGGCTCGGCGTGACGCCCACCATCCGGCGCGTCGACGACGCGCAATTCATCCAGCGCGTGAAAGCCTTCGACTTCGACATGCTGCTGCACACCTTCGGCCAGTCGGAATCGCCCGGCAACGAGCAGCGCGAATTCTGGAGCACGGCGGCAGCTGACATCCCCGGCACGCGCAACTATATCGGCATCAAAGATCCGGCGGTCGATGCGCTGATTGACAAGATCATCCTGGCGAAAGACCACGACGATCTGGTCGCCGCCTGCAAGGCGCTGGACCGGGTGCTGCTCTGGAACCACTTCCTGGTGCCCAACTGGCATATTCCGGCGGCCCGCATCGCCTACTGGGACAAGTTCCGTCACCCAGAGAAGCCGCCGTCGCGCACGCCGGGTTTCCCGAATGTCTGGTGGTACGACAAGGATGCCGCGCCCAAAATCGATGCGCTGAAGGCGAAATGAGATGGGGACCTTGACGGAACGTAGGTTGGGTCAAGCTTTTCGCGCGACCCAACATTTCTGGCGCCGCCCGTGGACGTTGGGTCGCGCAAAGCTTGACCCAACCTACATTTTTGTCCTTGCCCTGAGCTGTTTGGTCATCTCTGCCCCCGCCCTCGCCGCCGAGCGCACGCACGGCCTCTCGATCTTTGGCGACTTGAAGTATCCCGCCGACTTCAAGCACTTCGACTATGTGAACCCGGCCGCGCCCAAGGGCGGGCGCTTGCGTACACTTGGCCTATCGGCCTCGCTCACCTACGACAGTTTCAACCCCTACATCGTGCGCGGCACGCCGGCCAAGGCAGCCGAGTTCCTCTCCGACAGCCTCATGGAACGTTCCTACGACGAGCCGGACTCTGTCTACGGATTGATCGCCGACTGGGCGGAAGTCGCCGACGACAAGCGTTCCGTTACTTTCCACATCCGTCCCGAAGCAAAGTGGTCCGATGGCAGGCCGATCACGGCCGAGGATTGCGTGAACTCGCTGACGCTGCTCAAGACCAAGGGCGATCCATCTTATGCGCTCACCTTGCGCGATGTCGCCGAGGCCAAGGCGATCGACGCGCAGACTGTGCGCTACATCTTCACCGGCGATAATATCCGTGATCTGCCGATTACAGTCGCGACCTTGCCGGTGCTGTCGAAGGCCTGGTACGATGTCAACGACTTCGAGACGCCCTCCCTCGACATTCCGATTACCTCCGGCCCCTACAAGGTCGGCAAGTTCGAAGCCAAGAGCTTTGTCACCTATGAGCGGCGCACGGACTATTGGGGCAAGGATCTCCCGGTCAATGTTGGACGCTACAATTTCGATACCTTGAAACTCGACTATTATTCCGACCGCTCGGTTGGCCTGGAGGCCTTCTTTGCCGGTGACCTCGACTTCCGCGAGGAATTCGTTTCGCGCGATTGGGCGACGCGTTACGACACGCCCCAGGTGAAATCCGGCAAGATTATCCGCGCTCTGCCGCCCGATCATTCGCCCTCGGGCACGCAAGGTTTCTTCTTCAATCTGCGACGCGAAAAGTTCGCCGACAAGCGCACGCGCATGGCGCTCGATCTCGCTTTCGATTTCGAGTGGACCCGCAAGAACATCTTCTACGGCTCCTATCAGCGCACACAGAGCTATTTCGAGAATTCGCCGCTGAAGGCCATGGGCAAGCCCTCAGCCGGAGAGCTGGCGCTGCTGGAGCCGTTCCGTGCCGACCTGTCGCCCGAGGTGTTTACCGACGAGGCCGCCGTCCCCGCCGTCAGCGATGGCTCGGGACAGGATAGGACGAACTTCGGCAAGGCGCGCGATCTGCTCAAAGCAGCGGGATGGCTGGTCAAGGACGGCAAGCTGGTCGATGGCAAGGGTGTGCCCTTCACGATCGAGTTCCTGCTCGACGAAGGGAGCTTCGAGCGCATACTCGGGCCCTATGTGAAAAACCTCCAGGTTCTGGGCATCGCGGCTTCGATCCGCGTTGTCGATCCGGCGCAGTATGAGGAACGGTTGCGGCGCTTCGATTTCGACGCGGTCTCGGCGCGCTACACCATGCGGCTGACGCCGGGGATCGAGCTGCGCAATTCCTTCAGCTCAGTTGCTGCCGACAGTCCCAACAGCGCCAATCTCGCCGGCATCAAAGACAAGGTGGTCGATGCCTTGATCGAGAAGGTCACCCAGGCCAAGTCGCGCGCCAATCTGGAGACTGCAGTGCACGCCCTCGACCGCGTGCTGCGCGCCGGCCGCTACTGGGTGCCCGAGTGGTACAACGACGTCTCGCGCTACGCCTTCTGGGACCGCTACGCCTGGCCCGCGACAACGCCACCCTATCCGCACGGCCCCAACGACAGCATCAATCGCGGTGTTGTCGATATCTGGTGGTACGACAAGGACAAGGACGCAGAACTGGCAGCGAAATAGTCTTCCCTCTCCCCCGCCTCTTGGCGGGGGAGAGGGTGCCGCCCGAAGCGCAGTAGCGCTGAGGAAACAGCGGCGGGTGAGGGGCAGCCGCTCGCTCCGTACCCGCCGCAACACAGCTGGAGCAAGCTCCCGCCCCTCACCGATCGCCCAGCTCTTGCGCTGAAACGCGCTGCGAGGGGCGATCTCCTCTCCCCCGGAAAACGGGGGAGAGGGAGTTCTTGCCCTCTCCCCCGCCTCTTGGCGGGGGAGAGGGCGTTACACGGACCAACGCCCTCATGGCCTACTACATCATCAAACGCCTGCTGCTGATGATCCCGACCATGTTGGGCATGCTGCTGATGGCCTTTGCTATCATACAGTTCGCGCCGGGCGGGCCGGTGGAGCAGATTGTGGCGCGTCTGCAGGGGCATGCCGGCGCCAACAGCGGCCTGGGCGGGGGCGGCAGCGACATGGCGGGCGGCGGACAGGCCCAGGTCGCCGACGCCGGCTCGGGTGCCTATCGCGGCGCGCAGGGCATCGATCCCGCCCTGATCGAAAAACTGCGCAAACAATACGGACTCGACCGGCCGGCGCACGAGCGTTTCGGCAAGATGGTCTATAATTTCGTGACGTTCGATTTCGGCGAGAGCTTCTTCGGCAAAGGGCCGGTGCTGCAGCTGATCAAGGACAAGCTGCCGGTGTCGATGACGCTGGGGCTATGGACACTGCTGCTCTCCTACGGCATCTCGATCCCACTGGGCATCCGCAAGGCCGTCAACGACGGCACGCGCTTCGACGTCTGGACCTCGACGGCTGTGATCATCGGCTATGCCATCCCGGGCTTCCTATTCGCCGTGTTGCTGATCATTCTGTTCGCTGGCGGCAACTATTGGAACATTTTCCCCAGGAAGGGTCTGGGCTCGGACAACTGGAACGAACTCAGTTTGATCGGCAAGGCGCTGGACTATCTCTGGCACATCGCGCTGCCGATCACGGCCATGGCGCTCGGCGGCTTTGCCTCGACCACGTTCCTGACCAAGAATTCGTTCCTGGACGAGATCAAGAAGCAGTATGTGACCACGGCGCGCGCCAAGGGCTTGAACGAGCGGCAGGTGCTGTATGGCCATGTGTTCCGCAACGCCATGCTGATCGTGATCGCCGGTTTCCCGGCCGCGTTCTTCGGCGCGCTGGTGGAAGGCGCGCTGCTGATCGAGCGCACGTTCTCGCTGAACGGGCTGGGGCAGCTTAGCTATGAGGCTCTGCGCAGCCGCGATTATCCGATCATTTTCGCGTCGCTCTACATCTTCGGCATGATCGGCCTGTTGCTCAGCCTGCTGTCGGATCTGATCTATACCGCCGTCGATCCGCGCATCGACTTCGAGAGCCGCGAGGTCTAAGTCGTGGCTGAGAGTGCGATATCCAAACGGGCCAAACGGCGTGCGCGCGGCAAAAGGTTCGAGGCGATCGAAACGATGGGATTGGCCGATATGACGCCAACGGCCAAAGCCGCCGATGCCAAGACTGGCGATGCCGGCGCCGCCGCTGTACCCGCCACGGTGAGGCGCTGGCTGCCCAGACTGTCGCCGGTGAACCGCCGCCGCTGGGCGAATTTCCGCAACAACGGGCGCGGATATTGGAGCTTGTGGATTTTCCTCGCGCTGTTCGCCATCAGCCTGCCGGCCGAGTTCGTGGCCAACGACAAGCCGCTGCTGATCGCCTACCAGGGTGGCATCTATACGCCGGTCGTGAAGGACTATGCCGAGACCACCTTCGGCGGCGATTTCGAGACCAATGCGCAGTACCGCGATCCCTTCATCCAGGACAAGATCCGCGAGGCCGGCGGCTGGGTGCTGTGGCCGCCGATCCGCTATGCCTGGGACTCGGTGCTGAAAGAGCCGCCGCAGGCCTTCCCGAGCCCGCCAACGTGGGCACTGACGCGCGAAAAGGCGTGTTCCGGCTATGCGCAAGGCGTGGCCGACCCCAATTGCAGCGTCGGCAACTGGAACTGGCTGGGCACCGACGACAGCGGCCGCGACGTGCTTGCCCGCATCATCTACGGCTTCCGGCTGTCGGTGACTTTCGGCCTGTTGCTCAGCCTGTTCGCCTCCGTGATCGGCATTGCTGCGGGCGCTGTGCAGGGGTTCTTTGGCGGCATGACCGACCTGCTGATGCAGCGCTTCATCGAGATCTGGAACAGCATCCCGACCCTGTTCGTGTTGCTGATCCTGTCGACGGTGTTCGCGCAAGGCTTCTGGACGCTGCTGGCGATCCTGCTGGCATTCAGCTGGACGGGCCTGGTTCACTTCGTAAGGGCCGAATTTTTGCGCGGGCGAAACCTCGAATATGTGCGCGCGGCGCGGGCCTTGGGCCTCAGCAATTTCACGATCATGTACAAGCACATTCTGCCCAATGCGATGGTCGCCTCGGTGTCGATCATGCCGTTCATCGTGACGGGATCGATCTCCTCGCTGACCGCGCTCGACTACCTCGGCCTCGGCCTGCCGATCGGCTCGCCCTCGCTGGGCGATCTCCTGCAACAGGGCCAGAGCAACATTTTCGCCCCCTGGCTGGGCTTCACGGCCTTCTTCGTGATCGGCACCATGCTCAGCCTGTTGGTGTTCATCGGCGAAGCCATCCGCGATGCGCTCGATCCGCGCAAGACGTTCGTATAGTGACTTTCCTCTCCCCCGCCTCTTCGCGGGGGAGAGGATGTCGCCCGAGCCGAAGGCGAGGAACCGGCGACAGGTGAGGGGCAGCCGCTTGCTCCGTGCCCGTGGCTCCGGCGTCCGAGCAAGCACCTGCCCCTCACCGGCCGCGTGGCTCTTGCGCTGAAACGCGCTGCGAGACGCGGTCTCCTCTCCCCCAACGCGAAAAAGCGTTGGGGGAGAGGAGAGTCCGCCCCACTGCCGCACGCATCTTCATGCAAATTCAACATCTTCCGTCGTCGCCGTGAACGCGGCGTTGACCATCGCGGTCGCATACTGGCCCTCGATATGCTCTGCGAGTGGTCTTCATGCTGCGCTGCCACGTCACCGATGCCGCCCATCTCGACCCGTCTTTGCGGGCCGCGTGGAATGCGCTGCGGGCGGGCAACCCGGTGCTGGCCAGCCCCTATTTTGCGCCCGAGTTCTTCGAGGCGGTCGCCAGCGTCACGCGCACGGCGCGGTTGCTGGTGGTCGAGGATGGAGCCAAAACCGTCGCCCTGCTGCCGATGCAGCGCCGTGCGCCCGGGCTCTTCGGTCCGATCGGCGGGCCGCTCAACGACATCCATGGTCTGATCGCTCCGGCGGGCTGTACCTTTCAAGCGGCCGATCTGCTCGCTGCGGCCGGGGTCGGCATGATGGCGCTGCGCCACGCTCCCCAGGGTGCCGCCGCGCTCGGCGCGCGCTTTGGCTCACCCCACGCCTTCCACGTCATGAACCTTGCCGGCGGCTATGCCGACTACGAAGAGCGCCGCCAGCCGTTCGCCAAATCCGCCTTCCGCGCCATCCGCACCCGCAGCGACAAGGCCCGCAAGGAGCACGGCGACCTCAGGCACGTCTTTGACGACCGCTCGGACGAGACGCTGGAAACGCTACTGGCCTGGAAGCGCGCGCAGTTCGCAGCGACGCAACAACCTATGCTGTTCGACTTCGCCTGGGTGCGCGAGCTGACCGATCGTCTGCATACCTCGCGCGATCCCGAACTGCGCGGCCAGCTGTCCTCGCTCTACTTCGGCGATAAACTGGTGGCGGCCCATTTCGGCCTGCGCACCCGCGACGTGCTGCATTACTGGTTCCCCGGCTACGATCCGGCCTTCGCTGAACTCTCGCCGGGCAACATTCTCCTGCGCAACATGGCCGAATGCGCGGCCGGCGAGGGCGTCGTGGCGTTGCACCTGGGCGCGGGCGACTACCGCTACAAACTGGAATTTGCCGACGTGAGCTTTCCCGTCACCGACGGCGTGGCGTTCGCACGCTCAGGCCTTGGCGCGACCGCTGCGGCAGCCGGTCAGGCGCTGGCGCAGTTGACCAAGACACTGCCCGAAAATCTCTCCCCCCTGCCCGGTCGCGCCTTGCGCCGGCTGGACTGGCATCTCGCGTTCCGTGCTGCGTAAAGGACACCGACTTCCATGTTGACGCCCTCCGTCGTCACCTGCGTCTCGTATCACCACTTTGAGACCACGCCCTCGCTGTTCACGCGCAGCCTAGGCGTTTCGACCAGCCCGGAAGCGTTCGCGGCGCACCTTGCGTACTTCAAGCGCCACTACACGCCGATCTCGCTCGATCAGCTGCTGGGCGGCGCTCTCCCCGCCAATCCCTTGCTGCTGACCATCGACGATTGCTACCGCTCGGTGCTGGATGTCGCCGCGCCGCTATTGGCCGAGCACAAGGTGCCGGCGCTCTTCACCACCAACCCGCGGGTGATCGCGGGCGGCTTTGCACCCATCGACAATGTGTTGAGTTTCGCCATGGCGGAACTGGGCGCCACCGGACTGGGCATCGCCGCCGGCCTCACCGATCCCTGGACATGCACCATCCGCCGCATCGTGCGCGAACTGCTGCCCAAGATGGACGTCGACGACCGCGAGATCATGAAGGCTAAGCTGATGCGTTTGCTCGGTGTGCGCGAGGCCGATCTGGTCGACCATATGGATCTGTTCCTGAAGCCCGAGCAACTGAACGCGCTGGTCAAGCAGCATGGTTTGGCCCTTGGCAATCACACGCTGTCGCACAGCCACCTGCGCGCGTTGAAGCCCGATGCGGCCTACGCCGAGATCGCCGATGGCAAGCGCCTGCTGGAGGAGATGACGGGCACCAAAGTGCGCGCCTTCACGGTGCCCTACGGCAGCCAGCATGACGCGACGCCAGAGGTGCTGGCGACCATCCGCGCCACCGGCCACGAGGCGACCTTCCTGGTGCAGCGCCGCACCAATGCCGTGCGCCCATCAGCCGACATCTGGTATCGTCAGAGCGTGGCCGACCACATGGTGGCGCAGCTGCCGGTGAAACTCTCGATCCTGCCACAGCTTGGTGAATTGAAGGCGGCGCTGAATTGACCTATTCCGGTGCTTGAAGGGGCTTCGTCCCCGCCACCGGAACCGATTCATGCCCACACCCCAAGCCGCCACGCTGCTCGACGTTCGCAATCTCTCGGTCGACTTCGCGCAAGGGGACGATAGCGTCCATGCGGTGCGCAACGTCTCGTTCCACATCGGCAAGGGCGAAACCGTCGCTCTGGTGGGCGAGTCCGGGTCCGGCAAGTCGGTCTCCGCGCTCTCGATCCTGAAGCTGCTGACGCCTTCGGCCTCACACCCGTCCGGCGAAATTTTCTTCAACGGCCAGAACCTGCTCGGGTTCGATGAACCGCGCATGCGCGAGGTGCGCGGCGACCAGATCGCGCTCATCCCGCAAGAGCCGATGAACTCGCTGAACCCGCTGCACACGGTCGCGCGGCAGGTCGGCGAAATTCTCCGCGTGCACCGCAAACTCTCGGCCGCCGACGCCCGCGCCAAGACGCTGGACCTGATGGCGCGCGTCGGCATCCGCGATCCGGAAAAACGCATGGACGCCTATCCGCACCAGCTCTCAGGCGGACAGCGCCAGCGCATCATGATCGCCATGGCGCTGGCCAACGAACCGGACCTGCTGATTGCCGATGAACCCACCACCGCGCTCGACGTCACCATCCAGGCGCAGATCCTGGCGCTGCTGAAAGATCTGCAGCGTGAGATGGGCATGGCCATGCTGCTGATCACCCATGACCTCGGCATCGTGCGCAAGATGTCGGACCGCGTCTATGTCATGCAGAAGGGCGAGGTGGTCGAGAATGGCCCGGTCGACCAGGTGTTCGACCATCCGCAGCATCCGTATACGCGCCATCTGCTGGAAGCCGAGCCCAAGGGCGAACCGCCCAAGGTCGACGACAGCGCGCCCATTGTGGTGCAGACGGACAATTTGAAGGTTCACTTCCCGATCAAGGCCGGCTTCCTGCGCCGCACCGTTGATTACGTGCGCGCGGTCGACGGCCTCAGCCTGAAACTGCGCGAAGGCCAGACCGTGGGAGTGGTGGGCGAAAGCGGCTCGGGCAAAACCACGCTCGGCCTCGCCATCTTGCGGCTGTTGTCCAGCGAGGGCCCCATCGCCTATCTCGGCAATCGCATCGACGGGCTGAAATCGCAGGAGATGCGGCCCCTGCGCAAGCAAATGCAGGTGGTGTTCCAAGACCCCTACGGCTCGCTCTCGCCGCGCCTGACGGTCGGCCAGATCATCGAGGAAGGCTTGCAGGTCCTCAATCCGGACCTCGACTACGACCAGCGGCGCGCTCGCGTCGGCACGGCGCTGACTGACGTGGGGCTTGATGCCGCCATGCAGGACCGCTACCCGCACGAGTTTTCCGGAGGCCAGCGCCAGCGCATCGCCATCGCGCGGGCCATGGTGCTGGAGCCGAAGTTCGTGATGCTGGACGAGCCGACCAGCGCACTCGATATGTCCGTGCAGGCGCAGATCGTGGATCTGCTGCGCGACCTGCAGAAGAAGCGTTCGCTCTCCTATCTCTTTATCAGCCATGACCTGCGCGTGGTACGTGCGCTGTCGAGCTATGTGATCGTGATGCGCAACGGCAAGGTGGTTGAAGAGGGGCCAACGGAGCAGATTTTCAGCGCCCCGCAGCAAGGCTACACCAAGGCGCTGCTGGCGGCCGCGTTCAATCTGGAAATCGCTCCCGAGGGCGTAGTAGCGCAATGACGATCCTGCTGCATTCGACGCCTGACAATACGCCATGGCTGGCGGCCCTGAAGCAACAGGCCCCCGGGCGCCGCGTCGTGACGGCGGCCGATACGAGCCAGTTTTCCGAGGTCCGGTATGCCCTCGTGTGGAAACCGCCCGCTGGTCTGCTTGGGCAGCTGCCCAAGCCTCGAAGTGATCGTCAATCTCGGCGCTGGCGTCGACGCTATCCTGGCCGATCCGACCGTGCCGGCGCACATTCCGATCCTGCGCTCAGTCGACCCGAATATCGTTGGCCGGATGGTCGAATGGGTGGTGCTGCAGACGCTCTACCACTTCCGTCAGATGCCGGCCTATCAGGCACAGCAGCGAGAGAAACGCTGGCGCGACCTGCCGCAGAAGGCCGCCAGCGCGGCGACTGTCGGCCTGATGGGCGCCGGCGTACTCGGCCAAAGCGCGGCGAAGGTGCTGATGGCGCTGGGGTTCAACGTGGTGGGATGGTCGCGGCACGCCAAGACCGGCCTGGGGTTTCCGGTCCATCACGGCGAAGCGGGGCTAACGGAGTTTCTCGGCGCGACCGATCTTCTGGTGTGCCTGTTGCCGCTGACCCCCGAGACCACGGGTATCCTGAATTACGGCTTGTTCCAGCGCCTGAAACGCACCGGCCCCATGGGCGGCCCGGTGCTGATCAACGGCGGCCGCGGCGGCGAACAGGTGGAGACGGATATTCTGCGTGCGCTTGATGATGGCACGCTGATCGGCGCCAGCCTGGACGTATTCCAGACTGAGCCGCTGCCAACTGCCAGCCCGCTATGGCGGCATCCGAAAGTGACGATCACGCCCCATGTCGCGGCCGATAGCGATCCCGAGGCCATGACCGAATACGTGCTGGGTCAGCTGGCGCGGCACGAGGCCGGGCAGGCGATGGAAAACGTGGTGGACCGGAAGGCGGGGTACTGATTTTTTTTCCTCTCCCCCAACTTTGGAGGAGAGGATGTCGCCCTGAGCGCGTTGGCGCGAAGGAAATAGCCACAGGTGAGGGGCAGCCGCTTGCTCCGTACAGGCCTCAACAGTGACTGAGCCAGCTGCTGCCCCTCACCGACCGCGTGGCTCTTGCGCTGAAACGCTCCGCGAGACGCGGTCTCCTCTCCCCTCAGCGCGAAGAGGCGCTGAGGGGAGAGGAGAGAACCGCGCTAAACCCGAACCGCCTGGCCAGAGAACAGCCTGCGCCGCACCGGCGCGTGGCCAGCGTCGTGGTTGGCGGCCAGAATGTTGTCGATGAACATGCGTGCGCAGTTGGTCCAGCTGAAGCTCATGGCGTGCTGGCGCACCACCGCGCGGTCGAGATTGAGCGCTGCCAGGGCGGCCGCGCGCAAGTCTTCGCCGAGCACGCCGGACTCACCGTTGCGCACCACGTCGATGGGGCCGGTGACCGGGAAGGCCGCCACTGGCAGCCCCGACGCCATGGCTTCCAGCAGCACGATGCCGAACGTATCGGTGCGGCTGGGGAACACGAAGGCGTCGGCGGCGGCATACTCGGCCGCAAGGTCGAGGTCGAACTTGGGGCCCGTAAAACGGACCTTGGGATAGCTGCGCTTCAGCTGCTCCAGCAGCGGGCCATCGCCGACCACCACCTTGGAGCCAGGCAGATCCAGATCGAGAAAGGTCTCGATGCCCTTTTCCACCGCCACCCGGCCGACATACAGAAACACCGGCCGCTCGGCATCTGGTGCGCGCGCGGCGGCGGGACGGAACAGGTTGGTGTCGACGCCGCGGGTCCAGGGCAGCAGACGCCGAAAGCCCTTCTCCTTCAACGATGCTGCCATCGATGGGGTCGCCACCATGGTGCCCACGCCGGAATTGTGGAACCAGCGTTGCAGCGCATAGCCCCAGGACTGCGGCACCGGCAGGCGGGCCGAGAGGTAGTCGGGAAAGCGCGTGTGATAGCTGGTGGTAAAGGGATGGCCGTGACGCATGCACCAGGCGCGCGTTTGCAGGCCGATCGGTCCCTCGGTCGCGATATGGACGAAGTCGGGCCGGGTGCGGCGCCAATACTCGTCGACGCTGCCCTCGGTGAGCACGGCGAGGCGGATTTCGGGGTAGCTGGGCAGCGGCAAGGTCGTGAAGGGCGACGGCGTCAGGAACGACATCTGCGCCCCGAACCGGGCCGTCTCTTCCGACAAGCGCTCATAGGTGCGCACCACGCCGTTGATTTGCGGACGCCAAGCATCGGTCGCAATGAGGACGCGCAGCTCGTTCATGGGAAGTCCCAAACCGATCACGGCGACTGAGATTGCGTCGCTCCAAAGCATAGAGCGCCAACCAACGTTCTGCTAAGACCAAATGCAGGCCAGGAACGAGCCAGCAGGATTCGCCAGAAACTTATGTCCCGTCAAGTGTTTGTCGGCTCAGGCTGCCAGATCGACTGCCACCGGCCTGGTCTTGGGCGCCAGCAGCTTCTCGTGGTCGCGCATCCAATTGATGATCTCGAAGCTGCCATCGTCGTTTTCGCCGATGGCCGTTCCGCTCTCCACCCAATCGCCGGTGTTGATGTACAAGACATCGCCCATCTGACGTATGGCGACATGATGTATGTGACCGCAGATCACGATTTCGGCGCCCTGGCGGCGGGCCTCGCCGGCCAGCGCTCCCTCAAAGGCGCTGATGAAGTTCACGGCCTGCTTGACCTTGTGCTTCAGGAACGCCGACAGCGACCAGTAACTCATGCCGGCCTTGCGGCGAGCGAAATTGAGATGGGTGTTGGCCCAAAGTGCGGCGGTATAGGCTTTGTCGCCAAGCACGGCCAGCCACTTGGCATAATGCACCACCACGTCGAACTGGTCGCCATGGACGACCAGCGCTTTCCTGCCGTCGGCAGTGGTGTGGATCAGGCTGTCGATGATTTCGATGCCGCCGAACTTGGCGCCGACGTAATCGCGCATGGCCTCGTCGTGGTTGCCTGGCAGATAGACGATGCGCGAGCCCTTGCGCACCTTGCGCAGCAGCTTCTGCAGCACGTCGTTATGCGATTGCGGCCAGTTGGCCGAGCGCCGGATGCGCCAGAAGTCCACGATATCGCCGACCAGATAGATCACATCGGCATCGTGGGTGCGCAGGAACTCGAGCAGCAATTCGGCCTGGCAGGCTTTAGTGCCCAGATGAATGTCTGAAATGAACAGAGCGCGGAAGCGGCGCGTTTCGCCGTCGTCGTTGTCCAACATGAGTGCCTTCCCCCATCCGGTGCCTCACTCAACCAGAGGCGAGCCCTGCAACAGCTTCATGACAGAGGAGGGCTGGGACTGTCAAACTTGGGGTTAAGTGTCATTTGTGACAGACCAGTGTGACTGGCGCGCGCGATGCGGGCCACGAAAATGAAAAAGACCGGCCTGGTTCCCCCCCAAGGCCGGTCCTTCTCACCCAGACCGAGGCGCCGTAAGCGCCCACAGTCCCCCCCAAAACTCGTCTTGATCAGATCGACAACGATGTCAGATCAATAATTCAAGTGGATAGCCTAATGTCGTTGATGATGCAACGGCTTGACGTCCGGATCGCTCAACGGCGTAACGCAATAGCCACGCCTCGGGTATATCCGTAGTGCGCCGCCTAAAGCCCGGATTTCCGCTTATCGCGGCAGCTAACCGCCTTGGCCCTGACGGAGTATTTGTCCGCGCAGACTCTCTGGCACTATCAAAGTTTCGATTTTGGCGATGTCCGGATAGGTCTCCAGCAGCCACGTCCCGAACCAGTTCAGCGACCCGGTCAGCATCAACAGGCCCGTCAGCACCAGCGCGGCTCCCATGACTTTCTCGACGGTGCCGAGATGGCGCTTGAAGCGCTGCATGAAGGATAGAAACGGCCCAATAGCTAACGCCGCCAGCAGGAACGGTATTCCAAGACCGAGCGAGTAGGTGAACAGCAGGCCAATGCCGCGGGTGAGGCTGGCGGTGCTGCCCGCGACCGTTATCACGGCCGATAGGATCGGTCCGATGCAGGGCGTCCAGCCAAAGGCGAAGGCGAGTCCCACGACATAAGCGCCCAGCAGCGAAGCCGGCTCGGTGCGGCTATGATAGCGCGCCTCGCGGTAGAGCAACGGGATGCGCAGCCAGCCCAAAAAGTGCAGCCCGAACAGAACGATCACCGCGCCGGCGGCAATCCCCAGCACGCCGCGCCATTGCAGCAGCAGTTGACCGAGCAGCGAGGCGCTGGCGCCCAGGGCAACAAACACGGTGGTGAAGCCAAGCACAAAGGCGCCGGACGCCAGCAGCAGCCGCCGCCGCGCCGTGCTGTCAAAGCCGTCACCGCCGCGCGACATGGCGTCGATCGACGAACCGCCGAGAAAGCCGAGATAGGGCGGCACCAGGGGCAACACGCAAGGGCTGAGAAAGCTCGCCAATCCCGCCAGCAGCACGCCAATATAGATCTGCAGTTCCGCCATGGACCGGTCTCCGGGAAGGTCGCGTCAAGTCCCGGACACAGTACGGCACCAAGCCTGACAAGTCCGTTTATTGGCGGTCAATTGGGGGTCAATTGTGGGTGACGGAGAGTTCAAGACTGGGACACGCGCTCCGCATGCCCATCTACTTGCTGCTCACCGCACACGGCTCGCCCTGGTAGTTGTTGCAGCTGCGCTCCAACAACGAGGGGTTGAAAACCGGCTTTGCGGCCGTGCCCGGCTTCGGCTTCGTCGCCTTGGCGACCGCGGCTGGCTTGCTCGCGGCCACGGGGCGGGCAACCGGCGCCTTGCTGACCGGGAGCTTGGCGATGCCTGGTCCGTCGGCGGGAGCCTGTTCGGGTTTCAGGTTCACGATCCTGACCGGAGCGCGCACCAAGCGGGGGCCGGGCTTAGGCAGCGTCGCCAACCGCTTCGCCTTTGTCCGGCTTGCCCTGGCAACCGTGGGCGGCCCTGGCTCGATGGCCGGCGCCGTTGCCGAGTTGGCGTCTGTTTCGCCGGCCAGAGGTGTGGTCGATCCGACCGCCTCCAACTCCACCGGCAACGACGCCGCAACGGCGTAGCTGCGCCCCAGAATGGCATCCTGATTGCCAGGATCCACCGCCAACGCCCGGTCAAAATCTTTCAGCGCGGTATCGAACAACCGGCGCGACAGGGTCAGATTGCCCCGCCCGATGTAGGCGCGTGTATAGAGCGGATCGAGATCGATGGCGCGCGTGAAGTCCGCCTCGGCTTCATCGAACTTGCCCAGCGCCGCATAGGCCATGGCCCGCCCGTTGAAGGCCGTTGCATCGCCCGGATCGCGCGCGATCACACTTTCGAAATCGTCAACCGCCAAGGCCGGTTTGTCGATGTCCAGATAGCTCAGCCCACGGTTGTAATAGGCGACCATCAACGCCGGATCGAGGCTGATGGCGTAGCTGTAGTCGGCAATGGCGCGCTCGGTCTGCCCCATCGCGACCAGCGCCAGACCACGCCCGCTATAGGCTTCGGCGAACTTCGGATCGCGCGTGAGCAACGCCGTGCAGCCATCGTATTTCAGTTCGGCGTCGACGCTCTGCTGGCACAGCGCGAAATCGCCGGCCCAGGCGCCGGTGACGGGCAGGACCGCCAGCAGACATGCGAGCAGGGGCCATTTCATCGTCGATTGCGCCTTTGCCAGTCAGTGCCGCCCTGAACTGCGGCCGTAAGCCGGGACGACGCACGACGGACGCCTCGACTCGGTCTGCAATCTACGAAAGTTTGCAAGGCTTTGCCAAATCGCCTGGGCGCATGGACTGTGCACGAGCGGCCGATTGAGGGCCGTTGGCGCATTTGTGCACCAGGTAGCGGCGGCGCCATGCTTGTCTCGGCTACCGCAGTTGGGATACTTGCGGTCATCACTGATTCTCAAACGCCGAAAGGGGGCGTTGCCGCAATGTCCACCTTCGACGAACGCTCGATCCGCGACAAGCTGAGCCAGCTCAGGCTTGAGCACCGCCAGCTCGACGACGCCATCGCGGCCATCGAGGCCAACGGCGCGCCCGATCAGCTGACGCTGCGCCGGTTGAAAAAGCAGAAGCTGAAAATCAAGGACGAGATGAAGCTGCTGGAAGCCAGGCTGCATCCCGATATCATCGCTTAGGTTGGGTCAAGCCCTTGCGCGACCCAACGGCTCGTCGCTGGCACCGCCCGTGGATGTTGGGTCGCCCAAGGGCTTGACCCAACCTACGTGGCCTCGCGCTTGGCCCGCAATCCCGCCCAATAGTCCAACCGTTTCCTGATCTCGCGTTCGAAGCCGCGGTCGGGCGGGTCGTAGAACTGCTCGCGCGGCAGTTCGTCGGGAAAGTAGTTCTGGCCCGAGAAGGCTTCGGGCGCATCGTGATCGTACTCGTAGCCGGCGCCGTAGCCCTCGTCCTTCATCAGCCGTGTTGGTGCGTTCAGGATAACCTTGGGCGGCGACAGCGAGCCGTGCTCCCTGGCGGTGCGCATCGAGCCCTTGTAGGCGCGGTAGACGGCATTCGATTTGGGCGCGGTGGCGAGATAAACACAGGCCTGCGCCAGCGCCAGTTCGCCTTCGGGCGAGCCAAGGAAGTCGTAGGTGTCCTTCGCCGCCAGGCACTGCACCAGCGCTTGCGGGTCGGCGAGACCGATATCTTCCACGGCCATCCGGACCAGGCGGCGGCACAGAAACAGCGGGCTTTCGCCACCCGCCAGCATGCGCGCCAACCAGTAGAGTGCGGCATCCGGATCGGACCCGCGCACCGATTTGTGCAAGGCGCTGATCAGGTTGTAGTGGCCATCGCGCGACTTGTCGTAGAGCGGGGCGCGGCGTTGGACCAGCTTGGTCAGGGCATCGCGCGTCAGCGGTTTGGCGCCCTTGTCCGCGGTTGCAAACACCTCTTCGGCGAGATTGAGAATGGTGCGCCCATCGCCGTCCGCCATGCCTTTGATCGCCACCCGCGCCTCGGCGTCGAGCGCCAGGGGACGGCCCTCCAGGGCCTCGGCTCGCACCAGCAGCTTTTCCATCGCGGCATCGTCGAGACGGTTGAAGGTCAGCACCTGCGCGCTGGCAGAGCACGGCGGGATTGAGTTCGAACGACGGGTTCTCGGTGGTTGCGCCCACCAGCGTGATGGTCCCGTCTTCCATGTGCGGCAGGAAACTGTCCTGCTGCGAGCGGTTGAAGCGGTGAATCTCGTCGATGAACAGCAGCGTACCTTTGCCGACCTGGCGGCGGGCCTTGGCCTTGTCGAAGGCCTTGCGCAACTCGGCGACGCCGGAAAAAATCGCCGACAGCTGCTCGAAATCGAGCTTGGTTTCCCCCGCCAGCAGCCGCGCCACGGTGGTCTTGCCGGTGCCAGGCGGCCCCCAGAAAATGATACTTGAGAGCCGGTTCGCTCCGACCATGCGCGTCAGCGTGCCATCGGGCCCGACCAGGTGATCCTGCCCGACCACGTCGGCCAGCTTGCGCGGCCTTAAGCGGTCCGCCAGCGGCCGCGGTGCGCCATCGTCCAAGCCGGCTGCTTCGAAAAGGGTGCTCATGGGCGGGCACTGTAGCGGGCTGCGCGGCGGGGGCCAATCTTGATGTGTGCGAAGGCCATTCGGTCCCCCCTCCCCTGCAAGTCCTCTGACACATCCCTGGGAACCATAAGTGCCATAGATCGAGACCTCCATCGCCAGTGACTGAGGATCCAGCGACCTCGCCTCGTGGACAGCTGCCACGCAAAGAGGCGCGTCAGGTTCCGGGAAGCGGGAGGGGCCTTCCGCACAATGCGCACGACTATCCGTGGATACTCAAAGGCTAGTACTCGTCACTCCCGCGTAGGCGGGAGTCCATGCATGCCGACGGATTGGCTTACGTTCGATACCCGGAAAAGGCCCAGAAAAACGGCACTTTCGCCCTCATAACGACCTTGCCTAACGCTGGCTTGCATGGATTCCCGCCTGCGCGGGAATGACGAAATCACCGCCCTTGCACGTTCGCTTCAATGATATAGAATAACATACGCAACCAGAGATCTCACCCCCATGGCCGCCCGCCTGCTCACGCCCGAGGCACTTGCCACTTTGCTCAAGCGCCTGTCGCCGCGCACCATTGATGCCGTGGCGCGAGCCCGCCGCCATGCGCTTGGCCTTGGCGATCCGCTCGCGCCGATGCCCGAGCTGGTGTTCGCGATTCTCTCCGAACAGTCGCGTCCGGTCGGCGCCTACGATCTCATCGACGAGATCTCCCGGCTGGTTGGGCGTCCGATCAAACCGCCGACCATCTATCGCGCCATCGAGCAGCTGCTGGCGGTCAAACTGATCGCGCGCCTGGCTTCGCGCAACGCGTTCGTTGCCTGCGCCCATCCCGGTCACCGGCACGACTGCGTGCTGCTGGTCTGCGACAGTTGTGGGCGCACCGACGAACTTGAAGACCGCAAGCTCGACAAGCTGATCGACGCCGACGCCCGTCGCTCCGGTTTCGAGCCGCGCCACCGCACGCTCGAGGTCGAGGGCACTTGCCGCTCCTGCCAGCCTACGGATCGCTCGGGGGCCAAGCCATGACGGTCGTCCGCACACTGCCCTCTCGACCGGTGGCGATCCAGCCCGGCGCCATCGCGATCAAGGATCTCACGGTCTCCTATGACCGCGTGCCGGCCGTGCATCATTTGTCGGGGACGTTCGCTGCCGGCAGTCTCACCGCCATTGTCGGCCCGAATGGAGCTGGCAAGAGCACACTCCTCAACGCCATCATCGGGGCCATCCCCGCCGACGAAGGCCACATTGAGATCGCCGGCGTCGCGCGCCGCCACATCGGCTACCTGCCGCAGCGCGCCAACATCGATCAGACCTTCCCGATCAGCGTCTACGATACCGTGGCGCTCGGACTATGGCGTGAAACCGGCATGTTTGGCCGCGTCTCGGATGACGGAAAGCGACGCATCCACGGGGCTTTGGACGCCCTCGGATTGTCGGGACTCGATAAGCGCCCAATCGGTCACCTCTCTGTCGGCCAATTCCAGCGCGTGCTGTTTGCACGTCTCATGCTGCAGGACGCCGGACTGATCCTGCTCGACGAGCCCTTCGCCGGCCTCGATACCACGACCACGGCCGATCTGATGCTCAAGCTCGCAGACTGGCATGCCGAAGGCCGCACCATTGTCGCCGTGCTGCACGATCTGGCCCAGGTGCGCCAGTCGTTCCCCGAGACGCTGCTGCTCAGCAAGGCCCGCACCGCCTGGGGTTCTACACGCGATGTGCTCACGGCCGCCAACCTCAGCGCAGCCGGCTACATCGTCGAAACCGTTCCCGCCCCGATGCCGGCGCTGGTGGCGGGAGGCCGCGCGTGAATGTGACCAACAAGCAGCAAGAGTTGCGCCTAGAGCAGAGCTCCCGCCTGGCTCCTCCCCCCACCCCTAGCCCCTCCCCGCCGGGGGGAGCGGAATTCGACTCGCGCAAGTTGAGACAGCCGCCCCAACCCGGGCAGACCACCCCCTCCCCCTTGACGGTGGAGCGTTGGGGTGGGGGTGAAGGGCTGGGGGCGGACAGTTCGGCGGAGGCCACGACTGTGCTTGGGTCGCTGGGCGCCATATCATGACCCTCTATCATCTGCTGTTCGAACCTTTCGTTGCCTACGGATTCATGCGCCGTTCGCTGATGGCTTGCTTTGCGCTCTCGCTGGGCTGCGGCCCGATCGGCGTGCTGCTGGTGCTGCGCCGGATGAGCTTGATGGGCGACGCCATGTCCCATGCCATCCTGCCCGGCGCGGCCATCGCCTTTCTGATCGCGGGATTGTCGTTACCCGCCATGTCGCTCGGCGGGCTGATTGCGGGCTTGCTGGTGGCGCTGCTGGCGGGAGCGGTGTCGCGCGCGACGCACCTGAAAGAAGACGCCAGCCTCGCCGGCTTCTACCTCACCAGTCTGGCGCTCGGTGTCCTGATCGTTTCGGCGAAGGGCTCGAATGTCGACCTGCTGCATGTGCTGTTCGGCAACATTCTGTCGGTCGATATGCCGGCCCTGCTGCTGGTCGCCGCGATCACTGCGATAACGCTCGCAACGCTGGCGGTCATCTACCGCCCCTTGATCGTCGAGTCCTTCGATCCCGGCTTTTTGCGCGCCGTAGGCGGCCACGGCCCCTTGTTTCACGGCATCTTCTTGGGGCTGGTGGTGCTCAATCTGGTCGCCGGATTCCAGTCGCTGGGCAGCCTGATGGCGGTCGGATTGATGATGCTGCCGGCAACGGCTGCCCGCTTCTGGGCGCGCGATGTGCTGGGCCTGTTCTGGGTCGCGAGCCTGATCGCGTTTGCCTCGGGCTATATCGGTCTGCTGGCGTCCTATCACTTGAGCCTTGCCGCCGGCCCTGCCATCATCTTGGTCGCAGGATTGGCCTATTTCGGCTCCATCGTGTTCGGCCGCAACGGTGGATTGATCCGCAAGTACTTCCCGCCGCCGCACTATCATACGTCGCCTACGGAGCACTAGGTGTCAGGAATTTACGGCGCAGCCCCGAAGCTGGCCAAGGATGGCAAGTTGGGCAGGCGCGTTAAGTGCCTGACACCCAGTCTCGCCCTGGCTGTGCTCCTTCTCCCCAACCTCGCCAACGCCGCCCCGCTGAAAGTCGTCGCCAGCTTCACCATCCTGGCCGACATGGTGGCCCAGGTCGCGGGCCCCCATGCCGAGGTGGCATCGCTGGTCGGCCCCGGCGGCGATGCGCATACCTTCGATCCGTCCCCGTCCGATGCCGCCAAACTCGCCGGTGCCGATCTCATCGTCATCAACGGCCTGGGGTTCGACGGCTGGATGATGCGGCTGGCCAAGGCCTCCGGAACCAAGGGCGAGGTCATCACGGCCAGCATGGATGTGACGCCCCGCCCGGCCGCCGAGGTGGGCGAGGGGCTGCCCGATCCCCACGCCTGGCAGGACCCGCGCAATGGCGGGCTCTATGTTCGCGCCATCGAGTTCGCGCTGAAAAAGGCCGATCCCGCCCATGCCGGCGATTTTACGGCGAATGCGGACAAATTGGTCGCGGATCTCGACGCGCTGGACGAGGGCGCGCGCAAACAGCTGTCCGGCATCGCGCCGGATCGCCGCAAGATCATCACCAGCCACGATGCCTTTGCGTATTTCGGCCGCGCCTACGGGGTGGACGTGCTGGCGGCCGAAGGCGTGAGCACCGAACAGGAGCCCTCGGCGGCGGCCGTGGCCCGGCTGATCGACCAGATCCGGCGGCAGCACATCCGCACCGTCTTCATCGAGAGCATGGCCAGCCCGCGCCTGATCGAGACCATCCGGGCCGACACTGGCGCTAGCGACGGCGGCCGGCTCTACGCCGACTCGCTGTCGCCCCCCGACGGCCCCGCGCCGAGCTATCTCGCCATGTTGCATTATAACATCGGCAAACTGGTTGCCGCCATGACGGGGGAGTGACGGCGATGATCTCTCCTTTGAAGCCATCGAACCCCCGTCATCCCGGCGCAGGCCGGGATCTGGCCAGGGCCGCAGCTGTGCCGTGCGCACGACCCCAGTGCACACCAGCACTTTGGGCAGGTCGCGGCCTACGTCGCAATGACGAAATGTTGGGCCTTCAGCTGATTGTTGGGCTGGCTGCGATTGCAATAGCTCTCCTCTTCGCCACGCCCGCGCTAGCCCATACCGGCGGCACGCTGGGCGGCTTCCTCAGCGGTTTCCAGCATCCGATCCTAGGGCCCGATCACCTGCTGGCCATGTTCGCCGTCGGGATCTGGGGGGCGCAGATCGGCGGGCGCGCGGTCTGGGAGCTGCCGGTGGTGTTCCCGCTCATCATGTCGGTGGGCGGCACGCTGGCGCTCGCCGGCGTGCCGCTGCCGCATGTGGAATTGTGGGTGGGCCTGTCTGTTCTGGTGCTGGGCTTAGCTATCGCGGCGGCCTGGAAGCCGGCCGAATGGATCTCCATCGCCGTGGTCGGCCTGTTCGCGATTTTCCACGGCCATGCCCATGGGGTGGAACTGCCCAAATCAGCCGATCCCGCCGCCTACGGGATCGGTTTCGTGATGGCAACCGGGCTCATCCACGTCGCCGGCATCGGCTTCGGCCTCCTGCTCGGCAAAGCGCTGAACGGCCTTGCGGGACGGGCCGCGGGCGGGCTGATCGCGCTTTGCGGCGTGTACTTCCTGTCCCTGCTGGTGCGCTGATGCTGCTCCCCGCCCACATCGTCGCGCCGGGCTATTCCCTGTTCGACAATGGCGCGCTGCATGCCTTGCTCAGCGTGCAAGTGTCCGTACCGCTGGCCGCGCTCGGGCTCGCGTTCGGGCGGCTTGATTGGCGGCGGGCGCTGATGTGCGGAGGACTGATCATCTCCGGTTGGGCGCTGATCGCGCTGGCCTTGCCCACTGCAGCCCTGCCGCTCGCTGCCTTCGGAGCGCCGGTCGCGTTTCTGGCGGCGGGCCTGGCACTGATGGCCAGCGGGACGCGTTTGGCCGCCGCGGTCGTGCCGGCCTCGGCGCTGCTGCTGGGCGCTCATCTGGGACTGCTCGCTCGCGCCGAAGACGCCGGGCCGATGTTCGCGCTCGGCACCGCGGCCGGCGGCGCGCAACTCGTGCTGTTCCCGGCGCTCGCCGCCGCCCGGCTTTGGCGCCCCTGGCTCACCATCCCGGCCCGCATCGCGGCAAGCTGGCTGCTGGCGGTGGGGGTGATGTTTTTCGGCCTGGCCTTACGCCCGCTGCCGCCAGGATCGACGGTGGCGCCGGAAACCGAAACGCCCGCCCAGCTCGCGGCCTGCCCGGGGCCGCACCGCCACGGCGTGAACGGCGCGTTCATCTGCCTGCCCGTGCCCAAGGACGAACCGACGCCGAATATCAAGAAGTACGACAACGCGCCGCCGGTGCTGGATATCGAAGTGCCGCAGGGCGGAGCGCAGTAAATAAACGGGGACAGAAATAAACGGGGACAGTTTACTTATATCGCGTATATGGGCCTTCGATCAAGTTCGATCTTTCGGCGCGATATAAGTAAACTGTCCCCGTTTATTCGATATAAGTAAACTGTCCCCGTTTATTTACCCCCTAGAACATATTCAGCGCCATCTGCGCTTCGTCGGACATGCGGCTCTTGTCCCAGGGCGGGTCGAACACGATCTGGACCGCGACGTCCTGCACGCCGGCGATGGTACCGACGGCGTTTTTGACCCAGACCGGCATTTCGCCGGCGACCGGGCAGCCCGGCGAGGTCAGCGTCATGTCGATGGCGACATTGCGGTTCTCGTCCACGTCGACCTTGTAGATGAGGCCCAGCTCATAGATGTCAGCCGGGATCTCGGGGTCGTAGACGGTTTTCAGCGCCGCGATGATATCGGCGGTTAGACGGTCCAACTCCTCGGGCGGCAGCGCCGGAGCCGAGATAGCCGTCTGCTGCGGCGGCGGCGCCAGATCGGCGGCGGCCGGGTCGATGTCGGTGGTCGAAAATCCTTCGGTCATGAGGCTCTATATACGTGGGAGCGGCGGCGACGCCAACCCCGCGCTCAACTAAAGAACTCGTGCGCCTTGCGCAGCGCCGCCGCCAGCGCATCCACCTCGGCCTTGGTGTTGTACATGGCGAAGGAGGCGCGGCAGGTGGCGGGCACGCCGAGCCGGGTCATCAGCTGCTGCGCGCAATGGTGCCCCGCCCGTACCGCGATCCCCGAACGGTCGATGATGGTCGCAATGTCATGGGGATGCAGCCCATCGATGGAGAACGACACGATCGAGCCTTTGCCGCGTGCCCGGCCGTGGATTTTCAGGAAGTTGAGTTCGCCCAGCCGCTGGTGGGCATAAACCGTCAGGTCCTCCTCGTGCGCCCGGATCGCCTCGCGTCCCGTCTCCATGACGAAGTTGAGCGCCGCGCCGAGGCCAATTGCAGGAACAATTGACGGGGTGCCCGCCTCGAACTTGTGCGGCGGCACGCCGTAGGTGACGTTTTCGGTGGTGACGCTCTCGATCATCTCGCCCCCACCCATATAGGGCGGCATGGCGTCGAGGTGCTTGCGCTTGGCCCAGAGGACGCCGATGCCCGAGGGGCCGTAGACCTTGTGGCCGGTGAAGACGTAGAAATCGCAGTCCAGATCTTGTACATCCACTGTCAGATGCACCGCGCCCTGGCTGCCGTCGACCAGCACCGGTACGCCCTTGGCATGCGCGATACGGCAGATGTCCTTGATCGGGTTCACGGTGCCCAGCACGTTTGACATATGCGTGATGGCGACGATGCGCGTGCGCTCGGTGATCAGTTTCTCGAACGCGGCCATATCCAGCGCGCCGGTATCGTCGATGGGCGCCCATTTCAGGATCGCGCCGCGCCGCTCGCGGTGGAAGTGCCAGGGCACGATGTTGGAGTGGTGCTCCATGATCGAGAGCACGATTTCGTCGCCGGCCGCGATGTTGGCCGCGCCGAACGAGGAGGCAACCAGGTTGATGCCTTCGGTCGCCCCGCGTGTAAAAATCACCTCGTCCACGGATGGCGCATTGATGTAGCGCGCGACAGTCGCGCGGGATTTCTCGTAGGCCGTGGTGGTGGCGTTGGCCAGGTAATGCAGCCCGCGATGCACGTTGGCGTATTCATACGTGTACGCATGGGTGATCGCGTCGATCACCGCGCGCGGCTTCTGGGCCGACGCGCCGTTGTCGAGATAGACCAGCGGCTTGCCGTAGACTTCCCGGAACAGGATCGGGAATTCGGCGCGGACCTTGGCGACGTCGTAGGGGGTGGTCATGGCGATTCCATTCAACGCGGGGGCTCTTCTTTTTCCTCTCCCCCTGGTTAGGGGGAGAGGATGTCGCCCGGAGCGTAGCGACGGAATCAGCGACAGGTGAGGGGCCGACGCTTGCTCCGTCCCCGTGGCGCAAAGGCTCCACCTTGCTCAGTCTTTCTCACGAACGGTAGGGAGCACGCGGCGGCCCCTCACCCGCCGCTCTCTCCCTCGCGCTTGCGCGCTCGGGGCGGCACCCTCTCCCCCGCGAAGAGGCGGGGGAGAGGGAAAGTCTACTCCGCCGCCAGCCACGCCGCCAGCCTTGCCCGCATCGCCTCGCGGATGCCCTCGTGCGCGATCGCATCCACCACCTCGGCCGCGAAGGCCTCCGTGAGCATAGCGCGCGCCTGAACTTCGGGGATGCCGCGCGCCATAAGATAGAAGACGTGATCCTCATCCATCTCCGCAACGGTCGAACCGTGGCCGCAGACCACGTCGTCGGCATAGATTTCCAGCTCGGGCTTACTGTCGAATTCGGTATCGGGCGACAGCAGCAGCGCCTTGGCCATCTGCTTGCCGTCGGATTTCTGCGCGTCGGGCCGCACGATCACCTTGCCCTGGAAAATCCCACGCGCCGAGCCGTCGAGCACGGCGCGAACATTTTCGCGCGAGGTGCAGCGCGGCACGGCATGGTCGATCACCATGGTGGTGTCGATGTGGCTCTTGCCGCGGCCAAGCGTGGCGGCGTTGAACGAGAAGGCGGCGGATTCGCCTTTGAAGGTGAGGTTCACGTCGTGGCGGGCGAGCGCGGGAGACTCCGAGAGCTGGAACGCCTGATAAGTGGCTTCGGCTTCAACGTCGACGATCCAGGTCGACAGATGGGTCGCCTGCGGACCATTGGCCGTCAATTGCAGATGATCGACCTTCGCGCCATCGACGACGTGCAGATGCGTCAGGCTGTTGGCGTGATGCGCGCCGCCTGCCCCGACATGGCTTTCCAAAATTGTGACGTAAGCGCCCTTATCGACCCGGATGAGATTGCGCGTGGTGATCCGGATCGGGCTGGCGCTATCGGTCAGGAACACCAGGTGGATCGGCAGCTCGAGCCTGGCACCGGCGACCACGCGCAGCACAATGCCGTCGGTCGCGAAGGCGGCATTGAGCGCGGCAGGACTGGAGGTCTCGGCAGCGAAACCGGCCTCCATCCACTCGAAGTCCTTGGTCCCCAGCGTCTCGGCGAGTGACCCGAACTGATAGGACGCGCCCGGCTTATGTGCGTCCGGGATGTCGGCGGCGGCAAACGCGCCATTGACGAAGACAAAGCGAATGGCCGGCAACTTGGCGAGGTCGGGTCCGAGTGCGGCCTGCAGCGCCTTGGCATCGAGTTTGGGTTTGCCCGTCTTGGACGGGACGGGAGCGGGCACGTCCTTCACCGCGGCGCGAAGATCCGTGTACTTCCAGGCTTCCAACTTGCGATGCGGCAGGCCTGCCTCGACGAACCGGTGCATGGCGGCGCGGCGCGCAGCCGGCACCCAGCCTTTGCCGGGAAGCGAGGCGATGGTGGCCTCGAACTGCTCGGCGAACTGGGTTTCGGCCTTGGTCTTGATGGGGGTAACGGTCATATCGGTCGGTGGTCCAGTTTCAATCGTCTGTCAGCGCCCAAAAACGACGGCCGAGGGGCAGGGCCCTCCTCTCCCCCTTCTTAGGGGGAGAGGAGACCGCGTCTCGCAGCGCGTTTCAGCGCAAGAGCCACGCGGTCAGTGAGGGGCAGGCGCTTGCTCGGTCCCTCGTGCTACGGGTACGGAGCAAGCGGCTGCCCCTCACCTGTCGCTGCTTCCTCGCCTGCGGCTCGGGCGACATCCTCTCCCCCTAAGCAGGGGGAGAGGAGACGTCAGCGCTGCGCGCTGTTTAAGCTGCCTTGCCGGTAAACTCCGCATACCCCGATTTCTCCAGTTCCTTGGCCAGCTCCGCGCCGCCCGAGCGCTGGATCTTGCCGTGCGCCAGCACATGCACCTTGTCCGGCACGATGTAGTCCAAGAGCCGCTGATAGTGCGTGATCACCAGGATCGCGCGATCCTTGCCGCGTAGCGCGTTCACGCCGTCGGCGACCACGCGCAGGGCATCGATGTCGAGGCCGCTGTCGGTTTCGTCCAGCACGCAGAGCGTCGGCTCCAGCATGGTCATCTGCAGGATTTCCATGCGCTTCTTCTCGCCGCCGGAAAAGCCGACATTGACGGGGCGTTTCAGCATGTCGTCGGAAATACCGAGCAGCTTGGCCTTGGCCTTCACGGCTTTCAGGAATTCCGGCGTGGTCAGCTCTTTCTGGCCACGCGCCTTTTTCAGCGCGTTCATCGCTGTGCGCAAGAAGGTGAGCGTGGCGACGCCGGGGATTTCCATCGGGTACTGGAAGGCGAGAAACACACCGGCAGCGGCGCGTTCGGCCGGGTCCATGTCCAGCAGGTTGTCGCCGTTCCAGGTCGCCGATCCGCTAGTGACTTCGTAGCCACCGCGACCGGCAAGCGTGTAGCCGAGTGTGGATTTGCCCGAGCCGTTTGGGCCCATGATGGCGTGGACCTGGCCCTTGGGGACTTGCAAGGAGAGGCCGTCGAGGATGGTCTTGTCCTCGTCTTCGAGTTTGACGCTGAGGTATTGATAGTGAGCATGTTTGTCTGGGATTCGGGATTCGGGACTCGGGACTCGGAGATTCGGACCTCCAGTCTCTCGTCACTCGAATCTCGGCTTGCCCCTCCTCTTGAAAGCCTTCTTTGGAGAGGCCTACAGCCAATCCAGTCAACATTCTGCCGTCATCGCTTGTAATTCTTGAGCGCTGGGCCGCTTCGTCTCGACTTGCCAGTCCAAGCTTCACGAGGCAATTATCAGAAGTGTCTCGACTTCTGACGCCGAACCTCGTGACGATACTCGATAAAGCGAGCGTAATCCTTGCGAGTCCACGTCCATTTCCCTCTGCAATGTTCGTGGGCACCGACACTGCAGCGCGCTGAATTGGCTGGTTAGACCGTATTGCTCGGTCTTGGGCAGGCCCTTGGTCAACTGATAGATCACCGTGACCAACTCCATCGCCTTATGCCAAACGCGCAAGTCCTTATGTGACTTTGTTTCCGTCATCAGCCCACATCTCCGAAGTCCCGAGTTACTTGTCCCGAGTAATCCCTAATCCCGTCTTCAATCTAATCCCTCAACAACTCATTGATACTCGTCTTACTCCTCGTCTTCTCATCCACCCGCTTTACGATCACCGCGCAATACAGGCTCGGCCCCGGTTTTCCGTCCGGCAATGCCTTACCCGGCAGCGATCCCGCGACCACCACCGAATACGGCGGTACGCGTCCCATAAACCGCTCGCCGGTCGCCCGGTCGATGATGATCGTGGACGCGCTGATAAACACGCCCATGCTCAGCACTGAGCCCTCGCCGACCACCACGCCCTCGACGACTTCGGAGCGCGCACCGATGAAGCAATTGTCCTCGATGATCGTGGGCCCGGCCTGCATGGGTTCGAGCACGCCGCCGATGCCGACGCCACCGGACAGATGCACGTTCTTGCCGATCTGCGCGCAACTGCCGACCGTGACCCAGGTGTCGACCATGGTGCCGGTGTCGACGTACGCGCCCAGGTTCACGAAGCTCGGCATCAGGATGACTTTGGGTGCGATGTAGGCGGAGCGTCTGACGATGGCGCCGGGGACGGCGCGGATGCCGCTGTCGCGGAAACGGGCCTCGCCCCAGCCGTCGAACTTCGAGGGCACCTTGTCGAACCAGTGCGAACCGCCTGGGCCGCCAGGGATCATGGTATTGTCGTTGAGGCGGAAGGAGAGCAGCACCGCCTTCTTCAGCCATTGGTTCACGGTCCAGCCGTTGGCGCCCTTTTCGGCCACGCGCGCTTCGCCGCTATCGAGCAGGTTCAGCGCGCTCTCGACGGCGTCGCGCACCGCGCCCTTGGTCGCGAAACTGACCTGGTCGCGGGCCTCCCAGGCCTGGTCGATGGTGGCGGAGAGATCGGAATGGGACGCAGATTGGGACATGGGACGAGGCTCGGCGGTTCGAGGATTCGTTGAGCTGGGTTGTGCGGTGATGAGGGTCTTACGTCAAGCCACGGCTGGCGTCGAGGAAATCGCAAGCGAATGCAAAAGCGCCTCCGATTTCGTCATCTCCGCGAAGGCGGAGATCCATGCATGCCGGAGTGGGGTGGTGTCTCGACGCCCGGCAAGCCTCCAACAGAGCTTCTGTTTCCGTTTCGAACTCTAGAGCGCACCATTGGCTTGCATGGATACCCGCCTGCGCGGGTATGACGAGGTGTTGGCTGATTTCTAACGGGCCATTCGACGACCGCTGGTTCACGCGTTCACATCGACAACTACCCGTCCCCGCACGTTGCCGCGCAAAATCTCGCGACCGAGTTTCGGCAGGTCGGCGAGTTTGGCCGGTACGATCATGGCTTCGAGGCGGTCTTTGTCGATGTCGGCGGCGATGCGGCCCCAGGCTTCGATGCGATGGGCGTACGGCTGCATGACGCTGTCGATGCCGAGCAGGTTGATGCCGCGCAGCAGGAACGGGATGACCGTCGCGGGCAGCGCCGTGCCGCCCGCCAGGCCGACCGCGGCGGCAGAGCAGCCATGCTTGAGCTGGCCGAGCACACGGGCGAGCGTCGTGCCGCCGACCGCATCGATGCAACCGGCCCAGGTCTCGCTTTCCATCGGCTTCTTGGAGATTTCGGAAAACTCCGTACGCGGAAGAATACGCTTGGCGCCGAGCTCGCGCAAGTAGGCTTCGGTTTCGGGACGGCCCGTAACGGCCGCCACCTGATAGCCGCGCGCTGCCAGCAGCAGTACCGCCACCGAGCCGACCCCGCCGGCCGCGCCTGTCACCAGCACCTCGCCCTTCTCGGGCGTGAGGCCGTGCTTCTCCAGCGCCAGGACGGCGAGCATGGATGAGAACCCAGCCGTGCCAACCGCCATGGCTTGGCGCGTGGTGAGCCCCTTTGGCAGCGGCACCAGCCAGTCGGCCTTCACCCGCGCCTTTTGCGCATAACCGCCCCACCACACTTCGCCGACGCGCCAGCCGGTGAGGATGACCTTGTCGCCCGCCCGGTAGCGCAGGTCGGACGAGGACTCGACCGTGCCGGCGAAGTCGATGCCGGGGACATGCGGGTAGGTTCGGACCAGACCGCCGGCCCCCGTGATACAGAGACCGTCCTTGTAGTTGAGCGTCGAGTGCTCGATGGCGACCGTGACATTGCCGTCGGTGGGGAGACGATCCTCAGTTGTATCTTCAAGACCTGCCGAAATCGTACCATCGGCGGCCTTCTGGACGATCAGGGCCTTGAACGACATAAAACTCCTCCTGACAGATCAAAATTCGACGATTTTCCTGCATAGTCCCATGGAATTCATCGAAGAGTCTCAGAATTTCCTATGCGGATTCGCCATGCCATGCGGTCGCCGTTTTGCCGTGGCGTCGTCGCTGCTAGACTTGGTTCCGTGGTCTTTTCGGACCATTGCCACTCGCTGTCCAGGAGTTCTTGGCCATGATGCGTTTGCTGTACCTGGGGTTCGCCGCCCTGATTGCCACCACCACTTTCGCCGCCGCCGCCCGCAGTCTGGAAGGCCGCTGGCTGACCCAGGAGGGGCGCGCCATCGTGGAAATCGCTCCCTGCAAAGATGGCGCAAAGACCCATTGCGGCCGGATTTTGTGGGTGAAGGATCCGATCAATCCGGAGACCGGCAAGCCGCGGCGTGACAAGAACAATCCGGACGCCAGCCTGCAGAACCGGCCGATCATCGGTCTACAGAGCTTATGGAACATCGTGCCGAACGTCGAAGGCGCCTGGAACGCGGTGAGCTACGATCCGCGCAACGGCGAGGAGCACGAGATCACCATGACGCCGAACACGGATGTATCGAAGATCGTGCTCAAGGGCTGCGGGCTGGGTGGCCTGATCTGCCGCAGCCAGACCTGGACCAAGGCGCCCGAAGGCGAGCTGCCGGCAGCCGCCAGCAATTGATGTTTCTCAATCGAAACCGATACTTTGAAGCGGCCGCGATCAAGAGCTGATCGCGGCCGGGACTGGTCGTGAGACTAGACCTTGGCGGCGGTGGCGGCCGCGTCGACATGCTGGACCAGCGCGGCGTCCATGCCCAACGCTCCCGCCAGTTCTGCCAGGAAACGCTGCTCGCCGGCGCTGTCGGGCTGGATCGCAACCCGGGCTGCTGTGTAGCACTGCATGGCGATTTCCGGGCTGGTGCATTGCGCGGCCAGCTCCTGCGGGGTCGCGGGACGGGCCAGTTCCTGGCGGATGAAAGCCACCGCTGCGGGCGATTGACCCGCTTGGCTGAAGCCGGCCGTGATACGCGCCAGTTCGGCCTCATCCACCACGCCGTCGGCAGACGCGGCGGCAATCATGGCGCGGATGTAGAGCGTGGCCGTTTCATTGGTCTGGGCCTGGGCCTCGAAGCCGGTACCGCCGGGAGCGGGGGTTGGCATCGGATTGGCCGAGGCGGAGGTCGCCTGGCCGGCCTGATAGTTCTGATAGGCCTTGTAGGCCAGCCCGCCGATCAGCACCAGACCGCCCAGTTTGGCGGCTTGCGCCGCAATTGCCCGGCCCGTCCCGGTGCCAACCGTCAGCGTACCGAGAATACCGGCCAGCGCGCCCGCAATACCCGGGTTCTGCTTGATGATTTCCTGCGCCTTGGCCATCAGCTCGCCGCTGCCCTGGCCGCCGCTCAGTTTGCGGATGATCTCGTCCAGCTGCGGCCCAGCGCCAGTCTGTTCGTTGACCCGGCGCGCCGCGTCCTGCACGCCCGAGGTGGCATTACCGAAGATGTTGCGCGCGATATCGGCGGCCGCGCCGAGATTGCCGGGAAGGCCGGTCTGGCCGGCCTGACCGCCAGCGCCGCCAAGGATCGAGCCGAGCGCTCCGCCGAGGCCGCCGGCTGCGCCAGCTCCGCCAAGGATCGAGCCAAGCGCACCGCCGAGGCCGCCAGCCCCGCCGGCGCCACCCAGGATGTTGCCGAGCGCACCGCCGAGACCGCCGCCTCCTTGGCCGCCACCTGCACCGGTCAGTTGGCCCAAAATGTCGCCCAATCCACCGCCCGGCGCAGCTGCCTGTCCGGCCGATGCCTGGCCACCCTGGCCGGCCTGCAGGGCATGATTGAGAATGTTGGAAAGATCGGCCTGGCTGGGCGCGGGGCGCTGTGTGTTGCCAGCGACGATGGCTTCCAGAATGCTCTTGGCGTCGAATCCGGACATGGGGTTACCTTTCAGGCCGTGGGGTGGGTGTAAGCGAGTTAATAGGTAGGCGCTGCATATAGAACCGGCAAGCGCGATGCCGTGCCGACAACCGACAAATCGGGAACAGAGCCGAAAAACCTCAAAACGGTCACAAGTGATTCGGAGCTGCCAAGTGCTAATCATGTGACTATCAACAGTAAAAACGGGCGTCTGGATGGACGCCGCCTTAATTCTGTGGGATTCACGAGGCGTCGTGCCTCAAACGCGTTTCGGGGTTCGGGGGAGCTTCGCGCATGGCATCCAGAAGTAAGACGAGAACAGTGCTGTTGGCCATTGCGATGGTCTGCGCCGTCTCGCCGTGGCTTGCGCGCCAGATGGCTCAAGACCTCGCCGGAAACAGCCTGTTCGTGGCTGACGCCATCGCCAAGAACGGTAACGGCGGCGGCAAGAGTGGTGGCGGAAACGGTGGCGGCAAGGGCAACGGCGGCAGCAAACGCGGCAATGGTGACGGCAGCGCCAATGGCGGCAGCAGTGATGGTGGTAAAGGCGGCGACAGCGACGATGGTGGTCGCGGTGACGGCAAGGACAGTGGCAAGGGGACCAAGAGCAACGACGATTCGGACGACAAGTCTGATGGTGACAAGAGCGCCAAGGACAAAGCCAAGAAGGACAAAGAAAAGTCCGAAGACGATAGCCCGATCAAGCAGACGACCACCAAAATCAGTACCGACAAAGCCGTAGCTGTAGCGCCCACGACAGCTGAACTCGCAAATATAAAGGCCAAAATGCTGGCCGACAACGCCGTCAAACCAGCGTCTGGCGGCGGTGGAAAGTCGGGCGGCCAACAGACCTTCAGCCATGGCGAAGTGCTGGCTGTTGACCTCAATGCCGAGGCGACTGGCGATCGCCAAATGACTTGGGCTTCGAGGTCCAATACGCCACCGGCGACGATGCAGGCCAGTTCCGCGTTACCCGCCTGAAGGTTCCCGCCGGCATCGATACCTTGAGCGCACTGCGGGCGCTGAAAGTGGCGCTGCCGGGCAACCGGGTGGCGCTGAATTCGCTCTATCGCATCTTCCAGCGCTCCCGAGAAGCGGGCGCCGCCGATCGAGCGGTGGACCTGACACCGGAAACACCCTGCGCCGGCGATCAATGCAAGCCGCGCAGCGTGATCGGCTGGAAAGATGCGCTGCGCCGCTGCAGCGCCGGGCTTTCGATCGGCATGATCGATACCGGGCTTGATGCGTCCCATCCCGCCCTGGCGCGCTCGGTCAGGGCCAATAGGCTTGTCACGTCCAGCTTCCGGCTGGAGCGCAACACGCCCGCACCCAACGAGCACGGCACAGGCGTGGCCGCGTTGCTGGTCGGAGACGCCGCCAATGGTGTCGCCGGTCTGGTACCGGACGTCATGCTCTATGCCGCCGACGCGTTTTATTCAGCGAAGGGACAAACCGTCACCGACACCGTAAGCCTGCTGCGCGCCCTCGATTGGTTGCGCCGGCAGAAAGTCATGCTGGTGAACATGAGCTTTACCGGCCCTGACGATCCGCTGCTCGCTGCCGCGATCCAGCAGGCGATCGGCGAAGGCATGATCGTAGTTGCCGCCGCCGGAAACGAGGGGGCGGGCGCGCCTCCCGCGTTCCCGGCAGCCTACCCCGGCGTCATCGCGGTTACGGCCGTGACCAACGATCTGAAGCCCTATCAGCGCGCCAATCACGGGGCTTACATTGCGCTCGCAGCCCCTGGTGTCCGCATTTGGACGGCGGCTGCCAACGGCAAAGCCAGCTTCGCCTCTGGCACCAGCTATGCTGCTCCCTACGTCACCGCCATCGCGGCCACGGTGCTGCGCGCGGCGGGACCGGGAGCGACCTCGCGGGATATTCTGCAGGCGATCCCGGTGCAGGCCCTCGGCGCCGATGCCTGGAGCCCGGTGTTCGGCCACGGCCTGGCCAAAGCGCCGCGCGACTGCAACGCCCCGCGTTTGGCCGAACGGTTGCCGTGGCGGTCCACCGCCCAGGCGGAACCGGCCGGCGGCGTGCCAGCCGTCGTCGTCACTGGCAGCCTCGGCTTCAGCAGCGCCAGCGCGGTGCCGTAATCTCGGCGACCCTCGATCAGTGATTTTCAGGCGATTGCAAGTGCTTAGCTGCTATTTCCACAGGCAGCGCGATTTGTGCTGGCTTTGAGGCAAGTCGGCCTCTATTATGCCTTACTTAAGTCGGTCCCACCCCCATCATCCCGGCCCACATTCCTCAAAGGAATGAAAGGCTCGGGACCCGGCAGTTACGGCTTCGGCCGCCGGGCCAACCTGAAGAATGCGCGTTGACGCGGTTCCCGGGATGATGGATGGGGCGGCCGTCCTGGTTCCCCAAACTCCACTCGATAGCCATGCAGGACCAGGCCATGCCGGGCGGCTTCAGCGTGATCGTACCTATGCTGTTGCCAGCCCTGCTGTGCGCCGCGCTTTCGTTTTCCCTGATCCGCCTGCTGATGCCGTATTTTCAAGCGCTATGCCTTGGCGCGCCCCAATGCGCGTTCCAGCCACCGCGTGCCAACGCCGCAAGGTGGCGGCGCGGCGGTGATAGCGGCGGCGTTGGCGGGAGTCGCGGCTGCTGCGGTGGCCATTCCCGACAGCGGTCTCAGGTCCTGGCCAATGGCCGCGATCGCGCTGGCGACCGTTCTACTTGCCATCGTCGGCGCCCTGGACGATCTCAATCCACTGCCGGTGCTGCCGCGCCTGGCCGTGCAGGCGTTGGCGGCAGGACTGGGTGTGTGGGCAGTGTCGTCCAGCGGCATCACGCCGTCGCCGTTGCTGCCCGCTTGGCTGATACTCGGCCTGTCCATCATTGGCTTGATCTGGTTCATCAATCTCAGCAACTTCATGGACGGGATCGACGGCATCACGCTGGCCGAATTCGTGCCTATCACCGCGATGCTCGTCATGCTGACGGCGTTCGGGCTAGCCAGCCTTGCCAGTGGCGTTCTGGCGGCTGCGCTGTGCGGCGGATTGTTGGGATTTGCGCCCTACAACCGGCATGTCGCCAAGCTGTTCCTGGGTGATGTGGGCAGCCTCGCCATCGGGTTTCTGGTGGGCGTGCTGCTGCTGGAGTTGGCTTTGCGCGGGCATCCGATCCCCGCATTGATCCTGCCGCTCTACTACCTTGCCGACGCCACCCTGACCTTGCTGCGCCGCCTGTTGCGTGGTGAACGGATCACCGAGGCGCATCGCACGCACTACTATCAACGGGCGACCGATCTGGGCTGGCGGGTGCCGGAGATCACGGGGCTGATCGGAAAAGTGAACATCGGCCTTGGATTGCTGGCGATTGCAGCGGCCGTCTTCGAAAACCGGCTCGTGCAGATTTCGTTCCTGGCCGGGGCGGTCGTCTGGACGGCCTGGTTGTTGTGGCAGCTGTCACACGAGCCACGCCGGTGAGCGCCGGCCACAAGCCCACGGTGCTGGTGACGGGTGCTTCCGGGTTCGTCGGCCAGGCCCTCGTTCCCACCCTTGCAGCGCAAGGCTGGCAGGTGCGCGCGGCTGCCCGCCAGCCGCTGGACGTCACCGGCGACGAGATTTCCTGGCGCCCGATGCCCGATCTCAGCCGTCCCGCCGATTGGCGGCCACTTCTCGATGGCGTCGATCATGTCGTGCATCTCGCCGGCATCGCCCACAGCCGGCTGCCACTGCCTGAGCAGACCTATCTGCGGTTGAACGGGGAGGCATCGCGCGAACTTGCAACAGCCGCAAGGTCAGCCGGTGTGTCGCGCTTCGTGTTCCTGTCATCGGTACGCGCCCAATCCGGCCCGACGTCCGACGCCGTGCTGACTGAGGCGACGCCGCCCGCGCCAACCGATGCCTACGGACGATCTAAGTTGGCAGCTGAGCACGCCATTGCGGCCGAATTTCCACAAGCAACTTTGCTCCGCCCCGTGCTGATCCTGGGGCCAGGGGTGAAGGGCAATCTCGCGCTGTTGCAGCGCCTCGCGCAATCGTCCCTGCCGTTGCCGTTCGGGGCGCTGCACAATCGCCGCTCGCTGCTTGGCCTCACCAATCTCGTGTCCATCATCGCGTTTTGCCTGACCGCAGAAGCAGCGTGCGGCGCGACCTATCTCGCCGCCGATGCCGAGCCGATGAGCGTGCGCGATCTGATGGCGGCGATGCGGGTTGCACTCGGTCGCGGGCCGGGGCTGGTGCCGGTGCCGCCTGCTGTGCTCGGCGCCGCACTGACGTTGGCCGGGCGGTCAAGTCTGAAAGCCTCGCTGCTCGGCAAGCTGTGCGTCGACACCTCGGCTCTGGCGGCGGCGGGTTGGCGTCCCGCAAGTGATACCCAAGAGGAGGTCATCCGCATGATGGCGACTCATCGCCGGGCGGCCAGGGCGCGGTAGATCGCGGTAATCTGCCCGGTCACGACCCGAACCGAGAACTCCCGCTCCGCACGCTCGCGGGCGGCCGCACCCATCCGCGCCCTGCCCCCAGCATCGGCTGCCATCGCGGCTACGGCATCGGCAAGCCGAGCCGGATCATCGAGTGGCACCAGCACGCCCGTCTCGCCAGCGCGCACCACCTCGCGGCATCCGGGCACATCCGTCGCGATCATCGGACGGCCACAGGCGGCGGCCTCCAGAAGGCTGAGCGGCAGGCCTTCGCGCCGCGACGGCAGCACGGCGATATGCGCGCGCGCCCAGACGGCGGCGACGTCCGTCACATGGCCCAACAGCGTAACCCCTGGTTCGCACGCCCAACTGGCCAATTCTGCGAGATTTATCGACGTGGCATTCTCCGGATCCGGCGTCCCCGCCATCAGCAGTTGGACCGGCGAACCGCGTGCCCGCAGTAGCCGATGCGCCGCCATCAGGCTATGCAGACCCTTGTCCGCCAGCATCCGCCCGACATAGGCCATCGTGTTGGGTCCCGATGGCTCGAGCAGAGGCCTCAACCGGTCTGTGTCGACGCCGGAGCCGGGCACCAGCCGCAACCGCGCCTCGGCAACGCCCAGCGCGCGCAAAGTGGCCCGGTCCTCTGGGTTCTGAACAATCGCGCAGGACTGCCTGCGGTTGAGCAGCAGCGGCAGGATTGTCTTCAGCGCATTGCGCTTCACAGCGCCGCCCAGGCCGGTCGCCACATAGGCCGAACCTAACCCATTGATACTGTTCACGACGCCCAGCCCGGAGCGGCCGGTCGCTGCCAGCGAACCGATCAGCGTCGGTTTCAGCGCGATGTTGTGCAGCACCTTGGGTTGCAGCCGCGACAGCAGCGAGCGCACTTGGCCGACCGGGCCGGCCAGCCGCCACGGCGCAAGATCCCGCCGCCCCCACTCCAGCGCATGAACGTGAAAGCCCTCCGCCTCGATGCGCGCCCGGCCGTCCGCCACGCGCGTCGCCACATGCACCTCGAACCCGGCCGCCGCAGCCGCCCGCGCCATCGGCAAGCGGTGCGAGAGGAAGTACCAATCCTCGGTGACCAGATAGAGCAGTTTCGGCGCCATGGGGCTCGCTGCGGGCTCGGATTTACGGGCTGTTAAGGGGGAATCACCGAAGCCTAGGTGATGCCCGCAAGATCCCCCCAGCGCAATCCTCGCCTGCTCATCGTCACGCGCGCCTTGGGCGTGGGCGGCACCGAGCGGCACCTGGCGCAGATCGCGCCGGGGCTGGCGCAGCGCGGTTTCGACGTAACCCTCTATGCGCTGGCCAAGGACGGCGCGACGCTGGACGACCTGGCGGGCTCCAACGTGAAGCTCGCCGGGGGCGCGCCGCTGCGTGCGCTGCAGAGCGCCGGCTCGGCCATCACGCTGGCGACGGGCTCGCTTGGCCTGATCCCCGAAATGCTGCTCGGCCGGCCCGATATCGCGCATTTCTTCCTGCCGCACGCCTTCCTGGCCGGTTCGGTCGCTGCGGCGCTGACCCAGGTACCGATCCGCATCATGAGCCGGCGCTGCCAGAACCACTATCAGGCAGCGCGCCCGCGCCTGGCCCGGCTGGAGCACGCGCTGCACGGCTCAATGTCCGCCATCCTCGGCAACTCGCAAACCGTGTTGGACGAACTGGTGGGCGACGAGGGCGTTCCCCCCGAGCGCGCCGGACTGATCTACAATGGCGTGGATCTGGCGCCGTTCGCCGCACCGTTCGACCGTAGCGCCGTGCGCGCCTCGCTGGGCATCGCGCCGAACGCCACGGTTATCGCGACGCTTGCCAATCTCATTCCATATAAGGGCCACGCCGATCTATTGTCCGGGCTGGCCATGGTCAAGGACCGGCTGCCGCGGCCGTGGCGTCTGTTGGCCATTGGCCGCGATGGCGGGGCGATGGCGAGCTTGCAGGCGCAGGCCAAGTCGCTGGGATTGGACGAAAACATCCATTGGCTCGGCCAGCGGCGCGATATCGCCGATTTGTTGCGCGCCTCGGACATCGGTGTTCTGCCGTCGCACCAGGAGGGATTTTCCAACGCCATTATTGAAAGTATGGCCGCGGGCCTGCCGATGGTGGTGTCCGACGTGGGCGGCAGTGCCGAGGCGGTGCAACACGGGCTGACCGGATTGGTCGTGCCTGCGCGTGCTCCGGAGCAGCTGGCCGAGGCCGTAGCACAGCTCGCGTCGGATCGTGCGATGGCGGACACGATGGGCCAGCACGCACGCCGCCGCGCCGAAACCGAGTTCAGTCTCACGGCCTGCTTGGACAATTACGAGCAGCTATATCGCTCGCTGCTGGCCGGACAGGGGTTGCCGCGCGCGCTGCGTGGCCGGGCGGGTGGCTTTCGCAGCGCGACTGCCAACCGAATGGACGGCGATATCCCGGCTGTTTTGAGATAGCCTCAACGCCATGTGCGGAATCACCGGATTTTGGACCAGGAGCGGGCCCGGCAACGCTGAGGCCGCGGCGGCACTGACAGAACGCATGGCCGACGCGTTGCGCCATCGCGGCCCGGACGATGGCGGCGTGTGGAGCGATCCTATTGCCGGGCTGCATCTCGGGTTCCGCCGCCTCGCCATCATCGATGTGTCGGCAGCCGGCGCGCAACCGATGCGCTCGGCCAGCGGGCGCTATTTGGCCTGCTACAATGGCGAGATCTACAACGCGCCTGCCTTGCGCACTGAACTCTCCACGCATGGCGGCTGGCGCGGCCATTCCGATACCGAGGTGATGCTTGCCGCCATCGAGGCCTGGGGGGTGGAACGCACGCTCAAGCGTATGGTCGGCATGTACGCGATTGCGCTGTGGGACCGCGAGCAGCATGCGCTCACGCTGATCCGCGACCCGCTTGGCAAGAAGCCGCTGTATTGGGGCATGTTCGGCGAGACCCTGGTGTTCGGCTCCGAACTGCGGGCATTGCGCGTGCACCCCGCTTTCCGTGGCGAGATCGACCGCGATGCCCTTGCGTTGTTCATGCGCCACGGCTGCTATCCAAATCCGCATACGGTTTATCGCGGCGTGCAGCAATTGCCGCCGGGGCACAGGCTCACCCTGACGCAGCACGGCGCGCCGCAGATCGCGCCCTACTGGTCGTTGGCCGGCGTTGTAGCCGAAGGGGCGGCCGATCCTTTCAACGGCTCGGACGTCGAGGCTGTCGACCAGCTCGATGCGGTGCTCGGCCAGGCCGTCCGCGAGCGCATGGTCGCCGATGTGCCGCTCGGCGCCTTCCTGTCCGGCGGCTATGATTCCTCGGCCGTCGTTGCGCTGATGCAGCGGGCATCCAGCCGCCCGGTCCGCACCTTCAGCATCGGCTTCCATGAGACGGGCTACAACGAGGCTGCCCACGCCAAGGCGGTGGCAGCTCATCTGGGGACGGATCATACCGAGTTGTATGTCACGGCTTCCGAGGCCCTGGCGGTCATTCCGAAGTTGCCGGACATATACGACGAACCCTTCGCCGATGCGTCGCAGATCCCGACTTTTCTGGTCTCGCAGATGGCGCGCCGGCATGTGACTGTTGCGCTCTCCGGCGATGGCGGCGACGAAGTGTTCGCGGGCTACAACCGTTACGTCCAGGCCAAGCACTTTGCGCGCTATGCCGCAAACATTCCGGCGCGCGCGCGGGCCGCTTTGGGCGCAAGTTTGACGCTGGTGTCGCCCTCGGCCTGGGACCGCGTCGCGGCCGTCGTTCCGCCCCGCCTGCGCCCGCGCCAAGCCGGCGACAAACTGCACAAGCTGGCGGCCGTCGCGGCTCTGGATGGCGACGCCTTCTACCACCGCCTGCTCAGCCAATGGCACGAGGTTGACCAGATGCTGCCCGGCGCCCGCGAAGCGGTGACCGCTGCCAGCGATCCGGCCATCGCTCAGCTGGTGCCCGATTTCGTCGCCCGGATGCAGTATCGCGACACGCTGACGTATCTGCCGGACGACATCCTGGTCAAAGTCGACCGCGCGAGCATGGCCGCTTCGCTGGAAGCGCGCGCGCCGCTGCTGGATATCCGCGTGCTGGCCTTGGCGTGGTCATTGCCGGGACACATGAAACTGCGCGGCCGCGAGAGCAAGTGGATCCTGCGCCAGTTGCTGTACCGTTATGTGCCGCGCGCGCTGGTGGATCGACCGAAGATGGGGTTCGCGGTGCCCATCGACGTCTGGCTGCGTGGTCCGCTCAGGGAGTGGGCGGAGCATCTGCTGTCGGAGCAACGCCTGCGCGAGGGCGGAATGTTCGCCCCCGCTCCGATCCGCCAGCGTTGGGACGAACACCTCTCCGGGCGCCGGAACTGGCAGTATGCACTTTGGCCAGTTCTGATGTTCGAGGCCTGGCGGGAACACTACGGGGCATAGGTCGCAATCGGCGTACCGTCGCGCCATACTGTGCCGCCGGGGTTGCTTTGAACCCCAGCGGCGCAAGAGCAGCCAATCACCAGTTCACGTACAAGATAAGCACGGCATCGCGGTTGCTCGGGTCGGCCTGGGGCGTGACGACACCTTCCAGGATGACCGGCGGCTTGATCGGATAGGCGTTGCCAACCAGCTCGCTCAGGTACGCGGCCCTGAGGTTGGGAAGGTCCTGATTGCTCAACTTGCGACCGGCCAGCTTGTATTCGGTCAAGGTTCCCGAATACTTGGCATCGGCTGTCGAGGGCAGATAGCTGATCGTTTCGTAGACATGGTCCGGGTTCAGGCGGCCCTTCCACGACGAGTTGTCGGCGCGTCCACGCACCATCAGGGCGTAGTCGGCTTTCCCTTCGACCTTGCCGAGGATGTCCTTCACCAATGCGTCAATCGACTCTTTGAACTGCGGCAAGTCCTTGTCGATGACGTACCTGCCGCCCTCGAAGCGATAGGCCGCCCCGTTGGCCGCATTCTTGATGGCGATGGTGTAGTACTTGCCCTTCCTGCCCTGCACCAGTTCGGTATCGGGATAAAGGCCGACGTTGTAGTAGGGCGTCGAGACCGGCCCCTCAAGCTGCGTCCTCAGACCCGACAGTTCGGACGCTGGCGCTGCGGCCGGTGGTGCAGCGGCGGGCGCCCTCAGTTGGCCCAGCAGAGCCAAACGATGTGTGTTGGCTGCAACCAGCTCGGTACGCGTCTGATTCAAGGTACGTTCGATGCCAGTTTTCGCGTTGGTCAGCTGGTCGAGCTGCACTTGCAGGGTCTCGCGCTGGCTGCTGGCAGCATCCAAGGCCGCCTTCAACGGAATCGCGGCTTCATCAGAGGCCATCTTCGCCTTGGTCAGCTGGTCGAACTCGGCCTGTAGGTTATCACGCTCGCCTTTGACTGTATCCAGCTGCACCGTCAACGGCCGGATGGAGTCCTCTGTATCAATCTTCGCCTTGGTCAGCTCGTCGATCCGAGCCTGCAGAGCGATCCGGTCTTGCCGGGCGGCGTCGGCCTCCGATTTCAACGCAGCGTGAGACGTATCGGCCGCAAGTTTTGCCGCCGCAACCTGCTCAAGCGAGACTTTCAGTTCGTCACGCTCGCGCTTGGCCGCATTGGCTTCCGTTGCAATCGTAGCCGATGACGATGAGAGCCATGCTTTCGCTTTGGAGAGCGCATCAACGCGCGCCAGCAGACCTTCACGATCGCGCTTGGCCGCGTCGGCCTCCGCTTTCAGCGCAGTGTAGGACGTGTTCAAATCAGTATAGGACGTCTCCGCCGCAAGTTTTGCCGCCGCAACCTGCTCGAGCGAGCCTTTCAGTTCGTCACGCTCGCGCTTGGCTGCATTGGCTTCGGTTGCCAGCGCAGCCGATGAAGACGAGAGCCATGCCTTCGCCTTGGAGAGCGCATCGACACGCCCGAGCAGGCCTTCACGGTCACGCTTGGCGGCGTCGGCTTCGGCCTTCACGGCAGCCATTGAGGCCTCGACGTCCGGTTTTGATTTGGTCAGAGCGTTGATCTGCCCCAGGAGCGTCATGCGTTGCGTGTTGGCCGCGACAAGTTCGGTCCTCATCATGCCGAGCGGCCCTTCAAGGCCGGCGCGCGCTTTGGTGAGAGTGTCGACCTGGCCCTGCAGAGCCTGCCGGTCCTGCTTGGCGCTGTTGGCCTCGGCCGTAAGCGTTGCAGCCGTTGTCGACAACCACGCCTTGGCCTTGGATAGCGCATCGATCCGCCCTTGCAGACCTTCACGGTCGCGCTTGACCGTATCAATCTCAGACTTCAGGGCAGTAACAGTGTCCCCAAGGTCAGGTTTTGCTTTGAGCGCTTCGAGCTCGGACTGCAAGCCCTTGGCCTTGGCGGCGGCCGTCTCCGCTTCCATCGTCAGTGCGGAGGACGACGCTTCAAGCGCCGTCTTGGCCTTGGTGAGAGCATCAAGCTGCGCCTGCAAATCCTGCTGCCCGCGCTTTGCTGCGTCAGCTTCCGCCTGCAGCGAGGCAAACGACGTTTCAAGTCCAGCCTTGGCCTTCGTCAGTTCCTCGATCCGGAGATTTAGGGCTTGCCAGTCGCTACGGAGCTTGCCGGCGTCTGTCTTGACTTGCGCCAGCTGTGCAGCGGCGGCCTCACCGGAAGCTTTATCCTTGGTCAGCGTTTCATTCAGCTTGGCTTGTGCGTCCAGCTTGGACCTGAGATCCTGCGCCTCGCGTGAACTCGTGTCGAAGTCCGCCTGAAGTTTCGTCAGCTGTGGCTTCAGCCGGTCCAACTCGGTCGGATCGATGCTCAAGAGCGGCGAGATGTGGAACCACGACAGAGCCAAAAGCGCTGCCGATCCGACGGCGATGCCGCCACGTCCCCAATGTGAGAGGTTGAACAACTGAACGCCGCTGTACAGCAGATATGCTGCCAGCAGACCGAGAAACGCAAGAACCAGCAAGCTCATCGCAACCACCCACCACGCAAGACCACGACAGGGGCGCAAAACACGCCCGATACGGTCACTTAACACGGTTTTTGGCTTGTGCAAAAGCTGTTGACAGGTACCGATGTCGACGATTGCGCGGACCAAAGGGTGTACGCGTTCTTGCTGTCACAAAGCGAGCAGCCGCGCCCGGGCGTCCGGCATCGTCAGTCCGCGCGGCTCCAGGACATCGCGGCCCAGAAAATGTCCTGTCAGCCGCAACGCATCGTCGATCTCGATCCGGTTCGCGCCCTTGATCCCGGCCTTGGTGAACAGCGCCGGCAGCCGCAGCAGCTTGTCGTGGTATGGCGCACCCGCCACCCGCGACACCGCCCGCCCTGTGCGCGGCGAGACATAGGCCAGATCTTCCGTGCTGCCCGTAACGGCGCAGGCGGCCAGATCGAGCCCAAACCCAAGTTCCTCCAACAAGGCCAGCTCCCAGCGCGCGTATAGCGCCGGCCAGATGTCGTTGTCTTCGATGTAGCCGAGCACGAACAACGTCACCTCAAACAGGTTTGGGTGCGGATCGCGCTCGGGCAGCAGGCGGGCGAGCGTGGTGAGGCATTCAAGGCCGGCCAAGCCCAACCGGCTGTCAAAGACCCGGGCGGCATAAGGCTCCTTCATCTCGAGGTCGAACATGCCCAACTGCTCGGACATGCGGGCCCGCCATTTGGCTGTGAGCAAGTTCCCCGGCAGCAGCAGTGGCCGTTTCAGGCGCCCCCGCCCACCATGCACCAGCCCGAGATGCCGGCCGTGCTCGCGCGTGAGCAGCTCCGCCACCGCCGCCGTTTCGCCGTGCGGGCGGACGCTGAGCACAATGCCTTCGTCGGTCCAATCCATGGGGTAAGAGTGCGCTCGGGCCAGAGCGGATGCAATGCTGGGGACAGGGTGGTCGTCCGCCGCGCGGTGCGCCGCATCGTCGAACATCACGTCTCCGACGTAGGCGCCTGCGAAAGTCCGGTCCCATCATAGATATCGTTTAGGGCAAGTTCGCAACCGATCTTGGGTAGTGCGATGACGTCCTCGAGCCGGTCCGCATCGACATCATCCCAGCCGGTGGCCGTGCGTTGGTAGAGCGTCACGGCAATTAGCGCGCTATCGACGAGCAGGATATAGTCCAGCCGCTCATGTCGCCGGTATTCCTTCAGTTTGCGGTCCCAAGGTACACCAACATCCGACTTCGAGAGCACCTCGACTGCCAGGCGCGGATCGACGGCTTCGTACACGTCGTCGCGCGGCGGGTCACAAGTGACCATGACGTCGGGCCTCCGCACCGAGCGGATGCGAGTGCGCAGGGCCGTGTCGGCCGTGGTTGGTCGGCAGGGTTTTCCGCGCAGCTGCTGGTGTAGTGCAGCGATGAGGTTGACGACGATGCGATCATGCATGCCGCTGGCCCCGGTCATCATTTCCACGGGGATGCCATCGATCAGCTCGTAGCGCTCCTCCTGGTCAAGGCACCAGATGAGGAACGTTTCGACATCCATCAGTTTGACAGCGGCATCGGACATGGCGGTCCTTCGACGATGGGGAGCGTGGAGGAAGAGCGTAACATATCTGGGCGGCGCTGACATATCGGTCAACGGCAGCAGTTGACACGGCGCCAGCGGACGCTGTGCACAATGCCTTCGTCGGTCCAATCCATGGGGGGAGAGCGCGCTCGGGCCAGAGCGGATGCAATGCCGGGGACATGATGGCCGTCTTGGCCCGAAGGCGCTTCGAGGCGAAACACCGGCCAGCGGCAAGACTGGACTTTCGTGTCCCCAGTCTTGCGCTTGGGCGGCAGGAAGACTGGCACACGAAGACTGGGGACACGAAGTCCATCTTCGGCTTTGACAACGAGGCGCACCAGACCCGTTCGTGCTGGCCGAAGATGAACATAATGTCCCCGGCCTTGCGATCCTTGGCGGCCGGCTCTAGGTTGCGCCGCTCAATTCCAGCACAGCAAAGGTCTCGTCATGGGTTTCATCGCCGACAGCCTGAACCGCATCAAGCCCTCGCCGACTATCGCCGTGACGGCGAAGGCGCGCGAGCTGAAAGCGGCCGGCCGCGATGTCATTGGCCTGGGGGCCGGGGAGCCCGATTTCGACACGCCCGACAACATCAAAGAGGCCGCGATCCGCGCCATCCGTGAAGGCAAGACCAAGTACACCGATGTCGATGGTATTCCCGAACTCAAGCAGGCCGTGTGCGCAAAGTTCAAGCGCGAGAATGGGCTGACCTACAAGCCCTCGCAGGTCAGCGTCGGCACTGGCGGTAAGCAAGTGCTGTACAATGCGCTGCTGGCGACCTTGAACCCGGGCGACGAAGTGATCGTGCCCACGCCCTATTGGGTGTCGTATCCGGACATCGTTTTGCTTGGCGGCGGTACACCTGTGTTCGCCGAAACAACGATGGCGGACGGATTCAAGCTGCGGCCCGAGACGCTGGATGCGGCCATCACGCCGCGCAGCAAGTGGCTGATCCTGAACTCGCCTTCCAACCCGAGCGGAGCGCGTTTACACGCGCGCCGAAATGAAGGCGCTGACGGACGTGCTGATGAAGCATCCGCATGTCTGGGTGCTGACGGACGATATGTACGAGCATCTGCTCTATGACGGCATGACGTTCTGCACCCCGGCTGAGGTCGAACCAGCGTTATACGAGCGCACTCTGACCATGAACGGCGTCTCCAAGGCCTACGCCATGACCGGCTGGCGCATCGGCTATGCCGCCGGGCCGGAACCGCTGATCAAGGCCATGGCCAAGCTGCAGTCGCAGTCGACCTCGAACCCGTCGTCCATCGCGCAATACGCTGCCGTCGAGGCGCTGAACGGGCCGCAAAACTTCATCGCCGAGCGCGCCAAAGCGTTCGAATCGCGCCGCGACCTAGTGGTCTCGATGCTGAACCAGGCCAGCGGCCTGAAGTGCCCCAAGCCTGAGGGGGCGTTCTACGTCTATCCCAGCTGCGCCGGGACGATCGGCAAAACCACAGCAAAGGGTGCCAAGATCACCAACGACGAAGCCTTTGTGACGGCGCTCCTGGAAGAAGAGGGCGTTGCCGTGGTGCAAGGCGCAGCCTTCGGCTTGTCGCCGTTCTTCCGGATTTCCTATGCCACCTCGACTGAGGCCCTGGAGGAGTCCTGCCGTCGCATCCAGCGCTTCTGCGGAGGGCTCAGATAGCCCGCCCTCATTTGGACGCTGACCGACCGGCGGCGGCTTCACGGACGCTGTGCTGCTCCGCAGCTTTTGCCCCCACCGCTGGAATAGTTTTCGCAACCCTGGCGTTTGCTGCATTGAAGGGGTGTCTCAGGTTGGAACCGCCGCTCCTTTTCGGCCAGAACGCTGAGACGCAGGATCCCGATTGAGGAGCAAACACATGAATATTGGCAAAGCCGCAGGACTTTTGTGCGCCGTGCTGGTGGCTGGCGTGGTCGGCGTGAGCGCCATCGCCTGGGCCGATGGCGGCGATCCGATCAAGACGCGCCGCGCGCACATGAAAGACAGTGGCGCCAATGCCAAAATCGTGGGCGGCTTCCTCGATGGCTCGGTGGCGTTTGACGCCGCCAAGGCCGCCGAAGCGACGGCCGCCGTCGGAAAAGTTGGCCATGACTTCGCTGACGAGTTCGAGGAGTATTTCCCCGACAGCTCCAAGACCGGCGACACCAAGGCGGCGCCCGCGATCTGGGACAACAAAGCCGAGTTCAAGACGTTTGCCGAAGCGCTCGAAAAGGACGCCATGGCCGCATCGAAGGCTGCTGCGAGCGGCGCCGATGCGTTCAAGGCGGCAGCCGGAAAAATGTTCGGCAACTGCAAGGGCTGCCACGAGAAGTATAAGCTGCAGTAGGCTTGGCTGACGTGCGTTGTCCTGCTCGGCGGTCGGTTTGGCAAACCAGGAGGCCAGACTGACCGCCGTTTGTGCAAAGGCGGGGATCGTCCCCCGCATCCGGACCAACTTTTGATGGACCGTTCGCCGGCCGACAGAAAGAACGCCATCGCCGCCGAAGTGCCGCGGCTGATGCGCTACGCCTGCTCGCTGGTGCGGGATCGCGGCTTGGCCGAAGAACTGGTGCACGATTGCGTGGCGCGCGCGCTGGCCAATCTGGCGGGCTGGCGCGACGGCGACAACCCGCGGCGCTGGCTGTTTACGATCATGCACAATCTGCATGTGGATCGCATTCGCGCCAAGGCGCGCGCGCCGGCGCATGTGAGCCTGGAAGACAGCCACATCGGCGATACCGGCTTCAGGCCGAACGACGACGTGACGCGGCGCGAAATCGATAGTGCGTTGGCTGCGCTGCCGCTTGAGCAGCGCCAGTGCGTGTTGCTGATCGGGCTGGAAGGCCTGACTTATGCCGAAACGGCGTTGGTGTTGAATGTGCCAGTGGGGACGGTCATGTCGCGTTTATGCCGTGGCCGTGAGAAACTGCGGGAGTTGCTGGATCGCGACGGCGTCAGGCCGGCGCTGAGGAGGATTAAATGACGGGAGCGGGTCACATCACCCCCCTGGAGGCAAATGCGCTCGCAGACGGCGAACTCAGCGGCGACGCGGAGGCAGAGGCACGGCTGGCGGTGGCTGGCGACCCGGAGTTGCGAACAGCCGTTGCTTGGCGCGATGCGCTGAACGCGCAGTTGCACGCAGTCTACGATGAGGAACTCGCCAATCCGCTGCCGCTGCGGACGCGCCGGCTGCTGGCGGCGAATCGAGGTTGGACGCTGCCGACAGGCGCGCGCCGGTTGGCCGCTGCCGTGGCGATTGCAGTAGCAGCAGCCGGGGTGGGCTTCGGCGTCGGCTCGCTCGATCTTGGGCGCTTCAACGAATTGGACCGCGTGGTCCGCATGGCGCTCGGCGCACATCACGTCTTTTCGGGCGAGATCCGGCACCCTGTTGAAGTCCCCGGCTCCGATAGCGCGCATTTGGCCAAATGGCTTGGCGCACGCATCGGCGTACCGTTCACAGCGCCTGATATCACCGATTCCGGTTTTGCCCTGCTCGGCGGCCGCCTATTGGCCGAAGGGCCGCGCCCCGCCGCCCTGTTGATGTACGAGGACACCACCGGCCGGCGCATTACGCTCTACATGGAGAAGTGGCCGACGAACGATGAGTCTGGGCTGCAGCATTTGGCGAGCGGCGGCCTGAACACTTTCTACTGGACCGACAAGCACTTCGCCTGCGCTGTCAGCGGCAATTTGGACCCCGCCAAGCTGAAAATCGTGTCGGAGGAACTCTACGCCGCGCTGGAGCGGGGGTAGGACGAATATGCCGATGACGTCGTGTTTCATCGGCATATTCATCTGATTCTGCCGATTGGATCGACAGCTGATGTTTGAGGAAGCTCCCTACCGCTCGAACCGCTTGAACTTGATGCGGTGCGGGTCGGTGGCGTGCTCGCCCAGGCGGCGGCGCTTGTCTTCTTCGTACGACGCGAAATTGCCCTCGAACCACTCCACATGGCTATCGCCCTCGAAGGCCAGGATGTGCGTGGCGATGCGGTCCAGGAAGAAGCGGTCATGGCTGATGATCACGGCACAGCCCGGAAAATCTTCCAGCGCTGCTTCGAGCGCTGCCAGCGTCTCGGTGTCGAGGTCGTTGGTCGGCTCGTCGAGCAGCAGCAAATTGCCGCCTTCTTTCAACAGCTTGGCCAGATGCACGCGGTTGCGCTCGCCGCCTGACAGCAACCCGACCTTTTTCTGCTGGTCCGATCCCTTGAAGTTGAACCAGCCGCAATAGGCCCGGCTCGGCACTTCGCGCTTGCCCCCTAAGCTGATCATGTCTGCGCCCTGGGAAATCTCCTCCCAGACGTTTTTCTTGTCATCGAGATGCGCGCGGGATTGGTCCACATAGGAGATCTTCACGGTATCGCCGAGCCGGATGGCCCCTTTGTCGGGCTTTTCGACGCCCGTGATCATCTTGAACAGCGTCGTCTTGCCCGCGCCATTCGGGCCGATCACGCCGATGATGCCGCCGGGCGGCAGCTTGAAACTCAGGCCGTCGATCAGCAGTTTGTCGCCGAAAGACTTCGACAGTTCGCTGACCTCGACCACTACGCCGCCAAGGCGCGGGCCTGGGGCGATCTGGAATTGCGCGGTATCGACCTTCTGATTGCCGACCTCGTCCACCAGCCGGTCATAGGCCTGAATACGCGCCTTCGACTTGGCCTGGCGCGCCTTGGGTGAGGCACGGATCCATTCCAGCTCGCGCTTGAGCGCACGCGTCTTGCTGGCCTCCTGGCTCTGCTCGACCTCCTGGCGCTTGGTCTTCTGCTCCAGCCAGCTCGAATAGTTGCCCTTGTAGGGCACGCCCGTGCCACGATCGAGTTCAAGCGTCCATTGCGTAATATTATCAAGAAAGTAGCGATCATGCGTGACCAGCATGATGCAGCCGGCATAATCGCGCAGGAATTTTTCCAACCAGGCCGTTGTCTCGGCATCGAGATGGTTCGTGGGCTCGTCGAGCAGCAGGATGTCGGGCTTCGACAGCAACAGCTTGCACAACGCCACGCGGCGGCGCTCGCCGCCCGAGAGCTTGGTCACATCGGCATCGGCGGGCGGGCAACCTAACGCGTCCAGCGACTGCTCGACCTGGCTGTCTAGATCCCACAAGCCACCGGCGTCGATCTGGTCCTGCAGCGCCGTCATCTCGTCGGCGGTTTCGTCAGTATAATTGGCGGCGATCTCGTTGTAACGCTCGAGAATGGCATACTTCTCCGCCACGCCCTCCTTGGCGTTGCCCAGCACATCCTTGTCAGGATTGAGTGGCGGCTCCTGCGCCAGATAACCGAGCTTGATGCCATCGGCGGCCCAGGCCTCGCCGGTGAAGTCGGTGGTCGTGCCGGCCATGATCTTCAACAGCGTCGACTTACCCGCACCGTTCAAACCAACCACGCCGATCTTGGCGCCGGGGTAGAACGACAGGTTGATGTTCTTGAGCACCTGCTTGCCGCCCGGATAGGTCTTGGACAGATTCTGCATGTGGTAGACGAATTGGGGATTGGCCATGGATGTGTCCGCGCCTTCAGGTCAAAGAAATGTTGAGGGTTGGCGTGGGTGTAGCGGAGCCTTCGTGCAAGTGCAATCGCCCGGCGGGCAAGTCTCGCGAATGAAGCTGATGTGTGCTAAACTTTGATGGTGTCACGCTTACCGAGGCCGCTCACGTCGATAGCGGCAATCCAACTCATGGAAGCGGACGAATTCCTGCAGTGGTGCCTCGACCAGGAGGAGAGGTACGAGCTTGTCGACGGCGTGCCGGTAGAGATGATGGCTGGCGCGAGTCGGATCCATGACCGGATGGTCGTCAATATCATCATGTCGCTGGGCAATCAGTTGCGCGGTAGCCCGTGTCACCCAACCACGGCCGACATGGGCTTGCGCACCCGTATTCGGTCGGTGCGGCGGCCCGACGTCATGGTCACTTGCGATCCGCCGAAGCCTGGCCTTTACGAGGCGCTTGAACTTCGCCTGGCTGTCGAGGTGCTCTCGAAGTCGAACACTGGCGCGTCATGGGAACGAAAATTGAGGAAATACCGGCGGCACGAAAAACTTGAGTACATCCTGCTGGTTGATGGCGAGGTCGCAGCCGTGACCCTCTTTGAACGAACAAAGAGCGGTTGGGACATCCTGGATGCGGAGCGATTGCCAGACGTGATCGAGTTGCCGAAAATCAAATGCCAACTGGCGCTCGCCGATATCTACGCCAACACTGGCATCGAAGAACTGCCCCAATCCGACCTTGCCAACCAAGTCTGACGCAGCATCAATCCAGCGGCACGACGCTCTCAGTCGAGAACCAAATGCCGACTTGGTCGCCGATCCTGGGCGGGGCATTGCGGGCCGCGCCGAACAGATCGAGGCGGATGGTGGTCTCACCGACCTTGGCGCGCAGGCGCAGGATCGGGCCGAGGAACGTCCTGTCCTCGACGGTGCCGGTGAGGCGGTTGCCGCCGGAAAGCTCCGTGAGCGTCATGGCCTCGGGACGCACGCCGACACGAAGTTTGCCGGAGTGCGCAGCCGCTCCTGCCAGCCGCAACTCCTGCCCGTGCAGCTTGAGTCGGCCAGATGCGGCGTCGGCCACATCGCATTCCAGCACGTTCATCGCGCCGACGAAGGTGGCCACGAACGATGTCGCCGGGCGCGAATAGATGTCGGCGGGCGTGCCGATCTGGTCGACCTTGCCGGCGTTCATCACCACCACGCGGTCGGAGAGGGCGAGCGCCTCCTCCTGGTCGTGCGTGACGAAAATGGCGGTGATGCCGAGTTTGCGCTGCAGCGCACGCAGGTCGTCGCGCAGGGCGATGCGGATCTTGGCATCGAGCGCTGAGAGCGGCTCGTCGAGCAAAAGGATCTTTCGGTTCGCGGGCAACGGCGCGGGCCAGCGAAACGCGCTGCTGCTGGCCGCCCGACAGTTCCGACGGATAGCGGTGGCCCAATTTCGGCAGGTCGATCAGCTCCAGCATCTCGGTGACGCGGGCCTCGATCTCCTTGCGCGGCTTGCCGGCGACCTTCAGCCCGAAGCCGATATTGCGGGCGACGGTCATATTCGGGAACAGGGCGTAGCTCTGGAACACCATGCCGATCTGGCGCTGGTTGGCCGGCTTGCCCGTCACATCCATATCGCCGATGCGGATCGATCCCGCTGTGGGCTGCTCGAAGCCTGCGATCATGCGCAATACCGTGGTCTTGCCGCAGCCCGACGGCCCGAGCAGCGAGATGAACTCGCCCTGCGCGGCCTGCAGCGAGAACCCCTGCACCACGCGGGTTTTGCCGAAGGATTTCTCCAGGCCATTGAGGGACAGAAAGCCGGCAGCCGACATAGCTATCTCGATTTCTTGCGGGATTGACCGAAGGCGCCAATGAGCGCCATGAGGCCCCAGGTCAGGAAAAACGCGATGACGCTGAGGGCAGCCGGCTCATAGGCGCGGTTAGCGCCGAGCAGCTGCATGTAAGGGCCAAATCCCGGTCGATCCAAGAGACTGGCGAAAGTGAAATCACCCAGCACAATGGCGACTGTCAGGAAGGCGCCAGATAACAGAGCTGCACGGATATTCGGCAGGATGACGGAGACCAGGATGCGTATGGGGCCGGCGCCCAGGCTCTCGGCTGCTTCTGTCAGCGTGCGGACATCAATGGCGGTGAGACCGGTGTCGACCGCGCGGTACAGGTAGGGCAGGGCGAGAGTGGCATAGCCGCAGGCGAGCAGCGTGTTGGCGCCCATTTCGGTGTGCGTGAGAGCAATCCAAGAGCTGGAGCCGTAGAGGCGGAAATAGCCAAAGACGATGACGATCGCCGGGATGACCAGCGGCAGCAGCGTCACGAATTCCAGCACGGGCCTGAGGCGCGGCAATCTCAGATGCACGACGTAGGCTGCCGGCACCACCAACGCCAACGCCAGCAATACGGCGGCAACGCCCATCAGGGTCGAATAGAGGAATGTCTCTTGAAACTGCGGATCGGCCAGCACCACGCCATAGGCATCGAAACTGTAGACGCCGCGGCGCATGCGGAGCGAGAACTCGAACACGCCGATCAGCGGCACCAGCAGATAGGAGAGGCCGAGGCCAAGCCACAGCCAGCGCCAGCCCAGCGAGCGGCTCATGCGCTCCTCCGTTCCGAAACCGAGCGCAGCCAGAGATAGCCGAGATTGCATAGCCCGGTGATCACCACCATGCCGAAGGCCAGCGCGTAGCCGAGGTTGGCGTCGTGCAGCACGTCACCACGGATCTGGGCAAACAACAGGATGGTGATCAGGTTGATCGATCCCGAGGTGAGCGCAAAGGCGGTGGCGACCGCTCCGAAAGCGTTGGCGAACAGCAGCAGCGCCGCCCCGAGCACGCTCGGGGCCAGGATCGGCAGCGTCACGCCCATGAAATGCTGCAGCGGCGTCGCGCCCAGCATGGCGGAGGCCTCCGACCATTCCTTTTTCAGGCCGTCGATGGCGGGCAGGATAACCAGCACCATCAGCGGCAGCTGGAAGTAAAGATAGGTCAGCGTCAGGCCGGTAACGTTGTAGATGGAGAACCCATCCCGGTAGATATCGATGCCAACGTAGGCCAGTAGCGCCGTGACGATGCCGGTGCGCCCGAGCGTGGCCAGGAACGCGAAAGCCAGCGGCACGCCGGCGAAATTAGAGGTGACGCCCGACAGCGTCGTGATGGCCGAGCGCACGCCGTCCGGCAGCGCGCCCTCCTTGATGGCCCAGGCGACGCCCGTGCCAAACACCGCGCCAAGGATCGCGGAGATGGCGCTGATCTGGATGCTCAGCCAATAGGCGTTGAGGATGGAGGGCGTAAACAGTTTGGCAATATTGCCGAAGGTGAAATGCCCGTCGTGATCCTGGAACGCGCCGATGAAGAGATAGGACGTCGGCAGTAAGAGGAACATCACGGCAAAGACGGCGAACGGGATCAACTGCAGAGCAGCGGCCGTGATTCCTCGTGCGCCTGATGGCATGCGATGCAAGTCTCCGCTGACTTCCTTCTCCCCCTACTTCAGGGGGAGAAGGTGGCCGCCGACGCGCCATAGCGCGGAGGAACCAAGGCCGGATGAGGGGCAGCCACTTGCTCCGTGAATGTGGCTCGACGAGTTCGGAGCAAGCGGCTGCCCCTCACCGACCGCGTGGCTCTTGCGCTGAAACGCGCTGCGAGACGCGGTCTCCTCTCCCCCAGCGCGAAAGAGCGTTGGGGGAGAGGGAAGTGCAGTCCGTCTTACTTGACGGCAGCGCCGACAACCGTGTCCCAGTTCTTGGCGACATGCTCCTTGGCAGCGCCCTGCTCGTCGAGCGTCGGGAACTTGGCGGCGGCGTAGCCGGCGGCCGGCGGAAGCTTGGCCATCACCTCGTCCGAGATCTTCTTGGCGGCGACCATGGCGTTGAAGCGAGCCGGGTGGCAGTAGCCCTTCAGCCAGCCGATCTGGCCTTCGTCCGAGTAGAGATACTCCAGCCAGAGCTTGGCGGCGTTGACGTGGGGAGCGTAGGCCGAGATGGCCTGCACATAGACGCCGGCGATGACGCCCGACTTCGGCACCACGACCTCAACCGGGGGATTGCCCTTGAGGGTGTCGCGACCGCTGAGGGAGTTGTAGTCCCACAGGATGGTGATGGGCGTAGCGCCCTGGGCCAGCGAGGCGGCCTTGCCGGCGACCGGCACGAAGTTGCCCTTTTTGTTCAGGGCAGCGAAGAACTCGAGGCCGGCCTGAGCCGCGTCCTTGGCGTCGGTCTTGCCCGAGGCCAAACCGGCGGCGTAGATCGCCATGGTGGCCTGGTTCGAGGAGCGCGGATCGCCCGAGAGTGCGACCATGCCCTTGTAATCATCGGACATCAGATCGGCCCAGTCGGCGGGGATCTTCTTGACCAGGTCCTTGTTGACCATCATCGAGAGCACGCCGTAGTAGTCGCCGGTCCAGAAGCCCTCGGGATCCTTCATCGAGTCCGGGATCTCGTCCCAGGTCGAGACCTTGTAAGCCTGGATCAGGCCGTCTTTCTTCATCTGCGGACCGAACGACAGGCCGACGTCGACCACGTCGGGAGCCTGCGGGCCCTTGTTGTCCTTGTTGGCCTTGACGGCCTCGACTTCGTCGCCCGAACCGGCGTCGGGGTTGAGTTCGTTGACTTTGATGCCGTACTTGGCCTTGAAGCCGGCGATCACGTCACCATAGCCGCACCAGTCGTGGGGCAGGGCGATGACGGTGAGTTCGCCTTCCTTCTTGGCGGCGGCCACCAGGTCTTCCATGCCGGCGGCAGTGGCGACCGTCGCCTGCGCAGCGACGGCGACGATTGCGGCAAGCGCAACCGAAGTCTTCAGGATGCTCATGTTTGATGTCCTTGCGGTTTGGTCCGGACGGTTGGCGATCGGCTTTGGGACCGATCGTTCCGTCCATGGCGCAAGCCTATAGGTTTGCTATGTGACAGCTGCTTGGTGCCGGGAAACCCGTCCACCAGCCTCAGCAAACAAGCGATGAGGTTGCGCCAAGCTCTTGACCCCGCCCCCAGTCCCGGGCTATCTCCTCGCCTCAACTCCCCTTGATCCGGGTCCCGCTGCTCCGCGCGCAACATCGTGCGGGCCAACCATCGAGACTTTCCCATGAAGAAGACCGCAGGCCTGCATCCCGACTACCATTCCGTCACCGTCGTGATGACCAATGGCACCGAGTACACGACCTATTCGACCTACGGCAACGAGGGCGACAAGATCATGCTCGACATCGATCCGAGCACGCATCCGGCCTGGACCGGCGGCAACCAGCAGTTGCTGGACCGCGGCGGCCGCCTGACCAAGTTCAACAAGAAGTTCGAAGGCATTTTCAAGAAGTAGCGCTGCGGGCGATGGCCCGAACGAAGACAGGCCCCGCGCGGGAACGCCGGGGCCTGTTTTGTTGCTGGGGTGCAGCGGGAGTTTGTAGGGGCGGTTAGCGACCGCCCTCATAACAGCGGGCGTGTTGGTAACGGGCGGCCCGCAAGCCGCCCCTAGGCCGGCAATCCGACCATCAATGCTTGTTCGCTACCGTATCGGCGTTGAACACCAGCCGGATGCGCGACAGCGACGCCTTCGGATCGCCGGTCACCGCCACCAGGGCCTGCGAGGTCGCGTCCTGTGGCGCCGGGAGTTGGGCACGCGGCTGGGAGTCCTCGCCCAACACGCTGCCGCCCTCGAACAGGCGATCCAGCTTGATCACCTTGTCCTGCAGGCCAAAGCTTGCCGTGATCAGCGCCTGCAGACGAGCGGGCAGCTCGTCGAAGCCCTTGATGTGGGACGGGCGGCCGATCGAGTCGATCTTCAGCTTCAGACGCTCGCGCCGGGCGCGCTCCTGCGTCATCTCGCCATTGTTCACCGAGCGCCGGATCAGCAGCCAGGACGCAATGTTCATGAGCCGCGTCGTCAGCCGCATGCTCTCGGTCGCGTAACTCAGCGACGTTGCGCCCTTCAGCGACTTGCCTTCGCCGCGGCCATCGCCATCGAGATAGCGGGCCGTCTCTTCCACCAGCTCCATCCCCTCACGGTAGATGGACTGGAACCGTTCCGAGGTCAGATACCGTTCGCCGAACGACACCATCACGCCGGATCCGGCTTCTTCGCGTACGCCACGCTCGCTCATGATTGAACTATCACCACTGAACTGTTCGCAAAAACCATCATGCAAGACCTGCAGTCGAATGCAAGTATGATTGCATGCAAGTTAAGGAACACCTTCCGATTCGAGCTAAAAAGGGGCCGATTCGTCCCGAAACAAGGCAAAAAAAATGAGCCGCGGTTTAGGCGGCTCAGAAGTTAACAGGGAGGCGTCAAACAGAGTGGACAGGACCCACTCCGGATCCAGAAGACTGGATGAGAAAAACCCTAGGCCGATATCCTTAAGGAAGGGATAACGAGCGGGTGATTTTGGCTCATTCCGCCCCCATTGCGCAACGAGGGCGGCAGCGCCGCCGCCCTCTGAACTTGACCATTAGGCCGACAGTCCTTTGGCGACCGGCAACACGCGCACGCGTTTCTTGGTTGCGGCGTAGATCGCATTGGCCAGGGCCGGGCCGATCGGTGGCACGCCGGGCTCGCCAATGCCTGTAGGCGGAGCATCGGAGGCAACCGTGTGCACCTCCACCACGGGCATCTGGTTGATGCGCAGAGGTGTATAAAGATCGTAATTCTCTTGGTCGACCTTGCCAGCCGTCAGCGTAATTTGCTCGGCCAGGATCGCGCCCAGACCAAAGCCGATGCCGCCTTCGATTTGCGCTTTCACCTGATCGGGATTGATCACGGTACCGCAATCGACCGCGGCTACGACGCGTTCGACTTTCACTTCGCCCGCCTTCGGAACGGTGATCTCGACCACCTGGGCGACGATGGTGTTGAAGGCCTCAGCCAGCGCAACGCCGCGATAGCGCCCGTCCGGCAAGGGCGTGCCCCAGCCAGCTTTCTCAGCGGCCAGCTTCAAGACGGCCGCATGACGCGGGTGTTTCGACAACATCGCCAAGCGGAAGGCAACCGGGTCCTTTCCGGCTGCCTCAGCAACTTCGTCCAGGAACGCCTCAACCGCGTAAGAGGTATGGGTCGAGCCCACCGCGCGCCAGAACAGCACCGGCACGCCGTTGGTCATGGTGGTCAGCTCCACCTTCACGTTCGGCACGCCATACAGCAGGTTCGAGGCCCCTTCCACCGAGGTCGGATCGATGTTGTTCTTGACCATCGCCTCTTCGAACGGCGTGCCCGTCATGATCGACTGGCCGACAATGTGATTGTGCCAGGCAACCAGATTACCGTTCGCGTCCAGGCCAGCCTTCATGCGATGCACATAGGCAGGCCGATAGCGCCCGCCTTGCATGTCGTTGTTGCGGGTCCACTGAACTTTCACCGGATACTTCCAGTTCAAGGCCTTGGCGACCGCTACGGCCTCCGACAGTACGTCGGCATCGAACACGCCACGACGGCCGAAACCGCCGCCGGTTTTCATCATGTGCAGTTTGACCTTGTCCGGCGTGGTGCCGGCGATCTGCGAGAGATAGTATTGATAGAAATCGGGCAGCTGATTTCCACCCCAGACTTCGATCACGTCGCCGGTCTTTTGTGCCACGGCGTTTTGCGCCTCAAGCGGAGCATGCGCCAGATAGGGGAACTCGAAGGTGGCCTCGATCGTCTTGGCCGCCGACGTCATGGCGGCCACCGTATCGCCGTCGTTGCGCGCGACCGCCTTGCCCGGCTGACCTGCCGCAGCTGAATACTCGGCGAGGATCTCCTTCGAGCCGCGCTTTTCGGCTTTGCTGTCGTCCCACACCACCGTCAAGGCATCGCGGCCCTGGATGCCGGCCCACATGTGCTCGGCCACCACCGCGATGCCGCGATGGATCTGCACCACATCGATCACGCCCTTGATGGCCTTGGCCTTGGTGGCGTCGAACGACTTCACCGTCGCACCGAACAGCGGCGGATGCAGCATCACGGCCGTCACCATGCCGGGCAGCTTAACGTCGATGGTGTAGCCCTGGGTGCCGTTGGATTTGCCCTTGCTGTCGTAGCGCTTAAGGGTCGGCGAACCGATCTGGGTCCACTGCTCCTTAGGCTTCAACCGCACGTCGGCCGGGATGGCGACCTTGGCGGCAGCCGCAGCCATCTCGCCAAAGGTGGCGGACTTGCCCGATGCATGGGTGAGCTTTCCATCAGCGGCTTTGACCTCGCTGGCTGGCACGCTCCAGGCAGCTGCCGCCGCCGAAACCAGCATCATGCGCGCCGCAGCGCCTGCCTTTCGGTAGCGCTCCCATGACGATGACATGGAGCTGGAACCGCCGGTCAGCTGAAACGCGCCGCCAAAGGCCAGATTGCCGTAAAGGGCTGGGTTGCCTGACCCACCCTCGACCGTGATATCGGCCCAGTCAGCGCCGAGTTCTTCATTGGCGAGCGTGGCGATACCGAAGTACGCGCCCTGGCCCATTTCGAACTGGGACGACACGATCGTGACTTTGTTGTCGGGCGCAATGCGGATGTAGGCGTCAAGCGGCTGGATCGGGGCGGGTGCATCGGCGGCCGAAACCGGTGCGCCGCGAAAACCGACCACCAGGGTTGCGCCTACCGCGGCCGAGCCCAACAGGAATTGGCGCCGCGAGGGGGACGGGGCGGCAGCGTCTAGCAAGCGATTGATGATCATCTTAAGCCTCCAGACGGCGAGCAGCTTCGTGGATGGCACCGCGAATCCGGTGGTAGGTCGCGCAGCGGCACAAGTTGCCCGCCATCGCCGAGTCGATATCGGCGTCGCTTGGCCTCTTCTTTTCCGCGAGTAGCGCCACCGTCGACATGATCTGTCCGGACTGGCAATAGCCGCATTGCGGCACATCCATCTCGGCCCAAACGGTCTGCACAGTCTCGGCGATCTTGCCCGTCACGCCTTCGATGGTGGTGATTTTGCCGGTTCCCACGTCGCCAATAAAGGTCTGGCACGAGCGGACGGGAACGCCATCGAGATGCACGGTGCAGGCGCCGCATTGGGCCACGCCACAGCCGAACTTGGTGCCGGTCAGACCTACCAGGTCGCGAATGGCCCAAAGCAGCGGCATGTCTTTTTCGGCATCAATGGCATGATCGACGCCGTTGACGGAGAGTGTGATCATCCGGAGATCTCCTGTTGCATTGCGACGACGGCTACGGGGGGTGTTGTCCCTGGAACCCTATCAGAACCTGACTGACCCGCGCGGCAACCTAGCCGGGTGGTCAGGACTACGGCTAGCGCAACGCGCGGGTACACCGTCGCATCGATACGTCCATACCATGACAGGCATTTCGCGCCGAATGAACTGAAGCGAACTGTGCCTGATGCCCGATCGCTGGCTGGCGATAATCTTACCAATCCATTGCATTCTATCGATCTTCTTAGTCGCTCAGCAGCGGTTTGGGAGGACTATCTGCCACGTGGTGTGGCGTTGCGTGAGGCAGTGTCGTGGCGTTGGCGTCTTGGACGAATGCGCAGGTCATTGGCCAGCTCGATTCCGGCTGGCACGTTTCGGGTAAAACCTGGACCTATGGGTTCCCGACCAGCAACAGCTGGATACCAGCCAGCGCCGGCGAGCGGGCCGGCTTTGCGGCCTTCAACGCCAGCCAGCAAGCGGCGGCGTCGCTTGCGATCAAAGTCTGGGACGAGCTGATTGCGCCGAACACCTCGCCGGGCGGCAGCAGCGCGAGTTCAACATTCCGGTTCTCAAATCACACCTCCACCGACGCCTATGGCTATGGCTACTACCCGAACGCCCGCAGCTGGGAAGGCAGCAGCGTCTGGATGAATTCGAACTACGCTGAACTCACGCGTCCCGCCGTCGGCGACTACTCGTTTCACACCTACCTCCATGAGATCGGCCATGCACTCGGCCTCCATCATATGGGCAATTACAATGGCTCGGCCAACTGGCTGACCGACGCCTCGAGCCTCCAGGACAGCCACATGTACTCGGTCATGTCGTACTTCCCGGTCTGGGAAACGGGACAGGCGAGTTGGTCGGCCAACGGCGTCGCCTATTATGCCCAGACTCCGATGCTGAACGACGTCTTGGCCATCCAGACCATGTACGGCGCAGATCCCACCACCCGCGCTGGCGCCACGACCTATGGCTTCAACGTCAACGGCATTGGCGCGGCGGTTGCCAATGTCTACAACTTCAATGCCAATCTGCACCCGATCCTGACCATCTACGACGCCAGCGGCATCGATAAGCTGGACCTCTCGGGCTATGCCAAGGCCTCCAACATCAACTTGCTGGCTGGCCATTATTCGTCGGCGGCCGGCATGACCAACAACATCGCCATCGCCTACAAGACGCTGATCGAAAATGCGTCGGGCGGCGGCGGCAACGACACCATCGCAGGCAATGACGCGGCCAATCTCCTGATCGGAGGCGCAGGGGCAGACGCACTTTCAGGCGGCATCGGCAATGACACGTTGGATGGCGGGACTGGGCTCGATACACTCTCGGGCGGGGTGGGCAACGATACCTATCTGGTGGACGGCTCTGCCGAGGTCATCAGCGAGGCGGCTGGCGGCGGTATCGATCTGGTGCAGTCGAGCGCCACTGTGTCACTCGGCGCCGAGCTCGAAAACCTAACGCTGACTGGCGCGCTGGCTTCCAACGGCACCGGCAACGGCCTCAACAATCTGCTGATAGGCAACGGCGCGGACAACGTTCTTGACGGTGGCCTGGGCGCAGACACCATGAGCGGAGGCCTGGGCAACGACACCTATGTGGTCGACGCGACCGGAGACATCGTGACCGAGGCCGCCAAAGCGGGCACCGATACCTTGAAATCGAGCATCAGCGCCATGCTGGGCGCCAATCTGGAGAACCTGACGCTGACCGGACTGGACAGCATCAACGCAACCGGCAATACCGGGCAAAACGTGCTGACCGGAAATGCCGGAAACAATGTTCTGGATGGCGGACTGGGGGTCGACAGCCTGATTGGTGGTTTTGGCAACGACACCTTTATTCTGGACCGCTCCACCGACCAGATTACGGAAGGCTTCAATGCCGGCATCGACACTGTGCGTGCAGCCTTCAGCTACACGCTCGCCGCCAACGTAGAAAATCTCACCCTATTGGGCACAGCCGCCCGTACCGGGACGGGCAACGGCCTCGACAACATCCTGATCAATGCCGGCGGCCGCAGCGTGCTCTATGGCATGGACGGCAACGACAGCCTTTTGGGCGGCACGTCCAACGACACGCTGAGCGGCGGCAATGGCAACGACGGACTGTCCGGCGGCAAGGGCATCAACGTGCTGACCGGCGGGGCCGGCGCCGATGTGTTCGCGTTCGGCAAGCAGCTCTCCGGCATCGAACGCGACACCATCACCGACTTCGTCGCTACCGGATTTGGCCACGACTTCCTGAAGATCGGCCTCGACCTGGCCACAAGCTTCAGCGATCTGGTCGCCCGTCACGCAATTGTGCAAAGCGGGGCCAACACGATCCTGACGCTGGCGGCGAACGAAACCGTGACCCTGCTGAACGTCAACAGCGCCCAACTCACCGCCGACGACTTCCTGTTTGGGTAGCCTCGCATGGCTTCATGTTTATTCCACAGCGAACATAATTGCCGGTGCGCGCGGGTGTATTGTGAAATTGTGCCACACATCGAACCCGCCACATGACGGAACGCCTGACGCATCGGAGCGTACGCTTTGCGCATCCGTTTGCGCTGCCGGGCGTTGAGGGTCCGCAGCCGCCCGGCACGTATGACGTTGAGACCATCGAAGAACAGATGGACGGGCTGACACTGTCAGTCTGGCGGCGCGTCTCGACCAGCATTTCCCTGCCGGCGCCGCACATCTCTGCGGCCGCTCGGCAAGTCACCACCATCGATCCCGCCGATCTGGCGGCCGCCCTCAGCAAGGATGCACAGACACCCCATGGCCAATCCTAAGTATGCCGTCGGACAAATGGTCGACCTTCAATCCTCGCCGCGCTTCGGCGCCAGCCAATCGTTGCGCGGTTTCAAGATCTTGCGCCTGTTGCCGCACGACAGCGGCGAACGGCTCTACCGCATCAAAACCATGACCGAGGCGTATGAGCGCATCGCCAAGGAAAGCGAACTGAAGCCAGCCGTGGGGTGAGGTGCCTTGCGAATTAGAGCGCCTTCTTCTTGCCCACCACAGCCTTGAGCAGTTTGGCGGTTTGGCCGGGCTCTAGTTCTTCGCCCGTGGCCTTCTGCGTTGGCCAGGCCCGGGCGGCGTTGCAGTCCGTCTCGCCGGCAGCCCAGCGCTCAACGTCGGCCTGCATCTTTTTAGCGAACCCTTCGGGAACGCGGGCATTATCGACGCCAATGGACGTTGCCTCGGCGCCGGACGGCGTCAGCGACATGGAATAGGCCGCCAGCCCGCGATCACCCTTGATGCCCGCTGAGGCGTTCTTTTCGAAGATCACGATGCTGACCGCGCCGCCACGCCCCTCTGGATTGGCGTCGGCGGTGAACAGATAGCCCTCCTGCAAGGGGGCAGGCGCAGTCAGCCAGCACGCTTTGGCCAGGCGCGCGAACTTGATGTAGACGTCCACCGGCTTGCCAGGCGCCGTGATGCCAAATCCGGGCAAAATTGGCAGCGCGGCCAGCGACATGCTGCCAGTGGACTGGTTCGCGCCGTCCGGACCGTTGCAGCCCGCCAGAACCGCCGCGAGGCCGAGCGCGAGCGCGCGCGCAGCCGATCGCACTCCGTCCGCCTTTGCGCTTTTCAGCTCAGCCCGCATACCAACAATCCGCCCCGTTGAGTCGCCGGCATCTTGGCCATCCCGCACCGGCTCGGCAACCGGTTTTCCAAGGGTGGTTTGGTCCATGGCATGGGACAACGCGTCACTTCAGGGCTGGCTTTTCGCCGCGCACCAGTGTGGTGGGGCGGCGTAACTGTTCGACCCGTCCCGCGATCCCCAGCGACAGACCAAGGCCGATCATCAACGAGAACAGCGAGGTGCCGCCATAGGAGATCAGCGGCAGCGGCACGCCGACCACCGGGGCCAGCCCGATCACCATCGCGATGTTGACGAAAACGTGCAGAAACAGCGAGGTCGCCACGCCCGAAATCAGCAACCGCGCGAACACCGTCTTGGCCCGCAGCGCCAACAGGGTGAGGCACCAGATCAGGGCGAGAAACAGCACGATCAGCACGATTGAGCCAAAGAACCCGGTCTCTTCGGCCCACAGCGCGAAGATGAAGTCGGTGTGTTTCTCGGGCACGAAATCGAGCTGCGTCTGCGTGCCCTGCAGGAAGCCCTTGCCGGCATAACCACCACTGCCCAGCGCGATCTTGGACTGGTAGATCTGATAGCCCTTGCCGAGCGGATCGATGCCGGGATCCCAGAACACCAACAGGCGTTGCTTCTGGTAGCCGTGCAGCAAGGTCCAGGACAGCGGCGCGGCAACGCTTATCGCAACAGCCCCGGCGACCAGATACTGCAAGGCCGTGCCCGAGAGCACGATCAGCATCAGCCCTGTCATGCCAAGCAGCAGCGCGGTGCCAAGGTCGGGCTGTTTCAGGATCAGCACCATCGGCGCAGCCACCATGACGAGCGGCGCCAGCACGGCCAGCGGATGCGAGATCAGGCGCCCCGGCAGATCGTGGAAATAGCGCGCCAGCACCAGAATGAGCGCGAACTTCATGATCTCGGACGGCTGCAAACTGATCGGCCCCACGGTCAGCCAGCGTTGCGCGCCCATGGCTTGGGTACCGCGCAGCATGACCGCAAGCACCAGCAGGAGCGCGACGACATAGACCGGATAGGCGATTTGTAACCACAGTCTACCCGGCACCAGCAGGAGCGCGAACATCACCCCAAAGCCGATCAGCAGCCGCTGCACATGGCGCATCGCCCAGGGGTCCATGGAGCCGCCCGCGACCGAGTAAAGCGTGGCGACGCCAATGCCGCCGATCACGGCGGCCAGGGGAGGTATCAACCAGGGAATGGGCGTCGCCCAGGCGCCGCGCTCCTCGCGATGCGATTGCGGAAAGGCCAGCGACATGGTCATCCCTCCCGGTTCGGCCGGCCGGGCGGCGTGGAATAGGCGCCGGGACGGCTGCCGGGGTCGCGGACCAGCAGATCGGCCAGAATATCCCGGGCGAGCGGGGCGGCGGCGCGCGAACCGCCGCCGCCATGTTCGACCACCGCGGCGACAGCATAGCGCGGCGCCTCGGCTGGGGCGTAACACACGAACAGCGAGTGATCCCGCAGCAGGCGCGACACCTGCTCGTTGGGCACCCCACGCGAGGCGCGCGCAACCTGCGAGGTGCCCGTCTTGCCCGCAACCACGACGCCAGGCAGCGCCGCGCCGCCAGCCGTGCCGCCGGGATCGTTGACGACCCCGATCATGCCTTTGCGCACCACGTCCAAGTCCGCGCGGCTGAAGGATAGCAGCGCAGCCTTCGACGCCTTTTGTATAGCGCCTTGACCGGCCTGACGGATCAGTTTCGGCGCCAGTTTCACGCCGCTGGCCACGCGCGCCGTCATGATCGCCATCTGCAACGGCGAGGCGATCACATAACCCTGCCCGATTCCCGCTTGCACCGTCTCGCCGCCCAGCCAGGGACGGGCGCGCATCTTCAGCTTCCAGGCCGGATCGGGCATCACGCCAGCGCGCACACCGGCCAGGCCAATATCGTGGGTGACGCCGAAGCCAAGCTCGCGCGCGGCCGCCGCCAGCTTGTCGATGCCGGTGAGGCGCGCCGTCTCGTAAAAGAACACGTCACAGGATTCCGCCATGGCCTGGTGCAGTTGCACAGTGCCGTGGCCGCCGGCCTTCCAGCAGCCGAAGTGCTGCCCGCCGTAGTCGTAGCCGCCGGTGCAGGTGACTTTGGTCTCGGACGTGATCACACCAGCCGCCAGTCCTGCCAGGGCCGTCACGATCTTGAAGGTGGAGCCGGGCGGATATTGTCCGCGTACCGCTTTGTTGACCAAGGGATCGCCATCCTCGGCTTGCAGTTTCTGCCAGTTGGCGGTGCTGATGCCCGCAGCAAACATGGCGGGATCGTAACTGGGCGTGGAGGCCAGGGCGAGGATCTCCCCCGATGCGACGTCCATCGCGACAACCGCGGACCAGTCGTCCGACTTCATCCGGTTGAGGGCAAAGCGTTGTGTTTGTGTGTCGATGGTGAGCGTCAGATGCTTGCCCGCCTCGCCCGGCACGCGCTCCAGCTCGCGCACCACCCGGCCGCGCGCATCCACCTCGCGGCGGACCAATCCAGGCGTGCCGCGCAAGGCCGGCTCCATGCCGAGTTCGACGCCGGATTTGCCCACGCGCTGTCCGGTCAGCCGCAAGGCCGGGTCCTTGTCCGTCTCCACCACATCGGCGCGGCCAACGTATCCCACCACGTGACAGATTTCCGGCCCGTGATCGTAGCGGCGCAGCCAGCCGGCTTGCGTCTCGACGCCAGGCAGTTGCGGGGTCAGCACATTGACGCGGGCAAATTCCTCCCAGGTCAGATTGTCTTTGATCAGCACAGGCAGGAGGCGGCTCTGTTTGGCCGTAACATCCAAAAGACGCTGGCGGTCCTCGTCACTCAGCACAATGATTTTTTCGAGACGCTCAATGGTGCCGTTCACATCGTCGGCGAGGTCGGGGATCAGCACGGCCTGCAAGTTCTCCAGGCTCTCGGCCAGCACAACGCCGAAGCGGTCACGGATGCCGCCGCGCACGACCGGCACGTTCTGGGTATTGATGCGATTGGCTTCGGCCAGCAGCCGGTAGCGTGGCGAATAGGTGATCTGCAGCTCGTACAAGCGCACCGCAAGCAGCCCGATGAGCCCGCCCTGCACCCCACCCATGATAAGGGCGCGGCGCGTGAAGCGGCCGGTTAGCACCTGCGCCTCCTCGCCCTTGCGCGGCGGTCGTGGCAGAACCCAGCGCATCATCCATAGCGCCAAACGACGACGCCGGGCGCGGAACGTGAGGTGCGGACGGTTCACAGCCAATCGTCCTGCGGGTTGGCAACGCGCTCCAGCGCCAGGCCGACCGCCCGCTCGATCGGCGCCAGTACAAAGCCGATGACGGGATAGGCGAACAGCGCCACCGCAGCGCCGATCATGAGAGGGCGAAGCGGCATTGGCTTGAGGAAGAACAGCGAGGTCAAGGACCAGTTCAATCCCGTCACGACAAGAACGGCCACCGCGAACAAGACGATTCCAGCCGCGCCAGCGCGCCGCCCGCCGTTCCAGAGTGGGCCGTAAACCGCCACGGCATAACCGGCCAGGTAATTCAGCGCCCAAAACCCGAGCGGACCGTCCGTTGCCAGATCGGTGAGCAGGCCGAACAGAAAAACAGCAGGTGCTGGCAATTGGCGGGGGCGATGGATGCCCCAGTAAAAGACCACGCCCAGCGCCAGCAGTGGCAAGGCTGTCGAGACGCTCAGCGGCGCCCCCCACGGCAACGAGGTCGACAGGACCGCGATCAGGCTGACCAGCACCGGGAACAGCAGATAAGCTTTACGCAACATGGCGATGACTGTCCGCAAATCACGAGGCAAGGTCAACGGGATGTCCTACCCTGACATGGCCAGGGCCGACGTTCCTATTGGATTCGATGCCTAATGTTGGAAGATGGCAAATCCAAAGCCGCGAGTGCTGCGTCTCGCACAAGCCGTGGGATTGGCATCGGACATCGGGCATCGACAGCCTTGATGCCTGATGCCCGACACGACGCTACCGGGCTCGAACCGCGACAGTCTCGCCGTTGCCGGCGGCTGCCGTGCCGCCGTTGGCCAGCTCCAGTCCCGGAGCGGCATAGAACAGTACGCTGGCGAAATCGACCTGATCGAGGCGAACCCGCGGCGCCACTCGGAAAGACTGTTCGGCCTTGATCACGCGGCCGATTGGCAAGCCACGCGGCAGCAGGCCGTCCTGGCCGGACGTCTTGATCTCGTCGCCGACCGCGATCGTCCTGTCGGACGGCAGGAACTCGATCACAGGTTGATTTTCCGCATCGCCTCGCATGATCGCACGCACCCCTTCGGGGCCGATCTCGACCGGCACCCGGCTGTTGATATCGGTGAACAGAAGAACGCGGGCGGAGTGCTCGCCGGTTTCGACAATGCGGCCAACGAAGCCCTCGCTGTCGACCACTGCATAACCGTTGGTGACGCCTTGGGCGCGGCCGATATTTATGAGGGTGGTGCGCACGAACGGGCTGCGGCCATCGGCGATAACGCGGCCCGTGGCGAAGCCGTAGCTGGAATCATCGACCGCGAGCAACAGCTTGCGATACTCGCGCGCCTCGGTCTCAAGCTGTTGGGCCCGCCACCGCCACTGTTTCAGTTGCTGGTTCTCGGCTTTGAGGGTGTCCATCTCGGTCATGAGATCGAGGTAGGTGTAGACCTGCCGGCGCAGGCGCTGAGCGTAATACACCGGCTGGGACGCGGTCTCCAGCACGGGCGAGAGCGCATCCATCGAGTTGGCGCGAAAGCTGCGCAAGCCCTTGTGCTCGACGCGCTCCAGAACCAGCAGCACGCCCGACAAGAACATCAGCACCAGCAGCACGGCAAGGCCGACCGGTCCCGAAGCGCGAAACCGCGCGCGATCCCGGCTCAGTCCATCCTTGCGCAGAATTGCCACGGCCGATGCCAGAGTCACGAATGAACTTTCACGCTGCAAATCGGATGGCAGGCGTGTCGCCTGCCGAAGTCATTATCAGCATACCGCACCTGACATGGCGCTGACGCTGCGACGTATCAACTTGTAGCAAAGAACTTGGGGAGAGTCATGCCGGGCGAATGAGGAACTCCTCGTATTCGCCATGAGATTCCAACACTTTCCCGCAGCCCAACACGACACTTTGCAGGGGATTGGGCGCCAGGAAGAATTTTACTCCGGTGCGCCGCTGCAGATCGTCGTCGAGCTTTTCGAGCAGCGCGCCGCCGCCGGTCAGGCAAATGCCGCGATCAATGATATCGGCTGCGATCTCGGGCGGCAGTTGTTCGAGCGTGCGTTGGATGGCCTCGGCAATCGTCTCGATGGGGCTGGCCAGCGCCTGCGCGATATCGGCGGGCTTCAGGACAACCTCGGTCGGTACGCCGCGCCGAGTATCGCGGCCACGGATGAACACATCCACCGCTTTGCCATTGATATGCGGGATGGCGGCGCCGGCTTCCAGTTTGATGCGCTCGGCGTTGCCCTCACCCACCAGCAAATTGTGGTGGCGCCGGACATAGCGCATGATCGCCTCGTCCATGGCGTTGCCGGCGCAGCGAATGGAGATAGCGCTGATGACGCCGCCCAGCGCCATCACGGCAATATCGGTGGTGCCGCCGCCGATATCGACCACCATCGAGCCCTTGGGCTCGTGCACGGGAAGTTCCGCGCCCAGTGCCGCCGCAATCGGCTCCTCGATCAGCATGGCGCGGCGGGCGCCCGCCGAGAGCGTGGATTCGTAGATGGCGCGGCGTTCCACCGGGGTAGAGCTAGCCGGTACGCACACTAAGACCCGCGGGCGCAAAAAGCCCATGGTGCGCTTGGCGCGCTTGATGAACTGGCGCAGCATCTCTTCGGCCGCAACGAAATCGGCGATCACGCCATCGCGCATCGGCCGGATGGTCTCGATGCCATCGGGCGAGCGGCCCAGCATGAGTTTAGCATTGGCGCCAACCGCGATGACCTCGCGCGCGCCATTGCGGGTACGGATGGCGACCACGGATGGTTCATCCAGCACCACGCCGCGGCGCGGCACATAGACCAGCGTATTGGCCGTCCCCAAATCGACAGCCAAATCGTCGCTGAAGCCTCCGATCAGGCCCTTCATCATCGCCAAAGGCTGCCCCGATTACTCATGACTAACAAAACGTTGACCTGTGCCGGGTAACCTACAGCAAATCCTGCGCCATGTTGAGAGTTTCGCGCAGTTGGGTTTCTCAGAGCATTGCACCATGCCGAAAAAAGGGCGGTCGTGGTGAACCGCCCTGAGCCTCAACCTCGTCACCCCTGCGAAGGCGGGGGTCCATGCAACCAGCGGTGTGTCAGCGCCTCGACACTGGGAAAAGCCTGATAGAGCATCGTCTTGCGTTGTCGATGAAGCTGGCGCCACCACTGGCTTGTTTGGATTCCCGCCTACGCGGGAATGACGAGTCTGGAGTCAAAGTCCAGCTATCCCGCCGAGCGTTTGGCCCCGCCGATCAGATCGCGTTGCATCAGCTTGTTGAGCGCGCCGATATAGGCCTTGGCGGAGGCCGCCAGGGTGTCGGGATCGGCGGCACGCGATGACACGCTGCGGCCGTTGTGTTCCAGCCGCACGCTTACCTCGGCCTGGGCGTCGGCCCCGGCGGTGACGGCGTTGACGTGGTACAGCTCCAGCTTGGCCTCATGCGGGATCAGCAGCTTGATGGCGTTGAACATGGCGTCTACCGGGCCGTTGCCCAGCGACTGCACGGTTTTGTGCGTGCCTTCGATGTCCAGCGTCATGGTCGCCGATTGCGGCCCCATCGTCCCGGCCACCACCAGCAGCGAGATCAGCTTCACGCGGTCCGACGCGGTGGCGATGCGCTCGTCCACCAGCGCCTCGATGTCCTCGTCGTAGACATGCTTCTTGCGGTCGGCGAGCGCCTTGAAACGGTTGAACGCGTCTTCGAAGGCGTTCTCGCCGAGTTCGTAACCGAGGTCCTTCAGCTTGGTCTTGAAGGCGGCGCGGCCCGAATGCTTGCCCATCACCAGCGAGGTCTTGGACACACCGACCGATTCCGGCGTCATGATCTCATACGTCGTCTGGTTTTTCAGCATGCCGTCCTGATGGATGCCGCTCTCGTGCGCAAAGGCGTTCCGGCCGACGATGGCCTTGTTGTACTGCACCGGGAATGAGGTCGCGGCCGACACCAGTTTGGACGCCCGGTTCAGTTGCTTGGCGTCGATGCGCGTCTCGTAGGGCAGCACATCCGAACGGGTACGGATGGCCATCACAACCTCTTCCAGCGCGGCGTTACCTGCCCGCTCGCCAAGGCCATTGATGGTGCACTCGATCTGCCGCGCGCCACCCTCGACGCCGGCCAGCGAATTGGCCACTGCAAGCCCGAGATCGTCGTGGCAGTGCACGGAGAAAATGGCCTTGTCGCTGTTGGCCACCCGCTCGCGTACCTGGCGGAACATGCTGCGATACTCGTCGGGAGTTGCATAACCGACGGTATCGGGGAGATTGATGGTGGTGGCCCCGGCCTTGATGGCGGCATCGACGCATTTCACCAGATACTCGATCGGCGTGCGGGTAGCGTCCATGGCCGACCACTCCACGTCCTCGACCAGATTGCGCGCGCGCGTCACCGTAGCGGCGATGATGGCCAGCACCTCGGTCTCGGTCTTGCGCATCTGATGTTCGAGATGGATCGGCGAGGTTGAGACGAAAGTATGGATGCGCCCGCGTTTGGCCTTGCGCACCGCCTCGCCCGCGCGGTCGATATCGGCTGGTATGGCGCGCGCGAGGCCAGCGATGGTCGCCCGCTTGCACAGCCGGGCAATCTCCGCCACGGCCTCGAAATCGCCGATAGAGGCGATCGGGAAGCCAGCCTCAATGATGTCGACGCCCATCTCATCGAGCATCTCTGCGACCTGGAGTTTTTCCTCCAGCGTCATGGTCGCGCCGGGACATTGTTCTCCGTCGCGCAACGTGGTGTCGAAAATCACGACACGGTCTTTGCCGCTGCTTGCGGCGGCTTGGGTCGCAGAGGCGGGCTTGGATTTTTTGGGAGCCATTCTGATCGTCCTTCGGGGTTCGGTTCATGTAGCGCTGATCGGCCGGCCACCGCAATTGCGGCGCAACGGCTTTGGCATCCCCTGAGCACCCATCCGCGACACGCGAACCGGTACACTCAGGGGCTGGTTAGCAGCAGGAACCCGAGGAGGCAGGCAGGGGCCGTCATCGCGGCAAGGCCGTCGGCCTCGCAGCAGTTGTTTGGCGATGACATCGGCGCGATCATGCGCGGACCCTGTTGGTTTGGAGGCGCGCTATCGGCAACGCGCCATAGTGACAAGAATGGCGGTTTGTTCTTCCAACCGCAAGCAAGATTCCGGCTGAGTGACAATTGAGTCCTATTGGGTCCTAAGGATTCCTAGACTTCTATCGTCCCCGAACTCACCCGAACCGCCCGGCCGCCGATCCGCACCAGCCGCAGCTGGCCGCCCGAAACCATGATTTCCAGCTCGATGCGACTCGGCCGACCCATCTCGTAGCCCTGCTCGATGGCGAGCCGCTTGGTGCCATCCTTGATGTCGTCAAAGCGGTGCACTACGGCCGCAAACGCCGCCGCCGCCGAGCCGGTTGCAGGATCTTCGTTGGCCAGATCGGGCGCGAACATGCGGGCATGGAAATGCGCCGTCGTATGCGACGTTTCCCGGCAATAAATGTAGGCGCCGTGCGGTCCAAAGGCGCTGTCCCAGTAGGGCGGAATCATTTTCACGCGCGCGATCGAGGCCAGATCGCGCACCGGCACGAACGAGTAGGGCACGCCCGCCGAATAGCGAGTCGGACGGTGATTCTCGAAACCGATCTCGGATGGCGAGATACTCAAGGCGTCGGCCATCCGGTCGACCGAGATGGGCGTGGCCAGCGGTTCGGGCAGCCGCGGCGTATCGAATTCGGCGAAGGCTGCTTCACCCAGCTTATGCCGCACGCCAACGCGCACGATGCCAATGACTTCCTCAAGCACGATAATCGCCTCATCCATGCCGGGCGCGCCGCTGGCCTTCAGCGCAGCCAGCAGCACCGCCGTCCCGATGGTCGGGTGCCCAGCGAAGGGCAACTCAAGCCCGGGCGTGAAAATGCGGATTTTGGCCGAATGAGCCGGATTGGCCGGGCGGCAGCACGAACACTGTTTCGGAAATGGCGAACTCGCGCGCAATCGACTGCATCTGCACGCTGGAGAGCCCAACCGCATCCATGACCACGGCCAGCTGATTGCCGGCAAAGCGGTCGGCCGTGAAGACGTCGAGCGTATGATAGTGATACGGCACGGTGGGTCGGCCTCCTGGCCTCGGCAAAATCTGGAGTCCCACACTGATGGGGCGGCCGCACCATGCCGGAATCGCGCGACGTTTCCAAGACGCGTTCATTGGTCAGAGATGGAACTGACCGTACCGCCTCGGCGTGTCTGCCACAATTTCCGCATGGCCGTTTCCGTAGCGCCGCTGGACCACCGTCCGCCACCGCACGCAGGCACCCTGTTCTGCTCCGATGCAGAATTATGCCGCCTTTCCAATAGGTTGTTCAAAGGCCGCAAAGCCCCGGAATTGTGATTATTATTTCAATCACGATATATCATGTGATCGACGCAACAGTGATTTTGCCCGATCGCCGCAAAATGGCCGGGACTATTCCACCGCGCCGCCACGTTCTTTGGGCGTGATGCAGTCATGGATGACGGCTGCACATTACGGAATTCGCTGCAAGGCGACACCGAACAGGATCTCGTTCAGAGTCGGTCCTCTTTGGCAGCAAGACAGCTTGGTGGCCGTACGCAACGCAGCCAGCGTGCGGCCTCCTGGAGTGGTGGGGATCCCCGCTTCCCCACCACTCCGTTTCTATTGGCCTCAGGCGAAACCGCCGGCGCCAGCGGGCAAAACACGCAAAAATCCCGAACCGGACCTGCGGCAAGCAAGGTCTGTGTTGCCGCGTTGTGGAGTCCTCCCTCTCCTGCTATGCGGCCACTTGAGCGTGCTCGCGCTGGCGACGGTGCGAGCACGCTCTGATTTCCTCACAAGTGAACGTGGCGTCCTGGGAAGCCATTCGACATGTTGGCCGGCCGCTGGTGCCTAATTGGTCTGTTGCTGCTGCTGGGATCCACTCCGTCCCACGCAAACGACAAACTCGAAGCCTCCTATGCCTGGGTTCGCCCGACTATTGGCGACAGCAAAACCACCGCACTCTACCTGAACCTGAACAACTACGGTGACAGTGGCGACGCGCTCGTCGGCGTCTCGACGCCGGTTGCTGCGAACTGCCAGGTCCACCAATCGATCGCCGAGAACGGCATTGTACGGATGATGAAGCTCCCCGAGCTCCCGCTGCCTCCCGTCACCGTCGTTGTTCTCGAGCCGAAGTCGACGCACATTATGGTAATGGGACTGACGAAGCCGTTGCGGCTGGGCGATCTGATCCCGGTTACTCTGCGTTTCAGAGTGGCAAGAGACGTCACGATCAACGCCGTGGTCTCCATGCAGCGTCCGCCGGGTCCAGCCTTGATCGAATGAGCGCGGCTTTGACGGTTATCGCCGATCACCGCTCCGTTATCGGACTATCACGCCCGCTCACACCTTCGTGCATCGCGCCGTCGTGTTTTGCTGTTGAAGGTGCAAACCCACACCCTCCGCCTCGGGATCAATCCCCTATCCGACCCGCTTCTGGAGGAAACTATGCTGAAATCACTCACCATCTCCGCCGCCATGATCGTTGCGCTGAGCGTGCCCGCCTTCGCCATGGAAGACGTCGTCAAGTGCAATGCGACGAACAAAGAGAATATCATGAAGATGGCCGAGAAGAACCCCGACAAGGCCATGATGAAAAAGGCCATGAAGTCGCTCGAGATGGCCTCCAAGATGGCCGCCGCCGGTGACATCCAAGGCTGCCGCGAAGATCTGATGAAGGCGATGAAGGCCGCTGAATTCGAAGTAGGCCTAAGCCGGCGCGCCGTTCACAGACGGTCTACCCACCCTCTTCCGGCCCACCGGGAGAGGGTTCCGCTATTACGCCGTCCACCCCCCATCGATTGACAAGTTTGCGCCGGTGATCTGGGCGGCATCGTCGCCGCACAGGAACACGGCCAGCGCGGCGACCTGCTCAATTGTCACGAATTCCTTGGTCGGCTGCGCCTTCAGCAGCACTTCGGCGATGACCTGCTCCTTGGTCATGCCCCGCGCCTTCATGGTGTCGGGGATCTGCTTTTCGACCAGCGGCGTCCAGACGTAGCCCGGCGAGATGCAATTGCAGGTGATCTTGCTGGTGGCGACTTCCAGCGCGACCGTCTTGGTCAGTCCCGCCAGCGCATGCTTGGCCGACACATAGGCCGACTTGAATGGCGAAGCGACCAGCGAATGCGCCGACGCCGTGTTGATGATCCGCCCCCATTGGCGCTGCTTCATGCCCGGCACCACTTTGCGGATGGCATGGAAGGCTGCCGTCAAGTTGATGGCGATGATGGCGTCCCACTTCTCGGGCGGGAAGTCCTCGATTGGCGAAACATGCTGGATGCCGGCATTGTTGACGAGGATGTCGACTGCACCGAACTCCGTGTTGGCGAGATCGACCATGGCGGCGATTTCGTCAGGTTTCAGCATGTTGGCTGGCGAGAATAGCACTTTGGCGCCGTGTGCCCCGACCTTGGCGATGGCGTCTTTGTTGTCTTCGGCGGTGCCTAAACCGTTCATCAGCACGTTGACGCCCGCCTTGGCCAGGCCGTCTGCGATGCCCAAACCAATGCCCGAGGTCGAGCCGGTGACGATGGCGCTTTTTCCGGTCAGCATGGGGAGCCTCCGCGTGGAATTGAGATGTTGTGGCACGGCGACGCGCTGAAGTCAGCGCCGCCGCCAGGCAGACTCCGGTAGCCGCCACGTCATTTTGAAGCGGACTCGGCAATACATGGCGTTACAGGGGTCGGCGTACAGGTACCAGCCGCCGCCGCGCTTGCCAGCGATGGCGCCACGCACCAGTTCGGTGACGCAAGCGGACGTGCGCTGACTGACGAATTTGCCGTCGGTCGCGATGTTGGCCTTCCAATTTTCGCTGCGAATTTTGCGCTCTTGAACCTTCACGACCCAAAGTTGCTCCGGCAGATTGCAATCGTCACCCTTGAGCGAAAACGTCCAGTTTCCTGGCCTGGGCGGTGCGGCCTGTAGTGGAGGTGGCAGCACCGACCGGCGCATCTCTCTGGATGCCGTTGCGGGCGGCAGGGCAGCCACTTCGGCGACGGCCGGTTCTGGCCCGCGGGACGCAGGGGCGACTGCGGCAGCAGGTGCGCTGTCTGCGATCTGGGCTGCTGGCGACGGCATTTGCGAAGCCTGTGCGGGTGGGACCGGCGTCATGGGCTGTTGGGGCGCAGCCGCAACGGCCGGCGCTGGCGGAACAGGCGGCGTGGCGGCGACCGGTTTGGTGGTTACGGCCGAATTGGTCGATAGGGTGGTGCTGGACGTCGCTTCCGGATCGTTGACCGCGACCGCAAGGGAGGCCGAAGGCTTCGGCTTTCCGGGATCGGACGGGAAGCGCGCAAAGTAATCGGCCAGCTTGCTCTCAACCCAGCGATAGGTTCCGGCCTCACGCGATCCGGGCTTGGCGATGGTGACATGATCGGAGCCGCTCTGCTCCGCGCTATCATCGCAGCCTTCGGCCGTGTACTGGCCTGGCTTGACAGATTGGCCATAGGTGGGTTGCGTCTCGTGCAGGCAATAGATCTTCAGTGGGCGGGTCGGGCTGCGACTGGCCAGATACTCCGACCATAGCGATTTAAGACCCTGCAAGAACACTGGAACTTCACCGCCGGTAAAGCTGGCGACCAGCGGCTTTTCTCTGCTTAGCATGGCCAGGAAATCGGATGCTGACTTGCCTTGCGCGGGCACCGACAGCAGGAACACCGCCTTGGTCTTGGCGGTCAGCGCCGACGAGCCGCTGATGGACGATTGGATCAGCATGCTTTTCAGCACCAGACCGCCCGCGCTATAGCCGACGAACGAGATGCTTTCGTAGCCATCCAACACCCCTTTTGCTTTCAGTTCTAACAGCGCCTTGGTTGCCAACTGCGGTACGGTGCTCTGACCGTCCTGCGCGCCCTTGAAACTGAGCATGGCGAGGTCGTAGCGCGACAGCGGCAGCTGCTTTTTCTCTGGCGTTGTGTCGGCGATCATCAGCTCGGGCCAGGAGGGCACACCTTGTCCCCAGCGGAATGTCTTGTCGGGATCGGCGGTCAGCCCGTCGACAAATACGACGATGCGATTGGATTTTCCGCGCGACAGAAACTGCAGATTGGGACCAGCGGGCTCGGACGCCGCATAGCTGGTGACGGCCACCAGGCCAAAGACCGCAAATAGTCGGGCAATACGCTTCACGAACATGCCACTCACGCAACCACTGAACCGGCCGGACATGGCCCCCACTGCGGGCACCGCGCTCGATGCGCCCGAGACGGGGTGCAAACCGACGACGACCGTCAGTGCTCGTTGGACGAAGTAAATGAGGTAATTTTGGGAGCGGGCGTCAGCGGCTGGATCGCAGGCCGCGATCAACTGTGGATGACTTGCATCGGCCACGTGAGGCAGCCGACAACGCAACGCGATGCGGCACCGGGGTTGCGGTCGCGTGGCGAGGGGCTGGACGCTCCGCGACCAACGCTATCGACAATGCTGACCGATCCGCAGCCACGGGATCACCACTGTCTGGTCACTTACCTACTTTGGTGATTGGCTGAGGTGTTAATCTTTCTCATGCTACAAGTGTGCTTAGAAGGGCCAACGAAGCATCGATGACGGTACACCGCAATGTCTGCTGGGCTCACGAGCGTCCGCGCCTGGCTGAGAGCGCCCCACGCCAGCGATGTGCTGATACTGGTTAGTCGCATCGCCGTGATTATCTTCACAGTAGAACTGCTGATCATGGCGACGCTGTCGCGGTGGCAGTTCAGCTGGAGCGTGATTCAGGAAGCTCTGATCGACTCGACCTCGCTCACCCTTATCTCGAGCCCACTGATCTACCGCTGGGTGGTCGAGCCGTTCGTGCGCAGTGCGAACGAGGCGCGCGCTGCGCTGGCAGACAGAGTGCATGTTCAAACCGGGCAGGCGAGCAAGCTGGAGTGTGCGCTCGCTGAACTGCGGCAGCTGCTCGGCCAGAACGAAGAACTGCACCGCAATCTGCAGCTTTCGAACCGCAGTGTCGCTGAAATCAATGAGCAAGTCCTGCAGAGGATTGGCGCCGACCTGCACGACGGCCCGGCCCAGTTGTTGGCCTTCGCGCTGCTTCGGCTCAACAAGCTCAACTTGCGGCTCGACGAGGGGGCGCCACGCAAGGGTGAGGACCTGCACCAGCAGATCAGCACTGCCCTTTCCGATGCGTTGAGCGAGGTCCGCACCATCTCGTCCGGACTTTCGTTGCCACACCTGGAGACCGCGTCGCTGGCGCAGACCATCCTGCTCGCGGTTGCGTTGCACGAGGAGCGCACAGGCACCAAAGTGCTAGTGACGATCGACGAACTGCCGGCATCGACGCCCCATGCGCTTAAGATCTGCGCCTATCGGTTCGTCCAGGAAGGCTTGACCAACGCCTACCGGCACGCGAATGCAGCGGGGCAACGAGTTGTCGCTGCCGGTGGCGAACGGCTCGTCATCAGCGTCGCCGACAGTGGCCCCGGCCTCAATCAGAAGACAGCACGCAAAGGCTTGGGCTTGACCGGCATGAAGGCGCGCATCGAAGCCATTGGCGGGACACTCGCCATAACCGCGAAGTCCGACTCCGGCACGCGATTGATTGCAACATTCGAAAACAGAGCGGCGAGCGATGAATAGACCTATCACCATCGCGATTGTCGATGATCATCCTGTGGTCCGCAAAGGCATCGTGCAGACGTTCGCGGAGGAAGGTGATTTCACGGTTGTGGCGGAGGGCGCGTCGGCCGATGACGCGGTCCGCATTGCGCGCGATTTTAAGCCCGACATCATGATTCTCGATGTCACCATGCCTGGCGGCGGCATCGAGGCTGCCCGCACGATCCGCAGTGAGCAGTCAAGCGCCCGGATCGTAATGCTGTCGATACGAGAAGATCTCGTCGTCGTGAGGACCGCCCTGCAGGCGGGAGCGTTGGGCTACGTTTCCAAAGGGGTCGCGAGCAACGAGCTGGTCGCTTCGGCCCGCGCAGTTCTGAGAGGTGAGCGTTGCATCAGTTCCGCTTTGGCCGCACGGTTGATTGCCGGCGAGGGCGATCACTCACACGGCATGGCGTCACAGTTCCCAGCGGAGGCACTGCCGAACCTCACGGCGCGCGAAAAGGAAATACTGGATCTCGTCGCCGAAGGCCTCAGCAATCTGGACATCGCCGAGCGGATCGGGCTCAGCGAGAATACCGTCAAGCATTACATGACGCCTCTGTTGCACAAGCTCGGCGTGCGCAACCGAACCGAGGCCGCGCTGCTCGCACGCGGTACCGGCAAGGCTGACCGAGTATAATACTTGAGCGCCTAACACCCTGACATCACCGCTGCATGCTGCCCGGCCGACCGGCTCCGGGGTGTGCAACGCATTGCGGCATTGGCCTGCCGTGGCCCCGTGTGTTCAGCCCGCAGACCCGCCACCGGTCGTACCGGCAAACCGTGGCACTCCGCTTCCCACAGCTGGCTGTGCGTCCCGATTCTGCACGCGCGCTAACCTTATTCAGCGAAGTCTGGTGACTAAGTGTTATACCTCAGGCAAAAATTGCCTATCAATTCGTGCCTATTCGGGACAGCACTATTTCGATGCCACTTCAATTAGCCGTGTAACAGCTCGGGATTGAGTGATCGAGACGCCTGCCCCTCACACGAATGGTCGCGGCACGCGAGTGCCGTTGGGGGCAATCGAAGCGCTGCGCCCCACACTATGAACCACACGTCGGCGGCTACGGCCGCAACGCCGCTGACACCCGTCGCCGGCGAAGGAGAGCCAATTCTTGTAAGTGGGAGTATCGTCGCCATGGCCGTCTTGAAGCCCTTCGTTCTCAATCACTCCGACCTCGAATTCATCCTCTCGCAGGTCAATTTCGTCCCGCTTTTCGATGCCGACGGCAACGCCATCATCAACTGGGATGGCGCCGGCGCCGTTTATGACGGCCACGGCAACGTCATCTGGGACCCGGCGGGCGCTGGCCCCTACACTTACAAAGGCGTGACGCTGACCCCCGGCAATTTCTACGCGACGCTGGGAACCTCCTACGTCTCGACAACGGATCTGTCCGGCCTGCGCGATGTCTCTGGGCTGAACAACAACCTGCTGCAGGTCAATTCCGCTTATGGCGCGGTCGACCAGCCGTTTACGCGCACTGTCGGAGCGAATTTCCTCGACTACGTGAAGCCGCTGGCCGATACGAACCCCGGGATCGATGATGCCGGCATCTTCTACGGCGACAAGGCCTTTGCCCCCAGCCTCTCGACTCCCGCCAGCAATTACATGACCACCGTCGCCGTTGACGGAGCCCTGAACGACGGCAACATGGCCACCACCGATATCAGCCTCGGCAATGGCCAGTTCGGGCACGTCACCCAGGCCACCGTCGTCGACTACACGCCGCGCATGATCAGCAAGACCATCACCACCGGCGGCGCGACCCCGCTGCTCGACGCCAGCAAACATATCGTCAACTGGGATCCGGCGCAGTATGCCAGCGATACCGTCTACCGCGATCTGATCGTCGGCACAGGGATCGATATCGCCACGCTGGTAGAAGGCGCCGCGGTCGTCACCGACTACGCCACGCTGCTTGCGAACGGCGGACACAGGGACTTCCAGAAAACCGCTGGCACGCCCGGCAGCAACGAGATTTTCATCGGCGCCGAAAACCCCGGCGTCGCGCCGACCAACGGCTGGTTCGCCGTCTTCGGCCAGTTCTTCGACCACGGCCTCGACAAACTCGGCGCCGGCGGCCAGGGCACCAAGATCAAGATCGCTTTGGCGACCGATGATCCGCTGTATGGCGTCCTCGGATCCGATGGCCAGCCCACCACCTCGATCACCATCAGCCGCGCGACCGTCGCCGGTGTCGACGCCAACGGCGCTCCGACCTACATCAACCACACCTCGCCCTTCATCGATCAGAGCCAGACCTACGGCTCCGACGCGCAGATGACGCAGTTGCTGCGCCAGTGGGTGTCGAGCGACAACAACGTAACGTTCCATGCCGGCATGGAGCTGTTCGACGGTATCACGCTGGCGGACGCCTGGAAGCGCCCCGACGGCGTGATGACCAAGCAGACCCTGCCGACACTGAGCGAGCTGCGCGACCACGTCGCCGATACCACCAGCCTTGCCACCAGCCGCGCCGCCCTGACCTGGGAGGACGTGCTCAATCTGCGCAACCGCGACGCCGTAACTGGCGCGTTGAGCAGTGGAGAGTCCGGTCAGGCGCTGTTGCTCGATATGAACCCGCGCTTCGATGCTGCGCATCTCGACAATGTGGCGGCCGTTGGTGCAACGACTGTCAACGCGCTGATCGATGCCGCTGTGTCGACCCTCGCCACCGCGACGCCCGGATTGACGTTCGGCCGATCGGTTTCAGGCGGCATTGAGCTGGTGGTTAGTGGCGGCGCTGGCGGACCCAATCTCCCGGATGGCACGTATACGGGAGCCAGTGCGTTAGCCCCCTGGGTCAACTTCGCCAACTTCAGCATCACGGCGGCGCCAGGTCTCGTCCACGATGCCGTCGGCCAAATTCTCATGGCAGCGGTCGGCGACCACTACATCGCCGGCGATGGCCGCGTGAACGAGAACATCGCCCTCACCGCGATCCACCACGTTTTCCACGAAGAGCACAACTTCCAGGTCCAGAACGTCATCAATACAATCTACGCCGAGGACGCGAGAGAGTTCGCGGCCAGCGGCACCCATGACGGCTTGCACAAGTGGCAGGTGACGACCGGCACGACGCTGCGTCCGGACGGCAACTACATCTATGCCAATGGCACCGGCACCACGGATGACGTCATCGCCTGGGACCAGGACAAAATGTTCAATGCGGCCAAGCTGATCGTCGAAATGGAGTATCAACACGCCGCCATCGACCAGTACGCCCGCACCATCACGCCGCACATCCTCGAGGTGGTCGGCTACTCCAGCGGCGTCGATCCGACTGTTTCGCTCGAATTCGCGCAGTCGGCGTTCCGCTTCGGTCACTCGACCATCCGCGAGACCATCGACACCATCGATCCCACGCACGGCCTCACCGGCCAGATCGTCAGCTATGCACTGCAAAGCGCGTTCCTCAATCCGGCGCTCTACTCCGAGACCGGCGCGGCCGCCATCGCACTCGGCATGTCGCACCAGCAGATGAACGAGGTCGATGAGTTCATCACGCCGGCGCTGAACCAGGGCCTGCTCGGCCTGCCGCTCGATCTCGCCGCCATGAACATCGCGCGCGGCCGTGACTTCGGCATCCCGAATCTGAACGCGTTCCGCGAAGCCGTCGGCCTGACCACGTACGTGAGCTGGGACGACTTCGCCCACAACATGATCCACCCGACGTCGCTGGCGAACTTCATCGCGGCCTACGCCTTCGATGGCGATGTGGCCAAGGCGCAGGCGTTGGTGGGCCTGTTCGACGGCAGCATAGCCGAGGGCGATACCGCGGCCATGGGCTACACCGCCGATCAGGCGATTGCCTTCATGTACAACGAGGCTGGCGCTCCCGCCGGCGCCGACGCCTTCAATGCGATCGACACCTGGCTCGGCGGTCTGGCCGAGGCGCACGTGCCGGGCGGCCTGCTCGGTTCGACGTTCGACCTCGTGTTCACCAACCAGATGGAAAGCCTGATCAACGGCGACCGCTTCTACTATCTGACGCGCCTGTTCGGTCAGCAGTTCAGCGAAGAGGTCGGTAACGGCCAGTTCAAGGACATCGTCGAGCGCAACACCGGCCTCGAGCACCTCAACGGCAGCATCCTGGCGTATGCCGACAAATACTACGACTTCGGTCGCGATGCCGACGTCGATACAGTCGGCATCCAGAGCAATCATGCCGAACATGCCTATGCCGACGTTTTGGCTGCGAATCCGACCCTCGGCGTCTGGTCCGACGGCAGCGCCAATACCAACAGCATCAACACCAATGGCACGCTGATAACAGTCGGCGGCGTGCAGTATATCCGCGACTTCCGGCCCGACCTCGCGCCCGACGCCGTCCACCCGGTCGAAGGCACGCCGACATCGGGCGCCAACTCGCACGAGGTCATGGTCGGCACGGCCAACGCCGACTTCGTGCACATGCGCAGTGGCGACGACACGTTCTATGGCGAAGGCGGCAACGACAAGATCTTCGGCGACTTCGGCAACGACCGTCTCTATGGCGGCGCCGGCAACGACATCATCGATAGCGGCGACGGCGCCGACCTGGTCGATGGTGGCGACGGCAACGACCTGATCTACGGCTTCGGCTCCGGCACCGAGATCGGCGGCTTCGATCAGCTGGTCGGCGGCTCGGGCAACGACACCATCTACGGCGGCGAGGGCGTCGACAAACTCTCGGGCGGGGCCGGTGACGACGCGCTCTTTGGCGACGGCAACACCGATCCGTTCACGCACGGCGGCGACGGCAACGACTACATCGACGGCGGCTCGTCGGGCGACAATCTCTACGGCGACAACGGCGACGACTTCGTCTACGGCAGTGACGACCAGGACATCGTCCAGGGCGACGCCGGCGACGATATCCTTCGCCCGGGCAAGCCATCCCAGGCCATCAACGGCGGCCCCGACGAAGTGATCGGCGGTACCGGCTTTGTCGACACCGGCTTCGATATCATGGACCTCAGCGACTGGGACGTGAACCCGGTCGGCGTCACCGCCGATATGACGACGCAGCAGAACCCGGCGGTCAACATCGACGGCACCGTCTCGTTCCCGGCCTGGTTCCAGATGGAAGGCGTGGTCGCGACCCGCAACAACGACATGCTGATCGGCACCGATGTCTTGGACGCAGCGGGCGCTGCCAACCTGTTCGGGGGCGGCAACTGGCTGATCGGCGGCTCGGGCAACGACACGTTCAGCGGCGCTGGCGGCAACGACCTCATCGTCGGCGACTCGATCCGGCTCGATAGCCTGATCGGCCGCTATGAAACGCTGGGCGTCGCCGACACCTACACCACCTACGACGCATTTGCTGGCGCCTCGAACCGTGTCGCAGCAACATCGGCGTTGTCCGCCGGCCTGCTCGGCGGCGCGGGGCTTGAGAAGCACTTCACCGAAATGCTGAAGACCGAGCGCTTCAAGGACCTCGTACTGGGCGACAATAGCGCCGATGGCACCGCAGATACGGTCGTGTTCACCGGCAATCGCACGGACTACACAGTCGAACGAATTACCGTGACGACCGCCAACCAAGGCACGATCACCGCCTATCAGATAACCGACACTCGCGATCCCGAGGCGGTGGACGTCAACGGCCAGCTTATTCCGACGGATGGCACGGACATCATCTCAGGGGTCGAGAACATCCAGTTCGCGGACGGCACGCTGACGCCAGACAGTCTGTTCAATATCAGGCCGGACGGTACGCTCGCGTTCACGGCCGTGCAGAACCCAGGCGGCGTTTCCAACTCCGGGAATGCCATCCGCTTGTCGCCGGCAAGTTCGCTCTTGGATTTCAACAACGTCAGCGCCAGCAATCCTACCGGCGCTGTCACGACCGGCATCGCCTACAGCTGGCTGACAACCAGCGACGTCGCAATTTCTACGAATACCAGCGCCAACCCCTACGTCGACGCGGCGGGACGCCTCGTCGTGCATACGACAAACGGAACGATCGTCAGGGAGAAGGCTACGTACACCGACGCAGCCAACAACGCGGAAGTTGTAACCAAGGACTGGAACCTGATCGTTGGGACAAGCGGAAACAACTCCGGTAACAACGCCAATACCGGAACACGCAACGGCACCTCGAACAGTGATGCGATTTTTGGCCTGGGTGGCAACGACTCGATGAACGGCCTTGCTGGCGACGATCGCATCTATGGTGGCACTGGCAACGACACATTGACTGGTGGCGCCGACAACGACTACCTGGATGGCGGCTCCGGAACCAATGGCCTGCGCGGCGGATCAGGCAACGATCTCTATGTTGTCTCGAGCACCGACGATACGGTTGATGAGCGCATGTATGCCGGTAACACCGCCACTAACGGAAGCGATGCTGGCGGTATCGACGGGGTACTGAGTTCCATCACCTATACCCTCACATCGTCCACAGCGACCGGCAACGCCTCGCGCGGACTTATCGAAAATCTGACATTGACCGGTACCGGCAACATAGACGGCACGGGTAACGCATTGGCCAACGTCATCACCGGCAATGCCGGTAACAACGTGCTAAATGGCGGCGGCGGTGCCGACCTGCTGATTGGTGGCCTTGGCAACGATACCTACGTCTACGACGCAGCCGACACCATCACAGAAGCGGTTGGTGGCGGTACGGACTTGCTGCAGAGCGCGGCAACTGTCTCGCTCGCATCTTTCGCGAACATCGAGAACCTGACGCTCACTGGCAACGCCAGCGTCAACGGCACCGGCAATGGCGTCGCCAACGTCATCACCGGGAATGGTGGTGCAAACACGCTCACCGGCGGCGGCGGCGCTGACGTACTCAACGGCGGCAACGGTGCAGACATTTTGATCGGCGGCGATGGTGCCGATACGATCAGTATGGGCGGCAACGATGGCGCTGTCGATGTGGCACGGTTCATCGCCGCAACTGAGTATGGTGACACGATCAACACCTTCCGTGCCACGGGAACTGGTATCGACCGCGTCGAGTTCGGTGGTGCGCTCAACACGCTGTTCGACGACGGAACCAACGACGACAACTTCGTCTTCGTCACAGGCAACGGCGCCAACGGCGGCAATACCGCTGTCAATCTGGACGGATTGAACGAGGGCTTGTTCCTCAACGGCGCCAACAGCGAAGGCGTGAGCAGCGCAGGTAGCAATGATCTTGACAACGCGAACGCGGTGGCAACCGAGTTCAACGCGGAGTTCAACATCACCGCCGCAAATGGAGAAGCCACGCTGCTGGTGATCAACGACACCAACGCCAACAGCGCCGCCCTCTGGCAATGGGTGCAGGCCGATGGCGACACCGACAACGCCATCGACGCCGGTGAGCTGACCTTCATCGGCATCATCAATGCCAATGCGACCGTGAGCACCAGCAGCTTTGACTTCTTCTGAGTGCTGCTGCGGCCATGGTAGTCGAAGGACCGCCATGGCCGCCTTTGCTACCAACGATGATTGGAAGAACGCCAATGGCCAACATGGCAATCAATCTTTCGACGGCCGTCCCCCAGAGGATGCGCGAGGACTTGCAGAGCGCGTTTCGCTTGAGCGACCTGCTGTCGCGCGTACCGCTCGACTACCGGGTCCTGCTGCAACCAGCCAACGAGGCGGCGCTGAGAGCCGCTTCAGACGCTTGTCGGCGCTGTGATCAGTATGCCGCATGTGATGGCTGGCTCGCCCGGCACGAGGAAGGCGAAGACAATCGCAAGCCGTCGTTCTGCCCGGTGATTGCAGGTCTTTGTCATTTATCCAGTGGAAGGCCTATCGCCTTTGCTCCCTTCGATCGAGGTGCATCCCTGAGTACGCAGCAGCTGCGGACCGAAGACCTGGACCGAAGCGCCCTTGCGCCGCGCCGCTCGATCGGGAAGCGGTAGCTGACCTCGATCGCAACAACGGCCGATCACCGATCTCCAGAGCCGCATAGCCGATGCTGACAGGCTAGCGTGACCCCGTCCTCGCTATTCGCCGTAGGGCACCCAGATGTTCTTGACCTGCACGGCGCTGCGCAGGAATTCGGCGCCTTGACCCTGCGCCGGGTTGAACCAATCAATGGCCTTGCCGTGGCTGACCCAGGTGCGCTTCAGGTTACCGGCCGAGGCCCTCTCGACCATGGCCGAGCCTTCAGCGCTGCCGTAATACCAAAGCGCGGCCACTTCGTCGTGCTCGGCAAGCGTCTTGGCCAGTTCGTCGCGCACGCCCGTCACGATGCTGACGGTTCCGGCGGGCACGTCGCTTGTGTCCAGTACCTGGTAGAGATCGGTGGCGCTCAGCGGCTGGGATTGCGAGGGCACCAGCACCACGCGGTTGCCCATGGCGAGAGCCGGCGCCAGCAGCGAGATCAGCCCGAGCAGCGGCGCTTCGTCGGGGCAGACAAGACCCATCACGCCGAAGGGCTCGTGCATAGCGAAGGTGACCTGCCGTTTGGCGTTGGTTGAATGGACGCGTCCGTCGTATTTGTCGGCATGGGCGGCATAGAAGAACAGGCGCTCGATGGCGGCGTCGACCTCGCGCTTGGCGTCGCGGGCCGACGCGCCGGCTTGGGTGAGGCGCTTGGCGAATTCGGCGGCACGCGCATCAAGGTTTTCGGCCAGGAAGAATAGGACTTGCGCGCGGTTGTGCGCCGTTGCTGTTGACCAGGCGGTCGCCTTCACGGCGGTCTCGACGGCATTGCGGATGTCCTTGCGGTTGCCCAGGCCCGCCTGCCCCGTGACTTTGCCGGCGCTGTCCAGCACCGCGTAGGAATAGCCGCCATCGGGCCGCGCCTGCTTGCCACCGATGTAGAGTTTTGCCGTGCGGTCGATGGACGACACGCCTTCGGCGCGTGCTGTCGCTGATGTTGCGCCCGACAGGTCCGCAGCCTTCTTTGGCTTTGCCGCGGCAAGCGCCTTGGTCCAGTCGGCGACCAGATACTCGTACAGCCCCTCGCGCCCGCCCTCGCGGCCAAAGCCGCTTTCCTTGTAGCCACCGAAGCCGGCCGCCGCATCGAACGAGATTGGTGGAGTTGATCCACACCACGCCGGCCTGCATGCGCGCGGCGGTCTCCAGCGCCACGTTCAGGTTCTCGGACCAGATCGAGGCGGCGAGGCCGTAGCGCGTATGGTTGGCGAGCGTGACAGCCTCGTCGGGTGTACGGAATGTCATGGCCGAGATGACCGGGCCGAAAATCTCCTCCTGCATCACGGTGGAGGCGCTGCCAACGTCGACGAACAGCGAGGGCGGAAAGTAGGTCCCCTCCTTCGGCAGCTTGCCCGGCGCCTGGATCAGTGTGCCACCCTCGGCCTGCCCCTTCTTGACCAGCATCCGCACACGGTCCAATTGCACCGGCGCCACCAACGGCCCCATATCGGTGGATTTGTCGAGCGGGTCGCCGATGCGCAACGTCTCCATGCGCCGTTTCAGTTTCGCGATCAGCCGTTGCGCGACGCCTTCCTGCATCAGCAGCCGCGTGCCCGCGCAGCACACCTGCCCCTGGTTGAACCAGACGGCATCGACCACGCCTTCGACGGCGGCATCCAGATCGGCATCGTCGAAGACGATGAACGGCGATTTGCCGCCCAGCTCCAGCGACAGCTTCTTGCCGGTACCGGCCGTGGCGATGCGAATGGCTCGGCCTACCTCAGTTGAGCCAGTGAAGGCGATCTTGTCGATGTCCTCATGGGCAACCAGCGCGGCACCGGTCTCGCCATCGCCGGTGACGATGTTGACGACGCCCTTGGGAATGCCCGCTTCGATGCAGGCCTCGGCCAGCGCCAGGGCGGTCAGCGGCGTGAACTCCGCCGGCTTCAGCACCACGGTGTTGCCAGCGGCCAGCGCCGGGGCGATTTTCCAGGCCAGCATCAGCAGCGGGAAGTTCCAGGGAATGATCTGCCCACAGACACCGACCGGGCCATAACCGGGGAACTCGCTGTCGATCAGCTGCGCCCAGCCGGCATGATGATAAAAGTGGCGCGCCACCAGCGGAACATCGATATCGCGGCTCTCGCGAATGGTCTTACCGTTGTCCATGGTTTCCAGCACAGCAAAGAAGCGCTCGCGCTTCTGGATGTGGCGGGCCAGCGCATAGAGGTGCTTTCCGCGCTCGAACCCCGAAAGCTTCGACCAGGCCGGAAAGGCTTTGCGTGCCGCCTTTACGGCAGAGTCCACATCGGCTGCGGTCCCTTGCGGGACGCGCCCCAGCACCGCGCCATTGGCCGGATTGGTGACATCGATCCAGGCCTTGCCATCGGACTTGCTGGCAGCTTGGGCGAACTCGCCCCCGATGAAATGTCCGAACCCGTCCTTATGGCGCGCAAGCCAGCTCAGCACATGCGTATTGGCCTCGGGCGAGGGACCGTAGTCCATGGTGTCCAGAACATCGGCGACCTTAGGCATGATATCTTCCTTCCATTCCATTTTCGCCGACCCGGGCTCTTCCTTCTCCCTTTGGGAGAAGGTGGCGCGTTTCAGCGCCGGATGAGGGGATTGCGGGTAAGGTTGTACTCACAGCGTGCGTCCCACTCCGACCGCAACCCCCTCATCCGCCCCCATTCTTTTGCGCCTCCGCGCAGGCCGGGCACCTTCTCCCTAAGGGAGAAGGCGAAGGAGCTGCGAGCCTGCCGGTCTTGCTTAGGCCAGCGCATGGTGTGATAGCGCCGAATAGCGCCCGGTAACGAAGTGCTCCAATTGCCGCTCGATGTCGCCGAGCATGGAGCTGGCGCCGATGCGGAACAGATCGGGCTCCAGCCAGCGGCGGCCGAGTTCCTCCTTCATGAGGATTTGCCAGGCCATGGCGTCCTTGGCCGTTTTCAGTCCGCCGGCCGGCTTGAAGCCGATCTTGAACCCGGTCAAGTCGCCGTAATCGCGCAGGGCACGGACCATGGTGAGGCTTACGGGGAGCGTCGCATTCACGTCCTCCTTGCCGGTGGAGGTCTTGATGAAATCGGCCCCGGCTTGCATGGCCACCATCGAGGCCTTGTAGACATTGCGCAGCGTTTTCAAGTCGCCGGTGGCGAGGATGGCTTTGAGATGCGCCGCCCCGCAGGCCGCGCGCATGGCGGCGATCTCGTCGTAGAGCGCTGCCCAATCCTGCGTCAGCACCTGCTCGCGGTGGATCACGATGTCGATTTCCTCCGCCCCCTGATCGACCGCCCACTTAATCTCGGCAAGCCGGATCGGCAGTGGGGTGAGGCCAGCGGGAAAGCCCGTCGCGACCGAGGCGACCGGAATGCCGGAACCGGCCAGCGCTTTCACCGCGTGGGGCACCATGGCGGGATAAACGCAGATCGCGCCTACCTTCGGTGGAGCGGACGTCAGGCCCAAGCGCCTCGACGATATCGTCGCGCAACGGCCGCCGCGCCTTGGCGCACAGACGTTGCACTCGGCCGGCGGTATCGTCGCCTGCCAGCGTGGTGAGATCGATGCAGGTCAGCGCCTTCACCAGCCAGGCGGCCTGATACTCCTTCTTGACGCTGCGCCGTGTCGTGAGCGTCGCTGCCCGCCGCTCGGCCGCCGAGGTATTGGCCTGCGCCGTTTCGAACCAGGCCGGCGTCAGCGGCGTGCCTGGATTGCGCGTCGGCGCGTTGGACCTATGAACGGACGGCGCGTGACCGGTGTCTTGCATGGCGGAAGTCTCCAAAGGGTGCACCAGCTTAGCGCTCCAACTGGCGGTCGGCCAGACGGCGCGACAGTGGCGCCAACAAGTTGGTGGCCTCGATATAGTCGGCGAGCAAATGCTTGTAGGCTTCGTGGGATTTTGCGTCAGGCGCAATTTTGACCGTCTGCGGAGCAACTGCGGCGGCTGCGGCGAACAGATCCTTGGCCAAGCCCGCGCCGACCGCGGCCGAGGCGGCAGCGCCGACAATGGTGAGGTTGGCCTCCTTGGACAGGTGCACCGGCATGCCGATGGCATCGACGGTGGCCTGCAGCCAGAGTCGGTTCTTGGCATAGCCGCCGGCGGTCACGATGTGATTGACCGGAACCTTCAACTCGTCGATGCGTTTGAGAACGTTGGCCGAGGCCAGCGCTACCGCCTCGATGGCCGAGCGATAGAGCGCGGCCCGGTCGTGACTGAGCGACAGGCCCAGGATTGCGCCACGCAGTTTGGGATCGCGATAGGGCGTGCGGTTGCCCATGAAATAATCGAGCGTGATGAGGCCCGTCCCGCCGACCGGGATGGCGGCGGCGGCTTCGCGCAGGGCTTCCCGGCCGGGACCCTTCAGCTCGAAGATGTCCTTGGCCCACCAGGAGAGCACCGAACCGGCCGAAACCTGTCCCGCTTCCACCAGCCAGAGATCGTCGACAAGCGCATTTGGATACGGCCCCCAGAAGCCGGTCATGGCGCGCTGCTGATCGAGTTGGAACAGCTGCACGATAGATGTGCCGCCGATCATGAGCATCTGGCCAGGTTTCAGCGTATCGGCGCCGAGCATGCCGATATGGGCGTCGATGCCACCTTGGGCGACGATGGGACGGTTGGCGAGTCCCAGATGCTGGCGCGCTTGCTCGCTGATGGTCGCGATTCGTGCGCCTACGGCGTAAATGTCCGGCGGTAGTTTTGCTTCGAGGCCGCCGACGCCGAATTCCTCGTAGAGTTCGCCGGGAAAGCGACGCGCGACGGAATCATAGTTCCATTTGCAGGTCGCGTTCATGCGCGAGCCGGCCCACATGCCCGTGAGCTGGAAGTTGATGTAGTCGAGGCATTCGCAAATGATGTCGGCGCCAGCGTAGATGTCGGGCTCGTGCGCCTTCAGCCACATAGCCTTGGAGATCAGCCACTCGGCGGCATTGCTACCGCCGACAAAGTCCATCACGGGATTGCGCGAGGTTTCACTGCGCTTGGCTTCTGCGGCTGCGCGGCTGTCCATCCACAGCAGTGCTGGCCGCAACGGTGTACCATCGCTGCGGCAGGCCACCACGGTCGAGGCAGTCGTCGCGACGCACAGCCCGGCGATTTCGGGCGAGCCGAGGTCGCGCATCAGGCCACGGGTGGCGCGGCCCGTCGCCTCCCACCAGTCGGCAGGCGATTGCTCGGCCCAGGCGGGGCGGGGATAGACGGTGTCGTAGGACGCCTCGGCCTCGCCGATCAGCCGCCGTGCGGTGAGGTCGAACATGCCTACGCGCACGCCGCCTGTGCCGAAATCCAATCCGAGGAGGTTGCCCACTCTGCCGGCCGTTTATTGGGGGGTGAACAGGATTTTAGAGAAGAACACCGACCTCTCCTTGATCTTCTGGAACATGGCCGGCAGCTCTTTCAAGGGCAATTCGTGCGTGATCATGAATTCCCATTTCAGCTTGCCCGTGGCAAGCGCGTCGAGCGTGACCGTCCACTGCTTGCCGGGATAAGGCGCGCCGAACGAATTCCAGGCCCCGTGCAGTGACACTTCCTGGCGAAGGAAATTCTGGAAACTCTTGTTCTCCAGAGTCACGTCGCCGACCGGAATGCCAATGAACACGACGTGGCCGCCGGGGGCCGCGAGCTTGGCCGCGAGGTTGATCGAGGAGTTGTGGCCCGCGGCCTCGACGATTAGGTCGCATTTGAGCGTTGGCGGAATATCGTCTGTGATGAGGAAAGCCTGCGACGCGCCGGCTTGTTTCGCTTGGGCGAGTTTCTCGGGCGAGATATCGACGGCGATGACTTCGGCGCAGCCCATCAGCTTCATCCACTGGATGGCGAACAGCCCGATAGGCCCGCAGCCGATCACACCGCCGCGCTGGCCTACCGTCGGCGGCGATTTCCAGATGGCATGCAGCGCGATGGACGCGGGATCGATCATGGCGACGGCGCGCGGGTCCATGCCGGCAGGAGCCTTCAAGAGATTGCCGGTCGGGACCGCGACATATTCCGTATAGGCGCCATCGCAGCGGCTGCCGAAGTAGTCGTAGTCGCGGCAGCGCGAGAAGTTGCCGGTCTGGCATTGGTCGCAGGTCCGGCAGGGGATCATCGGCGCTACGCCGACCAGTTCGCCCTTGGCAAAGCCAGTGACGCCCACGCCTACATCGACAATGTGGCCGCTGAACTCATGCCCGCAGATGATCGGCATATTGTGTGCGCCCTTGACCAGCATGCGCGGAATGTCCGAGCCGCACACGCCCACGGCCGCGACGCGCAACAGCACCTCGCCGGGTTTCGGCGAAGGCATGGGAACCTCGTCCAGGCGAATGTCGCCGGGTGAATGCATGACAGCTGCGAGCATGTTGTTAAGTGTCCTGTCTGCCGACTGGTGATCAGGCCTTCATCGCTTTGGTGGTATACTGAATGAGCATGGCGATGATGATAATCAGCCCCATGTAGACCTGCTGGTGATAGCCCGGCACGCCGGCCAGGTTCATGATATTGGCGATGATGCCCATGATGATGGCGCCGAGGAATGTGTTGATGACGCCACCGCGCCCGCCCATCAGGCTGGCGCCGCCGATCACCACGGCCGCGATGACGTTCAGTTCGGCGGCAACACCGACCTGGGACGATCCGACTGCGGTGCGGCTCGATGAGATGATGCCGGCGACGGCCGCCAGCACGCCTGATAGGACGTAGACGGCCACGATATAGCGCGCCACCGGAATACCTGAGAGCCGCACCGCCTCTTCGTTCGAGCCGATGGCGGTGACGATGCGGCCAAAGCGCGTGAAATTCAGCACGATGCCGCCAAGGATGAAGACGGCGAACATCAGCCATACCGGCTGCGGGATGCCGAGAAAAAAGCCGGAGCCGAACTGCGTGAAGGTTGCGCCCGCATCGCCCAGCGAGATCGGGCGGCCGTCCGAGATGATTAGCGACAGACCGCGCGCGATGGCCATCATAGCCAGCGACATGACGAAGGACGGCAGTTTCAAGAAGGCGACAAAGCCGCCGGTGACCAGCCCGCAGGCCGCGCCCGAGAGCAGCACCAGGACGATGGTCATGCCAGTACCGAAGCCCTGGATGGCGACGAAGTAACCCGTCAGCACACTGCCGAGCGCCGCGATGGAGCCCACCGACAGATCGATACCGCGGGTCAGGATGACGAACAGCATGCCGACCGCCATGATGCCAGCGCTGGAGGCGACCTGACGCAACACGTTGAGGATGTTGCCCTGGCTGAGGAAGATCGGCGACCAGTAGCTGGCGACCGCAACCAGCACGAGAAAAATGCCGAGCGTGCCAAAGCGCTGCAGCAGCGAAGCGAAATCGTAAGTCCTCGGCTTGCCCTGCGGCTCGGTGGTTTCGATGACGGTGCTCATGCGTTGGCGCTCTTGGATCTGGATCGGCTGCCGCCCGTCATGGAGAGGGCGAGCAGGTTCTCTTCGCTGTACTGGGCCGGCAGCAACTCGCCGCGCACCTCGCCCTCGCCCATGGCGATGACCCGGTCGCACAGGCCGAACAGCTCCTGGTGCTCGGACGATACGATGAGCACGGCCTTGCCATCCTCGGCCAGCTTGTTGATCAGGGCGTAGATCTCGGTCTTGGCGCCGACATCGACGCCGCGTGTCGGTTCATCGAGTATGATCAGGTCGCCGCCGGCGTGGAACCATTTGGCCAGCACCACCTTCTGCTGGTTGCCGCCCGACAGGCTGTGGGCGGGATCCTCGATGCTGTTGGCCTTCAGACGCAACTTGCGGCCCAAATCTTCAACGATGCTGTTTTCGGTGCTGAACTTCAGGAAACCGAACGCATTGGTGACCGACGCTGTGCGGGCCATCGTGACGTTGGTCTTGATCGGTTTGTCCAGCACCACTCCATGCAGCTTGCGATCTTCCGGGACAAAGCCGATGCCGGCTTTCACCGCATCCACCGGCGAGCGGAAAGACTGCGGCTTGCCCTTGAACGTAACGGTGCCACTCTCAAGCCGGTCGGCGCCGAATATCGCTCGCACGGTTTCGGTCCGCCCCGAGCCGACCAGACCGCCGAGGCCGACGATCTCTCCGGCCCTGACCGTCAGCGAGACGTTGCGCACCATGCGCCCGGCGTTGAGATTGTCTGCCCTCAGAACTTCCGCACTCAGGTTGCGGGACGAGCGCGGCGGAAACATCGCCGACAGCGGCCGTCCCACCATCATGCGGATCAGGCCATCGACCTTGATGTCCTTGGTATTGACGGTGCCGACCTTCTCGCCATCCTTCAGCACGGTCATTCGCGTCGCGATGTCGAACACCTCGTCCAGGCGGTGCGAGATGTAGACCACGCCGACGCCCTTGGCGCTGAGGCCGTGGATGATCTGGTGCAACCGCGCCGCATCGGCCGCCGAGAGCACAGACGTTGGCTCGTCGAACACGATGATCTTGATGTCGCGGGCCAGCGCCTTGGCGATCTCGACCACCTGCTGGTGCGCAACCGACAGCGAACCGACGGTGCGGGAGGGATCGATGTCGAAGCCGAGTTTCTGGATCAGCACGCCTGCGCGTTTGCGCAAGCCGGCGTGGGATATGATACCGGGCAACTCGCCAAGAAAGATGTTTTCCGCCACCGTCAAATCCGGTGCCAGCGCCAGTTCCTGATGTATGATAACAATTCCAAGCGCCCGGGCTGCGCGGGGATCGCTGAGCACCACGTGAGCGCCCTCGATTTCGATCGAGCCGGCGCTCGGCTGGAACTCACCACCGAGCACGCGCATCAGCGTCGATTTCCCGGCGCCGTTCTCGCCCAGCAGCGCATGCACCTCACCGGCGCGGATATCGAAGTCCACCGACTTCAACGCCTGCACGCCGCCGAAGGATTTGCTGATCGCTTTCAGTGAGACGAGATCGGCCATGATGCTCCAACGTGCACCGGTTCGAGGCGGCGGTGTCTGGTCCGCCGCCTCTAAAACGCATGTGTCCAGCCAATTCCGAGGAAGGGCGGACGACTAGAACACTGCGTCAGCGCGATAGAACTTGTCGACGTTTTCCTGCGTGATCACGGCCGGCGTGGTCAAGTTCAGCTTGGGGAAGTCTGCCGGCAGCGTGCCATTCAGGGCCTTCAAGCCGATGTCGACAGCGGTACGGGCGACCAGGTCCGGATCGTTGAGGCCAGTTGCGCCGTAAGCGCCGGTCTTGATCAGGGCGAGCGCCTCTTTCTGACCGTCGGCGGCGGCGAGCGCGAGCACGTCCTTCTTGCCGGCGGCGGCCAGGGCCTTGATGGCGCCGAGCACCATGGAGTCATTTTCGCCCAGAACCACATTGGCATCGGGATGCGCGGTCAACAGGTCTTCCATGGCCTTCAGGCCGCCTTCGTCCGACCAGCCGCCCCAGCCATGCCCAACCACTTCAAAGCTGACCTTGCCTTCGTTGGTGAGCTGGGCTTCCACCAGGCCTTTGAACACGCCGAGGCGGCGATCACGGCCGACCTCGTTGCCCTTATCACCCGACAGAAGAATGATTTTCATCGGCTTGCCTTGCATCTTCTTCTGCAGCCACTGGCCAACCAGGAAACCGTTCTGGTCGTTCGAAGACCGCACCTGGGTGATGACATTGGCCTTGGTGCTGATGCTCGAGTCCATGATCACTACTTTGACGCCGGCCTTGGTGGCGGCATCGGCGGCGGGCACCAGCCCCTCGGGATCGCGCGGATTGAGGATCAAAAGGTTGACGCCCTTGGCGACCATGTCCTCGACGTCGGCAATCTCCTTGGCCATGTCGTTCTGACCGTCGGCACTGGTCACTTCGCATCCGGCCTTCTTGGCCTGGTCCTCTGCGGCGGCGACCTGAGCGGCGAAATAGGGCGCGCCAAGCGTGTACATGGCGATGCCGACTTTGCAGGCGGCGGCGTCAGCGCCACCGACTGAGGCAACCGTCATGGCGGCGGCGAGAAGGCAGCCGGATACGGCTATTTTCATGGGACGTCCTCCGATTGAGTTTTCTGTTTCGGGACCAGGGAGCGGCCCGCATTTGTAGTTTTGATACATAAGTTTTGGCGGGTCAACGCTGAAAATGACGCAAAACTACAGATATTTTGGCATTCCGTGCAAAGTCCAAGAATTCTTGATGTGAGAACGCAACATTTACTACGACAAACTCTGCCTTTCGCGTAGCATTGCGGCATGATGCAGAGTAGTGGAAAAATCTGCTAGGCCATCCAACATGAGCAAGCTCCAGCCCAAATCATCTCCGGTCGCCCACCCGGCGGCTCAGAACATCATCGAGGTGGTGCAGCAGTCCCTGCCCGACCTGCGCAAATCCGAACGCAAAGTCGCCGAGCGATTGCTGGACGACCCGCAGCGCATCTTGAACGCCACGCTGGCCGAGACCTCGAAATACGCCGATGTCAGCGAGCCGACGGTCATCCGCTTCTGCGTGGCGATCGGCTGCTCGGGCTACCAGGAGTTCAAACTCCGGCTGGCGCACAGCCTGGCCCTTGGCGCATCTCCCACGCAGTCGGTCCTGGAAACCGAGGACTCAGCCCCCGATCTGATCGACAAGATCTTCGGCTACACGCTGTCGGGTCTGGATTGGGCGCGCACGCACCTCGACCCCAAGGCCATCGGCGCGGCCATCGATTGCCTGGCCAGCGCCAACAGCATCGAGTTCTTCGGCCTCGGAGCGTCCGGCATCGTCGCGCTGGACGCGCAGCAAAAGTTCCCGCTGTTTGGCGTGCCCTGCGGTGCGCCCACCGATACGCATCAGCAGATCATGACCGCCACCATGATGCGGCTCGGAGATGTTGCGGTGGTGATATCCAACACCGGGCGCACGGTTGCCATCATTGAGGTGGCGCAGGCGGCTTCGCGCGCCGGCGCCAAAGTCATCGCCATTACCGGAGCCCGGTCGCCATTGCTCGACCACTGCGACATCGGCATCGTGGTCGAGACCATCGACAATTCCAATCTCTACACACCGACGATTTCGCGCATAGCGGCCCTGGTCGTCATCGACATCCTGTCGGTCGCGGTCGGGCTTGCGCGCGACGCCGAGCACGGCAAGAAGTTCGCCGAGATGAAACGCTTGCTGCGCGCGCAGCGCCAGCAGACGGGAAACGAGCCCGGGGAAAACCAATAGCCGTACGGCTGCGCCGCATCAAAGGCTTGAATTGTGAAGTGGTGGAGCCGAACAGAATCGAACTGTCGACCTCTTGAATGCCATTCAAGCGCTCTCCCAACTGAGCTACGACCCCAACCGGTATGTTCGGATTGTCAGCTTTGGCGGGCTGTCATGGGAAACGGCCCGCACCGCCAATCGATGGATGCGGTGGCCGAGAAACTCGCCTCAGCCGCGATCCATCGCGTTTGGATAGACGCCCGCATCGCAGGCGTCAAGGCCATTACTTCGGCGATCTGGCCCGCGCGCTTTTCGCCAGGACATTGAACACCTCGACCAGCGCCGAGAAAGCCATCGCCACATAGATGTACTCACGCGGAATGTGGAAATGCAGCCCGTCCGCGATCAGCGCCGTGCCGATCAGGAGCAGGAAGTTCAGCGCCAGCATCTTGGTCGAGGGGTGCTTTTCGATGAAATGCCCGACGGCAGTGGCCGCGAAGTACATCACGAACATGGCGATGACGATGGCCGCGATCATCACTTCGACATGCTCGGCGATGCCGACGGCGGTGACGATCGAGTCGATCGAAAACACCAGGTCAATGGCCGCAATCTGCAAGATAACGACGTTGAAGGCGCCCTGACCCTTCGACTTCAAGCCTGCGTGATCCTCGTCGTCGCCCTCGATCTCGGTGTGGATCTCATGCGTGGCCTTGTAGACCAGGAACAAGCCGCCCGCGATCAGCACCAAATCGCGCCAGCTCAGGCCGACGCCATAGATCGTGATGACCGGCTGCGTCAGGCCGATGATCCAGAACAGGGTCAGGAGAAGCAGCACGCGCATGGCGAAGGCCATGATCAGACCTAGCTTGCGGGCGCGATCACGCTGATCCTCCGGCAACCGCGATACCAGCAGCGCCAGGAAGACGACATTGTCGATGCCAAGCACGATCTCCAATACGGAAAGCGTCAGCAGGCCGCCCCAGACGGCCGGATCGGTGAGGGAGAAAGCGAGAAAAATTGGCATGCTGACCGCTGTGATCGTGGGTTTAGCAAACAAAGTCCGACCACAGCTGTGATGCTATGCTCGTGTCACATCGAATATCGATAATGCATGAGGGCGCGCCGGTCCAGTGCGACGGGTCACCTCAGCGTACCCCGCTCAATCAGCTTGCACCGGTTAGAACGTCTTCTTGACCGAGCCATACAAGGTCAGAGCATCCGGCGGCAATTCGCTGGGAACCTCGCCGGTCACTTTGTTGTCTTGCGCGCCATAAAGAAGCTCCAGCCCGAAATCCAGCTTTGGAAGCGCGCCGAGAGCACCAAGTCCAGGAATCTGGATGCCCAGGCCGGTTTGGCTACCATTTGCTGTCTGGGACGGAGTCGTCAACTCCACGCCCGGGATCGGTTGATCGGGCGTTGCTTCGGTTGACTTGGCGGCCTTGCCAGCAGGCACAACCGCTTGTTCGAAAGCCGATGCGCTCATCGGGCACAAAGCAAGTAGCAATGCGCCGCACACACCCGCAACAATGGCACTCTTACGTCTCATCTCGCGTCACCCGCAAACTCTCTTCAGAGAGACAAGATGCCGCGTGGACCAGGGAAAGGCAAGCGTCCTGTTTTCCACATTAAATCGTTGAATTTATTGACTTTTATCAATGTAACGATTTGTTCTGTTGCAGTGCGGCAACGCCCGTCTTGACCATCTTGCATCAGCATCCGATGTCAGCGAGTCCCGCCGCTGGCAAAGCCGGGCGCTTCGCCGCGCGGCAAGGGCTCGGCGGCCGGCTGGGACTGCGCCGGACGCTGGCGCAGGCGGCCGAAGTTGCTCGGCTGCGCTGGATCGGAGTAGCCGGGATCGGCGGACAAATTGGCCTGCGGCGCGGCAAAGCGCGGCTCGTAGTGGGGCTGCACGGCGGCCGGCTGCTGGCTAGCCACCGGTCGGCGCTGGGGCAAGATCCCCTGTTCGATCACGATATCGATCGGCCCGCCAGTCATGATAAGGTGCTCAACCCCGTCGCGATGGATCAGCACCAATTTGCGCTTGCCATCAACCGAGGCCACTTCCGTCACGCCAATGCGCTGCTCGCCGTTCGATCCGAACACGCCGCCGCCAAAGCGCTGCCAGGCGAACCAACCGCCCCCAGCCAGCACAGCCAGCACGAGCAAATACATCAAGGCAGTCATCATGGCCGGCCCCTCTTTTTATGCACTCTATAGTGATAGCGCAGCATAATCCATCGTGCAGCGTAACGTGCAAAGCCGTCCGGCCTGGCAACCCGGCCCGCAAGATGCCCCCTGCGGACGCGGCTGGACTGTGCGTTCATAGCGGACGCGGCGGCAACCGTGAAACGGATTTCACTCCATGTCCACTGGGGCATCCCTGGGGCTTCCCTGGATTTGCCCCGGGCAAACCGCCCCACGCTAACCCCTTGCGGCCGCGAATCAGATAGGCCTGAGGTCATGGAGATGCGGGCGCAGATGGATCGAAATTCAGGCTGGACGGGCGGTCGCATTGCGGCGCTCGTGCTGGCGTTCGCAGCCGTGTTCGCCGCCACCGTGCTGCTGTTCAATCCGGCGGGGGTGCAGGCGCTCAACATGCTGGCCCTGGTAGGGCTGACGGGGCTGGCGGCGCTGGGTGCATTTTCACTCGCTATGCTGGCGTTCGACGTCCGGCCGCGCACCTCGCTGCAACACACCGATGGGCTGCTTGCCCAGTACGCCGCCAGTCTCGACGATGGCCTGCTGCTGGCCCAGAGCGACGGCGCAGTGGCCTTCGCCAATGCCGCTTTCTACCGCCTGTTGAACCGGGCCGAGGGCAGCCTGCGCCTGTTCCAACCGAACGCGGCGTTCGGCGATCTTGGCGCGGGCAATGCCGCCGTCTACCGCCTATCCAAGGCGCTGGCGGCCGGAGACGCCTGGGAAGAAGTGATCGAGCAGCCGACGGGCCGCAACGCCCCCAGCCGCTGGCTGCGCATCGCGCTGGCGCATCACGAGACCCCCGATGGCGACCGCTTTGCCGCCTGGCGCTTGAGCGACGTGACGCAGGAACACACGCGCCAAAGTGAGTCGCTGCAACGCCTGAAACGCAGCCTCGATCAGCTCGATACTCTGCCCGCAGGATTGTTCGTGGCCGGCCCGGACGGTCGCCTGAGCTATCTCAATGCGACCCTGGCCGATTGGCTTGGCATCGACCGCAAAGCCGCCGAACAGTCGGCGATCGCGCTGGAACGCTTCCTGTCGCCCGACAGCCTTGCCGGGCTGCGCCAGTCGATCGCGACCGCCGGCAGTGGCGCCGTCGCCACCTTTGACGTCGATCTGGTGCGCCAGGACGGTGTCGCCATGCCAGCCCGCATCATGGCCCGTGGGCATGGCAACAGCGGCGCACTCGATCTCGGCCTGGTCCTCAACCGTGCACCGAGCGACCGTGCCGACGACTCATCGCAAGCCGCCGAAGCCCGCTTCACGCGCCTGTTCCATGCCGCCCCCGTGGCCATCGCCACCATCGACGCCGAGGGCCGGATCGGCAGCGCCAACCCGGCGTTTTCGCGGCTGTTCTTCAGCGCCTCGGACAGCCTGGCCGCTGGCGGTCTCAACATCATGGAGGGCTTGGCCGAAGCCAGCCAGTCCGCGCTGAAAAGCGCCTTGCGCATGGTGCTCGCCAGCGAAACCCCGCCACAGCCGATCGAGATCAATTACGGCGTCAACGGAGCACAATCTGGACAGCTGTTCCTGGCCGGCAACACAACCGCCGGAGCCGAACGCGAAAGCGTCATCCTCTACGCTCTCGACACCACCGAGCGCAAGGAACTGGAAGCCCAGTTCGCCCAGAGCCAGAAGATGCAGGCTATCGGACAGCTGGCCGGCGGCATCGCGCACGACATCAACAACGTGCTCACGGTCATCATCGGATTCTCCGATCTGCTGCTGATCAACAGCGCCGGCGATCCGGCCTTCCACGACCTGGTGGAAATCAAGTCCAACGCCAATCGCGCGGCCAATCTGGTCAAGCAGCTGCTCGCCTTCTCGCGCCGCCAGACGCTGCGACCCGAGGTGCTGTCGCTGAACGAGACCATTTCGGACTTGAGCGTGTTCCTGAAGCGCACGCTCGGCGAGAAGGTGAAGCTGGAGCGCGACTATGGCCGCGATCTCTGGCTGGTGAAGGCGGATCAGACCGAGCTTGGCCGCGTGCTGGTCAACCTCGCCGTCAACGCCAACGACGCCATGCCGAACGGTGGCACGCTGACCATCCGCACCGCGAACGTCAGCCGGGAGACAAGTCTCCGCATCACCGAGCGCGGCTTCACTCCGGCCGACTACGTCGAATGCTCGGTCACCGATACCGGTCACGGCATGACGCCGGAAATTCTCAAGAAGATCTTCGAGCCGTTCTTCACCACCAAGGATGTCGGCAAGGGGACGGGTCTTGGCCTCTCGACCGTGTACGGCATTGTCAAGCAGACCGGCGGCTATGTGTTCTGCGACAGCGCTCCCGGGGTCGGCACCACCTTCCGTATCTTCCTGCCACGGCACGCTCCCGGGGCCGGCAGTCTCGATGCCCAGGCCAAGCTTCCCGAGAAGAAGGAGAAGGCGCGCGACGTCACGGGATCGGGCACCGTGCTGCTGGTCGAAGACGAGGATTCCGTGCGCAAGTTCGCCGCCCGCGCGCTGCGCCGCCAAGGCTACAACGTGCTCGAAGCCGGCCACGGGGCCGAAGCGTTGGAGGTCAAGGCGGCGCACACCGGCGTCATCGACCTCGTGGTCAGCGACGTGGTCATGCCCGAGATGGACGGACCGACCCTGCTGAAGGAGCTGCGCCGCGACAGCCCCGAGCTGAAGTTCGTGTTCATGTCGGGCTATACCGACGACGCGCTGGCCACGCTCGACAATGGCGAGGAATTCGCCTTCCTGCAGAAGCCCTTCCAACTCGCCGAACTGGTGTCGAAGGTGAAGGAAGTCATCCAGGGATGATTGCCCTTCGGTACCGACGTAATTGCAGCACATGACACTGAACTCCGGCCGGCCATCGCCAAATGAATGGAACACAAATAGAACACAAGACGTCCATTCGCGGCACTAGGTGATTACCTGGTTGGCATTTTGGAACAAATCAGGTACATTGTCATCGACTCAATTTGTCAGCGCCAACCCGGCATGGAATAAGGAATCGCACTATGAAAGAGCACCCGCAGCTTCGCGTGGTCGAGGGAACAGGCATGGACAATAAGCAGAAGGCCTTGGAAGCCGCGCTCGCCCAGATCGAGAAGAGCTTCGGCAAGGGCTCGATCATGAAGCTGGGGTCGAAGGAAACCTCCATGGACGTGGAGGCGATTTCGTCCGGCTCGTTGGGGCTCGATATCGCGCTCGGCATCGGCGGCTTGCCCAAGGGCCGCATCATTGAGATTTACGGCCCGGAATCCTCGGGCAAGACCACCCTGGCGCTGCATGTCATCGCAGAGGCGCAAAAGAATGGCGGCACCTGCGCGTTCGTCGACGCCGAGCATGCGCTCGATCCGGTCTATGCGCGCAAACTGGGCATCAATCTGGATGATCTGCTGATCTCCCAGCCCGATACGGGTGAACAAGCGCTGGAGATCACCGATACGCTGGTGCGTTCGGGCGCTGTCGACGTGCTGGTCGTGGACTCGGTCGCTGCCTTGACCCCAAAGGCGGAGCTTGAAGGCGAGATGGGCGACAGCCTACCCGGTCTGCAAGCCCGCCTGATGAGCCAGGCGCTGCGCAAGCTGACCGGCTCGATCTCCAAGTCCAAGACCATGGTCATCTTCATCAACCAGATCCGCATGAAGATCGGTGTCATGTTCGGCAATCCCGAGACCACGACCGGCGGCAATGCGCTGAAGTTCTATGCCTCGGTGCGTCTAGATATCCGGCGCATCGGCCAGATCAAGGCGCAGGAAGAGGCGGTCGGCAACCAGACCCGCGTGAAAGTGGTCAAGAACAAGGTCGCCCCGCCTTTCAAGCAGGTCGAATTCGACATCATGTACGGCGAGGGCATCTCCAAGACCGGCGAGTTGGTCGATCTCGGCTCGAAGTTGGGCGTGGTCGAGAAGTCGGGCTCCTGGTTTGCCTTTAACGGCGAGCGCATCGGCCAGGGCCGCGAGAACGCCAAGCTGTTCTTAAAGCAGAACCCAAAGGTGGCCGCCGAGATCGAAAAGGCCATCCGGCAGAACTCCGGCATCGTGGCCGAGAAACTGCTGGTCGCGCCGGTAGGCACCGAGGCGGCAGATGCGTCGGCGGATATCGATCCCGAAACCGGCGAGGTGCTGGAGGAAAGCACGACCAAGCGCGGCAAGGCAAAACGGGGTTAGCCGCCAGGATCGACAGGCGGGTGGCCCGGCCGCCCGCCTACAACTCGCCCGCCGATAGAGGTCCGCCGCCGGCGGCTGTCTTAGGCTCTGTCTGCCAGCACGAAACCCAAGCTGGACAGCGATTCCAGCCGCCTCTAAGAGATCGCAACAACTCCCGATCTCGCCGGCTTGCCCCGGCCCTCCGCACAGAGGCTTTTTCGCATGGCCAAGTCCACGAGCACGCCGAAGTCGTCGTCCAACGCCAGCGTCAACGACATCCGCGCGACGTTCCTGAAGTACTTCGAGAAGAACGGCCACACCATCGTGCCGTCCTCTCCCCTCGTCCCCAGGAACGATCCCACGCTGATGTTCACGAACTCAGGCATGGTACAGTTCAAGAACGTGTTCATTGGAGCCGAGCACCGCGACTACAAGCGCGCCACCACCGCACAGAAGTGCGTGCGCGCTGGTGGCAAGCATAACGACCTCGACAATGTGGGTTACACCGCACGGCACCACACCTTCTTCGAGATGCTTGGCAACTTCTCCTTCGGCGATTACTTCAAGGAACAGGCGATCGAGCACGCCTGGACCCTGATCACCAGGGACTATGGGCTCGATGCCAAGCGGCTCTCGGTCACTGTCTATCACGAGGACGATCAGGCCCACGGCTTGTGGAAGAAGATCGCGGGGCTGCCGGACAGCCGCATCATCCGCATCGATACCAACGACAATTTCTGGCGCATGGGCGAGACCGGTCCCTGTGGCCCGTGCTCGGAGATCTTCTTCGATCACGGCGACAAGATCGCCGGCGGCCCGCCCGGCTCGCCCGACGCCGACGGCGACCGTTTCATCGAAATCTGGAACCTCGTGTTCATGCAGTTCGAGGAGCGCGGCCCCGGCGATCGCATCGACCTGCCCAAGCCCTCCATCGATACCGGCATGGGCCTGGAGCGCATCGCCGCCGTGCTGCAGGGCGTGCACGACAACTACGATATCGACCTGTTCAAGGCGCTGATCGCGGCGTCGGTCGAAGCGACGGGCGTTGCGGCCGAGGGCAAAAACACGCCGTCCCACCGCGTTATCGCCGACCACTTACGCGCCTCCAGCTTCCTGATCGCCGATGGCGTGCTGCCGGCCAACGACGGCCGCGGCTACGTATTGCGCCGCATCATGCGCCGCGCCATGCGGCACGGCCATCTGTTGGGCGCCAACGAGCCGCTGCTGTGGCGCCTGGTGCCAGCGCTGGTGCGCGAAATGGGCGAAAGCTACCCGGAGCTGCGCCGCGCCGAAGCGCTGATTACCGAGACGTTGAAATTGGAAGAGACCCGCTTCCGCACCACCCTGGCGCGCGGCATGACGCTGCTCGACGAGGCCACCAGCAAACTCGGCCAGGGCGCTACGCTCCCCGGCGATACGGCGTTCAAGTTGTATGACACCTTCGGTTTCCCGCTCGATCTGACACAGGACGCGCTGCGCCCGCGCGGCATCACCGTCGACACCAAGGGTTTCGACACCGCCATGGCCGCCCAGAAGGCCGAGGCCCGCAAAGCCTGGAAAGGCTCGGGCGATGCCGCCACCGAGACGGTCTGGTACGAGTTGAAAGAACGCTTCGGCGCATCGGAATTCCTCGGCTACGACACCGAAACGGCCGAGGGCGAAATCCTCGCCATCCTGAAGGACGGCAAAGAGGTCAAGAGCCTGAAGGCCGGCGACGAGGCGCAACTTGTCCTGAACCAGACGCCGTTTTATGGCGAATTCGGGCGGCCAGGTCGGCGACCAGGGTGTCATCAAGGTCGGCAAGGCCGGCCTGTTCAAGGTCACCTCGACACAGAAGAAGTTGGGCGAGGTCTGGGCTCATGGCGGCGCGCTGGAAAGCGGTGAGATCAAGGTCGGCGATCACGCTGCGCTCGAGGTCGATCACACCCTTCGCACGGCGACGCGCGCCAACCATTCAGCCACCCATCTGCTGCACGAAGCGCTGCGACTGACACTGGGCGAGCATGTGGCCCAGAAGGGTTCGCTGGTGGACGATACGCGCCTGCGCTTCGACTTCTCGCACCAGAAGCCGATGACGGCCGAGGAACTAGCCGAGACCGAGGACCTGGCCAACGCCATGGTGTTGCAGAACGAACCTGTGGTTACGCGCCTGATGGCGCTGGACGAGGCGCGGGCCACCGGCGCCATGGCACTATTCGGCGAGAAATACGGCGACGAGGTGCGCGTGGTCTCGATGGGTGTCGCCACCCACGGCGGAAAGATCGGAAAGCCCTGGTCGGTGGAATTGTGCGGTGGCACCCATGTGCGCCGCACCGGCGATATCGGCCTGATCCGGATCGTTGCCGAGGCGGCGGTTTCAGCGGGGGTGCGCCGGCTGGAAGCTGTGACCGCGGACGGCGCACGGGCCTATCTGGCGCTGCAGGACAACCGCGTCAAACAGGCGGCCGGCGTGTTGAGGATCGCCCCGGCCGATCTGGTCGAGCGTGTCGGCATCCTCGCCGACGAGCGCAAGAAGCTGGAGCGGCAGGTCGCCGATCTGAAGCGGCAGATCGCTCTGGGCGGTGGCGCAAGTGCAGGCGCGGCGACGGCCGATGGCGCATCGGGAGGCATACAGACCTTCGGTGCCGTGAAACTGATCGCCCGCAAGGTTGACGGCATTTCGCTGAAGGATCTGCGCGGTCTGGTCGACGACGGCAAGAAGCAGATCGGCTCGGGCATTGTCGCGATTGTTGGCGTCTCGGAGGACGGCAAGGCCGGCGTGGCGGTGGGCGTCACCGACGATCTCATCAAGACTTGGAACGCGGTCGACCTTGTGCGCGTTGGCGCCGAGGCGGTCGGCGGCAAGGGCGGGGGCGGACGCCCCGACATGGCCCAGGCCGGCGGCCCCGATGCGGCCAATGCCGCCAAGGCCATCGCGGCGATTACCGATCTCGTGCGGGAAAGGGCCGCCAGCTGACGGTCCCTTCAGGCCGCGTAGACGAGAGTGGGGCGCGTGCGGACGGTAGGTGCATGCCGATCGTCCGCCGGCCGCGTTTCCGATGCCGCTGGCATGGCCTTTACGGCAGTTGCCGCCGGAGCCGATTTCAACAGGATATCGCGCGACTGCCGCTTCAAGGCGGGGACGTGCCGCACCGGGCGGTTTGCCTCGCGCACCTGCCGCAGCCGCTGCGCCAAGGCCGGAGCCGGAGCGTGGGGCATCGCGCGACCTTCAGGCGGTTCGGGCGCCACTGTCACTGGGCGCGCTGCGTCCGCAGTATCGGCATCGGCCTTGCAAGTGATGACATCAGCCAGAATACACGGCCGGCGCGCGCTCAATATGCCGTGCACGCCCGAAGCCGTCCAAAACGGCGTCGGCCGAGGCCCGCAGGCGATCGTCTCGGTCGTTGGCGCGGCGGACGCCTCGACCACCACCGGATGCGCCGCCCGCGCCCTTGGCAACGGGACCGCAGCCATGCTGCCCAGCGCCGGTTCGGCCACAACCACCGGTCGCCCCAACTCATTTCGACCCTTGCGCAGCCAGCGCAAGAGATCCGCTACCATGTCACTCAACATTGAAGCCACTCTCCAACGACGCAACGACCCCGCTACACCAGAGCATGCACCATCCAGGTTAAGGCCTTGTTTCGGCTCGCACTTATTTGGAGCAACTGACGTTGCAGCAACCACCCCGCCGGCCGCAAACGCCGCCGCCGTTGAACATCGCGGCAAAGTGTGATCATTTGCGGCCGCGCCGGTCCGCCGGCCGCATTGGGGCGTCGCCAAGTGGTAAGGCAACGGATTTTGATTCCGTCATTCGGAGGTTCGAACCCTCCCGCCCCAGCCAATCACATCAAGGACTTGGGCCTGGACGGGTTGGAACAAGCCGCGACTTTTGCGGGAGTTTTGCGGGAGTCGTCCCGAATCGTCCCGTTCAGCACCACCAATTCCGGTCTGGTTCCGTTCCGCTCGCAAACCAGATTGGCGGCGTCCAGCAGCCGGCTGAGTTCGGCTGCCGAGTAGTGCGTGGTGATGCGTCCGGACCGGTGTCCGAGCAAGTCCTGGCGGTCCTCAAACCCAACCCCGGCCGCGCGCAAGCGCCGCCCGAAGGTGTGCTTGAGGTCGTGGACCCGAACCATCTCCAGCCCCGCTCATTTGCGCGCCGTCTTCCAGGCGGAGTTGAGCATGTAAGCCATGGGCTGGCCCTTGCAGACGAAGACGTATTTCGGGTGGCGACCGCGACACTGGTCGGCGACCGAACTGGCAATGCAATTCAGCACCACGAGCCGCTCCTCGCCGTTCTTCACTTTGCTTCCCAGGACAACGAAAACCGAGGTCTGCAGTTCAGGGACTTCCAGTTCCCACTCCCACCGAAGGCCACAGATTTCCGCGTCGCGGCAAACCAGTATTGACGGCGAAGAGGGACATCTCCTCCAAGTAGGACGGTAACAGTCGGAACAGTCGCGCTTGCTCATCCCAATTCAGTGGATAGGGCTTGCGCTTGGAGGTGTTGGCCGGGAGCTTGATCTTCGGTGGCGCATGCAGCCACGTCAGACCCTGCTCGTCGACCCACTCACCGGCGGCCAGATTCAGAATGCGCCGCACCAGTTGCAGCCCGTGGTTGATTGGTGCCGGTCGCCACGTCGTCGTGCCGCCTGCTCGCCAGCCAGGATTGCATGCTGACCATGTGGATGCGGTCCAGCGCCAGCGAACCAATAGCAGGAACCAGTCCCTTCAACCGGCTCACGTCGTCTCGAATGGTCCGCTTGTGCTGGTTCTCCAGCACATACTTCGCCGCCGGTAGCAACCGGCAAGGCGAATCGATCATGGCAGCCAAGAAATTCTTGGTCGAACTCAGCGCCGATGAGCGCAAGCGTCTGGACGACTTGATTTCCAAGGGCAAAGCCCCGGCGAAGGCAATCCTGAAGGCACGCCTCCTGCTCAAGGCAGACCTCTCGGAGGCCGGTTGCGGCTGGCTGGACGATCAGATCGTCAAGGCGCTCCACACCAATCTGACGATGGTGTAGCGCGTGCGCGAGACGCTGGTGACCCAGGGGCTGGATGCCGTGCACACGCGCAAGAAGCGCGAAACGCCGCCAATTCCACCGATCTTTGATGGCGAGGCCCAGGCCAAGCTGACAGCATTGGATTGCTCGGAGCCGCCGCCCGGTCATGTCCGCTGGACCATCCGTCTGCTGGCGGAACATGTCGTCGAGCGCAAGATCGTCGACGCCGCGCATTTCAACACCGTCGGCCGCGCGCTAAAAAAACGATCTCAAACCGCACCTGACGGACTACTGGGTGATCCCGCCGAAGGCCAACGCCGGTTTCGTGGCCGCGATGGAGGACGTGCTCGACGTCTACACGCGCCCGCACGATATCGCATTGTTGGCGTCGTCGCCGATCAGGAGAACCGCGCCGGCGGACGCCCGGTAAAGTCGAAGCTCGCGGCCGTGATCGTTGCGTCGGCGTTGATCGTTGCGATGCGAGTTAGTTCGCCTGCTGCGATCTCGCCGCCTCCGGCCTGTGTCCATTGCCAGACAGAGGCGAGATTGCTGCCGGCAGTATTGTCGTTGATCACGAGGAGCGTGGTTTCGCCATTCGCCGCGGTGATGTTGAATTCCGCGTTGAACTCGGCGGCCACTGACGTCGCGTTGTTGATGTTTCCAGAGGTTACCCCGTCATTGGCTGCCCCTTCGAGGAACAGGCTTCGAACGTCGTTTCCAGGTTGACAGCAGTGTTGCTATTGTTGGTGTTGGCACTTGTACCGAACGCAATGTTGTCATCGTCGGCTACATCGTCAAACAGCGTGTTCAGTGTTTCGCCGAACTGGACGACATCGACGCCCGTTACCGTGGCGCGGAAGTTGTTGATGTAGTAGTTCGGTGAACTCATTCGTGGCGCTGAACCGCACGACATCGCTGACACTGTCGTTTCCGCGCATATCGATGGTATCGCTGCCGGCGCCGCCGATCGGGATGTCGGCGCCTGCGCCGCCAACCAGGATATCGTTGCCTGCAAGACCCGTCAGCATGTTGTTGCCGGCGCTGCCCGTAATGATGTTGTCGAGAGTGTTGCCGGTTCCGTTGATGTTATTGCCCGCCAGCGTCAGGTTCTCGACGTTGAGGGTCAGCGTGTAGGTGACCGAGGACAGCACCGTATCCGTACCCTCGCCTGCCGCTTCCGTGACCAGGTCGATACCGCCAGCCGCAGTTGAGTCATCGACCTGATAGATGTCGTCACCGGTACCGCCGGTCATTGCGTCGGCGCCGTTGCCGCCGATCAGCAGGTCGTTGCCGGCACCACCATTCAGTGTGTCGTTGCCGGTATCGCCCAGCAGCAGGTCGCTGCCGGCGCCACCGCTGAGATTGTCCGCCGCCGCCGTGCCGAACAGGGCATCGTTGCCGGTGCCACCGTTGAGCTTCGTCGTGCCTGCCGCAGCAGCAATCAGATTGTAGCTGCTGGTGCCGAGGTTGACGCCCGCCACCGAGCTGCCGTTGAACTTGATCAACTCGACCGCGTTGTTGGCAACAGTGAAGTGGCCGGTGATGGTGGTGGTCTTAGCATTGACGGTGACGACGAGGTTGCCGGCGCCGTCGTCGAGGGCGGAGAGGTTGTCGACCGCGCCCGGCTGGGCGACGACGTTGCCGGTCTGATTGGGAACATCGACGACGGCAACAGCGCCGACGCTGATGGTTTCGATGCCGCCGTCGTTGCGGACGGTGTCGGAGCCGGCTTCGTTGACACCCACTGGCAAGTTTTCATCGCCCTGGCGTAGGCGGATGGTGTTGCCGACGGCCGTGCTGCTGCCGCCGCTGACGATGTCGAGCAGGCCGCCGCCGCTATCGATCGTATCGTCGCCGGTGCCGCCGACGAGCAGATCGGAGCCCGCCAGTCCGGTGATCAGATCGTCGCCGTCGTTGCCGAAAATGACGTCGTCGAAACCAGTACCGGTCGGGGTGCCGTTGTTGCCGTTCGGGTCGTTGATGAACGTGCCGGCGACAAGCGTGGTGACATCCTGCGCCGTCACGCTGACACCAAGCCGCAGCGTGGCAACGCCGTTCGCGGGCAGGTTGGCCCGAAGATCGGCAACCAGGGCCGCAACTTGCGCATCTGGAACCGGCAGACTGTTGATAATCAGGATCGTCTCGAAATTGAGAACGACGTCAACGTCCCCGGTGGCGGCGTCGGTCACTTCGAACTGACCCAGCCGGTTCAGCGCAAAGGTGAAGTTGGCAGGCGGACCGAAGAACACCGTGACATCGCCCAGGCCGCCATTGTCGAGCCCGCCGTCCAGGATGTCGTTGCCGGGTCCTCCGATGACGATGTCATTGCCAGCAAGCGCACGAACGTCGTCGTCGCCAGCCAGCGCACTTATAAAGTTGTCTCTATTGGTGCCAACCAGCAGATCGGCGCCGGCGGTCGCAAGTGCAGTTACCTGGGCAGCGACCGTGTCGGTCGGGTCGGAGACCACGGACTCCAGGATGCCCAGCGCATCGACGAAAGTGCCGACCGCACGCAGCCGATTGCCATCCACGCCGAGCAGCGGTGTGATGGTCAGGCTACGGACGGTTTCGCCGAGGTCGACCCAGTCGCCTGCGCCCGGCGTCTGCTCGAACTGCCAGGTGAACGCAGAAGCTGAAAGCGCAGGCAGGCCGTCCAGATCGGCGACCGTACCGAGTTTCGCGGTCACCGTGTCGCCGACGTTGAGCCCAGGCAGGGTGACATCATTGGTGATGTCGATGGCCAGCTTTCCAGTCGCGGCGCTGTTGGCGAGGCCAGTTTTGAGAATGATGTTGCCGTCGGCGAAATGCAGCACCTCGAAGTTGCGGATGTTATCGACGCCGTCAGCGATGGCACCGCCGCCGCCGCCACCACCGCCGCCGACCGGGGCCGGTGGCGTGTGGGTGACCTTGATGAAGCCATCACCATTGATGTCAGCCGCGCCGACGAGCGCTGTGTGCCCCTCGATCGCGTAGTTCGCGATCACGTCCCGGAACACCGCAGTGTCGATATCGGTTGCACTGTTGGTAGAGCGGGCAGCGGTAACGTTGCTATTGTCGCTGTTCAGGATCTCGCGCACAGCCTTGAGCTGGCCGGGATTGATGATGCCTGTCCGCATCAGGTCGGCGACGCTATGGCCATCCCACAAGGGATTGCCGGTGCCCGAGACCACTTCCGTCAGACTGTTGACCGTGAAAATTTCCGGATTGGTTGCCGGGATCTGATCGTTGTTGGCGCCCACCGGCGCCTTGGACCGATGCACGCTGATGCGAATGTTCAGCCAGGCGTCACCATCCAGGATATCGTTGCCGAGGTTGCCGGCGATGATGTCGCTGCCCTTGCCGCCCAGAATGATCTCGCCGCCGTCGAATGCTCGAGCACTGGTGAGGACGACCGTGTCGGGCGCATTGGCAAGCGTCGGATTGGTGCCATCGGCAGCTGCACCAATGATGTATTTGAGGCCGTTGATGCGGTCGACACCAGCTTGCGTCAGCTTCGAGTCGAACCCACCTCCGGCCACGACCAGCTTGGTGGCGCCGATCAGCGTGTCGTCAAACTTCCAGCCGGACAGGCCGTCGAAACCCTCGCCACCCTCGATCCAGTCGTCGCCCTCATTGCCCAACAGGCCGTCGGGGGCGGTGCCGCCGAGGATGAAGTCGTCGCCGAGACCGGCGAAGATTTCCTTGGCGTCGGTAACGCCCATGATGAAGTCGTTGCCTTCGCCGCCGAATAGCAGGTCAATGCCCTGGTCAGCGGCAATGACGTCGTCGCCCGCCTCGCCGCGCAGGAAGTCGTCGCCGAACGGATCCTCGATGATGTCGTCGCCGTCGCCACCGTAGACCTGGTCGGATTCCATGCCGGCGTTGAGGTAGTCATTGCCGGCGTCGCCCCACAGCGAGTCGATGCCGCGGTCGCCGATCAGCCTGTCGTTGCCTTCGGTGCCGCCAAGCACGACGTGCTCGCCGCCCGAGAATCTCAGAATGCCGCCGTCATAGATCTGCTTGCCTTCGGCGTCGAACGCGCCAACGCGCGCTGTGCCGTCCTGGCCGAAGACCATCGGATTGATTGCTTGCTCGAATGGATCGGCTTTTGTGGGGTCGAGCAATGTCCTGTCGTATCCAACAGCATTAATGTCGGTTATGGCATTGGGGTTCGATCCATGTTTCCCCGGCCGCATTGCGCTCGAAAATCTTAAACTGATCGAGGATCTTGGCCAAGTCTGCTGCGTTGATGACGAAACTGCTGTTGTAGTTAGCCATGCGACTTACTCCCCTGTACTGACCATGCGGCGCGCGACATCCTTCATCCCCGAGCAGCGGAGACTGGATCAAACGCCTGTTGGACGAGAAATACTGAAGAGCAATGTCCTGTAACTGCGGGGGGTTGATAAGGGCACAAAGTCTCAACTGAAAAATCTTAGGTCTGAAGACGCCCTGGACCTTGGTGGATTACACTCACTATTTCATCTGATTGGTAAACGCCGCCAACACTGACTATGCGATTTGAACTAACCGATCAGTCGAGAAATGCCGGCTGCGAATCCGCGCCTTCACGCCAGCCGCGTTGCGCAGCCGAACGACCAGGCCAGCGAGTAACCATCGAGCGCTACACGGCCCCGTCGCGGCACTTGTGAGTTTGACGTGGATGGAGAATTGATCCTATCACACGGGTGCGCGTGGACAGGGCTCTCGGCGCAGGCAATGAGAAACCGAGCGATATGCTCATCGGCCGCAAAAAAGGCTCAACTGTCGCGCAGAACTCAACAGCATTAATCTGACTTAGGGAGAAGACTTCGTGATCAATCGTAGAACTGTGCTGGCCGTCACGGCTGGTTTGGCGTTCGCTGCCTCGCTGGGCGTCGCCGAGGCCGCCGACAAGGGCATGATCGGCATCTCCATGCCTACCAAGTCGTCCACGCGCTGGATTTCGGACGGCGAGAGCATGGTCAAGGAATTCACCGCGCTCGGCTACACCGCCGATCTGCAGTACGCCGAAGACGACATTCCCAACCAGCTCGCGCAGGTTGAGAACATGGTCACCAAGGGCGCCAAGGTCCTGATCATCGCCGCCATCGACGGCACCACGTTGTCGGACATTCTCAAGAAGGCCCATGGCGCCGGCGTCAAGGTGTTCGCCTATGACCGCCTCATCTCCAAGACCGCGGACGTCGACTACTACACCACCTTCGACAACTTCGGCGTTGGCGTTCTGCAGGCCAAGTCGCTGGTCGAAGGCCTCAAGAGCCGCGGCGCTGGTCCGTACAATGTCGAGCTGTTCGGCGGCTCGCCGGACGACACCAACGCCTTCTATTTCTACGACGGCGCCATGTCGGTCCTGAAGCCCATGATCGACGCCAAGGAAATCGTGATCAAGTCCGGCCAGATGGGCATGGACAAGGTTGGCACGCTGCGCTGGGATGGCGCGGTGGCCCAGGCCCGCATGGATAACCTGCTCTCGGCCAACTACACCAAAGACAAGGTCCATGGCGTGCTGGCCCCCTACGATGGCCTGTCGCGTGGCATCATCTCGTCGCTCAAGGGCGTAGGCTACGGTGCGGCCGACCAGGCCATGCCGATCGTCACCGGCCAGGACGCCGAGTTGCCGAGCGTCAAGGCCATGATGGCTGGCGAGCAGTATTCGACCGTGTTCAAGGACACGCGCGAGCTTGCCAAGGTCACTGCCAAGATGGTCGACGCCGTCCTCTCGGGCAAAGAGCCTGAGATCAACGACACCAAGACCTACAACAACGGCGTCAAGGTGGTTCCGTCCTACCTCTTGACCCCCTATTCGGTTGGCAAGGCCGACATCACCAAGATGCTGGTGGATTCGGGCTACTACACCGCCGATCAGGTCAATAAGTAGTGAACTTCCCTCTCCCCCGCATCTTCGCGGGGGAGAGGGTGCCCGAAGGGCGGGTGAGGGGCAGGAGCTTGCTCTAAACGTTGTGAGACCCGACGATGGCGCGTCTGGGCCCAGGCTTCAAGGTCCGGCCCAAGCAGCACCAAGACCTGTTCCAGCCCTGCCCCTCACCCGGCGCTACGCGCCACCCTCTCCCCCGCGAAGTGGCGGGGGAGAGGGGTTGAGCACCCGCACGAATGATACTCAACATGCAACCCGTCCTGGAAATGCGCGGCATGACCAAGACGTTCCCGGGGGTGAAAGCTCTCACGGACGTCAATCTCGCTGTCATGCCGGCCGAGATCCACGCTATCGTGGGCGAGAACGGGGCGGGCAAGTCCACGCTCATGAAAGTGCTGTCGGGCGTCTATCCCTACGGCAGCTATTCCGGCGACATCCACTTCGGGGGCGCCGAGCGACGCTTCCACAGCATCCCCGATAGCGAAAAAACCGGCATCATCATCATCCATCAGGAGCTGGCGCTGGTTCCGCTGCTGTCGATTGCCGAGAACATATTCCTTGGCCACGAGACCGCCCGCGCGGGCGTCATCGACTGGTTCGAGGCCTTCAAGCGCACCAAGGATCTGCTGGCCAAGGTTGGCCTGAAAGAGCATCCCAACACTCTCATCACCCATCTGGGCACCGGCAAGCAGCAGCTGGTGGAAATCGCCAAGGCGCTGAACAAGAAGGTCAAGCTGCTCATACTCGATGAGCCGACCTCCAGCCTGAACGAGACCGATTCCAATGCTCTGCTGGCCCTGCTCAAGGACCTGAAGGCGCAGGGCATCGCCTCCATCCTGATCTCGCACAAATTGAACGAAGTGCTGAAGGTCGCCGACCGCATCACCGTGCTGCGCGACGGCATGGCCGTTGATACGCTGGACGCCAGGGACGTCACGGAAGACCGCATCATCAAGGCCATGGTCGGGCGCGAGCTGAATGATCGCTATCCCGCCCGCTCCGCCGTCATCGGCGAGCCGGTGCTCGAAGTGAAGAACTGGTCGGTCTACCATCCCCTCCACGCCGACCGGCAGGTGATCAAGAACCTGGACCTGACAGTGCGCGCGGGCGAAGTGGTCGGCATCGCCGGGCTGATGGGCTCGGGCCGCACGGAGCTGGCCATGAGCCTGTTTGGCCGCGCCTATGGCCAGCGCATTACGGGCGAAGTGAAACTGCGCGGCAAACGCGCCGATATGTCCACCATCCCCAAGGCTATGGCGGCCGGCATGGCCTATGCCACTGAGGATCGCAAGACTTACGGCCTGGTGCTGATCGACCATATCAAGCACAACGTCACGCTGGCCAACCTGCCGGGCGTGTCGAGCGCCACAGTGATCGATGACCTGGAAGAACTCAGCGTCGCCAACAAGTTCCGCAAGGACCTTGGCATCCGCTGCTCGTCGGTGTTCCAGACCACGGTGAACCTGTCCGGCGGCAACCAGCAGAAGGTGGTGCTCTCGAAGTGGCTGTTCACCGCCCCGGACGTGCTGATCCTGGACGAGCCCACGCGCGGCATCGACGTCGGCGCCAAATACGAGATCTACGGCATCATCAACCGCTTGGCCGAGGCCGGAAAAGCCGTGATCGTCATATCCTCGGAAATGCCCGAGCTGCTCGGCATCTCCGACCGCATCTATGTCATGAACGAAGGCCGCTTCGTCGCCGAAATGCCAGCGAAGGAGGCGAGCCAGGAAAAAATCATGCGCGCCATTATGAAGTCGTGGATGAATTGATTGATTCTCCTCTCCCCTGCCTACTGGGAGAGGAAACCGCGTCTCGCAGTCGACCTTTGCGAGGCAACAGCCACGCGGTCGGTGAGGGGCAGCAACTTGCGCTGTGCCTTTTGAGACAAGTGCGGAGCAAACGGCTGCCCCTCACCGACCGCCCAGCGCTTGCGCTGAAACGCGCGGCGCGGGGCGGTCTCCTCTCCCCGTAAGAACGGGGAGAGGAAAATAGAGACGTGATCGTCCGGCTGGCGCATTTCTTCCTTCTCCCTTTGGGAGAAGGTGGCGCCGTAGCGCCGGATGAGGGGAATGCAGGTGAGGTTGTGGAGCAGACGGTGCGTACACCTCCGGCCGCGATCCCCTCATCCGCCCTTCGGGCACCTTCTCCCAAAGGGAGAAGGCGAAAACCGATGGCCTGCCTCTAGGCTGAGAGACTTGGACTTGGAATTTGGAACGACCTGATATGACCGACACCGCCATCACCGCCACCCGTGCCGACTTCATGCGCTTTGTGCGCAGCAACATGCGCGACTATGCGCTGCTGCTGTCGCTGTTGGTCATCATGGTGTTCTTCCAGTGGACCACCAACGGCACGCTGTTCATGCCGGTCAACCTGACCAACATCGTCTTACAGAACAGCTACATCATCATCATGGCGCTCGGCATGCTGCTGATTATCGTGGCCGGTCATATCGACCTGTCGGTGGGATCGGTGTCCGGCTTCATTGGCGCGGTGGCCGCTGTTTTGATGGTGCAATACAAGGTCGATGTGGCGATTGCCGTCGTCATCTGCCTAGTGCTTGGCGGCGTTATCGGCGGCGCGCAAGGGGCGCTCACGGCCTATTTCAAGATCCCGGCCTTCATCGTGACGCTGGCCGGCATGCTGATCTTCAAGGGGCTGGCGCTGACTGTGCTGGGCGGCGCATCGGTGGGGCCGTTCCCCGAAGTGTTCCAACTACTTTCCAAGGGCTTTGTGCCGGATATCTTCGGCGTGCCCGGCTTCAACGTGCTCGGCATGGCTATCGGCACCTTGACCACGGCGCTGATCATCTTCTTTGCCGTGCGCGAACGCCGCAATCAGATGGCGCATGGGCTAGCTGAAGAGCCGACCACAATCTTTGTCCTGCGCAATCTGCTGATTGCAGCCGCCTTCCTCGGCTTCAGTTTCATGATGGCGTCCTATAAGGGCCTGCCGAACGTGCTGATCGTCATGTTCGCGCTGATTGCTCTCTTCACCTTTGTCACCTCCTCGACCACCATCGGCCGGCGCATCTACGCCATGGGCGGTAACGAGAAAGCGGCCAAGCTCTCGGGTATCAACACCGAGCGGCTGACGTTCTACGCCTTCCTCAACATGGGCGTGCTGGCGGCGCTCGCGGGCCTCATCTTCGCCGCGCGCCTCAACTCGGCAACTCCCAAGGCGGGCGCGGGCTTCGAGTTGGACGTGATCGCGGCCTGCTTCATCGGCGGCGCGGCCACCACGGGCGGCGTCGGCAAAGTGGTGGGCGCGGTGATCGGCGCCTTCATCATGGGCGTGATGAACAACGGCATGTCGATCCTGGGCGTCGGCATCGACTTGCAGCAGGTTATCAAGGGGACAGTGCTGCTGCTGGCGGTGTTCTTGGACACCTACTACAAGAACCGTGCGGCGTAGCGAAGTCCGTAGCCAATTCCCTGTCTGCATACCGCACAATGAAAAAGGGCCCGGATCGTAATTGATCCGAGCCCCCAATTTTTGTTCGTCCGGCTGACGCCTACATGCGCGACAGCACGGCCAGCAGCAGCAGCGCCACGATGTTGGTGATCTTGATCATCGGGTTCACCGCGGGACCGGCGGTATCCTTGTAGGGATCGCCGACCGTATCGCCCGTGACGGCCGCTTTATGGGCGTCCGAGCCTTTGCCGCCAAAGTGGCCGTCTTCGATGTACTTCTTGGCATTGTCCCAGGCGCCGCCGCCAGCGGTCATGGAAATCGCCACAAACAGCCCGTTGACGATAACGCCGAGCAGCATGGCGCCGAGGGCCGCGAAGGCCTCGCCCGATCCCGCGATCCAACGGATGACGAAGAAGCAGACCAGCGGCGACAGCACCGGCAGCAGCGACGGCACGATCATCTCGCGGATGGCGGCTTTGGTCAGGATGTCGACGGCGCGGCCGTAGTCGGGCCGGTCCTTGCCGGTCATGATGCCCGGCTTCTCCTTGAACTGGCGGCGAACCTCTTCGACGATAGCGCCGGCAGCGCGGCCCACAGCCGTCATCGCCATGCCGCCGAACAGATACGGCAACAGGCCGCCGAACAGCAGTCCAACCACGACGTAGGGGTTGGACAGCGAGAAGTCGACCGTGAGGCCGTGGAAGAAAGTCCCCGGCTGCGCTTTGGCGATGAAGAACTTCAGGTCCTGGTTGTAGGCCGCGAACAACACCAGGGCGCCGAGGCCCGCCGAGCCGATGGCGTAGCCCTTGGTGACCGCCTTGGTGGTGTTGCCGACGGCGTCGAGTGCGTCGGTGGTCTTGCGGGTTTCCTTCGGCAGGCCGGCCATTTCGGCAATGCCGCCGGCGTTGTCGGTGACCGGGCCGAAGGCGTCGAGAGCGACCACCATGCCGGCCAAGGCCAACATGGTTGTCACCGAGATGGCGATGCCGAACAGGCCCGCCAGCTTGTAGGTGACGATGATGCCCGCGATGATCGCCAGGGCCGGGAGCGCCGTGGCTTCCAGCGAGATGGCAAGGCCCTGGATGACGTTGGTGCCATGGCCGGTGCGCGAGGCTTCGGCAATCGACTTCACAGGACGGTAGCCGGTACCTGTGTAGTACTCGGTGACCACGATGATCAGCGTCGTGACGCAGAGACCGGCCAGGCCGCAGAGGAACAGATCCATGCCGGTGAACTGCAGCGTGCCACCCTCCGGCTTCAGCACTGTCGAAAGGCCGATCAGGCGGTCGGTTAGGAAGTAGAGCGCGATCAGCGACAGGATGCCGGTGACGATGAAGCCGCGGTAGAGAGCGCCCATGATCGAGTTGTTGGCGCCAAGTTTCACGAAGAAGGTGCCGATGATCGAGGTGACGACGCAGACCGCGCCAATCGCCATCGGGTACATCATCATCAGGCCGACATTGGTTTGACCGGCAAAGTAGATCGAGGCCAGCACCATGGTGGCGACCAGCGTCACCGCATAGGTCTCGAACAGGTCGGCCGCCATGCCAGCGCAATCGCCGACGTTGTCGCCCACGTTATCGGCGATGGTGGCGGGATTGCGCGGATCGTCCTCGGGAATGCCGGCTTCGACCTTGCCGACCAGATCGCCGCCAACGTCGGCGCCCTTGGTGAAGATGCCGCCGCCAAGACGGGCGAAGATCGAGATCAGCGAGGCACCGAAGCCCAGCGAGACCAGCGCGTCGACGACCGTGCGCGAGGTAGGATCGAGGCCCATCATCTGGGTCAGGATGTAAAAGTAAACCGCGACGCCGAGGAGAGCAAGGCCGGCCACCAGCATGCCGGTGATGGCGCCGGATTTGAAGGCCATTGCCAGGCCGTCGGCCAAGCTGACGCTGGAGGCCTGAGCGGTGCGCACATTGGCGCGCACCGAGACCCACATGCCTACGAATCCGGCGATCCCGGAGAGGATGGCGCCGATGGCGAAACCGATGGCTTCGGGCCAGCCGAGGAAGACCGCGACCAGAGCGAAGATGGCGAGGCCCGCGACGCTGATAGTGGTGTACTGGCGCGAGAGGTATGCTTGCGCTCCTTCCTGAATGGCGCCGGCGATTTCCTGCATTTTGGCGCTGCCTTGCGGCGCGGCAAGTAGGCTCTGGGTAGCCCAGGCTCCATAGACGAGCGCGAGCGCGCCCAAAGCGATAATGGCCCACATCGTATGCATTGCGGTTGTGTCCCCGTGCTGTCGCGCCCTTGCATGGGGCGCCGAAGCATTACTAGAGTGAGTTGGATAACGCGGCCCGGCGGGGTCAATCAGGGACACGCACGAACCAGGGACAGTATGCCTATGTCTTCATCGCGGCTATAAAACCGCGAAGAATTCCAAAGACTTAAGTATTCTGTCCCCGGCTGGCTTGCCTTGACTGACTGCCGGACCAAAGGAAATTTGGTGCCGGACCATGCCAAAATTGCCGGAGTGAGGCAATGTCGGCGGGGCCGCGGAAGGTGGTCAGACCGTGGGCGAAGTGTCGCTATCGTGACGAGTTATGCCTACCAGACGCCAGTGTTTGGCATCGACTTCCAGGGCTCTGCCTGAGGAAGCGCGCCGCCCTTCTGCAGGATCTCGATCGAGATATTGTCGGGAGAGCGCACGAAGGCCATGTGTCCGTCGCGGGGCGGGCGATTGATGACGACGCCTTCCTTCATCAGGCGCTCGCAGCACTCATAGATATTGTCGACCTCATAGGCGAGGTGGCCAAAGCTGCGTCCGCCGGTGTAGACTTCCGGGTCCCAGTTGTAGGTGAGCTCCAGGAGCTTCGAGCTGTCTTTCTTGCTCGCTTCGACGTCCTCAGGTCCGGCCAGGAACACCAACGTGAACCGCCCCTTCTCATTGGTGATGCGGCGCGTCTCGACCATGCCGAACTTGCGGCAGTAAAAGTCGAGCGAAGCTTCGAGGTTGGTGACGCGCACCATAGTGTGCAGATAACGCATGGACGGCTCTCCGGGTTGCTAGGGGTTCTGGCGAATTGCGATTCGGGATAGCAGCGCCCCCGCCCCCTGGCAACGCGCATCGCGAAGTACTTTCGCCAATGCCGCCGCCCCTGCTTTGTTGCAGTTTCGTCACAATGGCGAGCGCCAACATGTCGCGACGGCAGTGCCCGCCGAACGTCTACGGACGGTCAGCCAAGGTAGAAATTTATCGTAGGTTTCCCAAATTCTTAGCAGCATATGCTCGGGGTGTTCAGGACACCTCGGGAATAACGCCAAACGGCAGGTGTGGAGAATTCCGCCTTGTTGGAAACAAACTGCTGGCCAGCCAAGGCCACGATGGTATCTTTAGGACATCAAAGACTGAGTCGCTGATTCGGGGATGAGGGCAGAGTTCTCCGAGATCAAGCGATGCATCCGGCACAGTAGACACTAGTATGCGGGGACCAGCATAATGCCAACGAAAGCAACTCCTGAGGCATCCAGTCTCGTCGGCGTCGACAGAACTGTCGTGGGAGACGAGATTCCAGTCGATTTCATCGAAGTTGCTGGAATGATCAAATGGTTTGATCCGAGCAAGGGGTATGGCTTCATTATCCCCGATGGCGGCGGCGAGGACGTGCTGTTGCACGTGACTTGCCTGCGAGCTGGCGGATTCCAGTCGGCCTACGAGGGAGCTCGGGTGGTCGCACAGGTCTTGCGCCGTCCCAAGGGACTGCAGGCGTTCCGCATCCTTGATATGGATGAATCGACCGCCGTGCACCCCAGCCAATTGCCGCAGCGCACCCACGTTCAGGTCGAACCTGAGAGCGAGTGGGAGCGGGCCATGGTCAAGTGGTTCAACCGCATCCGCGGTTTCGGGTTCCTGACGCGCGGCGACGGTACGCCCGACATCTTCGTGCATATGGAAACGCTGCGCCGCTTTGGCTTTACAGAGTTGCGCCCGGGGCAGTATGTCATGGTGCGCTTTGGCGGTGGATCCAAAGGCAGCATGGCAGCAGAGTTGAAGCCCGATGGCGCACAGCCGCGCAATATGCAGCAGAACTGACGCAGACCGTCGGTTGGCACAGATCACGCGAAGGGTCGCTCCGGCGGCCCTTTTTGCATTGGGGTTGATGCTGGTATCGGTCGGTGGCCCGGAGGCATTCGCAGGCGGCATGCGGCGCGAGACAGTCACTCTGATGACGGCGGCTGGCACTAAATCCATCTCCGCCGAGATTGCCGCGAGCGGTCCCGAACAGGAACAGGGCCTGATGTTTCGCACCCGCATGGGTGACGACGAGGGCATGCTGTTCACTTACGCAAAGCCACATGCGATCTCGATGTGGATGCGCAATACTTATCTCTCGTTGGATATGGTCTTCATAGGCGGCGACGGACGTGTTGTCCGGGTGGAAGAAAACACCGAGCCGCTGTCGGAGCGCATTATCGCGTCGGGCGAGTCGGCGCAATCGGTGCTGGAGCTGAAGGCCGGCACGGCGCGACGCCTGGGCCTGAAGCGCGGCGACAAGGTCTCGGCGCCCTCGCTGAAGGTATCGGGGCCATAGCGCATGCCGCAGTGCTCCCCAGCAGCCGCTTGCCAAACTTGCCTCACCCTGCTTGACGCCCGTCGCCCGAACAGGCACACCATCGCATCCTTCGGGGCATAGCTCAGCCTGGTAGAGCGCTTGCTTTGGGAGCAAGAAGTCGCGAGTTCGAATCCCGCTGCCCCGACCAAACGATCTCAGCGCATTTGGAAAAGTCCCATGGCCGCACGCATCTACAAGCCCGCCAAGACCGCCATGCAGTCTGGCTCGGCGCGCACCAAGGACTGGGTGCTTGAGTTCGAGCCGGCTTCGGCCCGAGTAGTCGACCCGTTGATGGGCTGGGTGTCGTCCGGCGATACAAACACGCAACTGAAACTTGAGTTCGAGACCAGGGACGAGGCGATCGCCTACGCCACGCGCAACGGCATTGCTTTCACGGTGACTGAGCCCGCGCCCCACAAGCGCCAAAACAAGACCTATTCGGACAATTTCAAGTTTGGCCGCATCGGCATGTGGACGCACTGAGCAAAGCTCGGTGTTTTCTTTTGCCGGTGCAAGGCGACACGCGTAACCGCGAGCCAGCCGCCATGTGCAAAGTCTGCGGCGATAAACTCGCAATACTCTCCTGAAATGCCCCGCACCAATACCATTCGTCATCCCGGCGCAGACCGGGATCTGCCCGTGTTGCAAGCGCGCGCGATCGTGCAACGCGCACGTCCCAAGCCCGGGCGGCAGGCTTGGACGGGTCGCGGCCTTCGCCGCGATGACGAGTCGGGCGAACTGGAGCGTTGGCGCCTAGTGAACTGAACGCTCCCGCTGTTCGTAGACGCTTGACACCCGGCTGTTTCAGGATCGGGATGGAACGCCGCTACCCCTGGCGGCGTCAGGGAGACACGCCATGAAGAGCCTGTTTCGCGCACTGGTCGCTTTCGTATTGCTCGCTATCATCGCCCCACTTCCTATCGCGCACGCTGCCGACGCTGACGCGTCCGAGGTGCAGGGCATTATCTCCTCGCAGATCGACGCCTTCAAGAAGGAGGACGGGGCGAAGGCCTATTCGTTTGCCGCGCCCGAGATCCATTTGATCTTCCCGAGCCCCGATATGTTCATGGGCATGGTGCGCCAGGGCTATGCGGCTGTTTACAATCCGCAGCAGTTTCAGTTCGGACCGTTCGCCGTCGAGGGCAACTTCTTCAAGCAGCTGGTCGATATCACGGCCGCCGACGGCACCGGATGGACCGCCGAGTACACCTTGTCCCGCCAGCCCGACGGATCGCTCAAGATCAACGGTTGCCGTCTCATGAAGCGACCGGGGGTCGGGGCCTGAATTCGGCACTGCTGGCGATATCGTCACCCCTTGCGGGCGCCGGCCGTCTTGGCGGCCGCAGCCAGCTCGCTGGCGAATTTGTCCACCGTCTCGGGCGAGGTATCCCAGGCGCACATCAGGCGGCAGCCGCCTTCGCCGATAAAACTGTAGAAACGCCAGCCCTTGTCGCGCAGCGCTTTCTGCAACGGCAGCGCCAATTCGGCGAACACCGCGTTGGCCTGCGGCTGGAACATGATGCGCACGCCCGGAACGCCGGCGATTTTGTCGTGTAGACGTTTGGCCATGGCGTTGGCGTGGCGCGCGTTCTTCAGCCAGACGTCGTTCTCCAGCAACCCCAGCCAGGGCGCGGAGATGAACCGCATCTTAGATGCAAGCTGCCCCGCCTGCTTGGCGCGCCAGGCAAAGTCCTCCGCCAGCGTCTTGTTGAAGAACACCACGGCCTCGCCTACCGCCAGTCCGTTCTTGGTGCCGCCCAGCGACAGCACATCGACCCCCGCCCGCCAGGTGATCTCGGAGGGGTGTACGCCCAGCGTTGCCACCGCATTGGCAAAGCGGGCGCCGTCCATGTGCACCTTCAGCCCATGCCGCTTGGCCATAGCGGCCAGCGCATGCAGTTCGTCGACCGTATAGACCGTTCCGACCTCAGTCGATTGCGTCAGGGTCAGAGCCTTGGCCTTGGGGAAATGCAGATCGGTGCGCTTGGTCGCCATCTGCTCCAGCGCATCGGGCGTGATCTTGCCGTTCGGTCCCTTGACCAGCAAAAGCTTGGACCCATTGGAGAAAAACTCGGGCGCGCCGCATTCGTCAGCCTCGACATGCGCGACTTCGTGGCAGATCACCGCCTGATAGGACTGGCAGAGCGCAGCCAGGGCGAGCGCATTGGCGGCGGTGCCGTTGAAGACGAAAAAAACCTCGCAATCGGTTTGGAACAGCTCGCGCAGGCGGTCGCACACCTGCTTGGTCCAGCGATCGTCGCCATAGGAGGGCTCGTGGCCGCTGGCGTCCGCCTCAAGCATGGCCGCCAGCGCCTCGGGGCAAATCCCGGCATTGTTGTCGGAGGCAAAATGCTGCCGCGCACGCTCGGATTTGGTGGCCATGATCGCTCCAGGAGACAGGGTATCGAACGGCCATCTAAACCTGCCATTCCGCCCCTGTCACGCAATTGCCACGCTGGGGCCCCAGAACGTGAACCTCGGTTGTCAGCCCCATACAGCCTGGGTTCATGTTGTTATGATACCTTAGCATCGTTACGTTTGGCTGTTACCTTCGGGTTCTGGGAGACCTCTATGTTCAAGCAAGTTCTGGCCGCCGCCGCCCTCGTGCTGGTTGCCGGTGCTGCCCGCGCCGACGACACCATGGCGTCGCCGCAGGCGTGTTTTGCGGCCGTGGACGAGCTGGCGCAGGCCTGGGAAAATCACAAGTACGCCAGCAAGGCGGAGTCCGACCAAGTTGGTTCGGCGCTGTCGGGGCTGGAAAAGCTGTGCGAGAGCAACCAGTTGGCTGAGGCGCAAAAGATGTTCGCCGAGCTGAAGCTCAAGATCAAGCCGTAAGACGGCTGTGGGCGATGCGACGACATCGGTCGTCGCCGTGAGATCGCTGTGATATCGGGGCCGGAGCGCCAACCCGTCCCCGGAAATCCGACGATCAAAAACAACCTCAGAGCATCAACCGCCGCAGAAGGACGCCGCGAGGCGGCAAAGCCATTGAGAGCGGTGCTGGCGATGCTGGTGACGCTGATTGTACTCGAGCCAGCAGTTGCGCAAATCCTCGAAACGCTACCGCCCCCGGCGCTATTGGACGACGTCTCATCAGCCGATGCACCCGCGCCACCGCCGCGCGATCCCAAGGCCTGGCAGGTGCAGACTATCGCCATCCCCGAAGCGCCACGACGCATCCTTGGCGCCGGAACGCCGACGTCGCTTGACCGGGTCACTATCGAGACAGCTAGCGGAGCCTGGTATGCGCTGGCCGATTGCGCCGACGGCCTGTGCGCCGAGCGCATCGACAACCCCAAACCGCTCGATCCTTTGCCGCCAGGCGCTTTGCCGGGCTCGCAGGTGGCAACCGGCAAACACACGATTGTCCAGGCTTGGCTGGCCGAGCCGACGCAGCGGCTGCTTGGTACCACACTGGGTGGCCTGGTTGCCGGCGCGCTGATTGTCGAGGACACAACGGCGCGCATCTTCCGGCTGGATCTGCCGACCAACGAGGCGTTTGAAGATCGCCGTGTACGTCTGGTCGACCTTGGCCCCGACCATCCAGACGCCATGTTGGTTGTGCGCAGCAGCGAGGAGCTGGGTGCGTCGCTGGTGGTGCTGGGCCTCACCGGCGAGGGGCTGTTGCGGTCGATCGCCACTACCGCCCCTATTGGTGCACCCCGCACTTGGCTCAACCCAATTGGTGCCGCCGACTTCACCGGGACGGGATCGACCGACATCGCCGCAGTGCAATCCCCTGACTCCGGCGGCGTGTTGCAGCTGCTATCGCTCGATGGGTCAGCTTTGCGGCAGCGCCTGGCCCTGCGCAATGTGTCGAACCACGTCCCCGGCAGTGACATCATCGATATGGCGGTGGTTGCAGACTTCGATGCCGATGGGGTCGCCGATATAGCCATTCCCGACGCCTCGCGCCAGCGCATCCGGATCCTCACGTTCAGCAAGGGCCAGGTCGCCGAGCCTGCCAGCATAGCGCTGCCCGCTGCGGTATCGACCGAGATCGCGGGCATTTCGCCTGCAGCTGGCAAACGGCCCTACCTGCTGATGGGTCTGGCCGATGGTCAGCTCGTGCTGCTGCACTGAGCGCTACCTGGCTCCGGTCGCCATAGGATTGCCCTGGTCTCACGGCCAAGTCTGGCGGCCAAGCCGCAATACTGGCACAAGGTGGCGTCACGCTTCCTGATTTTCCGCACCGGATTCGACGATGTCTCTTGCAGCAGCCCAGCGCCCGACCCGCCTTGCGCCTTGGGCTTTGCGCCTGGTTCTGCTCGCGCTGCAGCTGATCCTGGCCGCAGCCGTGTTGCATCGGCTGGCCGCCTTTTCTACCTCGGTGGCTGTCAACCTGATGCTGATCGGCTTTGCCGGCTGTCTGCTGGCGGCGCTATTGGCTATCGCCGCCATGATCCAGGTCTGGCGGCTGGGAGGGCCTGGCGCCGGCCATGCAGCCACCGCCCTGCTGATCGGGGGCCTCGCCCTAATCGCACCAGCGTATTACTTGCCATCGACGCTCGGCGACGCATCGGTCTCCGATGTCGCCACCGACCCGGCCAATCCGCCCGCATTTGTCGCGCTCGTCAAGGCCAGAACCGCTGCTGGCGCCGCCGCCGAGACCACGGCACTCCACCTCGCTGCACCCGAACTAGAGCTGGAACCGTTGCTGGTCGAGCGCTCGGCCACCGACGTGTTCGACCTCGCCAGCGATGTGGTGCGCCAGTTCGACTACAACATCGTCGCCGCTGAGGCCCCCGGATTCGGCACCGAGGCGGGCACCATCGAGGCGACCGAGCGGACCATGATCCTGGGGCTCACCGACGATATCGCCATACGCATCGTCCCCGAGGGAGGTCGCACGCGGGTCGATATCCGCTCGGCGGCACGCTATCCACGGCTCGATTTTGGACGCAACGGCGAACGGGTGCGGGCAATCGCAAGGAAGTTGCAGACCGGCATCGATGCCAGCGTACCGAGCGAGCCGGCGCTGGCGGCCGAAACCTCGCCGGCCCAGCCGGGCGTCAAGCCGGCCGGAACGTCCGGTGCAGGGACGGCGGTCCGTCGCAAGAAACGAGCCCCCGCTCAAAGAGGTGCTCCAAATGCGCCAGCACCGATAACTTCGCAGCACTGAGCATTCCCGGCGCGATGCCCCGGTAAACCCTGTCGGTGATCTCGCCGACTTTGCCAAGCCCGTCCTTAACCGCGTCGAAGATCATGCTCTCGCGCATCTGGCGGTGCATGAGATAGGAGCGTACCATGCGCTGCGGCTCTTTGAGCGCCTCGCCATGGCCGGCAAGATAAACCGTCGCCTTGGCCGCATCCCCAACCAGCAGGAGTTGCAGCGACTTAAGGTAATCGCTCATGCGCCCCTCCGGAGGCGCGATCACCGTAGTATTCCAGCCCATGACATGGTCGCCGGAAAACAGCACCCCCGTATTTTCGAGCTGGAAGCAGAGATGATCGGGCGCGTGGCCGGGCGTGTGCAGGGACGTGAGGGTCCATTCGGCGCCGGACACCGTTGAGTTGTGGGTCAGCTTCAGGTCCGGATCGAACCCGGTTTCCAGGAACGCACGCGCCTCGGCATGCCGGTTGGCAGCGGCGCGGCGCTCGTCCAGGCCGCCAAACCCGCCTGTCAGCGCACCCGTTGCCGCCTTCAAGGCCGCGACACCTGCGCTATGGTCCCGGTGGGTATGGGTGAGCAGAATATGCGTAAGCTTACCCGTGCCCACGGCCGCGACAATGGCGCTGCGGTGCATCGGGTCGTCCGGTCCCGGATCGATTACGGCGACTTCGCCGGTCCCCACCAGATAGGTGTTGGTGCCCTTGAAAGTCAGCGGCCCCGGATTTCGCGCCACCAGACGGCGCACGCCTGGCGCCACTTCAGTGGCGACGCCATAGGCGAAATCCATCGATCGGTCGAATTGAATAGCGTCTGTCATGCGTTGAGGTAGCCCTGTTCCTGGCCGTCATGCAAGACGTCGGCGCGCCGGATCGCCTGTAAGGCTTAACCGCAGGCCTTGTTGACCTTACCCCGCGCGGCGTGCCGCGAAACCCAAGACGCGAGAATGGTCGGAGTGGGGAGATTCGAACTCCCGACCCCCTGCTCCCGAAGCAGGTGCGCTACCAGGCTGCGCTACACTCCGATCCGATGGGGACGATCCCGGTGGCGCGTCGCGAGCCGGAACCGAGCCGCCCTTATAGAGGTGGTGCCGAGCAACCGCAAGCATGAGAATTTTCGAGAAACATCGGGAAATCAGGCCGAGAAACTGTCACTCTACGAGAAATTTCAATGACGCAGCAGCTTTGGTCTTTGACTTACAGCATCAACAGACCTTGGCGGATACCTTGCGCTACCGCATCGGTGCGCGTCACCGCATCCAGCTTCTCCAGGATGGACGCGACGTGGAACTTGGCCGTGTGGACCGATATCTCCAACGCCCGCGCGATCATCTTGTTGGTGGCGCCTTCGGAGAGCAGTTGCAGCACAGCAGTTTCGCGCGGCGTCAGGTTCGGGCCGTTCGGATGGGCCATACCGGTAGCCGTGCGCAGATCGTCGGCCGGCAGCAACGCGCGCATCAGATCGGGCGGCAGCACAGCATGGCCAAGCCGAACCGCCTCGACGGCGGCGGCCAGGTTCTGGCCCGAGGCTGTCGGTTCGACGACACCGGCTGCGCCAAGCTGCATGGCCCGAAGCTGCTCGGTGCCGGACGCCACCGCCAACCAGACGGGCGTCCCGTCGTCGCTGGCATCGCTGTCGTCGATCACGATCAGCGGCGTCGACCCAGCGCGCGCGGGCACGTAACGGGCACCCGGGATCGGCGCCACCCGCTGTTCGAGCCTGGTCGCCTGCTTGAGGTCCAATCGCACCCTTGACGCACCGAGCCTCTGCTCTTCCCGGAAGGGCTCGCCATCGCTGGCGTCGGATCCCATCGGGCCGTCTGTCAAACCATCGGTCAGCATCATATCCATCCCGGTTAGGTGGTGGGCCGTTCGCCAATGGTCAAGCGGGCTGCGGCAGGTTGGCCGGCGCGGCTGAGGGTCAGGTCGATGCCGCTCCCGACCGTATCGGGCGTGAGGCGGTGGATGACATCGCGCACCGAGCCGATGCTGTCGCCGTTCCATTGCAGGATAATGTCGCCCTGCTTCAAGCCTGCCGCCGCTGCCGGCCCGCTGGTATCGACGCTGACGACCATGATGCCGTGACGTTTCTCGGCCGATCCGGGGGCGGGCTCGACCTTGACCGGCTGCAAGTCCGGCGCCGAGATAGCCGCGCGCGACCCGCCCTTTGGCATCGAGCACGGCCGCTACCCGCTCGATGGTGGCGGTGGGAATGGCAAGGTGCGAATGGCGCGGACCGGCCGCGATCATGCCGATCAGCCCGCCTTCCGCGCCGAGCAGCGCGCCGCCTTCCAGGTGCCGGTCGAAGCGCATATCGAGCCCGATGTACTGATCGATCTTGCCGCCCTGCATGCTCTGCCAGGAGCCGGACACCGACGAGACCATGGCGAGGCCCGGCTTGCGGGTTCCATGGCGGCCGGAACCGAGTGCGACGGCCAGTTGGCCGAGCGTGGCCGCCGCCGGCCGCGATCGGGTTTGCGATCGGGGTGGTGGCCGCGGCGCAGCGCAACAGGGCTACGTCGGTAGTGGGATCGCGCCCGGCGAGGGTTGCGGCGACACGCGTCCCGTCGGCAAGCGTGACGTCGATATCATCGTCGGTCTCGACGGCCTCCTCGGCGGTGACGATCAGGCCGGACTTCCAGACTATGCCGCTGGCCGGCGGCCCTTTGCGGGCGTGCACGCGCACGACGCCAGGCGATGCGGCGGCGGCGATGTGCTGAATATCGGCGGAAAGCGCGGACAATGTGCTGGTCATGGGTCACTCCTGGGCGGTGTATCGTGTTGCCCAGGGTGTCGCCGATTGCCGGGTTTGCCGCCACTGGCAGTGTGGGCAGGGCGTTAGCGTCAGTTAGAGCGATTGCCCGCACTGTGTCCGCAACGGATCATCCGTTGCGGATGTCCGCAAGAGCTAGCCCTGGTGCGCGCTAGGCCGCTCGCGAGTTGCCGTCGTGATCTCGCCGGTCCTGCTTCGCGCCAAGATCAGAGTTCTCACCAGTTGAAGCAAGGCAAGCAGCCCAAGTATCAGCGCCGGTATCGCAAGCCAGATCCAGAGCCGCGAATGATCGGGAGTGTAGGGATACTCAAGAGAGCCTGTGAACGGAAACGTCTCGTTTGGTTGCAAGTCACCGAAATAGGTAATGTGGGCGCGCCAAAAACCTGGCACCTGCAAGTGTTGCGGCTCGACCTGGAAAGTAACTTTGGGATCGACTGCATCATCCCTGGCGAGTGCCCCGACCCTGATGGGACCATTCAGCACCAAAGTGAATTCTCGATCAGCGTGTGCAGTCACCTTGATGGCTCCTGGTCCCGATGGCCGGAAGCGGAAATCCTGCACAACCAGGCCGCAACCCAACTGGCCGGAGATGTCACCGGGATTGACCGTTGTCCGGGACCGGTCCATTGCGACGTAATCGCTATCTCGCATGTGGGCCGCGAGCTCAGCGAATATCTGGCGCCCTTCGGCAGTTAGCATCGTTGCGGGCAATGAATAGCCCCAAAGCGCCAGATTGCCCTGCACCGCCACGCTCCAATGCGAGCCCCGGCATGGATCGGCTTGCTGCGTAGCTGCCATCCGCGCCACGCCCTGCGCCCCGACGAGCGCGGTCGAGCCGCCATCGTAGGCCCCGACAGCGCTGCCGTCTCCGTGCTCGCCACCAGTGTAGATTTCGACCAGTTTACTGGTTGGAATATCTGATCCGATCGACTTTGGTTTCACTTTGTCGTCGAGCACAACGCGCGAGTGGTGAGATTGGGCAATACCCGACAACATTAAGTCCCGATCAATCGCCCGAATGAAATATGCACCGTAGGCGCCAATCCCAACGACTTTTACTCTCTCCGCAAGCAAGGCTTGAATCTGTCGATCTAAGTCCACAACGCCGGGTTTGCTGTATTCATCGTTGTGGACGAACAGGACACCGCGCATGTCGGCGCTGTCGAGGCGATTCAACTGCGTCAATGGAATATACTTGGTTTGAAATCCACTCTCGGCCAGTATCTTCAGATACTGAGTGGCGAAGGGCTTGCTGTCGCTAATGAAAACCGCCAGGTTGGAAGGTTTGGCGGGTTTGAGATACGCTTGCACGGCCTGCAGCAGGCCCGCCCCACCTTGCGACAACGTACCGAGCGAACCTGCCAACACGAGCAGCCAAAGTATGACGCCCGAGCGCCTGCCAAATCGAACCAAGGTTCCGCGAAAGCCGAGCACGCTTTGTGGTGGTGGAGGAACCGCTTCGCCGTTTACCGCCGCGACTATCAGGCCGAGCGAACGACGCAGATCGTCCGCCGAGATCGTGTGCAGCGTTCCAAAACCGAGCGGCGGCGGCGTCTCATCCAAACTCACCGGTATCAGCTTGTTCATGCGGTTGGCCAAGCCCGCCTCGTCGATCACGAACGCGGACTTGGCCGAATGCTCCGACCACATAACGATTACGCGTCGCGCCTTCTGAAGTTCGGCATGAATCCGCTGACGGAAATCGGCTCCACCGACCAGTTCCCAATCCCACCAGACATCGACGCCTTTGCCCTTCAGGAGCTGAGCCAGCTCTTGGGCCCGGTCGCGATCTTCGCGCGCATAGCTCAGGAACACATCTGCCATCGGACCCTCCTGGCGGGGACGAAACTCAGGCAAACTAAAGATCAGGAATGCTGCATCATATCATAACAGGCGGCAAAGTGTATAACTTGCGACCTGAGCATTCGGTTAGAAGTTCGCAGCAAGCCCTCCCGCCACCCCAACCCTACAAGGGGCGCCAGCGGAATGACCAGGGCAAGCGTCCTTTATGCGAACGCCAGCACAACCCGCCCCACGATCTGGCCGTTGCGCATGCGTTCGAACACCTGGTTGATGGCCGTCAGCGGTTGCCGCTCCACCGTCGAGGCGACCAGCCCGCGCGCGGCGAAGTCGATGGCTTCGGTCAGGTCCTGCCGGGTGCCGACGTTCGATCCGCGTACCGATAGCTCGCCGTTCACCAGCGCCGAGATGGACATCCGTATGCTGTCTTTATCGCCGCCCGGCAGGCCGATGAAGGACACGGTTCCGGCGGGACGCAGCATGCCGATGGCCTGCTCGAACGCAGGTTGGGCGACCGCCGTCACCACCGCGCCGTGTGCGCCGCCGATTGCGGTCTGGACGGCCAAAGCCGGGTCGCCATTGCGGCCATTGATCAGCACTTCGGCGCCAAGCGATTTGGCCAGCGCCAGCTTGCCGTCGTCGATATCGACAGCGGCGACGCGCAGGCCCATGGCCTTGGCATACTGTACCGCAATATGTCCGAGCCCGCCGATGCCAACCACGACCACCCATTGTCCGGGCTTGGCGCCGGTGCGCTTCAATCCACGGTAGGTGGTCACGCCCGCGCATAGGATTGGCGCCATGGCGTACATGTCGACGCCGTCGTCGAGCCGGCCGCAGAAGTCGGCGGGCGCGACCATGTACTCCGCATACCCTCCAGGTTTCGAGTAGCCGGTGGCTTCGGCTTGCTTGCAGATGGTCTCCATACCTGCCAGGCAAAATTCGCAACGCCCGCAGGCGCTGTAGAGCCATGGAACGCCAACGCGCGCGCCCACGCCAAGCGTCGTCACACCCGTCCCGAGCGCGGCAACATGGCCGGTGACTTCATGGCCGGGAATGAGCGGCAACACCGGCGGCGGCGTCCAATCGCCATCCACCGCGTGCAGATCGCTATGGCACACGCCGCAGGCCGTGACCTTGATCAGAACCTCGCCAGGCCCGGGCGAGGGGATCGGGACCGTCTCGATGGTGAGCGGTGCACGGAGTTTATGCGCAATTGCGGCCTGCATAGTGGTGGTCATTGTCCAGCCTCGAAATCGTTGAACGCGGAGAGAACTTTTCTCCTCTCCCCCTTTTTAGGGGGAGAGGAGACCGCCCCTCGCAGGCGCCCACTTCGGCGCCAAGAGCTGGGCGGTCGGTGAGGGGCAGCTGCTTGCTCCGTCCCTCGTGCCGCGTACACGGAGCAAGCGGCTCCCCCTCATCCGGCCTTGGTTCCTCCGCGCTAGGGCGCGTCGGCGGCCACCTTCTCCCCCTAAGCAGGGGGAGAAGAGAAGAAGTTGCTACCCCGCCGGCCGCTGACGATTGCGGGCCCAGGTTTGCAGCGTGCGGTCCGAGATGGTCGCGAGCAGGGCGATGGCGATGCCGGCCACCAGGCCGAGCCCGGCATCGGCCTTGCCGAGCGCGATGTAGACACGTTGGCCGAGGTCGCTGGTGCCGACCAGCGCGGCGATGGTCAGCATCGAGAGCGCCGCCATGATGGTTTGGTTGATGCCCAGCATCACAACCGGCATGGCGAGCGGCAGCTTTACCTGCGTCAGCATCTGCACGCCCGTCGTGCCCATCTGCCTGGCCGCCTCCACAACCGTGTCGGGCACTGTGCGTAATCCGTGTTCGACGTATTTGATCGGCGGCACGATGGCGTAGAGAATGACCGCGATCAGCGCGGTGAACTCGCCGACGCGGAAAAACATAAGCGCCGGGATCAGGAACACGAACTGCGGCATGGTCTGCAGCGCGTCGTTGATCGGGCGCAGAATTTTCGAGACGCGGTCGCTTTGCGCGGCCCACAGTCCAAGCGTGCCGCCGATGAGCACGCAAAGCACCACGGCCAGCGCAACCAGGTAGAGCGAGCGCGTCAAAGGCTCCCAAAGGCCGTTGACCAGGATGAACGCGAGGCCCGCCCCGGTGAGGATGGCTTCACGCGGGCCCGCGGCTTGGCCTGCGAACAGCGCGGCGATGGCGATGAAGACCGGCCAGGGCACGCCCGAAAAGCCGTAGAAGAGGAAAAGCCCGGTAACCAGGACGCCCACCGCCGCCGCCCAACCAAAGCGCCAGCCGAGCAGCGCTGCGATGGCGGCGAACACAGCGCAATAGGCCGCGATCATGCCGGGCGTGAGATCGAAGCCCCAGATCGCCGTGTTCGCGCAACCCACAACGCCGATACGCAGCGGCAGCATCAGGATGTACAGTGACGAATTCTTGACCCAATCGAGCGTCGCGGAATGCACGCTCACAAAGCCGTTCAGCCACTGGTTCAAGGCCACAATACCAAGACGCGCCTCGGCGCCCGGCAGCCCCGCGTTCGGCTCGGCGGCCAGGATATGCCACAAGCCGGCGGCCAATACGGCGCTAAGCAGCAGTCCGGGCAAGCGCCAGCCCCCGAGCCAGCGCCCGGCGTGCAGCGTGCCGCTGCGGGCCGCCTCGGCAAAGCCAAGCGTGATGCGGTCGATCATGATGGCGAGCAGCGCGATGACCAATCCGGAGAGCAGGCTCTGGCCGAAATCGGCCTTGCGCATGGCCGACAGCACCTCCCAGCCGATATCGGAAAAGCCGCCGATGATGGCCGCGACAATCACCATGCTGAGCGTGGCGTTGGTGGTCTGGTTGAGGCCGACCAGCAGCTGCGGGCGGGCCGCCGGCACCTCGGCCTGCCAGAAGCGCTGCCAGGGTGTGCAGCCGCTCATGACGGCACTTTCCTTGACCGCGTCCGGCACCAGCGTGAGGCCGAGCATGGTGTTGCGCACCATCGGCGGGGCGGCGTAGATCGCGCTCGCCAAGAGGCCGACCACGGGGCCGAAGCCGAACAGCAGCAACAGTGGAATGAGATAGGCGAAGGCCGGCACCGTCTGCATCAGATCGAGCGTGGTGTTGAGGGTGGCGCGCGCTCTGGGCACGCAGTAGCCGAGTACACCCAGGCCGAAGCCTATTGCGACCGCGAGCGGCACCGCCAGCGACACCATCGCAAGCGTGTTGACGGTTTCGCGCCAAAAACCCGCCAACAGGATATAGGCGAGTGTGGCGGCGGCGAACAACGCCAGTCTTATGCCGCCGGCCCGCAACGCGGTCGCCACCACCATGAGCACGGCAAGCGGCCAGGGCAGCCAGTGCAGCGCCGTCTGGATACCGCGCATCGGCCAATCGAGCGCGACCGAGATGGCACGGAAGACCGGCTTCACGGCCGGCAGGATCAGATCGATGACGCTGTTGATCCAGGAGGCGACGGGCACGACCCAGGTCTTTGGGTAGGCTGTCAGCCAGGGCATGGTCTGGCTCAAGGCGAGGCAGATGATGGCAAACCAGGCGACCGCCAGCCATTGGTTGAGCGAGGGATTGCTGCGCCATTGGGGGACAGCGGCCGCGGGGCTGACCGTCAGGCTGGTCATGTCGCCGCCTTGTGGCGATGATCGTCGCGGGCGAACACCTCCAGCGCCTTTGCCGCGGTGAGCGAACCGAGCGATGCGCCGACGTCATCGACGATGGTGAAGCCTTTCATGCCCGCCGCCAACCTGGGCACCAGATGATCGAGCGGCGTCTTGGCGGCAATCTGTTCGGCCCCGTTGAAGATCGAGGGCGCACCCGGCACCATCAGGTCGCCGGCCGTGATGACCTTCAACAGCGGCACATCTTCCGTGAACTGAGCGACATACTCGTCGGCGGGATTGAGCACGATGTCGGCGGGGCGGCCCATCTGGATGATCCGCCCCTCGCGCATCAGCGCCATGCGGTCGGCGAGCCGGAACGCCTCGGTGATGTCGTGGGTGATGAAGACGATGGTCTTCTTAAGTAGCTTCTGCAAACGGAGGAACTCGTCCTGCATCTGCTTGCGGATGAGGGGATCGAGCGCGGAGAACGGCTCGTCCAGGAACCACAGCTCCGGCCCCACGGCCAGCGAACGGGCGATGCCGACGCGCTGCTGCTGGCCGCCCGACAGCTGGTGCGGGAAGGAGGTCTCGCGGCCTTCGAGGCCCACCAGCGCGATCATGTCGGCGGCGCGCTTGCGGCGTTCGGCCAGACCCTTGCCTTGGATGCGCAAGGGGAAGGCGACATTGTCCAGCACGTTGAGATGCGGCAGCAGGCCAAAGCTCTGGAACACCATGCCCATGGTGTGACGGCGCAGCTCGATCAGCTCGCGCGGGGTGGCTTTCAAGAGGTCCTTGCCGTTGAGGATGATCTCGCCGGCCGTGGGTTCGACCAGCCGCGACAGGCAGCGCACCAGCGTCGACTTGCCCGAACCCGAGAGGCCCATGATGACGAAAATCTCGCCCTCGCGGATATCGAACGAGGCATCGGCCACCGCGGGCATTTTGGCCTTGGCCTTCAACGCTGCGATGGTCGCCCCGGTGTCGCGGCGGGACGATAGCTCCGCCTTCAGCTCGCCTGCGCCCATCCCATAGACCTTCCAGACACTGCGGCAGCTGAGTTTTACGGAGCGCGGGTCCGGTGTCGCACTCGCATTGGCTTGACCGATTGTCATTTAGGGGGCGCACTCTCGACAGCAAAACGGGACCGGATTATCTCCGGTCCCGATCATGCGCGATAGGTCCTGCCAGAGCAACTAGCCCTTGGCGGCGGCGACCCAGGGGCCCCAGACTTTCTCATTGGCGTCAACCCAGGCGCCGGTCGCCTTGTCGACGTCGACGCCCTTGCCGGTCACCTCGCCCATGATGCCGAGCTGCGCGTCGGCATCCATGGAGAAGTTCTTCAGGAGTTCATAGGCGGCGGGCCACTTCTTGCCGAAGCCCGACCAGACGATCTTGTCGACGTCCGGCGGCAGGATGCAGTGGGTGTATTCCTGCGTCTTGCAGGGCGGCATGGTCACCCAGCCGACCTCTTTGCCGGCCAGCGCATCGTGCGGGCCCCAGAACATCATGACCAGCGGTTTCTTGGCGGCGAACGCGGCGTTGAGTTCGGCCGACAGCGCACCCTCGGAACCGGCAGCGACGGCTGTCAGCGGCATGTCGTTATCGGCAATGATAGTGGCGGCGCGCGACCCCCAGTCGGCGGGATAATCCAGGAAGCGGCCCTTGGGCGCGGTTTCCGGCGTGGACAGCGCCTTGACGCAGTCCGGCTTGCTCAGCGCCGAGGCGTCCGGCAGGCCGGGGCAGATCGTTTCCATGTACTTCGGATAGACCCAGCCTTCCTTGGCGGCCAGATTGAGCTTGCCGAGATCCTCGATCTGCTTGGCTTCCAGCACCTTGGGGTAGATGTCGCCGACGTTGTTCATCCAGACTTCGACCGAGGCGTGCAGCGAGCCATCGGCGAGGCCCGAGAACTGCGGGAAGTTGCCGGCGGTGACATATTCGACCTTGTAGCCGAGCTTCTTCAGCAAATGGCCCGCGACGTGGGACGACACATTCGCGCCGGTCCATTCCAGGATGGCGAGCTTGATGGTCTCGTCCTTGGCGCCGAGGTCGGCGGCCAGCGCCGTCGACGACGCGCCCGCCAGGGCCGCAAGGCCGAGGCTCAACGACAGAAGCGATTTAGCGATGCGCATGTGAACTGTAGTCCTCCCTGAAGCAACGTTTTCCGGCCGTCCTGGATCCCAGTCTTCTGACCGAAGATGTCCGATAGTACCGCCCCGTGAGACGGTTTGTCGATGCCGTATCGGCGGCAAAAACGCCAAGTTGATGTCGCTTTGGGAACAGTCCGCCCCTACCACAGCGCCCCGCCGGTGATCTGGATATTCTCGGCCGTGATGCCCTTGGCGCCGTCCGAGCACAGGAACGCGACAGTGGCCGCGATTTCGTCCGGTTGAATGATTCGTTGTTGCGGGTTCTGGGCCGCGATCTCGGCCATGGCCTCGGCGAGCGTGCGGCCCTTGCCCTCGCGGGCGATGACCTGGGAGACGTTGTTGGTCATGAGTTCGGTCTCGACCCAGGTCGGGCTGACCATGACGCAGGTTACGCCGTGGGGCGCACCTTCCAAGGCGACGCAACGCGTAAGCCCGAGCAGTCCGGCCTTGGAGGCGCAATAGGCCGGGTTGTCCTTCCAGCCGGCGCTGGCCGCCGTCGAACCGATGTTGATGATGCGACCCCATTTGCGCGCGATCATGCCGGGCAGAACCTCCCGGGTCATGCGGAAGGCGCCGGTCAGATTGGTGTCGATGATCTTGGCCCACAGCTCGTCCGTATGCCCACAGACCGGCTGCTCGGCCGTGGTGCCGGCGGCGTTGACCAGGATGTCGATGGGGCCGCAAACCGCCGTAGCCTGCCCAACATAGTCCTGTATCAGCCTGCCATCGCGCACATCGAGATGGCCTGCGTGTACTCTTGTGCCATGCGCCGACAGCCTTGCCCTGACCGGCTCAATCTCGGCCAATTCGGGGTAGGCCGCGGCATCTCCTGAGCGCCCCTGAGTTGCGCCGACATAGGACCCGGCCGCGACATTCGCCCCCGCCTCGGCAAGCGCCATCGCGATAGCCAACCCTTGGCCGGTCAGGCCGCCGGTGATGAGGGCTGTGCGCCCCCCGAGATTTGTCATCGATCACACCATCAAGTACCCGCCATCGACCACCATTTCGGAGCCGGTGACAAAGCGCGATTCATCGGAGGCGAGGTAGAGCACCATGTAAGCGATGTCGTTCGGTTCGCCCAGGAAGCCGATCGGGTGGCGGGAAAGAGCCTTGGCCTTCTCCGGTTCCAACGTCCCCAGATCGCGCAAGTAGTTTTCCGTCTGCGGCGTCCAGATGTAGCCGGGATGGATGGAGTTGCAGCGGATTTTGTAGCCCTGCTCGGCGCAATGCACTGCGACCGCTTTGGTCAGAGTGCGGACGGCCCCCTTGCTGGCGCAATAGGCGGCCAACTCCGCTTCGCCGATGATGCCGTCGATGGACGAAAGATTGATGATCGATCCGCCGCCGGAGGGTTTCATCAGCGTCACGGCGTGCTGGCAGCCCAGGAAGACGCCGTCGGCATTCACCGCCATGGTGCGGCGCCAGTCCACCAGCGTGGTGGTCTCGATGTTGGCGGCAATGGCGATGCCGGCATTGTTGACGTGGACGTCGATGCGGCCGAAGGTTTTCCGGACGTATAGGCTGAGGACGTCCCATTGTTCGGGCGACGTGACGTCCAGGATATGGCTGTCGGCCTTGCCACCGGCATCGACAATCGACTTGGCGGTCGCCTTGGCGAGATCGAGGGATAGATCAGTACAAAGCACTATTGCGCCCTCGGCCGCCAGCATCCGAGCTGAGGCCTGCCCGAGCCCGAGGCCGGCGCCTGTGATCAGGGCAATCTTGCCGGCGACACGCCTGGCATGTGCACCTCCGAGCTATTGCACCATCTCAACAACTGTAATCCCGCACATCAAGGCTTCCTGGAATTCAGCGCGCCTCTTTCCCGCGCGTCGAATATCCGGGACCTTTACAGGTCGCAACAACTATGGTGGTCACCAGTCTGTTTCCTCACACGCTGCACGTTCAGATCAATCCGCACCAGGTAGGTCCCGGATATTTGCCGCACAAAGAGGCGCGTCAAATTCCGGGAAGCGTTGAGACAATGCCAGCCGATTTCACCCTCCCGGCAGCGGCTGCTTCAGCCAATCGCGATAAAAGCCCTCCAGATCCGGCTGGAAATCATGCACGATCGGATAGCCGGGCGGGCAGGCTTCCACTTCCAGCAGCGCTGCGCAACCGGGGCAGATGAACTCGCGCAGCTCCATCCAGTCGGGATGGCAGATGTCGTTGCTGGGATAGATCTCGCGCAAGCATCGCCTCGTCCTTGCGGACACTGATCAGCGCCGAGAGCTTCCAGTTCTTCTGGTAGTCGCCGAACTCGTGGCCGCAGTCGCATTTGGTGATCCGCTTTACGGCCTTTCTGCACAATGAACAGATGCTCGCCGATCGGCAGCAGGATGCGCTCCTTCCAGGCCACGCGCGCCTGATGCACGGCAAGCACCTTCCAGAACCGATCCTCGTCCTTGTAGGCGCTCATGATGCGCTTGGTCTGATGCCAGGGCAGCTGCCCGCTCATCAGATCGCTGATCACCTCTTGCGAATAGCTGGTCATGAGGTGTGCGCTCCCTGCTTTGGCGCCGATACCGATGAGCTGACGCGCCGGACCTTCTTTTCCGTGAACCCAAAGTCCTTGGGCAGTTTCCAGAACGCGCGGAACTCTTCGGCAAAGCGCGGCGACAGCGTCATGCTGCTCTCGTACATGCGCCGCACTTCGTAGACGAAATCCTTGGCGGCGACGCGTTTGGCCTCATCCTTCAGCCAATCCGAGACCGGCACGGCCTTGGCCCGCCGCGCCTCGCGCAACACCTTGCGCGCCGCCGCCGTCGCCGCCACATCCACGACCATCTTGTCGGTCTTGGCATCCTCGCGCAGCACGATACCCGAGACGCTGCGCGCCGCCTCCTCCGTGACGAAACCGTTCGTCACGTCATAGGCCGCCAGCTCCGGATTGCGCTCGAGCGGATCGCCATAACCGCCGCCGCCATTGTAGGCGTGGCTGAAGATGTCGCCGGCCTCATGCGGTGCGGTGATATACGGACCTTCCGTAATCGTATGATCGCCCTCGATCAGCTCCTCGATGGTCGAGCGCTTGGGATTGGTGCCGATGCCATGCGGCATCGGCTTCTGCGCCGCGATCACCTCGGCGACATTGGTATCGCGCACGGCCCGATGCATCTGGCAGGTCGGCGCGGGATAGCCGCCGCACATACCCGCATTATCGAACACGCGGCTTGAATGCTCCGACGTCACCAGCCGCAAATGCGAGGTCTTGTGCAGCAGCCAGGTCGAGATGAACGAACAGCCGCCGCGATATTTTCCGTGTCCGCCCGAATTGGGCAGGATGGAACGGCCGAGATAGAGCATGGGCATGTTCTGCTCCCAGATCTCGATGTTGCCCATATCAGACTCCGGGTTCCAGCCGACATAGGCGGTATCGAGACCATCCTTGATCGCCAGCGCGCCCGAACCAGCCGCCGCGCATTCGAAGTGCGCCATGCCGAACTGGGTGCCGTACTGGCTCTCGCCACCCATCTCGATCATGGGCGAGTTGACCTGGCCGACGAACACCTCTTCCACATAGCCGCGCGCGAGAAAGCCGCGCGAGAGCAGCCGCTGGAACACACCGAAGGCCGGCAGCAGCAACGCCCAGCTGGTCGCCGTGGCGCAGAATTCGTTGTCCGGATTGGTCCAGGTGCCCTTGGGCAGTTTCAGCTCGGTCGCCATCCAGGCGCCGTCGTTGACCAGCCCCTCGAAGTTCATGTGCTGGGTCAGCGTCACGAACATGCCGCCATCCATGCCGGCCGGCGTGCAGTTCATGGAGTGATAGCCCCAGGACTGCGTACCCTCGAAGTCCATGGTGATCTTGCCGCTGGTTTCGATCGTCATCTCGATCGGGATGCCGTAGAGCCAGTTCGGATCGCCGAGCGGCTGGAACCCCGGCTTGCCCTCGGTGACATGACCATAGAACGTATGCCCACGATAGACGCCGGGCACCGCCAACTGTTGGGTACGGAGCAATTGGCCGCGCCGGCCTTCCTCGATGAACTCCTTGGTGACCTGCCGCCAATAATCGATGCCGACGTCCTCGATGATCGAGAGCACGCTTTCGCGCATGTCGATGCAGCTGGCGACCTTGGCCTTCTCGTCCAGCACCCAATAGATCGGCATACGCAGGTTTCGCTCGCAGCGGATCACGTAGTCGCGCCGGATCTCGTCGTTTGTCCCGATCTTCTCGGCGCAGACGAACAGGCCTTCGGTGAAGCGCTCCTGCGCCAGGCACACATCGCCGCCCGGCGTGATGCCGCCCGCCTCCAGCTCGTGGCAGACCGCGCCGGCCCAGCCGACCAGCTCCTTGCCATGGAAGATCGGCACCACGTCCATCACGTCGGGCACCTGCACGGTGCCAATGAAGGCGTCGTTGTTGGCGAAGATGTCGCCGGGATTGATTCCGGGATTGGTCTCGTAACCCTCGCGGATCATCCATTTGATGAAGCGGCTCATGGTGTGGACATGCACCATGATGCCATTGGATAGAGCGACCGCGTCGCCTTCCGGCGTATAGATCGCAACCACCATCTCGCCGACCTCGCGCACGCCGGGCGAGGCCGAGATGCGGCGGGCCATTTCGCGCGCCGAGACGCAGAACGAGCGCAGCTTGGTATGCAGCGTTTCGTAGCGTAAGGGGTCTTGCTGGCGCAGCGTCAGCTCGGTGACGCCGTCGTAGGAGCCGGTGGCCGCCATCGCGGCCTCGGACGCGATGAGACGGTCACGGAGCGGTGTCGGGGACATGATGTTCATCTTTGACCTGCACAGTTCGTAATGTTGTTTCCGGACATCAAGTCAAAGATGAACTTCGTGTCCCCAGTATTGGCGCCGGACTGCGGACGCCAGACTGGGGACACGAAGTTCATCTTCGGCACCCGCTCCTGAGCTAACACTCGCCAATTGTAAGTGGCCGAATATGAACATCATGTCCCCGATCCGTGCTTGTAATGCAGCAACGTCCACTCATCGATCGACACTTGGTCTTTGGGGTGCACCACCAGCGTTGTCGCGGGATGTTCGATGATTGCCGGCCCGGTCACCTCGTTGCCCGGCTGCAGCAGGTCCATCTCGTACAGTTGCGCCAAATGCCACTGACCGCCGATGTACACTTGCCGCGTGCCCTTTTCCGCCGCCGACGGATCTTTCCTCCCCAGCGCCCGTTTCAGCAGCGTCGGCTTGACCTTGTCGGCCACCGCCACCACGCCCAGCTCGGTGATCGAGTACCCCGCCTGGCCGTAGCGCGAGACGCGGTGATTTATTTTTTCGTACACCTCCTCGAAAGCGACGATGATCGCGCGCATATCATCAGCTGACTGAAGCTGCGACAGCGGCGCGATTACCTCGACGTCTTCCAACTGCCCGGTGTAACGCATCATCAGGAACGGCGCGGTACGGACGGCTTTGGTTGCATGGCCGTCCTCGACCATTTCGTCGACCGCGCGTTTCGTCAGATCACGCCAAATTCCCGCGACTTTCGCTGAATGTGCTGTCAAGGCCGCATCGTCCGCCTTCGCCCCGATATCGATCTGCACCGAAGCTGAATGGCGGCGCATGTAGTCTGCTGTGGTGCAGCCGAAGGCCGAGAAGGCGGCGGCGAACTGGAACGTCACGATGTCTTTCAGGCCGATGCCGCGGGAGTAACCGGCCAGATGCAGCGGTCCGGACCCGCCATAAGAGAACAGCGTGAACTCGGAGGGATGGATGCCCTGGCCCGAAATCACGCGCCGCAGGGCGTTGTTCGCGTCGGTTTCCAGCATGGTGATCATGCCTTCGGCCGCTTCCTCCACGCCCACCCCGAGCGGATCGGCGCATTTCTCCTTGAAGGCCGCTCTGGCCTTGGCGACATCGAGAATGACCTTGCCGCCGAGGAAATAGTCCGGGTTCAGACGACCCAAAATCGCATCGCAATCGGCAATCGTCGGCTCGGTTCCGCCGCGCCCGAAGCAGATCGGTCCGGGATCGGAACCGGCGCTTTCGGGGCCAAGCGACACCTTCTTGGTCAGCGGATCGACCTTGATGATCATGCCCGCGCCCGCCCCGATGGTATCGAGATGCAGCGTCGGCACATTCAGCTTGAAGCGGTCCATGATCGGCTCGTTTTCAAGCCGCGTGACGCCGCGCGTGATGACGCCCATGTCGAAGGACGTGCCGCCCATGTCGGAGCAGATCAGGTTGTTGTTGCCGATCAGCTTGCCGACATAGGCGGCGCCCAGGATGCCGCCGATCGGCCCTGAGATCATGGTTTCGTGCAGGCGCGGATGCTTGATCGAGGTCAGCCCGCCGAACGACAGAAGGGTTTGCACGCCGTATTTGAAGCCGTGTTGCTTGGCGATATCCTCTATGCCCTGCAGCTGCTGGCGGCCGCGCGACGTCGCGTAGGCTTCGATCAGCACACTGTTCAGCCGCGATTGCTCGCGGATCACAGGGCGAATTTCGTGGCTGGTGTAGACAAGAATGTCGGCGCCGGCCTGTTTGATCTCATGGCGGACAATGCCCGCGATTGCCAGCTCGTGCGCCGGGTTCACATGCGAAAACAAGAGACAGATGCAAATGCATTCCACCTTGTCCGTGATCAAGGCTTTGGCGGCGGCGCGCGCTTCGTGCAGATAGACCGGGATCACCACATCGCCGAATTGATCGATGCGCTCGGTGACGCCGTGGGTGCGGCGGCGCGGCACCAGCGGATCGGGATGGTGGTGGGTGACGGCATGCAGCCGGTCGGCATAGCCGTAGTCGGACCAGGCCTGCAGGCCGCGGCCCATCAGGATCATGTCCTCGGTGCCTTTGGTGGTGATCAGGCCCAAGCGGCGGCCAGTGCGCGACAGTAGCGTATTCAGCATGCCGGTGCCGGAATAGAGCACCACGTCGACGCCGGAAAAGAGAGTATCGAGCGAGATGCCCCAGGCGTCGGCGGCGTCCTCGGCGGACTGGATGAAGCCTTCCGCCTCGTTGCGCGGCGTGGTTGCCGCCTTGCCGATCTTGAAGTGGCCGTCGCGGTCGACCAGGATGGTATCGGTCATGGTGCCGCCGGCATCGATGCCGATGACGATTGGCCCATTCAAGCCTGGGGAGTCCATGGAACCTCGTCGACCGGAAGCGTAGCGCGGGGAGGCGGCGCAGTCAGGATGCGCCGGGGGCAACATCCATAAGACACGCATCGCCAGCCCGGCAAGCGACCAGACGGGCGAGATCGTAAGAGCCTAGCGGATCGCTTCGCCACGCAACGTCAGCACGGCCTCAAGCCGGTTGCGCACCTGCAGCTTCTGCATGACGTTGGTCATGTAGTGCTTGACGGTCTTTTCGCTGAGATTGAGCGTGTGAGCGATTTCTTTGTTGGTCAGCCCTTTGGCGACGTTGTCGAGAATCTCGGTCTCGCGCTGGGTCAAGTCGTCGAGCTTGGAGGTCGCGGGTATTGCGCGCGCGGGCTGGCGCAGCAGACGCGCAGCCAGCTGAGGCGTGACATAGGACTGCCCTTCGTGAATAGAAATCAATATGCTGGCCAGTTCGTTCGCCGATACGCCTTTCAGGATGTAACCGCGCGCGCCCACCTCCATGGCGTCGCAAACGTGGGTCTGGTTCTCCGAGATAGTCAGCATCGCCATCTTCACGATCGGGCATTGCACGTTGATCTGACGCGCCGCTTCGATCCCGCCGCCGGGCATATTGATGTCCAAAAGCATGACTTCGGGCAGGAAATCCTGCGCGATCCGAACCGCATCGGCCGCCTTGCCGCCCATGGCGATGATGCTGAACCTGCCGCTTTGCGTCAATGCATACGCCACCCCCTCGCGCATCAACGGGTGGTCATCGACAATGGCGACCGTGATCAGGTCAGACATTCAGCGTGCCCTTTGCGGCCAACTTGAAACGCGCGACTAACCGGCAGCCTTGGCCAGGACTGGAGTGAACCTCGAAGGCGCCGCCAAGCGACACGATGCGATCGCGCAGGCCGGCAAGACCAAGGCGGTCAGTGGTCGATCTGACAGCGGGATCGAAGCCTTTGCCGCGGTCGGAAACGGTCACTTCGATGGCGTCGTCGATCACTGTCAGCACAACCGTTTGGCCGGTACCGGCAGCGTGGTGGAAGGCGTTGTTCAGCCCTTCTTGAACGAAGCGGTAGAGGCAGATCTTGACTGCGGCCGAGACCTCCTGGCCGGCCTGACCAAGCTGGCATGCAACATTGGTGCCGGTGCGCCGTTCGTGCGAGCGCGCGCACAGCTCAAGCGCCTTGGTCAACGGCATATCCTGCATTTCGGGAAGCGACAGGCCGCCCGAAATGTTGCGAATGTCTTTCAAGGCGTCGTTGAGAACTTTGCGCAGGGTCTCGACATCGGTTGCCCGTGCCGCTTGTGACCGCGACGTCACTACGTCGAGGCGCAGCAATGCCAGCGCCAGCAGCTGTGCCGGGCCATCGTGCAGGTCTGCTCCGATACGCCGGAGGAAGCGATCGTTCATCACCACCGAGCGGCCGTTGGCATCGTCGACCTGCGCCGACAGCACCGTATTGCGCGTCAAGGCCTGGGACAGCTCCGCGACCCGGTCCTTCAGCGCCACCTGCTGTTCGACAATCGTCTTGCCAGCCTGGCGAACGAGGCCGTAGAGCGCAGCGAACATGCCAAGACCGGTGAGGCCAACGATCATCCAGCTGCCCATGCGGGCCTCGAACAGATCGGTTCCGAGGTGATCAGCCCGGCTGTAGAATTCGCCGACGGCCACCACTTTGCTGCCATCCGCGCTGCGCAATGGCACATAGACTTCGAGCAGCGGGATGCCGAGCTGACTTTCGGCCTGGTTCTCGCGCTCGTTGAGCTGGTTGTATTCGCCCGCCACGCCACCGCTCCAGGCGACTTGCAGTCCTTCGGTCAGCGGGAAGCGATGGTCGACGACGTATTTGTGGTTGCTGTAGACAACCTTGGAGCCGTCAGCCCAGATCTTGATGGAGACGATGGCCTTGCCGAATGCGCTTGAGGCGCTCAGGTCATCGAGCTGCTTGATCTGTTGGTCGGTCAGCGCACCGCCGGGACCGACCTGGGTCACGATTGGTTCCACCAGTCCGCTCATATAGAGCGCGGCAGAACTGGCCGAGTTGTGCACGACCGCGCTTTCGATGCGCTGCGCGACCCAGGCGCCGATGATGGAGGTGCCGGAACCAATCACAAACAGCCCGATCAGGGTGAACTTCTGGATCAGCGACAACCCGCGCCAGGCCACCGCCAAGCCGCCGCGTGAGGCCACAGTCCATGGATCGAGAGTAACAACATGCATGGCGACAGGGCACCTCTGTCAGACCGGACGGCGCATCGTCAAAGAGTGGAGCCTCTCTGCTCAACGATACCATCCGGCAGGCGATCAGGTTGACATGTAAGGAACAAGAATGCGTACATGTCCGAACACTATTCGTGAAACACAGGCATAAACCATGCCAACCGAGAAGTTTGGCTAACAGCACCCTGCCGCCCATTGCCCGTACTGACCATGGACTGCGCTGTCCTGGCGCCTGCCCGAGGCTTGCGACGGCGCGCCCAAACTGCGACAGCTTCGGCCCTCTCGGAGCACACCCTCGATACGGGCCGTCATGTATTCACAACTGCAGACCTGGATGGAGCGCGGGCCGCTCGGCCTCGTTGCCTGCCTCGCCGGCGGGGCCCTGTTCTGGGCCATTGGCGTTCCGGCGCCGTGGTTGACCGGCGCGGCGGTGGCGGGCGCGGCGCTTGCGCTCACCGGCCTCACGCCCTGGTTGCCGGCGCGACTGCTCGATGCCGCGCTCCTGGTGCTGGGGGTATCGCTCGGTAGTTCGGTCGGGCCGGACTCGCTGGCCGCGATCGAACGCTGGCCATTGTCGTTGCTGATGCTGCTCGTCACCGTCCCGCTGATTGTCGGGGCGGCGCAACAGACCCTCACCCGGTTCTATAGCTGGGAGCGGCGCGAAGCCTTTCTGGCCTCGGTGCCGGGCGCGCTGAGCTACACCCTGGCCGTGGCGATGCACGAGGGGCTGGATGTCCGCCCCATCGCCATCGCCCAATCGGTCCGGCTGATGGCGATCGTGTTGCTGGTGCCGCTCTTCTTCGGTTCGACCACGCCGCATATCGTTGTGGCGGTGCCGACTGAGCAGCCACTCGAAGTCCTGGCGTTGCTGGGCGGGGGCCTCATCTCCGGGTTGCTGTTGCAGCGCATCGGCACGCCGGTGGCCCTCATGATGGGCGGATTGCTGTTCAGTTGCATCGCCCACGGCACGGGAGCAGCCAGCACGGCGATGCCGGCCTGGCTACTGGCGCCGGCAATTGTCGTGATCGGGGCCAATGTCGGCGCGCGTTTCGGCGGCAGCGATCCCAAGGTCCTGGCCACCCTGCTCGCGCCGGCCCTGGCCAGCACGGCCGTAACGTTTGTCACCGCAGCCATCGCGGCGATCGTCACCGCCGAACTGCTGCAGCTGCCAATGCTGCAGGTGCTGCTGGCGTTCGCACCCGGCGGGCTCGATTCCGTGGCCGTCCTGGTCTTCACGCTCAAGCTGGACGCGGCCTACGTCACCATCCACCAGCTGGTGCGTTTCCTCGGCATTGCGGCCATGCTGCCGATGATGTTCCGGCTGTGGAACTCCCGTGCAGTCACTTTGCCGAAACCTTAGCGCGTGCCCGATTGCGGGACCCCAGCGGTTTCCCGCCGGGCAAGGACGGCGTTAAACCGTAAAATTCTCAGCAAATCTAAGTGTTTGTTCACCACCTCAGTGCATATCAAAGGGGTTAGACCCAGCTCTGCCGCCTGGGTGTGTGCTCGTGCGCGCCCATCAGGCAGAGACAGGGTGGTGCTTTTGAGTTGGTAGCGTTTTCTTAGTTATGTCGGTCAAGGTACGCAGAGAGAGACCCGACCAGCGTCGACATCATCGCGTCACGGCGCCTATGTTCGTGACTTACGGTGGCGAGACGCTGAGGGCGGCTGACTGGAGCCTGGGCGGTTTGCGCCTGGAAGGCTTCGGCGGAGCCGTGCCTGCGCCCGGAGCTATCGTCGATCTCAAGTTGTCGATGCCCTTCCAGGGTTTCGACGTGGCTTTCGCCGCCAAGGGCGAGGTGGTCCGCAACGATCCCGCCACCGGCATGTTTGCGCTGCGCTACACCGAACTGGGTGAGCGCGAGCAAGAGTTGCTGCGCCACTTCATCGAGGAGCTGGTGCGCGGCTCGATGTCGGATGTGGCCGACACGATCCAGCGCATCGACCTGCCGGTAACGCCGGTCTCCACCAAGCCCGATGTCAATCCGGGCGCGGTCGTCCCGGTCAACCGCTGGCCGGTCAAGACCATTTTCTACACCGCGCTTTACAGCGTGCTCGGACTGTTCGTGTTCAGCTACATCGCCATGCTGGGCTACACCAACGTCTTCCGGCTGGAAGTGGACTCGGCCGTCATCTCCGCGCCCTTGGTGACCGTCCAGGCTCCCAATGACGGCCACGTCATGTGGACCAGCTACAAGCCCGGCGATGTCGTCAAGGCCGGTTCGGTGGTGCTGCAGGTTGCCGACAACCAGCTCGAGCGCGAGATCGATCTGTCCGAGCTCGACATCCGCCAGCGCGAGGCCAGACTGGAGGCGTCGCGCCACATGCTGGCTGACGCCCTCACCCAGCTGGAGGACCTGTCCACGGTCGAACAAAATCGCATCGAGCAGGCCGAGGCCAAGCTTGACGCCTTGAAGGCTGCAGCGGTCAACGCCGATGCAGCTTTCAAGCGCGCCAAGAGGCTGTACGACAAGGGTTACGCCACCAAGGCGCAACTCGACGTGGCCGAACGCGACGCCATCGCAACCGAGAGCGCCGCCAAGGGACAGGCAATCGAACTGGGCTCGCAAAGCGCGCTGGCAGCCAAGGGCAACGGCTCGCGCTTCTTCACCGGCAACCAGTTCCTTGGCGAGCGGGCCAGAATGGAGGCCGAGGTCAAGCTGATGGAGGCCGAGATCGGGCTTGCCCAGCAGCGCAAACGCATCCTCATGGAGCAGCGCTTGCGTCTGGCCGTGATCGCCCCGTTCGACGGCCTGGTGATGGAACTGCCGCGTGTCGATCACGCTTCGGTCAATCGCGGTGACGTCATAGCCATACTGGAGCAGCCGCGCTCGCGCATGGTCACCGCCTATCTGACCCAGGACGAAGTGCTGCATGTCGGCATCGGCGATCCGGCCACGGTCTATGTGCCGGCCTTCGATACGACGCTGACGGCCACGGTCACCAATATCGATCGCACCAGCGGCTTCGCTAAGGAGATGGAGGCGCGTTTCAATTTCCGCAACACGCGCGACCGCTCGGCGCAGGTGACGCTGCAGTTTTCGACCGACGATGTGGCGCGTGGCGTCAAGACCTTCCGCTCCGGCACGCCTGTCGTGGTGATCTTCAAGTCTCGCTCGACCAACGAAATCGTCAAGGAACTGACGGCCGCGTTCAACGCGCTGCCAACTTTCGGCGGGGTGGCCGGCACACCCAGCGAGAACCGTTCGTTCACGCAGGACAAGCCCGGAACGGCTGCAAAACCAGCCGTTTCGCTTGCGCCGGCTGTGCCGTTCAAACTGCGCCCCTCGCAAGATGCCGTCCTCGCCCAACCGCCGATGCAGCTGCGGCCATCGCAGACGGATCTGCCTGTGAAGCTGGCTCCGGCTAAACCGTCGAACCCGGGCATGGTCAGCGCCAGCCTGCTGCGGGGGACGTGATGAGCCGAACGCGCAGTTGCAGCTATGGAACGACCGCTGATCAATTCGTAGGGGCGACCCGTGGGTCGCCCTCGGGCAGCGTGCGCGCGCAAAGAGGGCGACCCACGGGGCGCCCCTACGCCACCTCCCCCGGTACACCATGAGCAACCCACAAGGCTCTGGTCTGCCGGTCTATGACGATCCGACCAAGCCGCTTCCATTCTGGGAGAAATGGTCGCTGGAAGTCATCCTGCAGATCGGCTTGTTGATGGGCGTCTGCGTGGTCGGCCTGACCCAGCTACCGAACCGGCTGTGGGACCCGGAAATCCAAGAGATCACCTATGTGATCGGCGTGCTCGGCATCTGGCGCTATGCGTGGTGGTTCACCCATGCCGTGCGCGCGCGCGTCTACGGCCATGTGGTTTATCCGCGTCTCGCCAAGGCGGCCGCCGAAATCTGGGACACCGGCTGGCGCCCGCGCCACATGCACTTCATGATGACAACGTTCCGCGAGGACCGCGACATCACCGAGCATGTGATCCGCGGCATTGTCAGCCAGATCCGCGAAGCGGACATCGCCGGCACCATCTGGCTCGGCTCGGGCGACATCTACGACGAAAAGCTGATCGGCGACTATCTGCGGCTGATCGCTTCCGACCTCGACATCACGCTGCACATCGTGCGCCAGAACGTGCCCGGCAAGCGCATGGCGATCTCGCTCATCCTGCGCGCCATGTCGCGTTCCGATATGCGCGACGACGACCTGGTCGTGTTCATGGACGGCGACTTTGTTATTGCGCCGGGCGCGCTGCGCAAGTGCCTGCCGCTGTTCGCTGCCGATCCGGAACTGCAGGCCATGACCACGCACGAGGCCGTGCAGGTCGCCGACCCGTGGTGGATGCAGAGCTGGCTGAACATGCGGTTCGCGCAGCGCCATCTGGCCATGCAATCCCACGCCCTGTCAGGTCGTGTACTGACGCTCACGGGGCGGATGAGCTGCTTTCGCGCCTATCACGTCAAGAAGAACGAGTTCATCCGCCTGCTGGAGGCCGACTACCTGACGCACTGGTTGTGGGGTTCGTTCCGCTTCCTGTCGGGCGACGACAAAAGCACCTGGTACTATCTGCTGTCGAAAAACGCCAAGATGATCTACGTGCCGGACGCCTCCGGCTACACCATCGAAGTCATCAAGGGCTCGCCCTATACCCGTATGGTGGAGAACTTCCGCCGCTGGTCGGGCAACATGCTGCGCAACGGCTTGCGCGCCATCAAGCTTGGCCCGCTGCGCATGCCGTTCTTCATCTGGTGGTGCCTGCTCGATCAGCGCATTGCCATGTGGACCATGCTGGTCAGCCCGACGCTGGCGCTGGTCGCGGGCACCGTCATCGGCCTCGACTATCTGGCCTCTTACTTTATCTATCTGACGATTTCGCGTTTGATGTTGTCGATGCTGCTGTTCACCTATGCGCGGCGCGTCGATTTGAATTACATCTGGATTCTTTACGTCAACCAGATTTTGAACGCCATGGTGAAGGTTTTCATACTCTGGCGCCTCAGCAAGCAGAAGTGGGCCAACCGCGGCAACCAGAAGGCTGGCTTTGCCGACAACAGCCTGCTGGCGCAGTTCCGCGAATGGATGGCCATGTATCTGACCGTTCTGTCCGCCGCGAGCCTTATTCTGGCGACCGTGGTTTATACTCAGGTCCTTAGTGTGCCAAGCTGGAACACAGTAAAAGCCATATTGTTTCAATAAAATTGTCTGCGACACCTTCACTGAATGTCCAGACCTCTTTGCTACACCTAGATCGTTCGCAGATTGTCTGCTGAAGCCCCGGAGCAGCCTTGGGGCAACCAAACAGCAGCGTCTAGCGGGCATAGAGTGGTCGGGGAGGTTTTCTACGTGTCTCAATCTATACAGAATGTTCGTCACCTGCGCACCGTCGACGAGGCTCCGGCGCATAGCCGCGATCTCGCCGTGCGCCCGTCGATCAGCGTCGTCGGTCTTGGCTATGTCGGCGCGGTGTCGATGGCCTGCCTGTCGCATCTGGGCTTCCGCATGATCGGCGTCGATACGTCGGAAGTGCGCGTCGACAGCATCAATCGCGGCGTCTCGCCCATCGTCGAGAACCGCCTGGAAGATCTGCTTCATGAAGGCGTCGGCCGCGGCCTGGTTTCGGCCACGCACAGCCTGATCGGCGCGGTCCTGCGCACCGATGTGACCTTCGTTTCGGTCGGCACGCCAACCGCGCCCGACGGCAGCTGCGACATGAGCTATGTGCGCGACGCGTCGCGCACCATCGGCCGCGCTCTCGCCGCCAAGGACGACTACCACGTGGTCGTCATGCGCTGCTCGATCCCGCCGGGAACCACCATGGGCGTGGTGGTGCCGGAATTGGAAGCGGCCTCGGGCAAGAAGCTGGGCGCGGATTTCGGCGTCTGCTTCAACCCCGAATTCCTGCGCGAAGGCGTGGCGGTATCGGACTTCTTTGCTCCGCCCAAGACCGTGATCGGCGCCTCCGACATGCGCGCCCGCGCCATGGTTGAAGGCATCTACACCGCCATCGACCAGAACGCGATCTTCACCACGATCGATGCGGCCGAGATGGTCAAATATGCCGACAACGTCTGGCATGCCACCAAGGTCGCCTTCGCCAACGAGATCGGCCGTCTGTGCAAGGCCATGTCGATCGACAGCCACGATGTCATGGACATTTTCGTCAAGGACACCAAGCTCAACATCTCGCCCTACTACCTCAAGCCCGGCTTTGCCTTCGGCGGCTCGTGCCTGCCCAAGGAAGTGCGCGCGGTCAGCCACATCGGCAACAGCCTTGGCGTCAAGCTGCCGCTGATCGATAGCCTGATTCCGTCGAACCAGGAGCATGTGGCCAACGCGGTCGACATCCTCGCCCGCTATGCCGGCAAGCGCATCGGCTTCCTCGGCATGACTTTCAAGACCGGCACGGACGATCTGCGCGAAAGCCCGACCATCGATCTGATGGCCGCGCTGGAAGCCAAGGGCGAGACGATCCGCGCCTATGACGCCAACGTCAAGCTGACCCCGCACATGCGCGGCCAGATCGACTACCTCAAGCGCACCTCGCCGCGCCTGGCCCCGCTCTTCGATCGCTTCGAGGTGATCCGCACCGAGAGCCTCAATGAGCTCCTGGACAATTCCGACGTCCTCGTCGTCAGCCACGCCACGGAGGAATTCCGCCGTGCCGTGACGATGCGCAACAAGGGCGTCGCCGTGGTGGACCTGGCGCGGTTGTTCCGCGGCCGGGCCAAGGAAGAAGGATACGAGGGCATCGCCTGGTAGGCGGCGCTTTCGGGACGAACAGTAAAAAAGACGGACGATCAGGGGGCGCCGCAAGGCCTCCCCTGAAGGGGCAACAAGGCGAGACAACCGCCAGCCCAGAGTAGCGGATGTAAAACAGGAGTAGGCTGTGGCTAAAATTATCGGAGACGGCAAGGACAACTCGCTCGGCGCCGGAAGCGCGGGAGACGAAGTGTTCGGCCAGGCCGGCAATGACACCCTGGTGGGTGCCAATGACGGTGTGTCGTTGTCGGGCGGCGGCGCTGACGATTGGATCGTCGGCGGCACCGGCGACGATGTGATTCATGGCGGCGGCGGCATGCCGGTCGGTTTTAGCCAGTTCAGGGTGGCCGAGACGACGACCGCCAAAATGACCGTAAGTTCGGACGACGCCGACGCGCATAGCGATGTCGTGGGCATGTACTCGTACGACAAGCTCGGCAACATCACCGGCGTGAAGATCGTCGGCGCAGCCGATGCCGGCGCGTTCGATGTTGGCATCGCCAAGGACGAGCGGCTCGGCTTCTTCTTCGTTCCCGGCGGCGTCGCTGCTGGCGATGCCGGCTGGGACGCCATGCTGAAGCAAGGCTCGTTCAAACTGGAAACCGCAGACGGCAAGCCCGGCAACGTTGCCGATGGCAAGCCCCTGACGCTGGTGTCGGTTGACGCCGAGGGCAAGGAAACGGCCGTTCCGTTCCAGCCCGGCAGCCAGATGTTCAACAGCCTGAAGGCACTCAACGCCGACGGCAAGAGCCACATCGCAACCAGCCTCGACCCGGTGACGGGCCAGGTGAAGGTGGTGTTTACCGCCGACAGCCCTGCTGCCACGGCCGGCACCAGCACGACGTCGGCTCAGACCTCGGGACAGGTCAGCCATGCCAAGTCGTCGAGCGAGTCCGATGCCAGCAAGGGCATCACGACCGTCAAAACCGTCGACAAGGACAGCGGCTGCACCACCATCGTCAAGACCGACTCCAATACCAAGGTCGTGACGACAACGGTTGACGACAGCAAGCACAACACCTTCACCACCAAGGTCGAGGACAAGAAGTCGAACGTCGTCACCACGACGACGGAGGACAAGAAGTCCGGCGTTGTCTGCACCAAGACCGAGGATTCCAAGTCCGGCACCGTCAAGACGGTCACAGAGGACAAGGAAGAAGGCATCGTCAGCACCAAGATGGAGGACAAGAAGTCCGGCATCACGGTGACGACCTCGGAAGACAAGAAGCACGGCATCGTCACCGAGCGTCGCGAGGACGAGAATTCGGGCCGGTGCGAAACCAAGACCGAGGACAAGAAGTCCGGTTTCGTGACGACCAAGCACGAGGACAACAAGTCCGGCGTGACGGTCACCACGACCGAGGACAAGAAGTCCGGCATCGTCTGCACCAAGACGGAAGACTCTAAGCATGGCACGGTCGATGTTCGTACCGTCGACAGCAAGAATGGCATCGAGTTCGAGCCGTCACGAGGACCACAAGAAAGGGACCGTCGACACCGTCACGGAGAACCACAATACCGGCCGCGTTTCGCACCGCCACGATGACGAAAAGTCGGGTACCACCGACACCGTCACCGAGGACAAGAAGCACCACGTGACCACGTACACGCACAAGGACAACAACTCCGGCCATTCCACGACGCGTACCGAAGATCACGAATTGGGTGTCGTCTGCACGCGTTCCGACGATGGTCAGGGTAAGGTTGAAACCGACGTAGACGACGCTTCGGCGACGGCTGCCGCGCAGGCTGCTGCCGATCAGGCCGCCGTCGCGCAGGCTGCGTCCGACAAGGCCGCTGCCGAGCAGGCTGCCGCTGCCCAGGCTGCTGCCGAGCAGGCTGCCGCTGCCCAGGCCGCCGCCGAGAAGGCTGCTGCCGACCAGGCCGCCGCCGATCAGGCTGCCGCCGACCAGGCCGCTGCTGACCAGGCTGCAGCCGACAAGGCTGCGGCTGACCAGGCTGCTGCCGACCAGGCTGCCGCCAGCCAGGCTGCCGCCGACCAGGCAGCGGCCGATCAGGCAGCCGCCGATCAGGCTGCAGCTGACCAGGCCGCCGCTGCCCAGGCTGCTGCCGAAAAGGCTGCCGCCGACCAGGCTGCTGCGGACCAGGCCGCTGCCGACAAAGCTGCCGCCGATCAGGCCGCCGCTGAAAAGGCTGCTGCCGATCAGGCCGCTGCCGAGCACGCCGCTGCCAGCCAGGCTGCCGCCGACAAGGCAGCTGCCGATCAGGCTGCCGCCGAGCAGGCCGCTGCCGACCAGGCTGCCGCTGCCCAGGCTGCCGCCGAGAAAGCTGCCGCCGCGCAGGCTGCCGCCGACAAAGCCGCTGCCGATGCTGCTGCCGCCGCCGAAGCTGCCGCTGCCAAGGCTGCCGCCGAGTTAGCCGCCGCCGCCCAGGTGGCCGCTGAAAAGGCTGCTGCCGAACTGGCCGCCGCTGCCCAGGCCGCCGCCGAACAGGCTGCCGCCGACCAGGCCGCCGCCGCTCTGGCTGCCGCCGAAAAGGCTGCTGCCGAACAGGCTGCCGCTGCCCAGGCCGCCGCCGAACAGGCTGCTGCCGAACAGGCCGCCGCCGCTCAGGCCGCTGCCGACCAGGCTGCCGCTGCCCAGGCTGCCGCCGACAAGGCTGCTGCCGAACAGGCTGCCGCCGCGCAGGCTGCTGCCGAGCAGGCTGCTGCCGACCAGGCCGCCGCCGAAAAGGCTGCTGCCGAACTGGCCGCCGCCGCGCAGGCTGCTGCTGACCAGGCCGCCGCCGCGCAGGCTGCTGCCGCCGAAGCTGCCGCCGCACAAGCGGCTTCCGAAGCTGCCGCCGCCGCCCAGGCGGCTGCCGACAAGGTAGCCGCCGAGCTGGCTGCTGCTGCCCAGGCCGCCGCCGAAAAGGCTGCTGCCGATCAGGCTGCCGCCGACCAGGCCGCCCAGGACGCAACCTCGACCAACCCGGCGGATATCCCGCAGGACGTCGCAGACGTCACCGGTCCGGTAGCGCCCGTCGAAGTGACGAGCGTTACGCCCCCGGTTGTCGCAACCAGCCACACCATCACGGTGACCCTCGACGTCGGAACGGTCAACTCGACCGCCTTTTCCGGCAAGGGCGCGGCTGGCCAGGGCGACGGCCACAACTCGCTGTTCGGTGGCGTCGGCAACGACATCATCTACGGCGATAGCGGCAACGACACGCTCGACGGCGGTGTTGGCAACAACCGGCTGTACGGTGGTTCGGGCAACGACCGCATCATCGCCAATGTCGGCCACGACATCGTCGTGGGCGGCAAAGGCATCGACATCATCACCTACGCCAGCGCAACGGCTGGAGTGACGGTCAATCTGAACAAGCATACCGGCAGCGGCTATGGCGATCAGACGATCAGTGGTGTCGAAAACGTCGTCGGCTCGAAGTTTGGCGACGTGCTCACCGGCGACAAGCAAAACAACGTGATCCGCGGCGGCGCTGGCGATGACGTGATCCGTGGCGGCAAGGGCGCCGACACACTGGTCGGCGGCGCCGGCAAAGACACCTTCTCTTTCGCCAAGAAAGACTTGATCGACGACACCGTCGATCACATCAAGGGCTTCAAGGCGGGCACCGATCTGCTCGACCTGCAGCATGTCGCAAAGACCCATACGGCCGACGCCTTCACGTCGACCTTCACGGTCACCGACCAGAAAGACGGCTTGCACATATCCTTCGGCGGCCACGATTTCGTGGTTCTCGACGGCGTGCACAATCTGACGATCGCGGACCTGGCCAACTCGGCCGTTCTGTAATCGTCGGCCGTCCGACCGCCATCGCGCCGCCCGGGACTTCCCGGGCGGCGTTGTCATGTCGAAAGTGCAGGCTACCGATAGCTACCGTCGCGCGGCGTTTCTAGTGTTCTGGCGCTAACGTTCGGTGCCCGGCCAATTCGTCATCCCCGCGCAGGCGGGGATCCATGCATGCCGGACGTGTCGCACAGCCTTGATGCCGGACACGGTGCCGACAGGGCATCCGTTAGCGCATTGGCGGGAGTGTGCATCTCTGGCTTGGCTGGATCCCCGCCTTCGCGGGGATGACGAGGCTTTGGGTACCTTTTGTCTGTGCCAGAACACTAGGGACAAGCGGGCCTTCCGTCGACCAATGGAGCTCTCTGCAAAAACAGCAACAAGCCTCAAGTTCGTCATACCCGCGCAGGCGGGTATGACAGTCTTTGCCTCTCGCATCTACGCAGGGATCTCCAATCGGAGAAGGCCTTGGCGCGACTGCGCCATTGCTTCTGGGGCAGACTAACCGCCCGACAGCATGACGTGAAAGGGACTGGTAACCCGATCCGTGTTACCGGCAGGCATGCGCAAAACCTCCAGGCTGGCCAATGGCCTTGTTGCACTGCTGTTGGCCGCCCGGCCCGGTCTCGCGGCAGACGGCGCCACGCCCTGCGCGGCCCGTTATGGCGCCGGCGTCCAATTCCCGCCCGCGACCGAATCCGCTGAGACCCTGACCGGCGCCAAACTGCGCCAGCTGCTGGGCAACAAGGGCTGGGGCCTGATCGAGGACGTCACGCCCCGCTCCTTACCCGACGCGCCGGCCACGCTGGTCCTTGAGGTGAAACTCCCCAAGGGCTCGATCGACCACAAGAACACCGAAGCGCCGATGGGCGGCATGGGGTTCCGCTGGCGTCCCGGCATGCCGGTGGGCAGCACGGCGGCATGCCTCAGCTATAGCCTCTATTTCGCGCCCGGCTTCCCGTTCAACAAAGGCGGCAAGCTGCCCGGTCTGTTCGGCGGCGATGGGCCGGCCGGCGGCAAGGATGTCGACGGCCAATCGGGGTTTTCCACCCGCTACATGTGGCGAGCCAAGGGCCAGGGCGAGGTCTATGCCTACATCCCCGGCAAGCCGGACGGGCGCGGCCTCAGCATCGATCGCGGCGCCTGGACCTTTCCGCAAGGCCAATGGGTGCGCATGGAGCAAGAGGTGGTGTTGAACACACCCGGCCAGCCGGATGGCCGGCTGCATGTCTGGGTCGACGGCGTCCTGAAGCTGTCGCACGACGATGTTCTCTACCGCTCCGGCCCTGCTCTGGGCATCGATGGCGTGATGGCAGACATCTTCTTTGGCGGCAAAACCGTCGAATGGGCCGCACCCGCCGACACATATGTGCGCCTGACACCGTTCACGCTTGCCTGGCGATAGCGCCGTGATAAGGCTTTTTCATCGTCGAGTCGCCCTATCGGTTGCAACGACATTCACAGCGGACCAAGCCCCATGCAACAGCGTCTCCTGACCAAGTCCAACACCATTCATCCCCTCATCCTGTCGGGCGGATCGGGCAAGCGCCTGTGGCCACTGTCGCGCCAGGCCAACCCCAAGCAATTCCTGAAGGTGCTGGGCGACCACAGCCTGTTCCAGGAGACCTGCCTGCGCCTGCAGTCGGCGCAGTTCGGCAAGCCCATCATCATCGCCAATGATTCGCACCGCTTCATCGTCGCCGAGCAGCTGCGCGAAATGGGGCTGTCGGCCAAGAACATCGTGCTGGAGCCAATGGGCCGCAACACCGCCCCCGCGGCCGTGATCGGCGCCCTGCTGGCGGCGCGCGACGACATCGACCGGCTAATCCTGTTGTTGCCCTCCGACCACGCCATCACCGATCCCAAAGCGTTTTCCGAGGCTGTCGCCTCCGGCATACCGGCGGCCCAGGCCGGCAGCATCGTCACCTTCGGCGTCAAGCCGGACCGCCCGCACACCGGCTACGGCTACATCGAAGTGGTGCCCGAGGCCGACGACGGCGACCGCGCCATCCCGGTATCACGCTTTGTCGAAAAGCCCGACGCCAAGCGCGCGGCCGAATATGTGTCAAGCGGCCGCTTCTACTGGAACGCCGGCATTTTCCTCTTCACCGCCCGCACCATGCTGGAGGCCGCCGAACGCTTTGCGCCCGGCATCATGACCTCGTGCGCCGAAGCCATCGCGCAAGGCGCGCGCGATCTCGATTTCCTGCGGCTGTCGGAAAAGCACTTCGAGAAGGTGGAGAGCATCTCCATCGACTACGCCATCATCGAAAAGGCCAGCAACATCCGCTGCGTGCCGCTCAGCGTCGGCTGGAGCGATCTGGGGTCCTGGACCGAAGTCTGGGAGACCGCCAAGCACGACGCCGAAGGCAATGCCGCGCGCGGCGATGTGCATTTCCTCAAGTCCAAGGATAGTTTCGGCTACAGCGACGGCGCGGCCGTGTCGGTGGTCGGCCTGGACGACGTGGTGGTGGTGGCGACCCGCGACGCCGTGCTGGTGACCTCGAAAGCCGAGGCGCAGTCGGTCAAAACGCTGGTCGAGAAGTTCGAGCGCGACGGCCGCGAGTCGGTCATCCATCACCAGAAGGTGCATCGCCCCTGGGGCTGGTACGAGCGGCTGGCGCTCGGCGACCGCTACCACGTCAAATGCATCATGGTCAGCCCCGGCGCGACCTTGTCGCTGCAGAGCCACTATCACCGCTCCGAGCACTGGGTGGTCGTCAAGGGCGCCATCGAGGTGACCAAGAACGACGAGGTCATCATGCTCAGCGAAAACCAGTCGACCTTCGTGCCGGTCGGCTCGCGCCACCGCATGAAGAACCCCGGCAAGATCCCGGCGTTCCTGATCGAAGTGCAGTCGGGATCGTACCTCGGCGAGGACGATATCGTGCGCTATGAGGACGTATACGGACGGGTCGCGAAGTAGGCGGCGGCCCGAGGTTGCTTTCTAGTTTTCCTTCCTTCTTCCCTTTATTCCATTCTCACCCTATCCCTTTGTCCCAACCCTCACGGTCGTTCGCACCTTCGCAGCACCTTCAGCTTCAACCTCTCTGATTAGTCACTAGCGCAGCGTAGTGCGCGCGCCTCGATCGCTCGCGCACCATCGACATGATGCGACGCAGATGTCCGATATCGCCGGCGCCCAGGTCGCGCCAGGACCTGCTCGACATAGGCCAGAAGCTGAGCCATCCATGGCGCCGTCGAGACAAAGGCGCGGTCAAGGCGCCTACGCGCAAGCCGGCAATGAAGGTTGTCGACTTCCAGTGGCCATGCGGACTTGGCCCGGCAGCGCGGCCGCGCAGGCTGCGTCCGTAGCGGCGCGCCATGTGGTGGCCGCCCGGTCTCGTCGATGAAGACAAGGTGCGTGGCATCGAGGCCTGGTTGCTCGGCTTTCCACTGCGCCCGCGCGGCGGCGACGTCAGGCCGGTCCTGCTCGCTGGCGTGCACGGTTTTTTTTAAGCTGAGCGGTGGCGCAGATAAACCGGCAGATAGCGCTGATGCTGCGGTCAGCCATGGGTCTCGATCAACCGTGCACGGATTCTCCAGTGTGAGATCGGCTTGGCTGCGACCTGCTCCAGCCAGGCGCATGTGCGAGCGGCAGCGCGTTGCCAGGCCCGCTTGCGCGACGCTGCCGGTGCCTGCCAGCGCGCGCCCGCGATCGCCGTCGGCGCCACATCGGACCCGCGCCGCCTCCCGCCGCCACCCCGCCTGCCAGTCAACAACGCGCACGCGCAGATCGTCGAAAGCCGTGGCCATGAGCTCCCCCGTCGCTACCGTCGGGGAGATCAATCGAGCGATCTAGCCGGATGCGCGACTGGAGCGGGCGACCCACGGGTCGCCCCAACGTCAACGGCTCCGGCCGCATGATTAGATCAAACACTGGATAACTTGAGCGGCCTTATCGGCAATCCGAGCAGCACTGACCGACGCCTTCGACATAGCCGTAGCGTTGCTCGACCGGGACCCCGACCGGAACATCGGTGTCCGCGCCGCAGATCACACAAAGCTCGGTATCGGATCGGCCAGCCCTGAGGCGGCCAAGATTGTGCAGGCGCTCGTCGGCCCCACGGCGGGCGAGCAGGCCGGTACCTTGCCGCAAGGCGGCAAGCGGGGCGCTCAGAAAGTCGGAAACATCATCCAGTTTGACTGTCCGCACGGCACGCAACCTCACAACGCAACGATACACTCGGCCACGATAGCGCAACTATGGTGGAGGAAGTCCTAATGAACCAGACTTTGGTGCGCGTGCTGTCGCTCCCAAACCGATTTTTCGTTCAACGTCAGCATTTTGTGATAGTGTCCAGCCACCATCGAAAGGCTGCTTCTATGACCAAGACAACCCTTGGGCCTACGTTCGAGACGTTGCAAAGGTTGGCCAAAACGGCAACCGACGAGGTGCGCGCCGACGCTGCCAAGGACGGTTCCTTGTTGCCGGTGTGGCGGGACGGCCGGGTTGTGCTCATGGACCCGGCGTCGGGTTTGGTGGTGGCAGCCGCAGCCCACGCGGATCTGGCAAAGTTAAAGGCGCAGCTCCGGGTCTCAAAACCGCGATCGCGGCAACTTGCCGATGGCTGACGCTCCTGTTCTGACAATTTTCGCAGGACCTAACGGATCGGGCAAAAGCACACTCAAGAAGACCATCGCAGCGGCTGGACTGCCGCTAGGGCCCTTCATCAATGCCGATGAGATCGCCGCTGCAATGAGGCATGCGGCCAAGACCGCCGGGCGGACTGTGGCGGCCGCTGACATCGAGCATTCGGCATTTCTGGAAGCCGAGCGACGACGTCAAACGGCTTTGGCCGAGGGCAAAAGCTTCTCGTTCGAGACTGTGTTCTCCCATCCCAGCAAGCTCGACTTCATTGCAGCCGCAACACTGCGGGCTTTTCAGGTTCGGCTCTATTTCGTCAGCACCGAGAATTCGCTGATCAACGTGGCGCGCGTCCAAGTGCGAGTCGCCAGGGGTGGCCACGATGTTCCGGTGGACAAAATCATTGCCCGCTATCGCCGAACCATGAGCCATCTTGCGCCGGCCTGCCTGCAAGTCGACGAAGCCTTTTTGTTCGACAATTCGACCGAAACCATGCGCCTGACAGCCAGCATGGATCGTCGCATTCGCGACGCGCCAAAGTTCCGCTTTGAGGAACCGCTGCCGACCTGGATCATCGCTTGGGGCGAGGAAATGGCTGCGCTTCTCAAACGCAGCAATGCGTAGCCCACCCTCACCGCCGCCCAAACAACCGCTCGATATCATGTAGCTTCAGCTCGATGTACGTTGGCCGTCCGTGGTTGCACTGGCCTGAACCCTCGGTTGCTTCCATCTCGCGCAGCAGCGCATTCATCTCCGGCGCGGTCAGCCGGCGGCCGGCGCGCACACTGCCGTGGCAGGCCATGCGGCTGGCCACCGCCCAGAGGCGATCCTGCAGCACCAGGCTGCCTTCGCCCGAGGCAAGTTCGTCGGCGAGATCGCGCACCAAGCCCTTGATGTCGGCTTGGCCGAGCATGGCCGGCATTTCCCTGACCGCGACCGCTCCCGGGCCGAAGGCTTCCAGCACCACGCCGAGCTTCTCCAATTCGTCCGCATGCGCGGCCAAGCGCTCGACGTCGTCGCCGGCCAGTTCCACCACCTCGGGGATCAGCAGCAGCTGGCGGGAAACGCCGCCCTTTGCCAGCGCTGACTTCAGCCGCTCGTAGACCAGCCGCTCATGGGCGGCATGCTGATCGACCAGGATCACGGCGTCCTCGGTCTGGGCGAGAATATAGGTCTCGTGCAGCTGCGCGCGGGCGGCCCCGAGCGGGCGTGCCTCCAGCTCGGGCGCGGGGGCGAAGGCGGCGGGACCGGCATCGGCGCTGAGCGCATCGAGGCCGTCGAGCGGCGCCTGCAGGGCTTCGGCAAAGCCGAAGCTGGCATCGGGCATCGGGCGTCGGGCATCGTAGGGGTAGCGGCCCCCGACGCCCGATGCCCGATGCCCGATGCCACTTACTTGATGCCCGATGCCCGATGCCTGATGCCCAACTCTGGCGAACGTCACCAGCGCCGCCGTCGCGTTCTCTGCCGTTGCCCGGTGCCCGGCCGCGCCCAGCGCCTCGCGCGTCGCGGCAATGATCAGCCCACGCACGGCCCCGGCATCGCGGAACCGCACCTCGGACTTGGCGGGATGCACGTTCACATCCACCTCTGCGGGCGCGAGATCGACAAACAGCGCCAGCATCGGATGGCGGCCGCGCGGCACCATGTCGCCGTAGGCCGCGCGCACCGCTCCCGCCAGCAGCCGGTCCTTGACAGGTCGTCCGTTCACGAACAGAAACTGCATGTCCGGCGTGATGCGGTTCAGCGTCGGCAATCCGGCGAAGCCGGACAGCCGCAAACCGTCCCGTCCGCTACGGATCTCCAGCGCATCGGCCATGAACTCCGGACCCATGATCTTGCCCAGGCGCTGCAGCAGCCCCGGCCCGTCGGCCAACTCCGCCGGCAGTTTCAGCCCGGCACGCTCCCCGGTGGTCAGCGTGAAGGCAACCGCCGGATGCGCCATGGCCAGCCGCTTCACCACTTCGGCGATGGCGCCATTCTCGGCCCGCTCGCTCTTCATGAACTTGAGCCGCGCCGGGGTGGCCGAGAACAGGTCCGCCACCTCCATGCGCGTGCCACGGTTCAGCGCGGCCGGACGGATCGGATGCTTCTCGCCGCGGTCCAGCAGCAGCGCCAGTCCCTCGCCACCCTCGCGCCGCGTCTCGATGGTGAGCCGCGCCACCGAGCCGATGGAGGGCAGCGCCTCGCCGCGAAAACCGAGCGTCACGATGTTGGTCAGATCCTCGGCCGGCAGCTTGGAGGTGGCATGGCGCTCGACGCACAGCGCGAGGTCGTCCCGGTCCATGCCGCAGCCGTCGTCGACGATGCGGATCAACGACAGCCCGCCGCCGGCCGTCACGATGTCGATGGCGCGCGCGCCCGCATCGACGGCGTTCTCGGCCAGTTCCTTCACGACCGAAGCCGGCCGCTCGATCACCTCGCCGGCGGCGATGCGGTTGACGGTCTCGGGCGGGAGCTGGCGGATCGGCATGGGTGGAGGCTCGAGGGGGTGAGTCGGAGGCCAAGACTAGCAAGGACCGGGGTCAGACCCCACTTTTTTCGGGGTCTGACCCCGGGCTAACTGCGTCGAACGCCTGCTGGTCCGCGCCAAACCACTGGACGCACCTGTGCCTTGGCCGGCGCGGCCCAAGGGGTGCGGGGACGGTCGGAAGCCGCGAATGGTTGGTAGTTAAGTGCGGCTCCCGGCCGCCCCGCCAGCGTTTTTTCCCGATCCCTACGTCGCCACTTGCCATGGCCTGCTCCACACCCCGGAATCTCGCCCAGGGGGGCGACGACGGCCGCCAGGCCTTGAGGTGTGCGGCACCTCCGACCAGTCGCTGCCCCTCCCCCAGCGACACGAGCCTCCTCGAATGCATCCCCACGGAGAAGCGTGAGGAGACTATAGTATATATGTAGCATAATTATGGCGTTATTTAAAATTGCTTGTATTATACTTATTAATTATTTGAAAACGTGGACCGCTGTGGCTGGATAGACTGCAACACAAGGCCGAGAGTCTGGGCCAAGTCGACGTGGTCCGAAAGCTGACACCAGAGTGCTGACGTCTTGGGCCGCGAGGGTGCATCCTCGACCGCTAAATCGAAGTCCGGAAGCGGACTCTCCAATCAGCGGATGGTCTCGTCAACCTTCACCACCTTGCGATACTTGTCGACGACCATGGCGACGGCTCCTGGGTGGAGGAATGGACATGCCATGAACATCATCGAAGCCAAATCAACTCAGTGGCGCCGCCGTCGAGACCGACTTCGACAACGGTTGCGCCCGAAATTTGCTTCAGCTTAAAATTGCGCACTGCTGCCGACTTGAGCGGCTTTCGGCCGAGCTCGCGAGCTCCGCCCTTGAACGACAGGAAACGCAGAAATTTGCGATCTCGCGTCGGCACGGCGAGATCGGCGATACCATCGCTATCAAAGTCCGCCACCGCAGACAATTCGAGGTAGGGCGAGCCGAGTGCGTGATTGGACGTATCGGGAAGGCTTGCAATCTCCGTCAGGCGGCCAGCGCGCCAAGTCCACATGCGCAACAGTCCCAGAACATGCGGCATCTGCACGTAGGCGATGTCGGGATGGCCGTCACCGTCGAAATCGGCAATGCCAGCTGGGTTCAGCCATTTACGAGGCAAGTCCGTCGGCGGCGTCTCTGCGATGATCGACAGCTTGTCGCCGCGCAGAGCGATCACCGCAAGTGCAGCACCCCGCCTCAGGTACGAACGCACCAGCACGATTTCGTCAACACCATCGCCGTCCAGATCGGCAAGGCGAGGCTGCCGATCCTCGAAGACCGAGTCGTCAGGTAGCACCAACCGCAACAACCTGCCGTCCTGCAGGCGTACGGCAACGGTCGCTGGCTCGTACAGCGACCCGAGGACAAAGTGCTGGTAGCGCGTGGTCGCGTCTGCAAGCCATACTTCGGCAATAGCGCCGCTGCCGCGCGCAATCCTCAGATCCGGAATGGCGCCCGGGTAATCGGCGGAATACGCGTGCTGATCCGTCATGACGGCCCCACACCCGATGATCGCGAGCATGGCAAGCCGGCGAACAATACTCTCACACCGCATGGCCCGTGCCTGTCGGCGCGGCCAAGCCGTCGCAATTCGCCTTTTCCTAGTGAGGAACGCTGCCAGGGCGAGGAGCGGCAGCATCGAAGCGCAGTTCAACGATAGCGGCAGGGGCTGTCGTGTCGGCGGTATCATGGCGTTCTCTAACGGTTAGCGTCATCGTGAAAGTCTAGTGGTAACGGCAAGTTTGCGGATGCACAGCCCGACGAAATGTCCGCTTCCTGTTCAAAGCCCAAGGTCCGCACCGGGTAACACACGCCAACCCCATTTCGCACTTCGGCCGCAGTGGCCCGAAAGCAGGCCAGCGGGCCAAGTGAGACCGAGCCTCACCTGGGGCAGGGCGCCCCCTGCTGCAGCACCGCCAGCACCGGCATCGACCGCCAGCACCATCCCCGGCGGATCAAGGCTGAGATCGCCGCCGTGGACGATCCGCGTCGTCACCGCGCCATCCTCGGCGCGCGTGTGATGGATGATGGCCTTGGGCTCCGGCGACACGATCAGATAATGCCGGATGCTGGGCACGGAGAAATAGTCCAGCAGCTTGGTCGCGGTATCGGTCACTTCGGACCCCGGCGATATCGGCGATATCACCTCGACCACAACAACCGGATCGGCCAGGATCTTGGCGCCGAGGTCGGCGACCTTGCCGAGCGTGACGGCCGCATCGGGCTCGCGGCCGCGATAGGCGTCGACGCGCACCGTCATGCCGTCGGTAAAGACCGTGCAGTCGAGCCCGGCGGCCTTCACGGCGTCGCGCAGCGCAATGGCGATTTCCAGCTTGGCCAGATTGTGCCGTCCACCCTCGGCTGGCATCGTGACGATCACCCCGTCGACCAGTTCATAGCGGCCAGACGCCTGGTTCGACGCCCAGTCGACGAACGCGTCGATGGTCATGCGGGAAGGTTGCGGAGTGGTCTGGGCCAGGAACATGGGCGCAGTTTAGCAGGAGCAGCGCGGAGGGCTAGTCGGGGTTGTGAGTTCTCGACCGAGCCAAAGCTGGGCATCGGGCATCAGGCATCAAAACGTCTCCACCGGTGCCTGATGCCCGGTGCCCGGATCGCCCCCCTAGACCCCGCCCGCCATCCGTACTATCGCTCTTTGCAGTGCACCATTCCCACCACCAGAAGGAGCCCCACCCCATGGCCCGCAACAAGATCGCGCTGATCGGCGCCGGCATGATCGGCGGCACGCTTGCCCATCTGATCGGCCAGAAGCAGCTGGGTGATGTCGTGCTGTTCGACGTTGCCGAGGGCATGCCGCTGGGCAAGGCGCTGGATATTTCGCAGGCCTCGCCGGTGGAAGGTTTCGATGCGCACTTGAGGGGCACCAATTCCTATGCCGACCTGGAGGGGGCGGATGTCTGCATCGTCACCGCCGGCGTGCCGCGCAAGCCGGGCATGAGCCGCGACGATCTGCTGGGGATCAACCTCAAGGTGATGGATCAGGTCGGCGCGGGCATCCGCAAGTACGCTCCGGGCGCTTTCGTGATCTGCGTCACCAACCCGCTCGACGCCATGGTGTGGGCGTTGCAGAAGTCCTGCGGGTTGCCGACCAACATGGTGGTGGGCATGGCCGGCGTGCTGGATTCGGCGCGCTTTCGGTATTTCCTGGCCAGCGAGCTCGGTGTTTCGGTCGAGGATGTTTCCGCGTTTGTCCTGGGCGGCCATGGCGACTCGATGGTGCCGCTGGTGCGCTATTCGACCGTGGCCGGCATTCCGCTGCCGGACCTCGTGAAGATGCGCTGGCTGACCGACCAGAAGCTGGAAGAGATCGTCAAACGCACGCGCGACGGCGGGGCCGAGGTGGTGAACCTCTTGAAGACGGGATCGGCCTTTTATGCGCCCGCCCATTCGGCGCTGGAGATGGCCGAGAGCTTCCTGCGCGACAAGAAGCGCATGCTGCCCTGCGCGGCGCATTTGAACGGCGAATACGGCATCAAGGGGTTGTACGTCGGCGTGCCGGTGGTGATAGGTGCGGGCGGCGTCGAGCGCGTGGTGGAAATCGATCTCAACATGCGCGAGCGCTCGGCGTTCATGACCTCGGTCGAGTCGGTCAAGGGGCTGGTCGATGCCTGCCTGAAACTGGCGCCGGGGTTGGGGGCGTAGAAGAAAGAGGTGAGTGGTAAGTCGTGAGTGGTCGGTTCCGACGGGTTCGCCGCCACACTTTTTCCACTCACGAACTCACCACTCACCATTCACGCCTGAAAGGCACATCATGTCACGCAACGCAATCAATCCAAAGGGCATGTCCGCGGCGGGCCCCTATTCCCATGCCGTCAAGACCGGCAATCTGGTCTTCCTGGCCGGCAAGACCGGTACGGATGCTGACAACAAGCTCGCCGACGGCATCGCCGGGCAGACCAGGCAGACTTTCGCCAATCTCAAGACTGTGCTGGAGGCCTGTGGCCTCACGTTCGATCACGTCGTGAAATGCAACGTCTACCTCACCAACATGGGCGATTTCGCCGCCATGAACGCGGTGTATGCAGAGCATTTCGCCAAGCCCGAGCCGGCGCGAACGACGGTGGCGGTGGCAGCATTGCCAGGCGGGGCGATGGTGGAAATCGAGATGGTTGCTGAAGTGCAATGAGAAGAAGGGATTAGGGATTAGGAATTAGGGATTAGTTTGAAAAACCTGGCTCCGATTTTTTCCTAATTCCTAATCCCCAATACCTAATCCCTTCTTTCCCCGGAGCCTCCATGAACATCCACGAGTACCAAGCCAAAGCCCTCCTCGCCGAGTATGGCATTCCGCTGGGCAAGGGCGCTCCGGCTTTCACGCCCGACGAGGCAGTGAAGGCGGCCGAGACTATCGGCGGCTCGCTGTGGGTGGTCAAGTCGCAGATCCATGCCGGCGGGCGCGGCAAGGGCCGGTTCAAGGAGCCCGAGGCCGGCGACAAGGGCGGCGTCCGGCTCGCCCGCTCGCTCGACGAGGTGCGCGCCGCCGCCACTGCGATGCTCGGCAAGACGCTGGTCACCATCCAGACCGGGCCGGCCGGCAAGACCGTGAATCGCCTCTACATCGAGGAGGGCACCGCCATCGAGCGCGAGCTGTACCTCTCGGCCATTGTCGACCGCGGCTCGTCGCGCGTGGCCTTCATCGCCTCGACCGAGGGCGGCGTCGACATCGAGACGGTGGCGCATGACACGCCGGAAAAAATCGTCACGATAGAGATCGATCCCGCCACCGGCTACCAGGCCTTCCACGGCCGCGACCTCGCCTTCGCCCTCAAATTGACGGGCGGCCAGGTGAAGGAGTGCGTCGATCTGATCGGCCGGCTCTATCGCGCCTTTGTCGAAAAAGACATGGCGCAGCTGGAGATCAATCCGTTGATTGTGACCAAGGACGGGCACCTCAAATGCCTCGATGCCAAGGTCGGCTTCGACAGCAATGCGCTGTTCCGCCACCCCGAGATCGTCGCCCTGCGCGACACCGACGAAGAGGCCCCGAACGAGGTCGCGGCCGCCAAATACGACTTGAGCTACATCCAGCTCGACGGCGACATCGGCTGCATGGTCAACGGCGCGGGGCTGGCCATGGCGACCATGGATATCATCAAGCTCTACGGCCGCGAGCCCGCCAACTTCCTAGACGTGGGCGGCGGCGCCAATCGCGAGAAGGTCACGGCGGCGCTGAAGATCATCCTGGCCGATCCCAACGTGAAGGGCATCCTGGTCAACATCTTCGGCGGCATCATGCGCTGCGACGTGATCGCCGAAGGCGTGGTCGCCGCGGTGCGCGAGATCGGCATCCAGGTGCCGCTGGTGGTGCGCCTGGAAGGCACCAACGTGGAACTGGGCAAGAGCATTCTCACCGCGAGCGGGCTGAACGTGATCCCGGCCAACGATCTGGATGACGCGGCACGCAAGATCACACAGGCGGTGGCGGCGTAGGTTGGGCTACACCGCCGAATGATTGGCGTAGGTTTTCCAGGTCGGCTTATAGGATGCATCCGCCTGATTGCCCCAGCCAGTCCAGCCTTCGCGCTCACCGCGTGCAAACAACTCCAGGTAAGGCCCCGGGCTGCATGATTCGATGATATCGTACTGTTCGTCAGGCTTTCGCGAATGTTCGCGCTTTCGTGTTGCTAGAAAATTCACCTGGCGGCGACCGGGGGCTAACGTGCGATTGTTCTTTCCGCGGGTCCCAAACAACAGCAATTCCGTTACATTGCGGAAATAAAAGCCGACACCACGGCCATCCGGCCCGCCATCCTTGCGGATCTTTTCCCAGACGATGTTAGATTTGTAATCGAACCCCCACGCCGCCATGACCCGCAATCCATCGGGTAAAAGAGCATTTGGAACCCAAAGATAGAGATGCGACTTGGCGGCGGCCACCTGCGACACAGGCAATGAACAGATTTCGTCGGCCTTCATCGTATCGTATCGGGCAAGGCGCCGATGTTCGGGTGCCATTTTTCCCGTCCGGTTGATGAACTGCCAAGGCGGATCCGCCAACAGGGTCGCGAATGTCCGCCCGCCTAGCGCGGCAAGCAGTTCGCTCTGGGCCGTCTCCCCTCGACCGCTAGCCAAGGTACGCTTGCTTGCGGATGCCGAACGCGACGATCGGGCAGCCGCCACCGGCGCCTCCATTAAGTCGAGGAAGGAGTTGTCCGATGTGGGTTGTCGACGAGCCATAGCTCGAGCCCTTTCCAAGTTCGTCAAAGATATCCTGGAGTTCCGTGCAACGCGTTATTATCACACCAACGTCGATAGTGCGCAGTTCGAAGAGGAGGCGGAAATTGCTCAAATCGCGATCATAGAACGGATCCTTGTTGTTCCATTCGACTTCCACGGCGACTTTGTTCTTGAAGCAATCGACTTTATGCGTCGGCGATTCATACTCATTCTCGTCAACAACAATACGAGTATTGAATTGTCGCTCTTCCCAGCCCAGTCGATAAAAGTGACCGTCCAATTTCTCGGCAATCGGGGATTTCCGGCCACCAGGTTTTATGACATCGTCCTTGAGCAGCTGAAATGACCGTAGCACGGTCAAAATATCCCGCCATTCGGCCGGGCGCGCGGCCGAAAGTACTGCCAGCCCATTGCGGGCTTCATGGACTTCGAATCGTTGCTCGACGTCACCGGGCACAATTGGATGATTCGTCATTCTCGCATCATCGCCAAGCGCCCGCGAAAAGCCAGTAGTTCCTATTTCGTTCGTGTGTAGAACTTTGCCGATCTGTTAGCAAGCGCTAAAGCCTTTAAGGTGAGCACTCCTATCGCGGACCGGCCATGACGGTCCGTTTCGGCTGCATCAGCCCCGCCTTCAGCGCCTCTATCCTCCGCACGGACGCCTCCACCTGATCGGCGTCGATACGCCCATCCCGGATGCCTTTCTGCACTGCGCGGATCATCGTCAGCGGCAGGTTGCGGTCACCGTCGTCGTTGGTAGCGAGCAGGATGTCGTTACCGGCCGCCACCGCCCGGATCACCGCCTCTTCCCGTGAAAACTTGCGCCGCACGGCCTTCATGTCGAGATCGTCCGTGATCACCACACCGCGGAAGCCGACGCGGCCGCGCAGCATGCCCTGGATCGCGGTGGCCGACAGTGTCGCCGGCAGACCATCCGTTAGCGTTGCATGTGTCAGGTGCCCGGTCATGATGGTGTCGACCATGTCCTCGTGGGTAAGGCATGTGTACGGAGCAAGCTCGCTCTCGCGCCAGGTCTTGGTGATGTCCACAACGCCCGCATGGCTGTCGCGCAGCGCCGAACCGTGGCCCGGGAAATGCTTCAGCGAGGTCAGCACGCCCTCGTCGCGGTGCCCCATCACGAAGGCGCGCGAATAGCGGATGACCGAGGCCGGATCGTCGCCGAAGGTGCGGCCCTTCCTGGTGATGAGCGCGTTGCGCCGTTCAAAGCCAAGGTCGACCACCGGAGCGAGATTGAAGTTGAAGCCAGACCTATGGATTTCGCGCGCCATGGCGGCATAGATCTTGCGCGACTGGTCGGCGCTCTTGGTGTTGGAGACTTTTGCGGGCGAGGGTTCAAAGCCGAAGCCAAGCTTCGAGCTCAGCCGTTGCACGTTGCCGCCTTCCTGGTCGATCGCCATCAATAGCGGCCAACGCTGCGACGCGGCATGGAACAGTTTGGTGATGCTCTCGACGCCCGCCCGCGAGACGGCGTTCTTGGCGATGAAGCAGATGCCGCCGACCCGGCCGGCCGCAATATGAACAGCCATTTCCTTGACGCCCCCGGCCTTGGCGTTGGGGCCATCGAACCCAACCATGATCATCGGCGCGATGCGCTGGGATGGAAACTCCGGGCGCGCAATGGCAAAGCGCGGCATGGCGATCATGGCGCCGGTCGTCAGCAGCAGGCGGCGGCGCGTCAGGTTCATCGGTCCTCGGAAGGTGCAGCAGTTTCCGCGCTTTGGCTTAAGCTATAGACGCCAACTTGTCCCGAATCCGGCAACAGCCATCCGTGATCGGTGCAAAACCCTTGCAAATCAACAGCCGATTGCGGCGGCGCCGCGCTTTCCGGTCCGGCTGCGGCTCTCCCGCATTACGGGACTTCCCTGCGAGGCGCGCTGGATGAGCCCGTCGCCCGGTGCTATGACGCCTGCAGCGCGCATCCACACCATGAGACCGCAACGCATCATGACCACCATAGCCCTGCTCGGAGCGGGAGGCAAAATGGGCCTCCGTCTCGCCACCAATCTCAAGAACTCACCCTACCAGGTGCGCCATGTGGAGGTCAGCGAAGACGGCCAGAAGAGGCTGAAAGACGCGCTCGGGTTCGACTGCGTGGCGCAGGACGAAGCAGTCGCCGGGGCCGATGTGGTGGTGCTGGCGGTGCCCGATACGCTGATCGGCAAGGTGGCGCATCAGATCGAGGGCAAACTGCCGGCCGGGACGATGGTCGTCGTCCTCGATGCCGCCGCCCCGGCGGCGGGCCACCTGCCGGCGCGCAAGGACCTCACCTATTTTATCACCCATCCCTGCCATCCCCCGCTCTTCAACGACGAGACCGATCCCGTTGCAAAACGCGATTACTTCGGCGGCGTGCATGCCAAGCAGCATATCGTTTGTTCACTGATGAATGGGCCGGAGGCCGACTACGACAAGGGCGCCGCCATCGCCCGCACCATCTGGGCGCCAGTGATGCGCTGCCACCGTCTGACCACGGAGCAGATTGCGCTGCTGGAGCCGGCGCTGGCCGAGACGGTGGCGGCCACCCTGCTCGATGTGATGCGCGAGGCTATGGACGAAGTGGTGCGTCGCGGCGTGCCGGCCGAAGCGGCGCGTGACTTCCTGCTCGGGCACATCAATGTGCTGGCCTCGGTGATCTTCAAGGAGCGCGAGGGCGCCTTCTCCGACGCCTGCAACAAGGCGATCGAGTTCGGCAAACCGGCCCTGATGCGCGACGATTGGAAAAAGGTGTTCGAGCCCGAAGAAGTCGCCGCCAGCATCCGCCGCATCACTTAGCTCTGCCTGGAGTTCATCATCCCCGCACAGCAGTCGCCAGGGACTGACCAGGGAAGCGCCAACTTGCCAAGGGGCACGTCATACCCGCGTAGGCGGGTATCCATGCAAGCCGAAGTTGTGCGCTAGGGTCAGTACAAAACACAAGCCGCATCAGGACTTTTCGTGACATCGAGGCGGCGCCCAATGCTGACTTGCATGGATACCCGCCTACGCGGGTATGACGAACTGGAGTTGCTTGGTAAGTAATCGTGCGAGTGAAGAGGAAAGTTATCCCGAATGCGTGAACTGCGTGGCGCCCTGATTGGTTGCGGCTTCTTTGCCGTCAATCACCTGCATGCTTGGCGCGACGTGCCGGGCGTGACCATCGTGGCCATCTGCGATCAGGACGCGGGCCGGCTCAAGGCCATGGGCGATCAGTTCGGTATCGCGGCGCGCTACGACGCGGCCGCCGCCATGATGGCGCAGGAGAAGCTGGATTTCGTCGACATCGCCACCACCGTGCGCAGCCATCGCCGGCTGGTCGAACTGGTGGCGCGCCACGGCATCGCGGTGATCTGCCAGAAGCCGTTTGCGCCCAACCTCGAGGATGCGCACGCCATGGTGGCGGCCTGCGAGGGCGCCGGCGTGCCGCTGATGGTGCACGAGAATTTCCGCTGGCAGAGCCCGATCCAGGCCGCCGCCCAAGTTGTGCGCTCGGGCGAAATCGGCGAGGTCTACTGGGGACGGGTGTCGTTCCGTTCGGCTTACGATGTATACAGCGGACAGCCCTATCTGGCCGAGGGCGCCCGCTTCATCATCGAGGATCTGGGCATCCATTCGCTGGATATAGCGCGCTTCCTGTTCGGTGAAGCCAGCCGCATTACCACCCGTACGCGCCGCATCAATCCCGCCATCAAGGGCGAGGACGTGGCGACCATGCTGCTCGATCACGCCAACGGGATCACCTCCATTGTCGATTGCAGCTATGCGACGCTGCTGGAGACGGAGGCCTTCCCGCAGACGCTGCTGGAGATCGACGGCTCCGGCGGCACGCTGCGATTGGGGGCCGGCTATGCTATGACAGTGACGACACCGGAGGGATCGCGGCACATTGACCTCGCGCCGCCCCTGCTGCCGTGGGCGAGCCGGCCGTGGCACAACATCCAGGAAAGCGTGCTTGCCATCGAGACGCACTGGGCCGAATGCTTGCGGACAGGCCAAGAAACGGCGACGTCGGGTCGCGACAATCTCAAGACGCTGGCGCTGGTCGAGGCGGCCTATCAGGGTGCGGCCAGCGGCAAAACCGTTGCGTTGACGTAAGCGAGCGACATGACCGATCTCACCACCCGCCAGACCGATATCATTGCGCAGGCCCGCGCCTCTGGTCGCGTGGTCGTGGAGGATCTCGCCAAGCGCTTCGACGTCTCGCCGCAGACCATTCGCAAAGACCTGAACGAGTTGTGCGACCGGCACTTTCTAACGCGCGTGCATGGCGGTGCGATCGTGGCTTCGGGCGTGGAGAACATCTCCTATGAGGCGCGCCGTTTCGTGGCGGCACCGGAAAAGAAGGCCATTGGGGCGGCTGCGGCCGCGCTGGTGCCGAACAACTGCTCGCTGTTCCTCAACATCGGCACAACAACCGAAGAGGTCGCGAGCGAACTGAGCACGCACGAGGATTTGCTGGTCATCACCAACAACCTCAACGTCGCAACTCAGCTCTATCGCCGGCCGCGCATCGAGGTGATCGTAGCCGGCGGCAATGTGCGGCGCTCCGATGGCGGCATCATCGGCTCGTCTGCCATCGACCTCATTCGTCAGTTCAAGGTCGACTATGCCATCATCGGGGCATCAGCGATCGAGGCCGACGGAACGCTGCTCGATTTCGACTATCGCGAGGTGCAGGTGGCCCAGGCGATCATGCAGAATGCGCGGCACGTGATACTGGTCGCCGACAGTTCCAAACTGAAGCGCAGCGCCGCCGTGCGCATCGCCCATATTGGCGACGTCCAGACTTTTGTCACCGACGGGCTAGGCGCCTCACCGCTACGGGACGTCTGCCGCGAGCATGGTGTACGCCTAATCGAAGCCGCCCCCGAGCTCGCCGCCGAGGACGAAATTCCGGCTCAAACGTGACGGATTTCGTCGACTTTCACTTTTCTTTCGTATTCGACTTCGATATGGATCAAGTCGAAATTTCAAGGAGCAACCGTAATGGCGAACCCCAAAATCACCTTCATCGGCGCCGGCTCGACCGTTTTCATGAAAAACATCATTGGCGACGTTTTACAACGGCCAGCGCTGTCTGGCGCGCGCGTAACGCTGATGGATATCGATCCTGGCCGGCTGGAAGAGAGCGCGATCGTTGCGAACAAGCTGGTTTCGACTTTGAACGCCAAAGCGAAAGTGGAAACCTCCACAAATCAGAAAAAAGCGCTCGAAGGGGCCGATTTCGTCGTCGTAGCGTTCCAGATTGGCGGCTACGATCCCTGCACCATCACCGACTTTGAAGTGCCAAAGAAGTACAACCTCAGGCATACCATCGCCGATACCCTGGGCGTTGGCGGCATTATGCGCGGCCTGCGCACTGTCCCTCATCTGTGGTCGATCTGCGAGGACATATTGCAGGTCTGCCCAAACGCCATCCTGCTGCAGTATGTGAACCCGATGGCCATCAACACCTGGGCCATCGCCGAGAAGTATCCAACCATCCGCCAGGTCGGGCTCTGCCACTCGGTGCAGGGCACCGCGCATGAATTGGCGCGTGATCTCGACATCCCGGACGATGAGATCCGCTACCGCGCGGCGGGCATCAACCACATGGCGTTCTACCTCAAGTTCGAGCATCGCCAGAAGGACGGTTCGTACAAGGATCTCTATCCCGCGCTGCTGAAGGGCTATCGGGCGGGCAGCATCCCCAAGCCGAGCGAGTGGAACGCGCGCTGCCCGAACAAGGTGCGCTACGAGATGATGACGCGGCTCGGCTACTTCGTTACCGAAAGCTCGGAACACTTTGCTGAGTACACGCCTTATTTCATCAAGGAGGGGCGGCCCGACCTGATCGAGAAGTTCGGCATCCCACTCGACGAGTATCCCAAGCGCTGCATCGAGCAGATCGCGCGCTGGAAGAGCGAGGCCGATACCTATCGCAAGGCCAACACCATCGAAGTGAAGGCGAGCAAGGAATACGCGTCCGCGATCATGAACGCGGTTTGGACCGGCGAGCCTGCAGTGATCTACGGCAATTTGCGCAACAACGGTTGCATCACTTCATTGCCGGATAATTGCGCCGTCGAGGTGCCGTGCCTGGTCGACGCCTCCGGCATCCAGCCGACCTACATCGGCGCACTGCCACCGCAGCTGACCGCGTTGATCCGTACCAATGTGAACGTGCAGGAGCTGACGGTCGCCGCGCTCATGACCGAGAACCGCGAGCACATCTATCACGCCGCAATGATGGACCCGCATACCGCGGCCGAACTCGATCTCGACCAGATCTGGTCGCTTACGGACGATCTGTTGGCGGCCCACGGCGAGTGGCTGCCGAAGTGGGCGCGGGTGAGCGGCAAGCGCAAGGTGGCATGATGTTTTAACGCGAACGTCGTGGCGTAGGGGCGACCCGTGGGTCGCCCCTGCGCCATAAGTGCTGTTGTCGAGGTTACAAGACCAGATCGGCCAGGCTCACCGAACCGGCCGCAATCCCTTCCAGCACCACGACATCGTGCCAGATGCCGTCGCCCGCCAGGGCCTGCACCATGGTGGCATCATGGCCCGCTGTGTCGGTGGTGGCGCCCAAGCGCACAACCTGCCCATAAGCGGGCGCCTTGATGTAGGTTCCATCCAGCGTGTACTGGCCCTTCAGGAAATCCTTCATGTCGAGATGATCGGTGCCGACCGTGAAATCCTTGATCGTATCGGTGTGATTGACCGCAACATACTTCTTGTACCAGCGGAATTCGTCCGTGCCGTCGCCGCCGTAGACGGTGTCGCCGCCGCTTTCGCTGTAAATCTTGTCGTCGCCGGCACCGCCGTAGTAGGTGCGCGGCGTGAATTCGGCGCCCCAAATCGTGTCGTTGCCCGACGTGCCCACGACGGTGTCGAAACTCTGTAGGCTGTAGTTGGACAGCACCGCGCCGGTGATTGTGTCGATGAGGCTGGCAACGTGCAGATCCTGATCGATCTCGATCTTGCCGTTAAGCTTGGAGAAGTCGAGCGTGTCCAGCCCGGCGCCGCCTTCGAGCGTCTGGTTGCCGTTGCCGGCCACGACGTAGTCCTCGCCCGTACCGCCGTAGAGGGCCTGATTGCCGGTGCCACCGATCAGCCGGTCGTCGCCCGCGCCGCCCGAAAGGGTCTGGTTGCCGGCGCCGCCAACGACGGAGTCCCTGTCACTGCCGCCGTAGAGTTCCTGCGTGCCGATGCCGCCGATCAGCGTATCATCACCGCCGGTACCGTAGAGGAACAGCATGCCATTACCGGCCGTTAGATGGTCGCCCAGCGATTGACCCGTCAAACTGATACCGTCACCATTCAATGCTTTGGCAATAATGACCTTGGGCATTGGGGTCTCCTTTGCGATGGATTGAAACTACGCTGTTAGGTGAAACTGCGCAATTCATCGCAAGGGGCGCGCCTAGTGCCGGGTTAATCTTCAAAGATAAAGTTGTTACCAAAGTGTTGGCGATCTTGTCGCGTTACTCGGCCAGCAGCTGCTTCTTGGTCTCCTTGAGTTCAGCCAGCCGCTCGGGCGTGGGCTCGGGAATACTCAGATCCATGGCCTTCAAAGCGTCGGAGATGATCTCGGATACGATGAGCCGTGCACTGAGCGAATCGTCCGCCGGAACGATGTACCAGGGCGCTTCCTTGGTACTGGTGGCGCCAATCGCCTCTTCGTAGACCTTGCGGTACTGCTTCCAGAGTTTGCGCTCGGCCACATCGCCGATCTTGGATTTCCAGTTCTTTGCCGGATCTTCGATCCGCTCCAGCAGGCGTTTTTTCTGCTCATCCCTGGAGATATGAAGATAGATCTTCACGATACTGGTGCCATTGGCCGCCAGGTGCTGCTCGTGATCGCGAATCGAGCGCAGGCGCTTGTCCCAGATCGTCTCGTCCTTGACGACATCCTCGGGCAGGCTCTGAGCGTCCAGGATGCCGGGATGCACACGGACGACCAGAACTTCCTCATAGTAGGACCGATTGAAGATGGCGATCATGCCGCGCGCCGGCAGAACCTTGGCGCAACGCCAAAGGAAGTCGTGCGACAGCTCCTCTGCACTCGGACGGCCAAAGCTGGTGATCTCGCACCCCTGCGGATTGACACCAGACATGACATGCCGAATGGCGCCGTCCTTGCCAGCAGCGTCGGTCGCCTGCAGGATCACCAGTAGCGCATGACGGCGGGTGGCGAACAGCTTCTGTTGCAGTTCGCTGAGATCTTTAACCTGTACCTCCAGCGCCGCCTTGTACCCATCCTTGCCGTCATAGATCGGATCGACCTTGGTGGGCAGTTTCTTCAGGTCGACCACGTCGCCAGGGCCGACGCGAAACTGCTTGGTGCGGATTTTCATGACGATGCCCCCAATTGCGGTGCCTCAATGCTAGACTGCAAATGCTGACTAAGATCAAGCTGTTGTTCGCCACACGGGTGACAAGACGCATGCTGGAAGACATTGCCATAGATGCCGGTTGGGCAGTTGCGCTGGGGATCGGTTTGCTGATCGGCGCAGAGCGGGAGCGGCGCAAGAGCGAGGGACCGGCGCGAGCCGCGGCCGGCCTGCGCACCTTTGCCATCGCCGCTCTGCTGGGCGCGGTCGCAATGGAGGTCGGTGACGGCCTGATGCTGGCCGTTGCGGCTGCCGGCATCACGCTGATGTCGGCAATTGCCTATCTCCGCGACCGCAGCGAGGACCCCGGCCTGACATCGGAGGTCGCACTTGTCATCACGGTCGTGCTCGGTGGTTTTGCAATGCGCGAGCCCACCAAGGCCGCCGCGGTCGCGGTGGTGGTCGCGGTCATGCTGGCCGCCCGCGCGCCGCTGCATCACTTCGTGCGCAATGTGCTGACTGCACCTGAATTGAAATCGGCCCTGATCCTGGCCTCGGCCACACTGGTGGTCTGGCCGGTGCTTCCGAACCGTTTCCTTGGCCCGTTCGAAGCAATCAATCCGCAAGGCATCTGGACCGTTGCGATCCTGATCATGGTGATCGGGGCGGGCGGGCATATCGCTACGCGCTTCCTCGGCGGTCGTTACGGCCTGCCGCTAGCCGGTCTGGCCGCTGGCTTTGTCTCCAGCAGCGCAACCATCGCCTCGATGGGATCGCGGGTGACCGGGAATCCGCTGCTCCTGGGGCCGGCGGTGGCGGGCGCGGTGCTCTCCAACGTGGCCACGATCATTCAGGCGACGGCACTGCTGGCCGTTGTCAGCCCGGCCGTGCTGATGGCCCTATGGCCATCGCTGGCGGCGGCTGGGGCAACCGCCATTGCTCTGGGGGCAGTCTTCACGTTTGGCGCCAGGACTGCCACCGCAGAGACGCCGGAGGCCGAGGCCGAGGCCTTCAGTTTGCCGGCTGCGCTGGTGCTGGCCGTGGTGATCGCGGCCGTGCTGCTAGCCGCTGCGGCATTGCGCCATTGGCTTGGCTCGCAAGGCGTCGTGGCGGGGGCAGCCCTTGCCGGCTTTGCCGATGCGCATGCCAGCATCGTTTCGGTAGCCTCGCTGGCTGCATCGGGAAAGATGCCTGTCGCCGATGCCGCGATCCCGATACTGGCAGGCCTGACCACCAACTCGCTCACCAAGATCGCATTGGCAACCGCCAGTGGCAGCCGGGCTTATGCCAAGCGCGTTGTCCCTTGCGTGATATTGGTGCTCGCCGCCGCATGGTTTGGATTGCAGGCGGGATGGTAGCGCTTTGCTGTCAGCGCCGTCGCTGCTGAGGACGACCTTGATGGCCGCGTTTGCCGAGTTTCACGCCCTTGCCCGCAAGCGCACCGACCTTGCCCGCCGTGACCATCTCGAAGCGCAGCGCGCCGGCAGTCGGGATGGCTTCCACCAGCTTCACCTCGACCCGGTCGCCAAGCCGGTAGGCCTCGCCGCTCTGTGCCCCGATCAGCGCGTTGTGTGCCTCATCGTGATTGAAGAATTCGCGGCCAAGCGTCGAAATGGCGATAAACCCGTCGGCCCCGGTATCGGTGAGGCGCACGAACAGGCCTGAGCGTGTGACGCCGGAAATGCGCGCGTGGAACACCGCCCCGATATGGTCGGCCAGATGCGCCGCTATCAGACGATCCGTGGTCTCGCGTTCGGCCGCCATGGCGCGGCGTTCCAGATCGGAGATGCTGCGCGCGGTATCCTTCAGGCGCTCGATCTCGGCTTCGGTGAGACCGTCTTTGCCCATCCCAAGCGCGCGGATCAAGGCGCGATGCACAATGAGGTCCGCATAGCGGCGGATCGGCGACGTGAAATGCGCGTATTTCCTGAGGTTCAGGCCGAAGTGCCCGTAGTTCTCGGGGTTGTATTCGGCCTGGGCCTGCGAGCGCAGCACGACTTCGTTGACCAGGTCGGACGTGACCGTCCCTTTGGCCTTGGCTAGCAGCTTGTTGAAATCGCCTGGCTGCAACTGCCCGGTCTTGGGCAGTTGCATGTCGAGCGTCTCAAGAAACGTCTTCAGCGAGGCCAGCTTCTCCTTCGATGGCTGGTCATGCACGCGGTAGACCAGCGGCGTTCTTTTTGCCTCAAGCGTTTCGGCGGCCGCGACATTGGCCTGGATCATGAACTCTTCGATCAGCCGATGCGCCGTCAACCGCTCGGGCACATGGATTCTTTCCACCTTGCCGTCTTTGCCAACAACGATTTTGCGCTCGGGCAGATCAAGATCCAGCGGCGAACGCTCGTTTCTGGCCTTCTCCAATGCGGCGTAGGCTGCCCATAGCGGCTTCAGGATGGTCTCGACATGCTCAGCCGCCGGGCCGGCCTCGTGCGTGCCGTCGATGGCTGCCTGCGCCTGTTGGTAGCTGAGCTTGGCCGCCGAGCGCATCAATGCGCGTGAGAACGCATGTGATCGCTTGTGCCCGTATTTGTCGAAGATCATGCGCACGGCAAGACAGGCGCGCAGTTCGTCCTCTTTCAACGAGCACAGATCGTTGGAAATCTTCTCCGGCAGCATCGGCACAACGCGGTCAGGAAAGTACACGGAGTTGCCGCGCTTCTCGGCCTCGCTGCTGAGGTAGGTTCCGGGGCGAACGTAGAACGCCACATCGGCGATGGCGACGATGGTGACCCAGCCGCCGGGATTGTTCGGGTCGTCGTCGGGTGCGGCCCAAACGGCATCGTCGTGATCGCGCGCGTCCACTGGATCGATGGTGATAAGCGGGATGCCCGTCAGATCCTCGCGTCCAGATTTGGTGAGCTTGGGCAGATCGTCCAGCTCGCGCAGCACACGGTCCGGGAAGGTATCGGGGATGCCGTGAGCGTGGATCGCGATGAGGCTGATCTGTCTCTGGTCGGACGGATTGCCGATGCGCTCGACGATGCGGGCACGGGTGAGATTGCCACGCCCGGTGCGGGCAATGTCGAAGCGCACCAACTCGCCGTTCTCAGCCCCGCCCTGGTCGTGCTCCTCAATGCGCCAGTCCTTCAGCTGCTTTCTGTCGATCGGCTGGATGACGCCGCCCGCCCCGCGCGAATCGGCGCGGAAGATGCCGAGCAGGCGACGGCGCTCGCGATCGAGTTTTTTGATCGGGAAGGCTTCATACGGGTACGCGCCGTCAGCCTTCAGAGCTTCAATGCGCGCCAGCACTTTGTCGCCCGGGCCGAGGCTGGCGCCTGCGCGTTCCAGCCGGATCAGAACGCGCGGCGGGATTCCCTCGTCCTCGCGGTCCCAGTCGATGGGCTCGCCATAGAGATCGCCCTCGGCGTCCACGCCCAGCGCCTCGATGACGGCGGTCGGCGGCAGTTTGCCGACGCCGCGGATTTTCTTGCGGGTGGAATTCAGCTGCCCGGCCTCGGACATCTCCTTGAGCAGCTGCTTGAGCCAGATGCGCTTGTCGCCCTTGATATCGAACGCGCGCGCGATTTCGCGCCGGCCGACCTTGGCGGGGGAGGTGTTGATGAACTCGAGTACGGCCTCGCGGGTGGGGAGCCCGGGGGGCGGGGCCGCGGATTTGACCCGGATTTTCTTGGGCTTAGTGCCCATAGTACGGAACACAGTTCGTCATCCCGGCGCAGGCCGGGACCCGCCCATCGCAAAATGGGGCGTACATCGGCGACACGGCATGACTTCGCGCTTGGACAGGTCCCGGCCTGCGCCGGGATGACGAAAGAGGTGTGCGCACCCTAATCAAATCAGTCGCAACTGGCGCGCTCCCGCAGCTCCAGCGTCCCTTCACCCATTGGGGAGAGGGACAAGGTGAGGGGTCGAGCAGGGCACTGAGCAAGTCGCTTGGTCCGTTCACAACTCAACCCCTTCATCCGGCCATTGGCCACCTTCTCTCCACGGGAGAAGGGCTGGAGCCGTGAGCCATTGCAATGTATCGCGAACAGTGGAGTCTTAACTTGCATCCTCGGTGGCCTTGGCCTTCTTGGCAGCCGGCTTTTTTGTCGCCGCGGGTCTCTTGGCAGCTGCCTTCTTCGGTGCGGCCTCGTCGCCATCGGCCTTCTTAGCCGCGCCCTTCTTGAAGCCGCCCTTGCCTTTGCTCGGTCCCTTGGCTTCGCGGGCGGCGATCAGTTCCATGGCCTGTTCCATCGTCATATCGGCGATTTCGATGGTCTTGGGAACGGTTGCATTGACCTTGCCCCATTTGACGTAGGCCCCGTATTTGCCGCTGAGCACTTCGACCTTGCCGCCGCCGCCGGGATGTTCGCCCAAAGCCTTCAAGACTTCGGTCTTGGATTGGGCGCGGCCTTTGCGCGGCTCTGCGAGTAGGGCTACGGCGCGGTTCAAGCCGACTTCGAACACATCCTCAGCGCTTTCGAGGTTGGCATACTTGCCGTCATGCAGCAGGAACGGCCCGAAGCGACCGAGCCCGGCGACAATCGGCTTGCCGCTCTCCGGATGCAGACCGACTTCGCGCGGCAGATTGAGCAGCTTCAGCGCCAGCTCCAGATCGACATCGGTTGCCGCATAGCCCTTCGGGATCGACGAGCGTTTCGGCTTGTCCCCCTTCTCGACTGCCTCGCCCAGCTGCACGTAGGGGCCGAACCTGCCGCTCCGTAGGCTGACGGGAAGCCCGGTATCAGGATCATCGCCGAGAATCTTGGTCTCGGAGACAGCTTCCGAGCCATCCTTGGCCGTCTCGGAGAACTGTCGTGTAAAATTGCAGTTGGGATAATTCGAGCAGCCGATGAAAGCGCCGAACTTGCCGACCTTCAGGCTGAGCTTGCCGTCGTTGCAGGCCTTGCAGGAGCGCGGATCGGACCCGTCCTCGCGCGGCGGGAAAACGTGCGGTGCGAGCATCTCGTTGAGGGCATCGAGCACCTCGGTTACGCGCAGCTCCTTGGACTCGGCGATGGTCGCGGTGAACTGCTTCCAGAACTCGCGCAGCAGCTCCTTCCAATCGAGTTTGTCGTCGGAAATCAGGTCGAGCTTTTCTTCCAGGTCGGCGGTGAAATCGTATTCGACATAACGCTTGAAGAAGCTCTTTAGGAACGCCGTCACCAGCCGCCCCTTGTCCTCGGGAACCAGCTGTTTCTTCTCGTTCTTGACGTAGTCGCGCTCGACCAGCACGGCCATGGTCGAGGCATAGGTGGAGGGGCGGCCAATGCCCAGCTCTTCCATACGCTTGACCAGCGTCGCCTCGGAATAGCGCGGCGGCGGCTGAGTGAAGTGCTGTTCGGCCTCGATCAGCTTGTCTTTAAGATGATCGCCCTGGGCCAGCGGCGGCAGACGGCGACTCTCGTCGGCGTCGGCTTCGGCCTTGTCGTCCTTGCCCTTGTCGATGATGCGGACGCGGGCGTCGTGGCCTTCTTCATAGACGCGCAAGAAGCCGTCGAAAGTCACGACAGAGCCGTTGGCGCGCAGGCCGTAGTCCTTGCTGTCACGCCCCTTGACCGCGATCTCGACCGTGGTCTTGTCCATGTCGGCCGGCGCCATCTGGCTGGCGATGGTGCGCTTCCAGATCAGGTCGTAGAGCGCGGCCGCATCCTTCTCAAGATACTTACGCACCTTGTCCGGCGTACGCTTGGGGTCGGTCGGGCGGATGGCCTCGTGGGCTTCCTGCGCGTTCTTGGCCTTGGTTTTCCACTCGCGCGCGAACGGCGTATAGTTCTTGCCGAACTCGGCCGAGATCACGTCGCGGATCGCCGAGACGGCCTCGGGCACGATCTGCACGCCGTCGGTTCGCATGTAGGTGATGAGGCCAGTGGTCTCGCCGCCGATGTCGACGCCTTCGTACAGTTTCTGCGCCACGCCCATGGTCTGCTTGGCCGAGAAGCCGAGCTTGCGGCTCGCATCCATCTGCAGCGTCGAGGTCGTGAAGGGCGGGTACGGATTGCGCTTGGTCGCCTTCTTCTCAACCGAGACGACCTTGAAGTCGCCGCCCTCGATTGCCGCCTTGATGGCGACGGCCGTGGTCTCATTCTTCAGATCGAGCTTTTTCAGCGTCGTTCCCGATACCGCCGTCAATCGCGCTGTGAATTCTTCTTTCTTGGCGGTCGCCAGCACCGCTTCGATGGTCCAGTACTCGTCAGTGCGGAAGGCCTCAATTTCTTCCTCGCGGTCGCAGATCAGGCGCAGCGCCACCGACTGCACGCGGCCGGCCGATTTGGCGCCTGGCAGTTTGCGCCACAGCACCGGCGACAGGTTGAACCCGACCAGATAGTCCAGCGCCCGGCGGGCCAGATAGGCCGACACCAGCGGCTGATCGATCTCGCGCGGATGCGCCATCGCCTCCAGGATTGCTGTCTTGGTGATGGCGTTAAAGGCCACCCGCTCGACCTTGACGCCCTTCAGCGCCTTCTTGTCGTCGAGCACCTGCCGGATGTGCCAGGAGATGGCCTCGCCTTCGCGATCGGGGTCGGTGGCCAGGATGAGCTTTTCGGCGCCCTTCACGGCCCGGGTGATGTCGCCCATGACCTTCACGGCCTTGCCATCGACATCCCAGTGCATATGAAAATCGTTCTCGGTCTCCACCGAGCCATCCTTGGCGGGCAGGTCGCGGACATGGCCGTAGCTGGCCAGCACCGTATAACCGGAGCCCAAATACTTATTGATCGTCTTGGCCTTGGCGGCCGATTCCACGACGACGACTCGCATCACACCTCGGGGGTTTACGTCGGAAAGGCTTGCGTCGCGCCCGAACGGCGCGCCATGCAGCGGTGCCGGAAAATGGAGAAGAGCGAGGCCGAAGTCAAACCGCGGCTGCAAACCAGTCCGGTTCGATGCCCTGTCTGCTCCCGGAAAACACTTATTCCCTGCCCTAGGTAAGGTCCTAGGAGAACAACCGCAAAAGCCGAGGTGTTGCGTATTGCGCAGACCCAAGATTGCGTGTCTTATTGATGCAATCAAAGGTTGTGTTGACGACTTGCGGGGCTCTCATGATCAACAAGACGGACTTTGCCGACCCTTCCTCCAACTCCCCAACCAGTTATCCTCCATCCGAGCCCTTGAGTTCGCCCATAAACGGGGCGACCGAGGCCGAGGTGGCTGACTATGTTGCCGATATGCTGCAAGAATTGCGCGATCTGTCATCCGCCAGCGGTCAGGGTCCGCTTGGCATGCTGCTGGAGCTGGCGCAGCGTGAGGCACGGCGGAACGCGCAACGGGCCATCGGTGTAAACGCCCTCGAACGGCCACCGCTGGCGGGCTAAGCCGTCAGCACCACACGCTGCTGGCCAAGCCGTTGCACGCGGCCGGCGAGTTCAAGCTCCATGAGCACCACGCGCACCTGGCGGGCCTCCACTCCCGTCATGCGGATAAGATCATCGAGGCTGATGGGGGCAGGCCCCAGTGCTTCGACGATTTTGTCGCGATCGGTTGCGCGCACCGCAATTGCCGGCAATGGCCTCTCCGAAAGTGCCGAATCGGCGCTTGCCGGCGGGGGGCGATAGCCGGCAAGCAGAGGACCGAGGCCGGCTGCCACATCGCCGGCCTCGGTCACCAATCTTGCGCCATCCTTGATCAGCTGGTTGGTGCCGCCGGCACGCGGATCGAGCGGGTTGCCAGGTACGGAAAAGATCATGCGGCCCTGCTCGCGGGCGAAATCGGCCGTAATGCGCGAGCCGGAGCGAATGGCGGCTTCCACCACCAGCACGGCCAGCGACATGCCGGAAATCAGCCGGTTGCGGCGCGGGAAGTCGCGGCCGCGGGGCGAGAGGCCAGGGGCGTTCTCGGCGATCAGCACGCCTTCGCTGGCGATCTGCTCGTGCAAAGCGGCGTTCTGCGGCGGATAGACGACATCAATCCCGCCGGCGATCACGGCGACGGTTCCGGTGCCGAGCGCTGCCTCGTGAGCCGCAGTATCGATGCCACGCGCCAAACCAGACGCAATGACAACGCCAGCTGCGCCAAGATCGGCTGCGATCCGGTATGTGATCTTTCGGCCCGCCGCCGAGGCGTCACGCGCGCCCACCATGGCGACGATCGGCCTGTCGACCAGTTCCGGACGGCCGCGGATATAAAGGAGGGGCGGCGGCGCCTCGATCACGGCCAACAGCGGCGGATAGCCGATTTCGTCGAGCGCGATCAGTTGGGCCTTGGCGGCTCCGGCGCGCTCAAGTTCGCGCTCGGCCGTCTCCACGGAGCAGATGTTCAGCGGCTGGGCCCGCCCGCCACGCCGCGACAACTCCGGCAGCGCCTCCAGCGCCTGCTCGGCCCCGCCATAGTGGTTGAGCATGTCGCGGAACGTCACGGGCCCGACATTCTCGCTGCGGATCAGACACAGCCAGGCAAGGCGTTGCGCGCCGGTCAGTTGCCGCCGCGGACGTGGCACCGGAATCGTGCGTTGCGTCACTTCTTCTGGCCGATTTTCGGCTCTGTGCCGGCCATCAGGCGCTCAATGTTGGCGCGATGCTTGTAAATCAGCAGCGCGCTCATCAGCAGCATGATGATTGCGCCAGGGACATGGGCGAGCAACATGGCCACCGGTGCAAGCACGCTCGCCAGCAAGGCCGACAACGACGAAAAGCGCGTGAGGTACGCTGTGACCAGCCAGAAGGCTATGAACAGCACGCCCGCAGGCCAATAGACGCCAAGCAACACGCCAATGTAGGTCGCGACCCCCTTGCCGCCGTTGAAGCCGAGCCAGACCGGAAAGATGTGCCCAAGGAAGGCCGCCACGCCGCCGATGACGCCAATCAGCACACCAATATCGCCCGCAGCCGGCGCGACGTACCGTGCCAGCACAACGGCGGCGGTGCCCTTCAAACCGTCAAGCAGCAACGTCAGAGCGGCCAACCCCTTGTTGCCGGTGCGCAGCACATTGGTCGCCCCGATGTTGCCCGAGCCGATCTCGCGGATATCGCCCAGGCCCGCAACCCGCGTCAGGATCAGCCCGAAGGGGATGGAGCCGAGGAGGTAGCCAAGGAGGAGAAGGATGGCGATTTGCAAAGGCGCACCTGTTGTTGGGTAGTCGGACTGCTTTCTCCTCTCCCCCAACGCCTTTCGCGCTGGGGGAGCGGAGACCGCGTCTCGCTGCCGCCCTCTTCGGCGGCAAGAGCCACGCGGTCGGTGAGGGGCAGCGACAAGCTCCATCCCTCTTGCGACCGGTACAGAGCAAGCGGCCGCCCCTCACCTGTCGCTGATTCCGTCGCGCTGGCGCGCTCCGGGCGACCTCCTCTCCCCTCGCAGTGCGAGGGGAGAGGAGAAGACAGTCTACCCCTCCGCAAACGGATAAACCACCTTACCACCAACAATCGTATAACGCACGATGCCCTGCAGCCGCGCCTCGTCGAACGGCGTGTTGCGCGAGCGCGAGTGCATGCGCGCCTTATCCACGATGAACGGCGCCTCCAGATCCAGCACCACCACGTCGGCCGGTGCGCCCTTGGCCAGCCGCCCGCCGGCCAGCCCCAGGATGCGCGCGGGATTGATCGTCATGGCCGCCAGCAGCGGTAGCAGCCCGATCTCGCCGTTGAGATGCAGCCTGAGCGCCGTCGGCAGCAATGTTTCGAGGCCAATCGCCCCGTAGGCCGCCTCGGCAAACGGCCGGCGCTTGCCGTCCGTCCCTTGCGGATCATGGCTCGACACGATCACGTCCAGGCTGCCATCGGCGATGCCCGCGACCATAGCGCGGCGGTCGTCCTCGCTTCGCAAAGGTGGGCGCAGTTTGAAATAGGTGCGGTACGACCCGATGTCGTTCTCGTTCAAGGCGAGGTGATTGATGGTGACGCCCGCTGTCACAACCAGCAGCTTGGCCTTGGCAGCGCGGATGACGTCCACCGCTTGCCCGGTCGAGAGCTGCGCCGCGTGATAGCGCGCGCCCGTCAACTCGACCAGCCGCAGATCCCGCTCCAGGGCGATCACTTCAGCGATTCCCGGCGATCCGGGCAGCCCAAGCCGCGCGGCCACCTCGCCCTCGTTCATGACGCCAGCGCCGGCCAGCGGCTCATCTTCCGTGGCTGACAGCACCAGGGCGCCGAAGTCCTTGGTATAGGTCAGCGCACGCCGCATCACACCGGCATCGGCCACACTGCGCCGGCCGTTGGAAAAGCCGATGGCGCCGGCGCTTTTCAGCAGTCCGATCTCGGCCAACTGGTTGCCTTCCAGTCCCTTGGTTAGCGCAGCAAAAGTGTGCACATTGACAATTGCGGTATCGCGCGCGCGGCGCTGCACAAAGTCGACCAGCGCCATGTCGTCGATCACGGGATCGGTGTTTGGCATACAGACGAAGCTGGTGACGCCGCCCGCGGCCGCCGCCCGGCTGGCAGACGCCAGCGTTTCGCGATGTTCGAGACCAGGTTCGCCGGTGAACACCTGCATGTCGATCAGGCCCGGGATGACGAGATGCCCCTTGGCGTCGATGACGGTCGCCCCAGCCGGCGCATTGCGGCGCAGTTGCGGGCCGAGATCGGCGATCAACCCGTCCTCGATCAGCAATCCTCCCGGCTCGTCGCGGCCGCTCTCGGGATCGATCAGTCGGGCGTTGATAAGCACGGTGGCGTCCGTCGCGGGCGCTTTGCGGTTGGATTTGGGAGATGAGGGCATACGGCAGCTTTCGTCCGATGTGGCCATTGGTTGGTAGCACAGGGCTACCGGTTCGGCGATCCGGCCGCGCGCGGCAGCCATTTCATGATGTGCTCGGCCACCGCAACCGTTTCGGCGCGCTCGTTGGTAACTGCCACTTTGCCCACAGAGCGCGCCCGTTCGCCGTCGTAGCCCGCAACCTCATAGACGACAGTGATTGTGTCGCCTATGAACACTGGCGCCAGCAAACGGATGCGGTCGTAGCCAAGCGAGACTGGGAACAGCGGCCCATCAGGCGGCGCCCCTTCAGCGATCATGGTCGAGGCGCGCGACATGTAGCCCACGATCAGCGCACCATGAGCGATGCGGCGCCCATACTGAGTGCCGCGCATGAAAACTTCATCCACATGGTTCGGCGACAGATCACCCGTGATGCCAGCGAACAGGTAGACGTCGCTCTCCGAGACGGTCTTGGAGAACGTCACACGGTCGCCGGTCTTGAGGGGCGCATCGGTCATCGAAGGTTCCCTTAACCTATTGGTTCGGCAGATGCCGTCCCAGCGCCTCCAGCACGGCCATGCGCACGGCCACGCCCATCTCCACCTGCTCGCGGATGACGCTGCGCGGATCGTCGGCTACCGAGGAGTGGATTTCCACGCCGCGGTTCATTGGCCCGGGGTGCATCACCAGCGCGTCCGGCTTGGCGTACTTCAGTTTCTCCTGGTCGAGGCCGAAGAAGTGGAAGTATTCCCGCTTGGACGGCACGTAGGAGGCGGTCATACGTTCTTCCTGCAAGCGCAGCATCATGACGATGTCGGCGTCGGCCAGGCCCTCCTTCATGGTTGTGAAGACCTCGACGCCGAGACGGTCGGCTGCGCTCGGCAGTAGCGTTGAGGGGGCGACGATACGGACGCGGGCACCCATTGTGGTGAGCAGCCCGATGTTGGAACGGGCGACGCGCGAGTGCAGGATGTCGCCGCAGATGGCGACGGTGAGGCCGGCGATGCGACCCTTGTTGCGTCGGATGGTCAGAGCATCCAACAGCGCCTGCGTCGGATGCTGGTGCGAACCGTCGCCCGCGTTGATAACCGAGCAATCGACCTTCTGCGACAGCAATTCCACCGCGCCAGCCGCATGATGGCGCACCACCAGCATGTCGGGCCGCATCGCGTTCAGTGTCACGGCCGTATCTATCAGCGTCTCGCCCTTCGATACCGAGGACTGCGACACCGCGAGGTTGATCACATCGGCGCCGAGCCGCTTGGCCGCAAGCTCGAACGAGCTTTGCGTGCGGGTGGAGGCTTCAAAGAACAGGTTGATCAGCGTACGCCCCGCCAGCCGGTCGCGCTTCTTGCGCACCTCGCGGCTGATCTGGGCTGCGTCCTCGGCCATGTCCAAAAGGCCATTGATCTGCGGGCCGGTGAGGTTCTCAACGGTGAGCAGGTGCCGATGGGGGAAGCTTGCCACCCCGGCGAGTTTGATGTGCGCTGTCATTAAAGTGAAGGTCTATAGGGTGAGTCCGGGGGCGGGGCAAGTCTGGGGACACGATGTTCATATTCGGCCAAGGCCGGTGATCTCCGTCGATATCCGTCAGCCAACTATGAGCATCATGTCCCCGCCCGCACCTTCCGATTCTCCGGATCGTAGAGCGGCGCCAGATGCACCTCGGCCGCCACCCGCGTTTGCGCCACGATCAACTCGTAACGGCCAAAACGGAGGAATTCATCCGTCACGCCAGCCGGATTGCGGACGTAGCCAAGGCCAATCGGTTTGCCGACGGTGTAGCCAAATCCGCCGCCGCTGAGATAGCCGACCTGCACGCCATCGCGCAAAATGGTCTCGCGGCCAAGCAAAGTGATTGCGGGATCAGCGCAAGTGAAGGTCGCGAGCTTCTTCTTGAGCGGCCACTTGGCCGCCTCCTCCAGTGCTGCCCGGCCGAGAAAATCGGTATCCATCTTGAGCTTGACGGCCCAGCCTAGCCCCGCTTCGAACGGCGTATCGTTGGGCGTGATGTCGGAACCCCAGGCGCGATAGGCCTTTTCCAGCCGCAGCGATTCCAGCGCGCGGTAGCCGACCGGCTTGAGGCCTAGCGGCGAACCGGCGGCCATGACGGCATCGTAGACCGCGCCAAGTCGAGCGATGGGCACATGCAGCTCCCAGCCTAGTTCCCCGACATAGGTGACGCGCAGGGCACGGACGGTTGCGCCGGCGATGGCGATCTCGCGGACCGCGCCGAACGGAAAGGCCGCATTGCCGACGTCGGCGTCTGTGACTTTTGCCAGAATGTCTCGCGCCAGTGGCCCCATCAGCGACAGCGTGCCGAACTGCTCGGTGACGTCCGTGAGCGTCGCATCCAGGCTTTGGCCTATGTGCGAAGAAATCCAGGCCGCATCATGGGTGCGGAACCCCGTGCCGGTGACGATGTAGAACCGGTCCTCCGCCAGCCGCGCCACGGTCAGATCGCACTCGATGCCGCCACGACTATTGAGCATTTGTGTGTAGGTGAGGCGACCTGGCGGCTTGGTCACATCGTTGGCGCAGATGTAGGAGAGCGCCCGCTCGGCATCCCGTCCGCTCACGTCGTATTTGGCGAAGGAGGACTGGTCGAACAGCCCGGCCGCATGGCGCACCGCGCGGTGCTCGACGCCAACCTGGTCGAACCAGTTCTGGCGGCCCATGGCGTAGACGTCTTTGGACTCCATGCTCGGCGGGGCGAACCAGTTCGGCCGCTCCCAGCCCAGCTTTGATCCGAACACCGCGCCCGCCGACTTCAAGCGCTCGTAAAGCGGCGAGACGATTCGCGGCCGCCCACTGGTATATTCCTCGTGCGGATAGACGACCGTATAATGTTTGCCATAAGCTTCCAGCGTACGCTCGCTGGTCCAGCGGCGATCCTTATGCAGATCGCTGAACCGCCGGATATCCACTACCCACAGGTCCATCGGCGCCTCGCCCTTGGCGACCCACTGCGCCAGCACCCAGCCGGCCCCGCCGCCCGACGCGATGCCGAAGGCATTGAAGCCCGCGCCGACGTAGAAATTGGCCAGCTCCGGCGCCTGCCCCAGGATGAAGTTGCCGTCCGGAGTGAAGCTCTCCGGCCCGTTGATCATCTTCTTGATGCCGGCTTTTTCCAGCGCCGGCACGCGCGCGACCGCCTGCGAAATGTGCTGCTCGAAGTGATCCCAGTCGTCTTCGAACAGTCTGAACTCGAAGTCCTCGGGCACATCGTCAAGCGTCCACGGGATTGGGTTGGGCTCGTAGCCGCCCATCACGAGGCCGCCCACCTCCTCCTTGAAGTAGGTGCGCCGGTCAGGATCGCGCAGCGTCGCGGCGTCAGAGGCGAGACCTTCGATCTTCTCACTGATGATGTACTGGTGTTTTACGGGTTGCAGCGGCACGGAGACACCCGCCTTGGCGCCGACCTGCCGCGCCCATTGCCCCGCGCAGTTGACGACAGCCTCGCAGGTTATCGTCCCCGCGTTCGTCCGTACCGCCCTTACCCGCCCCTCGACGATATCGAAGCCGGTGACGCGCACGCCCTCGAAAATCTTCGCGCCGTGCATGCGCGCGCCCTTGGCCAGCGACTGCGCGATGTCCGAGGGGCTGGCCTGACCATCCGTAGGCAGCCAACTGGCGCCGACGAGATCGCCGACCTCCATCAGCGGCCACATCCTCTTGACCTCGGCCGGGGAAACCAGATGCATCTCCAGCCCAAAGCTCTGCGCTGTGGTGGCGAGCCGCTGATACTCGATCCAGCGTTCCGCGTTGGTGGCAAGTCGCAGGCAGCCGGTCATTTTCCAGCCGGTTTCCAGGCCCGTTTCGGCGGCCAGTTTCTTGTACAGGTCCACGGAATAGCGCAGCACCTGCGTGATCGAGGCCGAGGATCTGAGTTGTCCCACCAGCCCCGCCGCGTGCCAGGTGGACCCGCCGGTGAGTCTTCCCTGCTCGAGCAGGATCACGTCGGCATGGTGGTCCTTGGCGAGATGGTAGGCCGTCGAGCAGCCGATGATGCCGCCGCCGATGACGATGGTTTGGGCGTGGGTGGGGAGGGAGGGCATGAGGGGGTCCGAGAGGGAGGCTGGTACGAGGCGAAACGGCTTTCGGCACCATGTCGGTTCGGGACTGTTACGGCAAGTCCGACCGTTGACGTGCTGCTGGCAACCGACCGAGCGGGCGACCTCGGTGATCTCCCAGTTCACCTCCGAAGCCGCCAGGGCGCAGTTTGTTCGGAAGTGCTCCGTGCCAACACGTGTCATCGCGGGCATTGACAATAATACTGGTAAGCAGTACCTATGCGCGATGATGAGTTCGAGTGGGACGACGAAAAGAGCACCGCGAACTATGCCAAGCATGGCGTGGGGTTTGAGCGAGCGCGAGAGGTGTTTCGCGACGCATTCGCAGTCGACCAATTGGATGATCGTTTCGACCCTCGCGAAGAGAGGTTTTCCGTCACCGGCATGGTCGAAGGCACGCTATTGTTTGTTATTTTCGTAGAACGCGACAACCGTATTCGGATCATTTCGGCAAGAAGAGCGAACACGTATGAGCAAGTTGACTATTTCGAAGCGAATAGGAGCGACGGTGCCAAACGCCATTGAGCCCCTCCGCCCCATGACCGAAGCGGAAGTCATGGCCGCTGCGTTGAGCGATCCTGACGCGCAACCCATGACGCCGGAGGACTTCAAGCGCGCTAAGCGCACGCCCCGCAGCAAGATCATCCGCCGTGCGCTGCGACTTACGCAGGAGCAGTTTGCCGCCACTTATCGTATTCCGCTGGGAACATTGCGGGATTGGGAGCAGGGAGCTGCTGAACCGGATTCTTGCGCGCGAACTTATCTGGATGTGATTGCGCGGTTGCCGGAGCAGGTAGCAAATGCGTTGGCGAACGAATAGAAATAACACATGTCAGTCTTCCCATTTGCCAGATTTAGCGTCGTTCCTGATAGGTGGCGCCACGGCTATCATGTGGAGCACGACGCAGATTCGGACAGCCGCACTAGCAAGAGATACATCAACGCAAGTGGCCGTGGAACATTTGACAACGGGATTGAAATAGTTGGCGGAAAGAGCAAAGTTTCGAATGTCGCGAAGGTTCCAACCATAGTTAGCTTTCACTCAGGCGGACAATTAGAAATAGATGCGAATCTTGAAACGCTAGCGCCGGGTTACTTGAACCGTGCTGGGAAAGTACGGCATCATTCGGGTTGGTTCGGCTATTACGAAGACAACGAGAGCGGCGACATTTCTTTGGACGCCGAAATATACTTGGACGACGACATTTTCAAAAATCTTTTTGATTGCGCGACATCCAACGAATCGCTGCCAACAGAAATAAGTCTCCTGGCTGCGGCCAGCGCACTGCAAAATATGCATGTCAATACGAAATGGGACATTTCTGGTCAAAAATACCTTTTCATTGTTGAGTACACACTTCGCTATGGCCCGATTCGCCAAACACAACTTTTTTGATCCTTGTGCGCTCGATGAAGGTGCAGCCTTAAATTGAGTTTATTGGTCACCCCACCCCCATCACCCCCAACCGCTCCTTCAACACCCCGCTCTCCTCGATTATCTCCCCCACCAGGTGCTCGCGCCGGTACGCCATCACGTGCACGCCCTTCACGCCGGCGATTTCGCGCACCTGCTGGATCAGCTCGATGGCCAGCTTCTTGCCCTCCTCGGCCGGTTTGGCCGCCTTCTCCAGACGGTCGATCACGGCATCGGGGATGTGGATACCCGGCACATTGGCGCGCATCCAGCGCGCGGCCTTGGCCGAGGCCAGCGGGCCGACGCCGGCCAGGATGAACACTTTCTCGTCCAGACCCTTGTCCCGGACGCGGGCCATGAAATTGCGGAACAGCTCGACGTCGAAAATGTAATTGGTCTGGATGAAATCGGCCCCAGCGCGCACCTTCTTTTCCAACCGCTCGGCGCGGTATTCGTAGGGCGGGATGCAGGGGTTCTCGGCTGCGCCCAGGAAGATCGGCGGTGCGTAGGTGAGCCTGCGGCCGGACAGGAACTTGGCCTCGTCACGCATGGTCTTCAGCGTCCGCAGCAACGACAGACTGTCTAGATCGAACACCGGTTTGGCCCCCGGCTGGTCGCCCACAGCAACCCCGTCGCCGGTCAGGCACAGGATGTTGCCCACGCCCATGGCGGCCGCGCCCAGCACGTCGCCCTGGATGGCTATGCGGTTGCGGTCGCGGCAGCTGATCTGCAGCACGATGCCGAGCCCAGCGCGGCTCAGGATCGAACAGATGCCCATGGACGACATGTGGCAGTTGGCGCCCGAGGCATCCGTGGCGTTGACGGCGTCGGCGACGGCCTGCAGTGGCTCTGCGGCCTTCAGCACATCGCGCGGATCGGCGCTGTCGGGCGGATTTAGCTCGGCCGTGATGGCGAACCAGCCCTTGCGCAAAGTGCGCTCCAGGATCGAGCCCGACTTGTGGCCGGGCAAGGGTTGCAGCGGCGGATGCAGTACCGGATCGTAGGGTTCTGGGGTTTGGATGCTCGGGATCATCTCGCGTCGCCCTTCTTCGGCTCAGCTGCCAATGGGGCCGACGACGGTTCGATCTTGCGCGCCCTGGGAAAGGACTCGGCAATCGCCGTGCGGCCCTTGTCAGCCGTGGCCTCGCCGGCCCGTTCGGCCGCCTTCTCGCGGGCCACGCGCAGCCAGGACGAACTCCCCTCCAGCGAGCGGTCGACTGGCGGCTGCACCACGCGGATGCGATCGGCGCCCTCTTTCATGCGGCACGCGCCCTCCCAGGCGTCAACCCAGACGCAGGCCATCTCCGGCTTGACCTCACAGTAACCGCCCGGACGGACCCCACCACAGGGGCCGTTGCGCAAGTTTTTTGGGCAGTTCATCGGGCACGACATGCCGGTGGAAGACAGCACGCACTGTCCGCACATTTTGCAGTCGAACAGCAGGCCTTTCACCACTTTCTCGGTGAAGGCGACCGGCTTTTCCAGGCGACCGTAGCCGACGCGCCGAAACAGGGGATCGAGCGCGATGATGGCGCGTTCGAAACCTTGGTAGAAGCGCTCGAAGGCGCGCGCATGGCGGACGGCGAAACGGCGGACGGCGTACATCGGAAGGCCTCACGTCGGGCTGCGATTGCATGGCGGCGTTGCGAGGGGTAGTTTGTCCAGCCCGGCGCGCCGACGATGGTTTGTTCGCGACATCGGCAGGGCGCGGCGCGGCCGATGGGGCCGCCAGGAACGACAAAAGGATGACGCAAACGACCCCCGAACCCGACAAACTGAGCGTGCCGCGGCCCCGCATCGGCTGGCTGTGGATCGTGCTGCTGGTCGTGCTGGCAACCGCGCTGGCCGCGCGCGCGCTGCCGGCGTTGACCGATTTGATCGGCGCGCAAACCGACGGGACGCGCACCATCGGCGGCCCATTCACGCTCACCGACCACAAGGGGCAGCGCGTCACCGAAGCGGTGCTGGCGGGCAAGCCTTATGCGATGTTCTTCGGCTTCACGCATTGTCCCGACGTCTGCCCGACCACGCTGCAGGACATGACAAGCTGGCTGGCTAGCCTTGGCCCCGATGGCGACAAGGTTCGCATGGTGTTCGTCACCGTCGATCCCGAGCGCGACACACCGGCAGCGCTCGGCGACTACCTGAAGTCCTTCGATCCGCGCATTCTGGGACTGACCGGCACGCAAGCCGAGATCGACCAGATGCTGAAGGCCTATCGTGTTTATGCCCACAAGGGCGAGGTCAAGAATGGCGACTACGCCATGGACCACACTGCCGCCACCTATCTGATGGACCGCACGGGCGACCTGAAGACCCTGATCGGTTATGGCGAGAAGACAGCGGACGCGCTGGTCAAGCTTAAGGAGCTGATCGGTGGCTGAACGAACACTCGCGCAGAGGCGAGAGCGGCGGCTGGCCTTTGCCGGAGCTGCAACCTTTGTTGTGCTGTCGGCGCTGGCGGTCCTGCTGTGGCTGCGCGAAGGCAGCGTGATCTACCTCGCCCGGATCATCAGTGAGCTGCCGAATTGTCTTTAGAACGTTTTCAACTCAGTTCACGACCAGCTTGCCGTCGCGATACTTGAGTTCGGCCGGGCTGATCAGCCCCCGGTGCGCCACCCGCACGCCGCGCAAGGGGCCTTCCAGATTGCGCGTCCAGAAGTCCAGAAACGCGCGTAGCTTGGGAAACCGGGGGTGCAGATCGTAATCCTGCCAGAGATAGGTCTGCAGCAGGGCCGGATGATCCGGAAATCCGTAGGTGATCTCCGCTGTGGTGAGCGAAAATCCCTTCAACTGCCGCTCGAAATCGCGATCGTGCATGGTCTCGCCCCGCGTCGATGCATCGCAAACGTCTGGTGTCACAATGCTATCATGAGTTGGATGAATAACACCTGAATAAGTGGGAAGAATCAGTGAGTTAGCACTCGTCAGACTCGACTGCTGCCGCGCCGTTGCGGAGCGACAGTCTCGGTTGCAGCCTATAAAGATACTGTCGTCCGCCTGCGGCAGACGAGACACGTCACGTTAACAATCCCGCCGAGTTCGGCTCCAGGGCGCTTGGAGCCGAAGAATCAATCGCTTAGGGTGCGCGCAGGAATCAATTCCATGGGGTTGCAGATGCTTGTGCGATCGGCATTGCTGGGGGTAGGTGCCGTTCTGGTGGCGGCCTTGCCGGCGACCGCTGCCAAGAAGTCGCGCAGCACGCGGCACGCGGACGAGGCGCTCGCGCCGATCGCGGCGCCAGGCAAGACCGTTGAGTTTGCCAATTCCTGCGCCAAGGGCGACCGGCTGACCATTGCCGCCGTGGGGGACATGCTGTTTCACAAGGTACTGGAGCAGCAGGCGCTAACGCCTACCGGCAACTATCGCGATTTCTGGAAACCGTTGGCGACTGTGCTGGCAAGCGCCGATCTCACCTATGCGAACTTCGAGGGATCGGCTGCCGATGGCATCACCTCGGGGCTCGATATCGTCAAGGACCCGGGCAGGGAGTGGAACAACAGGGTCTACAGCTCCCCGGTGCTGACGTTGAGCTACAATTACCACCCCTCTGTGATCGACGATCTATTGACCAGCGGCTTTGACGTGGTTTCGACCGCCAACAATCACGCGCTGGACCGCGGCAGCATCGGTATTGACCGCACCGTGTTCAACATGCAAAAGCGCGGCATGGCTTTCAGCGGCACGCGCCACCGTTTGTCACCCGATCAGCCCTTCAGCATTGTGACGGCAGTCAAGGGCCTGAACGTCGCCTGGTTGGCCTGCACGTTTTCCACCAACGGCTTTCCCGACAGGAAGGGCCAGGTGCTGAACTGCTTTTCACAGCGCCACGAGGTGCTGGACGAGATCAAGCGCCTGGTCGCCTCGCCTGAAATCAACGCCGTGATCCTGACCCCGCATTGGGGACAGGAAGGGTCCGTGGCGCCGGAAAAGCGTCAGCGCACGCTTGCGAAGGAAGCGATCGAGGCCGGGGCGACGGCGGTGGTCGGGACGCATCCCCATGTCGTCGGCCCCTGGGAGAAGGTCACCGCCAGCGACGGCCGTGAGGGGCTGGTGATCTACTCAACCGGCAACTTCATCTCGAACCAGCGCAAACCGGAACAGCGTATTGGAGAGCTGGCGCTGCTGGAATTGACCAAAGAGCCCGGCGCGACCAAGATGCGTCTGACGGCAGCGGGCTACATTTCGACGTACGTCGACATTACCAACGTACACCGCGTGGGCGAAGCGAGTCGCAAACAGGTATCGCCTGTGCTGCCGAGCGGCAATCGAGTGTTCACGTCCGATTTGCCTAAGTTGCCGCGGACCTGCGCGGCGGGCGAAACCGTTGCAGAAAGCTGGGCGGCTGCGCCAAAGGTAACGGTGGCCATGCTGCCCCGACCACTCCTTTCGCCCGAGGAACACGCGCGGCGCGTCGGCGAGTTCCGCGAGCCGCGCAGCCTGCCGCCAATGCCGATCACCAAGCTTGAAGCTGTGATCCCTCCCACCAGCCCACCCGCTGTCGCCACCGCCGAACCAGCCGAGCCGGCCAAACCGCGCAAGGGCGCCAAGAACACCCAAACCAGCAAGAACTGAGTAAGCTCGCCTTTACCGCCCCTCACGCCACCAGGCGAGGGTCAGCAACCCCAATAGCGCCGCGAGCGCCCACAGTCCCGTGGCCACGGGCAACGACTGCACGCCCGTCACGACATGAGCGTCGCGATCCTTCAGCCCGAGCCAGTCCGACCCGTGCAGCACGCGCGCGCCGCCGAGCATGGTGATGCGGGGCATTTGTGGGCTGGCGGGCGAGGCGCCGGGCGTGCTAGCGCTCCAGAACGTGCCGCCACCCGTCGCATCGGCCAGCGGTCCGAGTTTTCCCGAGCTCGCCGTTAACTCCGACATCTCGCGGGCATTCAACGTGCCCGACAAGGCAACGGCCGTCAGCGGACCATTTGCGATCTTGTAGAAGCCGCTCTCGGCCACATCCGCCGTGCCGCGCCAGATACCGGGTTCGCTGCGGGCGGGCACTAGGTCCAAGTTGGATTTGGCTCCCGACGGCGCTGTGACGACGGCGGCCGGAACTTTCTCGCCCATCGAGCGGCGCGTTACGGTGAGTTTGCCCTCGGCCATGGCGGCGGAGAGATGCTCTTCCTCCAGGTCCGGCTCCTTCATCAGCCAATGCGCCAGACGGCGCAGCAGCGGCTCATAGGGTCCGCCGCCCTCATAGCCGCGCGCCCATAGCCAAGCCTGGTCCGACAGCATCAGCGCCACGCGGCCGTTGCCACGCTTGTCGAGGATCAGCAGCGGCTTGCCATCCGCCCCGCTCATCACCGTGCTGCCGGAGGTCGCGCCGACATCGACGGTGCGGAACCAGCGGCCCCAACTGCCTGTCCCGTTCGCGGCCAGGCCAGGCAATCCCGACGTCACCGGATGCTTCAAGCCGAGCGTTGTCATGGCTGGCTTGTAGGGCGCTTGAGTAACCGCGCCGGTTGGCTCGGCCGGCAGCACGGCGGCTAGCGGCGTGTAATAAAGGGACGCTTGCGTCGCATAGTCGTCGCCCGCCGCCACCAGCACAGCGCCACCTTTGTTTTCGACGTATCGGGCGATGTTATCAATGTAGATCGAGGGCAGGATGCCGTGGCTGGCGTAACGATCGAAAATGATCAGGTCGAAGTCGTCGATCTTCTCGGAAAACAGCTCTCGGGTTGGGAAGGTGATCAGCGAAAGCTCGTTGATCGGCGTGCCGTCCAGCTTCTGCGGCGGGCGAAGAATTGTGAAGTGGATGAGGTCGACGGAGGCATCCGACTTGAGGAGATTGCGCCAGGTCCGTTCCCCGGGATGCGGCTCGCCCGACACCAGCAGCACCTTGAGGTTTTGGCGCACGCCCTCGGCCGGCAACACCACGCGATTGTTGGCTGGGCTGATCTCGCCGGGGACGGGGGCAAGGTCAATCTCCGATACATTGGTGCCGGCATGCGGGAAGTTCATTGGCACGCGCACCGTTTCGCCGATGGCGGCAACCACGTCGAGGTCAGGTTGACCATCGCGCTTGATCGTGAGGTGGGCAGGCGCGCCGGCCGCCTCGTTCGAGCCTGTCGAGCGCACTGTGATTTCGGCAAAGGCTTCGCTGCCGACCAGACCGTAGCGCGGCGACTTCAGCACTTCGATACGACGGTCGAATTCGCCCTCGGCGCCCGTGAGAATGGCATGCACGGGCGCATCGAAACCAAGTGCGGTGGCAGCCTTGGGCACGTCCTCGACCTGGCCGTCGGTAACCGCGATGACGCCAGCGAGGCGGTCGGTAGGCAGGTCGGTCAACGCGCGGCTAAGGTCGCCGAACAGCTCCGTGCCGTGATCGCCGACGTCCTTGGCGCGACCTGCCTCGATGTGGCGAACTTCGAGATTGGGGATACGCTTGAGCTGGGCGTCGAGCGTCGAAAGGATCGCCGCCGTGCGCTCGGGGCGGTTGGCTATGGCCTGGCTCTGGCTGCGATCGGTGACGACTAGGGCGATGTTGCTCAGACCCTGGCGCTGTTCCTGCCGGAGCGTTGGGTTGGCCAGCGCGCCGAGCACGGCGGCGGTCGCGAGCGCACGCAGGGCGAGGCCGCGGCTACGCCGGAAGGCGAGCAGGGCTGCGAGGGCCAAGGCGACGACGGCCCCGGCAGCAAGCAGCTGCCAGGCGATTAGAGGGGCAAACTCGACCGTCCAGCCCATGTGGGCTTCACCTTTCAAAACGCAGGCAGACTGACTTTCCTCGCCCCTCGCATCTTCGCGGGGGGAGAGGAGACCGCGTCTCGCAGCGCGTTTCAGCGCAAGAGCCACGCGGTCGGTGAGGGGCAGGAACTGGCTCCCGCCACGTGCCGCGAGTACGGAGCAAGTTCCTGCCCCTCACCCGCCGCTGATTCCGTCGCGCTATCGCGCTCCGGGCGGCACCCTCTCCCCCGCGAAGTGGCGGGGGAGAGGGAAATCACTGCCCTAACCGCTCCAGGATCGCGGGCACATGCACCTGGTCAGCCTTGTAGTTGCCGGTGAGCGCGTACATCACGATGTTGACTCCGACCCTGTAGGCGAATTCGCGCTGTTCTTCGCCGCCGGGCACCACCGGGTTCATGCCCTGGCCATTGTCGTCGGCGGCCCAGGCACCAGCGAGATCGTTGCCGGTCACGAGCACCGAACTTACGCCGTCCGATTGGCGCGGGTCGAGCGTGGCGCCGGCATCCGCAGAGGCTGGATCGCTGCCGGCGCTGGCCTCGACCCAAAGCGAGCCGCCATCGTAGCGGCCAGGGAAACTCCTCAGCAAATAGAACGACTTGGTCATCACATGACCCGGCGGCACCGGCTCCAGTCGCGGAATATCCAGCTTGGCCGCCAGCCGTTGGAACGCCTCGCTGCCGGCGCGCGCGTCGAGGCCCGGGATGCCGTCGCCCTCGTCGAGCGTATCGAACACCACCATGCCGCCGCCCTTCATGAAGGCGTCGACATGCGCGCGCGTGGTTTCGCTCAGCTCCTTGGCGTCCTTGGTCACGGGCCAATAAAGGATCTGGAAGAAAACAAGTTCGTCCTTATCAACCTCGACGCCAATGGGATCGCCTGGCTCGACAGCGGTGCGCTGCTGCAGGATGGCCGAGAGGCTGGTCAGCCCGCGCCGGCTGGTCTCGTCGATACTGGCGTCGCCGGTCATGACATAGGCCAGACGCGTCAGCGAGGAGGCCTTGAGGGCGAATTCGTCGGCGGACTTTTCCGCCGCCCTGGCGTGCGGAATTGGCGTTAGCAGCAACGTTCCCAACACAATCGCGACGGCCGCAGCTGATGCGCGCGCTGCAGCCCTGCCCAGTAACCCGCCCGATTGCAGCGCCAGCACCGCCAGCATATCGGCAAGCAACAACGCCAAGGCCAGGCCAAGCGCCGAAGGCTTGAGCGGCCAGGCCAGCGCGCCCTGATAGGCCGACACCGCGACTCCCGCGGGCAGATTGCCAATCGGTCTCAACTCCGTCTGCGAATTGACAATGTTCAGCGCTCGCACGGTTCCCTCGGCGCCGTAGAGGCCTGGCGGATGCGTCACATCGGGCACAGCGGTGGCCGATGCGCCTGCCGCCAGTGGCTCAGTCAGCGGGGGCGGCGGGCCGAGCGCTCCATAGCCGTCCAGCGTAAGCGTGGCCGACAACGACCCGGCGGCAGCAACCCGCGCCGCCGATTGCTTGTCAGCACGCTCAAGCTCGGCCAAGCCCGTCAGCCGCGTGATGCGCCTGAGCATGTCGACGAACAGTCCGGACAGCGGCAGGTTCGACCAGTCGGAGTTGGCGGTCACGTGGAATAGCACAATCCATCCCTTGCCCGATTTCTGCGCAGTTACCAGAGGCGTGCCGTCGGCGAGCCGCGCCCAGATGCGGGTGCGGTCGGACAACAGGGCCGGATCAGCCAGCACTTGACGCGAAATGCGCACATCGTCGGTGAGTTTCAAGCCGAAAAACGGACTGTCGTTCTCGAAAGCGGCCATCGGCTGCGGCGTGCTCCAGGAGAGCGCTCCGCCCAATTGCCGGCCGCCCGCGCGCAAGTCAACGGGCAACAGATCGTCCCCGCCCTCTTCAAGACGTGGCCCGGCGAAGCGGATGACGATGCCGCCACGGCCGAGGAACTTGTTGACGGCCTCGCGCGCAGGGCCCGCGACCTTGCCAACGTCGGCCAGCACCAGCACCGAACTGTTGCCGCTGGCGAGGCGGGAAATCGCGGTAGCGCTGTCGTTCTCATCCGACGAGGCCAGCTCGGCGAACGGCTTCAGCGCCCGCTCGACGTAGAAGAGTTGCCCCAGCAAGGGTTGCGACGTTTCACGGGAAGCGCCCGTCACCAGCCCGACCCGATTCCAGCGCGAGCCGGAATCGAGCAGTTGCACTGCTCCCGCCGAGCGCTCGCTGCGTATGGCGAGGCGTGCGATCTGGTTGCGCAATTCGAGCGGTATATCCAGTTTCTGAGTGCTGCTGCTGGCATCCTGCCCTAAGGTGATCTGCGCCTCGCTCAAGGGCTGATTTGCCGCCGAGAGCGCTTCGACTGTGACGGTACGCGGCTCGCCGGACGTGCGCAGTACACGGAACTCCAAGGCACCGCCGGCTCCGAGATTGCTGCCTAACGCAAGCGCTTCGCTCTTGGCGTCGGGCGCAAGCGCGGTGACAGTGCCGGCCGCCCCGGCCAGTGACTTCAGTTTTTCGGCAAACATACTACCGTCCGTTCCGGCAAGACCATCCGTCAGCCAGAAGATGTTCGGCGCCGCCTTGCCGGTAATCGCCTTTTCAATACCTGGGACGGCCTCAAGCCGCTTGGGATCGATCGGGGCAGGTTGTAGGGCCGCCAGAGCGGTTTTGGCATCGCCGGCACTCTTCAGTTGTGGTTCGGCGGCGCGTGGGTCTCGTACTGTTGGCGCAAGCAGCACCGGCAATCCGGCCCGCTCGGCCTCGGCGATCAGCTGTCCCGCCTGGGCAATCCGCTGATCCCAATGGGCCGCCGCCGCCCAGCTGTTATCGATGGCGAGCACCACGGGACCGCGCGCGCCGACCACGGCTTTTGGCTGATCCAGGATCGGCTCGGCGAAGGCGAAGATCAGCAGGGCCGCGGCCAGCATGCGCAGCAGCAACAGCCACCAGGGCGTATGATCCGGCGTCTCCTCACGGCCCTCGATTCCCTTCAGGATCCGGGTCGCCGGGAACGAGACCCGCTGCGGCTGCGGCGGCATATTGCGCATCAGCCACCAGATGGCGGGAAGCGTAGCCAGCCCAACCAACAGCCAGGGAAAGACAAAGCTGAGGTTCATCGCATCACCTCGCCGGAGAGGCGCGCATGCAGCGCCAGCAACGCTTCGCCAGCGGGACGGTCCGTGTGGTGCAGCAAGCGCGTCCACTGCAGCTTACCCAGCACCTCATCAAGTGCGGTGCGATGTTCGGCGAGCCGGCCGCGATAGCGCTCGGCCAACTGCTCGGCGCGGGGCGCCAGCCATTTGCTTTGGGTCTCGGGATCTGAGAATTCGATGCGACCGGTATAGGCCAGCGTCTCCTCGGCCGGGTCGAGCACCTGCACCAGGTGGCCACGGACGCCCTGCGCCGCCAGTTGATCGAACTCCGTCTTGGCGCCCTCCACTGGATCGAGAAAATCGCCGATCAGGATGCAGTCGGCCTGCCGTGACAGCTTGGCTCCGGCCAGCTGGTGCGCCGTTTGGTTGCCCCGCGAGGCATCGGCGATCAGCGCCTCGGCCATGCGCTCGGTAGTGTTGCGCGCGGCGGTCGGCGGCATCAGGCCGACCAGCCCGACGCGCTCGCCGCCCTGCACCAGGAGGTCGGCCGTTGCAAACAACAACACCAGCGCCCGGTCGCGTTTGGTGGTCTTCGAGAGATGACTGGCGAAATCCATCGATGGCGTGAGGTCGGCCCAGAGCCAGACCGTATGGGCAGCTTCCCATTCCTTCTGGCGCACGAACAGACGGTTGGAATTGGCCGAGCGCCGCCAGTCGATCAGAGTGTGGCTGTCGCTGGTTTCATACTGCCGGAACTGCCAGAAGCTGTCCCCTGGCCCCGCGCGCCGCCGGCCATGCACGCCAAAAGCTACCGTCTGCGCGATCCGCTTGGCCTCCAGCCGCAGTGCCGGCAGCCGCTCTGCCAAGACCTGCGCATCCGCCGTCAGCCCGCGCATCACGGTCGCGGCGCTGCCGGGCGCGGTTTGTTGGATGGCCACTAGTCGGATTACCCCAAATTCGCGGTTAGGCGGGCGATCAGGCCTGGCAGGGTCACGCCCTCGGCGCGCGCGGCATAGGAGAGCGCCATGCGGTGTTTCAAGGCCGGTTCGGCCAGCGCGGCGACATCATCGAGCGACGGCGCGAGGCGGCCATCCATCAGCGCGCGGGCGCGCACGGCAAGGCTGAGGGCCTGACTGGCGCGCGGACCGGGGCCCCAGGCCACCAGCTTGTCGACATCCTTGGCCGAGCCTTCGCCGGGACGGGCCGAGCGCACGAGGGCGAGAATGGCCTCCACGACTTTTTCGCCGATCGGGAGCTGGCGCACCAAGCGTTGGAACTGCATCAAGTCGGTCGGCGTCAGCACCGCCTGCGGCTTGGCTTCCTCGCCACCGGTGGTGGCGTAGAGCATGCGCCGCTCGGCCAATTGGTCGGGATAGCCGACATCGACCTGCAGCAGAAAGCGGTCGAGTTGCGCCTCGGGCAGCGGATAGGTGCCCTCCTGCTCCAGCGGGTTTTGAGTCGCGAGCACGTGGAAGGGCGCGGGCACATCGTAGCGCACGCCGGCCACCGTGACGTGATGCTCCTGCATGGCTTGCAGCAGCGCCGATTGCGTCTTGGGACTGGCGCGGTTGATCTCGTCGGCCATCAGGATCTGCGCGAAAATCGGGCCCTTCACGAAGCGGAACGAGCGCCCGCCGCCAGCGCTCTCCTCCAGCACTTCCGAGCCGACAATATCCGATGGCATCAGGTCGGGCGTGAACTGGATGCGCTTGCAGTCGGCGCCGAGAATGGCGCCCAGCGCATCCACCAGCCTGGTCTTGCCCAGGCCAGGAACGCCGATCAGCAGCGCATGGCCACCGGCCAGCAAGGTCACGAGCGTCTGCTCGATGACTTTGTCCTGGCCGAACAGGATGGTCGCAGCAGCCTGCTTGGCGCGCCGCATGGCATCGCCGGCCGCTTCGACGCGGGCAACGATCTGGTCGTCGGTTTGATTGAGCGTGGTCATGGGGCCGAATATAGAGGAGGGATTGGAGTTGCAACATGACAAGTTTGTTAGGTCGGCAGATTCCCGCCAGCGTGGTTGCCGGAATTAAACGGGGTTGCCGGGCGCGCAAATTCCCTGGTGTCATCCTCGGACTTGTCCCGAGGACCCATTGTGCGACACTGACGGCATATGTAGTTCAGTTGGGAGTTACCGCTGGTTGACGTCGTGCAACCCGCTGGAGCGGCGCTTGACGAGAAATTGGTCCTCGGGACAAGCCCGAGGATGACACCTGTGGATGGTGCATCAGTCGTGAAAAACATTGAGAGTCCGGTGCCCGTCGATCCGGGCGCGACCCTGCAAGGCCTGGAACGCGTGCTGAAGGACGCCAAGCTAAGCACCGCCTCGCACCCGCCCGTCCACCTCTGGAACCCGCCTTATTGCGGCGACATCGGCATGCGCATCGCTGCTGACGGCACTTGGTTCTACGCTGGCAGTCCGATCGGGCGAAAACCACTGGTGAAGCTGTTCGCCTCGGTGCTGCGCAAGGACGAGGATGGGCGCACTTATCTTGTAACGCCGGTCGAAAAGGTGCTGGTGACGGTCGAGGACGCGCCGTTCATGGCGGTGGAAATGAGCGTTGAGGGAGGCGGGCGCGAACAGACGTTGCATCTGCGCTCGAACACCGACGACTGGGTGACGTGCGGCCCCGAACATCCCTTGCGTTTCGGCGCTGATCTCCGGACCGGCGGGCCGAAACCGTATCTCCTCATGCGCGGCAGGCTGGAAGCGCTGTTCACGCGGGCACTCTACTATGATCTGGTAGCGCTGGCCTGCATCGAGCGGGAGCACTTCGGCGTCTGGAGCGGGGGCCAGTTCTTCGCCATGGCGCCGGCGTCTGCACTGCATGACCTGGCGGCGCACGCATGAACCTCACGATCTTTGATGCAAGCACATTGCGGGGCATCGCCTCGGCCCGGCTGCACGCCGCCCCGCCACCCTTCGCCACGCGCGGCGATCACGACCTCAATCCCGATACCGCGCACGAGATGAACGGTGGGCGCAATCCGGTCGCGGCCGCTGTGCTGGTGCCGATTGTCATGCGGCAGAGCGGCCTGACCATGTTGCTGACGCAGCGCACGGCCGATCTCGCATCGCATGCCGGGCAGGTGGCGTTCCCCGGCGGGAAGGTTGACGCTGGCGATGCCGGGCCGCTCGCCGCCGCACTGCGCGAGGCCGAGGAGGAAATCGGCCTGGCCCGCACTTTCGTGGAGCCGCTCGGCTACCTCGATCTCTATACGACGGGCACGGGATTCTCGGTTGCGCCGGCCGTCGCCCTGGTGTCGGAAGGTTTCTCCCTGACGATCAATCCTGGCGAAGTCGCCGATGCCTTCGAGGTGCCGCTCGCCTTCCTGATGGACCCGGCCAATCATCAGCGGCAGTCGCGCGAGTGGAAAGGCAAGCTCCGGCACTTCTACGCCATGCCCTTCGGCGAGCGCTATATCTGGGGCGCGACGGCCGGCATGATCCGAAATCTCTACGAGAAGCTCACCCCAGTATGACATTGCCAAACCTTTCAACTGCGGCTTGGCTCACGAAGCCCGAAACGCAACGCGTGCTCGGCGCGCTGGAGGCTGCGGGATTCTCGGCGCGCGTGGTCGGCGGTTGCGTGCGCAATGCGCTGATGGGTCTGCCGGTAACGGACATCGACATCGCGACCACGGCGCTGCCAAGGGACACACAGCATATCGCCAAGGCCGCGGGGCTGGCCGCGATCCCGACCGGTATCGAGCACGGCACGATCACGGTGGTCTCCAATCACGTGCCGTTCGAGGTGACAACCTTGCGCCAGGACGTGACGACGGACGGCCGCCGGGCAACCGTTGCCTTCACGCAGGATTGGGCCGAAGATGCGGCCCGGCGCGATTTCACGATCAATGCACTCTATTGCGATGCCCGCGGGGACGTGCACGATCCAATCGGCGGGTATGCAGACCTGATCGCGCGCCGCGTGCGCTTCATCGGCTCGCCCGAGCAGCGCATCGCCGAGGATTATCTGCGCATCCTGCGCTTCTTCCGCTTCCACGCCCAGTACGGCGACGGCGAGCTGGACAGCGCCGGCGCCGAAGCCTGCGTTGGATTGCGCGGCGGGCTGGCTTTTCTTTCAGCGGAACGGGTTGGCGCTGAGACGCTGCGCTTGCTGGTGGCCAAGCGCGCCGTTCCCGTGATCGAGGCAATGGCCGAACTGGGCCTGTTGACGCCCGTTCTGACGGTGCCTCCGGTTCTTGAGCGGTTTGCGCGGCTTATCGCCATCGAGGAGGCATTGGCGGTCGCCCCCGATGCGGCACTGCGGCTGGCAGCGCTGGCGGTTCGCGACGCGGACGACATCGAGCGGCTAACGGATCGCCTTCGGTTGTCGAAGGACCAGCAGGCGGTGCTGCGGCTGGCGGCCTCGCGCGACCACCCCCTGGCTGCAACGACCACGGACAAAGAGGCGCGGACGATCCTCTATCGTCTCGGAACGGAGAATTTCAACAGACGGGTCCAGCTTGACTGGGCCGAGAGCCGCGACGCGCTGACGGAGAGCCAGTGGCTCAGGCTGTCCAACTTGCCCGAGCGCACGCCCGTCCCGCCGTTCCCGCTCGCCGGGCGCGATCTGCTCGCGCTCGGCATGATGCCTGGGCCGGAAGTAGGGCGGACGCTGGAATGGCTCGAAAAGCACTGGATCGACAGCGATTTTAAACCCGATGCAAAGGAGTTGCTGATCGTTGCCAAAGCAAAACTCTCACACGAATCCTAGCCAGGACCATCGGCCCCATCGCTTCTCCCATAGGGAGAAAGAAGATCAACGGCGCCCGTGCTAAACAGCCTACTTCGTTCCATACATCCGATCGCCAGCATCACCCAACCCGGGCACGATGTAGCCGTGGTCGTTGAGGTGGCTGTCCACCGCCGCCGTATAGATGTGGATATCGGGATGCGCCGCCGTCAACGCCGCAACGCCCTCGGGCGCGGCCAGCAGGCACACCAGCTTGATGTCCTTGACGCCGCGCTCTTTCAGGATCGACACCGCCTTGATGACGGAGTTGCCGGTCGCCAGCATCGGGTCGACCAGCACGACCAGGCGGTCGCCGATGTCCTCGGGTAGCTTGTTGTAGTACTCGACCGGCTGCAATGTCTTGGGGTCGCGATAAAGCCCGATATGGCCGACGCGGGCGGACGGAACGAGATCGAGCAGCCCGTCCGCCAGCCCCATGCCGGCGCGCAAGATCGGCACGAACACCAGCTTCTTGCCCTTGATGAAGGGCGCCTCGGTCGGCCCCACCGGCGTCTCGATGGCACGCAGTTCCACCGGGAGATCGCGCAGCACCTCGTAACCAAGCAGCAGGCTGATCTCGCGCAACAGCTGGCGGAACACGGCGGACGGCGTGGTCTTGTCGCGCATCAGCGAGAGTTTGTGCACCACCAGCGGATGGCCGACGATGGTGACATTGCCTTGGCGGCTGATGTTGGGGGTCATGGGGGCGTCCTCGCTGCAGGGCTGGATGACAGCGCAATGACAGGGTTTCGGCGGCGAAATCAAGCCGGGGCTTCACCCCGCCATCAGCCCGCGCGCCAGTTCCCCATGCCGCTCCAGTGTCTTGCGCATGTCGAGGGTCGCGATCCGCCCCTCGCGCACCACGACCTTGCCATTGATGACTGTGTAGGCCGCGCGATGCGGAGCAGAAAAGATCAGCCCCGCGACTGGGTCCCACTGTGTGCCGGCCATGGCGACCGTATCGAGCGGATAGGCTGCAAAGTCGGCGGCGAACCCCGGCGCCAGCTGGCCGATCTCGCCCGCACGCCCAAGCACCGCGGCCCCGCCCCGCGTGGCGACTCGCAACGCATCGCGCGCCGTCAACGCGCCAGCGTTGCCGCCCAGCCGCTGCGCCAGCATGGCCATGCGCGCTTCGGTCAGCAGATCGCCAGAATCGTTGGAGGCCGAGCCGTCAACGCCGAGACCGATCTTCACCCCGCGGTCGAGCATCTTTCGGATTGGCGCAATACCGGAGCCCAGTCGCATGTTCGAGGTGGGGCAATGGGCGACGCCGGTTTTCGTCCGTGTAAAGAGGTCGATCTCGGTATCGTCGAGCGCGCAGCAGTGGGCGTGCCAGACGTGATCGCCGGTCCAGCCACACTCCTGCGCATACCGCCCGGGGCGCATGCCGAACTTTTCCAGCGAATAGGCGATGTCCTCGGCGTTCTCGGCCAGATGCGTGTGCAGACCGATCTTGTGGTGCGCGGCCATGGTGGCGGTATCGCGCATCAACTCGCGGCTTACCGAGAAGGGCGAGCATGGCGCGAGTGCGATGCGCAACATCGAGAGCGGGGCGGGATCGTGGAAAGCTGCGATGACGCGCTCGCAGTCCTTCAGGATGGCGTCGGGGCGTTCGACCACGCTATCGGGCGGCAGGCCGCCTTGCGACTCCCCGATACTCATCGATCCGCGCGTGGCCGTGAAGCGCATGCCCAATGCGTGCGCGGCCTCAATCTCATCGTCCAGCCGTGCGCCGTTCGGGAACATGTAAAGGTGGTCGGACGCCGTGGTACAGCCGGACAATGCCAGCTCCGCCAGCCCCACCAGCGCCGAGACGCGGATATGCTCGGGGCCCATACGCGCCCAGATCGGATAGAGCGACTTCAGCCAGCCGAACAACAGCTCATTCTGCCCGGCGGGAACCACCCGCGTCAGGTTCTGGTAGAGGTGGTGGTGCGTGTTAACGAGGCCGGGGATAACGATGTGGTTGCTGAGGTCGAGCGTTTCGTCGGCGACGGTTGGGAGGCTGGCGGCCGGGCCAACGAACTCAATACGACCGTCGCGCGCATACAGCGAAGCGTCGCGCAGTTCGCGCGCGGCGTCGTCCATTGTGACGAGGATAGTCGCGTTACGAATGAGAAGTGTGGGCATGGCGCGATCCTCACAATAGGCACAACTTTAATGCTCCAACGCGATGCAGTTAGCTGCTTGGCGAGCAATGTGCTAGATTTTCGCGACGCGGCAACAGGGGCGCCTCACATGCTCGGCACACCTTTGGTCTCGGAACCACGGGACCGCGCAACATCCGTCGAAGCCGCGCTGGCCTCCTCGCAGAGCACGTACCGGTCGCCGCGCATGTTCGAGGGCGATGGCACGGATGCCGTCAACGGCATAGTATATTGGAAACCGGCCAAATCCATCTGGATCGGCTCAATGTCCGTTGTCGCCTTGATCGGCGGCCCGCTGACGATCAGCCCGAGCGCCGTCGCACTGTTTCTGGTGACCGCCGCGACCACGATCTGCCTCGGGCACTCCTTGGGCATGCATCGCCGCCTGATCCATAGCTCCTACGACTGCCCACTCTGGCTGGAGCACATGTTCGTCTATCTCGGCACGCTGGTTGGCATGGCGGGGCCCTACGGCATGATCCGCCAGCATGACATCCGCGATTGGGCGCAGCGCAAAGCTCAGTGCCACTCTTATCTCGCACACCGCACCTCAATCCCACAAGACTACTGGCGGCAGCTACATTGCGACCTGCGCCTCGACCATCCGCCCGAACTGGTGCTGGAGCCTGCGGTGGCCGCCGATCCCTTCTATCGCTGGCTGGACCGCACCTGGATGTGGCAGCAGCTGCCTTGGGCCGTGCTGTTCTTCATGCTTGGCGGCGTCTCCTGGGTGGTATGGGGCGTTGCGGTGCGCGTGACCTTGTCCGTGACCGGGCATTGGCTGGTCGGCTGGTTCGCGCACAACCGGGGGCCGCGCACCTGGCACATCGAAGGCGCGGGCGTGCAGGGCTACAACAATGGGCGGATTGTTGGCGTGCTGACCATGGGCGAGGGTTGGCACAACAATCACCACGCGTTCCCGGCCTCGGCACGACTGGCGCACGAAGCGGGGGAGATTGATCCGGGGTGGTGGGTGCTGGTCGTTTTGCAGCGCGCCGGCCTGGTCTGGAACGTCAAGACGCCGGAAACGCTGCCCGCGCGTCCGCAGCTGGTGCGGATCGCCCACGCTCCGCCCCGATAGGCCGCACTGGAACGGGGTCTTGTCCGCTTGACAGGGGCGGGCCGCGGGCGTAATAAACCATCTCATTAATTAACCGATCAGATCAATACACTATGGAGACCGATCCCCTCTCGCTCACGCTCAGCGCCCTTGCCGACCCGACGCGGCGCGCGATCCTGGCGCGGCTGTCGCGGGGGCAGGCGACCGTCAACGAACTGGCCGAGCCGTTCGCGATGAGCCTGCCCGCCGTCTCAAAGCATCTGAAGGTGCTGGAGCGCGCCGGCCTGATCGAGCGTAGCCGGGAGGCGCAGTGGCGGCCCTGCAAGCTCAAGGGTGAGCCCTTGAAACATGTCGCCGATTGGCTCGCCGACTATCGCAGCTTCTACGAGGAAAGCCTCGACCGTCTGGAAAACTATCTGAAATCCGTCGCTCCCCAACCCGTGAAAGGCGCCAGGCATGGCCACAAAGACCAAAGCAAGATCCCCCGCAAAACCAGGTGATGCCGACCTCGATCGCCGCTCGATGGTGATCACGCGCCTGCTCTCGGCCACGCCCGAAGCAGCCTTTGCGGCTTGGTCCACGCCAGACGCGTTGGCGCAATGGTTCGGCCCGGACGGCTTCACAATTACAACGTCCAAGCACGAATTCCGCAAGGGCGGCACCTGGCGCTTTGTGATGCACGGGCCGGACGGGACAGATTACCAGAATCGCATCCTCTACGAGGAAATCGTCCGTCCCGAGCGTATAGTCTATCGCCACGGCGATCCGGACGGCGATCCCAACCGGGATTTTCAGACCACCATCACGTTCGAGCCGCGCGGCGCCAAGACCGAAATCACCTTGCGCGCCCTGTTCGCAGACGCCGCAACGCGCGATAAAGTGCTCAAGGAGGTCAACGCCATCGAGGGCGGCAACCAGACGCTGGGCCGGCTCGATGCCTATCTGCAAGCCGCCATGAGCAAACCGGAGGACACACCCATGGCAGCTAAGCCCGCGAAAGCCACCAAGCCGGCCAAGACGACGAAACAAAAGAGCGTCGCGCCTTTCGTCATCGAGCGCACCTTCAACGCGCCGCGCGATGCTGTGGTCAAAGCGTGGACGGACGAAAAGGAGCTCATGAAGTGGTGGGGTCCCAAGGGCGGCAAGATGCTCTCGGCAAAGATGGATTTGCGCCCCGGCGGGATCTTCCACTATTCCCTGCAGAGCATCGACTTCAAGATGTGGGGCAAGTGGATCATCAAGGAGGTCGATCTGCCCCACAAGCTGGTCTGGCTCAACTGCTTCTCCGATCCGCGCGGCGGCACCGCCAGCTTTGCGATGATGCCGGATTTCCCGAAAGAACTTCTCACCACGGTGACATTCACCGAGACGGACGGAAAGACCACCGTTCGGATCGTATCGGATCCGAGCAACTGCTCCGAGACCGAGCAGGCGGCCTTCGACAGCATCCGCGAGTCGATGCAAGGCGGCTGGGGCGGCTCGCTGGAGGTGCTGGCCGAGGTGCTGGCCAAGCCCGAGACCACGCCGCAATCGGTCATCCCGCATTTGACGGTGAAAGACACGGTCAAGGCGATCGCCTTCTACGAAAAGGTTTACGGCGCCAAAGAAGTGCAGCGCATGCCCGCGCAAGACGGCAAGCGCATCCTGCATTGCGTCATGAGCCTGAACGGGTCGAGCTTTTTCCTCAGTGACGAGTTTCCCGAGCACGGCGGTCCATCGGCTCCCACGGCAGGCCAGCCGTCGCCGGTGGCGATCGCCATCAATATCGCCTCCCCGGCCGAGCTGGATAAGACCTATGCCAAGGCCGAGAAAGCCGGAGCGACCTCGGGTTTGGCCCCGCACGACAGTTTCTGGGGCGCGCGGTTTGCGATGCTGACAGACCCGTTCGGACATCGCTGGATGTTGAATGCGGATTTGAAGACGTAGAGTGGGCGTAGGGGCGACCCGCCTACATAAGACTCACTTCCCATCTTCCGCCCCGTCCACTAAACCCACCCCATGACCAACATTGTCGATCCAAAGCGCCTCCTGCAGCGCAATGTCGATTGGGCGCGCCAGCGCGTGGCCAACGATCCGGACTACTTCTCCCGGCTTGCGGCCCAGCAGGCGCCGGCCTACTTGTGGATCGGCTGCTCGGACAGCCGCGTACCAGCCAATGTCATCACCGGGCTCGATCCCGGCGAAGTGTTCGTGCACCGCAATGTCGCCAACATGGTCTATGCCGCCGACATCAATTGCATGTCGGTGGTGCAGTTCGCCGTCGAGACCTTGAAAGTGCGTCACATCATCGTCTGCGGCCACTATGGCTGCGGCGGCGTCGTGGCGGCCATCGACAGCGAGCAGTACGGGCTGATCGACCATTGGCTGGAGCCGATCCGCGAGCAGGAGCGGGCCAACAAGGCCTATCTGGACAGCTTGAAAGCGCATGACGACGTGGTCGACCGGCTGTGCGAAATCAATGTCACACAGCAGGTCTCGAACTTGGCCAACTCGCCGATTTTGAAGCGCGTCTGGGATCGAGGCCAGGCCGTTTCGATCCACGGCTGGATCTATTCGGTCGCCGATGGACTGCTGCGCGACCTCGATTGCGGGCAGTCGGCCGCCACAGCGTGACGGCGAGGCCCGACTAGGGCTTCATCGACCTCTTGCGCGCCGCCAGCGTCCTCAGCCGCAACGCGTTCAGCCGAATGAAGCCGGCCGCATCCTTCTGGTCGTAGGCGCCGCGGTCGTCCTCGAAGGTCACCAGCGTATTGGAATAGAGCGACTTCGGGCTCTTCCTGCCGGTCACGATCACATTGCCCTTGTAGAGTTTGAGCGTGACGTCGCCTTCGACATGCTCCTGGCTCTTGTCGATGGCCGCCTGCAGCATCTCGCGTTCGGGGGCGAACCAGAAACCGTAGTAGACCAGCTCGGCATAGCGCGGCATGAACTCGTCTTTGAGGTGCGCTGCGCCGCGATCCAACGTCAGGCTCTCGATGGCGCGGTGCGCCACATGCAGGATGGTGCCGCCGGGAGTCTCATACACGCCGCGCGATTTCATGCCGACAAAGCGGTTCTCCACCAGATCAAGGCGGCCGATACCATTGTCGCGGCCCAGTTCATTCAGGCGCGTCAGCAGTTTGGCCGGCGACAGCGCCTTGCCGTCCACGCTAACCGGATCGCCCTTCTTAAAGCCGACCGTAATATAGGTTGGCTTGTCGGGCGCCTCTTCGGGAGAGATGGTGCGCATGTAGACATAGGGCGGGGCCTCCACCGCCGGATCTTCCAGCACCTTTCCTTCGGACGACGAATGCAAGAGATTGGCGTCAACCGAGAAGGGGGCCTCGCCACGCTTGTCCTTGGCGATCGGGATCTGATGTTTCTCGGCAAAGTCGATCAGATCTTCGCGGCTCTTGAAGTCCCACTCGCGCCAGGGTGCGATGATCTTTATGTCGGGGTTGAGCGCATAGGCGGTCAATTCAAAGCGCACCTGATCGTTGCCTTTGCCCGTGGCGCCATGGGCTACAGCGTCGGCCCCAGTTTCTGCAGCGATCTCGATCAACCGCTTGGCAATCAGCGGGCGGGCGATTGACGTCCCGAGCAGATAAACGCCTTCATATAGAGCGTTGGCGCGGAACATTGGAAAAACGAAATCGCGCACGAACTCTTCGCGCAGATCCTCGATGAAGATCTCCTTGATGCCGAGCATCTGCGCCTTCTTGCGCGCGGGCTCCAGTTCCTCGCCCTGGCCCAGATCGGCCGTGAAGGTTACAATTTCGCAACCATACGTTTCTTGGAGCCACTTCAGGATGATGGATGTATCCAGACCTCCGGAGTAGGCCAGAACAACCTTCTTGATCTTCTTGGATTTGGGCGCGGGAGCTTTGGGCATGAGGATCTGCCTGGGCGTGAAGGGAAGGGAAGGGGCCTGTATGTGACAGCCAGCGCAGAACCACAAGCCTTTGTTAACCCGAAGCGCCCTCTTGCCACATCGGAGCGCGCGGGTTGCCAGACCCAAGGTTCGCTATGTGGTGCGACAACCGCAATCTTTGAACACATATGGCTTGCGCTTGAACTTCAACCCGAATAAGCATCTAGTTGAACTTGACAACGGAATTAGTCCGGAACGAGTTTCAATCAACCCAAAACCCAGATAGGTGGTTCTCACATGGCGAATACGGCCCTCGAACAGATCAAGAAACTTGACGACCAGAAGAACAAGCTGCGCGACCAGGCCAAGCAAGAAGGTCTTGCCCGCGCCCATGAGGCGATCGAGGAAGTGAACGCCCTCGGCTTCAACTATTCGATCAGCGAGCGCGCCTCGTCAGGCCGCGGCGGTCGCGGCGGCGTTCGCCAGAAGAAAGACGCGCCCTGCCCGATCTGCAAATTCAAGACGAATCCTGCCCATGACGGCCGCCGTCACCGCTCGCAAGGCAACAAGAAAACTGCTTTCACGAACAGCGAATTGGCAGCACTTGGCTATTCGAAAGTTTAGCCTGCGCGCCGGCCCCTTGGGGGGATCGCAGCACATTCAGACACAAGACGCAAAAATGGCCGGAGATGATCCGGCCATTGTTGTTTTCTGAGTTGCCAAAAGGGCTGATCAAACTATCCCCGCCGACGCGACACCGGACGGCGGACGCTCCTTGGCCTTGTGCGCTCGATAGCCTGACGCCCGATAGCACTCGATTGGCGCAACGGCTCCACCGGCCCGGTTGCGCGCCATCGCCAGCAGCGGCGACACATCGGTTGTAAAGGCGCGCTTCAGCTCCAGATGTGCGCCGAGAGCGTCGTTGCCTTCCTGCAAGCCCGCCAGAACACTACGGTCAACCAGCAGCGCCTGAGCATAGGCACGCTGCAACTCGATGGCCGACTGCATCAGGCTTTCGACCGGATCGGTCACATTATGCGATTGATCGATCATATAGGCCGGGGCAAATCCGTTGGCCTTGCGATGAGATGCGTCGACCAGTTCGTTGAACACCAGGAACAGCCGGAACGGCTCGACCGACCCTGAATCCAGGTCGTCGTCGCCATACTTGCTGTCGTTGAAATGGAATCCGGCCAACTTCTTGAAGCGAACCAGTCGCGCCACGATCTGCTCGATATTCACATTCGGAGCATGGTGGCCCAGGTCAACCAGGCACTTTGCCTTGGGGCCAAGTTCCTGGGCCGCAGCAAAGCTGGTGCCCCAATCGGAGATCACAGTTGAGTAGAACGCGGGCTCATAGAGTTTGTGCTCAAGGAACACCTGCCAGTCGCTTGGCAGGCCCGCGTAAACGTCAGACATTGCCTTGAGATAGTTGTCCAACGCCTTGGTCAGATTGGATTGTCCGGCAAAGTTCGATCCGTCGGCTATCCAGACTGTCAGCGCTTTTGAACCAAGCGCCTTGCCGATCTCGATACACTCGAGATTATGCGCCACAGCTTGCGCGCGCACAGACTTCTCGGTGTGAGACAGTGAGCCGAATTTGTAGCTCAGCGTCTGCCCTGGTTGATCCTGGAAAGTGTTTGAATTGACGGCATCGAAACCGAGGCCCTCGGCCGTCGCGGCCTCTTTCAGCGCCTTCAGGTCGCCAGTCTTGTCCCAAGGAATGTGCGGGGAAATGGCAGGGGTCGCGCGGGTCAGGGCCTGGATAGTCCCGCAATCCTCGATCTTGTCGAAGATATTGCGCGGTTCGCCCTCGCCTGGGAAGCGGGCAAAGCGCGTGCCGCCCGTCCCCACACCCCAGGTCGGCACGGCCACGCCGAACGCCATTACCTCTTTCGTGATGGCCTCGATTTCGACGCCGCGCCGCTTCAGCGTGCGTCCCAGAGCGTCGTAATCCTCAGTGATGGCCGCCATATGCTTGGCGTTGTGGCTGGCGATCTGATCCCGCCCGATGCGATAGCTCATGTCGCTCTCCCTGTCAGCGCGTGAACGACTGGGCGTTGCCCGCGTCAACGTTCAGAATGTTGCCGGTGGACTTGGCGGACCGGTCCGAGGCGAAAAAGGCGATGCCTTCGGCGATGTCTTCCGGCAACACGGACAGTTTCAGCATGGACCGGTTGCGGTAGATTTCCTCCAGCCCGCCCGGCTCGACCTTGTAGGAGGCCGCGCGCTGCTGGCGCCATTCGCCTTGCCAGATCTTGGAGCCGGCAAGCACAGCATCCGGGTTGACCGTATTAACACGAATGCCGAAGGGCGCGCCTTCCAGAGCGAGGCAGCGCGCCAGATGGATCTCCGAAGCCTTCGCCGCGCAATAGGCCGAAGCTCCAGCCGAAGCGGCAAGGCCGTTCTTGGAGGCGACAAAGACGATACATCCGCCATTGGCCTGGCGCTGCATCAACTTGAAGGCCTCGCGCGAGACGAGGAAGTAGCCCGTAGACATAATGTCCATATTCCTCTGCCACAGCGCGAGGGTAGTATCTTCGACATTGGCGGCCGTGGCTATGCCAGCGTTGGAAACGACGATGTCGAGGCCGCCGTAGGCGCGCACAGCTTCGCTAAAGGCGGCAATGACCGAGTCTTCCTTGGTCACGTCCATCTTCAGTCCACGCACCATATCCTTGCCGTACTGTTTGCCGAAGCCTTCGACGCGCTCGGCAAGCGCAGCCTCGTCGATGTCGGCGAGCACCACGCAGGCCCCATCCGACAGCAGGCGCGCGGCTGTTGCGCTGCCGATCCCGCCCGCCCCGCCAGTGATGAAGGCCACCCGTCCCGCTAGCGCCTTGGGTCTCGGCATGCGGGCGAGTTTCGCCTCCTCCAGCAGCCAATATTCGATGCTGAACGCCTCTTGCTCCGGCAATCCCACGTAGGTCGAGACGCCCGATGCGCCACGCATCACATTGATGGCGTTGATGTAGAATTCGGAGGCAATACGTGCTGTTGGCTTGTCCTTGGCGAAGGACAGCATGCCGACACCTGGGATAAGGAAGATCACCGGATTGGGATCGCGCATGGCCGGCGAGTTGGCGTGCTTGCAGCGCTCGTAGTAGGCCGCATAGCCTTTGCGATAATCCGCCAGCAGAGCATCCAGCTTGCCCGTGAGATCTTCGATCTTGCCGGTGGCGGGATCGAACGGCAGCACCAGCGGGCGGATCTTGGTGCGCAGAAAATGATCCGGGCACGATGTACCGAGCGGGGCGAGCGTGTCCAGCGTCTTGGAGTTGACGAACTCAAGCACCTCAGGCGCATCGGTGAAGTGCCCGGCTTTTCGCTCGTCCTTTGATATCTTTCCACGGATCATCGGCATCAGGCGCTCGGCCATCTCGGCGCGCTTGGGCGCCGGTGCTGTCTCGACGCGCGCGCCGCCGAACGCGGGCGTCTTGCCGTTGGCTTCAAGCCAATCGACCGCCTGCTGAATGATACGCAGCGTGACCTGGTAGCAGCCCTTGGCGGTGTTGTCCCAAGTGAACAACCCATGACTGCCCAGTACCACGCCAACCATCTTGGGGTTCTTCGCCGCCATGGCGCCGATCTTCAGCCCCAGATCGAAACCAGGGCGTTGCCAGGGCAGATAGCCAATTTCGTCGCCGTAGACTTTGCGAGTCAGTTCCTCTGCGTTCGAGGACGCTGCAATTGCGATCACCGCGTCGGCATGGACGTGATCGACATGCGTATAGGACACAAAGCCGTGCAGCGGCGTATCGATCGAGGTCGCGCGCGGGTTGAGATTGAACGTGCAATGATTGAACAGTTCGACCATCTCGTCTTCTTGCGCGATGCCGCGGTAGAGTTCCTTCAGCCCAAGGAACTTGTCCATGTAGAGCGTTGCAAAACCATCCAACTTCATGGATCCGATATCGCCGCCCGATCCCTTGACCCAAAGCACTCTGGTCAGTTTCTTCGTCAGTGGATCTATCATATCGACCTTGGCCGATGTGTTGCCGCCGCCGAAGTTGGTGATGCGCAGATCACTGCCAAGAAGGTTGGAGCGATAGAGCAACAGACCCGGCTCATCGAGTTTGGCAGCCTGCGCATCGTTCCATTTGTTCGTTATCAGACGATCTGCTCGCGTTGTGGCCATGGCACCTTGTCCTTCTCGGCTATTTTTCGCTTATACTCAGATCACTTTGTCTTAATTCTCTGGATTAAAACAACATATTTTGGTCTTTCTCAGATGACCATTAGGCCCCGGCTGTGATCGATAAATCGAATCACTGGGGACTGATCACATGACTTCTGGGGTACACACCGCAGCGCGGGCGCTTCCGCTCGCGCTGATCGCTCTCACCACGTCTATCGTCAGCACAACAACCGTTGCGGCGGCCGAAGTGACGCCCGGCACGGACGTCACGGAAACGACCGAGCTGACCCAAACGGCCATCATGCAAGCCAAACCTAAGGTCCGCAAACCGGTTGTTGTCCAACGCCGCATCGTGTCCGATGTGCCACCGCCGCCACTTGAGATGCCGATCCCGCTTGGCCGCAACTGGGGCGGGTTCTATGCCGGCGGTTTCGTTGGCGGCATGCATGGCGTCTGGACGCTCGACTTCTACCGCAACAACAACCATGGCCATGCTGTTGAAGGATTGGACGGCATCGCAGGCGGCGTCTGGGCGGGCTACAATACCTACGTCGGCGCCAACACGCTTGCCGGCATCGAGGTCGATCTGGGTACTGGCAATGGCAAAGTCTCGAACGAAATCTTTGATAACGACGCCACAGAGGCGTCCTACAATTCCTTCGGCTCGATCCGTGGGCGCCTCGGTTGGATTATGGACCGGGTGATGGTCTATGGCACCGCGGGCCTCGCCTTCGCCAACATCAACAACCAGATCCAGAAGGGCGCGAACCCGGGCGAGCAGGTGGTCTGGGAGGGCCAGAACAAGTGGGGCTACGCCGTTGGCGCCGGCGCCGAGTACGCGCTCAACGACCGCTGGACGACGCGTGCCGAATATCTCTACAGCGACTTCGGATCGGTGACGCTGCAAAACGCCGACGGCAACACGATGATTTATGGCAACCAGCTGCACCAGCTGCGTTTGGGGGCGAGCTACAAGTTCTGACGGTTCGCTGAGAGCGGCCACCGCAATCGTCCTCGCGTTGTGTGGGGCGTTGGAAGGCCGCCCATACCAAGGCGCCGAAGATGCGCAAACTAGGAGCAGGATCGCTCACCGTCAACGGGGGACGTTGACAAACCTGAGCGATCTTGCTTACTTTTGCGCCATGATGCGCGATCCGCTGCACGAACGCGAACGTTGGCAAGCCATTCTCCGGCTGGTGCGGGAGCGTGGCATGGCACCGGTGCGCGACCTGATGCGGGAAACCGGCGCCTCCAGCGCCAGCATCCGGCGCGACTTAGCGAAACTTGAGGAGACCGGCGCAATCCGGCGGGTGCATGGCGGCGCAGAACTTGGACCCGCCATGCGCCGGCAGGAACTGGGCACGCGCGCCTTCGAGGTCAGCCGCACGCTCAATCTCGACCGCAAGCGCGCCGTCGCCGAGACCGCCGCCACACTCTGCGTCGATGGACAATCCATCATCATCAACGCCGGCTCCACCACTTATGAGATGGTCGAGCCATTGCGCCTGCGCCAGCTGAACATCCTGACCAACTCGTTCCCGATCGCCCAGGCGCTGATGGCAAGAGGACGCAGCCGGGTGATTCTTCCGGGCGGCGAGATTTATCGCAAGCAGGCCATCATCCTGTCGCCGTTCGACGATGATGCCATCCAGCACTACGCCGCCGACACCATGTTCATGAGCTGCGCCTCGCTTGGTCCTATGGGTGTGATCGAGGGCGACCCGCTGATCGCACGCGCCGAGGCCAAACTTCTGACCCGCGCTCAAAAGCTGGTGGTGCTGGTGGACGCGTCCAAGTTCGAGCCGCGCGGATCTATCGTGGTCTGCCCGCTCTCGCGAGTATCCACCGTCATAACCGACGAAACAGCCTCGCCTCAATCGCTCGATATGTTGCGCTCAAGCGGTATCGAGGTAATGGTGGCGCCGCTGTCAGAGGAATTCGCTGGAGCCGAGACCGCAGCGTGAGATAACCCGCCCCAATTGCGGTAGAAGACAACAAGGAATTCCAGTCGCCGGCAAACCTGCCGGAAGACTGGAGGCCAAGTGTGGCAACCTAGGGAGAAGACAAAATGCTGACCAATCGTCGTAAGCTACTCAAACTTGCGGCCGCCGGCGCTGCCGGCGCCGCTTTGCCGATGGGCGTTATCAGCTTCGCCATGGCCGATGGCAAGCGCATCGCCATGGTCGTCAAGAACCTCGGCAACAGCTATTTCGACGCTTGCGCCGCTGGCGCCACCGAAGCGGCCAAGGAAGCTGGCGGCTACGAGATCATCTACACCGCCTCCACCAAGGCGACCGCCGAAGAACAGATCGCCGTGCTCGACGCCCTGGTCGCCCAGAAGGTGGACGGCCTGATCATTTCTGCCAATGATCCCAGTGCGCTCGTTCCGGTTTGCAAGAAGGCTGCGCAGCGCGGCACCAAGGTCATCTCGTTCGACTCGGCCGTCGCTCCGGAAGGCCGCCTGATGCACCTTAACGCCTCTTCGACGCCCCTCATTGGCGCCAAGCAGGTGCAGATGATCGCCAAGACCCTCGGCGGCAAGGGCGAAGTCGCCATCCTGTCGGCCGCTTCCACCATGACCAACCAGAATTCCTGGATCGAGGCCATGAAGGAAGAGTGGAAGAAGCCGGAATACAAGGACATGCCGCTGGTCGCGACCGTCTACGGCGACGATCAGGACGACAAGAGCTATCGCGAAATGCAGGGCCTCGTGAAGTCGCACCCGAACCTGAAGGGCGTGATCTCGCCGACCACCATCGGCATCCGCTCGGGCGCCAAGGCCATCGTCGACGGCGGCTTGGTCGGCAAGGTGTTCATCACCGGCCTCGGCCTGCCTTCGGAAATGAAGGACTACGTGCTGAAGGGCGCTTGCGACACCTTCGCGATCTGGAACCCGGTCGACTACGGCTATGCCTCGACCCAGATTATGATCGGCATCTTGAATGGCGGCGACGTCGGCCCCGGCAAGACGGTCAAGATGGGCCGCATGGGCGAGACCAAGATCGGCGACGACGGCCAGGCCGCAATGGCCGATCCGTTCGTGTACGACAAGACCAACGTCGAGAAGTTCGCCAAGATCTTCTAGATCGTAGAACGGAAACACACCGGGCCGGGGACATGATGTTCATCTTCGGCCCGGTTTGCTCGTCGCAGTTTGTCGAAGGCTTCGGGCCGAAGATGAACTTCGTTTCCCCGTTGGACTACGCGTGCCGCCAACGGGGACACGAAGTTCATCTTCGGCGCCGGGTCCGGCGTCCAATTTGACATTCCGGCTCCGCCGAAGATGAACATCATGTCCCCAGCCCTTCTCTCCGTGTCCGGCGTCTCGAAGTCCTTTCCCGGCGTGCGGGCGCTGCACAAGGTCGGCCTGACCCTGCGCGGCGGCGAAGTCATGGCGCTGCTGGGCGAGAATGGCGCAGGCAAATCAACGCTGGTGAAAATCCTAACCGGCATCTATACGCCCGACGAAGGCTCAGTGCACGTTGCAGGCAAGACCGTCACTTTCTCCAGCCCGCGCGAATCCTGGGCTGCCGGCATCACGGCGATCCACCAGGAAACCGTGATGTTCGATGATCTCTCGGTCGCCGAGAACATCTTCATGGGCCACATGCCGACCCTGTCGCGGGGGCGGGTCGATTGGGCGACTATGCGCGGCCGGACAGCCGATCTGCTGGGCCGCCTGGAGGCCGATTTCACCCCCGATACACTGCTGAAACGCCTCGGCGTCGCCCAGAAACATCTGGTCGAGATCGCCCGCGCGCTGTCGCACGACGCACGCATCATCATCATGGACGAGCCGACTTCGGCGCTTTCGGAACGCGAGATTGGCGATCTCTACCGCATTGTCGAGCAGCTGAAAGCTCAAGGGCGCGCCATCGTCTTCATCTCGCACAAGTTCCAGGAGATCTTCCGCATCGCCGACCGCTGGACTTGCCTGCGTGACGGCGAGCAGGTGGGCGAAGGCGCCATCAAGGATGTGACGCAGGCCGATCTTGTGCGCCTGATGGTCGGGCGCCCGGTCGACCAGGCCTTCCCAAAGCGCAACGTGCCGATCGGCGACGTGGTTCTGGAAGTGGATGACCTTTCCAACGCCACCGAGTTCGACGGCGTCAGTTTCAAACTGCGCAGGGGCGAAGTGCTCGGCGTCTACGGCCTGGTCGGAGCGGGACGCTCGGAATGCATGATGGGCTTGTTTGGCTTGACGCCGATAACGCGCGGCCGGGTACGAATCGACGGAGCCGATATCGCCATCGGCTCGTCCACGGCGGCGATCGCGGCCGGCATCGCCTATGTGCCGGAGGACCGCCAAGAGCAGGGCGCCATTCTGCCTTTCGGCATCCGCGAAAACATGACACTGGCCAATCTCTCCGCGCACGTCTCGGGCGGCGCCATCAACCTCGGCCGCGAGTTGGACACCACGCGCGCCCTCGGCCGCCGCCTGTCGGTGAAGGCCGCCAACTGGGAGCAGCGGCTGGGCGAGCTTTCGGGCGGCAACCAGCAGAAAGTGGTGATCGGCAAGTGGCTGGCCACCAAACCCCGCATCATCATTCTCGACGAGCCGACCAAGGGCATCGATATCGGCTCCAAGGCCGCCGTGCACGATTTTATGGGGGAACTGGCCGGCGAAGGCCTCGCGATCATCCTGGTGTCCTCCGAACTGCCCGAGATCATGGGCATGTCCGACCGCATCATCGTCATGCATGAGGGCCGCATCGTCAGCGAATTCTCGCGTGGCGAGGCGAGCGCCGAGGCGATCGTAAGCGCGGCCAGCGGGTCGGGACACGGGGAGGCGCGGACGTGACGTCACTGCTCAAGAACCGCGACATCCTGCTTGCCATCATCGTCGCGCTGCTGTTCGCCGGCGTCGGCATCCGCGCGCCGGTGTTCCTGACGGCCGACAGTATCGCCAGCATGCTGACGGATACTAGCTTCCTGTTCATGCTGGCGCTCGCGCAGATGGCGGTCATTCTCACGCGCGGCATCGACCTCTCGGCTGCCGCCAATCTCGCCCTCTCCGGCATGGTGGTGACGCTTGCCGCCCGCGCCGCACCATGGATCCCGATACCGGTCATCATCGCCATGGCCATCGGCACCGGCGCTCTCCTCGGGGCCATCAACGGCGGTCTGATTGCGGGCGTCGGCATTCCGCCCATCGTGGCGACCCTCGGCACCTATTCGATCTTCCGCGGCTTTATTCACATTTTCTCGGGCGGCGCCTGGCTCACCTCCAAGGACATGAGCCCGGCCTTCCTGGACTTTCCGCATTCATCGATCCTCGGCGTGCCGGTGTTAGTGATCATCCCAGTCCTGGTCGCTGCGGCCTTCTGGTACTTGATGACCCAGACCCCAATCGGCCGTGCCATCTATGCCGTCGGCGGCAATCCGATGGCAGCGCGCTATTGCGGCATCAGCATTGGGCGCATCCAGTTCCTGGTCTACACCCTGGCCGGCGCGGTCGCGGGGCTGGCCGGATTCCTCTGGGTCTCGCGCTTGGGTGTGGCATACACGGACATCGCTAGCGGCTACGAACTGACCGTGATCGCGGCCTGCGTTATCGGCGGCGTCTCGATTGCCGGCGGCATCGGCACGGTGCGCGGCGCGCTGCTCGGTGCGCTGTTCCTTGGCGTCGTCGTCAACGCGCTGCCGGTCATCAATGTCTCGCCGTTCTGGCAGATGCTGATTTCGGGCGCCGTCATCCTTGCCGCGGTCCTCGTCAATGCGCGCGCCGAACGCCGCTCGGGCAAACTGATCCTGCCCGAAGCTCGCCGCGCCGCCGCCGGAGGAGCCACGGCATGAGCACCGACACCGCCGACCGCTATCAAGTCTCCGACCGGCCGCCATTCCGGATCGCCGATTTGCTGTTGCGCTGGGAGTCTATCCTGGTGCTGCTGCTGGCCGCCGTGGTGGTGGTCAACACTTGGATCTCGCCCTATTTCCTCGACGTCTACAATCTCTCGGACGCAACCTTCAATTTTTCCGAGAAGGCGATCATTGCGCTGGCCATGGCGCTGCTGATCATCGCCCGCGATATCGATCTGTCGGTCGCCGCCATCGTCGCCGTCGCCTCGCTGGCCATGGGTGAGGCCTCCGCTGCCGGAGCATCGGCGCCAGTGCTGGTCCTGGTCGGCCTCGCCACCGGTGCGGCCTGCGGAGCCTTCAACGGCGTTCTGGTCACGCGGTTTGCGCTGCCGTCCATTGTTGTAACAATCGGCACGATGTCGCTGTTCCGCGGGCTGGTGCAGGTGATCCTGGGCGATCAGGCGTTCACGAAGTATCCGCAGAGCTTCCAGAATATCGGCCAAGGCTACATCGCTCCGAACATCCCGATCCCGATCTCATTCACGCTGTTTCTGGTGCTGGCCGCGATCTTCGGCTACGTCCTGCATCGCACCACGCATTGGCCGGCGCATTTTCGCAGCCGGCAGCAACCCAATTGCCGCGCGCTTTTCCGGCATCCCGGTCGACCGCATCCGGTTCTGGCTGTTCGTTCTCTCGGGGGTCATGGCGGGCCTTGCGGCCGTTCTCCTGACTGCGCGCATCGGCTCCACCCGCTCCAACATCGCGCTCGGTTACGAACTCGAAGCCGTGACCATGGTGGTGCTCGGCGGCGTCTCGATTGCCGGCGGTTCGGGCACCATCCTCGGCCTCGTGCTCGCCGTCTTCGTGCTTGGCCTCACTACTTTCGGCCTGTCGCTGGTGAATGTGCCTGGCGTCGTCATCAACGTGCTGAACGGCCTGCTCTTGATTGCGGCAATATCGGTGCCGATCGTCGTGCGCCGTTTCATCCCCAAGCGCGGCTGACGCCATGGCCGCCACCGCCGTCCTCGATATCGGCAAGACAAATCTGAAGGTCGTGCTGTTCGATCCCTCAGGACACGTCCTGTGGGAGAAGAGCCAGCCAAACAGACCCCTGCCGGCGCCGCCCTATCTGCACGCCGATGTGGAAACGATCTGGCGCTTCGTACTCGCAAGTCTTGCCGAGGGCCACAAGGCGCATCCCATCGAGTGCATCGTCACCACGGCCCATGGCGCGTCAGGCGTCGTCATCGACGATACCGGGTTGGTGCTGCCGATGCTGGACTATGAGGACAAAGGCCCCGAGGGCATCGAAGACCGCTACGCGAAAATCCGTCCAGCCTTCAGCGAGAGTCTGTCGCCGCCCGCTGCCGGCGGTTTGAACCTTGCCCGCCAGTTCGCCTACCAGAAATGGACGTTCCCGGACGAGTTCGCCCGCGCGCGGCACCTGTTGAACTACCCGCAATACTGGTCCTGGCGCTTGTCCGGCGTCGCCGCCAGCGAGGTGACCTCGCTCGGCTGCCACACCGACCTGTGGAACCCCAAGGCCCGCACTTTCGCACGTGTCGTCGATGCCCTAGGCATCCGGTCCCTGTTCCCGCCAATCCGTCAGGCCTGGGATGCGCTTGGGCCGATCGCACCCGAAGTTGTCCGCGCCACCGGCCTCGATCCCGCAACACGCGTCATCAGCGGAATTCACGACAGCAATGCGTCATTGCTGCCGAACCTGCTTGCGCGAGCCGCTCCGTTCACGGTTGTTTCGACCGGCACTTGGGTCATCCTCATGAGCGTCGGTGCGCCTTTCGACACGCTGGACGAAGCTTCCGACCTCTATTCCAACGTCGACGCCACCGGAGCGCCGGTCCCCTGCGCGCGCTTCATGGGCGGACGCGAGTACGAGATGATCTGCGCCAGCGTGACGGGCGATGCCGACATGGCCTCGCTGCAGCGCGTGATCGCATCAGGCACGGTGGCGCTGCCGTCGTTCACCGGGCAAGGCGGCCCCTATGCCGGTCGCAAGGGCCAAATCGTCGGCGAGATTGACGACGCCAACCGCCCGGCGCTGGCAACCTTGCACATCGCTCTCATGACGGACGATATGCTGACTCGGTTGGGATCGCACAGCGGCGACGTGATCGTTGAAGGAAGTTTCGGCAAAAACGCTGCCTACTGTGGAATTCTCGCGGCGCTGCGCCCCGGGCAATCCATCCGGGTTCCCGCCGATCAGTCCGGCACGGCGCGCGGGGCCGCATTGCTGGCGCACTGGCCGCAGAAACCGGAGCTGGCGCCGGACCATGTCGCCGAGCCCATCGGGCTGTTCGGCCTGGAAGGGTATCGCGAGCTCTGGCAGCGCATGCTGGCGGTCGTAAGGGTAGGGCGCAATAGACCTCTTCGCCGTATTGCGCCGCCGGGCTCGAAGCAACCGCCGGCGACCGCAATGGCCCCCTGCGGCGCAATACGGCGCGAGGAAAGAGCGCCTATTGCGCCCTACGCCGCCCACTTTATAGTCGCGGCCATGAGCAAACGCCCCACACGCGCCTCCACCAGCCCCACCGCCACGGGCGAAGCCATGGCCAAAGGCAGCCATGTCTATCTGATCGATGGCTCGGGCTACATCTTCCGCGCCTTCCACGCACTACCGCCGCTGTCGCGTCCCTCCGACGGGCTGCCGGTTGGCGCGGTGCACGGCTTCTGCCAGATGCTGTGGAAGCTGCTGCGCGATTCGAAGGACGGCGACAAACCCACGCATATCGCGGTGATTCTCGATGCCGGGCGAGAATCCTTCCGTAACGAGATCTATCCGGCATATAAGATGCAGCGGCCGCCAGCTCCCGAGGAGCTCATCCCGCAGTTCCCGCTTATCCGCGACGCAGTGGAAGCCTTCAACGTCGCTTGCATCGAGATGGACGGTTTTGAGGCCGACGACATCATCGCCACCTATGCGCGCCATGCGGTCGAGGCGGGCGGCGACGCCACCATCATCTCGTCGGACAAGGATCTGATGCAGCTGATCAAGCCCGGCATTGCCATGCTCGACACCATGAAGAACCGCCGCATCGGACCGGACGAGGTGTTCGAAAAGTTCGGCGTCAAGCCGGACAAGGTCATCGATGTGCAGTCGCTGGCTGGCGACAGCGTTGACAACGTGCCCGGCGTACCTGGAATCGGCATCAAGACTGCCGCCGAGCTGATCAACGAATATGGCGATCTCGATACGCTGCTGGCCCGGGCCGGCGAGATCAAGCAGCCGAAACGGCGAGAAAAACTGCTCGAGAATGCCGATGCGGCGCGCATGAGCCGGACCTTGGTGACGCTGAAACAGGACGTTCCCGTCGAATTTCCGATTGCGGCGCTGCAAGTGCACGAGCCGAATGCGGAGCAATTGCTCGCGTTTCTGCAGAAGATGGAATTCAGTACGCTGACCAAGCGCGTGGCCGACAGCCTGGGCGTCGACCAGCCGGCCCCGGTGGCGCGAGCGGCGGGATCGGCGGCCAAGTCGGGCGATGGCGAACCATCGGCCAAGAACGGCGCAGGTACGCCTGATGCCGTCGCAATGCGCGGCCTTGCGGATGCCAAGGCGATCCCCATTGACCGCTCGAAGTACGAGACGATCACGGCTCTCGCACGCCTGAAAGAGTGGATCGCCGAGGCGACCGAACTCGGGCTGGTTTGCTTCGACACCGAGACCGACAGCCTCGACTCCATGCAGGCCAATCTTGTTGGCGTGGCACTGGCGACCGCGCCCGGAAAGGCCTGCTATGTGCCGCTCGGCCACAAGATCGGCGATGGGTTCGACTTTGCAGGCGCGGCCGGAGCCATCGAGCAGATCTCGCTCAAGGACGCCGTCGCCGAACTGAAGCCGCTGTTGGAAGATCCCGCCACGCTCAAGATCGGCCAGAACCTGAAGTACGATATCGAGGTGATGGAGCGTTACGATGTTCATCTCGCAACGCTCGACGACACCATGCTGCTCTCCTATGTGCTTGACGCCGGCAAGGGCGGCAACGGCATGGACGAACTTTCGGAGCGCTGGCTGGGGCATCGCCCGATCGCCTTCAAGGACGTCATCGCCAAGGCTGAAGTCGCCGGCAAGAAGGCCGAGCGCACCTTCGCGCAGGTGCCGGTTAAGGACGCGACCGAGTATTCCGCCGAGGACGCCGACGTCACGCTGCGGCTCTGGATGGCGCTGAAACCGCGCCTCGCCGCCGAGAAAATGACCACGGTCTATGAGACGCTGGAGCGGCCGCTGGTGCCGGTGCTGGTCGAGATGGAGCGCGCCGGCATCAAGGTGGACAAGGCCATTCTGAGTAAGCTCTCGACGTCGTTTTCGCAAACTATCGCGCGGCTGGAAGACGAGGTTCAGGAGTTGGCCGCCCCCGCCATGGGCGGCGAGAAATTCAATCTCGGCAGCCCCAAGCAACTGGGCGAACTGCTGTTCGACAAGTTGCATCTGCCTGGCGGCAAGCGCACCAAGACCGGCCAATGGGAGACGCGCGCCGGTCTGCTCGACGACCTCGCCGCCAACGAAGAACTGCCTGACGATGCGCGCAAGCTGCTCAATACCATGCTGGAATGGCGCCAGCTTTCCAAACTTCGCTCAACGTACACGGATGCTCTCCCGGGATTCATCAACTCGGAGACTGGCCGTATCCATACCTCCTACGCCATGGCCGCGACCACCACGGGACGGCTGGCCTCGACCGACCCCAACCTGCAGAACATCCCGATACGGACGAAAGAAGGCCGCCAGATCCGTACCGCCTTCATCGCCGAGAAAGGCAACAAACTGATCTCGGCCGACTACTCGCAGATCGAGTTGCGCGTGCTGGCCCACATCGCCGATATCCCGGCGCTACGTCAGGCCTTTGCCGACGGCCTGGACATCCACGCCATGACGGCGTCCGAAATGTTCGGCGTGCCGGTGGAAGGCATGCCATCGGATGTGCGGCGGCGCGCCAAGGCCATCAATTTCGGCATCATCTACGGCATCTCCGCCTTCGGTCTCGCCAACCAACTCGGCATCAGCCGCGAGGAGGCGGGCAACTACATATCAACCTATTTCAAGCGCTTCCCCGGCATCCGCGCCTATATGGACGCCACCAAGAAGTACGCGCACGAGCATGGCTTCGTGCAGACCATCTTTGGACGGAAAATCCACCTGCCCGAGATCAACACCAAGAACCCCTCGACGCGCAGTTTCCTCGAGCGCGTCTCGATCAACGCCCCGATCCAAGGCTCGGCCGCCGACATAATCCGCCGCGCCATGGTGCGGATGCCGGGTGCGCTAGAGGCGGGCAAGTTAAAGAGCGTCCGTATGCTGCTGCAGGTGCACGACGAGCTGATCTTCGAGGCGCCGGAAAAGGACGTCGACAAGACGATCAAGATCGTCCGCTCCGTGATGGAAAAGAGCGCCGAACCGGCGCTTGCCCTGGCGGTGCCGCTGCAGGTGGACGCCAAGGCGGCCGACAACTGGGAGGCGGCGCATTGATGGCGCGCCAGGAGAATAAGTAGGTTGGGTCAAACTCTTGCGCGACCCAACATTACAGGCACCGCCCGTGGATGTTGGGGCGCGCTGAAACGCTTGACCCAACCTATGTCTGCTGCTGGAGGGGCCCGCATAGGTAACTACGTCAAGCGCTGCCGATCAAGATCCCAGCCGCGAACACGATCAGGCCGCACAGCACCACCTCGAAAACCGCCCGAAGGAACGGCGTATCCATGTAGCGCGAGCGGATCCAGGCGATGACCCAAAGCTCGATCAGCACCACGGCAATCGCCAGTCCGGTTGCGGTCCGGAAATCGGTAATCAGATAGGGCAGCGTATGGCCGAGACCGCCGATCGCCGTCATGGCGCCGGTGATGCCGCCGCGCAGCCAGGGATGCCCGCGGCCGGTCAGTGACCCGTCGTCCGAAAGGGCCTCGGCAAAGCCCATCGAGATGCCGGCGCCAATCGAGGCGGCTACGCCAACCAGGAATGTGGGCCAGGTCTGATGGGTTGCGAAGGCGGCTGCGAACAGCGGCGCCAGTGTCGATACCGATCCATCGACCAGACCGACCAGGCTGGGTTGGACAACCTGCAGCACGAACACGCGCTGCCGAGTTTGGTCCTCGCTGTCCTTGGCGCTTGTGGTGAGATGCTGCTCCGACAGTTTGTCGGCCAGCGACTCGTGCCCGCGCTCGGCCTGCACCAGGTCGCCCAGCAGTTTCCGCATCCCGGCGTCGCTGGTGCGGGTCAGGGCCTTCTCGTAGAACGTGCGCGTCTCGTACTCGATCGTCTCGGCCTGCTTACGCACCTTTTCGAGCCCGAGCGGGCGCACCATCCAATAGGGCTCATGCTTGATGAAACCCTTGACGTCCTGGCGGCGAATGAGCGGTATGTGGTCGCCGAAACGCTTGGTGTAGAGATCGATCAGCCAGCGCCGGTGGATGTTCTCTTCCTCGGCCATCTCGGTAAATACCTTGGCGGACGCGGGGTAAGCCTCTTTCAGTCCGTGCGCGTAGTCGCCATAGATGCGGCCGTGCTCTTCCTCGAGCGAGATCGCTAGCGCCAGGATTTCCTGTTCGGTCAGGTCGGAGAATTGCTTCATGGTTCCATTGTCTCGCCTGGCCGCCAACCGGTCCAGTTAGAATAATTCTAAATCTGCAGGAATCAACGGGCATATCCGCAGTCGCAGGACTGCCGCAGGCGTTAGTGCCATGCTAGCATCGGTCCACCGGCTGGCTGTGTTCAAGCGTTCGAGACGTAAGGGTCCTATGGCGCGCCTGCTTTTGATCATCGGTGGTGGCATCGCTGCCTACAAGTGCCTGGAGCTGATCCGGCGCGCGCGCGAACGCGGGCATTCGGTTCGCGTTGTCATGACGGCCGGTGCTCAGCATTTCATAACGCCGCTGGCGGTTGGGGCGATCACTGGCGGAGCCGTTTTCACCGACCTGTGGGCGCTCGACGGGGCGCACGAGATCGGTCACGTCCGCCTGTCGCGCGAAGCGGACCTGATCGTTGTGGCGCCGGCGACCGCCGATCTGATGGCCAAGATGGCGGGCGGGCATGCCGACGATCTCGCCACCGCCGTATTGCTGGCGACGGACAAGCCAGTTCTGATCGCTCCCGCTATGAACACTCGCATGTGGGCGCATCCGGCCACCCAGCGCAATGTCGCGCAGCTTGCCGCGGATGGCATCGCGTTTATCGGTCCCGAACTGGGCGAGATGGCAGAGGCAGGCGAAGCGGGCATCGGACGAATGGCCGAGCCGGCGCAGATCCTGGCCGCCATCGAGGCCACACCTGTGATGGACCGGCCACTGTCCGGCAAGCACGTACTGGTCACCTCGGGGCCGACCCTAGAGCCGATCGATCCGGTGCGTTTTCTCTCCAACCGCTCGTCCGGCAAGCAGGGGCACGCCATCGCTATGGCGGCGGCCCGCATGGGCGCACGCGTGACGCTGATCTCAGGGCCGGTCGCGCTACCCGATCCCGCCGGGGTCACCGTCCGGCATATCGAGACGGCGCGCGACATGCTGGCCGCTGCCGAAGCTGCGCTCCCCGCCGATGTAGCGATCTTCGCCGCCGCCGTCGCCGACTGGCGCACCGCCGATGCTGCTGACGCCAAGATCAAAAAAGCGAAAGGCGCGCCACCGCCTGCGCTTACCCTCACCGAGAACCCGGATATCCTCCGTACACTTTCGACACACGGCCAGAATCGTCCTGGATTGGTCGTCGGCTTTGCCGCTGAGACGGAGCATGTGGTTGAAAATGCGAAGAAGAAGCTCGTCGCAAAGGGCTGCGACTGGATCGTCGCCAACGACGTTTCGCCAGCCACCGGGACCTTTGGCGGAGCGAAAAACACTGTACATCTGGTCTCTGCCGCCAGTGTCGAAAGCTGGCCGGAACTGACCAAGGAAGCCGTCGCCGAGCGGCTAATGCAACGGGTGGCGAGCACCCTGGAACCAGCGAGGACGTCCAAATGAGCAAGGCCAAGAAACCCGGCAAGCAACTCCCCCCGGTGAAAAAGCCGGAAATCATGCCGCCGCCTGACAACGCCGATATCTTGAAGCTGATCGGGCAGTTCAACAAGATGGCCGATGAACTCGGCATCGAAGATTTTGACGAACTGGACGATTTCGACGACGAGATGCCGCCGATGCCGCCGGTTCTCATCAAGCGCCTTCCCCATGGCGCCGACCTGCCGCTGCCGTCCTATCAGACCGAGCAATCGGCCGGCATGGACCTGATGGCGGCGGTCCCGGCAAATGCACCAGTGATCTTGGCGCCAGGGGCCAGGGCCTTGGTGCCGACTGGTCTCGCGATGGAGCTGCCTCAGGCGATGGAAGGGCAGGTGCGACCGCGCTCGGGACTGGCGTTGAAACACGGTGTGACCGTGCTGAACAACCCCGGAACCATCGATGCCGATTACCGCGGCGAGATCGGCGTCCTCCTGATCAATCACGGCAGCGAGCCGTTCAAAATCAATCGTGGTGATCGCATCGCGCAGCTGGTGATCGGCGTGATCTTGCGCCCCGAACTGATCGAAGAGGCCGAGCTTGACGAAACCGAGCGCGGCTCGGGTGGATTCGGTTCGACAGGAAAAGGATCGCGCAAACGCTAGATCTCGAACAATTGCGATCCAGGAGGCGCTCGATAGGCTTGGCGCTGCATCGGGATGAGCTGCGTCGCATGGCAAAAAGTTGCGCGGGAGCCCTCTGGCGTCCACACTTCGCGCATGCGATGTCATGCTAGGTATTCCCGTTAGCGAGAGCCGAACCCCATGGCCAATTCAATCCGCATCAAGACTATCGAGGGCACCACCAAGTGGGGCCACGACAAAGTGTTCAACAACATCACCGAGACGATCGGCAACACGCCGGTCGTCCGCCTCAACCGCATGGCTGCCGATGCCGGTGCCAAGGCCGAAGTGCTGGTGAAGCTGGAGTTCTTCAATCCGCTGGCCTCAGTGAAAGACCGCATCGGCGTCTCGCTGATCGACAGCTTGGAGGCCGAAGGCAAGATCGGCCCCGGCGCCGTGCTGGTCGAGCCGACGTCGGGCAACACGGGCATCGCGCTGGCGTTCGTTGCGGCAGCACGCGGCTACCGTCTGATCCTGACCATGCCGGAATCCATGTCGATCGAGCGCCGCAAGTTGCTGGCGTTCCTGGGCGCCGAACTTGTTTTGACGCCGGCTGAGAAGGGCATGAAGGGCGCCATCGCGCGAGCCGAGGAACTGCTCGAAGGAAATCCCGAACTCGATCCAGCCCGGCCAGTTTACCAACCAGGCCAACCCGACGGTGCACGACCGGACCACGGCCGAGGAGATCTGGAGCGACACCGGCGGCAAGCTCGATTATTTCGTCGCGGGCGTCGGCACCGGCGGCACCATCACCGGCGTCGGCCGCACGCTTGAAGCCGCGCTTGCCGAACTTGAAGGTGGTGGCGGTGGAGCCGGTCAACAGCCCGGTGCTGTCGGGCGGCGCACCCGGCCCGCACAAGATCCAGGGCATCGGCGCGGGGTTCATCCCGGCTGTGATGGACACCGGCCTGCTGGATGAGATCATCAAGATCGACAACGACGTGGCCTTTGCAACCGCGCGCAAGCTGGCCAAACTGGACGGCATCCCCGGCGGCATTTCCACTGGCGCGAACGTGGCCGCCGCGCTGGAGATCGCCAAGCGGCCGGGCATGGAAGGCAAGCGCATCCTGACTGTCGCGCCGAGCTTTGCCGAGCGCTATCTGTCGACGGCGTTGTTCGAAGGCGTGTAGGGCGTGCTTGGGCAGCAGGCTCGTTGTTGGAGGGCGGCCGCAGAGCCGCCCCGACAAATCGGTCGTGTTCACAGAGTGAAATGCAGTAGATGGGGCCCTACTTCATCCACGCTGATTTCTTGTACTTGCGCATATCCTCGCGGATCTGGTCGCGGCGGCGGGCCTTCAGGTTGGCCTCGAACTTGACCTTTTCCTTCTTGCACCAGGCCAGGAATGCGGTCAGGCGGGCGTCGAAAATGCCGCGGCGTTCGGCCATCTGCACCAGCTTGAAGTCGGGCGCGTAGTTGCCCTCGACGATCACGCCGCCATCGTCCGTGGGCGCAATATCCCAGCCGACGACTCGGATGTCCTTGAACACGGTCGCCGCCTCGAGAGCCAGCGCCAGGATCGGCTTGAAGTTCGGGATTTCGATCCCGACCAGGGGCGCGTTGGTGTCGGGGTGGTGCGTGATCTCTTTCTGGTCGAGCGCATAGCCCTGGATCGCTCTGGTGATCTTTCCGGTCTCATAGTCGACCGCACACAGAATATTACCCTTGCGCCAGAAGTTGTCGGCGACATTCTTGCCGGCCGGCACCTTCCAGCAGACGCGGAAGACTTCCGGACCGTTCTCGCCGTTGATGGTGTAAACGCGCACGGTCGGCAGCCGATCGCCGCAGATGGCGCGCACGTCCTTATGCGGAACGACGCGCTCCTGGAACATGTAGCCGTCGCCGAAGTGCGTGACGATATCGTCGACGAAGGCGTCGAGGGCAACCGTCTTGCCACTGAGCAACTGGATTTCTCCCGTTGCTGCGTCGTAGCCGGTGGCGCTGGCCGAGCCCAGCGACAGCGATGACGAGCGCGGCTTGGAGAAGAACGGATAGCTGGCGGGATCCTTGAGGAATGCCTTCAGGTCGTCGACGATGCGCAGCTGGCGTTGCGCGGGGACGCGGAAGCCTTCGGTGAAATAGTAGGCGCGCATCTTGATGGCGGGCAGGCCGTAGCCGTTCAGCAGCGTATCGAAAGCCAGCTTGTCGGTGATAGGGCCGAACCATTCGGTCATGTAGTTGGCGGCCGGCCACAGGTTGCGCATGCCCGCCATGCCGCAGAAAGCGGATTTTTCGCCGATGATGTTCTTGTCGTCGAACAGCCGGAGCGTGAAGTACTCTTCGCTGGAGAGCTTGCCCTTGCCGAAGGTGGCCATGGCGATCTCGCCGACGATGCTCTGGAAGGGCTTATCGAATTGAGTCGAGATCGCCTTGAGCATCAAGGGCAGCGGCAGCACTTTTTCGGTTTCCGACACATCCAGAATATGGGTGTCGTTAGCGGGCACCGGTACGGTCGCGGCCAGAGTGGCGGGAATGGGATCGGGCAATTTGACGGCGGCTTCACTCATGGCGACCTCAACTCAGGGCTGGTTTGGTTGCGCTCGATGATCGGCCGGAATGGTGAAGCGATGCCTAAGATATTGCGGAGAAATAACTGATTTGTATTGTGTTTTTGTTGTTCATGCCCCCAACAACCGATGATCGGTCCATAGCCATGCCGCGCTACAAGTTGTTGATCGAATATGACGGCGGGCCCTTCGCGGGCTGGCAGTGGCAAGCCAATGGGCCATCGATCCAGGCGCGCATCGAGCTGGCGGTGGCAAAGATTGATCCCGGCAAGCCAGATGTGCGCGGGGCTGGCCGCACCGATGCCGGCGTGCATGCGCTCGGTCAAGTTGCCCATACCGATCTGCAAAAGGACTGGGATCCGGTCCGGCTGCGTGAAGCGCTGAACGCGCACTTACGGCCTGATCCCATCATAATCTTGGAGACCACACTCGTCGGGCCCGAGTTCGATGCGCGCTTTTCGGCGACCGCGCGCTGCTATCTCTATCGCATCTTGAACCGGCGCGCGCCGCCGGCGCTGGAGCGCGGAAAAGTCTGGCATGTGCCGCGCGCCTTGGACGCCGACGCCATGCACGCTGCCGCACAGAGCATCCTGGGACACCACGACTTCACGACCTTCCGCTCGACACAGTGCCAGGCGAACTCGCCGCTGCGCACGCTGGACCATCTATCGGTGTCAGAGGCCGGCGGGGAGATTCACATCGAAGCTCGAGCGCGCTCGTTCCTGCACAATCAGGTGCGCTCGATGGTGGGCACGCTGAAGATGATCGGGGAGGGCCGTCTGCCAGTTCTCGCCATGCGCCAAGCGCTGGACGCCCGTGATCGCGCAGCCTGCGGCATGGTCGCTCCGCCCGACGGGCTCTACCTGGTGCGTGTGACTTACTGAGAGCCTGGGACATGCCCGTATGACAGGAATTTGTAAAGTGGCACGGTGCTTTACCCGCGTTTAACACCGGCCCGGTATAAACAGCTTTGTCGAGCGATCGACGAACCCAAAATAAGTTTTGCGTACAAAACCAGAAAATCGCTGATGCCCCGAAACGGCAGATACCGGCAGCTGACTGTTGTGCTTCTCTGCTTTGGCTTTGCCGGCTACTTCGGCTTTTCAGCGATCAAGGGACGACACGGTCTCGAGGCCCGCCTGAGACTAAATACTCAGGCACAAGCGCTCAGCGAGCGGCTTCATGGCCTCGAGACCGTGCTCTCCCACCTCAAGCGCGATGTCGCTCTCCTGCAAGACGATCACCTGGATGCCGACAGCCTCGACGAGGCCGCTCGCTCGGTGCTCGGCTATGCGGCGGAGGAGGACATGATCGTGCTGAAACGGTGACTAGGTCTGAAACGTCATCTGATTGAGAAACGCCATCAGGCGGCTAGGCGGCTGGCGGCGTTCGCGCGCGGCCAGCTGCGGCAGCGGTGCGTCTTCGCGCAGCAGCGCCGCACGGGCCGAATGGACGAAATCCGTCGCTATTGATGTGGCGGAGCCGAGGCGCGGCGCATCATTCTGATTGCTGCTGACCAACTGCACCACACCTGTTGTGTAGTCGCGGGCCGCAAACAGCGTCAGGATCAGGCTCGACAGAATTTGCACGTTCTGCAGCACCACCTTGCCCATGGCGTCGATCAACTCGATCCAGGCTTCGGGATCGGCTGGGCCCTCGCGCAATTTCCAGGCCATCAGCTTTTCCACCGAGATCAGCGTCAGGTCCACCTTCATCGAGCGACCGTCGCGGTCGCCGCCTTCGGTGATTGTCAGTTGCAACCGGGAATCGCGTAAGAGATTGATGTAGTTCTCATCGGCGCGCCGTACCGACTGATTGATGTGCTCGGCCAGCTGCAGCAGCGTGCGTTCGACCTTGACGAGATCGACCGGCTCGCCATCGGCGCACAGTCGCTCGATCCTGGCGCGGGCCTGCAACAGCGTGCTCTCGACACGGTCGAGCGCGGCAGTGGCAGCGGCCATGGCGTAAATGTTGTCGTCGATATTCCGCAGGCTGAGCTCGTAGGACTGCCGCATCGCGGAGTTCTGCGTAATCACTTGAGTTTGTTGCAGTGCTGGCGTCTGCTGGCGATGCGGAAGCTCGGCGGCCTCGATATTCTCGGCCAAATCCCGAATGCGCAAATGCTGCTGGCGACCGGCGGCGTTTCTTGATGCAGTCTCGTTGGGTCTTCCAAGAGTGCGGTTCACGGGCTTCCCTCCAAACGCAATACGAAAACGAGAACTCGCAGCCGTCGTTGTTGTCGCCAGAGAGTGCGGCACAATTGAGTTGCCAGCATGACGATTTCGAGCAAACGGGCCTGCAATCATTAACGAATTACACGGAAGTTTCGGCGCGCCGCATACTGTTGGCATCGCAATGCCACAATTGGATCACGATGCTCGGCTTGATGGTCACGCAAGGGGCTGCAGCACGCAAACAACCGATCGACGCCGGGCTTTTTTTCCGTCCGGACCGGGGGGCCGATGTCTGCCGACAACACACGACATGCTGAGGGTGCGGGCGCAGCGCCGGTCGCCGCCTTGCAGACCGAGGTCATGACTGCGGTGCGCGGCGCCATCAGCAATGCGATGGCCGGCCAGGGGCGCTCGCTAGATCTGGCTGGGATCGATCTGGATTTCTCGCGTGCCCCCCTCACCACGAATTTGCCCGTGCTGCTAGCCAAGCCCGATCAGGCGCTGGCCCTTCCGTCCGCAAGCCCCGCGCCCGCCGTAGCTTCGTCCTCGCACTATGCCATTGCAGCGGCCGTAACGGTGACACTGGCCTTGGGCGGTGCTTCGGCGACCGCTTGGCTGCAAGGGTTTCCGGAGACCTCGCAGCGCAACATTCCGGTAGTGGCAGCCTCGTTGGACGCGATGCCCGCGTTGGTCGCGCCAAGAACTGTTGGGTTGCGGGAGCCCGTGCCTGAGGCTGAACCGGAGCCGGAACTCATTCCCGCTTTGGCAACAGTAGCGACGCCCTCAGCACCGGCCGTAGCCGACGTAGCAGCTCGCGCCCGCAGCCTGCTGGAAGCCGGTCAGGTGCAAGAAGCGCGCGCACTTCTGCTTGGCACGACTGATGCCGAAAGCGCCGATGTCGCCTGGATCCTGGCGCGTTCGTTTGATGGCAACTATCTGCAGTCGCTTGGCAAGGTTGACGCGACCGCCGACAGCGCCGAAGCGCGCCGCTGGTACGAGCGCTGGTTCGACCGCGCCAAGCGCAAGGGTTCGGTTGACAAGACGGTGCGCCTTGATCGGCTGCTGCAATCTCTCAAGTAGCCCATTGCCGCTTCGGAGTTTGGGCATGGCTGTGCCTTGAACGAACCGATGTTCGAACCCAAGCGGGGTGCGGGGCCGCCGAATGCCGCGAAAGGTTTTAGTGAAAGGCGGCATTCGACCGCCCCGCCAGCGTTTTTTACGATCCCTCCGTCGCCACTTGGTGTGGGCTGCTCCACTCCCGGGAATCTCACCCCGGCAGAGCGACGGCGGCCGCCAAGCCCAAGGTGTGCGGCACCCGGTCCTGGTCGCTGCCCCTCTTCCAGCAGATCAAGACGCCCTCGAGTGCATCCCCGTAGAAGAAGGTGATGAAATCATAGTATAATTCTCGAATTTTGCAACAAAAATCTTCTGTTCAAGTAATTATTCCGTAGAAGAAAGTATACATGGTTGCCTGTCAGCCGCGTTTTCGCCTGGAACCGGCCTCCACGACAATCCTCCGCTTCAAGCGGAACGCGTCCGGGGGATGCTGGGGCGATACCCCACAGTGTCACGACGGGCCAATGACCCGCTTGGCCTTGAGAACAGAGGATGCGATGAGCAAGAGGCAAGGGTACCGCCGGCTCACTTTCCGTTGGCCCCTTGGTTGAAATATCAGATCATCGGCAAGCGTCGGGAACAAACCGCCGAACAGTAACGGCGCGCTGCGGTGTGCCGTTACGCTTCTACCGGATCACCCCGCAGAGCAGGCAATCGAAGCGACAACCCGCAAGCCGGAACGGATCAGCGTTCCTATTTCTTCACCGCGCCGGTCGTTCCATCCGTAGCCGCCGCAGTTGATGTCGTGGACTTGCTGTCGGCAGGTGTGGCCTCGGCAGGAGTTGGATCGACGGGCTTGGGTGGGGCAACCTCGGAGGTCGCCTTGGGCGCGGCCTGCTCGGCTTGGGCGTCCCAGAACTGCTGCAGATGCTTCTCGACGATCTGGTCGTATGCGCCCGACGCCTTCAGTTTGTCGATGGCGTTGTTGACATAGTAGAGCATGGTGCGCGCATTCGGATGCGTCTTGGCGACGATCACATGCAGCGTCAGGATCGACAGCGGCTTCTCAATCACCTTGATCTTGGACTGCAGATCCAGGCGCACCATGGCGGCGCGGCCGGTCAGCTCGTTGATTGGCACCGCATCGACACTGCCATCCATCAGCAGCTTCAGACACTCCTCGACCGTCGGCGGATTGAGCAGCGTGACCTTCTTGCCCTTGATCCAGTTGCGGCCCTTGTCGTCCAGATCGAAGGTCCAATAGCCGGCCGGACGGCACAGGCGCTTGCCGACCAGTTCGTTCTCATTCTCCATCGCGATGGCTGAGTCCGCCTTCAGGAACACCAGCACCTGCTCTTCGAACACCGGGGTCGAGAAGAAAAACTTCTGGCAGCGGAATTTCGCGTTGGTGTCGAGATCCTCGAACTGCTGGCAATTCGGCTTGTACCAGGGAAAGCCCATATCAAAGGCGCGCGTCGAGAGCAGCGGATTGAGATGCGCCGACCAGTCGTTGACCCAGGAGACCGAATAATCGAAGGCGCCGCCGGCATCCTTCTTGGTCAGCTCCATGGCCTGGTTGACGATATCGGTCACCATGCCGCCGTTTGGCAGGGAGCTATCCGTGAACGGAGCGTAATCAGTCGCGGTGAGGAATTGGATGCGCTTGATTTCGGTAGAGAGGACGGGCGCTTTCTGTTCCGGTGTTGGCGCCTGCGCCTCGACGGTGGCGGCGTCCGGCAGCTTCGGTTGAGCGCCGCCCAGACACGGAATACGAATGCTGAGCCCCGGCACCAGTAGCGAGTTGCCTGACCCGAGCCGATCTTGGTTGGCATAGAAGATGATGGTCCATTGTGAGGATTTGCCATAGGCGCGCGTCGCGATCTTGGCGAGGCTGTCGCCGTCCTGGACCGTGTAGTCCGCGCCGCACGACTGCGCCGACGCCACTGTGGGCGAAAGCAAGAGCGCCATGGCGAGCGCCGCCGTTGAAATGAGTGGCCTGATGCACCACATGGAAACAAACTCCCTTGCTCAGCGTTTCTTTTGCGGAACCATCGGCTTGGCAGCATCCGGGATTGCCTCCCGCTCACGCCGCAACATGCCCTGATTCCCAGACGAAGAGCAGCCCTTGGGTATTCCACACTCAGTCTATAGCTGTCGTAACCCGCAACGCGGCCCGAACCGCGCCCCACATGCCGTGCGACAAATCCCCATCCGCCATTATTGCGGCCAGCTTGCGGCAGAGAGGCGCGAAAAGCAGACGATCCCGGGAAGCCGGGCCAACTCGCGTCGTATTGCCCTCGCCTTGAAGCCGCCCCCTTCCGTCGCTACCGACCCCACTTCGCCTTGCGGGCGCTATAATCCGCGACAGCCCTGGCTGCGGCTCGTCGTGCATGGTCAAAGGGAGCCTCCCCGCATGCGTTTGCGCAAATCTGTCTGGATCGTCCACTGCCTGGCCGCCGTCGGGATTGCTGGCGCTATGCTGACGTTCGAGGCTGACGCCAAGACCGTGCGCACAGTTCCGGCGCCCCCCGGTGCTCAGGCCGCTCCCACGGCGACGAAGCCGGGATCCGCCGCCAAGCGCCCCAAGGCCTTGGTGCCGGAAGCCAACATTTCCATTATGACGGAAGCGCTGCCCGCCACCGCTGGCAGCGACGAGGACAGCATCGGTGAGCTTGCGCGCGCCTTTTCCGCCGCCGGTCTTACTCGCATTCTCCCGGTGCGTGGGCTCGGGCCGATCGCCAACATGCGCGACCTGCTGCACATGCGCGGCATCGATATGGCTGTGGTCAACGCCGACATCCTAGCCTACGCGCGTCTCACCGGCGATCTGCGCGGCGTCGATACCCGGCTGAGCGCGGTGGCGAAACTCTACGACAAGACTGTGTACCTGGTGGCCTCGCCCGACGTCACCGCGATTAGCGACCTCGCCGGTCAGCGCGTGCTCGTGCCGGGCGCCGACAGCGACAGTTTTGTCACCGCTCGTTCGCTGTTCGGCCAACTGGCGATTGCTGCCGACATTGCCGGCGTGCCCTTGGGCACGGCCATTGGCGAGATCGCCAGCGGCGAGGCCAAGGCGCTTTTGCTGACGCTTGAGGAAGACGACGAAACGCTGGCAACTCTGCCGCCCGACAAAGGGCTGCATATTCTGCCGATCCCGGACGTAGCGGTGCTTGCTGGAACCTACGGCCGCCATACCGCAATGCCGGACGACACCAACGGACTTGCACCGGCCGCAGGGGTTTCCACCGTAACCGTGGCCAGCTTGCTCGCGACCTTCAACTGGCGCCCAACTCACGCGCGGTATGCACCCGTTCTGCAATTCATCCGTTCCCTGCCGAAAGTTGTCGAGCAGTTGCGCGGCGCCGACCACAAGGGGTTATGGCGCGAACTCGACGGCCGGGCTGAGGTGCTTGGCTGGCCACGCTACGAGCCGGCGCGACCGGTCATGGCCCAAATCCTGCCGGCGATCGCGCCATTGACATCGCCGGCCGCTAAAGTTGTGACGGCAGCCTCGACCCCGGCAACCTCGTCGGCGCTGGCGTTGTCTCCCGCGGAGGTAGCGCCGGCCGAAGCTGCGCCGGCGGCAGCGCCCGAGGCGACCCCCAAGATGGCTCTTGCAGCACCAGTTGCCGCGCCAATATCGGTGGACGTGGCCGCATTCGCCACGACGGCGCTGACCAGCGAAAAGGACGCCAAGGGCGGACTGCTGGCCGAAATCGTCAAGGCCGGCCTAAAAGCCGACGTAACGGGAATCGAATGGCTGCCCGACGACGCAGGCACCTTGAAATGGCTGACTGATGCCAAGCCGGATGCCAAGTCGGGCCGCATCGGTCTGCCGTTCGCAAAGCCGGATTGCGAGCACGCCCAGGAGCTTTCGGCCGCCGCCGCAACGCTGTGCGACCGCTACGTCTTCTCCAAACCGATCTTCCAGACCCTCGAAGTGCTGTTCGTTCGCAACGGCTCGGACGTAACCTTCGAGCGCGACGAGCAGCTGGTTGGCCGCTCGATCTGTGTCGCCACCGGTAGTGACATGTCCAGCCTAGATTCCGGCGGACGTCGCTGGCTGAAGGAAGATCTGATCACGCTGCTGCAGCGCCCAAGCTTGGCAGCCTGTTTTGCCGCCCTCGACCAAGGCGACGTCGATGCCGTGCTCACCGACGATCTCGGCGGTCGCGCGGCGCTGCAGCAAATCGGCCTGGCCGACACCATCGAAGTCGCGCGGCGCCCGGTCGCCACGATGGACATCTGCGCCATCGCCGCCAAGGACAACGCCGAGGGGGTGGCCGCATTGAAGCGACTGGACGCCGGTATTGCCGCCCTCAAAGTTGATGGAAAGTATGCCGATATCGTGCTCGGCCATCTTGGCAAGCAGCAACTCTCCGGCAATGTGCCGGCGGTGCAATAGAGCCTGGGCCGGGGCGCCCTCTATCAACTCATACCGGCTTGTGGCATTCGATCTCCATGACCCAATCCGCCCACGATCCCATCGCCTTCACGCAAGCGCTCGTGCGCTGTCCGAGCGTCACGCCGGCTGAAGGGGGGGCGCTGACCTGGCTGGAGACGGTGCTCGCACCCGCAGGTTTCGCCTGCCACCGGCTACCATTCTCGGCCCCGAACACGCCGGCTGTCGATAACCTGTTCGCTCGCATTGGCGGGGGTGGCCCGCATCTGTGCTTTGCAGGGCATACAGATGTTGTGCCCACCGGAGAGGCCGCCCGCTGGAGCCATCCGCCGTTCGGCGCCGTGATCGCGGACGGGTACCTTTATGGCCGTGGCGCTGTCGACATGAAGGGCAACATCGCTTGCTTCCTGGCGGCCACACTGGATTTCCTGGCCGATCCCGCGCAGCTCGGCCAAGGCTCGATCAGCCTGCTGATCACTGGCGACGAGGAAGGGCCGGCCGTCAACGGCACCGTCAAAGTGCTGGACTGGATGGCGGCCAACGGACATACGCCCACCGCCTGCCTGGTCGGGGAACCCTCGAACCCTGAGCAGCTCGGCGACGCCATCAAGACGGGCCGGCGCGGCAGCCTGAACGGGCGGCTGGTGGTCAGCGGCAAACAGGGGCATGCTGCCTATCCGCAGCTGGCGAACAACCCGATCCGCGGGCTGACAAAAATAGCAGCCACGCTGCAGTCGTTGCAGCTTGACGAGGGGACATCCGATTTCGCACCATCGAACCTGGAAATCGTCGCCATCGATACTGGAAATCCAGCTTACAATGTCATTCCAGCCACGGTCGAGGCGCGTTTCAACGTACGCTACAACGACCGCCATACGGCAGCGAGCCTTGCCGAGCTGATCCGGCGTGAGGCCCTGGCGGCGCTCGCAGGAACCGGGCTGGAGCTGGAGGCGACCTTCAATGGCAATGCCGATGCGTTCGTGACCAAGCCGGGACCGCTGCTCGACACCATGATCGCCGCCGTCGAGGCTGAGACCGGCCGCACGCCCGAGTTATCCACAGGCGGCGGCACGTCGGATGCGCGCTTCGTCAAGGACTACTGCCCGGTGATCGAATTCGGGCTGGTGAACAGAAGCATCCATGCCATCGACGAGCGTGTGGCGGTGGCCGATCTGGTCGCGCTGACGCGCATCTACCGGGCCTTCCTGGGGCGGTTCTTCGCAGTGGCCGCTGTGACCTGACGGCCACAAGGTGACGGACTGCTCGCAACCGGGATCACATTCCACGTGCCGATGCTGCGCGCCCGTGGTTAGTACGTCCCGTCACGGGTAGAGGGTCCGTCATGACGCCGTTTGCCAGATATTGCCTGTCGGTCGTCGTGGCTACCTGCTGCGCGCTTTTGGCGCCGGGCGCAATGGCCGATGGGCTGATTTCCGAACTCAAGCTTGGCGCGCTGGCCCATGACCCGCCCAATATGTGGGCCCGGTTCCAGAAGGAACAGTCTGCGGCCGACGCCAATCTGGAGGTGCTGTTCCGCCCGGTCGGCTCGATCCTGGGCGGCGAGCTGCGGCCGGCAATCGGCGCAACGCTCAACACGCGCGGCGAAACCAGCAAGGGCTATCTCGATTTGCGCTGGCAGGCCCCGTTCGGGTCGATGGGCTATATCGCCCTCGGCATGGGCGCGGCTTTCCACAATGGCGCGCTGACCTGGACCCCCGGCCGCAAGGCGCTGGGATCGAGCGTGCTGTTTCATCCCTCGCTGGAGCTGGGCGTAAACCTGGACGCCCACAACAACGTGTCGGTGTTTTTCGACCACGTCTCGAACTGGAATACCCGGCCCGAGAACGAGGGCATGGACACGCTCGGCCTGCGCTACGGCCACCGGTTCTAGATTTTCATATCCCCACGAAGGCTCGATTTTCGTCCGCGCTTGCCGGAATTCGGTACGCTTCTTTGCGCATCAACCGACCATCAGTCCACCTCTCTTTTCGATGAAACTCGTCACCGCCGCCAGCCCCTCGCCCGTCCGCAGGTTCGTGAACACAAACGGCCGGTCGCCGCGCATGCGCAAAGCGTCGCGCTCCATCACCTCGAGGCTCGCCCCGACATGCGGCGCCAGATCGATCTTGTTGATCACCAACAGGTCCGAGCGCGTGATCCCTGGCCCGCCCTTGCGCGGGATCTTTTCGCCCTGTGCCACATCGATGACGTAAATGGTCAGGTCGGCCAGCTCCGGCGAGAAGGTGGCGGCAAGATTGTCGCCGCCGGACTCGATCAGGATCAGATCGAGCTTGGGAAACTTGCCCCGCATGGTGGCGATGGCGGCGAGATTGATCGAACAGTCTTCACGAATGGCCGTATGCGGACAGCCGCCGGTCTCCACGCCCATGATGCGTTCCAGCGGCAGCGCCTGCGCGCGCATCAGGATCTCGGCGTCCTCCTTGGTGTAGATGTCGTTGGTGATGACGCACAGGTCGATGCGGTTACGGAAGGCCTTGCACAACTGCTCCGCGAGCGTTGTTTTACCGGACCCGACCGGGCCGCCGATGCCGACGCGGAGCGGGCCGTTCGAGGGTTTTGTGCCAGTCATGCTCAAGTCGTCCTCGCTTGTTGGCGGGCATCGATTTGCCGCGCGTATCGCCAGAGCAGTAAGGCCAGCACAATCATCCAAATCAAGAGCCCGTAGCTCGCCGTCATACTCAAAATCATGGATTGGTCCGAAAATCCGGTCGCAGCTTGGGACCATCCAGAAGCGGCAAAAGCCATGCCATCAACAATCCCCAGCCAGCCGAACCAGCGCGGATAATGGGTGCCGCAAGCGATCGCCAAGCCGAACAGGATGATCGCCAATCCGGTCAAGAGGCTCAAATAACCGGCGAGGCCGATTTCGATCTGCCGGACTGCAAAGGCTGCCTCGAAGGCCATTGCCTTCTGGTCAACCGGAGCCGCGGCCCATTGGTCGACCAGTCGCTTGACCGCAACGCCGTCAACCGCCTGCAACGCTGCTGCAACGCCAATCAATCCAATTGCGCTTGCTTTGCCAAGTCGCCCGAACGCCCTGGACCAGCCGTCGTCGAGCGTGTCTGCGAAGGCAACCATCGACAGGGCAAGAACGAACACACCGACAAACTGACCCGCATGGCTCCAGACCCAATGGCGATCTGCGGCATATTCCGTGAACGCGGCTACCGGAACATTCGGGTCGGCGCTCATCGGGTGCATGGTCGTTGCGACGGCCAGCACCACTGCGCCCACAACCGCTGCAATGGCGCCAAGTCTGGCAAGCGCGGTCGCAGTGGTCATGAGCGAAACAGCCTCGTGTATTGGGTTTCGTGTTCCATCGAGCAGAGATCGGCCGAGAAGGTGGCGGAGCCGAGATCGGCAAGGGTGCTGGATGCGGTGGCGGCAGTCGTGCGGTCCATCGTATTCAGAAGATCGGCTAGCAGATGCTGTGCATCGGTTTGGCCGATGACGCTGAGGCGGATGGCGGCCGAGGCGAGATTGCCAACGAAGGCGACGGCGTAAGCTTCCAGCAGCGCGTCGAGAGCGATGCCGTGGCCCGCCGCAGCCACGCTGACGGCAACAGGATAGGCGACCTCGCCAGGCCAGAACATGTGTAACCGGCGGATCGTTCCAGTGCGCCAGGCTGCATCGATGGCATCGAGGAACGAGCCGCCCTGCGTCACGGATTCGAGCTTGCGCTCAGCGGAGGGATGAAAGGCTGCAGCCAGTTCAGCTGTCTCCGCGAGCGCGTTGGCATCCGCCGTTGCCGCCGCCCGCCAAGCCGCCGCAGCCAGAACCAAGTCGTTGCGAATCGATCCGTAAGCAAACAGATCTTCGATCCAACCTGTCAGGCTCGCGCGATCCGATATGAGGCCGGCGTCCACCGCCCGCTCCAGGCCATGGCTGTAGGCAAACGCACCAACCGGAAACGACGGTGAAAACCAGATCTGCAGCAGACGCCGCTGTTGACCTGGCGACGTTGAAGCCAGCGCAAGATCACGCGCCATCGTCGCCCTCATGGACATGGCCGCCGGCATAGGCGCCGCGCTCGGGATCGAAGGCGGCTTGCATGGGCGTCACCGTGCCGCCGAGCCTGCGCACCATGTCCTCGATGACGTGATCGCGCCGGATCAGGATGTGGTCAGGCGCCAGCATCACGGGCAAATGCCGGTTGCCGAGATGCCAGGCGAGGCGCGTCAGGCCACCGATGGCTTCACTGCGTATTTCAACCAGTTCCTCGGGCGCCGCAGTGACCTGAATGCGCCGCCCGTCTTCCAGGACCAGCCGGTCACCGTGCCGCAATCGCTGCGCCCGCTCCAGGTCGAGAAGGAACTCCAGCCCGCTTTCCGTACACATGGCATTGCGGCGTCGATACCGCGCATCGAAATCGAGCAGTACGCGATCCTCCGGAGGCGTAGTACCGCTGGCAGCCGGTTCGACCTGGGTGGCGCGGATCATCTGCCCTCAGAGCGTTTCGACTTGAGTCGAGGTGATGATCTCGATGGCGCGCCCGGCGACGCAGTCCTTGCCGATCGCCTGCCAGACCGCCATGTGCGGCGTATTGAAATGGGCCGCGAGCGACTCACGCGTGGTCCAGCGCTCGACGAAGGTGAACTCGTTGGGGGAGGTGATGCTCTGCGTAAGATCGTAGAAGATGCAGCCATCTTCCTTGCGCGTGGCCGCGATCATGGTACGGGCACCGGCGAGGTAGGTCGCATGCTTGTCGGGTTTCACCTGGATGGTGGCGATGACGTAGATCATGGTTCTGTGCAGCCTATTTCTTTTTCTTAGTCAAATTCAGAATTCCAGGCTCGTCCGGCATGAACTTGATGTCCATGACTTCTTCGAGACTGAAGGGGCATTCGTCAGGAAACAGATCAAACGCTATGCCTGTCTCTTTTTCCGCATCCAACCGGGCGGCCAGATAGCGCTTGGGAAAAATGTCATGAAGATGCTTGTTCAAACTCGGGCTTGTTTCCAAATGCTCCTTCAGATCGTTTCGTTGATTGAAGATCGTCAAATCCCAACTTGGAGTCCGTCGCCCCGGCTGATACTTCCACTTGAGCAGATGCATCATCAACAGGTCCAGCCGGCTTCGAACCTCATGCTTGTGTGAGATACCCGCGCTCCTGATCTCCTCGGCAAGGTTTTCCAGATCGAGGTCGCTCCAACGCTTCTCGCGCAACAGCCGGGCCTGTTCCTGGGTCCACAGGAAAAAGTCTGCTTCGTAGAGGTCATTGGCCGTCGGTTTTTCGGCGGTCTTTGTCATGACGACTCCTTGGACTGTAAGTGAGTCGGACGGGGGGTTAACCGGTCCAACCTAGAACAGAAAATACCGCTGTGCCATCGGCAGTTCCTTGGCAGGCGGGCAGGTCAGCAGCTCGCCGTCGGCGTGCACCTCGTAGGTTTCGGGGTCGACTGTGATCTCGGGCGTGGCGTCATTGTGGATCATGCTCTTTTTCGAAATGCCGCCGCGCGTGTTCTCGACGGCCACGAGTTCCTTGTCGAGACCGAGGCGCTTGGCCAGCCCGCCTGACTTTGCCGCCTCCGACACGAACGTCACGCTTGTCGCCGCCACCGCCTTGCCATAGGCGCCGAACATCGGGCGGTAGTGCACCGGCTGCGGGCGTCGGGATGGACGCGTTCGGATCGCCCATGGGCGCGGCGACGATCATGCCGCCCTTCACGATCAGGTCCGGCTTGACGCCGAAGAAGGCCGGCGACCAGACCACCAGGTCCGCGAGCTTGCCCGCCTCGATCGAGCCGACATGGGTGGACACGCCATGCGCGATGGCTGGGTTGATCGTGTATTTCGCCACATAGCGCTTGGCGCGGAAATTGTCATTGCCCGCCCCTTTGTCCTCGGGCAGGGCCCCGCGCTGCACTTTCATCTTATGCGCAGTCTGCCAGGTGCGGATCACCACCTCGCCGATGCGGCCCATGGCTTGGCTGTCCGAACTCATCATCGAGAGCGCGCCGAGATCGTGCAGGATGTCTTCGGCCGCGATGGTTTCCTTGCGGATGCGGCTCTCGGCAAAGGCGAGGTCTTCCGGAATCTTCGACGACAGGTGGTGACACACCATCAGCATATCGAGATGTTCGTCGATGGTATTGACCGTGAACGGACGGGTTGGGTTGGTCGAGGACGGCAGCACGTTGGCCAGCCCCGCGATCTTGATGATGTCCGGCGCATGCCCGCCGCCCGCGCCCTCGGTATGGAAGGCGTGAATGGTGCGGCCCTTGAAGGCTTTCACCGTGTCCTCGACGAAGCCGCTCTCATTCAGCGTGTCGGAGTGCAGCATGACTTGCACGTCGTGGTCGTCGGCGACGGCCAGGCAATTGTCGATGGCGGCCGGCGTTGTGCCCCAGTCCTCATGCAGCTTCATGGCGCAGGCCCCGGCCTTGATCATCTCGATCAGCGGGGCGGGCAGCGAAGCGTTGCCTTTGCACGCGATGCCGATGTTGATCGGGACGGCATCGATCGCGCGCAGCATCATCTCGATGTGCCAAGGGCCGGGTGTACACGTCGTAGCGAACGTGCCGTGCGAGGGGCCGGTGCCGCCACCCAAGAGTGTGGTCATGCCCGCCATCATGGCGTCCTCGATCTGCTGCGGGCAGATGAAGTGGATGTGGCTGTCGAAACCACCAGCCGTGATGATCTTGCCTTCGCCGGCGATCACATCGGTGCCGGGCCCGATGATGATGTCGACACCTGGTTGGATGTCCGGATTGCCGGCCTTGCCGATCTTGGAGATGCGACCGCGTACGATTCCGATATCGGCCTTCACGATGCCCCAGTGATCCAGGATCAGCGCGTTGGTGATGACAGTGTCCACGGCCCCCTTTGCATTGGTGACCTGGCTCTGCCCCATGCCGTCGCGGATGACCTTGCCGCCGCCGAACTTCACCTCCTCGCCGTAGGTGGTGAAATCCTTCTCGACCTCGATAATGAGTTCGGTGTCGGCCAACCGCACCTTGTCGCCAGTGGTGGGACCGAACATGCCGGCGTAGGCGGCGCGGGAGAGTTTTATTGGCATGGGGGCTCCGTATCAGGCCGGTTCTGCGGACTGCCACCAGGCATCCGACTTGAAGTGCTCGGGAAGGTTTTCTGCGGGCGTGTCGTCGAGCCCGAGTTCGGCCAGCCGATCGAAGTACCGATCCCGTTTGCTCTCGGGCAATCTGGAACCGCACCACGGACAGTGCGTGATGCGGAGGTAGGATGGTCCGCCGTCATGGATGATAAGGCCGTACTCGTCGAACGTGGGCGCATAGGCGATGAGACTGTCAGGGCAGTCATAGGGATCTGGATGCAGGGAACAGGTGTGACCAAGTGCAAGGCTCATGCGGTTGCAACAATGCACCCGTGCCCCGCTGGTGAAGGTGTTGCCACTGGGCGACAAATCAAGAACGCGCAGTTCGGCATAAAGGGCTTCGGCCATATTTTGCGGGTCTCACGAAGTTGGCAATCGCAGCGGCGTGGCCGAGTATGTTTGTCCTGTGCGAGATCGGCCTCGAACCTCACTGAATCGCATTGGCAGCTGCTCTCATAGTGTAGTGCGGTTCGCTCATTTGAGCTTCCCCATGATCTCCTGACGAAATCCGTACACGATGCGCTTGCCCACCAGCGGGATCAGCCGCACCTGGCGGCTCTGCCCCGGCTCGAAGCGAACCGCCGTGCCCGCTGCAATATCCAGACGCTGTCCGCGCGACTTGGCGCGCTCGAACTGCAGCGCCGGATTGGTCTCGAAGAAATGGTAGTGGCTGCCGACCTGGATCGGCCGGTCGCCGGAGTTGGACACCGTCAGCACCGTGACGGTACGTCCCGCGTTCAACTCGATCTCGCCTTTGGCAGTGATGACTTCGCCGGGGATCATGGCAGTGCCTCTCAGCGGATGGGTTCGTGGACCGTGACGAGCTTGGTGCCGTCGGGAAAGGTAGCTTCCACCTGGATGTCGTGGATCATCTCGGCGATTCCCGGCATCACCTGCGCGCGCGTGATCACAGTTGCGCCGTCACGCATCAATTCGGAGACGGAGCGTCCGTCCCGCGCGCCTTCGACGACATAGTCGGTGATCAGGGCGATGGCCTCGGGATGGTTCAGCTTCACGCCCCGCTCCAGGCGGCGGCGCGCGACGTTGGCCGCCATGGCGACCAGCAGCTTGTCTTTCTCGCGGGGGGTGAGGTTCATAGCATGGAGATCTCCTAAATCATTGACACCATACGCGGGGAAGCGGCCGTCGCGAAAGCCCTGCAATGACGACAGCTGCGGTCTTGCGCACACCGGAGGGTGACCCGAGCAGCCGGACGCACAGAAAACCGTTCCAAGTGCTGGCCGCGGCTCGGCAATCGGCGGTCGTCAGTGTTGCTCGTATGTCGTCGCAACGGTCACCCGCCCCGGGGGCGACGAGGAGGATCGTGCCGACGGATTGGGCAGCCTGCCCAAGGGCTGGGCGCTGGAGCAGGTCATGGATCGGCCCCTCCAGGCGCACCTCGTCGGCATAGATGAGTTTGCCGCCACGCCGGATGCGCCAGCTGTCGGCGAACGCGCCTTCGGTGACCACCTCGCCCATGGCCGCGCGGCCGAACACGACCGTCTCGGCCAGCAGCAGGCGTGCGTCCTCGGCCATCTCCACCGTGATCGAGCGCTTCAGGCGCGAGCGCGAGAACAGGATGGTCTCCTGCGGGATATGCGCAAGGTCGGCCCCGGCGCCGACCGTCAGGCGCACAGCAATCTCAGCCGCATCGCCCAGCGAGCGATAGATCCGTTCGGCTGATTGGGTCGTGAAGGTCAGCGCCGCACCCGCCTCCAAGGTGATGTCGACGCCAAGCGCGTCGCCGCCCGCGACCCCGCCGCCCGTGTTGAGCAGCACTGCCTCGGCCCGCCCGGCGGCATCGGGGAACTTGACGCGATAGCCGCCCCACTCCTGCAGGCTGCGCAGCCGCGATACGGGCTCGCCCGGCCCGAAGGCCATGCTCGCCCCGGCCACTACGCGCAACCCGGCAAGGCCGGTGCGGGGCGCGCTGTCGATGTTTGCCATAGGTGGTCCTGAGCTTGCGCGCCTGCGTGGGTTCGGGCAGTCATAGCGACTGGCGGCACTGTTGGGAACGAGGCGCGCGTGGCATTGGTTGAGGTAGCAACGGGGAACCGCATGGGCCTCACCGCCACGCAGCGCCGCGGCGTCTCGGCCATCGGCATGATCGGCCCGGCCTATCTGTGGCTGCTGTTGACGGTCTTCCTGCCGCTGCTGGCCCTGTTCTATTTCAGCTTTCTCACCGTTGCCCCGATGGGTGGCCGCGTCCCCGACTGGACGCTGCAGAACTACGGCGATTTCTTTTCTAAGGATTTCTACCGCACGCTGATGTGGCGCTCGCTGTGGCTCGGCTTCCACGTTACAGCCTTCTGCCTCCTCATAGGTTTCCCCGCCGCCTGGGTGCTGGCCCGCATGATCACGGGACGCGCGCGCGAGGCGCTCTTCCTGCTGATCATCCTTCCGTTCTGGACCAACGCGCTGGTGCGCACCTTCTCTTGGACCATCCTGTTGCGCGGCAATGGACTGCTCGACCAGGCTTGGCAGGCCATCGCACCGGGAGCGGGATCGATCAACCTGCTCTACACCTACCCCGCCATCGTGATTGGTCTCGTGCACGCCTACGTCCCCTACATGATCCTGACCTGCTATCTGTCGCTGCAGGCCATCGACCAACACGTCATCGAGGCCGGACGCAGTCTCGGCGGCAGTTGGGCGCGCATCTTCTGGAAGCTGATCCTGCCGCTGTCGTTCCCCGGCATCGCGGCGGGTGTAATCCTGATCTTCGTGCCCGTGGTCGGATCGTTCATGGAGCCACGTATCCTCGGCGGCAAGCAGGCGATCTCTATTGGTACGGTGATCGAGGATCAATTCGTGGCTGTGTTCAACTGGCCGCTGGGTTCGGCACTGTCGTTCCTGCTGCTGGCCTTTGTGCTGTTGATCCTGGCGGCAGCCTATCCGTTCGTGCGCGGACGGCTGGGGGAGGTGTGATGGTGAAGTTGCGAAGAAACCCAAGACGATCCGGTCTTTTTTCTCCTCTCCCCCTGCTTAGGGGGAGAGGAGACCGCGTCTCGCAGGCGCCACTTTGCGCCAAGAGCCACGCGGTCGGTGAGGGGCTGCAGCTTGCTGAGACCCTGGTGTCACCGGTACGGAGCAAGCGGCTGCCCCTCATCCGGCCGTGTTTCCTCCGCGCTATGGCGCGTCGGCGGCCACCTTCTCCCCCTAAGAAGGGGGAGAAGAGAAGCGGCGCCTCTTTCGCAGGCACGCCATGATGCGTTGGTGGGACCTCCTTGGCCGCAGCTATATCGGGCTGGTGCTGATATTCCTGTATCTGCCGGTGGCCGTCATGTGCATGATGGCATTCAACGACAGCGAACTCTACGCGCTCCCGATCACCTGGACGAACAGATGGTTCGTCGCTCTCGCCGGCAACGAGCGGCTGATCCGTGCCAGCACCAACAGCCTGTGGCTGGCGCTGGCCAACACCGTCATCGCCACCATTCTGGGCACGCTTGCCGCGCTTGGCCTGGCCCGCAACGACTTTCCTGGCAAGTCGCTGCTGCGCGGCCTGCTGTTGCCGCCCATGGCGGTGCCGTGGCTGATTCTGGGCACCTCCATGCTCGTCTTGGTGTTCTGGTCCGGAATCGGGCGCGGCATGCATTCGTTGCTGCTCGGGCACGTCGCGCTGTCTCTGCCCTATGTCATCATCGTTGTCGGCGCCCGCCTTGCCGGACACGGCACGCAATTGGAGGAAGCCGCCGCCACGCTCGGCGCAGATGCGTGGTACACGTTCCGTCGCGTCACCTTCCCGATCATCGCCCCCGGCATCATCGCCGCCGCGCTATTCGCCTTTGCCGTCTCGCTGGATCAGTTCGTCATCTCTTACTTCCTCGCCTCGCCCGGCTTCCAGACCCTGCCGGTGGAGATCTACACTGCCATCCGCAAGGGCTTTACGCCGGAGATCAACGCCATCGCGACCATTCTCATTCTGGTGTCGAGCGCGCTGTTCCTGGGCGTCGCGCGCTTCTATCGCTTCGGAGGCGAGCAGCGATGACCACTGTCGAGGTCACCAAAGTCTCCAAACGCTACGGCGCGACCAAAGCGCTGGATGACGTTTCGATCACTTTCACCGATGGCGAAATGTTCTGCCTGCTCGGCCCCTCCGGCAGCGGCAAGACCACGCTGCTGCGCGCCATCGCTGGCTTCGTCATTCCGGACGCCGGCACTATCCACATCGACGGTACGCGCGTCGATGATGTGCCCGTCAACAAGCGCGACATCGGCATGGTGTTCCAGAACTACGCGCTGTTCCCGCATATGTCGGTGCGCGACAACATCGCGTTCGGCATCGAGGCGCGGGGCGGGTCGCGTGCCGCTGCGGACAAGGGCGTAGGCGAGATGCTGGAGCTGGTGCAGCTCACCGGCTACGAGGCGCGCAAGCCGTCACAGCTATCGGGCGGACAACAGCAACGGGTGGCGCTGGCCCGTGCGCTGGTGACAAGGCCGAAGGTGCTGCTTTTGGACGAACCGCTCGGCGCGCTGGACCGCCGGTTGCGCCAGGAGATGCAGGTGGAGCTGCGCCAGATCCAGCGCTCCATGGGTATCACCACGGTTTTCGTCACGCACGACCAGGAGGAGGCGCTGACGCTCAGCGATCGGATCGCCATTCTCGATCAGGGTCGCATCGTGCAGGTCGGACCGCCGCAGGACGTGTACGAACGGCCGAGCAACGGATTTGCCGCGAAGTTCCTCGGCGATGCCAATATTCTCGAAGGTAAGCCCAAGGGTATAGGTGTTCAGCTGGCGGACGGCACGCTGATCGTTGCGGCGACGCCTGGCGCGAGAATGGTGGCGGTGCGACCGGAAAAGGTCATCGTGGTCGCCGATGGCGCCAAGCTGCCTGGCGAGCTCGTGAACCGGCTGAAAGGCACCGTGCTGCAGGCGATCTACAGTGGCAACAGCGTGACTTATCGTGTGGCTTGCCCGGCGGCAGGAACAGAGCCGATGCTGGCGTTTGTGCAGAACAGTTCCGGCAAGCTGCTGGCGAACGGCGCTGCTGTGACGTTGGCCTGGGCGGCGGCGCAGACCGTCGCACTACAGGATTGATGCGATGGCTGATCTTTTGAAGCACACTACGATCCCGATCGAGCGGGCCTGGAACACCTGGGACGGGGAGCGCCCCGCCGAAATGGTGTTCCTGCCGCTGGGCTTGCGCGTCACGCCGATGGCCTATGCGGCGAGCACGAAGAAGGCGACGTTCTTTCCGCCGGGCGCGGGACTGCGGTTTGGGCCGCGGACAACAGATGCGAGCCATGTCGCCATGGGCCTGTCGCATGCGGGGACCACGCTCGACTTCGAATACGATAAGCCCGGACCGTTCGATCTAGTCGGGCGCTGGAAGGCCATCAAGCTTGGCGAATGGGGTCTGCGTTTCTGGATGGTGATCGCCCTGTCGTCCGAGGACAATGTATCGTGGACGTACGATCCCAATACCGAGACACTGGTTGCCGCCTTCGGTCATCGCCATGTGGCCGTGAAGGGCCTTCAGGCGCCTTTGCTGGTGACCGCGCACGAGAGCCTTGCCGCACTCGCCGCCGAATACGAGCAGCACGGCTACTGGCATCTGGCCTCGCGGGCGGCCACGGGAACCGTGATGGCCTTGCGCTATCACCTCGAGGAGATGCCGGAGTTCATCTTCGCCGTAGCCATCCGCGACGATGCTAAGTTTGCGCGGGAGCGGGCAGCGGAGATGGTGGCCGCGTCCGTGCAAGGAGCAACCCCTCACCCCGGCCTTCTCCCAAAGGGAGAGGGGCAAGTCCGGGGCAGTGGCCGTCTCTCTCGCCGGACGGCTTCGGTGCACCCCGGAATGCCATCGCTCCCTCTCCCGTGGGGAGAGGGACGGGGTGAGGGGTTGCTTGGATCTCCAGCCTCCGAAGCCCTCGCCGCCATCCGCGATGTCATGGGCTGGAACACCGTTTTCGATCGGATCAACCGCCGGCCCTATGTCAGTATCTCGCGCAATTGGAACCAGGAGAAATTTGGCGGCTTCGGCGTCTGGCTGAATGACCAGCAGTATGCCTCCTACCTGACCGGCCTGCTTGACGAGGAACAGGGTCGCGAGAACCAGGCGGTGTGGCTGGCCGGCGAAACACCACAGGGCAACCTGCCGTGCCTGCTCACGGCCAAGGACGCCTGGGTCGATCGCAATCAGCTGCCGATCGGGTCTTATCTCACCTGGCTTGGCTACCTGCGCAACGGCTCGCGGCCGATGCTTGAGGCGGCCTACGCCACGCTCGCCCGCAATCACGCCTGGTGGTGGCAGCACCGAGATCCGCGTAACGCCGGACTTGTGTCCTTCGGCAACTCGGCCGTCGGAACCGGCCTCTACCGCGGAACCAACATCGGGGCCAAGGACGAGTCCAGCATGGACAACTCGCCCATGCACGATCAGGCGCGCTTCGACAAGGTGGCCGGCACGCTCGATCAATGGGATGTCGGCCTCAACTCAATGCTCGCCCTCGATGCCGAAATGCTGGCCAAGATCGCCGCCGAACTGGGGCACACGGAAGTTGCCTCCATGTTGCAGACTGAGGCCGTCGAGCTGAACGCGCGCATAGCCACCGGCCTATGGGATGAGTTCCGCGGCATCTTCGCCAACAAGCTCTGGTCCGGCCAGTTCGCCCGCAGCGTGACGCCGACCAGTTTCTGGCCGCTGCTGTCGGGAGCTGCCACTCCCGCTCAGGCCAAGCGTCTGTTGCAACACCTTGCCGACCCCGAGAGTTTCGGCGGCGCCTTTGGCCTGCCCTCGGTTGCGCGCGACGATCCGGCCGCCAACGACAATGTCTACTGGCGCGGCCGCATCTGGCCGCCGCTGAACTGGACCGTCTGGCAGGGCCTGCGCCGCTATGGCTTCGAGGCCGAGGCCTCCGCGCTCGCCGCCAAAAGCTGGGCACTGTTCTCGCGCGCCTGGCAGCGGGACCGGCTGTGCGCGGAGAATTATCACGCCGATACCGGCGAGGTGCTGGATCAGCCCGATACCGATGGCTTCTACAGCTGGGGGGCGCTGATGCCCGCGATGACTGTAGCCGAGGTCATGGACGTCAGTGCCTGGTCCGGTTGGACAATCTGCAATGACGGCAAGGACCTTGATCTCGGGCCGATCCGATCGCCGATAGGTTCGGTGTCACTGTCGATCCGCACTGGCGAAATGACTCTTGCTCAGGCCGAGCGCCCTATCCTGTCCACCAACATTCGTGGGCGGATCGAAAACCTTCGTATCGGCCCCGGTGTCGTTGGCCTCACTCTGCCAGCTGGAGTGGATAAGGGCGGTGAGATCAGACTTTTTGGATTGGATCGTACAAAAATAGTCCTTGCACGTCAAGACAATCGTGACGTGGCGGTCGTGACCGTGGCCGGCGGGATCGCATTGGCAATCGCCCCGACCGCCAAGGACCCGCAGCCGCTGCTGGTGATCGCAAGGACATAGCGGATTGGGGAAAACTACTCCCTCACCTTCGTGCCATTCGCCCACGGCAAGTCGCCGGCGTCTGCCAGTACCGGGGCAGCCTTCGCCTTGAGCTTAGCCACCATGGGCGCTGGCGCTGCCGGTGCAACATCGGTGGACCAGGCGCTGGCCGGCACCGCGACCGGCTTGGGCGTCAGCTTGGCGACTTTGGCGGGCTTGCCCAGAACGACTGGCGTCGCGGCCACCATCTTTTGCATGTAGGCCTTGTTGGCGTCGGCCTGATCCTTGTCGAGATCGCCAGCGGACAATTGGGCGGCCTCGTCGTATTTGCCCTGAACGCCCAACACCAAGGCCAGGTTCTGGCGCACCTTGGCGGTATCCCCGCCGGCAGCCGCTGCACGGCGCAGCATGAATTCCGCCTTGGCCGGATCGCCGTCCAGCGCATAGGTCAGCGCGAGATTGTTCAGCACGCTCGGCTCGTTGGGGGCGAGCTTAGAGGCCTGCTCGAAATAGTCCTTGGCCTCGGCCTTGTTGCCGCGCTGCGCCTCCAGCGAACCCAGCGCATTCAGCACCCGCCAGTCGGGCTGGGCGGGATTGTTGGCGCGCTTCAACAGTTTCTCGGCAAAGTCCGTCTGCCCCATATCGAGTGCCAGCCGGCCTTGCTCGGAGGCGATGGCCTTGCTGTCCGGATTGTAGATGGCAGCCTGCTGCAGGGCGCTGGCAGCCTTGTCCTTGGAGCCCTCGGCCTTCAGCGCGCGGGCGAAGGCGATCGCCGCCTTCTCGTCGCGCGGGTTCTTGGCGAGCGCTTCGGCCCAGTAGTCGCGCGCAGCCGCTGCCCCTTGTGGCGCCTTGCCGGCCGCCAGCGACCCGGTCGGCTCCGTCCCCATCAGCGACTGGGTCGTCTGCGTCTCATCGGCAGCGCAACCGGCGAGCATGACGGCCAACAGAAGCGGTACGGCGCGTTTTGCCTGGCCAAGCGATATCGTCAACTGCCGCTGCGTCATGTCTGAAGTCCCCAACCGAAGCGATTCGTCTCGTTCGGTTCGAGAGTGTGGGACAGGTGTAAACAGAAGTTTAAGTATTACGGGGCCAGGGCCCGGCGCGGCCTCAGCCTGCATCATTTCGGCAACGGCGCGCCCGGGAGGGCGAGCCTCCTCAGTTCGCCCATAACCAGCCGGCACTCGTAGGGACCTTCGGAATATGAGCCGATCTCGTAGGGATCGAACATGATGGCCGCATGGTCGGCCCAGAACGCCCAAGTCTCCAGATCCTTGATGTGGTCGAGCACAACCAGGTCCGCCCCCTCTTCCAGATCCATGGTCGCGTCGTCAGTGCGCACCTTGCGGGCCGCCACCAGCTGGTCGGTGCACAGTTTGGCCAGGATGCCCTTGACGTCGCGTGGGAACAGGTCGGCAAAGGTCAGCCACCGGCCTTCATCCAGCGCAATATTGATCGCGCGCCGCCAGGAATTGCCGTGCACGCCGCCGGTGTCCTCATAGCCCTCTGCCAGCGCCGAGATCAGCGTCTTAGAGGCATAGGTCGGCGTGAGCGACACCGCCTTGGCATAAATCTGATCCTTGGCGACCTCGATGGTGGCTGTCCCAAGCGTGGAGGTTTCCAACAGCGAAGGCGTCGCCAGGGCCTCGGCCTCGCGGTTGAACAGCGCCTCGCCTTCGGTGCGCGGGTCGATGAAGCGCACCAGGTTGAGATCGATGTCCCAGCCGCCGTTCTCACCCTCTTTCTGGATGAACCAGGGGGCCAGGTCGCCGCCATCCCCGGGGCCGGTTTGCGGGGTGGCCTTCAAAAGCGCCTGACGCCGCGCGGTCTCCTCCTCGATGCAGGCCGCGATATCGGCGACGGTATCGTCCTCGCAGCCCTCGCGGCGCTTGATCCAGCGCAGCTGCGAGATGCGCATGGCCTCCTTGGCCTGCCCGCTGAAGCTGTCCTTGAGCCTGACATAGACCGCCGTCATGGCGTCATCGGCCGCTTTCAGCCGGGTATCGGCGCAGATGGCTTGCTCGACCTTGGTGCTGGCTTTGCCGCAATCGAAAGCATGGGCCGGCATCGCCGTTGCCAACGAAAGAGCGATGGTGCAGAGCGGCCAGATGCGCCAAGTCATTGAGTGGAACTCCCCGGTGGTTCTGTGCTCAGTGTAGGTGCAAGAGCGGGCAACGACAACGAGGACGGAGCGGACGCCATGCAGCGCCTGAACAACAAGATCGCGCTCATCACCGGCGCAGGTGGCGGCATCGGCCGGGCGATCGCGCTGGCCTTCGCGGCCGAGGGGGCCAAGGTGCTGGCCACCGACATCGACGGCGCGGCGGCCGAGGCAGACGGCGGCCGCGATCATGGCGGACGGCCATTTGGCATCCAGCCGCCAGTTCGACGTCACCGATCCCAAGGCCGTGCTGGACGTGTTCGCGGGCCTCAAGGCCGAGCACGGCCGCCTCGATATCCTGGTCAACAACGCCGGCCTGAATGTACGCGCCGACTTCCGCCACATGACCGACGCCGAATGGACGAAAATCCGCGAGACCAATCTCGACAGCGTGGTGCGCCTGTCGCGGGACGGTTTTGCGCTGCTGCAGGCCTCGGGGCGGGGCGTGATCGTCAACCTCGCCTCGATCATGGCCGAGCGCGGCATGCGCCAACTGACCGGCTACTCGGCCACCAAGGGCGCGGTAAAGGCGCTGACCCGCGGGCTGGCGGTGGAATACGCGCCCTTCGGCATCCGCGTGACCTACCTCGCGCCCGGCTTCGTCGAAACCGCGCTGACCGAACGCGTGCTGCGCAACAAGACGATCAACCAGGCGTTGATCGACCAGACCCCGCTGCGCCGCTTCGGCACGCCCGAGGACATGGCCAAAGCCGCCGTGTTCCTGGCCAGCGACGATGCCGCTTTTATCACCGGCACAGGGCTGACCGTGGATGGCGGCATGAGCGCGAGTTTGTAATCTTGCGACCCATTGATAGTGTTACCGATGTTTCGTCATCCCGGCCTGCGCTGGGATGACGAGTCCGCTGATTGCCTTGTGATTAAGTCCGGACAGTAGCTCCGGCCCCAAACGCTCCTCCTCCAACCGGTGCAGCCTCGCACGGCCTTGCCGTCGAGGGTACGGGAGCGCGGGCGCCGGAAGGCCGCGGGTAGTAGATTTGTAGGCGGCCTTCCGGCGCCCGGCTTGCGGAGATTTTTTATTTCCGTGACGCGCAGCAGTTTGGGGAAACCCCATTCTTGCCAGTTCGGGCGTCCCTCGGGAATGTCCCATTGCTGGGGCCCTCCGGGAGAGCAACGTCATCGGACTCCGGGTCTCCTGGGTCCGTCCATGCGTGTACCCACGCACGGCCCCGAGCCTCCCGGCCACCGCCGTTCTTCCCCACATGCCTGACGGTCGACACGCCCCGTAGCGGGGAAGAATGAGGTGGATACTGCCACGATGCTTTGTGGAAAGCAATATATATCTTCATATAGAGTGATTTTGTTTCGTTCAATTCCCATATAATCGTCGAAATCAAGTATTCGATGTCAGATCGAAGCATTTTTGTGTGCCGAATCTCCGAAGATATTGGATGCGTAAGGATAAGCGGTGCTGCAAATACCGTTGGCGCAGCCCTGACCGGCACGGCCGGAGGCAAGGCAAGCGTTGAGGCCTGCACCAGGAAGACGCCAATCGGTTGGGCGGGCTGAGCCGACAGCGTCCGCCTTACCTGGAGAGCTGACGAACATGCTGCGACGCGAGTGACCCATCAGTGCAGATGGCGATAGGGCGGAAGTTCCGGAGCCGTCTGGGTAGTTTGGCTCTGCACTTGCTCGTCGATTGCCGGCGCCTCGCCAAACTCCACGGAACTGGGCGGCGAACAGTGTTCGCGACTTTGGTGTGCTTGCAGAGCAGCATCGCTATGGTGCGACGGATCAGGTGACGTGCCATCCATCGTTGGATCCAGACCGATGCTGGCGATCCATTCCGACAGCAGCTTCGCGTTCGCAGGTCGGCCGTTTTGGCGTAGTGTTGGGACTGCATGCAGGCCTCATCTGCTCGCCATTGTAAGTAACCACTTGGTGCGTTAGCGTCCACGGCGACCGCACAGGATCACCAGTATCGCCCGGCCTGACAGTGTGGAGTCATGGGAGCTGCAATTGGCAACATTTGTTTCAGCAAGGTCTGTGAGCGGTCTTGCGGAGCTTTCCAGCTCAAGGGGGCTGAACTCGCAACGCCCCCCTTCGGGCGCCGTCGAGACCATATCGAAAAAGCCTGCAGACTAGGCCGCAGATCTCTGCGTCTTGGACGTCAGTCTTTCGGGCAACGAAATGGAACGAATTGATATCGTCAATGCCGCCGGCTACCGGATCGTCGACAAAGGCCGCGTGCCCTTGGCGCCGATCTGGGGCCAAGTATCTCTAGCAAGTTAGGAGCCAGACATGCGTCCCGAAACTGTGCGCACACTTCCCCGATCCGGCCTCAAAGTCACCGCCATGGGCTTCGGCGGCGCCCCCATCGGCAATTTCCTGAAGCCGATCCCCGAGGAGACCGTCAAAGCCCTGATCGACCGCGCCTGGGATGCGGGCCTGCGCATGTTCGATACCGCCCCCGGCTACGGCCACGGCCTGTCGGAACTGCGCATGGGCCACTACCTGCGCTGGCGCCCGCGCGACGAGTACGTGCTCTCGACCAAGGTCGGCCGCGTGCTGGAGGCGGCGCCACGCAAGGACATCGCCTTCGCGCCGTGGGTGGACGGCGCCGCCTTCAAGTTCCGCTACGACTACAGCTACGACGGCACCATGCGCGCCTTCGAGGACAGCCTGCAGCGCCTGGGGCTCGAGCGCATCGACATCGCGCTGATCCACGATTGCGACGAGTTCATCCACGGCCCCGAGCTGCAGAAGGTCTACTTCAAGCAGGCCGTCGAGGGCGCCTACAAGGCACTCGACAAACTGCGTTCGGCCGGTGTCGTCAAGGCCATCGGCTTCGGCGTCAACGATACCCATGTGATGCTCGCGGCCATGCAGCAGACTGATAGCGACGTGCTGCTGTGCTCGAACCGCTACACGCTGCTGGAGCAGGACTCTTTGGACGAACTGCTGCCGCTTATGTCCCAGCGCAAAGCCTCGATCATCATTGGCGGCGGCTTCAACGGCGGCATTCTCGCGACCGGCGCGGTGCCGGGGGCGAAGTATTTCTACGCCCCGGCCCCGGAGCCGATCATGGCGCGGGTGCGGAGGATGGAGGCGGTCTGCGCGCGGCATGGCGTGCCGCTACCGGCCGCCGCGATGCAGTTCGTGTTGGCCCATCCGGTGGTTGCGACACACACGCCGGGTTCGCGGACGGTGGCGCAGCTGGAGGGGTTGCTGGCCTGGAACGACGTGCCGACCCCGGGGGCGTTCTGGGCGGAGATGAAGTCGGAAGGGTTGATCCGGAAGGATGCGCCGGTGCCGGCATAGCCGCCGTCACTTCACCACCGTGACCTTGCTGCGGTCCATCGTGATGGCCACCGCCGCCACCAAAATTGTCCCGAACACGATCTGCTGCGCGAACACGCTGACGCCGACGAAGGTCATGCCGATGCGCACGACCTGGATGATCAATGCGCCAAGCAGCGTGCGCCAGACCGAGCCGACGCCGCCGGTCACCGCCGTGCCGCCCACGATGATGCAGGCGATGGCGGGCAGCAGAAATTCGTTGGCGAGCGTGGGCGAGCCGGAGCCGAGCCGCGTACCCATGACAACGCCGGCCAGACCCGCCATGCCGCCGGAGATGGTGTAGGCGATCAGTTTCTGGCGGTCGACGTTCAGGCCGGAGGCGATGACGGTGCGTTCCTGGTGGCCGATCGCGCGCACCAGGCGCCCGAACGGAGTGAGGTTGAGCACCGCCGTCAGCAGCGCGGCACAGATGCCGCCAACCAGGATTTCGTTGGGGATGCCGAGGGGGCTGCCGACCGCCCAGCCGAGATAGCGATGGCTGAGATCGGCCGGGATATCAACCGAATGCGCATCGGAGACGTAATAGGCGACGGATGTCACTACGCCGCCAACCGCCAGCGTGGCGATGAATGAGGGGATGCGGAGGATCGTCGAGGAGAGGCCTCCGGCGAGGCCCGCGATGAGACCGCCGAGCACGGCCAGCAGAACGGCGCCGTAACCGAAGCGGGCGAGGTACACGGCCAGAATGCAGCTCGCCATCGAGGCGACGGACTGGATCGAAAGATCGATCCCGCCCATCATGATCACCAGCGTGACGCCAGAAGCCATCAGGAACAGCGTCATGGTATCGGCTGCGACGGTGAGCAGGTTGTTCACCGACAGGAAGCGTGGATCGTAGAGGCTGACAGCCAGCACGAGACCAACCAGAACGATCGGCGTCAGTTGGTCCTTGATGCGGGCAATGATGGAATCGCTCATGTCAACCACCCGCTCGGCGCGACTTGCCCTCTCCCCCGCCTTTTCGCGTGGGAGAGGGTGCCCCAAAGGGGCCGGTGAGGGGCAGCAACAAGCACCGGCCTCGGTTGTGCGCGGGTTCGGGACTCGCGGCTGCCCCTCATTCGGCGCTGGCGCGCCACCTTCTCCCCCGCCAAGAGGCGGGGGAGAAGGAAGAGTCTGTTCATTTGTCGTTTGCCGGTCATCATCAAACCATATGCCGGACGAGATCGACTTGCACCGGCTTGGTGCCGGGGCTGGCATCGAAGGTGGCCGTCACCGCGCCGTCCTTCATGACGAGGATGCGGCTGGATAGGCCGATCACCTCCTCCAGCGTATCGGCGAGCAGCAGGATGGCCAGGCCCTCGGCCGTCATGTCACGGATCAATTCGTACACGTCCTCCTTGGCGCCGACATCGATGCCGCGGGTCGGATGATCCAGCACCAGCGCGGCGACACCGGCCACGCGCCACTTGGCCAGCACGCACTTCTGCTGGTTGCCGCCAGAGAGGCTGCCGATCGGTGTGGCGGTGGAGGGTGTTTTCACATGCAGCCTATCGATCCAGGATTGAGATGTACGCTGTTCGTCTGCAAACTGGATGATGCCGTTGCGCACGAACTTCGGCAGCGCCGCCATGGTCATGTTCTCGGCCACCGTCAGCGCGGCGACGATACCCTCGGCCTTGCGTTCGGACGGGACAAGACCGATCCCGGAGGCGGCGGCATTCAGGACAGAGCCGCCGGCGAGGGACTTGCCTTTGACCTCCAGCGCGCCGCTGTCGAAGGCCAGGTGCCCGGCCAGGCAGCGCGCCAGATCCTCGCGGCCCGAGCCGATCACGCCGGCGATGCCGAGCACTTCGCCAGCATGCAGATCGAAACTGACATTCTCGAACGACCCGGCGCGGCTGAGGTTCTTCACGGACAAGATTGTATCGGCGCCGACCTTCAGCTGCCGCGCCTCGCGATAATATTCGTGGTGGAGCTGCCGGCCGACCATATGCGTGTGCAGATCCTGCACCGACGCCGACTTGGCCGGCAGCTCTTTCACCACGCGCCCATCGCGCATGACGATCACGCGGTCGGAGATGGTCAGCACCTCCTCCAGGCGATGCGAGATGAACACGATGGTTGCGCGTTTTCTCAGCTCACGGATGATCGAGAGCAGCAACTCGACCTCTTTGGCCTCAAGCACCGACGTGGGTTCATCCAACAGGATGGTTAGCTGACCGTCGATGCGGCCGTCGAGCGAAAGCGCCTTGGCGATTTCCACCATCTGGCGCTCGGCAAACGTCAGGGTCTCGCATTTCCGGCCGGGCGGTAGATCGAGGTGCACTTTCTTGAGTTCGCGCGCGGCGGCCGCATTCATGGCCCGGCTATCGATGAAGCCGTAGCGCAGGAATTCCTCCTCGCGACCGAGGAAAATGTTCTCGGAGATGGTGAGGCTGCCCAGGATCGACTGTTCCTGGAACACCATGGCGATGCCACGGTCGAAGGCGTCGCGCGGCTTGGTGATCCTGACCGGTGCACCGTTGACCAGGATCTCGCCGGCGTCGGGTTGGTAGATGCCGTTCAGCACTTTCAGCACGGTGGATTTGCCCGCACCGTTCTCGCCGATCAGGCCAACCACTTCGTTGGGATAAAAGGCGACGCTGACATCGTCGAGCGCCTTTACGCCGGGAAAGCTCTTCCCGATATGGCGCAGTTCGAGGCTCGGGACGGGGCTGGCCATGGCCGCGCTCACTTCACGATGTCGAGGCGGGAGCGGTCGATGGCCAAGGCCACGGCCGCGATGATCAGGACACCCTGCACGCCCTGCTGCACGAACGGCGGCACGCCCATCAGCACCATGCCGTTGGCGAGCACCACGACGATCAACACACCGATGACGGAACTCAGCACAGAGCCGGCCCCCCCGGACAGCGCCGTGCCGCCGACCACCACGGCCGTCACCGTTGTGAACAGTCGCCCGTTGCCGATCAGCGCGTTGCCTTGACCGAACTGGGCGGCCGAGAGGACACCGGCAAGGCCATAGAACAATCCTGCAATCGTGAAGGCAATGATGCGTGTACGCTGGGTCGGGATGCCAACCTGCTGCGAGGTCGTCTCGTCGGTGCCGATAGCGTAGATCCAGCGGCCGATGCGGGTGCGCTCCTGGATGATGTAGGCAACGATGATTGCGGCGATGGCGACCCAGACGGCGGCGGGCACGGTGAGGAAGCGCCCGAGCGAGAGGCCGCGAAAAGTCTGGTCGTTGATGCGTACCGTGACGCCTTGCAAGATGGCTGTCGCGATGCCCACGCCGGCGAAACCGATGCCGAGCGTGGTCATGAAGGACGGCGTACCGAGCCGCACATGCAGAAAACCGTTGGCGAAGCCGGCCAGGCCGCCGAGCAGTACGGCGAGCGGCACCGCCCAGAGCCCGATCTCGATGCTTGAGACGTCATTGGCGACCAGCAGGCTGACCAGCACGGCCGTGATCGCGACGACGCCTTCCAGCGACAAATCGATCGAACCCATCAGGATGATGAACGTCATGCCCATGGCCAGCACCACCGGAATGGCCGCCGAATTGAGCAACCGCAGTAGGTTGGAAATGGTCAGGAAATTGGGTGAGAAAAAACTGATGAGTATGCAGAGCGCCGCCAGCACCGCGATGGGCGCCCACACTCTCAGGCGGTCGAACTTACCGCGCCTATTGCCGGCCGCATGGGCCATCAGGTCACCTTGGCGAGCCGAAGACTGGGGGGAGTGTAGAGCAGTCGCGTGTGCGGTCCAACGGGATGTCGGGGGAATGGCACACACTCTCCTCTGCCCCCGGCTTAGGCGGAGAGGAGACCGCGTCTCGCAGCGCGTTTCAGCGCAAGAGCCACGCGGTCGGTGAGGGGCAGGAGCTTGCTCCGAACCTGTTGCCACCTGTACGGAGCAAGCGGCCGCCCCTCACCTGTCGCTGTTTCCTCAGCGCGAAGGCGCTTCGGGCGACATCCTCTCCCCCTCAGCAGGGGGAGAGGCGGGGCTTCGCCCTCGTGCATTGCCTTACCCGCGGTACTGGATCTGGCCCGTGGCCTTGCCGAACAGGTCGTTGAAGTCGATCTTGCCGGGATTGTTCTTATAGTCCGCCACCGAGGCCTTGGTCACGATGATGCCGGTGCCGTAGAACTCGCGGTGCTCCTTGCCTTCCTTGGCGATGTCGAGCTTGCCGGTCGCAACCGCATACGGAATGGCCAGGCCCATGCCGCCGGTCCAGAGCGGATCCCAGGCCACGGTACCGGCGAACTCGCCCGCCTCGATGGCCTTGACCGCTTGTGCGATGCCGTCGATGCCGACCACCGGCACTTTGCCGGCCAGACCGTTCTGGCGCAGCGCTTCCAGCGCGCCCATGCCCATGCCGTCGTTGGCCGCGAACACGCCCTTCACTTTGTCGCCAAAGCGCGTGACCCAGGCCTGCGTGATGTCGAAGGCTTTCTTCTCGTCCCAGTCGGCGGGCTGGAAGTCGAGCAGCTCGACCTTGCCGCCGGCATCCTTGATGGCCATGTCGAGGCCAAGCTTGCGCTCGATTGCGGGCACGTTGGAGAGAATGCCGCCGAGCGCGACCACGCCGCCAGCCCCGCCCATGGCCTTGAACAGCTCTTCGGCGATCGCCTTAGCCGTCGGCACGCCGTCGAACGACATGTGCGCGACGTAGTTCGGATTGAAGTCCCAGGGATGCAGGTCGGCGGGCTTGTTCCACTGCGTCACGACATAGCCACCGGCCTTCTTGACCTCTTCCACGATCACGCGCGCGTCGGGCGAGTCGTTGGGATCGACGTTCAGGATCAGCTTGCCGGCGGTGCGCTGCAGCAGCGCCTTGATGTCGGAAATACCCTTCTCGGAATTCCCCTCAGTGATCAGAACTTCATACTTTGCCCCAATCGAGTTGGCGAAGTTCTCGCCGCCCTTGGCGAAGGTGGCGTGATAGGGATTGGCGACCGAGCGCAGCGAATTTGCCAGCGTCCAGGTCGTTTCGGCGGCCGATGCGCGCCGGATAAACGGCATGCCGAAGGCGGCGACGCCAGCCGCTCCCGCGACACCCTGCAAAACCGAACGGCGGCTCAAAGCATGCGAGGCAGACGAATTGTTTTTCTTCATGACTTACTCCCTGGGTCGGTGTTACAAACGCACTAACTGGTTACTTGTTAGCAGATCGCCGTTTGGCGCGCAACAGCATCGCTGCTACAGGAGGCGGCCCCTGGGTCCGGGGCGACACGACGATGGCGCAGGCCGGGATTGGAGAACGTATGTCGGGGCGCGAACAGCGCGTACAGGTCCGCGATGCGGAGCTGACAAAGAAGCGCATTCTGGCGGCGGCTAAGGTCGAGTTCGCCAAAAAAGGCCTGGGCGGCGCACGCGTCGATGCGATCGCTGCGCGCTCGAAAGCTAACAAGCGCATGATCTATCACTACTTCGGCGGCAAGGAGCAGCTGTTCACGGCGGTGCTGGAAGCTGCCTATAGCGACATCCGCATGGCAGAGCGTGATCTTGAACTTGACACGCTGGAGCCGGAAGCGGCGCTAGAGAAACTGGTGCGCTTCACCTGGGCCTATTATCTCGACAACCCGGAATTCCTGACGCTGGTGAACAGCGAGAACCTGCACAAGGCGCGCCATTTGAGAGCCTCAAAGACGATCCGTACTGTGAGCGCTCCTTTTGTCGAAATGGTGCAGGGCATTCTGGATCGCGGCGTCGCCAGGGGCGTGTTCCGGCCAGGCGTAGATGCTGTCCAGCTCAACATCACGGTGGCGGCCATCGGCTATTACTATCTTACCAATCGTTTCACCGGCTCGATCATCTACGACCGCAATCTGATGACAGCCAAGGCACTGGCCGAGCGCATCGACTTCAATGTCGATACCGTGATGCGGTTGGTGCGCCGGGATCGGAGGGACGCATGAGCGAACTCACGCCCACGCCCGAGCAGCCGCCCGAGATCTACGTGGCCATTCGCGACACCGCCCGGCGCTTTGCCGAAACCCAGGTGCGCCCGCGCGCGGCCGATCTCGATTGCGACGAGACGTTCCCGCATGATCTTTATAAGGAGATGGGCAAGCTCGGACTGCTCGGCATCACGGTGCCCGCCGAGCAGGGCGGGGCGGGCTTCGATGTCTATGCCTATGCCCTGGTGATGGAAGAGCTGTCGCGCGGCTACGCCTCGGTCGCCGATCAGTGCGGGCTGGTGGAATTGATCGGCACACTGCTGACAGTTCAAGGGACGGATGAGCAGCGTGCTGCGTATCTCCCCGGTGCCCTATCGGCAGAGCGCCCGGTCGCCTATTGCATTACTGAGGCCGCAGCCGGAACGGATGTCTCCGGCATCAAGACCACCGCGCTGCCCGACGGCGACGGCTGGCGGCTCAATGGCGAGAAACTCTGGATCCACAATGCGCCAGTCGCCGATACGGCCTATGTGCTCGCCCGCACCGATCCCGAGGCCGGCCATCGCGGCATGAGCATCTTCATCGTCGACCTGCATGCGAACGGCGTGCGGCGCGGACCCAAGGAACACAAGATGGGTCAGCGCGCCTCCCAGGTCGGCGGGCTGGCGTTTGACAACGTAAAGCTGCCCGCGAATGCTCTGCTCGGTGCCAGGAACCGCGGCTTTCACATCATGATGAGTGCGCTGGACAAGGGCCGCATAGGCATTGCCGCGCTGGCGGTCGGCATTGCCCAGGCCGGGCTGGAGGCCGCGCTCGACTATGCCAAGACGCGCCGCCAGTTCGGCAAACCGATTGCCGACAACCAAGGCTTACAATGGATGCTGGCGGACATGGCCAAGGATATTGCCGCCGCGCGCGCCCTCGTTCATCGTGCCGCACTGCTGATGGACCACGGCCTACCATGCACCATGGACTGTTCCATCGCGAAGTGCTTCGCCAGCGACACGGCCGTTACGCACACGGCCAATGCCGTCCAGATCTTTGGCGGCTCCGGTTACATCCGTGGCTTCGAGGTCGAGCGGCTGTATCGCGACGCCAAGATCACGCAGATCTATGAGGGCACCAATCAGATCCAGCGCACCATCATCGCGCGCGAACTGCTGAAATCCTGATACGGAGTTGACGGATGAACGATGCGTCCTTGCAAACCGGTCTGCACGTCAGTTTCTCCAAGACCGTGTCGGAGAGCGACGTCCAACTGTTCGCCGGCATCACAGACGAACTCTCGCTGAACGACATCAACGAGGCTTTCATGCGCGGCACGCATTACGGCCACCGCATTGCCCATGGCGCACCGATCGTCGGCTACATGTCGCGTGATTCAACCATGATCACGGAGCGGGTGCCGGAGGATGGGCCAGTGTTCCCAGTGTCGCTTGGCTGTGACCGCATCGGGCTGTTGGCGCCGGTGTTCATCGGCGACACAGTAGCGATCGCCTATGAAGCGACGAACTATGACCTTGAAAAGCAACGATCCATCGGCAAGGTCGTGGTCACCAACGAACCTACTGAAACCGTCGCCAGAGCCGAACCCATCATGAGGTGGCTGCCCAAAGGCGCGCGCGGATGACCCGTTGCCAATTGCCTGCGGCGGGTCGATCGACCCCAATTGCTGGCACACTGCCATCGGGCAGAAGCAGCCCTTGGTAAACCTGAGCATTCCTTCGAATTGCACTTTTGGCATTGGAGTGGCAAGCACCGCGCATTCGGTATCGCCCCCACCAAGCGATACACTGCAGTTCCAGGTTCCCCAAGTTGCAGCGACCGTCAGAATGTCCGTCCTTGGCCCAGGCCGTCAAAGGGTCGGTCACCTATGTCCAGTTGACGCCGGGAACTGCCAGCCCGCAGGTATCGCGAGCCCATGCAAACCTCCCCCCCAGGCAGCCACCATGCTCCTCACCTAACTGGGCATCACGCACCTCTTGCTTGTCACAACCGTTGACGTTTCCGAACCGACCGTGCAACGCACTACGGTCCCGTCCCCACGCCCACCTGGAGCCCCGCCATGCGCTGGTCGCGCGCTGTCACCATGATCGAGGCCCATGCCGAGGGCGAGGTTGGGCGCGTCGTTACGGGCGGGCTGCCGGCCATTCCGGGACGGACGCTGGCTGAGCAGATGCGCCACCTCAACGAGGTCGACGATAGTCTGCGCCGTTTCCTGGTGTTCGAACCGCGTGGGAGCGCGCAGATGAGCACCAATATCCTGGTGCCCAAGACCGATCCCAGAGCCGACGCCGCCTTCATGATCCTGCAGCCGGACAAGGTGCACGCCATGTCGGGCTCCAACTGCATTTGCGTCGCGACGGTCCTCTTGGAAACCGGCATGGTGCCGATGCGCGAGCCCGAGACGGTGCTGCATCTGGAGACGCCCGCGGGGCTCATCAAAGCAACCGCCCAGTGCCGCAACGGCAAATGCGAGCGGGTGACGCTGGACTATGACGCCGGCCTTCGTTGAGCGCCTGGATCATGTCGCCGAGGTGCCGGGGATCGGGCCGGTCAAGCTCGATATCGCTTATGGCGGCTGCTTCTATGCGCTGGTCGATGCGGCGCAATTCGGCCTGGCACATTGAGCCGGCAAATGCGCGAAAGCTGGTCGATATCGGCATGCGGACGCAATCGGTTGTGAATCGCACGCTGGAGATCGTCCATCCGGAAATCCCCGCAATCCGCGGCATTTCCTACACCATGCTGATCGGCTGGAACGCCGAGGGCCACCCGACCGGGGCAACAATCATGCCCCCCGGCCGGGTCGATCGCAGCCCCTGCGGCACCGGCAATGCCGCGCGCATGGCGGTGCGGCACGCGCGCGGCGAGGTGAAAGTCGGCGACAAGGTGGCGGCGCGTTCCACCATCGGGGGCGTGTTCGATGTGGAACTGACCGGGCTGACCGAAGTCGCCGGACGCGCGGCCACGCTGTACGCGCGTTACCGGCCGCGGCTGGATCCACGGCATGCATACCATTGGCGTCGATCCCAGCGATCCGTTCCAGAAAGGCTTCATGCTCACCGATACCTGGGGCGAAGCGCTCGATCTGCTCAATCCGCCCACGCCGTTGACGCCCTGATGGCGTCCTCTAACCCGGCCGCCAGTCCCGCCGAGCGCACCCGCGCCCTCGCCGCGCTGACGCTCACGGCCCTGATCTGGGGTTTTACCACCGTCGTGGTGCGCACGCTGGCGATCGCCATGCCGCCGTCCGACCTCCTGGTGATCCGCATGGCCATCGGCGGTGTGCTGATGGCCGTCCTGCTGACGGTTTGGTACGGCTGGTACGTGGCGCCCCGCGACCGGCTGCGCTTCGTGGCCGTTGGGCTGCTCGGCATCACCGGTTACAATACGCTGAGCGCCTACGGGCTGCAGACCACGTCAGCCAGTCTGGGCGGCCTTATCCTCGGCATCGAACCCCTGTTCATCGCCCTGTTCGCGGCGCTATTGCTGGGCGAGCGCATCAAGCCGCTGACCGCGCTCGGCCTGCTGCTGGCGGCTGGTGGTACGGCGCTGCTGTTCCTGGGGCCGGGCGCGGTCCATGACGGCGGCGACACCGGTGGATGGTCGCTGCTGGGTCCGCTGCTGGTGCTCGCCTCGGCCGTGATCTGGTCACTGTCGGCGGTGCTCAGCAAGCCGCTGCTGGCCTCCTACGGCCCCAGCCGCGTGACGCTGCTGACCAGCCTGATCGGTCTCGTCCCGCTCATGGCGCTCGGCAGGTCCCATACCTTGGATACGGCGCTGGCCATGTCGCCGTGGTTGTGGCTGCTGATGCTGCATCTGGCTGTCATCGCCTCCATCGTATCGCTGCAGCTGTGGAGCTACGGCCTCAAGCACATCGACAGCGCCAGCGCCGCCGCGTTCATCTACGCCGTGCCCGTCATCTCGGTGATCGCGGGCGTCGTGCTCCTGGGCGAGCCGCTGACCCTGACGCTGGTGATCGGCGGCGCCCTGGTGCTGGCCGGCGTGATGGTGGCGCAGCTGCGGCTGGGGTGATTGGTCACTCGGGAGAACCGAACTCTAACTGATATTTCTCACCCTTCCTTCGAGCCAAATCTCAAGTTCGGCGTCGATAACCTCTCTGCTGCCAATGGAACTCGATCAGACAAGGTTGCCTTGCGCGTCACTGAGCTTCCAAATGAATCCGCTGCCGGGAGCGGTCATTGGTTGGGTACCAGCGAAAGGCTAGAGACCGAACTGGCGCAGAGGTTCTTCGATCATGTTCCACGTGGCCTCTGATCTGCTCACAAGGTCGCCTTTCAAATTGGAATGACTGTGGAGAAAGTCTGTCACCGCGCCTAGGAGGGGGACATGCAAAACCCGTCCTGATTTCCAGGCCTGGGTTTACAGCGGGATCGCGCCTCACTACCTATGCGGCCAACCCTTCAACCGGATACCTCACCACCATGCGCCCCGAAGTCGAATCCACCGCAGCCGAGATCAAGGAGTCGCTGTCGCTCCTGAGGAGGCACCTTTGACTGGGATGCCGCCAATGCGCGTCTTGCCGAGCTAAACAAACAAGCCGAGGATCCGGACCTGTGGTCCAAGCCTGACAAGGCGCAGAAGGTGATGCGCGAGCGCACCCGGCTCGATACCGCGATCAGCGGCTATCTCAAGCTGGAACACCAGCTGGCCGATCAGGTCGGGCTGATCGAAATGGCCGAAGCCGAGGACGACGCGGCTGTGCTCGCCGATGCCGAAAAGGGCCTGGTCGATCTCCACAAGGAGGCGCGCCGCCAGGAAGTGGAGGCGCTGCTCTCGGGCGAGGCGGACGGCAACGACACCTATCTGGAAGTCCACTAGCGGCGCGGGCGGCACCGAGAGCCAGGATTGGACGCAGATGCTGCTGCGGATGTACATCCGCTGGGCCGAGAGCAAAGGCTACAAGGTCGATCTGATCGAAGAAAGCGAAGGCGAAGGGGCTGGCATCAAGTCGGCCACCATCCTGATCAAGGGCGCCAATTCCTACGGCTGGATGAAAACGGAATCGGGCGTGCACCGGCTGGTGCGCATCTCGCCGTTCGATTCCAGCGCGCGCCGGCATACCTCGTTCGCCTCGGTCTGGGTCTATCCGGTCATCGACGACACCATCGTGGTCGACATCGCCGAGAGCGATTGCCGCATCGACACCTACCGGGCGGGCGGCGCCGGCGGCCAGCACGTCAACAAGACCGAAAGCGCCATCCGCATCACGCATATGCCGACCGGCATCGTAGTGTCGTGCCAGACGGATCGGTCGCAGCACCGCAACCGCGCGATGGCCTGGGACATGCTGCGCGCGCGCATCTATGAAGCGGAGTTGCAGAAGCGCGAGGAAAAGGCGCAGGCACTCGCCAACAGCAAGACCACGGTCGGCTGGGGCCATCAGATCCGGTCGTACGTGCTGCAGCCGTACCAGCTGGTGAAGGACCTGCGTACCGGGGTTACCCGTACCGATCCCGACAAGGTGCTACACGGCGACATCGACCAGTTCATCGAGGCGGCGCTGGCCAACCGCATCGAGGGCGGCGACGGCAAGGCCGTGCAGGATCTCGACTGATGATCTTGCAATTTCCGGTTGATTGCACATTTCCTCCCTGTCACGTGACAAGGGCTCTTGCTAAGCCCTATATGCACTCCCGAATTGGTCCACAGTTTCGAGGTTACCGACATGGCCATCCACGACCGCGACCCCATTCTGCCAGGCATGTCACTGCGGCGGGCTGGCGAGGCGGCAAGACGTATCGGTGGCAAGCTGAACAAGGCGCGCAAGCGTGTGGTCCTGCGTAACTCCCGTAAGGTCGGAAGCCGCAAGTTCCGCCACGATCAGCTGCGCAAGGCCGTGTTCCAGGACAATGGCGAGACCAAGCGCGGCCTGCTGGACAAGGCCTTCTCGCTGGCCTTCCGCGGTCTAGTCTACGCGCAGATCTGGGAAGATCCTGATATCGATCTGGAAGCCATGCAGCTGGGGCCGCAGCACCATCTGGTGACCATCGCGTCCGGCGGCTGCAATGTGATGAGTTATCTTATTGCCAACCCAGGCAAAGTATCCGCCGTCGACCTCAATCGCGGGCACGTTGCGCTCAACAAACTGAAGCTGGCGGCCGCCCAGCACCTGCCCGACTACGAGACCTTCTACCGCTTCTTCGGCCAGGCCGACAGTCGCGCCAATCCCGACATTTACGATCGCTACCTGAAGCCGGTGCTCGACCCAGTGTCGCGCCGCTATTGGGAGCAGCGCGATCCGCTTGGCCGCCGCCGCGTGCGCTTTTTCGCCCGCAACGTCTACCGCTTTGGCCTGCTTGGCACCTTCATCGGCGCCGGACACCGGCTCGCGCGCTTCCTGGGCGGCGATCCGCGCAAGCTCCTGGACGCGACGTCCCTGGCCGAGCAGCGCGCAATTTTCGACAAGGAACTCGCCCCGCTGTTCGAGAAGAAGTTCGTCAAGTGGCTGGTCGATCAGCCCATGTCGCTCTACGGCCTCGGCATTCCGCCGGCGCAATACAAGGCGCTGGCGGCCTCGGGCGGCGGCAACATCAAGCAGGTGCTGCTGGAGCGCCTGGAGCGCCTCGCCTGCGATTTCGACATCGAGGACAACTATTTTGCCCATCAGGCGTTCGGCCGCCGCTACGGCGAGGGCAAGACGGCGCCGCTGCCACCGTATCTGAAGCCCGAAAATTTCGCCGCCGTGCGCGAGAACGCCAAGCGAGTCGATATCAATCTTGTCAATCTGATCGACTTCCTGAAAGCCAAGCCCGCCGCCTCGCTGGATCGCTACGTGCTGCTGGACGCTCAGGACTGGATGAACGATGCGACGCTGACGGACCTGTGGACCGAAATCACCCGCACTGCCAAGCCCGGAGCGCGCGTTATTTTCCGTACCGCCGCCGAAGAGAGCGTGCTGCCCGGCCGCATCCCCGACGCGATCCTGTCGCGCTGGGCCTATGACGAAGCGCAGTGCAAGGCCTTCACCAAACGCGACCGCTCGTCGATCTACGGCGGCTTCCATCTCTATGAATTGAAGGCGGCGTAGGGGTTCCGATTTTGGCCGATACCGAGACCGCCGCGGGGCATATGGATGCCATCTACCGCTCGCAGCGCCACATCTATGACCTCACCCGCAAGTACTATCTGCTGGGCCGGGACCGTCTGATTGCTGAGCTTAACCCGCCGCCGGGCGGGACGGTGCTGGAGCTGGGCTGTGGCACCGGCCGCAACATGATCCTGGCGGCGCGCAAGTTCCCGAACGCGAAGTTCTACGGCATCGATATCTCGGAAGAGATGCTGATCACGGCGCGCGCCAACGTGGCCAAGGCCGGGCTATCGGATCGCATCAAGCTGGCGCAGGGCGATGCCTCGTCGGTCGACACCAAGGCCGCGTTCGGCATTGCCAGTTTCGACCGCGTGTTCATCTCCTACGCCCTCTCCATGATCCCGCCCTGGCGCGAGACGGCGCGACACGCCATGGCGCTGACCAAGACCGGTGGCTCGCTGCATGTGGTGGATTTCGGCGGCCAGGCCCAGCTGCCCGGCTGGTTCCGGTCGGGGCTCAGGTCATGGCTGGCAAAGTTCTCGGTCAGCCCGCGCGAGGATCTTGAGCCGGTGCTTGCCGAGGTGGCCAAGGGTGCCGGAGCGCGGTTGACGTTTGCGCCACTCTATCGGGATTACGCGCGGTACGCGGTGATCCGGCGGGGGTGAATTGGGTGATCGCCGAGGACCGAAATGGGCAATTGCTGGCTAGGCTAATCATTAAACACCAGCCAAAGACACGAACTTGTCCCGTGTTCCCATGCCGAAAAGGCTATTGCCGATCAGCGCAAATTCAGCGACCACCTGCTTTCGCGCGATAGCGTTGAAGGCGCCCCAAAGGCGAAATTCCTGGAAGATTTTGGGTACGAGAGGAGCAATTGGCGATCGCTTCGAAGCGCCGCGCTTGATCATCTGCGATCAAACGACATCGCGGCAACTTGGAAGACCGAATATGGCCGCATGTTTGAGGTCGGGGGCCCGCTGCAAACTCCGGATGGCCGCAACCCAACAGTTCTGATAGCTTGCGTCATCCGGCGGAAGGAAAGCCGACCAAGGCTTGTCAGCCTGGTACCCGATTGAGATGACCCGATATGATCAAGGAACTACAACGCGTTGCGCTCACCCGCTCCTTACCGGAATACAAGCTGGAAGCTGGCGATGTGGGCACAGTCGTTATGGTCTACGAACGCGGGAAAGGCTTCACGGTCGAGTTCATGTCGCTGACGGGCAAGACTGTCGCGCTTGCAACAGTGGATGCAGATTATGTGCGCCCACTGAGGGATCGTGAACTGACAAACGCCCGCGAAATGGCCCCCGCTTAAATCGATTCTCAATCGCGCAAAGTGAATCGAAAAGGGGCCGAGCTTTTGTCCGGCCCCTCTGTTGGTCAACGCACCATTTACGCCGGCAGCGGCGCTGCCCCGCCGGTATCGGGCTCCGGCTCGGACTTGGTCCGCGCCCGTCCCGTCGAGGGCACGGCCGGGCCCTTGGGGCCGCCTTCGCCATCGTCGCGCAGTACCGGCAGACCTTCCATGACGCGCTTGACGTCTTCGCCCGACAGGGTTTCGAAGTCGAGCAGCGCCTTGGCCACGGCGTGCAGTTGATCCATCTTCTCGGTCAGGATCTTGCGCGCCGTCGCTTCGCCAGCTTGGATCAGCGCACGGATTTCTTCGTCGATCAGCTTGGCGGTGCCGTCCGAGAGGTTCTTGGTCTGCGTCACGGAATGGCCCAGGAACACCTCCTGCTCGTTGCCATTGTAGCGCACGCGGCCGAGTTTTTCGGACATGCCCCATTCCGTGATCATGGAACGGGCCAAAGCGGTCGCCATCTGGATGTCGCCTGACGCGCCGTTGGTCACATTGTCGGGGCCACCCAACAGGATTTCCGCCTCGCGCCCACCGAACAGCACGGCCATGCGCGACTCGCACCATTTGCGGGTACGGCTATAGCGGTCGCCTTCCGGCAGGTTCATGGTCACGCCCAGCGCGCGGCCACGCGGGATGATGGTGACCTTGTGCAAGGGATCGTAGGGCACCACCAGACTGATGATGGCGTGGCCCGCCTCGTGATAAGCCGTGTTGCGCTTTTCCTCGTCGCTCATGACCATGGAGCGGCGTTCCGCACCCATCATGACTTTGTCCTTGGCGTCCTCGAACTCGCGCTGCGTGACCATGCGCTTGTTGCGCCGGGCTGCCAGCAACGCGCCCTCGTTGATGAGGTTGGCCAGATCGGCGCCCGAAAAGCCGGGCGTGCCGCGCGCCAGCGTCTTGATGTCGACGTCGGGAGCCAGCGGAACCTTGCGCGAATGGACGCGCAGGATCTTCTCGCGGCCGACAACATCGGGGTTCGGCACCGTGATCTGGCGGTCGAAACGACCGGGACGCAGCAGGGCGGGGTCGAGCACGTCGGGACGGTTGGTGGCGGCAATCAGGATGATGCCTTCGTTAGCCTCGAAGCCGTCCATCTCGACCAGCAGCTGGTTGAGCGTCTGCTCGCGTTCGTCGTTACCGCCGCCAAGGCCTGCGCCACGATGACGGCCAACCGCGTCGATTTCGTCGATGAAGATGATGCAGGGCGCGTTCTTCTTGGCCTGCTCGAACATGTCGCGCACGCGGGATGCACCGACGCCGACGAACATTTCGACGAAGTCAGAGCCCGAAATCGTGAAGAACGGCACATTGGCTTCGCCGGCGATGGCGCGGGCGAGCAGCGTTTTACCGGTGCCCGGAGGACCGACCAGCAGAGCGCCGCGCGGGATCTTGCCGCCCAGACGCTGGAACTTCTGCGGATCGCGAAGGAATTCCACGATCTCTTCCAAGTCTTCCTTGGCCTCGTCGACGCCGGCGACATCCTCGAACGTCACGCGGCCCGAGCGCTCCGTAAGCAGCTTGGCCTTGGACTTGCCAAAGCCCATGGCGCGGCCGCCGCCCGACTGCATCTGGCGCATGAAAAAGATCCACAGGCCGAGGATGGCCAGCATCGGCAGCCAGTTGACCAGGATGGCGAACAGCCAGCCTTCGTCTTCCGGCGCCTTGGCGTCGATCTTGACGTTCTTGGTGTACAGTTTGTCGATGATGCCCGGATCGTCCGGCGCATAGGTCGTAAACGGCTTGTCGTTCGCGCCCTTGCCGGTGATACGCCTGCCGGCGATCGTGATCTCCTTGACGCTGCCATTGTCGACCAGCGAGCGGAACTCGGAATAGGGGATATTGGCTGGCCCGGTGGCCTGATTCTGGCTCTGGAACACCTGGAAAAGCACCAGCAGCAGGGCGGCAACGGCGACCCAGATCGCAAAATTGCGGAAACTCGGGTTCATCTAGGCTCCTAAGGCGCTGCTTTATGGGGCGAATGCGCCGGTTCTTGAGGCGGACGTTCTGGCAGGCTGGCCAGGCGGGTCGTCAGGCATGCCGGCTGACATCGGCCAGCTCGATCTCCAAATAGATAAGGTGCCTCATGGCGCTTGCCAAGCTGTACCCTCGCGCGCGTCCAAAACCATTTCGAACCCGCTTTGTGTCAGCACTGCGACGCTCTTGCGTCGGCATCGTGCGACAAAACAAGGGCGACAGAGGTCCGACAGCCAAACTCTGGCAACAATACGTTTGCAACTTCTATACCATGACCGAACACGCGGCGCTGCATGGGTTGTCAGTGCAGCGCGAACCAGGCGCAAGACAGCGCCGCCATGCCGATGGCCGTGAAGGTCGCGACCATGCCCGCCACCCGCATGGCCAGGATGTGCGGGCTCTGCGACAGCCCGTAGGCGTGCACGGTGCGCCCGAACAACAGCACCAGGCCCAAGCCATGCACGGCAAGCGCCGCCAGCCCCAGTGATTCGGCAAAGCCGATCAGGATCAGTGCCAACGGCGTGTATTCGGCGAAGTTGGCGTGGACGCGGATCCGTCGCAGCAGCTCCCGGTCGCCGCCGTCGCCGATCTCGACCTTCTGGCCACGACGGTAACTCAGGGTGCGCACCGACAGCACGATGAACAGTACTGCCAGGAGCGCCGCATAAAGCGCCGTGATTTTCATTGATGTCCCCGATGTCCACGCTTGCGAGCGCTGGTTGCGCCGATTAGAGGCCCGACTTGATCTCAAACCCCTCAACGATAGGCGCATTCTCGCCGATCACCGATACGTCCGTTACCTTGGCGGACCGTGGCCCCATGCGGCAACGTTGCAGTGCCTCGTTGACAGCGGCGACCGGGCCAGAGAACACCGCCTCCACACTGCCGTCGCGTCGATTGCGTACCCAGCCAGTCAGTCCAAGCTGAGCCGCCAGGCGCTGCGTCCAGTTACGGAAGCCGACGCCTTGAACATTGCCCTCGATGCGCACTTGCACCGATCGCATGTCGATTTTTCCTTCGGACCGAGACATGAGCTTCCGTGCTATACAGGCGCCCTAAAGGCCAGCGGCAAAGCCGTCCTTGCGCGGATCGGACGCCCCTTTCAATACCCCCGCGACGCGATCATAGACGATGATCTGCCCACCGCCAAACGGCTCTGGCGCGCGTGCGATGGTGTGCCCCATGGCGGCCAGCTGCACCGCGACGGCTTCCGGAACACCGGTTTCCAGCACCAGCCCCTTGGCGTCGAAGAACACGCGCGGCAGGTCGAGGGCGGCTTGGGCGTCCAGCCCATGCTCCAGCATGCTGGCGAGGACGTGCGCATGCCCAAGCGGCTGATAATCTCCGCCCATCACGCCAAACACGACTTCGGGCGCGCGATCACGTGTTGCCAAGCCGGGGATGATCGTGTGCAGCGGCCGCTTGCCCGGCGCAATCACGTTGGGATGGCCGCGCGTCAGGCTGAAGCAATAGCCGCGGTTCTGCAGGTTGACGCCGGTCTTGCGCGTGACGATGCCCGACCCGAACGACTGGTAAGTTGAGTTGATGAAGGAGACCGCCAAGCCGTTGTCTTCGGCTACGGCGAGATAGACCGTGTCGCTCATCTTGGGTTCGGGGACGGGTCCAAGATCGGCAGTCCGGCGATCCGGACTGATACGGCTGGCCAACTCACTGGCAAGCGCGTCCGAAAGCATATGCGCGACCGGAACCGCGCCGGTCGCGGGATCGGCGACGAAACGGTCGCGTACCGCATAAGCGGCGCGCGCGGCCTCCAAAGATGAGATGGATGCGCCTGGCGCCCAACGGATCGTCGCCGCGCGACGGCAGGTGCCTGAGGATGTTCAGCAGCACCAGCGCCGTTATGCCATGTCCGTTCGGCGGCAGCTCGTGGACATCGAGCGCGCACCGCTGGCCGTGCTGATCGGCGTGACCCACTCGCCGCTATGGCCTGCGAAATCGTCGAGACTGTGCGACCCGCCCAGCGCCTTCAACTCGGCCACCATGTCCTCGGCTACCGCGCCCGTGTAAAAGGCGTCCCGCCCCCGCTTGGCGATCGCTCTCAGCGTCTCGGCGAGCGCGGGAAAGCGCATCACATCGCCCTCTACGGGAATGCGGCCGTTCAGACGCAGGTGCTGCTTGGAGCCCTCGCGCAACTCGATCAGCTCGCGGTCGGTCGCCCAATCGAAGGCCACTCGCGGCGTTACGACGAACCCCTGCGCTGCAGTATCGGATGGCCGGAGCCAGCACCCGGTCCAAGCCCCAAGTGCCATGCGCCCGCAGCACCTGATCCCAGGCATCGATGGCGCCGGGGATGGTGACGGTATGGGGCGATGAGTTGGCGAAGTCGCCGGACGCCATGATGGCCTCGGCATTCAGCCCGCGCGGTGAACGGCCCGAACCGTTGAAGCCCTTCAGCCCCTCACCCGGCAAATGCATCAGCACAAAACAATCGCCGCCGATGCCGGTGGATTGCGGCTCGACCACCGCCAGCACCGCCGCCGCAGTTACAGCCGCATCGACGGCATTGCCGCCCGCCTTCAGCACATCGAGCGCGGCCAGCGTCGCCTCGGGCTGCGACGTCGCCGCCATGGCACGGGAGCCATAAGCCAGAGAGCGTCCAAACAGCTGAAAATCGCGCATCAATCCTCGCCTAGTAGGTTGCCCGTCCGCCCGACAGATCGAACGTGAAGCCGGTGGTGAAGCTGCAAGCTGGCGACACGATCCAGGCGATCATGGCGGCGGCTTCCTCCAGTGTCCCGGTGCGGCCCATCGGAATCTTGGAAGTCATGTAATCGATGGTAGCTTGCGGCAGCGCGGCCACCATCGGGGTGCGGATCACCGCGGGGGCGAGCGCGTTCACCGTCACGCCGCTGGTGGCGTAATCCTTGCCCATACTCTTGACCATGCCGATCAGCCCCGCCTTGGTCGCCGAATAGGCCACCATGCCGGCGTTGCCATCTTTGCCCGCGATCGAGGCCACATGCAGGATGCGCCCATAGCCGCGCCCGATCATACCCGGCAGCACGGCCTGCGAGGCCACAAGCGCGGCTCGCAAGTTGATGCGATAGACGCGGTCGAAATCGTCCATGTCGAATTCGTGGGCTTGCACATTGGTGCGCCCAGTTATCGCCGCGCAGTTCACGAATGCCTGCAGGCCGCCGGTGTCCCTTTCGATCCGGGCCAGCACGGCGCGCAAGTCAGCATCGTTGGTGGCGTCGGCCGCATGCGCGGTCGCCGTCCGGCCCGCCAGCACTGCCGTTTCCTTGCCGCTTGCCTCGTCCCGGTCGATGACCGCGACCGTTATGCCCAGACTGGCGAGCTTCACAGCGGCCGCGCGACCTATCCCGCTGCCCCCGCCCAGGATCGCGATTACGTAGGGAAGCTTGGGATAGAGACTGTCGGTCATGGATCGTCCCGCCTTGGTTTCATGGAAATCGCCGCACCGTGCCTCAGCACCGCCTCGGCCTGCGGCGTGAACTGCTGCCCGTCGCCATGGATCACCATTCCCTGCTTCAGGGTCAAGCCGGCACGACTGGCCTTTCGGCCCGATATGATGACGCGATGCGCCGGCTCGCCATCGCGCGGATAGAGCGGGAAGACGCTGATGGCGCCAAACCGGCCGTCCAGCAGATCGAGCAACTCGCCCAGCGCCTCGGCCCGATGCACCATGACGATCCGCCCGCCAGGCTTGGTCATGGTGGTCATGAAGCGGATCCAGGTCTCAAGGCCGCCCTCGGGCATGACATTGGCGCGCGCGCGGTCCGCAGCAGGCGCGGCGGTCGCCCGTCCCTCGCCATGGAACGGCGGATTGGCGACGACCACGTCGAAACTTTCGCGCGCCAGCCCCGCCGCCTCGATAGCGCGCTGCGGCCCCATGAGATCGGCGGCCACCGCATGATAGCGCTCGGACAGCCGGTTGCGCGCTGCATTCTCGTTGGCCAATGCAACCAGTCCGGCGTTGATGTCGAGGCCGTGCACCGTGCAGTCCGATACTCGCGCGGCGATGCACAGGCCCACCACGCCCATGCCGCAGCCGGCGTCAAGCACCCGTGCGCCCGGCAATACCGGCGCCGCCGCCGCCAGCATCACGGCGTCCAGCCCGGCGCGATGCCCGGCCTCGGGTTGCAGCAGCTGCAGCTGCCCGCCCAGGAACGCATCGTCAGACATCGGGCGTCAACTGATCGTGCGGTACGCCCGCCGACGCCGCCAGCACCCGGGCGCGGAACAAATCCTCGTCCGCCACCAGCAGGCGGCGCGGCAACACGCCCAGCGAGCCTTCCAGAACGCTCATATGCTGGTCCGCCACCAATACGGGGATATCCTCGCCCGCCAGCACCGCTTCGACCACACTGATCAGTACCTGATCGTTGGTTCGCAACAGTTCGCGCATGATCCAGTCACCCTGTACTGACGATACCCTGGCACTGACGATAACTTGAGCGGCGCATCGATCCCCATGCGGCGTTCTGCCTTGACCGGCCATCGCCACCCACGACTATAGTCGCGGCAAATCAAGAGTGCCAGCCAGGAGACCCAACTTGGGGGTTGTCGCATTACTGGACGAGGCGCGCGATCCTGCGGCCAAGCTCACGCCTTTGGTGGAGCTGGTGGCTGCCGACATGCAGCGCGTCAATCGCATCATCATCGACAAGGCCGGCTCCAACGTCGACCTTATCCCCGAACTCGCGCGCCATCTCATCGACAGCGGCGGCAAGCGCCTGCGCCCGATGCTGACCCTGGCCGCCGCCAAGATGTGCGGTTACGCGGGCGACGGGCACATCCAACTCGCCTCCAGCGTCGAGTTCATGCACACCGCGACCCTGCTCCATGACGACGTGGTCGACGAAAGCGCGCTGCGGCGTGGAAAACCAACCGCACGGCTGGTCTGGGGTAATCAAGCGAGTGTGCTGGTCGGCGACTTCCTGCTCGGCCAGGCGTTCAAGATGATGGTCGATGTCGGCTCCCTGAAGGCGCTGCGAATTCTCGCCAACGCCGCCGCCGTGATCGCCGAGGGCGAAGTGATGCAGCTGTCGGCGGCTAAGAACACCGCCACCACCGAGGACGATTATCTCGCCGTGATCGACGCCAAGACCGCGGCGCTGTTCTCGGCGGCGTCCGAAGTTGGCGCGGCCATCGCCGAGCGCCCGGCTGCCGAACAGGCCGGCCTCAAGTCCTACGGTCGCAATCTCGGCTTGGCCTTCCAATTGGTGGACGACGCCCTCGACTATTCCGGCGAGCAGGCGCGCCTGGGCAAATCGGTCGGCGACGATTTCCGCGAAGGCAAAATCACGCTACCCGTGGTGCTCGCCTACCGGCGCGGCAGCGAGGACGAGCGTGATTTCTGGAAGCGCACGCTGGAGAACGGCGCGATCAATGACGGCGATCTCGAACGCGCCATTGGCCTGATGCAGAAGCATGGCGCGATTACCGACACCATCGGACGGGCAAGGCACTACGGCAAGATCGCCAGGGACGCGCTGGAGATTTTCCGCGAGAGCCGGCACAAGACCGCGCTGATGGACGTGGTCGAGTTTTGTATTGGGCGGGCGTATTAGGGGCAGGGCGCGGTTGCGTTCGTCCGCTGTTCTCAGTGCGCCGAGTTTTGTGCATGTCCCGGTCGGGCCAAGGCCAGGATCGGTGCGCAGCCCAGTCACTGCGACTAGTGATCCATCCCGGTGATAATCCGCTCGACGGCCGCGATGGTCGTCGCCTTGGGATCGATGTCATCGGCGACAATCTGTCCACGCCGCATCACCACGATACGATCCACCACCTGGAATACGTGATGAATATTGTGGGCGATGAAGATGCAGCTGTGACCTGAGTCCCGCGCGCCGCGCACAAATTGCAGCACGCCCTTGGTTTCGGCGACGCCGAGGTTGTTGGTGGGCTCATCGAGTATGATCAGGTCGCTTTCGAAGTGCATCGCGCGGGCGATCGCGACCGCCTGGCGTTCGCCGCCCGAGAGAGAGCCGACTGGCGTTGTCGGAGGGATGTTCTTGGTAATACCGACCTTGCGCAGCAGATCGCGCGCAACCTGGTTCATCGCCTGTTGGTCCATGCGGTTGAGAAACGCCGGTGCCGCCAACGGTTCGCGCCCTAGGAACAGATTGCGCGCAATCGACAGCTGCGGAACCAGCGCGGAATCCTGGTAGATGGTCTCGATGCCATTGTTGATGGCATCGGTGGTCGAGTTCAACTCGACTTTCTTGCCCTTGATGTAGATGTCGCCGGAGGTCTTGGGCACCGCACCGGACAATACTTTGATCAAGGTCGATTTGCCCGCGCCATTGTCGCCCAGCAGGCCCAGAATCTCATTGCGGCGCACACTGACGCTGACATCGGTCAGCGCCTGGACGCGGCCGTAGAACTTGTTGATGCCTTCCATGCGGACAAGATCGTCAGCCATCGTCATGTTCCCGCATTGTGACGGCGTTCGAGCCAGGAGTGCAGCGCCATCATGCCGAGTATGATCGCGCCGATGAAGATGTTGTAGGCCAGACCCGGGACGCCGATCAGCACGATGCCGTTGCGCATCACGCGCAAGATGAAGATGCCGAGCACGGTGCCGATGATGGTGCCGCGCCCGCCCGACAGCGCTGTGCCACCGATCACCACCATGGCGATCACTTCCAACTCGTAGCTGGTGCCGCTGTTGGGATTGGCTGCGGCCGTGCGGATTGACGAAATGACACCGGCGAAGCCGGACAGCAATGCGGACAGGACAAACAGCCAGACCTTCACGCTGTCGACTTTCACGCCACGAGCGCGCGCCGCATTCGGATTGCCGCCGGAGGCCTGGATCCAGTTGCCGAAGCGGGTTTGTGTCAACACGTAACCGAGCACAGCCGCAGTCAGAATGAACCAGAACAAGGACATGTATACTCGCAAGCCGCCAATCATGAAATGGCCGGCCAGCAGCCAGGCGAAGGTATTCCCTTCTGTACTCCAGGTGCGTTGCGGAAACCCGTCGGTAACAAACAAGGCCGTGCCCCTGACAACCAGCAGCATGCCAAGTGTCACCAGAAACGATGGTATATTGAGTTTGGTCACAAACAGCCCGTTGGCCAAACCGATCAGGCCACACAGCACCATCGAAATCAGAAAACCGGCCTCGAGGGATGTGGCGCCGCTGTTAAATAGGGTCCACATGGCGACAGCTGCAAATCCGAACAGCGAGCCGACAGAAAGATCGAACTCGCCCGCCGTCATCAACAGCGTCATTGCCAATGCGATCAAGCCAAGTTCGACCGTGAAGGCCAGCGTATTGCCGATATTCAGCAGGGAGAGGAACGCCGGATTGATCCAAGTGAAGACAATAAGTTCGAGAACGAGCAACACCAGCGGGCCGAATTCTGGCCGCGCGATCAGGCGCCGAAGTGGCGGTTGTTGGGACACGTAGGTGTTCCTTGGCGCCGAAGCGTTTCGAACGATAGGGGCGGTGCCTGCGGCAGGATCTGCCGCAGGTCCATGAAGCTGCGATTATTTTCCAGACAGGATCTTGTCGTAGACCCCTGCGGTATCTTTCTCATACAATGCGCCTGTGATGACGTTGAAGCCCGGCGGGATGCCGGCCGATGCCATCGAGGCCAGACTGAGCGCGACGTAGCTGGTGGCTTGAGGATCCTGCCATTGGGCCGCATTCACATAGCCATTCAGCACTTCCTGCGTTGTATCGTTGGAGTTGCCCCATCCGACCACCGGGATCTCGCCGGGCTTGACGCCAACCTGGTCGAACACACGTTTGATGCTTCCGGTCGCGAGATCGCCAAGACCGATGATGGCTTTGATCTTCGTGCGGTTGGCTGTGAGATAGTCGGCCATGCGATTGATGGCTTCGGCCTGATCCAATTTAGTTTCGGTGACTTCCCAGGTGATGTTCAGTGGCTTGAAGACGCTGGCGATGCCTTCTTCTTCCTGAACGCCGTAGGTGGCGCCAGGAACTTCGACGGGCATCCAGACGAAGTCGCCAGACTTCACCAGGCCCTTGTTGACGAGATATTGCGCCCAGCCGCGCCCAAATGTCACCAGATCGCCGCCGACATAGGCTTGGAAGTTGGCTTTGGGATCGGGCGTATTGAAATTGATGATCGGGATACCTGCGGCGCGGGCTTCCTTCACAACTTCGATCAGACTGCCCGGATCGGGGCTGGTGGTAACGATGCCGGCCGCCTTGGCGGCTATCGCGGCACGAACCGCTTCCTGGTGCGAGGGCACGTCGCCAGAGTGGAACGAGGTGTTGACCTTGTTGCCGGTATCGGTTTCCCACTGCTTGGCGCCAGCCAGGAAGTAGGTCCAGACTGGATCGGCGGGGCCGCCATGGGAGATCCAGTAGAAGGTCTTGCCGGCGGCATTGGCCGTCGAGACCATGGCCGAGAGCCCGAGCATAAGGCCCACGGCGAGATAGGTAAGTGTCCGTCTCATTGAGCTTCCTCCATTGGGGTGTAGACGTTATTATTTCGTCGACGACAGCTCGCAACGGCGGGCACTGAAGGTCCAAGCACTGTTTTGCCCGGCCGGTCTACGGAAGTCAGGCTCTCGGTGTGTGTACGAGCCAGCGCTTACGAGGACAGTCCATCGTTGCACACAACGCACGTCCGTTCCAAGCGTCGGCAAAAAGAATTCGGCCCGATCCTGAATGGTGGGTCGCCCAAGTCCGGCAGATCGGCATGCCCGAAGCCGTCTATGACCAGCCTTCGCAGTTCGGTCGGCATCGACATCGATCCCCGCCGCGTGCATGGTCTGCAATGCAGCGGCCGTGCTGCGGCGCATCCATCAACCGTTTCGCGCAAGGAGACCATCATGGCAGACAGCCTGGGCTTTACGCCTGATGTCGAGGTGCGGTGCCGCGACTTCAAGGTCGGCTGTATCGGCGCCGGCTTCATTATGGCCGACGTGCATCTGATGTCCTATGACCGCGCCAAGTTCCCGGTGGTGGCCATCGCCTCGCGCAACGTGGAAAAGGCGACCACCGTCGCCAAGCGCTGGAACATACCCACGGTGCACGCCACGCCGCACGCCCTGATCGAGGACGCCAAGGTCGAGATCCTCGACATCGCCTATCCGCCGGACCAGCAACCGGCTCTCATCCGTCATGCGCTAAAGCAGCCGCACATCAAGGCCATCCTGGCGCAAAAGCCGCTGGCCATGACGTTCGCCGAGGCCAAAGCCTTGGAGGCCGACTGCCGGGCCGCCGGCAAGGTGCTGTCGGTCAACCAGAACATGCGCTTTGACCAATCGATGCGGGTGCTGAAGCAGATCCTCGACAAGGGATCGCTGGGAACGCCGGTGCTCGCCACGGTGGAAATGCGGGCCATTCCACACTGGCAGCCGTTCCTGCAGGACTATGGCCGGCTGACCCTGCTCAACATGTCGATCCACCATCTCGATTGCCTGCGCTTCCTGTTCGGCGATCCGAGCGAGATCTACACTGCGGCTCGCACCGACCCGCGCACGACCTTCAAGCACACCGACGGCATCACCGTCTCGACACTGAAGTTTCCCTCCGGCGTCCTGGCGGTATCGATGGAGGACGTCTGGAGCGGCCCGCGCGATGAGGGCTACGAGAGCGACTGCTACATCAAGTGGCGGGTCGAAGGCACCGACGGCGTGGCGCAGGGCACCATCGGCTGGCCGGACTATCCCAAGGGGTCGCCCTCGACGTTGCGCTACTGCTCAAAGACGGCGACCGGCGGCAAGTGGGTGCAGCCGACCTGGGAGACCATGTGGTTCCCGGATGCCTTCCTGGGCGTCATGGAGCAGCTGCAATACGCTCTGAAGTCCGGCACCAGGCCGGAACTAACGGGTGCTGACAATGTCAAGACCATGGCGCTGGTCGAGGCCGGCTACCGCTCCATGCAAGAGGGCCGCGCCGTCAAACTTGCCGAATTCGATGTCTGAAGCTTGATCGCAATTGCTTGAGTTAACCAATAAACAACCGGAGGAAACAACATGATACAGCTCGGCATCTTCAACGGCTATTTTCCATACCCATTGGAGGAACAAGCCCGCCGCATCAAGGCGATCGGCTTCAATTCCGTCCAGCTCGACCTGTCCTTCAAGGACATGGATTTCTCGACCCCGGAGTCGATTACAAAAGAGAAGGCGATCCGCGTTCGTGAGACATTCCGCGAGTATGATCTGCCGATCTGCTGCATTTCCGGCTACACCAATATCGTCCATCCCGATCCGGCCGAGCGCAAGAAGCGCAACGATCACCTGAAGGCAATCCTTCGCAACGCCCGGCATTTCGGCACGCCCTACGTCATTTCAGAGACTGGCACCTTCAATACCGAATCGGACTGGGTGCACCATCCCAAGAACAAGACCGAAGAGGGTTTTGAAGACTGCCGCAAGGTCATCGCTGAACTGTCGCAGATCGCCTATGACCACGGCGCGACGTTCCTGCTGGAGACCTATGTCAACAATGTCGTCGGCTCGGTCGAGGAGACCGTGCGCATGTTCGCCGAAGTGAACCATCCCGCGCTCGGCTTGCTGATGGATCCGACCAACTACTTCGAGTCGCACAATATCGGCTCGATGGACAAGATCCTGAAGCAGATCTTCGACACGCTCAGCGACAAAGTCCGCATTGCTCACGCCAAGGACGTAAAGAGCGCGGGCGCCGATACCAGCGAGAAGCATGCCGAACTGTTCGAGGGTGCTGCCGAAAGCCATTCCTTCCGCGGCGTCGGCGCCATCGAGTTGCCAGCCCCGGGCCTGGGCGTCCTGAACTACGATTACTACGTGCAGCGCCTCGCTGAAAAGCACCCGAACATCCCGATCATCATCGAGCACCTGAGCGAGGATGACGTGCCGCGCGCCTTCCGCTTCCTGAAGGACAAGCTGAAGCGTCACGGCGTCTGAGGAGAGTTCGGGCTATGCCTCTCCCCCGTGACCTCGGGGAGAGGCGACCTACTGTTCAGCCATGAGACGAGAGCCCATCCATGACTACAGCAGCGACCCACCCCGTCCAGCGCGATTACAGCCTCGTCGGCGAAAGCCGGCAGCGGGCAATCGACACCGGGCTGGCGTCCGCCGAGTGGTACCATTCCGAGGTTCCGCGCGCGGCCATGAAACAGCTGATGCAGCGCTCGGACCATCCCGCCCTTCGCGATACCATGATCTGGTTCGCGGCGTTCGTGCTCTCGGGCGCCGGCGGCATCCACTTCTGGGGCAGTTGGGCTGCGGTCCCGTTCTTCTTCGTCTACGGCACACTCTATGGCTCATCGAGCGATTCGCGCTGGCACGAATGCCAGCATGGTACGGCCTTCAAGACAGCGTGGATGAACGACGTGATCTACGAGATCGCGAGCTTCATGATCATGCGCAATTCGGTCACCTGGCGCTGGAGTCACGTCCGGCATCACACCGACACCATCATCGTCGGGCGCGATGCCGAGATTGCCGTCATGCGCCCGCCGGATCTGCTGCGTGTCGTGCTCAATATCTTCGGCATCATGGACGCCTGGTATTCGATGCAGGCCCTGCTGCGCAATGCGTCCGGACGCCTGAGTGCGGCCGAGATGGATTACATCCCGCAATCGGAATGGGCAAAGACCGTTCTGGTTGGTCGGGTCCATATCGCCATCTATGCGGCCACCGTCGGGCTCGCGCTTTACCTCGGCTCCTGGCTGCCACTGATGTTCATCGGCCTGCCGCGGATGTATGGCGCCTGGCATGGCGTCATGACCGGTCTATTGCAGCACGGCGGGCTGGCCGAGAACGTTCTGGATCACCGCCTGAATACCCGCACAGTTTACATGAACCCGATCAGCCGCTTCATCTATTGGGAGATGAACTATCACGTTGAACATCATATGTTCCCGATGGTGCCCTATCACGCCCTGTCTAAGTTGCATGAGCTGATCAAGGACGATCTGCCGGCCCCCAATCCCTCGATCTGGCACGGCTATCGCGAGATGGTGCCGATCTGGCTGCGCCAGCTGCGCTATGAGGACTATTTCCTCAAGCGCGAGTTGCCGCCGACGGCCAAACCCTATCGAGAGGAGTTCCACAGGGTGACCACGCCGGACAGGGCGCGTCAGGGCTGAATGCCCACCGCCCAGGGATCAAGGCTTGAGGAGACCGTTGCATGCCCCGCAAGAGATCGGACATCGCCGATATGCGCCATGAAGGGTACGCGCCAGCTGACCAAGTTGCATGTTCTGATTTCGATGGCGCGGGCACAGGCCACGGACCCCCGGTCGCGTCGGATTGGACCCATGAGCCATTCGACGGCTTCGGCCAATTGGGAGAGTGATCGCACGATCCAATGTCGTCTTGCCGTCAGGTTTCTTGTTGGTAGGATAGCCGAATATCACCGGCGACAAGACGCCCGTCACGGCAGCACTCAGTGCATGATGAGGCCAGAAGAGTGTCAGACAACAAGACCAAACCCACCAACGCCAGTGTCGCGGCGTTTATTGGCGCACTCGCGGATCAAACCAAGCGCGAGGACGCAAACACGATCATTAGGCTGATGCAAAGCACAACCGCAGAGCAGCCGAAGATGTGGGGACCGTCGATAGTTGGCTTTGGCAGTTATCACTACAAATACGCCAGCGGCCGCGAGGGTGATGCGCCGCTGGTCGGCTTTTCCCCGCGTAAGAGCGCAACCGTGCTCTACATCATGACAGGGTTTGCGGACTCTGAAGCTCTGCTCGCCAAACTCGGAAAACACTCCACCGGCAAGTCCTGCCTCTACATTAAGAAGCTGTCGGACGTGGACCAAGATGTCTTGGAGCAGTTGATAGTTACATCCGTTGCTGCCATGCGAGCGAAATACAAGACGTGACCTGCCGAATTGCAGGAACTTGCAGTCGAGAAGCCCATTGGCTAGCCCTCCGCGTGCAGTCGGTCGGCCGCGACGCTCTGTTGACTGGGCCGCAGTAAAACGGGGACAGTTTACCTATTTCTGCGACGGTCTGTCTGCTGGGCGAGGTCCTGCAAAGAAATAGGTAAACTGTCCCCGTTTTACTACGCCACCTCGAACCACGCATCCATGCCCGAGGCCTGATGGTCCAGCATGTGGCAGTGGATCATCCACTTGCCGGGATTGTCCGCTACAAATCCGATCACGGACGTTTCACCCGGCTGCACCAGCAGCGTATCCCACCAGAACGGCTGCGGGTCGGGGCCGTTCGGCCGCTCCAGCAGCCGGAAATGGTGGCCGTGCACATGCATCGCGTGCGGCCAGGCGGTCCGGTTCTCGATGCGCAGATGTACCGTACGCCCGCGCGGTGCACGGAACATGGGTTCACCCATGTCGGCGTGAGAGCTGCCGCCGGCCATGATCATGCCGGCCTTGCCGTTGAACTGCCAGACCGGCCCCGAGCCGCCACGCATCACGCTCATATCCGTCTCGCTCGCCGCCCCGCCGGTCATCACCAAGGGCACGGTCAGCGCGTCCTTGCGGCCGGGTTCGGGCAAAGGGTTAGGCGTCAAGGCGATGGGTGCGACCAGCGGTTTGGGACGGCGTTTCTGGTCGCCTTGAAACACCAGCCGCACCAGTTCCCGCCGCTCGCCCGAAATCTCCGTGAGCGGAATGACGTGATCCGGCGGACCGATCATATCCACCATCAGATCGATCCGGTTGCCCGGCCCCAGCGTCAGCGCCTCGCCGTAACTGGTGGTCGGACCAACAGGCTGGCCATCGACCGCAATCAGCTTGGGCTGGCTGGCCTCCAGCCGTAGATTGAGAATGCGTGCGCTGCAGGCGTTGATCAGGCGCAGGCGGATGCGGTCGTTGGCAAGCACCCTGAACTCGGCTTGCGGCTGTCCGTTGACGGTGATGCGGTTGCCCAGGCGCCCGGCATGCGATTGATCGTGGCGCGACCCGAAGCCTTCGATCAGCGCATTTTCGCTATCAAGCCGATAGTCGCCGATCAGAAGAGTGAGATCCCGGTCGGTCTGCGGCGGGTTGCGTTCCTCAACGATCAGCGCACCCGCAAGCCCGCGCGGCACCTGCTCGAACGAGCGCTCATGCGGGTGGTACCAGAAGGTGCCGGCGTCGGGCGGGGTGAAGCGGTAGTCGAAAATCGCCCCCGGGGCGACCACGTCCTGAGTCAACCCCGGCACGCCATCCATGGCGTTGGCGATGCGCAGGCCATGCCAATGGATGGCGCTCGGCTCCGGCAGCTTGTTGCCGAATTGCAGCGCGAACTCCTCCCCCTGGCGGGCGCGCAGCACCGGTCCCGGCACCGTTCCGCCGAAGGCCCAGACCGCCGTCTTGGGGCCGACGCCGCCGGTCAAGGAGGCGCGGGTGATAGTCGCTTCGAGCGGGACGGCTGGCAGGGTCGAGCCGCCAGCTCCCGGAGCGCGCAAGGCAAGCGTACCCGCAGCGGCGCCCGCCAGCATCTGGCGCCGCGTCAGTCCTCGTCCAGCACCCCACGCCATCCCTAACCTCATGAAGATCAATCAACATTCAGGACCGCAATCCTGTACGCCACATGAACGGCGCGTTCAGGGCCGTTTCAGGGCGGGTGTGGTCTTATGGGCTTACACAAATCGAAGCCGACGCCCAACCCCAATGGAGTTTTAACGGCCATGCGCATGCTCTCATCCCTCGCCGCCACCGCCCTTCTCGCCCTCTCGCTGCTCGGCGCGGCCGCCCTGCCCGCCGCTGCCGACATCCAGGGTGGCGACAGCTTCCGCGTCGTCGGCCTCTCCGGCGCCCAGACCATGAAGCTTATGGCCGGTCCCGCCCGCTGGGCTGGCCTGACTGCCGAGGTGCCGTTCGACGCCCGCAACTTGCGCGCCACCGGCGTGCGCCAGGGCCATTGGGTGCAGCTGAGCTACCGCCAGACCAACGGCTACGATGCGACCGGCTGGGTTGAATCGCAGTTCCTGGCTGCCGACGACCGGGGCGAGGCGACGGTCTACCGCGTGGTTAATGTCGCCCGCCGGCAGTCGGTGCCGCTGATGGGCTTCGATGGCTACGGTGTGCAGGCCCGCATCCCAGGCTCGACCACAATGTTGCCGGCTTGCGGCCCGTGCCAGGACGGCTACTGCCAGGTGAGCTTCAAGACCCGTCGCGGCACGGTTGAAGGCCTCGTCGACCAGACCAAACTGGCCATCGTGCGCCCCGCCGATCCGGGCTTCTCGCTGGTTGAGGAGACCCGTCCGGCCTATCCCGCCCCGCGCAGCGCCTACGGCTACATGGTGCAGGCCGATGACCACGCCGAACCGGCCTATGCCGACGCTCCGACAGTGGATTTGCTGCCGCCGCCCCGCCATCACGCCCTCAGCTGGCTGTTCAAGAACTGAGTTTTCTACATAGACGTCAAGGCTTTACCCAGCGACTTGGCCCGGGACCCCACTCCCGGGCTCTTTTCTATTCGCTGGCCGCCATGCGCTTGTCGACATAGTCGCCGACCGTCTTGATCAGGATTTCCATGTGGTCGGCGAAGAAGTGGTTAGCGCCGGGCAGGATCTTGTGCTCGACCTGGATGCCCTTTTGCGTCTTCAGCTTGCCCACCAGATCGGTCACCGATTGCGGCGGCACCACCCGGTCCTTCTCGCCGCTGACCATCAGGCCGGAGGCGGGACAGGGCGCTAAGAAGCTGAAATCATAGAGATTTGCCGGCGGAGAGACCGACACGAAGCCGCTGATTTCGGGCCGGCGCATCAAGAGCTGCATGCCGATCCAGGCGCCGAACGTCGGCCCTGCGATCCAGCACTGGCGGGCGTCCGGATTGTAGACTTGCAGCCAATCCAGCGCGGAGGCCGCATCGGACAGCTCGCCGGGGCCATTATCGTAGACGCCTTGGCTGCGGCCGACGCCGCGGAAGTTAAATCTGAGAACTGAAAATCCGCGTTCGGCAAAGGCATAATACAGTTGATAAACAATGGGATGGCTCATAGTTCCGCCGAGATGCGGATGCGGATGCGGCGGCAGGATGAGGGCGATCGGCGCGCTGGCGGCGGCCTCGTGATGGTAACGCGCCTCGATGCGCCCGGCTGGGCCATTGATGGTGACTTCAGGCATTGGCGGGTGTCGCTTCTGTTGGGCGCGGCGGCGCTGGAAAATCTTGACGTGACCAGTCGGAATTCCTATCAAAAGCGCGCTCCCGCGCTGAAATCCGAAACTGGAAACCGTGCTGTCTAACACGGGTGGACGGGGCATTTGCAACACTTTTGACGCAGCCGCGCCACGGCCGCCAAGTTCGCGTAGCCGATCTCATGCGATGTCGATCTAAACCATTGATGTAAATGACTAATTTCTTAAGCTCCGGAACCCCGCATGAGCGCTCCACGCACCTATCTGGACTGGAACGCCACGGCGCCACTGCGGCCCGAGGCCAAAGCGGCTATGCTGGCGGCGCTGGAGCAGACCGGCAACCCGTCCTCGGTGCACGCCGAGGGCCGGCGCGTGCGGGCCATCGTGGAGCGCGCGCGCAAGCAGGTCGCCGCGCTGGTGGGTGCCGAGACGCACAATGTGATCTTTACCTCCGGCGCAACCGAGGCGGCGACCCATGTCCTTTCGCGACATTGGCTGGGCGATGGCATCGACCGCCCAGCTGGCCGGTTGTATGTGAGCGCCATCGAGCATCCGTGCGTGCTGGCGGGTGGCCGGTTCGCCCCGGATCAGATCACTGTCGTGCCTGTGACGCCTGCCGGACTTATAGATATTTCCGTTCTAAATCAACAGCTTGAACGTCACGACCGCGCATCGGGACGCCCTCTGGTCGCGCTCATGCTGGCCAACAACGAGACCGGTATCGTGCAGCCCGTCGCCGAGGCCGCCCCCCTCGTCCACGCCTCCGGCGGCTATCTCGTTTGCGACGCCGTGCAGGCTGCAGGACGCATCCCGGTGGACCTGAAAACGCTCGGTGCGGATGCCATTTTCCTCTCCGCCCACAAGCTCGGCGGGCCCAAGGGGGTGGGCGCGCTGGTGTTGGCGGACGAGGCCGTTGCACCCGCCCCGCTGATCCGCGGCGGAGGCCAGGAACGGGGCCACCGCGCCGGCACAGAGAACGTTGCGAGCATCGCAGGTTTCGGGGCGGCGGCCGAAGCGGCGCGCGCCGAGTTGGACATCATGCCCAAGGTCGCTGCGCTTCGCGACCGTCTGGAAGACGGTATTTCGCTGTCAAAAACCGGGGTAAAATTGAAGACTCTGTTGGATTTTCCTGTGAATGAACAAGAATTCATCAGGAATTTCGATGAAACCGCAGCCTTCAGCGACGGCTTGGCGACTTCCCAACACCACCATGGTCAGTCTGCCCGGCGCCAAGGCCGAATCCCTCGTCATCCAGATGGACCTTGCCGGCATTGCGGTCAGTGCCGGCTCAGCCTGCTCGTCGGGCAAGGTCAAACGCAGCCATGTGCTTGATGCGATGGGGATCGATCCCGTCATCGCCGAGGGCACCATCCGCGTCAGCCTCGGCCCCACCACCACCCCGGCCGACATCGAATGCTTCGTTGCGGCCTGGGCCGACATCGTTGCCCGGCATAAAGCCTTGCGGGCCGCCTGACACCGGCCCATATAGAACCATTCCAATCTAGAGACTGCCCAAGCTGGAGTTTGGCATGGCCGCCGTTCGCGAAACCATCGATACCGTCAAGAAGCTGGACGTCGATCAGTATAAATACGGCTTCAGCACCGACATCGAGTCCACGCTCGCCCCGATCGGCCTCAGCGAAGACATCGTCCGCTATATCTCGGCCAAGAAGAACGATCCCGCCTGGATGCTGGAGTGGCGCCTGGACGCCTATCGCCGCTGGGTGACCATGGTCGAACCGACCTGGGCCAAGGTCGATTATCCCAAAATCGACTTCCAGGATCTGCATTATTACTCGGCGCCGAAGTCGACCGAGGGGCCGAAGCGCCTGGAAGACGTCGATCCCGAACTGCTCAAGATGTATGCCAAGCTTGGCATCCCGCTGATGGAGCAGGAGATCCTGGCCGGCGTGAAAAAGGGCGCGCCCGCTCAAGGGGCCAAGCAGATCGCCGTCGACGCCGTGATCAACTCGGTCTCGGTCGTCACCACCTTCAAGGACACGCTGGCCAAGAGCGGCGTCATCTTCTGCTCGATCTCGGAAGCGCTGCGCGAGCATCCCGAGCTGGTACGCAAGTACCTGGGCTCAGTTGTTCCGCAGGGCGATAATTTCTACGCGGCGCTTAACGCGGCCGTGTTCTCGGACGGCTCCTTCGTCTACATCCCCGAGGGCGTGCGCTGCCCGATGGAGCTCTCAACCTACTTCCGCATCAACGCGGAAAAGACCGGACAATTTGAGCGCACCCTGATCATCGCCGAAAAGGGCTCCTACGTCTCATACCTCGAGGGCTGCACCGCCCCGATGCGCGACGAGAACCAGCTGCACGCCGCAGTGGTCGAGCTGATCGCCATGGACGATGCCGAAATCAAGTATTCGACGGTGCAGAACTGGTACCCCGGCGACAAGAATGGGCGGGGCGGCATCTATAACTTCGTCACCAAGCGCGGCGACTGCCGGGGACGCAACGCCAAGATTTCCTGGACCCAGGTCGAGACGGGATCGGCGATCACGTGGAAGTATCCCAGCTGCATCCTGCGCGGCGACGGTTCATCAGGCGAATTCTATTCGATCGCGGTATCGAACGGCTATCAGCAGGTCGATTCTGGCACCAAGATGATCCATCTCGGCAAGAACACGAGTAGCCGGATTATCAGCAAAGGTATCGCGGCCGGGCATTCGCAGAATACCTATCGCGGGCAAGTTTCGGCGCATAAGAAGGCGACCGGAGCGCGCAACTTCACCAACTGCGATAGCCTGCTGATTGGCGACAAGTGTGGGGCGCATACTGTGCCCTATATCGAGGCCAAGAATTCCAGCGCGCATTTCGAGCACGAGGCTACCACCTCGAAAATCTCCGAGGACACGCTGTTCTATTGCCAGCAGCGCGGGCTGTCTTCGGAAGAGGCCATCGCCCTGGTGGTCAACGGTTTCGTGCGCGACGTGCTGCAGCATCTGCCGATGGAGTTCATGGCCGAAACGCAGAAGCTGATCGGGATTTCGCTGGAGGGGAGCGTTGGGTGACCGACGCTCTCGCCATCGACCATGTGCTGATCGCCATGCCGGCCGGAGGCGAAGCCGACGCCCGGCGGTTCTACGTCGATGTTCTCGGCCTTGACGAAATCGAGAAGCCGGCAAGTCTTTCATCGCGCGGTGGATGCTGGTTCTCTAGCGGTGCAACGCAAATCCATGTTGGAGCGGAGACCGATTTCCGACCGGCAAAGAAAGCGCATGTGGCATTCCGGGTTTCTGACCTTGCTGTGGTACAGGCTCGGGTGGTCGGCGCCGGCTTGCCAGTGAGGTTCGACGACGCTGAAATCCCGGGCGTTTCGCGGTTCTTCACAGAGGACTTTTTCGGCAATCGCGTCGAGATTTTGAGTGTATAGTTCGGAAACAGCGCTTCAAAGCTGGGAGATGCACTCCTATGAGCACATTCGAAGACATCCAGAAGGCCATCGCTTCGCTGACGCCGGAGGAGCACGCACGATTGCGCGATTGGTTCGAAGAGCGCGACGCCGAACTGTTCGATGAGAAGATGGAGCGCGACGCCAAAGCCGGCAAACTCGACAACCTGATTGCCAAAGCGCTGGAGAATGCCAACGCCGGTTTGTGCGAAGTGTGCTGAGAGACACCGGCGAACCAAAGTTCAGAGGCTCTGGTTTTCTCTAACCTAGTGTTCTGACACACACAAAGGGTACCCAAAGCCTCGTCATCCCCGCGAAGGCGGGGATCCAGCCAAGCCTGAGGCGTGCTCGATGGCAAATACGGAAACGCTCGCAATGTCAGCAGCTTGTGGGGTATCGAGGCTGAGCCACACCCTGGCATGCATGGATCCCCGCCTTCGCGGGGATGACGAATTGGCCGGGTACCAAACGATAGCGCCAGAACACCAGCGCGTCTGAAGCGGCTCCAGCACCTTCTCCTTTTGGGAGAAGGTGCCCGAAGGGCGGATGAGGGGATTGCGGTCGGAGTATGCGGTAGGTTCGCGCCACAACCGCACCGCCAATCCCCTTCATCCGGCGCCCCATTTGCTTTTGCGCCTCCGCGCAGGGCGCGCCACGTTCTCCCAAAGGGAGAAGATGCTCATCGCGAGATTTTAGGAGTCATTAGATTCGCTCGACAGTGGCAGATCGGGCCGCGTGCTAAGAAGTGTGGCAGATCGAAAAGGTGTAAGGAGCCCCCCCATGACCACCAAACCCGTCATCAACCTCGCCGACGTGCCCCTGCGCCCCACCAGCGACCCCGGCGGGCACTTCTCCGCCGAGGTCGGATCGTTCGGCAAGGCCATCGGCTCGAGCGGGATCGGCTGTATGCTGCATGTTGTGCAGCCCGGCCAAAAGGCCTTCCCCTATCATGTGCATCACCAGATCCACGAGCTGTTCGTGATCCTGGAGGGGACTGGCGAATACCGCTTCGGCGCCGAGCGCTATCCGGTGAAGGCGGGCGACGTGTTAGCCGCGCCGACCGGCGGTCCGGAAGTGGCTCATCAGATCATCAACACCGGTGCGACCGTGATGAAATATCTTGGGCTCTCGACCGTGGCGCAGACCGAAGTGGTCGAATATCCCGATAGCGGCAAGTTCGCGGTCAACTCGCGCTTCGACTGGGCGACCGGGAAAGGCGGCGTTCGCCACATCGGGCGGCCTGGAACGGGGCTGGACTACTACGACGGGGAAAAGTGAGACGGGCACGAACTGAGTTCAAGTAGGGGCGGCTTGCGGCCGCCCTCGTGCAGCGAGGGCGAGCGGCCGCAAGCCGCCCTACCCTCTACCGTCCCAAGGACCCCGCCCATGCATTTCCGTCCTAAGAGGCCTGCGAATATTTCGAGGGAATTACTTATTTCTCCCCCTTGCTCTGCGGCAAAAGGGCACTATAGTCCGGGTTCGGCCAAGCTTGGGCTGCATAGCGGTCAGCGCAATGCTAGGCGGACCTACTTTTCGACTGACGTCTTTGACATGTGAACGTAGCGTGCGCGACTGGCCAACATGGGCCGGCGCCTGAGGGAGGAGTTCTACGATGGCCGATGCGGGTCTGTTGACGATCAAGACGGCGAAGCTTCTGCGCGAGATCGACGAGCGCGAGTGCAAGCAGCGCAACGCCCTCTCCCGCACCAAGCCCGGCTTCCGCCTCAAGCATGGCGACACCGTCAAGGTGGTCGAGTCTTTCAGTGGCAACGAAGCCTTCCTGGTGGAAGCCGGCGCCAGCAAAAAAGATTCTTGCGACTGGATGGGCGTGCTCTATCCCAGCGAAATCGACATGGGGGCGTAGGGCCCCAGTGTCAGGAACTGGCGGCTCGCAGGTGCTGACACTCAGGGCGTAGCTTGGGTCAAGCTTTGCGCGACCCAACATAGCTTGCTCCGCCCGTGGAATGTTGGGTCGCGCTGAAGTGCTTGACCCAACCTACGTAGTCTCCCGTTTGGCATCCTGAACAGCCTGTTCCAGCGCCTGCAAAAAGCGGGATCGATCCGCTTTCGTGAATTCCGGATTGTTGCCCTTCACGGCCCCCGCCTCGCGCAGGTCCTGCATCAGGCCGCGCATCGCCAGCGCCATGCCGATCGTTCCTTCCGTAAACGGTTTGCCGGTCATGCCGATGACGCGGGCGCCTTTCTTCAAGCAACGCGCCGCCAGCGGAATATCCGCCGTAACCGCAATATCGCCAGGGGTGATCTGATCGACGATCCAATCGTCGGCAGCGTCCGGCCCCTCGGCCACGACTTTGCGCTGCACGACTTGGCTGGTGGGCAGGCGCATGTAACTGTTGGAGACGAAGCAGCAGGCGAGCTTGTGGCGCTCGGCGACTTTCACGGCCTCGTCCTTCACGGGGCAGGCATCAGCATCGACATAAATTTGCATGGCAGGGCCATAGCAGGCGGACGGGTCAAACTCAAACCGGCTCAGCGGTCATGGCGTGCAGGGCAGAGCGGGAGAACGACAGGAGGGCCTTGGCGCCAGCCGCCGGCGCGACGCTGCCTGCAGGGACGCTTGCCGTCAGCCGCGTCCCAGCCGCATCGAACGTCAGACGCGTCACCGCCCCCTGATAGTGCGTGTTCGTCAGAATGCCTTCCAGCGCGGCATACCCTGTCTCGGCCGCTGCGCCGTTGGCAAGGATACGGATCTTCTCCGGCCGCAAGCTTGTCCAGTGCCTTGAGCCGCCGAGTGTCACCGCAATGTCCGGCGCCAACACATTGGATGAGCCGACGAAATCGGCCACAAAGCGGCTCTGCGGGCGCTCGTAGATGTCCTGCGGCGTGCCGACCTGGACAATTTTGCCGTGGTTGAAAATCGCGACCCGGTCGGCCATCGACAGCGCCTCGCCCTGGTCGTGGGTCACGAACACGAACGTGATCCCGACCTGCTGCTGCAGGGCCTTCAGCTCCACCTGCATCTGCTCACGGAGTTTCAGGTCGAGCGCTCCGAGAGGCTCGTCCAGCAGCAGCACCTTCGGCTGGTTGACCAGCGCACGGGCAAGCGCCACGCGCTGCCGCTGGCCGCCCGAGAGCTGCGCAGGGCGGCGCGCGTCGAAGCCGGCCAGCTTCACTTGCACCAACGCCTCGGCTGATTTGGCAGTGCGCTCGGGTTTGGGCACGCCCTTGATCATCAATCCGTAGGCGACATTTTCGCCCACGCTCATGTGCGGGAACAGGGCATAGTCCTGGAACACGGTGTTGACGGCGCGCCGGTAGGGCGGCACGCCGGCGACGTTCTCATCGAAGATACGAATTGATCCGGCGTCCGGCTGCTCGAAGCCTGCGATCAGGCGCAAGGCCGTTGTCTTGCCCGACCCCGACGGCCCGAGCAGCGCGAAAAATTCTCCCGGCGCGATGTCGAGGGTGACGTCGTCCACGGCGCGAGTGGCGCCGAAGATGCGGGAGACGTGGGAGAGGGAGACGGCGTGGGTCATAGACACTTGCGCGAAGTGGCGGGTGAACCTCCTCTCCCCTCGCTTCTTCAGCGAGGGGAGAGGAGACCGCGTCTCGCAGCGCGTTTCAGCGCGGAGAGCCACGCGGTCGGTGAGGGGCAGCAGCTGGCTCCGTCCTGGTTGCCACGAGTACGGAGCAAGCGGCTGCCCCTCACCTGTCGCTGATACCGTCGCGCTTTGGCGCTCCGGGCGACATCCTCTCCCCCGCAAAGAGGCGGGGGAGAGGAGAAGTTCCTACCGTCCGCCAATCACCGCAATCATGTCGCTGACCCAGCGATAGTACGGCACGCAGGTGCCGCTCGAGCACTTGGCCGTGGGCGTGCGCCAGAAGCGGATCTTCTCGAAGTTGGCCATGCCGTTGCCGTCGCAACCGGTATCGGTCAGCAGCGCATTGCCCTTGCAGGCGGCTGGCACCGCCGGCACCGAGCCGAACCAGGCGGCGAGGTCGCCCTGCAGTTTGGCGCTGAGCGAGTGTTCCATCCACAGATAGGCGCAGTTGGGATGCGCGGCTTCGGTGTGCATCATGGTCGAATCGGCCCAGCCGGTGGCGCCCTCGGCGGGGATGGTCGACGCAATCGGCGGCTTCTTGGGATCGGCGACCAAGAGGTTGACCTGGAACGGCCAGGACGAGGAAGCGACCACGCCTTCGTTCTTGAAGTCGTCGATCTGCATCATGGCGTCGTGCCAGTAGCGGCCGACCAGTTTGCGCTGTGTACGCAGCACATCCAGCGCCGCCTTGTACTGGTCCTCGTTCAGCTCGTAGGGATCCTTGATGCCGAGGTCCGGCTTCTTGGCCATGAGATAGAGCGCGGCGTCGGCGATGTAGATCGGGCCGTCATAAGCCTGCACACGTCCCTTGTTGGACTTGCCGTCCGGAAGGTTCTGTTCTTCGAAGACGACGGACCAGCTCTTGGGCGCCTCCTTGAACACATTGGTGTTGTACATCAACACGTTGGGCCCCCACTGATAGGGCACGCCATAATGCTTGCCATCGACCGTGTGCCAGGGAGCGTTCTGCAGACGCGGATCGACCGTGCCCCAGCTCGGAATCAGCGCGGTGTTGACTTCCTGCACGCGCTTGCCGGCCACCAGACGCAGCGAGGCATCGCCCGACGCGGTGACGAGGTCGAAGCCGCCCTCGTTCATCAGCGCCACCATCTCGTCGGAGGTGTTGGCGGTCTTCACATTGACCTTGCAGCTGGTCTTCTTCTCGAACTCGGTGACCCAGTCGTAGCCCTTGTCGGTTTCGCCGCGCTCGATGTAGCCGGGCCAGGCGACGATATCGACTTGGCCTTCGCCCGCGCCGAGCGCTTTGAGCATGTCGGCGGAGGCCGCGGTGGCGGCGCCGGCCAGGATGGCGACGGAAAGTGTCGAGTGATTTCAGATGGATCATGTAGGACCTCCCTTGCGGCCGGATTGCAGCGGACCAGCACCGGCCATCGTTGTGATCACAATATTGCAAGTTGAGCCGCGCGAGGCAACACGCTTGTTGCTTCCTATAGCGCACCGCGACAGCGGCAAGCCCGATCGGCAGCGCATCCGCCATTTCGACGGATCGCGCCTGTTGGCAACGTTTCACGATTAGCCGCCATTCGATTAGGCGGCCCGGCAATAAGGAGAAGCGTCATGCCCAAGGTCGTATTTCTGTTGATGTCGAGCGCCATGGTCGGCGCAGCGCTGACTTATTTGGCGGTCGGCCGGCGCACGGTGGGCGGCCTGCCTGGGAGCGGTTCGTCGGTGGGCGATCGCGCAAGGTCGATCGGCGATCGCATCAAGGCCACCTATCGAACTGCAACGGGTGCAGACCGGGGGACGGCGGGGCCGGTCAATTCCGCATTCGAGCAGCATCGCGCCGAAACCATCGCCCGCCTTGAGGACGAACAGCAGCAGTTTAAGGATTTCGTGAAAAAGCTGCGCCACGCCAAGGACCAAGCCGAATTCGATGCGTTCGTGGCGCAACGACAGACCAGCTCCGATGTCCCGAAGGCGGCGCCGACGCCAGGGGCGAGCGACAAGCCGGCGGTTTGATGGATCGAACTCGACGGCCCGGCGCGACCGGTTTTCCAGAGCGCCGGTGCCCTTGCCAATAAGACTGACCTCGGCGGCAATTGCGTTGTCGGTTTCAGGTGTCCCAGGGATTCACGACCTTAACCGTCAAATGCTCGTAATCCTTGGCGTTGCGCGTCGCGATCCTGATCTGCCGCGACATCGCCACTCCCGCGATTTGCACATCGCGAATCTCGACCGGCTTTCCAATCTTCTTCAGGTGCGCGATGCGCTCAGCGGAGAATCTTGCGGCAGACATATCGAAGTTCAATATCCGCCCACCGACAACGTCAGTGAGTACCCACTCGAGATCGGATTCCATCCTCGTTCGACGCTTGCTTAGTGGCAGTTTTTCGATGCCATAGCGCAACTCCATGAACGTGACCGTCGTTGTCGTCAGTTGGTCGCGAGCTACGGTCCTGGCCCAGGCAGCAACGGCCGGGTCGGGCTTTTCAGCCATCAGCTCGGATACGACATTGGTATCGAGAATGATCATTTGTCGAAGTCAGGCAGACGCAGCCGCAATTCCGTGCGCAACTCGGCCACCGCTTCGTTGACAATCTGAAGTTCGTCCTCCTTCAGCCCACCTTTGGCGAACCTTGCCTGCATCATTTCGCCGAGGCTTTCGCCCGGTGGAACATCTTTGTCCGCTGCCGGACCACTCAAAACCGTGGACAGAATGGCTCTAACCTCGGCCTCAAGGCTGCGCCCGTGCAATTTAGCTTGGACTTTCAGCTTCTCCTTGACCCCATCGTCAAGGTTTCGGACAATCAATTGGGCCATGAGGAAATCTCCGATATCGTTTTTCAGATTTTTGATATCGTGAGGTGCCTCGAACCGCAATGCCCTGCTTCACGAAAGATCGACTTGACCCCCATGTCCCAGCACGCGACCCAATCCCACTACCCGACCAACACCAGCACCGAAAAGGCCGAGAGCCACACCCTGTCCGTCGTGGTCGACAACGAGCCGGGTGTGCTTGCGCGCGTCATCGGCCTGTTCTCGGGGCGCGGCTATAACATCGACTCGCTGACCGTCTCGGAGACCGAGCACGAGAAGCACCTCAGCCGCATCACCATCGTCACCAAGGGCACGCCGATGGTCATTGTACAGATCAAACATCAGCTCGAACGCATGGTGCCCGTGCACCGGGTCACCGACCTGACGCTGCTGGGCGACGGCATCGAGCGCGAGCTGGCGCTGGTCAAGGTCGTGGGCACCGGCGAAAAGCGCGTGGAAGCCTTGCGCCTCGCCCAGACCTTCGAGGCGCGCACGGTCGATGCGACGCTGACGTCGTTTGTCTTCGAGCTGACCGGCGAAGTGCGCGAGATCGAGCGCTTCATCAAGGTCATGACCAGCGTCGGCCTGGTGGAAGTGTCGCGCACCGGTGTCGCCGCCATCGGGCGCGGGTCGGAATTGGCTTAGATTGCCGGCTCACGCAATTCGCCATCCCGGCGCAGGCCCGGACCTGCCCGTGATGCGGGTGGACCGCAGCGGCGCAAGTGACGACGACTGACGTCTTTTGAACCTTGGGTAGGTCCCGGCCTGCGCCGGGATGACGACCTTGCTGCAAACTGCGGATGTAACTTACAGAGCAAACGAGCATGCCTCCCCACCTCAGCGTCAACGTCAATGCCATCGCGCATCTGCGCAACCGGCGCACTGTGCCCTGGCCCGATCTGGTCGGGCTCGGGCGGACCGCGCTGCACGCCGGCGCCTACGGATTGACAGTGCACCCCCGTCCGGACGAACGCCACATCCGCCGCGCCGATGTACCTGCCCTTGCCACCATGATCCGCAAGGAGTTCCCCGGCGCCGAATACAACATCGAAGGCTATCCGGACGAGGCATTCCTCGCGCTGTGCGAAGCCAACGCGCCAGACCAGGTGACGCTGGTGCCGGACGATCCCACCCAGGGAACCTCCGACCACGGATGGGATGTCGCTGGTCATCGCAAGCTGCTGACGGACGTCTGCAAGCGCCTGACAGCAAAAGGCATGCGCGTATCACTCTTTGTAGACCCCGATCCCAAGGGTCCCGCCCTGGTCAAAAGCGTTGGTGCCGATCGTATCGAACTCTATACCGGCCCGTTCGGCGGCGGGCTGACGCCGGCTGCGCGCGCGCCACACCTCCTCGCCCTCAAGGTGACCGCCGAAGCCGCCAAGGCCGCCGGGCTCGGCGTCAATGCCGGCCACGATCTGACGCGCGCGAACCTGCCCGAACTCTGCGCCGCCATTCCGAACCTGGCCGAAGTGTCCATCGGCCACGCGCTGATCGGCGATGCGCTGACCTTTGGCATGGCAGAGACAGTACGGATGTTCAAAAGGGCTTGTGGGGAGCAGGTCTAAGCAACGGAAAACCGCAAACACATCTATCTGCAAGTGTCGCAAAGAGCGAGACATGACGACGAAGCTGCACTCCACCAACTACGCCGACGCGTTCATTCGAATCGCCGAGGACTGCCCAGTGGCCACCGGAACGACACCACCCGATCGCGGCGGCAAGCCCACTGTCGCCGGACTTCAGCACAGCATGCTTTTCCGCAAGGCCTATTCCTACACCTCCGACGATGTTGTTTTCGCCACTTCGGCGGCTGGTCGCGCCCTCGATGCGGCGGCCAGCACAGCCGAGCACAAGCAGGCGCGCGAGACGTTCTTTTCCAAGGGCCAGCCCTGTTTGCGCGCCTCGCCGCTGACCAAGCAATTCGGCTGGGGCGTGCATTCGGACGCCAAAGGGCGGGTGGCGATCTATGCGGTTGACAGTCCCGAGTACCGAACGTTCGCCGCCAACACCAAGCTGACGCAACTCACCGCGATGCGCACCAAACGGGCGTAGTCACTGGCTTTCGGGGGACAAATGCCGCTCGACATCGCCATCTGCGGCTGCGGACCGGCGGGGCTGGCCTCCGCCCTGTTCCTCTCGCGCCAGGGGCATCGCATAACCCTGTTTGAGCGTTTTGCCTCCCCCGCGCCGCTGGGCTCTGGCCTGCTGTTGCAGCCGGGCGGGCAGGCGGTGCTTGAGGCGCTCGGGCTGTTGGCCGAGATCCGCGCGCTCGGCCGTCCCGTGCAGCGGCTCTACGGCAAGGAAACCCGCAGCGGCCGGGTCGTGCTTGATGTTCCGTATGCGCCTCTCGGCGATGGCGCTCATGCCATTGGCGTGCATCGGGCGGCTCTGTTCGGCGTGCTGTATCGCGCTGTGCAAGCCGAGTGCTTGCCAATTGAAACCAATGTCGAGATCGTGGGCATCGAACGGGCGCAAGATGGGCGGCCCCGATTGCAGCTGGCGAATGGCCACACCCGAGGCCCGTTCGATCTGGTTGTCGATGCGCTCGGCAGCCGTTCGGCCATCGCCGAAAGCCTCTTTGGCCCGCGCCTGCATTCGCCGCTCTCCTGGGGCGCACTGTGGGCGAGCCTGCCGTGGCCCGCTAATGGCTTTGACCAAACAACGCTGGAACAACGCTACGCCCGCGCCAACCGCATGATCGGTGTGCTGCCGATTGGGCGGCGCGCGGCCGGTGGTCCAGAAGAGGCAGCGTTCTTCTGGAGCCTGAAAGCGGCCGATCTGGCGCGTTGGCAAGCCGCCGGGCTCGATCCGTGGAAGGATGAAGTGCGCGCGCTGTGGCCCGAGACCACGCCGCTGCTGGCCGCCATCACGGACCCATCGCAACTGGTGTTCGCCAGTTACGGCCACCACACTTTGACTTTGCCGGTGGCCGACCGCCTCGCCATCCTCGGCGATGCCGCGCATGCCACCAGTCCGCAGCTGGGCCAGGGGGCCAACATGGCGCTGTTGGACGCCGCCGCGCTGGCCGCAGCCGTGTTGGATGCGGACAATCTTTCTACGGCACTCGCCGTCTATGCCCGCAAGCGACGCTGGCATGTGCGGCTTTATCAGGCGCTCGGCGCGGTGCTGACCCCGTTCTACCAGTCCGACAGCGCGGTGTTACCCGTCATGCGCGACCAGGCGTTCGGGGTGATTTCCAGCCTGCCAGGGGGCGCCAAACTGCTCGCCTCGCTAGTGGCCGGACGGTGGTTGGGTGGCGACTTGCCGCGCGGCGCCGGGAGCCCGGCACGACCGAGTCCCGCCACATTGCCTGCCTCCACTGACTATTGATTGACCTTGCAGCCGCGGCTGATCTCTTGGGCCCTGATCTTTGCGACCAGCTTTTGATCGTAGTTCGAAAGATGCGGGTTTTTGGTCGAGCAGCTGGTTCCAAAGACCTGCCGGGCGAGCTTGGTCTTGAAGCAATAACCGTAGGTCGCGTAGACCTCGTTGCGTTCGTACCAAAGGTCATAGCAGCTCTTTGCGCTGGCCGAAGCAGCGAACGAGGTGGCGCCAACGGCCAGAGCGATGGTGAAAGCAAGGGTGTGTTTCATGGTTGTCTCTGGTTGCGACTGTCGATGGTGGCGGCGCCGGACTGGGCCGCGTGGATGCAGGTCACAGCAAAGCCGGTAATGGTTCATTGATGCAGATCACTGGCAAGCCGTCAGCCCGTGGACGGAAATAGGACAATACAATTGACCTAACTGCTCGCCGCCCTATAGTTGGCGCCCGACCGCTCCCCGATGCTAGGCTCTCCCCGATGCCGCTCGATCTGCTCTTCGCGCTCAGCACCTTTGCGTTCGTGGCCTCCATCACGCCGGGGCCGAACAATCTCATGCTGCTGGCCTCGGGAGTGAATTTCGGTTTTACACGCACCATTCCGCATATGCTGGGGGTCGGCTTCGGCTTTGTGTTCATGATCCTGTGCATCGGCTTCGGTGTCGGGCAGCTGTTTGCCGCCTTCCCCGTGCTCTACACGGTGCTGAAAGTGCTATCGGTCGCCTACATGCTGTGGCTGGCCTGGAAGATCGCCAATGCCGGGCCGATCGAGGCCGCCGAGTCCGGTTCCAGCGCTCAGCCGATGGGCTTTTGGGCCGCCGCAGCCTTCCAGTGGGTGAACCCGAAAGGCTGGGCCATGGCGCTGGCGGCGGTCGCCAATTTCACCATGCCCTCGGCCTATCTCTTCAGCGTGTGGGTCATGGCGGCCATTTTCGGCGCCATCAACATCCCGAGCATCGCAGTCTGGACCGGCTTTGGCGCGGCCATGAGCGACGTGCTGCGCGATCCTGTCCGGGTGCGGATCTTCAACGTCGCGATGGCCCTGGCGCTGGTCGCCTCGCTCTATCCGGTGATCATGTTCGAGCATTGAGGGGAGAGCCGGCTGTGTCCCGCCCCATCGCGCAGCTGAAGGGTCTCGGCCCCAAGTCCTCGCAGTGGCTGGCCGAGATCGACATCCATACCGAGGCCGACTTGCGCGCCGTGGGCGCCATCGAGGCCTGGCATCGCCTGCGCTTCGTGCGCGGCAAGCAAGTGACGCTGAACGCGCTCTACGCCATGGAGGCGGCCTTGCGCGACATCCACTGGCGCGCGCTGCCCGAGGAGGTGAAGACCGAACTGAGGGCCGCCGTCACAAAGCCAGCCTCCCCGAGCACTTCCCGCTTGCAAAAGCCCGGCGAAAGCCGCTAGGCGTCACAAATCCCATTCCGCAACCTCGCCGAGCTGGCCCACTGGAGCACCTGAATATGCGCGTATATTACGACCGCGACGCCGACCTGAACCTGATCAAGGGCAAGAAGGTCGCCATCATCGGCTATGGCAGCCAGGGGCACGCGCATGCGCTGAACCTGAAGGACTCGGGCGCCAAGGACCTGGTGGTGGCGCTGCGCAAGGGTTCGGCCGGCAACAAGAAGGCCGAGGGCGAGAAGCTCAAGACCATGGAAGTCAAGGCCGCCGCCAAGTGGGCCGACGTCATGATGATGCTGACGCCGGACGAGCTGCAGGCCGACATCTACCGCAATGACCTGCACGAGAACATGAAGGACGGCGCCGCGCTGCTGTTCGCGCATGGCCTCAACATCCATTTCAACCTGATCGAGCCGCGCAAGGACCTCGACATCCTGATGGTCGCCCCCAAGGGCCCCGGCCATACCGTGCGCTCGGAGTACCAGAAGGGCGGTGGCGTGCCGTGCCTGATGGCCATTCATCAGAACGCGTCCGGCAACGGCCATGACCTCTGCCTCAGCTACGCCAGCGCCATCGGCGGCGGCCGCGCCGGCATCATCGAGACCAATTTCCGCGAGGAATGCGAGACCGATCTGTTCGGCGAGCAGGTCGTACTGTGCGGTGGCCTGGTCGAACTGATCCGCGCCGGCTACGAGACGCTGGTGGAAGCCGGCTACGCGCCGGAAATGGCCTATTTCGAATGCCTGCACGAGGTCAAGCTGATCGTCGACCTGATCTACGAGGGCGGCATCGCGAACATGAACTACTCGATCTCCAACACGGCCGAATACGGCGAATACGTCACCGGGCCACGCATCGTGACGGCCGAGACCAAGGCCGAGATGAGACGCGTGCTGGCCGATATCCAGCAGGGCCGCTTCACGCGCGACTGGATGCTGGAAAACAAGGTCAACCAGACCTCGTTCAAGGCCATGCGCGCGGCCGCTGCCGCGCATCCGATCGAGGACGTTGGCGCCAAGCTGCGCGCCATGATGCCCTGGATCGCCAAGAACAAGATGGTCGATAAGGCGAAAAATTAGAATCCTATCTTGAACTCCTTGAGCGCCCCCTTCATTGGCATTATGAAGGGGGCGCTCAGTTCAATTTTCAGAAATTGGTGTTGGCACTGGTTCTGGACAGATTTTCTTGTCTAACAATTGCTTTCTTAATTCATCAGCTACTCTCGATAGCCCGATCGTATAATCGTGCTCGGCTTCACATCCCAAAGCATTCATGTAACCAGACAATGGATAGCCAGTCTTTGATACTCGAGTCATAGGATACTTGATTGGCGAGACAGCATCCAAAAGTGCAATGTCGCGCTCGCATTTTCGAAAATCGAGCAGAGCTCGAACCTCAGTCAGTCTCGGACATTTTGCTGCGGTGCAGCATCTCTATCGATGGGCCAAAAACGGTCTATGACGTTTAATGACGATCAGCGGTGGCATGTTGTTCGAGGTACATTGCGTTTGGAGTTGGGATTGTTGCGCTGCATCCAAAGAAGGGGGCCGAACCTCTCAATGGGCATTGGCTCATAAGGCCAGTTCGGCCACGCATCACTCGCCTGCCTGCGTAATGTCTCTGGCCGAAGACGGTCATTGAGGAGCCGGACCCGTCGCAACCGACTGGCCGTCGAGATGGCTAACATCCGCGTCTCACGGTGCCGTGTTTCGATTGCGACAACCGCCTAGCTAGTGGCTGTCCGGGACACAGGGCGATGGCGCGTGCTATGAGGATTTTCCGCCAATGTCGAGATCGATAGTAGACGTGATCGCCGAGGCCAAGGCTCAAGGAAACGGGCATCGGCGGGTCGGATCACGATCACAAGTTCGAATGCCGATGTGGTGCTTCGAGATCGGTCGACGTCTTCTGCGATTGAGGTGGGCTTGTCGAATGGATGTTCTTCGGCAGGATTGCGGGCCATCCTTTCTCATCGCGGAGGACAAAGTGATCGCAGCCGGCACGTGGATCGATCAGTTTCCTGGACTGCAGCGCCTCTCATCCGCGGTAATCGCCTCGCTCACGGACCACAGCTCGATCATTTCGCTGCCCGTGGGCAGTCGGATCTACGGGCCCGGCCAGTCGCCGCAAAGCTACCTCTTGCTGTTGGAAGGTACGGTTCGTGTACAGCAAGTGTCCGAAGGTGGGCGCGAGATCGTGCTTTATCGGGTTACCGAAGGCGAGAGCTGTGCGCTCACGACAGCCTGTCTGATGGGGTATGAAGACTATCTGGCCGAAGCGGTGGCCGAGACCGCTGTGCGCGCCGTCGCCATTCCCAAAGCAACCTTCGACCACCTGATTTCTCAGTCGCCGGAGTTCCGCCGCTTCGTATTCACGGCCTTCAGCAGCCGGGTCACCAACTTGTTTCGCACTATCGATGACATTGCGTTTACCCGGCTGGATATCCTACTGGCGGCCAGACTGCTGGAACTATCGCACAGTTCAAGTTCGATCGTTGCCACCCAGCAGCAGCTCGCCAGCGAGCTTGGTTCAACCCTTGAGGTCGTGAGCCGCATGCTCGCCGAGTTCCAGCGCCGAGGCTGGGTGAGCCTATCGCGCAGCAGCCTTGCTTTGTTGGGCCGCGGCGCGCTCAAGCGACTTGCGTCCCAAGCGTGAAGTCGAGCGCCTGTCTTGGACGCTTCTGCTCCGTGACAAAGTCACATACGCGCCTTCGCCGGCCTTGTAGTGTGTCCTTCGACATCAACCGAAGGAGACAGCCATGACCCTCAACGTCGGCAGCTTCGATCGCATCTTGCGTGTCATCGTCGGCCTGGCATTGGTCGCCTACGCGTTCCTCGGATCGCCAGCACCGTGGAGTTGGGTGAGCCTCGGCGCAATCGCAGTCGGCGCCATCCTGACAATCACGGGTCTGGTCAGCTGGTGCCCGATCTATGCTGCGTTGGGGCTCGGCACGCGCAAGTCCAATGCTTAGCACCATCCTGACAAAGGTTCTCCTGGGGCCGGGCGATATCGCATGCGAACTCGCCGGTTGCAGGGGCGAAAGCGATCATCGCATGATCCTGCGCACCTTTTTCAACACCCTGGTCTGGGGCGCAATCAGTGTCGGCGCCGCACTGGCATTGACCCATAGGGCTGGCCTCTGACAGAGCCCGGCCACCGCAAGGGAGCAGATCCATGACCCGCCCCATTGACCTATCGATCAAACCGCAAGTTGCGGCCTTCTTCGACAAGGACACCAACACGATCAGCTATGTCGTGCGGGATCCCGACTCCAAGGCCTGCGCCGTCGTCGATTCCGTGATGGACATCGATTACGCCGCGGGGCGCATCAGCTACCGCTCGGCCGATCTGCTGATCGACTACATCCGCGCCAACGAACTGACCGTCGAATGGCTGATCGAGACCCATGTGCATGCAGACCATCTCTCGGGTGCGCCTTACATCCAGGGCAAGCTCGGTGGCAAGCTCGGCATCGGCGAGCATGTTACGACCGTGCAGGACGTGTTCGGCAAGGTCTTCAACGAGGGTACCGAATTCCGGCGCGACGGCAGCCAGTTCGACAGGCTGTTCAAGGACGGCGACACTTACCGAATCGGGACCATGACGGCCTTCGTCATGCATACGCCCGGACACACGCCGGCTTGCACTACGCATGTGATTGGAAATGCCGCCTTTGTTGGCGATACGCTCTTCATGCCCGACGGAGGCACGGCGCGTGCCGATTTTCCGGGCGGCGATGCGGGCCAGCTCTATCGTTCGACCAGGAGACTGCTCGCACTGCCGGGCGAGATGCGGCTCTTCATGTGCCACGATTACGGTCCCAACGGCCGCGACATTCGTTGGGAAACCACGGTGGCCGACGAGCGGGCTCACAACATCCACGTCCATGATGGCGTGAGCGAGGATGACTTCGTGGCGCTGCGCGAGGCGCGCGACAAGACGCTCGGCATGCCCAGGCTCATCTTGCCGTCGCTGCAAGTCAACATGCGGGCGGGGCACCTACCCGAACCCGACGCGACGGGCAAACGATTTCTCAAAGTGCCGGTGAACGGCCTCTGATCCAACATTGGCGGCTGGGCTCGGCAGACTGGGTGCTCGGCGATTGCTGCCGCACTCGATGAAGGAGACCACCAGATGCACAGCAAGAAACTAAGCGACGACCTGTCCATCGCCGCGCAGATCTCAGTACACGACATCGCAGCCATCAAGACTGCCGGCTTCCATGCCATCATCTGCAACCGTCCCGATGGCGAGATGTTTGGACAACCGAAGTTCCGCGATATCGAGGCCGCCGCAACAGCAGCAGGCTTGGCGATCCGTCATCAGCCTATTTCGCCGGGACAGCTGACCGATGCCGACGCGGCGACCTTCGCCACCCATCTGCGCGAACTGCCTAAGCCGATCCTGGCCTACTGCGCCAGCGGCAACCGCTCGGGCTCGCTGTGGGCGCAAGCGCAGGCCAAGGGCCTCCAGTTGGCCTAGTCTCGGTCAAGCCAAGCCGACGGTATCGCTCGCCGGAGAAGCGTGGAGGACCCGCAGTGCTGCAAGATAGTCTGGCCGTCCTGTCAGGCTCACTTGTGGGCTTCGTGCTCGGTCTCATCGGCGGTGGCGGATCAATCCTGGCCGTGCCGTTGCTGGTTTATGTCGTTGGAGTAAGTTCGCCCCACATCGCCATCGGCACCAGTGCTGTGGCAGGAGCGCTGAGTGCGCTGTCGAGCCTCGTCGGACACGCTCGCGCCGGCAACGTCCGGTGGCCCTGCGCGATCACCTTTACGGCTGCCGGCATCGCGGCTGCGGCTGTTGGCTCGACGCTCGGCAAGCAGTTCGACGGCCAGCGCCTTCTCGTTCTCTTTGGCGTACTGATGATCGTAGTGGCGGTCACTATGCTGGTGAGGCGAACGGGCGGCGGAGAGACCTTCGTCCCATTATCGACCGAGTCCGCATGGAATCTGGCGCCGCGCCTGATCGCCTATGGCGCTGGAACCGGCTTGCTGTCGGGCCTCTTCGGCATCGGCGGAGGTTTCCTGGTCGTACCGGGACTGATCGCCTCGGCCGATCTGCCACTGCTGGCCGCGGTTGGGTCGTCACTTGTCTCTGTTACGGCGTTCGGGTTGACCACCGCAGTCAGCTACGCCCTCTCTGGGCTGATCGATTGGTGGCTGGTGCTCATGTTTGTCGTCGGCGGAATCCTGGGCAGTTTGTTTGGCGGACGCCTGGCGGCGCGGCTCTCCCAGCAGAAGCAGATGCTGTCGCGGGTCTTTGCCGCTATTGTTGCCAGCGTCGGACTCTATGTCATCTTGCGAGGCCTGCTGGTTTGCACGCGCTGCTAACGACCTGTTGAAGGGGAATCGTCCGGTGTCCGCAATCGATCTCGCGCGCCTGCAGTTCGCCTTTACTGTTTCGGCGCACATCATCTTTCCGGCCTTCACGATCGGGCTGGCCAGCTACCTTGCGGTACTAGAGGCCCTTTGGCTGCGGACGAACAACTCGATCTATCTGACCGTGTTCAATTTTTGGCTGCGGATCTTCGCCGTGGTGTTCGGCATGGGGGTCGTGTCGGGCCTGGTCATGAGCTACCAGTTCGGCACCAACTGGAGCGTGTTCTCGGACAAGACCGGTCCCGTGCTAGGCCCACTGCTCGGTTATGAGGTGCTGTCGGCGTTCTTCCTCGAAGCCGGCTTCCTCGGCATCATGCTGTTCGGCCTCAGACGCGTCGGACCGCAATTGCATTTCGTTGCCACCCTGATGGTCGCCATCGGCACGCTGTTCTCGGCCTTCTGGATTCTCTCGGCCAACAGTTGGATGCAGACGCCGGCTGGCTATGCCATCAACTCCAAGGGACAGTTCGTATCCCTCGACTGGTGGCAGGTCATCTTCAACCCGTCGTTCCCCTACCGTTTCGTGCATATGGTGTTTGCGGCCTATCTGACCACGGCCTTTGTGGTCGGGGCAGTGGGCGCCTATCACCTGCTGCGGGACAAAGGGAGCGAACCGGCACGGCTCATGCTCTCGATGGCCCTTTGGATGGCCGTGGTCGTGACGCCGCTGCAGATCCTGGCCGGCGATCAGCATGGGCTCAATACGCTCCAATACCAGCCGATGAAGATCGCCGCTATGGAAGGGCATTACGAGACCCGCTCCGGCGCCCCGCTCATCCTGTTCGGCCTGCCCGACAACGCCGCCGGCGAGACACGCTATGCCCTCGAACTGCCCTATCTGGGCAGCCTCATCCTCACTCATGACGTAAACGGAACGGTCAAGGGGCTGAAGGCCTGGCCGAAGGCCGACTGGCCCAATACCGCACTTGTGTTCTGGAGCTTCCGGGTCATGGTCGGCCTGGGCTTTGCGATGCTAGGGCTCGGCCTGTGGAGTCTCTATGCCCGATGGCGCGTCGGCTTGGCCGATGCTCCGATGCTGCAGCGCGCCGCCCTGGTTATGGGCCCGGCGGGTTTCATTGCGGTGCTCGCCGGCTGGATCACCACCGAGGCCGGGCGCCAGCCTTATACGGTCTACGGCCTGCTGCGGACCCTCGACAGTGCCTCGCCGATCGCCGCTACAGCCGTAGGCGCCTCGCTGCTCGCCTTTGTCGTGGTTTATTTCACCGTCTTTGGCGCGGGCGTCTTCTACCTCCTCCGGCTCATGGCGACTGTGCCCGCCGCGGCAATGCCTGGACCCGATCCCGCCCTCCCGGTTCGTGCCGCCGGCCTGACGCCTGGTCCGGTGCAGTCCGCGGCGCAATCCCTGCCCACGGCCCATTGAGGAGATTTCGCCATGACGCTCGATCTGCCCCTCATCTGGGCTCTGCTGATTGCGACCGCCGTGCTCGCCTATGTGATCCTGGACGGATTCGATCTCGGCATCGGTATCCTGTTTCCGCTCATCTCGGGCCGGCGCGATCGCGATACGGCCATGAACAGCGTCGCCCCGGTCTGGGACGGCAACGAGACCTGGCTGATCCTGGGCGGGGGCGGATTGTTCGCGGTCTTCCCGCTGGCCTATGCGATCATTCTGCCCGCGCTCTATGCGCCCGTTACCGCTATGCTGCTCGGCCTGGTGCTGCGCGGCGTCGCCTTCGAGTTCCGCTTCAAGACCGAGCGCGGCAAGTTCCTGTGGGATTGGGCCTTTGCCGGCGGCTCGCTGATCGCCGCGCTCGCCCAGGGCATCATGCTTGGAGCCCTGGTGCAGGGCATCAAGGTGGAGGGTCGCGCCTATGCCGGCGGCTGGTTCGATTGGCTGACCCCGTTCAGCCTGATGACGGCGCTGGCACTGGTCATCGGCTATGCTCTGCTGGGGGCCGGCTGGCTGATTCTGAAGACCGAGGGTCTGCTGCAGCAGCGCGCCTTCGGTCTCGCCACTAATCTCGCCATCGCGCTGCTGGTGGCCATCGGCGTGGTCAGTTTGTGGACGCCGTTCCTGCAACCCCAATTCCTGACGCGCTGGTTCGCCTTTCCGGCTATACTCTATGTGGCTCCGGTTCCCCTGCTGACGCTGTTCGTCGCGGCCAGACTGGGTGTGGCGCTGCGCGAGCGGCGCGAGGCCGAGCCGTTTCTCGCGACCCTGGCTCTGTTCGTGCTCTGCTATATCGGGCTCGGAATCAGCCTCTATCCCAACATTGTGCCGCCGAGCGTTTCGATCTGGGATGCCGCCGGTCCTGACAGAAGTCTTGGCTTTCTCCTGGTCGGCACGGTTGTCCTGCTGCCGATCATCCTTGCCTACACCGTTTATGCCTATTGGGTCTTTCGCGGCAAAGTCGATCCAGAAGGAGGGTACCATTGATGGCGCGCAATACCACCAAACCGTCGCTCGCCAAGCAGCTTTTGTGGTTCGCTAGCCTATGGGTCGCCAGCGTAGCCGTATTGGCCATTTTCGCCTATGGCATCCGCCTGGCTCTGCGCCATTGAGTCTCTGGGCAATCGCCCTAACCGGAATGGACCTGTTTGATCGACGTCAACGACGCCCTTGGAACCGAGTGTTAGCCGACGAGGCAAAAGTCGACAGCGCCGGCAAGCGAGACATCTGCAATGACCGTGACAACCGAAGATGCAGCGACCATCGTCTGCCCAACCTGCGGCGCCATCAATCGGGCCCCGATCGCCAAGCTGGTCGCCGGCTCCAGCCCGGTTTGCGGAAGCTGCCGGCAGAAGCTGTTCCTCGGCCGGCCGCTCGACGTCAGCTCGCCGGCAGAGTTCGAGAAGCTGGTACGCCACTCGTCGGTGCCCCTGCTGGTCGATTTCTGGGCCAGTTGGTGTGGCCCGTGCAAGATGATGGCGCCACACTTTGCGCAAGCCGCCGCCGCGATCGAGCCGACCGCCCGTCTTGCCAAGGTCGACACCGAGGCCTTGCCCGATATCGCCAGCCATCATTCCATCCGCTCCATCCCGACGCTGATCCTGTTCAAGGATGGACGCGAGATCGCACGCCAGAGTGGTGTGCTCGATGCCCGCGCCATCGCGGCATGGCTTGCGGCCAAGCTTCCCGATGGCCCGCGACCCGGCTAGCTAGCGGGCACCCAAGCCTGGCTGTCTCGCGATGGTCATCGACTAGGCCACGACGGAGCGGCCGAGCTTGAGGGCCAGGACCAGCCATGGCGCCGCATGCAGGGCCAGATCGAACATATCGAGCGGCTTGGTCAGTGTGCCCGCAGCTAGCATCTTGAGCTTTTCCCATATATGGGGCTCGGGAAAGAACGGAGCCAAGCCAAGGGTCAACGCGGCTGCGATCACCATCCACCACGACAGATTGTCGAGCCATTCCATACCAGTTCTCCAGGTTCGTCGCGTCAGTGACGCATTGATCGGCTGGGGCGGATCGTCCGGTTTCGATACTTGACCGTCAGGCTTCGATCGGCTGTTCTACTTCAGTGTCAGCCTTGTCGGGCTCCATTGGCCGTCCATCGTCGCGCAGGGCGACATAGGCCGCCGGAATCACCAGCACTGTCAGCAGCGTCGACGAGGCCAGGCCGAACAGCAGCGAGATCGCCAGACCCTGGAAGATCGGGTCGGTGAGGATCACGGCCGCCCCTATCATGGCGGCAAGAGCGGTGAGCAGGATCGGCTTGAAGCGGATTGCGCCAGCCTCGAGCAGCACCTGACGCAGCGGTAGGCCACTGGTGCGCCGTTCACGGATGAAATCGACCAGGAGGATCGAATTGCGCACGATGATGCCGGCGAGCGCAATGAAGCCGATCATCGAGGTGGCGGTGAAGGCGGCGCCGAACAGCCAATGGCCGAGCATGATGCCGATCAAGGTCAACGGCACCGGGGTCAGGATCAGCAGCGGCAGCTTGTACGAACCGAACTGCGCCACCACCAGCACATAGATGCCCAGCAAGGCGATCATGAAGGCGGCCCCCATGTCGCGGAAGGTCACATAGGTCACTTCCCATTCGCCGTCCCACAGCAGCGTCGATTTGGTATCGTCTTCCGGCTGCCCGTGCAGCGTGATGGCCGGTTTGGCCAGACGGCCCCAATCGGCCTTGCCGATGGCATCCCCGACCGCGAGCATGCCGTAAATCGGCGCCTCGTAAGCTCCGGCCATCTCGCCCATCACCATCTCGGCGGGACGGCCGTTGTGACGGAACACTGGATAGGACGCCGGCTCTTCGGCTGCCGTCACGATGTCGCCAAGTTCGACGATTCCGCGCCCGCCCGGGAGCGCGTTGGCCGGTACCGGCATCGAGAGCAGTCGCGCCGTCAGGCTCAGATCGCTCTTGGGAAGCTGCACGGCAATCTCGACCGGGCTGCGCCCGCCGCCGCGATGCGAGTAGCCGACCGGCACGCCCCCGAGGAAGGCCTGGATGGCGTCGTAGACGTCCCGCTGCTCGACATGATGGAATTCCAGATTGTCCTGGTTGATCGAAAGCCGCAAGCGCTGGCCCGGCACGCCAAAACTGTCGTCGTCATCGACCACAAATGGCACACTGCGGAAGGCCTCGCGCACCTTGGTCGCGGTGGCGCGCCGCGTTTCGGCATCGGGTCCGTAGATTTCGGCCAGCAATGTGGCTAGCACCGGCGGGCCCGGCGGCACCTCGACCACTTTGAGCACAGCATTCGGAGGTAGCGTCAGCCCTTGCAGGCGCTTGCGGATGTCGAGCGCGATCTCGTGGCTCGCCCGTGTGCGTTCGGCCTTGGGCTTGAGGTTGAGCTGCAGATCACCCTGCTGCGGCTCGCTGCGCAAATAGTAGTGCCGCACCAGCCCATTGAAATTGAACGGTGCGGCGGTGCCGGCATAGCTGTCCATCGAGGTCAGCTCCGGCAGATCGGCGAGCCGCCCCGCGATGTCCAAGAGGGTGCGGTCGGTCATCTCAAGCGCGCTGCCGCGCGGCAGATCGAGCACCAGCTGCAGTTCCGATTTGTTGTCGAATGGCAACAGCTTCACCACCACCTGCTTGGTCGCGAACAGCCCAAGCGAGCCGAGCGTGGCCAGGCCCACCAGCATCAGGAACAGCCAGGCGGAACGGCGGGTCCGGATGATCGGCCGGGCAACCGCTGTATAAGCCGCCGCGAGCCAGCCTGGTTTGTCCTCGTGGTGGCCCTGCGAGGCGTGCCCCTTCCCGGCAAACCGCAACATCAGCCAAGGCGTAAGGATGACCGCGACGAAAAAGGAGAGGATCATCGCGGCCGAGGCGTTGGCCGGAATCGGGCTCATGTAGGGGCCCATCAGTCCCGAGACGAACAGCATCGGCAGCAGCGCAGCCACGACCGTCAGGGTCGCAACGATGGTCGGATTACCGACCTCGGCCACGGCGTCGATGGCGGCCAAGCTGCGACTGCGATCATCTTCCATGGCCCAGTGCCGCGAGATGTTCTCAATCACAACGATGGCGTCGTCGACCAGGATGCCGATGGAGAAGATGAGCGCGAACAGCGACACCCGGTTGATGGTGTAGCCGAGGCTGTAGGAGGCAAACAACGTCAGTAGGATCGTCGTTGGAATGACGATCAGCACCACTAGGCCCGCACGCCAGCCGATCGCAAGCCCCATCAAGACCACGATCGAGAGTGTTGCGAGACCAAGATGGAACAGCAGTTCGTTGGCCTTGTCGTTGGCAGTCTCGCCATAGTTGCGCGTCACCACCGCTTCGACGTCGGCCGGGATCAGTTTGCCTTTCAATTCGGCGAGCCGCTGCACCAAACGCTCCGCAATCACCACGGCGTTGGCGCCGGAGCGCTTGGCGAAGGCCACCGACACCGCCGGCACCCGGCTCAATGCTCCGTCGACGGTGCGACGCACATGCCAGGCCTGTTGCTCGGTAGGCTTGCTGCCGACAATGACATTCGCCACGTCGCGCACATAGACCGGCCGGCCGTCACGCGTCGTGATCAGCAGGAGCCCAATATCCGGGATGCCGCGCAGTGTCTGGCCAGCCACCACCGGGAGGCTGCTTTGGTTCTGACGCAGGGCGCCCGCCAGGAACGAACGATTGGCCTCGCCCACCTTGTCGATCAGCTGCGCGAGGGTGACGCCATAGAGCGACAGCTTCTCGGGATCGGGCTCGACGCGCATCTGCTCGGGACTGCCGCCAACCACATAAGAGAGGCCGACATCGTCGAGCTTGGCCATCTCGACCATGGTATCCTCGGCGAGGCGATTGAGCACCGATTGCGGATAGCGATCAGCCACGGCCGGCTTGGCCGCCAGCGTGACGACCACGATCGCTACATCGTCGATGCCGCGTCCGACGATGAGCGGTTCGGGGATGCCGAGCGGAATGCGCGTAAGATTGGCGCGGATCTTTTCGTGCACGCGCAGAATAGCGTCGTCCGACTTGGTGCCAACCAGGAAGCGAGCGGTGACTAGCACTTGGTCATCGCTGGTGTTGGAATAGACGTGCTCGACGCCGCTGATGGACTTGACGATGGTTTCCAGCGGCTCAGTCACCAGCTTGACGGCATCGTCCGCCTTCAGACCATCGGCCTTGACGAAGATGTCGACCATCGGCACCGAGATCTGCGGCTCCTCCTCGCGCGGCAGCAGCATGACCGCGACCAGGCCAAGCGCGACGGCCGCGATCAGGAACAGGGGCGTCAGCGGCGAGCCGATGAAGGCGCGAGTCAGGTTGCCCGACAGGCCAAGCTTCATGGCTGCACCAGTTGGTCGCCGGCTGCCAGGCCGCTCAGCACCTCGACCATGGGCGGCGAGCCGGCCGGCACACTTTCACGTCCGAGTTGAATGACGATTTCGAGCGGCCACCCTTGCGCGCCGGCCAGCCGGACGACATCGTAGCCGCCGCGGTTCACGACGAAGCTCTGTGGTATGATGATCGCCGCACGCTTGCCGACCGAGATCCACACCAGCGCCCGCTCGCCGACGAAATAGTCGCCGAGCCCTGGAGCCTCGGCATCGGCAATCACGCGACCATCCAGCAGTTCGGGATGCACGAGCGTGATGTGGCCAGCGCCCGCGACGGCATCGTTGGGCCCAAGACCGCGCCCGCCAAGGCTGATCGGATCGCCAGCCTTGATGAAGCGCGCGTGACGCTCGGGTAGTTCCAGGCGCACCAGATAGTCGTTGGCGGCAATCGTGGCGATGCTCTCGCCCGGCATCATGACGCTGCCGACCGTTACCGGAACACGCAGCACACGCCCGTTAGCGGGCGCCTTCACTTCGCCCTCCTTGATCTGTGTTTCCAGCACCAACCGGTCGGCCTTGGCCGACTTCAATGCATTGGCAGCCGTGTCGAAGGCGCTCGACAGCTGATCGACGGTGGCCTGCGGCATCACATTCTGTTTGCGCAAGGTCTGGGCGCGATCGAGATCGGTCCGCGCCTTCTGCTGGCCCGAGGTCAGCGCGGCGATCTGGGCATCCAGCGCCCCCAGTCTCAGCGCAATCTTTTCATCGACCACAACTGCAATGACTTCGCCCGCCTCGACATGCTTGCCCTCGGCAACGCTGAGGCTGGCGATGGTTCCGGGCGTGCGGACCCGCGCATCGACCAGATCCTTGCTGCGGATGGTCGCGTAGACCGCTTTCAGATCGTCGGTATCGCTCACCGCCACCGTCCACCCCGGCGACTCGCCAGCGGCGACCGGCATGCTGGCAGCGCACGGCAATGCCAGCAGCACGAACGCAAGACTGGCTGTCCGCCCCAACAGTCCGACCGCCATGCCAGTGCTCCCTTTTTTTGCCGCCAGTCTTGACATGAATATCAGAACAATCTAATTTAGCAATGATGAATATTCAAGAGCTGACATCGAGAAGCGAGGAAGCCGCGCAGTTGTTGTCGTTGCTTGGCAATGCGCATCGCTTGCGCATTCTCTGTGCTTTGCATACCGGCGAACATTCGGTCTCGGCGCTGGTTGCTGTCGTTGACCTCAGTCAATCCGCACTGTCGCAACATCTGGCAAAATTACGTCAAGCCGGGATCGTCAGGACACGCCGCGAGGCGCAGACGATCTATTACTCGATCCATGATCCGCGCGCCGAGCAATTGCTTGCGGTCATGTACGACTTGTTTTGCGCACCGCAAAAGTCGGCGAAGGCGGCTAGGCGAGCCAAGCCGCGGCGCTTCGACGCGCGGTGACGCCAGTTGGGCGTCTCGACACGTAGCTTTCGGTAGGAGAGTGTGATGGCAAGAATAACTGTTCTGGGTGCCGGCATCGGCGGCGTTCCGATGGCGTTCGAATTGCGCGAGCTGCTTGGCAAATCCGCCGAGATCACCGTTGTCAACAATAGCGAGTGGTTTCAGTTCGTTCCCTCCAATCCGTGGGTCGCCGTCAATTGGCGCAAACCCGAGGATGTGCAGGTGCACCTGCCCAAGGTGTTCGACAAGCTGGGTATCGCCTTTTCGGCCGCCGGGGCAAAACAGGTGCGGCCGAGCGAGAATATCGTTGTGCTGCACGATGGCTCGCGCGTGGCCTACGACTATCTCGTCATCGCCACCGGTCCGCGGCTCGCCTTCGACGAGATCGAAGGGCTGGGCCCCGAGGCCAACACCAGTTCGATCTGCGATGTCGGGCACGCCACGACTGCTGCAGCCAGATGGGAGGAGTTCTGCCGCAATCCCGGACCGCTGGTGATCGGCGCCGTGCAGGGAGCCTCCTGCTTTGGCCCGGCTTACGAGTTCGCCATGCTCGCCTCGGCCGACCTCAGGAAACGCAAGATCCGCGACAAGGTGCCGATGACCTTCGTCACGTCCGAGCCGTATATCGGCCATCTGGGCCTGGGCGGCGTCGGCGATACCAAGACGCTGCTGGAAAGCGCGATGCGCGATCGCGACATCAAATGGGTCACCAACGCCAAGGTGGATCGCGTCACCAAGGAAGCTGTCGAGATCACCGAGGTTGGCGAGGATGGCGCGCCCAAGAAGCAGCACAAGCTGCCGGCGAAGGTCTCGATGTTCATTCCCGCCTTCCGCGGCGTCGATTGCCTCAAGGGCGACGACGGCAAGTGGATCGATGGGCTTACCAACCCGCGCGGCTTTGTGCTGATCGACAAGCAGCAGCGCAACCCCAAATACAAGAATATCTTCTCGGTCGGCGTGTGCGTTGCGATCCCACCCTATGAACCAACGCCGGTGCCGGTCGGAGTGCCAAAGACCGGCTTCATGATCGAATCCATGGTCACGGCGACGGCCCACAACATCCGTGACCTGATTGCCGGCAAGGAGCCTAAGACCGAGGCGACATGGAATGCCGTCTGTCTCGCCGACTTCGGCGACAGTGGCGTCGCCTTCGTCGCCCAGCCGCAGATCCCGCCGCGCAATGTCAACTGGTCCGGGCAAGGCTATTGGGTGCACTTGGCCAAGGTAGCGTTCGAAAAATACTTCCTCAACAAAGTGAGATCCGGCACCAGCGAACCGCTGTACGAGAAGTATGTGATGAAGACGCTCGGCATCGAGAAACTCAAGGCAACCACGACCAGTAAGTGACTTGCCAACACAACTCAACTACACCGTATTGTTTTACCAAAATCAATGTTGTCTCTTGGAAGATCGCCAGAACTGCGATGTGTCAATTAGGCATGAATGATCAAATTGTCACATACCACAATTCAACACCGCTGGAGTAACTAGTCGTACTGAGTCACTTTGCCACCATCGCGAACGGCTGAGACTTTGCGATGGTGCCGATTCATTTGCTGGGAGGCTAGCATGGATCGGCGGCACTGTGACAGCAGCGCAGAGAGATTTGAGGCCTATCTCAACGAGATTTCCAGCGTGATCGGTCACGCGGCGCGGATCGGTCCGCTCAAGGACTATTGCAGCGGCCTGTTGCTTCCGGTGAAGCGCAAGAGCGTGGAGCCGATGGCCGCCGTGACGGCGCCGGAGCGCGTGGCAGCGCAACACCAGTCGCTGCTGCACTTTGTGGGCGCGGGCAACTGGTCGGACGACAGGGTGCTGGCCAAGGTGCGCGAACTGGTGCTGCCGCAGATCGAGCGGCACGGCGCGGTCGAGGCCTGGATTATCGATGACACCGGGATGCCCAAGCATGGCCGGCATTCGGTCGGGGTCGCGCGCCAGTATTGTGGCCAATTGGGCAAGCAGGAAAACTGTCAGGTCGCGGTGTCGTTATCGGTTGCCAATCATCACGCCAGTTTGCCGGTGGCCTATCAGCTGTATTTGCCTAAGACTTGGGCCGAAGATAGCGATCGCCGCAGAACAGCGGGCGTGCCTGAAGAGATAACATTCCAGACCAAGCCGCAGATCGCCTTGGAGCAACTGCGATGGGCCTGTGAAGCCGGATTGCCGCGCGGTGTCGTGTTGATCGACGCCGGCTATGGTGTTGATACGGATCTACGGGACGGCATCAGCCGTTTGAACTTGACCTATGCGGTTGGCGTTGGCGGCGCGGCGATTGCAGCGACCACGGGCGCTGCGCCCAAGCGCGGCTCGTTCGAGGAGATTGCCCTCAGCTTGCCGGAAACGGCGTGGCGCAGCATCACATGGCGCGATGGTACGAACACGCCGCTCTCAGGCCGGTTCGCCCGTACGCGGGTTCGCGTGGCGCATGGCGGCGTCAAGGGCGTCACAGGCCGGGCCGACGAATGGCTATTGATCGAATGGCCCGAGGGCGAAGAGAAGCCAACGAAGTATTGGTTATCGACGGTTCCCGAGGCAATGGCGTTCGATACATTGGTCGATATTGTAAAGCTTCGCTGGCGCATCGAGCGTGATTATCTGGAGTTGAAGCAGGAGGTCGGATTGGGACACTTCGAGGGTCGAGGGTGGCGGGGGTTCCATCATCACGCAACGCTCTGTATCGCGGCCTATGGATTCCTTATCTCCGAACGGGAGGCCTTTTCCCCCTCAACTCCAGGCACCCAAACTATCGGCAAGGAATTTGCCCTTCCCCAAGGTTATCGACCCCGCGGCGCCGCCCTTGCGGCCTGAACGCCAGGTCGCCGATTCCCTCCGAACCATCCGCAAACGCCTGATCGTGGGGTTGGCGATGACGCTGTCGCGCTGCCCCTGCTGCACCCAATCCCTCGCGGGAAGATCAGCACGGCGGAGATTGTAACGCAGTAGGAGTAACTGGCGCATGGGATTGAGGGCCCAACCCGGCGACCTGTTTCCACGGTAGCCGCACCATTTGTTCTGGAGCCGCAGCTTGTAAAGATCCCGGACGTTTGTCGCGCAAAGTGGCGCGCCAAACTCCGGGAAGCGGGTAGAAACTTTCGTACGACGGCATAACTCACCGTTCGTGAGTGTCTTGACCCAAACGGAGTCCCCATGTCCAACATCGGCTTCATCGGCGCCGGCCACATGGGCCACGGCATGGCCTCGCGCCTCATGCAGGCCGGGCATCGCCTCACTGTCATTGCACACCGTAACCGCGCGCCAATCGACGATCTGGTCTCCAAAGGCGCCCGCGAGGCCTCATCGCTTGCCTATCTCGCCGCTGGGCAGGACGCGATTTTCCTCTGCTTGAACGGAACGCCGCAAGTCGAGAGCACGCTCGCCGCCATCGGCCCCGCGCTGGCCTCCGGCCAGATCGTCGTGGACACCGGCACTTCGATACCGGAATCCACCGTGCGCCTCGCCGCCGAGCTTGCCACCAGCAGGATCGGCTGGGCGGACGCTCCCGTGGGCGGCGGGCCGCAGCATGCCGCCAGGGGCGAACTTGCCTCCATGGTTGGCGCCACCGACGCCGATTTCGCCCGCGTGAAACCGTGGCTCGAGGCGACCTCGCGCGTGGTGGAGCACATGGGCCCGCCCGGCGCGGGACATCGGGCCAAGCTTTTGAACAACATGGTGGCCGTGGGCCAGTGCGCGCTGGTACTGGAAGCCTATCGCGTGGCCCGCAGCCAGAACCTCGACTGGGAAAAGCTCTACGCCATCATGATGGCGGGCGCTGCGCGCTCAGGCTCTCTGGAGCGCATCATGGCGCCGGCCCTGAAGGGCGATTTCGACGGTTATGTCTTCTCGCTAGCCAACGCTGCCAAGGACTTAGGCTACTACGCCGATTTTGCTGCGGCAACCGATGAACCTGACGCTGTCGCGGTGGCAATCCACAAGTACTTTGCCGATGCTGCGGCGCAGCATGGACCCGAGACGCTGATTAGCCAGCTGTTGATGCTGGGCTGACACCCGCAGCAATTGCGCCTTTAGTTTGACAAGCCCTGCGCAAGAGGTGTCGAATGTGATCACGACGCGGGGTTTGGCGTAAATGCCAGCTCGCGGCCGGGAGCGGCGCGTCTTGCGCCCGCTTCGATCCGGTTACATCACGACAAATCCCGAGGGGGACTACGATGAGTTCTATCGACCACAACACTTCGGAGGACGTAAAGGGCCTCCACGAGATGGGCTACGCCCAGGAGCTGTCCCGCCGCATGGGGCCGTTCCAGAGTTTCGCGATCTCGTTCTCGATCATTTGCATCATCTCGGGCGGGCTCGCCTCGTTCCCGATCGCGATGTCGACGGCCGGGCCCTGGGGTGCAACCATAGGCTGGGTATTGGGCGGCATCTACGCGCTCATCGTGGCCGCCAGCCTCGGCCAGATCGCCTCGGCCTATCCGACCGCAGGCAGCCTCTATCACTGGTCCTCGATCCTGGGCGGCCGCTTCTGGGGCTGGGCCACGGCCTACACGAACCTGCTCGGCCTGTTGTTCGTCATTCCGGCCGTGAACGTCATTCTCTACGGCTTCATCCGTGACCTGTTCTTTGCCGGCATGCTCGGCTGGGACGTGTCGGGATGGACCGTCTACACGCAGTTCATGTGGATCGCCGGCATCACGGCGGCGCAGGCCTTGCTGAACCATTTTGGCATTCGGCTGACGACGCTGCTCACCGACTTCGCCGGCTATCTCATCCTGGCCGTCACGGTGGTGCTGATCGTCATGCTGCTGATGTCGGTGCCGAGTTGGAACCTGGGACAGGCCTTCGAACTCGCTGACAAGACCGGCGATGCCGGCGCCGGCGTGGCTCCGGCCTATCCGGCGTTCGGCCTGATGATGCCGATCCTGATGGCCTCACTTTATCCACTGTTCACAATCACCGGATTCGACGCTTCGGCCCATACTTCCGAGGAGACCGTCGATGCCCGCAACACAGTTCATAAGGGCATGCTGCACAGCGTGTTCTGGTCGCTGCTGTTCGGCTTTGTCATGGCCACCGCAATGGTCATGGCGCTGCCGGCAGTCTACAAAGTGCTCGCAGCCGATCCCAAGCAGACGGCGCTGTCGGCCGAAGTCATGGCGAACCTCGCCAAGATCCCCGGCGGTCCTTCCCCGGCCGACATGGCCGTGCTCGGCTGGTCATCGTTCACGGTGCTGTTCAATACGCTGATCATGCCGAGCTTCCTCGGCAAGCTGATGGCGATTGGCATCATCATCGCCAACTTCCTGTGCGCGCTGGCGGCCGTCACCTCCACCTCGCGCATGATCTACGCTTTCGCGCGTGATGGCGGCCTCCCGGCCTCCAAGCTGCTGGCCTCGGTCAGCCCCACCTACCGCACGCCGGTCTGGGCCATCTGGTTCACCGCCCTGGTGTCGTGGCTGCTGGTGGTCATCACCACACCGCTCAACGCCTTCGCTGCCCTGTCGACCGGCTGCGCCATGTATCTCTACATCTCCTACGGCATGCCGGTCATCGCCGGCATGTTCGCAGAGGGCAACAGCTGGACCAAATTTGGCGCTTTCCGGCTGGGGCTGCTGTCGCGCGTGTTCGCGTTCATCGTACTGCTGGGAACCATCGCCGTGACAATCGCTGGTCATGCGTTCGTGCCGTCGATCCCGGCGACAGCGACCACGTCCTACGTGCCAGGCCTGTGGGTCTACTCACTGGGCTTCGTGATCATCCTTCTGGTGCTGTGGTTCGCCATCGAGAACCGCCGCTTCCAGGGTCCGCCGATCGGCGAGGCCGCGATCAAGAAGCGCCAGGCCGAAATCGCCGCCGCCGAGGCCGCACTGGCCAAGGGCTGAGGTCTAATCCTCTCCCCCGCCTTTGGCGGGGGAGAGGATGTCGCCCGGAGCGCGCCAGCGCGACGGAATCAGCGACAGGTGAGGGGCAGCCGCTTGCTCCGAAATTAAACGGGGACAGTTTACTTATATCGCCCTTAGAAGCGCGAACTATACTGTGAGCTACTATTGGCGATATAAGTAAACTGTCCCCGTTTAATTTGTCCCCATTTAATTCCCCGTTCGATCCCCACCAACAACCACGGTCCTACGCATAATGAACCCAGGCATGCTTACCCTCGACGAACTGCGCACACTGACGAATTCCGGCGACATCGACACCGTGCTAGTCTGCTTCACCGACCTGCAGGGGCGCCTCACGGGCAAACGCTTCACCGCCCGCTTCTTCGTCGACGGTGCCCACGAGGAAACGCATGCCTGCAATTATCTGCTCGCGCTCGACATCGATATGGAGCCTGTGCCCGGCTACAAGGCCGCGAGCTGGGCTCAAGGCTACGGCGACTTCGTCCTGAAGCCGGTGATGAGTACGCTGCGCCGCATCCCCTGGCTGCCAGCGACCGCGCTGGTGCTGTGCGACGTCCAGGACCATCATACGCATGCAGACGTTCCGCATTCGCCCCGCGCCATCCTGAAGCGCCAGGTCGAACGCATCTCCGCCATGGGCCTCACCGCCAATGCCGCCTCGGAGCTGGAGTTCTTCCTGTTCGGCGAAAGCTACGAGGCGATGCAGAAGAAGGATTGGAAGAACGCCCTCACCGACAGCGAATACATCCAGGACTACTCCATCCTCGGCACCACCAAGGAAGAGCCGTTCATGCGGGCGATCCGCAATGGGCTGATGGGGGCGGGCATCCCGATCGAGAATTCCAAGGGCGAGTGGGGACCGGGGCAGGAAGAAATCAACGTTCGCTATTCCGATATTCTGGAGATGGCTGACCGCCACGTCATCATGAAAAACGGCATCAAGGAGATGGCGCATCTACAGGGTAAGGCCGTCACCTTTATGTCGAAGTGGAATTACGGCCAAGCCGGAAATTCCGCCCACATCCATATGTCGCTGTGGGGCAAGGACGGCACGCCGACACTTCCTCGATCCCGCGGCCGACCACGGCATGAGCGAGCTGATGCGCCAGTTCATGGCCGGGCAGCTGAAATACTCGCGCGAGCTGACCTATTTCCTTGCCCCCTACATCAACTCCTACAAGCGCTTCATGGTCGGCACCTTCGCCCCGACGCGCTCGATCTGGAGCTTCGACAACCGCACCGCCGGCTTCCGCCTGTGCGGCGAGGGCACCAAGGCGATCCGCGTCGAATGCCGCATCGGCGGGGCGGACCTCAACCCGTACCTGGCCTTCGCGGCGCTGCTGGCGGCTGGATTGCGCGGCATCGAGGAGAAGCTGGAGTTGGAACCAGTGTTCTCTGGCGACGCCTACTCGGCGACCGGCAACGTGCGCGAGATCCCCAAGACGCTGCGCGAGGCGCTCGTGAACCTGCGCGGCTCGGCCATGCTGAAGGAAGCCTTCGGCGCCGACGTCATCGAGCACTACGCCCACACCGGCGATTGGGAGCAGTTCGAGTATGACCGGCGGATTACGGACTGGGAGTTGAAGCGGGGGTTCGAGCGGTATTGAGGGTTGGGTGATTTGGGACTAGGTACTGTGACCTGAATTGCGATCCCGATACTTGTGTTCGAGCGCGAGCCCCTTATGTCCCAAACCATCCAGATCGTGTCCCCCGTCGACGGCAAGGTCTATGCCCAGCGTCCCGTGGCTTCGGATACCGCTATCGAATCGGCGCTCGAGACGGCCCGCACGGCGCAGGCAGCCTGGAAGCTCCACCCGCTTTCCGAGCGCGCCGCCGTCCTGACCAGGGCCGTGGCGGCCATGAACGCAATGAAGACCGCCATCGCCGAGGAACTGGCCTGGCAGATGGGCCGCCCGGTGCGCTACGGCGCCAACGAGATTGCGCGCGGCTTTACGGAACGCGCGGAGTACTTGACGAACATTGCGCCCGAGGCGCTGGCCGATATCGGCGTTGAACCGAAAGCGGGCTTCAAACGCTTCATGCGCCGCGAGCCGGTCGGCACAGTTCTCGTGATCGCACCCTGGAACTATCCCTATCTCACCGCTGTCAACCACATCTGGCCGGCGCTGCTGGCGGGCAATGCTGTCATCCTGAAGCATTCCAGCAAGACACTGCTAGTTGGCGAACACTTCCAGCACGCGCTGGCCAAGGCCGGCCTGCCGCCTGGCGTGTTCCACAATCTGGTGCTGAGCCATGAGCAGACCGACCGCATGATCCTGTCGGGCAAGATCAACCACGTCGCCTTCACCGGCTCAGTGATCGGCGGGCGTGAGATCGCGCGCGTGGCCGCTGCGCGCCTGCTCACTGTCGGTCTGGAGCTGGGCGGCAAGGACCCGGCCTATGTGCGCGCCGACGCCAATATCGACGATGCGGTGGAGAACCTGGTGGATGGGACGTTTTTCAACTCCGGGCAAAGCTGCTGCGGCATCGAGCGCATCTACGTCGACAAGGCAATCTATCCGAAGTTTCTTGAGGCCTTTGTGGCGCTTACGGAGAAATATGTCCTCGATACGCCGCTCGATCCCGAGACCACGCTCGGCCCCATGGTAACGGCCAAAGCTGCCAATTTCGTCCGTGAGCAGACGGCGAGCGCCCGCCGCGCCGGTGCCAAGGCGCATATCGATCCGCAGAAATTCCGGCGCGATGCGGCGGGATCGCCCTATCTCGCGCCGCAGGTGCTCAGCAATGTCGATCATAAAATGAACGTGATGCGCGAGGAAAGCTTTGGCCCGGTCATCGGCATCATGCCGGTTGCTAACGACGCCGATGCGGTGCGGCTGATGAACGATAGCCCCTACGGTCTCACCGCCTCGATCTGGACCGCCGACGCCGCCATGGCCGAGACGCTGGGCGACCAGATCGAGACGGGCACGGTCTATCTGAACCGCTGCGACTATCTCGATCCTGCCCTGGCCTGGACCGGCCGCAAGGACACCGGCTATGGCGTGTCGTTGTCAAAGCTGGGCTTTGAGGCGGTGACGCGGGTGAAGAGTTTCCATTTGAAAACGCAGGTATGAGGGATGAGTAAGCTTCCTATCCACATCCTTCATCCCTCATCCCTTCCAACAAAGGCCCCGCCTCCATGTCCTCCAAACCCACCAAAACCAACTGGTCCTATCCCACCCGCGTGATGTTCGGTCCCGGTCGCATCGAGGAACTGGGCGAGGCGGCCAAGGGCGCCGGCTTCAAGAAGCCACTGATCGTCACCGATCCCGGGTTGATGAAATTTCCGGTCATCGAGCTGGCCAAAGCGGTCCTGAAAAAGGCTGGCATCGAGGCGGCGGTGTGGGGCGAGGTGCTGGCCAATCCGACGGAGTCCAATCTCGCGGCGGGCTTAAAAGTCTACAAGGCCGGCGGGCACGATAGCGTCATCGCCATCGGCGGCGGCTCGGCCCTCGACTGCGGCAAGTGCATCGCCTTCATGAGCGGCCAGACACGGCCGATCTGGGACTTCGAGGATATCGGCGACTGGTACGCGCGCGCCAACGCTGCTGGCATCGCCCCGGTGATCGCGGTGCCGACCACGGCGGGGACCGGCTCGGAAGTGGGCCGTGCCGGCGTCATCACCAAGGAAGACACGCACGAGAAGAAGATCATCTTCCACCCCAAGATGCTGCCCGTCGTGACCATTTGCGATCCCGAACTCACCGTCGGCCTGCCGCCCAAGCTCACCATGGGCACTGGCATGGACGCGCTGGCGCATTGCCTGGAAGCCTTCTGTGCGCCTACCTATCATCCGATGTCGGCGGGTATCGCGGTGGAAGGCATCCGGCTGGTCAAGGAGAATCTCGCGCGCGCCGTCGCCAATGGCAAGGACATCGATGCCCGCGGCAACATGATGAGCGCGGCGGCCATGGGCGCGGTGGCGTTCCAGAAGGGGTTGGGCGCGATACATTCGCTCTCGCATCCGGTGGGTTCGCTCTATCACACCCACCACGGCATGACGAATGCGGTGTATATGCCCTATGTGCTGGTCATGAACCGGCCGGCCATCACCGACAAGATCGAGTATCTGGCGCAGGTCCTCGGCCTCAAGGGCGGCTTCGACGGCTTCCAGGAGTGGGTGCTGGCGCTGCGCAAGGAGACCGGTGCTCCGCATACGCTTAAGGAGCTCGGTGTACCCGATACCTCGAAGGCCGACCTGATCGCCAAGATGGCGGTGGTCGATCCTACGGCGGGGACGAACCCGGTGCCACTGACCGAGGCGAACGCCAAGCAGCTGTTCCTGGATGCGTTTGCAGGGAAATTGTAGAAGCCGGCAAGGATACCTCTTCCCCCCACCTCTTTGCGGGGAGAAGGTGGCGCGCTTCAGCGCCGGATGAGGGGCAGGCGCGACACCGGACTGTCCGATCACGCCAATTGAGACCGGAACGGAGCAAGTGGCTGCCCCTCACCTGTCGCTATTTCCCTCGCGCTGGCGCGCTCAGGGCGACATCCTCTCCCCCTAAGAAGGGGGAGAGGAGAAGCGCACGCCGCACGCTCGCGATAATCCAATCCTGAACGTCAGCAACCAAATAGGGATGCATCGGCAGGCTCAGCACCTCTTGCGAAAGCCGCTCGGCAACTGGCAAGCCATCGCCCGAAATCGGATAATCCCGGTACGCTGTCTGATGATGCAGCGGGCGCGGATAATAGATGTTTGTGGGGACGCCCTCCGCCTGGAGAGCTTTTGCCAAGGGGCCGCGCCGATTCCCGGGCACACGGATGGTATATTGCGCCCAGGCCGATTGAGCTCCGGCCGGAACAGCAGGCACGGCCAAAGCATCGGCCAATCCCTCAGTATACCGCTGAGCAACACGCTGCCGCGCCGCCAACTCGTCCCCGAAGATTGCCAGCTTCTCCAGCAAGATCGCCGCCTGCAAAGTGTCCAGCCGGCCGTTCACGCCGATGCGCACGATATCGTATCTGTCCGCACCCCTGCCGTGCAGGCGGATGCTGGCCATGATCTCGGCAAGGCGGTCGTCGTCGGTGAAAATCGCGCCGCCATCGCCGTAGCAGCCGAGCGGTTTGGCGGGAAAGAAGCTGGTGGCCGTGACGTCGCCAAAGGTTCCGGCGCGCGACCCGCCCAGCGATGCCCCAAATGATTGCGCCGCGTCGGCCAGCACCCACAGCCCGTGCTCGTGCGCAAACGCCCGCACCGCCGGATAATCAGCCGGCAGACCGAACAGATCGACGGTGATCAGGCCGACAGGACGCAATCCGGCATACCGCGCCGCGTCGATGCCCGCAGCCAGCTCCAGCGGATCGACGTTGAACGTGCTGGCATCAACATCGACAAACACCGGCGTGGCGCCGAGCAACGCGATCGTCTCGGGCGTGGCGGTGTAAGTGAAAGCCGGGCACAGCACTGCGTCGCCCGGCTTGACGCCCCAGGCCATCATGGCGATCAACAACGCGTCGGTGCCGCTGGCGCAGCTTAGCGCATGTTTCGCGCCCGCGAACGCGGCCAGTTGCCGTTCCAGTTCGGCCACCTCCGGGCCCATGATGTACTGGCCGTGGTCGAGCACGCGCGCGATCGCCGCATCAATGCGCCCACGGATGATCCGCTGTTGCGCCGCCAGATCGATGAAGGGTATCGGCGCTCTGCTCTCAGGCATCGACCGCCTCCAACAGACCATCTGCATTCAGACGGTACCGGCTGCCATCGGCCGGGCAGACCAGATCCGCCCCCAGTTTCACGCCTGCCTTGCTCATCCAGCCAATGCGTTTTGCCGGCACGCCCGCCATCAGCGCGTAGGCCGGCACATCGCGCGTCACCACGGCGCCAGCGCCGATGAAGCAGTACTCGCCCAAAGTATGCCCACAGACGATTGTGGCGTTGGCGCCGATGCTCGCCCCGCGCTTGACCAGCGTCGGACGGAACTCCGACTTGCGCTCGATGCCGGCGCGCGGATTGTCGACATTGGTGAAGACGCAGGATGGCCCGCAGAACACGCCGTCCTCCAGCGTCACGCCCTGGTAGATCGCGACGTTGTTCTGGATCTTGCAGCCGTTTCCGATGCGTACGGACGGACCGGCCATGACGTTCTGGCCGAGCACGCAGTCGGTTCCGATCGTGCAGTCGCCCAGCACATGGGCGAAGTGCCAGATGCGTGTCCCGGCGCCGATCCGCGTTGGCGCGTCCACATAGGCGCTCTCGTGAATGAGCACGCCGGGATGCTCCGGCCGCTCGCTCATGTCGGACTTGGCGTCAGACCGGCCAGCCATGCTGATACCTCGCCGCATTGTCCAATACACCTGCCAGGAACGGATGACGTTCTCCTCGTCCCGGTTCCACCGGCGCGGTGCGGATCGCCGACACCGTCTCGATGCTTGGCCGCACCGCTTCCAGCGGAAACCCCGCCCCTGCGAGAATTTCACGATAACTTGCGGTATGCAGATCGTTGAACCCATCCGAGAACTCGATCTCGCGCCCATCCATGGTGATGGACCGGAACGTGCGCTGCTTGCCCTCAAGATGCGCGGGCACATCGCGCGCATTGATCGACAGGAACCAGCGCACCCGCGCGCGCTCGTATTCCAGATAGCCTGCGGCGCAATCCATTGCGCGGTGATGCACGATGTTGGTCTTGAGCCGGCCAAACACGAAGCTCAGGAGGTCGTAGAAATGCACGCCGATATTGGTGGCGATGCCGCCGGACTTCGACTCATCGCCCTTCCAGGAGGTGTAATACCAGCGTCCGCGCGACGTTACATACGTGAGGTCGACATCGTGGACACGGTCCGTCTCCGCCGCAACGGTTTCGCGCAACGCGACAATCGCGGGGTGCAAGCGCAGCTGCAGGATGGTGTTGACCTTGCGCCCTGTGGCCTTTTCCATATCGGCCAGGCCGTCGATATTCCAAGGATTGAGCACCACCGGCTTCTCGCAGATGGCGTCGGCATCCGAGCGCAGCGCGAACCGGACGTGTGCGTCGTGCAAATAGTTGGGCGAGCAGACGCTGACGTAGTCGATCCGCTCGCCATCGCGCCGGCAACGGTCGATGTAGCGGTCAAAGCGCTCGAACTCGGTGAAAAAGCGGGCGTCCGGGAAATAGCTGTCGATGACGCCGACCGAATCGGACTTGTCGAGCGCGGCCTTCAGCGTTCCGCCCACGTCCTTGATGCTGCGCATGTGCCGTGGAGCGACATAGCCTGCCGCGCCGATGAGTGTGAAGGCCGTCAATGTCCTGCCGCTCCGCCGTTCGACTGTGCCGGAAGTTGTATCAGAGACGTGAGTGATTCGGCAGGCAGGTTGCTCACGTTGTCGAAGTGACGGCGATGGGTCCGCTGGCGTTTGCGCCATCCCACAAGTCCGGCGAAATGACGTCACACCTTTTCCACCGGTACCACCTTCAGAACCTGCAACGCGCCGCGCCTGAGCACCCGCATCTCGATCTCGCGTCCGATCCGCTCCGCATCCAGCACGCGCAACAAATCGTCCACCGCTTCGATGGTCTGACCGTCCAGCCCCACCACGATATCGCCGGCATGCAGTCCCGCCTTGTCTGCCGGACTGCCGGCTGGCACTTCCACAGCTTGCACCGCGGTGGCTTGGCTCAGCCCGTTGGCATGCGCGATACGGCGCGGCAACGGCACATGGCTGCCCGCAATGCCAATGCGCGCGCGCCTGACCCGGCCGTGTTTCAGCAGTTCCGTCAGCACGATCAGCGCCGTGTTGCTGGCAACCGAGAAGCAGATGCCCTGCGCGCCCATGATCATGGCCGTGTTGATGCCCATGACCTTGCCGGCCGACGTCACCAACGCGCCGCCCGAATTGCCCGGATTGAGCGCGGCGTCGGTCTGGATGACATCGTCGATCAGCGCACCCGATTGCGAGCGCAACGACCGCCCGGTGGCGCTGACCACGCCGGCGGTGACACTCGACTGGAAGCCCAGCGGATTGCCGATGGCGATGGCGAGCTGCCCCGGTCGCACACGCTTGGAATCCTCGAACTCGGCGGCATGGAAGCGCTCGGTGCTCTCGGCGCGCAAAACCGCGAGGTCGGTCTCGGGATCCTGCCCCAGCACGCGCGCGCCCAACCGGCGCCCGTCGTCCAGCGCGATCTCGATCCGATCCGCCCCGGCAATCACATGCTGGTTGGTGAGCAGCAGCCCATCGGGCGAGATCAGCACGCCCGATCCGGACCCACGCTTCTGCTGACCGCGCCCAGGCTGGTTTCGCCCGCCAGCATTCGCCCCCTCGACCTGCACATGCACCACCGCCGGCCCTGCGATCTCGACTGCGCCAATCACGGCGCTGGAGTAGGCGTCCAGGAGCTCGGTATCCGAGCGCTCGATCGCAACCGGTTTTCGCCAGTGCTGGGCCATGACATTCACCTGATCTGATCTCTGTTGTCTATAGATGGGAGCCGATGGCGCACCTCTCAAGGCCGGTCGCACCCTGGACAATCGGCTAGGCGACATTTACTCCTGAACGCTCAATTAAACTTTCGGGACCACTCGATGCCACCGACGACCAATGCGACGGGCGCAAGACCTACGGTGCGCGTGCGCGTGGTCGGCGGTCTCGGCAACCAGATGTTCTGCGCGGCGGCCGGCATGGCGCTGGCCCGCCGTCTGGACGCCGACCTGGAGTTGGGCATCGACAAGATCCTGCGCATGAAGCAGCGGGAGTTTGGTCTGGCGTCTTTCAATCTGAAGGCCAGGCTGATCAAAGGCGACAGCTGGCAGTTCTCGCGCCGGGCCGGCCCGCTGCATCACCTGCGCAGCCTGCTTGGCCGGGGCAACGGCCACCCCACCACCATCTGGCGCCAGCGCGGCCACCATTTCGATCCTGCGTTCCTGGATCTCAAAGGCAATGTCTTCTTGCGCGGCTTCTTCCAATCGCAGCGCTATTTCGCCGAAGTCGAACCCGAGGTGCGCGCCGCCTTCGACTTGAAGCCCCTGCTCTCGGAGACTGGCCGCGCCATGGCTGCGCGTGCGGCCGGCGAGGATAGTATCGCCCTGCATATCCGTCGCGGCGACTACGTCTCGGTCGCCTCCAACGCCGATATCTTCACGACGCTGGGGGCCGATTACTATCAGACGGCCCTCGGCCTGCTGCGCCGCATCGTCCCTGAACCCCGCATCTTCGTGGTCACCGACGATGTTCCGGCCGCACGGGTACTCTTGAAAGACACCCCCGGCCTGAACTTCGCCGAGGGCACGACGGCCTACGACGATATGCACCTTATTTCGGCCTGCCGGCACCACATCATCGCCAACTCGTCCTTCAGCTGGTGGGGCGCCTTTCTCGACGCTCGCCCAGACGGCCTCACCGTCGCCCCGCGCCATTGGTTCAAGAAACCGGCCGCGTTGAGGATGTTTACAGACGATACGTATCCAGACGGATGGATCGTCGCCTAGGATGCTTTGAGCTTGGGTGCAGCGGGGTTGCGCCTGTTCAACGGTACCAGGCCGGCTTCATTGAAGTGCTTTGGAAAGAACGCTGCAGCGCAGGCATTTACCGTCCGCATCGCCTCGGCCCGCGTGTAGGGCTTGCTCATCGTCATCATGTCCAGCCACACGCCTTCCTGCGTCACGCGCAAGACGCGCGCGGTCCTGACTGGGTCGCCCCGATAGCCGCCCTCGGCAATCAGCCGCCGGCAGATCGATTGCAGCCTACTGATGCGCTCGAGATCCTTGGATTCGCAGCTCTCCTGATAGAGTGGCCGGCTCTGCGCCTCACCCCAGAAGGCGCACCAGGCCGACAGGCGCGCTGGGGTGCAGATCTTCGGATTGAAGTCGGCGCGCAGTATGGCGTCGAGTTCAGCCGCCGGCGTTGGGGCGGCTTGCTCCAGGGCGGCCTGCCAATTCGACCGGTATTCTGCCGCCAGGAATAGCAGCGTCTCGCCCAGCAGCTTCTCTTTGGTGTCGAAGTGGAAGTTGACCAGCCCGTGCGAGAGCTTGGCCGTCTTGGCCACGGCGGTCAGCGTCGTGCGCGAATAGCCAAGTTCGGCGATGGTCGCGATGGTCGCCTCGATCAACTGCAGGCGCCGGTGGGCGCGGCTGGCCTTGCGCGGCGGCGGGGCTTCCATCTCAGCGCGTTTGGCGCCGGCAGTCTGCGTAACCGTCATCAGCGTCTTCGTCATCGGTGCCCGTCATGTGCTGGCGCAGGATCTGCCTTCACCGACAGCTAAGCAGACTTGCCGGCACCAGCAAAGCGCCAATTCTGATTGACAGCCCAGTCAAAATGGCGGGAGACTGTCTAATCGGCGCCGAACGGACGTCCTCACATGACCAAACGTAACACGCGCGACCTGACCAAATCGAACGCCCAGTTCCGCAAGGCGGTGCAGCGGCTGCCGCTCGGTGTGTCATCGACATTCCGCTACTGGGGCGAGCAGCGGACGATCTATATCCACCACGGCAAGGGCGGGCGCCTCTGGGACATTGACGGCAACGAGTATGTCGACTACCGCCTCGGCTATGGCCCCAACATTCTGGGCTATGCCGACGAACGCGTGGACGAGGCGGCGCGTCAGGGCATGAACGTCGGCGGCGTCTTTGCGCTGTCGACCGAGCGTGAACTGAGCGTTGCCGACCGCATGGCCAAGATGGTGCCGTCGATCGACCTCGTGCGCTTTTCCAACAGCGGCACCGAAGCGGTGATGGCAGCGCTGCGGCTGGCTCGGGCGTACTCAGGCAAGGACAGCTACATCCTGATCGAGGGCAGCTATCACGGCCTGTTCGACGCCGCCATGTGGATGGCCAATCTCGCGGACTGGAACCCGGACAGCGGCCAGGAACCCGTGAAAGCGCCCTATTCGTGCGGCATTCCGCAGCTGCTGAAGGACCTCGTCTATCTCACGCCGATGAACGATGCCGAGCGGCTGGAAGACATCTTCCGCAAGCACGCCGATCACATCGGGGCCATGTTGATAGAGCCGATGATGGGCAACTGCTGCGCGATCACCGCGAGCCACTGAGTTTGTGAAGACCGCGCGCGCTCTGTGCGACACATATGGCGTAGCTGCTCATTATCGACGAGGTGAAGTCGGGTTTCCGCGTCGCCAAGGGCGGTGTGCAATCGCTCTATGGCGTGCGGCCCGACATCTCGACTTTCGCCAAGGCCATGGCGCAACGGTTATCCGATCTCAGCGATCGGCGGGCGCGAGGACATCATGCGCCTGTTCCGCTATGGCGGGGCGGCACACGGCGGGACGTACACGGCGCATTCGGTATCGCTCGCGGCCGCCGAGAAATGCCTGGAAATCCTCGACGACACACCTGCGCTCGCAACCCTGGCCGCCTATGGCGAGCGCCTGAAGGCCGGCATCAAGGACATCCTGGATCGCCGCAACATTGTTCACTCTTTCTCCGGCCACTCGGCCATGTTCGGCCTGTTCTTTGCGCCCGAGCCGCCCAAGGACTATCGCGCCTGGAAACGGTCCGACTACACCTTTTACGACAAGATGGCCTTTCACCTGCACGACCTCGGCATCATCTGCGAACCGGATTCGCGCGAGCCGTGGTTCATGTGCGAGGCACACGATGCCGCCTGCCTTGCCGATACTCTGAAGGCCATGGAGACGGCCGTGGACATGACACTGGAGCAGCTGGCCGCGGAGCGGAAAGCGTGACCGGGTACGACGCCATCATCGTCGGCGGCGGCCACAATGGGCTGGTGACGGCCTGTTACCTGGCCAAGGCTGGCCTGAAGGTGGTGGTGGTCGAGAAGAACGATTGGGTCGGTGGGGCAGCGGTGTCGCGCTCGCTTCATCCCGGCTTCACCTATTCCAACTGCTCCTACGTCTCGTCATTGCTCCGCCCCGAGATCATGCGCGATCTCGAATTACCCAAGCACGGATTGCAGATCCTGCCCTACGAGGGCGGCGCGGTGTTCACGCGCGATGGCGGCTATCTCGGCATGTACCGCGACCACGACGCCAACCGGCGCGAATTCGCCCGCCATTCCAAACGCGATGCCGAAGCCTATGATCGGTACTCGCGCGATATCCTGCGCCACTGCCGGTTCATCCGCCCCCTGCTGATGCGCACGCCACCCGATCCGACCAGCTTCCGCCCACGCGATCTGCAGGAGATGATGTTCCTCGGCCGCAAGCTGTTCGATTTGTCGGAGACCGAGCTCTGCGACATGGTGCGCTTCTGGACCATGAGCATCTCGGACTTCCTCGACGAGTATTTCGAGCACCCGGTCATCAAGGCCTATCTCGCCGTGTCCGCCATCATCGGCACCGCGCTCGGCCCGATGTCGCCGGGATCGGCCTATGTGCTGCTGCACCACTACATGGGCGATGTGGACGGCAACATCGGCGCCTGGGGTTTTGCGCGCGGCGGCATGGGCTCGATCACGCAGGCCATGTCGAAATCGCTGGCGGCGACCGGCGGCGAGATCCGTACCGGGAACGGCGTTGAGCGGATCATCGTCAAGAACGGCCGCGCCATTGGCGTTTCGCTGGAGGGAGGCGATGAGATTTACGGCAAGCGCGTGGTCTCCAACCTGGATGTGAAGCGAACATTTCTTAAGTGCGTCGACGCAAAGGATCTACCGGCCCCGTTCCTGAAGCAGGTCAAGACCTTCAAAATCCGCGGCTCGTCGGGCAAGGTGAACATCGCGCTCGACGGCCTGCCGAAGTTCACGGCGCTGCCGAGAAGGCTCGCCCTGCATGCGCGGCGACCTGCACTTCACCGATTCGATCGAGCGCATGGAGAAGGCCTACGACGACTGGAAGGCCGGCCGCTGGTCGCGCGATCCGTTCCAGGACATGATGATCCCGACACTGATTGACCCGACCATGACGCCGCCGGGCAAGCACTTCATGAGCTGCTTTGTGCAATACGCGCCGCCCAAGATCAATGGCGGCGAGTGGACAGATGCGGATCGCGATGCCTTCGGCGCGGCCGTGATCGATCAAATTGCGGAGTATGCGCCCGGTTTCAAAGATCTGATCTTGCATATGGAAGTGCGCACCCCGCGCGAACTGGAGCGCGAGGTTGGCCTCACCGAAGGCAACATCTTCCAGGGCGAACTCACGTTCGATCAGCTGCTGTTCAACCGCCCCGTCCCCGGCGCGGCGCAATACCGCTCGCCAATCAAGGATCTCTGGATGTGCGGCTCGTCCACCCATCCCGGCGGCGGCGTGATGGGTGCCCCTGGCCGCAACGCCGCCGCCGAAATCCTGCGCGACATGAAGTTGCCCGCTACCATGAGCGCTGCCTATGCGATCCTATGATATGATCGTCATCGGTGGCGGCACCAATGGGCTCGCCGCAGCCGGACGTCTCGCCAAGGCGGGGCGGAAAATTCTGGTGCTGGAGCAATCCGGCGTGGTTGGCGGCGGTGCGCAGACACGCGAGTTTGCGCCGGGTTATCGCGTCAGTCCGGTAGCGCATCTGCTCAACATGCTCGACCCACGCGTCGAGCGCGACCTCGATCTCAAGCGGCATGGTCTGGCCTATGCGGCGACATCGATCCCGTCGACGGCGGTATCGGCGACTGGCGATCACTTGGTCCTTGAGGGCGCCTATGGAGCAACGATCAAGGGCACCTTGACGCCGGCCGATCGCGAGGCCTGGGCGACGCTCCGCCAACGTCTCATGCGCTACGCCGCCGTACTGCGTCCGTTCAAAGACATGACGCCGCCGCGCATCACTTCAGGTGCCGGCAATCCGCTATTGAAACTCGCGCAGCACGGCTTGAACATCCGCCGCCTCGGGCGCGATGATCTGCGCGAGTTCATGCGGCTTCTGCTGATCAACGTCGCCGATGTGCTGGACGATGAGTTGACGGATGACCGGCTCAAAGGGTTGTTGGCCTTCGACACGGTGCTCGGTGCCAATCTCGGGCCGCGCTCGCCCAATTCGCTGATCCTGCTGCTGAACCGGCTCGCGGGCGAAGCGGCCGGCGAGGTCGGCGGTTTGGCGCTCCCCAAGGGCGGCATGGGCGCGGTCGCGACGGCCATGGCGTCGGCGGTGCAAGCGCTCGGTGTCGAGATCCGCCTGAACGCGAGAGTGGCGCAAACGACTACCGAGAACGACCGCGTCGCCGGCATAACGCTGGTCGGTGGCGAGGAGTTGCGCGCGCGGACAATTGTCTCGGCCATCAACCCGAAGACCACGCTGCTCGATCTTGTCGGCCCGCGCCATCTCGATACCGGATTTGTGCGGCGCACTCAAAACATCCGTATGCGCGGTACAGCCTGCAAGCTGCATCTGGCGTTGGGCGGGACGCCCGATTTCCGTGGCGCAGACCTGCGATCGCGGCTGATCATCGCTCCAACGATCCGCGAGGTCGAGACCGCCTTCAATGCGTCGAAGTATGGCGAGTTCTCCGAGCGCCCGGTGATGGAGATCGTGCTGCCGAGCGCCTTTGAGGCTGGCCATGCACCGGCCGGTTGTCATGTCCTATCTGCCATTGTTCAGTTTGCCCCCTATGCGCTGAAGGGCGGTTGGGAGACGGGGAGGGCGGTGTTCCGTGAGCGCATCATGGCCGTCCTGGAAGCGCACGCTCCCGGGATCGGCAGACTGGTGACGGCCAGCGAACTCCTCACGCCACAGGACCTCGAAACCCAATTCGGCTTCGTCGGCGGCAACTGGCATCACGGCGAACTTGCCGTCGAGCAGATGCTCTTTCTGCGTCCTATGATCGGGGCGGCACAATACGAAACGCCCATCGCAGGCCTCTTTCTTGCCAGCGCGGGCAGCCATCCGGGCGGAGGCGTTTCGGGTGCGGCGGGCTGGAACGCGGCCGAACGCATCCTCGCCACGGAGGGCCGGCGATGAGCGATCCGCGCCTGCACTACATGAGGCCGCTGCTGACCTCGCCATTCCACGCCCGCACGTCGGCGCTGAACCGGCTCAACCAGTGGGGACCGTGGGGCGGCTACACCACGGCCCTCGCCTTCGACGATGTGCCGATGGAATACACGGCCATCCGCAACCAGGCGAGCCTCTACGATCTGTCGCCGATGGTGAAGTACCGGATCACGGGCAAGGATGCCTCGGCCTATCTCAATCGGCTGACCATCCGCAATGTGACGAAACTCATGGTGGATCACGTTCAGTACACCGCCTGGTGCGACGACCATGGCAAGCTCTTGGACGACGGCACGTTGTTCCGTCATGGCGACACGGATTTCCTGCTCTGCTGCCAGGAGCGGCATCTGCCGTGGCTGCTCGATAGCGCCCTCAGCTACGATGTCGAGATCCGCGAGGTGACCGAGGACATCGCGGCGCTGTCGCTGCAGGGACCATGCGCTTTCGCGGTGCTGAAAGCCGCTGGCTTTGCCGATGCCAGCACGCTGAAACCCTTCCAGCTCGCCACCTTCCCGCTCCCGTCCGGCGGCTTACTGACTATTTCCCGTACCGGCTTTACCGGCGATCTCGGCTACGAGCTTTGGACCACGCCAGATCGTGCGCTGGAACTGTGGGACCTGCTGTTCGAGGCCGGCAAGCTCTATGGCATCCGCCCCATCGGCACGACCGCCCTCGACATGGCTCGCATCGAGGCCGGCTTCATAGTCACCAACCTGGACTTCGTCCCCGCCGACATCGCCCTGCGCAGCAATCGCGCGCGCTCGCCGTTCGAGGTCGGGCTGGAGTGGATGGTGGATTTCGACAAGGGGCACTTCAATGGCCGGCGCGCGCTGCTGGCCGAGACGACCAAGGGCACGTCCCGCTGGGCGCTGGCCGGGCTCGATATCGAGGGCAATGTCTCGGCGGAGAACTCGCTGATCTATCACAACAAGAGCCGCGAGGTCGGGCACATCACGGCAGCGGTCTGGTCGCCCAGCACCAAGCGCAACATCGCGCTCGCCATGCTGGAGCGCCCGTATCATGATCGGCGCAGCGACAATCTCTGGGTCGAGGTCTACGCCAAGCGCGAGTTGCAGTATCATAAGCTGATGCTGCGCGCGCGCATCGCCGAGCGGCCGTTCTTCTTTCATCCGCGCCGGCGCGCGACGCCGCCCGGGCTGTTCTGATCAGGTGAGGGAGTTCACAAGATGACCGAGCGGAACATGGACTTTCGCAAAGGTCCCAAGTTGCCGAACTGGGATCGGCGCGGCTTGCCGGCCTGGACCTATCACAGCGCGGCATTGTGCGAGCTGGAGAAGGCCGAGCTGTTCCTGAACCATTGGCAACTTGCCGGCCACATCAGCGACGCGCCCAAGCCTGGCGATTACTTCACCGTCGATCTTGCCGATGAGCGTGCTCTTATTGTGCGCGGTACGGACGGAACCTTGCGCGCCATGAACAACATCTGCCGGCATCGTGGCGGGCGGGTGGTGGCGAACGCGGCGGGCAATTGCAGGAATGCTCTGGTTTGCCCGTTCCATGGCTGGGTCTACAATCTCGATGGATCCTTGCGCGGCCCCGCCCGACCAGAGAGTTTCGGCGGCATCGACAAATCCAAGTTTGGCCTCACGCCGCTGGAGATGGAGGTCTGGAACGGCTTCATCTTCATCCGCTTCCGCCCCGGTCCGCAACTCTCGGTCGCCACTTGGCTCAAGCCGATCGAAAGCGATATTGCGGCGTACCGGCCGCATGACCTCGTGCCCTGCTCTGGTTTCTGGCGCGACGACCATTGGGTGAATTGGAAATCGGTGCGCGATGTCGACAATGAGGGTTACCACGTGGCCATGGCGCACCCTGGTCTGCAGGACCTCTACGGCTCCAACTATGTCGACGAGGTGCGCGACGATGGCCTCAGCCGCTCGTTCGGTCCCTACAATACTCATGCCGGGCGGCGCTGGAGCGTGCGCAACTATGTGAAGATCTCGCCGACGCAGGAGTGGCTGCCGAAGCAGAAGCAGCGCAGTTGGGACTACTACGGCCTGTTTCCCAACGCGGTGTTCAGCGTCGCGCCCGAGACGGTGCAATTCTACCAGGAGTTCCCGGTGACGCCTGGCCATACCATCATGCGTGGCGCCATCTATCGGCGGCCGGAAGAAAGCCGGGAGCAGCGGCTGGCCCGCTATCTGGCACTCAGGATCGATCGCGAGACGTCGCGCGAGGACCGCCAGCTTTCGGTCTGGTCGAACGAGGCGATGAAATCCACGGCCTTTGCGGGCTTCCATCTCTCCGACCTGGAGCACGGCGTTCGCAACCATCACGACCAGTTGCGGCAGCGGCTGCCGGTGATGTCGCTGGACGCAGCGCCGGCGGAGGCCGAGATGGCTGCAATCAATGCTTCACTTCAGACAAAATAGACGGCACGATAGGCGTAACAAAATCAAACCTCTGGGAGGAGGCACTCATGACGAAATTAACACGACGCTCGGCCTTGGGCGTCATTGGCGGCGCGGCGCTGGCGATGCCCTTCGTGAGGCGCGCCCAGGCCGAGGACGCGGTGCTTAATGTCTACAACTGGGCCGACTACATCGGTGAGACCACAGTCGAAGACTTCCAGAGGGCGACCAACATCAAGGTCACCTACGACACCTACTCCTCGGCCGAGGAGATGCAGGCCAAGATGCTGGCCGGCAAGACAGGCTATGACGTGGTTGTATCGGCCGGTATCGAGATGCCGCGCTTCGCCAAGGCGGGCGTCTACGATAAGCTGGATCGCAGCAAGCTTTCAGGTTGGGGCAATCTCGATCCGGAAGTTCTGCGCATCATGTCGGGCTGGGATCCCAACAACGAGCGCTCCATCCCCTATATGTGGGGCTCGGTCGGCGTCACCTACAATCTGGATATGATCAAAGAGCGGCTGCCGAACGCGGCGCTGGATTCGCTCGACACCATCTTCAAGCCCGAGAATGCGGCCAAGCTGGCCGATTGCGGCATTTCCATCCTGGATTCGCCGTTCGACGTCATGCCGATGCTGCTGAAATACGTCGGCAAGGATGGCGACACCACCAACACAGCCGATTATCAGGCGGTGGTCGATCTGTTCAAGCCGATCCGCAAGACCATCCGCACCTTCGACAACACCAACTATCTCAATGCCATTCCCAACAAGGAACTGTGCGCGATCAACAACTGGTCGGGCGATTATGCAACCGCCAAGAAACGCGCGACCGACGCGGGCGTCAACATCAACCTGGGCTATTTCGTGCCAAAGACCGGTTCGCCCGCCTGGTGCGATTGCTTGTGTATCCCGAGCGACGCCACGCACAAGGACAGTGCATATAAGTTCTTGGACTATATGCTGCTGGCCGAAGTGGCCGCCAAGTGCACAAACTTTACCAACTACGCCAATGGCAACCTGGCTTCCAAGGCATTCATCGACCCGGCGGTATTGGCCGATCCCGCCGTTTATCCCAGCGCCGAGACCATCAAACTGATGTGGACCCCCAAGCCCTGGAATGACGAGCAGAACCGCGAGATCACGCGCGCCTGGCAGCAGATTAAGACGGGTTGAGCCGCCGTGGCCGCCGAGCCATTCATCAAAATTGAAGGCGTCACCAAGACCTTCGGTCCGTTCGTGGCTGTAAAGGACGTGTCCATCGACATCATGAAGGGCGAGTTGTTCGCCCTTCTTGGCGGCTCGGGCTGCGGCAAGACCACGTTGCTGCGCATGCTCGCCGGCTTCACGACGCCGACCTCTGGAAAGATCTTCATCGACGGCCAGGACATGACCAATGTCCAGCCCTACGACCGCCCAGTGAACATGATGTTCCAGTCCTATGCGCTGTTTCCGCATATGACGGTGGCGAAAAACGTCGGCTACGGATTGAAGCACGACGCCATGACCGAGGCCCAGCGTGCGTCGCGCGTTGCCGAAATGCTCGACCTGGTACAGTTGACGGAGCTGGCCGAACGCAAGCCGCATCAGCTGTCGGGTGGGCAAAAACAGCGGGTGGCGTTGGCCCGTGCGCTGGCCAAACAGCCCAAGGTGCTGCTGCTGGACGAGCCCCTGGGGGCGCTCGACAAGAAGCTGCGCGAACACACGCAGTTCGAACTGACCAGCATCCAATACAAGACCGGCATCACCTTCATCGTGGTCACGCACGACCAGGAAGAGGCGATGACGCTGGCCAGCCGCATCGCCGTGATGGACAAGGGCGTGATCCGGCAAATCGGGACGCCCACGGAGATCTATGAGTTTCCCAACAGCCGGTTCGTGGCCGACTTCATCGGCTCGATCAACATGTTCGAGGGCGAGGTGACGTCGCAGGCCAAGGGGGAGGCGGTGGTGACGGCGCTAGGGTTCGGCCCCGACATTCGCGCCAAGTCGGGGGCAAAGGTCTGGAAAGGCAGCAGCGTCTCCGTTGCCGTGCGGCCCGAAAAAATCGTCATTTCACGGAGCAAGCCGGCCGAGGCAATCAACGCCGTCGAGGGGGTGGTGCTCGATATCGGCTATTTCGGCAAGGATTCGCTTTACCGGGTGCAACTGCCGTCGGGAACGGTGGTGTCGGTCAACAATGTCAATGCGCGGCGCGCGGCCGAGAGCGAGCGGGTCGCGCAATGGGAGGATAAGGTGTGGCTCAGTTTCGATCCGTCAGCCGCCATTCTGCTGACGGAGGATTGAGGTGTCCGAATCGTCCCCGCACCTCCACCGCCTCACCGCCTGGTTCAACCGAGTGGGCTGGCGCGACATCATCATCAAGGCGCCCTTTGCCTGGCTGATCGCGTTCTTCCTGGTCCCGTTCGTCATCGTCATCGCCATGGCGCTGGCACGCCAGGAATCCTCCGCCGCGCCGCCATTCGCGTTTCCAGAGGCCTGGCCCCATGTCACGTTCAGCAACTTCGCGCGCCTCTTCACCGACACGCTCTACATCCGCAGCTACCTAGTCTCGCTCTACAACGCCGCCATAGCCACGCTGCTCTGCCTGCTGCTCGGCTACCCGATGGCGCTTGGGCTGACGCGCGTCTCGCCACGCTGGCGCAACGTACTGCTGATGCTGGTCATCCTGCCGTTCTGGACTTCGTTTCTGTTGCGCGTCTACGCCTGGATCGGCCTGATGGGCTCCAACAGCTGGTTCAACAAGCTGCTGACATCCAGCATCAACCTGGTGCTGCCGGCCGATTGGGCGATCCGCTTCGTCCCCCTCATGAACACCAATTTCGCTGTCATCCTGGTGATGGTCTATTCCTACCTGCCGTTCATGATCCTGCCGCTCTATGCCTATCTGGAGAAACTCGACAGCACGCTGGATGAAGCCGCAATGGATCTGGGCTCGCGTCCCTGGCAGGTGTTCTGGGACATCACACTGCCGCTGTCGGTACCCGGCATTATTGCCGGCGGTCTCCTCACCTTCATCCCGGCCTCGGGCGAGTTGATCATTCCGACGCTGGTGGGCAACTCGGCCGATCCTATGATCGGGCGCGTCATCAGCGACGAGTTTGCCTCCAATCGCGATTGGCCGATGGCCTCGGCGGTCGCCGTCGCTCTGCTGTTCATCCTGGTGCTGCCGATGATGGCGTTCAACCATTTCGAGGCCAAGGCGCAGGCCCGGCGCGAGGCCGCATCATGAACCGCCGCCCGACCTTTCTGCTCAGCTGCCTGGCGTTCGGGCTGGCGTTCTTCTATATCCCGATCCTGTCCATGATCGTGTTCTCGTTCAACAAGTCGCGGCTCGCGACCGTGTGGGGCGGCTTTTCGACCGAGTGGTACGGCAAGCTGTTCCAGAACGCGCAGATCATGAACGCGGCCATCCTGTCGCTGGAAATCGCCGTGGTCAGCGCCACCATCGCGACCATCCTCGGCACCATGGCGGGCATCGCGCTCGCTCGCTTTCGCTATTTCCCCGGTCGCACATTCTTCACTGGCCTGGTCACCGCGCCGCTCATCATGCCCGAAGTCATCACCGGCATATCAGCGCTGATGATGTTCATCCTGATGGCCCAATACATCGGCTGGCCGGGCCAGCGCGGCTTCACCACCATCACGCTCGCTCACATCACGTTCTCGATGACCTATGTCACCACCATCGTGCAGGCGCGGCTGTCGTCCGTAGACATATCGATCGAGGAGGCGGCGCTCGACTTAGGAAGCAAGCCCTGGCAGGTGCTGAAGGACGTGACGCTGCCGATCATCGCGCCGGCCATCCTGTCGGGCTGGCTGCTGGCCTTCACGATCTCGATCGACGATCTGGTGATCACCAGTTTCACCACCGGGCCGGGCGCGACCACGCTGCCGATCCTGATCTGGAGCAAGGTGCGGCTTGGGGTAACGCCGGATATCAACGCGCTGGCGAGCATCATTGTGCTGACGGTGGCGGTGGGCGTAGGGATCGCGGGCTACCTTATGAGCCGCGCCGAGGCGCAGCGCGAGCGGGAAATGCAGGCGGCGGCCAAGGCGAATGGGTAAGGGGGAAGGCTCGACGCGTAGGGGCGGCTTGCGGCCGCCCGCGAGCAACCGGTCCGGTTGCCCGCGGGCGGCCGCAAGCCGCCCCTGCCAATTTGGCGCCGTGCCACAGGAACAAAATCATGATCGCCATCACATCCGACGAAGACGATCGGCAGCTGGCCTTGCTCACCGCCCCGACGGATGTTCCGGGATCGGGCCGCGTGCGCTATGCGGCGGCGATGTACTTCTATCAGCGCGGCATGATCGGCGCGGCGACATTGGAAGTCTACCGCACCTGCTCGCCCCTCGACCGCGAGGACCCACGCGTGACGCTCAATCGCTTGGGCTTGCTCGAAGATGTTATGATTCAAGGGGAAACTGGTGGGCGCGGCAGGGATTGAACCTGCGACCCCTCGCGTGTGAAGCGAATGCTCGTACCGCTGAGCTACGCGCCCGTTCCAGTCGCCCGCCAGATAGGGGGTGGGGCGGGGCCGTGTCAAGCGCCGCCCAGCAAAACAGCGCGAGGGCCCGGATTGCTCCGAGCCCTCGCGTCTTACGAGGAGCAGATCCCGGGCGGCGGAGGCCCTCCGGGAAAATTGGCCGGCTTAGGCCACCAGGATAAAGTCGGTCGAGTTGATGGTCAGGCCCGAAAGTCCGGTGTGAGCCGTAAACGTGTTGGCATGCAGCGTAGCAACCTGCACTGCGGCACCGGCGGCATTTCCGTCGGCGTCGAACCACAGCGAGCCGTTCGACTGATCGAGCACGAACTGCGAGTTCGCGTTGGCGGCGACAGCGTGTCCCGTAGCCTGTACGGTGACCTGCGTCGAATTCAGGGCATAGGTCGTCGTCGTGCCGACGGTGGTCGAGGTGTACGAACCAGCCGTGAGAGCATGATTGCCCGCTGTCGCGCTGGCATACTCGCTGATGTCGACGTAGAGCTTGTCGCCCTGGGCCGCGCTGCCGTTGTTGAAACCGTAGATGGTATCAACTTCACCGGACATATTGCCGACACCGAAGTAGTCCTTGAAGCCAGAACTGGTGCCGTCATAGACATTGGCGCCTGCGCCGCCCTTCAACACGTTGATGCCGTTGCCACCCTGCGCGGACACAATGGTGTCGTCGCCGGCACCACCGTCGATCGTGGCGGCGCCAACCGAGACGAAGTAGTCCTTGTAGTCCGAGCCGACAACCTTCTCGATCGCCGTAACTTTGCCCGAACCGGCATTGCCGAGCATGTTGTCAGCGAGGGTGCCGTTGACGACGCCGAAAGTGGACGACAGGTTCAGATAGACGCCGTTGACTGAAGCCGCAGTGTAGGTACCCGACGGAGCAGCCGGGATGTTGCCAGCGCCCGCGCCGACGGCAATGGTGGACAAGTTGTTGATGTTGGCGAAGTTCAGCGTGTCTGTGCCGACGCCGCCATCAATGCTGATGTCCGTGCCCGTGCCGTTGTGCATCGTGATGGTGTCGTGGCCGTAACCGCCCAACAGGGTGTCGTTGCCAGCGTTGGCTGAGCCTGCGCTGATGTTGGTGCTGGTGCCGCCGCTGTCGAGCGCATCGCGACCGAGACCACCATTGAGCTTGTTGCCGAACAGATTGCCGGTGATGGTGTCATTGTAGCCTGTGCCGATGGCGTGATCGACGTTGGTGATCGTGTCGGTGACCGTGTAGGTGGTCGTCGAAACGGTCCAGGTTGCCGACGCCGAACCGGTCGCCGAATTCAGATTCACTGTCGCGCCGGTAAAGCCGCCGAGCGTAGCGTCGGCCGCGCCTTTGCCGACCGTAAGGTAGCTGACGGTTTCACGGGCATGATTGGCACCGTCCGAGGCGCCCGTGGAAAGACCGCCCGTCAATGCGCCACCGCCAACAATGGTGTTGGTGCCAGCGCCGCCGTTGATGGTGTCATAGCCGCTGACACTGCCGATCAGCTTGTCGTTGTCTGCGCCACCATAGAGATAGTTCAGGCCGACCGAGCCCGTCGTCGCGGTCAGTCCGACTACCGGATCGTCTGCAGCGTTGACGTTGGCATTGATGGTGTCAGCGCCAGTCATACCGTAGAAGTAATGCTTGTTGGTCGCCGTAGCGTCGGTGCCGGCGCCGATATAGTCGTTGCCTGCGCCGCCATATACCGTCTGCATGCCCGAACCACCGACGAGGGTGTCATTGCCGACGTTGCCGAGCACATAGTCGTTGCCGTCGCCCGACGTGATCACGTCGTTGCCGTTGCCGCCGTCGTCCTTGTCGTTGCCGGCGCCCGAGTTGATCGTGTCCGAGCCGTCGCCGCCGAACAGACGGTCCTTGGCGCCCGTGGTGGTGATCTTGTCGTTGCCGCCGCCGCCGTAAATCACCGGGCCCGTGCCCGTGGTGATCAGGGTCGTGATGGTGTCATTGCCGTTGTAACCGAAAATGGTCGTGTCGGTCGTTGCGCCCGAAATCGTGTCGTTGGCAGAAGTGCCCTTCTTAGTCGCCATGGTAGTTTGCTCCTCGTTGTATGCGAATAGTTGGCCTGCTCACCCGCCAATCTGCTGGAGCCGGGTAAAAAGAAACCTAACGCGAGGGGCCTTGTGAGGGTCAAAACGCGCTGACCCTTTACTTTGTTGGACGAAGTGCCAACGCCAGCGCCTGAAATTGTCGAAAACTTTCAACGAATTGTAACGATCTGGCACAGCCGGCCGGGCAATCCGCCTTGACAGGCGCGCGATTGAGAATATTTCTCGGCCCACCAGCCGGCCGGACGGCCGCCGCGGTTCGCTTCACGCGAATCGGGGAGGAAAGTCCGGGCTCCACGCATGCACGGTGCCGGATAACGTCCGGCGGGGGCGACCCCAGGGACAGTGCCACAGAGATCGAACCGCCCGGGTTGCGACCCGGGTAAGGGTGAAAAGGTGCGGTAAGAGCGCACCGCGCGTCTGGTAACAGACGTGGCAGGGCAAACCCCACCGGGAGCAAGACCGAATAGGGGCGGCACGGAGTTCATCGGCTTGCCGGTGGACGCCAGCGCGCGCATGCGGCGCCGGCCGCCCGGGTTGGTTGCTTGAGACCTGCGGCAACGCAGGCCCTAGAGGAATGGCCGTCGCGCGGGGGCAACCCCGCCGTACAGAACCCGGCTTACAGGCCGGCTGGTAATTTTCTGCGTTAGGCCGCAACCGATTGGCGGGCGATGCGGACCAGGCGGTCCCGGGCCGGGCCGACCGTGGGGAACTCGGGAAGCTCGATCACAACTTCGGCGGGCGTCTCGGCGGGCTCGACCGGCGCCTCAGCGCGCGTGCGCTTCCAACCCAGCGCCGGCTTCTCGATCAGGAACCAGGACAGCGCCGCCACCGGCAGCACCAGGCCCAGGGTCGCCGCCAGCAGGACGGGTTGCGACAGCCCCGGCCAGATCGTCAGCAGCGATTGAGCGATCACCCAGTCATAGATGTAGACGCCGTAGCTGAGGTCGTTCTTGCGCGGCAGCGCACCCAGCCGGCCAACCGGCAGACTGGCCGCCCAAAGCGTTGCATAAGCGACGAATACCTGGGTGGCCGGCCCCTGTAGCGGCGTGCCCAGCAGCACCGCAACACCGAACAGGGCCCCAACGACGCCGTACCAATGCAGCATCAGGCGATCGCGCCAGAGGTAGGCGAGGGTGCCAAGGCCGAACGAAAAGGCGAGGCGCAGGAACGATTCCATCGTTCCGCTCACCGCCAGGCTGTCCGGAAACGCCGCAACAGCGACCCAGGCCAGCAGCAGGGGGGTCAACGCCATGGTGGCCAGCCGCGGCGAGCGCATCAGGCCGGCAACGCCCAACACGGCCAGGCCCGCATAGCACATGGCCTCGTACTTCAAGGTCCAGAGTGGCAGGTTGACAATACCGGGCACAGGATTGCTCGCAAACAGTCCCGGCAATGGCGCATTTGCGGTGATCAAACCAAGAGTGACGGCGATATAGCGCCATAGGCTTCCGTCACGGAGATAGGACAGGACCGGTACGGTCGATAGGAGCGGCCCCAGCACCAGCGCGGTCAGCAGCACGCAGACGATCAACGCCGGCAACAGCCGCAGCGCCCGCGATTCGAAATAGACGCGCAAGGACGCTGAGCGCACGAGGCTGGCCGCAATCAGCACGCCCGAGATTGTAAAGAACATGTGCACCGCGTGCATGCCCAGCGAATAACCGGTCGCGGCAGCCAGCGGCTCGGCGCTTTCGGGCGCTCCGGCCAGGTGCACGCTATGCGAGACGACAACGGCGACAGCGGCAATCAGGCGGAGCAGGCCGAAATTGTTGCTGTCGGGAGCAAGGATGTCGTCGAGGCGGCGGGCCGGAGCGGAGAAAGCGGCGAATGTGCTGATCACAATTGGGGGTCCTGGCGTCGGCTGACATGGGATGCGTCGACAGGTTTGCAGGGATCGTGCCAACGCCAAGCCGTGGGCCTCGAACGGAGCACTAACCTGCCACCGCAAATACCCCCGCCAGCCGTCGCCGTATCCGCTCCTCGCGCTCCTCGTCGGACACCTGCGCGCCCTGCAAATCCGTAACGTAGAACACGTCCACCGCACGCTCGCCGTAGGTCGCGATATGCGCGGAGTTGATGTCCAGTCCGAGGTCCGATAGCGCACTGGTCAGGTCGTAGAGCAGCCCCGGACGGTCCAGCCCCGATACCTCGATAACGGTGAAGCGATCCGACATCTGATTGTTGATCACCACTTCGGGCAGCAACCGGAACGCGGCGGCGCGGCTCTTGGCCGGACGGCGGCGCGCCATGACTTCATCGATGGCGAGGCTGCCGTCCAGCAACTTGCCGATGGTCTCGCCGATGCGGGCGGCCAGGCGCAATTCGTCCTCCTCGTCCAACTCGCGCTTGATGAGAAAGGTGTCGAGCGCCATATCGTCCGTCGTCGTCGAGATGCTCGCGCCCATGATATTGGCGCCGGTGGCCGCGCAGGCGCCAGCGAACAAGGAGAGGAGCCGCGGCGCATCCGAGGCCAGCACCGTCAACTCGGTGACGGCGGTGAATTTGTCCGTCCGCGTCTGATAAGCGTAGCGCTTGCCCGCCGCTTCGGTATCGCGCAACAGCCGGGCGTGCTCGACCTGATGTGCGGCATCGGTGCGCAACCAATAGGCCGCCGGCAGGCGGGCGACAACGCGATCCATATCGGCTGTAGGCCAATCGTTGAGCGTGGCGCGCAGCCCGGCCTGCGCCTCGCCGACACGCGAGCGCTGGCCCAGCTTGGTATGGCCGCCCGCCAGCACCGGTTCGGTTTCAAAGTACAGTGTGCGCAGCAACTGCCCTTTCCAGCCGTTCCAGACGCCCGGCCCAACGGCGCGAATGTCGGCCACGGTCAGGATCAGAAGCAGGCGCAGCCGCTCCGGGCTTTGCACGATGGCGGCAAAATCGCTGATGGTCTTGGGATCGGAAAGATCGCGGCTCTGCGCATAGATCGACATGGTGAGATGCTGTTCGATCAACCAGGCCACCGTCTCGGTCTCGGCCGGCGAGAATCCGAGCCGCGGCGCCACGTCGCGCGCGATGGCAGCGCCGGTCACCGAGTGATCGCCCTCCAGGCGTTTGCCGGTATCGTGCAGCAGCACCGCCAGATAAAGCACACGCCGGCTCTGCACCTGCTTGATGATTTCCGAGGCGAGCGGATGATCGTCGCCGAGCGTCCCCTGCTCGATCTCCGCCAGCAGCCCCACAGCGCGGATCGAATGCTCATCAACCGTAAAGTGATGATACATGTTGAACTGCATCATGCTGACGATGCGCCCGAACTCCGGAATGTAGCGGCCGAGCACACCGGACTCGTTCATGGACCGCAGCACCCGTTCGGCGCTCTTGGGCTCGGTGAGCAGGTCGAGGAAGATGCGTGCGGCATCCGGGTTGGACCTAAGCTTGTCATCGATCAGCGGGCGCGACTGGCGCAGCAGGCGCACGGCGTCTGGATGCAGTGGCGCGCCGAACGCCTCGGCCTGGCGGAAAAAGCGAATGATGTTGACGGGATCGAGCCTGAAGATGTCGTCATTGACGGTGTCGAGCCGGCCGTTCTCGACGCGGAAGTCGGTGGTGCGACGCATCTTGGCGCGGGTGCGCCAGTTCAGCGGCGCGAGCAGTCGTTCCAGCACCGGCGCGGACTTCACCTGCTGCATTTCCAGCGCGGCGCTGGCGGCCAGCGTCAGCTCGCCGACCTCGCGTGCGACCATGAAGTATTGTTTCATGAAGCGCTCGACGGTGCGCAGGCCGCCGCGCTCCTTGTAGCCGAGCTTTTCGGCAATCGGCGACTGCAGGTCGAACGTCAGGCGCTCTTCCGGCCGGTTGGTCAGAAAATGCAGATGGCAGCGCACCGTCCAGAGAAAATCCTCGCACAGACGGAAATTGCGGTACTCGGTATGCGTGAACAGGCCCGCCTCGCCGGCGACCCCAATGTCGCGCCCATAGACATATTGCACCAGCCAATGCAGCGTATGCAGATCGCGCAGGCCGCCCTTGCCGTCCTTGATGTTCGGCTCGACCCGATAGCGCGACTGGCCGGTCCGGCGATGCCGCTCGTCGCGTTCAGCCAGCTTGGCTTCTACGAAGGCATGCGCGGTGGCCGGCGTGAACTCGGCACGGAAGCGGCGTTTGAGATCCTCCGCCAGAGCCGTACTTCCGGCGACGTGCCGGCTATCCAGAAGCGACGTTCGAATGGTCATATCGGCGCGCGCCAACTGGATGCATTGGTCGATCGAGCGCGTCGCGTGGCCGACCTTGAGGCCGAGGTCCCACAGGATATAGAGCATGAACTCGGCGACGCTCTCGCCCCAGGGGGTTTGCTTGTAGGGGAGCAGGAACAGCAAGTCGATATCGGATTTCGGGGCCAGCAGGCCACGGCCATAGCCACCTGTTGCTATCGCCGCCATATGCTGGGCGTCCGACGGATTGCCGGCATGGTAGACCTTACAGGCGAGGCGGAACAGTGCCCCGATCAGGCCATCGTGCAGGGCCGAAAGGGCGGCGGCGCAGCGGCGTCCGTTGTTATCGGCGTCGAGTTGCTGTTGCGCCTCTTGTCGGCCATCGGCCAGCACCGCTTTGAGGTGGACCAGCAATGTGGTTCGCAGCTTGGTCTGATCGCCACCGGCGTGATCGAGCAGCACCGCCAGCGCGGCATCGAGATCGGCCGGTGCTGCGGTCCGGGTCCGGGCAAGCGGGGCGGTCATGGATGAGGGGCTCGCAAGCGGTTGTTTGGGCATTGGCGAAGATTTGACCATCAGGTTAGCAGACCTCCCCGGTCAAGCAACGCGCACAGCAGACCGGTGCCGGCCGCCACATCGAGGCCGTACCGTCCGATCTCGTCGTTAGACCTGCCGATCCGGCCGAATTCGCCGAGCGGCGCTAGCGTGTCGCAGCGCCGGCGGGATTGACCGGACCGGCCACCGGCCCTAGCGCTAGCTCATGACAACCCATTCCAATTTGCGCGGCATCGGCTGCATGGTGCTGGCGACGGCGACCTTCGTCACCAATGACTGCATGATGAAACTCGCGCTCGCCGATCTGCCGCCCTACGAGGTGGTGGTCGGGCGTGGCCTGTCGGCGGTGCTGTGGTGCCTGCCAATGCTGTTCGCGATGGGGCTCGGGCCGGACATCCGCAAGGCGCTCAACCCGTGGGTGCTGCTGCGCGCGCTGTCCGAAGGGCTGGCGCTGCTCTGCTTCATGCTGCTGCTTGCGCGTATTCCCATTGGCGACCTCACGTCGATCATGCAGGTCACGCCGCTGCTGGTGGTAGCCGGTGCCGCGCTGCTGTTCGGCGACCGGATCGGGCCGTGGCGCATCGCACTTATCCTGATCGGATTTATCGGCGCCATCCTGGTCGCCCAACCGGGCAGCGCCACCGGATCGCTGGCCGCGCCGCTCGGCTTTCTTGCCGCAATACTGGCAGCCGGCCGTGACATTCTGGCCCGCCGCGTGCCGCCTGATGTGCCGGCCATGGTGACGGCCTTCGCCACCGTCGTGGTGGTCATGCTGTTGGGGCTGACGGCGAACCTGCTCTTTGAGACACGGGTTTGGCCGAGCGGTTTCAACGCGCTGTGCCTGGTTGGTGCGGGGCTGTTCGTCGTGTTCGGGCAGCTGTTCCTATTCCTGGCCTTCCGGCTCGGTGCAGCCAGCGCGGTGGCGCCATTTTCCTATCTCGCCGCCGTCTTTGCCGTCCTCTATGGCGCCTTCTTCTTCCACGAGATCCCCAACGTCTGGTCATTGGCCGGGATCGCACTGATCGTGAGCAGCGGCATTGCGATCATCTTACTGGGGGAACGCGAGAGGCGGCGCGCGGGCCTCGTCGCCACGGCCTGACACCCGCGAGGACGACATGCGCCAACCGCCCTATTCCTACCGCTCCGATCCGGCCGTGCCGAAGTTCGACGACAGCCAGCCGCTGCTGATTTTCGATGGCCTGTGCGTGCTGTGCTCGTCCGGCGTGCAATGGATGCTGGCGCGCGATCCCAAGGGCGTCGGCCGGTTTGCCGTGATCCAGTCGCCCATCCCGCGCGCACTTTATGCGCATTATGGGCTTGATGCGGACCGTTTCGATACCTTCATGGTGCTGAGCAATGGTGTTGCCGCACGTGAAATGGCGGGGCCTGCTGGCGGCGGCGCGCAGCTTGCCGGCGCCCTGGCGCTGGCTGGGCCAGTTGGGCTGCATCGTGCCCGCATTGATTGGCGATCCCATCTACGACATCGTCCAGCGCAATCGGCTCGCCTGGTTCGGCAGTCGAGCCGTCTGCTACGCGCCCGTTGCCGCGCTCCAGCGGCGCTTCCTGACATGATCTGGCTGCCGGTTGACGGTGTCTGGCGCGCCGACGCGAGCCGTCCGCCCGTTTGTCGTGTTCTCGCCATCTATCGCCGCCAATAGTCGCCGCGATCGGGATTGACGAGGGCGACTTATGACACGCTTGAGGTTTGCGACGGCGTTAGCCGTTTTTATATGTGCGGCGGTCTGCCTCACCTCTGCAGCCTCGGCCGACGACAGCCCTGCCGCCGACCAGGCCCTCCTGACCCAGCTCGGACTCATTCGCGGCCACCTGCACATGGCCAGCGAGCTCTCTGCTGCGGGCAATCCCAAACAGGCTGCGCTCCATTTCCATCATCCTCTGAAGGAGCTTTATGCGACGATCGAACCGGAGCTTAACGCTCGTGGCATCGCCAACCTGGGCGCGCAGTTGAAGGCGCTGGAGCAGGCCGCCGACGCTGGCAGCGACGTCAAACCGACGCTGGCCAAGGTGTTGGCGACCGTCGATCTGGCTGAAGGCTCGGTGAGCGCTTCGCCCAAAATGATGCTGGCCGCCGTCGTCGGATTGCTACGCCATGCCGACGCGGAATACGCATTCGCGTTTACCCCTGCCGGCGCTCTCGACAAGCGCGAGGAGTATCAGGATTCCGCCGGTTTCGTGCACAAGGCTGCCGAGATCTTCAACCGCATCCGGGTCAACCTCGCCAAGCGCGATCCCGCCCCGATCCGCGACATCGCCAAGGATATCGCGACCCTGCAAACCGCTTGGCCCTCGCTGGAAGGTCCTGTCAAACCGGTGCTGACGGCAGCCGGCGTCAAGGCGCTGGTTGACAGGATCGAAAAGACAGCGGCGACCTATCGAGGATAGTGATCGATACCTCGGCGTGACGGGCGCCAGTCCAACCATTATTCGCCACGACTTGAGGGTGCTGTGAGACAAGCAATTTGCGCATTCATTCTGGCGGTGTTGCTGGCCCTGTCCGCCGCTCCTGCGCAGGCCATCGAACTGCACCGTGGCGTCGGTCTCGATCTCTGGGAGACCTGGCCGGACGACGCGCGCCTGGCCGAACCTGGCTTCCTGGACGTCTTTCCGGAATGGCGGCGCACCATCGGCATGGAGAAGATCCGTCATCTGCGCGATGTCGGTTTCGACTTCGTCCGCCTGACTGTGGATCCCTTTGCATTTCTCTCCGAAGGCGGCGTGCCAAGATCGGGCGATCTGCTGCGGCAAACCCTGGAAACGGTGGCCGAGATCCGCAAGACCGGCCTGAAGGTGGTGGTCGACCTGCATGCCATTCCGGCGGCGGACTATCGCAAGCTCGGGACGACGCAGTATTTGGACGATCCCGACGTCTTCCAGCGCTACATCGCCCTGGTGCGCGAACTGGCCAAGGCGCTCGCCAGCACCGACCCCGAGGCCGTCGCGTTCGAACCGATGAACGAGCCGTCCATCGATTGCGAACTGCCGCAGGACGGGAAATCCGCCCGCTGGCCGGTCATGCTCCGCCAGCTATACGAAGCGGCGCGGGGCCCGGCGCCCAAACTGCCGCTGATCCTGTCGGGCGCCTGCTGGGGTGGCGCCGAGGGGCTGGCGCGTCTGGCCAAGGCTGACGTGACGCCCGAGATGCTGGCGGACACGCGCCTCATCTGGAGCTTTCACAGCTACAATCCATTTCTGGTCACGCATCAGGGCGCCAGTTGGACCGATCCGCCTGTGTCCGTCGCATCCGGCATCATCTATCCTCCGGTCTGCGAGTCCCCGGAGGTGCAGACGGTACTGCTGACCCGCATCGGCAACCGCCTGGCTGGCACGGTGACGGACGCTACCAAACTGGCCGACCTCACCAAGCAGGCTGAGGACATGCTCGCCGACTACTGCACGCCGGGCCGGGCCGCCAAACTGCTGCAGGGACCGTTTGAACTCGCCGAAGCCTGGGCAGAGCAGATGAGCATTTCGCCCAACCGGCTGTTCCTGGGCGAATTCGGCATGATCCGCGACGAGGGCGCCGGCTCGGTGACGACCCGCGAGGTGCGCGCCGCCCTGATGCGCGACATCCGAATGGAGGCCGAGGAACGCGGCATCCCCTGGGCGGTGTGGTCGCACGGCGGATCGTTCGGCATCACGGTCGATGACGAGAGCCGCAAGGTCGATCCGGTGCTTGCGGCCGCGCTGGGTTTGCCGGGGGCGGGGGAGTAGGGCGTCAGGCGCGGCCAAGTTCATCCAGCAACGAGAGAAACTCGCTGACTTCGCCCTCGTTCATGGCCTGCTCGGCACGGATCAGCATCCGCAATTGATTGGCCTGGTTCTTCAGGCGCTGTTTCTCCGTCATTTGCCGCTCAGTGGCTGCGCGCGCCCGGCTCTCCTCGGCGTCGGCCAGAGCCTTTAAAACGCGTGCCTCGATCTCCTCGTTCTCGAGTTCCGATCGATCCAGCCGCGACTTGAGATGATGGATCCCTTTGCTGATGAACTCGTCGGTTTCCTGGCGTACCGTCTTGCCGTCTTTCGCGTTGATCTCGAATGACATCAGGGTCTGCAGATGCTGTTTCAGCTGCGGCATGAAATCGGGGCGCAGCTTGCTGGCTTGGGTTGTCTTGCCAGCCTTGACCGCGGCCTTGCCGGTCGCGCGCCGCAAATCGACGAAGGCTTCGATGACACGCTGGCTGGCCCGGATCGCGCGCTCCGAGTTCAGGATGGTCGCGACCATCACGACGCCATGCTCGCTGAAGGCCCAGGGCGGAGTGCGCCGGCCGCCGTGCGAACTTGACATCACAATTTGTGATCTCAAGTTTTCGTATTCGGAGTCAGTGAGTTGCCAGGCCCAGTTGCTAGGAAAACGCTGCTGGTTGCGTTTGAAGGCCTGGTTCAGGACACGCGTCTCGACGCCGAACAGGGTGGACAGGTCCATGTCCAGCACGACCCGCTCGCCCCGGCTCTCGATGATGTCGGGGCGGACTTCGCCGGCCAGCAGCATAGCCCCGTCCCCATGGATCACGACCGAGCTGCCCATTGCCGTCCCCGCACCGCTGAAGTCAAACTTGAAATCACAGTCTGTGATATCAAGTTTGACCTTAGCCGCTGTCAATGAAATTCCTCGGCATACGCGCAAATCTCCGGTGCCCTTGCGCCTTCCCATTCCACCGGCGCCGCGATAGGACTTGGCGAGCAAATATGACTTGGCGAGCAAACAAGAGGCGCCGGCCAGCGGGCCCAGCGGAAGGAGACCTCCCATGAAATCCCACACCAAGGTCGCGGTCATTGGCGGCGGCGTGGTCGGCTGCTCGGTGCTGTATCACCTGACCAAGGCCGGCTGGAAAGACGTGGTCCTGATCGAGCGCGCGCGGCTCGCCGCCGGCTCGACCTGGCATGCGGCGGGCGGGTTTCACACCCTCAACGGCGATCCGAACGTGGCCAAGCTGCAGGGCTACACTATCGGTCTCTACAATGAGCTTGAGAAGATCTCCGGCCAGTCCTGCGGCCTGCATCGCTCAGGCGGCATTATTCTCGCCGACAACAACGACCGCATGGATTTCCTCAAGATGGCGCATGCCCGCGCCCGCTATCTGAACCTGGAGACCGAGCTGCTGACGCCGTCGGAAGCCAAGAAGCTCTTCCCGCTGATGGAGGAGAAATACTTCGTCGGCGCGCTTTACGACAAGGTCGATGGCAATCTCGATCCCGAGGGGACGACGGAAGCCTACGCCAAGTCAGCCAAGATCGGTGGCGCGGAGATCTATCTCAACAACCGCGTGGTCGAGCTGAAACCGCGTCCGGACGGTTCGTGGAACGTCATCACCGAGCAGGGCACCATCACAGCCGAGCACGTCGTGAACTGCGGCGGGCTGTGGGCGCGCGAGGTCGGCCGCATGGTCGGCATCGAACTGCCGGTATTGGCCATGGAACACATGTACATGGTCACCGAGGATATCCCGGAGGTGATCGCCTACAACAAAGCAGCACGGCAAGGAAGTCAGCCACGCGCTCGACTTCAAGTCCGAAGTCTACATGCGCCAGGAGCGCAACGGCATGGTGCTGGGCACCTACGAGAAGGACTGCCGGCCGTGGCAGCCCAAGACGACGCCGTGGGATTTCGGCCAGCAGCTGCTGCCCGACGATCTCGACCGCATCGCCCCCTCGCTGGAGATCGCTTACAAGCACTTTCCGAGCATGGCCAAGGCCGGCATCAAGCGCGTCATCAATGGTCCGTTCACGTTCTCTCCGGATGGCAATCCGCTGGTTGGGCCTGTGCAGGGCCTGAAGAACTTCTGGGTTGCCTGCGCTGTCATGGCCGGTTTCAGCCAAGGCGGCGGCGTGGGCCTCGCGCTCTCGCAATGGATGGTCAACGGCGATCCCGGTTTCGATGTCTGGGGCATGGACGTAGCGCGCTACGGCGAGTGGGCGACCCGTTCGTACACGAACGAAAAGGTGCGCGAGAACTATTCGCGCCGCTTCTCCATCCGCTTCCCGAACGAGGAACTGCCGGCCGCGCGGCCACAACAGACCACGGCGCTCTACGACACCATGCGCGCGCAAGGCGCGGTGATGGGGGATTCGTGGGGCCTTGAGACACCGCTGTGGTTCGCCCCCAAGGGGACGGAACCTAAGGATATCGTCTCGTTCCACCGCTCCAACGACTTCGCGCATGTCGGCAACGAATGCCGGGCCGTGCGCGAGGGGGTCGGCGTGACCGAGATCGCCAACTTCGCGAAATACGAGTTCACGGGTTCGGGCGCCGAAGCTTTTCTGTCTCGCCTGATGACCAACAAGATGCCCAAAACCGGCCGCCTCATCCTGACGCCGATGCTGAACCCGAACGGCAAACTGATCGGCGATTTCACGATTGCCAAGGCTGGCGACGACCGCTTCCTCATGTGGGGATCGAGCCAGGCACAGAAGTACCATATGCGCTGGTTTGAACACCAAAGGCCCCTAATGCCACTCGAGCACGGTGAGCAGTCGGTACGCATCCATCGCTACGACATGGGCCTGGTCGGCCTCTCGATCGCCGGGCCGAAGTCGCGCGAGGTGCTGGCCCGCCTCACCGACGAGGATGTGTCGAACGCCGCCTTCCCGTTCATGGCGCATCGCTCCATCGACATCGGGCACGTCCCAGCCATGATCAACCGCGTGACCTATACCGGCGACCTCGGCTACGAAATCTGGGTCGCCCCGGAGTATCAGTACCGGCTCTATCGCGAGATCATGGCCGCGGGCAAGGCCTCCGGCATCGGCAATTTTGGCATGCGGGCGCTGTTGTCGTTGCGGCTCGAGAAGAACTTTCCGACCTGGTATCGCGAGTTGCGCCCGATCTACGGGGCGTTCGAGGCCGGCCTCGACCGCTTCGTCGATCTCGCCAAGAACGACTTCATCGGCCGCGACGCCGCTGCCGCCGAGAAGGCGAGCGGCGGCACACTGCGACGCGTCACCTTCGAGGTGGATGCCTCCGACGCCGATGTGCTGGGCGACGAGCCGATCTGGCATGGCGGAAAAGTCGTCGGCTGGGTCACCTCGGGCGGCTATGCGCACTACGTGAAGAAGTCGTTGGCCCAAGGCTATGTGCCCAAGGACTTGGCCGGAGATTTGGCCAAGGGCGCCTTCGAAATCGAGATCATCGGCGACAATCGCAAGGCGACGATTTTGACCGAAGCGCCGTTCGATCCCGAGGGCAAGCGGATGCGGGGGTAGACCCAGTGTTCCGCACCATAACCCCGGCTGATCTGGATGCCCTGCTCCGTCTCAACAACGACCACGAGACAGAAACCTCCCTGCTCGACCGTTCAAAACTTGAACGGATGATCAGTAGAGCTTTCTTTTCCCGGACAATCGAGAGCCAACGGGCGCTGCTGCTGACGTTCGATCAGTCGTCGGACTATGGCAGCGTCAATTTCCGCTGGTTCCGCGATCGCTATGCGCGCTTCGTTTATGTTGATCGCGTCATCGTCGCCAAGCCAGCGCGGGGCGGCGGCATTGCGCGCGCTCTTTATGCGGATTTATTTTCCGAGGCGCGCTTGCAGGGCCATACTGTCATCGCGGCCGAGGTGAACTCAGTCCCACCCAATCCGGTCTCGGATGCTTTCCATGCCGCACTCGGCTTTGCTGAAGTCGGGAGTGGATCACCAACAGCGGGGAAAGAGGTCAGATATCTCCTCAAGACGCTGGCCAATCCGTAGACGTCATAAAACGCTTCAGGTTTAGATGGAATCACAGTTGCGGGGTTAGCGGCGTAGGGGCGCACTGCGGTGCGCCCCTACTAAGCAAGCGCTGTTTCCAGCCAATTCAGAACTGCTCAAACCCGCGCGCGCGCGGCCTGTTCGCCGGCCATCGATCCGGCTTGCCCCAACTCGCGGCGCACGGCGGAAAGACTCTCGCGCGCGGCTCCGGCATAGGCGATCTCGCCCAGGCGGCTGAACACGCGGTCGGCGCTGACTAGGCTTTCTTCGGCCAACTGCAGGTGACGACGGCTGCCGGTGAGCGTGCCCAGGCCGAGCTGCGCCCCGCCACGATTGGCCTCGCTCAGCGCCCATTGTAATGGCGAACGCTGCTCGGTCCACTCCTGCTGAGCGGCCTCATAAGCAGTGATGGCGCGCTCCAACCAATGACGTCCGCCGATGCGCTCGCCGAGGTCGGCGCAGATGTTGCCCAGGCAGCTTTGCAGCCGCGCCCAGGGGGCGGGGGCGGCACGGCGCTCAAAACTGGCCAGTGCGGCGTCGACCGAGCGCGCTGTCCGCTCCAGCAAACCAAGATCGCTGCGGATCGCGCCAAGACGACCTAGAGCGGTACCGCGCCCGGCTTCGGCAGCGGCCCAATCCGGCGTGTTGGCATCCGGCCGCAGCGCCTCCAGTGCGGTCTCAAAGGCGGTGGCGGCTTCGGCGTAGTTGTGCTCGGCGTTGGCCAATTCGCCGGCTTTGAGCAGAACCGTGCCGAGGTTGCTGTGTACCAGGGCCCAGTCGCGCTCCGAGCGGTCGCGTTCCATGGCGCTAGCAGCGAGCCGATAAGCGGCCGCAGAATGCTCCAGCAGTTCGGCCTTACCCTCAAGTTCGCCAAGCCGGAGCAGCGTGTTGCCGAGGCAGTTCTGGGTGACGGTATAGAGTTCCGGGGCCTCTTCGCGCGGGCACATTTGCAGCGCGGCGGCATAGACGCGCACGGCTTCCGCCAGCGACTTATTGCTCGGCTTGCCAAGCCTATTGAGATCGTCCGCCTCGCTGGCCAGCGCAGCCCCTTGGCGCAGCGCAAAGCTCCAGCGTAGCGCGACCGGCAACGCTGCGGCCAGACGGACCGCCTCGCCATAGGCCGTCGCGGCTGCCTGCGACTCCAGTCTGGCTTCCTGCAACTGTCCGAGAATAACGAAGGCATCAACTGCGGCCGAGGCCCGAGTCTCGCCCAATTGCTGTTGAGCGAGCGCTGCCAACAGTTCGGCGCAGCGCTGCAGTTTACCGGCTGCCAGCGCCGAACTGGCGTCCTGCCGCATGCTCTCGGTCAAGCGCGTTGCGCCGGCGTCGACCTTCACATTGGCGAGCACCTTTTGGATGTCACGCAGCTGCGCCAGCTTGGCCGCCACTACCGCGTCCACATCAGCCGGAGCGATGTTGTGCTGGCGGCAGGCGGCCCTGAGTTCAACGCTTGCCTGTTCGCTCAGCAAGCTGTTTGGGGCCAAGCCGGGCGTTGGTGCCTTGCGCTCCAGCGACAGTGTCGGCGCACTAGCGGCCGGCTCGACTGGCGCCGCCATGAAGGCGCCATCGGACGCCGCCTCGAAGGCGCGTTCAATCGCGGCAAGGAACGTTGGATCGGATATCACCGCCACCAGGCCTTCGGCGATCAGGTCGGTGGACCACGTGGGATCGACGCGCGCCTGATCCGGACGACCGCGGGCCTGGGCTCGCGACACCATCGCCGAGGCGATCAGCAGGGCGGAGGCTGCCGGCGACCGGCCACGGCTGCGATCCAGCTCTTCCTGCAACTGATTGGTCTTGGGTGGAAAATTGCAGACCAGGCCGGTCAGCAGCGTGACACGGCTCTCAAGCTGTTCCAGCGTGGCGCGCCCCGCCTTGACTTCGCCGATCAGATGCAACGCCAGCTTTTCGGCATGGCGTTTCATCTCGGTCTCGCCGCGCATCTTGACCAGCCGCTCGAAGAACGAGCCCGGATTGGCCACAATCGAGGGTAGGACGGGGCGACTTGCGCGCGCAGCCGCTGTGGCCGCCGCTACCGCGCCAAGAAAACCAACCAATGCCGTATCAATGGCCATTCGTGCCCGCCGTAGAATCCCTCCTCCAAGGAGTGAGCATAGGTCGCCCGAGGGAGCAAGCGCATCGTCGCCGAGAAAGCAGGCATCAACAGGGCAATTGCCGCGTGGGGCAGTGATTTGCGCGTCGACGGGGCGTTTCGCCGGCGCCCCTTCGTTATGTAACGTCATGAAAAACAACAATAATGATTGGCTTTTGCGCATCAAGACTGATGAGCGGATAGCGCGGCGCCGGGCAGCTCGCTGAGGTCCTGTCGAAGCCAGGCAGCGCTGTGACCCCGCCAAATCCCACCAGCGTACCCCGCCACTTCAAGCGAATCGTCTGGCCCACTTGAAGCAGTCCCGTCACTCTTGCGTCACAACGCTGCGGCAACGCTGCGTGAACAGGCGAGCCAAGCTGTGCTCGGCATTGACATTTGCCGGCCGGCTGCCGTTAGGCTGTCGGCCGGGGCAACTTCGCGGTGGGACTTGAGATGGCAGACGTTGTGCAGGTCGACGACCGCGGATCCCTTCTGCCGCAAGCCGCCGCCGGCATCGGCAGCCTGGGCCTGTTCAGCTGGCTGATCTACGAATGGGCAGCACAGCCGTTCTATTCGCTCATCACGACGTTCCTGTTCGCCCCTTACTTCGCCAACGGCTTTGTCGGCGATCCGGTGGCCGGGCAATCCTATTGGGGATATGCGGCCGCCGCAGCCGGGCTAGCCGTTGCAATCCTCAGCCCGCTGCTCGGCGCCTATGCCGACGCCTCTGGCAACCGCAAAGGCTGGATCGTCGCCTCGCTGCTGATCTTCATGGCCGGCATGGCGATGCTCTGGCTCGCCGATCCGGGACAACCGGACCGACTGATCTGGATCCTGATCGCCTACATCGTGGCCTCGATCGCTGCCGAGGTCTCCGCCACCTTCGTCAACGCCATGATGCCGGGCCTGGTCGCGCCCCAGCACTACGGCCGCCTCTCGGGAACCAGCGCCGCGCTTGGCTATCTCGGCGGCCTCACCGCCCTCACCATTGTCGCCGGTCTGCTGGTGGGCGACGCGGGCAGCGGCAAGACGCTTGTTCGGCTTCACTCCGTTGCTGTCGCTTGACGCCCTGTCCCGCCAGGGTGACCGGCTGGTCGGCCCGTTCTGTGCGCTGTGGCTGCTGATCTTCGCCCTGCCGATGCTGCTCTTCACGCCCGACCGGCAGGTGGCGCGCACGCAAAGCGGTCTCGACGGCCTGAAACAGACGTTCGGAGAATTGAAACACCACAAGGACATCATCCTGTTCCTGGTGTCGCGAATGCTGTTCACCGACGGCCTGCTGGCCATGTTCGCCTTCGGCGGCATCTACGGCACGGCCCTGTTTGGCTGGACAACAACGGAACTGGGGATGTTCGGCATAGTGCTGATCGTCGCCGCCATGATCGGCGCGGCCATCGGCGGTTATCTCGATGACCGCATCGGCCCCAAGGCTGTGATCATCGGCTCGCTGGTGATCGCGTTTTTCGCGGCGGCGGGCGTGGTCTCCATCGATAAGACGCACGTGCTGTTCGCCCAGACCGTCGCGGAAAAAGTCCCCGGCAGCAACTTCCTGGCCTCCTCGGCCGAAAAGTGGTTCCTGGGTTTCACGATCTTCGTCGGACTGGTCACCGGGCCACTTGGCGCGTCGAGCCGCTCACTGATGGCGCGGCTCGCACCAAAGGACCGCATCACGCAATTCTTTGGGCTGTTCGCCTTCTCCGGCAAGGCATCGTCATTCGTCGCCCCGCTGCTGGTCGGCGGGTTAACCGCGGCAACAGGCGAACAGCGCTGGGGCCTCGCGGTTGTGCTGGTATTCCTGGCCGCCGGCCTGATCATGATGCCGATGGTGCGCGCTGACCGCGATCCCGCCGAGGATGTCGGCAGCGACGCCAGCCGCCGATCCGTCAACCGTTCCGTAGGCGCCGCCATGACCGATCCCCGCAACCTGCCGCCCCTCCACGATGACCACGAACGCAACGATGTGCCGAACCTGATCGGCCGCATCATCGTCGGCCTGCTGTTCCTGGCCTCGATCGCGGTGATCGTGTTCTCGGCGCTGCTGGGGCGGTAGCCACGAAGCCTTGATGAAAGCGCACTTCCGCCGTCATCCAGGCGAAGGCCGGGACCTGCCCTTGCCTGAAGTGAATGCAGAATCCGCAGCTTGGGCAGGTCCCGGCCTTCGCCGGGATGACGAACGGTGCGGTTGTGATCGATGTTGAAGCGCTCAAGCCGACTGATCGGTGCCGCCGCCGACGCCCCAGGTATCGGAGACGACGTAGCCTTGCGGGTACGGATCGTCCGGATCGATGAAATACTGGTGCAGCCCGGTCATCCAGGCCCGGCCTTTGATCGCGGGCACGATGGCCGGTTCGCCGCCCACGGTGGTCGCCTCGACAATCCGGCCATGAAACTCGGACCCGATGATCGAGGCGTGGGTCATGGTCTCGCCGACCTGCATCTGCCCGCGCGCGTGCAGGATGGCCATGCGCGCCGATGTCCCCGTACCTGTCGGCGAGCGATCCGACCGCCCAGGCGACACGATGCAGGTGTTGCGCGTGACCTTGCCGACGCCCTCGAAACGCATGGCGAACTGCACGATGGACACGCCGGAAATGCCGGGGTTTTCGGGATGCACGCAAGTAATCTGCTCGCGGGACGCGCGCCGGATTTTTTCGCCCAGCACGGCGAGGTCGCGCGCTTCGTCGGGGGCAATCGTGAAGCCCAGCGCTTTGGCGTCAGCGCTGGCGTAGATCATGCCGCCATAGGCGACATCGACAGTCATGGGCTTCTCGCCAGCAACTTCCAGCGGGTGGTCGAGATGGAACACAAAGCTGGGCACATTGACGATCTCGACCGAGTTGACGCGCCCGCCCCGGCAATCGGCGCGCACCTGAACCCGCCCCGCCGGCGTATCGAGATGCACGATGGTCTCGGGCTCGGTCATGGCCACCATACCGGTTTCCAAGCAGCACGGTCGCCGCGCACATCGAGTTGGAGCCGGACATCGGCGGATATTCCGTCGGCTCCATGATGATCAGCCCGGCATCGCAGTCGGGCCGGATCGGCGGCGTGATCAGGTTGACGTGGCGCGCGACCGAGCCGCGCGGCTCGCAGATGAGGAGCTTGCGGATGTGGTCGTGGTCGCGCTCCATGCTGCGCATGCGCTCGTACATGGTGGCGCCCGCCGGTGGCAGCACGCCGCCGATGATGACGTCGCCGACCTCGCCCTCTGCGTGGGCTCCAGCGACGGTGATGATGCGGCGGGATTGCATGGCTCGCCCCCTCGAAAATGGCGGGCAAACCCCTGTTGCTGCCCGAGGGCTACACTATATGTACCCCGAGTATCACCGCAACCGGATGCCTTCGGGGTCCGGACAGTTGTAGACTTCGCACATTCGATGACGGCGCCGGCAGCTGTGCCCTTGAGGGCAGCGACGGCGCGCCGAGGAGGGTTTGACCATGGACTTCGAGAAATACACCGAGCGCGCGCGCGGCTTTGTGCAAGCGGCACAGAACGTCGCCTTGCGCGATGGGCATCAGCAATTCCTGCCCGAACATATCCTGAAAGTGCTGCTCGATGACGAGGAGGGGCTGGCGTCCGGCCTGATCCGAAAGGCGGGCGGGCGGCCCGAGGAGGCGCTGCGCGACGTGCAGGCCGCGCTCAATCGTATCCCGAAGGTATCGGGCGGCGGCAGTGGCCAGTTGTACATGGCGGCCGGTACCGCGCGGGTCTTCGACCAGGCCCAAAAGCTTGCCGACAAGGCGGGCGATTCATTCGTGACGGCCGAGCGGCTGCTGCTCGCTCTCGCCATGGACAAGGAGACCGACGCCGGCAAGGCCATCGCGCGGGCGGGAGTTACCCCACAGACGTTGAACCAGGCCGTGAACGATCTGCGCAAGGGGCGGACGGCAGATAGCGCCAGCGCCGAGCAGGGCTATGACGCGCTGAAGAAATATGCGCGTGATCTCACCGAGGCGGCGGCGACGGGCAAACTCGATCCCGTGATCGGCCGCGACGAGGAGATCCGCCGCACCATCCAGGTGCTGTCGCGGCGTACCAAGAACAACCCGGTGCTGATCGGCGAGCCGGGCGTCGGCAAGACCGCCATCGCCGAAGGGCTGGCGCTGCGCATCGTCAAGGGCGATGTGCCGGAAAGTCTCAAGGACAAGAAGCTGCTGTCGCTCGACATGGGCTCGTTGATTGCGGGTGCCAAATACCGTGGCGAGTTCGAGGAGCGGCTGAAGGCCGTGCTGTCGGAAGTGACGGCCGAGGGCGGCAAGATCATCCTGTTCATCGATGAGCTGCACACCATCGTCGGCGCCGGCAAGGCGGATGGTGCGATGGATGCGTCCAATCTCTTGAAACCCGCCTTGGCGCGTGGCGAACTGCATTGCGTTGGCGCTACCACGTTGGCGGAATACCGCAAGCATGTCGAGAAGGACGCTGCGCTCGCCCGACGCTTCCAGCCGGTGTTCGTCAGTGAGCCGACGGTCGAGGACACGGTCTCGATCCTGCGCGGCCTGAAGGAGAAGTACGAGTTGCATCACGGCGTGCGCATCACCGACAGCGCGCTGGTGGCCGCCGCGACGCTGAGCAACCGTTACATCACCGACCGTTTCCTGCCCGACAAGGCCATCGATCTGGTCGACGAGGCGTCGTCGCGCCTGCGCATGCAGGTGGATTCGAAGCCCGAAGAGCTGGACGAGATCGACCGCCGCGCCATCCAGCTGAAAATCGAGCGCGAGGCGCTGAAGAAGGAATTGGATACCGCGTCCAAGGATCGTCTGTCGAAGCTCGAAAAAGAGCTGGCCGATCTGGAAGAGCGTTCCGCCAGCATCACGCAGCGCTGGCAGGCCGAAAAGGGCAAGTTGGGCGATGCGCAGAAACTGAAAGAGCAGCTGGAAGGCTTGCGCAATGAACTCGAACAGGCGCAGCGCAAGGGCAACTTCAACCGCGCGGGCGAACTGCAGTATGTGAAAATCCCCGAGCTGGAAAAGAAGCTAAAGGGCCTTGAGGAAGCCGAAGGCGGCACCGCGGCGATGGTGGAAGAGGCGGTGACGCCCGACCACATCGCGGGCGTGGTCTCGCGCTGGACCGGCATTCCGGTGGATCGCATGCTGGCGGGCGAGAAGGACAAGCTGCTGAGCATGGAGACCAGCATCGGCAAGCGCGTGATTGGACAGGAGGAGGCGGTCAAAGCCGTCTCCACCGCCGTTCGCCGTGCCCGCGCCGGGTTGCAGGACCCGAACCGCCCAATCGGATCGTTCATGTTCCTGGGCCCGACCGGAGTCGGCAAGACCGAGCTGACCAAGGCCTTGGCGCAGTTCCTGTTCGACGACGAGCACGCCATGGCGCGCATCGATATGTCGGAGTACATGGAGAAACACTCCGTAAGCAGACTGATCGGTGCGCCGCCGGGCTATGTCGGCTACGAGGAGGGCGGTGCCTTGACGGAAGCAGTGCGCCGCCGCCCGTATCAAGTCGTCCTGTTCGACGAGATCGAAAAGGCGCATCCGGACGTTTTCAACGTTCTGCTGCAAGTCCTTGACGACGGCCGCCTGACCGACGGCCAGGGCCGTACGGTCGACTTCAAGAACACGCTGATCATCATGACCAGCAATCTTGGCTCGGAGTACATGACCGACTCGTCCCAGGAAGTCGCGGCGGTGCGCGACCAAGTGCTCGGCGTGGTGCGCGCCACCTTCCGTCCCGAGTTCCTGAACCGGCTCGACGACATCATCCTGTTCCACCGCTTGCGGCGCGACCAGATGACCGCGATCGTCGACATCCAGATGGGACGGCTGCTGAAACTCCTTGCCGATCGCAAGATCGCGCTGGAGCTGGACGATGCGGCCAAACTCTGGCTGGCCAACCAGGGCTACGATCCCGCCTATGGCGCGCGTCCCTTGAAGCGCGTCATCCAGCGCAGCGTGCAGGACCCGCTGGCGAACCAGATCCTGGCCGGCAAGGTGAAGGACGGCGACCGGGTGAAGATCACCGCCAAAGGTGGTGGTCTGGTGGTGAATGGCGAGATGGTCAACCCAGCGGGGTGACGGCATCGAGCAATTGCGACAGGGCGTCGGGCTGATCCGGCTCGGCGCCCATACTGATTGCTGTTGCCAATCCGATAGCCGACGATATCGGGTTGTGCGATCCGCCCGCGACCCCGGCGCGCAGGTTCATGACCAGAGTCGGGCACAGGAACAACGCGAGTTTCACGACCCGCCGCCAATCGGCCGGCAACATCCCGCGTTGCGACAACAGCGCCAGCAGCGGCCGCCAGACCAGATCGGCCTTAGCTTGCAGCAGGCCGAGCCGGACGCCACTCGGCCGCCAATCGTGCTGTATACGGAGCGTATCGCCCTCTCGGCGAATCTCGGCCCGGTATCGCTTGGCCGCTTCTCCCGGCTCATAGAGCCATAGGGGATGGGCAAAGACATTGTGAAACGTCGTCTTGACCTCGGCCAGCAGTGCGGGCACATGCGTGCCGGCGAAGGCCGGGTCGAACATGACAAGCTCGTGAGCTCCGGGCGCGCCGGAGAACCAGACATTGGCGTTGTGCGCATCGCCATGGGCTGTGACGCCACCGGCGTCGGCGAGCCGATCGGGACGCAGGCGGATGAAGGCCTCATCGAACAGCTGGCCGAGGGTGCGATCATAGCGCACGCCGTTGACAACGACCGTTAGGTCCTTCAACGCGCGCCAAGTCAATGAGAGGCCGGGCAGCTGGAACTCTTTGTCCTGATAGAAACTTGCAAACCGGCCACCCAGGTCTCCTGGAACGCCCGCCGACACCAGTCGCTCATGGAAGAGGCGATGAATCGGCTCTGCGGAGGATTGTTCCGGCGTGATCGGATGAAGTGTTCTGGCAAACACGTCCATCATCAGCGTGTTCAACGCGCGCTCCGCCGCAATCGCCTCGGACTCGGCCGCCAGATCCGGTTCGGTATCCAACCTCCGCAACACGTCGGCAAAACGCGGTTCCGTGCGGCGGCGGTAGACCAGGATCTGCTTGCCCGCCTCGGTGGACGCATGCAGCGGCAGATCCACCGGCAGCCCCGCTTCGGACAACAACCGGGCGCGGTAGTATTCGCCCGACATCGCGCCCTCGTTCTCCTCCTGATGGAACTTGAAGAACAGCGGCTGGCCGCCGGCCTCGAAGGTGCCGTTCATGGAGTTGAGGCTGTAGATGTCTGAATTGATGCGCATGACGGTGGCGTTGAGGCCAAACTGCTCTTTGAGCAGAGCGATAACGATGGCTGCGGCCCCATCGATGCGGCCGGCCTTGGCCAGCGCGCGAGCCGTTGCGACGGGAGAAGTTTGTTCGGTGCTCATGCTCTTGACCATCGGATTTTGCTCAGTAGACAAATCATCAAGTCCGCGAACGTTCCGCTTGCCCGGACCGCGCCCTCATGCAAACTCAGGCCCTTCTCTTTCCGGAGTTCGAAGCCCGTGTCAAAGGCCGATGTGCTGATCACTCACGTTCGCATCTGGACCGGCGAAAATGCGCCGGGCGAACCCGTGCGCCTGATCGACGACGGGGCGGTCGCAATCACCGACGGCCTGATCGTCTATGCCGGAACCGCCGACGGCGCGCCAAAGGCTGAGGTCGTCTACGATCAGGAAGGTGCGTTACTCACCCCGGGACTGGTCGATTGCCACACGCATATCGTGCACGCCGGCAACCGCGCGGCGGAATGGCAGATGCGGCTGAAGGGCGCCAGCTACGAGGCGGTCGCCAAGGCCGGCGGCGGCATCGTCTCGACCGTGAAGGCGGTACGCGAGGCCAGCGGGGACATCCTGCTGATCGAGAGTTTCGACCGGCTGAAAGCGCTGGTTGCCGAGGGCGTCACCACGATCGAGATCAAGTCGGGCTATGGGCTCGACGCCGAGAACGAGGCCAAGATGCTGCGCGTCGCACGCGAACTCGGCACCGAAAACCTGGGCCCGCGGGTTACGGTCCGCACGACACATCTGGGCGCGCACGCCATGCCGCCGGGCCTGACCGACAAAGACGCCTACATCAGGGATGTGATTGAAAAGCAGCTGCCGCTGGCGGTGACGGAAGGCCTGGTCGATGCGGTGGATGCCTTCTGCGAGGGCATCGCCTTTTCGCCGGCCCAGGTGCGGCGTGTGTTCGAAGCGGCGCGCAAACTGAACTTGCCTGTCAAGTTGCATGCCGAACAGCTCTCCAACCTCGGTGGCGCGAAACTGGCGGCCGAGTTCGGGGCGCTCTCGGTCGATCACGTCGAATATCTCGATGCTGATGGTATCGCCGCCATCGCCAAGTCCGGGACAGTAGCCGTGCTGCTGCCCGGTGCATTCTATTTCATCAAGGAAAAGCAGAAGCCGCCAGTTGAGTCCCTGCGCAAGGCGGGCGTGCGAATCGCGCTGGCCACCGATTGCAATCCCGGCACCTCGCCGCTGACCTCGATCCTGCTGGCCATGAATATGGGGTGCACGCTGTTTGGCCTGACGCCAGAAGAGTCGCTGCTTGGCGTGACGCGCGAGGGCGCACGCGCGCTCGGACTGCTGGATAGCATCGGCACTGTTACGGTCGGGAAACGCGCGGATCTGTGCGTCTGGGATGTGACCGAGCCGGAGGAACTGAGCTACCGGATCGGCTACAATCCGCTGCGCATGCGTTTTTGGGGCGGCTGGACGACCGACGTCGAGGGACCGGACGACTTCGATTGAAGCCAGCATTGCCGCTGTAGGCCCACTCAATCGCGATGGCGCATGCCAGCATCGCGACCTTACTCCGCCAGCAACCGCAGCCCCGCCGCCAGCATGGGCGTAGCGAACAGGGTCGGCAGCAAGGACCGCACGCAGACCATGCGTTGCAGCGCCACCCCGCGCTGCCAATCCTCGATCAGGAACGACAGGTTGATCACGGCCAGATAAAGCGACACGGCGAGCGCGCAGACGGCGGCATAGCGGATGTCGAAGGGCGTGCCGACCAGCAAGGCCAGGCCGGCGATCAGGAGCCCGAGAGAGCCCAGCGCGTGTGGCGTCGAGGCGATGGCCGGCTCGACCATGCGCAACAGCGCTTCACCCGGCATTGTCGGGCCCTCGGCGGTTTGCACGCCGGTCTTGACGCGGGCGAACGAGGTGGTTGAGCGCGCGCACCAGATGGTGAGGCTCGCCAACAGAAGATAGGATGCCAAAAGGCAGTCGAACGCGAATGACACTTGTGTTTACCCATACGCAACCAACACTGAACGGCACACTAGGCAGCATTGGTTAGCAAAGGATTAAAATTGAGCGGATTTTCATCCGCCGCGAGGGCGCTTCTGTCCCAGCCGATTCGGGCGTAAAAGTGATGCGCGTCGCCGCGTCAGGCGATAGGGTGCCGCCATGACAGACAGCGCCGACAGCACCACCCGCTCCACCAGTTTTGGTTTTCGCGATGTTCCCGAGGACCAGCGCCAGGGTCTGGTCAACGACGTCTTCGCCAAGGTCGCGGATCGCTACGACCTGATGAACGACCTGATGTCGGGTGGCTTGCATCGTCTGTGGAAGGACGATCTGGTGGGCTGGCTGGCTCCGCCGCGCTCGGCGGCGCCGTTCGCGCATCTGGATGTTGCGGGCGGGACGGGCGACGTGGCCTTGCGCGTCATGCGCGCGGCAGGACCGGGCGGCTCATCAACGATTTGCGACATCTCGGGCGAAATGCTGGCCGCCGGCCAACGTCGCATCGCACGCACCGATCAATCCAGGCGCATCACGTTCGTGCAGGGCAATGCCGAGGCGTTGCCGTTCCCCGACCAGAGCTTCCATGCCTACACGATCGCGTTCGGCATCCGCAACGTCACCCATATCGAGCGCGCGCTGACCGAGGCCTTCCGCGTGCTGAAGCCGGGCGGCCGCTTCCTCTGCCTGGAGTTTTCCGAGGTGCAGGCGCCGATGCTAGACAAGCTTTATGATCTGTGGTCGTTCCACGTCATTCCGCAGTTGGGCAAGCTCACGGCGGGCGATGCTCAGCCCTATGAGTATCTGGTCGAAAGCATCCGCAGGTTTCCCAAGCAGGACGCTTTCGCTGCCATGGTGCGCGCGGCCGGGTTTGAGCGCGTGAGCTTCCGTAATTTGACCGGCGGAGTGGCTGCGATGCATTCCGGATGGCGGATCTGAGGGTAAGGGATTAGGGATTAGGGATTAGGGATTAGGCAGATGATCATTGATGACCTTAAAGGCAAGCGCGTTCTGATAACGGGCGCCAGCACCGGGATCGGCGCGGCCCTGGCACGGGCCTTCGCACAGCAGGGTGGCAAGGTCGCCATCCACTACGGCAAGAGCGCCGAGGCAGCCAATTCGCTCGGCAACGAGATCGGAGCTGTGGCGGTGGTGCAGGGCGATCTGCAGAAACGCGGGTCCGGCCGGCGCGTCGTCGCCGAAGCCGTGAAAGCGCTCGGCGGCCTCGACATTCTCATCAACAACGCCGGCGCTCTGGTAGAACGCGCGCCCATCGAAACCATCTCGGACGACCTCGTCGACAACATCCTTGAGCTGAACGTCCGCTCCGTGATCGAATGCACTCAGGCCGCCATTCCGCATCTGTCCAAACAGCCCGGCGGCGTCATCGTCAATGTCGGCTCGATCGCCGGCAGCAACGGCGGCGGGACAGGATCGGGCATCTACGGCGGCGCCAAGGCCTTCGTGCACAACCTGACCCGCCACCTGGCGGGCGAACTGGCCGGCAGCGGCATCCGCGTCAATTGCGTCTCGCCCGGCTACATCGAGACACCTTTCCACAGCCTCACCCCCGCCGACCGCAAGAAAGCCATGGCCGCCGCGACCAGGATGGGCCGCGCCGGCACGCCGGAAGATTGCGTCGGTGTGTTCCTGTTCCTGGCCTCGAACGGCATGAGCGGCTACATCACAGGGCAGAACATTCACATCAATGGCGGGCAGTTGATGCCGTGAGCGGGGTAACGGCCGCAATGCAGACTGCTCCGTCCGCAGCACAACCGCCGCTGTTTTGCCAGCGGCGGCCCGTTCCAGGCCGTGGCCTGTCCAGACCTTCGCGATCGCATTTGTGGCCTGGACAGGACCATCACACCAAGAGGGCGTCCTGCGCATGAGCAGTGAAGCTTGCCAGCGAGATGCCGGCCAGGACCATCGTGCCGGAGTAGGCCAATTCGAATGACACACCAGCGACTGTGTCAGTCGCGTGGGCCAGAGCATCGGCGGTGGTGGCGTACAGATTATGCAGATCGAGCTTGTCAGTGCCAAGCTTGAAGTCGGTGACGGTATCGTACTGAGGCCCAATAACAGCAACGCCGAAAATGTCGGCACCTGCGCCGCCAGTCATCACTGTATGGCCCCCAACGCCCGAGATGCTGAGCAGGATATCTTTGCCATTGCCACCCACGATGCTTGCGGCTGAGCTGACATAAAGTTTCACGGCCCCGTCGGAGAACCGCAAGGTCTCAACACCATCAACGATATCGCTCCCATCGATGCTGGTGCTGCGCTGGTCCTCGATCAGAACCTGAGACCCGTAGTTGACGCTGGCGATATGGTAGTCGCTCCACTTACCGGCCAGGATGAGCGTATCAAGCCCATTGCCGCCAGACAGTGTGTCGTTGCCCGAGCCACCGTCGAGCGTGTCGTTGCCGTCGCCGCCGTCCAAAGTAGCGGCACGCGCCGAGGCATTGAGCCGGTCATCGCCGTCGCCGGCAAGGACGGAGTTGGTTCCTATGCTGTTCGAAGCTGTAATGACGTCGTTGCCGGAGCCGCTGATGAAGGACACTTGCTCGACGTTGACGATGCTGGTGAGGTCGACCAGGCGAACCACTGCGCCAGCCTTTGCAGCAAAGTTGACAAGATAGTTGTCGCCGGAAGAACCACGATCGATCATCAGGAAGTCGGAGCCGCTGCCGCCGTCGATGGAATCAGGGCCCTGGTCGAGACGAGACAGAATTGCATCATCGCCACCCCCGCCGTTGAGTGTATCCGTGCCGAAGCCGCCATCAATGTAATCATCGCCGCCGCCGGCCGCGATGAGTCGTTGCCGCCGTCACCGTACAACTGGTCCTTGCCATTGCTGCCAATCAAGCGGTCATTGCCGTTGTCGCCATAACCTATGAGCTGCCCTTCCACGTTCGTGCCGGCCGACGAGAAGTCGATCAGGTCGTTGCCGTCGCCGCAACGGACCATTGCGTAACCACCCGCACTCGTGATGGTGTCGCGACCCGAGCCACCATCCGCGAACTCGTTCAGATAATGGTCGGGCTTCGCGCCGAGATTGATGCGATCATCGCCGCCACCGCCGATCAGGAAGTCGGCGCCGGCGCCGCCGTTCAGCACGTCGTTGCCGTCGCCACCTTCGAGATGTGCGCCGGCCGTACCTGCGCTCAAGGTATCGTTGCCACCATTGCCGTAGACGTCATTGCCGCCCGACTGGTTGCTGGACGCCACCACCCGATCGTTACCGGCGCCACCATGAAACTCGACCAACTCGAAGCCTGAAATCGTGGTGCCGTCGCTGAGCACCCGCCGGCTAGCGGCATTCGAGAAATCCATGACGAATGCAGTCAGCGCCGAACTACGGTCCAACAGCAGGTAGTCGTCGCCCAAACCGCCCTCGACTGTATCGGGCCCTTCGACCTCGCGCAGGGACACGAAATCGGTTCCTGCACCGGCGTCGATAACATCCTTGCCGGCCCCGCCATCGATCACGTCGCTGCCGGCGCTGCCATAGATCGTGTCGTCGCCGAACCCACCTTGAAAGTTGATACCGGCCGAAGACTGGTCGGCGTTGCGGGCATCGATCAAGTCGTTACCGGCGTCGCCGTAGAAGTAGCTGTAACTAGCACTTCCCGAAACAATGGTGTCGTTTCCGTCGCCACCGTAGACTGAGCCACTGAAACCGTCATTGATGACGATGTGATCGTTTCCGCTGCGGGACTGGATGTTTCCGCCACTGACGCCCGCCTCGACCGTGAATGTATCGTCGCCCACAAAGGCCGTATCCAAACCACCGAAATTCAAGAACGTACCAAAATCCGCGCCGAGGCCCGTCACGGAGGCAACTTTGGTGCTTAGACTGCTATCGGAATAGACGTTGATCGCATTTATTGTTCCCGATGCCGGAAAACCGTTGGCGTCGAACGCGAGGTCTGTCCCAATGAACTCAATGTACTGCCCGCGATAAGTCTGGCCGATGACTTGAGCTTGCGTGGTGCCGGCAAAATCTCCGAATGGATACTGCCAGAAAATGTCTTCCGACGTGTACCAGCCATTGTTGGAAAGTGTAACGTTCGCCATCGTCTGATGCTCCGTGTGCGCTGCTGCACCCGGAGCCATGCAATAGCCATGCTAGACGACACGCTATTGAGACGTCGGCGGATCGTTTCTCTCTTTGGTCAATAAGTCTTCAACGGTTGGCATGGATTGCTTCGACCATTTGATACCACAGCGCTTATTCTTTAGACGTATTAACAAAGGCTGTTGCTGCCTCGCGCAGATCGCTATTCTTTCAGCGCCATCATCACCGTGTGCATCGCCACCGCGGCCGCATTCGAGACATTCAAGCTCGCCAACCCGCCCGCCGTTGCAATTCGGCACACCACATCGCAATTCTCGCGGGTCAGCCGGCGCATACCTGTGTCCTCCGCCCCGAGCACCAGCACCGTCGGTCCGGTGAATTTCTGCGCTTCCAGCGCGCCCTCGCCGGTCCCGTCAAGGCCGATGCGGAAGTAGCCGATCTCTGCCAACTGCTCCAAGGCCCGCGCCAAATTCGGCACTACGGCGACCGGCACCAGCTCCAACCCGCCGGATGCGGCTTTGGCGAGCGTGCCGTCCAGCGGCGGGGAATTGCGCGCGGTCATGACCAGCCCACGTGCGCCGAACGCTGCGGCCGAGCGCAGGATGGCGCCGACATTGTGGGGGTCGGTGATCTGGTCGAGCACGATGACCAGGTCGTTGCGTTTTGCGCCCGATCCTGAAGAATGGGGCACGAAATCACGCGGGTCGACGGCCGGCAATACCTCGGCGTCCAGCACCGCGCCCTGGTGCACCACGTCGGCGCCGGGATCGCGATCAAAATCGCGGGCGTTGACCACTTCGGGTTGGATGCCGCGCGCCAAAATGGCCGCGTCCAGGCGCTGGCGGGCGTTTTCGGTGATGCGCAGGCGTTTGATGATGCGAGCCGGATTGCGTAGCGCCGCCTCGACGGCATGGATGCCCCACAGCTGCACATGCGTCAGGTCCGGCTTGCCGCCGCGCGCGTCGCGCCGGCCCTCGCTATGTCCCTCGCTCCGCGGACCGCTGCGGATTGGCCTTTTACCGCGCATCGTGTGACCTGCTCATGTCTCGATCAATTCCTTGATTTGCTTTGCATTGGCCAAGAGGTAGCGATCCGCCCCGCCGGCACTGTCAAGTGGAAAACGGCGCAAGGGTCGGCTTTGCTGTTGACAGCCCTACCGGAACCCACCATATACACCCCCTCACCCCAGCTCGAAGCTCGCGCGGGGTGCGTTTGTTTGGGCATGGCAGCGGGTATCCTTGCGGGCGTAGCCCTGGAACAAAGACATCACTTCGGAGAGGTGCCCGAGTGGCTAAAGGGGACGGACTGTAAATCCGTTGCGTAAGCTACGCTGGTTCGAATCCAGCCCTCTCCACCACTTTTGGGCATCGGGCGTCGGGCATCAGGCATCGGAAGACAATGAAGACAGCCATGAAAAACCAGTTTTTCCGATGCCTTATGCCCGATGCCTGACAACCAATCGCGGGTGTAGCTCAATGGTAGAGCCGTAGCCTTCCAAGCTAATGACGAGGGTTCGATTCCCTTCACCCGCTCCACGCTTACTTACGACGACCAGACCGACGAAAACGAAGCCGAAAACGAAACGAGCAGAGAAAAGAAATGGGCAAGGCAAAATTCGACCGCTCCAAGCCTCACTGCAATGTGGGCACCATCGGGCATGTGGATCATGGCAAGACGACGCTGACAGCGGCGCTGACCAAGGTTTCGTCGGATCGCGGTTGGACCAAGACGTTCATTCCTTATGATCAGGTGGCCAAAGCCTCGGAAAGCCAGGGCCGCCGCGACCCCACGAAGATCCTGACCATCGCGACCAGCCACGTCGAGTACGAGACCCCGAACCGGCATTACGCCCACGTCGACTGCCCCGGTCATGCCGACTACGTCAAGAACATGATCACGGGCGCCGCGCAGATGGACGGCGCGATCCTGGTCGTGTCGGCCGTGGACGGCCCGATGCCGCAGACCCGCGAGCACATTCTGCTGGCCCGTCAGGTCGGCGTGCCGAACATCGTGGTGTTCCTGAACAAGTGCGACGTGGTCGACGACGAGGAACTGCTCGATCTGGTCGAGCTGGAAGTGCGCGAGCTGCTCAGCAAGTACAAGTTCCCCGGCGACGATATCCCGATCATCCGCGGCGCCGCGATCAAGGCGCTGAACGGCGAGAAGGGTCCGCTCGCCGACGAGGCGATCATTGCCCTCTACGAGGCGCTGGATAAGTCGATCCCGCTACCCGAGCGCGCGACGGACAAGCCGTTCCTGATGCCGATCGAAGACGTGTTCTCGATCTCGGGTCGCGGTACGGTCGTGACCGGCCGTATCGAGCGCGGCAAGATCAAGGTCGGCGAGGAAGTCGAGATCGTCGGCCTCAAGGACACGCAGAAGTCGATCGTCACCGGCGTCGAAATGTTCCGTAAGCTGCTGGATTCGGGCGAGGCCGGCGATAACGTCGGTTGCCTGCTGCGTGGCATCGACAAGGAAGCCGTCGAGCGCGGCCAAGTGCTCTGCAAACCCGGCTCGATCACGCCGCACAAGAAGTTCTCGGCCGAGGCCTACATTCTGACCAAGGAAGAGGGTGGCCGGCACACGCCGTTCTTCACCAACTACCGTCCGCAGTTCTACTTCCGCACCACTGACGTGACCGGGCATCGTGTCGCTTGGCCGAGGGTACGGAAATGGTCATGCCGGGCGACAACGTGTCGTTCACCGTCGATCTGGTGCAGCCGATCGCGATGGAAGAGCGCGTGCGCTTCGCCATCCGCGAGGGCGGCCGTACGGTCGGCGCCGGCATCGTGACGAAGGTGATTGAATAAGAAGAAAGGGGTGAGTGGTGAGTCGTGAGTGGTGAGTGGTAAGGGGTCGCCAAGGTTGCGGTCCACCACTCACCACTCGCCATCTCGCCACTCACCAGAGCCAGCATGCTCGTCACCACCGCGAACGACTTGCCTGGCTACCGGATCGTTCGCCATCTCGGCGTGGTGCGTGGCATTGTGGTCCGCTCGCGCAGTGTGGTCGGGAATTTGGGTGCAGCCGTGCAGATCTTTTTTGGCGGCAACATCTCGGTCTATACCAAGTTGGCCGAGCAAACGCGGCACGAGGCGTATGAGGCGCTGATTGCCGAAGCGGCCGCGATGGGAGCGAACGGCATTGTGGCGATGCGCTACGACGCCAACGAGATCGCCAGCGCGGTCACGGAGGTGCTGGCTTACGGCACAGCAGTTGTGGTAGAGGAGATGCGCCCGGGGACGTGACAATCGGTCTCAGGCTTTAGGGGTGTAGCTCAATTGGTAGAGCGTCGGTCTCCAAAACCGAAGGTCGCAGGTTCGAGACCTGCCACCCCTGCCAACCGCCAAAGCTGGAAATAGTTATAGATTTCAGACTGTTGCTGCCGGCATACCCGGTCTTGGCAATTGAAGTTCTGGCAATAGCATATGCGATGCGAAGGAATAGCGACGGTCCATGGCTTTCAACCCGTTTGAGTTTGCGCAAGAAACGCGCACCGAGATTGCCAAGGTCACTTGGCCCACCCGCAACGAAACCATCGTGACAACGGTGTTTGTCATCATCATGGTCATCCTGGCGGGACTGTTCCTGTTCCTGGTCGACCAGACCTTGAGCACCGTCATCAAGACGATTTTGAGTTATTCGGCGTAATGAGCACCATGGACGCACCCGCCCCCAACGCGGCCGCAACGAAGTCAGCGATCCCGAAGCGCTGGTACATTGTACATGCGTATTCGAACTTCGAGCGCAAGGTGGCCGACGCCATCAAGGAGCGCGCCAAGCAGCAGGCGTTGACCGACAAGTTCGAGCAAGTGCTGGTGCCGATGGAGGAAGTGACGGAGGTCCGGCGCGGCAAGAAAGTGTCGAGCGAGCGCAAGTTCTTCCCTGGCTACGTGCTGGTGAAGATGGAGCTGACGGATCGCACCTACCATCTGATCAAGGACACCCCGAAAGTGACGGGGTTCCTGGGTGCCGACAACAAGCCGATGCCGATCACGGAAGACGAGGCGATGCGCATTCTGCACCAGGTGCAGGAAGGCGTGGAGCGGCCCAAGCCGACGATCAGCTTCGAAATCGGCGAGAATGTGAAGGTGGCCGACGGTCCGTTCGCGTCCTTTACCGGCGTGGTGGAAGAAGTGGACGAAGAGCGCGCGCGCCTGAAGGTTGCGGTGTCGATCTTTGGCCGCGCAACGCCGGTGGAGCTCGAGTTCGGGCAGGTGGAGAAAGTTTGACGTGAGGTCGTGGGTAGGGGCGGCTTGCGGCCGCCCTGGTGATCCGCGGCACATCGGTTCGAGTTCACCGTGTCGATAGAGGGCGGCCGCAAGCCGCCCCTACCAATGACTGCCGGTGTACAAGAACACAAAAACCGCGTGGAAGGCCCGCCATGGCCGCACCACGCATCCTAGCAACGGGTTCTGCGGAACCCAACCAAGGACCAGACAATGGCGAAGAAAATCGATGGCTACATCAGTTTGCAGGTGAAGGCTGGCGCTGCCAATCCGTCCCCGCCGATCGGCCCGGCGCTGGGTCAGCGCGGCGTCAACATCATGGCCTTCTGCAAGGACTTCAATTCCAAGTCGCTGGCAGCTGGCTTCGAAAAAGACACGCCCGTCCCGGTGGTCATCACCGTGTTCTCGGACAAGAGCTTCGTCTTCGTGATGAAGACGCCGCCCGCTTCCTTCCTGTTGAAGAAGGCCGCCAAGATCGAGTCCGGTTCGCAGACGCCTGGCCGCGGCGTTGCCGGCAAGGTGACCATGGCGCAGTGCCGCGACATCGCGAAAATCAAGCTGGCCGATCTGAACACGGCCGATCTCGAACAGGGCGCACGCATCATCGCCGGTTCCGCCCGCTCGATGGGCCTGACGGTGGAGGCATAGACATGGACAACGGCAAGCGTATCCGCGCGGCGCGCGACGGCATCGAACGCATGAAGCTCTATGCGATCGAAGAGGCCGTCAAAATGGTCAAGGCCCGCTCCAAGGCCAAGTTCGACGAGACGGTCGAGATCGCCATGAATCTCGGCGTCGATCCCAAGCATGCGGACCAGATGGTGCGCGGCGTGGTCAATCTGCCCAACGGCACCGGCCGCACGCTGCGCGTGGCCGTGTTCGCCAAGGGCGACAAGGCCGAAGAAGCCCGCAAGGCCGGCGCCGATCTGGTGGGTGCTGAGGATCTGGTCGAGATCGTCCAGAAGGGCACGATCGATTTCGATCGCTGCATTTCGACCCCCGATCTGATGCCGCTGGTCGGCCGTTTGGGCAAGGTGCTCGGCCCGCGTGGCATGATGCCGAACCCGAAGGTCGGCACCGTGACCATGAACGTGGCGCAGGCCGTGCGCGACGCCAAGGGCGGTGCAGTCGAGTTCCGCGTCGAGAAAGCCGGCATCGTGCAGGCCGGCGTCGGCAAGACCAGCTTTACCGAAGACGCCATCATCGAGAACATCAAGGCGTTCTTCAACGCCGTGGCGCGCTCCAAGCCCGCCGGATCGAAGGGCACCTACATCAAGCGCATCGCCATTTCCTCGACGATGGGCCCAGGCGTGAAAATCGAGCCGACGAGCCTGAGCGGTGGCGCGACGGTGCAGTAGCAGGACGAAGGCCCCTCTTTATTCCTTCTCCCTTTGGGAGAAGGTGGCGCGTTTCAGCGCCGGATGAGGGGGGTGGCGGTCAAGGTGGTCACCGCTCGCGCAACTACGGCGAGCGATCCCCTCATCCGCCCTTCGGGCACCTTCTCCCGATGGGAGAAGGCGATTGAGCCGCGAGGCTTTTGTTGTTGAGAAGCTATCAGGCCTTCGGGCCTGTTGGTGGGGCGGCTGGTCAACCAGCCAAACCAACCTGTCCGAGATTGCAGGTGTTGGGGGAACCCAGCTTAAGCCTTACGGGCCTGCATGAGACGGGAGCCAGACGGATGATTTGTGATCGCCTCAAATGGGGCGGGAGCAGAAAATTGGTTTGATCCTCGTAGCTCCTTGCTGATGCAGCCTCCGACCTTATGGGGCGGCTGAGCAGGGGGGACAGGCACGTGAGCGCCGTTTGGAGCGCGCCGGCCTTAAGTTGTGGCGCGGGTCCGCACGGCAAGTGCAACCCCGATGGATGGCGATTGGGCCATCCGTCAGCAAGGAGAGAGCAAGTGGACAAAGCCGGGAAGCGCGAGCTTGTCAGCACGTTGCACGATGTCTTCGGGAAATCCGACGTCATCGTGGTCGCCCACTATGCCGGTCTCACGGTCGCCCAGATGACCAAGCTGCGCCGCAACATGAAAGCTGCGGGCAGCACGGTCAAGGTGGCCAAGAACCGGATCGCCAAGCTCGCCCTCGTGGGAACCGACAGCCATGGCATCTCCGACCTCCTGAAGGGCCAGACCGTTCTGGCCTATTCCAAGGATCCGGTCGGGACCGCCAAGGTCGCTGCCACCTTCGCCAAGGAACACGACAAGCTCGTGATCCTGGGCGCGGCCATGGGCAAGACCGTGTTGGATTCCAAGGGCGTCAAGGCGCTCGCCGAACTGCCGTCGCTCGATGTGCTGCGGTCGCAGCTCCTGGGTCTCATCCAGGCGCCGGCCTCGACCATCGCAAGGCTCGTCAAAGAGCCGGGCGCGCAGGTGGCGCGGGTCATTCAGGCCCACGCCGACAAGGCAGCTTAGTCGCCAAGAGATCGAACCGCCCTCAAGGATGGCTAGCCATCCGGCCAGGGTTCCAAACCAATGCATTCATCTGAAGGACTACCCAAATGTCGAAGCTTGAGAAAATTGTCGACGACCTGTCGAGCCTGACCATCCTGGAAGCTGCCGAGCTGACCAAGCTGCTCGAGACCAAGTGGGGCGTTTCGGCCGCCGCTCCCGTCGCTGCCGCTGCCGTAGCCGCAGCTCCCGCCGCAGCCGTTGAAGAGAAGACGGAGTTCGACGTCATCCTGATCTCGGGTGGCGACAAGAAGATCAACGTCATTAAGGAAGTCCGCGCCATTACCGGTCTCGGCCTGAAGGAAGCCAAGGACCTGGTCGAGGCCGGCGGCAAGGCGGTCAAGGAAGGTGTCGCCAAGGCCGACGCCATGGAAATGAAGAAGAAGCTCGAAGAGGCCGGCGCCAAGGTCGAGCTGAAGTAGAAACCTTCCCTCTCCCCCGCCACTTCGCGGGGGAGAGGGTGGCGCGCAAGCGCCGGGTGAGGGGCAGCCACTTGCTCCGTTCTTGCTGCGGCCAGGGACGGAGTCAGCAGCTGCCCCTCACCGACCGCGTGGCTCTTGCGCTGAAACGCGCTGCGAGACGCGGTCTCCTCTCCCCCGCAAAGTGGCGGGGGAGAGGACAGCATGACAATCAGGGCAGAGTTTGCACGTAGTAACGGGGAACTGGGCAAGATGGACACAGTACTGAGCATCTGGAATCAGATCGTAGCGACCGTACAGGCCAATCCGGCGCTGGCGTATTTCCTGGGCATCGGCCTGGTCGCGGGCTGGCTGGCCGGCTTCCTGTTGGGCGGCGGCGGATTGCTGCGCAACCTCGTGGTCGGCGTGATCGGATCGTTCCTGGGCGCCTATCTCGCGCCGTTCATTCCATACCAGCTGCCGCTGCCGGACTATCTGATACCGCTGGCAAACGCCACCATTGGCGCCGTGCTGGTTGTCATCATTGCACGGATTATCGCACGGTGATCAACCCGATGCAGCGAGCCGCTGCACCGTAGACAGAGAAGCTGAGACGTTTCCCCCGAGCGCCGGATTTCCGGCGGTCGGGCGAACCGTTTTACGAATGCCTGACGACTGGGGACACAAAACTTAATTCGGCTACGCACGATCTTCGGGTCAGTCGCAGCCGGGCATGCCGAGTTAAGTATTGTGTCCCCATCCCTGTACACGCGCAACCCGACCTCAGGCCTGCCGGCCGGACGCGCCAGACTAAGGAGCAACTACCATGGCTCAGACCACCTTCACCGGACGCAAGCGGATGCGCAAGCTGTTCGGCAAGATCGCCGAAGTCGCGACCATGCCGAACCTGATCGAAGTGCAAAAGCGCTCCTACGACGAATTTCTTATGGTCGATGCGCCCAAAGGCGGCCGCAATGACGAAGGCCTGGAATTGGTCTTCCGCTCCGTGTTCCCGATCTATGATTTCGCCGGCCGCGCCCAGCTGGAGTTCGTGAAGTACGAGTTCGAGCCGCCGAAGTATGACGTCGATGAGTGTCAGCAGCGCGACATGACCTTTGCCGCTCCGCTCAAGGTCACCATTCGTCTGATCACGTTCGATATCAACGAAGAGACCGGCGCCAAGTCCGTCAAGGACATCAAGGAGCAGGAAGTCTACATGGGCGACATGCCGTTCATGACCATGAACGGCACGTTCGTGATCAACGGCACCGAGCGCGTGATCGTCAGCCAGATGCATCGTTCGCCCGGCGTGTTCTTCGACCACGACAAGGGGCGCACGCACGCCTCCGGCAAAATCCTGTTCGCCGCCCGCATCATTCCTTATCGCGGCTCGTGGCTCGACTTCGAGTTCGACGCCAAGGACATCGTCTATGTCCGTATCGACCGCAAGCGCAAGCTGCCGGTGACGACGCTGCTCTATGCGCTCGGCATGGACGAGGAGCAGATCTTTTCGCACTTCTTCAAGTCGATCGCGATCAAGACCGCCAAGACCGGCTGGAAGATGCCGTTCAACGCCGAGCGCTGGCGCGGCATGAAGGCGTCGGGCGACCTGATCGACGCCAAGACTGGCGAAGTCGCCATCGAGGCCGGCAAGAAGGTGACGGCGCGCCTGGCCAAGAAGCTGGTCGAGGGCGGCCTCAAGGACCTGCTGGTGCAGGACGCCGACATCGTCGGCCGCTTCCTGGCCGAAGACCTGGTGGACCTGAAGACCGGCATCATCCACGGCGAGGCCGGCGACGAGATCGACGACAAGCTGCTGGAAAAATTCCGCGAGGAAGGCATCAAGGAGTTCCCGGTCCTCGACATCGACCATGTCAACACCGGCTCCTACATCCGCAACACGCATGTATGCGGACAAGAACGGCGACCGCGACAGCGCGCTGATCGATATCTACCGCGTCATGCGTCCCGGCGAGCCGCCGACCCGCGAGGCGGCCGAAGCCCTGTTCGGCGGCCTGTTCTTCGATAGCGAGCGCTACGACTTGTCCGCGGTCGGACGTGTGAAGATGAACACGCGCCTGGAGCTGGACTGCCCCGACACGCACCGCACGCTGCGCAAGGAGGACATCCTCGCCGTCGTCAAGACGCTGGTGGAACTGCGCGACGGGCGCGGCGAGATCGACGACATCGACAACCTCGGCAATCGCCGCGTGCGCTCGGTCGGCGAGCTGATGGAGAACCAGTACCGCGTCGGTCTGCTGCGCATGGAGCGGGCGATCCGCGAACGCATGAGCTCGGTCGATATCGACACCGTGATGCCGCAGGATCTGATCAACGCCAAGCCGGCAGCTGCCGCCGTGCGCGAATTCTTCGGGTCGAGCCAGCTCAGCCAGTTCATGGACCAGACCAATCCGCTCTCGGAAATCACCCACAAGCGCCGCCTCTCGGCGCTTGGCCCGGGCGGCCTCACCCGCGAGCGCGCCGGCTTCGAAGTGCGCGACGTGCACCCCACGCACTACGGCCGCATCTGCCCGATTGAGACGCCGGAAGGCCCGAACATCGGCCTGATCAACTCGCTGGCCACCTTTGCGCAGGTCAACAAGTACGGCTTCATCGAGAGCCCGTACCGCAAGGTCGTGAACGGCAAGGTCACCAACGAGGTGGTCTACCAGTCGGCCATGCAGGAGGCACGCCACTACATCGCCCAGGCCAATGCCAAGCTGACGGACGATGGCAAGCTGATCGGCGAGTTCATCGAGTGCCGCCATGCCGGCGACGTCATCGTGGTGCCGCGCGACAAGGTCGACTACATCGACGTGTCGCCCAAGCAGCTGGTGTCGGTGGCCGCAGCGCTCATCCCGTTCCTTGAGAACGACGACGCCAACCGCGCGTTGATGGGCTCTAACATGCAGCGTCAGGCCGTACCGCTGGTGCGCGCCGAAGCGCCGTTCGTCGGCACCGGGATGGAATCCGTTGTGGCCCGCGATTCAGGCGCCGCGATTGCCGCCCGCCGCACCGGCGTGATCGACCAGGTGGACGCCACGCGTATCGTTATCCGCGCCACCGAGGAGCCCGATCCGTCCAAGCCGGGCGTCGACATCTACCGCCTGCGCAAGTTCCAGCGCTCGAACCAGAACACCTGCATCAACCAGCGTCCGCTGGTGAAAGTGGGCGACAGCGTCAAGATGGGTGAGATCATCGCTGACGGTCCGTCTACGGATCTCGGTGACCTGGCGCTCGGCCGCAACATCCTCGTCGCGTTCATGCCGTGGATGGGCTACAATTTCGAGGACTCCATCCTCATCAACGAGCGCATCGTCAAGGACGACGTCTTCACCTCGATCCACATCGAGGAATTCGAAGTCATGGCCCGCGACACCAAGCTCGGGCCGGAGGAGATCACGCGCGATATTCCGAACGTCTCGGAAGAAGCGCTCAAGAACCTCGACGAGGCTGGCATCGTCTACATCGGCGCCGAAGTGAAGCCAGGCGACATCCTGTGCGGCAAGATCACGCCCAAGGGCGAGAGCCCGATGACGCCGGAAGAAAAGCTTCTGCGCGCCATCTTCGGCGAGAAGGCCTCGGACGTTCGCGATACCTCGCTCAAGCTGCCCCCGGGCGTGCAGGGGACGGTGGTGGAAGTGCGCGTGTTCAACCGCCACGGCGTCGACAAGGACGAGCGCGCCATGGCGATCGAGCGCGAGGAGATCGAGCGCCTGGCCAAGGACCGCGACGACGAGATGCAGATTCTCGATCGCAACGTCTACGGCCGTTTGAAGGAAGCGCTGCTCGGCAAGGAAAGCTCGAAGGGTCCCAAGGGCGCCCGCAAGGGAACCACGCTCGACAACCCCATTCTGGACGACATTCCGCGCAGCCAGTGGTGGGAAATCGCCCTGGTTGACGAAGCGGCCATGACGGACATCGAGGCCATCCGCCGCCAGTACGAGAGCGCCAAGAAGAGCCTGGAGAAGCGCTTCCTCGACAAGGTCGAGAAACTGCAGCGCGGCGATGAACTGCCGCCGGGCGTCATGAAGATGGTCAAGGTGTTCGTGGCCGTGAAGCGCAAGCTGCAGCCGGGCGACAAGATGGCCGGCCGTCACGGCAACAAGGGCGTGGTCTCGATGATCGTTCCCGGTGCCGACATGCCGTACCTGGAGGATGGCAGCCCGGTCGATATCGTGCTGAACCCGCTGGGCGTGCCGTCGCGCATGAACGTCGGCCAGATTCTCGAGACGCATCTCGGCTGGGCCTGCGCAGGCCTTGGCAAGAAAATCGGCGAGTCGCTGGCCAAGTATCGCGAGACCCACAAGATCAAGGGTGTGCGCGACACGTTGAATGCGATCTACACCAACAAGGAAGGTGTCGACGAGATGGACGACGAGGGCATTCTAGCCCTTGCCGAGCAGCTGAAGCCGGGCGTGCCGATCGCCACCCCGGTGTTCGATGGCGCGCGCGAGCCCGACATCGTCGAGCTGTTGAAGATGGCCGGGTTCGATAGTTCGGGCCAGGTGACGCTGCATGACGGCCGGACCGGCGAGCCCTTCGACCGCAAGGTCACGGTGGGCTACAAGTACCTGCTCAAGTTGCATCACCTTGTGGACGACAAGATCCACGCCCGCTCGATCGGCCCCTACTCGCTGGTCACCCAGCAGCCGCTCGGCGGCAAGGCGCAGTTCGGCGGCCAGCGCTTCGGCGAAATGGAGGTCTGGGCGCTGGAAGCCTACGGTGCAGCGTACACGTTGCAAGAGATGCTCACTGTCAAGTCGGACGACGTGGCCGGCCGCACCAAGGTCTACGAGGCCATCGTGCGCGGCGACGACGTGCTGGAGGCAGGCATCCCGGAAAGCTTCAACGTGCTGGTCAAGGAAATGCGCGCGCTGGGTCTGAACGTCGAACTGGTCGACAGCCAGTCCGGCGCGCTCCCGGTCGAGAAGCCGAGCCCAGGCCGGGCGAAGCTGCCGCCCCGGCCAGCGCCGTCAGCGGAGGCTGCGGAGTAGCTTGCCCTCTCCCCCGCGACTTTGCGGGGGAGAGGGTGGCGCGAAGCGCCGGGTGAGGGGCAGCCACTTGCTCCGCACCCGCCGCAACAAGGACAGCGCCAGCATCTGCCGCTCACCGACCGCGTGGCTCTTGCGCTGAAACGCGCTGCGAGACGCGGTCTCCTCTCCCCCGGAAAGCGGGGGAGAGGAGGAGCACGAACCGAATCGATTTTGAACTTGCGACAGATCCTGTCGCCAATACGGAGCCACCCGCGATGACCCAACTCGACGTCGCAAGCGTTTTCAACCCCGCCCAGCCGGTCCAGGCCTTCGATCAGATCCGCATCGCAATCGCGAGCCCGGAGCAGATCCACTCCTGGTCGTTCGGCGAGATCAAGAAGCCCGAAACCATCAACTACCGGACCTTCAAGCCGGAGCGCGATGGCTTGTTCTGTGCGCGCATCTTTGGCCCGATCAAGGACTACGAGTGCCTCTGCGGCAAGTACAAGCGCATGAAGTACAAGGGCGTCATCTGCGAGAAGTGCGGCGTGGAAGTCACGTTGGCCAAAGTGCGCCGCGAGCGCATGGGCCACATCGAACTTGCCGCCCCCGTCGCGCACATCTGGTTCCTGAAGTCGCTGCCGTCCCGCATCGGCATGCTGATGGACATGACGCTCAAGGATCTTGAGCGCGTGCTCTACTTCGAGAACTACATCGTCACCGAGCCGGGCGTTACCACTTTCGCCATGGGCGAGCTGCTGTCGGAAGACGCCTTCATGAAGGGCCAGGAGGAGTTCGGCCCCGACGCCTTCACCGCCGGCATCGGCGCCGAGGCGATCCGTGATCTGCTGATGAAGCTCGATCTGCCCAAGCTCGCCGTCGATCTGCGCCAGGAGATCGCCGAGGCGACCACCGAGCTGAAGCCCAAGAAGCTCGCCAAGCGCCTGAAGCTGGTCGAGTCGCTTCCTGGAAAGTCCGGCAACAAGCCGGAGTGGATGATCCTCACCGTCGTTCCGGTCATCCCGCCGGAACTGCGCCCGCTCGTCCCGCTCGACGGCGGCCGCTTTGCCACCTCCGATCTCAACGACCTCTACCGCCGCGTCATCAACCGCAACAACCGCTTGAAGCGGCTGATGGAACTGCGCGCGCCCGACATCATCATCCGCAACGAAAAGCGCATGCTGCAGGAGTCCGTGGACGCCCTGTTTGACAACGGCCGCCGCGGTCGCGTCATCACTGGCGCCAACAAGCGTCCGCTGAAGTCGCTCGCCGACATGCTGAAGGGCAAGCAGGGCCGCTTCCGCCAGAACCTGCTCGGCAAACGCGTCGACTATTCCGGCCGTTCGGTCATCGTGGTCGGCCCAGAGCTGAAACTGCACCAGTGCGGGCTGCCCAAGAAGATGGCGCTGGAGCTGTTCAAGCCCTTCATCTACTCGCGCCTCGACGCCAAAGGGCTGTCGGCCACCGTTAAGCAGGCTAAGAAGCTGGTGGAGAAGGAGAAGCCGGAGGTCTGGGATATCCTCGACGAGGTGATCCGTGAGCATCCGATCCTGCTGAACCGCGCGCCGACGCTGCATCGCCTCGGCATCCAGGCCTTCGAGCCGGTGCTGATCGAGGGCAAGGCGATCCAGCTGCATCCGCTGGTTTGCTCGGCCTTCAACGCCGACTTCGACGGCGACCAGATGGCCGTGCACGTCCCCCTGTCGCTGGAAGCGCAGCTGGAAGCCCGTGTGCTGATGATGTCGACCAACAACATCATGCATCCCGCCTCGGGTGCCCCGGTGATCGTGCCGTCGCAGGATATCGTGCTCGGGCTCTACTATCTGTCGCTGATCGCCGATGGCGAGCCGGGCGAAGGCATGCTGATCGGCACCGTGCACGAAGCGCGTCATGCTCTCGAGGCTAAGGCCGTGACGCTGCACGCCAAGATCAAGGGCCGCTTCGTCACCGTCGACAAAGCCGGCAAGCAGGTCGTGCAGCTGATCGACACCACGCCGGGCCGCATGCTGTTGGGCGAACTGCTGCCCAAGCACGGCGCCGTCAAGTTCGACCTCGTCAACCAGCTGTTGACCAAGAAGAACATCTCCAAGATGATCGACTCGGTCTACCGCGAGTGCGGCCAGAAGGAGACCGTGATCTTCTGCGACAAGATCATGGCGCTCGGCTACCTGCACGCCTGCCGCGCCGGCATCTCGTTCGGCAAGGACGACATGGTGATCCCCGAGACCAAGGCCAAGATCATCGAGGACACCCGCGAGACCGTGCGCGAGTACGATCAGCAGTATAACGATGGTCTGATCACGCAGGGCGAGAAGTACAACAAGGTCATCGACGTCTGGGCGCGCTGCACCGACCGCGTCGCCAAGGAGATGATGGACCGCATTTCCGCCGTCAAGAAGGACAAGGCGGGACGTACGCTGCCGATCAACTCGATCTACATGATGAGCCATTCGGGAGCGCGCGGCTCACCCACCCAGATGCGCCAGCTCGCCGCCATGCGCGGCCTGATGGCCAAGCCGTCGGGCGAGATCATCGAGACCCCGATCATCTCCAACTTCAAGGAGGGGTTGACGGTGCTCGAATACTTCAACTCCACCCACGGCGCGCGTAAGGGGCTGGCCGATACCGCCTTGAAGACCGCCAACTCGGGCTACCTGACGCGTCGCCTTGTCGACGTTGCCCAAGACTGCATCATCACCGAGAACGATTGCGGCACCGACGGCGGCATCACGACGTCGGCCGTGCTCAATTCGGGCGAGGTCGTCGTATCCCTGGGCGACCGAGTCCTTGGCCGCACCATCGCCGACGACATCCGCGATCCGTCCTCGGGCAAAGTGCTGATCAAGGCCGGCACGTTGATCGATGAGCTGACCAAGGAGGTCATCGACAAGGCGCATGTGCAGCAGACGCGCATCCGCTCGGTGCTGACCTGCGAAACCAAGGTCGGCATTTGCGGCAAGTGCTACGGGCGCGATCTCGCCCGCGGCACGCCCGTCAACCTCGGCGAAGCGGTGGGCGTCATCGCCGCCCAGTCGATCGGCGAGCCGGGCACGCAGCTCACCATGCGCACGTTCCACATCGGCGGCACGGCGCAGGTGGTCGACCAGTCCTTCGTCGAATCGACCTTCGAAGGCACGGTCAAGATCAAGAACAAGAACGTCGTCAAGGACAGCTCCGGCCGCCTGATCGTCATGGGGCGGAACATCGCCATCGCCGTGCTCGACGCCGAAGGCAAGGAGCGCGCCACGCACAAGCTGGTGCACGGTTCGCACCTGAAGGTGGACGACGGCGACAAGGTGAAACGCGGTCAGCGCATGGCCGAGTGGGACCCCTACACCCGTCCCATCATCACCGAAGTCGACGGCACGGTCGAATACGAGGACCTGGTCGAGGGCATCTCGGTCAACGAGCAGTACGACGAAGTCGACGGGTATTACGAACCGCGTGATCGTCGACTGGCGCGCCAACCCCCGCGGCGGTGACTTGAAGCCGGCGCTGGTGGTGAAAGACGCCAAGGGCATGCCGGTCAAACTGAAGCGCGGCGGCGAGGCCCGCTACCTGCTCTCGGTCGAGGCGATTTTGTCGGTCGATCCGGGTACCGACGTCAAGGCTGGCGACGTGCTCGCGCGTATCTCGCTGGAAAGCGCCAAGACGCGTGACATCACGGGCGGTCTGCCGCGCGTGGCCGAGCTGTTCGAAGCCCGCCGTCCCAAGGATCACGCCATCATCGCGGAGATCTCGGGCACGGTCGAGTTCGGCAAGGACTACAAGAACAAGCGCCGCATCTCGATCATTCCGGACGAGGAGAATGTCGAAAAGTCCGAGTACCTGATCCCGAAGGGCAAGCACATCGCCGTGCAGGAGGGCGACCGTATCGAGAAGGGCGAATACCTGATCGACGGCAACCCGGCCCCGCACGACATCCTCGCCATCAAGGGCGTGGAAGAACTGGCCGCGTTCCTGGTCAACGAAATCCAGGAAGTCTACCGGTTGCAGGGCGTGACCATCAACGACAAGCACATCGAAGTGATCGTGCGCCAGATGCTGCAGAAGGTGGAAGTGACCGACGCCGGCGACACCGAGCTCCTCAAGGGCGAACAGGTCGACCGCATCGAGTTCATGGAATACAACGCCGCCTACGAGAAGAAGGGCAAACGTCCGGCCGTCGCCGTGCCGGTGCTGCTCGGCATCACCAAGGCGTCGCTGCAGACCAAGAGCTTCATCTCGGCCGCGAGCTTCCAGGAGACCACCCGCGTCCTGACCGAAGCGGCGGTTGCCGGCAAGGTCGACACGCTCGAAGGCCTGAAGGAGAACGTGATCGTCGGCCGCCTGATCCCGGCCGGCACCGGCGGCATGCTGCGCAGGCTGAAGGTGGTCGCGACCAAGCGCGACGACCTGATCGTCAAGCAGCGCCAACAGGTGGTTCAGGATCGCGCCGCGCTGGCCGCACCGAAGAAGGAAGCGGCAGAGCCGGTGGTGACCGGGGAAGCTGCGGAGTAGCGGGCATCGCCTGTCGGGCGTCTGCCGATTTTAGGATGGAATGACGGCGGCCGCCTCGGGGAACTGGGCGGCCGCCTTTTTTCTGATCCACGACGCGGTGGCGAGGCACGCACCTCTTCTCCCCGTTCTTCACGGGTAGAAGGTGGCGCTCTACGCGCCGGATGAGAGGCAGCGTCGGGCACAGACCGTCCGCCGGCGCCTCTATCCGTCGGGACTGTACTTGCGGCACCTGGTCCGGTCCCAGCCGCTGCCCCTCACCGACCGCGCTCGCGGTGTCAGCGCATGCAGCCAGAATGAGCCTCTACATTCGCTCACGGCTTCCCGACCAAAGTCACCGACTTGGCTCGCGAGTATCCTTGCTCTGCCACCGTGTAGCCGGTGACCACCATACAAACGGTTGTCAGTAGGAATACGGCACCGACGCCAGCGTTCACCACAAGAGCTGAGACACTGCCGCGTGGTCCACGAAATGGCCAGAAGTTGTCGCTAGCCCAGTCCACCGCCATCACAATTGCGAAATGTTTGGCGGGAGCCCAGGTGTAAGCGAGCGAAAGGAGCGTGAATAACCCGACAGGAAGCACAGACCATGACCAAGTCGGTTCGCCGTGCTCGTTTGTCTGCCCACTGACCATTGCGGCACCAAGGAGGCCTGCGAGTAGCCCGGTCAACAGGACCGACCTCATGAGGTCGAAGAACGGCTTGCCATCGTCAAGACTTCGACGAAGCAAGCGCAGTTGCACCTGTCGGGCACGCTGCCACTTGGGGTAATGAGGCCCAGCCCTGAAAGCTGCACGACGGGCGGCTCGCTCTGCAGCTTCGGCTTTTGTCCGTGCGTCGTGTGAGAGGGTGCTCATGGTTCCCCATGCTGTTTCTTTACGTCGCCGGGATTGGCGGAGAGACCCATGAGCGACACCCCATCTGCTTCAACTCGATATAGAAGGTGAGTGGGGGCGAGTACGCAGCCCCCACGTTACTAGGCCGACTTCGGCCACCGCCTCATCGCTTCGTCCCGAGAACCGGGATGGCGCAGCCCCGACTTGACTTCAGCAATGCGCCCTTGGTTGAACCCGTACTCGGCCGCAATGTCGTGCTGATGCATACCCCGAAACAACATCAGCCAAATTTCGACACACTGTTCATAGTTTGGGCACCTTGGCCCGCCTGACATACGCCTGCTCATGCCCTGTTCCTTTTTCTGTGGACAAGAGCGTCTGGTCTATTGACACAACCCCAAATCAGTTGGGAAGGTGTGCTTGCAGGAAACTTCCAACCGATCTGCGAATGCATCGCCGGGGACCAGACGCAATGCTCCCGGTCACAGCTACGACTCCACTGCGGCGGTGAGACGCCTTAGTGGGGTCGGTCTGGAAGCTAGGGCGATTCGGGCATTGAGTCCGGCGCATTCGCTCAATTTTTGCCAAATGCAAACCGCTATCCACAACCTTCGCTGATTCGAAGGAGTTCAAGGTGGGTTTGTCCACCCTATGCGCTTGAAAAAACATTCCTGACGATGCGCAGAGTTCGGCTTTCCAAATCGCCAGCAGCACCCGCCATCAGCCACTCCAAAAATCGGCTAAGTTGGCACGCTCAGGCCGTTCTGCAACTTCACCGACGATGCCCATCAGTACCCGCAATTGGGTTTCCATCAGGTATTCGCCAATGGGGTGGCTGTGTCCCTTGATGATAAGATCTATGCCACTATTCGCGAGTACGCCGATGAGATGGAATCGAGCGGCAAGTTCTTAGTCGCCAGATGCTGCAATCAGGACCTGAAACGATGAACTATCCCGAGGTAGGGAACCTCTGTGGGCTTGGCATCACGACTTGGGTGCAAAGGGGCTGCTGAGACGGCTGTTACTTCTCCTCTCCCCCGCCTTTTCGCGGGGGAGAGGATGTCGCCCGGAGCGCAGCGACGGAATTCAGCGACAGGTGAGGGGCAGTCGCTTGCTCCGTAGCGGCCTCAACAGGTGCGCTGGGATTGAGCCGGCTCGCGGCTGCCCCTCATCCGGCCTTGTGTCCTCGCCGCGCTGGCGGCTCGGCGGCCACCTTCTCCCCCGCAAAGAGGCGGGGGAGAAGGGTAGTCCGCGCCCGGCCCCGCTCCCCACATCCGGGCTGACGCACCCCACCCGCCGTGCTAACATTCCCTAATGCCCACCCTCCTCGACCGCATCTCCATCGACCCGCAGGTCTGCTTCGGCAAGCCCTGCATCAAGGGCACGCGCATCTGGGTCTCGCTGATCCTGGATTTCCTGGCCAGCGGCGAGAGCAATCATCGCCGCCTATCCGCAATTGCAGCCGGACGATCTACGGGCGGCCGTGGCCTATGCGGCTGAGATCGCGCGGGAGCGGATCGTCCCCGCCCGGAGCGCGGCGGCCGAGAGCCGTCCGCCATGTGGCCAGCGTCCGGTTTGTCTGCTATTTTGAGTTGGCGACCCCCGATGGAGGCATTATGTCCACGACCACCCTATTGGATCGAATTACCTCGAACCCCGACATGTGCGGTGGTCGTCCGTGCATTCGCGGCATGCGCATTCGGGTGAGCGACATCCTCGAACTTCTGGCCGAAGGGGTTGGTCAGTCGGAAATTCTCGCAGATTTTCCTGACCTTGAGGCCGACGATATCAAGGCCTGCTTGTTGTTGGCGGCGCGCCGTTTCGAAATTCCGCGCGTCGCCGCATGATTGTCTGGCTGGAAGCGCAGCTGCCTCCGATGTTCGCTCAATGGATGCGCAGCGATCTTGGTTTGGAAGCCAAAGCTCTCCGTGAGATGGGGTTGAGAGACGCTGCAGATCAGACGATTTTTGCGGCCGCCCGGTCTGCCGACGCTGTGCTAATCAGCAAGGATAGCGATTTCGTTGACTTGGTGCAAAGACATGGCCCGCCTCCGCGACTTGTTTGGTTGACCTGCGGCAATGTCTCGAACGCGAACCTGAAACAGTTGTTCACCCGAAGCTGGCCGCGAGTTGCTGCCTTGATAGCTGCCGGCGAGCCGATTGTTGAATTGAGCACGTAACAAGGGATGGTCCCGGTTCATCGTCCAGGGCCGTCCGCCTACCGCCCATGCTTGATAAACGTGCCGTTGTTCAGTTCACGCACCGCCGTCTGCAGCTCGGCCTGCGTGTTCATCACGATCGGTCCGTACCAGGCGACAGGCTCCTCGATCGGGCGGCCGGAGATCAGCAGGAAGCGGATGCCGGTTTCCCCGGCCGTCACCACAACCTCGTCGCCGCTGTCGAACAGCACGAGCGAGCGATCTTCGGCGAAGTCGCGGGTGACGACCTCTTCGCCGTTCACTTGCCGCTCGGTCAGTATGCCTTGCGGGCCGCTCGCGTCACGGAAGCTTCCCGAGCCCTCGAACACATAGGCAAACGCGTGGCGCTCGACCTCCACCTTCAGGCGCTTGGTCCGCCCCGCCGGGACGTGCACATCGAGATAGCGCGGGTCGGCAGCCACGATCTCAACCGATCCCTGTTTGCCCCAGAAATCGCCGGCCAGGATGCGCACTTCCGTGCCGTCGTCGTCGGTCACCACTGGCACGCCAGCGGACGCAATGTCCTGGTAGCGCGGCGCGGTCATTTTGTGCGCTGACGGAAGGTTCGCCCACAGCTGAAAGCCGTGCATGCGGCCCTTGGCGTCGCCCGCGGGCATCTCCTGGTGCAGAATGCCGCTGCCTGCGGTCATCCACTGGATGTCGCCTGCGCCCAGCCGGCCGGTGTTGCCCAGGCTGTCGGCGTGCTCGACGGTGCCCGCCAGCACATAGGTGATGGTCTCGATGCCGCGATGTGGATGCCAGGGAAAGCCCTTGGCGTAGTCGCTGGGATTGTCGTTGCGGAAGTCGTCCAGCATCAGGAACGGGTCGGTCGCCGTGGTGTCGCCGAAGCCGAAGGCACGGCGCAGATGCACGCCGGCGCCCTCGATGTGCGGCTGGGCCTGGGTGATGCTACGGACGGGACGGGTGGACATGGCGGGCTCCGGGGTAGCGGTGATTGATTGCAATTGCATTTATTATGCGTGACGACGGATTTCAAGGGCGCCGGATCGTTGGGCTGGCGGAGGTCACGTAGGTCAGGTCAAGCTCTGCGCGACGCAACTTCTCGCCACAAGCGCCGCCCGTGGAGCGTTGGGTCGCGCTAAAACGCTTGACCCAACCTGCGAATTGACGATCATATCGGAAGTATTCAACATTTATATTGACAAACTACTGTATTATACTATCATTCACTCACCTTCTTCTACGGGGATGCACTCGAGGGCGTCTCGAACTGCTGGGAGAGGGGCAGCGACTGGCGCAGGGTGCCGCACACCCGGGTGCCGGCGGCCGTCGTCGTCCTCCGGGGGTGAGATGCCTCGGAGTGGAGCAGCCCACAGGTAACGTGGCGACGAAGGGATCGAAAAAACGCTGGCGGGGCGGCCGGATGCCGCCTTTCACTACATAATTTCGCGGCATTCGGCGGCCCCGCACCCCGGTTTGGGTTCGAGCACGGGTTCGGTCGGGCACAGCCACGTTCAAATTTCGGCTACCCGTTCCGATAGGTGTAGCTATAGCCGTTGAGCGCGGGCGCGCCGCCGAGGTGGGCGTAGAGCACCTTCGATCCGGCGGGGAAGAAGCCCTTCTTCACCAGGTCCATCATGCCCTGCATGCTCTTGCCCTCGTAGACCGGGTCGGTGATCATGGCTTCGGTGCGGGCGGCAAAGCGGATCGCGTCGTTGGTCGCGGGACTGGGCACGCCATAGGCAGGGCCCCAGTAGTCGTCGAGGATGACGATCTCGTCGTCGCGCACCGCGCGGCCGAGTTCGACCAGGTCGGCGGTGGTGTCGACGATCTGGCGCACCTGCGCACGGGTCTGGGCAACCGTGCCCGAGGCGTCGATGCCGATCACGCGGGAGGCGCGGTCGTCGGCCGCGAATCCGACGATCATGCCGGCCTGGGTCGAGCCGGTGACGACGCACACGATGATATAGTCGAAGCGCAGGCCCATTTGGGCTTCCTGGGCGCGCACTTCCTCGGCAAAGCCCACATAGCCGAGGCCGCCGAACTTGTGCACCGAGGCGCCCGCCGGGATGCCGTAGGGCTTGCCGCCGGCGTCCTTGACCGACTGGATGGCGGTCTCCCAGCTCTTGCGGATGCCGATGTCGAAGCCGTCGGGCACGATGCGGCTGTCCGCACCCATCAGACGTGTCATGAGGATGTTGCCGACGCGGTCGTAGACGGCATCCTCGTGCGGCACCCAGCTCTCCTGGATGACCACGCACTTCATGCCGATCTTGGCCGCCGTCGCCGCCACCATGCGGGTGTGGTTGGATTGCACGCCGCCGATCGAGACCAGGGTATCGGCCCCGGACGCGATGGCGTCGGGCACAATGTATTCGAGCTTGCGCAACTTGTTGCCGCCCATGGCCAGCCCGGAATTGCAGTCGTCGCGCTTGGCGTAGATCTCGACCTTGCCGCCCAGCGCCGCCGTCATGCGCGGAAGATGCTCAATCGGTGTGGTTCCAAAGGTGAGCGGATAGCGCTCGAATTTGTCGAGCCTGAGCGTGGTGGCCATGGCAATCTCCCCGGGTCGGATTTGAACCGGAGTGGTAGCCCAGGGACCGGTCGGCTGTCGATGACCGATCGATTCAACTCACCGGCTGGCAGCGTTTCCAGCTCTCGACCGGGCTGTCGGCCCCGCCGATGCGGCGCACAAGCACCATATCGTCGTCGCTCAGCAGCCGCATCATCACCTCGGCGCCCGCGTCTTTTTCGCCGGCCGGGACGATGTAGTGGAAGGCGTGCCGATCGTAGTCGCCCGTCATATCCTTGCCGCCGGGGGTCCGGATTGCCGGACCCTCGATGCGCAAGCTGGCCGGGCCGTTGCACCAATCGCCATCAATGGCGTCGGCAGAGGCGGGGGCGGCCGCCAGACCAAGCCCCGCAACGATCAGCAGGCTGCGCAAGACCCCGAACGATCGCGCCACGACTTCCTCCGTCAACTGAGGCCTCCCGGCATGTGGATGCCATTGGGCTGAACGCCCGCGCCGCCCTGGCGGATCTGCACTTGCCGCTGCGGCAGCGCCAACTCTATCCCGGCACGGCGGAACTCTTCAAGTATGGCGACGCGCAGATCGGTTTTCACCCGCCCACCAGTGTTGATGTTGGCGAGGCTGACGCCGACCGAGAACTCCAGGGCCTCGGCACCGAAGTTGTCGAAGCTGACATAAGGCGCCGGCGTCTTCAGCACGCCGGGGGTGCGCGCGGCGGCCGCCTTCAAGGCCTCCAGCACGAGGCGAGGATCGGATTGGTGCGAGGTCTTCACCTTCACATCCACCTTGCCGCCCGGATCGCCATGGGTCCAGTTCGTCACCGTGCCGGTGATGAATTCGGAATTCGGGATCAGCACGCTCGCGTTGCTGAAGGTCTCGATCTCGGTCGAGCGCACGGAAATGCGCTTCACGATGCCCTCGAAATCCTTCACCACCACCCAGTCGCCAACTTTGATAGGGCGCTCGATGAGCACGATCAGACCGCAGACGAAGTTGCTGATGACGGTCTGCAGGCCGAAGCCGACGCCGACCGAGAGCGCGCCAGCGAGAATAGTAAGGCCGGTGAGGTCGAGGCCGGCGATCGAGGCGGCGTAGAGGATGGCAAAGCCGAGGCCGGCGTAGCCGAGCGCGCGGTCGATGGAATAGGCGATGCCCTGGTCGATGCGTTCGGGGGTGAGAACGCCCCGGCGCAGGACGGTCTGCAGAATGCGTGTGCCATAGACCACGGCGCCGAAGATGACAGCGGCGGCCAACAGGCGGAAGGCGAGGCTTTGCATGGCAGGCATGTCGACGTGGATATAGCCGGCAGCATGAGCAGCCTGCAGCACGCCAAGGCCGCCGAACCAGCCGATCCAGACAACCGCAGCGATAGCCGCCAGGATGAACAGTCCGACGAAACGAGCCGCGCGGCTGTTCAAGGCCAACCAATCCAGCATGGGCATTGCAGCAACCTCTTGAGTTTTATGGGTTGCCGGACGTTGTCGCGCCGGATTCCGGCCAAAATGGGCCGGGGGCGGCGGCGGGACGTGTTGCTCACAAGACGGGCAATGGCAGAACGTCAGCTTGGCGCGGCAAGCCCTGTCGCCTTGTGCACTTTGCTCCTGGGAGAAATGCCGGCGCCGCCGCGCTGCGGTCTGGTGTTACCTCCACAAGTTCAGGGACCCCGGACGCAGAGTGGCGATTGGAGAAACCACCCCCGCACACAGTGTGTAGCGCCGTGCGTTCATAAATCCGATTGACGTATGAACACACGGCGGAACAGCAACAACTATGTTCAATGCACAAAGAAGCAGAACACCTGCTTATTAAATGTGCGCTGCTGGTCTATCGGCTTGAGTAGGGTGACTGTATTCAAAGGGGCCAGACATTGAGACTTCCGCGGCGCGGCCGTCACGGCGACGGCGGGATGATATGCGGCCAACGACAGCATCAATGCCAGCGCAGCCAACCATGGTTTCAACATGACGTGTCTCCTGCCCCGCTTGAGGGCGCCGGCAAGTCGCAAGGCTTGCCGACCTGTCGTTTGCCGAGAACGACTGCGGCCACCCCGAGGTCTCGCAGGATGGCCGCAGCATCGTGGTATGGACCCGCCAAGCGGGGGACCATGAGCTATCGAACTGACTTACAGATTGCTGACGCAGCTGATGTAGGCGTCACGGGTGTTGCGAAAGCTCTGCGGATCGAGGCGGGACTGCTCGTACAGCGCCTGGCACTGCGCGGGCGTGGTGCGCTCACGAGCCGTCGCCGGCAGGGCGCTGAGGCCAGCAATGGTCGATGCGAGAACGACGGCGAGCGTTACGGTCTTCAACATGACGATTCTCCGTAGCTTGGTCAGTTGGGGGGATTAATCAGACGGAAAGATTCGATGACTGATTAACTAGAGGCGGCCCACACACTCAATGTAGGCATCGCGGTTGCTGCGATCGCTCTTGGAGTCGAGAAGCGACTGGCTGTACAGCGCCTGGCACTGGGATGCCGTCGTGCGAACCGTGGCGGCATTGGCGGGGACTGCGGCGATACCGACGACGGCCGAGGCCAGAACAACTGCAAGGGTCAGTGACTTCAACATGATCTATCTCCTATTTGGGTTAGTTGGCAATTCAATTCTTTTGAACCGCCACTGTCCCTGTCTACGGGACTGATGGATAAATAGATCATAATTTTAGAATTGGAAGGGTAGATCAATCTGTTGTGAAGAGGCGTGACAGATGAATGCTCAATCCGCGAACAAGCAGATTGTCACAATACAGCTTTGCAAAATCGTATTGTTCAGGCGAGGCCCTTTGCAATCAGGCCCTTGTCGCGCGCCTCGCGCTGCAGTCCCTCGCGGAAGTCGGGATGGGCGAGCCCTATCATGGCGCGCGCCCGCTCGGCGACCGACTTGCCCTTGAGGTTCGTCATACCCCATTCGGTGACAACGTACATAACGTCCGAGCGCGGCGTGGTAACGATGTTCCCCGGCGTCAGCTCCAGCACGATACGGCTCTTGCGGGCCCCGCGCTTCTCGTAGGTGGAGGCCAGGCAGATAAAACTCTTGCCGCCCCTGGACGCATAGGAGCCGCGCACAAACTGCAACTGTCCGCCGGTGCCGGTCAGATGACGGTGGCCATCGGACTCCGACGCCGCCTGGCCCTGTAGATCCACCTGGGTTGTGTTGTTGATCGAGATCACGCGATCGTTCTGCATGATGATGTGCGGCAGATTGGTGTAGTCGACGGGATGGCAGAGGAAATCTGTATTCTGATGAACAGCCGTGTACAAGTTCTTTGAGCCGAGCGCAAAAGTATATGCAATCTTACCGGGATCGAGCCGCTTGGAAGCGCCCGTGATGCGCCCTGCCTGATAGAGATCGACGATGCCATCGGTCAGCATCTCGGAATGGATGCCGAGGTTCTTCACGCCGCTCTCCTGCAGCAGAACACAAACGGCGTTCGGCATCCCACCGATACCAATCTGCAGGCAATCGCCGTCAGAAATCTCGCCTGCGATCTGCCGTCCCACTGCGCGGTCGATCTCGGTCGGCGGCGGATTGGGCAGTTCGGCTGGGGCCAGGTGATCGCCCTCGACGATGTAGTCGACCTCACTGACGTGTACCCCGTTATCAACCCCGACCGCATGGGGCAGACCGCGCGACACTTCCACAATGACGAGGCGCGCCTTCTCGATTACAGCACGATGCCAGAGGTTCGAGGCACTGAAATTGAAGACCCCGTTCGCGTCCATCGGACAGCACTTGAAGATCACGACGTCGACGGGGTCGATGAAGCGCCGATAGTAATCCGGCACCTCGCCCAGGTTGAGCGGCATATAGTGGCTGATGCCAAGGTCGTGCTTCTTGCGGTCATAACCTGAGAAGTGCCAGCTGAACCATTGGAAGTGCGCGCCCTCCGGATCGGCCTCCAGTACCGCGCGTGGCTTGATCGTCAGGCAGGAGCGGATTTTGACGTTGGTCAGCTGGGCCTTTCGGGCAGCCAGAGCGGCATCGACAACGTCCGGCTGGCAGAGTCCGACGCCATAATCGATCCAGTCGCCGGATGTCACGAGGGCCGCCGCTTCAGCTGCCGAAATGTGCTTGGCATGACGGCCGGTGCGACGCACGGACATGGACTGCTCCCCGATGGCGCGGGATGCCGGACTTTGCCAAGCATCCCGATGTTGGCGCTCAGCCAACTGCCAGCGGGGAGGGTTGTCAACCGCGAGTGGATCGCGATGCTACTGCGCGGGGGCAGCCGGCGCCGGCGGCGGAGCATCGGCGCCCTGGCCATCGCCCATCATGCGCTGATGACCGCGCCCGAAGCCCTTGTGGCCGGAACCTTTGCGATCACCCCAAGCATGGCCGTCGTGGCCACCGCGGCCACCGCCGCTCAGACGAGCCAGCAACGGCCCAACGACGTCCTTCTGAGCATCCGACATCGTAGCGTAGAACGGCTTGAAGGCCACGGCCAGGGCCTTGGCGTGTTCGGCGCGTTTGCCGATGCTATCGGCCATCTTGTCCAGGCGATCGGCCAATGTGGCCGGCGCGGGAGGGGTCGCACCTGCTGCCTTGGCAGCCATGCGTTCCTGCATCATCTTGAGCCGCTCGGCCTGCTGTTCGCGGATCACCTTTTCGATTGGGGCCCACAGCTTCAGCTGCTCGTCACTCATCTTAAGGGCTGCGACTGCGCCAGCGATTTGGCCTTCCTGCATGCGCTGCATGGTTTCCGGTGACGGCGTGCGGTGGAACCAGCCACGCGCTTCGGATGCGCCGCCCTGGGCGATCGCAGCGCCGACCGGCGAGAGCGCCACGCCGCCCGCGAGCGAGCCGAGCAGAAGCGCGGGGATGAGGTATTTTTTGTAGTTGACGAAGGTGGTCTTCAAGTTAGGCCTCCACGTTGCGTGACTCCGAATTCAGCGTCACTTGCCCATCCAACGAGCCGGTCGCGGGCAACCCGTCGCACATGGACAAAATGTTAGATCCAGCCCATCAGCTCGCGGCGAACCACGGCTTCCAGAACGCGCATACCCTGCTCGCTGTCGTTGAGGCACGGGATGTGAGTGAACTGTTCGCCGCCATTGTGATTGAAGATCTCGGCATTCTCGACCGCGATTTCCTCGATGGTCTCGAGGCAATCGGAGGCAAATCCGGGCGTGACCACCGCGATGCGCTTGACACCCGATTTGGCCAGCGCCTCGACGGTTTTGTCGGTGTAGGGCTGCAGCCATTCCTGCGGGCCGAAACGCGACTGAAAGCGTTGGCCGCAGCAGGCCCTTGTCCCAACCCAGCGCCTCGTGCAGCAGCCGCGTCGTTTTCATGCAATGGCAATGGTAGGGATCACCCTTGTCGAAATAGCTCTTGGGGATGCCGTGGTATGAGGCGAGCACCACCTCGGGCTGCCAGGTCAAGCCGGCCAGATGGGTGCGGATCGAAGTCGCCAGCGCATCGATGTAGATCGGATCGTCATGGTAGGGCGGGACCGTGCGCAAGGCCGGTTGCCAGCGCATTTTCGCCAGCGCCTGGAAGGTCTTGTCGTTGACCGTGGCGGTGGTGGCGGCGGCATATTGGGGATAGAGCGGGAACACCAGGATGCGCTCGCAGCCGGCGGACTGAAGCACTTGCAGCCGCGACTCGATGGACGGATTGCCGTAGCGCATGGCCCAGTCGACCTGCACTTTGGGGCCCAACGTCGCCAACCGCTGCCCCAGTTTGTCGCCCTGGGCGCGCGTGAATGTGCGCAAGGGGCTCTCGTCCAGCTCCTTGTTCCAGACCGATTGATAAGCCTTGCCGCTCTTTTGCGGTCTTCTTGTCAGGATCACCAGATTGAGGATCGGCTGCCAGATCAGCGGGTTCACCTCGATGACGCGGCGGTCCGACAGGAATTCGTTGAGATAGCGCCGCATCGACCAGTAGTCGGTGGCGTCGGGGGTTCCCAGATTGACCAGGAGCACGCCGATGCGCCCGTAACGCACTGCGGGATGGTTGGCCGGGGCGTGCTCCAATCCGGGATGCGTGCTCCGGCCGGAGCTCATGTCGGTCCGGTTGGTCGTTGCGGTATCCATGGGCCTGCCGTTCCCCTGCCAAAGTGACGAATTGCCATCCGTCATGGCAGGGAATTGGCAAGCGTTCCAGGCGCAAAAAAACACCCTGGCCTAGCGGCTGATGCACTGAATGTACTGGATGGTGAAGTAGTTCTCGCCACGCCGGTCTTGGCGCGCGGCCATCTCTCTCAGCGCCTCGCAGTTGGTGCCGACAAATCCGCTGGCGGCCGGCGTCGTTGCCATCGTGCCGCGGCGCATTTTGGCATCTGCGGTGAGGGCGCCGGACATGGCAAAAACGCTCGCCAGCACCACCGATAGTGTCATTGTCTTCAACATGACTGTTCTCCAGTGTTTTGGGGACGCTGTTGGACTTACGTCTGATAGAAGCAAATGGATTGCTGCAACGGCCGTGGCAAGGACGCTTCAACACCTTGTGTTCAAACTTGACCAAGAGGGTGCTCACGTGACGCCGGGACGCTGCGCAGACTGCATCGCGCCATGCTAGCGTCGCATCGGGATGGGCGCTGGCGGCTGTCGATGGTTCACCAATAGCGCTGGCGGGCGATGGTGCGGGATAGCAGGCATGCGGGAAGCGGATTTTGTCATCGTCGGCTCGGGCTCGGCCGGATCCGCCTTGGCCTATCGCCTGAGTGAGGACGGTAAGCATTCGGTGGTCGTTATCGAGTACGGCGGCAGCGACGCGGGCCCGCTGATCCAGATGCCGTCGGCCCTCTCTTACCCCATGAACATGTCCCGCTACGACTGGGGTTTCGTTACCGACCCCGAGCCCGGCCTGGGTGGACGCCGACTCGTGACACCGCGCGGAAAGGTGGTTGGCGGCTCGTCCTCGATCAACGGCATGGTCTATGTGCGCGGGCATGCGCGAGACTTCGACTATTGGGAGGAGGCTGGCGCTACCGGCTGGGGTTTTCGCCATGTGCTGCCCTACTTCAAACGCATGGAAGCCTCCGAGGCGGGGGACAGCGAATGGCGCGGCAAGTCCGGCCCTTTGCACGTCTCGCGCGCCAAAATGAAGAACCCGCTCTATCGCGCCTTCATCGAGGCCGGGCGGCAGGCGGGATATGGCGTGACTGATGACTACAACGGTCAGCGTCAAGAAGGCTTCGCGGCCTTCGAGCAAACCATCTGGAAGGGCGAGCGATTCTCGGCGGCCAAGGCCTATCTGCGTCCGGCCCTGAAGCGGTCCAACGCCTCGCTGGTGACGGGCCTGGCGACGCGCATCGTCATGGAGGGCCGCCGCGCGGTTGGCGTCGAGGTGCGCACTCCTGCTGGTGCCACTGAAATCATCCGGGCACGCCGCGAAGTGATCGTGGCGGCCTCCGCCATCAACTCGCCCAAGCTGCTGCTGCTGTCGGGCATCGGCCAGGCCGCGCAGCTGCAGGGCCTGGGCATCGGCGTCGCCGCCGACCGTCCCGGGGTTGGCGAGAACCTGCAGGATCACCTGGAAGTCTACATCCAGGCCGAATGCCGCGAGCCGATCACACTCAACGGCCAACTCGGCCTCCTCTCGAAGGCGATGATCGGGGCGGAGTGGCTGTTCCTGAAGCGCGGTCTGGGCGCGACCAACCACTTTGAAAGTTGCGGTTTCATCCGCTCCAAGGCGGGTGAGGACTATCCGGACATCCAGTATCATTTCCTGCCCGGCGCCATCCGCTACGACGGCACACTGGCCGTGAAGGGCCACGGCTTCCAGGTGCATACCGGGCCGATGCGGGCCAAATCGCGCGGGCATGTGCGGCTGAAATCTGCCGATCCTGCCAAGCCGCCGTCGATCCAGTTCAACTACATGACGCATCCCGACGATTGGACGGATTTCCGGCTTGCGATTCGCCTGACGCGCGAGATTTTTCATCAGGCGGCCATGCAGCCCTATCTCGGCAAGGAGATCCAACCCGGCGAGGATGCGCAGTCCGATGATCAACTGGACGACTTTGTTCGCGAGCATGCCGAAAGCGCCTATCATCCGTGCGGCACCTGCAAGATGGGGAGTGCGGACGATCGGATGGCGGTGGTTGATTCGCAATGCCGCGTCATCGGGGTCGAAGGCTTGCGGGTCGCCGACAGCTCGATTTTTCCGCGTGTGACCAACGGCAATCTGAATGCGCCAAGCATCATGACGGGCGAAAAGGCGGCTGATATGATCCTGGGGAAGGATCCGCTGTCGGCGTCCAACCAGGAACCCTGGATCCATCCGAATTGGCGGACAGCGCAGAGATAAGGCGGGACTTTCCCTTAAACGGGGACAGTTTACTTATATCGCCTGTAACAGCGCGAACTACTCGGCGAGTTCTTTCTGGCGATATAAGTAAACTGTCCCCGTTTAAGCACCGAGCCCCCTTTCGATCTCCATTCGCTCTTCCTGCAGACGAATATCCGCAATGACCTTGTCCAGAATCAGGCAGGTCCGCTTGAACAATTGCGACGAGCGCCGGTAGTCGGCCGGCGCAAAGAAATCCACACGCCCCGCACGGTACAAGTCCGCACACTTCCCTTCTCCGCTGCCGGGGGGATGCACTGCCACCGCATAGCCGCCGTTCTTGCGCATCACCGCCATGCTCGGAACATCGGTGTCGCCGTCGCCGAAATAGACCATCTGCGCGAACGGGATCGGCCGCTCGGCTTCCGGCATGTGGCTGTTGATGGAGCGGCCGAGATCCTCGACGCCCTTGTTGATGCGGAACAAGTATTGCGTCTTGCCGGTGTCGGTGATGACGCGCTTGGGGAACGGGACATCGTAGGCCTCGAAGAAATACTCCGACGCGAACACCGCCGCGAACTCGGGATAGATCGGCGTGCCCTCGATGATCTCCTGCAGGCCGGACGACACCAGGTAATGTTTCACCGTCACCGGCGATTCTGCGGCGATCTGCACATACTCGCCGATGGCCTTGAACCACTCACGCACGCCGGAAAATAGCTCCACCGTCGCGCCCTGCTTGACCAGATCGGCGCGATCGATGCGTATGCCCTTGGCCTTGGCCTTCTTGTACATCAGGTGCATATACGTGATCAGATTGTCGGCATGATGCTCTTTGGCGAAAGCGTTCACCTCGGCCCAGAATTCTGCCGGGTCCTCGCCGATCTGCGGCAGGAAGGTGTATTCCTGCATCGGGCGTGGACTGAGCGTGCCGTCGAAATCATAAATCAGCGCAATTGTGTTCTTCAAGCCCGGCTTGGCGGCCTTGGCTGCCGCCGCTTTCGGGACGGGCTTGGCTTTCCGGGGCGCCATCAGCTGAAACTCAACGAAATACGGCCGAACACGCCGAAATCGGCGATGACGATGTCGCCCTCATGCAACGGCAGCGGCGCAACACAGGTGCCCGTCGTGACCACCTCACCAGCCTTCAGACCGACGCCTATGCGCGACAACTCGTTGGCGAGCCAGGTCATGGCGATCAACGGGCCGCCCAGCACACTTGCGCCCGTCCCCTGATGCTTCACCGTACGGCCGCGCCGGCCCGAAATCGTGCCCACAACCTTGTGCAACGCCAGATCGATGCCGCGCCAGTCGACAGTCGTCGCCGCGCCGAGCATGAACTGATGCGCGCAGGCATTGTCGGCGATCAGCTGCGCCGCGCCCACCTTGGTGAAATCGGAAAAGCGCGAATCCGGAACCTCAATGGCCGGGTGCATCGTACCGATGGCGGCCACGACCTCGCCTTGCGAGTAGTCGGCAGCGCGCGGCGGCAGATCCTGCGCCATCTTGAAGGCGAACTCGGCCTCGGCGACGCGCATGCGGTTCGAGCCCAGATGCACCTCGCTGCCCTTTGGCACAACACGTTCGGCCAGGATGCGCCCGGCCAACGGCCCGTCGACGGCGATGTGCTTTTGCCCTGCCAAACTGGTCGCGGCGATCTTCCAGCCGAACAGCGGTTTGGCGGTATGCGTCATCAGCAACGCCTGGATGGCGTAGCCGTCGGACCGGCTCTGGGGACACATCGGCGCGGCCAGGCCATCGACCACGCCCCCGGCCTGCCAACAGTCCCACAACGTATCCGATGCGGCTTTGATGTCGTAGTCGAGCATGGTCATTTGGTCATGGCCTGATGCACCAGCGCGCGCAGTTCCTTGCGCAACGGCAGCGCGCTGGAGGGTGCAAGTTGCGTGAAGAAGACAACCGTCAGATCGTCCTTGGGGCTGACCCAGAAGCAAGTGCTGGCCATGCCGCCCCAGCCATAGTCGCCCACGCTGGCCGAGGCCTGCGCACGCGCCGGCTCGAGGATCACCGAGCCCATCAGGCCGAAGCCGACACCGAAGAACGAGGTCTCGGCCCAGGACGCCGGCCCCATTGCGGCGATTTCGCCGGGAAGGTGATTGGCCGCCATCAGCTGGATGGTCTTGGGGCCGATGATCCGCTGACCGCGCGACAGCCCGCCAGCGCGCAGCATCTCGGCAAAGCGCCAATAGTCGTCGATGGTGCTGACGAGGCCTGCCCCGCCCAGGAAGGTATCGACCTTGCCCTGCCGCTGCGCCGCAGTCTGCGCCGTTTCGGCCAATGTCATGCCGCCCCCGGCTTTGGCCGTATACAGCGAGCCGAAGCGGCCGATCAGGGGATCGGGCACGTGGAAGCCGGTTTCCAGCATGCCGAGCGGTTCGAACAGCCGCGCGTTCAGGAAGCGATCGAAACGCTGGCCCGTGACGACTTCGATGATGCGCCCGACCACGTCGATACCGGCGCTGTAGTGCCAGCGCGTCCCCGGCTCGAACTCCAGCGGCAGTTCGGCCATGCGTTTGACCATGGGCGCCAAGCCGCCGAAGTTGAACTTGATGCCCAGCCCTTCGGCTGCATACACCTCGGCGACCGGTCCGGTCTGCATGCTGTAGGAGAGGCCGGAGGTGTGCGTGAGCAGATGCCGGAGGGTTGGTTTGGTTTTAACCGGCTCGCAATCGGCGATGCTTTTGGCGCCCGGCACCAGCACCTGCAGGCCCGCGAATTCCGGCAAGAATGTCTCGACCGGATCGTCCAGATGCACCAGCGCCTCTTCGTAGAGCAGCATCAGCGCGACGGACGTGACCGGCTTGGTGTTGGAGTAGATGCGCGCGATGGTATCGCGCTGCCAGGGGGCGTGGCTTTCAGCGTCGCGGTAGCCGGCGCAATCGAAATAGGCCAGTTCCCCGCCGCGCGCGATTAACGTCGCGGCGCCCGGAATGAGGCCGCGATCCACATAGCGCTGCATCCAGGGCTTGAGGCGCGCCAGGCGGGCGGCGTCGAAGCCGAGTTTGGCGGGATCGCGGACGCGTTGCATGGGCAGGCCTTCTGGCGAGCGTTGTCACATTAGAGCCATGCCACGCCGTCCAGCTGCTGCCAAGCCTAGGCAAGCAGCTGGAGATTTCTTAAGGTTGGAAAAGTACCGGCGCTTGGAGGGACGGAATGGTCAGAGCAATGAAAAGCAAGTCCGCTGGCGCAGCAGCCAAGCCCGTCCCCTTGCGCGCCCGCCTTGAGGGCGGCGGCACGCCGGAGCTGACGGACTGGGCCATCGGCCAGGAGGCGGGCACGCTCACCGACGTGCTGCTGGGACCAGCTGAGGGTTTTCGCTGGATGGGCGAGGAGAACGCGGCCTGGTCGAGCCTGGTGCGCGACACCATGCGCAAAGGCTACGTGTTCGATAAGCAGCTGGCCATGCGCCAGCACCGCGAGATGGTCGAGGCCTACCAGGGCGCGGGCGTGACGACGCATTTCCTGCCGCTGGACGAGCACAATCCGTACCAGGTTTACGCACGTGACAGTTCATTCATGACGCCCTATGGCGCGGTGCTGTGCCAGATGGCCAATCCGCGCCGGCGCGGCGAGTATGCGGCGTGCCTTCGCTTCTATCTGGAGCAGGGCATCCCGATCTACGACATGGTCTCGTCGGGCAACTTCGAGGGCGGCGATTTCAACATCGTGGCCGACAAGGCCGCGCTGATCGGGTACACGGACCATCGCAGCGAGCATGTGGCCGCCAAGCAGATCGCCGATTGGTTCCAAGCCGAGGGCTGGGACATCAAGTGGGCGCCGATCGACCAGTTCTATGTCCACATCGACCTGATGGTCTGCATGCTGAACGAGCGCTGCGCCGCGGTGTGCCTGGAGACCACCGAGGACGATGTGGTGGACTGGCTGCGGTCCAAGAAGATCCAGATCATCCCGGCCAGCTTCAAGGAGACCATGGCGCTCGGCTGCAACGTGGTCGCGCTCGGACAGGACCGCGTGCTCTCGACGCTGGGCGCAAAGGACCTGAACGCCAAGATGCGCGCTGCAGGATTTACCGTCTACGATCCGGACATGACCATGTTCACCTGGGCCGGCGGCGGCGTGCACTGCATGTGCCAGCCGTTGCGGCGGGCGGCGTAGAGCCGTTCTGAAACAGCCGGAAACAGGAGAGCATCGCGTAGGGGCGACCAGTTGTTGCCCTTTGTCAGTGTGCCCGTTGGCCGAGGGCAACCACTGGTCGCCCCTACATCGATCCGCTGTCATCCCCATGTCACAAGCAACCCGGCAGATGCCCGGCACGCCAATTGAGGGGTGCCCGTCATGATGCAACTGTCGCTCGTCTCCCTTGCCGTTGCCGATCATGGGCACGCGAGGACCTTTTATGTCGACCTGCTGGGATGCAAGGTGCAGCGCGAGCACGACACCAACACTGGCCGCCACTGGTCGATCCTGCAATTGCCGGCCGGATCGACCCGCGTCGTGCTGGTCAATCCGTCGGACATCATGCCGGCAGGCAGCACCAAGGGCCTGATCTTGAAGACCCTCGACATCGACAATGTCCGTGAGCGCCTGATCGCGCGCGGGCTGACGATCGGCGAGATCCATGCGACCAGTTGGGGGCGCTATGCAGCCTTCAACGATCCGGACGGCAACGGATGGATTTTGGCCGAGTCGCTGGACGGGTTGCTGTAGGCGCAGACAAAGGCGGCGAACTTGGACCTCCTCTCCCCCGCCTTCTTCAGGCGGGGGAGAGGAGACCGCGTCTCGCAGCCACCCTTTTCGGCGGCAAGAGCCATGCGGTCGGTGAGGGGCAGCGGCTAGCTCCGAACCTGTTGCCACATGTACGGAGCAAGCGGCTGCCCCTCACCTGTCGCTGATTCCTCGGCGCCAAAGCGCTTCGGGCGACATCCTCTCCCCCGAAACCGGGGGAGAGGAAAATGCGCTTCGCGTTTCAACCCTTCGCCAGCCGGAAATCCCAGTTCAGCGACCAGTACGGATTGCTGAACCCGAGCGAACTGGCAGCCGCCGGCGCATCGACCTTCTCGAAGTTACCGATCAGGCTTGCCTTGACGCCGAACACCGCGTCTTCCTCCAGGTACGGGCAATCCGGCGGAAAGACATGCGTTATGACCTTCTGATAGCCGGGCGCGCTGACGATGAAATGGATATGGGCGGCACGGATGTTGTTGCGTCCGATGGCCTTCAAGAGGTCGCCGACCGGGCCGTCGCCGGGGATCGGATAGAAGCGCGGCTTTACCGATTTGAACCAATAGCCGCCGGTCGAATCGGTTGAGAATACGCCGCGCAGGTTCATGTCGGGCTGGATGCCCTTTTGCTGCACGTCGTAGAAGCCGTCGTTGTTGGTCTGCCAGGCATCGACCTTGGCCCCGGCGATCGGGCGCCCCTCGGTGTCGAGCACGCGGCCGATCACCAACAGCGGCTCGCCTTTGCCATCGAGACAGATGTTGGCGCCGTTCTCGTACTTCGGCGGGTTCTCGACGTAGAACGGTCCGAGTACGGTGCTTTCGGTCGCCGCCGAACCATGGTCGTTGTTCATGGTGTCGACCAGCATGCTGAGGCCGAGCACGTCGGACAAGAGGATGTATTCCTGCCGCCAATCGTTGCACATATGCCCGGTGCGCGTCAGGTATTGGATGCCGGCCATCCATTCGTCCGTTGTCAGACGGACATCCTTGGCCGCGCCGTGCAGATGCGTGACCACGGCCGTGAGAACTTCGCGCAGGCGCGGATTGGTGTCCTTGCCGATGCGGGCAAGAACCGCTTCGACCGAGGTCGCCTCTTCGAAGTAGGGGTACTTGGTCCAGGCCCGCTTCACCGCTCCGGCTGCCGTTGCGGCAGCCGCCAGGGTCGGGACCGGCGGTGTCGCTGCGATCGTGGCTGCGGCCGGCGTCACGGCAACCTCGGCGGCCGGCTGCCCGAGTATGGCGTTGAAGGCGCCTGCTAGCTGCCGGTGTGCATCGGCGGCGGCCTTCATGGCCCGGAACGCCACGTGCTGGTCCGGCCGCACCAAAAGGCAGCCGGAATCGTCGATTTCGCGCACCTTGTCCCAATTGCCGTACACATCCGCGATATCGCGGCCGGGGCCGATCACCACCGTGGCAATCTCGATCCCACGCGTCGCCGCGACCGCCTTGGCGGCCTCGACCCAGGCCTCGCCGCCGATGCCGGTCAGCAGCGTGAAGCGGCCTTGGCCGCACAGGTCCAGCGTCGAAACCTTTTTGGCGTCCTTCTCCAGCCAGGCATGGGGCAGCCGCGCGCCCGGCCAGGAGGTCGCCTGATAGTAGAGCTCTTTGTCGCGCGCATAGGCCGGCTCGGGCGTGGCATCGCCGACCACCGCGTTCGAGGCGTAGCGCTGGTTCAGCTCCACTCCATGGCAGTTGAATTCGTAGGACTTGAAGTCGATGGCCCTGCGCAACTTCGCGCGCTGCTCGATGGCTTCGGGCGTGTTGTCCTTCAGCTTGGCCATATTGGCCTTCATCTGCTCAGGATCTTTAGTCGAGAGCAGGCCCAGCGCTTCGAAGATCGGCCCGAACTCGCCGATCGACTGGTTGGCGCGCTTCACGATCTGCTTGGCGATCGGCGAGCGCTCCTTGTCGTAGGAGGCGAGCAGGCTGGGCGCGGCCTTGCCCTTGAGGACATGGGCGAGCTTCCAGGCGAGATTATACGCATCCTGAATGGACGTGTTCGACCCAAGCCCGTTCGACGGCGGATGGCGGTGCACCGCGTCGCCCATGCAGAACACTCGTCCCCGCGTGTTTTCCAGCGCATAGCAGTCGTTGACGGTCCAGAGCGAAGTCGCCTTGATCTTGATCGGGATGGTGTGGTCGCCAATGAGGTTGTGCGCGATCTCGGTGGCCATGGCGTCGGTGAGCTTGGGCGGCCCCTTCTCGATGTCGTAACCCCACAGGATCAGCCATTCGTTCCAGGGCCGGACCATCCGTACCAGCCCCATGCCGATCCCACCGACATCGGAGCCGGGTTGCATGACCCAGTAGAGTACGGACGGTCGGTGGGCGACGTATTTGGTCAGGTCCGCCTCAATGATGACGTTCATCGCGCCGGCGACGCCCATCTTGCCTTCCATCGGCAAGCCGATGTCCTCGGCCACTTTGGAGCGCCCACCATCCGCGCCGATCAGGTACTTGGCGCGCACGTCGTGGATGACGCCCGACACATGGTCCTTAACCTTGGCCGTGACGCCGTCGGCGTCTTGCGTCAGGGAGAGATATTCCCAGTTGAAACAGATGGTTGCGCCGCGCTTGCCCGCCGCGCCGATTAGGATCGGCTCCATCAGGTTCTGCGGCATGTCGCACATCCGCCCAGGGCTGGCGAGATCCCAGTCGGCCTGGCGCGCAGGATGGGTGCCCCAGGTCTGCAAGCGCCCCAGCTCCTCGCCCGCCAGCGAGGTGCAGAACACATTGTTGCCCATGATCTCCTGGGGCGCGGCCTTTTCCATCACGTCCGCTTCGACGCCGAGATCGCGCAGCACTTCCATGGTGCGCTGATTGGTGATGTGGGCGCGCGGTGTCCGGGTCAGCCAGTTCCAGCGCGTGACCAGCATGGTCTTGACGCCATACATGGCCAGCAGCGCCGCCGCCGAGGACCCAGCCGGTCCACTGCCGACGATCAGCACATCGGTCTCGATCATATCATCCTCCCCGTAAGCCGTTTTTTTTGCATCTTAGGGGGCGGATTCGACGGCGCAAGCCCCGCAAGAGGCTCCACCTCGGCGCAAGGCGACGTCTGGGCCAAGACCCACCCCTCGCCGGCGCCCAGGTTACTTGCACACCTCACGCAACATGGGGGTGGCAGGACCTGTCAACCGTCGCATGCAAAATGCTTGTGCAGGTCATTGACATTGCTGCCAAATCGTCTGCTCCGATGCTGTTTTGCGACGCTTTCCCGAAAATCAACCATTCTAGGGACAATCCACTTGTCGGACTCACATCGTCCGGCGATGAGAAAGCTCGACTGTTGGGCTCGGAGAAGCCTTTGGATGCGCTACCCATCGACCATCGTTCTGGCCACCCTTGTCCTGCTGGGCTTCGCACCTCTGGCATCGGCCGATGACGTCTGCGCCAATCCCGACGCCATCGGCGTCTCGCGCGTGCAGGAAATCGACACCAGCGGCGGCATTCAGGCCGGTGACCTGCAGTATGGCCACTCCTTGAAGTTCCTGGCCGACAAGGAAGTTGTGCTGACGTTCGACGATGGACCGTTCGAGAACACCACGCCCGAAATCCTTGCAACGCTGGCCGAGCACTGCACCAAGGCGACCTTCTTCTACGTTGGCAAGATGGCGTTGCGGTACCCCGACTTGCTACAGCAAGTCGACAAGGCCGGCCACACTATCGGCGCCCACACCTGGGGCCATGCCAATCTGCGCAAGCTGCCCCCGGTCCGCGCCAGCGTCGAGATCGAGAAGGGGATCGGCATGCTGGAAGCCCGGTTGGGCCATCCGATCGCCCCGTTCTTCCGTTTCCCGTACCTGAGCGACCCCAAGGTCGACATTAAGTATATGCTGGGCCGCGATTTCGGCGTGTTCTCGATCGACGTCGACAGCTGGGACAGCCACGGCCTGGTCTCCAGCGAGCGCATCGTTAAGTATGTCATGACGCGGCTCAACGCCAAGGGCCATGGCATCGTGCTGCTGCACGATATCAAGCACACGACGGCCCATGCCCTGCCCGAGTTGCTGAGGCAGCTGAAGGAGAACGGCTACAAGATCGTCCACATGGTGCCGAAGGCGCCGGCCGCGACGCTGCCGGTCTATGTCGCCTGGGCCAAGAAAATGATCGAGCGCCAAGAACAGGCCGACGCCCTGCTGGTGGCCAGCAACAGCAAGAAGAAGGCTCGGATCCAGGAGATCCCATTCGAGATCGCCGAGGCCGGGACGCCCGCAACGCCTGACATTGACGCGCCGAAAGGCAAGAAGAAGCCAACCAAGACAGATGCATTGGTGGTAGCCACGCTGGAGCCCGCTCGCCAAGCCTTGGCTGACGCCGGGAAGCTGCCCGCCGATCCCTCGCTGCCCGAACATCGCGGCCGTCGCGTGCCGACATTCTCGACGCCGGCAATCGCAGTTGCGTCGGCCGAAGTGCGATCGCAGACTGCAGCGCCGCTGGTGGTCGCAGCCCTGGCGCCAAGCCGAAGCGCCTCGGTCCTGTCGGCCGCGAGTGTAGCGCAGAAGCCAGTTGCGACGCCCGGCGTACCGCTAGTGTCAGTTGTTCCGGTTGAGAAAGTTGCACCGAAACCAGCTGCGCCCGCGCCTATTGTCGTGGCGGCCCTTGCTCCGCCGCCGGCCCCAATTGCTCCAGTCAAGCAGGCAGAGATGGTCGTCCCGAAGGCGGCCGCGCCAGCGCCCGTGGTCGTTGCGACCATGACTCCGCCACCGGCACCAATCGCTCCGGTCAAGCCAGTTGAGAAGATCGTGCCGAAACCGGCCGCTCTGGCCCCCGTGGTCGTCGCGGCCGTCGCGCCGCCGCCAGCCCAGATCGCTCCGGTCAAGCCGGTTGAGAAGATCGTGCCGAAACTGGCCGCTCTGGCCCCCGTGGTCGTCGCGTCCGTTGCGCCGCCGTCCGTCCCAGTCGCTCCGGTGAAAACGGTTGAGAAGGTCGTGCCGAAACTGGCCGCTCTGGCCCCCGTGGTCGTCGCGGCCGTTGCGCCGCCGTCCGTCCCAGTCGCTCCGGTGAAAACAGTTGAGAAGGCCGTACCGAAGCCAGCGGCTCCTGTCCCCGTGGTCGTCGCAGCGGTTGCTCCGCCGTCGGCCCCAGTCGCTCCGGTCAAGCCAGTTGAAAAGGCCGTGCCGAAGCCAGCGGCTCCGGCTCCCGTGGTCAACGCAGCGGTTGCTCCGCCGTCTGCCCCAATGGCTCCAGTCAAGCCAGTTGAAAAGGCCGTGCCGAAGCCAGCGGCTCCGGCTCCCGTGGTCAACGCTGCGATTGCTCCGCCGTCAGCCTCAATGGCTCCGGTCAAGCCAGTTGAGAAGGTCACGCCGAAACCAGCGGCTCCGGCTCCCGTGGTCAACGCAGCGGTTGCTCCGGTCAAGCCGGTTGACAAGATCCTGCCGAAGCCAGCGACTCCTGCTCCCGTGATCATCGCGGCCGTCACGCCGCCGCCCGCCCCGGTTGCTTCGGTCAAGCCGGTCGAGAAGATCGTGCCGAAGCCAGCGACTCCTGCCCCCGTGGTCATCGCGGCCGTCACGCCGCCGTCCGCCGCGGTTGCTCCGGTCAAGTCCGTTGAGAAGGTCGTGCCGAAGCCTGCAGCACCCGTGACTGTTGCGGCCGTGGCTCAGGTTGTTCCGGTCAAGCCGGCAACTCCAGCCCCAACGGTGGTGGCGCCTGTTGCGCCCACCCCTGCTGCTCCCATCAAACCGGTTGCCAAGGCCTCTGCGAAGCCCGCGGTCGTGGCGGCGGTTGCGCCGACGCCGAAGCCTGCGCCGCCAGCCAAAACAGTGGTGACCAGATTGACCAACGCGGGTGCAGGTACGGAAAATCCGGCGCGCGTATTCAGACTGCGGACGATCCCAAAGACGGTGGGCGACGTGGCCGAACTGACGCCACCACCCAGCAGCCCCAACCCACTCAAGGCGGCCCCCCCACCGCGCGCGCTCCGACCCCTGAAGCCGTCTGCGGGCAGTCCACCCAAGGCCTATGCGGCTCCGGTCGCGGCGCGTCCGCCCAAGCACGTGCAGGTCGCTGCGCTGGACGTTGCGCCAAAGAAGCAGAAGCCATTGCGCCCTCTCAAGACCGTGCCCGGCTGGGTGGCCATCAACGACACGCCGCAACCCGGCACGTCGCGCAATTCGAGCCGGAACTGACGCCCTATCAATGCGACAGCGTCCGGCTAAGAGGCTTCAAACACCTTGTCGCCGCGCTCGTCGATGATCTGACGGCCTTTGTTGAGGGTGATGTCGGCGGCCTCGTCCTCGCCTGAGAAGCGGTCGGCGCGCACGAAGCGGTGCTCCTTGCGGGCGCCATCGACGGTCTTGGCGATCACGCCGCACAGCTGCAACTGCCCACCCTCCTTGAACGGCCGCGCCTCGATGGTGAAGCCTTTGTGCTCGGCTGACTTGAGCGGGGCGGCGGAGCCAGCGGGGCCGGAGGATTTGCCGCCGCCGAACAGGGATTTGAGGAAGGACATGGGGTGGGTTCCGCGCGATCAGCGACCAACAGTGATAAGACGTTTCGTTAGGTTCTCACGGTATCAAACAGATCACTGCCTGACCAGGGCAACTGGCTCTTTCAGAAGGGACCGAAATCCATGCCGCGGCATCCGCACGCTCTTCCGGGCTGGCTGCAGCATGCGATGGAGCGCAACATCGGACGCGAGCCGCTATGGCAGTTCCCTGACCTTGCGCCGGCATCCGGCCTTACCTTCGAGAGGTTGCAATTCGACAACCGCGACGCCGTCTTGCGGATGTTCGAAGCGGACCCCGATCCGTTCGTGGCGCCGGACGTCAAGTTGCCGGAGAGACTCTACGAGTATGTCGCTGGTCTGTGGATTTGCGGACCCTACTCGCCAAAGCAAGGCGGCGCCGATTGGATCATCCGCACGGCTGGTGGCGAACCAGCCGGATTGCTGCATGCATACGATGTGAGCTGCGAAACTTGGGGCCTCAACAACCGGCGTTGCTCGATCGGCTACAATGTAGCCGAGCGCTTTCGCGGGACCGGCCTTGCCCAGCAGGCTGTGCGAGCGCTGCAAGGATATCTGTTCGAGCGGCTCGACATGCTCATGCTGCTGGCAATGCCCGACTGCAAGAACGAACGGAGCGCACGGTTTCTGCTGCGGCTGGGGTATGAGCAGAGCACGGAGAAGTATGGCGGGCGAGATCGGAACAGATTCTTCGAGCTGCACCGTGATGACGATGCACGCCAGCAGATGAAGGAGCGGTTCGAGCGATCGAGCTGAGCGGCGTGCTCAGCCATCAAGCAGGCCCCAGCGCGCCCGCGAGGCCCTACTTATCGCCAGTGTGCAGTATAGAACAAACGAAATCGCGGCCAAGTCTTTGTGTCGGTCCAGGTGTCACCACCGTACAGCATTTTAACGTCGCGCGACACACTCTGCTTCACGGACTCGACATTCCAATAAGTCTCACGACCGCCATCGTCTGTTTTTCGGTCGCTGTAAGGAGGCGTTTTGTACAGCCGTATCGCACTGTTGAAAACAACACCCGGCTCAGCCAAGTCGCCAAACACCGAGCACTCCAGCACAGTAGTGCCGGAACGTAGCGTCGTTTGTATTGTCGCGCGTATCAATGTGCCATCTAGGGTCTTGCCCCAGCCGGACCAATATGGAGTGTCCTTGTCGTCCCGGTAGGCAGTCGCCCCATCCAGACCACGCAATTGATCGTTGGCCAAGGGTTTCCAACCCATTTTTTCAGCACGCGCACCAATTTGCTTTCCGTCGTCGGATTTTCCGATGCACAAATGATTGAATGCTTCAAAAGTGCTGGCGGTAAGTTTGGCGACGCGCGTTTTTTCCACGCCTCCGTAAGCCGGAAAATCAACGGAAGCAAAAGCGGCGACGAAGATTGTTGTACGAATTACATTCGAAATCGTCTTTGGAGAGAACTCAAACAATTTCGCACCCGCCCTCTACCCTGCAACACTCAGCAACGAGCTACATCTGGAGACGCAAGCTCATTGCTGAGTTCTGACACTGAGGTCATACTTGCAAGCCTAATTATCCAAAAAGCTCCGCAGCTTCCGCGACCTCGACGGATGCTTCAACTTCCGCAGCGCCTTGGCCTCGATCTGCCGGATACGCTCGCGCGTCACGGAGAACTGCTGGCCGACTTCTTCCAGCGTATGGTCCGTGTTCATGCCGATGCCGAAGCGCATGCGCAGCACACGCTCCTCGCGCGGCGTCAGCGACGCCAGCACCCGCGTCGTCGTCTCCTTCAGGTTCTGCTGAATGGCGGCGTCGATCGGCAGGATGGCGTTCTTGTCCTCGATGAAATCGCCGAGGTGGCTGTCCTCTTCGTCGCCGATCGGCGTCTCCAGCGAGATCGGCTCCTTGGCGATCTTCAGGACCTTGCGCACCTTCTCCAGCGGCATCGCCAGCTTTTCGGCCAGCTCTTCCGGGGTCGGCTCGCGGCCGATCTCGTGCAGCATCTGACGGCTGGTGCGCACGATCTTGTTGATGGTCTCGATCATGTGCACGGGGATACGGATCGTCCGCGCCTGGTCCGCGATCGAGCGCGTGATGGCTTGGCGGATCCACCAGGTGGCGTAGGTCGAGAATTTGTAGCCGCGGCGGTACTCAAACTTGTCCACGGCCTTCATCAGGCCGATGTTGCCTTCCTGGATCAGGTCCAGGAACTGCAGCCCGCGGTTGGTGTACTTCTTGGCGATCGAGATCACGAGACGGAGATTGGCCTCCACCATCTCCTTCTTGGCCTGGCGGGCTTCCTTCTCGCCCTTCTGGACGTGGCGGACGATGCGGCGGAACTCCGGAATCTCCAGACCCGTCTCGCCGGCAAGCGTGCGCACTTCGCCACGAATGTCCTCGATGGCGTCATGCTCGCGCTTGACGTAGTCCTTCCAGCCCTTGCCCTTGAGCTTGCCGACGCGGTCCAGCCAGGAAGCATCCAGCTCGGCGCCATGGTAGTTTTCCAGGAAGTCCGCGCGGCTGACGCCATAGGTGTCGGCCAGCCGCATCAGGCGGCCTTCCATCGAGATCAGGCGCTTGTTGATCGAATAGAGCTGCTCAACCAGCGCCTCGATACGGTTGTTGTTCAGTGACAAGCTCTTGACGTCGACAACGATCTCGTCGCGCAGCTTCTTGTAGCGCTTCTGCTGGCTGGGCGAGAGCGGGTCCTCGGGGGTCTCGTTCTCGACCACCGTGTCCTGCAGCTTGCGCAGTTTCTTGTAGTTGCCGGCGATATTGTCGAAGGTTTCCAGCACCTTCGGCTTGAGTTCGGCTTCCATGGCCGCCAGCGACAGTGCGCCTTCCATGTCATCCTCGTCGAGGTCGGCATCGGGACGCGCTTCAGGCTCTTCTGGCTCCTCGGGCGGGATGAGTTCGCCGTCCTCGTCGTAAAGCGGCTCCGCGGGCGCTTTGGCGACGACTGCGGGCGCAGGGGCCGCTGCGGCAGCCGCCGCCAGATGACCGGACATCGGCGGCGCTCCGGACATGCCGGGGTGCAGCGGAACGCCGCCCGGGCCCAGCGCGCTCATATCCGGCTGCTTGCGGTCGGGCCCTTCGTAGGTCGCTTCCAGATCGATGATGTCGCGGAGGAGAATCTTCCCCTCATTGAGTTCGTCGCGCCAGATGATGATGGCCTGGAAGGTCAGCGGGCTTTCGCACAGGCCGGCGATCATCGCTTCACGGCCGGCTTCGATGCGCTTGGCGATGGCGATTTCGCCTTCGCGGCTGAGCAGCTCGACGGTGCCCATCTCGCGCAGGTACATACGCACGGGATCGTCAGTGCGGTCGGCCGCCTCGGTCGAACGGGTGGCCTTGGCGATCGGCGTGACCGGGGCGACGGCGCGCGACTCCTCGCCGTCCACCTCCTCGGCCTCTTCGGCCGGAGCCTCTTCGGTCTCTTCGCTGTCCTCGACATTGATGCCGAGGTCCGAGAGCATCGCCAGAATGTCCTCGATCTTCTCGGACGAGAGATCCTCGGAAGGGAGCATCTCGGCCAGTTCGGCATTGGTCACGAAGCCGCGGCGCTTGGCGATGGCCAGCAGCTTCTTGATTTGCGCATCGTTGAGGTCAAGCACCGGTCCATCGGGCGCATCGGCCGCTGCGTCGTCGGTGTTCACGGTTGAAGCCATCAGTCACTCCGTAGGATTGGCGTGCTCATCCATATGGCGACGCACTCGCGCGGCCACGGCGGCGGCTGTACAGTTACGGGCGTCGATGCAGGATCGCCTGCGGCCGGCGCGCCCCGCGCACAGGGCCCCGCCAAGACCAGCGCTCCACCTGTCAGCCCGCGTAGTCCTCAAGGTTGGCGCCCGATTGCTCGGGTGCGTCAATTTGCATAACGGCCAACGCTGCGGAGACCGCCTCGCCAGCTGTCGGAAGATCGGACCCAGTCGCCCTGGCATCCACCGCACGCAATCTCGCCTCCAAATCGAGGAGCTGCGCATAGGCCTCCTCGGAACCCTCGCTGAGGGCGTGTTGCAGATCGTGTGCGTTCAGGGCTGCCTTCAATATGGCCTTCTCCTGCTCGGCAAGGGCATCGCGCAATCCCATCCGCACCCGATCCTCGGTGGCGCCGGTTTCGGAAAACCGGTCACTCTTGTGCGTCATGGCGCGCGCGATCAGCCCCAGCGCGTCGTTGTGGCCCGATGCGATCAAATGGGTGGTGATTGTGCCGCTGTCAAGGGGGGAGTGTTGGGCGTGCAGGCCGAGCAGGCTGTCACGCATCGCGCCCAGCAGCGCATTCGTGAAGCCGATGGTGCTCAACTCCTCCGACTGCTCGTCCAGCATGAAGGGGTGATTGATCAGGGTGCGCAGGATCAGCGCCTCGCGGTTGAGGCCGGCCTCGCCATGCTGGCGCGTCATGACATTGCGCAGCAGTTCCTCGCGCGCCTGGGGACGCGGGGCAACGAACGGCGCCTTGCCCTTGGTCCCTCGCAATCCGGCCTGCTCGCGGATGCGCCAGTCCTGACTCTTGGCTTGACTGGCTCCAGCGCCTGCCGGCCCGCGTGCCGAGCGCTGAGCCCCGCCGGAGCGCTGTTGCCAGAGGTATTCGCGCGAACGCTGGCGCAGTTCCCGCAAGTACTCGCCGCTGACCGCAGGATCGGCGATGCGCTTGGCCAGTGCGGTCAGCCGCCGCTCCAAGCCGGCCTTGCGCTCGGGCGTATCCAGGTGCTCGGCGTCGCGCTCGCGCCGCCACAGCACCTCGATCAGCGGCTGGGTCTGCTCCAGCGCCTTGCGCAGCGCGTCGGGCCCGCGCTGGCGGACGAGATCGTCGGGATCGAGCCCGTCCGGCATGAAGGCGAACCGCAGGGAGCGGCCAGGTTGTATGTGCGGCAATGCGAGTTCGGCGGCGCGAAGTGCGGCCTTTTGGCCCGCCGCATCGCCGTCGAGGCAGATGGTCGGTTCCGGGCTCATGCGCCAGAGCAGGTTCAGTTGGGTTTCGGTCAGCGCCGTGCCGAGCGGGGCGACGGCATGCTCGACCCCGCCGCGCACCATGGCGACCACGTCCATATAGCCTTCGACCACGACGACCTGGCCGGTATCATGCGCTGCCTTGCGGGCGCGGAAGGCGTTGAACAGCTGGCCGCCCTTGTGGAACAGCGGCGTCTCAGGCGAGTTGAGGTACTTCGGCTTGGCGTCGGGGCTGAGCGCCCGCCCACCGAACGCGATGACCTTGTCGCGCAAGTCCGTAATCGGAATGATCAGCCGGCCGCGAAAGCGATCGTAAGGCGTTGGAATATCGTCGCCCGCCACCAGCAGGCCGGTTTCGATCATGTCGCGGATCGAAACGCCGCGCTGTGTCAGATGCTCCTTCAGCGCCCCGCGCGCATCGGGCGCGAACCCCATCCGGAAGCGCTTGGCCTCCTCGGGCGTGACGCCGCGCTTGTCCAGGTATTCGCGGGTTTCTCTCCCGCGCGGCCCCGCCAGATTGGCCTCGAAGAAGCGCGTCGCCTCTTCCATGATCGCGATCAGTTTGTCACGCGCATCCTCCTGACGCGCAGCTTCCGGCGACTCTTTCGGCAAGGTCACGCCCGCCTCGGCGGCCAGCCGCTGCACTGCCTCGAAGAACGTAATACCCTCGGTTTTCATGAGGAAACTGAAGATATCGCCGTGCTCGCCCGAGGCGAAGCAATGGAAGAAGCCCTTTTGGTCGTTGACGAAAAACGACGGCGTGCGTTCGGACTTGAAGGGCGAGAGGCCGGCCAATTCGCGCCCCTGCGCGCTTCAACGGCACGCGCCGCCCGACCACCGCCGACACCGGCAGCCGGGCGCGGATATCGTCGAGAATGGCGGGCGAATAGCGCATGCGGGTTGGGCGGCCTTTGGGGACGGCGAACGAACGAGCACCCTAGGGTGATTCGCCCCGCAACTGTGGCCGATGAGCGGCTGGGAACCAGGTCTTCACCGCTATCCACAGGGGCGCGGAGCGTGGTACGATTGAATTATGAACAAGCACGTCAAACTCGACGAGTTCAAGAACGCGACCCAAGCCGCCGAAGGCTGGCCGCGCCGCCGTTGGACCATCGATGAAGTCTTCAAGGCTCAGAGGGCTGGCGTCTTTGAGCCTGGCGAAAGATTCGAGCTGATCGGCGGGGAGATTGTGCCTATATCGCCTAAGGGGATCAGGCACGAGACCCTGAAATCGGACCTTACCATGTATTGGGGCAAGCGCAGACCACCGCGTCTCCGGTTTGCGCAGGAGACGACTTTTCATCTGAGCAAGACCGACGTGCCAGAACCAGACCTCGTCGTGTACGCAAAATCGACGGGACTCGCTGGTTTAAGTGGGCAATCTGCCTTGCTCGTGGTTGAAATTTCCGACACGACCCTGGTCAAGGATACGACGTTGAAGACTAGGCTCTACGCCGGGTTCGGCGTTCGGGAGTATTGGGTCATCAACGCCAACACTCTTGTGACGACTGTTCATAAGGACCCACTTGAGTCCGGCTATCGCAGCATCACCAAAGTAAAGGGTAACAAGACCCTAGTCCCGGTTGAAGCGCCGGAGCTGGCGGTTTGCCTGTCTAACATACCTGTCGACGGCTGACGCATCACCGCGCCGCCGCCGCCGATCCCACGGTTGTGCCGCGCAGCGCCGGACGCCGCATGGCCACCGCAACCGGCGTCACCTGAGGCAGTTGCAGACGCATCACGCGGCGCAGGATGTCGGCCTTGTCAACCGAGGTACCCGGACAGGTTTTCACCGTCACCGGCACGTCGCGGTGGAACAGCAGCGCCTCGGGCGGCAATCGGAAGCGCCGCTGCACGGCCCGGATGACATGTGTAACGCTCTGTAATTGCTCGCCTTTCAGCTCGTCGTGGCCGGCGTCGAAATTGCCGATAGCCTCGAACATGAAGGCGCCCGAATTGAGCACGCCGCCGACCGAGGCGGGCGTCTTGTTCCAGTCGCGGCCGGTCCAGATGGTGCCGTCGGGCGCGATCGAGACGTGCTGGGCGATGTCGTCCCACTTCCTGTCATCGACATGGAAACGGCACATGCGCTCGATGCAAGGCTCGCCGTCGTAGTCGGCGTGGGTGGGGCGGAAGGTGTGGTGCATGTCGACGCGCCAGACCCGGCGAGACCAGTCGAACGTCATGATTTCATTGATGAATTCAGCACGGGTGAGGGGGCGGAAGGGGGCGGGCATTTCGTCACCTCTCGAGAGCTCGTCAGGGGGTTGGCAAGCATAACGGCGCGGGGACGTTCAAAGCCAGAGCCGGTTTGGGGCCGGCGACTCAGGATCACCCCGCTTGCCGCCAACCTGCTGGCCGACCGTGACCTTAGCGTGGCAGCGATAGGGCGGGATTGGGTGAGCGGTTTCGGTGTGATTTCAGGGTAACAGGGCGCCTACTGATTACCTGCATGACTTTTGGCCGTGCCTCAGCCAAACCAGCACCCACCCCCGTCGCGCCATTGCCTGAGGAGAGCTCTGCGAAAATTCGATAAGCACCGCAAAACTCGTCATCCCGGCGTTGGCGGGGATCCATGCAAGCCGATGGCGGTCTCTCGTGCCGATGCCATGCGCAAGTTGCATCCGACGCTTCCGTGGTGCTGACGACGTGCCAAACCTTGTCATGCATGGATGCCCGCCTACGCGGGTATGACGAGGCTGGGATCGGCGCGTGTTTTTGCAGAGGTCTCCTGAGGGTCAGACGCGGTTAACGACCAGTGACGGATCGAGTTGCCCGGCAAAGAAGTCGAGCACATTCTCAGCCGAGGACACCGCCATGCGCTCCGCACTCTCTATTGACAGCCCCGCGATGTGCGGACTGACGATGGTGCGCCCGCTCTTGAGCAACGGATGATCCTTGGGCGGCGGCTCGGCGTCGAACACATCCAGCCCCGCCCCCGCGATCCGTCCCGCCGCCAGCGCCTCGGCCAACGCGGCCTCCTCGATCAGCCCGCCGCGCGCGGTATTTATGACGATGGCTGACGGTTTCAGTAGCGCCAGCTCGCGCGCGGCCATCATCGCCTTGCCGTCCGACTTCGGCATATGCACCGACACCACATCGGCACGCGAGAACGCTGCGTCCAGATTGGCCACCGCGCGCGCACCCTCGGCCTCGATGGCTGCGGGCGGCATGAATGGGTCGTAGGCCTCGACCACCATGCCGAAGGCCATCGCCAGTTTCGCCACGCGCCGGCCGATGCGCCCGAAACCGAGCAGCAGCAGTGTCTTGCCGTTGAGCTCGAACGCCGTGAAGCGGTTGCGCGTACCCCAGCCGTCGCCGCGCGTCGCGGCATCATAGGTCGTCACCTGTTTGGCCAGCGCCAGCATCAGCGCCATGGTTTGCTCGGCCACCGCGAGGGAGTTGACGTCGCCCACGATGCAGAGTGGAATCCCGCGCGCCGTCAGCGCCGCCACGTCCACTGCATCGTAGCCGACGCCGTGGCGCGACACGATCTTGAGCTTGGCCGCCGTTGCGATCACCGTGGCCGGCATCGGCTGCGTACGGATCAAAATCGCATCCGCCTTGGGCGCAAACGGAGCATAGGCTTCCAGCGTCGGCTCGTTGACCACGTCCAGCGTCACGCCCGGCGCAGTCTGCAACAGCGCCATGCCCGAGGCGTGAATGGGGCCGACAACCAGGACATGCGGCATAGCTCAGCCCTTCAGTGCGGCGTCGATGGCGGTGAGTTCGGCAGCCGTGAACGCGGGCGCCGCCAGGGCGCCGACACACTGCTCGACATGCTCGGGCTTGCTGGCCCCGATCAGCGCCGAGGTGACTCCGCCCGGCCGCAGCGACCAGGCAATGGCCAGCTGCGCCAGCGACTGCCCGCGCTTGGTCGCGATGGCGGCCAGCGCCTTCAGGGTTTTGCGCAGCTTGGCGTCGATCACCTTGGGATCGAGCGACTTGCCCTGCGTCGCCCGGCTGCCAGCGGGAATGTCGCCGAGATATTTCTCCGTGAGCAGACCTTGCGCCAGGGGCGAGAAGGCGATCGAGCCCATGCCGGTCTCATTGATGGCCTTCAGCGTGCCGGTGGTTTCCAGCGCGCGATCCAGCATGTTATAGCGCGGCTGATGGATGAGGCAGGGCGTGCCAAGATCTTTCAGGATGCGCGCCGCCTCGCGGGTCTGCTCGGCACCATAGCTGGAGATGCCGGCATAAAGCGCGCGTCCCGAACGAACAGCCGTATCCAGCGCACCCATGGTTTCCTCAAGCGGCGTCTCGGGATCGAACCGGTGCGAATAAAAGATATCGACATAGGGCAAGCCCATGCGCTTCAGGCTCTGGTCGAGGCTGGCCAGCATGTACTTGCGGCTGCCGAACTCGCCATAAGGTCCGTCCCACATGCGCCAGCCCGCCTTGGTGGAGATCACCAGCTTGTCGCGCTCCCTGGCGAAGTCGTGCCGCATGATGGCGCCGAAGGATTCCTCCGCGCTGCCGGGAGGCGGGCCATAGTTGTTGGCGAGGTCGAAATGCGTGATGCCGAGGTCGTAGGCCTTGCGGCAAAGCGCACGCTTCAACTCGAACGGCGTGTCGCCGCCGAAGTTGTGCCACAGGCCGAGGGAGACGGCGGGGAGCATGAGGCCGGATTTGCCGCAGCGGTTGTAGAGCATCGAAGACGAAGTCATTGCTTTTTTCCTATGCGCCGAAGGCGTCTTTTCCTCCCCCCGCCTCTTTACGGGGGAGAGGACGTCGCCCGAGCCGAAGGCGAGGAACCAGCGGCAGGTGAGGGGCAGCCGCTTGCTCCGTACAGCTCTCAAGAGGGACTGAGCCAGCTCCCGTCCCTCACCAACCGCGTGGCTCTTGCCTCCCAAAGGTCGGCTGCGAGACGCGATCTCCTCTCCCCTCGTATAGAGGCGAGGGGGGAGGAGGTGCAAGCTGCGCCGACATTGCAGACTAGTGCCTAATCCCTAGTGCCGTCTTTCGTCAAACCATCATCCCCCGCGCCTCTTCCGGCCCGAGCGGCGCCGGTTGGGTGCACGTGGTTTTCAACTCGACAAACTTGCCGTCCGCAGCCGATTTCAGCACCGACGTCATGACATCGACAGCATGCAGTGTCCGGTCGATCGAGCAACGGGCGTCGCGGTTGCCGTTCACGGCCGCTGCCAGATCGGCGAGCCCGATCGAACGGTAGTCGGCGACCTGGTTGCCGCCACCGTCCGCGCGGTTCGGGATCGACAGCGGATGATCCCAGCCCGGCAGCGGCGCAGCTTCGCCATTCTTGCGGGTCGAGAGCACGTCGCCACCGAAAAAGTTCGGATCGGGCACGAACATTGAGCCCTCCGTTCCGTACAGCTCCATGTTGGCATGGCGGTGCCGCCAAACGTCCCAGCTGGCCGACAGCGTGACCGTCGCGCCATTGTGGAATTCGAGCAGGGCATGGATGTTGGTCGGCGTTTCGACCGTCAAGGTCTCGCCGGCGCGCGGCTGGCTGGAGATGGTGCGCACGGCCTTGGCGACGTTAGCGAGCGCCGCGACGCGCCTCACCGGGCCGATCAGGTTGATCAGATTGCCGATGTAGTAGGGCCCCATGTCGAGGATCGGACCGCCGCCGGGCTTGAAAAAGAAGTCCGGGTTAGGGTGCCAGTGCTCCATGCCGAAGCCCATGACGTGGGCGGTTCCAGACGTGATCTTGCCGATTTCGCCGTCGTCGATGGCTTTGCGCGCGCGCTGGTGCGATCCGCCCAGGAAGGTATCGGGAGCACCGCAGACTTTCACGCCTTTGGCCAGGGCCGTGTCGCGCAGCTTGATGCCATCCTTCAGCGACAGCGACAGCGGCTTTTCCGAATAGACGTGCTTGCCGGCCTTCACCGCAGCCAGCGACACCGGGAAATGCTGATCAGGGATGGTCAGATTAAGGACGATATCGACGGTCTTGCTCTTGATCAGCTTGGCCGGCTCCATCGCCTTGACCTTGTAGGTCTCGGCAGCCTTCTCGGCCGCGGCAGGATTGAGATCGGCGCAGGCGACGATCTCGATGCCTTTGAAGAGCGGGGCGTACTTGAAATAGGTGGTCGAGATGTTGCCGCAGCCGACCACGCCGATGCGCAGATTGTTGGCCATTTTGTTGGGGTTTCCTCGAAGAGATTGGGTGGAAGGCAATAGGCAATCGGCAATGGGCAATCGCTAATCCTCTGAGAAACCGTCAGGGAACTTGCCCTGTATGGAGCGGAGTAGCGCGTTTAGCATTTTTCCAATTGCATTGATTGCTTCCAGTAGTGGCTGCATTTGCACCGTCGTTGCGAACTTCAGCCGCTCCGACAATATCAACTGCGTTTCGAGCTCATTGAGCGATCCGCGCGCTGTCTTGAGAAAGTGCACGTAAGACTTGGTGCTCTCTCTGCCGTAGCCCTCGGCAATGTTGGACGGTACCGACGTCGCGGCGCGACGCAACTGCGACGTCAGTCCATAAAGCTCGGCTTGGGGAAAATTCGACGAGACCGCATAAACCGCAACCGTCAAGTCCATTGCAGCCTGCCAAACCCTGAGGTCACGATGCGAACTCTATAGAAGCCATGTTCGAGCCTCGATTGCCCATTGCCTGTTGCCCATTGCCTTCTTTCTTAGAGCTTCTTCACCGCCGCCAGCGACCGCTTGGCAAACCGCTCCACATCGCTCGGTTTGTCGTGCTCGAGCACGAAATGCACGCAGCGTGTTTCACTGATCGCCGCCATGATCTTGGCCCAATCCATGGTGCCGTAACCGATGTCAGCCCAGCCGTCCTCGTCCAGGTTCTCGCCGCGCTTGGCGATGTCCTTGATGTGGACCGAGGTGATGGCCGAGGCGTAGCGTTTGATCCACTTCAGGGGATTGCTCTTGCCACGGACGATCCAGGCAACGTCGATCTCCCAGTCGAGCAACGGCGCGTTGTCGAACATATGTTCGTGCGGTGTGGAGCCATCCTTGAACTCGACGAACTCGAAATCGTGGTTGTGCCAGGCCAGGGGATAGCCTTCGGCGCGGTAGCTCTCGGCCAGCCCCCCCATGCGCTTGCCGATCTCCTTCCAGCCCTTGGCGTTGGCTGAGCGCAGCTCAGGCGGGATCCACGGGCAAATCAGTTTGGAGATGCCGAGTGTCTGGGCGATGCTGAGCACGTCCTTCTTTTTCTTCTCCAGCATGTCCAGACCGAAGTGACCGGTCGGCATGGTGACGCCGTTCTTGTCCATCACCTTGCGCAGCTTGTCGGGCTCGTCATAGACGCCACCGAAACCTTCGACTTCGCGGTAGCCAAGTTCGGCCAGCATCGCGATGGTCTTGTTCACCGGGGGTTGCAGGCGGGCGGAATAGAGTTGGAACGAGAAACGATTCGGCACGGGCAGTCTCCTTCAAAGATCAGCGGCAGGTCGCCGAGAAAAGATCACGAACGATCAGGGTACGCGCCGCCTCGGCGAGCGTCGCCGGATCGTCCGGGCGGAACGTCACCTCCCGAGGCTCGCCGGGCAGGAGATCGAACGCAGCGTCGGAGAAATGTCCGGGGACGTCGCACTCGAGGGCGACGAAATAGGCGGGCCGTTCGGCAGCGACTTTAACGCTGAGCAAGCCGTCCGTCGAGCGATTTGAGAGTTGCAGGTTCGGATCGGTGAAAGCGTAGGACTTGTATGGTCGCGGGGCGAAGTGGCGGGTCACGGTCACTTGGGGCGTGCACGTTGCGATATGGAGGAGGGAGTCTTCGGGGATCGTGGCGGCATCGATGCTGGCGATTTCCACGGCGCGGTCGGACGGCAGCTCCATTTTGTGCGTACCGAGATCTTTGCGTTTGCCGTCGACCGATACGGTGAACACCGCGATATCGGCTGATGCGGACGCCGCGCCGTCGTTGACGCCCATGATGGCAATGGTCTTGCCGTCATTGGACGGGATCGCGAAGGCTGCGACATCAGCGTAGAAGTCGCGCGCCATATGGTGCATCAGTTTCCAGCCGCCGCCGTGATCGAGGCCGGACCAGGAGGCGACCGGCCAGGTGTCGTTGAGCTGCCAGTAGAGCGTGCCCATGCAGTGCGGCTTGAGGCTGCGCCAGTATTCGATCGCGGTGCGCATGGCCAGACCCTGCTGGATTTGGGAGAGGTAGACGAAATTGGCAAACGCCATCGGGAAGCGGAAGTAGCGGAACATGGTGCCGGCGATGCGTTCGTTGCCGCCGGCGTTGCGCTGGTGGTGGTCCATCACCGGCGAGGCGATGTTCATGTCCTCGGCGGACGCGAACTTTTTTATGACGTTCAAGGAGGGATAGGACTGGAAACCGAACTCGGAACAGAAGCGCGGTTTCACGTCGCGGTAGTGGTCGAAACTCTTGTTCTCGTGCCAGACCGACCAGAAGTGCATGTCGCCGGAGCGGTCGTCGTGCCAGGCGTCGCCGAAGTTCTTCGGGCCCGAGGAGGGGGACGACGGCCACCAGTTGATGGTGTGGTCGGCGGCTTTGGCGGCCTCCTCGATGGTGCGGTTGAGGCGGTCGTAGTCGACGAGGTAGCGGTCGCGGTTTTTTCGGCTCTCCTCGAACCACGTCAGTGCGCCGATCAGTTCGTTGTCGCCGCACCAGAGGGCGATGCAGGCGTGATGGGACAGGCGGCGGACTTGGTAGCCGACTTCCAGTTTCACCTCGGAGAGGAACGTGTCGTCGGCGGGATAGAGCGAGCAGGAGAACATGAAGTCCTGCCAGACCATAAGGCCGAGGCGGTCGCAGAGGTCGTAGAACCAGTCCTGCTCGTAGAAGCCGCCGCCCCAGACGCGGATCATGTTCATGTTGGCGTCGACGGCGGCTTTGAGGAGCTTTTCCGTCAGTTCCGGCGTGGCGCGCGAGGGCAGCGCGTCGGCAGGGATCCAGTTGGCGCCCTTGGCGAAAATCTCGCGGCCGTTGACGAGGAAGGCGAAGCGCGAGCCGGGGCCGGTGGGGTCTTTGTCCGTTAGCAGTTTGATCGTCCGTAGGCCGATCTTGCGGCGCTCGATCTGGCCGTCGACTTCGACGGTGAGGTCGTAGAGGTCTTGTTCACCGTGGCCCGCTGGCCACCACAGATCCGGGGTGTCCACTTCGAAATGTGAACTCAGTTTCCGCCTCGCCCTCGGGCAGCAGGTGCTCTCGTACTTGTGTCTCCCCGTTGAACGCGACTTTGAAAAGTCGAGGACCTTCGATGCTCCGCAAACGAGCGAGTACCGATCGACACACGGATTTCCCAAGGGAAATTGTGTCGTGGCAACTGATGCACTTGAACGTGCTCGATCATAATGCCGTGCACCGCGACGCAACGCTATCCGCCCATAGAGACCGAACGGCGCAATCGCCAGATTCCAGTCCCAGCCGTAATGGCATTGCGGCTTTCGCAGCATGTTGCCGTTCGGGATCGGACAATTCTGCACAATGTAGGGAACCTTGTATGGTTGCCTTTTCGCGCGGTCGATTGCTGCGCGAGTATTTGACTTGAAAACTATTTCTATCGTGTTCTCGCCTGTCTTCAGTGACGGCCGATCATACTTGGCTGCAATCAGAGCCGACGATATGAACCACTGATAGCGGCGAAAGGTATTGTCGACGGCCCACATCCACTGACCGTTGAGGCGAATCTCCGCGACCGTATCGAGATAGTCGAAGTCTAGAAACCACTCGCAGTCGCGCCCTTCCCCCTCCCACTGAAACGTCCGGCTCGCCACCCAATCCCGGTCCGCCAGCCCGCGCACCGCCAGCTCGTTCCGCCCCACATACGGATCGGGGATCAACCCGGCGGCCAGCAGGGCGGAATGCGCATCGCCGGGGATCGGCATGTCGCACTCGTACTCGCCGTGCTCGTCCTTCAGCCGCCACACGCCCGCCAGATCGATCAGGTTCCCCGCTTCGCTCATGTCACGGCGCCTCGCCGGCCCAGGCCCGCGCAATCAGCCCGCGGATGGCCTCGCGGTCCAGCGGGCGCGGGTTCCAGTAGGGGTTCGCCATCGCCAGATCAGCCGCGCGATCGATGCCCGCCTCCGGCATGCCCAGATCGCGCAAGGCCCGCTTGGCCCCGACGCGGCCCGCGAGTTCGTACAAACCAGCAGCCGCCGATCCCGCGCCCAGCACAGCAGCCACCTTGCCCATCGCCGCGCCCGCGGCCGGCGTGTTGTACGCCACCGCGTGTGGCAGCACCACGGTATGCGTCTCGGCATGCGGCAGATCGAACGTTCCGCCCAGCGTGTGGCAGAGCTTGTGATGCAGCGCCATGCCCGCCGTACCCAGACAAATGCCGCACAGCCACGCGCCATACAGCGCATCCGAGCGCGCCTCGCGATCCGCTGTATCCACCGTAATCCTCGGCAGCGCGCGCGACAGCGCCGCAATACCCTCCAGCGCCATCATATCCATGATCGGATTGGCGTCCTGGGCGTAGAGCGCCTCCACCGCGTGCGCGATGGCGTTCATGCCGCTCACGCCCGATAGCCCTGCGGGCAAGGTCAGCGTCAGGTCGACGTCATAGATCACCACCTCGGGCAGCACCTTCAGGCTGCGCTGCGTGACCTTCTTACCATCAGCCGTCTCGCCGATGATCGGCGTCATCTCCGAGCCCGCGTAGGTGGTGGGCGCGACGATCTGCGGCAAGTCCGTCCTCAGAGCAATCGCCTTGGCCAGCCCCGTAGTCGAGCCACCGCCGACCGCGATAAGTCCGTCCACACTCCGTTCCGCCACTACGCGCATGGCGTCCTCGGTCACTTCGATCGGCGTGTGCATGGTGGCCTTGGCATAGACGCCGGCCGAGCGCGCGCCGAGCTGCCCCGCGATCTGCTCGGCCTGCCCCACCTGCTGCGGCGTGGCCAGCACCAGCGCGCGGTCCAAACCCAGCCGCTCGACCTCGGCCGGCAGTTGCGCCAGCGTGCCCGAGCCGAAGATCACCCGCGCCGGCAAGCCCTGATAGATGAAGGATCGCATGGTCAACTCACTCTACAAATTGGCAGCTCTCTCAACGCTTGCGGGCGCGACGGACCGCGTTTTCGGCCAGGATGGCAATCAGGCCAAGAAACAGCACGAGACCGGCCAGCGTTGGCGGTACCGCAACCACGGTCATCAGCGCCGCGAATATCGCGACCCAGGCCAGGATCGCCAGCGCTAAGCTGCCGTCGTCGACGAACAGGCCGAGCAGTTCTTTGGCAACGCGCACTATCATGCTCATGATGCAACGCCCGCAAAATAAACGGGGACAGTACACCAATTTCCCAACAACCGTATCATCCCGCGCGCTCCTGCTCTGAAATAGGTATACTGTCCCCGTTTATCCAGCGCCCGATCGCCAGTCCCGCCAGCAGGAATCCTACGCCCAGCGCCAATATCGAAAAGTCCGCTCCCGGCCAGTCGCCACCAAGGCCTTCCAGCGTCCAGAACGTTCCGAAGGCCGACAACATGACGCCCACGGCATATTTCAGCGTGTTCTCGGGCACGCGCGTCAGTGGCTTGTGCACCGCCGATCCCGATCAGCGCCACCAGGGCGACGGCTGCCAAGCGCGCCGAGGCTGGCGGCGAAGATCAGCCCATGCCCTGCGCCTACTGCCAGCACGATGAACACCACCTCCACGCCCTCCAGCAGGACCGCCTTGAACGCCGAACTGGCCGCGATCCAATCGCCGGCCTTGGCCCGGGCGGCGATCTCGTCCTTGAGATGCGCCGTCTCCTCGCCGAACGCCTTTTCCTCATCGTGCAGGGGAATGACCCCGGCCGAGCGCAGGATAGCCTTGCGCAGCCAGCGCAGGCCGAACATCAGCATCAGCACACCGAGCACCAGCTGCAGAGTGTGGATGGGCACCAGGCTGAACAGCGGCCCGAGCGTGACGACCAGCAGCGCCAGCACGACCAGCGCCGCCGCCGCCCCGCTCAGCGCCGGCCGCCAGCCGCGCACCGTGCCGACCGCAAGGACAATCGTGAAAGCCTCGACGACCTCGACGAACGAGCCGAGGAACGCCGCCGATACGGCCGGCATGGCGGTAGTCCAGTCCATGAGGGAGGTCCAGGGTGAGAGTTGCGCGCGGCCGGAGTATCACGGCGTGCGGCGGGGCGCTATAGGCCGGTCGGATTGCCACACTACGATCTGTTTGCTGCATATGACATCGGGATATTGTCATCCACGACTGCCAGGATTGGCTCAAAGCCTCAAAGACTCGTCACCCTCGCGTAGGCGGGGGGCCAAGCACGCCAATGGCTTGGCCCACGCTCGACACCCGGAAACTACCGACAGAACAGAGCTTTCATATGGGTAAGCACCGTTCAAAACACTGGCCTGCATGGATTCCCGCCTACGCGGGAATGACGATTTCAAGGGCGCCATTTGAATGTTCCGATTCGGCCTAAATCACCGCCGTTTCCAGGAACGGCTCGCCGCGTTCGATCCGCAGGAACCCGAAGGGGGTCAGGTCCAACGTGCGGAACCCGCCATAGGCGATCAGTTCCGACAGGCCGCGCCCCATGGCCGGCGACTGCTGGAAGCCGTGGCCGGAAAATCCGTTGGCGAATAGAAAGTTGCGGACGGTGGAATGCGGGCCGAGAATCGCATTCTGGTCGAGCACATTGTAGTCGTAGTGGCCGGCCCAGGAGTTGATCAGCTTGACCGCTTCGAATTGGGGGATGCGCGTCGCAACGGCTGGCCAGACCTTCTCCTGCCAGATGTCGTGGTCCATGTCGAAATCCTCGAAGGCCACGGCCGGGTCCACGTCGGGCGGGCAGCCGGCCATATAGTATCTGCCATCGGTGCGCACGTGTACACCCGAGGGATCGATGGTCAGCGGCAGGTCGCGGTCCAACGGCCGCTCGGCGTCGAAGACGAAGGTGAAGCGTTTGCGTGGTTCGATCGGGATCTCGATGCCGGCCATGCGGGCGGTGACGGCCCCGCGCGTGCCCGACGCGTTGACCACGGTCCCGCAGCCGATCACTTCGCCGGTTTTCAAGGTGACGCTTTCGACGCGCGTGCCGGCGGCGTTCCTGGTCATCGCCACCACCTCGTTGGTGCAGTATTCGACCCCGCGCTCGCGCGCCATACGCTTCCACCAATCGAACAGCGTGCCGCCGTCGAAATAGCCCTCGTCGACCAGATTGTGGTTGGCGGCCAGGATGTCGTCGAGATGATAGAATGGATAAGCGGCAGCGATCTCGGCGCGGCTCATATGCCGGGTGCCGGCCCCGCAGGCGGCCTGGATTTTTTGTGCGGCGCGCAAGCTGTCGGCGAAGGCCTGCGTGTCAGCCATGTACATGTAGCCAAAGGCGTGCAGGACGGGTTTAGGCACGCGCGGATCATCGCCCATATAGCGCTGGAAATTCCTCACGAAATCGGCGCCGAACTGCGAAATGCGCACATTGATCTCGGCGCTGAACTGCTGGCGGATGCAGCTGTTGGTGAGCGAGGTCGCCGCGTGCCGATAAGTCGGGTCGCGCTCGACCACCAGCACCCTGCCTGTGAAATCGGGGTTGTTTGACAGGAACCAGGCCGCCGAAGAGCCAAGCATCGCCCCGCCCACGATCACGACGTCGTAGGACTTGAATTTGGCAGCCTGGAAAGCGGCGCTCATCGGTCGGCATCTCCTGATCGCGCGGGGTGGCCGGACGCCCCCCGCATCGGGTCTTTGGGAGGAGTGTTAGGTGATGCGGCCGACTGCGGCAAATCGATCCGTAAGGCGCCGGATGGCCGCTCTTCTCTCTCCCTCTTGCGGCCGTCCGGCGACCGTGCGCCCGCACCTTCGACGGCTTGGCCGTGCCGGGCCGATTATTCATGGCGCATTTGAGACATCGCAGTAGATTCTCAGCATCAGCCCCTCTAGGATAAGTGGAACATTCATTCCAAATCCCCCATTCCCCGGAACGAGGCACACCATGGCAGTTGAAGAACTTTCGCATTTCATTGGCGGCAAGCGCGTCAAGGGCACTTCGGGCCGTTTCGCCGACGTCTATTGGCCGATGACGGGCGAGGTGGCCGCGCGGGTGCCGCTGGCCAGCAAGGCCGAGCTGACGGCCGCCGTCGCCAACGCCAAACAAGCCCAACTGAAATGGGGCGCCGAGAACCCGCAGCGGCGCGCCCGCGTGCTGGCCAAGTTCGTCGCGCTGATCAACCGCGACATGGACAAGCTGGCCGATAAGCTCGCCCGCGAGCACGGCAAGACCATTCCCGACGCCAAGGGCGACATCCAACGCGGGCTGGAAGTGGCCGAGTTCGCGACCGGCATCCCGCACCTGATGAAGGGTGAATTCACCGACGGCGCCGGCCCCGGGATCGATATGTATTCGCTGCGCCAGCCCTTGGGCGTGGTCGCCGGCATCACGCCGTTCAACTTCCCGGCCATGATCCCCCTATGGAAGTGCTGTCCGGCCATCGCCTGCGGCAACGCCTTCATCCTGAAGCCGTCCGAGCGCGATCCGTCCGTTCCGCTTATGTTGGCCGAACTGTTCCTGGAAGCCGGCCTGCCGCCTGGCGTGCTCAATGTCGTCAACGGCGACAAGGAGTCCGTGGACGCCATATTGGACGATCCCGATATCCAGGCCGTCGGCTTCGTCGGCTCGACCCCGATTGCCGCCTACGTCTACTCGCGCGCCACCGCTACCGGCAAGCGCGCGCAGTGCTTCGGCGGCGCCAAGAACCACATGGTGATCATGCCGGATGCCGATATGGATCAGGCCGTGGACGCCCTGATTGGCGCGGGCTACGGCTCGGCCGGCGAGCGCTGCATGGCGATTTCGGTGGCAGTCCCGGTGGGCCAGAAGACGGCCGACGCGCTGGTCAAGAAATTGATCCCGCGCGTGGAGAGTTTGAAGGTTGGTCCGTCGACCGATCTCCAGGCCGACTATGGCCCGCTGATCACCATGGACGCCGTCAATCGCGTCAAAGGCTATATCGAGAGCGGCCTCAAGGAAGGCGCATCATTGAAGGTCGATGGACGCGGCTTCAAGATGCAGGGCTACGAGAAGGGCTTCTATATGGGCGGTAGTCTGTTCGACAACGTCACCGCCGATATGAAGATCTACAAAGAAGAGATCTTCGGCCCGGTGCTTTCGGTGGTCCGCGCCAAGGATTACGCCGAAGGCCTGAAGCTGGTGAACGATCACGAATACGGCAATGGCGTTGCGATCTACACGCGTGACGGCGATACCGCACGCGACTTCGCCGCCAAATGCAAGATCGGCATGGTCGGCATCAACGTGCCGATCCCGGTTCCGCTGGCCTATCACACGTTTGGTGGCTGGAAGCGCTCAGGCTTTGGCGACCTCAACCAGCATGGACCGGATTCGATCCGCTTCTATACGCGGACGAAGACAGTCACGAGCCGCTGGCCGAGCGGCATCAAGGAAGGGTCGGAGTTCAGTATCCCGACCATGGGATAGGCAACCAGGCTCCGAGCGCCAGGTGATCAGGACTGTCGCGCCACCCGGCTTCCGAACCAGGTGGCGCTATCGGTCAGCCTACGCCGCATCCTCCAGATCGGCCATCAGACGCAGCGCTTCACGGTCGAAACGGCCGCGGATGTGGGCCAGTTTCTCGCCGAACGGCACCGCCAGTCCGGCATCCGCTGCCGCCAGAGCTGGCGAGTCGGGCGCCCCGACAAAGGCCTCCTGTTGCAGCAGACCCGAGAAGTCGAGCGCCTTCAGCCCGTTCCAGAACGGCGCATCGCCCAGCGGCTCGTAGACGGTTCCACCGCCATGGCCGCGATCGCGTCCCAGGCCAAGACCCCAGTGCAGCGGCATGTCGTTGGGCGCTGCGCCATACTGCTGGTCAAGCTGGTGCGTGCGCCCCTCGACCACCAGCCGGATATGCTCCGACCCGCCCGTGACCGGCTCATCCGCCGCCTCCTCGCTGGCGACCCTGCGCACATACTCGTTCTGGGAGACCACGTCCGAAAGCGGCGGCAGCGGCGCCGAATGGTCAGTCGCGTGCCAGCCAGCGCCCGTCGAAACCTGCGTGATGTTGGTCGCCGCATTGACCTTGATCATGCAGACGGCATAGCTCACGCCCCCATCCGCATCGACCACGGCGTAGGTGAAGCTGTCCGGCCCCGAGTACATCGAGTCGGCAACGTAAGTGTACGTCCCATTTGGCGACAACGTCAGCGTGCCGTGCGCCGGACCAGAGGCCAGCCGGTAGACGATGCCGTCAGCATCCGGATCGACGTCATTGCCGGCAACCGTCGCTTGTAGAGCAACACCGGCTGTGGTGCGGGCCTCCTCGCCCATCGCCACCGGCACTGGATTGTCGACAGCCCAGACGAAGCTGGCGATGGATTTTCCGCCGTGGTTGTCGGTCGCCGTGACCTCGACGAGGTAAGGTGCATGCACCGAGGCATGGGTGTTAAGCGAGCCGCTGATAACGCCGGTCAGCGGATTGAACTCAAGGCCCGCCGGCAGGTTGGCAACCGCATAGCTCATCGTATCGCCGAGGTCGGGATCCTTGAAGAACCCGGCGGTATTGATGCTGGCAACCGGCTGACCGTCGGTGCCGTGCTGGGCCGGAATCACAGGCTGGCCAGCAGCGAGTGGAAGCCCAGTAGACGGATCGATGATCAGCGGCAGGTCATTGCGACCCTCGATGGTGATAATCAGGTCCGCCGTTACCTGGCCACCGTTCCCGTCCGAGATCGTGTAGCGGACCGTTTCGGTAGTGTTCTGGCCGACCGGCAACCCAATGTAGGCCGTGCCGGGATTGAACGTGTACGATCCGTCCGTGAACAGCGTCAGCACGCCGCCGCCGGCCAGCGTGAACGGCGTGCCGAGGGTGATCGGGTTGCCGCCCTGCCCGGCGCCGGTCACCACCAGCAGATCGCTGTCGGGGGCGGTGTCGTGGTCGTTGCCGAGCACGGTGCCACTGAGCTGGGGCCCGTCCTCCGAGACGGCCGGCGTGTCGTCGACCGCGACCGGCGGCAGGTTGGCGATGGTCAGCGTGACCGTCGTTGTGACCGGCGTGCCGTGCGAATCGGTCGCCGTGATGGTGATGAGGTACTCGCCCGGAGTGCCGGTGTTGGTGCCTTGCGAAGCGCCAGCCGGGGCCACGCCGGTGATCTCGCCGCTGGCGGGATCGATGTGTAACCACGACGGCAGGCCCGGGTCGAGCGTGAACAGCAACGGCTTGCCTTCGGGGTCGACGACGACGTCGCCCACCAGGATCGGCGTCAGCGCCTGGCCATCCGTAGCGCTCACATCGGGGATGATGTTGAGCGGATCGGCGGCCGGGATCGGGTTAGCGGGTGTACCGGGATTGGCCGGATCGATCACCACCGGCGCGTCGTTGACGCCATCGATGGTGATGACCAGTTCGGCCGTCGTGACGCCGCCGTTGCCGTCCGAGAGGGTGTAGATGATGGTCTCGGTCGGATGCTCGCCCAGGTCGAGCCCGTTGTACGCCGTGCCGGGATTGAACGTGTACGATCCGTCCGTGAACAGCGTCAGCACGCCGCCGCCGGCCACCGTGAACGGCGTGCCGAGGGTGATCGGGTTGCCGCCCTGCTCGGCGCCGGTCACCGTCAGCAGATCGCTGTCGGGGGCGGTGTCGTGGTCGTTGCCGAGCACGGTGCCACTGAGCTGGGGTCCGTCCTCCGAGACGGCCGGCCGATCGTCAACCGCGACCGGCGGCAGGTTGCCGATGGTCAGCGTGACCGTCGTCGATACCGGCGTGCCATGCGAATCGGTCGCCGTGATGGTGATGAGGTACTCGCCCGGAGTGCCGGTGTTGGTGCCTTGCGAAGCGCCAGCCGGGGCCACGCCGGTGATCTCGCCGCTGGCGGGATCGATGTGTAACCACGACGGCAGGCCCGGGTCGAGCGTGAACAGCATCGGCTTGCCTTCGGGGTCGACGACGACGTCGCCCACCAGGATCGGCGTCAGCGCCTGGCCATCCGTAGCGCTCACATCGGGGATGATGTTGAGCGGATCGGCGGCCGGGATCGGGTTGGCGGGTGTACCGGGATTGGCCGGATCGATCACCACCGGCGCGTCGTTGACGCCGTCGATGGTGATGACCAGTTCGGCCGTCGTGACGCCGCCGTTGCCGTCCGAGAGGGTGTAGCTGATGGTCTCGGTCGGATGCTCGCCCAGGTCGAGCCCGTTGTACGCCGTGCCGGGATTGAACGTGTACGATCCGTCCGTGAACAGCGTCAGCACGCCGCCGCCGGCCACCGTGAACGGCGTGCCGAGGGTGATCGGGTTGCCGCCCTGCCCGGCGCCGGTCACCGTCAGCAGATCGCTGTCGGGGGCGGTGTCGTGGTCGTTGCCGAGCACGGTGCCGCTGAGCTGGGGCCCGTCCTCCGAGACGGCCGGCCGATCGTCAACCGCGACCGGCGGCAGGTTGGCGATGGTCAGCGTGACCGTCGTCGATACCGGCGTGCCGTGCGAATCGGTCGCCGTGATGGTGATGAGGTACTCGCCCGGAGTGCCGGTGTTGGTGCCTTGCGAAGCGCCAGCCGGGGCCACGCCGGTGATCTCGCCGCTGGCGGGATCGATGTGTAACCACGACGGCAGGCCCGGGTCGAGCGTGAACAGCAACGGCTTGCCTTCGGGGTCGACGACGACGTCGCCCACCAGGATCGGCGTCAGCGCCTGGCCATCCGTAGCGCTCACATCGGGGATGATGTTGAGCGGATCGGCGGCCGGGATCGGGTTAGCGGGTGTACCGGGATTGGCCGGATCGATCACCACCGGCGCGTCGTTGACGCCATCGATGGTGATGATCAGTTCGGCCGTCGTGACGCCGCCGTTGCCGTCCGAGAGGGTGTAGACGATGGTCTCGGTCGGATGCTCGCCCAGGTCGAGCCCGTTGTACGCCGTGCCGGGATTGAACGTGTACGATCCGTCCGTGAACAGCGTCAGCACGCCGCCGCCGGCCACCGTGAACGGCGTGCCGAGGGTGATCGGGTTGCCGCCCTGCCCGGCGCCGGTCACCACCAGCAGATCGCTGTCGGGGGCGGTGTCGTGGTCGTTGCCGAGCACGGTTGCCACTGAGCTGGGGTCCGTCTTCCGAGACGGCCGGCCGATCGTCAACCGCGACCGGCGGCAGGTTGGCGATGGTCAGCGTGACCGTCGTCGATACCGGCGTGCCGTGCGAATCGGTCGCCGTGATGGTGATGAGATACTCGCCCGGAGTGCCGGTGTTGGTGCCTTGCGAAGCGCCAGCCGGGGCCACGCCGGTGATCTCGCCGCTGGCGGGATCGATATGTAGCCACGACGGCAGGCCCGGGTCGAGCGTGAACAGCAACGGCTTGCCTTCGGGGTCGACGACGACGTCGCCCACCAGGATCGGCGTCAGCGCCTGGCCATCCGTAGCGCTCACATCGGGGATGATGTTGAGCGGATCGGCGGCCGGGATCGGGTTGGCGGGCGTGCCGGGATTGGCCGGATCGATCACCACCGGCGCGTCGTTGACGCCGTCGATGGTGATGATCAGTTCGGCCGTCGTGACGCCGCCGTTGCCGTCCGAGAGGGTGTAGCTGATGGTCTCGGTCGGATGCTCGCCCAGGTCGAGCCCGTTGTACGCCGTGCCGGGATTGAACGTGTACGATCCGTCCGCGAACAGCGTCAGCACGCCGCCGCCGGCCAGCGTGAACGGCGTGCCGAGGGTGATCGGGTTGCCGCCCTGCCCGGCGCCGGTCACCGTCAGCAGATCGCTGTCGGGGGCGGTGTCGTGGTCGTTGCCGAGCACGGTGCCACTGAGCTGGGGTCCGTCCTCCGAGACGGCCGGCCGATCGTCAACCGCGACCGGCGGCAGGTTGGCGAACGTGAACGTTACGTAAGTCGTTGTCGAAGCGCCGGCAGTGTCGGTGCCTGTCACGGGGACGACGTAGGTGCCGGTGGGCTGGCCGGGTGTATGGCCCTGGCTGGCGTTGTTGGCCGGCGTGCCGACGAACGCGCCGTCGACGAAGGTGATGCCGGGCGGCAAGGCTGTCTCGTCGACCCCCAGCAACAGCGGGTCGTTCGGGTCCTGGTCGCCGAAAGCGGCCGCGACCGGGATGGGAGCGATAGGCTGGCCATCGGTGCCGGTGACTGGGGCGATGGCGGCCGTGGCGGCCAGCGGGCCGGGGACGCCGACTTTCACCGTGACGGTGGCAATGGAGGTCGCGCCGTTGGCGTCGGTGATGGTGTACTGGAACGTATCGGTGCCGGTGAAGCCGGCGTCCGGCGTGTACGTTACAGTGCCGTTCGGATTGATCGTCGCCGTGCCGTGGACCGGAGCGACGACCGAGGCCACCGACAGGGTGTCATGGTCCGGGTCCACGTCGTTGGCGAGCACGCCGATGACGACCGGTTGGTTCAGCGCCGTGGCGGCGATATCGTCCGTGGCTGCCGGAGCCGGATTGGTGGCGGTGATGACCAGTGTAGTCACGACCTGGTTGCCGGCGGGGTCGACGGCGGTGACGGTGACCGTGAACGGACCATCCGTAGAGGCGTTGGGCGACAGCGTGCCGGTGACGATGCCGGTGCCGGGATCGATGAGGAGTCCCTGGCGGCAGGCCGGTGGCGCTGAAGGTCAAGGGGTCGCCGTTCGGATCGGCGATGTGCGAGCCGAGGTCAATCGGCGCGATGGGGGCGCCATCCGTACCCAGAGCGGTGGCGGGAACCGTGGCGTCGATCATCGGAGCATCCGGGTTGGCCGTGCCGACGTAGACCGTAACCGTCGCGGTGGACGTTCCACCCTGGCCGTCCGAGGCGGTGTAGGTGAAGGCGTCGGGGCCGATGTAACCAGCGTTCGGCGTGTAGGTCAGCGTGCCGTCCGGATTGACGACCACCGTGCCATGGGCCGGGGCCGAGAGGTAGGAGACGTTCAGCTGATCGTGATCGGCGTCGGCGTCGTTGGCCAGCACGGCGATGCTGACCGGCGTATCGACTGGCGTCGCCGTGGCGTCATTGGCCGCTTGCGGGGTCGGGTTGGCGATGGCGAGCAGCAGCGTGGTCGAGACCTGGTTGCCGTCGGGATCGACCGCGGTGACGACGACTGAGTACGGACCTTGGACCGAGGAATCCGTGGCCGGCGTGCCCGAGATGAGGCCGGTTGCCGGATCGATGACCAGCCCCATGGGCAGACCGCTGGCGCTGAAGGCCAGGGGCTGGCCGTTCGGATCGGTGAAGAGCGCGCCGACATCGATGGGCGTGATGGGCGAGCCATCCGTACCCATCCGATCGTCTGGTGTGCCGGTCAGCAGCGGAGCGCCGGCGGGCGGAGCAGCGCCGACGACGATGGTGATCGAGGCCGTGGACGTGCCGCCCTGGCCGTCCGTGATGGTGTAGCTGATCGTTTCGGTACCGATGAAGCCGTCATTCGGGACGTAGGCGATGCTGCCGTCGGGGTTCAGCGTGGCGGTGCCGTTGGCGGGCGTCGTTACCGAGGTCACGCTGAGCCCATCATGGTCGGCATCGGTGTCGTTCGCCAACGGAGCGATCGTCACCGGCGTATCGGCCGGCGTGCTGGCGCTATCGGCAACCGCGACCGGGGCCGGGTTGGCGACCGTGATCTGCAAGTCCGTGGTGGACGTCTCGCCAGCCGGACCTGTCGCGGTGACCGTCACCACATACGGGCCCTGCACCGAAGCGTCGTGCGCTGGCGTACCGGTGATGAGGCCGGTGGCGGGATCGATGACGAGGCCAGCCGGCAGGTTGTTGGTCGAGTAGACCAGCGGCAGGTCACCGGGGTTGGCGAACGCCACCGAGGTATCGATCGGCGAGATCGGCGCGGCGTCAACCGCAGCGACCGCAGCGATCGGCCCGAGGGCAACCGGCGCATCGTTGGCGCCCGTCACCGTCACGGTCACCGTTGCGGTCGCGACGCCGCCCTGGCCGTCGGCCACCAGGTAGGTGACGACGGTGTCGCGGATATCACCAGCCGCCAGGTTGTCGAAGGCGTGGCCCGGATCGAACGTCCACGTTCCATCGGCTTTGAGCACGAAGCTGCCGCCGGTGGAACCAGCGACAGGCTGGCCAATGAGAGTCACATCGCCGTTCACCGAGGCGACATGCAGAGCGTCCGTATCCGAAGCGGTATCGTGATCATTGGTAAGCGCATTGCCGCTGATAGAGGGCCATCCTCGGAGGCCGTACCGGCGTCATCAACCGCAACCGGCGGCAGGTTGGCGATGGTATAGATCACCGTCGTCGTGGCGGCGTTGCCGACGGGGTCGGTCGCGGTCACGAGCACGACATAGGTGCCATTGGGGTGGCCGCCCGTTCCCGACTGGCTTGCGTTCGGCGCCAGCGTGCCGTCGATCAGGCCGCTCTCCGGATCGATGACGAGGCCTGGCGGCAAGCCGGTTGCCGAGTAGCTGAGCACATCGCCTTCGGCATCGCCGAAGTAGCTCCCGGCCGGGATCGAGGCCGGCGTGGCGCCGTCCGTGCTGGTCACGTCCGGGATGAGGCTGTCTGGATCGGCGATGCCGGTCGGATTGGCCGGATCGTAGCCGGGTGCATTCGGGTCTGCGGGACCGTAAGTGGGATCCTGTGGATTGGTATGCGGATCGTTCGGGTCCACCACTTGGACCGGATCGTCTACGGCCGTCACCGTGACGACGATATCGGCGTTCGAAGTCGCTCCGTTCACGTCTGTCACGACATAGGGGATCGTGACCGTGCCGTGGTAGTTGAGGTGCGGCTTGAAGGTGAGCGTGGCGGCTTCGCTGGCCGACAGGAGAGCGCCATCCGCGACGGTGATCGAGCGCTGCGGTGCCGTCCTGGAGGTAGCTCAATACGCCCTGAGTTGCGGCCGGCGCGGTTGTGATGGTGAGGTCGGCGATACCGTCAGTACCTGCTCCAAGATCGTCATTGGACAGCGGATTGACGCCGATGACCGGTGCATCTTCGTCGATGACGATCGGATCGTTGACGGCATCGGGCGTCGGAACAACGGTGATGTCGAGGTAGCGGCAGACTTCCGTTGCGGTGGTCGTCCCGGCCTCCTCGAACGAGGTCTCCGAGAACGACATGGCCATCACGCTCACGGAGATGACCTCCGTTGTCGTTTCAACCATACCGCAGACCTCAATCGAGAAGGTGCCGTGGTAGTCCAGTGGCGGCGTCAGCGCGAGGCCTCCGATATCGGCGAGCGGCACCGACCAGGTGCCGTCGAGGTTGAGCACGCCCGAGGACAGGACGGAGCCTTCAGGCACGCCTTCGATCATGACGGTAGGATCTGTCACGGAAACGAAGTCGGCCGGATTGAGGCCGAGCGGGATCGCGGTGTCCTCGGGGCCGGTGACGCCGCCGTGCACGTCGATGACCGCTGCCACCATGGAGCTGGAGTCCGTGCCATCATCGACAGTAAGCTCGATGGTACGCGGACCTTCCGTCGACGTTGTGCTGATGTCCTGGTAGGTCGAAGTGGCGATCAACGCCTGGGTGACGGCAATCGGGATCGTGCCGCCGGCGCTGTTGGTGACGGTGATCGCGCCGCTGGTGGGATCGTAGGCGACCTGGAACGTCGTGCCGCCCATTGTGACGGCGCCCGACTGGGGCGTGACGCCATCGAGGACGATATCGAGACCAGATGCGCCGCCGACGAACAGATGCTCGGCCGCTCCATCGGCAACGCCGGCGACCGTGATGGTCAGCGAGGCAATGGCCGTGCTGTCGATGTCGGTGATTGCAACGTCGGCGTCCGAAATCAGGACGGGTGCGCTGCCGACCGGATGGCCGGCATCGATCCCGCCATTGTCGAGGCCGCCTTGCGAATTGTCAGGGTCCAGATTGAGCATGGGCGGATCGTTGACCGGCGTGACAGTCAACGTCATCGTATTTGGCGACAGATCTGTATTCTGGCCGCCGTCAATGGCGGTCAAGGAAATGTTGTCCCAGTTGCACATGGCCATCCCAATGGACGATTTGTGCACGACGAGATCGATGGAGCCACTGGCTGGCGCCACGAAGCTGAAGGATAGATTGCGCCAAGCCGGGTCGTTGCCATCTGTGATGCTATTGATGGTGCCGGCCGCCAACGGCACCGGCGTGCCCGTCGACGCCGATGTGTTGTCGATCGTTCCGTTGAAATCGGCGTCGTCATAGACGGCAAGCGCGAACGAACTGGTCGTAAAAACGTTCAGCCCATTGACGATCGCATCGCCGCTCAGCACGTAGGTTGCGCCTGGTGTCAGGCCGGAGATGGTCTGATAGACATGCCCGAGATAACCGAACTGATCGCCATAAGGCGTGTCCGTGGTCGAGGGATCGTCGTTACGGTCCAGCGTCGTTCCGCTCATGATGTAATACGGACTGGCGCCACCGCTATCGATCGTGGTGACGACGCGCGTCCACCCTTCCAACCCGGGTGGATTGAGGTCTGCCGCCGATGGCGCAGTGGTGCTGAAGTAACCGGGGATGAAGGTGGAGGCAGCCGGGAACGGCGTGTTCTCAAGGCTGCCGTTCAACACCAGGTTGGTCGTCTGGCTGCCATCGTCCACCACTTGGAACGTGAAGGACGCAAGACCCGCACCGTTTGCGTTGGAGGGCGGCGTCCACACCAGCGTCCCGATCGAGCCGGCCGGAATGACCTGGCCGGGCGTCACTGCGATGCCGTCAAGGGTCAGCAAACCGGCACCAGGCAACGTGATGATGATGACGTCTTTGAAATTGTGGGCCGGCGTGTCGTTCGGATCGCTGAACCCGAAATCGGCGGCCGAGAACGTGTACGCCGCATCCTCGTCCGTCGTGATGGTGTTGTCGGCGCCGGCCGGCGCGTCGATGGCCGCAACGACGTCGATGAGCACAGTGGCATTGGCCGTGCCGCCTTGGGCGTCCGAAACGGTGTATTGGAACGTTGCAGGGCCATTGTAGTTGGTTACGGGTTGGAAGGTCAGCAGGCCGTCGAGGCCGAGCGTGACCTCGCCATGGGCAACCGTGATTGGTAATCCGCCGGCCACGATGGCATGGCCATCGATCTGGGCGACGTTGAGCGTGTCGGTATCGAGACTGCCGTCGTGGTCGTTGAGGCGCACATCGATGGTGGCGGGCGTGTCTTCATCGAGGCTGAACACACCGTCGTTGACTGCGGCGGGGGCCACGTTCTTGGCGGTGAAGGTGAAGCTGTCGGTGGCCGAGAGCCCGTGGGCATCCGTAGCCGTGACTTCGATGGCAAAGTCTCCATCATGGGCAATGCCGCCGACCGAAGCGTTGGCCGGCAGCGTGCCTGTTATCTTGCCGGTGGCGGTATCGATGACGAGCCAAGAGGGCAGACCGGTGGCGCTGTAGGTCAGTACATCGCCGGGCGTGTCGGCGAATGCTCCCTTTGTCACGATGCTGACGGATGCGCCGTCCAGGCCCGACTTGTCGCCGAGCGAGACCACGACTTCCGGAGCAATGTTGACATGCACGATGGTGGTGGCGACGTTGGAGGTCTCAAGACCGTCGCTGACCGTGACATTGACGGTGCGGTCGACAACGGCGGGGCTGGCCGAACTGTTCGTGAACGACATATTGTGGATGAAGGCGGCATATTCCGCCTTGGTGGCCGAACCGCTGAGGGCGACGGAAATCGAGCCCGCGCTTTCGGTGACGGCATAGTGGATGTTGCCGACCGTGGCGGCCGAGCCGCTCGCCGTGGTTACGCCATTTATGACGAAATGATCCGCTGTCTGCTTGTTGGCGAGCACGACGGAGGCCGACACCATGTTGGCGCTGTTGGAATCCTCCAGTTCCGGCGTAGCCGCCGAGATCGAAACGGCCGCGCCGCCAGCGTTGAAGGTGGTCTCGTAGCCGGTGGGGTCGGCCGAATAGAGGGCGTAGAAGTCGTCCCAGGTGCCTGTGGCCGTGGTGCCGCCGGGCATGTTGTAGATGTAGGCGCGCAGCTCATAGCTCGTGCCGGGCTGCAGCTGGAAATCGGCCGCCGGCGTCAGACCGTAGCTGGAATTGCCGTCGTAGATCGGGCCCGAATATGTGTTGGCGGTCTTGTCTTGCGACAGCAGCGTCGCCGATTGGAAGTTGTCGGACGAAATGGCGAGTGCGAACTGATACTGGCCGCTGGCAAAGCGCAATGCCGTCTCCTGGAGCCAGGTTTCGGGCATGCTGCCGAGGGTCGTAAATTTCATCGAGATGTATTCGCCCTGGGCGATCGACGACGCGAGCGACGCGCTGGCGACATTTCCGATGTAGCCGGAGGACCCATCGTTGGTGAGCGTCAGGCCGGGCCCGCCGGCTTCCGGGCTGACCGAGGCGAAGTGGGCGAGACCCACCGGGCTGGCCCAGGACGCATTTGCGCCGGCGCCACCGTTGTGCGGATAGGTGAAGGCGCCGTCCTTGGGCGATTGACCAGAAAGATCGATGTGCGGGGCCGAGTGGATCGGCATGATGCTGACGGTTGCCGGGGATGAAACGCCGCCGGCGGCATTGGCCACCGTGTAGCTGATTGGCGTCGGTACACCGCTAAAGGCGGCTAGTGGCGTGAATGTAAGCGCACCATTGGCGGTGTTGACCGACCAGGTGCCCTCGCTCGCAACCACCAGGCTGGAGCCGGCGCTGGCCGTGCCGGTGATCTTCACCGTAGCCGGATTGAGTGTGCTCGCCGCATCGGTGTCGTTGGCCAGTGTACTGATGGTGACAGGCGTATGGACGTTACCTGAGCCCAGATCGGCATTGGCGGTTGGCAGCGCGATGACGCTGCCGGTCACCGTGGCCGTGGCGGTGCCGCCGTGGCCGTCGCTGATGGAGTACTGGAACGAGGGCGAGCCGATGTAGCCAGCATTGGGCGTGAACGTCAGATCGCCGTTGCCATCGAGCGTCACCTTGCCGCCGGTTACTGCGATGCCGGCATCGCCCGCCGCAATGAGTTGGCCCGCCACCTTGGTCACGGTCAGCGTGTCGGTCATATCGGCGTCGGTGTCATTGCCCAGCACATGGATGGTGGCCGCAACCCCTGCCGCAGTACTGAAGCTATCGTTGCCGGCGGCCGGGGCGATGTCGGGGTTGGTGACAGTGATGGTGACGGTCGCGGCATCGGTGACGCCAATCGCGTCGACGATGCCGTAGCTGAAGCTGTCGGTCAGCGACTGACCGGCCAACAGGGCCTGGACAGCCGCGTTGCCGCTCGGATCATAGGAGAACGAACCGTCCGTCTGCATGGTCACGGTCGCGCCCGAGGCCAGGGTGACAGGACCCGATCCAAACGCTGCGCCGTTCACGGAGGTTACCGTGATGCCGGCCTGATCGCCGTTTGGCGTGATATCGATGTTGTCGCCGGTATCGTCGGTGACGACATTGCCCGACACCAGCGCGCTTTGAGTTGTGGCATAGTCATTGTCGGTGGCGCTGGTCAGTGCCAGGAAGCCCTGCGTCTTGAAGAAAACGCCGGAGTCCAGCGACCTGTCGCCAGCATCGCCAATCGCGATCTTCATCGAGTAGGTTGTGTCGCGCGTGATCTCGGCATCGACCTGCAGCAACGTGGTCAGACCATCGTATTGCAGATAATACCCCGACGAGCCGACATGGTTGGCAATATAGTAGGCGCTGTTGGTGGCGACAAACGGCGTCGGGTAGAACACGCTTTGCGATCCGGCTGAACCGCTGTTGACCGTATTGACCGCGATACCGTCGGTGGTTCCGGGCACCAGCGCAAGGTTGGTCTTGGTCACATAGTCCGTACCGCCCTGGATGAAGAAGCCGAAGCCATCGTTGAAGGGCGTGCCGACGTATTCGGGATACTCATCGGAAGCGAAGCTGAAAATGAAGCCGATGCGGTCGGTGGTTGCGGTGAAGTTGAATCCGAATGCGGCAGCGTCGAAGATCGGGCCGCCCGTGAGTGTCACAAGCTCGGGCACGCTGGCGTTGGCGATGGTGGTGTCGGTAAAGCCGTTGTTGGTGTTGAGGCCGGGCACCACCACGGTCGAGACGTCGCCCGTTGCAAAGATCACGCCGTCCGTGAGCGGAACACGGCTGGGGCCGAAGCCATCGGCATCATTCGTGAACGTACCAAATTGCGTGTTGGAACCGGTCTGCACGAAGTTCGTGGCGGTGATGCCATCACCGACAAACGTGTCGGTAAAGATCGTTGCGACGCCAGCCGAGGTGGTTGCGGGCGTAACAACAAGATCGAGTGTGTTGAGATAACTGCTCTGTCCCGGTGCGGAAATCGCCAAGGTGCTCTCCACCACGCCAACCTGGTCTTCGAGCACCCAGTTGCCGCCCAGCGCCACCGAACCGGTGAGATCCGTCGAACCCGCCACATCGGCATGCGTCAGATCGGCGAACTTGTGCACGAAGGCGTCGCCGGCCGTGCCCTGGGCCACATCGCAGCCATAGATCAGAATGTCGCCACCCTGGTGCAGCGAGGCGCCAATGACGGTCAGTTCCGCATCGAACGCCTTCAGCGTTCCGGCATCGTAGGTGGACGATCCCAGATGCAGCTTGCCCGGCTCGCCGTGGCTGATGATGTGGATAGCGTCGAGATCGTGCCGGTCGGCAAGATAGGCAGCCATCTGAGCCAGACCGTCCTTGGCCGGATCGAGCACCACGATGTCCGAGGTATCGGCAATGGCGGCTTCCAGCACGGCCAGATCGGGAACGTTGGCGTCGATGAAGACCACGCTGCGCGCGTTCGGCATGCTCTGCACCGTGATCGCGCCGTCCATGTGATCGGCAAGACCGACCAGGTCGGCGGCGCTGAGAGCGGTGTCGGCAACGTGGTCCGGCAGAGTGTCCGGGGCGTTATAGTGCGGGGCATCAAAGTGCTGGTCTGGAGCGGCCCCTGAATGGAGCGCATCGATGGCGGTTTCCAGTGCGGCCGCGTCGAACATGATGCGTGGCTCAAGCCGGCGCAGCAGGGGCTCGCGCTTCAGTGAGGCGAAGGCGTCGGACGCGGGGACGGAGGTGAGGCGGGGTTTGGAATCGAAGGCCATAGCGATGTATCTCCAAGGGTCAGTTGGGCCGCTCGCCGGTCTCGTCCGGGTGCGCCCGGATCGGCAGGGAGTCGGATTGCAGAATTCGGTTCTTCAACCTTAAGTTGCACACAAGATCGTTAAGCAGAAATTAACTCCGGACTGTAATCCGCTGACTTGGCTTGTTTTTTTCCATCCCATTCAGAACGAGATTGAGCCGCCATGGCCCCGACGCCAATCATCGTCAGCTTCGGCAACGACCTGAGACTGCGGGACAACCGGGCCCTGGCCGCCGCCATCGAGACTGGCGCGCCCGTCATCCCTGTCTATGTGCTCGACACCGCTGCGGCAGGGGCCTGGGCGCCGGGCGGGGCATCGCGCTGGTGGCTGCACGGCTCGCTGGCGGCGCTGGCTGAGAGCCTGTCGGCACGCGGTTCGCGGCTGGTCCTGCGACGCGGCGATTTGGCGAGGGAACTGGCGCGACTGGCCCAGGAAACGGGGGCCAAAGCAGTGCATCTGACGCGCCGCTACGAGCCTTGGGCCAGCGCGCAGGAGGCGCGCCTCAAGCGCTCACTTGACGCCATCGGGGTCGACGTGAAGCGCTACGGCGGCGCGTTGCTGGTGGAGCCGGAGTCGGTGCGCACGCAAGCCGGCGAGCCGTTCAGGGTGTTCACGCCATTCTGGCGCGCCGCCTCGGCGCAAGTGCAAGTCCGCCCCGCCGCCAAGGTGCCGGACAAGCTGCCAGCCCCCAAAACCTGGCCAGCCAGCGAGCGCTTGGAGGATTGGGGCCTGCTCCCGGCCAAGCCCGATTGGGCCGCCGGGCTGCGCGCCAGCTGGACACCCGGCGAGGCAGGCGCCGAGGCCGCGCTTGACGATTTTATCGCTGCAGCGCTGCGCTCCTACAAAGAGGACCGCGACCGCCCCGACCGCCCCGGCACCTCACGCCTGTCGCCCCATCTGCACTTCGGCGAGATCGCACCCACGGCGGTCTGGCAGGCGCTGACGATGGCGCAGACGGTGCATCCGGAATTGGCGACCGGCGCACAGAAATACCTCGCCGAAATCGGCTGGCGGGAGTTTTCGGCGCACCTGCTGGTTCAATTCCCGGCCTTGCCGGACGTGCCGTTCCGGCGCGACTTCCAAGACTTTCCGTGGGCCGACGACGAGGCCAAGTATCACGCCTGGACGCGCGGGGCGACCGGCTATCCGATCGTCGATGCCGGCATGCGCCAGCTACGCCAGACCGGCTGGATGCACAACCGGGTGCGCATGGTGGCGGCATCGTTCCTGGTCAAGCACCTGCTGGTCGGCTGGCAGCGTGGCCAAGCCTGGTTCTGGGACAATCTGGTCGACGCAGATCTCGCCAGCAACGCGGCTGGCTGGCAATGGGTGGCCGGCTGCGGGGCGGATGCGGCGCCCTACTTCCGGGTGTTCAATCCGATCCTGCAGGGGCAGAAATTCGATCCCGACGGGAGTTATGTCAGCACCTTCCTACCCGAGTTGGCCAGGTTGCCAACCGAACACATCCACGAACCATGGGCGGCCCCGCCGCTTGTCCTGGCGGCTGCCGGCGTGAGGCTGGGCACGACCTATCCCCAGCCCATCGTCGACCATGCGGAAGCCCGCAAGGCGGCGCTGGAGGCTTATGCCAAACTCAGAGCGAACTCGGCTTCGCGTTGACGCGCTGCTATCGCCCCGGCGTCATTTTCGTTGCCGATTCCGTCATCAGCCGCCCCAGCTCCTGCGCCTGCAAGGCGTAGGACTGCATCTGCGTCTGGGCGTAGCGGCTCTGGATCGCTATGACTTCCTGGACGTCCTTGGCGGTCGCCAATTCGGTTGCCAGGGCAAAGCCGGCGTCTGCGTTCTGCTTGGCAAAGCGCGTCGCCCGCTCCTGCACCAGCTTGAAGCCGGAGGTCATCTCATTGGCCGGCACGGCCGCCGACCACATGCCCATGGCCTGCGCCATGCCGTCCATCATCTGGCCATAGGCTTTGCGCGCCTGCTCGACGTTCTGCTCGGCGAGGTCTCGCATTTGTTGGGGAATTTCGAAGGGATTCTGGGCCACGTCGGCGCCTCCTTGGATTGCTGGTCCGCGAACTGACGACCGGCAGACTAGCATTAGACCGCGCGCTTGAGGACTCCATTCCGCGGTGCCGCAACCGACTTTCGCGAACCACGTTTGACACTTCCCCCAAGGTGCGATTGTGATAAGCCGGTGACGTCTGACAAAGCAAAAAACTTCGGGAGGAGACACATGGCAAAGCGCGTGGCCTTGATAACTGGCGGCATGGGCGGCCTGGGCGAAACCATCAGCACCAAGATGGCGGATGCCGGCTACACGGTGGCCGTGACCTATTCGCCATCCAACAAAACCAGCGCCGAGTGGCTGAAAGACATGAAGGCCAAGGGCTATGTCTTTGAAGCCTGCCCGTGCGATGTGACCGACTACGAGTCGGCCAAGGCCTGCTGCGCCAAAGTGGTCGCCGATATCGGAGCTATCGATATTCTTGTCAACAACGCCGGGATTACCAAGGACACCACCTTCCGCAAGATGGACAAAGCGGCTTGGGACGCGGTCATCCGTACCAATCTCGACAGCGTCTTCAACATGACCAAGCAGGTCTACGACGGCATGATGGACCGCGGCTGGGGCCGCATCATCAACGTCTCGTCCGTCAACGGATCGAAGGGCGCCTTTGGGCAGACCAACTACGCCGCCGCCAAGGCCGGCATGCACGGTTTCACCAAATCGCTGGCGCTGGAGTTGGCCAAGAAGGGCGTCACCGTCAACACCATCTCGCCCGGCTACATCGGCACCAAGATGGTTACGGCCATCGACAAGACCATTCTCGACACCAAGATCATCCCGCAGATCCCGATCGGGCGGCTTGGCAAACCGGAAGAAGTGGCGGGCCTGATTATTTATCTGTGCTCGGAGGAAGCGGCCTTCGTCACCGGCGCCAACATCGCCATCAACGGCGGCCAGCATATGAACTAGTGTTCTGGCACACACAAAAGGTACCCAAAGCCTCGTCATCCCCGCGAAGGCGGGGATCCAGCCATGCCTGAGGCGTGCTCGATGGCCAACACGGAAACGCTCGCAATGTCAGCAGCTTGTGGGGAATCGAGGCTGAGCCACACTCTGGCATACATGGATCCCCGCCTTCGCGGGGATGACGAATTGGCCGGGTACCAAACGATCGCGCCAGAACACCAGGCAGCTCACACCGCCGTGCGAATGTTTCGAACCGCTTCCCGGAACCTGACGCGCCTTTTCACGCGGCAGATTCCGGGATTATTACGTGGTACGGCTCCAGCACAACTGGCGCCGCTCCCGTGGATACAGGGCGTTGGGTTGGGCCAGCAATCCATCCCCCAGGTGAGGGTCCCGGATATTCGACGTGCAAGGAAAAAGGCGCGCCGAATTCCGGGAAGCGTGGGAGAGTTGCTCTTGACCTCACAGATTGAGACTTTCAATCGATGGTATCACACCCCCCCGTCTCCACTCATCACACAACGAGCCCTACATGCGCCAAACTGTCTTCACGACGTCCGACGGACAGCCGGTCGATCTGGTCACGATTTCGGCTGGCGGTTATCAGGCCAAGATCCTGGCGCTGGGAGCCTCCATCGCCGATCTGATCGTGCCGGTGGCAGGCGCCCCGCGCTCCGTGGTGCTCGGCCTTGCGGACTACGCCGACTATCTTGAGAAGGGCCGCCACATGGGAGCGGTCGCCGGTCGCTGCGCCAACCGGATCGCGGGCGGACGTTTCTCGCTTGATGGCAAAAGCTATCAGCTGCCGCTAAACGAGCAAGGCGTCACGCATCTGCACGGCGGGCACATGGGGTTTGGACGGAGGGTCTGGACCGTCGAGATGGCTTCCGAAACCCGCGTCGTGCTCTCCATCGAATCCCCCGATGGCGAGGAAGGCTATCCAGGCCATGTCCGCGCCCGCTGTGTCTATACGCTGACGCCGGAGGGTGTGCTGAGCATTGCGTTGACGGCCGACACCACCGCGCCGACGCTGGTAAACCTCGCGACGCACAGTTATTTCAATCTTGCCGGTAGCCAGACGATCCTCGACCACACGCTGACCCTCGCGGCCGAGCACTACACACCGGTCGACGAGCGCTTGATCCCGACCGGCGAGGTCGCGGCTGTTGCTGGTACGGGCTACGACTTCCGCACAGCGGCCCGGATCGGAGAGCAGCGCGCCAAGAACTCCGAACGGCTTCGATCACAACTTTGCTGTCGCCGCCGCCCCATCGGCCGATCCCCGGTTCGTCGCCCGGCTCGCCTCGCCGGCCGGCGATCTCGCGCTGGACATCTGGTCCACCGAGCCCGGCGTGCAGTTCTACGACGGGCAATATCTGCCGGAGGTGGAGCCTTTCCGTGGCCGCCGCAGCGCCAAGCACGCCGGCTGCTGCCTGGAGCCGCAGCGTTTCCCCGATGCCATCAACCATCTGGGCTTTCCAAGCGCAGTGTTGAGGCCGGGCGAGACCTATCGGCAGATAACGGAATATCGGTTTACGTCGTGAATGCCGACTGGTGAAGCTTGGCACCTCCACTCCCCTCGCTTCTTCAGCAGTGCGAGGGGCGGTCGGTGAGGGGCAGGTGCTTGCTCCGGCCCTCTCGCCATCGGTACGGAGCAAGCGGCTGCCCGTCACCTGTCGCTGAGTCCGTCGCTTGCGCTCCGGGCGACGTCCTTTCCCCCGCCAAAGGCGGGGGAAAGGAAAGACTAGATCGCCAGCCCGTCCAGCAGCTCGCGGTGCGAAATCGCCTTGGCCGCCACACGCGCAAACTCCGTCTTCAGGCCCTCGGAAATCTCGGCCGCCCGCTTGCGTAGTGCGGGCGCGGCATCCATCTCGCGTTGCGCCACCTTGCGGTCGAGGTGACCGAGACCGTCCAGCACCGGGTAGTAGAGCGTCGGATCGGCGTGCGGGAAGCCGCTGAGATAGTCTGGGAAGTCTTCGCGCCGGGGCATGTGGTCCTTCCAGGCGGCCAGCCGCTCGGTTGCCTCGGGATGGATGCAGCGCGCACGCACATGCCGCCAGAACGGCGTGTCGGCTCGCTCCGTCACATAGTGGCAATTGATGAAGGTGCGGAAATCGTCGATCTGGCGGCCGATACGGGCGTTGTAGGCGTCCCGGTCCCGGTCGGTGGGGGCGAACGGCAGGGACAGATAGTCGTTGGCGAACAGCATCAGCTGCACCACCGTGCCGTGGATGCTGGTGGCTTCGAGCGGCTCCAGGAAGCTTGAGGCGAGCCCAAGCGCAAGGCAGTTCTTCACCCAGGGCGTCGCCAGCCGCCCCACCGCCATCTTGATGTCGGCGCGCACCTCGATGGGATGGCCAAGAGTTTTTTCCACCTCGGCTTTGGCCTGATCGGGCGTGAGAAACGCGTCGGAATAGACATAGCCCATGCCGTAGCGGTCCTGGGTCGGGATCGACCAGATCCACCCCGAGCTTTGCGCCCAGGCAAGAGTGTAGGGAGCGATCGGCGCGCCAGGCTTATGCGCGATCCAGAACGGCATGGCGCGGTTCACCGGCAATTCGTCGGCATAGGACACCCACTTGGCGCCCAGTTCCTTCTCGATCAGCTGGCGCCGAAAGCCGGTGCAGTCGATGAAGAAATCGCCGGCCAAACTGCGCCCGTCGTCCATAACCAGGGCGGAGATGTTGCCGTCGCTATCCTTTTCGATCCCCGATACGACGGCATCGATCACCTCGACGCCAGTCGACTTGCGCTTCAGGAACCGGCCAACCTCGAAGCTGTCGAAATGGTTGGCATAGAGGAACGGGCTGAGCGCGATCAGGTCGCCGTTCTCCTTGCGTGAATAGGGACTGAGGTCGTGACTCATCAACCGGTCGAACAGGTGCAGCCCCGCCACCGGCCGGCCCGCAGCCACCTCGTGCACGTTCAGGAACTGCAGGCCCTCGGCGCCCTTGACCATCTGATGCGGCTCGTCGATCGGCCCCTGATAGGTATAGCCGATGCGTCGCCAGTCCTTGTGCCGGATGCCCAGCTTGATGGTGCCGCGCGTCTCGCACAGGAACTCGATGGGATCGATGCCGAACTCACGCAGCATCACCGAAAAGGCCGCTGTCGAGCCTTCCCCGACACCAATGATCGGGATCTTGCTGGAATCGACGACGGTGATCTCAACCGCTTGCTTGGCCTCGCCCGCCGCCTTGCTCAACGACAGCGCCGCCAGCCAGCCAGCCGTACCGCCACCCACCACCACGAAATGCGTCATGTCTTGTCTCTGCCCCGGTCACACAGGTCACATAGGTCTTGCTGATCGACCGCATTTGAGCTTAGCATTCCGGGCACAGCAATTCATAGACTGCTCCACCAAGAGCGGCGCGCTGTCGGGAGGACGAATGACGCGATTGAAGATAGCGATCATTGGCGCTGGTAGTGTCGGCTTCACCAAGCGGCTCGTGTCCGACATCGTTAGTGTGCCCGAGCTGCAGGATGTGGAATTCGCGCTCACCGACATCAGCCAGCACAATCTCGGCATGGTGCGAAAGATCCTCGACCGCATGGTCGAGGCCAACAAGCTGCCCACCAAAATCACCGCAACGACGGATCGCCGCAAAGCGCTCGATGGCGCAAATTACATCATTTCCTGCGTGCGCGTGGGCGGCCTTGAGGCCTATGCCGACGATATCCGCATCCCGCTGAAATACGGCGTCGACCAATGCGTCGGCGACACCATCTGCGCCGGAGGCATTCTGTACGGCCAGCGCAACATTCCGGTCATCCTCGATTTCTGCAAGGACATCCGCGAGCACGCCGCTCCCGGCGCGAAGTTCCTCAACTACGCCAACCCGATGGCCATGAACACCTGGGCGGCCATCGAGTATGGCAAGGTCGACACCATCGGCCTGTGCCACGGCGTGCAGCATGGCGGCGAGCAGATCGCGGCGGTGCTGGGGGCGAAGCACAGTCACGAGCTGGAGTTCATCTGCTCCGGGATCAACCACCAGACCTGGTATATCGATATCCGGTTCAAGGGCCGCAAGATCGGCACGGACGAACTGGTCGCTGCGTTCGAGAAGCACCCCGTCTACTCCAAACAGGAGAAGGTACGGATCGATGTGCTGAAGCGTTTCGGCTATTATTCGACCGAGTCCAACGGCCATCTCTCCGAGTACCTGCCCTGGTACCGCAAGCGCCCCGACGAGATCGTCAAATGGATCGATATGTCGGAGTGGATCCATGGCGAAACCGGCGGTTATCTGCGCCACTCCACCGAGACGCGGAACTGGTTCGAGACCGATTATCCGAAGTTCCTTGAAGACGCCGGGCAGAAGATCGATCCGGCCAAGCGTTCGACCGAGCACGCCAGTTACATCTTCGAGGCGCTGGAAACCGGCCGCCCCTATCGCGGGCATTTCAACGTCAAGAACAATGGCCTGATCACCAACTTGCCCGCAGATGCGATTGTCGAGACGCCCGGTTATGTCGACCGCTTCGGGCTCAACATGACGGCCGGCGTGACGCTGCCCGAAGCCTGCGCCGCAACCTGCATCGCCTCCATCAACGTGCAGCGCATGTCCGTACACGCCGCAGTTACCGGCGACGTTGATTTGCTGAAGCTCGCCGTGCTGCACGATCCGCTGGTCGGCGCCATCTGCTCGCCCGACGAGGTCTGGCAGATGGTCGATGAAATGCTGGTGGCGGGAGCGGATCTGCTGCCGCAATACCAGCACGCAATCCCGGCCGCCAAGCAGCGCCTGAGCAAGAAGTCCGTGGCCACGCGCGACTGGCAAGGCGCAGCCCGGCTGGAGGTGCGGCCGGTCGAGGCCATGCGGAGTGAATCGGCAAAGAAGAAGGAGGCGCAAGCCAACCGCAAAGCGGGGTGACGTCGGAGTTTCCTTCCCCCATTGGGAGAAGGTGGCGCGTTTCAGCGCCGGATGAGGGGATTGGCGGTCGAGGTGGAGACAGCTCGTGCAACTGCGGGCAGCAATCCCCTCATCCGCCCGTTGGGCACCTTCTCCCCAAGGGAGAAGGCCATCATAATGCTGGTCTGTCGTGGATGAAGAATCGAACTCTTGTTTTAACGTAGTTTGTCTACCGGCCTGCCAAGCAGAACCGGAAAAATAACTGGGAGGAACGATGACTAACAAACTTGCCATCCTGGGCGGCGCCAGCCTGCTCGCGCTGATGACCACCATGGCGGCCCATGCCGCCGACGAGCTGCCCGATCCGCCGAAGTTTGCCGCGCAGGGCACGCCGAATTTCGTCAGCATCAAGGACATCTTCACTTACAAGGCGCTGCCGAGCTACAGCGAGCCCGATTGGGTCACCGAGCAGTTTGTCAAGGCCGGCAAGCTGCCCGCCGTCAAGGACCGCCTGCCCAAGGAGCCGCTGGTCTATCTCTCCAGCAACATGCCCGAGGGCGCCGGCGTCTACGGCGACGTCATGCGCCATGTCATCGGCGGCCGGCCGCAGGGCTGGAACTACGCCGCCGGCCAGGTCCAGGGCTGGGGTGGCATCGACATCGGCATGTTCGAGTGCCTGACCCGCACCGGGCCGCTGTTCGAGATCAAGGCCGACGAGCTTGAGCCGATGCCGAACCTCGCCAAGGGCTGGGACTGGTCCAAGGACGGTCACGAACTGACCATGCACCTGATCGAAGGCGCCAAGTGGTCGGATGGCGATCCCTTCGATGCCGACGACGTGATGTTCTATTGGGAAGACGCCATCAGCGATCCCAAGCTGAAGCCGCTGAATTCGTCCGGCCCGGATTCGTTCGGCGTCGGCACCACTTTGAAGAAGGTGGACGCCAACACGGTGGTGTGGACCTTCAAGGAAGCCTTCCCCAAGCAATACCTTTACACCATGGCCTATGGTGGCTTCTGCCCCGGACCATCGCACCTCTTGAAGCCACAGCATCCGAAGTATTCCAAGAATACCTACGAGCAGTACACCAACGCCTTTCCGCCTAACTTCATGAACTTCCCGGTGATGGGCGCCTGGGTGCCGGTGGCGTACCGTCCCGACGATATCGTCCTGATGCGCCGCAATCCCTACTACTGGAAGGTCGACGACAAGGGCAATCAGCTGCCTTACCTCGACGAGATGAGCTACAAGCTCTCGACCTGGGCCGACCGCGACGTGCAAGCCGTGGCCGGCACCGGCGACTTCTCGAACCTCGAACAGGCCGAGAGCTATGTCGAGGCTCTGAAGCGTTCGGCTGACGCCAACGCTCCCGCCCGTCTTGCGTTTGGCGCCCGCACCATCGGCTACCAGCTCTGGCCGAACCTATCGGCCAATGGCTGGGGCGAGCCGGATGAGCGTGGGACCGCAGTGCGCAACCTCAATCGCAACCTCGACTTCCGCAAGGCCATCACTCACGCCATCGACCGTCAGCAGCTTGGCAACTCGCTGGTGAAGGGACCGTTCACGGCGATTTATCCCGGCGGCCTTTATGCCGGCACCGCCTATTACGATAAGGCGTCCACGGTCTATTACCCGTTCTCGGTCGATGCAGCCAAGGCCTCGTTGGCCAAGGCAGGCCTGGTGGATACGGACAAGAATGGCGTCGTGAACTTCCCCAAGGATGTCGCGGGCGGCAAAGATGTTGAGATCACCCTGCTCAACAACGCCGACTACCAGACCGACAAAAACCTGGCCGAGGGAGTGGTGGCCTCGATGGAGAAGATCGGCATCCGCGTTGTGCTCAACACGGTGACCGGCAACAACATGGAAGCCACCCGCAACAGCGGCAAGTGGGATTGGTTCATCCGCCGCGGCGATTTGGAAATCGTCTCGGTGGTGCAGAACACCGCCAATCTTGCCCCGACCGGGCCTCAAACCAGCATCAATCACCGCGCTGGCAAGGACGGCAAACTCGATCTGTTGCCCTATGAGGAGCAGATGGTCGGCGTGATCAATAAGTTCATCGGCGACCAGGATCCTGCCAATCGTGTGGCTTTGATGAAGCAGTTCCAGAAGCTGTTCACCGAGAACGTCAACGCCATCGGCCTGACGCAGTACCCGGGCGCCCTGATCATCAACAAGCGCTTCGCCAATATTCCGCCCGGCGCCCCGATCTTCATGTTCAACTGGGCCGAAGACAACATCATCCGTGAGCGCGTGTTCGTGCCCAAGGACAAGCAAGCCAGCTTCGAGCAGGCCCCCAAAACCCTGCCGGGCGCTCCCGGCGTTGGCAACGGGCCGGTCGCGAAGTAGGCGGCTGTTGGAGACGCGCACCGGACTACCCTCTCCCCCTGCTTAGGGGGAGAGGAGACCGCCCCTCGCAGGCGACCACTTGGGAGCCAAGAGCTGGCCGGTCGGTGAGGGGCAGCGGCTTGCTCCCTGCCTGGTCGCAACAGGGGCGGAGCAAGCGGCTGCCCCTCATCCGGCCCTTCGGGCCACCTTCTCCCCCGCGAAAAGGCGGGGGAGAAGGAGTGTCTGCCAGCTAGGACCACCGACGCGGATGCTACGCTTCCTCATCACCCGGATTCTCTCCGCCATCCCGGTGTTGCTGATCCTATCCATCGTCACCTTCGCCATCATCAAGGCGCCGCCGGGCGATTACGGCGACTACCTCAAATCGCAGCTGATGAGCCAGGGCAATGTGCCCGACCAGGAAGCGCAGGCCCAGGCCGACGCCTATCGCGCCGCTCATGGCCTGCTCGACCCGCTGCCGGTCCAGTATCTCAAGTGGATGTACGGCATCTTCACCCGCGGCGACTTCGGCGACTCGCTGTTCTACAATCGTCCGGTCTCAGAAGTGGTGGGAGAACGGTTGCCGCGCACCATCGCGCTGGCGTTGACCTGCCACTTCCTGGCGTCCCTGTTCGGCATTTCGCTCGGCATCCTCGCGGCGACCCGGCAATACAGTTGGGCCGATACCGCGCTGTCGTTCCTGTCCTTCCTCGGGCACCACCATTCCGCGCTTCCTGCTGGCGATCATCATTCTCTACATTCTCGCCTTCAAAATGAACTCGCAGAGTTTCGGCAGTTTCTTCTCGCTGGAGTATGGCGGCAAACCCTGGTCCTGGGGGAAGTTCGTCGACATGCTGGCCCACATCTGGCCGGTGGTCTTCATCGCGACCTTCGGCGGCCTCGCCTACAACATGCGCGTCATGCGGGCCAACCTGCTCGACGTGCTGAACGCGCAATATGTCGAAACCGCACGCGCCAAGGGCCTGTCCGAGAGCGCCGTGATCATGCGCCACGCGGTGCCCAACGCCATCCATCCGCTGATCGCCTACCAGGGCGTGGTGCTGCCCTACATGGTCACCGGCGAGATCGAGACCGCGATCGTGTTCGGCCTGCCGACCGTCGGCCCCGGGATCGTCGGCTCGCTGTCGATCGGCGACACCTGGGTGACGGCCACCTTCATGATGGTGCTGGCGGGCACACTGATCATCGGCAACATCATCTCGGATCTGCTGCTGGTCGCGCTCGATCCGCGCATCCGTATCGGCGGGGCCGCACGATGAGCGAGCCAACTCTACCGTCGCAGACCGCGCCAGCCGCTCCAGTGCTCACCCGTTTCGGCTCGGGCAACGAGGGCTACTTCACACTGGTCTGGCGCCGTTTCCGCCGCTCCGTGGTCGGCATGATCGGGCTGGTGCTGGTGATTTCGCTGATCACCATCTCGGTGTTCGGCGACTTTTTCGCGCCCATGGACCCCAAGCAGTCCGACCTCGCGTTCGCCCCGCCCGACACCATCAGCTTCACCGCGCCGGACGGCAGCTTCAGCCTCTTGCCTTACGTCTATCCGATCGTGGAAACCGGCGAGATGGACCCCATTACCTTCCAGCCGCTGACCGGCCCGGACAAGACCAATCCCACCCCGCTGGGCTTTTTCGTCCAGGGCGCCGAGTACAGACTGCTCGGCCTTATCCCGGCCAACCGGCATTTCTTTGGCTCGACCAACGGCAAGCCCTATCATCTGCTGGGCACCGACAAACTCGGCCGGGACATTCTCTCGCGCGGCATCATCGGCTCGCGCATTTCGCTCATGATCGCGCTGATCGTCGTCAGCATAACAACCATCATCGGCACCAGCGTCGGCATCACCTCGGGTTATCTTGGCGGCGGCATTCGATACCTGGGTGCAGCGCTTCGTCGAGCTGATCCTGGCCTTTCCGCAGTTGCCGCTCTATCTGGCGCTGACCTCGCTGATCCCCATCACCGCGCCCTCCAGCGTTTTCCTAGCCTTCGTCATCGCCGTGCTGGCGGCGCTCGGCTGGGCGCAACTGTCGCGCGAGGTGCGCTCCAAAACCCTGTCGCTGGCGCGCATCGAGTATGTGCGCGCGGCGCAGGCCGTGGGGGCGGGCGACGGCCGCATCATCTTCCGCCACATCCTGCCCAATGTGCTCAGCCACATCATCGTCGCCATCACGCTGCAGATCCCCGCCATCGTGCTAATCGAAAGTTTCCTCGGCTTCCTCGGCTTCGCCGTGAAGCCGCCGCTGATCTCTTGGGGCCTGATGCTGCAGGATACCGGCACCTTCTCGGTGATCGGCTCCTACCCCTGGATACTCTCGCCCGTCGTGTTCGTGCTGGTCACCGTGTTCGCCTTCAACGCCCTCGGCGATGGATTGCGCGATGCGGTCGATCCCTATTGAGTCCGGAACACCGATGGCCGAGACCGCAAACCACTTCGCGCCGGCAGAGCGCTACGACCTCGGCGCGCATGGCCGCGAGCTGGTCATCGATGCGCGCAACATCGAGGTCAAGTTCAAGGTCGAGGGCGGCTTCGTCGAGGCGGTGAAGAACGTCTCGTTCCAACTGCACAAGGGCGAGACCATTGCGCTGGTGGGCGAGTCCGGTTCCGGCAAATCCGTCACGGCACGCACCATCATGGGGCTGCTCACCAAGCGCGCCACCGTCGCGCCCAACACTGTCATCAAGCTCGACGACGAGGACATCACCAAATACTCGCCGCGCCAGATGCGAGCCATACGCGGCAACAAGGTCTCGATGATCTTCCAGGAGCCGATGAGCTCGCTGAACCCGGTTTACACCATTGGCGCGCAGCTGGCCGAAATCCTGCACCTGCACAACAAGATGACTCGCGCCGAAGCGAGCAAGCGTGTGCTTGAGTTGCTGGAGGAGGTGCATATCCCCGATCCGGCCGCGCGCGTCAATCAGTATCCACACCAATTATCGGGCGGCCAGCGCCAGCGCGTCATGATCGCCATGGCCTTGGCCAATCGCCCCGATGTGCTGATCGCGGACGAACCCACCACCGCGCTCGACGTCACCATCCAGGCGCAGATCCTGAACCTGATCAAGGAGCTGAAGGCGCGCTACGGCATGGCCGTGATCCTGATCACGCATGACCTCACCATCGTGCGCCGCTTTGCCGAGTATGTGTACGTCATGCAGGCTGGCGAGGTGAAGGAGCACAACATCACCGAGCAGGTGTTCAGCAAGCCGCGCCATGCGTACACGCAGCATCTGCTCGCCTCCGAGCCCAAGGGCATCGCCAATCCGTTTGCCGAAGCCAGCCCGGTTATTCTGGAAGGCCGCAAGGTGCGGGTGTCGTACACGCTCAATTCCGGCGGCTTCTTCCGTCCCGATTTCAAGGAACTGGTTGCGGTCGACAGCCTGGATCTGAAACTGCAGAAGCGTGAAACGCTCGGGCTGGTCGGCGAATCCGGGCTCCGGCAAGACCACCTTTGGCCAGGCTCTGATCCGCCTGCTGACCAACGCCACCGGCGAAGTCTATTTCAACGGCGAGGCGATCCATGACAAGGACCGTCGCGCCATGCGCCCGCTACGCTCCCGCATGCAGATCGTGTTCCAGGACCCGTTCGCATCCCTCAACCCGCGCATGTCGATCCGCCAGATCATCGAGGAAGGGCTGATCGTCAACGCGATCGGCGTTGACAGCCAGGAGCGTGTGGAGCGGGTGCGGCAGGCCCTGCGCGACGCCGGCCTGCCCGACACCATCCTGACGCGCTTCCCGCATGAATTTTCCGGTGGCCAGCGCCAGCGCATCGCCATCGCGCGCGCCATTGCGCTGGAGCCGGAGTTCATCCTGCTCGACGAGCCGACCAGCGCGCTGGACTTATCCGTACAAGCCCAGATCATCGATCTCCTGCGCAAGTTGCAGAACGAGAAGGGCCTCAGCTATCTCTTTATTTCGCACGACCTGAAAGTGGTGCGCGCCCTCTGCCACCGCGTCATGGTCATGCAGCACGGTCGTATTGTTGAGCAAGGACCCGTTGCCGAAGTACTGACCCGCCCGAAGGATCCGTACACCCAACGCCTGGTGCGAGCGGCTTTCGAGATCGCAGCGTAGGACTTGCCTTCTCCCCCGGAAGACGGCGGAGAAGGGAAACTAAAACTCCGGCATCTCGTCGAAATAGGTCAAGGGATCGCCGATCAGGCCCGGTGGCCATTGGGTTGAGGACCAGCCGGGACGGGGCAGCGCACCGAAGCGGCCGTCGTGGAAGATCAGGGGCCGGCCTTCGGCCTGCGCGATCCCCTCGACCTGACCGATGAACAGCACGTGGTCGCCGCCATCCACCGCCTGGTGCAACCGGGCCGCAAAGTGGGCGACCGCCCCGCCGATCACCGGCAGGCCATGGAAGTCCGTAAACAGATCCACCAAGTTGGGATTGGGCTTGCCGGCAAAATGCCAGGCCACCGGCTCCATGTGCTCGGCCAGGATGCTGACCCCATAGCGCCGCGCCGCCTCGATCTTGGCCAGCAACCGGGCCTTGCGGTTCACCGACACCACGATCAACGGCGGGTCCAGCGATACCGACATGAAGGCGTTGGCCGTCATGCCGTGGTCGCCGGCCGCATCGCGCGTGGTGATGACCGTGACACCGGTAGCGAAGGCTCCGCAGGCGCGCCGCAGCGCCTTGGGATCGATAACGGGGGCATCGATAACGTGGGGATCGATAAGGGGTGGGTCGATGCCCGGTCTTGCTCCGTCGCCCATGCTCATGCAGAAGTCCTTGCTTGATCGTTGACCGCAGACTGCGTTAGTTCGCAGTCTGTCTCAACCCATTTCAGTCTACCTCGTCCACCGGATGCCCACCATGAGCGCCGCCAAGGCCAATCCCTGCATCCTCTGCGTCGCGATCACCGGCAGCCTGCCGACCAAGACGAACAATCCGGCCGTGCCGATCACCATCGCCGAGCAGATCGAGAGCACGCACGAGGCGTTCGAGGCTGGCGCCAGCATCGCCCATTGCCATGTTCGGGACGATGAGGGCAAGCCCACCGCCGACCCGGAGCGCTATGGGCGGCTGAAAGAGGGGCTGGAAAAGCACTGCCCCGGCATGATCGTGCAGCTCTCGACCGGCGGGCGCTCGGGTGCTGGCCAGGCGCGCGGCGGCATGCTGCCGTTGCGGCCCGACATGGCCTCGCTGTCGGTGGGATCGAACAATTTCCCGACCCGCGTCTACGAAAACCCGCCCGATCTGGTGGATTGGCTGGCCGCCGAAATGCTCAAATACGACGTAAAACCGGAGATCGAGGCCTTCGACCTGTCGCATATCGTGCAGGCCACCCGGATGCAGGCCGATGGACGGCTGAAGGGGCCGCTCTACGTGCAGTTCGTGATGGGCGTGAAAAATGCCATGCCGGCCGACAAGCCGATCTTCGAGTTCTACATCCAGACCCTGAAGCGGCTCGCACCCGACGCCCTCTGGTGCGCGGCCGGGATCGGGACGGCGCAGCTCACTGTCAACGAATGGGCGATCGCGGCAGGCGGACATACCCGCGCGGGGTTGGAAGACAACGTCCGGCTCGACAAGGACCGGTTGGCGCCATCCAACGCGGCGTTGATCAAGCGGGCCGTCGAGCTGTGCGAGAAGTACCAGCGCCCTGTTGCGTCGTGGAAAGAGGCCCGCAGCCTGCTTGGTTTGCGTGGCGTGGCGGCCTAGATTGGCCCGAACGCCGAAGGAGAGAACAATGAAGAAAGTCTACGACAGCGCCGGCAAGGCGCTCGATGGCCTGTTGAAGGACGGCATGCTGATCGCCGCTGGTGGCTTTGGCCTTTGCGGCATTCCCGAGCTGCTGATTTCCGCCATCCGCGACGCCGGCACCAGGAACCTGACCTTCGCCTCCAACAACGCCGGCGTGGACGATTTCGGCCTCGGCATCCTGCTCAAGACCAAGCAGGTGAAGAAGATGATGTCCTCCTACGTCGGCGAGAACGCCGAGTTCATGCGCCAGTATCTGTCCGGCGAACTGGAGCTGGAGTTCAACCCGCAAGGCACGCTGGCCGAGCGCATGCGGGCAGGTGGCGCGGGCATCCCCGGCTTCTACACCAAGACCGGTGTCGGTACCGTGATCGCCGAGGGCAAGGAGCATAAGGAGTTCAACGGCCAGACCTACATTCTCGAAAACGGGATCGTGGCCGACCTCGCCATCGTGAAAGCCTGGAAGGCGGACGAGACCGGCAACCTCGTGTTCCGCAAGACCGCGCGCAATTTCAACGTGCCCGCCGCAACCTGCGGCAAGGTCTGCGTGGCCGAGGTGGAGGAGATCGTGCCGGTCGGCAGCCTCGATGCCGACGGCATCCACCTCCCCGGCATCTACGTGCACCGCCTGATCCAGGGCAAGCACGAGAAACGCATCGAAAATCGCACGGTTCGCGCGGCTTAAGGAGACTTTCAAAATGGCATGGAACCGCGATCAGATGGCCGAGCGCGCGGCCAAGGAGCTGCAGGACGGCTGGTACGTGAACCTCGGCATCGGCATCCCGACGCTGGTGTCGAACTACATCCCCAAGGGCGTGAACGTGACGCTGCAGTCGGAAAACGGCATGCTCGGCATGGGACCGTTCCCAACCGAAGCCCAGGTCGATCCCGACCTGATCAACGCCGGCAAGCAGACCATCACGCAGCTTCCGCAGACCGCCTATTTCGACAGCGCGACCAGCTTCGCGATGATCCGCGGCGGCAAGATCGCCATGGCCATCCTGGGCGCGATGGAAGTGTCGGAGGAGGGCGACCTCGCCAACTGGATGATCCCGGGCAAGCTGGTCAAGGGCATGGGCGGGGCGATGGACCTGGTCGCCGGCGTCGGCCGCGTGGTGGTGGTGATGGACCACACCAACAAGGCGGGAGAGAGCAAGGTGCTGAAAAAATGCACACTGCCGCTGACCGGCAAGGCCGTGGTCAACCGCATCATCACCAACATGGCGGTGTTCGATGTGGTTCCCGGCGGCCTGAAGCTGCTGGAATGCGCCGAGGGGGTCAGCGAGGCCGAGGTCAGGACGGCGACTGAGGCGAAGATCGTCTGAGGCGGCGCTTGCCAGCGATTTAGTCGGTTTACGTCACCGCCTGTTTGCGCTGGAACTGCGGCCGCGCCCACTCCTGCCCTGCCATCACCTTGCCGATGGCAGCGGCGGCAGCGCGGATATCGTCCGTTGTCGTATAAAGTGGGCACATGCCGAAGCGCATGATGTCCGGCGCACGGAAATCACCGATCACGCCGCGCGCGATCAGCGCTTGCATGGCCGCGTAGCCGTGCTCGAATGCGAACGATACTTGTGAGCCGCGAGACACGGCGTTTCGCGGCGAAACCAGCGTGATATCCGGGCACAAGCGTTCCACCTCGGCGATGAAGAGATCGCCAAGCGCCTTGGATGCGACGTGCACGTCTGTCATGGCGACCTGATCCCAGATGTCGAGCGAAGCCTCCAGCGCGGCCAGCGCCAGCACCGGGGGCGTGCCGACGCGCATGCGCTCGATGCCCGCGCCCGGCCGGTAGTCGGGAACGAAGGCAAACGGCCGGTCGTGACCGAGCCAGCCCGAGAGTGCCGGCCGCACGCGCGCCTGGAGATGCGGGGCGACATAGATGAAGGCCGGCGCCCCCGGCCCGCCATTGAGAAACTTGTAGGTGCAGCCGACCGCGAAATCCGCACCCGTCCCGGCGAGGTCGACCGGGAAAGCGCCCGCTGAATGGGCGAGATCCCAGATCGTCAGCGCACCGCACTCCCGCGCGCGTCGCGTCAGCCGCGCCATGTCATGACGCCGGCCGGTGCGATAGTCGACCTCGGTCAGCATCAGCACCGCGACATCGGAGGTGATGTTGGCCTCAACCTCTTCGGGCGCCACCAGCTTCAGTTCGTGGCCGCGGTTCAGCGATCCGATCAGGCCTTGAGCCATATAGAGATCGGACGGGAAATTGCCGTTGTCAGAGAGGATCACGCGCCGCTGCGGAGCCAGGTCCAGCGCCGAAGCGAGCGCCTGATAGACCTTGATGGAGAGCGTGTCCCCCATCATGACTGCGCCCGGTTCGGCCCCGATCAGCCGGCCGATGCGGTCGCCGACGCGGGCGGGCTGCGTCATCCAGCCGGCCGTGTTCCAGGCGCGGATCAGCTGGCCGCCCCACTCCTGGGTCATCACTTGCGCGACCTTGCCGGCAGCGGCGCACGGCAATGGCCCGAGCGAATTGCCGTCGAGATAGATCACTCCCTCTGGCAGCTGGAACTGCGCGCGCGTGGCGGCGAAATCGCTCATGTGCGCAGCCAGGTGTCGAGCCGGTCCATGGCCTTTTCCAGCAGCTCCGGTTTCTTGGCGTAGCAGAGCCGGATCAGCGATTCCGCGCCGCGCCCGAATGCGACGCCGGGGGCGAGCCCAACCCCGGCGTGCGTCACCACATCCTTGCAGAAGGCGAACGTATCGGTGACGCCGTCCACCTCGAACATGGCATAGAAGGCGCCCTGGTTCGGCACCTCGCGCACGCGCGGCATGGCAGCCAGACGTGAGCTGATCAGCTGCCGGCCCTTGGCGCAGCGGGCGACCAACTCGGCGACGAAGTCTTCGCCCTGGTCGAGTGCGGCGATGGCGCCGTATTGCAGGAAGGCCTGGCCGCCCGAGGTGTTGAACTGGATCAGCTTTTCGGCCGTCGGCAGGAAGCCATCGGGATAGATCAGCCAACCCAGCCGCCAACCGGTCATGGCCCAGCTCTTGGAAAACGAGTTGACCACGAACACGGCATCGCCCGGCTTGGCGATCTCCAGGAAGGAGAATGCGACGGGTCCGTCGTAGATCATCCGGTGGTAAACTTCGTCGGACAGGATCGCAATGCCACGGGCGCGCGCAAACTCCAGGATGGCCTGCGCCTGCTTGGCGTCAATGGTCCAGCCGGTCGGGTTGGCGGGCGAGGCGAGATAGAGCAACTTGGTGCCGGGCGTGCAGGCGGCGAACAGCGCCTCAAGATCCAGCGACCAGCCGTTGCCACCGCGCGTCAGCGGCACTTCGGTGACCGATGCACCCGCAATCGTCATGGCACGCATGATGTTGGGCCAGGACGGCGTGATGCAGACCGCCTTGCTGCCAGCTTCCAACAGCGCCTGACAGACGATCTGCACCGCGTTCATGCCGGCTGTGGTGGCCGCGATCCGATCATCGTGGACATCGACGCGGTAGAGCGACTGCAGATAGCGCGCGATGGCCTGGCGCAGTTCGGGGATGCCGCGATTGTGGGTATAGAACGTATGCCCCGCATTCAGCGCCTCGGTCGCCGCATCGCAAATGAAGCGCGGCGTCGGCACGTCGGGTTCCCCGGCCCACAGACCGATGATATCCGCCTTGCCCAGCCCATGACGCCAGACCTCCAGGATCGGCGAATCCGCCATGGCTTCGATATCGGGGCGTACAAGGGGCATGACGCTTCTTCTTTCACAACGAATACGAACGAATTCCTTCTCCCTATGGAGACCTCAGCAAAAACACGAACAGAGCCAATCGTCGTCATACCCGCGTAGGCGGGTATCCATGCATGTCAAAGTTTGGCCGATGTCAGCACCGCGGAGGCACTTGATACAGCTTGCGATTTGCATCGACGCTGGAGACCGCCATCGGCTTGCATGGATCCCCGCCTACGCGGGGATGACGAGATTTGCGTTGCCTTTCGCCTTTTCGCAGAGGTCTCCTATGGGAGTTGGAAGATAGCGCCACCGCCAACGCAATGGGAGGCGCACAATGTTCCGCTGTCTCTAACCTTGACGCGTCTTGGCGACAAGTTACTGTCGCACTCTCGGTGGGCGTCAGGTGGATTGCGGGAACATCGATCGTCATGGCAATCCGGCGGCATCCCCTCAAAGGCCCGAACCGCTTCAAGCTGGGCATCTTCTCGACCAACGCCGATGGCGGGCTGGCTATCACCGATGTGCCCGAACGCTGGACCGCGAGCTGGGACGATAATGTTGCAGCCGCCACCATTGCCGACCGAGCGGGTTTGGAGTTCGTGCTGCCGATTGCGCGCTGGAAGGGCTTTGGCGGCAAGAACCGGGTGCGCGAGCACTCGTTCGAGACTTTCACCTGGGCAGCGGGGCTGGCCGGAGCGACCAAACAGATCGCCCTGTTCATGACGGTACACGTCCCGCTGGTACATCCGCTATATGCCGCCAAGGCGCTGGCCACCGTCGATCACATCAGCAACGGCCGCGCGGGGCTCAACATCGTCTGTGGCTGGAACCCGTCCGAGTTCGCCATGTTCGGTGTCAAGCTTGGGGCCAAAGGCTACGACCAGGCGCGCGAGTGGCTGAACATCATCGAGCGGGCCTATGCGTCCGACGAACCGTTCGACTTTGTCGGCGAATACTACCAGTTGACAGGCGCAATCAGCCGGCCCGCCAGCCTGCAGGCGCCGCGTCCCGTCACGATGAACGCAGCCTTCGGCGATCCGGGACGGGACTTCGCCGCGCAGCATTGCGATACTCTGTTCACTACCTTTTCCGAGATGGAGGACGGCAGCCGCCAAGTCGCCGACATCGGGGCGCGCGCCAAAGCGGCCGGACGCGATGTGAGCGTTTACACGGTTTGCCATGTGGTCTGCCGCCCGACGCAAGGCGAGGCGGAGGCCTATTACGAGCGCTACGCGGTGACCGAGGCCGACCATGCCGCGGTCGACATCCATATGGCGGGCAAGAAGGACTTTGCGGGCTCGCACGACGCCTCGGCCTTCCAGCGCTACCGGAAAAGGTTCGCGGGTGGTGCGGGCACCTATCCGCTGATTGGGACCCCGGACAAAATTGTCGAGGATCTCATCGCCATATCCGCGCAGGGCTATGCCGGGGCAGCGCTATCGTTCGTCAACTACACGCAGGAATTGCCGTTCTTCTGCGCCGAGGTGCTGCCGCGCCTGGAGCAAGTAGGACTGAGGTCACCGAAAACAACGTGATACTCAGTAAACACGTCGTTATTGCCTTCTCCCAACCGAGACCTCTGCGAAACCGCGATAGGCACCGCAAAGCTCGTCATACCCGCGAAGGCGGGTATCCATGCAAGCCAATGGCGGTCTCGGTTGTCGACACAAATCGTAAGCTGTATCAGGTGCGTCCGTAATGCTTACAATTCGCCAAACTCTGACATGCATGGATACCCGCCTACGCGGGTATGACGACGTTACGGTCTGTATTGCTTGAAACTGGGGCAAACTACGAAATGAAGACGCCATCGCCGAAGCCGGCCAAGTCAGCCAAGACCGTTCGCTTGAACAGCTTTCCCGTCGAGGAGCTGCGCAAGCAATTCCCGGCGATACAGCGCGCTGGCGATTTCATCTTCCTGGAGAACGCAGGCGGTTCGCAGGTGCCGCAAGTGGTGGTCGACGCCGTCACCAACCATCTGATCGATTTCAACGTGCAGCGCATGGCCAAGTATCGCCACAGCCAGGGCGTGGATCGCAATCTGCAGGCAGCGCGCGAGAGCGTCGCCGTGCTGATCAATGCCGCGCGGCCCGAGGAGATCTCGTTCGGCCTCAACGCCACGTCGTTCATCCGGCTGGTCAGCCTCGGTATCGCCAAGATGCTTGAGGCGCGCAACGAAATCGTCGTCACCGACATGGACCACGACGCCAACATCGCGACCTGGACGGCGCTGGAGGCGGACGGAGCCAAGATCGTCTGGTGGCGCATGCGCGAGGACGGAACGCTCAACCCGGACGATCTGAAGCCGCTGGTCAACAAGCGCACGCGGCTGGTCGCCTGCACCGCGACAGCCCATTCCATCGGCACCATCGTCGATGTCGCCGCCGTCGGAAAAATCGCCAAGGCGGCGGGAGCCGAGACCTTTATCGATTGCGTGCATTACGGCCCGCACGGCCTGATCGACGTGCAGGCCTGGGGCTGCGATTACCTGGTCTGCTCGGGCTACAAGAATTTCTCGCCGCACATGGGGTTCCTGTGGGGCCGCTACGATGCGCTGTGTGCGCTGCCAACCTTCAAGGAGGACTTCATCCCCAATGTGCCACCGCACAAGATCGAGGTGGGCACGTTTCCCTATGAGAATGTCGCCGGCATGACCGCCGCCATCGGCTATCTGGAGGGGATCGGCCGGCGCATGCTGGCGGGGGACGGGCATTCGCGGCGCGAGGCGATTGCGGCGGCGATGAGCGCGATCCGCGACTACGAGCTGTTGCTCAGCAAAGAGATGATCGGCGCATTGAAACGGCTGGGCGCCAGGATCCACGGCATCTCCGACGAGACAAGGCTTACTGGCCGTGTGCCGACCATCTGCTTCAGTTTGCCGGGCATGACGCCGCAAGCTTTCGCGACCCAAATGGGCGAAGCCGGCGTTGGCCTGCGCGATGGCCATCTGTTCGCGCCCCGGCTGATGCAGCGGCTTGGGTTGGCAATGGACGTCGGCGCGATCCGCGTCTCGCTGGTGCACTACAACACCTTCGAGGAAATCGCGCGCTTCGAGGCGATCGCTCGGAAGGTCTTGTTGAGCCATGAGATCGCGGGCTAGTGTTGGGAGATGTGCGGCCGCAAAGCGAGACCCGCACAACCACAGGGAGGACTTCGCATGCGATTGAACCGCCGCAAGTTTGCCGGAATTGCCCTTGCGCTGACGTTGGCCGGAGCCGGCAGCCTCGCCAATGCCGCCGACGCGCTCAACGTCGGCGCCTATCCGACCAACCCGCCGTTCGAGACCAAAACAGCAGACGGCAGCTTCGAGGGCTTTGAAGTCGACATCGTCACCGAAGCGGCCAAGCGTGCCGGTATGACCGTCAGCATCGCCGATTATGGCTTCCAGGCGTTGTTCGCGGCCATCGCATCCAAGCGCATCGACGTGGCGATCTCCTCCATCACCATCACTGGCGAGCGGTTGAAGTCGGTGTCGTTCACGCAGCCGTACTATGACTTGGATATGGGCATCGCCACCAAGGACGATAGCCCCTTGAAGTCGGTTGGCGACCTGAAGGGCAAGACCGTCGGCTATCTCTCCGGCTCCACCGCCGAGAAGTGGGTCGCCGACAACAAGGGCCCGGGCGGGTTCGCCGACACCAAAGGCTATAAGGCGCAACAGGACGTGTTCCTGGACCTGGCCGCCGGCCGTATCGACGCCATGGTCAGCGACATTCCCGGCATGCAGTACGCCTTCAAGACCATGAAGGGTCTGACCGTGAAGGACCGCATCAAGACCGGCGAGCAGTACGGCCTGATGATGGGCAAGGACGACGCCAAGCTCGAGAAGCTGAACGCCGCCCTCAGCGAGATGAAGAAGGACGGCGCGCTTGGCCGCTATCCACAAGAAGTGGTTCGGCGCCGATGCCGCCGCCGGCTCCTCGACCCTCACCGAAATGCCGATCCCCAAGGGCTAAGCCGACATGCAATCGGGACTGCCTGGCCGTGCGGAGCGATCCGCGCGGCCATTTTGCGACACCATGGATGACCGCGCATGACCCTGATCGAGACCTTCTTCAACGCGGAGATCATGCGCAACGCGCTGCCGGCTTTGATGCGTGGGCTGATCAATACGCTGCTGCTCAGCGTCATGAGCATCGTTTGCGGCACCGTGGCGGGGTTGGCGATCAGCCTGATCCGTCTCTATGCGCCTAAACTCCTGCGCCTGATCGCCGTTTTCTACATCGACATCTTCCGTGCCCTGCCGATGCTGGTGGTGCTGATCCTGATCTACTACGCGCTGCCCTTCGTCGGCATACGCCTTTCGTCCTGGTTCTCGGCCGTGTTCGCCTTCTCGCTGGTCATGTCGGCTTATTCGGCCGAGGTGTTCCGGGCCGGCATCGAGGGCGTGCCGCGCGGCCAGTTCGAATCTGCCGCCGCGCTCGGCATGTCGTTCCCGAACGTACTGCGCCGCATCGTGCTGCCGCAAGCCATGCGCGCCATCATCCCGCCCATGACCGGCAATTGCGTCTCGATGTGCAAGGACACCTCGCTGGCCTCCACTGTGGCGCTGCCTGAGCTGCTGAACGAGGCCAACAACGCCCAGGCGCTGTACGCCAATCCGTCCCCGCTGATCATGGCGGCGGTGATCTATGTCATCCTGCTGTGGCCGCTGGTGCGCCTGGTCAGCATCATGGAGCGCCGCATGCACGCCGAGAGCCGCCGCTGATTTGACGGCCAGTGCGATTTGCGGTCATGGTCGGCGTCCGTACCGCTTCGAGGACATCACGCATGAACCGCATCCTGGGCGACCAGCCCCTTAGCACTATCTTCCGGCTGATCGTGCTTTCCGTGGTGGTCGGCGTGGTGCTGGCGCTGTTCGGCCTGTCGCCGTTCGAGCTGCTCGACACCCTGCGCGTCACGGCTCTGCGCATCTACCATATGGGTTTTTCGGCCTTCGGCTGGCTGTTCCAGTATTTCCTGCTCGGCGCCGTGATCGTGGTCCCGATCTGGCTGATCAGCCGGCTGTGGGGGATGATGAACCGGGGCGACAAGCCCAAGTCTTGAACCCTTGAAGACCACACATGGCCCGCATCCTCGCCATTTCGTCCCAGGTCGTGCGCGGCCATGTCGGCAATTCGGCCGCCGTGCCCGCGCTGCAGCGGCTTGGCCATGAGGTCTGGCCGCTACCGACCGTGGTGCTGTCCAACCATCCCGGGCACCCCAAGGTCGCGGGCACGCGGATCGCTCCCGACACCATGCTGGCGATGGCGCTGGCGCTGGCCGGCAACGGCTGGCTCGCGCAGATCGATGCCGTCAGCACCGGCTATCTGCCGTCGACCGGGCATGTCGCGGCCGCAGCCGAGATCATCGCCATGGTCGCGGCAGCCCGCCTTTCCCCACTGGTGCCGGCCCCGCTGGTGCTGGTCGATCCCGTGCTCGGCGACGACCCCAAGGGGCTCTATATCGAGGAACCCGCAGCCCACGCGGTACGCGAGCAGCTGTTGCCGCTGGCCACGATCCTGACGCCGAACCGCTTCGAACTGGCCTGGCTGAGCGGATGCCCGGTGACCGACCCGGTAAGCGCGGCCGCAGCTGCGGCAACCCTCGCGGTGCCGACCGTGGTCGCAACCTCCGTCCCCGGAGCGGGCGGCAAACTGGTCAACCTCTTGTGCGCCCGTGCTGGCGTAACCGAGGCCGCGGTGCCGCGCCTTGCCAAAGTCCCGCACGGTACCGGCGATCTGCTGGCCGCGCTCTATCTCGGCGCAACCCTCAACGGGGCGACCTCCCAAGCCGCGCTGCAGTCAGCCGTTGCCGGCGTGCGCACCGCGATCGACGCCAGCGCCGGGGCCGACGAATTGCAACTTGCCGTCACACTGTTGGCGTAGCGCTTGTGGACAAATCCATTGGCGAGATATTTCAATTGCTCTGCTCTGGTAGCCTGCCAATTCGTCAGCCATCGGAAACTCATGAGGTCGTCATGCCGCTGCGTCCCAAACTTCGCGACGTCCGCCGTGCTCTGCTGGCCGCCGCCATCGCATTGCTCGCCGCACCGGCTGCCGCGGCAACGGTTGGCATCGACGACGTGGTGCTCGACATGGGCATCGGTAAATACGTCATCAAGCATATGGACGTGACCGACTCCACGCTCAACGCCGATGAGATCAAGGCGCTGTTCACGGGCAAAGCGACAGGCTCACTGGTCGAGCAGTTCGCCAAGTTCTCGGCCAAGAGCATCGTCATCCCGGAAATGCAGTTCGATCAGTCCTACGGACCGATCAGCCAGTCCTTGGTCTACCGCGACGGCAAGATCACCGACATCGTCAATGGCGTGGTCGGACAGATCGATTTCGGCTCTGCCACGCTCACCGCCAAGATGCCCGACGGCAAGCCGATGGGCGCCGTCATGCGCGGCATCCATGCCAGCAAGCTCGATCTAGCCGCCGGCGCGCGCATGGTCACCGAGGCCGCCACGTCGTCCGACATGCCGTTGCAGCCGCTCTACTCTGCAACCTCCATCGACAGCTACACCATCACACTGCCGAACCTCGACATCAGCATGGGCCCGGCGACCGCGCGCGACCTGAAGGGACGGCCACTGACGATACCGCTGGTCGAGTTGTTCAAGAAGCTGCCGGTGCCGCCCAAAGACGGCGAAAAACCCTCGCTCGAGGAGATGAAGACCCTGACCGACTTCATGTCGGGAATTCTAGATGTATACGCTGCATTCGCGATCGGCGGCATGGAGCTGAACGACCTCAAGGTCAACTTCACCGGCGATCCGGCCGGCGGCGTCGATCCCGTGACGTTCCTCATGAAGCGCGTGTCGCTGACCGATCTGGCCGATGCGAACCTTGGCGACCTTACGGTCGAAGGCATCGACATCAAGTCGGCCAAAGGCAGCGCACACCTGGGCAAGTATCAGCTGAGCAGGTTCGACTTCAAGCCGATGCTGGCCAGCATCGCCGCGATGATGAAGTATCTGCCGCAGCTGGAAGATCAGCAGAAAGGCGCGCCGCCGCCGCCCGAGTTCCTGAAGGCGATCTTGGACGTGTACACCAACTATTCCTTGGGCAAGCTTGAGATCTCGGACCTTGGATTCGAAATCCCCGAGGACCCGGCGACCGGCAAGCCAGTCTCCATCGCCATGGCCCGCTTCGCCATCACCGACATTGCCAAGGCCCGGATCGGCGACATCGCCTTGCAAGGCGTCGATGTGCGCGCGCCGCAAGGCAAGCTTCGCCTCGGCAACTGGTCGCTGCGTGGCCTGGACTACCGCGAATTCCTGTCCGGCATCGGCGATTACGTCACGAGCATCACCAGCATGACGCCGGGCCCCGATGGCCAGATCGCCCCACCCGACATGACCAAGCTGAAGATGCCGCGGCTCGACGAGATGCGCATTGACGGCATCGATGTCGACACGCTGACGCCGCCGGACGCAGCCACTCCCGAAGCAGCGCCGACCCCCGTGAAGTTTTCGTTGGGCGCCTTCAGCATCCGCCCGGGGTACCACGCGTCCGGTCTTCCGAGCGCATTGGCGATGACGGCCGATCACCTCAAGTTCGTCTTCCCGCCCGACAAGCCCGAATTCGAGATGGCGCGCGCTGCCGGCATCAACGACGTCGATCTCTCCTCGAAAATCGACGCCGGCTGGAACGAGGCGACGCAACAGCTCAAGATCGGCGAGTTTGCGCTCTCGGGCGAAGGCCTGGGCAAGGTGTTCGTCTCGGGCACGCTCGACAACGTGCCACGCGAGGCCTTCATCGGCGACGAATTCGTGCGCCAGGCTGCGATGCTCGGCGTCATTCTGACGTCGGCAGAAGTGCGGGTGGAGAATTCCACGCTGTTCCAGAAAGTCTTGGCCATGCAGGCCAAACAGGCCGGCCAGTCCGAGGCCGAGATGAAAAGCGCGCTGATCGCGGGAGCGGCCGTCGGCATCCCGACCCTGCTGGGCAACTCCCCCGCCGCCAGGACACTCGCCAACGCGATCGCCAAATTCCTGGCCGATCCCCGCACGCTCATCGTCAAGGCCAGCGCCAAGGACGGCGTCGGCGCCGGCGACATCGCCGCGCCAGACAAGATTCTGGACAAAGTCGATCTGACCGCAACTGCGAACGAGTAAGTTTTGGGGGGCTCCCCTCGGTGGAAATCGGTGTCTCCTACGCTTCCCGGAATTCGGCGCGCCTTTCTTCTTGCGCGCCGAACATCCGGACCCTTACCTGGCGAAAGGGATTGCGGGACCAACTCTGCGCCCTTTTGCCACGGCAAATGCGCCAGTTGTGCTGGAGTCGAACCAGGCAAGGATCCCGGATCTCTGCCGCGCCAACAGGCGCGTCAGAGTCCGGGAAGCGGTTGGAAACTCCCGCACGGCGCTAGCAGACAGGCTCTAGCCTCTCTCGCCATCAAAAAACGCCGCGATGCGGCTGTTCTTGCGCAGCGCCGCGATATCGGCCGGCTCGGGCAGTTGCGGCTTGTCACGCGCGGCGTCGACCATGCAGAGGAAACCAAGCGGGCCGTCCGAAAGGGCGCGGAACTGATGCCAGGTCATGGGCGGAACCGTGACCAGATCGTTGGTATTGAGATCGACCACCTCGGCCCCGATCAGCGCCTGTCCCCGGCCGCGCAGGATCAGCACGCCATGCACATGCTGGTGCTTTTCCAACGTGGAGAAGCCGTTCGGTCCGACTTCGAAATAGCGCAACTCGCCCGCGATATCGGGGCGCAAGAACAGCGTCTGGCGCGTCACATCCTTGAACAGCGCGCGCTCGTCCTCCTTGTACGGATGGACTTCCACACGGTCCCAGAGGTAGTCAGGCTTGAAGGCGCGGCGGGCGCTGCCCTGCAATGCGGTTTTGGGGTCGGACTCGATGCTCATGAGCTTGCTTCCTGCTTAAATACGCCGCACACAGCAGATTTGACTTCGATACAAAACGATCAGTACTGATAGCTTTCGACCGCCGCAACAAAGCGCTGGGTTGCGGCAGTCAAGTCCTTGCCCGACGCCAGCAGGCCGCCGCCGATCAGCAACATGACGTCGCGGCCATAGAATGCCAGCATTTCGGGAACCCGTTCGGCCGTCATGCCCCCGGCCGGGATCGGGACTGAGGGTTTCAGGGCGCCCCATGGCCCGGTCGCGGTCGTGGCGACCTGGCGGCAGGTTTCGGGCGAATAGGCAAAGCGCCCGCCGTAGTTGGGATAAACAACGCCATCGGCGCCGATGAGGCGGAACAGCTTGCCGAAATGCACCGGCGGCGCAATGCGCGACGCCCCCGCCAGCGCCGGATGCGTGACGAAGGCCAGATCGGGATGCTCGGCGACCAGTGTCTGGAATGTGCTGACACCCGCGATCATGGGCGAAATCAGCACGCAATCGACGCCCTCGGCGCGCGCTACGGCGAGTTGGCCGCGCATGGCGTCGAGCGCGCCCGACAGGCTGGGCAGGTAGCGTGTCGCGCGCCCGGTGGCCTTGTTGGCTGCCCGTACGGCCGTCATCACTGCTGGCACGCGCGCGGCGAAGGGCGAATAGGTCTGCTCGGCGAGCCCGTGATCGTCCTTGATGTAATCGAGACCGCCCGCCGCCAACCGGCCTGCCAGCGCTGCAAGGCCATCTGGCGGCAAGCCCTGCGGCTTCAGCGCCGACGCGGTCAAGGCCCGTCCCTGCGCGCCCACCCGCTCGCGCAAGGCCGCCATGCCATGGCGCGGCCCACCGAAGGTTGTCAGCATTTCGGGCGGAAGATCGACGTCGTAGAGCGTGACATCGTCCTGGATCGAGGAATTGCCAAAGAGCATATTGAACAGCTGACCCGCATCCGTCCCGCAACTGGCGAGCGACAGCCCGATGCGCACCTCGAACACTCCGGCGGAGCGTTCCTTGATGCCCACCACGCGGCCGATGATGGTGTCGCGCACGAATGGATCGTCGATTGGCGCGACCGGCATTTCCACGCTCTGCTCGACCGCAATCCCGGTCGCCCGCGCCTCGATCTCGGAAGCGGTGGACCGCACCAGATAGGTGGCGGTGAGATGGCTTGCGGCTGGTGTGGCGGGCATGGGGTTCGCGGGTTCACTGTTGATGGTGCGTGTGATCTAGAACAGGCCGGTCGAGGAGGCAAATCGGGGGCAGGAGGTGCGAAGTTTGCGGGCTTGACGTCGGCAAGCGGACGGCCTGCCCTCTTAGCTTAGGTCACCCCACCTGATGCGTCACCCGCCCATCGCAGATGGTCGCTATCGCCTTCACCTCCGTCAGCACCGCTGGGTCGGTACGTTCCAGATCGGCGCTCCATACGGCGATATCGGCCAGCATGCCGACCTTCAGCATGCCCTTCTTGTTCTCCATATGCTCGCCGTAGGCGGCACCGGTCGTATAGCCCGCGAGCGCCTGCAGCAGCGTCTGCTGCTGTGGCGGATCGCCCGGCCGATAGGTTTTGCGCGTCATCGCTCCGGCTATCGACAGCATGGGATCGATGGGCGACACCGGCCAGTCGCTGTTGAACATGATGTGAGCGCCGGATTTGCGGATGGTTTCCCAGGCGTAGGCATACGGCATGTCGCGGGGCCGGACGCGCGAAAGGCCAGGCTGTTCGGGAAAGATCACTCCGGGCGCATGGGTCGGCTGCAGACTGGCGACCACGCCAAGGTCCTTCAGCCGAGGCAGATCGGCGGGATGGATGGTCTCGATATGCTCGATGCGATGGCGGCTGTCGCGCGGACCATTGGCGGCGCGGGCGGCAGCGAAGCCATCGAGCGTGCGCCGCACCGCGCCATCCGCAATAGCATGCACGGAGATCTGCAGACCCAGCCGGTCGGCTTCCACGGCCAGAGCATTAAACTCGTCGGCCGAGAAGTTAGGCGCGCCGTAGCATCCCGGCTTGTCGGGGTACTCCTCCAGCGTCAGGGCGGTCCAACTTTCGATGACGCCATCCATGAACAGCTTGATGCGCCCGGAGCTGACCCGCTCCGAGGCATACCGGTGCTTCATCTCGGCGGCCTCGGCAAGGCGCGCGAGGGCAAACGTGTTCTTGTAATGGAATGGGCTCTGACAGCGCAAAAGGCAGTCCCCTGCCGCATCGATCTCCTGCAGTAGCTCCAACTGATAGAAATTGCCGTCCATATTGTGCGCGCTGGTGAAACCGTAGCTGGCGCAATAGGTCTGCCCACGCAGCATGATGGCGCGGTCGATGGCCCGCTCTGCAGCTGTCGGGGCCGGATTGGGATCCTCGGCCTCGGTAAAGCCCAGCGCGTCCCGCCCCGCGGTCGGCGTGAGCGCAAGGATATAGCGAAAGGCGCCCGGTTCGATCAGTTCGCCGCTGGCAAGGCCGTCGGCGCCCATGACGATTTCCGAACCTTTGGGGACCGGAGCGCCCTTGAGCACACCTGCAAGCTGCAGCGCCTTGGTGTTGGCATAGACCGTATGATGATCGTAGGTCATCATGGCGAACGGCCGGTCAGGCAGCACGCGATCGAGGTCGTGGCGGGAGGGGATCACGGTGTCGCCGAGCAAGGTGTAGGACGCCTGGTTGGCGAACACGAGCTTCAGGTCCGGCTTACTCGCAGCATACTTGCGGACCGCGGTTGCAAGGGCCTCCAGGCCCACCACCCCAGAGAGATTGAGATTGTCGAGTTCGGCCGCTCCCATGAAGAGATGCAAGTGCCCCTCGATCAGTCCCGGCGTCACCGTACCGCCGCGCGCATCCACCACGCGCGTGTGCTTGGCTTTGAGCGCCTCGACCTCGGCGCGCGTCCCGACAGCGACGATCCGGTTCCCCGTGACCGCGACCGCCTCGGCTGAGGGACGGACAGGGTCCATCGTGAGAACTTTGGCATTGGTTACAACCAGGTCGGCAAAATTCATCGCAGAACCCAGCATGTTATCGATCCCTCCTCGATTTCTCCTACACAGTCGCATAAATTATCAATTGACGTCAAGAACAAAATGTGAACGTATTGATGTCTTGCACCGAATCGTTGCATAGGCGATCTGGCGTGAGAACGGTGTTGCGGGCGGGGATAAGGATCATGGCGGAGACCAAACAGAGCCCACGCTTTGTGCATTTGCGGGTCCATTCAGCCTATTCGCTGCTGGAAGGCGCGCTGAAGATCGAAGTGCTGGCCAAGCAGGCCAAGGCCGACGGCATGGTGGCGCTTGCGCTCACCGACACTAACAACCTGTTCGGCGCGCTGGAGTTCTCCGAGAAGATGGCGGGGGCCGGCATTCAGCCCATCATCGGCTGCACGCTGGAGGTGAATTTCGCCCCGCCACAGGACAAGCCTGAACCACTCAAGCCATTGAATTTGAATATCATTTGTCATCGCATCGCGCTTATCGCCAAGAGCGAACAGGGCTATGCCAACTTGATGGCGCTGTCCAGCCGGGTCTATCTGGAGGACCACGGCAGCGCCGATCCGCACGTGCCGCTGGCGCTGGTGCTGGAAAAGAATGCCGGCCTGATCTGCCTCACCGGCGGCCCCGATGGACCAGTGGATAGCGCGCTGGCGAGCGACCAGATGGAGCTGGCGGAGGCGCGCCTTAAAGAGCTGCACGCCGCCTTCGGCGACCGCCTCTATGTGGAAGTGCAGCGCCATGGACTAGACCAAGAACAGCGGGTGGAGGCGGATCTGATCGCCCTCGCCTACCGCCTGGACCTGCCAATCGTCGCCAGCAACGAGCCCTACTTCGCTACCGCCGATGATTACGAGGCCCACGACGCCCTGATCTGCGTCGCCGAAGGCAGCCACGTCAGCGTCGACGAGCGCCGCCGGCTGAGCCGCAACCACTCGTTCAAGACCCAGGCCGAGATGGCCCAGCTGTTCGCAGACTTGCCGGAAGCCATTGAAAATACACTGGAAATTACTCGCCGCACGGCCTTCCGGCCGCTTACGCGCAAGCCCATCTTGCCCCCCTTCGTGGCCGCTGTGGCCGGCATGGACACCGCCACGCAAGCCGAGGCCGAGGCGCGCGAATTGACCGGGCAAGCCGAAGTAGGCTTAGCGAAACGACTTGAGATTTCCGGTCTTGCGCCAGGCTTTTCGGCCGAACAGTACCGCGAGCGGCTGGCTTTCGAGCTGTCGGTCATCACCCGCATGAAATTTCCCGGCTACTTCCTGATCGTGGCCGATTTCATCAAATGGGCCAAGGCGCAAGGTATCCCGGTTGGTCCGGGACGCGGCTCGGGCGCCGGCTCGGTTGTCGCCTGGGCGCTGACCATCACCGACCTCGATCCGATGCGCTTCGGCCTGCTGTTCGAGCGCTTCTTGAACCCGGAACGCGTCTCGATGCCGGACTTCGACATCGACTTCTGCCAGGAACGGCGCGACGAGGTAATCCGCTATGTCCAGGGCAAGTATGGTGCCGATCGCGTGGCCCAGATCATCACTTTTGGCCGCCTGCAAGCCCGCGCCGTGCTGCGCGATGTGGGCCGCGTGTTGCAGATGCCCTATGGGCAGGTCGACCGGTTGTGCAAGCTGGTGCCCAACAACCCAGCCAAACCAGTCACACTGGCCGAAGCGCTACTGACCGAAGCGCCCCTGCAAGAAGCCCGCGACGCCGAACCGGCCGTCAGCCAACTCATTGATATTGCACTGAGACTCGAGGGCCTGAACCGTAACGCCTCAACCCACGCTGCCGGCGTGGTGATCGCCGACCGGCCCCTTGTGGACCTCGTGCCGCTTTATCGCGATCCCCGCTCCGAACTGCCTGCAACCCAATTCAACATGAAATGGGTGGAACAGGCCGGACTGGTCAAATTCGATTTCCTCGGCCTGAAGACTCTGACGGTGTTGCGGCGCGCCGAAGAGCTGGTGCGCAAGAGCGGGCGGGACCTCGACATCGCGCTGCTACCACTCGACGATACCAAGTCCTACGAGCTGATGAGCCGTGGCGATACGGTTGGTGTGTTCCAGCTGGAATCCACTGGCATGCGCGATGCGCTGCGCAAACTGAAACCGGACCGCTTCGGAGACATCATCGCCATGGTGGCGCTCTACCGCCCCGGCCCGATGGACAACATCCCAACGTACGTCAACCGCAAGCACGGCGTGGAAACCGTCGCCTCCCTGCACCCAATGCTGAATCCGATCCTGGAGGAGACCTACGGCGTCATCATCTACCAGGAACAGGTGATGCAGATCGCCCAGGTGTTGTCCGGCTATTCGCTTGGCGAAGCCGATCTGTTGCGCCGCGCCATGGGCAAGAAGATCAAGGAAGAAATGGCACAGCAACGCTACCGCTTTGTCGAGGGCGCGGTCATGAACGGCGTCGACAAGAACCAGGCCGGCACAATTTTCGATCTGGTCGACAAATTCGCCGGCTACGGCTTTAACAAATCCCACGCCGCCGCCTATGCCCTGGTCGCCTACCAGACCGCCTACATGAAGGCCAACCACCCTGTCGAGTTCATGGCGGCGTCGATGTCCTTCGAAATGTCGAACACGGACAAGCTCGCCATGTTCAGCGAGGAGGCGCGGCGGCTGGGACTGGCAATTTTGCCACCCGCCGTGAACCGCTCGGGGGCAGACTTTCTCCCCGAAGATGGTAGCATCCGCTATGCGCTGGCAGCTCTCAAAAATGTCGGCGGAGCCGCGGTCGCCGCGCTGGTGGCCGAGCGCGAGCGGGGCGGGCCGTTCAAATCCTTGGGCAATTTCGCCGAGCGGTTGGACGCCAAGTCACTCAACAAGCGCGCACTTGAGACCTTCGCGGGTGCGGGCGTCCTGGACGAACTGGAACCCAACCGCGCTCTGGTCGACGCCAATTGCGATACGCTCATGGCGCTGGCACAGCGCACCGCCGAGAACCGTGCGGCAGGCCAGAACGATCTGTTTGCGGGCGGCGGCGCGCAGCGGGCAGCCCCGCTGCAACTGAAACAGGCCAAGGCCTGGCCCTCCATGGAGATCCTTGCCAACGAGCAGGCGGCGATCGGCTTTTACCTCACGGGCCATCCGCTGGACGAGTACCGCACTGTCCTGGAAGACTTGCAGGCCGAACGCTGGAGCGATTTCAGCGCCGACCTTGGCGAGGGCATGGCGACAGCGGTGCTGGCCGGTGTTGTGGTCTCCAAGCGCGAACTGACCAACAAGAAGGGTAACCGCTTTGCCTTCGCCGCCTTCTCGGATCAGACGGGCCAGTTTGAATCCGTGATCTTTTCCGACGTACTCGCCGACGCTGGCGAGGCGTTGGAGCCGGGCAAGGCCGTGCTGGTGCATGTCGAGGCCATGCGCACCGGGGAGGAGATAAAGCTAAAAGCTTTGATGATCCAGAGCCTGGACAAAGCGGCGGGTGCCTCACAAAAGGGACTGGATATCGAACTAGATCTCGATCAATACTTAAGAGATCCAAGTACCCTAAGAACTCTAAAGGAGTTGCTGCTCCCTGGAGGCCATGCAAAGATCACACTATACTGGAATAATCGAGCCTTGAACAGAGTAATCGCGACGACATTGCCGGGTCGCTTCAAGGTTTCGCCAGAGCGGACGTCCAAAATTCAGGGCCTCAAGATCGTGCAGGGCGTTCGAACGTTGTGGGACGGCGACAAGCAAATTGCCGCCTGACCCGGCAGTTCCGCTGGACTTTCCCGCTTTGCCTGTTGACCGCGGTCGCTATTGAAGGCCATAAGGGCGCACTGGCGGAGTGTAGCGCAGCCCGGTTAGCGCACTAGTCTGGGGAACTGACTAAGCGTGTCAGGCCGTGTCGGCGATTGTCGGCGATTGCCGAAAGAAAATCAACAAAAACAGCAACTTAACCTCAAAGGCCTTCCGACAGCCGCCGTCAGAACGCACCAAGAACCGGCAACTTGGTGAAGGACAGGCGCAATACCAGGATTTGACAGTAGGCTGACGAATACGCTACGGCGAAGGTGTTTTTGTCCTTCCGGAGTCCCGTCATGCCAGTCATCCCGCCGAACCAAAAAATGGCCCTAGCTGCGAAGCCGTTGGACGGCAAACGGACGCGCTACTCCATTGACGGAGTCCCTGGACTCCAGCTGGACGTGACGCCATCTGGCGCGAAGACATGGCGTTTCCAATACTCGGTTGGCATGGGCCGAGACAGGGTTGTGAAGTCATTGACGCTTTGCGACGTGAAGGAAGCGACTGTCGGCGAAATGACAGACAAGGTCCGCGAGCTGCGGAGGGACTTGAAAGTGAATCAGGTCGACCCAAGGGTGAAGAAAACTGAGGCCTTGGTGTTCAGCCAATTGTTCCTTGGTTGGTTCGAGCGTCACGCCAAGCCGCGCAAAAAATCATGGGAAGCCGACGAGGGACTGTGGCGCAGAAACATCGCGCCGCGGCTCGGGGCCGTGCCGGTCGCCACTATGCGACAGCAAGATGTGGTAGCGGCGCTGAACTCCATTTCTGACGACGTGTCGCCAATCCAGGCGAACCGTAGCGGGACCGTCATTCAGTCCGTGCTCAATTGGGCAGTCGACGAAGGCTTGCTAGAGGTCAACCCGGCCCATGGCATACGCAAGCGCGGCGTCGAGACTCCGCGGTCCCGAGTGCTCACAGACGACGAACTGCGCTCTCTGTGGCACGCCGACTTGTCGGCGGCAATTCTTGGCGCCGTCAAGGTGCTGATGCTCACCGGGCAGCGCTGTGGCGAGGTCGCCGGTATGGCGCGGAACGAGGTCAACCTTGCTGCCGCTCTTTGGGAATTGCCAGCCCTCCGCGTGAAGAACAACCGCGCCCATGAGGTTCCGCTTGCGCCGCTGGCGCTAGGCATAGTGACGACGGCGCTTGAACATGGTCGCGAGCATGTCTTTCAGGGGCGAACAGGTGGCGCGCTTCACGCCAAGACGATGAGCCATCTGCCGGGCGAGCTACGCGGCGACGCCAACTGGACCATGCATGACGTTCGCCGAACCTGCAAAACCAGGTGGCGCGCAATGGGCGTGACCGCTGACTTGTCCAACCGGCTGACGAACCACGTCGCCGGCCGCAGCGTTGGCGAGGCGGTCTACGTACGGCATGAGTTCCGGGAAGAGAAACGGGTGGTGCTCACCGCTTGGGAAAACGAGCTGTTGCGCATAGTCGAGAAGGTTTGAGCTTGAAGAGAAGTACGGTCATCTTTTGCGCCCTCGTCGCTTTGGGCGCCAGCGGTTCGCCGGCTTCCGCGGGGGAGGGCCCGGACCCTAAGGCGAAGGCCAGGCCAACGCGCTTTGCGCGTGGCGCGCCCCGGAGCCAAGGCCTGTTGTGCTCAGAGTAGCTGAAAGCCACACTGACGCCAGAATTTGTCGTCCAGACTACTCGCTATGAGCAAGAAACCGAAGTCTGCAGTTGCCCCCGACGCCACGTCGGCACCCGCACCCCAGAGTGCGTACGGCAAGGCCCTCGTCATTGTGGCAGAGACGGTAAGGCATGTAATCGACTTGACCGTTGGTGGTGACAGACTTCGCGCCAATGCGAAGGCCCAAGGCGATGTTGAAATCATCCTGGCTTCGGCGCGAGCCTAAGCTCACGATATTGAATCGAGGGCCATTGACCGCATCCGCAAGAAAGAGGTTCGACGGCAGTTCAGCATAGAACAAATAGCAAGCCAAGCTGCCAAGGCGCTTCCGCCACTTGAGCAAATTTCTAAGAAACGCATTAGCGAAGATTGGGTGTCTCGCCACTTTGAGGAATGCCAAGACATCAGTGAGCCGAAGATGCAGGAAATATGGTCGCGAATACTTGCTGGTGAGATTGCGCGTCCCAAGAGCTTTTCGCCGCGAACACTGAGCATAGTCCGTGACTTGACAACGGACGACGTGAGGCCTTTTGAAAATCTATGTCGCCTCACTTGGCATATTTCCGGGGTAGGAATTGTACCAGTTCTATTCGATTTCTTAGGGCCAACTCTGAAAGAGGTTGAACTTGTATACCCGAAGCTAACCCATCCAGCTTCCCTTGGGCTTATCGATTTCAATTTGCAAACAACGTTCGTTAGCGAACCTCAAGAAAGCACTGTTGCAACATATTTTGGTCGACGCCACGTATTCGATTGTGGTTTACAGAAAACCTTCCCGATAGGACACATGAACTTCACTTCGGCGGGTGAGGAACTTTCGAAACTCGCCAAAGTTGATGGCTCTGAAGTGTGCAGGCTCGCAGCTGTTGAGCGATGGTCGCAGTCCGGCTGGACATTTTCAACTGCCGCTGGCACTGCCGCAGCGGGCGCAACAGTTACTTGTTAAGGCGCTCATATTATTGCACGCTCACTCCCCGGTGCAGCGCGCCAGCAAGGGGGCAAAGCCCAGTGGCCTCGTGGCCGGCCTCATCAGTTTAGCCAGGCTTTCGGCTGCCTCTGTGCACTCGCCAACGGCCTTAGACCTACGGTCGCAGCGTCTCGGCGCGCGCTCACCCAAATGCCCCGAGCCGCGCCCGAAGCGCGACCCAAAGCCAAAAGAACCCGAGAAACCCGAAAAGCGCGTGGTCCATAGAGAGCTCTCCCTATCATCAGTTCACAGCAGATTCCGTTACCAACGCACTCAGCCAGCAAAGCCAAGACGACAACCGCAAGCATCCAGGTCATGTTCACTCCCCCAACTCAACGTGCTTCGACACGTCGTCAGTCCACTGAGAAGCGGCATGCAGATACCCATCTGTAACCGAAGCCGTCTAATGTCGCGCCGCCCGCATGAGCTTGCGCTTGTCGACGCCGCTACCCGCTGCCGACTGCAGCATGCCGGACCTCAATGAGTGGCCACTGAAGTCGGTTGCTTTCAACCCTATGGAAGCGCAACGGGACTTCACAATGTCGGACACTGCCTTGTCGCTGAGGCCAATGCGCAGCGCCCTGCCTTCGCCGGGAGTCAGAGCTGCGAACTCTTCCTTGCTCAGCTCTTCGCCAGCGCCGACGTTGCCGTGACGGTCGACCGACCTGAACGGCAACGAACCGGCCTCGACGCCAGCGAGCTTCACCCATGCTTCAAGCGCAGCAATGACTGGCATGTTCGCGAGCGTGACGGTTTGAGCTTCGCCCCTGCCGGTCTTGGCGCCGTCGAGTGAAATCAGCATGCCCTGCGGAGCGCGTGCAATGACACCACGACCCTCCCCTTTTTGTTGCCAGCGCAGACAGGTCAACTCAGAACGGCATAGGCCGGTGGCAACGCCAAGCATCAATAAAGCCCGGTCACGAACGTCAACCGTCTTGGTCTGACTCATGGTCGCCAGGATGATCTTGAGCGTGCCGGCCGTCAGAGCCTCAGCTTTGCGCTGGCCGCTGCCTTTGGTCTGGCGGTGCCCTGCCATAACAGCGCGAATGGTTCGGGCCTCACGGTTGAACGGCAGTTCTTCGCGCGTATGGCGTGCGCAGATGGTTGAGAGGTAGCGCTTCAGTGTGGCGAACTTCCGCGTATCGGAAAGAGACGCCAACCAGGCCGCCACGGCGTCATGATGCGCCGGCAGAACGCTATTTCCGGTGGACTCTGCCCAAGCCTTCCACAGCCGCCAGTCAGAGTTGTTCGCCTTCCTGGTGTTTTTCCGTAGGCTGTACTTCGCAAGCGACTTCATCTTACTCGCCAGCTCAGCCGGAATAACGGCGGGCGACGGTTGCAGCGTCAGACCTTTCTTGGCGACGGCCTTGTGTGACCTGATGGTCATCAACGCAGTTCGCATTTCTTGGCTCTTTTGGCCTTAAGTTGCTGTGTCACTTACTATAATCACTAAGTTATCGTAAGTCAGAATATACCATGGACATGTGAGTCGAGCCTAAGAAATCAAGGGGTTAGGCCGGAAAATTTTTTGGGACGTGAGCTGAGGGGCGGCAATGCCGTACCCTCCCCGCCAACGAACGGCACGCCAAAGCACCCCCCCCCGCGCAACCCTCAGCGCACATTCTATTCGGCCGCGAAGTTTTCGGACCCCACCCCAATATGGTACCGCCCTGGAACCCGGCGACATGGGGGGGGTAGGTAACCCTGATACCGGTCATTCGCGCGTCGACGTCTTGGACCAATAGCGTCGGTTACATCCGCGCCGCACAGGCTATAACCATTTGGGCTGTGTTTGAAATGACACAGGGTGGACACGCGCACTTTGTCAAGTGAGACAGTAGGTAGCCGGTGAATGAATCGGCAACGCTATTATTCTGTCCGCTAACGGAGCCAACAAACTAAGTGCACCTTCAAAACTGCGGCCGGTGAAGCATGCGGCCGCAGACCTGGTCGGGTGAAGCATACTGTCCTTATCCACGTGGTTATGGGCGGTAACAGACATGGCGGTCGAAATCATTCGACGGTCGAGCGGCGGAGGCGCTGTCACCGGGGTCCTCGATCGCGGCCGTGGCTGATCGCAATGGCGTGTGCCGCTCTCTGGTCTATCTCTGGCTCAGGCTCGCACGTGCCGGGCAACTGCCGGGCGTCTCGCTCACCGGGTCATCAGCCAACCCATTCGTGCCGGTGCGGATCGGGCCGCCGCCGCAACCGGCTTCGGCACAGCGCCCTACTGCCGTGCAGACCACCCGCAATGGGGTTGTCGCGCCACTCCTACCAGGCGCAATCATGGGTTACTGCGCCGGCTGGTCTTGCTTGGCGACCTTCTGGAACAGCAGCAACAGCTGCTCGCGCGTCAGGTCTCCCGTGATCGGTGCCTTGATTGAACTCTTGGAACAACAACACGGCGCTTTTCGTGCGGACGTTGATCAGCCCGTCGGGTTCAGGAACATCGTAACCCAAAGTCTGCAGATGTTGTTGCGCAGCCAGAATTTCGTCCGGCGTCGTGATGATATCTGCCGCGCTGGCATCGCTCACCAACGGACCCGTTGTCCCAACGCTTATCGGCTGAACTGCCGCCGGAGTCCGAGCGACGACGGCGGCATTCGGTGAAATCCTGGATTTGCTCACCGCGACCTTGGGCTTTTGCGGCAGTCTAGCGACAAAGGTCACTTTAGCCTTTGGTAGTGCAATTCGTACGGGCGCCCTGGCGCTCTGAACCGGCTTGACGCTCGGCGCCGCCTTGACACTTTGCACCGGCTTGATGCGCGGTTTGGCGCTGCCCACCCGCTTCTTCACTTTGCCGCCACTCTTACTCAGCCCTTGCAGGATAATTCCCGCAGCGATGCCGACGCCGATACCTTGAAGGATTTGATTGTTGCTTGCGGCTTGCGCGCGGCCAGCTGTGGATGCCGGCAGGGCCAAGACGAAAGCGAGGATCGTTGCGATGGCGATCACCTGTCGCCGCGACATTGCCCATGCGGTTGAAGTCAAGTTGATCGCTGTCATTTCAAGCTCCATTGAAGTGTTGCCAAAATTCTATGAAAGCTATTGAAATCTTGCCGAAGTTCCGCAGCAACCGTGACCACCCCTCCGTCGTTTTATATTCTGTGTCAGGCTGACTTGATGTTCAATTCACACCGTTGTTGTTGACGTAGCATTTTCCATCGCCGCCGCGGTGCTCGTAGGACTTGCAGGGAGTAAGTGTTGGGGTGGGGGACACTGGGTTGGGTACTGGCTTTGGAGTTGGTGTGGGGTTGATCGGATAGCGATAGGTCTCATAGCGAGGTGGGCAATTCTGTCTGAGGAAGACTCGTGTACCGTTCCAGCAAGGTTTGGTAAGTGCTTGCAGTACGCCTTTTGCAACTCCGGAGTAGTCGGGCTGCGGTCCATTATAACCGGGTTTGGTTTTCGGGTAGACCTTCGGCTGGTTTTTTACTACCGGGTAGCGGCAGGCTCCGGCACTGTAATAGGTTCCTGACGGGCAGCAGTTCGGGTACTGACCAACGGGGCGGCTCCCCTGACATTTCGGAGGCGGCGGCTTTGCTACAACCTTCGGCTGACTATAGCGGCAAGTGCCATTCTTGAATTGGGCGCCTGCCGGGCAGCAGTTCGGATATTTGCCGACGGGTCTGCTCGCTGGGCACGCATAGATAACGGTTTTTGGCGGATAGGTAACTTGCTTGGGCGGATAGACAACGGCCTTCGGCGGCACTGGTCGCGCGGCCTGGGCCTTCAGACAGGACCCGTTCTGATAACTGCTGCCAGCGGGGCAGCAATTGGGATAGTCGCCATTCCAGCCGGCCGGACAGATGGCCGGCGGCAGGCATTTTGTGCCGCTCCAAGCCATGCCTTGGGCGCAGGCGCATTTGTTGGCGGAATTCACCGCCATGCCGCCCTGGCAAACTGGCGCAGCCGCGAACTCGTGGCACGCCCGCGATCCAGCTTCGGGTCCCGTCGCAGCGCTCGCCAACGTCACGGCTTGCACATTCGATCCTGTCGCGACGGATGGATCGCCCAGCGACCCGCCGATCGGTGCCACTTGAGCGCAGTTGCTTATCGACGATGGCAGTGCGCCCGTTGCGGGCATCTGCACGGTGACGACGAACTCGCGCTGGTCCCCGATCTCCAGTTTGACCCGCCCGGGCGATGTGCATTCGAACGGCAAGCGCTTCGGCTGCGACGCACACGGTAATGGCGGCACGATCGAGATGATCGGCATGGCGGGAACGTTTGCGCCCATGCTGTCGCGCAACGTCACGGGCGCATTGTGGGGAATGGGTCCATCGTTGAACAAGGTCAGCGTGAACTTGCAGGTCCCGCCAGCGGCGCAGCGCTGATCGCCCGTCTTGGTCATCTTCACGTTGAACGGGTCAAGTTCGATGGTTGCGCAGGCGCGCTTGACGTCGCCGGCCGGTTGCTTCTGCTGCAGCAGCCGCACGCAGTTCTGCAGCACGTTGCCTGTGGCCCAGCCACGCGGAACGACATTGACTGCCAGGGTTCGTGTCTGTCCAGGCGCCAGTGCAATCGGATCCGGATGTATGCATAGGCCTCGATTGGCCGAGGCATTGCAAGACCAGCCTGGGGAAAGCGGTACCAGGGAAGCCTCACCTGCGCCACTGGCGGCGTCCACCGTTCCCGAGGCGCCTGAGATCTCCTCGCCAAGGGCGATGGGGCCGTCGAACATTGCCGAACCATCGTTCGTGATCGAGATCTCGAACGGGCAGGGCCCGGTCAGTGGACAGAACTGCGCCAAGGCGCGCTTGGCGAGGTTCAGCCTGGGCTGATTGGGAGTGGTCTGTGGTTGCGGCGGTTGCAGCATGGCGGTGGCGCAGGCGCGGGCTTTGGACGGCGCCTTTGCAACCCCACTCGTGTCCAGCTTGATTGGCGTCACGAGCAAGGCAGGCAAGGCCGCGCTATCGGCTTCGAGCAAGGTGCTGTCACTCAGGGACTCGGACCGGGCAGCATCCTGTCCGTCCCTGATCTCAAGCGACGAACTGGTGGAGAAGAACCGTGCGCCGGAGTCACGACCCGGCCGTAGATTCAGCGTCAAGGCCTCGGTGGCGCCCGCAGCGAGGCGAAGCGCGGGATGCGTGCAGCGCCATGGCAACCCTGCCTTGGTGCAGGACCATGGCTGCGGGGGTAACGTCACCAGTGTGACGTCGTTCTTGAGACCGCTTCCGACAGCGCCGTCATGGGTGGTGAAGAGCGTGATAACCGTCGCCGCGCCGTTGAATTCGGCTGGTCCCGTGTTGGTGATCCGTATCTCCTGCGCACAACCTTGTTTGGCTGAACAGGTTGCCGCAGCCGGCGACGACGCAATGCGCAACGGACCGACCGAAGACACTGCCGGAGCGGGGTGGTCGGCACCGGGGGCGGTCAAAGTCGCGCAATTCGTTACCGGCGATGCGGCTTCGTTCGGCGCCGTCGCGAAGGTGACCGGCAGCGTCACGCTGGCGTTACCGGCGAGCTGCCCAGCATGAATGCAGGTCAGCGCGTTCCTGGCCGCGCAGGTCCAGTCGCCCTGCACGGAAGGCGTGGAAACCATCCGGCCTGCCGGCGCCTGCGCCATCCTGTCGTCGATCACGAACGGCCCTTCGACCGGCTCGCTGGATGTGTTGGTGATCCGGATATCGAAATTGCACTCCTGACCGGCCGCGCAGTTGGCGTCGCGCGCAACTTTTTCAAGTCGCAGGCTTTGCAACATCGCCTGCTGGTTTTGCGCCGCATCGACGCCATCTTGCGGCTGGGTCATCGTCTCTATCGGCGGCATTGAAGTCACGGACGCCGTTCCGGCGCCCTGCTGGCTCCCGGCGACCGGTGGAAATGCAACGCCCGGCCCCGCCAGGCCAGCTGCGTCTGCGATCGGGGGCATTTCGGCAACGACTGGAGGCAACTGCGGTACGGCACCAGTCGGAAAACAGGGATGGAAAGCGAGTGCAATTGTATTCCGGTCCCATGACGCCGCATCGCCTGCTTCGCCCGCAAACCGCATGAAAGCCGGTGTGGCTTTCGCGTCGCCAGCTGCGGGCGAATTGCGGGTGTCGACGACGACGACGCTGGGGTCATTTGCGGGGCCGCCGAACTGTTCGCCCGAAACAGATCGATCAGCGCCGTCCACGCGCACTGCGGCGGCGATCAGAGAACCGTCGCAAACGGACAGATCCGCAGTTCCGCCGGCGTCATAGGCGTAGGTCAGACTGGTTCCGCCGATGGTCGCAAGCCGGTCTCCCAGGCCCGCTGTCAGATCGTCCGCCGCGCTGCGCCAACGCGACAAGGCGCCTGCAGGCGCCGCCGTGAAGCGCAGCGAACGCGCGGATGTGGCGTCCGCAGTCTGCGATGTGCTATGCGCCGTTACGATCATCCGGCCGATACTGTCGAACTGGGTGCTCGACACCGCGTCCTGCGCGTAGCCGGACAGGCTCACCTCAAGACGTGGGTCGGTGGCAAACTCGCCATTGGGATTCAAGCCCACGGACCAGATCGCAGGCCCCGCCGCCACCGCGTAGAAAAGCCGGCTGTCCTGGACGGCGAGCGCGCCGACGATGCGCTCCAACTGCGTGACGCCCCACGTCGCCGGATCGTCGACCTTGAAGCCAGGATGTGTAATGTCGGCTCGGCGCCCGTCGTCCGGGACCGCTGGCGCGCCGGCTGCGATGCGTCCCTGCGTGCCGTGATCGAACGTCCCGACGTCAAAACCGGCGCTGTCGAAATTGTGGATCAACCCGGTGTCGAGATCAGCGGCGAAAACATGCCCACTCTGCGGATCAAAAGCCAGGCCACTCAAGGCCGGGCCGCTGTTGGGGATGCCGTCGTGCAAGGTGTTGGCGAACAGCGTGGCAACACCGGAGCGGCCGTCAATGCGCCAGATGCTGCCAGGGCCGCCGCCGAGCTTGACCCCGAACTGGCCATCCATGAATCGGGCGTCCGCCCCACCGTTGTTGAGCCGTTCGAGCGAACCAGCCTTGCCGGTATGAACCAGGCCGAGGCCGCGCTTCGAAGTTGCCGCGGCGTAAAGGTTTGGCGCGCCCTGCCCCATCGCATCGCCCGCGCCATCATCGAAGGCCAGTGCCGAAACTTGGCCAATGGTCTCCGCTGGGACATGCAGTTTGGCGGTCCGTCCCGTCCCATCAGTTCCGCCAACACGAGAGGCGTCGTATACGCTCAACGCCGGCCCGGCCAGAACGACAGCCGTCCGGTCTCCGCCGGCGGGGACCAACGCAGCAACGGCGAGGTCGCCAGGCGCCAATGGCTGCAAGGCAGGCTGGGCATCGGTTTGTAAGGTGTCCAGCGCTCCAGCGTTGTCGTCCGGCGGCGGAACTGGCTGCGGTGACGGCGTCATCGCAACTGTGGCGTCGGGTTGCGCTGGTTCGGGCGATGGCTTGGCCGCATCGCTGTGGAAGAAGAATTTCTTTGTCAGATTATCGGACTTCCAGGGAGACTGGGTGCTTGCGGTGTTGCGCTTAACTTGGCCAGCAACGTCGGTAAGAATATCCGTTATTGATTCCCTGGATTCGACGATCAGTTTTACCAACGGGCCGGAATAGGGTGAGTTTCGGCCTTCGCCATCGCTGGCGGTTGTGTTTGGCGCGGTCGAATAGCTGATAAGCGTTTCGCTTCCGCTGGTCGCCGTTACGGCTAGGCCTCCGGATTCGCTGACCGCACGCGTGCCGATCTGGCCGGCCAGACTGCGCGCGAGCGGATTGTTGCGGCACGCATCGAAGAACAGAAGGTTGGGCTGATTGCCAGCTTTTTCCATTGCCTGCTGGGGCATATCCAACCGGACAAGATCGAAGTCGATAGTCTCCTTGTGCAATTGCTTGCCGTCGACATCGATCGGAACGAGATAGTTGACGCCCGCGACCTGGATTCCATGGCCGGCATAGAAGAATGCCGCAGCGTCAGACCCGACCAATTTAAGGCTGAAGTCGCGGATCTTCAGCTCCATTTCAGCCTTGGTGAGATCGATGCCCTCGATAACCTCGAAACCGAGGCCTCGCATCGCTGCTGCAAAATCGGTCGCGTCGTTTCTTGGATTTGGGAGAGGATCGACATGCTGATAGGCCGAGTTGCCGATCACCAGGGCCACGCGCCGTTCCGCAGCCGCCGGTCCGCAGCTCAGACAGGCAAGCGTCCAGATCAGCAGCTGAACTTTCCACCAAGCAATCAGGCGCGACATGCTAAAACTCCGACGAGCAATCGGAAACGTCTCAGACACGACACTGTAATTCGACGACGATCTGCCCGCTGTGGCTTTCCGCACAGCGGCACGTTGCAATCTATTCGCCGTAGCCTGCCGATGCGCACCTCGTGTGCGGCCAACCGATTAGGCGACACTTCGCGCTGCCCCGCGCGGATGCCCTTGCATCCATCAATCAGTTCACTGACTCTGTTCGACGCATCTGTTCGCGGCAGTATCCAGTTTGCAGCCATCCGGGCAGGGCGCCGCGACATCGCAGTAAGACACCTCGTCCATCAACAGACCTCTCGGCTTTCCAATTACTTCCGGCGCCCGCCTCGCAGCCTTGTCGTTCCCGTCTTTGCCGGCCGGTTGGTTGGAGGCAGACGGCAGTGGTTGTTCCGTCTTGCCCGTCTGAGCCCATGCCGCGCCGGCGAACACAAGCGCCAGCAGAATGCATGCGCCGAGCCTTGGCGCGGCGGCACCAATCAAATTTCGAAGCATTCGCACACGTTGCATCATGATCCCCGAAGTGGATAGACCCACACTACTGCAGGCACTTGGGCGACAGTCTTACCGGGAGCCGCCGGCTACTATCCTGGCAACCGCTCTTTTGCAGTGACCCGCGCATAGCAGCGAGGTCGATACGGCAGACTGCCTCCCGGTTCGCATTACCACTCGCAAACAATCCCGTCCCCTTTGCCTCGGTGCTGATCTTGACATTCAATGTGTCATAAGTCGACCGGCACAGCAGACCCACAAAGTCCTTCCACGAAAGGGAACTATCGGCCTTTGGCACGAACATGGTCTCGCGCCGCAACGTGCTGCCCGGCTCCAGCGTGCTTGTGCCTATCGAAGTCTTGGTGCAAAGCCAGTCTGTGCCGCAGTCCGAGCGCATTTCAACTTCGTTGTGCCATTTGAAACCGACCTCGCGATCTCTCAGCTGCAAATTCACAACCTCGTCGACGATCCGCACCGAAGTCGCGCCATCATTGCTGTAGTTGACGGGGATAACCGTCAGCGCCACCTTCGATGCGTGCCATTCGGTGCCCGGTCCAGGCTTCGAAGAGGGACGAAAATCGACTTGTTGTGGCGTTTGAAGTGAAAAATTCGTGGATTGATCGCCCATCACCGACAGCACGACGGCAAGGCCAAGCGCCATAACAGCGATCGCCGCTGCGCCAATCAGGTAGGCAGGGCGAACTGTGCGGCTGGATTCGATCTCGGCGGCCAAATCGGCAACGATATTGCCCACTGGCGTGTGTATCTGTACGGCGCGCAAGTATGTCGGCAAGGTCGCAGCGTCGACACTTGAATCGACAATCACCGGCCAAACCGCTCCCATCGGCGATGGCCAACGCTTCTGCGCAAAGTTCAGCTCGGTCTGCGGATAGGCGCCTTTGTCAAGAGAGTGACGTGATGCCAGGAAAATGAACCGATCCGCGCGCTCAATGGCGCGGCGAATAACCTGATTGAAATCGGTTGCCACCTTCAAGCTGTTGGCATCGACGAACACATCGTGTCCGTCATTTGTCAAAGCCTGTCCGATTTCTCTGGCCGTAGCAGCGTCTTCGCGCGCGTAACAAATGAATATTCGCAAACGCGAGCATGCGGACGGAAACCAACGCGACAATCGAAACATTTTCCGGACCTTCGAGTGAAGTATCCCTTGCGAAACTCAGTAAGCGGACTTTGAAGGCGTTCAGCCAAAGGCCAACAACAACTGCCCAGATCTAGCGTAGCATCGATCCACATTTGGCAAAAGGTCCAGCGTTGCCGATCTATGACGCTGGCATCCCAAGAAATGGCGAGCACTCCGCCACCGATTGTCGTCGCCCTGTCGGGTACGACACGAGCCGTTGCAGTGGCTTAAGGTCATGAAGAGTTGATACTTTTGGCAATGCTCTTTCGTTGCCCAATAACATTCCGACACGTCGCAAACCACTCCGAAGCGCGTCCTCTCCGAAATGCACTCGTTCTGAGTGGAACAAGAATCTTTTTTGCATCGGGAGATAGAGTTTGATGCTGATCGTGCTGCGGGCATTTGGTGACCCCCGAAAGTCTCTTGCGGGTCAGCCACGTCATCGGTCACTCGACTGACGTCCGCTTTGCCCCCTTCACGTCGGCCGTTCGGCGACCAACTATGCGACCGCCATCCTCTCCCAGCAGTCGCACAGTGGTTGAATGCCCAGGCACGGTCGCCAGCGCAACTAACTTCTGAGCCGCAGCCGCATTGAGCAGTCGCTGAGCCGCCGACCTGCTGCAACCCATAAGCCGGGACAACTCGGCCTTCGAGCCGGTGAAAGTGCCACCTACCCTTTCAAGAACCTGCATCAGAGCCGCAAACCCTTGCTGCAGCTCAGCTGTTGTTCGCTGACGGCCCACGGGCTGCAGTTGAGCCGCCGGCGGCTCTTGGGCCGCCATTGGGCTGCTGACGGGTTTCTGTGGCTCAAGCGCTGCCTGCGGAGCGTTGACCGGCAATAGCCGCCCAGCCCGTTCCTTGTGCCCCGCCGACATGGCATCAGCCACGCTCCACGCCAACACGGAGCCCAACTCCAAGAGCGCCACCAGAACCAGCGCTGCCGCAACTTGCACCGTCTCTTCCGAGATGGTCAGCCCAAAGAGCGCAGCGACCCGCTGGGCGGCCGTAACCGTTGCGTCCGCAACTCTCGGCGCCGGGAGTTTGCCGAGCGCAGCCTCGCCCCCGGCAATGACGGCTTCGACCTCAACCCGGTGCCGAGCGCGCCCAAACTCCGCGCTGAGGTCTGCAAGGCGGCGGCATGCCAGCTGCGACGCCGGCCGAGTCACGTCGGCGCACTTCGCGGTCCTTACCCAAGTCACCGGGTCAACTCCCGAACCCGTGGCAATCAGGGACTCCAGCTCAGCGACAGAGCGCGTCGGCGGGAGTCCTCCCTGCGTCGCGCGAGCACCTTCGTTCGTCGCGGTCAGACGCGTCCGGTCTGACTCAACGGCCGCTCTGCCGGAAGAGGCTTCTATGCGCGAACCGAGTGCGCCAGAGAGCGCCATGGTCCCTGAGAACGTCATGGCGAGCGCCATGAGCAAGATGCAGCCCCACGCCGTCGCCAATTGCCCTGTAGCGCGAAGACGCTGCGCAGCCGGCAACAAGGCGCTCTTGAGCAAGTCGCTGGCGCAAGTCGCGGTGACTGCAACCAGGGCCATGATTCCGTGCGCGGTATTCGAGGCCGCAACGCCGTTCGTGACGACGGAACAGCCGACCAGAGCGACGGCCAAAAGGTGCAGCGGGCCAAGCCCGTTGAATTTGTTGGGAGACGTATCTCGCGGAGACAATTGCTCCACGCGCGCGAACGCGGTATCTATGAGTCATAGACAACTCCGAGGTTCATTCGGGGAAGTTCGGAAACGGGTTGCCCTGCCAGGGGTGGCCCGTTTCGCTTTCAGATGGTCACTATACGACAGAATTTCAAGATTGCGTTAACGAATTGTTTTTCTTGCTCAATTTGAGCTAGCACTGCGCCTTCGGCCAACAATTCAGCCAGCGCGCGCCACCAAAATTAGCACCCCTCGCGACAATTAAACACTGAAAGTGGTGCGCTATAGACAAATCCTATAGCAGGTCGCTTCTGCGTTTACAGTAGACGCATAACTGTTGAACTTAAACGCAAAACAGTAGCATTTTTTCTCAAACGCGTCGCCTCACTAAGTTATTGCAAAGTATGGCAAGTCAGTGCTCATTGTGTGCCTTGGAAGCAACAGCGGGGGACTTAAATGTGTGAACATGCAATGTGCGAAGAGTGCAGCGAAGCCGAGCTTGCGCCCTACGTGGCGGCGCGCAATACGCTCGGTGACGCGAGCGACGTGCTGCTGTGGTGCAGCGACCGCGAGTTGCCGCTCGCGGCGGTGCTGATGATGGTGTCGGGGTTCGTGACGGAGGGGGAGCTGGTGTTGGCTAGGTTTGGCGGCGGTGTCGCGGCAACCCCGGTAGCGGCTTTAGTCGCTCTACAGCGCGCCCCATCATCTCGGCAAGCCACGACATACGCCCCGCGAGGTCATCAGCCGCCGGCAGCGGTTGGCTTGTCTTGATAGTGTCAGCCAGCCAGGGCCGTAGATGGTTGAAGGTGACAGACGCCGCGACACGAGCTTCGGCGTCGGTCATGCCGTCGAACGGACGTAACCACGTCGCAGTGCTCTCTGTGGCCGCGTCGCGGAAGTGTTGCATTTCCGCGTCTGTCGCGTTGCGAGCGAACACCACATGGTCAGGGGCTTGTCCGGTGGCGTGTTTGACGACATCGGCAGCCACAGAGACGGCACTGCGGTAGAGTTCTTCTGGTGAGAGGTCGGCGGGGTTGGTGACGGCAAGTCGCTTGAGTTTCGCAAAGCTGTCCTCCGTCCGTCCTCCAAGCCAGGCTTCGACCACGGCGACCGGCCAACCGACTGTCCCTTTGCTGAGCTGCACTGGTTTGCGGAAGTCGCCAGCTCGCACCATGCGCTCAATTGTTCGCCGCGAACGACCAAGCGCTGCTGCGACCTCGCCAAAGCCCACGAATTTTGTCAGCCCTACGTCGCGAGTTTTCATTTGCGCACCAGTCTTCCCGCCTCTAAAGGTGCATGTGGTCGCCGTTTCCCGCAAGGGCGTCGGTAGGACGGTCCTTCACTGCCAACCCCCAGGAATGTCAGGCGAAGGACAAGACGAAAACTGGACTTGACGAAAACAGCCAAAAAAGCCCAGTAATTCCAAGGTTCGGAGTGTAGCGCAGCCCGGTTAGCGCACTAGTCTGGGGGACTAGGGGTCGGGAGTTCAAATCTCCCCACTCCGACCAGCCCAATTCCCGCCGCGATTTCAAGCCGTTACCTGCAATTGCTAGCCCTCGAGCGCTGCCGATGAGCCCGCCGGTGATGAGCGATCCGCGTCCCGCCGTGACTGAAGTCAATGACGACGGGGCATCGCCCATTGTGCTGATTTGCGAGCACGCCTCCAACCATATCCCCGACGCGTTCGACAAGCTTGGCCTGCCCGATCACGAACTGACCCGGCACATCGCCTGGGATATTGGCGTTGCCGAACTCGGCCGCAAGCTCGCGGCGGCGCTGGATGCGCCGTTGTTTCTGGCTGGCTTTTCGCGCCTGCTGATCGACTGCAACCGGCCGACCGGCGTGCCGACCAGCATTCCCGAGATCAGCGAGACGACGGTCATCCCGGGCAATCTCGGGCTTTCGGAGCGGCAGCGCGAGGAGCGGGCGGAGCGCTATTACTGGCCATTCCAGCGCGCGGTGGCGGCCCATCTCGACCGGCGGCAGGCCCAAGGCCGTCCGACGCTGGTGATCGGGGTGCACAGTTTCACGCCTGTCTTCAAGGGCTTTGTGCGGCCTTGGCACGCCGGCGTGTTATATGAGCCGCATATCGCGACTGGACCCGGCAGCCGCGTTCTCGGCGCCGAGCTTCACGCCGCGCTGCAGGATCCAGACCTCAACATCGCGGCCAACCAACCCTACCAGATCAGCGACGCCTCGGACCACACCGTGCCGGTTCACGGCCGCGCCCGGGGCCTGCCCGCCTGCCTGATCGAGATCCGCCAGGATCTCCTGGCCGACCCCGTTGGAATCGGGGGTTGGGCGAGACGGCTCGCCCCTGCCCTGACAAAAATCAGCCTGCCACCGAAACGCTGACCGTCTGCGCCGGGCCGGAGGTCGCGCCGGTATGGTCGGCAACGACCGCATCGAAGCTGGCCAGCTCCGTCGAAACGCCATCGTGCACGAACATGACGCGGCCGGCCGACAGGTCTTCCTGCGTGAAGCCATAAACCGCCGCTTGAGGCGCCTGCGTCAGCGCCAGATAACCGTTGCGCACCGTCGTGATGCGATAGGCCAGCTGATCGGGACGGTCGTCGGGATCGAGCGCGTTCAGATCGTGCGTCGAAACCACCACCGAACCGCCACGCGGCACCGACACGCTCATATCGCCGGCCAAAGTTGGCGGCACATTGTGCAGATCGGCACTGAGATGGCCGCCCGCTTCCATGGCCAGCTGTCCGTAATGGACGTTGCCCGCCACATCACCGGTGCTTTCGATGCGGAACAGGTTCTTGACGAACACATCGCCCTGCAGGGCGCCAGCGACCGTCGCCGTGCCGGCACGGACTGTTCCGTAGCACCGCCCGCCTTCGTGCACGATCAGATCGTCGGCATACAAATTGCCTTCGACGTAGCCATGCAGATGCGCCTGCCGGCAATTGCGCACTTCACCCTTCAGGATCGCGTCCTGACTGAGAACCATCACGCCACGATAATCGGTCACAGCCCATCCCACCCGTTTGGCCCATCGAGGGCCGCAAGCCTCTATCTTTCCACCGCCATTGCGAGCCAATACGACAATTCCGGCGCAGAAATGGCCAAGCGGAGGAAAGATGAGCCGTATCCGCCCGACACCAACAATAGGGCCATTCCGCGAGGTTTAACAGGGGCTTTCGTCGGAGCACTCGCCTAAAATGCAACGGGGCCCACCAGGGGGCCCCGCGCTCGAATTCTGTCTCTCGGGTGCGCCGTTAGCGGCGGTTGCCGAACAACTGCATCAGCATGATGAACAGGTTGATGAAGTCGAGATAGAGCGTCAGCGCGCCATGCACCGAAGCGTGGCCGATGGCCTGCTGGTCGTGCGACACGGTCTCGTAGACATTCTTCAGTTTCTGCGTGTCGTAGGCGGCCAGGCCCGCGAAGATGAACACGCCGATCACCGATACCGCGAACTGCAGGGCGCTGGAGGCAAAGAACAGGTTCACCAGCGAGGCGATGATGATGCCGATCAGGCCCATGAACAGGAACGAGCCGAAACCGGTCAGGTCACGCTTGGTGGTGTAGCCCCAGGCGCTGGTGGCCGCGAACATGCCCGCCGAGATGAAGAACACGCGCGCGATGCTCTCGCCGGTATACGCCACGAACAGGAAGGCGAGCGACAGGCCGACCAGTGTTGCGTAGACAAAGAAGCTGTTGCGCGCCGTCGTCACGCTCATGGCGTGCATGCGAGCGATCAAGTAGAAGCCGAAGAGCAAGGGCGCGAAAATCAGCACGAAGCGCATCGGGCCCTGGAACACTGTCTCGAAGACGGCCGGATTGCTCAAGGCATAGGCGTAGAGTCCGTACGCAGCCGCGCCGGTCAGGCCAACGCCGATCGCCATGTAGTTGTAAATGCCCAGCATGAACGACCGCAGACCGGCGTCATAGCTGAGTTCTTCGGTGCGCGTTTGCGCCGTAGCAAGGCGCCTGTCCAATTCGGCCATGTCAATTCCCCTTGAATTCTGTGCAACGGCGAGTTCGGTGCAACGGTCTCGCGCAGATGCGCGATTTCCGTTTGATCATCGATATGGGGCACGCGCAATCGGTTTTCAAGGTGGAGTTGACATCTGCTCATGGCAAAAATAGCCCGCACGGCGGGGCCGTCGAGGGTACGGGAGCGCGGGCACCGAAAGGCCGCGATTGGTAGTAAAAAGAGCGGCCTTCCGGCGCCCAGGCTGCGGAGATTTTTCGCTACTTGCGGCTTTTCGGTCTCGATCGCCGTGCCGGAGCAGGCAAACCGGAACCTATGCACCATTCGCCCTCGCCGCAGGGGTCCACGATGAACCCGGGCGCACGCGCCGCTGGCGTAGCTGTCCTCCCAATCCGGAGCGTCAGACCCGGAAAGGTTCGGCCACCGCCGTCCTTCCCCACATGTCCGACGGTCGACACGCCCCGTAGCGGGAAAAGATGATATGAAGTATAGTAATGTAATTACTGAATTTCAATAAGTATTTTTTATGATTTCTGGTTAACTTGTGAGTATTTGCTTTCTGCTTGATCTTTGGCTTTTTTACTCATGGATAGCGGGCACAGTTCGTCATCACCTCACCGCATCCAGGTCCCGCGACCCCCCTCACTCCGACCGCAGCAACGGCATCGGCCTTGCCCGCAGCACCTGATAGGTGCCGAACAGGCCGAAGATCAGCACCAGGCCGAGCGCGATGCCGGCCGAGGACAGGATCGAGGCCCACGAGAACACGAAGGCGATCTGCATGGCGTAGTGCAGCAGCGCCCAGGCCGCGAGCGTGCCGAGGCCGAGTGCGACCAGGGCAGCCGCCAGCGCAAGCAACCCGTACTCCGTCATCATGGTCGCCACCACCGTGCCGGTGCCTGCGCCCAGCACCTTCAGCAGTACCGCCTGATAGCTGCGGCGGCGGCGTGCAGCGGTCATGGCGCCGGCCAGCACAAGCGATCCGGCGCTCAGCGTAACCAGCGCGGCGATGCGGATCGCCATCACCACCTTGTCGAGGATGGCGGCGGCCAGATCCAGGCCGTCGCGGACGCGAATGGCGGCGGTGCCCGGGAAGGTGTCGGCGATGGCTTGCAGCACCTCGCCTTCCTTGACGGGGTTAAGCGGCGCGGGATAGGTGATCGAGCCCATCAGATTGTGCGGAGCGGCCTTCAGGGGGCTGGGCGAGAGCACCATGGTGAAGTTCATCGCCACGCGCTCCCAGGCCACTTTGCGCAGATTGGCGATGCGCGCCTCGATCGGGCGGCCGAGCACATTGACTATCATGCTATCGCCGATGGCGAGGCCGAAACTTCTGGCGATGTCCTCGTCCAGCGACACCAGCGCGGGGCCGGCGTAGTCCTTGGCCCACCACGCGCCCTTGGTGAGCTTGTCGTCGGCCGGCGGCTCGTTGGCATAAGTCAGGCCGCGGTCGCCCTGCAGGAACCATTCGGCTTCGCGCGGGATCTTCACCCGCTCCACCGGGACGCCATTCAGACTGACCACGCGGCCGCGCAGCATCGGCTTGGCATCGATGACGGCGCCGGGAGCGATGCGGTCCAGCAGCGCCGTCAGCTCGGGCAGTTGGGTGCGGCCGAGATCGAGCAGATAGTAGTTGGGCGCGCGCGCCGGGGCGCTGGTTTTCAGTTCGGTTTCCAGGCTGTTGTCGACCAGCGACAGGGCCGTCAGCAATCCCAGGCCGAGACCCAGCGAGAGCATGATGGGGCGGGCGAGCGACTGCGGCCCGGAGATGTTGCCGAGCGCCACGCGCAAAGGCGGTGGACCGAATTTCGGCAGGCGGCCGATGCCCAGTTCGATCAGCGCGCCGGCAGCCAGCAACAGGGCGGAGACCAGGATGAGGCCGCCCGCGCTGTAGACGGCGATCATGCGGTCGGAGGCCTGCAGCAGCAGGAGACCGAAAACGGCGGCAAACAGCGCCGCCGTTGCCGCGACATAGGGCCAGCGCGGCAAGCCTTGGACGATCGGCGCGATCTCGTCGCGGAACAGTGTCGTCGCCTTCATCTGCTCGGCGCGGCCTAGCGGCCAGAGCGTAAAGAGCAGCGCGATCAGCAGCCCGAACGCGGCCGCGATAGCGTAGGTGGCGGGGCGGTGAACGGCGCGGATATCGACGGGCGCGAACTGGCCAAGGCCGGCGATGGCGAGACCGGGCACAAAGGTGCCGAGCAGCATGCCCAGCGCTATCCCCAATATGGTCAGTATCAGGATTTGCGCCAGATAGATGCCGAAAACCTGGCCGTCGCTGGCCCCGAGCGAGCGCAGGGTTGCGATGGTCTTGCGCATGCGGATGAGATGCGATGCGACAGCATTGGCAACGCCCAGGCCGCCGATTGCCAGCGTGGTGACGCCGACCAGCGTCAAGAACTGGCCGAGCCGTTCGACAGCGCGACGGGCGCCGGGGATCGGATCGAGCCGGGTGGCGGTCTGGAAGCCACCGGATGCAAGATCGGCGGAAATCCGGGTGGCGAGTGCCTTGATGTCGGCGGCCTTGGCGGGCGGCGGTACGACCTTGTAGTGCCAGCGGATCAGGCTGCCTTCGGCGGCCAGGCCAGCCGCTTCCAGGGTTGCCATGGCGACCAGCAGGCGCGGGCCGTAGATGGCCTGGCCCGAGAGCTTGTCGGGTTCGGATTGGATCGTTCCTGTCAGCTCGATTTCAGCCGAACCCAGAGCGATTTTGTCGCCTATTTTCAAGCCAAGCCGCTCCAGCAGCAGCGGGTCGCAGACTGCGGTGTTGGGTCGTTTCAGCGCTTCGGCGAGCGATGCTCCGCCCGTCAGCAGCAGTTGCCCCGTGAGCGGATAGGCGGCATCCACCGCTTTCACTTCCACCAGCGCCTGCTTGCCGGGCGTGCGGGCCATGGCGCGCAGGGTCGCGACTTCGCCGGTCTGGCCGAAGGCGGCGATCTTTGCCCGCTCTTGCGCCGTCGCCCGCAGGTGCATGCGCGCGACCGCCAGATCGCCGCCAAGGATTTCGCGCCCATGATCGTCCAGCGCCGCGGTGATCGCATCGCCGATGCCGCCGACCCCGACGATGGCGGCCACGCCCAGCGTCACGCAGGCGATCAGGATGTAAAGCCCGCGCAAGCCACCGCGGAATTGACGCAGGGCGAGGCGGAGTGCCAAGGGCATGCGCCCGACGTTCTGAGTCACTTTGCTCACCACAAGTTTCGTCATCCTGGCGCAGGCCGGTAAGCGCCATGATTGGCTTGGCGCTGTCTTCCTTCTCCCCCTTCTGCAGGGGGAGAAGGTGGCCCCCCGAGCGCGCAAGCGCGAGGGAACGAGGGCCGGATGAGGGGAAGCCGCTTGCTCGGTGCTGGTTGCAACAAGGACGGAGCAAGCAGCTGCCCCTCACCGACCGCGTGGCTCTTGGCGCGAAAAGGCGCCAGCGAGAGGCGGTCTCCTCTCCCCCAAAAATGGGGGAGAGGAAAAAAGTACCGTTCCTTGCTCACGCGCTCACCGCCTCTAAAACCCGCCCGTCGCGCATCGCGATGCTGCGGTCGCAGCGGGCTGCCAGGCTGGCGTCGTGGGTAATCAGCACCAGCGTCATGGCCTGGCGCTGGCGCAGGTCGAACAGCAGTTCGATGATGCTGGCGCCGGTCTTGGCGTCGAGATTGCCGGTGGGCTCGTCGGCCAGCAGGATGGCGGGCTCCACCACCATGGCGCGGGCGATGGCGACGCGCTGCTGCTCGCCGCCGGACATCTCGGCCGGCAGATGATGGGCGCGGATGGCAAGGCCGACATCGGCCAGGGCCGCAGCGGCTCGACTGGCGGCGTCGCGCACGCCCGCCAGTTCTAGCGGCAGGGCGACATTTTCGTGCGCCGTCATGGTCGGCACGAGATGGAACGACTGGAACACGATGCCGATGCTTCTACCGCGCAAGCGAGCGAGCGCGCTTTCCGACTTGCCAGCAAAATCCTCGCCGGCCACCACCACGCGGCCCGCGCTGGCGCGCTCCAGTCCGGCCATGATCATCAGCATGGACGATTTGCCCGAACCCGACGGCCCCAAGATGCCGACAGATTCACCGGGTAGGATAGCCAGCGAGACCTGGGTGAGGATCTGCACCGGCCCGGCGCGGCTGGCCAGGCGCAGTGAAACCTCGTCGAGGCGGATGATGGGGTCTAAGGTCTTTTGCATGCGACGTTCGGGACCCCTGGGCAGTGAGGATGGACGGAATGGTTTTTGCTAGACGTCAGTTGTGGCCGAAAGCGGCCGCGGCCCTCATTGCCGCAACCCTGACCTTAACGCTTGGCAGCCAGATGGCGATCGCAGCCGGAAAAATCAAACTGGTAGCGCTTGGCGACAGTATCACCGCCGGGCTTGGTCTGAAGGCGGAAGACGCCTACCCGTCCCGCCTTGAGGCCTTGCTCGCCGCAAAGGGGATCGACGCCGAGATCGCCAATGCCGGCGTGTCGGGAGATACTGCTGCCGACGGCCTGGACCGGCTGGAGTGGAGCGTACCGAACGGGACGGATGGCGTGATCCTGGCGCTGGGAGCCAACGACATGCTGCGAGGGCTGGAGCCGGCCCTGACCGCCGCGACGCTGGATAAGATCGTCGTCGGGCTGACAGCACGTAAAATTCCGCTGCTGCTGGTGGGTATGAAGGCCGGCACCAACTACGGCCAGGACTATCGTGCCGCCTTCGACAGGCTCTATCCCGAACTGGCCGCCAAGCACGGCATCGACCTTTACCCGTTCCTGTTGCAGGATGTGGCCCTCGATCCCGCGCTCAACCAGGGCGACGGCATCCATCCCAACGCCAAGGGCGCGGCGCGCATCGCCGACGCAATGCTACCAAGCGTCCTGTCGTTCATCGCCCGCATCGCAAAGCGCTGACCCGGTACACGACCATGCGATTGTTTTCCGCCTTCCGGGTGCCCGAGCCGGTCCAGGACTGGCTGAGCGACGTCGAGCACGAGATGCCGGGCGCCCGCTGGCTGGACCCCGCCGACTATCACGTCACCTTGCGCTTTTTCGGCGAGGTCGACCGGCATGTGGCCGATGACCTCGTGGCGGGGCTGGAGACCACGTTTCTGCCGGCGTTTGACGCTCGCATCCAGGGCCTTGGCGTCTACGGTGGGGACCGGCCGCGCGCGCTGGTGGCGCTACTGGAGCCCTCGGCGGCGCTGACCGACCTCAATCGCGCCCACGAGCGGATTGCGCAATCGGCAGGCCTCGAACCCGAGCGGCGCAAGTTCAGCCCGCATGTCACGCTGGCCCGGCTGCATGGCACGTCGCCCGAAACCGTCGCCCGCTTCATCGCGTCCGTCACGCCGGTCAACCTTCCGGTGTTCGCCGTCGAGGAGGTCGAGCTGATGTCGGCGCGCGATGGCAGCGGCGGCGGGCCCTACCTGACCGAAGCCACCTTCGCGTTGACGGGCGCTGGCATCGGCAGCGCGTACGACGACGCCGACTGATTGATCACCTCGACCAGGCTGCGGGCCGCGATCTGCAGCAGCTCGAACACATCGTCGGCCGCCGTATCGCCCTCGAAGGTGGGGTCCGGAACCTCTTCGGTGCCGATCCAGGGGGCGAAGTCGAGCAGCAGGTGAATGCGATGTTCCGATCCCGCGGGCGCCAGCGCCTGCAGCTGGTTGCGGCTGGCGATGTCCATGGCCAGCAGCAGCTCGAAGTTGCGGAAATCGAATTCGACGATCTGCCGCGTGCGGAAGCCCGAAAGGTCCAGGCCAGCCCGTGCGGCCGCGCCCAGCGTCATACGGCTGGCCTTGCCGCCGGCTCCGCACAGGGTGCCGCGCGAGGCCAGCAGAAAGTCGTCCAGCCGGTCCTCCTGGGCGATCAGAAGACGCATGGCCGCCTCGGCCAGGACCGAGCGGCAGGTGTTGTCACGGCAGACGAAGAGCAATCGATGTTGTGTCATGTTTCAATCTTGCGAATCAGCGATGACAACCCTTGACACGCAGCAGACTCAGGCAGCAAGGCCGCATCATGGTGATTTGCCAACGCAAGCCAGGGAGAACTATTTAATGGTGGAAAAACTCACTTCGGTTGCTGTTACTCAGTTGGCTGAGCAACTGCCCGGATGGACCGTCAAAAGCGCCCCCGACGCGATCCATAAATCGTTCAAGTTCAAGGACTTCAACGCCGCGTTCGGCTTCATGACACGGGTCGCGCTGGTGGCCGAAAAGTTGGATCACCATCCCGAGTGGTCGAACGTCTATAATCGTGTGGAGATCACGCTCACCAGCCACGATGCCGGCGGCCTAACGCAGCGGGATATAGCGATGGCTGGCGCTATCGACCGTCTCGGTGGCGAAGCTTAGCGGGTCGGAATAGGCTGGCTGCGCACGGGCGACCGGCTTGTTCGGCTTGGCTGCCCGCCTGGGCTTGACCACCGCCGGCGTGGCGCGCGCCGGATCGGCCATGGGGCGCAGCGCCGCCGGCAACGCATCGGCATGGGCCGTGATCGCACCATCGGCCGCCACTGCGGCTGCATTGCCAAGCTGACCGTCGGTATCGGGCAGCGGCGCGGCATCGTCCGTCGGCGTTGTCGGCGGCGGCTCGCTCATGGCCACCTGCTGCTCCTTGGCCGCCGCATCGGCCGCGTACTGCTTGTGGCGCGCGATCTCGCTGTCGGCCCAGGGGCCTGGCTTGCACTGACACTGCGGCTGTAACGCCTTGCGGTAGAGAAAAGCGGTCGCCAGGTCCGTGTAGGGCTTACCGTCGAGGCCCATCAGCAGCGTGGCGTCACTGTCGCCGCGCGGCGCGTAGTAGAGCTTGGCCTCTTGCGAGCAACTGGACTCGCAGACGCTGCTGTCGCGCCGGAACCGGGACTCAGGGGTCGCCTCACTCACTGGCCAGTAGTAGCCATCGCACAGCCGCACGCACACCGTGCGATAGACCGCCGACTGGCGCGGAGCCGGCTTGCTGGCGCCGGAATACGGATAGAGCGGGTCCGCCCGGCGACTGGCGGCAGGCTGCGGTGCGGGCGCCGGAGTTGCCGCAGAGGGGGCAAAGATCGAGATCAGCTGGTCGAAGAACCCGCCCTGACCGCCACGGCCAGCGGCATCGGCGGGCGGCGCGGCCTGCAGCATCAACCCGGCCACCGACAGCATCAGGACAGCCGAAACGATGCGGCTGCGGTTACGCCAGAACTGCATCATCGAACACTACGCTCTCAACGGCACGGGGTTGTCACGCCGACCGGCGCGACCAGGACCTCAGTTTGTGCGCCGCAATGGCAAACATTCCCTGAATGCTCAGGCAGATTTGACAGTCCGGCGTCCGCGCGCTCGCGTCTTGATGCTCACGTGTGGCGCTACCGACGTCGCCGTTCCGGCAGCGGCATGGGGCAGTCCGGGCAAACACCAACTTGCCCAAGGATTCGTCATACCCGCGTCGGCGGGTATCCATGCAAGTCAATGGCGGTCTCACGTGCCAATACAAAACCGCACGCAGCATCAAGACCTCCCGTGACATCAAGGCCGCGCCCCAGTCTGACTTGCATGGATACCCGCCGACGCGGGTATGACGAATTCCCCACTTCGAGAACAACAGTTCGTTTGTTCAGCAATTGTTGAAGGGCCTGTAATACCCGCGTAGGCGGGTATGACGAGTTCCCGGCATGGTCCACCGCTTGTTCGACGGTTGCGAGAGTTCCAGTATCTTCGGAAAGCGCTTAACCCTTAGGCATTGCGTGTAACGCGAGCGAGGCCGACCATGCCCAAATCCGATCCCACCCAGCTGACCGCAACCGAGTTGGTCGCACTGTACCGCCGACGCGAGCTATCGCCGGTCGAAACGACCAAAGCCGTCCTGGCGCGGATCGAAACGCTCGATCCCGCCGTCAATGCCTTTTGCCATCTCGACCCCAACGCAGCGCTCGCCGCCGCCAAGGCCAGCGAGGCACGTTGGAGCAGCGGCGAACCCCAGGGCCTGGTCGATGGCATCCCCACCACCATTAAGGACCTGACGCTGGTGCGCGGCTGGCCGACCGGCCGGGGATCGAAACTGACCGACGCCAAGGATCTTGCGGCCTTCGACGCCCCAGCCGTCGCGCGCCTGCGCGAGCATGGCGCGGTGCTGATCGGCAAAACCACTACGCCGGAATTCGGCTGGAAAGGCGTCACCGACAGCCCGCGCACCGGCATCACGCGCAATCCGTGGCACCTGGACCATACCCCCGGAGGCTCGTCGGGTGGCGCGGCAGTCGCAGCCGTCCTGGGCCTGGGCGCGCTGCACTCCGGTACCGATGGGGCGGGTTCGGTGCGCATACCCTCCGCTTTCACCGGCTGCTTCGGACTGAAGCCGACCTACGGCCGCGTACCGTTGCACCCCGCCTCGGCGATGGGAACCCTGGCTGTGCTCGGCCCGATGACCCGCACTGTCACCGACGCCGCGCTGATGATGACCGTGATGGCTACGCCCGACCCGCGCGATGCCATGGCCGATCGGACGCCGCCGATCGACTACCGGATCGGCCTGGACGCCGGGATCGCTGGGTTGCGCATCGCCTACTCTCCCCGCCTGGGCAAACACGTCACAAAGGTCGATCCGGAGATCGAGGCGGCGATCCGCAGCGCCGTCGAAGATCTGGCGGCGTTGGGCGCGCTCATCACCGAAGCCGACCCCGAGCTGCCCGCCGACTTGGAGGAGGTGCTGCTCACCCAGTGGAGCGCCGGCAGCGCCGCCATCGCGGCGGGCTACCCCGCGGCGGCGCTGGCCGACTGCGATCCGGGCTTTGTACGCATGGTCGAGCGCGGCCGGACGGTTACCGGCGCCGATTTCGTACGCGCCACCATGCGCCGCGCCGCCATGTACGAAGCGATGCTGCGCTTCCACCAGCGCTTCGATCTGCTGGTCACGCCCACCATGCCGCTCCCCGCGCCCGAAGCCGGCCGCGACGTGCCCGCCGCGGGCGACTGGGGCCAGGACTGGTGGCAGTGGACGCCGTTCACCTACCCTTTTAACCTGACCCAACAACCTGCCGCCGCCTGCCCTGCCGGCTTCACCCGCGCGGGCCTGCCGATCAGCCTGCAGATCGTCGGCCCGCTTGGCGCCGATGCGCTGGTGCTGCGGGCAGCGCGGGCTTTCGAGAGCCTGCGACCGTTCAAGATGTGTCTGGGGATGAGAGGGTGAAGACGATGCGAGCTGTACTGATGAACGCGCCGGGTGGGACCGGTGAGACCATGGTGGTTGGCGACGTTCCCGAGCCGGTGGCTGGACCGGGGCAAGCGCTGGTCGCGGTCGCCTATGGAGGACTCAACTTCGCCGATACGATGATGCGGCGCGGCGTCTATCCGCACCCCAAGGGCTATCCCCTGGTTGCGGGCATCGAGATGTCCGGAACAGTCGCGGCTGTTGGTCCTGGGGTTACCGGATTAGCCTGCGGCGATCGCGTCGCGGCTTTCTGCGAGGACGCCGGCGCGTTTGCGGAACGTTGCGTGGTCCCGGTCGAACGGCTGGTGCGCATCCCGGCAGCGATTGGGCTCGACACAGCGGCGGCCTTTCCCGTCCAGGCGCTGACGGCATGGCATCTGCTGCACACCGTCAGCACAACGCACAAGGGCGACACGCTGCTGGTTCACGCGGTCGGCGGCGGGGTGGGACTGTATCTGACGCAGCTTGGCGCCAAAGCCGGGGCGACCGTGATTGGAACGACGGGTACGGCGGGTAAGGAAAAGCGCGCGCTGGCCTACGGCGCCGCCCGCGTCATCAATCGCAACGACAACGATTTCGTGGCGGTGACCATGGCCTTCACCAGCGGTAAGGGCGTCGACAAGATCGTGGATTTAACTGGCGGCAGCATCCTGGATCGCAGCTTCGAAACCATCCGTGTGCTCGGCCATGTCGTCAGCTACGGCGAGGCCGAAGCCAAGCCCCAGGCCAATCTGTGGGAGCGGCTGGTGCGCAAGTCGCTGACCTTCACGCGACTCCATATCGGCCACATCTTCAGCACTCCAGCCGCCTGGGCCGAAGGCGCCCGGCAAGTCGTCGATGGGGTCGCCAGTGGCGCGCTGGCCGTCCCCATCGAGGGCGTGTTTCCGCTCGAGCAGGTGCACGGAATGTTCGCCCGGCTGGAGTTGCGGCAGGTGGCGGGAAAGTTGTTGCTGAAAATCGGCGGGTGAGATTGGCAGCACCGCACACCGCCGCCGTCAGGTCGAAATCATCTTCTTTTCAATCCCGACGCCCGCGGCCATGGCGCGTTCGTATTCCAGCGGCACGGTTGCGGAATCCTGCAAGGCGATGCCGGTTGAATTGAAAATTGTGATCTCGGTGTCGGAGGTTCGGCCCGCCTTCTTTCCGATGATGACTTCACCGATCTCGCCGGCGATGTCGGCCTCGGTGATCAGACCCTCCGACAACGGTACATTGATCTCGCCATCGGTGCGGCACTGACGGATGTCGTCGACGAAGATGCGCGCGCCCTTGAGCAGCCGGCCTTCCAGTTCCTGATCGCCTTTCTTGTCGGCGCCGACCGCAGCAATATGCGTGCCCGGCGCGATCCAGTCAGCCATGACGATGGGGCCGCGCGCAGGCGTCAGCGTCACCACGACGTCGGCGCCGCGCACGGTGTGCTCAAGATTGGTCGAGGCCTTGAGCGTGAAGTTTTTGTATTTCGGCTGCTGCTCGGCAACGAAATGATCGAGCGTCGCCTGGCTGCGGCTCCAGATCCGCACGTCCGACCACTGAAAAATCTCGTTGCAGGTGGCAAGCGCCCCTTCGGCCATGTGACCGGCGCCAACGATCGCCAGGACTTTCGAATTCTTGCGCGCCATCCATTTGGCTGACACGGCCGCCGCCGCCCCGGTGCGCATCACGGTGTGGTAGCTGCCATCGACGATAGCGAGCGGAAAACCGGTCTCGGGGTGGGTGTAGATCAGGATCGAGAACACGGTCGGCAGATTGTATTTCGAGCGGTTCTGCTCGCGGATCGACACCCACTTGCAAGCGGCGGCGTGAGGTTCCTCGATGTAGGATGGCATCGCCTCCCATTCGCCGGGGAAGCGGTCGAGCACGATATGGCCCTTGGGGTCCATATAGTAGCGGCCCTCGCCGTGCATCCGATAGGCCTGCTCGACGCAGCCATTGTACTCGTGCGGCTTGAGGAGACCGATCATCTCGCTCCGTCCGAGGATCAGAGTCTTGCGATTGGCCCAGTTTTCCATCGTCTACCTCCAGTTATGGCTGCCATCATTTTTTATGATTCAGAACTCTTCGAAAGTGCCGTTGACAGAGGCGTTTCTGTCCCATCTACTCAGGTATCTGGTCTATTCCGCCGCGTGCAGTTCACCCGCGCAAGATTGCAGCAGCGACGATCATCGTGACAGTGCGCGAATGTAATCGATTAAGGGAGACGGATATGAAAAAGGCAAGTGGCCCAATCACCAGACGCGCGATCTCGCGACGCTCATTGCTGAAGGGCGGCGCGGCCATTGCGGCGTCCACGGCGGTTACGGGCTTCCCAATGGTCTGGGCGCAGGCACTCAAGGACGTCACGATCAATCACACCGGCATGTCCTATTCGACGCTCGCCGACATCGGCAAGCAGGCGAGCAAGGACCTGGGCTTCAAGGTCGAGATGACCGTGGTCGACCATCCCGGCCTCACCAACCGCATGATCAACGATCCCAAGTCGATCGATGTTGCGGATATGGAGATCTGGCAGAACAAGCTGGTCGTGCCGCAGGGCGCCACGCAGGCCGTTGACGTCGCCAAAATCAAGAATTGGGGCGAACTCACTCCGCTCTATACGGAAGGCAAGTTCGCTGGCAAGGACGTTTCGACCCAGGGCGACTCGCCGTTCGAGTTCATGTATCGCGAGGCCAAGGACGGCAAGACCTTTGCCAAGGCCCCGACAGCATTCGCCAGCTTCTGCCCCGGCGTCTACAACGCCGACACGCTCGGCATCCGTCCCGATCTGGTCGGCCGTCCCATCACCAGCTGGGGCGACCTGCTGGCGCCCGAGTTCAAGGGCAAGACGGCAATCCAGAACATCCCTACCATCGGCATCATGGACGCCATCATGGCGATGGAAGCTGCTGGCATCGTCAAATACGGCGACAAGGGCAATCCGACCAAGGACGAACTCGACAAGACCATCTCTGAGCTGATCAAATTGAAGAAGAGCGGCCACTTCCGCGCGCTCTGGAACACGTTCGATGAGTCGGTGAACCTGATGGCTGCGGGCGAAGTGGTGATCCAGTCGATGTGGTCGCCGGCTGTTACGGCGGTACAGGGACAGGGCATCAAGTGCACCTACCAGCCGCTGAAGGAAGGCTATCGTGGCTGGGGCAATGGCCTGGGCCTGATGAGCCATCTGGACGGCCTGAAGCTGGACGCAGCCTACGAGTACCTGAACTGGTACAATTCCGGCTGGGTCGGCGGCTTCATCGCCAAGCAGGGCTACTACAGCTCCAACCCCAAGACCGCCATGGCGAACCTGACCGAGAACGAGCGCGGCTTCTTCTACGAGGGCAAGGCGGCCACCGCCGATATCACCAGCCCGACCGGCGCCAAGACCAACTCGGCCGGTGACAAACGTGACGGCGGTTCCTACGAGGAGCGCTTCTCCAAGGTTGGCGTCTGGAACAACCTCATGGACGAGGCCGAATTCCTGTTCGCCAAGTGGAATGAGTTCAGCGCGGCGTAGTCTGGCGCTGCTGGAAGATGTGCACTGCAGCGGCGGCGGCCCGATCGCCGCCGCTGTCATTGATCGGCTACCAGGGTTCTCCAATGACGTCATCGCCCAGTACCGGAAAATCCCTGCTGCCGGTCTACTTGCAGGTTGCACCGCTGACGCTGCTCCTGCTGTGCTTCTTCGTGGTGCCGGTGCTGCTGGTGGTGATCGTCAGCTTCATGAAATACCAGATGCTGGTTGGCATCGTTGCTCAGTTCACGTTGAAAAATTACATCGATCTGCTGGCCAACCCGACCACCTACGCGCTCTATCTTTCGACCATCAAGTTCACGCTGATTGTGCTTGCGATCACCTTCGTGCTGGGCTTCTGGATCGCCTATTTCCTGGTCTTCCATGTCCGCAATCTGATCACAGCCATCGGCCTGTTCCTGCTCTGCACCATCCCGTTCTGGACCTCCAACATCATCCGCATGATCTCCTGGCGGCCGGTGCTGGGTCGCGAAGGGCTGATCAACAGCGGGCTGCACAATATCGGCCTGATCGACAAACCGCTGGACTGGCTGCTGTTCTCCGACTTCGCTGTCGTGGTCGCCTATGTGCACCTGTTCACGCTGTTCATGATCGTGCCGATTTTCAACTCCATGGCGCGCATCGACAAGTCGCTGCTGGAAGCGGCCGTTGATGCCGGCGCCACCCGCTGGGGCGTGGTCTGGAATGTGGTGCTGCCGCTGTGCAAGACCGGCATCGCTCTGGGTACTCTGTTCGTGGTCACGCTGGTGATGGGCGACTTCTTCGTCGTCTCGGTCATGAGCGGCGGCCTCTCCGGCTCGGCCACCTCCGGCATTTTCAACGACCTGCAATTCCTGAACTACCCGCGGGCGGCGGCCAATGCCGTCATTCTCTTGGTGATCGTCATGCTGATAGCGACGGCGATCTTCCGTCTGGTCGACGTGCGCAAGGAGCTGGTGAGGTAACATGGCCGCGTCCCAGTCCTACGGTCCGCGCCCCTGGACCTTCTACGTGCTCGCCACGCTGTTCACGCTGTTCGTCATCTTCCTCTACGGACCGATGATCGCGGTGCTGATCCTGTCGTTCCAGGGCCCATCCGCCTCGCTGGTGTTCCCCTTGCGCGAACCTTCGCTGATGTGGTTCGACGAATTGTTCAGCCCACGCCGCACCGGCGACGTGGTGGGCGCCTTCAACCGCTCGATGCCGCTTGCCATTATCGTGATGGTCCTAACGGTGCTGATCTCGGTGACCGCCGGCTTTGCCTTCCGCCGCCGCTTCCTCGGCTCCAGCCTGATCTTCTACACCGCCATCGCCAGCCTGATCGTGCCGGGCCTGGTGCTGTCGATCGGCATTCTCGTCACCTTCCGCTTTTTCGGCATCCCGGCAGCCTGGTACACCTCGGCGCTCGGCGCGCATCTCAGCTGGACGCTGCCGTTCGGCCTGCTCATCATGTTCGCCGTGCTTGGCCGCCTCAATCCCTCCTACGAGGAGGCCGCGATAGATCTTGGCGCCAGCCGGTGGCAATCGGTGAAGTCGGTGGTTGTCCCGATCGTCTTTCCCGGCATGATCGCGGTGGCGCTGTTCGGCTTCACGCTGTCCTACGACGAATTCCCGAGGAGCTGGCTCACTGTCGGCAGCCGCAACACCTTGCCGCTCGAAATCTGGACCATGACGACCAATGTCACCTCGCCCGCGCTCTATGCGCTCGGCACCGTAACAACCGTGGTGTCGTTCGCCGTCATCGCCCTGGCCTTGGGTTCCATCATCATCATTCAGCGCAGACGGGCGGGCCGTAAATGACCACTGCAGCGACGACATCATCGGCCCCCGCCTCCGGCGAGATCCGCCTGGTCAATCTGACCAAGACGTTCGGCGCCTCGAACGCGGTCGAGAACATCAACCTGACCATTCCGCATGGCTCCTATTGCTGCCTGCTCGGACCCTCGGGCTGCGGCAAGACCACCATCCTGCGCATGATCGCCGGCCACGAGACGCCAACCTCAGGCGAGATCTACATCGGCAACGACATGGTGGTGGGCAAGCCGCCGGTCGAGCGCGGCACGGCCATGATGTTCCAGAGCTATGCGCTGTTCCCACATCTGACCATTCTCGACAACGTCGCCTTCTATCTGAAGATGCGCAATGTCGGCAAAGAGGAACGCCGCGCCAAGGCCGAGGAGATGCTGAAGCGCGTGCAGCTGCATGCCCTGAAGGACCGCATGCCGGCGCAGCTCTCGGGCGGCCAGCAGCAGCGCGTCGCGCTCGCCCGCTCGCTGATCACCAATCCGAAAGTGCTGTTGCTCGATGAGCCGCTGTCGGCGCTCGACGAATTCCTTCGCCTGCGCATGCGCGGCGAACTCAAGAGCCTGCAGAACGAACTCGGCATCACTTTCGTGCACGTGACGCACACGCAGCCCGAAGCCATCGCGCTCGCCAACATGGTGGTGGTGATGGACACCGGCCGCATCGACCAGGCCGATACCGCCAATGTCATCTTCAACCGTCCGACAACGCCCTATGTGGCCCGTTTCATGGGCGGCCAGAATGTGCTCACTGGGACGGTCGAGGCAAAGGCCGACGGAAAGACAAAGTTGAAAGGCGCGGGCGGTGCAGTGTTCGAGGCTGCGCAAAAGGAAGCAGCGCCGGCGGTGGGCGCGGCGATGTCGATTGCGGTGCGCCGCGACCGCATCAAGCTGCGCAAGAACCGGGACGCCAAGGCTGCGACGGCTGCTAACGAGATCAAGGGCGTGGTCGAGTTCGACCGAATATCAGGGCAGCTACGTCAAAGTCACCGTCGATACCGGCGGCGGCGTATTCGTGGCCAACTTGCCCGATGGCGACTATTTCGCCGATCCCGTGGACAAGGGCGACGCTGTGATCGCCACCTGGAACACCGCCGACGTCAACATCCTCTCCAAGGTTAACTCCGGCGCGGCGGGCGATCCCTACTTGAACGCGAACCACTGACGGCCACGCCGTCAACCAGACTAAGAACAACGCATAAGCAAAAGGAGACTGCTATGTCGACAGTCATCAAGGGTGGCACGATCCTGGCCGCGGACAGGACGTACAAGGCCGATCTGCTGATCGAGGGCGAGACAGATCGCCGCCATCGGCGACAATCTCAAGGGAGATACCACGGTCGACGCCGAAGGCGCCTATGTCATGCCGGGCGGCATCGATCCGCATACGCATCTCGAAATGCCCTTCATGGGCACGACGGCCGCCGAGACCTGGGAGAGCGGAACCTTCGCGGCGCTGTCCGGCGGCACCACCACGGTCGTCGACTTCGTCATCCCTGGCCCCGACGGCATGCTGGCGGCGCTCGACGCCTGGGAAGGCCGCGCCACCCGTCAGGCCTCGTCCGACTATTCCTACCATATGTGCGTCAACGGATGGTCGCAGCGGCACTTCGACGAGATGGGCAAGGTGGTCGAGCGCGGCATCAACACCTTCAAACACTTCATGGCCTACAAGGGTGCGTTGATGGTCAACGACGACGAGATGTTCGCCTCGTTCCAGCGTTGTGCGGCGCTCGGCGCGCTGCCGCTGGTGCATGCCGAGAACGGCGACATCATCGCGGCGCTGCAGCAGAAGTATATGAACGAAGGCGTCACCGGCCCCGAGGCGCACGCCTATTCGCGGCCACCGGAAGTGGAAGGCGAAGCCACCAATCGCGCCATCATGATCGCCGATGCGGCGGGCGTTCCCGTTTACATTGTACACACCTCATCCGAGCAGGCGCACGAGGCGATCCGCCGGGCGCGCCAGAAGGGCATGCGCGTCTATGGCGAGCCGCTGGTGCAGCATCTGACGCTCGATGAGACCGAGTATTTCAACAGGGAATGGGACTATGCCGCACGCCGCGTGATGTCGCCGCCGTTCCGCGACAAGAGCCATCAGGATTCGCTTTGGGCGGGACTGTCGTCGGGATCGCTGCAGGTGGTCGCCACCGACCACTGTGCCTTCACGACGGCGCAGAAGCGGACGGGCCTGGGCAACTTCACCAAGATCCCGAATGGCACCGGCGGCCTGGAAGACCGGCTCTCGGTGCTCTGGACCAAGGGCGTCGAAAAGGGGCGCATTACCCCGAACGAGTTCGTGGCCGTGACCTCGACCAACATCGCGCAGATCCTCAACATCTATCCGCAGAAAGGCGCGATCCTGCCGGGCTCGGACGCCGATCTCTGCATCTGGGATCCGAAGATCTCCAAGACCATTTCGGCCGCCAACCAGAAGTCGATCATCGACTACAACGTGTTCGAAGGCTTCAAGGTCAACGGCCAGGCGCGCCACACGATCTCGCGCGGCGAGGTGGTGTGGTCGTACGGCAAGAACGACAAGCCACGCCCCGGCCGTGGCAAGTTCGTTGCGCGCAAACCGTTCCCGGCCGTCAACCAGGCGCTCTCGACCTGGAAGGCTCTCACGGCCCCGCGCGCGGTAACCCGTTCGCCCGAGCACATGCCGATCGGCGTCTGATAGACATCAAACATGCGGCTGCCAAGACGGCCCAACAGGAGAAACGAGAATGGCCAAAACGATCATATGTGCGTTCGGCACGGACATCAATTCTGTCGCGGGACAGATCGGCTCCTACGGCGGTGGTAAATCCCCGTCCGACATCCAGCGCGGCATCTTTGCCAGCGAAGTGGGTAACATCCGTCTGCTGAACTTGTTCAAGAAGTACAGTATCCGGACCAGCTTCTACATTCCCGGCCACTCGATCGAGACCTTCCCCAACGAGGTCAAGCGCATCGCCGACGAAGGCCACGAGATCGGCGCGCATGGCTATCTGCACGAAAATCCGATCGCCATGACGCCGACCCAGGAAGAGGCCGTGCTGGTCAAGTCCATCGACCTGATCGAGAAGCTGTCGGGCAAGCGCCCGCGCGGCTATGTGGCGCCCTGGTGGGAAATGTCCAACTCAACCGCCGCGCTGCTGCTGAAATACGGCTTCAAATACGATCACAGCCAGGGCTATCGCGACTTCCAGCCCTTCTACGCCCGCGTCGGCGATACCTGGAACTTGATCGACTATTCCAAAACAGCCGAGGAGTGGATGAAGCCGCTGAGACACGGCAAGGAGATCGACCTGGTCGAGATCGGCGCCAATTGGTACGTGGACGACCTTCCGCCCATGATGTTCATGAAGAAGGTCCCGAACAGCCATGGCTTCGTCAATCCGCGCGATATCGAGCAGATGTGGCGCGACCAGTTCGACTGGGTCTACCGCGAGATGGATTACGGCGTGTTCCCCTTCACCATCCATCCCGACGTCAGCGGCCGTCCGCAAGTGCTGCTGATGCTGGAGCGCCTGATCGACTACATCAACGGCCACACCGGCGTGACGTGGATGACCTTTGAAGAGATCGCCGAGGATTTCCGCAAGCGCTTCCCGTTCGAGGGCAAGGCGCGTCCGGAGGTCATCTAACGCTCCGTAGTCGTCAGGGTCGATCGCATCGGCCCTGACGGCGCAACCTATAGGCTCACCCATGTGCGCGACTTGCGGCTTTCCGGCAGCGCCCGGCCATTGGACAGACGCCGGAGCTGCGACCGGCCCCGACAAGCTGCGCGCTCGCTTCCGCCGTGCCCAGGTCCTGCAGGCGGTTCTACCCGCCTACGGACTGTCTGCCTACGACGGCGGCTTGATCCCCGGCATCCAGATCTCGACCCGCTCGGGCGCTGAGACCATCGTGCCCGATCTCACCGGCGTCTGGGCGCTTGCCGAACAGCTCACCGGCAGCCCGATCGACCCGCTCGATCCGCGCTTCCTCGGAGCCGGCGACTTGGGCTCATGACGTGACCGACACGCGCGACGGTCGCATGCAACTGACAGTCCTGGGCGGGTTTCTCGGCTCGGGCAAGACGACGTGGTTGCGCCATCAACTGCATGACGGCAATTTCAAAGACGCCTACGTCGTTGTGAACGAAGCCGCCGATACGCCGGTCGACGATGCGCTGCTCGCCCGCTCGACCGATCTGACGGTGATTACCGGTGGTTGCGTCTGCTGCACGGCGCGGGGCGAACTGGTCGCGCTGTTGCGTCGGCTTTGCGACCGGCGTAGTGCCACCGCATCCGGCGGCGAGCGGCTGCAGCGCATCGTCCTGGAAACCAGCGGGCTTGCCGACCCTGGACCGATTGTCGAGGCGATCCGTAGGGATCCGATACTGGTCTATCACATCGTCGTCAGCGAGATCGTCGTAACCGTCGACGCGCTGCATGCACTGGCCCAACTGCGCAGCGAGCCGCTTGGCCGGCGCCAGATCGAAATCGCCGACCGACTGATTGTGACCAAGATCGACGAGGCCGAGCCCGCCGCGCTGGGACGGCTGCTGGCCACGCTGAGCCGTCTGAACCCTGGCGCGACGATATCAGGTGCGGTCAAGGGATCGGATGCGGTGCTGCCGGGGTTTGCCGGCGTCGAACCCGAGCCGCTTGCCGACCTTTCGGGCGAATCCGAAAAGCCGCCGATCTTCGCGACCACCCTGGCACTTGATCCCAGTATCGACTGGACAGCCTTCAGTGTCTGGCTGTCGGCGCTGCTGCATGCGCGTGGCGATGATGTGGTTCGCGTCAAAGGGGTAGTTCGCACCCCGGCAGGACGGCTGCTGTTGCAGAGTGTCCGGAAAGTCGTGCAGTCGCCAGAGGTGCTTCCCGAGTTGGCTCCGGATGTGGCGTCCAAAGACGATTCCGTCGTGGTCATTGGTCGCGGCTACCGCGCCGAAGACTTGCTGAGATCCTTGCGATATTTCGCCAGCGCCGGGCGGTCCTGAGGCGGCCCGCCTCTGCACGCTCAAAGATCGAGTGCAGTTGCCGTCTCGGACATCAGGAACCCTGCCAGCCTGGCGTCCTGCCCTGGAGCGACCAGCAGCAGCGCGCCAACCGGCATGTTGGTGTCGGCTGCGAAACCGGCGCGGACCGTTGCCACCGCTCCTCCGAGGGCGGTCGTTGGAATGATGAAGGTGCCGTCGCCGGTGGTGCCATCGGCCGGCGCCACGTCGGGCGTGGCTGGCAGCAGCAATAGCGCGTTCGGGCCGAAAGCCGGCCAGAAGCGGCGGCGGAATTGCATCAGCCGATGCAACGCCTCGTGATAGTCCGCATCCGGAATGGCAACGCCCTCCGCAATGTCGGCAGCCAGCCGCGGGGCCAGGAGTTCGCGCGGCAGCCCGCCATGCGCGCGCCCAAGCTCGGCCACCATGACCAGCCGGTGCACGCCGCGGATGTCTTCGAGCGAAACGGGGCTGTCGCGTTCGGTGACCGAGAGGCCAGCGCGGGCCAGCGACGCCGTCAGGGCGGCAATCCTGTCAGCTGACAGTTTGGTGCTCTTTTTCCCAATAATTTCATCACGAATCACAATGATTTCTTGTTTTGCTACCGTAGATTGACAAGACATTCCCAAATGATCGGCCGCATATCCTGCCGCGAGATAAGCCGCGTCTTGCGCCGTCGCACCGAGCGCCCCGCACGTATCAAACGACGGCGCCAGGGGAACCATGCCCGCCCCGCCGATGGAGAGCGTGGACGGTTTGAAAGCGCCGATCCCGCAATAAGCCGCCGGCCGATTCACCGAGGCGGCGGTCTGGGTGCCAAGCGCCAAGGGCACGGCGCCCGAAGCCACGGCAGCCGCCGAGCCGGCCGACGAGCCGCCCGGCGTGCGCGTCAGATCGTGCGGATTGCGGGTCGGCGGGATGGACTCGTAGTACGCATATTCGGTGGTATGGACCTTGCCGAGGATGATGGCGCCCGCGGCGCGCAGATGCGCGACAACCGTAGCGTCGGCGCTGGCTGGCCCAACGTTCGCGCGGCTTTTGCTGTTGGCCCGCGTCGGCAATCCCTTGACGTCGATCACATCTTTGACCGCGACGGGAATGCCATGCAGCGGTCCGCGCCGCCGGCCGGATTTGGCCTCGGCGTCGAGCGCGCGTGCGGCCGCGATGGCCTCGGCCGATTGGACATGCAGCCAAGCTTGCACCTTCCCGTCCACTTCGGCGATGCGGGCAAGGCAACGCTCGACCAGCGCCTCCGCCGTCAGCGAGCCGTTGGCAATGCTGGCGGAGAGATCGCGAACCCGGCCGGGGTCTTTGGCATCGCTCATCGGGGCGCTCTCCTCTGCACTTCAAATGCGGCACGCCATGCCGTTGTCGAGCAACCTGGATCACATTCGGCAGCTTTTCAAGGTCGCCATTTCCGCTAGCCCGCCAGTCCCAGCCGGCGCTTCCGGGCAATACTCCGGCCACGCCGTAAGGCTTGGCTCGTGCCCCGAGCTGCGCTGGCCGCCGGCGCGTTGGTAACCGCGCTCGGCCAAATCAATTCCGCCTTTGTCGCCTACGCCGTCGTCAGTGGGCGTTGCATGACGCGAACCTGATCAATCTTCCTGCGGAATAACGTGCTGCGGATCCATCCCGATCGGGACGGTGTCGCCGGCCTCAATGCCTGTACGCCGGGTGACCATGGACGTGATCTGTTGGCCGTCCGGCAGCCGCAAGATGTCGAGCACGGCACCGCATTGTCCGGTCGCCATCTATGCCCGCTTTGCTCAACTTGGATTGCCGCCCCGCCAGCGCCCGTAGCGCCAGGGCGTCCAGGGATGATGCTCGCTGCGAATGTCCGGGGCCGGATCGAAGCCGCTCGTGCCCCACGGGTTGCAGCGCGCCACCCGTGACAGCCCAAGCCAGAAGCCGCGCCACGCCCCGTTGCGGTCGATGGCGTCCAGCGCATACTCCGAGCACGTCGGAAGATGCCGGCACTGGCGGCCGATCAGGCCCGACAGCGTATAGCGATAGAGAATGATGGGGGCTTTGAGGAGGGTGGCAGCAAGGGTCATGTCGTAATCTATCGGATTGGGCCGTCGGAGCGCCCCCGGCCTCAGTCGTAGGTTGTGCCGTCCTTCTTGCGCACGATCGATCGTCCGTTGGCAGTCGTCAGATTCATATCGACGTCCGGGTAGACCACGTGCTCGACCGGCGAACGGGTGCCGATTTCCAGATACACCGCCGGCTTGGCGCTGCGGTTGACCAACTGGTGGCCGTTCTCCTCGTTGGCGGGGAAGCCCATCGCCATGCCCGGTCCGAGCGCTTGCTCGCCCTCGTTGGTCACAAGCGTGAGTTCACCCTCCAGCACGTAGCAGAACTCGTCTTCGGCCACATGCCAGTGGCGCTGCGAGGAGGCCGCACCCGGCTGCAGCGTAGTGACATTGACGCCGAACTGCGACAGGCCCAACGCCTTGGTCAAGCGCCGCTTCGAGCGGCCCTCGACGGCCTTGGCATAGACCTTCGGATAAATCGTGCCGCTGACGGCTTCGATCGTTTTCGGATCGACGACTTTGGCCATGATAGACTCTCCGGGTGAATTTCTAACGCAACTGACTTGCTTGGTCGCGGGCGAGACAAGTCTTGCCCCTATGCCGATGGTGCTGTGGTAGGGGCGAGACTTGTCTCGCCCGTCTTTGCTGTGCGCTTGGCCTCGACCTCAGCAATCGCCCGCTCCAGCGCATCGAAAACCAGCAGCGTCGAGGCGTGCCGGCCTTTGACATCGCGCACCGGCTCCAGCGCGGCCAGATCGCTCCATTTGCCGCTCGGCGGCGCGCCGTTGTCTTTCAGCATGGCCCGCATCTGACGGCCGACGTCGCGCAGCTCCGCGGCCGTGGAGCCCACCGCATGGGCCGCCACCACCGCCGCCGAGCTTTGCCCGAGCAGGCAGGCGCGCACCTGCTGGCCGTAGTCCACGATGGTGTCGCCCTGCATCTTGATATCGAGCGTCACGGTCGAGCCGCACAGCTTGGAGTGCGCCGTCGCCGTCGCATCGGGCGCGACCAGCCGCTGGCCGCGCGGACTGTTGGCGGCCAGTTCCAGAATGCGCTGGCTGTAAATATCTTCCAGTGCTGTCATCGGCGCGCGCTCATGCGTAAACCTCGCTGCTGGCCGCCCTTGCGACCCTCTTTGCCAGTATATATATGCTATCGCAGTCAATTGGCGAAGGCTGGCTGGATTTCTTGGGGGGCCAACCCCGGCAGATCTGGCCACCACTCACCGCATGGCGTTCCCCAACGTCCTGTGCGAGTTTGGCCCCGCATCGAGAGATCCACGACAGCTTACCATCCGTTTGCGGGTGGATGTACAAACGGCGCTCGCTCCCCTTCGAGGCCGTCAGGAGAGACCTTTTCATGGACACCATGACCGCCAAGAAGAAGAATGGCCGCTCGCCCAAGCCCAGCGCCCCCATGCGCGCGCCGGTCAAACGGCCGAGCCGCGAGGAAGCCGAGGCAGCCGTCCGCACCCTGATCGCGTGGGCGGGCGACGATCCGGCGCGCGAGGGGCTGCTCGACACGCCAAAGCGCGTGGTCAATGCCTATACCGAGTTCTTCCAGGGCTATGGCGAGGATGCCGTGGCCGCGCTGGACCGCACCTTCGAGGAGGTGGCCGGCTACGACGATATCGTCATGCTGCGCGATATCGATGTGAACTCGCATTGCGAGCACCACATGATCCCGTTCATCGGCAAGGCGCATGTGGCCTATCTGCCGGGTGTCAACGTGGTAGGCATCTCGAAGCTGGCGCGCGTGGTGGAGATCTATGCCCGCCGGTTGCAGACGCAAGAGACCATGACCGCCCAGATCGTCCAGGCCATCGACGAGGCCCTGGCCCCGCGCGGCGTTGCGGTGATGATCGAAGCCGTGCACCAGTGCATGAGCTTGCGCGGCGTGCACAAGCCGAACGTGGCGACCATCACGACGCAGTTCACCGGCAATTTCAAAACCGATACCGTGTTGCAGCAACGCTTTATGTCGCTGGTACATGGTGGCCGGCGCGACTGACACAGTGAGCCGCCGCCATGAACGCCAGACGGGCACGGGGCTTGCATCGAGCGTCATGTTGACGACACTCGCCTTTGCGAGGGTAGGACCATGATTCGAGGCAAAATCGGCTTGGCGCTTGGCGGCGGTGTCGCCCGGGGCTGGGCGCATATCGGCGTGCTGCGGGCGTTGGAACGGGCGGGAATCCGTCCCGACATCGTCGTCGGCACCAGCATCGGCGCGGTCGCTGGCGGCTGCTATGTCGGGGGCAAGCTCGACGAGCTGGAGGCCTTCGCACGCGCGCTGACCCGTCGCAAGGTGTTCGGCTTTCTGGATTTCAACATGTCCGGCTCGGGCCTGATCTCCGGCGACAAGCTGAACGATCTTTTGCGCCTGCACTTCGGGCCGCAGAAGATCGAGGCGATGGAGCGCAAGTTCGTGGCCATCGCCACCGAAATCGGCACCGGGCACGAGGTCTGGCTGCAGCACGGGCCGCTGGTCGATGCGATGCGCGCGTCCTATGCGCTGCCGGGCATCTTCAAGCCCATCAAGCTGGGCGGCCGCTGGCTGTTCGACGGCGCGATTGTCAATCCGATTCCAGTATCGGTCTGCCGCGCCATGGGGGCCGACATCGTGATCGCAGTCAACCTGCAGCACGATGTGTTCGGCAAGGGCTCCATCCTGACCGACAACCGGATCGGCGCGGACGATGTGATGCCGGCTCTGGCCGCCATCCCCGAACACGCCAAGGGCGGCGGCGCGCTGCGTCTGCTGCACCGCCAGTTCTTCGGCGACGGCGGCGACACTCCGGGAATTTCTACCGTCATGCTGGAAGCCTTCAACATCACGCAGGACCGCATCGCGCGCTCGCGGCTGGCCGGCGACCCGCCCGATTTCACCATCACGCCGCGTCTTGGCAGCTTCGGCGTATTTGATTTCCACCGCGCCGCTGAGCTGATCGAGCAGGGCAAGATTGCGGCGGAACGGGCGTTGACGGACATCCGCCAGAACGTGGTGGCCGCAGCCTAGGCAACGTCCGAGGACGCGCGACTCCGCGCCACGCTTGCGTTCCGGGCCGCTCCCACGCCATCTGCAGTTATGCTTAGGAATTCCCGCCTGGTGCCCTTGGTGGTCGCGGCCGGCCTGTTCATGGAAAACATGGACCAGACCGTGATCGCCACCAGCTTGCCGGCCATGGCAGTGGACCTGGGCACCGATCCGGTCACTCTGAAACTCGCGTTCACGTCCTATCTGCTCAGCCTGGCCGTCTTCATCCCGATCAGCGGCTGGGCCGCCGACCGCTTCGGCGCACGCATTATTTTCCAACTCGCGATGGCGGTGTTCACGCTGGGCTCGATCGGCTGCGGATTTTCCCAGTCGCTGTTCTCCTTGATCGGCTTTCGCATGCTGCAGGGCGTGGGGGGCGCCTTGATGGTGCCGGTCGCCCGTCTCATCATCCTGCGCATGGTGCCGCGCCACGAGATGCTGGAGGCGCTGACCTATCTCACCGTCCCCGCCCTGATCGGTCCCGTGATCGGTCCACCGCTGGGCGGTTTCATCACCACCTATTACCACTGGCGCTGGATCTTCTGGATCAACGTCCCGGTTTGCCTGCTCGGCCTGGTGCTGGCCTATCTGTTGCTGCCCGAGGTGCGCGAAGAGCAGACCAAGCCCTTCGACTGGGTCGGCTTCGCCTTGTCGGGACTGGGGTTGAGTGCTCTCTTGTTCGGGATCACGCTGATCGGCCGGGAGTCGCTGTCGCCGATCTGGCCGATTGGCATGCTGGTGGCGGGAGCTATCCTGACCGCGATCTACCTGCGCCGCGCCCGCACGATCGAGCATCCGGTCCTGGATCTTCGCCTATTGGCCGATCCCAGCTTTCACTCCGGCGTGGTGGCCGGCGCGTTGTTCCGCATCGGCATCGGCGCGCTGCCGTTCTTGCTGCCGCTGTTGCTGCAGCTGGGCTTTGGCATGACGCCGTTCGGTGCGGGCTCGCTGACTTTTGTCGCCGCGGCCGGGGCGCTGCTCATGAAGACCACCGCGCATCCCATCCTGCGCCGTTTCGGCTTCCGCAAGGTTCTGATGTGGAACGGCCTAATCAGCGCCATCCTGATGGCCGCCACCGTGCTGCTCAGCGCCAGCACGCCGCATCTCGCCATCATGGCGCTGTTCCTGGCCGGCGGCTTCCTGCGCTCGCTTCAGTTCACCGCGCTCAACGCCATCACTTTCGCCGACATTCAGTCCGAGCAGGCCAGCGCCGCAGCAACGCTGGCAAGCGTCACCCAGCAGCTTTCCAGCTCCATTGGCGTGGCGGTCGCGGCACTGGTCATCGAGGCCTCGGTGGCTATCCGTGGCGTCAGTGAGCTGGACGCCTGGGACCTCAGCGCCGCCTTCCTGGTGCTCGCCGCGATTGCGGCAACCTCGGTGCCGGTGCATGCCCGCCTGCCCGCGTCGGCTGGCCGCGATCTGGTCGCCACGCCTACGGTATCCTGACCCCAATGTCAGCCGTTGCGAATCGGCCAAATCCCGAAAATAACGCTTGCGGAACATTGCGCGAACAACTATGGTTCGTTCACTCTTTGTGCAAGACCGCGTTCCACACGGCTGCAACTGCGAGACTTCCAACCCGAAAGGGGTCGCTACAAATGCTCACCGCCAAGCAGAGGGATCTGCTGCTGTTCATCCACGAACGGTTGACCGAAACGGGCGTTCCCCCATCGTTCGACGAGATGAAGGACGCGCTGGACTTGAAGTCCAAGTCCGGCATCCACCGCCTGATCATGGCGCTGGAGGAGCGCGGCTTCATCCGCCGCATGCCGCATCGGGCGCGCGCGCTGGAAGTTGTGAAACTCCCAGACTCGATGGGCGCATCGAAACACAGCGGCAAGGCGAGTGAGGCGGCCGGATCGGCTGCGGCCCCCGAGCGCGGCTTCACACCCAGCGTCGTGCAAGGCCGGTCGACGCCAACGCCGAAATTGTCGGACTATCGCGGCGCGGTTTCGGTGCCCGTGATGGGGCGTATCGCTGCCGGCGTGCCGATCGAAGCGATCCAGAACCATGCCTACGACATCGAGGTGCCGCCAGACATGGTGATGGGCGGCGAGCACTTCGCGCTTGAGGTCAAGGGCGACTCCATGATCAACGCCGGCATTCTGGAAGACGACGTGGTGATCATCAAACGTGGCAATACCGCCGGCAGCGGCGACATCGTCGTTGCGCTGGTGCTGGGCGAGGAGGCGACGCTGAAGCGGCTGCGCCGCAAAGGCGCATCGATCGCGCTGGAAGCGGCCAACCCGGCCTACGAGACCCGCATCTTCGGCCCCGACCAGGTCGACGTGCAGGGCACGCTGGTGGGCTTGATCCGGCGCTATTGATCGAGGCTGGCAAGCGTTTTCGCGGGTGAACCGGCAGGCAGCGCGCGTTCGGCCGAAACGCTGGGTGCGTCGGCGGCGGGCGGCGGCGGAGGTGGTGTCTGTGGCGCCTGCTTGGCCTTCGCTTTGGACTTGGATGTCTTCTTGGCGCCCTTGGCTGCCTTGGCTCGTTCATCCGGGCTGACGCTCTTGCGAACGGCCGACGGCTTGGCGACGCCGTTCTGCCAACCGGGTGTGGCGAAGTCTTCGACCTGAGTGTGCGCGGAGGCCAAAATGCTGGCGAGCGCCCAAGGCCGATCGCCCCGGCCTGTGGCGACCGTCTCGACAACCGGCCGGCCGCCGCCAAGCCGGATCGCATGGGCGCCGCCGGCCCTGAGATCGCGCGCGTCCAACACCAGGGCAGGACCGACGCAGGGGTGCGGCTGCCGGTAGCGCAGGATGACAATGGCCGCGTTGGCGCAATCGTCGGCGAGCGAAGCGGGCGCATCGGAAATCGCCAGCACCTTGCCACCGACCAGCGCCGTGCAGCCAAGCCCGTCGCAGCGGAACCCCTGACCGGTCCGCAGCAGTCCGACATCGCGGCCGTCGGCATCGGCCTGCAACCATTGCGTCAAATCAAAAACGCCGCCCTTGCCGGGCAGCGCAGAGAGTTCGCCGTTCGCCAACCGGATCGCTATCGGCGTGCCCTCGCGCCCGATCAAGACATCGGCCGTCTCGCCGCGCACCGCCATCAACATGCCGATACCGATCCCGATCAGCCCGAAGTAGCGCCAGTTCTGCCGCCACAAGCACAGCCAGGCCGCGCCAAGTGTGATCGCTGCCAACGCAAACACCGGCATCTGCGGCACCAGCACCACCGCCCCCGGCAGCCCGCTCACCCAGTGCGCGATCCCCAGCAATAAGCCGACGCACTGGTCCACCAGCAGCAGCGGCCAGGCTTCCAGCCCAAACGGCATCGCGGCCAGCACCACGGCCACCAGCGGCATGATGGCGAGGTTGAACAGCGGCTCGGCCAGGATGTTGGCGAGGATGCCATAGACCGGCAGCCGATGAAACGTGAACAGAGAATAGGGCGCCACGGCCAGCGTGGCGATGGTGGTGGCGGCGCAAGTCTCGCGCAGAATCCGGCCAAACACCCCCATACCCCAGATCGCCCAGGCGAAACCGCCGTCGTTCGCTTTGGGCTTTCGCCGCGATGCGCCGCCGGCTTGGGCGCCTGGGCGAGCCCAGTCCCCGGCCCATTCGTAGGCCGCCATCAGCGCCACGACGGCCGAGAACGACATCTGAAAGCTCGGATCCAGCAGCGTTTCGGGCTGTGGCAGAATCAGGCACAGCGCCGCGATGGCCAGGTTGCGCATCGAGAGCCCGGGCCGGTCCAGCAACACCGCCAGAAGGCCAACCGCGACCATCACATAGGCCCGGCAGGTCGCGCTGCCCGCGCCCGACATCACGACGTAGACTGTCGCGCCGGCGAGGCCGGCCGCTGTCGCGATCTTTTTCACCGGCCAGCGCAGCGCGATGTTCGGAAAGGCCGCCAGCACCCCGCGCGTCAAGCCGAAGAAGGCGCCGGCCATGATGGTGATCTGCAGGCCGGAAATTGCCAGCAGATGCGACAGTCCGCTGTCGCGCAGCGCATCGGTGATCTCCGGCGGGATGCTCTTTTGTTCGCCGGTCACCAGCGCGTCCGTCAAGAGGCCGCTCGGTCCCGGCAGCGCCGTTGTAATGCGTATGCTGATTTCTTCGCGCATGCGCTCGAAAATGGTCGTCAAGCCGGTCCACAACGGCATGCCGGTCAGCGCCGGCTCCGGTACCGGCCGGCCAAGGCTGAATCCGACTCCGCCGACGCCCGCGAACCACGCCTGGCGCGCAAAGTCATAACCGTTCGGCTCAGACGGCTGCGGCGGAGGTTGCAGCATCGCGCGCACGGTCAGCGCGTCGCCCGCCAGCACGCCATTGTTGCCAAACCTCGAAGTGACGCGGATTCGGATCGGCGTCGCTGCCGGCGCCATCCCATCGATGCTCGCAACCCGGATGGTCAGCCGCACGCCCTTTTCGGCGCGCCGCTCGACCACCTCGACCCATCCGTGCACGGTCTGGACTTGCCGCGAAAACGGCATGACGGGCCCGCGCACCCATTCCACGCGCAGTTTGGCAGCCGCAAAGCCGATGGCAATGCAGAGCAGCGCTCCCGTCAGCGCCAGCACCAACAGCCCGCGCCGCGCCGTGAGCCGCAACCCGACCGCCACCAGCAGGGGGGCGATCGCCAGCACCCAGACCGGCTCAAGGGGCGCCGCGAAGTACAGCCCGACCCCGATCCCCACAAACACCGGCACCCACAGAAACCAGCGGTCCTGCTCGGCGTCCAACAGCCCCGCGATATCGAACAGGCCGACCGAGCGGCGCGCAAGCCGACGCCAGGCAATCGCCGGGTTGACGCTGGTCGCGCCGGCAAGCCACAACTCAGCCCGTGCACTCAACACACCCATGATACGGCTCAGGCCAAACGGCCTTACTCACCTGGGCGGCCCGTGCTAGAGCACGCCCAGTTACGCAACGGTTACGCAACACACGGCCGGCCAACGGCGGCTCGGCTTCAGAAGGCTTTCGCTATGCCAGACACGCCCAAGTCCCAGGTCGTCACACGCTTTGCCCCGTCCCCCACCGGCTATCTCCATATTGGCGGCGCACGCACGGCCCTGTTCAACTGGCTGTATGCGCGCGGCCGCGGCGGCAAGTTCCTGCTCCGCATCGAGGACACGGACCGGGAGCGCTCCACCGACGCGGCCGTCGCCGCCATCCTCGACGGCCTGAAGTGGCTCGGCCTCGATTGGGACGGCGAGCCCATTTATCAGTACGCGCGCGCAAAGCGGCACCAGGAGATTGCCCAGGAGCTTTTGGCCAAGGGGCATGCCTACAAGTGCTATTGCACGCCAGCTGAACTGGAGTTCATGCGCGAGACGGCGCGGGCTGCCGGCAAGCCCCCGGTCTACGACGGCGCCTGGCGCGACCGTCCCGAGAGCGAGGCTCCAGCGGGTGTGAAACCGGCGATCCGCTTCAAGGCGCCGCGCACCGGCGAGACGGTGATTGACGACCAGGTGCAGGGCCGTGTGGTGTTCCAGAACGAGAATCTGGACGACCTCATCATCCTGCGCGGCGACGGCAATCCGACCTACAATCTCTCAGTGGTGGTCGACGATCACGACATGGGCGTCACGCACATCATCCGCGGCGACGACCACCTCACCAACGCGGCGCGGCAGTCGCAGATCTATGTGGCGATGGGGTGGGATCGCCCGTCTTTCTCGCATATTCCTCTCATCCACGGCCCCGACGGCGCCAAGCTCTCCAAGCGCCACGGCGCGCTCGGCGTCGAAGCGTACCGCGACATGGGCTATCTGCCGGTGGCCTTGCGCAACTATCTGGTCCGGCTCGGCTGGTCGCATGGCGACGACGAGATCATGAGCTCGGGCCAGATGCTGCAGTGGTTCGACCTGCCCGCCATCGGGCGCAGCCCCGCTCGCTTCGATTTTCTCAAGCTGGCCAATGTCAACGGCCATTACATGCGTGAGACGTCAGCTGATGATCTAATGACGGCCTTGCGCGCCATGCTGGCCAATGCGCCGGATCGCCAGGCGTGGGTCGCGGCCCGCACCGATGCCGATTGGGCGCGGTTGCGCGGCGCGTTGCCGGGATTGAAGGAGCGCGCCAAAACGCTGGTCGAGCTGATCGACAACGCGGCCTATCTGTTCGCGCAGCGCCCGCTGACCATCGATCCGGACGCGCAAAAGCAGCTCGCCCCCGAGGGCAAGGCGGCGCTGACCGGCGTCTACGGCATATTGTCCGCCGCCAACGACTGGGACGCCCCGGCGCTGGAAGCAGCCGTCAAGTCCTATGCCGACGGAGCCGGGCTGAAACTCGGCAAGCTCGCCCAGCCCTTGCGCGTCGCGCTGACCGGCAAGACCACATCCCCGGGCATTTTCGACGTTCTGGCGAGCCTCGGCCGCGAGGAGTCGCTGGCCCGGCTGAAGGATCAGGTTGGCTGACCCAACGTGTGTGCGCTTTTCCACCGCTCGCGCCACACCATCACGCCGGCGAATATTGCCATGACCAGCGCGCTGGAGTAGGGGAAGCCGTCCGGTCCGAAGGTCTGCATCGCCCACCCCGTCAAGAGCGCGCCGAGCAGGGCGCCGAGGCCCCACATGCTGGCGATGGCGGCCGTACCGGTGACGAGTTCGGCCCCGGTGAAGCGTTCGCCCACTTCCGACAACGCCATGGTGTAGATGCCGGCCGATGATGAGCCGATGATGATCAGTATGACCCATTGCAACGGCGTGCCGATGACCGAAGGCAGCAGCGCCGTGAACACGGCGGTGACCGCGACGCATCCCATCATGACCTTGCGCTTGGGCAGCACATCGCCGAGCCAGCCGATCGGGAACTGCAGCGCGACGTTGCCCAGCACCAGGATGGTCAAGGTGAGCGCGGCGGTTTCCTGTGAGAGGCCACGCCGCAACGCGTAAACCGGCAGGAAGCCGAGGCAGGCAGCATCGAACAGCGCGAACACCACCACCGACAGCAGCAGCACCGGCGCCTTGCGAACGAGGCCGAAGAACGAGATGGCCGGGCCGTTGGCCTCGTCGTGGACGGGAGCGGGCGATGTCACCGAGAAAACGGGCAGCGTGGCGGCCAGCAACACGGCAGCGCCGATACCGAACGGCATGAACCCCTCGATGCCGGTGACGGCGATGAGCGCGGGGCCGAGCCCGAAACTGCAGGCCAGAATGCTCGAATAGATCGCGATGACGCGCGAACGATACTCACCATCAGCGGACTGAACGATCCAAGCCTCACTGATCGAGAACAGCGTGGAGACGGCGATCCCCTGCAGGATGCGCAGCAGGAACCAGCCCCACACGATCGGGACAAACGGGTACATCAGCACAATCGCGGCCGCGACCGCAGCGGCCACAAGCAGCACATGCTTGGCGCCGAAGCGGCGCGTCAACGGCGGGACAATCAGCCCAGAGAGCAGAATGCCGATGGGTTGCATGGCCGTATTGAAGCCGATCATGGCCGAACTCATGCCGGCCTTTTCCATGATCAGCGACAACAGCGGAAACATCTCGCCGAGCGCGAAACCGAACACGGTGACCGAGGCCACCGCCGCCAGCAGCGTTTGCCAGCGGCGGCGCTCGGTCTCGACGGCGCGCGCGGTTTCGCTTGATACTTCAGCCATGTGTTACACTGCCGATCGAACGCACAAACCCATGCCCCACAAAAACCCGCATCACTCGCCTCCCGGAATTCGGCGCGCCTTTTTCTTCGCGCGTCGAATTCCGGGACCCTTACGTGGCGCAGCCCGGTTGCACTATTTCGGCGGCCTGAATCCAGGTGCGTTGCGCCAACTGGGCACAACCGCACCACGTGAAGGTCCCGGATATTTGACGCGCCCAAAGGCTCGTCAAACTCCGGGAAGCGGGCAAGGATGTTCGCACGGCGTTTTCACGCTTTGACCGCAGGGCGGGCTGGCAGCGGGATATAGCCCTTCAGCCCCTCGACGCGCTTGGTCCAGGCGGCCAGCGCCGGATAGTCGTCGTGCGTCATGCCGCCTTGCGAGACTAGGCATGCATACGGATAGCAGGCCACATCGGCGACAGTGGGCTGGTTGCCAGCCAGCCACGGTTGCGCAACCAATGCAGCGTCCAGATGCGCCAGGATTGGACGCGCCTTCTCCTGCGCCTCGGCCAGATTGCCGGGACGAATGCCGAGCCCGATGGCGCGAACCGCAGCCAGGTTGTTCAGGACCTCGTTGCTGGCATAGGCCAGCCAACCCTGGATGTGCGCCATGCCAGCCGGATCGGACGGATACCACGTGCGCGCCGCATCGTACTTGGCCGCCAGATAGACCAGCACGGCGCCGCTGTCCCGGATGATCGTTCCGTCATCGTCCAACACCGGCACCTGGTGCAGCGGGTTGATGGCCAGAAACCACGGCTCCAGCTGTTCCTTCTTGGAGAGGTCCACGGTCTGCCTGGTGTGCTCCAGGCCGAGCAGCGACAGCATCAGCCGCGCCTTATAGCAATTGCCGCTGCGCTCCATGTCGTAGAGTTTCAGCATGGGTTAACTCCGGTTAGGGGATTGGCAGGAAGACGGTCGCGCGACGGCGGCTGGCGGCAAGTCACTACGATGGCCGATCAGAAGTCAACCGGGGCGGCCGGCAACACGATTTGGGTGCGGCATGAGGCTTGCACGGAAGGGTTCACCCGGCCCCTTCACTCCCCGCGAGCCCGCCATGATCGCCAAGACCACCCGCCTCGTCGACGAAGCCGCCAACCGGCTGGTGCTCGGCATGGTGGGCGGCTGGGCCGTGTGCGTCGTGATGGTCGGCGTCTACATGGTCAAGTCGTCGCTCGGCATCGACCTGATGGACGGCCCCTCGTTCCTGCACGACTTCTATCTAGGCTGAGGCCCATCCGCCAAATCGTCATCCCGGCGCAGGCCGGAACCCGCCCAAACTGGGGCAAATCGAACCGGTGCTTCGCCTGAATCCCTTTGCTTACCCTTGGTTGAACAGGTCGCGGCCTGCGCCGCGAAGACGAAGATCGCGGGCTATGGCTAGGATTTCAACCACCACCACGCCGCCAGCGCTGCCGCCCCCACAATCCATAACATCCGCCGTCCCCAACGGCCTTGCTGGCCTTGAGCTTCGGCCAGCTGACGCACGGTTTCGCTGTCCAGACGCAAGCCGTCCCGCGCCATTCCGGCAAACGCGTTGGCGGCGCGTTCGGCGTTCAGCAGCACCAGCGGCAAGTCGGCCGCAAACTGGCCGAGTTGCCCCGCCCCCGTCCCCGCCTCCTTCAGCCGGCCCTCCATACCCAGCGCTTTCTCCATCCAGTCCTTCACCACCGGCTCGGCTGAGGTCCAGATGTTCAGCGTCGGATCGAGCGTGCGCGCGACGCCTTCGACCACGACCATGGTCTTCTGTAACAGGATCAATTCGGGACGCGTTTGCATATCGAACACGTCCGTATACGCGAACAACTGTCCCAGAAGATGCCCCATCGAGATGTCCTCGGCGGGCTTGCCCATCAAGGGTTCGCCGATGGCGCGCAGGGCTTGGGCGAACACAGCGACAGACTGCGTCTCGGGCACATAGCCGGCTGCAAAATGCGCTTCGGCCGCCCGCCGATAGTCCTTGCTGACGAACCCCAGCAGGATTTCGGCCAAGAAGCGCCGCTCCTTGCCCGAGAGCCGGCCCATGATGCCGAAGTCGACGGCGACAATGTTGCCCGCAGCATCGACGAACAAATTGCCCTGGTGCATGTCGGCGTGGAAGAAGCCGTCGCGCATGGCGTGGCGCAGAAAGTGCCGGATCAGGTCCTCGCCCAGCTGCTTGGGATCAAAGCCCGCCGCGACCAGCCCCGCCCGGTCACCAATGGGGATGCCGTCGATCCACTCGATTGTCAGCACCTCCTTGCCGGTGCGCTGCCAATCGATCGTCGGCACTCGGAACCCGGCATCCTGTGTGATGTTCGCTGCCATCTCCGAGATGGCGGCGGCCTCCATGCGCAGGTCCGTCTCGATGGTCATTGAGCGGTCGAGCGTGCGCACCACTTCGGTCGGCTTCAGGCGTCGGATCGGCGGGTGCCAATGTTCAGCGAGGCCCGCACCATAATAGAAGCTGCCCATATCGGCGGCGAAACGCGCCTCGATGCCTGGCCGCAGCACCTTGATGGCGACCTCGCGGCGCGACCCGTCCGGATCGACGACGACGCCCTTGTGCACCTGCGCCACCGACGCCGCCGCGACCGGGCCCCCGATCTCGGCGAACATGTCGTCCACCGGCTTGGCCAGCGTCGTCGTTATGATGGCGCGCGCGGCCTTCAGCGAAAATGGCGGCATGCGATCCTGCAGGCTTTTCAACTCGCCGGCGAGCTTGGAGCCCACCAGATCGGGACGGGCGGCCAGGAACTGCCCGGCTTTGATGTAGGACGGCCCCAGCCGTGTCAGCGCCGCAGCGAGCGCGGTCTGCCCCTTAGGAAGCGCGCGCGATCCGAACATGCGAAAGGGCGCGGTCAGCCACTGCGCCAGGTGCAGGGCGAACGGCACGGGCTGACCTGGCGGGACGAAGCGCACGCCGAATTCGGCGAACACCAGACCGGCACGGGCAAGGCGGGAGAGATTTGTCAGGGCATTCGGCATAAGCGGGAGATGCCCTAAAGCGACCATCAGCGCAATGCGGGTCCACAGCGCGGCCCGAACGGCTAGAGCAGGCCGGCTACAACAGGCCGGCTACAGCAGGCCACCTAAAGCAGGATCGTGTGATCGGCGAAGTGGATCTTCTCGATGCCGATCAGTGTATCGACGCTTTCGCTGCCTGTCAGTGCCGTAACAATAACCTGGTTGCCGGCGTGAGTGATCTTGTAGCCCGACTGATTGCCCGCAAAGAAGGCCGTGTCGACGCCTGCCCCACCCGTCAGCGCGTCCCGGCCAGCGCCTCCGGTGAGCTGGTCGTTACCGTCGCCGCCCAGCAGAGCATCGGCGCCGATGCCGCCCAAGAGTTTATCGGCGCCAGCTCCGCCCGTGAGTTTATCGGCACCGGCTCCGCCTGACAGACTGTTGCCGAGACTGTTGCCGAACAGCACGTCCGACCCCACTCCGCCGATGCCGTTCTCTATTTTCGCACCGAACGCGATGGCAAGATTGTTGGTCATGCCGCCGGCGTTGGAAAAACGCCCCTCGCGCAGGTCCAGCAGCGCGGCATCCTTGAAGCCGGTGAGATCGATGGTGTCCTTGCCGCCGCCGTCCCAGATCGTCAGGACCGGGCTGGTATTCTTCGTGAAATCGTAGACGGCGCGGTCAGCCGTCGAATGAAAGCCATAGACGGTGTTGCCAGCCCGCGTGGTCAGGTCCGCGCCGTAAATCTTCTGCGCGGTGGCAATATCGTGCAGCATGGGCGTGGACGGATAATGCCAGGCGCCGTCCTTGCCCTTCCAATTGGTGGCGCTGCCGTCGTCGTTGCCCTCGAAGTAGGACATGACGGTGTAGCGCTCGGTATCCTGAGCATACAGCGCGTCGAGCAGATACTCGCCATTGCCGTTGTAGGGGCCGGGATGGTCGAGACCCAGCGCATGGCCGATCTCGTGCAGATAGGTCTGGAAGCCAAACTTGCCGGCTTGCACTGCGGCGGCCGTGCTGTGCGTGGCCCAGGAGGAGTTGAGCCAGACATCGGCCGAGGTGAGCATGGCCGGCCCGCCATTGCTGGAGGTGAACGTCGTGCTGGTGTAGCTGCCGCCGCCAGTGGCGGTGGAGTAGCCGAAGGAGATTTTGCCACCCGACGCCGTCTCGGTGAGCTTGGTGCCGATCGCGTCGTCCCAGAGGCCGAACGCTGTCGTGGCCTGGGCTTTCATCGCAGCCGATATCGGAACGAAACCACCGGATTCGGAGCTGGAGTCAGGCGCCATGTCCGGGATCGAATAGCTGACGGTCGCGGCCGACCACTTGGTCCCGCTATCGATCAGCGCCTCGATTTGAGGCAGCGTATAGACCGGCTTTCCCACGACAACCCACCACGCAAACGCCATCCGAACCTGCCAAAGGGCGGCGGCGCAAGTGTGAGGGCGTCTGGCTAACAAGTGGTTGCCGGCGAAACACCCACAGAGGTTAGCGTTTTCAATATGTTAACCGTTGGTTCGCGATGGATTGGCTTGGCGCCCGGTGTCAGGAACTTATTGCGCTTGGACCCGCACAGTCGTTAGAGAGCAGGGCTCGATCAGCACTAAGTGCCTGACAACCAGTACTGCCGCGACAGACTGGGTGTCAGGCACTTGCGAGCCGCAAGTTCCTGACACCGAGGCCGCCCATGACCCAATCTCTGCCAACACCCGCCAATGCCCGCGCCCGCCTGATGGCGATAATCCGCGCGCGCTCGTTCCAATCGGGCGGGCAGTACAAGCTCGCTTCGGGGCGCATCTCGGATATGTATTTCAACATGAAGCCGACCATGCTCGATCCCGAGGCGGCGTACTTGACGGCCTCCCTCATGATCGATGCGCTAGCCGACGAACCGACCGACTATGTGGGTGGCCTGGAGATGGGCGCGGTGCCGCTGGTGACCTCCATCGCTGCCGTCAGCTTCCTGCGCGGACACTCCCGGCGCGCCCTATTCGTGCGCAAAGCGGCCAAAGAACACGGCACCCAAAGCCTGATCGAGGGCCTGCCGAAGGGCGAGACGGTGGCAGGCAAACACGTCGCGGTGATCGAGGATGTGACAACCACCGGCGGTTCGTCGCTGAAGGCGGTGGCGGTGCTGCGCGAGGCGGGAGCGATGGTGCGAACCGTGTTGACGCTGCTGGACCGCGAGGAGGGCGCAGAGCCGGCTTTCGCGGCGGCCGGTGTGCGGCTGCTGAGCCTGCTCAAAGCGAGCGATTTCCGCGACTGATTGGGCGCATCGCAGCTGAAGAACCTGAGTTAGGCCGCGAACTGGGGACACTAGACCTATATACGGCCCATGCCGGCGAATTTGACACGTTGGCCGGCAGCCGAATTAAGTATTGTGTCCCGGAACCTGCTTTCCTAGACCCAACGCGAGCTGAGACCTGCACCATGCCGCAACTCCTCGATTCCCCCGGAACCTACGGCCTGATTTTCCTGATCGCAGTGGTCAGCGGCTATGCCTTCACGGTCGACGTCAATCTCAACAACAAGCTCGACCTCGATGTCGGTCGCATCCTGAACCAGAAGCAGTACTACCGGCTGTTCACCTCCGGCCTCATTCACGCCGACCCAGTGCACTTCCTGTTCAACATGGTGACGCTGTTTTTCTTCGGTCCGTTTGTCGAGTATGCGCTCGGCCTAATCCCGTTCCTGCTGCTCTATATCGGCAGCGAGCTGGCCGCGAACTTTCTGACGCTCTATCTGAAGCGCACACAGATCGGCTATTCATCACTCGGCGCTTCGGGCGCGATCTGCGGCGTGGTGCTGTCGTCCTGCTTGTTTGCGCCCTTCAACAAAATCTACGTGATGCTGCTCCCGATCGGTATCCCGGCCTTCATTTACGGCATCTGCTATATCGGTTATTCGACGTTCCAGGTGCAGAGCAACGTCCGCGACGGCACCGCCCACGAAGCTCACCTCGGCGGTGCGCTCGCCGGCCTGGCGCTGACCGTGCTGTTCGAGCCGCGCGTGATCGGGCATTTCCTGGCGCAGTTCGGGGTGTCAGGCTGAAGGCGGCGAACAGCTTTTTTTCGTCGCGCCGTACTTTGGCACCGGAGCAGCGTTGAATCCAGGCGAAGCAACCGCCCTACTCCAGCGCCATCAAACTCGCCCTGTCCGTCAGCACGTACATGCGCCCATCGGCGACAACTGGCGAGATGTAGATCGGCTCGCCCAGTTCGCGCTGCGCTGTGACTTGGCCCGTGGACGGATCGACGCCAGCAAGGCCCCCCTTGCTTGAGGTCAGCCACAGCCGGCCGCCGGCCAGCACGGGGCCGTTCCAGACTTTCGCCGTGCCCGGCAGCTTCATGGCCCAGCGCGTTTCGCCCGTGGCTCGCTTCAGTGCCACCAAGCGGCCGGTGGTATCCACCACATAGATCGCGTCGCCCGCTACCCAGGGCATCTCAATGCCGCCGACGTTCATCGACCAGGCACGTGATCCATCCGCAGATGCCGTGGCGATCATGCGGCCGGAGCGGCTGACGGCATAAACGAAGCCGCCGTTGGCGACCGGGCTGGCCGGATCGCTAAGACCGGCAGCGGTCGAGGTGGCCTTGGCGCCGTTAACATTCTCGGTCCAGATCGGCGCGCCGCTGTCGACCTTCAGGGCGACCAACTCGCCCGACGTGAAGGGAATGATCACTTGATCGCCGGCCACTGCGGGACGGGTGTTGGAGAGAACGGCCGCCGATTGTTGCGGCGAGCCGTTGAAGGTCCAGAGCACGCCGCCATCGGCAACCGTGAGGCAGACCACCAGGCCATCGGTGTTGGTCGCAAAGACACGACCGTCAGCAACCGTCGGCGCGGTGCGAATTGGGGCGCCGATCTTACGCTCCCAGAGCTTGGCGCCCGAACCGGCGTCCAGCGCCAAGACGGTGCCGAAACCTGTGGCGACGAAGATCCGCCCGCCCTCGGCAGCAATGCCACCGCCGAACGCCTTGTTGGCGCTGCTTCCCTCGGGCGCGGTATTGACGCTCCAGGCCTTGGCGCCGCCCGCTTCAGCAAAGGCGCTGACCAGGTTGGCTGCGTCCTGCACATAGACGCGGCCCTGATGCACGATGGGCGGCGAGACAATACGGCCGGCTGCACTGGAACCGGTGCCGGCCGACGCGCGCCAAACCGTGCGTAACTGGCCCGGCAGGGCAAGGTGCCCAGGGGCGTTGCTCGGCGTGCCGCCTGGGGTCGCCCATTCCGAGGTCTGGTAGGCTGGTGGGATCACGATCGATCCGGTCGCCTGCTCCATGTTGGTGGTGACCTGATCCTCGGTGGTCAACACAGCCACGCGCTTACCTGGCAGAGGCGTCTTGGCGATATTGAACGGGTTCAAGTCGGCCAGCTTGGGCAGCGAGAAGCCGCCGGAATCCTCGTCGTCGAGCCCCGAAGCGCAGCCCGCCAGCAGCGTAACGCATAAAATCCCGCAGAGCAGGAGACTTGGCGTCAAACGTGCGGCGGCCATGTCGGCTCCTTCAGTTGGTCTTCGTCGCCGGCGGCGTGGCCGGCGCCGGTGCGGCGCCATCAGCCCCTGGGGCCTTCACGGTCGCCGCCAGAATGAGTTGGCGCATCACTTCCGCCATCTGCCCGATTGCGCCACGGCCATCCTTGTCGTTCAGGATCAGCGCGAACTGATCGTCGGCCTCTGTCAGCTTGCCGGCCTTGTAGGCGGCCAGCCCCAACAGCTGGCGGGCCGATTGCCGCCACACGCCGTCGGGCGTCGCTAAATCGTTGAGCCGATTCTGCATCTCGGTAAAGTCCGCCTTGTCCAGTCTCAACTGCGCAGCCTGGATACGGGCAAATCCCCTCACATTGGCGTCGGCCGCCGGGCTCGTTGCGAGAGCCTCGTAGCGGGCAAACGCCGCATCCCCTTTGCCAGCATCGGCGTCAAGTGCGGCAAGACGGAGGCCGGCAAGTGCCGGATAAGCGCCCGCGCCACTGGCGGCGATCGTTTCCAGCGACTTGATGGCGTCGTTCCTTTTGCCGTCGCCCAACAGTGCGATTGCGCTGTCGAACTGGGCGCCGGCGCTGGCCGCCTGCTGCGCCTGTTGCCACTGCCATGTTTTGTAGCCGGCCACGATCAGGACGACGGCGGCGGCGGCAGCCAGGATGTAGTTGCGATACCGGTTCCAGAGCTTCTCGAACTGTTCGCGGCGTAGCTCCTCGTCGACCTCACGGACGATATCGGTATTGGACATGACGACGTAGCCTCTTGGACGATGAACTCTAAGGCCGCGCCGTTGGCCGGAGCAGCCTGATGGGATGCGCGTTGATAGCGTGTGATGGCGGGGATGTCATCAGGCGCGGATGAACGGAGTACGACAGCAAATCGGAGACAGTATACCTAACGCAAAACCGTCGCATCTGTCGTGATGGACGGGCCAAGCAATAGGTGAACAGTACCCGATTGCTCTCACACCGGCTCGTCACTGCCGCGCTCAGGTACAGGCATAGCGGAAGGCACATCGCTCACCACCGGTTGATCACCGCCGAACGGTGCGTCTGGTGCACCGAACTCGCGTTGAGCACCTTCGTGCCGCGGACGCCGGCGACGCGGCGCGCGGGGCGCACGCAACTCAGCCGGGACGGCCGGATCGTCATTGCGCGGCTCGACGACGGGCTCGACCGGAATTTGCGCCACTTCGAAGGTACGCGGCTGTTCGCCGTGACCATTGATCGGCAAGGGCTGCTCGACCGGGCGCGGCTCGTAGGTGCGTGGCTGATTGCCCCGTGTGTCGTTCGGCAGCTCGGGCGGCCGAGCCTCACCACCACGGTTCTCGAAGGTGCGGTTGTCGTTGCCGCGGTTGTCGCGGTTTCGGTTGTCGAAATTGCGCGGCTGGAAACTGCGTTCACCCCGATCCCCGCGCGGCTCGAAGTGCCGTGGCTCGCGGGGCGGGCGGTTGTCGAAATTGCGCGGCTCGTAGGGGCGGTTATCGCGCTGGCGATGCTGTCCCTGATCGCGATCCCGGTCGCGAAAGCGCTGCTGATCGCGGTCGCGCGGGCCCTGATCGCGGTGGCCCTGATTGCCTTGGAAGCGCGGTTGGTCCTGGCCCTGCGGCTCGAACGACTGCGGCTGATCCATCTGGCCGTTGGCGCCGCCCCCGCCTTCGCTGGGCATATCGCCATCGCTCTCGTCGCCCTCATCGTCGTCGTAGGACTCGCCCGGCAACAGGTCGCCGTCGTGACGCGCCACGCGCTGGCTGGAGCCGTTCACCGCGCCCGGATTGTCCAGCTGGGCCGCCATGATGATGCGGTTGTAGTGTTCGGCGTGTTGCAGATAGTTCTCGCCAAGCACCAAGTCGCCCGAGCCGATCGCATCGCGCGCAAGTGTCATGTACTTTTCGGCGATGTGTTGGGCGGTACCGCGGATTTTCACGTCCGGTCCGCTCGAACTCGAAGCTGCGCGATAAGGGGTTTGCGCCCTTGCGGCCGCCACGGCCACGGCCACGGCGGTTTTGCTGCTGCTGTCCCTGCCTCATAAGGCTCCCATTCGTGACTGCAAACGAAGAATTCTGAAGGAAAAGTCTGGAATTTCAACGACCCGTTTGTCGATGGCCTGAGTTCTAGCGGCCAAACTTCAATTGCCAGGCTGCAACGGATTTGCTCCTCGGATCCGGACCAAGGGCGCTCACAAGCACCCCATGACGTCCTCGCGTCTGGGCATTCAGCAGCCGCCGAAGCCGGCGCAATGCTAAGCCTGACGCAATAACCCGCGCCATCTTCAGCACTGCAATGACAGACACGACCCTTGGCTGATCCAGCCCCCGACCAACATCGGTAGACAAGCGGGTGACACAGTGCTTCGCCACCAGTTACGAGTGACAAGCCTTACCGGCTGCACTCTGACTTTGTTCCGCTCACACAACCTACATTCATCGAGAGGTTTGGACGTCTGAATGCCGAGGAGCCTGACGGTACTTTTCCGTACTGCTCGCTGCGCCCGCCAAATCCGGCAGACGCTGTACTCGACATCACGTTTATCCGATGTAGGAACCTTAGACCGATTGCCTGGAAAATCCAAGATATTTTTTGTCCTGACGTGAACGGCTGTGGACGGGGTCAAGTTGCAACGCCGACCACGCGCTCAATCCCGGCAAGGTCGCGCCAGCGGTGGGCAGTTAGGTTGGGCTCACCGGCCAGAGCATCCAGCAGCAAGCGCTGGACATCGTCGGCCTGACCTTGGCCGACCTCGAACAGAACTGCTCCAGGTGTCGCCAGCTTCAGTGAGGTCGCGACAATCTGGCGATAGGCATCAAGCCCGTCGTCGCCGCCGTCCAAAGCGAGCAACGGATCGTAATTGGCGACATTCAGGGCGAGGCCCGCGATATCGCGACTACGGATATAGGGCGGGTTCGATACAATGATATCGAAGGAGCCGACGATAGCTTCGGCCCACGACCCGCCACTGAATTCAACGCGCCCTTCCAACCCCAGAGCCACAGCATTCTCGCGCGCTATCGCGATAGCGCCGGGGCTGATATCGACACCTATGCCCTTGGCGTTCGGCAGCTCGGCCAACAGGGTCAGCAGCAGGCATCCGGTCCCGGTCCCGAGATCGAGCAGCCGCAAAGGCTCCTTGCCGCGTACTGGGCTGATCGGCGCGGCCAACTCGAGCGCGGCAGCGACCAGCGTCTCGCTGTCGGCCCGCGGATCAAGCGTATCCGGCGTGATCTTGAACGGACGCCCCCAGAAATGGCGCTCACCGATGATCCGGCTGACCGGCTCATGCGCGAGGCGGCGGCGGGCAGCACTGATCAGTGTGGCGGCATGGTCGGCGATCGGACGATGGGGCTCGCGCAGCAGGCCGAGCCGATCGAGCCCAAGCACGTGGCAGACCAGCAGCCGGCTGTCGATGACCGGGCTTTCCAGCCCCGCCGCGCGAAACACGCGCGAGAGTTCGCCCCAGGCCTTGGTGGCGGTGGTTGTCGTCTCAAGGCGAAGTTGGATTTCCGGCATCGCCAACGGTCACATACTCAACAACGCAGGCGACGCCCGGAATGGCCTATCACGAGGGCTTGTTCGGCTTGTTACGGTTCGGATCCGATGTCGGCGTCACCGCCTTGACGGCCGCGGCGGCCACGCCCGAAATCGCCGTCGCCATGCTGGCTGCCGAGTTGACGGCACTGGTTGCCATGACCTCGATCGGCTTGCCCGGTCCAGACTTGATCGGGGCCGGCAGCGCGGCCATGGCCGGCTCGCCTTTGGTGATCTGGTTCTGCACCACTTCAGCGGCGACAATCTCGCGCTTGGCCTGATGCGGCTGCTTCATCAGCAGGCGGCAAACCCGACTCAACGTCGAGCGCAAATTGTGCCGATGCACAACCATGTCGACCATGCCGTGCGCCAACAAATACTCGGCGCGCTGGAAGCCCTCGGGCAGTTGCTCGCGGATGGTCTGCTCGATCACGCGCGGGCCGGCGAACCCGATCAACGCACCCGGCTCAGCGATATGTACATCGCCCAGCATGGCGTAGGAGGCCGTCACGCCACCGGTAGTGGGATGGGTGAGCACGACCACATAGGGCAGCCTGGCCTTGCGCAGCATTTGCACCGCGACCGTGGTGCGCGGCATCTGCATTAGGGACAGCATGCCCTCCTGCATGCGCGCGCCGCCCGAGGCGGCAAAGATCACGAACGGCGATTTCCGGTCAATGGCGCGCAGCATGCCGGTGACGACCGCCTCGCCGGCCGCCATGCCGAGGGAGCCGCCCATAAAGCGGAAATCCTGCACCGCGGCGACGACCGGAAGATCGTCCAGCGTACCTTCGCCGACGGTCACGGCATCATTCAGGCCGGTTTCTTCGCGCGCGTCGCGCAGACGATCGGTGTAACGGCGTTCGTCGCGGAATTTCAGAGGATCGACCGGGACCTCAGGGATCGCGATTTGCTGGTAGGCGCCGTCGTCAAAGAAACTCTTGAAACGGTCGCCGGCCGTCATCTTCATATGGAAATTGGAACCGGGCATTACGAACTGGTTGGCCTCCAGGTCCTTGTAATAGACCATCTGGCCGCTCTCGGGACATTTCACCCAGAGGTTGTCAGGCGTCTCGCGTTTGCGCCAGATGCCGCGGATTTTCGGACGGACAACGCTGCTGATCCAGTTCACGGGGTCGCTCGCCTTCAGTTGTTGGACATTGGGGTTCCTTCAGCCGCCAGAATGGGGCGCAACTTAGGTACCGCAACGTCACCGGGTGTCGCACGTCATAAGACCGCTTGACGACGACTCAATGTCTACTTGGTGAGGAGGTTAAGCCTTTGCTAGCGCTTGCGAAAGCTTTTGTACCATTTTAACCACAGTTTCGACAGTTTTCGACCCGGCTTTGCCGGACTTGCTTAAGTTCTCCTCGATTGCCCCGACCAGAGCCGATCCAACCACCACCGCATCGGCGCCGGCCGCGATGGCCTTGGCTTGCTCGGGCGTCTTGATGCCGAAGCCGACCGCCACCGGCAGTTTGGTCTGCCCTTTGATGCGCGCCACCTGGGCATGCACCTCGGTGACATCGGGAATCTTGGTGCCGGTGATGCCCGCGATCGAGACGTAATAGACGAAGCCCGAGGTGTTCTTGAGCACCGCCGGCAGCCGCTTGGCGTCGGTGGTGGGCGTCGCGAGGCGGATGAAATTGATGCCGCGCGCCATGGCGGGGATGCATAGCTCGTCATCCGCTTCGGGCGGCAGGTCGACCACGATCAGGCCATCGACCCCGGCGGCCTTAGCGTCGTCAAGGAATTTTTCGGCCGGGTAGATGTAGATGGGATTGTAGTAGCCCATCAGCACGATCGGCGTGGTGGTGTCGGACTTGCGGAAGTCGCGCACCATGTCGAGCGTGTGCGTCATGGTGTGCCCGCCTTTGAGGGCGCGCACCGACGAAGCCTGGATGGCCGGCCCGTCGGCCATGGGATCGGAGAACGGCATGCCGAGTTCGATGATGTCGGCGCCGGCGGCAGGCAGCTCGGCCAGCAGCGCGCGCGAGGTGGCGAGATCCGGGTCGCCAGCGGTGATGAAGGTGACGAGGCCGGGACGCTTCTGAGCGGCAAGCTCGGCAAAGCGGGTTTCGATGCGGGTGGTGGAACTGGCCTTTGTCGAGTCGGCTTTGCCTTGTTCAGATTTCATTTTATTGATCGCACTCTCTAACTTGCTGAATTCGCTTGTGGCGACATTCCATAAGGTCTTCAAAGGCACTGAACCGTAGTCGCGTTCAAGCGCGTCGCTAATTTCGTCAAAGGCGCTCCAATTTACATCTGAGTGCTTTTCTTTGGCGGTATTCGGAATCGTTCTGGCAGCCCAAGAAATAATCTCGAACGAGCGCTCCAGCGCCAATTGAAGATGCCGCAGACCCTCGAATGTCTCGAATGTCAGACCACCGATTGCATCTCGCGATGCAGTTACGACCGACTGAATTTCGTCTAGTGGCGCTACTGGGGTCCGAGACACCATCTGAGGCAACCCTTCTATCGCAACTGAAAAATCAGAACGCGCCGCAGCGCTCTTGCCCTCTCCCCCGCCACTTCGCGGGGGAGAGGGCAATAGAATGCAGCTCGCAACTCGCTATTTCGCTAACCTCACATCTTCATGCCCAAATGATCCGCCACCGAGAAAATGTCCTTATCTCCGCGGCCGCACAAGTTCATCACCAGCAGGTTGGATTTCTTCAGCTTCGGCGCGAGTTTGCGCACATAAGACAGCGCATGCGCCGGCTCCAGCGCGGGGATGATGCCCTCCAGCTTGGTGCAGAGCTGGAACGCTTCCAGCGCTTCCTTATCGGTCGCGGACACATAGGTGACGCGGCCGGTATCCTTCAGCCAGGAATGCTCCGGCCCGACGCCGGGATAGTCCAATCCCGCCGAGATGGAGTGGCCTTCCAGGATCTGGCCGTCCGCGTCCTGCAGCAGATAGGTGCGGTTGCCGTGCAGCACGCCCGGCTTGCCGCCGTTCATCGAGGCCGCATGCCCGTTCGGCACATCCAGCCCGTGGCCGGCCGCTTCCACGCCGAAGATGGCGACCGACTTGTCGTCCAGGAACGGATGGAACAGACCAATGGCGTTGGAGCCGCCGCCGATGCAGGCGACCAGCGTATCGGGCAACCGGCCTTCCGCTGATATCATCTGCTCGCGCACTTCCGTGCCGATCACGGACTGGAAATCGCGCACCATGGCCGGGTAGGGATGCGGGCCGGCCGCCGTGCCAATTATATAATACGTGTCGTGAACATTCGCGACCCAATCCCGAAGCGCTTCGTTCATGGCGTCTTTCAAGGTCGCGCTGCCTGACGTCGCCGGCCGAACTTCCGCGCCCAGGAGCTTCATGCGGAACACATTCGGCTTCTGCCGCTCGATGTCGACTGCGCCCATGTAGATCACGCAAGGCAGCCCGAACCGCGCGCAGACCGTGGCCACCGCCACGCCGTGCTGGCCGGCGCCGGTCTCGGCGATGATGCGCGTCTTGCCCATGCGGCGAGCGAGCAGGATCTGGCCGAGGCAATTGTTGATCTTGTGCGAACCGGTGTGGTTCAGCTCGTCGCGCTTGAAGTAGATCTTGGCGCCCTTCAGGTGCTCTGTCATCCGCTCGGCGAAATAGAGCGGAGACGGCCGGCCGGTGTAATGCGTGTTCAGATTGGTGAGCTCGGCCGCGTAGGACGGGTCCCTCTTGGCCTTCTCATACGCGGCCTCCAGCTCGAGAATGTTCGGCATCAGCGTCTCGGCGACGAAGCGGCCGCCATAAATGCCGAAGTGGCCGCGCTCGTCGGGACCGGTGCGGAAGCTGTTCAGGGTTTGCGTCGCGGGCATGTGGGGTGTCCTTAGATGAGTGCGGTCTGGGTCAAGCTGCGGCACGGGCCGCTGCGATAAATTTGCGTATGAGGTCGTGATCCTTTTGTCCCGGTGCGCTTTCCACGCCGGACGAGACGTCCACCATCGGCGCACGGGTCAGCCGGACCGCCTCGGCGACATTGCCGGGATTGAGACCGCCCGAGAGCATGAATGGGCCGTTGTCCGCCTCGCCTGCGATGGCGCGCCAGTCGAAGGCAACGCCGTTGCCACCGGGCAATTCGCCGGGCATCGGCTTGGCGTCGAACAGGATGAAGCTGACCGCACTCCGGTAACCACCGGCGATGGCCGCATCGGCCTCTGTTGCCACGGGCACGGCCTTAATGATCGGAACCGCCCAGCGCGCGCCAACCACCCGCAGCCGTTCCGGCGTTTCGCGGCCGTGCAGTTGCAGATAATCCGGCCGCACAACCGTCACGACCTCGGCCAGCAGTGCATCGTCCGGATCGACCAGCAACGACACGATCTTCGCCCTGCCACGCGCCAACTCCGTCAGCGCACTGGCGGCAGCCGGGCTCACATGCCGCGGACTGCGCGGATAGTGCACGAAGCCAACGAAGTCCGCTCCCGCCGTCAGAGAGGTTTCGAGCGTATCGGGCGTAGAGAGACCGCAAATCTTGATTTGGATGGGCATCGCGTATCACGTACGCTGATCGTCAAGGGTCGGATTGGGTGGCGAAGTTTCGGCCCGCCCGTAGGGCGTGGCGGTGCGCGCTCAACGCGAGCAGATGGCGCGCCACCACGCGCGGCGACGGCTCTGCGGACGGCCAGCCGGACGAGACACGGCAGCATTAGCCGCCCCGGCCCCAACGCCAACCCCAGATCTTGCCGTGTTACCGACCATAACCCAATTTCGCCGTTTGTCCGCCGCGCCGTGTCCCCGCACTTGGGTTAACCACAGCACCAGCGTCGACCTGATCTCGCGTCAGTCTATCAGCCTCTGACTTCCATTGATAGGCCTCACGCGACTTGTGCCGCGCGGTGCGCCGCCATTTGCCCTGGCTGAACCAGGTGGCCGCGCCGCCCAGCAACAGGCCAAGCATGAACAGCGTGAACATCAGCAGCGACAGCGGCAGATCCACGGCCAGCGGTGTCGCCGTGCGGCCGAACGGGTCCAGGTTGAGCGTCACCGGCTGACGGTTGGCGATGCCCAGCGGCATCACCAACGCGGCGACCAGCACACAGAACAGGATCGACAGGAACCGTCGCATCAGGATGCCTTTACAGTCTTAGCCACCTTGCCCGCTGCCTTCGGGCGTGCTGCCTTGACGGATGGCACTTCGATTGGAGCCGTCGCCGCTGGAGCGGTTGGTTTGGATACGGCTTTCGTTGCCGCAGAGTTGCCGCTGCCAGGCGCGGTCTTGGCCCCGGGTTTGGCGCCAGTCTTGGCTCCAGCCTTCGCAGCAGCCTTGACCGACCGGTTCAGCCGTTCGCGCAATTCGCGGCCCGACTTGAAGAACGGAACGAACTTTTCTTCCACATCGACACTGTCGCCGGTGCGTGGATTTCGCCCGACGCGCGGCTCGCGGTGCTTGACTGTAAAAGCGCCAAAACCGCGCAGCTCCACCCGGTCACCGCGCGCCAAGGCATCAACGATCTCGTCCAGCACGACGTTGACGATGCGCTCGATGTCCTTGTGAAACAGATGATGATTGCCATCGGCAATCTTGGCGATCAACTCAGACTTGATCACGCCACAACCCTCCCCACCCGTTACGCCAACCCGCGATCGCCTTGTATTCGCGTGTTAATTCGTTTCAACGTGCCAGAGCGATACCAGCCCGTCAAGCCGAAGGCGAGTCAATGTCGACTCTCCGATGATCCGTGCAACGATTGCCTCGGCTTGCGCCGCCAGTCCTTCGGCGGTTCCGCTCGATGCCCCGCCCAGCAGGCCAAAGGTCTCGATGCGGTGCGGTTTGCGGTCCAGCACCGGCAACTTGGCGGCCACGCCCTTTTCTTTTTCCAACCAGGCGATGGCATCGTCTTCAGTGCCGATCTGGTCGACCAGCTTGTAGGCCAGCGCTTGGCGGCCGGAATAGATGCTGCCGGCCTCCAGCCCCGGTACCGACGCGGGCGTGATGCGGCGACGCTCCGTGACCAGGCCCTGGAACCAGACCTGGCCCTCTTTGACAAGGCCTTCGGCCAGCTGCCGGCCAGGCTCGTCCAGCGGTGTAAACATCGAGGGCGAGGCCTTCAGCGCGCCACTTTTGATCTCGCGCATCTTTACGCCGATCTTGTCCAGCGCCTCGGCGACCTCCGGGTACTGAAAGATCACGCCAACCGAACCGGTGATGGTATTGCCGTGCACAAAGATGCGGTCGGAGGCGAGGCTGATCATATAGGCGGCCGAGGTCGCCATGGTGCCGGCAACAGCGACCACGGGCTTTTTCTTGGCCAGCTCCGAGATCGCGCCATAGAGCACTTCGCCACCCGTGGTGGTGCCGCCAGGGCTGTTTACGGCCAATACGACGGCTTTGACGTTTTCGTCTTCCCCAAGTTTCTTGAGCATTTTAATCTGCTCGCGGTCCTCGGTGATGAGACCGGCTATCGAGACGCGCGCGATGTGGTCACCGGGGCCGAACCAGCCGCCGCCCTCTTCATCGCCGCGCTGGCCCAGGCTGGCAAGTGTTCCCAGCACGATCAGTCCAAGCACGCCCGCGATGATGCGCCAGCGCCAGACCCGGCGCTTCAAGTCGCGTTTGTCGAGGGCAAGTTCGATGTCGGTGGACATGGGGGGCCTCCGGTTGGGGACATGATCTTCATCTTCAGCCTGTGCGGCGCCAAAGGTTGTTCTGCGGTGTCGAACTGAAGATGAACTTCGTGTCCCCAGTCTTTGGAGTGCCAGTCTTTGGCGTGCGAGTCCTTGGCGCACGAGACTGGGGACACGAAGTTCATGTTCGGCTTAAAAACTGCTGCACCCTCCACAAACCTGCGCAGCCGAACATGAACATCATGTCCCCGGCGCTCCCAATGAAAATGGGCGCCGGCTTTGCATTGCGCAAGGCCGGCGCCCATCGAATGAAGACCGAAGTGGACGATAACTACTTCGTCATCGTGTCCAGCTTGGCCATGATGCCGTCAAGTGCAGGCTTGATGATGGGACCGGCGGCCGAATTGGCAAGCGCTGCGGTCACCAGCGGGCCGAGGGTTGCGATGGCGGTCTTGGCCAGGCCCTGCAAAGCGGGCTTGCTGTCGGCCGGGATCTGGCCATAGACGCCGGCGACCTTGTCGAAGGCGCCCTGCGCGTCGGTCAGGCTGGGCAGCGCGGCCTTGGCCGTCGCCTCGTCCTTGATGGTGGGCAATGCGGTGGTCAGCTTGCTGAGCGCGCCGTTGAAGGTGCCGGTGACGTCGAGGTCGCCGACCTTGATCATGGCCGGGGTCGTAACGGCGGGAACCGTCGGGACGGTGGGCGTGCCGCGGCCAGCCAGGAACCAGGCGATGGCGGCGAGTGCAACCAGACCGAGCAACCAGTACAGCCAGTTTGACCCGCCCTCGGTCGCTGTGGCGGCGCGCGATGCGGTCGATGTCGCAGACGACGTCGCCGTCTTAGCGGCCGAACTCATGGTGCCGGTCGCGGTGCTGGCGGCCGACGAAGCGGACTTCATCGCGCCCGCAGCAGTACCCATGGCGCCGTCGAGCAGGCCCGAACCCTGGAGCAGCTTGGAGAAATCAGCCGGCATGGCGGCGTTGATGTTGTTCTTCTGGTCGCCGAGCAGCTTGGCAAGACCGCCAGCGTCCAGGCCCATGCTCTTTTGCTGCTGGCCCAGCGAACCCAGGATCAAGGGAACCAACGCGCCGACCAAGCCCGTCGAAGCGGTGCCGCCGAGGCCAGAGAACTTGCCGACAGCGCCAGCCAGTGTGCCAAGCGCCGAATTGCCCAGCAGCGAGCCGAGAATGTTGGTGCCGGTGGTGGCCAGAGCGCCCTGGCCAGCACCACCGAGCACGCTGCCCAGATTGCCCATCAGGCCGGGATCGAGCTTGGAAATGGCGTTGGTGAGCAGCGAGCCGCCATTGGGCTGCGCGGCGACGCCAACCAGGCTGCCAAGAATGGAGGGAACCAGAGCGCCGATGGCCTTGCCGACCAGCGACTTGTCGCCGCCGATGCCGGACGCCAATTTGCCGATCAGCTCGGGGGTCAGCAACTGCATGATAATCGATACGAGATTCATAGTCGGATCCTTTCGCAAGCCAGGGAGCGCCACGCTGTTAGGAAGCGGACTGAGCTTGTGCACACGCCGAAGAAACACGTGAAGGCTTCAGGCCGCCAGTGTTGCGAGACTGCTTTAAGCACAAGCGACGGGCCGGGTCGATATGGAAGTGCGGCGGTCCGGCGGATTCGCGAGCGATACGGGAAATCGCCTAGGATGTGCACGACAAGAGGCTATCGAGGGGCCGGCTGGGAACGACCGGCCCCCGATCCGCGAACGACGGGCGTTAAGCGGCCGGCGTGAACGTGTAGCCGTCACCGTCCTTGACCACTTTGCCTGCGGCCGGGAAGGGATAGTGGTAGCCCATGATCATCGCGCCTTCCGAGATCGCGCGATCCATCATGCCGCGGCGGCCCTTTTCGGCCATGTCGCCGTCCATGTCGAACTGCACGTGCCAGTTGGGATGCTTCAGGAACAGCGCCGGAATGTTGGACACATCGCCAAGCACATAAAGCACGTCCTTGCCGGACGAGATCTGATAGGACGTGTGCCCCGGCGTGTGGCCGTTGGTGGCGACCGACTTGATGCCAGGGACAACCTCGACATTGTCCTCGATCTTGCGCACGTTCTTGATGCCTGCGAACACCTGCTGCTGGCGCTCGATCATGCCCTTCATGCCCTCGGGCATTTTGCCGGCCAGCGCCGCATCGGTCCAGAAGGCATGCTCCTTGGCGTTCACGACCACCTCGGCATTCGGGAACACCGGGGCGTTGTCCTTGCTGAGCAGGCCGAACACGTGGTCGGGATGAATGTGCGTGACCAGCACGGTATCGATCTTGGAAGCATCGAGGCCGGCAGCTGCCAAGCCTTTGCTCATCATGAGGCCTGCGGTCGGGGCGACCTGGCCGCCCGTACCGGCATCGAACATGATGGTTTTGCCACCGATTTTCGCCACCATGACCGAAAAGCTGATGCGCACTTTGTCATCGGGCAATCCGGCAGCGGCGAGCGCCTTCTTGGTCTCGTCGACGCTGACATCCTTGATGAAGGCGGGGTCGTGATCCTTGGCCCAGTCGCCGTCATAGATGGCGGTCATCTCGATATCGCCGACTTTGAAATTGTAGAAGCCGTATTCGATGGCGGTGGCTGCCGCAGCGGGCGAGGCGCCTAGGATCGTGAAGCGCTTATCGAGGCCAAACACGGCGGCGGCGGTGGCGGCGGAGACGATCATGTCGCGGCGGGAAAACTTCACGGTCATCGGAGACTCCTGGCAGTGGAGGGACGGGAACGGCTCGCCGCCCTGCGCGCGGAACGCGGCAGGCAGCTGTCGAGGTGAACGTCTGACGAGGCAAGATTGTTCCATGCAGGTGCATATGGCAAGTCACGAGGGGGTGAGGCGCCGCTTGCTATGGATCGATCCAATAGAAGTGGCGATAGGCAAGCGAGAGAAAGCCGACCCCGAACACGGTGAGCAGCGCCTGCAACGGGCCGAACACAGCTTCCACAATTGCGATCGCAAACACACCGCCTGACAAAGCCCACGCGCTGCTGATGGCCGCGATGGAGCCTACGGCCAACCCAGGCGGCAGCGCGGTCAGCAGGCCGCCGCCGAACAGCCGCCAGAAATTGCCGTGGGTCTTGGCCCACACGTCGGCCATGGTGACCGCATGGCCGAGGGCTTTGCCGGGGAAAAACGGCGTCAGCCGGATCAACACATAGAGCCCTGCGAAAAACATGAACAGCGCCACCGGCACCAGCGGCAGAAGGCCTTGCCCGCTGAAATTGTGTCCCATGGCGTTGAGTACCACCGCCTGCAGCGCGACCGGGACAGCGATGGCCGCCACAAAGCCCAGCCCCATCAAGAAGCCGTAGCCAAGGTAGCTCCAGACCCGCCCATCGAGCCGCAGGTTGGGGCCAGCTGCGGGCTGCTCGTCCAGCAGCACAAAGCGGTGCCAAACAACAGCAATCGAGGCTCCGATGACCATGTCGATCACGGCGAGACCCAACTGTGTGGCAGCCATCAGCGGCGACATCGGCGGAGGCTCGCCCTCCGGCGCGTCGATCAGCGCCTGACCGATCAACATGATGGCCACAAAATGCCCAACCGCCAGGATCGCGAGCGGGAACCAGGCCATCTGCAGCAGCGGGCCGAGGTTCTGCCAGACCGTGCGATAGGCTTGGCCGACCAGTTCGAACACGGGCAATTTTCCACGGGCAGTCACGGTGCGATCCGTCATCTGGGCTCCTCTTTGTGCTGCGGGCGGGACGCGGGTGCGGGGGTGCGGCGTATCTGAATAGGATATGGCGGCGGAGCTGTCCGCTGCAATCAGACACCGGCAGCGTCGAGAGCGGGCAGGCTAACATCGATGCAGCGGCGCTCGCTATTCGCAAGCCATCGAAGCCGATTTGATGGCGGCGAGCGACAACCGGGAATTGACAAAGGTGCAGCCATGACAACGAAGTCGACTGAAGCCGCCCCTATGCGCGCCGAACTGTTGGTAACCGCTGGTGGACTGCATCGCGTCGGCATCGTCAGCGACGGCACGCTGAACAAGATCACCGCGCGCGAATTCGATCTCGACAAACTCCCCAAACTCAAGCCGCCGAGCGGGGCCGAGATCGTGGCCATGCGCGAGCGCGCGAAGATGAGCCAGGCCGTGTTCGCGCGTGTACTGAATGCCGGGACGAGCACGCGTCGCCAGTGGGAGCGCGAGGAAAAGCGGCCAAGAGACGCCGAGGCGCGGTTGCTGGCGGTGGTGAAGGTGAGGGGCGTGCGGGGGGTGTTGTAGGGATCGGTGTCAGGCAGCTTGCGGCTCGCAAGTGCCTGACACCCAGTTACTTGCCGCATCGGCCACCTAAAACAGACTGGGTGTCAGGCACTTCTGCTGACTGGGCGCGGTAGGTCCTGACACCTGCTGCAGACTGCGAAGAACGAGCCCCCTCTCCCCCTCGCTTCTTCTGCGAGGGGGAGAGGGCCGGGGTGAGGGGCGGCAACACGGGCGGTCCTCGCCAAGCCCGAACGGGAACGGAGCAAGCGGCTGCCCCTCACCGACCGCGTGGCTCTTGCCGCCGAAGAGGGCGGCTGCGAGACGCGGTCTCCTCTCCCCCAACGCGAAGAGGCGTTGGGGGAGAGGTGGGAGGATGCGCGAGCGCGCCAAGATGAGCCAGGCTGTGTTCGCGCGTGTGCTGAATGTCGGGACGCGCACGCTCAGCCAGTGGGAGCGCGAGGAGAAGCGGCCGCGCGGCGCGGCGGCGCGGTTGCTGGCGGTGGTGAAGGTGAGGGGCGTGCGGGGGGTGTTGTAGGGGGCACTTCTCTCAAGGCGGAACTTGACCGCGAGATACGAGCCCCCTCTCCCCTCGCATCTTCCGCGAGGGGAGAGGGCCGGGGTGAGGGGCGGCAACACGGGCGGACGTCGCCAAGCCGAAACAGGGACGGAGCCAGCGGCTGCCCCTCACCGACCGCGTGGCTCTTGCCGCCGAAGTGGGCGGCTGCGAGACGCGGTCTCCTCTCCCCCAACGCGTAGAGGCGTTGGGGGAGTTACGCTAGGTGGGCGAGGTTTGGGTTAATTTATGCTTCGACGTATTTCTCGAGAGTAACACCAGTAATTCTTTCTTTGCGCATCGCTTGACCTAACCTATCTGATACAAAAATTCGCGGACCACCCGGGCCACTGTAGTGCTTTCGCGGCCTTCCCTCATGAACCGCTTGAAAGGTAATAAACAAATTCATACCCGAAAAACTTTGCGCAGAAATGCATCGGTCACTCGGCTGCATCGCTGATTTAGGAGCCCGATACAATTCATACTCTATATGTTCGTATGGCTCGCCCCATCCAGTTGTATCATTTTCAACGTGCACGACCGCCCGCGTCCCTTCATACAGAGATTTTGGGTCGACATAATTCAAAACATTCATAAACCACCGCGCGCCAAAGTCCTCGATTTGTGTGTTATCAGGTGTTACCAATTTTACCGGGATGAACTGAACCGCTCCAGGCGCGTGTGCCTCAATAATATTCTTCAGTTTTTGACTTATGTTTATGCATCCCGCAGGTCGCAGTACATCAACGAGTTGATCCTTGATTTTGGATTCGAATACTAATGGTGGAAACCAAGAATACATGTACTGGGGAATGGCAGTTGCAGTTGTAAGCACCGGCAAACTGCCTGGCTCAATTTTCAGATCCTCCCAACGGATCTTCAGATCAAGTGTCCGAACCGTCAATTTTACGAGCTCAGTTAATGCGGCAGGTCTGAAGTAGGCCAAGCGCATCCTTCCCGATTGAGAAATTGTTCTTAAATCGTACGCTTCGCTCACAAGGAACGCCATCGCCGCTTACTCACCAAGCTACGGATACTGAATTGATGGCCCTACTGCCATTGCGTAAGGCATTTCGGCCGATTTATCCGCAAGTTTAGACACTTGCTACCGCTTTCTCCGCCCAGCCCCTTTACCCCCTTCTCCTCAAACAGCTCCACCAGCTGGTCCGTCATCGCCCCGGCCAGCTCGCTCGGGTCCGTGATCGTCACCGCCCGCTGAAAATACCGCGTCACGTCACCTGCCTCAGATGCAGCCCGTAGGTTGGGTTAGCGCGGCCACATACCGTGTTGGAAGCCCGCTGACGGTCGCTCCGCGCGTAACCCAACATTCCCCGGGCAGCCGCGAGACGTTGGGTTACGCGCGAACATCCAACCGTGCATAACCGCACAGTTTGCGGCGCGCTAACCCAGACTGTATGTCCCCCTCCAGAGAGAGGCGACTCACCCTCGATGAGTTTATCGAGGGTTGCCCGGATGGGCCGGGCAGAGCCTCACACAAGGAGGGCGAGTCGTGGGACATCATAGCGAAGCTTTCATTGGAATCGATACCTCGAAGTTGCGTAATGCCGTGGCCATCGCACAGGCCGGTCGCGCTGGCGAGATCCGCTATCTCGGCGAAATCGACGCCACCGACGCCGCCACACGCAAGCTCATCGGCAAGCTGGCCGGACAATACAGTAAGCTGACGTTCTGCTACGAGGCCGGGCCAACCGGGTATGGTTTGTACCGCCTGATCACGAGCCTTGGCCACGAGTGCGTTGTGATTGCGCCCTCGCTGATTCCGGCCAAGCCCGGCGACCGCATCAAGACCAACCGGCGCGACGCCGAGAACCTGGCCAAGCAGTTGCGGGCGGGGGAATTGACCGCCGTCTGGGTTCCCGACGAACGCCACGAGGCGATGCGCGATCTGTCGCGCGCGCGTGAAGCGGCCGTCGACGATCTGAAGCGCAAGCGCCAGCAGATCTCCTCGCTGCTGCTCAGGCTCGGCCGGCATTATCCGGGCAAGAAGACCTGGGGCAAGGCGCATCGCAATTGGCTGGCCGCGCAGAAGATCGATCACCGCGAACAGCGCATCGTGTTCGAAGAGACGCTCGGCGCCGAACGTCAGGCGCAAGACCGAGCCGACCGGCTTGAGGCGGCGATCCGGCAGGCCGTGCCCGACTGGTCGCTGGCCGAGGCGGTGACGGCTTTGCAGGCGCTGCGCGGCATCGACCTTGTGGCCGCTGTGACGGTGCTGGCCGAGATCGGCGATCTCTCGCGCTTTGCCAACCCGCGCGAGCTGATGGGCTATCTGGGGCTCGTCCCCTCCGAGCGCTCGACCGGCGACAGCGTCAAACGCGGCGGCATCACCAAGGCGGGCAACCGGCGTGCCCGCCGTATTCTGGTCGAGGCGAGTTGGAGTTATCGCCATCCGCCGCGGATCGGGCGCGAAAAGCTGGCCAAGGTGGAGGCCGCGCCCGAGCCCGTGCGCGCCATCGCCTGGAAGGCGCAGACGCGGCTCTCGGCGCGCTTTCGCGCACTCGGCCGCAAGGGCAAGCGGCCAACCATCGTGGCGACCGCGATAGCGCGCGAGCTGTGCGGCTTCATCTGGGCGATCGAGCGCGCCGTGCGCGCAAACCGCTGACGCCGGCCGTAGCGGCGAAGCGATAAAAGGCATTCGGGAAAAAGGACTTGGCCGACATCATCGTGCAGTGGTGGGGACGGAGCAACGGTAGGGGAACCCTCAGGTAGGTTGTGTGGCCGGAGCAGCGCGGGAAGCGCTGCGACCGACGCCCGTACCCAGACAGAGGCAGCCCCGGACGAACAAACGGACATGCGGTGTCGACCCGCGAATCAGAGCTTGCTCACCGGCGTCTTCGGGCTCCGTCTCCTCTTCTGCACGATCCAAAGATGCAGCCCGTCCCGCTCACGCGGCACGGCATTGCAAAGCCGTGCCCAAAGCTGTTGACTGGGGACATCAGAACCTACGTTTCCCGCCCAGCTTCCCCCGCCCCAACCCCTTCACCGCCTTCTCCTCGAACAGCTCCACCAGCTGATCCGTCATCGCGCCAGCCAGCTCGCTCGGGTCCGTGATCGTCACCGCCCGCTGGTAATACCGCGTCACATCGTGGCCGATGCCGATGGCCATCAGTTCGACCGGCGACTTGGCCTCGATCTCGTTGATGACCTGGCGCAGGTGCAGCTCCAGGTACGATCCCGTGTTCACCGACAGCGTGGAATCATCCACCGGCGCGCCGTCCGAGATCATCATCAGGATGCGCCGCTGTTCGGGGCGCGCCAGCATGCGGCGGTGCGCCCAGGCCAGCGCCTCGCCGTCGATGTTCTCCTTCAGCAGCCCCTCGCGCATCATCAGCGCCAGGTTTCGCCGCGCGCGCCGCCAGGGCGTGTCGGCCGTCTTATAGATGATGTGGCGCAGGTCGTTCAGCCGTCCCGGGGCGGGCGGTTTGCCGCCGGCCAGCCACTGCTCGCGCGACTGGCCGCCCTTCCAGGCTTTGGTGGTGAAGCCGAGGATCTCCACCTTGACGCCGCAGCGCTCCAGCGTGCGGGCGAGGATGTCGGCGCAGCAGGCGGCGACCATGATGGGGCGGCCGCGCATCGATCCGGAATTGTCCAGGAGCAGCGTCACCACGGTGTCGCGGAACTCGGTGTCGCGCTCGTGCTTGAAGCTGAGCGCGTGCATGGGGTCGATGACCACGCGGGTGAGGCGGGCGGCGTCGAGCGTGCCCTCTTCGAGGTCGAAATCCCAGCTGCGGTTCTGCTGGGCGAGCAAGCGCCGCTGCAGCTTGTTGGCGAGGCGCGAGACGGCGCCGGACAAGGCTGCGCAGCTCCTTGTCGAGGAAGGCGCGCAGGCGCTCCAGTTCTTCGGGCGCGCACAGATCTTCGGCCTCAAGCTCCTCGTCGTGGAGCTTGGTGAAGACCTTGTAGCCGAACGCCTCGGGGTTATCGAGCACGCTGAAATTGGGGCGGAACGGATCGTCGCCGTCGGCCTCTTGCGATTCGTCGGTCTCGACGTCGAACTCGTCGCTGTCGGCCTGTTCGGAGGTTTCGGTGTCCTCGCCACTATCGCCGTCGGCCATCTCCTGCTGGCTGGCAGATCTCCTGCTGGTCGCCGCTTTCGCCGTTTTCGGCGCCCTCCTCGTCCTGTTGCTCCTGATCGTCCTCGGGGTCGCCCTCGCTGCCGTCCTGGTCGCCGGGCTCCATGTCCTCCATGAGTTCCAGCTTGGTCAGCACGCTGGTCATGAGCTTGCCAAATTCGCGCTGGTTCTCGACCAGGCCTTTCAGCTCCAGGAGCTTGTCGCCGGCCTTCTCCTCGACCCAGGGGCGCCAGAGATCGACGATCTTTTTCGCCTGCTTGGGCGGCGCGCGGCCGGTCAGTTTCTCGCGCACCAGGAGGGCAAGAGCATCCTCCATCGGCGCGTCCTCGCGCTTGGAAATCTCGGCGAAACGGGCGTGGGCGTAGTGAGCATCGGTCTTGGCGCTGAGGTTGTCGGCCATGCCGATCATGCGGTTGGCGCCCAGCGCTTCGACGCGCGCACGTTCCACCGCTTCGAACACGGTGCGGGCCTGGCCTGCCGGGGGCGCGATGCGGGAATGCACCTTGGGATCGTGGCAGGCGGCCGTCAGCGAGAGCGAGTCGGCATGCCCGCGCAGAATTGCGATTTCGGCTTTGCTGGGCACGCGCGAGGGATCGGGCAGCTTGATCGTCTTGCCGTCCAGCACCGGCGCACCGGGGGCAAAGGTGACCTGCATGTCGCCATCGGCCGCGACAGCGCGGGCGCACAGCGCGATGGCCCGCTTCAGCGGCTCGGCGGGCGCTTCCTTGCGCTTGTTGGCGGACGGGGGCGGGACGGCCATGCTCGATCAGCCTTTCGCGCGCGGCTGCTTGGTCACGCCGCCAGTGCGCGGCGAATATTCGGCGGTGTAGAGACCCCAAGCGTAGACGGCGATGATCACCAGCAGCGCGAGGGCGGTGTAGAAACTGCGCGAGAACGCAAAAATCGCCAGTGCCCAGAGCACGAACTGGATCGCACCAACGCGCCATTTGCTGAGCAAGAGGCTGCCCAGGCCAGGGACGATGAAGTTGAGCAGGAGGGCAAAATGGCGGATCAAGTGGCGTTCCTAGCGAATGGCTATTCCATCTCGATGACGCGGGTCATCAGTTCGTCGAACGTATACGGGCAGGTCTCGGGCAGCGTCGACTCAGCCAGTTTGGTTTCGATAAGTGCACGCCCTCGTCCGTCCGCGTAGCCGCTCTCGATAGCTTCGGCGACCTCGGATTTTAGGCCGGGATTCTTCTGTAGCAGTTTTGAGATCCGGCGCCGTTGCTCTTGCACTGTCAGTTTCCAGCTGCGCGATCGCCGCTGGGGTTGATGGTCCCATTTCAGAAAATGCTGTGTAAGTGTTGCGAACGAACTCTCCAGCCTGAAATAGAACTCGTTCCCGACGTCAGAAAGCTCCTCGGCTACATTGTTAGCGTCGACCTCGGACAGCCGTCCGGCGCGCAGCAAAGCAACCTGCTCCACACCCAGGTGAATACATCATCTTCATACTGCGTTGCCGGCTTTGGTGGCCGCGATTTTGCTCTCTGACTAGCCATGGCCTATCGAGCCTCCGTCTAACTCATCACCACGTTAGCAGCGCTTTCGGGCAATTCCTCGCCGAAGCAGCGCTGGTAGAACTCCGCCACCTGGCCGCGCTCAAGTTCGTCGCACTTGTTCAAGAAGGTGACTCGGAACGCAAAGCCGACGCTGTTGAAGATCTCGGCGTTCTCGGCCCAGGTAATGACCGTGCGCGGGCTCATGACGGTGGAGAGATCGCCGTTCATGAAGGCGTTGCGGGTGAGGTCGGCCACCCGCACCATGTTGGAGACGATGCCGGCCTTGGCCTTCTTGCTGAAGCTCTTGACCTTGCTGAGAACGATCTTGGTCTCGGCGTCGTGCGGCAGATAGTTCAATGTGGTCACGATCGACCAGCGGTCCATCTGGCCCTGATTGATTTGCTGCGTCCCGTGATAGAGGCCCGAAGTATCGCCAAGGCCGATGGTGTTGGTGGTGGCGAACAAGCGGAACGCGGGATGGGCGCGAATGACCTTGCTCTGGTCCAGCAGCGTCAGCTTGCCGGACTGCTCCAGCACGCGCTGGATCACGAACATAACGTCCGGGCGGCCGGCGTCGTACTCGTCGAAGCACAGGGCGGTGTTGGACTGCAGCGCATAGGGCAGAATGCCCTCGCGGAACTCCGTGATCTGTTTGCCGTCCTTGAGCACAATCGCGTCCTTGCCGACCAGATCGATGCGACTGACGTGGCTGTCGAGATTGACGCGGATGCACGGCCAGTTCAGCCGCGCGGCCACCTGCTCGATGTGCGTCGACTTGCCGGTGCCGTGATAGCCCTGGATCATGACGCGGCGGTTGTGCGCAAAACCGGCCAGGATGGCGAGCGTCGTGTCGCGATCGAACAGATAGTCCGGATCGGTATCGGGCACATGCGGGTCCGGCTTGGAATAGGCCGGCACCTCGAAGTCGGCGTCGATGCCGAACAGCTGGCGCACGGAAACCTTCATATCGGGCAAGGGGGCAACGGTAGCAGCGGCGCTGAGGCTCATGATTGTGCGGGTCCGTTTCTGGGGACATGTTGTTCATCTTCGCCTGGCACATAGCCAGAAGCCAAGCGGCATATCAACCCGCCGGGGACATGATGTTCATCGTCAGCAACAGCCCAGCTGGCCGGAGAGAAGGCACAGGCGCCAACGCTGACGATGGACTTCATGTCCCCGCCCCTAAGCCGCCGCCTCCTCCATCACCCAATCGCGGAACGCTTCGACGCGCTGTCCGGTTCGCCCTGGTCCTGCACCATGTAGTAGGAAATTTTCAGCGGCAGCGCGATATCGAACGGGATCACCAGCCGGCCGGCCGCGAGATCGGCTGTCGCCAACGGCTTCAGGCTGAGCGCAACGCCCTGGCCGCCGATCGCTGCCTCCAGCGCCTGCACGGCGTGGTCGAAATGAATGCCGCGCGTGCCGTCGGCCTTGCTCAGGCCGGCCAGCGCCATCCAGTCGCTCCAGGTCGGATTCTCGGGATATCTCGTGTTGTCGTGCAGCAGCGTGTGCTGCAAGCAGATCGGCTGGCTCATTCAGATTTGCCGCCTCCAGATAGCTGGGGCTGCACAGCGGCACCGCCTCCACCGCCATCAGCTTGGTCGCCTTGCATCCGGGGAACCGCCCGCGCCCGAACGGAATCGCGATATCGACTTCTTTCTGGCGCAGCGCGGCGCTGATGGCCGACGCAGGAACATTCTCGGAGATCAGGTCCGACGACGACGATAGTTCGATATCGATGTCCGGCTGGCGGGCCAAAAACCGGTTGAGTCTTGGTGCCACCCACTTGGCCGCGAAGGACGGCGCGGCCAGCACCCGCAGCGTGCGACGGCCCGTTACGGCGCGCAATTGCTGCACTGCAAGAGACAAGTTCTCAAATCCTTCCTGCAGCTTAGGCAAAGCAGCGTGCCCGACTTGTGTCAGCTCAAATCGTCCTTCCTGGCGGTTGAAAAGAGTAATCCCAAAGTATTCTTCCAGTTTTTTCACCTGGTGACTGACCGCTGCAGGTGTCACATTGAGCTCTTCTGCCGCTTTTCGGACACTTTGGTGGCGAGCGACCACCTCAAATGTTTTCAAAGCGTTAAGATGTGAGAGGTGTTGGCTCATGATAGCAAAGATATAGGCCTGTTTAGTAATTCTTTCAAGACAGCACAAAAGAAGGAAATTGCTGCGGTGCACAAGCTGACATACCTTCAGCCCAGTGGCAAGCACGGGCACAGACCTGAGCGGCCGAGATGAGCAAGACGAATTCACGAACGAGGTTGAAGATCATGAGCACCCTAAGCAGCCGCTTCCAGACCCTGAGCAGCGACGTCGCCCTCTACCTGGCGCGCCGCCGCGACCGCAAGTTGCTCCTGCAGCTCGACGATCGCACGCTCGCCGACATCTCCATCTCGCGCGAGCTTCTGGATGCTGGCGTCGCCAGCTGGCCCTGGCGCATCGACGCCGACGACCACGGCGTTCGCCTCGCCGCCACCCGCATCAAGAGCGCGGTTCGCGAGCTGGAAAGCTACACCGACAGCGAACTGGCCGACCTGGGCATCGCCCGCGGCGGCATCATGGATGCCGTCATGCATGGCCGTCCGGGCGTCGATGCGCCGGTGAACGACAATTTGGCCGCCGCCAAGGCCGCCTAACACCATCTACGATTTCTGAGCACAGCTCAGTTGCGATGAAACCCGGGTCAGCCAGCGATGGCTTGCCCGGGTTTTGTTTTGGGGGTAGCGACCAGCCGGGCCGGTTTTCGGTCGGCAGGGGTAGGATCAACGCGCGGATTTCTCCTTGGCGAAGGGGCTGAGGCCAAGCCAAGTCTGCATGGCCTGGGCAATGGCGCGATCGCCAATCAACTCCATATGTCCAGCCTCAACCTCGCGTTGCACCGTCGTTAGCCCCATCCAAATCGCGGTCATGCTGCGCAGCGGGCTCTTTACATAAAGATCGATCTCGAAACCGGGATGCGCCGAGCAGAGATCGACCTCGCCGGCATGATGACCAGCCACCAGGAGCGTTTGCTCGGGCTGCAGTTCCGGATACAAAAAGTTGATGGTGCAGCGGCGCGGCGGCAGCGGCGTCGGGTCGAGGTTGCGGCGCATGTCCCACATCAGAAGGGACGGGTCGAGGTTCTTCAGGGAGACCGAGGACTCGATCCAGCGCTGTCCCCAGACACCCAACGCCATGACCACGGGCATCAAATCCTCGCCTGCCGGGGTCAGTCGGTATTCGAAACTGTCGCCGCCATTTGTCTTGGCGATCGGCAGGGTGACGATCACACCGGCTTCTTCCAATTCTTTCAATCGCTTGGAGAGCAGCGAGGGCGACATCAGCGGCACCCCGCGGCGAATATCGTTGAACCGCCTGGAACCGGCCAGCAGTTCGCGGAGCACCAACGCGGTCCAGCGCGTGCAGACGATCTCGGCCGCCATCGACACTGGGCAGAACTGGCCGTAACTGGACTGGAAGTGGCTGTCTGACATGGTTGCGCTCCGTGCTGGCGTTGTCGCTTGAGCAGCCCCCATAGGCTAGTACAAATACTATACTAGTGGTCGCAGTCAACGGTGCGACGGCGCGGACTGTGTTCTGCTTGACCGGTGCGCTTGTTGGCGTGGTTCGCGGCGCTCTCGCCCGCTCGCGCAACCCTCTCAGCAGCGAGCGAGCCAAACTCGTCCGGTACAGTTCCAGGACTGGAGCGCACCCGACAAGAGCGCGATTATGGATCATCGCCAACCCGACCCCAGGAGATGCCCATGTCCGCAGTCGCCCTCAAGGCCAATCCAGTGACAGTCCGCAGCGCCAGCGAAATCGCACAGGATCTCGGCCCTATCTTTGCCAAGCGCGCCGAGGCGTCGAACGACCACGACAACTATGTTTCCGAGAACTTTGCCGAGATAAAATCCGCTGGCCTCCTGGAGGCGGGCGTTCCGAGCGAGCTGGGCGGCGGCGGGGCCGATCCCGACGAACTCGCCGCCATGCTTCGCACCATCGCCTACCATTGTGGCTCAACCGGCCTCGCCTTCTCGATGCATACGCATCAAGTCGCTATTCCGGCCTGGCGCTGGCAGCATCAGAAGATCGCCGCAGTCGAGCCGCTGTTGAAACGCATCGCAGCCGAGCGGTTGCAGCTGCTCTCCAGCGGCGGCTCGGACTGGATCGGCGGCTCCGGCACAGCCGAAAAGGTCGAGGGCGGCTACCGCATCACGGCACGCAAGATCTTCACGTCGGGCGCGCCCAGTGGCAATCTGCTGATGACCAGCGCCATTCTGGCGACGGCCGAGGGCCCGATGGTGCTGCACTTCGGCGTGCCCATGACCTCGCCGCAGGTGACGGTTCTCGATACCTGGCACACCATGGGCATGCGCGGCTCGGGCTCGCACGATGTGATGATCGACGGCCACGTGGTGCCCGAAGCGGCCGTGGCGCTGAAACGCAAGGCGGGCGAGTGGCATCCGTTGTTCCAGATCATCGCGACCATCGCGTTTCCGCTGGTTTACAGCGCCTATCTCGGGGTGGCCGAGAGTGCGCGGGACATCGCCGTCGGGCACGCAACGCGCAAAGGTCCCGGCCGGCATACCGTGGAGCTGGCAGGCCGCATGGAGACTGAACTGGCCGGTGCGCGGATGGCCGTTGACTCCATGCTGGCGGCGGTGCGCCTGAACGCGCCATCGGCCGCGACCGTCAACCAGGTCATGATCGGCCGCAGTCTGGCCGAGCAGCACGCGATCGCGGCTGTCGAGCTGGCGATGGAAGTGGCTGGCGGTGTGGGCTTCTACCGCTCGGCCGGGCTGGAGCGGCGCTTCCGGGACATCCAGGCCGCGCGCTTTCATCCGCTGCAGTCCGGGCCGCAAGCCGAATATGCCGGGGCGATGGCCCTGGGATTGCCGGTGACCAGCGTTTATTGAGCGATCACCCGGAGCGTCTCGACGGCCAAGCCGGAGACGACAAAGGAGGCTGGCAACGACCCGTGACCAATTCGTTAGGGCTGCTACCTTCCGGTCCTGACCCGGTTGGCGAGAGCCACGCCCGCGCCAACCTCCCGCCTGTCATATAGCGCAGGCCTGGCGGGGATACAAATCGCTTGTCGGTCTCAACTCCCGTATCAGCGCCGGGCCCAGGGACTTGCGAGCACCAAGTATCCGACAACCGCCGAAAGGATCGAGCCCACCAGCACTCCAAGGCGAACTGGAGCTGCATGGGAAGGTTCGGGGAATGCCAACGTGCCGATGAACAGGCTCATGGTAAAACCGATGCCGCCAAGCACCGCAACGCCATAGATCTGCCGCCAGTTCGCCCCCGGCGGTATTGCCCCGATGCCAGCCTTCACTGCGATCCAGGTGCTGGCGAAGATGCCGATCTGTTTGCCGAGAAACAGACCCGCAGCGATGCCCAGGGGGATCGGTGTAACCACGGACGCGAACGTCAGCCCTGCCAGCGACACGCCGGCATTGGCGAAGGCGAAGATCGGGGCGACGCCGAAATGAACCCACGGTTCGAGCGCGTTCTCGGCCCGCTCCAGCATCGAGAGATCATCTCCTTCCTTGTCAAGCGGGATGGCCAATGCCAGAGCGACGCCGGCAAGTGTTGCATGTACGCCTGATTCCAGCACGCACGCCCACATGAAGATGCCGACGATCGTAAAGGGTACAAAAGAGCGCACGTTCGTGCGATTGAGAACGAACAGGACAGCCGCCCCGGCCAATGCGAGGCCGAGCGCGACCGGTGCGAGATCCTGGGCATAGAACACCGCAATGATGACGATCGCGCCGAGATCGTCGGCAATCGCCAGCGCCAGCAGGAATACCTTCAAGGACGCCGGCGCCCGCGAACCCAGCAGCGCCAATACACCGACCGCGAAGGCGATGTCCGTCGCAGCCGGTATCGCCCATCCCCTGAGCCCCACCGGGCTCCCGGCATTGACGAGCGCATATATCAAGGCCGGAACGGCCATTCCGCCAACGGCCGCGATCAGCGGGAGAACGGCGCGCCGCACCGTCGACAGGTCGCCGACCAGAAGCTCACGCTTCACTTCAAGACCAATCAGGAAGAAGAAAATCGCCATCAACCCGTCGTTGATCCAATGCAGCAGCGACTTGTCGAGTGAATAGTCGCCGATGCGAACGGACGCAGGCGTGTGCAAGAGCGCGTCGTAGGTCCACGCCAACGGCGAGTTGCTCAGCGCCAGCGCTAGAATGGCTGCGGCGAGAAGAACGACGCCGCTAGCTGCCTCATGCCGCAAGAACGCGTTGGTTCGGTCGATCAGAGCGTTCACAAGGGGCCTCTCAAGTGGCGACTTGGTTGGCGCGATACGGCCGAAGGACCGGCGTCGGGTCAAGCGTTTTCAGCCCGACCCAACGTTCATGGGCGGTGTTGCAGTGTCGGGTGGTGCGAAGTGCTCGACCCAGGTTTGACAACATACCGGTGGTGATTGGATTAGTGCTGGAGTTGAAAATGTAGGTTGGGTCAAGCGTTTCAGCGCGACCCAACATCCACAGGCGGCGCTTGCAACGTTGGGTCGCGCAAGATCTTGACCCAACCTACAGTCTCCAGCCCCTAAGACCGTGACCCCAGCTGATTATGCTTGCGCTTGATCAGCTCCTTGGCCGTCTCCACGGCCACGGCCGCATCGCGGCAGTAGGCGTCCGCCCCCACGGCCTTGCCGAATTCCTCGTTCAGCGGCGCGCCGCCGACCATCACGATCAGCTCGTCGCGGATGCCCTTTTGCTTGAGGGTGTCCACCACCACCTTCATGTACGGCATGGTGGTGGTCAGCAGGGCGGACATGCCCAGGATGTCGGGCTTGTGCTCTTCGATGGCAGCCAGGTACTTTTCGACCGGGTTGTTGATGCCGAGGTCGATCACCTCGAAGCCGGCGCCTTCCATCATCATGCCGACCAGGTTCTTGCCGATGTCGTGGATGTCGCCCTTGACGGTGCCGACCACCATCTTGCCCTGCTTGGGCGCGCCGGTGGCGATCAACAGCGGGCGCAGGATGAACATGCCCGCCTTCATGGCGTTGGCGCTCAAGCAGCACCTCCGGCACGAAGAGAATGCCGTCGCGGAAATCTTCGCCGACGATGCGCATGCCCTCGACCAGCGCTTTAGTCAGCACGTCGTAAGGCGCCCATTTGCGGTTCAGGAGAATATGCACGCCCTCTTCGATCTCGGCCTTCAGGCCATCGTAGAGGTCGTCATGCATCTGCTTGACGAGGGCGTCGTCGGAGAGGTTCTCGAGAACGATATCGTCATCGGCCATGGGTCAGCTCCGGAAGCGCACGAAAAGGTCTTGCCGGGCTATGCCTTAGCCCGCGCCGCAGTGTCAAGGCGCGGCTGGTTGCGACCGGCGCGGATGTCGCGTGCGACAGCGCTGGCCGGATCAGGCATTTGCCGCCAGCGCGCTCTGTTTCGAGCGGCGCGCGCGCGGTTGTCCTTTGAGCTGCCAGATCTCGGCCACACGCTGCAAGAGCACGGCGTCACGCGCGCGGATGTCTTCAGCGGTCCAATGCCGCATGAACAGCACCTGATTGGTGATGGCGTGAGGCGAGACCTGGCCGTGCGGGAAGATGACCCGGTGCTTGACTTCGAAGCCGTTGTTTCGGGCTTCCTTGTTTTGCTGCTTGGTGATCAGCACCAAATTGCCAAGCATCTTCGAGCAGGCTTCGCGCTCCTCGGCGTTGGGGATGGCTTGCCGCCACGGGCTCTCGGCGGAAATGTTTCGTGGCAGCAGATGTTCCACCGTCCATTCGGACAAGGAGGGCAGATAGGTGTCGCCGGCGTAACTGGCGCTCAAGCGCTTCAACAGCAGTTTGCAGGTCGATTGGCTGCGCTGATAGAGGTTGCTGCGGGCGTTCAGCTGGATAGTGCCCTGCTCCTCCTCGCTGAGCAAGAGCGAGGCCGGCAGGACGTTGGGCTTTGCATGATCGCCCAAAGCGGCAATCACGGCGCGGTATCGGACACCCCTGCGATCATTGCCGGTACCGAGAATCTGCATGCCATAGGCAAGCCTTTCCAGGCCATCCAGGAACACGGCGAACTCGGCGTCGCGGTCGGGAAACCGGCCACAAAAGGCAAGGGCCGGCGGTACCCAATCGCGCGCCTTCAGCCATTTGAGATAGCGCAGCGATGTGTTGATGCGCTCGGCGGCGCGCGATCCGGCATAGGAGGCATTCAGAATCGGATGCAGGCGATCGGCCAGCGGGAACAGCAGGGTGTCGAGGAACTGGACGGCGCCACCCTCTCGCTGACTGAGGTCCAGGACGTCACGGATGGTGCCGCTCTGGGCCCTGCCGTGGACCGCCCTGAGGTAACCGGGCAACTCCTGGAAATCGCCCCCCAGCGTGCGCTCGGCATTGGCCCATTGATCCAGGCGTTCATCCCGTGTTTGCTCAGGAACCTGCGCCATCAACTCGGCTTTCAGGATGTCGGTGGTCGTGAGCGGTTTGCCGCGGTGGTTGGTGGTCACAAAGGTCCGGAAGCCGGTATCGATATCGGGCGCCGAGATCAGCACTAGCGCCACCTGGTCGCGAAGGAACGCTGCCAGCGCGAGCAGCTCCGCATCCGACCGCTCCTCCAGGTCGTCAAAGACGGTTTGTTGGCACTCGCGCAGCCGGAGCCTGCCTTTGTGGTCGCCGTCGGGCTCGATCGGATCGTCGCTGGCGCCAAAGCGGCGCACCTGCGCGGCGAAATAGGCGTCCTCCTCGATATCCAGGACCAGGCGGGGCGAGGCCTCATGCGCGCCGTTGGCGGGATCGCTGCTCCACAGCAGATTGGAAATCCAGGCTGCGCGCAAGCCGAGCCGATCGCGCAGTGTCGCCAGGATGACGGTCAACGTTGTCAGCCGCTGCTTGCCATCAATGACCCAGGCGCTTTTCCGGCCGGGTTCTTCGACCACCACGAGGCTGCCCAAAAGCAGACCGTTGTATGGTCCTTCCGTCCGACGCATTTGCTCCAACGCGAGCCAGATGTCACCTAGGAGCTGGCCGACCTCGCGCGAGGTCCAGGAGAAGGCGCGCTGGAAAACCGGTACAGCAAAAGTCCGGTCCCCGGAGAACAGACTCCCCAGAGTGAGGGCTTCAGCCCGGAACGCCAAGCTCATTGATACGCCACTGTCATGGAACTGCCACGCAAGGTGCTGATGAGGGGAATATGTCGGACTGAATCGACGGCGAGTTGGTTGCGGCGTTTGACGAAGGCCGCCCGTTATCTCTATGGATTTATTTCCTGTTTGGGAAGCCTCGGCAAGCCCCGGACTTCCAAAAATCAGTCAGCGGCCGCAGCCGCAACGTGAGCGCGAGCGATGACAAGTCAACAACCGCCGGACGATCAGGTGATCTTCAAGATCTGCCCAGCAGCGGCCTGGTCCGAGGCCGCGGCGACCGGCGCTTATACTGGGTCTACGGACGATAAACGCGACGGGTACATACATTTTTCGACGGCCGATCAAGTTGCAGGCACACTGAGCAAGCACTTTTCGGGCCGCACCGATCTGGTGCTGCTGGCTGTACCTGTCGCCGCGCTGGCGGGGGATCTGCGCTACGAAGAATCACGCGGCGGAGCGCTCTTTCCGCATCTCTATGCCGCACTGCCTGCCGCAGCTGTATTGTGGCAAGCGCCGCTGCCGCTGGACGCTGAGGGTGTGCACGTGGTGCCGGACCTGACCATGCCGGATGCGGCGGCGTGATCGACCTCTTCTATGGCTTGGTCAGGCCGCTCGTCATGGCCATGGACCCAGAGCGGGCGCATGAGGCGGCGTTACGCTCCTTGGAATTGGGCTTAAGCGGGCGCGGACTGTCATTTTCCGACCCGTCCCTGGCTGTTTCGGCCTTCGGACTGGCCTTCCCCAATCCGCTAGGCTTGGCCGCTGGGTTCGACAAAGACGCGCGCGTTCCCGATGCCGTGTTGAGGCTCGGCTTCGGTCATGTCGAGATCGGCTCGGTGACGCCGCTGCCGCAGGCGGGCAATCCGCAGCCGCGGCTGTTCCGGCTGCCCGAGGATGGGGCCATCATCAATCGCATGGGCTTCAACAGCGCGGGCCATGAGGCGGTGGCGCGGCGGCTGGCATCGCGAGCCCGCCAGGGGATCGTCGCGGTCAACCTCGGGGCCAACAAGGCGAGCGCCGACAAGACCAAGGATTTCGTGGCAGGGCTGGAGCGGCTGGGGCCGCTTTCGAGTTTCGTCACGATCAATGTCTCCTCGCCCAACACGCCGGGGTTGCGCGATCTGCAGCTGCCCGACGCCTTGTCGGACCTTGTGGGTCAGCTGATCGCCACGCGCGATCGCATGGCCACACGCGATGGCCGGCGCATTCCGCTGATTGTGAAGCTATCGCCAGATAGTGCGGCGGCCGATCTGCCCAAGACGATTGCGCGCCTGCTGGCTGCACCTGTCGATGGCATCGCCATCTCCAACACGACCTTGGCACGGGATGGCCTCACGAGCCTGCAACTGGCTGGCGAGACTGGCGGGCTCTCGGGGCGGCCATTGTTCGAGCGCTCGACGCGCATGCTGGCCGAGGTGTTTCGCCTGACTGGCGGGACCATCCCGCTGATCGGCATCGGGGGCATCGATAGCGGCGAAGCGGCCTTGGCCAAGATCGAGGCGGGCGCTACGCTTCTGCAGCTATACACGGGGATGATCTATCGAGGGCCGGGACTGGCGCAGCAGATTAACCGGCACTTGGCTGGCGAGCTGAAACGGCGCGGGCTGGCATCGCTAACGCAATTGCGCGGGACCAAAGCCTGACGGTCATTCGCCCACGACATAGAAATTCTTGTCCAGCACCCGCAGAACGCGGTCCAACTCGTGGCCGCGCTTCATGATCAGGCCGCCCGGCGCCACCACGCGAATAGGCGCCCTGCTTGTTGGCCAGCGCCGGCGTCTTCTCGATCCGGTAGAGCGGAACTTCGCTGGAACGCCGGAACACCGAGAACACCGCCCGCTCGCGCAAGAAATCCATCGCGTAGTCGCGCCACTCGCCCGCTGCGACCATCCGGCCGTATAATCTGAGGATGGTATTGAGTTCGGCCCGGTCGAAGCGCACCATCGGCGGCGTCGGCTGGCTGACTGCGCTGGACCCGGGCGGACCGCCAAGTGATTGACGCAGATGGAATTTTATCGGCTCAGGGTCGTTCAAATGCGCCCTCCTTGGCTCAACTCAGGCATTGCAACTTTGTCACAGCGCAAGAAAATTGCAATAAGACTTGCAATTGTCGTGGGACTGTAATATACGGACACATACGTTGATCACGGAACCAAAGTCTTCGGTCCCGCGGATGTACAGAACCTCCCCCGGTTCGCAAATGCACCGTTGGATCGTTGGCCCTGGCCCGGCTCGCTTGCAAGGCTTGGTATCTCAGCCCCCCAGTCCCCCCCGAGTTTTCTCTCCGGCGAGTCTGGGCCTCCTTTTCCTCCCCAGGAAGAGGAGGCCAGCAAGGAAACTGAAAAATCAGCTCTTCCGTCAATGCCAGACCCGGGTCTGGCATTTTTGCTTTCCGGGGCGTGGATTCCGCGATCATTGTCGACTAAAGCTCGAAATTGGCAATAGCCAAATTCGCGCCATCATTCCTCCCCGACGACGCCCCATTGCCGGGTAGAATGATGCGTGTTGTTGCCTCGTAGTCCGGTTCGCCAAGTGACCTTGGAACCAGCCCCCCAGCCCCCTCCGGGGTCGCGGAGGCGAACCGGACGGCAACGCGTTACTCTCTCCACTCTCCCAATCGCCACAGAGGGGCCAGCTAGCAGCGCTGGCCCTTTTGCGTTTCCGCCAGTGCGCGGGACTTGATCGTGGCGCGCCGCATCCATAAATCGGCGTCTTCACTTGATCGTCACCGCATTCCGAGGTTCGCCCATGACGCACCCACCCCAGCAGCATGCCTTCCAGGCCGAGGTCGCCCGTATTCTCGAGCTGATGGTGCATTCGGTCTACACCGAGAAGGAGATCTTCCTCCGTGAGCTGATTGCCAATGCTTCGGACGCGCTGGACAAGCTGCGCTATCTCGCCCTCACCACGCCCAGCCTGACCGATGGCGACGGCAGCGAGCTTGCCATCACTATCGAGCCGAATGCCAAATCCCGCACACTGACCATCCGCGACAACGGCATCGGCATGACCGGCGAGGAGATGGTCGAGCACCTCGGCACCATCGCACGCTCGGGCACCAAGGCGTTCCTGGAGCAGGTCGCGGCCGACAAGGCGGGCGGCAATCTGATCGGCCAGTTCGGCGTAGGTTTCTATTCGGCGTTCATGGTGGCTGCCCAAGTCGAGGTGATCAGCCGCAAGGCCGGAACGCCCGAGGCCAATCGTTGGATTTCCAAGGGTGGAGGCGGGTTCAGCACGGAAGCCGTGGACGCTGCCGAAGCTGCCGCCACGCCGCGCGGCACCAGCGTCGTCCTGCGCCTGAAGGAGGACGCTTCTGAATTCCTCGAAGACAACCGCATCGAGGACATTGTCCGCTCATACTCCGACCACATCCTGTTTCCGATCCGCATGAAAAGCGAGAAACCCGATGCCGACGAGGACGCACCCGTCACCTCGCTCGGCCGCCAGATCAATAGCGCCAGCGCGCTCTGGACCAAGCCCAAAGCCGAGATCACGACCGAGCAGTACAAGGAGTTCTACCAGGGTTCCGCGCTGCAGTTCGACGATCCCGCCGTCACCATCCACTACCGCGCGGAAGGCCGGCACGAATACACCGTGCTGCTGTTCGTCCCCGGCGCGCGGCCGTTCGATCTGTTCGACGCCAACCGCAAGGGGCGTATACGCCTCTATGTCCGTCGCGTCTTCATCACCGACGACGCAAACCTGCTGCCGGCCTATCTGCGTTTCGTGCGCGGCGTCATCGACAGCGCGGACATGCCGCTGAACATCTCGCGCGAAATGCTGCAGAACAACCCGATGGTCGCCAGCATCCGCAAGGCCGTCACCAACCGCGTGCTCTCGGAACTTAAGACGCTGGCCGAGAAGGACGCCGAGACCTACGCCAAACTGTGGACGGACTTCGGCGCGGTGCTGAAGGAAGGTCTGTACGAGGATCATGAGCGCCGCGATGCGCTCTACGAACTGGTGCGCTTTCCCACGACGACCAGCGGCGAGACGCAGCACTCCTTGAAGGACTACATCGCCAGCCTGAAACCGAACCAGACCGAGATCTACTATCTCACCGGCGAGTCGCTGGACCGCCTGAAGGCCAGCCCGCAGCTCGAAGGCTATCGCGCGCGCGGCGTCGAAGTGCTGTTGCTGGCCGATCCTGTCGACAACTTCTGGGTCATGACGGCGCTCGGCTACGAAGGCAAGCCGTTCCGCTCGGTGACGCAGGGCGAGTCCAAGCTCGATGCGATCCCGCTGGCCGAGGGGGCGAAGGCTCCGGCATCCGCCTCCGTCACAACCGGCCAACTGATCGAAGCGCTGAAGCGCGCACTGGGCACGGCCGTCTCGGACGTCAGAGTCTCCAGCCGATTGGTCGACAGCCCGGCCTGCCTGGTCGCATCTGCCGCAGGGCCGGATCGCGGCATGGACAAAATCATGTCACGCCAGGGTGGCAGCAAGGCTTCCGCACCGATCCTGGAAATCAACGCCGGCCACAAACTGGTGCAAAAACTCGACGCGAGCCGGAGCGGCGACAAAGCGTCCTTTGACGATCTGGCCTGGCTGCTGCTTGATCAAGCGCGCATCCTGGAAGGCGGGACGCCCGAAGATCCGGCGAAATTTGCAGAACGCATGAACCGGCTGCTGTTGGCTTAGATTTCCTTCTCCCCCTGCTTAGGGGAAGAAGGTGGCCGCCGACGCGAATTCGCGCGGAGGAAGCAAGGCCGGATGGGGCAGCCTCTTGCTCCGTAGACCTAGCACGAGGGCCAGCACAAGCTCCTGCCCCTCACCGACCGCGTGGCTCTTGCCGCAAAGAGGCGGCTGCGAGACGCGGTCTCCTCTCCCCCTAAGCAGGGGGAGAGGAAAAAATAGATCGCAGGGAGTTCAATGGCATTGCTGCACACATTCTACTTGGAACACCTGGGACCGCCTGCCGGCCCGGCGATGAAACCGCCGGTGCCAGACCTATCGGTCTCGACTAGGCCGCTGGACATCGACGACTATCTCGCCCTCTTCCGCGAAGTCGGCGGTCCCATCGGCTGGGATGGACGGACGGAAATGGCGCGCGACGATCTCGCAGCATTTCTGGTCAACCCCACGACACAGATCTTTGTGCTGAGCATAGCCGGCGTGCGCTCGGGCTTTTGCGAGTTCAGTTCGACCGACGCGCCCGAGAGCGAGATCGTCTACTTCGGCCTCGTCCCATCGGCGCAAGGACAAAAGCTCGGCCCCTACCTCCTCGACTATGCCTTGCGCGCGCACTGGAAACAGCATTCGCCGCACCGCGTCTGGCTGCACACGGACGAGTGGGACGGCCCGCGCGCCGTCGACACTTACAAGCGCGCCGGCTTCCGCGTGTTCGGCGAACGCAAGCTGGACGAGGACGCAACGTATCGGGATTATCGCGCCGCGCGTGACGCCATCACGGCAGGCCTGCCAGACGCCTGATGTCGGCCGGCGTTGCGCCGTCGGCCCGCATCTGGCTGAGGCTGGTGGCGCCAAGGCTCTTGGAGAGTTTCTTGCCATCGGGCCCAGTCAGCAACTTGTGATGGTGGTAGAGCGGCGCCGGTAGCCCAAGAAAGCGCTGCAACAACACGTGCACGTCTGTCGCCGCTTCCAGGTCCTTCCCGCGGATGACGTGGGTGACGCCCTGCTGCGCGTCGTCAACCACCACCGAAAGATGATAGCTGGTCGGCGTTTCCTTGCGCACGATCACGCAGTCGCCCCAACGCTCGGGATGGGCCAAATTCGTAGCTGCTGTCCGCAGAGTTGCGGGATCGAACGCATTGTAACTCAACTCGCGTGCCATCGATGTGCGTGCACGGGCCATGTTCAATCGCAAGGCGTACGGCTCGCCGCCCGCCATTTTCCGGGAGACCATTGCTGGCTCGGCCTCGCGCCAAATCCCGGGATAGAGCTGACTACCGTCCGGGTCCGCCGCGCCTTGGCCGGGAGTGGCCGCCTCGATTTCGGTGCGGCTGGCGAAACAGGGATAAAGTAGACCATCCGCCTGCAAACGATCCGCAGCCGCCCGGTAATCGGAAAAATGCTGCGACTGCCGGCGCACCGGCTGCTCCCAGTCGAGGCCGAGCCAGGCCAGGATGTCCAGCGCATCGGCGACATACTGTGGCCTGGCGCGCGCAAGATCGATGTCCTCGATGCGAAGCAGGAAACGGCCATCGTGCCGGCGCGCCGTGTCGTGATTGAGCAGCGCCGAATAGACATTGCCCAAATGAAGCTCGCCATTCGGGCTGGGCGCAAAGCGAAAGGTGGGGCGGCGGGTCATGGGTCACACAGCAGTTGAGGCTAGGCATGGACTCTCCTCTCCCCCCAAAGCTTCTTCGCGTTTGGGGGGAGGAGAAGGGCGCTGCGCGCTGGAAAAAATCCATCCGAGACAGCGTGCACGGCTTAACGCTAGGTTTTCCACAGTTTTTCCACAGCCTCCCCTTGCCGTCTCGCGATTGAATCGCCACCTGTGTGTATCTCCGGCGCCCTGATGGTTCGCGCCTGTGTGCTTCGCGTCCATCCGAACCCAAGCGACACACCGGAGGCCCCCAGCCATGGCCAATTTCGCCACTCATCTTGCCGTCGGCATTGTTGGCAGCGGCGCGCTCGCGACGCTCACTCAGGCTTCGGGCATGGTGCCCTCCAACGACATCGTCACGCTTGCCTGCGCCGGCGCGATTGGCGCGATCCTGCCCGATATCGATCTGGGATCTTCGCGCCCCTCGCAGCTGCTGTTCACGGGATTGGCCATCGTCATCGCCTTCGCGGTGATGTTCAACTTGCCGCCGACCTACTCGCTGGCCGAAATGTGGCTGGCCTGGACCGCGACCTTCCTCGGCATCCGCTTTGTCGGTCACAACGTCTTCCACCTCATCTCGCATCACCGCGGTATCTTTCACTCGCTGGCCGCGGGACTGTTGTTCACCTGCCTCACCGCCATTTTTTATGTGCGCGGCCTCGGCCACGGCCCGGGCTTGGCCTGGCTCGCTGGCGCGTTCGTGTTCCTCGGCTTCTTATCGCATCTCATCCTCGATGAGATCTACAGCGTCGATGTCTTCAACACCAAGATCAAGGCCTCGTTCGGGACGGCTTTGAAGCTGCTCGACTTCCAGCATCCGGGCGCGTCGATAGCCATGGTTGCGGCGCTGGCGCTGGCGTTCTATTTCGCGCCGCCTACGCATGATTTTCTCGATGTCGTGCTGAAAAAGCCGCTGTGGGTGGCGTTCCAGGACAAGCTGCTGCCGCACGATCACAACTGGTTTGGCGTAACCGCAAGCCTGCAGGACGCCCTCGTCAACTGGATCGGCAAGCTCAAGGGCTAGAACGAAACCAGCGCATCGACGGCCACAACGCCATCGCTTGACGTCTTGCCGGCGGCCGCCGCGAGGCTTCCCGAGAGCGGCTTGGCCATGTAGGCGGGAACGTCCGGTTGGGCCACCGGCACGCCGTAGAGATAGCCCTGCACCAGATCGCAGCGCATGGCCTTCAACACCGAGGCCTGCGCTTCCGTCTCGACGCCCTCGGCGGTCACGCGCAGATCGAGCGCCCGGCCCAGCGCCACAATGGTGCGGATGATGTCGGTGACATTGTTGCCCTTGCCGATCGCGCGCACAAAGGACTGGTCGATCTTCAGTTTGTCGAAGCGGAACTGCCAGAGGTACGAGAGGCTCGAATAGCCGGTGCCGAAATCGTCCAGCACGATGGCGACGCCGAGCTTCTTGAGGCCGTCCATGGTGCGCCGGGTGGTCTCGGTGTCGGACAGCATGACGCCTTCCGTGACCTCGATTTCCAGCCGCTCCGGCTTCAGGCCGCTCTTGGCCAGCGCCGCCGCCACCCGCTCGACAACGCGCCCTTCGCGAAACTCGGCCGGCGAGATGTTGATGGCGATCGTGAGGTCGTCGGGCCATTGGGCGGCCTGGACGCAGGCGGTTTCCAGCACCCAGGTGCCGATCTTGGTGATCAGCCCCAACTCTTCGGCAGCCGGAATGAACTCGGCTGGGGATACCATGCTGCCGTCGCCCTGCGGCAGGCGCACCAGTGCTTCGAAACCGGACAACAGCCCGGTGCCCAGGCTGTAAACCGGTTGATAGTTGAGCAGGAACCCACCGGTATCGCATGCGATCCGCACCTGGCGCGACACGACCCGGCGGCGTTGCGATTGCTCGTCCATTGCGCCTTCGTAGAACTTGAAGGAGCCGCGCGCATCGGCTTTGGCCGCCTGCAAGGCCAGATTGGCGTTCTTGATCAGCGTCTCGGGATCGATGCCGTCGACCGGGCAGAGCGCGATGCCGAGGCTTGGCGATATGCGGCTGGACACCTCGCGTATCTGGTACGGCCGCAAGAAGGTACGGATCAGCCGTTGCGACAGTTCACTGGCGCACTCGGCCTCGCTGGAGCGATAACTGGTACAATCCTTCACGACCACGAATTCGTCGCCGCCGGCGCGGGCGACAAACTCGCCGGGCAACAGCGCGCCGCTCAGCCGGTCGGCGACATCGCGCAGCAACTGGTCGCCAGCTTCGTGGCCAACCGAGCCGTTGATTTCCTTGAAGTGGTCGAGTCCGAGCGACAGCACCACCACGCGCTTGGGCTCGCCCTGGTCCGCCGGCAGCAGGCCGGCCAGCCGCCGCATCAGGCTGGCGCGGTTGGGCAGCGAGGTCAGCGCATCGTGCTGCGACAGGAAATCGAGCTTGGTCTCGGCCAGTTCCTTCTGGCGAGTGCGGAGCCAGAAACCGATGCCGGGAACGCCGAAAGCGACCGCCAGGATGAGTCCCAAGGACGTGGTGGCCCCAACAAGCGTGTTCCGGATCGAACTCCGGCTCGCCGTCAAATCGAACACAACATCCGTCGCGCCAACCAAGCGGCCGTCCGCCAGGATCGGTGCGAATGCGTGAATGTAAAAGACCGCGCTGTTGTTCTTGAGAAGCTGATGGCTGTGCATCTCGATGCGGCCGCTTTTCAGGCCCGGCAGGGCCTCGGCCGGAAAGCCTTCAAGGGCCTGTTGGTCGGATCGCGCGGCAACCTTTGCAGGCCGGTACTGCGGACGACCATCTGCGCTGTAGATTTCGACGCCCAGAATGCCTTCTTCGCTCTGGGCATGGGTCAGAAACGCGAGTGACTCTGACCGCGGCGCTTTGCCTTGGGCTATTGCCGCAAGGTCGGGAAGTCGCTCCTTGAGGTAGTTGTCAAAGGTCTCTGCCTTGGCCCTTGCCTCGCCCTCCAGGATCTGCTGCCAGGTGCGGTTCATGAGGCCGATGCCGCTGCCGATCAGCGTCAGCAACAGCAGTCCGGTCAGGAGGTAGGTCAGAGTGCGGTTGAGGCCAAGCCGGGCGATCTTGCGGGCCAGGACGATGTTCAGGCGCCCGGCCCGCGCGATCGCGCCGAGCACGAGCTTGCGGACGGCGGCCCACGCGCTGGACCACCTGCCGAAAACGCCGGCAAGATACAAAGCCGCCTTCACACCGAACCCGCTATACCTGAGCCGCGCCAGGCAAGGCCCGGCGGAATTCACCCCGTACCCTAGCTGTGGTTGTCTAATAGCCTGTTAACACGATAGAAAACCGCGCTCCGGCAGCGCCTCTCGCAACCGTCCGACCCGAGTTCTGCTCCTTGTCCCCTGTGCCCGATCCCGTTCCCGCGACTGCCGCCTTGCCGAACCATGTCGATACCGTGGTGATCGGCGGCGGCATCATTGGCGCGGCGACGGCTTACTTCCTGGCCGAGCGCGGGGTATCGGTGGCGCTGTGCGAAAAGCACGAGATCGCTTGCGAGCAATCGGGCCGCAATTGGGGCTGGTGCCGCCAGATGGGTCGCGACCCGCGCGAACTGCCGCTGATCGTCGAGAGCCTGAAGCTGTGGCGGACGCTGGAAACGCGGCTGATGGAGCCGACCGGTTTCAGGCAGTCAGGCATCTTGTACCTGTGCGAGACCGAAGCGGAACTGGCGGCAAACGCGCGCTTTCTGGACCACGCCAAGTTGCATCAGCTCGATACCCGGATGGTCTCGGGCGCCGAAGCGGAACGGTTGCAACCGGGCTGCAGCCGGACCTGGAAAGGCGCGCTTTATACCGCCAGCGACGGACGCGCCGAACCGCAGAAGGCCGCCCCCTCGCTGGCCCGTGCGGCGGCGCGGCACGGCGCGAGCATCCACCTGCGCTGCGCTGTTCGAGGCCTGGAGACCAGCGCCGGACGTGTTTCGGCGGTGGTCACCGAGCGCGGCATCATCCGTTGCAACAGCGCGGTTCTGGCCGGCGGGGCCTGGTCGCGCCTGTTCTGCGGGCCGCTGGCCATCGCGCTGCCGCAACTTGGCGTGATCAGCTCCGTTCTGCGCACGCAGCCCCTCGATGCCGGCGTCGAGCGCAGCATGGCGGGCGCAGACTTCGCGGTCCGCAAGCGGCTGGATGGCGGCTACACAATCGCGCATGGCCGCCTGAGCGTGGCCGATATCGTTCCCGATACCTTGCGGCAGTTCCGCAAGTTCCTGCCGGTTCTCAAAGCGGAATGGCAGGGGCTCCGGCTGCGGTTGGGGCGCCGGTTCTTCGAGGATCTGAGCCTTGCCCGGCACTGGCAGCTGGACCAGATCAGCCCCTTTGAACTGCTGCGCGTGTTCGATCCCCAACCCGTGGAGCTCGCTGTTGCGCCGGGCTCTGTCGAGCCTGGCTGAGTATTTTCCGCGCTTCCGTGAGGCGCGCATCAGCGAACGCTGGGCCGGCCTGATTGACGTCACGCCGGACGCCATCCCCGTTATCGACGAGGTGCCCAAGCTGCCTGGATTCTATCTGGCGACCGGCTTTTCCGGCCATGGCTTCGGCCTTGGCCCCGGCGCTGGCCGGCTGATGGCCGATCTGGTCACCGGCGCCAAGCCGATCGTCGATCCCCGGCCATTCCGCTATTCGCGTTTCATCGATGGCAGCGAGCTGTCACCGCAGGCCAGATTGTGAGCGGTTTCGACTGCCCCCCTGCGACAAACAGTGCATTCACTTGGTGATGGGCCAGGAATTGCCACAAGACTGTCACAATCTCGCCATGAGCCTTAAGAGCGAAGTCACAGTTTCGCTCGAAAACACAGCTAGTTTCCTTGGGACAGACAGAGTTGAGTCGCCGGCAACGGGGCCGGGAAGAGCCGATAGGACAGACGCCATGGGTATGGTTGCGCACACCTCCGAACCGAAATCCGCAGTCGTTTTCCGCGCGGACGCTGAAGCCCTGACTCCACATCGCCCAGATGCGGCGCTGTCGAACGATTTCCAATTCTGGTCCGGCTTGTCTGGCCGCAGCTATGTGCACACCATCTTCGATCTGATCGGCTGCCCGCGGGTACCCGCCTGTTCCTACTTGCTGGTGAAGCGCGAAGCCAATGGCGCCCGCGCTGCCCTGCGCATCGGTACTGTTTCGGCCGAAGCCTGGTCGCTTAATCTAGCGGAGATCCGCCACCGCGCCGCTCAGCTTGGGGCCAATGAAGTTCATGTGCATCTGATCGCTGGCGACGCGGGATCGCGCTTGAAGGTGGCTGAAGATCTGCAGGCTGGGCTGTTCGCCGAACTGTCGCCCGAGCCGGCGCTGCGGCCGGCTTATCTCTGCTAGAAATACTGATTTATACGTATTAAAATCGCAAAAATGCGCAAAGGGCGCCCGCTCGGGGACGCCCTTTGGCCTTTCCGCAACCTCGACACGCCTGGATCAAACGGTGCGAGGCTGCCTTGAGATCGTGACCCCGAACCTACTCGCTCTGGTCCGAGCACAGCGTGAAGCTGGCTTCGGCGGCCGTTGCGGCAGACTGCACAACGACCGGCTGTTCGGCGACGCTCGATTGGGCTTCGGTCGATTCTGTCGCCGAGATATCCGACGCCGAACCTTGGCCAACGTTATTTGATTCCGTTGCGCTGTCGGCGACCGGAATGGGCGACTCCGACGCATTGGCGACCGTGGTCGGCAGCGGGCGCATGATGCGGGCGGTGTAGACAGCGCCCTCGACTGGCATCCAACCGCAGGTCTGAAAGCCCGGGTTGGGCAGCGAGGTTGCGCAAGCGACGTTGTTGGCGTCGTCGACGACTTCCAGCGCGACGTCCTGCTCGGAGGCTTCCAACGTGAAGTGCGAGCGCATTGACGCATCGAGCGTGTAGGTCAGCGTCTGGGTCGCGCCCGAAGCGACGGTACCCGGCGTGCAAACCGGTTCGGCATAAGCCACTTGGGGGACAAGACCCGCCGTGGCGCTTACAAGAATGATCCCCGCAAGGATGTTTAGTTTGGCGCGGTACATTGCCACCTCCATAGAATTTCGCCTCTGATGTGAGACTACACGGCAGGTGAGAAATAACCGTTGTTGAATTACTTAGAATTTTATCCGACTGGAATTTTGTTTGGCAGTCTGGAGACTTTTAAGGCCTGCCGTCATTAGGAGTGCCCTATGCGAATTGCTTAGGGGCGAGACAGTCTCGCCTCTACGCCATTGGTAGCCCCCAGCAGAGCAATTCCTATCCGACAGAGGTGGGAATTTACGACGGTTGGCACACTGCACGATACCGCACTCAACCGTGCCGCGTAGGGCTGGGACGAATATCTGCAGACAAACGAATTTCTCCACCGATTTGCAATGCCGCAGCGCGCTGCACAAGCATGCGCCAAAAAGGTGATGGGCGGAGAAGCTCATCGCCTCTCCGCCCACTTCGTTTCAGTTCAGTCGATCCGCGACGTTAGTTCGTGATGCGGGTCGTCTGGTTGCCGGTACCGGTCGATGCCGCCAGACGGGTGGCGATATCGGAGAAGGTCGAAACCAGGCCGTTCTGGCTCGCCGAAGCTGAGGTCACGTCGTAGTAGTGCTGCGCAATCGTGGCGTTGAGTGGCGAAGCACAGGCTTGCAGTGCGGCCTTAGAGACGTTGTCGCTGCCAAGTTCGAGGCCGATGGTGAACACTTCCACGCCAGCAGCCTTCATGTTGGTGCAGATGGCGGCAGCCTGATCGCGGGATTTGCCGTTGCCTGCGTTCACATTGTTGCCGCCGTTGTCTTCGGCGATGCTGGCGTAGTTGGCGTCGTAGTGCGTATTGTAGGCGCCGTCCGTCATCATGATGACTACTTTGCGAACCTTGGCCGGGTCCTTAGCGGCGGGCTGGCTGGCTGCTGGCCAGAAGCTCGACCACTTGTCCGAGATCGTGTACCAGCCCCAAGCCATGCCGATGTGACCGGCCGTGTAGCCTGCAGGCTTGAGAGCGTCCACGGTGGCGTAGAGGTCGGTGCGGTTCGTCGTCAACGGCAACAGAGCCCGTTCGGGAGCTGTGCAGTTGGCGCCGGATGCACTGGTGGTCGTGAAGGCGTGGAACAGCGAGGTGGACGGCGAAGCATCGTCGTAAGCGTGACCGGTCGAAGCCATGCGCTCGGCCATGCAGGTGTTGACATAAGACGTACGCTGGCAAGTGGCCTGGACGAGCTGCGTGGTGCAGACTTGGTGCGTGCCGAAGCCACCGCTGTTGCCATTGCTGTCATGTCCGCTGCTGTTCCAACCGAAGTGGTCGTAGCCATCCTGGTCATAGCCGTTGGCGTTGTAGCCATGACCCTGGCTGCCGCTGGTGCAGTTGCTGTGGCTGCTGTTGCTGTTGCCGTTGCCGTTATTGCCGTTTCCGTTGTTGCCGTTGTTGTTATCGTCGTCGTCGTCGTCGTCGTTATTGCCGTTGCCATTGCCGTTGCTTGAGGTGCGATCTGTGCTCATTGCCGAGCGGTCTTCGTCTCCGAAGCCGTTTGGGCTGCCGTCGCCGCCGCCATTGCCAAAGCCGTTGTTGCCATGGCTGGAGCCGTTGTCGTAATTCTCCCAGCTGTTGCCGTCCCAGACCTTGATATTGTTGCCGCTCACCTTGACGTTGCTGGCAATCGTGCAGGTGCGCTGCGAGGTGGTGCAGGTGTAGTTGCTGGTGGTGGCGCCAGCGACACCGGTTGCAGCCTCGGCATAAGTGCCGGCGTTGACATACTCAGAGAACGGAACGATGCTGATGCGCGCGTTCGACGAGGTGGAGCCCGGGGGCAACAGAACGTCGATCAGCTTCTTGGCGGCGGCCTTGGCCGTCGTCAGTCTGTTGTTGTCTTTCATCGAACCGGTGACGTCCATCACCACTGCGACTTCCAGCTTCATGGCGCGCCGGTCGTCGTCATGTCCATGGCCATCGAGGCCACTTCCTTCTCGATGCGCAGGGTCGGGATGCCGACGGCGCCGAGGAACATGGTCTTCATGTCGCTCACGGCCGTCATCTGTGACGGAGCCCTTGGCGTCGACCTTGACCGAGGTCAGGCGTGCCGAGATGTTCTTGGGCAACGCCTTGTAGAAGTACATCCGCGCCATGGCGGCGGTGTCCTTCATGGTGTTGCCGGAATTGGCATTCGGCGAACCCGTTGCAACGGCTGCTCCGCCTGCATCGAACTTGCGGCCAGCGGCCAGGGCGGCCTGATCCAGCGCGCGGGTCACCGCGACTTTGGTCGCGAAGCCACGGCCATAGTCAACCGTCATGCCCACGAACGACACCGCGCACAACAGCGAGAAGCCGAACACCATGGTCATGTTGCCGCGTTCGTCCTTGCCAAAGCCAAGACGGCCGATCGTATTCGTCAAAGTCGCGCCGGCACCAATCCACGATGCGGTTTGCATCCAGGTGTCACGCATATTACGCCCCAAGTCGCAAAACATTTTTGCCTCCACTATTGCGATTGGAGGTCAATGTGACGTGTGCGGGTTTACAAATGGAACCGGGATTGCTCGCAATTTTATCGATTAGGGAATTCACCTGGCAACAGAATAAGACTATAGTTACCCAATAGATAATTGCGGCTGATCGATTTTACTCAAACCGCGTTGGACCGCCTCGGCGTGCGGATTTGGCACGGAGATGAGGCGCCGGGAGGGGAGGCACGGGGCCCGGCATTTGCCTCGGCCCTGCGGGGCCGCTATAGACGGCCCAGAACACTAGCTTCCGGGCCTGCGAAACGCCATCCGTCCAAACCAGAGGTTCCCCATGATCGCCGCCGAGTACAAAGTCGCCGACATCGCCCAGGCCGACTTTGGCCGCAAGGAAATCGCTATCGCCGAAACCGAAATGCCCGGCCTGATGGCCATGCGCGCCGAATACGGGCGGGAGCAGCCCCTGAAGGGCGCCCGGATCGCCGGCAGCCTGCATATGACCATCCAGACTGCGGTTCTGATCGAGACCCTGAAGGCCTTGGGCGCCGACGTCCGCTGGGCCTCGTGCAATATCTTCTCGACCCAGGATCATGCCGCCGCGGCCATTGCCGCCAGCGGAACCCCGGTTTTCGCCGTCAAGGGCGAAAGCCTGACCGAGTACTGGGACTATTCGGATAAGATATTCCACTTTGCCAACGGCGAAACCGCCAACATGATCCTCGACGACGGGGGCGACGCCACCATGTACATCCTGCTCGGCGAAAAGGCCGAAAAGGACATCTCGGTGCTGGCCAAGCCGGCCAATGAGGAAGAAGAGGCGCTGTTCGCCACCATCAAGCGCCGCATCAAGGAGAGCCCGGGCTGGTTCGGCAAGGCGCGCGCGGCGATCAAAGGTGTATCCGAGGAAACCACTACGGGTGTGCACCGGCTCTATATGATGGAGAAAGCTGGGGACCTGCCCTTCCCGGCCATCAACGTCAACGACTCGGTCACCAAGTCCAAGTTCGACAATCTGTACGGCTGCCGCGAAAGCCTGGTCGACGCGATCCGCCGCGCTACTGACGTGATGCTGGCTGGCAAAGTGGCCGTGGTGGCCGGCTTTGGCGACGTCGGCAAGGGCTCGGCCGCCAGCCTGAAGCATGGCGGCGCGCGTGTTCTCGTAACCGAAGTCGACCCGATCTGCGCCTTGCAGGCCGCCATGGAAGGCTATGAAGTCGTCACCATGGAGGACGCCGCCCCGCGCGCCGACATCTTCGTGACCGCCACCGGCAACAAGGACGTCATCACCATCGAGCATATGCGCGAGATGAAGGACCGCGCCATTGTCTGCAACATCGGGCATTTCGACGCTGAGGTGCAGGTTGGCGCATTGCGCAACTTGAAGTGGCATAACGTCAAGCCGCAGGTCGACGAGATCGAGTTCCCGAACGGCCGCCGCATGCTGTTGCTGGCCGAGGGACGGCTGGTCAACCTCGGTTGCGCCACCGGCCACCCCAGCTTCGTCATGTCGGCCAGCTTCACGAACCAGACGCTGGCCCAGATCGAGCTGTGGAAGCACGGCAAGAAGTATCAGAACAAGGTCTATACGCTGCCCAAGCACCTGGACGAAAAGGTCGCGGCGCTGCATCTGGCCAAGCTCGGCGTCAAGCTCACCAAGCTCTCCAAGGACCAGGCCGACTACATCGGCGTCACCTCGACCGGGCCGTTCAAGCCGGATCACTACCGGTATTAGGGCTTAAGGCGACGGCCTAGCCTCTCTCCCAACGCTCTTTGCGTTGGGGGAGAGGAGACCGCGTCTCGCAGCGCGTTTCAGCGCAAGAGCCACGCGGTCGGTGAGGGGCAACTGCTTGCTCCGTCCTCGTCGCGCCAGGTACGGAGCAAGCGGCTGCCCCTCACCCGGCGCTACGCGCCACCCTCTCCCCCTTGCATGAAGAATGCGAGGGGGAGAGGGCAAGTCTACAGCGCTGGCCTCCCTCGCCCCGCTCCCGCATACTGGGCACCCTGATTCGCATCAGCGAAACCCGGTGACCCCATGCCTCTCGCCAGCCTCGCCACCACACTGGAGCCGCGTCAGGCGCGCCTGATGGCGCTTGCATCAGCAACGCTGGCTGGAGGCCTCGGTTTTGCCGCCCTGAACGAGGCGCAAGTTGCAGGCGCTACCGTGCTGCCCGGCCCGCTGACCATGTTGCTGCTCGCCAGCGTCACGGGCGGGGCGGCCCTGCTCGGCACCCTGGCTTTGCGCTTCCGCCGCCAGGCCATCACTGCCGGCGCGGAACTGGCGGCCCTGGCCGCCGACCATGCCGCCACCGCCCGCCGTCTCGATATCGCCGAGACGATTGGCAGCCCGGCCGCCGAGACACTGGTCTATTGGGACGCCTCGCGCGAACCGACCTTGCACGCTGCCGGCATCGATCCCCGCCACGGCGTGCCGTCGAGCGCCACCGCAATCCTCGCCGCCGGCTGGCTCGACCCCGCCGCCGCGCAGACCTTGCGCGCCCATACCGATCGCCTGATCCGCGATGGCCGTCCCTTCTCACTTACCGCCGCCACCACCGCCGGAAGCGCCATGCAGATCGCGGGCGAAGTGCGCGGCGCCTACGCCATCCTGCGCGTCGCCGACATCTCGGCCGAGCGCAAGGCCATCCGCGACATGGAAGAGCGTGGGGTCCGGGTCACGCGCGACGCCGCCCTGACGCGCGCCCTCTACGAGGCCTTGCCCGTCCCGGTCTGGTTCCGCTCCGCCGACGGCAGGATCGATTGGGTGAACTCGGCCTATGTGCGCGCCGTCGACGGTTTTTCGCGCGAAGACGTCCGTACCCGCCAGGTCGAGCTGTCTGGAAACCCGTCAGCGCACGTTGGTGTCCGCCTCGCTCGCCGCCAACCGCATTCACCGCGAGCGCGTGCATGTGTTTGTCGGTGGCGAGCGCCGCTCCTACGACCTTGTTGCCGTGCCGCTCGACGGCGCCAGCGCGCTGATCGCCAACGATGCGGCAGCGCTGGAAACCGCACAAGGCGAACTCACCCGCCAGATGGCCGCCTACGACCGCACGCTGGACCGCGTCGCCACCGCTGTCGCCAACTTCGGCCCCGACCAGCGCCTGGTCTACTGCAACGAGGCCTACCGCCAGCTCTGGAAGCTCGACCCCGAGTTCCTGAAGTCGCGCCCCAAGGACGGCGACGTGCTCGATCGCCTGCGCGAGCGCCGCCAGCTTCCCGAAGAGGCCGACTACCGCAAATGGAAGGCCGCGCTGCTCGAGAGCTATACCGCACAAGCCGGCAAGGAAGCCTGGTGGTATTTGCCGAGCGGGCGCACCGTACATGTCACGATCGAACAGCGCCCGGACGGCGGCGTCGCCTATCTCTACGACGACGTTACCGAGAAGCTGGCGCTGGAACGCCGCTACCACACCGCCATGGGCATCCAGCGCGGCACCCTCGACACCTTGCGCGAGGGCGTCGCGGTGTTTGCCACCGACGGCAGATTGTCGTTGTTCAACCCAAGTTTTGCTCGCCTTTGGAAACTGAACCCCAACGATCTTGCCCGCGAGCCGCATGTCGACGAAGTGGTGCGCCGCTGCAGCGTCCTCTTCAGTGACGAGCCGACCTGGGCCAACATCAAGCGCGCCGTCACTACGATCAGCGGCCAGCGCCAACGCCTGCAAGGCACCATGGAGCGCCCCGACCAGAGCGTGATCGCCTATGCCGGTCTGCCGCTGCCCGACGGCGCGATGCTGCTGACCTTCGTCGACCAGACCGATACCACGCGCGCCGAGCGTATGCTGCGCGAGCGCAACGACGCCCTGATCCAGGCCGACCGCCTCAAGTCGAACTTCATTTCGCTGGTGTCCTACGAACTGCGCTCGCCGTTGCAGAACATTATCGGCTTTTCCGAGTTCCTGGAGAACCCGAAGGTGGGCCCGCTCAATCCGAAGCAGCGCGAGTACCTGCACGACATCCACGGTTCCTCGCGCACGCTGCTTTCGATCATCAACGACATCCTGGACCTGACCACCATCGACGCCGGCGCGCTGGACCTGAAGCGCACGCCGGTGAAGGTGGCGAGCGTGGTCGCCCAAGCCGCCGCCGCCGTCGAAGAGCGCATGACGCGCGAACGGATTTCCTTGCGCGAGAGCATCGATCCGTCGGCGTCGGAATTTTTGGCGGATGAGCAGCGTGTGAAACAGGTGCTGTATAACCTGCTCTCGAACGCCATCGGCTTTTCCAAGGACGGCGACACCATCGTGCTGGAAAGCCGGCGCGAGGGGGATACCATTGTCTTCTCGGTCACCGACCACGGCATCGGCATTCCCCTGGAAGACCAGCCGAAAGTGTTCGAACGCTTCGTATCGCGCGCGCAAGGCTCGCGACACCGCGGCGCGGGGTTGGGATTGCCGATCGTGAAGCACCTGGTCGAGCTGCACGGCGGCGCCGTGGCGTTGCGCTCGGAGCCGGGCAAGGGTACGCGCGTGACGGTACGCTTCCCGGTGGGGGCCAAGGGGCTGATGGCAGCGGAGTGAATTTGCTCCGTTGATAGACAGACAACAGGGCCCTCCTCTCCCCACGCCTCTTCGCGTGGGGAGAGAAGACCGCGTCTCGCAGCCGCCCTCTTCGGCGGCAAGAGCCACGCGGTCGGTGAGGGGCAGGATCTGGTTCCAGCGCTCATGCCACGAGTACGGAGCAAGCGTCTGCCCCTCACCTGTCGCTCTTTCCCTCGGCTTCGCCTCGGGGCGACATCCTCTCCCCCGCGAAGTTGCGGGGGAGAGGAGGGTCCAAGCCACTTGCGCTGTTCCCAGCGGCGACAAAATCCGCGATAGTCGGCCCAACTCTGCACTCGGCACTCAAGGGTAACAGACATGGCACGCACCAGATGGGGCATCATCGGCCCGGGCGATATCGCGCATAACTTTGCCGACGGCCTCAAGGAATCCAAATCCGGCGTTCTCATCTCAATCGCCAGCCGCTCGCCCGAGCGCCTGAAAACCTTCGGCGACGCCTACACCATCGCCGCTGGCCATCGCCACGCCACCTACGCCGCTCTCACAGCCGATCCCGGGATCGATGCTGTATACATCTCGACGCCCCATCCCTGGCATGCGGAACTCGCCATCATGGCGATGCGCGCGGGCAAGGCCGTGGTCTCGGAAAAGCCTGCGGGCATGAATTCGGCCGAGGTGATTGCCGTGACTGAGGTGGCCGCACAACAGGGCGTCTTCTTCATGGAAGGCTTCATGTACCGCTGCCATCCGCAGATCGCGCGCATGCTCGCCATCATCGCGTCGGGCGAAATCGGACGTGTCCAGCATATCCAGACGCGGTTCGGCTTTGCGGCCAAGCTCAACCCCACCTCGCGGCTGTTCGACCGCGCGCTCGGCGGCGGCGGCATATTGGATGTCGGCGGCTATCCCGTCTCGCTGGCGCGGTTGGTCGCGGGCGCGGCCATCGGCAAGCGCTTCGACGATCCGGTCACGGTGAAAGGTTCCGGCATTATCGGCACCACCGGCGTCGATGAGGTGGCCTATGGCTTGCTCACTTTTGCAAGCGGCGTCACCGCGGAAATCGCCTGCGCCGTCAGCCGCGATATGGACAATTCCGCCACCATCATCGGCGAGAAGGGCCGCATCGAGCTCGCCGATCCCTGGGTGCCGGGGCGCAACGCCGGGCCATCGGACGCCACCATCGTAGTGACCGTGGACGGCAAGCGCCGCGTCGAGCAGCTGCGCCATCCCGAGCATTTGTTCGCCTTCGAGGCGGAATTGGCCAGCCGCAACATCGCGGAGGGCAAGCGCGAGGCCGACGCCCCAGCCGTGAACCACGCCGACAGCATCGGCAACAACCGCACCATGGATCGCTGGCGGGCCGAGCTGGGCTATGAGACGTTTGCTGAAACTCCGGCCACGAACCGCCGCCTGCCCGGCGTTCTGCCATCAGGCCTGCCGAAAATCCCGCAAGCACGCATTGAGGGCGTGGCGCTGTCGGTCTCCAAGCTCATCATGGGCTGCGATAACCAGAACGACATCGGTGGCGGCGCCATCGTCTGGGATGCCTTCCTGGAGGCGGGCGGCAACGCCTTCGATACCGCCTTCGTCTATGGCGGCGGCCACCACGAGTCCGTACTCGGCAAGTGGATTGCGGCGCGGGGGCTAGCCAAGGAGATCGTGGTAATAGCGAAAGGGGCGCACAACCCCTATTGCACCCCCAACGCCATTGGCGCGCAGTTGCAGATTTCACTCGACCGCCTCGGGCTCGACCGCGTGCCGATCTACATCATGCACCGCGATAACCCGGACGTGCCAGTCGGCGAGTTCGTCGATGCACTGAACGATCTCGCCAAGGCGGGGCGGATCGGCGTGTTCGGCGGTTCGAACTGGTCGGTCGCGCGCTTCCAGGAGGCGGCGGCCTATGCTTTGGCGCGCGGGCTGCAGCCGCTCTCGATCCTCAATAACAACCTGTCGCTGGCCGTGATGGAGAAGCCGGTGTGGGCGGGCTGCGTGACGTCGAATACGGCGGAGACGTTGCAGTTTCTGCGCGAGAGCGGCACGGCCCATTTCAGCTGGTCGTCGTCGGCGCGCGGGTACTTCCTGCCCGAGGAACTGCGCAACCGCCTGCCAGCCGATACCGCGCCCGAGACCTGCTTTGGCAGCCCGGCCAATGCCGAGCGCCGCAGCCGCGCGGGCGTGCTGGCGGAAAAGTACCGCGTCTCGCCGCACAATATTGCCACCGCCTGGGTGCTGGCGCAGAGCGTTCCCGAGTTTTGCCCTGGTCGGCCCGCGCAGCGTGGGCGAACTGGCCACGACGCTGCCGGCGCTTGGCGTGACGCTGACTGCCAAAGAGGTGGCATGGCTGAATCTAGAGGCGGAGACGGCGATCTAGCCGATCGAACGCCAGTCGAGGCTTGCAATTTTACATATTATACGTATTATGCAGGCAAAGGAGACCTTCCATGACAGCCATGACCCGCGTCAGCGCCGCCGAGTTTCAGCGCGCCTTCGGCCAGCTCAGCGACAAGGCCATCAGCCAGCCCGTGGCCATCACAAAGCACGGCCGCGATCATCTGGTTCTGATCTCGGCGGAAGAGTACGCGCGACTGATGCGGCGCGATCGGCGAGTGTTGGTGACGCGCGAGCTGACCGATGAAGAAATCGCGGAGTTCGAAGGCGTGACCATGGATCCGCGGCACAACCACCTCAATGCCGAACTCAAGGACTGGAAACCTTGAGAAACGGCCACTTTGTGCGGCAAACAGTTCCAGGCTGCGAGGCCTGAGGCCTTGCCGCTCATGCCCCCCTGGTCCCTCCCACCGCTCCCCCTGCCCGCGCTCGAACGCCTTGCCGAGTTGCTGGCGCTTTACGTCCGCTCGGGCGACCTGATCCTGCTGGAGGGCGATCTCGGGGCGGGCAAGACGACCTTTGCGCGTGCTTTCATCCGCGCCCTGATGGGCGATGCGGACGTTGAAGTGCCCAGCCCCACGTTCGCGCTGCTGCAGAGCTACGGGACGCCCCGACTCACCGTGCATCATTTCGATCTCTACCGCCTCAGCGGCCCTTCCGAAGTGCGCGAGATCGGGTTCGAGGAAGCGCTGACGACGGGGCTGGTGCTGGTGGAATGGCCGGACCGGGCGGGGGAGTTGCTGCCGGCCGAGCGGCTCACCGTTCAGTTGGCGGATGGCCCCGCCACGGACAACCGGCGTGTGACGCCGACTGGTACCGGCGCGTGGGTGGAACGGCTGGCCCACATCGAGACAGTGCAAGGCTTTCTGGCTTCGACAGAGTGGCGGGACGCGCAACTGGCCTATCTGACAGGCGATGCGTCGCGCCGATCCTATGCCCGTCTTCACAAGGACGGATCGACCTGCCTGCTGATGGACTCACCGCCCCTGCCCGATCTGCCGCACGTGAAAGACGGCAAGCCCTATTGGGCCATCGCGCATTCCGCGCCTACGATCAGCTCGTTTGTGGACGTCGGCGAGGCCCTTGCCGCCAACGGTTTGTCCGTTCCCGCTATTCTCGCCAGCGATATCGACAACGGACTGTTGCTGGTCGAGGACTTCGGCGAGCGAACGTTCGCCGATGCCATGTCCGCAGGCGTGCCGATGCGCGATCTCTACCGCGCGGCGACCGACATGCTGGCCGACCTGGCCCTACGCCCGCCGCCGGATTTCTTGCCGCCCTACGACCGGGACGCACTTCTGATCGAGGCGCGGCTGCTCACCGACTGGTATTGGCCCCTGACCACGGGAGCGGCGCCGTCGCCTTCGCAGATCTGCGAGTTCGAGGAGCTGTGGATCGACGCCCTCGCCCCGATCCTGGCCACCCCGCCGTCCTGGGTGCTGCGCGATGTGCATTCGCCCAACCTGATGTGGCTGCCGGAGCGGGACGGCTTGCGGCGTGTCGGCATCATCGATTTCCAGGACGCGCTGGCGGGCCATGCCGCCTATGATCTGGCTTCGCTGCTGTTCGATGCCCGGCTGGACGTGCCGCAGGCGCTGGAGAAAGTGCTGCTCGCGCACTATCTCGACCAGCGCAGCGCCTGCGATGGCGCCTTCGACACCGAGGCGTTCCAGCTCGCTTATGCGACCCTGGCGGCCCAGCGCAACACCAAGATCCTCGGCATCTTCGCGCGTCTGGCCAAACGCGACGGCAAGCCGGGATATCTGCAACATCTGCCGCGCATCCGCAGCTATCTCGCGCGCGCGCTTGCTCACGAAGGTCTCGGCGACTTGCGCGACTGGTACCGGCGCAATCTGCCCGGCTGATCCGGCGTTTATGCCTTTTCACCCTTGAGCGTTTTCACAAAACGTCCGAACGCATGCCCGGCGCGGCCCACAAGGGCAATCGCGGGATCGGCATGCGCCGGAATGATTTCGGGGCGCAGATCGGGCGCGGCGCGGCGGAACTCCACCACCGCTTCCTCCCAGTCACGGGACGCGCGCTCGATCGAGCCGGGCGCAGGCCGTTGCGTTGCGATCGGCGCGACGGACACAACGGCCAAAGGCACCGGCTTCACGCGCGGCGCGATATCGAGCATGGGGCTGGCCGGACGCTCGACAAAGCGGATCTCGGTCGCTTCGGCCATCTGGGGCGCTGCCGGTGGCGGCGGACGCTCGCGCATTTTGCTGCCACCTTGAGTGGCAAGCGCTGCCGGGATTGTGATCGCGTGGCGCGGCGTCAGTTTCGGCTCGGCGATGCGGCCGGCGGCAGCGACGGTCGCTGCGACCGCAGCAGCCACATTGGCCATCGTGCCTTCCATTGAGGCAGATGGCATCGAGGCGGACAGGGCGCGCGGGGTGGGTACGGGCGCAAGTGCGGCCAAGGCGGCGGCGCGGGCGGCCGCCTCTTCGGCGGCTCGCAGTTTGGCCAGGCTGGCCATGACGGTCGCCTCGGCAGCGGCAATCTCGACATGGGTGGGCGGTTCGGGTGCAGCTGCCAGTAGCGGGGCTGAAGGTGGCGTAATGACAGTTTCGGCAGCCGGCGGCGCAGGCAGTTCGGACACCTCCAAGACCGGCAAGGGCGGCTCGGCGGGCGGCGCTACCACGATTTCTACCAAAGGCGACGATATCCCCGGCGGTTCGGGCCCGGTGGGACCCGTGCCGCCGAACGCCGATGCCACGGCTTCGGATGCCTCCAAATGCAGGTCGCCCGACTGCCACAGCAGGGTAGAAACGGGAGCCTCAGGCTCCGTTGGGATAGGGGAATCGGAGGCCACGGGGCTGGCGGCACACTCAACTGGCGGCGCGAGCGGCGGTAAGGCGTCGACCGTTGGCTCCGGCGCTGCTGCGGTTATGGTCTCAATCACGGGCTCGGTCAGCGGGAGTGGCGCCACGAGGTCGGGTGCAGCCATCGGAAATGCAGCGGTTTGTCCGTCGGCCGTCATAGGAAGCGGCGTGCCGTCAAGTTCGGCGACGAGCGTGCGCAACAGCGCCAACACCCGGTAATCCTGCAATTGCCTGAGCTGGCCTTCCAGATGCGCCCTGAGTTCGGCGCTTGCGATGGCCTCGACGGGGTGGCCACCGGCTTCGCGCAAGGCCAGCTGCTGCAGCGCGCGGAACGGCTCCTGAGCCTGCAAACGCTGCTCGAGCTGCTGGCACAGCGGTGGCAGCAACGGCGTCAATTCGGCCAAGTCTGCGGCCATACAGTATTACTCCCGCGGCCCGCCGGTCGGACTGCCGAGCATGGGTTGCACACGCAAACGATAGCGCGCGCCCGGGGAGGCGTCCACCACGACACTGATATCTCGGGAAAATTCCTTCTCAGGCGGGCACGACAGCCACAAGGGACGCAGAACTGGACTATTTCACGTCCCGGCTCCAGTCGCGGCGGGTGCGTTTTTTGGGCTCGGGCTGATAGGGCACGCGGGCGCGGCGGTCGGTGTCGTAAAGCTCGCCGCCGTAGTTGCGGTTGTAGATGCGCGAGGCGTCGGTGCGCGGTTCCCAGTCCCACGGGGTGATGCGGCCGGTGACGAGTGCGTCCTGCACCAAAAGGCGCGCGGCTTGCGAGGCCACCACCTCGGCGCGGATGGCGTCGCTGTCCCAGCGTTTTGCCGCTTCCGCCGTCATGGCCGCGAGCGCCAAGGCGTGTTTGGGATCGGCCGCGAGATTGGTCAGTTCGTGGGGATCGGCTGACGTGTCGTAGAGCTGGACGGGATCGCCCTTGGCCACGATCAGCTTCAGCGTGCCGCGCTTGATCATGAAGACCGGCTCAGTCGTGCCCTCGGCGAGGTACTCTCCGTACACCGTATCTGACCAATCCTTGGGCGTGTCGCCGCGCACCAGCGGCATCAGGCTTGCGCCAACCAGTGGGGCCGCCGGTTCGCGCGCCGATGCCCCGGCGATGTCGATGAAGGTCGGCATCAAGTCGATCAGCGAAGCGTTTTGTTCGACGCGACGCGCGCGCGTTTCGCCCGGCAGCTTCACGATCAGAGGCACACGGATGGAGCGCTCGTTGAACACCATCTTGAACCACAGCCCGCGCTCGCCGAGCATATCGCCGTGGTCGGCCGTCACAATCACGATGGTGTTGTCCAGTAGCCCCGTACGTTTCATGGGTTCGAGTACATCGCCGATCAGCTGGTCGGCGTAGCTGATCATGGAGTAGTAGCCGTGGCGCGCGGTACGGATGTGCTGCTCGGTCACCTCGTACTCGCCGCGGTCATACATGGCCCACATGCGCCTGGCGAAGGGATCGCGCTTCGGCGGATCGATATAAGACGTAACCGGCATATCGACGTCGTCGTCGCGGTAGCGGTCCCAGTAGGCGCGCGGCGCCATATAGGGATCGTGCGGGTGCATCAGCGAGACGCACATCATGAAGGGACGCTCGTCGGTCGAGCGGCCCGCATCCCAAAGCCAGCGCGCGGACTTTTGCGCCACCTCCTCGTCGTAGTCGATCTCCAGCGTGCGGTCGTATGGCCCGGCCTCGGTCACGCTCAGCATATTGTGGAACCACCAGTGCACGCGCTCCGGGTCCTCCCAGGTCGGCGTCCAGCCGAAGTCGCCGGGATACATGTCAGTGGTGATGCGCTCCTCGAAGCCGTGCAGCTGATCGGCGCCGACGAAATGCATCTTGCCGGCGAGGCACGTCCGGTAGCCGCCCAGCCGCAAGTGATGCGCGAAGGTCGGGATCGAGGATTTGAACTCGGTCGCGTTGTCGAAACCGCCGATCTTGTGGTTGGCCTGCCCGGTCATGAAGGACATGCGGGACGGGCCGCACAGCGCCGAGTTGCAGTAGAAATTGTCGAACACCGTCCCCCGATCGGCCAGCGCGGCGATGTGCGGCGTCTGCACCAGCTTGTGGCCATAGTCGGGCAGCGACTGCGGAGCGAGCTGGTCGAGCATCAGGAGAAGGACGTTGGGGCGTTTCAGGGTGGGCATGAGATTGGCTGTCGTTTCAACGGAATGGAATCGCAACCTCTGTGTAGCTGCCGGGCCTTGCGGCGGCTATGGCAGCGGCAATCTCACCAAAGCACAACTGCACTCGCGTCCATTTGGTCGTCCCGGTCAAGACAACCAGAGCAATCCGCCTGCCAGACAGGTTCTGCTGATAGCGGATGCCCTGGTCCGTCGTCAGCAACACATCCATGGCGGCGCCTTCCGCGGCACTGAGGAGTTCGCCATTGCTCAGCGTGTCCCATCCGCAGCCCTGCGCGGTTAGAACTGTGTGATTGGCAAGCGCCCGCGCCAAACCCTTGGGCGTTCCGTGATCAAAGAGAATGCGCATCGCCATCCGCCGAATACCTAGCGCCAGCGGGCGTTTTGAGACTGTTGGCGACAAAATCCAGGACGGCTGCAATCTGTTCGCGCGTTACGTCGAACTGTTCGACGACGTCCTCAAAATCGAGGTCTTCGAGATTCTCAATGACGGTTGCAACTGGCAGCCGTGTGCCGCGAAACACCCAGGCGCCACCGAGCTTGCCCGGCACGCTCTCGACGGCAGGGCACAAACTCCAATCGAGCGTCGCCATCTGGCGTGTCTCCTTTCGAATTTCGCCATCACAGGACCGCGAACAGGGATTCCCGAGCGAGGTGTTCCGCAGCGAAGGCCTGGGCACGCCGGATATCGTCGAAGGTCAGTGGCGGGTAATCCGCAATAACCTGCTCGGGCGTCTCACCGGCCGCAAGACATAGCAAGATGTGCTCGACGGTGATGCGCATGCCCGCGATGACCGGTTTGCCGAACATGATTGCGGGATCGGATGTGATGCGTTGTGACATGGCAACATGATAGCAAAGCGTTGGCCAGACCGTCGAGCGGGAAACACGTGCCTTGTTCCCGCGCCGACACGGCAAGAAATGAACCTGCTTGTTTCACGGCGCCGCCATGTCCTCCGGCTTGGGCGGCGGCAGGGCCGCCACCACGCCGACCGTCCAGCCGATCAGCTCCTGCGTGGCCTTGCCGAAAGCGTCGTTGAGGCCCTGGGCGGCGACCTTGGCGTCGTTCGATGCCAGCACCGTCCTGGTCTTGAAAATCCGCCCGGCCACCACGCGGCCCCTAGCGTCGAGCAGCTTGGCACTCAGCTCCAGCTCGGCCGCCGGGCCGCCATCGCTGGCGATGCCGAAGGCCCGCAAGTCGCTCTGCAGCAGATAGTCCGACGTCGACCCATCGCCGCGCACCACCTGCCCGGCCATGCCGGCGTTCTCGAAGCTTTGCACCAGGCGCGCCTGCATCAACTTGGGCAGCGCATCGGTCCAGCTGGCGGTGGGCGCATCGGCTGCAGCGGCCGGATCCAGCACCAGTTTGTCGGTATCGAGCACGCCCAGCGCAGTCGGTTCAGGGATGGCGATCTGTCCCGCCGGGATCTTGGCGAGCAGGCCCAAAGCCTTGGGCGGTGTCAGGTCCACCAGTTGTCCGGTCGTCTTCTTGCCGGTTCCGCCGGTCATGCGCTCCAGGCCGCCAAGGATGCCGTCGACGCGATCCGAGTTGCGGGCGAGCGCCGTCGTGAAGGTGTTGAGATTGCCAATGGTGCTCTTGAGCGGATCGGCATTGTCGGTGAGCAGAGTATCCAGTTTCGTCAGCGCCGTGCGCACCGATTGGGTCATCGACAGGGTCGCGTCGGCACCTGCGGTCAGGAACGGCAGATCGCCCGGCCGGTTCGGCTGCAGGGGCGCGGCGTTGGGATCGCCGCCGAGCAGCGCCACGGTTGCCGCGCCCGTCAGGCCCTGGAAATCCAGCATCACCTTGGTGTCGGAGAGCACGGGCGTACCCTGCGCAACGCCGATGTTGACCAGTACCTGGCGCGGATCGGCGCTGTAGATGGTGGTGAAGCCGACTTCGCCCACGCGCACGCCGTTGAACGTCACGGGCGATCCGGCGAACAGGCCGGCCACCGAGCCGTTGAAGACAACGTTGTAGTGCTCGCGTTTGCCCAAACCGCCGGAGGTGTTCAGCCAGTACACGAACATAAACCCGGCCGCGATGACGCCGAGCGTGAACAGCCCGATGGTGAGATAGCGTGCGCGAATTTCCATCAGTTGCCTCGTTCAATTGTCGTCGCAAAACGCATCGGGGACATGATGTTCATCGTCGGCATGCGACAGCCTACGAGTTGAGTACGGGCGTCACGCCGACGATGAACTTCGTGTCCCCAGTGCTATTGCCCGTGGCAAAGACTGGGGACACGAAGTTCATGTTCGACGCCATCAACGCACGCCAAATCCACCAATTTGCCTTGTCGAACATGAACATCATGTCCCCGTCCGCCTCGCCCGCCGCCCCTGCATATACGCCCGCACCCACGGATGGCTGCTTGCCCGCAGCTGCGCGATCGTGCCTTGCGCCACCACCTTGCCGTCCGCCAGCGCGGCGATGCGATCGCACACGGCGGCCAGGCTATCCTGGTCGTGCGTCACCATATAGACCGTCAAGCCCAGCGTCTGCTGCAGGGTGACGATCAAGTCGTCGAATGCTCCTGCGGAAATTGGATCGAGGCCCGAGGTCGGCTCGTCGAGAAAGACGATCTCTGGATCGAGCGCCAGCGCGCGCGCCAGCGCCACGCGCTTGGTCATGCCGCCGGAGAGCTCCGAGGGCAGCTTGTTGCCGTCGCTGGCGCTGAGACCGACCATCTCAAGTTTGGCGACGGCCATGTCCCGCAGCATGCGATCCGACAGATCGAGGAATTCGCGCATTGGGAACTGAACGTTCTGCAGCGCCGTCAGCGCGGAAAACAGCGCACCATGCTGAAACAGGACGCCCCAGCGCCGTTCGATGGCGCGGCGGACTTGCGGCGTCGCGGTCGTCAGGTCGGCGCCAAGCACCTGGATATGGCCGGCCCGCGGACGGATGAGGCCGATGATGGTTCGCAGCAGGACGGATTTGCCCGAGCCCGAACCGCCAACGACGCCCAGGATTTCACCGGGCATCACATCGAGATCGAGACCGGACAGCACGGGTTGCTGACCGAACCCCACGGTCAGACCCCGGATGCTGATGATCGGCGCCCCGCTTGCCCCCGTTTTGTTATGCAACATGATCGTCACATCCCGATCGAGGCAAAGAACATGGCGAACAGGCCATCGAGCACGATCACCAGAAAGATCGACTTCACCACCGAGGCCGTGGTGCGCAGGCCCAGCGACTCAGCGCTGCCGCCGACCTTCAGCCCCTCCATGGCCGCAACCACGCCGATGGCCAGCGCCATGAACGGCGCCTTGATCATGCCGACCTGGAAATGCGTTGTCGTGATGGAATCCAGCATGCGGTAGATAAATGCCGGCGTGCTCATGTCGCCATATGTGACTGCCATCAGCCCGCCGCCCAAGAGCGCGGCCATCATGCCCAGAAACGTCAGCATCGGCAGCGCCAGCACCAGCGCCGTGACGCGCGGCAGCACCAGAACTTCGATCGGATCGCGGCCCATGGTGGAGAGCGCATCGATCTCCTCGCGCATCTTCATGGAGCCGAGTTCCGCCGTATACGAACTGCCGGAGCGGCCCGCCACCATGATGGCCACGATCAGCACGCCGATCTCGCGCAGCACCAGGATGCCCATCATGTCGACGGCGTAGATCTCGGCACCGAACTTGCGGAAATGGAAAAAACCCTGCTGCGCGATGATGCCGCCGATCAGCAGCGTGATCAGCGCGATGATCGGCACCGCCTGCCAGCCGACGCGGTCCAGCTGGTGCACCGCCGAGGTCAGCCGAAAGCGGCCTGGGCGGACGATGACGCCGCCGGCTGCGGTCGCGATCGCTCCAAGCATGTTGGCAAAGTCGATCAGGTCGCGCCCCATTCCGGCGACCGCCCGGCCGATCTGTTCGATGGCGGTGACGAGGCCGAATGGCTCGGCGGGGACAGCGAGCTTGGTCTGGCCGGTGCGCGCCATCTGCGCCATTAGCGCCTGCTGGCCGGGTTTCAGCCCTTCCAGACGGAGTTCAATGCCCGCCAGCGCCTGTTCGCGCACAGCCCGCTCCAGCAGCCATGCGCCGTAGGTGTCGAAGGCCGCCATGCCGCCGACGTCGATAGAGCCTTGGGTTGCGCCACTGAGCAGCGCGCGGGCGCCGGCAATCAAGCGCTCGGCGTCGCGCGCGTGGCCGTTCGTCCAGTCGCCCGTGGCAACGAGGCGCGCGAAACCGCCAACCCGACCGCTCGTTGCCCGTTCAAGCTTTGGCGGCAGGCCGCTCAAGGAAAATGCCTCGGATTTCGCGCTTTTTCGCACCTTTTCCCAAAGGAGTCATAGGAAAAGGCAGTGCCCTCTAACGCTTGCTCAGGCTCATGCTGACATTCTGCAGCGGTGCGCCCTCAACCGAGATGCCGACATCCTGGCGCGAGCCGGTGTAGTTCACCGACATGGAGCCGGAGACGCCGCCGCCCAGGCCGAGCGACAACCGCCCGGGGCTGGCCTTGCCCGACGCGCTGCCGGACACGCCGAGGCCGGATTCCGACCAGCTGCCGCTGACATTGCCACCGGTCGCGCGCAGGTTGGCGCTGATATTGACACTATGCGCACTGGACGTGCAGTTGATCGCCATCGTCATAGCCGCGCCGCTGCCCGAATAACGCGCGTTGCAGCGCATGCGCTCGGTGCTGCCATCGCTGTATTTGATGACACCACCGCCGCCCCAGCTGCCGGTCAGCCCCGAAAGCGCACTATCGGCCGCCATTGCCGGCGTCAACACCACCATACCAGCTGCCAGAATGCCCGCACGCGCGACTGCGCACAGGCCGTTACGAACTACTGCCACCATGTTCTCAGCTCCTCGGCGTATCGCCCAAATCCGGTGCGAGCATATCCTGATTGGTGCAAGCGGCCAATGCCTTGGCCGCAAAACGGCTGCAGTGTGACAAAGCGATCCGCTGGCCGCTCAGTCTACCGCCCGGCATACGACCGGCGCGGAGCAGTTGAGCGGAATGCGGCCACCGTCGCAACAGATAGTTTCCTCAGTTAATTCCCCCAGTGACGCAGCTCGCCTAGGGACCTACCCGGACAACGGCGCTCGCGGAGACGGCTTCGGGTTGGCCGATGCCCTGCGCCACGCCCGTCATCAAAGCAACCCTGCCATGCCGCGTGCCCTTGCCCGATCTCAGGTGAACTCCTGTGTCTCCCCGCCGTGCCGATTAGACAAAGTTTACCGCCCAAGGGGATGCCGTTCACAGGCTGTCCACGACCCATAGACAAGGGCCAGAAAAAGTGTCACATTTTATTTGTTGCAAAACGTCCAACTCCAGAAATCCCACGGAGGACAGCATGGCGCAGCCAGCTCAGCTTGACGACCTCGCAGCAAAGCACCGGGCGCTTGAGCGCTTGATTGCCGAGGAACAGGACCGTCTCGGCAGTAGTGATTTGAAACTGGCGGAGCTGAAACGCAAGAAGCTGAAGTTGAAGGACGAGATTGCCCAGATCGAGGCTGAGACACGACACTAAACCTCTGATCCATAAGCAAAAATTGGCATCTCTAGATTGGCGCTGTGGCCCCCTGCAGCGCCTGTTTCGTCTTTTGGGGCTGGGTTTGGTTGACCGCCTGAGGTCGAGCGCCTAACGTCCCGCCGCCATTGACGAAATTGGCCGCATGTCGCGCGGCCGCCGACCCCGAAGGCCCACCCATGCCCAAGACCACCGCCGCCGATGCCTGGCCAGAGCAAAAGGCCACCGCGCTTCTGGTCTTGGCCGACGGCACGATCATCGAGGGCGCAGGCCTTGGCGCCACCGGCTCGGCCGTCGCCGAAGTCTGTTTCAACACCGCCATGACCGGCTATCAGGAAATCCTCACCGATCCCTCGTACGCTGGCCAGATCGTCACCTTCACGTTCCCGCATATCGGCAATGTCGGCGCCAATACCGAGGACAGCGAAACCTCGAACCTGGCGCAAGCCTCCGCAGTGCGCGGCTGCGTATTGCGCGCGCCGGTTACAGCGCCCGCCAACTACCGCTCCAAAGGCGACTTCGGCGCCTGGCTGGCCAAACGCGGCATCATCGGCATGGCCGGGGTCGACACACGCGCGCTGGCCGCGCTGATCCGCGACAAGGGCATGCCGAACGCCGTCATCGCGCACGATCCCGCCGGCAAATTCGACCTCTCCAAGCTGAAGGCGCAAGCCGCCAGCTGGTCAGGCCTGGAAGGCCTCGATCTCGCCAAGGACGTCACCTGCGGCCAGAGCTACAGCTGGGACGAAAAGGCCTGGAACTGGGACCAGAAGGCCTATGCCCGCCAGGCCGCACCCGAGTTCCATGTCGTCGCGGTGGACTATGGCGTCAAACTCAACATCCTGCGCTGCTTGGCCAGCGCCGGCTGCAAAGTGACCGTCGTTCCGGCGACGACCAGCGCCGCGGACATCCTGGCGCGCAAGCCGGACGGCATCTTCCTCTCCAACGGCCCCGGCGATCCGGCCGCAACGGGCAAGTATGCTGTCCCGATCATCAAGTCGCTGGTCGCCTCGGGCCTGCCCGTGTTCGGCATCTGCCTCGGCCACCAGATGCTCGGCCTAGCGCTCGGCGGCAGCACCGGCAAAATGAAGCTCGGCCATCATGGCGCCAATCATCCGGTGAAGGATCACACCACGTCCAAGGTGGAGATCACGTCGATGAACCACGGTTTCGCCGTCACGCAGGCCTCGTTGCCGGCCACTGTCGTGGAAACTCATGTTTCCCTGTTCGACGGCTCCAACTGCGGGCTGCAGCTCAAAGGCAAGCCGGTGTTCTCGGTGCAGTACCATCCCGAGGCCTCGCCGGGCCCCGAGGACAGCCACTATCTGTTCCGCCGCTTCGTAAACCATATGCGCGCCAAACGCGGGCTTCCGGCCCTGGATGAGCGTAAGGCGGCATAGCGCGCCAGCCTTGTTTGGACTTTGAGTGACGTGTAAGGAGTACCCATCATGATCGACGACAGCGTAGCCAACATGGTCGCGATCGTCCTGACCGCGCTGTTCCTGGGGCTCTTGAATTCCTTTCAGTACGCAGAGCAGAAGTTGCCGCCCGGCTCGCTGCCGGAAATCCGGCTGCCGTTGAACCCCGCCAGCACGACCGGCGAAGAATCCCCTATCGTCAAGCCGGGCACGCTCATCACCAGCGCGCTCGCCCCGCTCAGCGCTTGGGTCTCCAAGCTCGGCAAGGAACATCCGCTGGTCGGCCGCGTCTGGTCGACGGCCTCGCAAGAGACCATCCTGCCGGCCGAAGTGGTGCGCGCCGCCGCCGAAGCCGACGTGGTTCTGGTTGGCGAAACCCATGACAACCCCGATCATCACAAGCTGCAAGCTTGGCTGCTGCGCCAGCTCGCGAGCAAGGGCAAGCGCCCCGCCGTGGTGATGGAAATGGTCGGAACGGACAAAGCCGACGATCTCGCCAACGTGCAGCTGGCCAGCAATGTCACCGCCGACAGCATCGGCGCCAAGCTTGACTGGGAAAACAGCGGCTGGCCGCCGTTCTCGATCTATCGCCCGATCGTCGACGCTGCGCTCGGCGCAAATCTGACCATCCTTCCCGGCAACGCAGACAAGGACTTGGTTCGCCAGGTCAGCCAGCAGGGGCTTGGCTCGCTCGCCTATAGCGAACGGGTCCGGCTCGGCATCGGCGCGGCACTGCCTGCCGCCCTCAACTCGGCATTGACCGACGAGCTGAAGGCGTCGCATTGCAACCAACTGCCCGACAGCGACCTCGCCGGCATGGTGCAGGTGCAGCGCTTCCGCGACGCGGCGCTTGCCGACAACGTGCTCAAAGCCATCGACAAATCGAGCGGCAACGGTGTGGTGCTGATCGCAGGCTCGGGCCACGTGCGCTCCGACCGTGGCGTGCCGCTCTATCTGCGCACACGCGCCTCTGGCCTGAAGGTGCTGACCATTCAGCTCACCGAAGTTCTCACCGGGCTCGAGAATCCGGTAGACGGCGTGCCGCAAGACGCCAATGGCAAACCCGCCGCCGACTTCGTCTGGTACACCGCCCGCACCGAGCGCCCCGACCCGTGCGGCGAACTGCAGAAGCAGCTGCAGGGCAAGACCGTGCAGCCGGGGTGAGACCTGCCGAGCGTAGGTTGGGTCAAGCGTTTCGGCGCGAGCCAACGCAGCCCGGGCGGCGTACCTGTTGAGCGATGTTGGGTCGCGCAAAGCTTGACCCAACCTACGCCGAACGCTCGATTTTGATTCCACGATGCGATAGGTTCGGGGACAACGACGCCCGTTCCAAAGGATCCCTCAGATGAAAATCGCCATCGGCGGCGATAGCGCCGGTCTTCCGCTCATCGAAGTCATTGGCAAACACCTTGCCGCCAAACCCGGCATCGAGGTCGCCGACTTATCGCCGGGCAAAGACAACAGCAAAGAGTTCTACGCCGACACCGCCGAGCGCGTAGCCATGGCGGTCGCAACCGGCGAATACGATCGCGGCATCCTGGCGTGCGGCACCGGCATCGGCGTGGCCATCTCGGCCAACAAGGTGCCCGGCATCCGCGCGGCACAAACCCACGACACCTATTCGGCCGAGCGCGCCGCCAAGAGCAACAACGCCCACATCATCACCATGGGCGCGCGCGTGATCGGACCCGAACTGGCCAAGAGCATCGTCGATGCCTGGCTTGCCAGCACCTTCGACCCCAAGGGTTCGTCGGCTGGCAATGTCGATGCGATTTCTGCCTTGGAAGCGCGTCAAACCCAGACGTCGATGGCCAAGGCCGGCAAATGACCTTCACGCTGTCGGTCAACACCAATCCGTTCGTCAACCGCTTTGCCGAACCGGGCGAGCTGGTGCGCGTGATTGCGGGCGAGTGCGGGCTGGGTCACATCCAGATGGTGCATGAGTTCATGACGCCGCTGTGGCCGGCCCCGACGCTTGCCCGGCTGACGAAATCCTGCGCGGCGGCCTGTGCGGCGACCGGCGCCAAGGTCACCAGCATGATGACCGGCCCCTATGGGCGGCTGAACCATTTCGGCCATCCGGATGCGGAGGTTCGCGCCTATCACGTGGCGTGGTTCAAGGGCATGGCGGATATCGCGTCCGACATCGGCTGCCCAGCCATCGGCACGCAGTTCGCGATCATGACGTATGCCGATTATGACGACCCGCGCCGCCGCGAGACCTTGCAGTCGGCCGCGCTCGAGTGCTGGCGCGAGGTCGCCGGGCACGCGCAGAAGCGCGGCCTCACCTGGCTGTTCTGGGAACCCATGTCGGTCGGGCGCGAATTTGGACACACGATTGCCGCGACCAAGGACTTGCAGCGCTGGATCGACGGCGCGCAATTGCCGATCCCGCTCTGGCCGATGGTGGACATCGACCACGGCGACGTGACATCAGCCGATCCCGCCGATATCGATCCCTACGCCTGGGCGCAGCAGTTTGCGACAGCGTCCCCAATTATCCACATCAAGCAGTCGACCATGAACAAGGGCGGGCATTGGCCGTTCACGGCGCAGTATAACAAGGATGGCCGCATCACGCCGGAGAAGTTGCTGGCTGCGGTACGCGCCGGCGGTGGCCACAACAACGAGCTGTGCCTGGAGCTGGCCTTCCGCGAACGCGAGCCGGCCGATCGCTCCGTGGTCGCCGCGATTGCTGAATTGGTAGCCTATTGGGCTCCGTACACGGATACCGGGCTCAGAGCGTAGGGGCGGCTTGCGGCCGCCCACTCACAGCGGCGCAAGTTGTGAGAGGGCGACCGCAAGTCGCCCCTACCAATGACCGACCTCGCTTTATCAGAACCGGAGCCAATCATGACCCGCCCCCTCTGGATCGGTACCAGCTGGAAGATGAACAAGACGCGCGCCGAGGCGCGGGCCTTCGCGACGACGCTCGCTGCTGCGCCGATCATCGACGACACGCGCGTGCAGCCGTTCGTAATCCCTCCGTTTACGTCTATTGCCGAAGTCTCCGGCCTGCTCGCGTCTACGCGCGTGCGCGTCGGCGCGCAGAACATGCACTGGGCGGACGCGGGCGCCTGGACCGGAGAGATCTCGCCGCCGATGATCAAGGATGCCGGCGCCACGCTGGTGGAATTGGGGCACAGCGAGCGCCGCACTCATTTCGGCGAGACGGATGAGACGGTGGCGCTGAAGACGGCTGCAGCCCTGAAACACGGCCTGACGCCGCTGGTCTGCATCGGCGAGACGCGCACCGAATTCGATGCGGGGCGTACGGCGGAAGTCCTGGCGCGCCAGGTGGCGGCGGCGTTGTCCAGGGTCGCCCCGGAGCATCGCAGCGAAACGATCCTGCTTGCCTACGAACCCGTCTGGTCCATCGGCGAAGGTGGCACGCCGGCCGAGCCGGGCTTCGTCAATCAGCAGCACGCGCTGATCAAGACGCAGACGGAGCGTGCATTGGGGCGCCCCCTGGCGGTGCTCTACGGCGGCAGCGTAAACCCCGGCAACTGCCGCGAACTCGCCGCGCAATCCAACGTCGACGGATTGTTCATCGGCCGCTCGGCCTGGGCGGCAGAGGGATACATCGGCATTCTGGAATCGGTGGCGGCGACCCTCTGACGGCGAAGCCGCCTTTCCTTCTCCCCCTCCTTGGGGGGAGAAGGTGGCCGCCGAGGCAAAGCCGAGGATGACGGCCGGATGAGGGGCAGGTACTTGCACCGTGCGCGTGGCGACAGCGACGGGGTGCGCTCCGGCCCCTCACCGACCGCGTGGCTCTTGCCGCCGACGAGGGCGGCTGCGAGACGCGGTCTCCTCTCCCCTCGAAAAGGGGGGAGAGGGCAGAACCGCACCCTACGCCGCGAACGTCCCGCAGACATAGTCTGGCCACGCCTTGTATTCTTCATAAAGGTTGTCCAACCCGACCCCATCCACCTCGGCGAGAATCCCGCCGCGGATCAGCAGCGACGCCAAGCCCACTCCTGTGGCCCCGGCAACATCGTGCTCGACACTGTCGCCGATGGCGAGCACCCGCTCGGGTGCAACGGCAGGGGCAAGGCCAAGCGCGAAGCGGTAAATGTCCGCATACGGTTTTCCCAGAAAGCGCACCTTGCCGCCAAGCTCGGTGTAGATGTCGGCGATCGCGCCCGGGGCGGGCTGCAGGCCCTTAGAGGTCAGCATCCACTTGTCCGGGTTGGAACAGAGCGCCGGGATGCCGGCCCGCACGGCTGGCGCGAGCAGCCGGCGATAATGGGCCAGGCTGACCCGCGGGGTATCGCAGCCGAGGATCAGCACGGCGTCGGCGGTGGCCGGTTCGGGCGCAAAGGTCAGGTCGAGGCCATCAAGACCGTAATCGTCGCCGCGCCGCCCGACCAGGAACACGTTGGAGCGCCGGGCGAACGGCGGGCCGAACTTCGCCTCGTCGAGCGCATGCCAGCCCACTTCGCCGGAACTGACGACTGTCTCGAAACAGTCGCGCGGCAGGCCGAGTTGCAGCAGCCGTTCGACATTGGCCGCAGCGCGCTTGCCCGAGTTGGTGAGGATCACAGCGGTTTTCCCGGCGGCCTTGATCGCCTGGAGCGCCCCGGCGGCGCCGGGATAGAGCTTGCGCCCATCGTGCAGCACACCGAACTGATCGATCAGGTAGAGGTCAAAGGCCGGAATGATTTCGGCCAGACCGTCGATGGATTGCGGAGTTTTGGTCATTGCGCCGACAGTAGCGCTTTCAGCGCCAATCGCGCAACACCTGCGGCGGCGGCCTCGCTGCGTGCCGGCAGGAATGGCACGGCGAGTTGGCGCCGGCGAATCTCCGTCCACGGCGTGTTCCCAGCACCGCCGCCAACTGTCCGTAGGCTGCGCAAACGCGGCGCACCGATGTCCGCTAGCCGCCGGTAGCCAAGCGCCTCGACTGCGGCGATGCCTTCCAGCAGCCCTTGCAGAAACGCCGCGTCATCGGGTGGTCGCGGCGTCACCCGGCTCGGCATTTCGGGGTCGTTGATCGGAAACCGTTCGCCCTTGCCCGGCAGCGGATAGTAGTCAAGGCCCGTCCCGCGATCGGCGGCAAGTTGGGACTCCAACTCCGCCATCCGTGCGGCCGAAAAGTGCTGCAGCAAAGCCGCCCCGCCGGTATTGGACGCCCCGCCCGCCAACCACATGTCGCCGATGCGGTGGGAGTAGATGCCGAACGAGGGCGCAAAAACCGGTTTGTCAGACAGCAACTTCAGCACCAGCGTCGACCCCAACGAGGTGACGCCGTCACCCGGTTGGTCCGCGCCGGTCGCCAAAAATGCAGCGCAACCGTCCGTAGTGCCCGCAATGACAAGGGCCGACTTGGGCAAACCCAGCACCTGCGCCAGCGCTCCCGCGCAGGTTCCGAAACGTGCGCCGGCGGGTACCACCTTCGGCAACAGCGCCACATCCATGCCGGTCGCCGCGATCCACTCGGGCCAGCAGCGCGCCACGGCATCGTATCCCGTCTTCAGCGCATTGTTCTCGTCGGTGACGTCGAAGCGGCCTGACAGCTGCCCGGCGATCCAGTCGGCCTGATGCAAGATGCGGTGCGGACGCAACCCCTGCAGCTCGATTGCCCGCCCGAGCGCCGAACTGGCACCGTGCGCCGCGCTGGTCTCGGGCGCACACGCCGCAATCGCCGCAACCGATTGAACACTGCACGGATCGTTATACATGCGGGCGGGAGCCAGGGGCGCACCGAACTCATCGACTGGTAGCACCGTGCCGGATGTTCCATCCACCGCAACCGCACCGATGCGGCCGAGATCGAGCGTCTTGCACAGCTCTCCGAAAGCAGCCTCGACGGCGCGCAACCAGACCGCAGCCGGCTGGGTGATCGAAGCGCCGTTGCGGTCCGGCGCAGCCATAGCAGCGGCCGCCTGCGCCACCACCTCGCCGCCGGTGTCCAGCGCCGCCAGCCGCACGCCGGACGTGCCGACATCGATCCCGAGCGCGAATTGGTCCGTACCGCTCATGTGGTGCGCTTGGCCAAGGCCTGCCGGTACTTTTCGGCGTCCCAGTTCAGCAGCGCGTACTCGTCCGCAGGCTGCAGATAGCGTAGCGGATCGCCGGGTCTGAGCCGCGCCGTGACATCGGCAAGGCAGCGCGCCAGCGCATGAGCGGCCGGCAGGGCGCTCAGCGGCAGCAGCGCGCCCGCGCCTGGAACCAACAGCAACGGAGCAATCGGGCGCGGCTCGCGGGCCAGGGCATCGGCGGCGCGTTCGCCGTCCTTGAGCACCACCACCGAAGGACCGAGGAATATGACGTGGTCGGGATAAAGCGAGCCTTGGCTTGCCGCCTGCAACCGGAAAGGATCGTTGGCGATGCCATGCACCTGCGCATCGCGCACCGGCACATAGGGGCTGCCCGCGGCGACCTCCTCCAGCTGCGCCCAGTTGGCGGGCATGGCCTCGACCGCTGGCCGTCGCAACCGGCGGCCAACTTCCACCAGCAGTTTTGCCGCCGCATCCACCGTATCGGCCGCAACGATCAGGCCGTGGTTGCCGAGCACGATCACCGACGGCACCGGCGACAACCGCGCCTTGATCTGCAGGCTGAGCGGCAGGCCGGGACGGCCATAGGGCACCCAGACCCAATCGAGCCCCTTCAGGCGCGTGCGCAGTTCCGTCTCGCCATCCTCGCGGCAGGCCCAGGAGAGCGTCTCGACGCAATGCACATGGATCACCACGCGCTGCGGCAGCACGGCATGAAACGTGGTCTCGATTGATGGCCGCAATCCACCTGGGTTCGCCTCCTTGACGACAAACTCCGCCGAGGTCTCGCAGGCCGGATCGCCGCGCTCCAGTCCCGTCAACAGCGGGGCGAGGCGGACCGGCACGAAAATGTCCTTGAGCAGAGCATCGGCCAGCTCCGTGCCCGAGGCTTTCACCCATAGCGTGCCATCGGCCTTGATCGAGGTGTTGCCCCCGGCCGCCTGCACCAGCAACGAGTCCTGCCCGCATTTGGCGGAATAGTGCAGGAACTCCATCGCTCCGGTCACGTTGCGAATCGAATTGTGGGCGGTCATTGTGCTGCCATCCAGGCCTGAAAGTCGCGGGTCTCTTGCGGCGTCAGGGCGAGACCGTGCTTGGTGCGCCGCGCGAGGATATCTTCATCGGTAGCGGCCCATTCTTCCGCGATCAAGAACTCCGCCTCGCGGCTGTAGAACTGTCCACCGAAAGGCTTGCCGAGATCGGCCAGCTTGTGTGCGCCGTCAACAACGCGATGGGCGCGGGTGCCGTAAAGGCGGCAGTAATGCAGCGCCAACGCCGGCGGCAGCCAGGGGTGGCGTGTGCCGAACTGCGCGACAAAGCGCTCGAAGTCGGCATCCTCGATGTCTCCGCCGGGCAGGGCAACGGACGCGGTCCAGGGCCTACCGGACCTCTCCAAGTAGGGCCGCAGCTTGTCCAGCGCGTGCTCGGCGAGCTTGCGATAGGTGGTGATCTTGCCACCGAAGATCGACAGCAGCGGCGCCTTGCCCGCCACATCCTCGACATCGAAAGTGTAGTCCCGCGTGATGGCAGAGGGATTGCCCGCCTTGTCGTCCAACAGTGGACGGATGCCGGAAAAGGCTGTGAGAACATCGGTGCGCACGAGTTGCTTGCGCGTGTAGCGATTCACAACCTTGAGCAGATAGTCAATCTCATCCCCGTCCGCCGCAACGTCCTCCGGCCGTCCTGTATACGGTATATCAGTGGTGCCGATCAGGCACTTGTCGCTCTCGTAGGGGTTGACGAAGATGACCCGCTTATCTGTGTGCTGCAGAAGATAAGCCTGCGGCCCCTCCCAGAATTTCCGTACAATGATGTGACTGCCTTTGACCAGTCGCACTTTGCGCGTGGAGTTCAACCCCGCCACGCGGCCCAGCACATCGTCGACCCAGGGACCGGCGGCGTTCACCAGCACCCGCGCGCGCGCCGCCAGTGTCTCGCCACCTGGCGCAGTCAATGCCAGCACCCACTCGCCGCCGTCACGCCGCGCGCTGTTCACGGCCGTCCGTGTCAGGATGGTCGCGCCCTTGTCACGGGCATCGACCGCGTTCAGCACGACCAGGCGCGCGTCATCGACCCAGCAGTCGGAGTATTCGAAGGCGGTGTGGAATTCGGGCCGGATCGCGCGGCCTTCGGGCGCTGTTCGCAAGTCCAGCTTGCGCGTGCCGGGCAGGCGCTTGCGACCGCCGAGATTGTCGTAGAGAACCAGTCCCAGGCGCACCAGCCAAGCCGGGCGCTGCTCGGGCGAATGCGGCAGCACGAAACGCAATGGCCAGATGATGTGCGGGGCGGCGTTGAGCAGCACCTCGCGCTCGATCAACGCCTCGCGCACCAGCCGGAACTCGTAGTACTCGAGATAGCGCAGCCCGCCGTGCACCAGTTTTCCGGAGCGGGAACTGGTTCCCTCGGCGAGATCGCCCTTCTCGCACAGCAAGACTTTCAGCCCACGCCCGGCTGCATCACGGGCGATGCCGGCGCCATTGATGCCGCCACCGATGATCGCGATGTCATAAGCATCCGGCTCGAGCATGTCAGCACGGATGGCGCGGCGGCTCGCCGGCGAGGTAACGGCGCACTTCCTCAGCCGCCATCTCGGCTGCCAGAGTCACGGTACGGACCGATGCGCCGGCGATATGCGGCGTGAGCGTTACATTCGGCAGGGCCAGCAGCGGCCAGTCCGAGGGTGGTGGCTCGATGGCGAAGGTCTCCAGCATGGCGCCGCGCAGGTGTCCCGAAACCAGCGCGTCGTAGAGTGCATCGTAGTCGACCAGCGGCCCGCGCGCGGTGTTGACGAAGGTCGCTCCCGTCTTCATGCGCGCGAACTGTGCCGCGCCGATCATGCCGGTGGTCTCGGCCGTGACCCGAGCGTGCAAGGTAACGATATCGGACTGTGCCAGCACGGCATCGAGATCGACGTGGATGACGCCATCGGCACGGTCCTGGGCGCTGAGCTGAACATAGGGATCGCAAACCAGGATCTTGCAGCCAAACGCTTTCAGCAGTTTCACCAAGCGTGTACCGATATTCCCATAGCCGACGATGCCAACGGTCATTTCGTTCAGTTCGCGGCCGGTGAGGTCGGCGCGATAGAGATCGCCGCGCCAGTCGCCCTGCTTCATCGCATCGTGTCCGGCCCGGATCATGCGCGTTTCGGACAGGATCGCGCCGACTGTGAATTCGGCCACGGCGCTGGCATTGCGGGCCGGAGTATTTACGACGCGCACGCCGTGGGCGCGCGCGGCTTTCATGTCGATGTTGACCGGGCCGCCGCGCGAAACGGCGACCAGCTTCAGTTTCGGCAATTGTGCAAACATGGAGGCCGAGAGCGGAGCAAGTTGCGTGACAAAAATCTCGGCATCGCCGATGAATGCCATCACCTCGTCAGGCTTACCGAAATACTCTTTCAATCCGTCTAAGCCCTTTTTGGCGTAGCCGTGTTCCATCGGCTCGTCGGGCCAGGCCTGCTCCTGGGTGCGGATGGTGTGGGAAGGACCGCAAGCAGTAACGATCTTCTCCGCAAAGACCGACGGCAGCATGAAGCGGTCGCCAATGATGGCGATATGCTTGCTCATGGCGCTGCCTTTCTACGCGCAAGCTGCCGCCAGATCGGCGCCATCGCTTCGCGCGATGCGACGTAGGCGGGAAACATTGTATTGTAGACGGAACCAAGCTGCCGGTCGGGCGCCTCCAAGGGGCCGAGATAAGGCGTCACCCACTCGGCGACGCAATCGGCCATGGACGTGTAGTGACCTGCGCCCACGGCGGCGATCATGGCCGCGCCCGCTGCGCCGGCTTCGGCCCGTGACGAGGTGCGCACGCCGGCGCCCAGCACCGAGGCGATAATGTTGCGCAACACCGCGCTGCGGGCAGCACCGCCGGTCAGACGCACTTCTCTTGGCAACGGCCCCATGGCGGCGTAGCAATCGCGCGAGGCAAAGGCCAACCCCTCGAACACCGCACGCATCATGTCGGGGTAGGTATGACGCGCGCTCAGGCCAATGAAGCTGGCACGGGCTGCCGGATCGACGATAGGACCGCGTTCGCCAGCCTCCGAGATGTAGGGATGGTAAAGAAGTCCGGCGGGCTTGGCGCGCCCTACCTGCTCGTCGAGCGCTGGCAGAAGATCCTTGCGCTCCTTGGCGATGCCGGATTGCGCCAGCACGCCACGCGCAACATCCAGCAGCCAGTCGACATTGAGCGTAGACGCCATATTGCTCTGCATTTGCGCATACTGGCCCGGTACCGGGAAGGCCATGGTGTAGCCGGTGGATTGCGCATTCAGCGTCACGTTTTCGGCGTTGCCGGCAAACCGCATATGCATGCCGGTGGACCCCACGATGGTACAGCCGCTTGGGCTCGCAGGATCATAGAGGCCGCCGCCGAGCGCGGTACACACCACATCGACGTAGCCGAGCACAACCGGCGTCCCGGCGAGAAGGCCTGTTTGCGATGCCGCGTCGGGCGATAGTGTATGTTGCTCGATGGTGGCATCGACGATTGGCGCGATGAGGTGACGGTGCCTGGCCAGACCGAGCGCCTCGATCGCCTCCTCGCTGTAGTCGCGTTTGCGGTAGTCGCCGAACGTGAACAACGCTTCGGAGGGATCGGTGGCCCGCACACCCGTCAGTTTGAAATAGAGCCAATCCTTGCAATGGAAGCTCGTGCTGGCGCGGCTCAACACTTCAGGCGTATGCGTCATCATCCAGGCCAGGTGCGGCCCTTGCGAGCAGGCATTGAGGCCGCAGCCGGTCAATTCGAAATGCCTCCGCCCTGCGGGGGTTGCGCGGTAGGCCTCGACCCATTCGGCATTGCGTGCGTCAAGCCACAGCCAGCCGGGCGCAACGGGCTCGCCCTGCTTGTCGATCAGCCAAGTGCCATCGCCCTGGCCGGTCACTGCGAGGCTCGCGGTACGGGCGGCAAGGTTCGGCACGATCCCAGCGAGGCCGCGCAGGCAGGCGGCACAGTCCGCCCACGTCCGGTTCATGTCCTGCTCGACGCCACCATTGAGAAGGGTCTGATAGCTGTTCGGAATGGCGAAACTGTCGAGCTGCCGGCCGGCAAGCGTGAAGGCCACGGCTTTTAGCACCGAAGTACCCGCATCGATACCGATGAGCACGTCGCGCGTCATGCCGCCTCCCGGCCGTGGGCGATGGCGACGCCGCTATCGCTATCGAACAGATGCAGGTCGGAGGCTGCAAAACTGAGCGGGATGTCGTCGCCGGGACGGGCTGCCACGCGCGCTGGCGTCACGGCGACGAGGGTCTTGCCGGCGAACTCCGCCGCGATGTGGCTCTGATCGCCCAGCCATTGGTTGCTGGTTACTTTGCCCTTCAGTGCGCCGCGTGCGACGGCGACACTCTGTGGACGGATCCCGAGCGTGACTTTGTTCCGCTTGCCGATCGCGCTCCAGACCGGCGGGGCAATGTCGCCGGCCGCAAAATCGATCATCGGCCCGTTCGCGAGCGCCAGGCTGACGCGATCGCCCACCCGCACGACAGCGGCTTCGAACACGTTCATCGGCGGCTCGCCGATGAAGGTCGCGACGAACAGGTTGGCGGGCTTGGTCTTCAGGTCCTTCTGGCTGGCGAACTGCTGCAGTACGCCGCCCTCCATGACGGCGATGCGGTCGGCGAGCGCGTTCGCCTCGGTCTGATCGTGGGTGACGAAAATCGCCGTCATGGCATGGTCGTTAAGGCGGCTCTTGATCCGGCCACGCAGCACCGCGCGCAGCTGTGGCTCAAGCTGGCCCATCGGCTCGTCGAGCAGATAGAGGTTGGCCTGGCGCACCAGTGCGCGGGCGAGGCTGGCGCGCTGCTGCTGGCCGCCGGAGATCGAGGACGGATAGCGGTCGAGCACCGATTCGATGTCGACCAGCTTGGCCACATCGGCGACCCGCTTGGCAGCGTCGATGGCTTCAAGCTTCTGGGCTTTCAGGGCAAAAGCGATGTTGTCGCGCACCGTCAGCGGTGGGTAGAGCGAGTAGCCCTCGAACGCCATGGCGACGCCGCGCTGCGAGGGCGGCAGCGCCTCGATGTGTTTGCCGGCCAGCATGATCGAGCCGCTGGAGACGGATTCAAGGCCCGCGATCATGCGCAGCGTCGAGGTCTTGCCGCAGCCGGACGATCCCAGCAGCGCGATGATCTCGCCCTTGCGCACGGTCATGGAGAGGTCTTTTACAGCGTGTACGGTCGGTTTGTCGGGGCGGCCGTAGAGCTTGTTCAGCTTGTCGATCACGAGCACGTCCTTCCGGGCCTGCAAGGTGCTCATGCCTGCGCTCCCTGACGCGGAATGGCCAGGCCGCTGGCGCGGTCGAACAGCAGCGCGGCAGCGGGCGTGAAGCCAGCGTGGGCGGGGCCGATGGCGACTGTAGCGGCCGCCGATGCGGGCAGCGCGGCCAGGATCTCCTTGCCCTCGGCGGTTTTCAGCAGCAGCACGGATTTTTCGTTGAGCGGCGTTTCGGCCAGCACATCGACCGGGAAGGTTGCGCCGTTGGCGGACGATGTAAGGGTGAGCGCATCGGGGCGCACGCCGAGAACGCAGGGTCTGCCGGCGCTGGCGGCAAAGCCTGCACCCAGGGGCAGTTGCGAATTGGCGATGGCGATGCGCCCATCCGCGTCCGGCGTAACGTCGAAGAGATTGATGCCAGGGTCGCCAAACAGGCGCGCCACCTCGACGCTGTTTGGCCGGTCGTAGATGTCTCCTGGCGCGGCGACCTGCACGATCTTGCCGCCGATCAACACCGCGATGCGATTGCCGATGGCCATCGCTTCTTTGTAGTCTTGGGTGACATAGAGCACGGTCGAACCGAACTTGCGCAGCAGCACCGGCAGCTCCAGCCGCATCTCGTAGCGCAGCTTGGCATCGACATTGCGCAAGGGATCGTCCAGCAGCAGGATTTTCGGCGCGCCAACCAGGGCGCGGGCGAGCGCGGTGCGCTGCTTCTGGCCGTTGGAGAGTTCGCGCGGGCGGTGGCCCATCACGTGCTCGATCTTCAGCAGGCGCACGATCTGGTTGACGCGGGAGCGGATTTCGCCGGCATCGATTTTTCGTGGCGTGAGCGCGCTGGCGACATTGTCGTAGGCGGTCATATGCGGGAACAGGGCGTAGTTCTGGAACGCCATGCCGATGCCGCGCGTGTCGGGGCTGGCCTCGGTCATATCGACACCGTCGATCATGACGGCGCCGGCGTCCGGCTCCTCGATGCCGGCGATGAGACGTAACAGGACGGTCTTGCCGCCACCGGACGGGCCGAACACGGCGACAATGTCGCCCGTCGGCGCATCCAGCGACACCCCGTCGATGACGGGCTTGCCCTGGTAGGCCTTGCTCAGTTTGTCGAGTTGCAGCGCCATACCCTATCCCTTCACGGCGCCCATCGAGAGGCCCTCGACCAGATACCGCTGCGCATAGAGTGCGAGCAACAGCGTCGGTGTCACGCTGAGGACAATGGCGGCAGCAATTTGCCCGTACTGGATCCCGGACGCGGTCACGAAGGCCAGCGCACCAACCGTGACAGGCTGCTTGTCGGCCGAGGCCAGGATCAAGGCAAAGATGAAATTGTTCCAGCAGAAGATGAAGGCGAGCAGGCCCGCCGCGGCGATCCCGGGACGCGCGAGCGGGACGGCGATCTTGAGGAAGGTCGCCAGCCAGCTGTGGCCGGCGAGCCGATAGGCATGCTCGATGTCGGGCGAGATATCCTCAAAGTAGCCGCGCACGATCCACAGGATGAGCGGCAGCGCAATCAACTGATAGACCCAGATCAGGCCGATGTAGGTATCGGCCAGGCCGAGGTATTGGAAGATCAGCGAGAGCGGCAACAGCACCAGCAACGGCGGGGCAAAACGGAACGACAGCAGCGTGAAAGCGATGAATTCGCCGAGCTTGAACTTGAAGCGCGCAAACGCATAGGCGGCGGGCACGCCCAACAGAAGTGCGAGCAACACGGACAATGTCGACAGCAGCACGCTGTTCCACAAATTGTGCATGAAGGCGATGTCGAGCGTGCCGGACGCGGATGTGAGCTTGCCGGAAATGAGCGCGGTGTAGTTGGCGAGAGTTGGCTCGAACACGAAGCTCGGTGGGATGCGCAGGATCGTCTCATTGGTCTGCAGCGACATGAGAAAGATCCAGACTATCGGGAACATGAAGAACAGCACAATCACCGCCAAGGCGATGGTGCGGAGAATCTTCTCTGTCGTTGAGGTGTGGTCCATGGTCTAACTCCGGCGCTGGAGACGCAGGAGTAAGACGGGACTCTGGAACTCGGGACTCGGAGACACTATGGCAACAGAATCCGAGTTCCGAGTTCCGAGTTCCGAGTCTCGGATCCCGCCTCACCACTGTCTGCGCATTCCCCATATCCGTCCCCTCACCCATGCCCGTGCGCGCGTTCGCGCAGGCGCAGCCAGTGTTTGATAAAGAAATTCGACAGGATGTTGGTGATCAGCCACAAGACCATCAGCATAGCGGCTGATTTGCCGACGTTGGTGTTCTGGAAGAACATCAAATAGGCCTGCACCTGGAACACCACCAGGCTGTCGCCCGGCCCGCCTTGCGTCATGGCATAGATGATGTCGAACTGCTGGATCGAGTCGAGCAGGCGGAACAGCACCGCAGTGATGATGTAGGGCAACAGCATCGGCAGCGTGATGCGGAAGAACACGAAGCTCCACGGCACGCCATCGAGCGCGGCGGCCTCGAACGGCTGCTTGGGCAGCGAACGCAACCCCGCCAGCAGCAAGATCATGATGAAGGGCGTGTACACCCAGATATCCACCAGCACGACCGTGAAGAGCGCAGTCTTGGGGTCTGAACCCCACTTGAAGTCGGTGACGCCGAGCAGGCTGACGAAGTAGCTCAGGATGCCGAAATTCGGATTGGTCATCAGCTTCCACATCAGCGCCGCCAGCGCGGGGGCGGTCATCAATGGGAGCAGCAGCATGATGGAGATGAAGTTGTTCAGGCGGGTGGATTGGCGCAGCAAAAGCGCGATCCCGAGGCCAAGCAGCAGTTCGATGACCACGGTGAGAACCGTATACAGAAGAGAGATATAGACGGTGTTCCAGAACGCCGGATCCTTGGCGAAGGCAATGTAATTGTCGAACCAGATGAAGCTCTTCATGGCCGGCAGATTGAGGCGCCAGCGCAGCAGTGAGTAGTAGGCGGCGGTGAAGAAGGGGATCAGGATGCCGATGCAGATCAACAGCGCCGGCAGGCTGAGCAGATAAGGCAGCACGCGAAAGCGTCTGGCGCGCGGCGCAGCGGCGCTTGTGGATGGGATCGTTTCGGAAACAGTCACGGAGCACCGGGGCGGTTTCTCTTCTCCCGCTGCTTAGGGGGAGAAGGTGGCGCGTTTCAGCGCCGGATGAGGGGCAGAGGCACGGGGATTATGTCAGTACACACCTGATACGGTGGCGATGGAGCAAGTGACTGCCCCTCACCTGTCGCTGTTTCCTCAGCGCTGCCGCGCTTCGGGCGACATCCTCTTCCCCCTAAGCAGGGGGAGAGGAGAAGACGACCGGGCGTGCACGGAAGGAGGACCGCGCACGCCCGCTGCATCGTGAAACGCGTCTGGCCAGGGAGTCTAAAGCCGCGCGCGATCCACGATGTCAACCCTTAGCCCAGCCCAGCTTCCTTCAGCTTGGCGTCGACGCTGGCGGCAAACGCATCCAGGCCCTCGTCGACCGGGATTTCCTTGGCAACCATCTTCTGCAGCGTGGCCGACCAATCCGTAGTCAGATCGAAGAACAGCGGCTGCGGCGTAAAGTAGATCTTGGCGCCGGGAGCCGAGGCGTCGTGCTGGGCAAGATAGCCCTTGTACGACTTGTCGATGCGTCCGCGGAATATCTCGTCTTTCCAGACCGAAGCGCGGACCGGGTTGACGAAGTCCATCTTCTGGGCGCCGAACAGATCATGCTCCATGGAACTGGCCCACTGCATGAAGTACCAGGTGGCGTCCTTGTTCTTGGAGAACGACGACATGGCAAGCGACCAGATCCAGACGTTCGGCGTCGGCGCCTTGGCTTCGGGATTGGCGGCAAAGGCATGGAAGCCCAGGTTGCCCTTCTCCTTGTTGTCGCCGCCGTTCATGAAGTAGCCGAGAATATCGGCATCGAAGATGGTGGCGGAAGCGCCGGCGCCGAGGTCGGTGCCGACCTGATACCAGGTATACGTCGACCAGTTCTTCGGCCCCGAATCCTGGATCATCTTGACCCACATGGCGTGGTAGGCTTTCGACTCCTTGGTCGCCATGGCGGCCTTCAGCTTGCCGTCGGTGACCGTGAAATCCTTCTGGCCGTAGTTGGCGTAGCCCGACAGGAAGCCCGGATGGATCGAGGCCCACGAGCGCGAGCCGCGTACACCGATACCATAGGGGCCACCCAGGTTCTTCTGCAGCTTGGCCGAAGCTTCCACCAGTTCGGGCAGGTTCTTGGGCAGCTGCACGCCGGCCTTTTCGTACATCTTGGCGTTATACGTGACCGAGTTGAGCTCATAGCCCCATGGAATGCACCACTGCTTGGCGTCTGCCGAGCCGAGCTCGCCGCCCGGCACGCCGTTCCATGACGTCGAGGCGCGCAGACCCGGCAGCACGTCTTCCCAATTGTAGCTGGGGTTGGTCTTGGCGGGATCCTTGATCCATTGGTTCAGGTCCTCGACCCAACCGGCCGGACCGTAGGTCCACGTCATATAGGCGCCGGTCATGAAGGCGTCGTACTGGTCGGACTTGGACGACAGGGCCGCGGTGACCTTGTCGAAATACACATCTTCGGGGAACACGTCGTAAGTGACTTCGATGCCGGTCATCTTCTTGAAGTTGTCGAGATCGGCGATCATGGCGTCGGCATACGGATGCTTGTTGAGCAACAGCTTCAGCGCCGTGCCCTTGTGCTTCATCCAATCGAAATCGGCAGCCAAGGCGTCGGTGGCGGCCGCGCCCAGCAACGAGCCGGCGACGGCGGTGGAAATGCCGAGCTTGCCGGCATTGTCGAGCAGTTCGCGGCGGCTCATGCCTCCTTTGGCGTAGGCCTCGAACAGTGATCTTTCTTTTTCGTACATTGCGCTTCCTTCCTTTCTTGACGTCACAAGTGGGGGCTCAGAGAGAAACCTTGCTCAGTCTGCGGCCGGTTTTTCCGGCTCTGGTCGTCGCCAAGGCTTTGGGCCTTGACGACAGTCTCGCGATATCGAGCGCCGTGCGCTCGTCTGTAATCAGTCCGCTGATCAACCCGCTCTTAAGCACCGCATCCATCGCGGCCGCCTTGCCTTGGCCGCCGGCGATAGCGACAGTTTTGCGCTTCTGGCCGTCATTGAAATCGAACGCCAATGTGCGCGCGGTCAGATCCGATTTGATCGGCCGGCCATTGGCGTCGAAGAACACACCAAGCGCTTCGCCGATCGCCCCGAGCGCCCGCATCTTGGTGATCTCCGACAGTTCGATCATGCCTGAGGAAACCAGCGAGGCGTGGCGATCAATGGTGCCGATGCCCAGCAGCAAGAGGCTCGCCTCGCAGGATATGGCGAGTACGTCGCGCAATCCCGGTTGGGCGACCAGCACGGCTTTGTCCTCGGCGGTATTCACCAGCAGCGGGACGGGCATGACGTAGAACTCGGCGCCAGTGCGCTCGGCGAGGCGATGAATGACGTCGAAGGGATTGGCGGCGAACTTGCGCGTCACGCCCCCCAGCAACGACACAAAACGGGTTCCGTTGGCAGGCGTGCGCGGCAGATGCTCGACGGCGGCGGCCAGCGTGCGGCCATGGCCGACGCCGATGACCTTATGCTCGCCGCGCTCCAAAACACGGCGCAAGTAGCGCGCGCCAATCAGCCCAAGGGTTTTCAGCGGGATCGGCTCATCGCCGAGATCGGGAGCGACCTCGCAGAACTCCAGGCCGTAGCGTTCCGACAGCGTCTGCTCGAGCGCAACGCAAGCCGCCACATCGCCATCGACGAACACGCGGATCAAGCCCTCGCGGTTGGCGCGGGCGATCAGGCGATGGGCTTTGGTGCTCTGGATGTTGAGGCGCGCGGCCACTTCGGCCTGGGTCAGGCCGGCCGCGTAGTGCAACCACGCAGCGCGTGTGGCGAGGCTGGCCTCGTCTTCCACCAAGCGTCCTACTCCCGGGTCCCGGCCGATCGCGGACTTTAGGTCAGCGTCGGCGGTGAAGGTTTTTTCGTCGTGTGCAAAAAGTTGCACGGGCTGAGAAGGCCGTCAAGACGGAAAGCGCAGGTGGCCTCGAAGTAAAACGGGGCCAGGAAGTAAAACGGGGACAGTTTACCTATTTCTCTGACAATCCGTGGGGCTGACGGCAGAGGCGGAGAAATAGGTAAACTGTCCCCGTTTTACTTCCGCATCGAGCGCCGGCTGGAACTCGTGGAGGCCTAGGCGCTACGCCAACAAATCCTTGTACGTCGCGCGCAGCTCGGCCTTGGTGACCTTGCCCATGGCGTTGCGCGGCAGTTCGGGGACGACGATCACGCGCTTTGGACATTTGAATTTGGCAAGCTTTTCCGCCAGCGCCGCAATGATCGCTGCTTCGCCGGGTGGATGAGGGCCGGTCACCACGGCCACCACGCCCTCGCCGAAATCCTTGTGCGGAACACCGATCACGGCGGACTCGCCGATCCCGGGAAGGGCGTTCAGCGCCTGCTCGATCTCGATCGGATAGACATTCAATCCGCCGGTGATGATCAGGTCCTTGGCCCGGCCGACCAGCGATAGCCGTCCGTCCTCGGCCATCACGCCCTGGTCGCCGGTGATGAACCAGCCGCCGTCGTGGAACTCCTCGGCCGTCTTCTCGGGCATGCGCCAATAGCCAGAGAACACATTGGGGCCGCGCACTTCGACGACCCCGATCTCGCCGTACGGCAGCTCGCGGCCCTCGGGATCGGCGACGCGCACCGAAACATCCGTCAACGGATAGCCCACGGTGCCGGCGATACGCTTGCCGCTATAGGGGTTCGACGCGATCATGCCGGTCTCGGTCATGCCGTAACGCTCCAGGATTGTGTGACCGGTGCGCGCGTCAAACTCCGCGTGCGTCTCGGGCAGCAGCGGCGCCGATCCCGAGATGAACAGGCGCATGTCTTTGGTTACCGGCCGGTCAAGCGCCGGCTCGGATATGAGACGCGTATAGAACGTCGGCACACCCATCATGACATCGGCGTGCGGCAGCGCGGCTAGAACGCGTGGCGCCGAAAACGTCTCCATCCAGAGCATGGTCATGCCGCTGAGCAGCGCGGTATCGAGCGCGACAAACAATCCGTGGACGTGATAGATCGGCAGCGCGTGGATCAGGCGCTCGCCGGCCTTGAGCTGCCACAGATCGATGAGCGTCAGCGCGTTCGATGCGAGATTGCCGTGCGTGAGCATCGCCCCCTTCGACCGCCCGGTGGTGCCGGACGTGTAGGCGAGCGCGGCGAGATCGCTGGCGGAGCGCGGGACGATTTCGGCCTGGGGGTGGGCGGATTGCGCGGCGTCCACCAGCGTCCCCCTGCCGTCGGCCTCCAGAGATAACCGTGCGGCAGCTCCGCTTTGCCAGGCCAGATCGGCAATCTGGGCGAGGCGGGCGGCAGGCGCGACGACCACCTTGGGCTCGGCATCGGTCAGGAAGTAGCCCATCTCGGCGGCGGTATAGGCCGTGTTGAGCGGGTTGAAGATCGCGCCGACCTGCAATGTCGCGAGATAGAGCGCAACGGTCGCAACGGATTTCTCCGCCTGCACCATGACGCGGTCGCCGGGCGCCACGCCGGCCTCGATCAGGGCGCCGGCTATGGCGTGGACCTGGCTCAGAAGTTCCGCGCGCGAAACGGTGGTTCCGTTCGCCAGCTGGAACAGCGGGATGGCGGCGTGGCGCGCGAAGGCGGTCGCGACCAGGGCTTGAAGATTTGCGTTGGTGCTCATGGCCGTGGAGCTAGGCCAAGCCCCCGGGTGCGGTCAAGGCTGCGCCTATTCGCCGGCCTCGGTCTCTTCCACCAGCGTCAGGCCGTGCTCGAAGCTGGGGCGCGGCGGGATTGGGCGAACCGGCGCTACCGCCGACATGAGCGGCGCAGCGATCGCCGGCGCGATCTGTCCCAGCAGGATCTTGCCTTGTGGCTCGACGCTGCGGGGCGCGGTGTCGAGCATGGCAACGGCCGGGCGTGGCGGCGCTGCCGGTGGCGCCTTGGGCGGATCCACGGGCACGGCAGACGGCGGCGATGACGCGGGCGCCGCAGGAACGAGGGCAGGCGCTGGCGCGACACTTGGTGCAGCGGAAGCGGGCCGCGCCACTTGCGCAACCGGCGGCGGTGGGGCGGCGGCTTTGACGGCAGCGGCTTCTTTTGCGGGTGCTGCGGCTTTGACTTGCAGTGTGGCCGCCTGGCGCTGCGCCGTAGCCTGCACTTTCTGCGCCGCCCTGGTCACGTCGTTGGCCTCCAGGCGCTGCAGGATCTCCTTGGTCAGCGCCCGGATGCTGGTGCCGGCATCGCCAGGATACTTGGCGATATAAGTCCGCTTGCCGAGATCGAAATCAGCCGCGCGCTGGATATAGGCGCGGCGCGGGATATGGGTCTGGAACAGCCGGTTCTCCGGGTCGGCCGCCAGATCGGCGTGCCACTTCTCCTCGGAGGCAATGCGCCCGTCTTTCATATTGATGATGATGCCGAGCAGATCGGCAAAGCCTTGCGCGGCAAAGTCCTCACGGAATTTCTTCAAGATGCCAAGCCCGCGCACCGCGAGATAATCCGGCTTGATCGGCGGCATGAAGTATTCGACTTCGCGCAGCCAGCATTCGGTCAGCAGCGACAGGCCGGGCGGGCAATCGATCAGCACAATGTCGAACATCCGCATGGTCTCGTCCAGCAGCTTGCGGACGACATGGCGCAACTCGGTTTCCTTACGCTGCGCCGACACCTCGCGCTCGAACAGTGTCAGCTGCATGTGGCTCGGGATGAGATAGACGCTGCGCGCCTCTTCCACGTCCGAGACGCCGCGCGCCACAAAATCGGTCCACTGCGCATCGCCCTTGCCCAAGGCCTGGGTGATGAGCAGATCGGCGAGCGTGCGGTTCTGCCGCTCCATCTGCTCCCAGCTGGTTTCGTGCATCAGCATGTGGCTCATGCTGGTCTGGCTGTCGCTATCGATCACCAGCACGTTCTTGCCGTGAATGACGGACAGCGTCTCGGCCAGCGCCATGACAAGTGTCGACTTGCCGACACCGCCTTTGGTGTTCATCACCGCAATTGAATGGCCCATCTGACGCGCATGCCCCCGCAACTGATACGTACAATTTTTCGATCTGCCCTTATCTCAAATCCGAACTTATCGGCCAATCTAGGGCAACGGCTTGAGATAACAGAGACTGCCGCGGCGATCCATGCTCATGACGACGCAAAGACCGCGCAGCGAAAATCCTCCCCGACCTCACAAATTGCCACAAAGCAGCACTAGCACCCGGTCTTGCATCGTCGCCGCATCACCGGCCGACGGCAGACATGGGCTGAGCATGCAGATCCTGTTCCGATATCTGACCTTCCTGTTTGACGGTGTTGTGACACTGCCAAAGCGGCTCGCGCGGTTTCTGCTCGATGTGCTGATGCTCAATCCCTATCTCGGCTGGATCCGCTACGTCATCATCGGCGGCATCGGCTATGTCGCCTTCGCGCTGGTGCTGGTCTATCTCATCGCGCCGATTCGCGGTTTTGCCGGCCAGACCTGGTTCAGCGAGAAACTCGCCTATGACAGCCAGCGCTGGCTCGCCACCGCAATCTACGACCGCGAAGGCGCGTTCGTTGGCACCTTCGATCCCGCGCTCGACAGCAAGCGCGACGTCAATAATACCGGCAAACCGATACTGCTGGCCGACACCGGCTACACCGCCAATCCGGACCACAAGTCGATCCCGGTGCGCGATGTTCCCGAGAACTATTGGCAGTGCCTCGTCTATCACGAGGACCGCAACCTCGGCACCTGGCTGAACCCCTTTGGCATCGATCTGGTTGGTGTGCTGAAGATCCCGGCCTCCTCGATCTATCGCACCATCGCGTTCCGTGGCCCCCGACTTGGCGTTGGTGGCTCGACGCTGCCGATGCAGCTGGCGCGCGTCATCTATCAGACCCCACCCAACTCGCGCGAAACCAGCCTTGAAAAGCTGCGCCGTAAGATTTCTGAGTGGTGGGATGCCCCGGTGATCTATTGGGCGCTGACCCGGCATGGCGACAAGGAGCCGCTGCGCCAGTGGACCGCCAATCACCTCTGGCTGGCCCAGCGCACCGGCGGCTCGCCGCTGCATGGCGTCGAGATGACGTCCCGCATCGTTTTCGGCAAGCCGGCCAAGGAGTTGAGCATTGCCGAGCAATTCGTGCTCGCGTCGGCCGTCAACAAGCCGATCATCCTGTTGGAAGGCAGCGAGCGTCTCAACGCCGTGCGGCTCGACCGCTGGCGCTACATCGTCGACGTGCGCGCGCGCAAATGCGCCAGCGAACTGATCAAGGACGCCGATGTCCAGAAGAAGGTCTGGTTCGAGCTGACGCAGATCGCCAACGGCCCGCCCGATCCGCAGGTCCGCCCGAAGCTGCAGCGCGCGTTGGACCAGTTCGCCCCCGGCAGCTCCAAGCCGGCGCAGGCCAACCCGGTGCTGCGCGCTAATGTGTTGATCCCCGACGGCCGCTATGGCCTGCGTGAGGAGATGAAAAACGAATACGGCTACGGCTGGCGCGAGTTCGTGCGCGGCGTGACCGTGACGCTGGACATCACGCGCAATATGTTCCTGCGCGAGCGCATCAAGGCCAAGCTGGGCGAGCTGCAGACCAAGTTCGCCAAGTCGATCGGTGGTGGGTTTACGCTCGATCCCGCCGCGCTGGCCCAGGGCAGCGACCTAGACATGCCGAATGTGATTGTGGCGGCCGCCAATGCCAAGGGCGAGTTAGTGCGATACTTCGAGTTGAAGGATATCGCCTCTTATTTCGGCTCGCCGCTGGCCCGTTCCGGCGCAACAGGACGCTACGATCCCAAGAAGGAAGTGCGCGCCATAGCGTCCATCGGCAAGATGATCGCGGCCACCGCCATCGCCAACCAGGGCCAGGATACGGCGGAGTCGCCCTATTGGGACACCGCCGCGCCCGGCCCGGGACTGGCGCTCAGCTGCGTCAAAGGCGAGGCCAGCCGGCGTCTCCCGGCGCGCTATGCGTTCGCCTGCTCGTTGAACAATCCCATCGAGCGCCGCATGGCCGATCTCGGCCAGGATCCGACACGCAAACTGATCGACGGCTTCGGTTTCAACATGCCGCCCCATGGCGTCGATGACGAAACACCCCCGACCACGGCCGCCGTGCGCGGCCTGATCACCGGCTCGCCGCAGAAGGTGCATCAGATGGCGGGTGCGGTGCTGGCCGCGCTGACCGGCCGTCGCAACGAGCGCGTGCGCCTGCCGACGCTGGTCAAGTCCTACGACAAGTCGCTGCTGGCCGCCGAAACGCCGCCCAAAGAGCTGAACCCCAGCGACATCGTGCCCGCGAACCTGATCAAGGCCGACGCCGTGCCGCTGCTCAAGACGCTGCTGTCGGCGCCGCTGTGCAACACGGTTGGCACCACGCCGGTGGGAACCCTGTCCAGCCTCAGTTCCTGGTGCGCGGGCCGCAAACACAATGTAACCCTGCATTTCGGCAAGACCGGAACCCAGGTCAATATGGACCCCGACGCCACGGTCGACGCCTGGGCCGCCGGCGGCATCCAGTTCGCCAATGGCGAGGCCTATTCCTATGTGGTCGTGATCGGGACGGGCGATTCCAGCAAGCCGTTCGCGCACAAACTGCACGCCGCCCAGATCGCCGCCCCACTGCTGGAAGTGTTGCTGCAGGACCTCTCGGGCGAAGTAAAAATACCGCCGCTGCTGGCCGAGATCACGCCGGCCGCCGCCAAGGGCAAGGTTGCGCTGGGTACGCCGTAAGCGCGAAGCGCAGGTCTCCTCTCCCCCTACTTTGGGGGAGAGGATGTCGCCCTGAGCGCGCCAGCGCGAAGGAATCAGCGACAGGTGAGGGGCAGACACTTGCTCCGTGCAGGGTCTCACCAGGGTCCGAGCAAGCTCCTGCCCCTCACCGACCGCGTGGCTCTTGCGCTGAAACGCGCCGCGAGACGCGGTCTCCTCTCCCCGTAAGTACGGGGAGAGGAGAGTAACACCGCTGCCGGCCGAGATCACGCCGGCCACCGCCAAGGGCAAGGTTGCGCTGGGTACGCCGTAAGCGCGAAGCGCACGTCTCCTCTCCCCTACTTTGGGGGAGAGGATGTCGCCCTGAGCGCGCCAGCGCGAAGGAATCAGCGACAGGTGAGGGGCAGACACTTGCTCCGTGCAGGGTCTCACCAGGGTCCGAGCCAGCTCCTGCCCCTCACCGACCGCGTGGCTCTTGCGCTGAAACGCGCCGCGAGACGCGGTCTCCTCTCCCCGTAAGTACGGGGAGAGGAGAGTAACACCGCTGCCGGCCGAGATCACGCCGGCCACCGCCAAGGGCAAGGTTGCGCTGGGTACGCCGTAAGCGCGAAGCGCACGTCTCCTCTCCCCCTACTTTGGGGGAGAGGATGTCGCCCTGAGCGCGCCAGCGCGAAGGAATCAGCGACAGGTGAGGGGCAGACGCTTGCACCGTGCAGGGTCTCACCAGGGTCCGAGCAAGCTCCTGCCCCTCACCGACCGCGTGGCTCTTGCGCTGGAACGCGCTGCGAGACGCGGTCTCCTCTCCCCTCGCCGAAGAAGCGAGGGGAGAGGAGGGGCCTGTGCTGATTTCGCCGCCCATTCGTCCCAGTCCGGCACATCCGTCAACCCATCCGCCTACGCCATAGTCCCTGCCCGTCACAACTTCCCCGTTCCGCCACCGCTGAGCCCAAGATTCGCCGTGATAAACCGGGAATAACCATAGCGGGCCGTCTCGGACTGTGCATATCGCAGCAGTTTTCTGGCCCATGAGGGCCGTTCAAGAGCCGTTCAGGTCATACCCACGAAAACCGTTGAAGCGCGACGCAGCCGCGCCGTCCAACGGGGGATTGGCCAGGGCTTTGCGATCAGGTCAGTCGGGTGCGAGGGAGCTTTCGGTCATCATGCAGCAACAGCAGCACGAAGCGAGTTTGGCCGGTGTGCGCCCGAGTGCGGCACGCAGCTTGCGCCAGCGCCCCGAAGTCAAGCGCACCCACGACATCAAGAAGATGGCGCTGATTGCCGGACTTGCGGCACTCTCGTGGTTGTCCACCTACACCGGCATGCTCGAGCTGGTGCAGGCCAACATGGGCGATCTCGATCTAGTATTTAAAATCGCAATCGGCGCGTCGGTCGCCATGCTGATGTTGATGGTGGTCTGGCTGCTCGACCAGCTGTTCAACGAAACCACCGCCTTCCCGGTCCGCATGCTCTACATCGCCGGCTACGTATTCCTGACACTGATTTCCGTTGGCTTCTCATTCGGCTTCTATTGGAAGTTCCTGGAGTCCCGCTCGGAAGCCTCGCGCGGGGCCGAATCGGCCGTCACCCAGGTGCAGGGCGCTCTGCATGCCGCCGAGACCCGCCTCGACCAGATGGGAAATGTGTTTGCCCAGCTCGCGCTGGTCTCGACCAAGAAGGCCGAGGAAGAGAACGCCAAGGGCAACTCCTGCCCCAACTCCAAGCCAGGCGATGGTCCGCGCCGCCGCTTGCGCGATGCCGACGCCGCCAGCTTCTCCACCGCATCGCAATTCGTGCAGCAGCGCGCCGCCTCGCTGAAGCAGGATGTCGCCGCGCTGGAGACCGATCTGCAAAAGATCGTCAGTCAGGATAAGAGCACGTTTGACCTCAAGTCCGGCACGCGTAACGAATTCATCAAGGGCATGGGCCGCAAGTTGGAGATGACCGTGGTCGGCTTCAATGCCTTCCGCAGCGATCCCCAGCTGAAGCAGCTGCGCGCCGATTTCGCCGAGCGCGCCGATAAAACGGTGTTCCCGGACGAACAGGGCAAGACCTTCGCCTGCCCCGATCCGCAGATCCAGGCTGCGCTGCGCAGCGCCGTCAAAGCCATCGACGCCCTGCCAGTGCTTGAAAAGCCCGAGATCACGACGGTGGAAGGCGCCGACGCCACCATCGAGGCCTTCCGTAGGCTGAACACAACCCTGCTTGGGTTGGCCCAGTTCAAGCTCGCCGCCACACCCGACCAGATCCGCGACCAGCAGGTGCGCGCCATCCAGACCGGTGGCGTCGCCGCCAAGTCAACGGCCTCCGCGGAATCGGGCCTCAGCCAGCGCGACTATATTCCGCTCTTTATCGCCTTGTTCGTGGACCTTTGCCTTCTTTTGGTATCCATTCCCAAGCCGCTGACCGCGACCGAGCGCACACGCCGCCGCCGCGCCCTGTCGGACGGCGAAACCTACCGTACACTGGACGACATGTACGCCATCCACGACGACCCGGATGCGCGCGCCAAAATGGAACCGCTCCGTCACATCGCCTTCGACTACATGGGCCACGACTACGTCGCCATCCCGCTGATCGCGGGCCGCGAGGGCGCGGGCGGCGACCACGACGGCAGCGCGCGCAATCTCACCGAAGACGATCTGCTGGAAGCCCAGTTTATCCAGAACTTCTTTGCCAGCCAGGAAACCGGCGGCCCGTTCCGCCGCGCCAGTTTTCCCCCGGTTGCAGCCGTCCGTACTCGCCTCAAGCAGCTGGGCTCGAAGTGGGCCGGTATCAAGAGTTTCCGCCTCTATCGCTTCAAGAAGGGCGCCTGGTCCGACTTCGTGATGGACATGGTGGTCGGCGCCGATCACGAACTGACCCCGGTTCGCGAGAAGCAGCTGGAAGCGCGCATCAAGAAGAACGAAATGAAGTCGAGCCAGATCGTGTTCCAGTCGGAACTGATGGAGATCGAGCACGACGCCGTGAAGTCGGCCAAGCGCAAGGAAGCCGAGCTGAACACGCTGATGATCGAGACCAACATCACCGGCAAACAGCAGGAAGCCGATCTGCGCCGGCGCGAGATGAGCGCGCAGTCCGAACTCAGCACGCTCGACCTTGAAGCCAGCATCACGGCCAAGCGCGCGCAGATCGAACGCACCAAGCGCGATATCTCACGCGCTTATGGGGCCGATGTGGGCGCGACCAAGTCCGAGGGGCGGATCGAGCTGCGCGTCGATGGTCATGGGCCAAAGAAGCCCGGTTTCTGGGATAAACTGATGGGCGGCCGCGACGAGGCGCACGCCAGCACAGCCGGGTCCGAGCCGAGCCTGGAGCGCAAGGCATCGTTTGGGCCTGAGCTGAAGTCCGCCGCCGCGGCAACTGCCGGTGCATCGTCCGTGGACGTCTCGGCGCTGCACCAGACCGTGTCAGAATTGGCCATCGCGGTGCGCGAGTTGGCTAGCCATCAGGCCACGCAAGTCGCCGCAGCCACCAAAGCCGCGACCGCGCCGCGCGCCGCCGAGAGCAACGGCCATGCGAATGGCTACGCCTCGTTCAATGGCAATGGCAATGGCAGTAACAGCAACGGCCACGACAGCCACCGCCAGAGCTACGACACGTTCGACACCAACACCTCGGTGGCCGGCACCGCACGTCTGCCGGTCGAAACACCGTCGGTGATCCAGATGCCCAATCTCAGCAACAGCCGCGGCTGGGCCCAGACCGACGACAGCGCCAACGACAGCTCTGGTGGCCACAGCTTCGCGCCCGCGCCGTGGCTTCAGTCCAACGGCACAAGCGACAACAACGGTTCGTACACGCAGTACCACAGCAACGGCAACGCCGCGCTTGCCCAATACCCCGCATACGAGCAAGCTCCGGTCGCCCCGCTGCCGCGCCGTGCGCCGTTCCGCTGGGCCGCCGAAAGCACCATGACCGGCGGCGTGCACCAGATCGACCACGCCATCGAGCCGACTGTCGAGGACGCTATATCCGTGTACGGCCAGTCATCGACCGCGCCAGAACTGCAGCAGAGCTGGGAAACTTATCAGTCCGGGACCGATCAGCCCGCCCCGCAGCTCTCCGACGTGTCGAGCCCGAGTGAGATCAACGCGTTCCTGAATACGGCGGTTGCGCCCGAAGAAGCCCCCGAGCGGTTCGCCGAAAACCAGGACGCCGACTGGCGTCAGGTCGTGACGCAACATCGCGCCGACGAAGCCGCGACGCTGGGCGGCGATGAGGAGCTGGACCCACCGCTCGGACACGACCGCGAGACACTGGAGATCGAGCGCATCGCAACGCGCTTCGGGCGTGGCGGAAATCGTCGCAAGCCGCGCGGGTAGGCGCCTGAGCCGTAACGAAAATGAACCGAGTGGCCGGTTTGCCGCTCGGTTCATATTTTTGCTCGATATGCGACAACTGAAGCCGGTTTGGCGAGCTGCTCCAAGACATTCTGGATTATTCTCTTAGTTTTGCGTAGTTTACGGATTTTTCTGCAATTTTTATCATTTTTTCTTGGCTCATTACTGAATTTTACTCGATTTTACTGCTCAATGATCAGCCGTCTGGCGCGCTCGGTTCTCCACCCAGACCCTCTCAGACCTTGGTCCCCCTTCTGCCCAAATCTTCCGCGCCCTCGCCGTAAATTCTCCCTCAGGGAGCCAAACCGAAAGCGTTCCTTAACTCTCGTAGCCGATAACCCGATGAGTGGTTGCGTTACTGCCTGGACGACCGAGCATCCCGCCATCGGTCGTGACTATCAGGCCTGGGGATCAGGTGCATGAGCTTCTTTGACAACGCCCGCCATTCTAAATTCGTCAAGCATCTGGAAAAGCAGGAGAATTCGTCCCGCTTCATAGGTTATTATCTCGATCGTCTGAGCATCGCCGCCGAGCCGACGCTGCCGCAGCGGACCGCCACGCTGATCGCACGTTCCGCTGCCTCGCCGATGGCGCGGGCGCTGTTGGCCGCAATCACCGAGTGCGAGCAGTTGGCGGTGCGGGTGGAGGTTATGTTCGCCAAGGCCGAGCCGGCCGAGCAGATGGTGCAATGGCTGGAAGTCGCCGCCCGCAACCACGCCACCGATCCGTTCCTGCAGCTGCGCAAAGCCGGCCATCCCGCCCTGATCGACGCCCACGAGCAACTGGTGCTGGGCACCACCTTCAGCTGGCAAGGCGACTGCATGCGCCGCGATCCTGAAACGCGCGATGCGTTCGAAACCTTCGAATGCTTCAACAGCGAAGCGGCGCGACGTGCGTCCCGCACCTTCCAGGCGCTCTGGCCCAAGGGCGAAAAACTGATTGCGGCCAGCAGGATGCCGGCAGTGCTCGATCCATCCGAACTGCCGGCTGGCGTGCTCAATCTCACACCGTCCGCTCCCGGGACGGGCGGGCCGAGCGCGTCCACCCGGCACTGACGAACACTCACTCTCATGCATCAATACCGAGGCCCGCAGCTCACCAGCACGGGCCTTTGTTTTTTCCACTGTTTGCGTGCTCGCTGAAACAATCCCGCCCTTGTTTGGCCAACTCTGTATGAGCAAAATCGCGTATGCCGGGGCTGCCGGCGATCGCGCCTCCTAACGACCCCCCAGCCTCACCACGGCGATCCGGTCAGCCTCGCGCATCCACTCTTGCGCCACGAGATGATCATGATCCGCATCGCCAAAGCTCTCTGCGCCGCCGCTCTCCTCGCCCTCGCAATCTCCCCCGCCCCTGCCGCCGAAAAGCCCTACTTCCATCCGGACGTCGCGGCCGATGCGACCCGGTTGCAGGGCGCGCTGAGAAAACTCTGGTCGCCGCAAGGCAAGACCGCCCCGCTCTGGCGCAAAGCCGCCGAGCAGATGCTGAAAGTCGGCGACAATCGCACGGCGGTAGCGGACTTTGGTGCTGTGCTCGCTCTGGAACCGCAGGATGCCAAGAGCTGGCTGGCGCTGGCGCGATCGCTTGAAGCGACCGAGCCAGTCAACGACCAGGAGCGCGCGTCCTTCAACGAGTATGCCGCAGGTGCTGCGTATACAGCCTATACACTCAACCAATCGGAACCCGCCAAGGCCGAAGCTCTCGCACTGCTTGCCGAGGCGCTCAAGCGGCGCGAACTTTGGCGCCCTGCGCTTGGCGCCTACAAGGCCAGCCTGGCACTGGCCGACGTCAAACCCATTCGCGATGCCTACGACAAGCTGAGATCCGAACAGGGCTTCCGCGTCACCGACTACTCGGTCGACAGCGATGCCGTCACGCCACGCTTGTGCATCCAGTTCTCCGATCCGCTGATGCTGGGTCAGCTCGACTATTCCAAGTTCATCTCAATCAATGGCGCCGATCCCGCAGCGGTCAGCAAGGAAGACTATCAGCTGTGTGCGGAAGGTCTGCAGCACGGCCAGCGCTACGAGGTTCAGCTGCGCGCAGGCCTGCCCTCGGCCGTCGGCGAGGATCTCGGCAAGACCGTGCCGCTCGCCATCTACGTGCGCGACCGCTCGCCGAATGCGCGCTTTGCCGGCAAGAGCTATGTGCTGCCCAACAAGGGCCAGCAGGGCATTCCGGTGATCAGCGTCAACACCGCCAAAATCGGCATCGAGGTTTATCGGATCGGCGATCGCAATCTAGCGCGCACCATTGTCGATGGCGATATCTCAACGCAGCTGTCGGGCAATCAGCTCAATGACATTCGAGACAAAACCGGCGAACCTATCTGGAAGGGCGACCTGGCCGTAAAGCAAGACCTGAACCAAGAGGTGACCACCGCCTTCCCAGTTAGCGAGGTGCTGCCGAACCTGGGCGCGGGCGTGTACGTCATGTCGGCGCTGGCCGAAGGCGCGAAGACGGAGGAATACCAGTCGCGCGCGACGCAGTGGTTTATCGTCTCCGATCTGGGGCTGACAGCGTTGAAGGGCGAAGACGGAGTGCATGCTTTCGTGCGCTCGCTGGCCACGGCCATGCCGACCGCAGACGTCGCCGTCAAACTGGTCGCCCGCAACAATGATGTGCTCGGCACCGGCAAGACCGACGCCAACGGCTACCTGCGCTTCGAGGCCGGTCTGACGCGCGGCGAAGGCGGCTTGTCGCCCGCCATCCTGATCGCCGAGACGGCGGATCACGACTATGCCTTCCTCGACATGAACGGCAGCGCCTTCGATCTCTCCGATCGCGGTGTTGCGGGCCGCGATGCACCCGGCGCCTTGGACGCCTACGTCTTTGCCGAGCGCGGCGTCTACCGCCCCGGCGAGCAGGTGCATCTGACCGGCCTCTTGCGCGACCGCAAGGCCAATGCCACCGAAAGCCTTCCGCTCACGCTCAAGATCGACCGCCCCGACGGTGTCGAGCAGCAGAGCGTCGTGCTGAAAGACGACGGCCTGGGCGGCCGCAGCTTCACGCTCGGCCTTCCGCCCACGGCGCAAACCGGCACCTGGCGCGCCAACGTCTATGCCGACCCCAAGGGCACGGCCATCGGCGCAACGTCATTCCTGGTCGAAGATTATGTACCAGAACGCCTTGACATGACGCTTGTCCCAGTCACCGCGGCCTTCGAGCCCGGCAAGGACGGCACCATCAAGATCGACGGCCATTATCTCTATGGCCCGCCCGCCGCCAATCTCGGCATCGAGGCCGACGTGGTGGTGATTCCCTCCACCAAGGGATTGGAGGGGTTCGCCGGATACCGGTTCGGCATGGACGACGAGAAGATCAATCCGGTCCGCGCCACGTTGAACGCGCTCGGCAAGACCGACGAGAAGGGGCATGCCGACGTTGTGATTGCGCTGCCGCAACTGCCGCGCACGTCCCATCTGCTGGAGGCCAAGGTCTCGCTGCGCCTGCGCGAACCCAGCGGCCGCACTATCGAACGCAATGTCACGATGCCGGTTCTGCCGGGTGTTCCCGTGATCGGCATCAAGCCAGAGGCGGACAAGGTGCTGGAGCGCGGCGGCGTCGCCAACTTCCAGGTCGTGCAGCTGGACGCCAACGGCAAGGCCACCACCGCAAAGGGGTTGGCCTGGCAGCTCAAGAAGGTCGAGCGCAGCTATCAGTGGTACGGCCGCAATGGGTCGTGGTCGTACGATCCCGTCGTCTACACCAACAAAGTGCTAGACGGCACGGTCGATACGGAAGCCGCCACACCGGCCAAACTCTCCGTACCCGTGCAATGGGGCGAGTACCTCCTGCAGGTCGCCTCGTCCGAGCCCGGCGGTCCCGCCAGCAGCTACACATTCTATGCCGGCTGGTACGGTGCGGAAAAAGCCGACAGCCCCGAAGTGCTGCAGATCGGCGTCGACAAACCCAGCTACAAGGTGGGCGACAAACTGAAGCTGACGGTCGCGCCCGAGGGCGAGGGCAAAGCCATCGTCGCGGTCCTGCGCGACGGCTTGATCAGCATGCAGCAGATCGATGTGTCCAAAGGTGGAAGCTTGGTCGAACTGCCGGTCGACGAAAGCATGGCCCCCGGCGCCTATGTCGCCACCATGCTCTATCGCCCGATGGATATCGAGGCCAAGCGCATGCCGTCGCGCTCCATCGGTGTGCATTGGGTGCCGGTGGATTCGACCACCCGCACCATCGGCGTCAGCTTGCAACTGCCCGACAAGTCGCCATCGGGCGGCAGCCTGAAGATCCCGGTGAAGCTCACGGGCCTGGCCACTGGCGAAGAGGCCCGCGTCGTGTTGGCCGCCGTCGATGTCGGCATTCTCAACCTCACCGCCTACAAAAGCCCGTCACCGGAAGCCTGGTTCTACGGTCAGCGCCGGCTCGGCGTGGAAGTTCGTGATCTGTACGGACGATTGATCGACGGCATGCACGCTCAGAAGGGCGCGGCCCGTACCGGTGGCGACGGCGGCGGCCTCGATACCGCCGTCAGCCTGCCCACCGTCGCTCCGGTCGCGCTCTATAGCGGTATCCTGAAAGTCGGCGCCGATGGCATGGCCGAAGCCACGTTCGACGTCCCCGACTTCAACGGCGCCTTGCGCGTCATGGCCGTCGCCTGGACCAAGACCAAGCTCGGGCACGCCGAAAAGGAGCTGATCGTGCGCGATCCGGTCGCCATGCTGGTGTCTGGCCCGCGCTTCCTGACGCTGGGAGACAAGAGTCCAACTGGTCTTCGACTTGCATAATGTGGAAGGCCAGGCCGGAACCTATCGCGTCGCCGTCGAGGAGACCGATGGCGCCAAGAAGGCCATGTTGCTTGAGCAGAACCTGGCCATGGCAGCCGGCGAACGCAAACTGCAGACTGTCGATCTTGCCACCAATCATGTCGGAAAGATCTCCTACGCGGTGACGCTCACCGGCCCCGGAAACGTCGCGGTACGCCGCAATTTCGGTTTGGAGGTACATGCGCCTGCCGGCGATGTGAAGCGCTCGACCGTGCAGACGCTCGCGGCCAGAACCGGCAAGATTACCGTCAGCGCCGATGTGCTGAAGGACCTCATCCCGGAACGCTCAAAGGTCACAGTGGCCGTCGGCGCCGCCGCCGCCATGGACGTCCCCGGATTGCTCGCCGCGCTCGACCGCTATCCCTACGGATGCGCCGAGCAGACCACCAGCCGCGCGCTGCCGCTGCTCTATCTTAACCAGGTGGCCGCCGCCGCAGGCATCATCGGCGAGGCAGACGCCAAGAAGCGGATCGAGGCTTCAATCACACGGCTGACCGAGATGCAGGACTCCTCCGGCTCATTCGGCCTCTGGGGTCCAGGCAACGGTGACCTCTGGCTGTCGGCCTATGTCACCGACTTCTTAGGACGCGCCAAGGAGCAAGGCTTTGTTGTGCCGGCGTTGGCCTTCGCGCAGGCGCTCGACAAGCTGCAGAACTCCGTCAGCTATGCCTCCGATTTTGAACGCGGCGGCGAGAGCATCGCTTACGCACTCTACGTCCTGGCCCGAAATGGCCGCGCCCCTATCGGCGATCTGCGCTACTACGCCGATACCCGGCTCGACCGCTTCGCCAATCCGATGGCCAAGGCCCAAATCGCAGCGGCCCTTGCACTCTACGGCGACAAGGAACGGGCGACCAAAGCCTTCGATGTAGCGTTTGGCGACATCGAAAAGAGCGCTGCCGGGGACGACAATCGCCCGGACTACGGATCGAACTTGCGCGATAGCGCAGCGACTTTAACGCTGGTCGCGGAAACCGGCGTTCGCAGCCAATCGGCAACACGGCTGGCGGAAATCGTCAGCAAGTCCCGACTTGGGCAAGCTTACACATCGACACAAGAGCAGGCCTGGATGCTGTTGGCGGCCCGTGGCCTGATCGAACAGGGCAAAACGCTCGCCCTAACCGTGAACGGCTCCCCGCAGACCGGCAGTCTGATGCGTTCGCTCTCGGCCGATGAGTTGGCCAAGGGCACGTTCACGGTGGCCAATGCCAGTGATGGCGACGTGCAAGCTGTGGTGACAGTGGCGGGCGAATTGCTCACTCCGGAACCGGCCGTCTCGCGTGGGTTCAAACTGGAGCGCAGCTACTACACGCTCGACGGCAAGCCGATCCCGGCGTTGAAGGGCGAGGCTACACTGGCGCAAAACAGCCGCGTGGTGGTGGTTCTAAAAGTCACGCCCACGGACGGAAAGACCGGCCGCGTGATCCTGGCCGACCGGCTGCCCGCAGGTTTTGAAGTCGAGAATCCACGCATGCTCGACAGCGCCAACACGGCCAATTTCCCCTGGCTGAAGGGCCTGGGCTGGGCCGAGCACGTCGAGTTCCGTGACGACCGTTTCGTGGCCGCTCTGGATCTTAACTCCAAGAGCAATCAGGGCGGTACCGACGAAGCGAACGCAGGCGGAGAGAGCGGCACTATTGAAAGCGACGGCCCGGATAATCTGCCGGCTGATGGTGCGGCGCCGATGGGCGAACCGACGGCAACCATCGCCTATGTGGTCCGCGCAGTGACGCCGGGAACGTATCTGCTTCCGGCCGCCACTATCGAAGATATGTATGCACCCGTCCGGTTCGCCCGGACGGATGCCGGCAAGCTGATCGTGGAGGCACAGAAGTAGTGGAGGCCGGGCTCGGAAAGACTGCTCCGGCAGCGCGCCGTTGGTCCGTGGCAAGATCGTTCCTTGCCACGGCTGGTTGTGCGCTGTTGTTCGCAGCAGTGTTCCTCGCCCGTACTGTCTACGAGCTTGGCCCGCCACCGCTCGACGCGGCCACCGAAGGTTCGGTCGTCGTACTCGACCGCGATGGCAGGTTGCTGCGCCCCTTCACAACCAAGGACGGCCGCTGGCGGCTTCCAGTCGACGAAACCGCCGTCGATTCGCGCTATCTCGCCATGCTGTTTGCCTACGAGGACAAGCGCTTCCAGACGCACTTTGGTGTCGATCTGCCAGCTCTGCTGCGGCCACCAGTCCAATTCCTCACGTCCGGCCGCATCCGCTCGGGAGCGTCCACGCTCACCATGCAAGTTGCGCGCTTGCTGGCCGGCAAGCACGAGCGTACCGGGATGGGCAAGCTGCGCCAGATCGTGCGGGCTCTGCAAATAGAAGGCAAACTGACGAAGCCGGAAATCCTGCGCCTGTACCTGAAACTAGCACCCTTCGGCGGCAATCTGGAAGGCGTGCGCGCGGCATCGCTGGCCTACTTCGGAAAGGAGCCGGTGCGCCTTTCGGTCGGGGAGGCGGCACTCTTGGTGGCGCTGCCGCAGTCGCCCGAAGCCCGCCGTCCCGACCTGCGTTCCGAAAATGCGCGCCGCGCCCGCGCCCGCGTATTGGAGCGCGCGCTCAAGGCTCGCATCATCGATAGGGCGGAAGCAACGCATGCCAACGCGGAACCGGTGCCAACCCAGCGCAAGCCATTTCCGCAGTTTGCGCCGCATCTCAGCGAGCAGCAGGTGGCCGCAGGTCGCGACACCATCGTCCATCGTCTGACCATCGACCGCACGCTGCAAGCGAACCTGGAAGATCTGGCCCGGACCTCGGCGCAGAACCTCGGGCCACGACTGTCGCTCGCCATCATGGTGGCGGACAACGCCAGCGGTGACGTGCTCGCCTATATCGGCTCGCCGGACTATCTCGACAAGAAGCGCTTCGGCGCCATCGACATGGCCAGCGCCGTCCGCTCGCCGGGCTCGACATTGAAACCATTGGTGTACGGACTGGCGTTCGAAGCCGGGATCGCGCACCCCGATACCCTGATCGAAGATAAGCCAACGCGGTTCGGCAGGTATTCGCCAAAGAACTTCGACGACACCTTCCACGGCACTGTAACGATCCGGGAAGCCTTGCGACAATCGTTGAATGTGCCGGCGGTGAAAGTGCTGGCTGCGGTCGGGCCGGCGCGGATGATGGCGCGGTTGAAAGAGGCGGGTATTCACTATGAATTGCCGTTGGATGCGGGGCCGTCGCTGGCGGTCGGGTTGGGTGGTGTCGGACTGACACTTGGCGATCTTACCGAGCTATATGCCGATATAGCTCGTGGTGGGCAGGCGATGCATTTGAGGCGACGAGTAGGCGCCGGCGGTGTGCAGAAGTGTGAAAATTGTGACACGACCTTGTTGAGCACAGTAGCAAACTGGTACGTGCAATCTATCCTGCGCGGCACCGCCCCGCCGCGCAATGCCAAGGGTGGCGAGATCGCCTATAAGACCGGAACATCTTATGGCTACAGGGACGCCTGGGCGGCCGGTTTCGACGGCAAACACACGATCGCCGTCTGGGTCGGGCGGCCCGATGGCGTACCGGAACCTGGAATAACCGGAGTTGGCGCCGCCGCGCCGATACTGTTCGATGCCTTTGCCAGGCTGCCCGGCCGACGCACGCCCCTCCGCCCGGCTCCGGATGGGGCTGAAGTCGGGATCGATTTGCCCCCGCCATTGAAGGTTTTCCTTCCCGATCGACTGGAGAAAGTCTCCGGCCAGCCGTTCGCCGAACCAGACCTTGCGATTGCCTTCCCGCCCGACCAGTCCGAAGTGGCGCTCGATCTTGGGGCCGACGGATCGCAACGTCCACTGATCGTCAAGGCGGAGGGCGGCGTGCTGCCGCTGACCTGGATGGTCGACGACGAGCCGGTCGCGACGGACGCCTTCAGCCGCGAGGCGCAGATAAGCCCGCACGGCAAGGGTTTCGCCAAGCTCTCGGTGGTGGATGCGACCGGACGCGTCGATCGCGTGACCGTGTCGATAAGGTAACCGCGCGCCATTCGTTAACAGCGGCCCATTCGTTAACGCGAAAAACCCACGCGTGCAGCGTTTATTTAAAACTATCAATTCATTTGTCGCCCTGCCGAAACTCCGCGGCAAAGCTTTGGCGCTAATACTCCCTCAACGCGGCGGCATACCAGCCCGTCGGCAAGATAATCTGAGCGTCAGACGCGAGCCAACAATTAACCGACATCTGGCTCGTTAATCATTCAGCCCCGCAACAGGAGACATCACGTGCGGATCATCAAAGGCAACAACAAAGCCGAGACCATCACCGGCGACCTCAAGGACCAGAACCAGATCTGGGGCCAGGAGGGCGACGACGCCATCGCCGGCGGTATGCTCGCCGACGAACTGCATGGCGGCAAGGGCAACGACAGCATCGCTGCCGGCAGCGGCAATGACCTGGTCCTTGGCGATAGTGGCAACGACGCGCTGTCGGGCGGCCAGGGCAACGACGACCTCCAGGGCGGCGACGGCGACGACATCATCGACGGCGGCAAGGGCGACGACCTGGTCACCGGCGGCAAGGGCGACGACGTCTATCCAAGGCAACAGCGGCAACGACAAGTTGGTCGGCAACAGCGGCGCCGATACGATTTCGGGCGGCACTGGCAACGACACGCTGGACGGCAGTTCGGGCAGCGACAAGCTGATGGCCGGCGGCGGCGATGACCTGCTGATGGCGCGCTCCGGCACCGACAGCTATGCCGGCGGCTCGGGCTTCGACACCGTGGATTTCGGCGGCATCCTTGGCAAAGTCACGGTCAACCTGTCCAAACACGAAGGCGTGATCATGTTTGGCCACACGCCGGCGCCCGCCGCGATGCTGAGCATCGAGGGGCTGATCGCCAACGATGCCGGCGCCAGTTTCACCGGCAGCAACGTCGCCAATGCCCTCGTGGGCGGAGCGGGCGCTGACTGGATGCGCGGCGGCCTCGGCGCCGATACCATGAGCGGAGGTGACGGCGCCGACACGTTCTCCATCCTGAAGAAGGATGTGAAGGCGGGCGCGGTCGACAGCATCAGGGACTTCACGGCGGGTACGGATAAACTGGACCTGTCCGACTTCCTCAAGGGACACACCAGCTACAGCGACGTTGTCAAACTTGTCGACGCCTCGGAGTCCGATGGCAGCGCCGTCATGGTGCAGGGCCTGATCGACAAGATCTGGACCAATGTCGCCGTGCTGGAAGGCGTCAACATTGCCGATGTCGGCGCCGACCATCACGCCATGATCCTGGCCGATCTCGGCTTACCGGCCTGATCGGCGCAGCCCTTTCCCTCTCGCTATGCCTGCTCTCTCGCTCGCAAACTCGGTCGCCCCGCAACGGGCGGCCGATTTTTATTTGCGCCGCTTCGGGGTGGCCTTCGGTCCGTCTTTAGAGACCGGCGGCGCACTCAGATCGGCAGCATTAAGCAGGAACATGTCGCCTTGACTGTCCTCCGTCTCCAACCAGAGGAAGGGCAGGTCCGGCCGGTCGGCCGCCAATTTCTGTTGCCCGTAGCCGACCTCAACCAGCAGGCGCCCGTCCGGGTTGAGATGCTGCGCCGCCTCGGCCAGAATGCGCCGCACAATGACCAAACCATCCGGACCGCCGGCATGCGCGAGCAGCGGTTCGCTGGCATGCTCGGGTGAATAGCCCGCCACCGTCGCATCGCGCACATAGGGCGGATTGCAGATGATGAGATCGTAGCGCTTGCCCTTGAGCGGCTCGAACAGGTCGCCCTTGAAGAGGCGCACCTGATCCTGCATCTGGTAGTCGGCGACGTTGAGTTTGGCCACCTCCAACGCATCGCCCGACAGATCGGCCGCGTCGACTTGGGCTTCAGGGAACGCCAGTGCGGCGAGGATGGCCAGGCAACCACAGCCCGTGCACAAGTCCAGGACTGCGCCCACAGGTCCGCCGGCTTCCAGGATCGAGGCATCGCCGGCCAGCAATTCCCCGATATAGGAGCGGGGAATGATGGCGCGTTCATCGATGATAAATCTATTATTCTTGATCCAGGCTTCGCCAGTTATGTAGGCGGCCGGTTTCCTGGATTTTACGCGCTGCTCGATAATATCAAGAAGCTTCACTCTTTCAGGTTTTGTTAACCTGGCGTCGAGAAATGGATCGAGCTGGTCGATCGGAAGATTAAGTCCCCACAGCAACAAGAAGGCGGCCTCGTCGAGCGCATTGTTGGTGCCTTGTTCAAACACCAGCTTGGCTTGTGTGAAACGGGATACCGCAAACCGCAGATAATCCCGCAGAGTCAAAAGCTCGTTTACCGTGTCATCCATGATCCTGCTGCCGTCGTTTTGCATTGCGCGTCCGTTGGGACTCGACTGTGAATCCCTTGTGAGCCTTCAAGAATTCGGCAGGAATTTCCCAGAAAATTCAGAGAAATTCCGGGAGAAATCCAGAAAAATCATTCCTGTGCAGGACGCCATTGGTAATCGTCCGCCATCAGTTGCATCGCCCGCTCCGCCAGCGCTGTGATTGTGAACAGCGGATTGCATCCCAGGGAGCGCGGGATGGTCGAGCCGTCGATCACATAGAGCCCACCATGGGTTGCGGCCGCATCCGGCCCGCCAGCGAACGGCTGCCCCTTGTGATTGACGGTGCCGCGCGTTGCATCGGCGCCCATGCCGCAGCCACCGAGCGGGTGGGCGGTCGCCGGCTTCTTGCCCATGATGGTCTCGGACATCGGGTTCTTGACATAGCTGGCGCCATTGGCCTTGCACAGAGCATCGAGCGCGCTGTCGACCCGGGCATAGACCGGATGCTGCATCACGTCCGGCCAGTCGATGCTTGCCTTACCATCCTTGAGCACGATCCTCCCCCGCGCATCGTCGTGCGAGACGACGAAGAAGGTGTGCGTGCGCGCCAAGGGTCCGTCGTACACGCCTTTTAACAGGGCATGCGCTGCGCCGAGCAAGCGGCCGCCTGGAACGAAGAACACCGGCAACAGGGGACCGAGGGCGGACGGCAGCACACCCTCCTGAACGATCATGCTTTTCTCGAGATCGTCGGGGTCGTCGATGATGATCTGCCCACTGACGCTTGCCCCGACGGGCGGCACGTCCGAGCGCGGCGGATGGCCAACGCCGACAGCGTTGACGCGCTCCCTGGCGTTGTAGCCGAAGGCGATGATATCGCCGTTGGCCGAGAAGCCGTGGCCGAGCCGGTCCGACAACGGCAGACCCATCTCGCGCGAGCGCAACAGAATTTCGGTCGATCCCAGCGAGCCAGCCGCCAACACAACGATGTCGGCGGTGAACTCCGCCAGTGGCGCCTTGGCATCGCCGCTCGGTCGCCAGAATACCCGCCAGCCAGTCGATCCCGCGCGCGCCAGACGCTCGACGCGCACTTCGGTGAAAATTTCCGCTCCATGATTGACTGCATCGGGAAGATACGTGAGCGCCACAGTGTTCTTGGCCCCGACATTGCAGCCGCCGCAGCAATCGCCACAACGGGTACAGGCGGGTTGCTCGATACCGGCGGGATTGGTGTTGGCCGCAAAGCTGACCACGACGCGCGCGGGATCGGGCGGCTGGCGCAGCGCAGCACTGGCGCGGTGGAGCGCGCCGAACTTCGTCATCTCGCGCGCCAAGGGATCGGCGGCGGGGCGCAGCCAATGCGAGGCGCGGGCGTAGCCTTCGTCGATCAGGTCGAGGTTCCCGGACAGTTCGTCCGGCCACGCCGCATCGCCAAAGATCCGCGGGTCCGGGCGCAACGCCACGCCGGCGTTGACCAGCGAACCGCCGCCCAGCCCGCAGCCGACGAGGACATGCATGTGCTCGCCCATGCGGACATCGTAGAGACCGGGCTTGCCGGCGCCCCCCGAGAGCATCAGCTCATTGCGCAGCTCACTGAGCTTTGCCGGGAATGTTCCCGTCGGATACTCCCGGCCGCGCTCCAGGACGCACACCCGCTTGCCCGCACGAGCCAGCCGCGAGGCCGCCACGCCACCGCCATAGCCGGAGCCGACGACGACGGCGTCGTAGTGGGCTCGGATGGCGGAGATGGGCATGGACAGCATGAGCATTGCGCGCGCGGGTTGGATCGGCCGGGACGCACGCTTTTAGCGCATTTGGCCGGGTTGCCAAGTGTGGAGGTGCACTATGGCACGATGCGAGTTGGTAGGGGCGGCTTGCGGCCGCCCTCGTACTGCGAGTTCGCAGTACGAGGGCGGCCGCAAGCCGCCCCCACCTATAACTTCTGCCCGTATCTATAGCGGGAGCAGATCAATCCGCCTACTTCTGAATTTCCGTCCAGATCTTCGTGTACATATCGTTCGCTTCCGGCGGGCAGCGGGTTTGGAAGGCGCCAAGCGCTACAAACTCCTTGGGCACGTTGATTTCCGGCGCGTCCTTCATATCCGCCGGCATGAAGGCTTCGCTACCCTTGATGCCGTTGGCGTAGCGGGCGTAGGCCGAGATCAGGGCCGCGTTCTCAGGGTCCATAATAAAGTTCTGGAACAGCTTGGCGTTCTCGACGTTCTTGGCGTCCTTCAAGATGGCAAGATTGTCCATCCAGATCGGGAAGCCCTCTTTGGGATAGCCATAGACAATGGTGGGATTGCGCAGGCGGGCGCGGAAGGTCGAACCGTTCCAGTTCACGCCGGCAACGATATCGTCCTTGGCATACTTTTCCTGGTTGCCATAGTCCATCGACATCCAGCTGGGCTTGGCGGCGACCAGTTTGTCGCGAACCTTTTTCAGCACCTCCTTGTCGGTGGTGCACCAGGTACCGCCGACGTTGCGGATAGCCAGGTTCATGACATCGGACATTTCCGGCACGACGTTGATCTTGCCCTTCAATTCCGCAGGCGGGTTGAGGAAGATCTCCGAGGTGTTGACATCACCCTTGTAGTACTTGGTGTTGATCAGGATGCCTGTTGTGCCCCACTGCCAAGGGACGGTGTAGTGGCGGCCCTGATCGAAGGGAACATCGACCCACTTGGAGTCCATGTTCTTGAAGTTCTCCATCTGATCGGGACGCGATTCCAGCAGCAGACCTTCCTCGATCCAGGTCGGCACGAAACTGGCTGAAGGAACAACGATATCGAAGCCATGGCCGCCGGCCTTGATCTTGGTCAGGGCGGTATCATTGGAATCGTAGTCCGTGATTGTGACTTTGACCTTGTACTTGTCTTCAAATTTTTTGATCAATTCGGGGCTGGTATATTCGCCCCAATTGTAGATCTGCAGGACGCCGTCGGCGTTCGCGATCCCCATGCCAAGCAGAAGCGCCGTGGCGGCTCCGAGCAGTTTGGCAGCAGTTTTCGTCGTCTTCATGAGGTTTCCTTCAAGTTTTCCAGCGCAGATAGACTTAAGTCTTCCTTCGATTGAGGAAGAAGAACAAGGTGACGAGGATCACCGACACCAGAAAGAAGATCGCCGCTATCGCGTTCACTTCGGGCGTCATCTCGCGGCGGAGCTGGCTCAGCATGTAGGTCGGCAGTGTATCCTGCCCGGCCGACTTGACGAACTCCGTGATCACCACATCGTCCAGCGAGACGACGAAGGCTAGCATCAGTCCGGCGATAACGCCGGGCCAGAGCAGCGGCAAGGTGATCCGCCGGAAGGCTTGCCACGGCGTGGCATAGAGGTCGGCGGCGGCGCGCTCCAGCGTCAGGTCCATGCCTTCAAGGCGGGCGCGGATCGGGAGATAGGCGAAGGGGATGCAGAAGGCAGTATGAGCCGCCAGAAGGTAGCCGATGCCGTAATAATTTGTGGCCATGCGCACTTGCGAAAAGCAGATCAGCAGCGCCATGCCGGTGACGATCTCGGGCACCATCAGGGGCATGTTGATGAGGCCATAGATACCCATCTGCCCACGGAATGCTTTTGTGCGGGTGGTCGCGATCGCAGCCATAGTGGCCACGACGGTTGAGATCGATCCAGCGACGCAGGCGATGATGAAAGAGCGCAGGGCAACGTCTTTCAGCTGCTCGTTGGCGAAGGCCGATTGATACCACTGTAGCGAGAATCCGGCCCAGACCGATACCGAACGGCTGTTGTTGAACGAGAAGACGACGAGCAGTGCGATCGGCACGTAGAGGAACACGAACATGATGGTCGCGATGGTGGCAAAGCCCGGCATGCGCTTGACCAGGAACGGCTTTCCGCTGGGGATCGCGGCGGGTGTCTGATCGAACAGCAGATCATCCATGGCCGCTGCTCCGGTTGCCCGAGGCGTTGCGGACATAGACCATGAGCGCGATCATGACGGCGGCCATCAGTGTGATGGAGAGCGCCGAACCGAGCGGCCAGTTGCGCCCCTGGCCGAACTGCAGATCGATCAGGTTGCCGATCATCATCTGCTTGCCGCCCCCGAGGATGCGCGGGATCACATAGGCGCCGAGCGCGGGAATGAAGACCAGGATCGAGCCGGCAATGATCCCTGGGCGGACCAAAGGCAGGATGATGCGCCACAGCACCTGGAAGCGGTTGGCATAGAGATCATAGCCGGCCTCCACCAGGCGGAAATCCAGCTTCTCGATCGAGGCGTAGATCGGCAGCACCATCAGCGGCAGGAAGACATAGGTCATGCCGAAGCCGATGGCGAAATCGGTGTTGAGCAGGAGCAGCGGATACTGGCCGCCGAGCGCCTTGATGACTTCGCCTAGGCCGGTCATCTCGAGCACGCGGTTGATCAGCCCGTCCTTGCGGATCACCTCCTCGATGGCGAAGGTGCGGATCAACTGGTTGGTCCAGAACGGGATGGTGATCAGGAACAGCCAGAGTTCGCGCTGCTTCTCGGCTCGGGTGGCGATGAAATAGGCCGTCGGCAGACCAAGCAGCAGGGTGAGGAGCGTGGTGACGAGGGAAAGCTTGATCGAGCGCCAGAACACGTCGAGATGCGCCGACGCGAAGCTGACTTGCGTTTCGTCGAAGATGTCGCGCGACCAGAGCACGCTGAACCAACCTTCGAGCGACGGCTTCCAGATGATGCCGCCGTAGCCGGCCTTGGTCATGAAGGAATAGAGCAGCATCACCAGCAGCGGGCCGATGGCGGCAACCAGGATGATGGCGATGGCCGGCAGGCTGAGCAGCCAGCGCGTTCGCTCCTCGCGTTTGTCCGCGGCGCGTGCGGCGGCCTCGGCGGGATCGTCCGGGATCGGAGCGGCGGGGGCGGGCGCTGCCGGAGCGGGGGCGGCGAGATCGCTCATCTCAATCCCTCAGCACTTGCAGCGCGTTGTCGCCGAACTCGATGCCCACGCTATCGCCGACGGCAAAGCGCTGATCGGCGTCGCGAGTATTCTGCATACGCACCATAAACGGCTCGCCCGAGGTCAGCCGCAGATGATAGTGCGTGTCCGTCCCGAAATAGACGGCGTTCTCCAGCTTGCCCGTGAGCGGCTTGCCCGTGGTCTCGGCGGTCAGCCGCGCATGCTCGGGCCGCACCACCACCGTCACCTTGCCGTTGCCGACCCCACCCTCGGGCAAGCTGGCGGCGAGCTTGACGCCCGAGGGCAGCTGGATCGCGGCCGTCTTGCCGACAAACGACACCAGCTCCGCCTCCAGGAAGTTGGTATCGCCGATGAAATTGGCCACGAACCGCTCGGCCGGCCGATCGTAAATGTCGCGCGGCGCCCCCACCTGCAGCACCTTGCCCTTGGCCATCACCGCGATGCGGTCGGACATGGTCAGCGCCTCTTCCTGGTCGTGCGTCACGAACACGAAAGTAATGCCGGTTTCTGACTGCAGCCGTTTCAGCTCGATCTGCATATCCTTGCGCAGCTTGAAATCCAGCGCTGACAATGGCTCGTCCAGCAACAGCACCTTGGGCTTGGGAGCAAGCGCCCGCGCCAACGCCACTCGCTGCTGCTGGCCGCCGGAAATCTGCGAGGTGCGCCGGTTGCGCAGTTCCTCCATGCGCACCAGCTTCAGCATGGCATCAACGGTCGCCGCAATCTCCGCCTTCGGCCGCCCCAGCATCTCCAGCCCGAAGCCGATGTTCTGCGCCACCGTCATATGCGGGAACAGCGCGTAGTTCTGGAACACGGTATTGACCGGCCGCTTGTAGGGCGGCAGCGCCGAGATATCCGCCCCCTCCAGCAACAATTTTCCACGCGTGGGATGCTCGAAACCGGCGATCAGCCGCAGCAACGTGGTCTTGCCGCAACCCGACGGCCCCAGCAGCGTGAAGAACTCGTTGCGCCGGATCGCCAGCGACACATCGTCGACCGCGCGCACCATGTCGGCCCCGCCGCCGAAGGTCTTGCTCACCCGCTCGATGGAGATCGCGGGTACGTCCGTGGAAATCACCGCGGCCGCAATGGGGCCGGGAGCCTGTCCGTGCATTACGAGCGGGTCCGATGCTCTGGAGTTGACCGTGTTGTGATCACTAGCTGAGCATGACGGGTGCGGGGCGTCAATCGGGGGGCAATAAACGGGGACAGTTTACTTATATCACTTTGCGCCGCCGTATCTGGACGATCAGAGGTACGGTGATATAAGTAAACTGTCCCCGTTTACTGTCCCCGTTTACTGCCCCGGGCGCTGCATGGAAAACCGCGTCAAGATCATATACTCATACTGCACACATCAATACATCGTGACCTTGCGGTCATGGCATTGTCACAGTCCAAGGCCCATGTTGATGGCTTGTTGCCGTGAGTTTCTGCCAAGTGCAGCACGGCGTTTCTTGGGGCGGGAGCGGTGGCTCTCTCGGCCCTGACGGCTGCTACGACACGCAGCGCATGCGGTGGCCAATGACCCCGCGTTTGCCACTCGACCGAACAACAGCAACGAACGGAGAAAACCAATGACCGGTAAGACACCGTCGTTCACCTTTGGCATCGAGGAAGAGTATCTGCTGGTGGATCGCGAAACCCGCGATCTGGCCGAGGATACGCCGCGCGCCATGATCCAATCGTTCCGCAACGAGCTGGGCAAGGCTTTCAGCCGCGAGTATATCGCGTCGCAGATCGAGGTCTGCACACCGGTCTGCTCGACCATGGCCGAGGGGCGCGAGAGCCTCGCCCGCTCGCGCGCCAAAATCGCGCGCATTGCCAACCGGTTCAATCTTGCGCCGATTGCGGCCGCCACGCATCCCTTCGCCCGCTGGGGCGAGCAGGCGCATACCGACTTACCGCGCTACAACAGCATCGCCGACGATTTCCAGGGCGTTGGCCGGCGCATGATCGTCAACGGTCTGCACGTTCATGTGGGGATTGCGGACAATGAGACCCGCATCCGCCTCATGAACGAGCTGCGCCCGCTGCTGCCGATCCTGCTGGCGCTCTCGACCTCCTCGCCGTTCTGGCAGGGCGAGAACACCGGTTTGAAATCCTTCCGTACCGCGATCAACGACTCCACGCCACGCAAGGGTATCCCGGAGACGTTCGCGAGTTGGAAGGATTATCAGTCGGCCATCGCTGCGCTGGCCCGCGCCGGCGTGATCGAGGATGCGACCAAGATCTGGTGGGACGTGCGCCCCTCGGCCAATTTCCCGACGCTGGAAATGCGCATCACCGACGTGACGCCGCTGCTGGACGATACCATGTGCATCGTCGCGCTGTTCCGCTGCTTCTGCCGCAATCTTTCGCGCGGCACGGCGGAGCGACCGTCCCCGCTGTCGCGTATCGCGAGTGGCGCCGAACCGCAGTATCTGGCGCTGATCAACGAGAACCGCTGGCGCGCCCAGCGCTATGGGACCGACGAGGGCCTGATCGATTTTTCGACCGGGCGGGTCGCGTCGTTGAACGTCATCCTCGACGACGTGCTGGCGGCAATCCGAGTGGACGCGGAGCATTTCGGCTGCGTGGCCGAGGTGGAACACGCACGCACGATCCTGAACCGGGGCACCGGCGCGCACCGTCAGGTCGCCTGCTACCGGCGGCTGCGCGAGCAGGGCCGGACGGTGCATGAAGCGCTGATTGGCGTTGTCGATCAGCTGGTGGCCGAGACCGCGGCGGTCGGCGGGATGGTGGCAGCGAGGGCTGTCATCGGGAACGCGCCGGACTACGCGCATTACGGATAATCCGTAGGGCGCGATAGGCCACTTCGCCGTAGTGCGCAGCAGGGGTCAACGGCAACCTCCGGCGGCGCAGTACGGCGCGAAGAGAGAACGCCTATTGCGCCCCACGCGCACCACCTCGCCACACCGCACCTTCCCCTCCTGCCCGCCCTGGCGTAGAACAGCGCCAGAGCCAACTCCGGTGGCCGCCCCCAAGCCGCCGACTACCAGCAGGAGACACTATGACCGAGACCAGCAAGTGCCCAGTCCCGCACGGCCAGCGTGGACAGATGACAGCCGGCGCCAAATCCAACCGCGACTGGTGGCCCAATCAGCTGAACGTCAAGGTGCTGCACCAGCATTCGCCCAAGGCCGATCCGATGGGCAAGGCGTTCGATTACGCCAAGGAATTCAAAAGCCTGGACCTCAACGCCGTGGTCAAGGACTTGCATGCCCTGATGACGGATTCGCAGAGCTGGTGGCCGGCCGACTATGGCCACTACGGGCCGTTCTTCATCCGCATGGCCTGGCACAGTGCGGGCACCTACCGCATCGCCGATGGGCGGGGCGGCGCATCGTCGGGCACGCAGCGCTTTGCCCCGCTGAACAGCTGGCCGGACAATGTCAGCCTCGACAAGGCACGCCGCTTGCTGTGGCCGATCAAGCAGAAGTACGGCCGGAAAATTTCCTGGGCCGATCTGATGATCCTCACCGGCAACGTCGCGTTGGATTCGATGGGTTTCAAGACCTTCGGCTTCGCGGGCGGTCGCGAGGACGTCTGGGAACCGGAAGAGGACATCTATTGGGGTCCGGAGAGCGAGTGGCTGGGCGACAAGCGCTATAGCGGCGACCGGCAACTGGAAAATCCGCTCGGCGCGGTTCAGATGGGTCTGATCTATGTCAACCCGCAGGGACCGAACGGTACGCCCGATCCGGTGGCCTCGGCGCGCGACATTCGCGAGACGTTTGCGCGCATGGCCATGAACGACGAGGAGACCGTCGCGCTGATCGCCGGTGGACACACCTTCGGCAAGACCCATGGCGCCGAAGATCCCAGCAAATATGTCGGGCCCGAACCCGAGGGCGCGCCGATCGAGCAACAGGGCCTGGGCTGGGCCAGCAGCTTTGGCAGCGGCAAGGGCGTACACACCATATCGAGCGGGCTGGAGGGCGCCTGGAAGCCGAAACCGACCACTTGGGACATGGGCTATTTCGACACCCTGTTCAACTACGAGTGGGAGCTGACCAAGAGCCCGGCCGGCGCGCTGCAGTGGACGCCCAAGAACGGCGCCGGCGCCGGGACCGTTGAGGACGCGCACGATCCCTCCAAGCGGCACGCGCCGATGATGGCGACCTCCGATCTCGCGCTGCGGATGGATCCGGTCTACGAAAAGATCTCGCGGCATTTCCATAACAACCCAGCTGAGTTCGCCGACGCTTTCGCCCGGGCCTGGTACAAGCTCACGCATCGCGACATGGGCCCGCGCGCCCGCTACCTCGGGCCGCTGGTGCCCAAGGAAGAGCTGCTGTGGCAGGACCCGGTGCCCGCCGTCGATCACAAACTGATCGATGCGGCTGATGTGTCCATGCTGAAGGCCAAGATCCTCGCTTCCGGTCTCACCGTTTCCCAGCTGGTTTCGACCGCCTGGGCGTCGGCAGCGACCTTCCGCGGCTCGGACAAACGCGGTGGCGCGAACGGCGCGCGCATCCGTCTGGCGCCGCAGAAAGACTGGGCGGTCAACCAGCCGGCGCAGCTTGCCACGGTGTTGGAGAGGCTGGAGGCAGTCCGCAAGGACTTCAACGGATCTCTGACCGGCGGCAAGAAAGTGTCGCTCGCCGACGTGATTGTACTGGGCGGCTGCGCGGCCGTGGAAAAGGCTGCCAAGGCCGGCGGGCACAGCGTGACGGTGCCGTTTGTACCCGGACGTACGGATGCCTCGCAAGCCCAGACGGACGCATATTCGTTCGCCGTACTCGAGCCGACGGCCGACGGCTTCCGCAACTTCCTCAAGCCCGGCCAGGCACATGCGGCCGAGGAACTGCTGTTGGACCGCGCCCAACTGATGACGCTGACCGCGCCCGAGATGACGGTGCTGGTCGGCGGCCTGCGTGTCCTCGGCGCCAACGTGGGGGGCGTCAAGCACGGCGTCTTCACCAAGCGGCCCGAGACGCTCTCCAACGACTTCTTCGCGAACCTGCTGGACATGCGCTGGGAGTGGAAGGCGTCGGGAACCGAGGGCGTCTACGAGGGTCGCAACCGCGCATCGGGCGCCGTCGAATGGACCGGCACCCGCGCCGATCTCGTGTTCGGCTCAAACTCGGTGCTGCGCGCGGTGGCCGAGGTCTATGCCTGCGAGGATGCCAAGGAGCAGTTCGTCCACGATTTCGTGGCGGCCTGGACCAAGGTCATGAACGCGGACCGGTTCGACTTGGCCTGATCGGAACAAAGTGGCGGGCGCTATGCCCGCCACTTTGTCAGATAGGCCTGCCGTGATCTCCATCAAACGCTGGCGGCCGAAGCTGGGGTCGTGGCCGGCGTGAACCACCCGCACCGGCAGCTCGCGCAGCCGCTCGAAGCTGCTGACATAATCGGGAATGCTGGAGTGGTGCAGGCTATCCAGCAACTCGGAATCGTAGATCGCATCGCCCGAGAACAGCGTGCCTGTGCGCGTCTCCCACAAGCCGATCCCGCCCGGCGAATGGCCCGGCAGATGCAGCACCTCGAAACTCCGGTCACCAAGGTCGATACGGTCGCCGTCCGTTACCGTGCGGGGCGTGCGCATAGGCGGGATGCGGAAGCTGGCCAGGTTGTAGCCGGCGTGCGGCAGCGCAGTCAGCAGCGGCCCTTCGACAGTGTACGCCTCGAATTTCGGCAGCAGCAGCGTCGCCAGATCGCGCGCATCGAACTCGTCCCCCGCCAGTGTGAAGTCGCGGCCGGCGGTGCGCAATCCCTCCGCCTCTAGTTCGTGCACCAGGCAATCGTCGAACTCGTGATGGTTGCCGATGTGGTCGGCGTGGACGTGTGTCGCCACCGCTGTCACTGGTTTATCAAGCATGTCCTTTGCGAAAGCGCGCAGACTGACGATCCCCATCCCGGTATCGACCATCAGATCGCGGTCCCGCCCGCAGCATGTGCCAGATGTTGCAGCGCATCAGCGGTACGACATGCGGCTCGGTGATGAGCGTGATGTCGTCATCGAGGCGGCGCTTTTCGAACCAGTATGGGGCGATGGGGAGAGGCATCTGGTTTCCGATTTTCTGCCTGCAACTTGGAACGCTAGTATCGGACACCGGACCACATTAGTCTCGCGGCCTGCGCACCCGAGTGAGAGCCACCATGCACGACACCATCCCGATCGGCCACAGCGTCTGCCCGCACGATTGCCCGTCCACCTGTGCGCTGGAAGTCGAACTCCTGGGCGACGGCCGTATCGGGCGGGTGCGCGGGGCCAAGGGCAACAGCTACACCGATGGCGTGATCTGCGCCAAGGTCGCGCGCTATGCCGAGCGCATCCATCATCCCGAACGGCTGCTCTATCCCCTGCGGCGGACGGGGCCAAAGGGATCGGGGCAATTTTCCCGTATCACCTGGGACGAGGCGCTGCAGCGTGTCGGTGACGCCTTCAACGCGGCCGAGCAGCAGTTCGGCGCGGCGAGCATCTGGCCCTACTACTATGCCGGCACCATGGGCCTCGTGATGCGCGACGGCATCGAGCGGCTGACCCACGCCAAGAAGTATTCGCGTTTTCATTCAACGATTTGCGTTGGCACCTCGTTCCCCGGGGCGATCGCGGGATCTGGCGCTCTGTGGGGGCCAGATCCCAGCGAAATGGCAAAGTCGGACCTGATCGTGATCTGGGGCACCAACCCCGTGAACACGCAGGTCAACGTGATGACCCACGCCGCCCGCGCCCGCAAAGAACGGGGCGCCAAGATTGCGGCCGTGGACATCTACCGCAACGGCACCATGGAGCAGGCCGATCACGCCATCTGCATCCGCCCGGGGACAGATGGCGCGCTGGCGGCCGCCATCATGCACGTGCTGTTCCGCGAGGGGCTGGCCGACTGGGACTACCTCGCCAGATATGCCGATGATCCCAAGGGGTTGGAGGCGCATCTTGCCTCCCGCTCTCCGGAGTGGGCCAGCGCCCTCACTGGCTTGCCCGTCCCCGAGATCGAGGCCTTCGCCCGCCTGATCGGGATGCACAAGCGTGCCTATTTCCGGCTCGGCTACGGTTTCACGCGCAGCCGCAACGGCGCGTCCAACATGCATGCGGTGACCTGCATCCCGGTGGTAACAGGCGCCTGGGCGCATGAAGGAGGCGGGGCGCTGCATTCTCTCTCGGGCATTTACAAATGGAACAAGACGCTGATCCAGGGCACCGACGTGTGCGACATGAGCGTGCGCGCCATCGACCAGTCGCGTATCGGCGCGGCGCTGACCGGCGATCCCTACGATCTGGCTGATGGACCACCGGTCAAGGCCATGCTGATCCAGAGCACCAATCCGATGGAAGTCGCGCCGGACCAGAACAAGGTCCGCAAAGGGTTTTCGCGCGAGGATCTGTTCGTCTGCGTGCACGAGCAGATGATGACGGAAACCGCGAAAATGGCCGATATCGTGCTGCCCGCGACTATGTTCCTGGAGCACGACGATCTCTACCAGGCAAGCGGCCACCCGCACATTCAGATCGGGCCGAAGCTGGTCGCCCCGCCGGGCGAATGCCGGACCAATCACGATGTCATCTGCGGGATCGCCAGCCAAGTTGGCGCGCAGCATCGCGGCTTCGAGATGAGCGCGCGCGAGATCGTGGATTGGACGCTTAAGAACTCCGGCCGTCCCGGCTTCGACGAGGTGCAGCGCCGGCACTGGGTCGATGTCATGCCGCCGTTCGAAGAGGCGCATTTCATCACGGGGTTCGCCTGGCCGGACGGCAAATTCCGGCTGAAGGCCGATTGGAGCGAACTTCCAGGGCGGCGCGAGGGCTTGAAGGGCGCCTATGCCGAGATGCCGGGCTTTCCGGACCACTGGGCCGTCACCGAGGAGGTCGACGCCGAGCACCCATTCCGGCTCGCGACGTCGCCAGCGCGCGCCTATCTCAACTCGACCTTCAACGAAACGGAAAGCTCGCGCGACAAGCACGGGGCGCCGCACGCGCTGATCCATCCCGACGACCTGGCCTCACTTGGCATCAAGGATGGAGCCAGCATCCGCATCGGCAACCGGCGTGGCGACATCGGATTGATTGCAAAGGCTTTTTCAGGCTTGCAACGCGGCGTTGCGATTGTCGAAGGCATCGCTCCAAACAGCCAGTTTGCGGGCGGGGCAGGCATCAACACCCTCACCGGCGCCGAACAGTCCGCACCCCACGGTGGTGCGCCGTTCCACGACAACCGGGTGTGGATCAAACCTGCCTTAGGGAATTGACTTTCGCTCGCAGCGACTCATGCCATACTCTCCCGAATCGGTAGTCCTGCGGCCAAGCGTTCCACCTCGGCAGAAAGCAGTTGTGCCATTGTGCCCGGTACCTTTGAAACACCATGATTTCGCGCAAGACTTCGCGTCACTCAGATCGCGTATCGCCTTCCACCAACCTGACGATTTTGTTGTCCGGTTTTCAGGCTGGAGATGGTAGTATGTGCATCACGACAGCTGGAGTTCCGGCGAGGGGGCCGGAGCCAGCTTGGGTCACTCAGCCGCGTTGAGCACTTGTCCGACGTTACGGCCGCCATCGCAGCCGGCGGGTCAGGAGCTCAGAAGCGGAGCAACAGGCGAGGCAGAGGTCGATATGACTCAGGAAAACGAACTCTTCGACGTGTTTGCGAAAAGCTACGACAAGAACAAGCAGCACCAGATGTCGCTCCGCGAATTCTTGGAAGCCTGCAAGACCGATCCGAGCATGTTCTCTAGCGCCGCCGAGCGCATGATCCAGGCCATCGGCGAGCCGCAGCTGATCGACTCTGCGCGCGACCCCAGGCTCGGCCGCATCTTCATGAACCGTACCTTGAAGGTGTACCCCGCTTTCAAGGACTTCTACGGCCTTGAAGAGACCATCGAGCGCATCGTCGGCTATTTCCGTCACGCCGCGCAAGGTCTGGAAGAGCGCAAGCAGATCCTCTATCTGCTCGGCCCGGTGGGCGGCGGCAAGTCGTCGATGGCCGAGCGGCTCAAAGAGCTGATGGAGCAGTGCCCGATCTACGTGCTGAAGGCCGGCGACGAAGTCAGCCCAATCTTCGAGAGCCCGCTCGGCCTATTCCAGCCCGACAGCATGGCGCAGATGCTTGAGGAGCGCTATCACATCCCGCGCCGCAAGCTGACCGGCTACATGAGCCCGTGGGCCATCAAGCGCCTGGACGAGTTCGGCGGCGACATCTCCAAGTTCAACGTCGTCAAACTGTTCCCGTCCAAGCTGCGCCAGATCTGCGTCGCCAAGACCGAGCCGGGCGATGAGAACAACCAGGACATCTCGTCCCTGGTCGGCAAGGTGGACATCCGCAAGCTGGAGTTCCACGGCCAGAACGATGCCGACGCCTACTCCTACTCCGGCGGCCTGAACCGCACCACGCAAGGCCTGCTTGAGTTCGTGGAAATGTTCAAGGCGCCGATCAAGATGCTGCATCCGTTGCTGACCGCGACGCAGGACGGCACGTATGTCGGCACAGAGAATGTCGGTGCGCTGCCATATCAGGGCATCATTATCGCCCACTCGAACGAGAGCGAGTGGCAGAGTTTCCGCGCCAACAAGAACAATGAGGCCTTCCTCGACCGTATCTGCGTCGTGCAGGTGCCCTACTGCCTGCGCGTGACGGAAGAGCGCAAGATCTACGAGAAGCTGCTCGCCACCTCCGACGTGTTCAAAGCGCCGTGTGCGCCCGGCACGCTGGAAATGCTGGCTCGCTTCTCGGTGCTGACGCGCCTAAAAGAGCACGAGAACTCGTCGCTCTACTCCAAGATGCGCGTCTATGACGGCGAAAGCCTGAAGGACACCGACGTCCACGCCAAGACCATCCACGAGTACCGCGAGGCCGGCGGCATCAACGAGGGCATGGACGGTTCGTCGACGCGCTTTGCCTACAAGGTGCTGAGCGAGACGTTCAACTACGACACCCACGAAGTGGCCGCCGATCCTGTGCATCTGATGTATGTGCTGGAGCAGGCGATCCGCCGCGAGCAGATGGGCCAGGACAACGAGGACCGCTATCTCGAGTTCATCAAGGAGGAGCTTGGTCCCCGCTACGCCGAGTTCATCGGCAACGAGGTGCAGAAAGCCTATCTCGAAAGCTACAACGATTTCGGCCAGAACCTGTTCGACCGTTACGTTGCCTACGCCGATGCCTGGATCGAAGATCATGACTTCAAGGATCCCGACACCGGCCAGCTGATGAGCCGTCCGTTGCTGGATCAGGAGCTGAGCAAGATCGAGAAGCCGGCCGGCATCGCGAACCCGAAGGATTTTCGCTACGAGGTGGTCAAGTTCAGCTTGCGCGCCCGTGCGAAAAATGGCGGCAAGAACCCGAGCTGGACCTCCTACGAGAAGATCCGCGACGTCATCGAGCGGCGCATGTTCAGCCAGGTCGAGGACCTGCTGCCGGTGATCTCGTTCGGCGCCAAGAAGGACGGCGACACGGCCAAGAAGCACGACGAGTTCGTCGACCGCATGGTCGAGCGCGGATACACGCCGCGGCAAGTGCGCCGGTTGGTCGAGTGGTACATGCGGGTGAAGAAGTCGAGCTAGCAAGATTGGCATCGGGCATCAGGCATCGGGCATCGGCCCACCTTGATGCCCGATGCCTGATGCCCGATGCCACATTGAGCGAAGCGAAATGAACATCGTCGACCGCCGCAAGAATCCCGCCGCGAAAAATCTCGGCAACCGCCAGCGTTTCCTGCGCCGCGCCAAGTCCGAGGTCCGCGAGGCGGTGCGTGACGCCCTGAAGCGACGCAAGGTCGCCGATGTGGCCGGCGGCGAGCGGGTATCGATCCGCTCAAAGAACCTCCGTGAGCCGACGTTTCGGCATTCCTCGAACACCGGCTCGCGCGATTTCGTGCTGCCGGGCAATCACGACTATTCGGCCGGCGACGCTATCCCCAAGCCCAAGGAAGGCCAGGGCGGGTCCGGGTCCAAAGGCAGCCCGGATGGGTCGGGCGAGGACGATTTCGTATTCTCGCTCAGCAAGGACGAGTTCCTCGACCTGTTCTTCGAGGACCTGAAGCTGCCGAACATGATCAAGGCCAAGCTGAAGGACATGCGCTCGCCCAAGCCGATGCGGGCGGGCTATTCCAGCGACGGGCCGCCGTCGAAACTGAACCGTGTGCGCACCATGCGCAACTCGCTGGCTCGCCGCATCGCATTGCGCCGTCCGAGCGAAGCCGAGATCAAGGCGCTGGAGGAGGAACTGTTCGCACTGGAGACCTCAGGTTCGACCGAGACCGCCAAGATCGAGGCCCTGAAAACGCGCATCACCCGCCTCACCCGGCTGCGCAAGGTGGTCGCCTATATCGACCCCATCGACATGCAGTTTAATCGCTTCGAGCGCGTGCCTAAGCCGACCACCCAGGCCGTCATGTTCTGCCTGATGGATGTTTCCGCATCGATGACGGAGCAGCTGAAGGACCTCGCGAAACAGTTCTTCATGCTGCTCCACGTCTTCCTGACGCGCCATTACCGCGAGGTCGATGTCGTGTTCATCCGCCATACGACGGAGGCGGACGAAGTCGACGAGGAGACGTTCTTCAAAGGCACCGAGACCGGCGGCACCGTCGTCTCCTCGGCGTTCGAGAAGATGAAAGAGATCGTCAAGGACCGCTACCCGGTCGCGGATTGGAACATCTATACCGCCCAGGCCTCCGACGGACACAACTTCGACGACGACATGGATAAATGTCTTGAGTTGCTGGAAGGCGACATCCTGCCGATCTGCCAGTACATGGCCTATATCGAGGTCACCCCGGAGCACCACCGCGACACCTCAGACAGCGTGGTCTGGAACGGCTACGAGGACCTGATCGACGGCAACGAGAACTTCGCGATGAAGCGCGTGTCCTCGCCGGCCGAGATCTATCCGGTGTTCCGTGAACTGTTCGATGGTTCGGTGGCGGCGGCATGAGCACTAGGCGTCAGGAACTTATAGCGCCCTTGCCAGACCGACTCAGCTGCAACCGTCGTGAATGGCGCTGTACGTGCCTGACACCCAGTCACCCGCGGGAGCTATCCCTACAATGACCATTCCCAAGCTGCCAAAACGCAAAAGCGCCAAGCCGCCACTCTACGACGGCGCGGAGTGGACCTATGACCTCCTGCGCAAGAGCTTCGACGCCATCGAAGAGGTCGCCATCGGCCAGATGGGCCTGAACGTTTATCCGAACCAGATCGAGGTCATCACCGCCGAGCAGATGCTCGACGCCTACGCCTCGATCGGCATGCCGCAGATGTACCGGCACTGGTCGTTCGGCAAGCATTTCGCGCGCGAGCAGGCCATGTACAAGCGCGGCGCGCGGGCGTTGGCCTATGAGATCGTGATCAATTCCGATCCCTGTATCAGCTACATCATGGAAGAGAACTCCATGACCATGCAGGTGCTGGTGCTGGCCCACGCCGCCTTCGGCCACAACCATTTCTTCAAGAACAACTATCTGTTCAAGCAGTGGACCGACGCCGGTGCCATCCTCGACTACCTCGCGTTCGCCAAGAGCTTCGTTGCTCAGTGCGAGGAGCATTACGGCGTGGAAGCGGTCGAGGCGGTGCTCGATAGCGCACACGCCCTGATGCAGCAAGGCGTCAGCCGCCATCCCGGCAAGCGGCAGCACCGTTCGCTGGCGCAGGAAAAGGAGCGGCTGGAAGCGCGCGCGGCTTACGAAGAGTTCGACCTTTTCCGACCTCTGGCGCACCGTCCCCAAGGGCCTGGGCGATGCTCCCGCGCCCAAGAAGCCGGCCACTGGCGGTGGTCCGGCTGAACAGGCGGCACTCGGCCTGCCGGAAGAGAACCTGCTCTATTTCCTGGAAAAGAATGCGCCGAAGTTAGCCGATTGGCAGCGCGAACTGCTGCGCATCGTCCGCATGCTGGCCTTATACTTCTACCCGCAGCGCCAGACCAAGCTGATGAACGAGGGCTGCGCCACCTTCGTACACTACGAGATCCTGAACCGCATGTACGAGCAGGGCCAGCTCACCGAAGGCTCGATGCTGGAGTTCCTGCACAGCCACTCCTCCGTGGTCACGCAGCCGCCCTTCGACAGCAAGTTCTACTCCGGCTTCAATCCGTATGCGCTCGGGTTCGCCATGATGCGCGACATCAAGCGCATCGCCGAAGAGCCGACGTCCGAAGACCGCGAATGGTTCCCCGAAATCGCGGGATCGGGCGACGGTCTGGGCGCGCTGAAAACGGCGTGGGAAGAGTTCCGCGACGACAGCTTCGTGCTGCAGTATCTCAGCCCAAAGGTGATGCGCGATTTCCGCATGTTCGAGGTCAACGACACGTCCGGCTCGCCGGCCGTGCTGGTGAAATCCATCCACGACGACCAGGGGTATCGGCGCGTAAGGCGAGCCTTGTCGAACCATTACGACGTGAGCGCGCACGATCCCGATCTGCAAGTGACGGATGCGGATCTTTCGGGCGCGCGGCGCCTGGTCATTACACATACCGTCCGCAACGGCGTGCTGCTCGACAAGGAGCAAGCCGACCGCGTGCTGCAGCATCTGGCCTCGCTGTGGGGCTACCGGGTCAAGCTGGTCGAGGTGGACAACGAGAACGGCAAGACGCTGAAGGAGCATGAGGCGCTGCCGGTGCCTTGAGGGGGGCGATCTCGCAGTGAGCTGTTCAAGGCAAAGGCAGTTGCCAGACGCCCCAAATCATTAGTAAATGGTTCATGAATTCTGGCCAAAAAATGTCTTGACAAGCCGCGAATCAAGTCTTGACAGTCGGGTCCGAATCGCTATATTCAGAAGGTCGCCGGCATTGTCCGTTACCTCATTCGGTGGTGCTTGGCCTAAGGGAACATCGAGGGTCGTGCCCGAAAGGGCGCGGCCCTTTATCTATGGCGGCGACAGATGAATTACATAGCAGTATTCATTGATGCTGGTGATTTGTTTGCACAAGGATTAACCGCAGTCTCGGGAGTCGTTGTCCCGCGATCACAACTCAAGCTGGATGAAGGCTCCGTAGCGACCGCTATTAAAGAGCTTGCGCTCAAGAAAGGACAAGGCTGTCGGCTGCTACGCATTTATTGGTATGATGGATCATCATCGGGCCGGCAATCGATGGATCAGGCAGCAATTGCGAACTCGGACGATTTCAAGTTACGCCTTGGGCAAATCAATAGCGCGGGGCAGCAAAAGGGTGTAGACTCGCGAATTGTTACGGATTTGATAGAGCTCGCAAGGAACCGGGCCGTCAGCGATGCCCTGTTGATGTCGGGCGACGAGGATGTGAGAATTGGCGTCCAGATTGCCCAAATTTTGGTGTGAGGGTTCACCTTCTCGGCATTGACGCCAACAAGAAGTCTCAGTCCCCGCTGCTAATGCAATATCCGACACGACATCCATTTGGGATGCCAGCGTTGTGTCAACATTTTTGTCGGTCAAGGCACAGCTACCACTCGGCAAACCGTCGGCTCCGGCGACCGGTCCAGCTGCTCAAGACTTGAGTTCATTGCCCGTGAGTGGGCGAATGAGCTTGCGCAGGACCAAGTAGCAGACTTTGCGGCATTCGTAAGACCAACAAAACGATACCGTCCGAGTTGGACGGCAAGCTGTTGGCAATAGGCTCGTGAGGCATTTGGTCGGGACCTGACGCCAACGGGAGAAGCGCAGCCTTCGCGCATCTTTCGTCGGCTCAGTTACGGCTCGCCAGCCTGAACTATTTGCAACCGGTTGAGTGTCATTGTCAGCGCCCCATCACACCAACTTCGCCGGAAACCCCTCGGCGCGCAGATCCGTGCCCGTCGCATCTTCCAGCAGTTTGGCGATCTGCGTCGACTGCGCGGCCCCGCCGTACACGGCCTTGCCGCGCACGAAGATCTGCTCGGTCAGCCCCGCCAGCTCCAGCGGCACGCCAAACTCGCGGCCGAAGCCCATGGCGAAACCCAAATCCTTCAGCGTCAGGTCCATCGAGAACCCGATGTCGTAGCTGCCGTTCAGGATCAGCTGGCCTTCGGTCTCGTGCACGAAACTGGTGCCGCTCGAGGCCGTGATGGCGTGCCAGGCCTGGCCGAGGTCCAGCCCCGCGCGCTTGGCCAGCATCAGCGCCTCGGCGTCGGCCTGGAGGTGTATGAAGGCCAGCATGTTGGTGATGACCTTGATCACCGCTGCGGAACCTAGCGGGCCCATGTGGAAGATCTTCTCGCCCATCACGCTCAGCGCGGGACGGTGCCGCTCGAACAGGGCTTTGTCGCCGCCCGCCAGCACCGTGATCTTGCCCTGCGCAGCCAGGTGAACGCCGCCGGTGACTGGAGCCTCAAGTGTGTCGATCCCGTGCTCGGCCGCAATCGCGGCCAACCGCAGCGTTTCGTCTCGGCCGAGCGTGCTCATCTCGATCCAGGCGCCGCCCTTTGCGAGGCCGGCGAGTATGCCGTTGGCTCCCGTGAGCACCAGCTTCGACACTCTTGGCGACGGCAAACAGGTTATGACGGCGTCGGAGCGTTCGGCCACCGCTTGCGGAGTGTCCGCCCACGTTGCTCCGGCGGTGAGCAGCGGCTCGGCCAGCTTGCGGTCGAGATCGTAAACGGTGAGCGGGAATTTGGCGCGAGCGAGCGACATGGCAAGATTCGCACCGAGATTTCCCAGGCCGATGAAACCGTAGCGCATGCGTCGTAATCCTGTTCGTGTGGCACAGTGGTCATTGGTAGGGGCGGCTTGCGGCCGCCCTCGTGCAGCGGACTCGTTGTTAGAAGGCGGCCGCAAGCCGCCCCTACAAACTACCAATTCGCCAAACCATCAACACTCAATCGCGACGTGCGGCGATAAGATATTCCTGATTGCCGTCCTTGCCGGGGAGCGGCGAGGGCATCGTGCCCAGCACGCGCCAGCCTAGCGCCGTCAGCCAGGCGCCGATCCCATCGACGGCCATTAGCGCCGCGCCCGCATCGCGCACCACGCCGCGCTTGTCGAGTGCTTCGGGGCCACCCAGTTCGAATTGCGGTTTCACCAGCGCAACCACGACAGCCTGCGGTGCCATCAGTTGCAGCGGCACCGGCAACGCCAGTTTCAGCGAGATGAAGCTCACATCGGCTACAAGAATCTCGGGCGGCTCCGAGATGAGGTCTCGCGTCAGCGTGCGGGCGTCCTGGCCTTCCAGGCTGACCACCCGGGGATCGGCGGCGAGGGCCGGTTCAATTTGTCCGTGGCCGACATCGACGGCGAACACCTTGCGGGCACCGCGCTGCAGCAGCAGTTGCGTGAACCCGCCGGTGGACGCGCCGATATCGATTGCGATCAATCCGTCAACGGACAATCCGAAGGCATCCAGCGCGCCTTCCAGTTTCAAGGCGCCGCGCGAGACGTAGCCGCTTGCTCCCTCGGCCACCTCCAGCGCCACATCGTGCGTATGCAGTTCGGCTGGCTTGGCGCCCACCCGTCCCGCGACCAGAACGGCGCCGCGCAGGATCAGATCGCGCGCTTCCGAACGCGAACGGGCAAGGCCGCGGGCAGTGAGGAGGACATCGAGGCGCTGGCGGATGGGCATGAGAAAAATCGTCAGTGGTGAGTGGCGAGTCGTGAGTGGCAAGAGATCAGCCAGAGATTGATACCACTCACCACTCACCACTCACCACTCACCACTCACCACTCACCACTCCTCACACCTCAACCGTCTCAATCGCGCCCTTGTTCACGCGCAGCGCCACCCGTCCCGCTTTGAGATCCAGGGCGCGCTTACCGAACAGGTCTCGGCGCCAGCCTTTCAGGGCGTGGATGTCGGGCTCGGCTTCGACGGCCAGCCGTTCTAAATCGTCGGAGGTGGCGATCATCTTGGTCGCCACGCCATGCTGGGCGGCGCTTGCCTTCAGCAGCACCTTCAGCAGTTCGAGCACGGCCTGCGCCTCCACCGAAGGCGGCGTGTTGCGGTCCAGCGGCGGCAGACCAGCGGGATCGCGGGCCAATCCTCGCTTGACCGCCTCGACCAGATCGCGGCCCTTCTCGGAGCGCGCGATGCCATCGTGGATGGTGCGCAGCTCGCTGAGTTCCTCCAGCGTCTTCGGCATCTGGTTGGCGATGTCGTAGATCGCGTCGTCCTTCAGCACGCGCCCGCGCGGCACGTTCTGGCCTTGAGCTGTGCGCTCGCGCCAGGCGGCAACCTCCATCAGCACGCCGAGCGCCTTCTTGTTGCGCACGCGCAGCTTCAGGCGCTGCCAGGAGTTATCTGGATGCTGATCGTAGGTCAGCGGATCGGTGAGGAAACCCATTTCCTCGTTCAGCCAATCGGTGCGGCTGGCGCGCTTAAGTTCGGCCGCGAGATGCTCGTAGACCGGGCGCAAATAGGTGACGTCGGAGAGCGCATAGGTCAGCTGCTTGGGCGACAACGGGCGGCGGCGCCAGTCGGTGAACTGCGAACTTTTGTCGACATCGGCGCCGACGATGGTCTTGACCAGATTGGAGAAGCTGATCGAGTTGCCGAAGCCGCACACCATGGCCGCCACCTGGGTATCAAAGAGCGGGGCCGGGATGATCTTGCCGAGCAGGAAAATGATCTCCAGGTCCTGCCGCGCGGCATGGAACACTTTGAGAACGGCGGGGTTCGCCATCAACTCGAAAAAGGGTGAAAGGTCGATCCCGGGGGCGATCGGATCGATCAATAGCTCGTCGCTGCCGCCCGCCACCTGGATCAGGCAAAGGTCGGGCCAGAAGGTCGTCTCGCGAACGAATTCGGTATCGACGGCGACGTAAGGGGCGGAGGCGAGCCTGCCGCAGGCGGCGGCCAGCTCGGCCGTGGAGGTGATGACATGCATCGGGCGGTGATAGCGGATCGGGGCGAGGCTGTCTTCCCTTCTCCTCTCTCCTTCGCCTCTTTTTTGGCGAAGGGGAGAGGATGTCGCCCGGAGCGTCAGCGACGGAAGCAGCGACAGGTGAGGGGCAGCCACTTGCTCCGTCCTCTGGGCGGCGTCGCGCTAGCCCGTCGGTCCGGACTCGCGGCTGCCCCTCACCCGTCGCTTCGCGCCACCCTCTCCCCCGCAAAGAGGCGAGGGCGTTTTACTTCCCCATCCCTTTACACGCCTCGAACAGCGCGGCCACCAGCGGCGAAGCCGGATCGCGATCCAGCGCGATCAGCCCGACTTCGTGGCGCACGTCGGGCCCGGTCAGCGGCACGGCGGTCACGCCTGCAAGTGGCCCCATGCCGGCGAGGAAATTCTCCGGCACGATCCCGGCCATCCCTCCGCCCGCAACGTGGGCGACGATGTTGCTGAGGCTGGTCGTCTCCACCTTGCAGTGCGGGCTCGCCCCGACCTGACGGAAAGCGCTATTGATAATGCGGCGGTTCTGCATTTCGGCATTCAGCAGGCACAGCGGCTCGGCAGCGGCCTCGGCCCAACCGACGGCGGGACGGGTGCTGAGCGGATGGTCGCTATGTACGATCAGGCAATAGCGCTCGCGATAGAGTGGCAGCAGCCGGTGGAAATCGACCGGTTCGTTGTCGAGATAGCTGATGCCGGCGTCGATGGCGTGCTCCTTCAGCCTCTCCAGGATCTCGATCGAGGACATGGAGAGGATTTTGAAATCAACTTTCGGGTGCCGGGTTTGCAGCGCCGCCGTGATGCGCGGCGTGAACAGCAGCGCCGTCGGGATGACGCCAAGCGTGATGCGGCCGGCCAGGCCCTGGCGCTTGGCGCTGAGTTCCTGTGTGAGCGCGGCGCAATCATCGAGAATGGCGTGCGCCCATTTCAGGACGGTCTCGCCCTCGGGGGTGAGCCCGATATAGCGCTGCCCGCGTTCCACGATCGGCACGCCGAGTTCGTCCTCCAGCTGGCGGATGCGCGAGGAGAGCGTGGGCTGGGTGACGTTGCACGCCTCGGCGGCCCGGGTGAAGTGCTTTTCACGGGCCAGGGCGGTCAGGTATTGGAGTTGGCGGATGTCCATGGGGTGTCACATTTTTGCGCGCCTATCATTGTTCCATCGGCATCCACGTCAAGCAGGAAATCAATAAGCTGCCACGCCAACGCCCTTTCGCGACCATCAGGTCTTTTGTTGCTTTTGCCCGAATTATGACCGCCAAGTATTCTGCTTGGTCATTGGATTGCAAGGATTTAGTGTTGATGCCGCCGAACATTTCGTATTACCCGACGCGGCATAGACCTCATTCCGGCTACCACAATAATCGAAGGTACCTTCGCCAAAATCCCCGTACGTGTTGTACTTCGCATCAAACGTATCGAAAAGTCGAAGAAGCGTCGGCAGTTCATATGATGTCACCGGGGCAGCATCCACCGCGTAGTCGCTTCCGTAGACCGCCTCCCAATGATACGCTGAGAGCCCGCGCGCCACAAACGAGTCCCAATCTCGCAACAACTGTCCGTCGACCATGTAGATCGGCTCGTGGTGCCGATCAGGCCTTTGATGAATTGCGAACCTTTTCAGTATTGATCGATCGGCTGTTCAGCTTGCCGCCTCTCCAGCGCTCCGATTTCGCAATTGTCATTGTTTCGGCAGCATCGTTTCCATGTTTTCGACGGCGGTCGATGTGGCAGCCTGCCCTAGGTAATGCATGGGTTGATAAAAGAGTCGTCTCGCTTCGCGATTTCTTACGATCGCACTTTCCGCACGCCGCTACTTGCGGCAGTTCCTTCCGATGGCGGATCAAGAAGAATTGTCGAGCAAAAACGTGATCCCCTGTTTCCGAACTCTTGGGAGTTGCGCAATAGGCGCAAGTCTTTCCTTTGTCTGTCTTTCCCACTTGTTGGCCCTCTAAGGAATGTCTGGCCACTTCGTGAGTCCGGGTTGCGTGGCGTATTTCACCGCCGCCGCCCAGGCGTAGACAGTAGATTGGACGACGCCTCTTGCCCGCGCAACCCATGTCCGAGGACGGCCGGCGAATTGCGCGGGCCGCACTAAACCGGGTAAGGCGTCAGACGACACGGCCCCTCTGTAATCACCCAGGTGCGCGCCCGCCGTTGAGCAAATACGCTTGGACCTTGACAAACCACCAATTCGTATCTACAAATAAATCCAAGCCGGCCATGCCATGTCCGTTCAGCTCGATTGGGACGATGACAAGTACGCCCTGAACAAGCGTAAGCACAAGATCGGCTTCGAGGCCGTTGCTCGCTTCGACTGGGACATGGCCGTCGTGCATCCCGATGGCCGCGAAGACTACTTTGAGCTTCGGGAGCAGGCGCTCGGGTTTATCGGTGACGTGCTCTACTATTTGGTTTTCACGCGGCGGGGTGAGACGGTTCGCGTCATCAGCCTGCGCAAGGCCGAGAAATCGGAGAGAAAACGCTATGTCAAAGAAGCTAACAGACGCTGGTCGTGAGAAATGGAAATTGGCGGCCGAGCGGGCTCAGCGATCCATCGACGCCATGACCGATGAGGAAGATGCGGAGATCCACGCTGCCGCGCTGGCCGATCCGGACGCGCAGCCTCTGACCAAGGAATGGTTCCGCACTGCGCGGCCGTTTACCGACGAGGAAATCGCCCGCTACCGCGGCATGCGCGGGCCGCAGCGCTCGCCGGTCAAGACCGCCACCTCGATCCGGCTCGATGCCGATGTGGTGGCGCATTTCAAGGCCGGCGGGCCGGGGTGGCAGAGCCGGATCAATCAGGCGCTGCGCAAGATCGCGGGGCTGGGGTGATTCTCCTTCTCCCCCGCTTTTTCGCGGGGAAGAAGGTGGCCGCCGAGGCGCTTTGAGCGCCAAGGAGACAAGGCCGGATGAGGGGCAGCCGCTTGCTCCGTGGGCGGCGCTTCATGGCGGACGTCGGCGTGCGCTGCGCAAAGCCCGGTCCCAGCCTCTGCCCCTCACCCGCCCCTTCGGGGCACCCTCTCCCCCGCCAAGAGGCGGGGGAGAGGGCAAGGCACTCACTGAAACGCCGGCTCGTCGAAGCTGCGCAGTTTGCGCGAATGCAGCCGCTCGATCCCGCCTTCGCGGATGATACGGATCGCCTCCAGACCAATCGTCAGATGCTGCGAAATGCGCTGGCTGTAGAACGCGTTGGCCATGCCGCGCAGCTTGATCTCGCCGTGCAGCGGCTTGTCGCTCACACACAGCAGCGTCCCATAGGGCACGCGGAAGCGGAAGCCGTTGGCCGCGATGGTCGCGCTCTCCATATCCACCGCGATCGCGCGCGACTGGTTGAAGCGCTGATAGAGATCGTCGTAGCGCAGCTCCCAGTTGCGATCGTCCGTGGTCACCACTGTTCCCGTGCGCATGCGCATCTTCTGGTCGTCGCCGGCCAGACCCGTCACCTGGCCCACTGCCTGCTGCAGCGCCACCTGCACCTCGGCGATGACCGGGATCGGCACCCAGCTGGGCACGTCGTCGTCGAGCACGCTGTCCTCGCGCACATAAGCATGGGCGAGCACGTAGTCGCCGAGCTGCTGCGAGCGACGCAAGCCGCCGCAATGGCCGATCATCATCCAGCAATGGGGACGAAGAACTGCGATATGATCCGTGATGGTCTTGGCGTTGGAGGGGCCGACGCCGATGTTTACGAGGGTCACACCGAGGCCGTCGGGACGCACGAGGTGATAGGCCGGCATCTGCGGCAGCGAGCCCGAGGCCGCCAGCTGCGACTTGCCGCCGGCCTTGTGGATGCGGTTGCCGGGCTCCACGAACGCCGCATATCCCTCGTGGTCGGGCGCGCTCATCTTGGCGTGGCCAAGCGCGATGAAGGCGTCGACATAGCGCTGATAGTTGGTGAACAGAACGAAGCGCTGGAAATGGCGCGGATCGGTGCCGGTGTAATGGTGCAGGCGCTGCAGCGCGAGATCGACGCGCTCGGCACGGAACAGCGAGAGCGGCGCGTCTGTCACCGGGGGCGGGGCGGGCGGTACCGTTGGCGATACTGTCGTCGATGCGCGAAAGGTCCGGCAGCTGGAACACGGAGGAGAGCGCGCGCAGGTCCGAGACATCGATGTTGGCGGTGGAGTCTTCCAGCACGAAAGGCAGTGGGATGGCGCGGTCGCTCATGCCTACGCTCACCGGCACACCGTGGTAGCGCATCAGGCGCTCGATCTGGGCCTCGTAGTAGGCGCCGAAAATATCGGGACGGGTAAGTGTGGTGGAATAGGTGCCGGGATAGGCGATTGTGCCCCAGGATGGGCGGCCGTCGTAGACCAGCTGGTCGCGGTCGACGGTGATGCGCAAGCTGGGGTAACAGGCTGCGGTGGCCGGGTCGCCCGTGCGTTCGCCGTCGGCAAAGCGGCGGAAGCGGGCGCGGATCAGCTCGGCGCTGGCATTGTAGAGCTCGGCAATGCGTTTGACCGCCACTTTGGCGTCGGTGAAGGTCTCGGATTGCGGAGCGTCCGATGTCTCGCTGCGTTTGCCGCGCGCCATGATGTCCCTCGTTTTGGGTGCCATATTGCGGCGCACCATGCTGCAAGCGGGGGGATGGAGTCGAGGGGGTATGCGCAGGACTATCGTTGTAGGGGCGGCTTGCGGCCGCCCTCGTGCAACCGACTTGCTGTTTAAGGGCGGCCGCAAGCCGCCCCTACGCAACTGGCATTCGTTCTGTTACATAGAGCCCATGATGACCACACCCACCCCATCCGCCATGATCGACCCGTTCGGCCGGCATGTCTCCTACCTGCGCGTCTCCGTCACCGACCGCTGCGATTTCCGCTGCGTCTATTGCATGTCGGAGCACATGACGTTCCTGCCCAAGCCGGAGCTGCTGTCGCTTGAGGAACTGGACCGGCTGTGCACCGCCTTCATCGCCAAGGGCGTGCGCAAGCTGCGCATCACCGGCGGCGAGCCGCTGGTGCGCAAGAACATCCTCAGCCTGTTCGAGGCGCTGTCGCGGCACCTGAAATCGGGCGCGCTGGAGGAGCTGACGCTGACCACCAACGGCAGCCAGCTGGAGCGCTACGCCGGCGATCTGGCGCGGCTGGGCGTCAAGCGCATCAACGTCTCGGTCGATACGCTGGATGCGGAGAAATTCCGCAAGATCACGCGCTGGGGCGATCTGGCCAAGGTGCAGGCCGGCATCAAGGCCGCCCAGGCGGCGGGGCTGAAGATCAAGCTCAACGCGGTGGCGCTGAAGGGCGTCAACGAGTTCGAGTACGACGACATGATCCGCTATGCCCACGGCGCGGGTATGGACCTGACGCTGATCGAGACCATGCCGCTGGGCGAGATCGACGGCGACCGCACCGACCAGTATCTGCCGCTGTAGCGTGGTGCGGGCGCGCATGCTGGACCGCTGGACGCTGGAGGATATTCCGTACCGCACCGGCGGGCCGGCGCGCTATGTGCGCGTCAAGGAAACGGGCGGCAAGATCGGCTTCATCACGCCGCTCACGCATAATTTCTGCGAGAGCTGCAACCGTGTGCGCATCACCTGCACGGGGCAGCTCTATATGTGCCTGGGGCAGGACGACATGGCCGATTTGCGCGCGCCGCTCCGCGCGTCAAAGGACGATGCGCTGCTGAGCGCCGCCATCGACGAGGCCATTGGCCGCAAACCCAAGGGCCACGACTTCGTCATCGACCGCCGCGACGCCAAGCCGGCGGTTGCACGGCATATGTCGGTGACGGGGGGGTAGCATGGCTCCGCAGCAAAGCCTTGAGGCCGCGTTCGAGCGGGTCCGGGTTTGCGCCGAGGCTGCGGGTCTGGCGGACGTCGAAGTGTCTACGTCCTATGGCACGCCGGCCCTGAAGCGCCGCGGCAAGCTCATGGCTCGAATGAAAGACAAGGACGCTGATACCTTGGTGCTGATGAGCACTCTCGGCGACAAGGACCTCATGATGGCCTCGGCCCCGCACATCTACTTCGAGACCGATCATTACAAGGGCTATCCGGCGCTCCTGGTCCGGCTGGCAGCCATCGACGATGCCGAGTTGACCGTCCGGCTTGAACAGGCGTGGCGTCTTGCAGCGCCAATGCCGACGGCTCGACGCAGCGCGAGGCGAGCGTGACCGAGGCCGCAACGGCTCCAGCCGCGAGCGAAAGCGGACGCAGCAATCTCACCGGCATCACGATGTTCCTGGCAGGGACCGCAGCTTTCGTCGGCAACGATTCCATCACCAAGCTAATCGGCGAATCGTTGCCGGCCGGCGAACTTGTGGCCATGCGCGGAGCTGTCGTGGCGGTGCTGGTGCTGATTGCGGGCTTGGCGACGGGCGCGTTCCGTGGCCCAATATGGTCGCGCCTTACGCCGCTGTTCTGCCTGCGCCCGTTGTTTGACCTTGGTGCGACCATCACCTTTGTGGTCAGCCTCATGCACATGCGCTTTGCCGATGCGGTGGGCATCCAGCAGGTGCAGCCGCTGCTGGTCACCGCCGCCTCGGGCCTCTTGCTCGGCGAGCACGTCGGCTGGCGGCGCTGGCTGGCGACCCTGGTCGGGTTTGCCGGCGTGCTGCTGATTATCAGGCCGGGCACCGGCGCGTTCGAGCCGTTCGCGCTGATGGCGATCGCCTGCACGGTTTTTGTCGCCATGAGCGACCTCAGCACCCGGGTGGTCGCCCAGGGCGTGCCAGCGCTGTTCCTGGCGCTGCCCTCGGCCGTGGTGGTGTCGCTCGGCGGCTGCGCGCTTGGACTGACCGAGACCTGGGTCATGCCGTCCGCCATGGTCATGCTCGGGCTGGCCGTCACGGGCGCCTTGATCGTGGCCGCCGTGGTGCTGATCATCGCAGCCATCCGCATCTCCGAACTGTCGGTGCTAGCCCCGTTGCGCTATGTCGGCGTCTTACTGGCGGTGGTGCTGCAGATCGTGCTGTGGGGCGTCGTCGCCCGATGCCTGGACCAGCGCCGGCCTGGTGCTGGTGGTCGGGGCGGGGCTCTACACCATCCACCGCGAACGGGTGCGTGCCCGGGAGGCCGTCTGAATGTCGACCAGCACCGCCCCAGCCGAGACGGCGCGGCCGTACAACAACCTCGGCGGCATCCTCGCCATGATGGCGGGTAGTTCATCTTTCATCAGCAATGATTCCATGATCAAGCTGCTGGGTGGCCATCTGCCCATCGGCGAGATCATTGTGCTGCGCGGCATCGTCTCGGTGCTGTTGTTGTTCGCGGCCTGCTGGTGGTACGGCGCGCTGACCTGGCCCAAGGGCGCGCTGCTCAGGCCGCCGTTCTTCCTGCTGCTGCTCGGCCAGGTCGGCTCCACCTACTCCTTCATCGCCAGCCTGATGCACCTGGAGCTGGCCGACGCCAATGGCATCCAGCAGTTCCAGCCGCTGGCGCTGACAGCGGCTTCGGCGCTGTTCCTGGGCGAACAGGTGGGCTGGCGGCGCTGGCTGGCCGCGCTCGCCGGATTGATCGGTGTGCTACTGATTATCAAGCCGGGCACCAGCGCGTTCGAGCCGTTTGCCCTGCTGGCGGCCACTTGCGTGCTGTTCGTGGTCATGCGCGATCTCGGCAACCGCGCCATGGCGCCGGGTGTACCCTCGCTGCTGCTGGCGCTGGCATCGGCGTCTGCGGCCACGGTGTTGGGTGCAGTCTTGAGCTCGACGGAAACCTGGGTGCAGCCCCGGCCCCTGGACTGGCTGGCGCTGTGCATCGCCGCTGTGCTGGTGGTATCGGGCTACTTCTGCGTGACAGTCGCTGTGCGCATCGGCGAACTCTCGGTGGTTTCGCCGTTCCGCTATGCCTCTGTGATCATGGCGCTGGTGCTGCAGATCGCGATCTGGGGCGTGATGCCGGATCAGTGGGCGCTGCTGGGCACGGCCATTGTGGTAGGCGCGGGGCTCTATACCTTCCACCGCGAACAGGTGCGGCGGCGGGAATAAACGGGGACAGTATACCTATTTCCGCACTACCGGTACGGCTGCGACGGCCTATCAGGGAAATAGGTATACTGTCCCCGTTTATTCCTTCAGCTGGCCCATCGTCAGGCCGCGCACCAGATAACGCTGCGTCAGAAGGATAAACAGGAAGCTCGGCGCCAGCGCCACCGTCCCCAGCGCGGCGGTAAAGCCCCAATCCATGGTTCGGAAAATGCTCAGCTGCACCGGCAGCATACGGATCGATGTGGTCAGGAACAGCGACATCAGGAATTCGGTCCAGGAAAAGACGAAGCACAGCACAGCCGTAGCCGCGATGCCGCCCTGGATCAGGGGCAGGCAGATGCGCGTGAAGATCAATCCAACGCTGGCGCCGTCGATGCGGGCCGCGTCCATCACCTCGCGCGAGACGTCGTCGAAAAAACTCTTCAGCATCAGCACCGCCACCGGCAGGTTTATGGCGGCGTGGGCCAGGATCACGCCCAGGCGCGTGTCGAGCAGTTGCACGTTGTGATAAAGCGTCACCAGGGGAATGAGGACGACGATTGGCGGCAGCACGCGCTGGAACACAACCCAGGCCAGCCAGGCCCGCCGCCAGCGAAAGGCGAAGTTCGACAGCGCGAACGCGGCCGGCAGCGCCATGGCCAGCGTCAAAGCGGTGGCGCCGAGGGCCACCACGATTGAATCGACAAGCGTGCGCTGCGATTTGATCGGATCGGCATCACGGATAAAGAAGGCGTCGGAGCCGAACACGGTCGCGCTGTAGTTGGCGAAGGTCGGTTGGAAGCTGAACAGCACCACGCCATCGCGATTGAAGATGGCGGACTCGGGCATGATCGAGGTCAGCCCCCACCACAGCAGCGGAAACATGAACAGGCCGACCACGGCGCATGCGGCGGCAAATCTCAGCGCTGGCATGTGGGCGTCTCGTCCCTGGCGTGTCCTTCTGAGCACGCAGCCTACGCCAACTCGGTGCCCAAACCCAAATGAACTGGCTGGGCTTGAGAAAACTTGTTAGCCGTGAGTGCGATGGGTCCGCGTCACATAGTCGTACCGCGTCGTGTCAGCCCGGATTTGCTTTGAGGCGGGACGGCACAATGGCGACTCCACTTGGGGCTCTTTGGCAACGTCCGCTGTTCTGGTTGCTTGTCGCCGTGTTGGCCGCGTCCCCGCAGCAAGCGCTTGCCAAGAAGAAGCGGAGCCCCCCGCCCCCTCCAGCCCGCATCGAAATCCCGATTGAGAGCACCCTGATGCGCTCGGGTTCGGTGCGCTTCTGGGTGCCCGTGACTATCGGCGGCGTCGGCCCGATCCGTGCGCTGCTCGATACCGGCTCGACCGGCCTGCTGGTGTTCAATGCGGCGCTTGAGGGCAAAAGCTTCCCGAAAATCGGAACCTTCGTTTACGGCTTTGACAGCAACGAGGTGCTCTCGGGCACCATCAACCAGGCGCGCGTCAGCGTTGGTGGCTTGAAATCGGATGGCCCGGTCCGGTTCGGTGTCGTCCGCAAGCGCAAGTGCGCGCCCAAGAAGCCGAAATGCCCGATTGAGATGCTGAAGCCCGAAGACTATGGGATCGGCGGCGACGGCACTGCGGGTGAAGGTTTCAAGGCCATCATTGGCTTAGGGCTGGATCGCATCCTGATCGCCAATCCCGTCATGGCGGCAGGCGGCAACAGCTGGATCGTCTCGCTGCCCAAGCCCGGAGTGTCCGGCAACGGGACGCTGATCGTCAATCCGAATGCCGCTGACCTGGAGGGTTTCCGGCGCTACCCGCTGGCGCGCGAGGCCAAGCGCCTGTTGGGCGCCTTCCGCGCCTCGCTGCCCGGATGCTTGAAAGCTGCCGAGTCTGGCTTCACGCTGTGCGGCCAAGTCGGCCTCGATACCGGCGCACCAAGGGTCTACGCCAAGGTCGACAAGACCCCCGAGATCGCCGCCGCCAGGACGCCCCAGCGTTTCAAGCTGGAGATCGCCGAAGGCGATGGCAAGGTCGACATTGCCTTGGACGAGACCCTACACACCGGCCCGTTGGTCTACTTCGTAGCCGTGCCGAAGCAGAAAACCCCCGCCATCAATGCCGGCGTGTTGCCCTACTACAGCTATCAGGTGCTCTACGATTTCGACCAGAACGAGATCGGATTGAAACGGCGCTAAAGTTCGTCTGATTCAGGCTGTTGCAACGGGGCGGGCGAGGAGCGGAAGAACGCACTCTCCAGCAATGTGGCGTGGGAGAAGGAGGTCTACACCCCAAGATCCAGCTTCAGCTGCGCGGCCGTTTTGCGGTTGGTGTCGCGCGCGAACTGCTCGATGCGGTCGAACGGCACCTGCTCGGCCATCACCAGGGAGCGGTGGGACTTGATAGCGTGCACCTTGCCCTCCTGGATGAGGTGGAACTCGCCCACGGTCTGGTTCGGCAAGACGCGCGCGGGGTCGAGGCCGCTGTCGGAGGCAAAGGCAGCGCGCAGTTTCTTGAGTGCGGTATCTTCGCGGACGCGGCCGATGAACCATGACGTGACTTGGTCACGAGAACGATAGTCGAGGTCGCCCGGGCTTTGCGTCGCCAGCATGATGCCGATGCCGGCCGAGCGGGCGCGCTTGAGCAGGCTCTCTAAGGGCTCCTTGGTCGGCGGCTTGGAGTTGGAGGGGATGTAGAGATCCGCCTCGTCGAACATCACCACGGCCTGCAGGCTTTCACTGGGATTGCGCTGGCAGAAGCGCAGGGCCTCGGAGAGGAACTGCGAGACCCAGAACAGTACGTTCTCGTTGTCGCCCAGGAAGCCGGTGTAGATCACGGACAATCTTGTCTTGCCGCGTTTGCCAAAGGAGCCCAGCCCCAGCAGCGATTCCATCGACAATGGCTCGCCATGTCCCTCGAACAGCGAACCGTTCCGATGGCGGAGCGAGTCCAGCTGCGAGATCAGATCGCGGCGCGCCTTGCCGCTGGCGTCCATGCGCTGCGTCAGCTCGATCAGTTCCTCATTGTCCTCCTCCATGAAGCGGATGAGGTCGCCGAGGCGGATCTCGCTACGGCTGCGCGCGCCGAGGATTTTCAGCGCCACCGACAGGATGCCGCTCTGGCGCTGGTGCGTGGCCGAGCGGCGCAGATAGAGCATTTCGCCCAGCGCGGCAGCCGACACCTGAGACAGCATATCCTGCTCGTGCTCAGGCAGTTCGCCAATGCCGTTGGGCAGCAGCGTGATGTTGATCGGCCGGCCCGAGGTACGGCCCGGCGTGTACACCGCAACGTCGATGTGCTCGGCCAGTTCGCGCCGGGCGGCCAGGCGCAGCGGGTCTTCGGCCGGGTTGTCGCGCCAGACGTCCGGATTGGCGTAGCTGCACAGGTCGCCCTTGCGGTCGATCAGCACCACGGGAACGCCGCGCAGCAGCAATTGCTCGATCACCGACAAGGCCAGCGTGGTCTTGCCCGAGCCCGAACCGCCGAGCACGGCCGCATGGCGGCGCAGGATGTTCTTGGACAGGAAGATCGGATCATCCGGATCCCCGGCGCGATGAGCGATCTTGAACTTGTTGAGAGGGTCGTCCGACACGATCGGGACCGGCGGCGGCGCGGCAACCTCGGCCAGGGCGTAGGCCTCGCTCTCGCTCTGTTCGCTGCGGCTGTCGTCGCCGTGCAGGATGACCACATTGTCGATATCGGCGTGCGGCTGCTCCAGCTGGTCCAGCATCAGCAGCTCACGGATGGATTCCAGGTCCGTGCTCATCGGCCGGGCCGCCTTCAGCCAGGCCATGAAGCCCTCTTCGCGATCGTGGCAGGGGGCGAAGTACTGCAACGTCAGCATACGCTCCCATTCCCACTGCGCCACCACCACCTTGCGCCCGCCATCGGCGGCCAGGCGGTTCAGGAGCGCGGCCACCGCCGTCTTGCCCTCGGGCGGGAACTCGCTGCCGCGCACCAGGATGGCCGGCATGGTGGCGCCCAGTTCCACCACCTTCTCGATCTGCTTCTTGAGGCCACCGCCCTGGTTGGAGCGGTTGCACACGAACAGCCGGCCCCGCTGCGCCTGCCCGCTCAGGGTATGGCGCACGGTGATATCGGCTGCGAACAGATCTTCCGTTGGCGGCACGATGCTGATGTCGACGGAAAGCGCCCCGTCCAGCTCCTCGGCCGTCAGCTTCAGCGCGTTGGTCAGCACTTCCAGCAACAACCGCTCGTCGACCGGGATTTCCGGCGCATCGGTCTGCAGCGCGGTGTCCCAGCGGCGGCGGATGCTCACCACATCCGGACTTTCCATGATGCTTTCATTGGTTTCGGCCGCTTGCGGTCCGCGTCCGGTATCGCCCAGCAGCTGCAGCCAGCGCTCGCGGGCATGCTCGAGCAGCTTGCGAGTGGACAGCCCGGCCAACTCGTCGAAGAAATTGGCGCCGAACAGCTGTGCGCCGTTTGGCATGCCGGAGAGATTTTCGGCTTCGTAGGCGCGCTCCAGACGGCGGTTCACGATCAGCTTGGCCTCAGCCGCCGAGCGAGCGCCCGGCAGCGGGACAGGGCCTGCCTGCTCGATGCGATCGATCGAGGACTGCGAGATATAGGCCCGCGCTTCGTCATAGAAATCGTCCAGGCAGCTGACGATGATGATCGAGGTCGGCACCGTGTTGGCAATCTGGATCAGCGCGGAAATCGCGTTGTTGAAGCGGCTTTCAGCATCGGCGAACGAGCGCAGGTCCTCCACCTGGTCGATGCAGAACACCAGCGCCGCGCCGTCCACCAGCCGCATCAGCGTACCCAAGGCAGCCGATGATCTCGAACGGATCGCGGTTGCGTTGCGGATCGAGCGCGCCGACCGCCAGCTGCGAAAAGCCGGTGATCTCGCGGCCATAGAGATACTGCCGCACCCGCTGGTCAACGGTGGGATCGGTGCGCTGGAGATAAAGCAGCGCACGGACGATATTGATGTCGATATCGACTTCCGAGAATTTCGGGCTGGCCAGCACGGCATCGGCGATGCGCACCACCAGCCGCGACAGCGCTTCGTCGCCCAGCACTGCCTCTTGCAGATCCTTGATGTCCTGCGGCACCACGCTGGTCGCCTTGGACAGCATGTGATCGGACAGGCGCATTAAGCCGGATTCGCCCCGCTCTTCGGGATCGAACGGCTTCTCCAGCGAGTTCACCAGCCGGCGCAGGAAGTAATCGGCGTAGCTGGCAACATCCGGCGTCATCTGCGCGTAGCCGAAATAGCCGGTGCCCTGCAGGTGCGCTTCGGTCCGCAGCGCGCGCACCAGATGCGTCTTGCCCGCGCCTGACTGGCCGTGGAACAGCAGGATGCGGCTGTGTTTCGCTTTCGGGTTGACGGTCACATTCTGCAGCAGCTCGCGGAATTTGCGGCGCGCGCGCTCGTGCACTTCCACCACGTCGAACGGATCGGCCTTCCAGACGTCGTCCTCCCAGGTGATCGAATGATCGAACACGCCGGGCAGCCGGTCGGCAGGCACGCGTTTCATGGCCTCAGGCAGCATCGCTGGTTTCGTCCTCAACACGAATGAAATGCATCGTCATATTGTGATAGGCCACGGCCGATGCCGCCAGATCGTCGAGCAGTTTCTTGTCGCGCAAGTCGGCATGGACCAGATTCAGACGTCCCGCCTTGTGCGCCTCGGCCAGCAACGTCTTGAACCGTCCCACGTCCAGCCCCCACTCCGGATGCGCATCGACCAGCCGCGGAAACACACGGCTGATCAACGCGCGCCGGTTGCCGGACCAGCCTTGGGCGCACTCCCGGGCGAAATTGCGGACTTCAGTCAGGAACTCCCCCAGTTCGAATACCGGCTGTGGCGCTCGGGCGACAGTCGCCTTCGCCCGCACGTCCACGAGGGGACGACCGCCGGCCATATAAGTGCGGAGCAGTTGCATCCGCAAGGCCGCTGGACTGGTATTCGGGCTTCCCACCTGCTCGGCAGCAATGCGCGCAATCAGGCGATGATCGTTATCGGGCTTGGCGCGGCCCTTGATCAGCGTCGCAGCCTGGGCGAGACGCTCCGGCGCCGTCAAGAGGTGGCCGGAGATCGCGAGGTCGCCCGACACCGACCCCTGGCGCAGCGCAAGTCGCGCCAGCACGTCGCGAATGCCAGCAAGACTTTCCTTGCCGCGCAGCTTCACGCCGAGCCGGCGCTCCAGAATCAGGCGGCGCAGCCCTTCGCCCGTTGCCAGCACATCCTTGGCGCGGCGGTCGCGACCGATCTTGAGGGCGTGACCGAGCAAATGCACATCGCGCAGTTCCGGCCAGTTCGCGCCGGCCGGAACGCGCCAGCCAAAGCGCTCGTCGCGCCAGCGATGGCCCTTGGAGGTGGCGTGAAAATGCTGGTGATGCAGCGCCACATGATCTTTGGCCGCCAGCGCCATCATGGCGTCGTCCAGCGTGCGCCGCCACATGTAGGGCGATAGCTTGTGCGCAACCAGCGGCTGCAAGTCGCGCATCAGCCGCAGCGGTCCGGGCAGCGGACAGCGCTCATCGCTCAGCCGCAACAATACGGCCTCCGCTATGGCGGTTCCATCAATCGGCGTCGTGCCCAAGGGCGTGCTGTCCTGCCTCAACGTGCCAGCCCAGGCTTTCGATCCGCGCGCCAGCCCGGAGCGGAAACGAATCACCTCGGCCATCGGATAGTCTCGTCCAAACAGCGGGATAGTCCAAGCACGCTGGCAGCCGGGCGGAGAAATTTCCGCCAGTGCCGCACAGCTTTCTTGTCACTGGCGGCAGGTCTGTCCTCCCCTCCGCTCCCTTCGCCACAGCGAGGGGAGAGGAGGGGCGCCAGTTAGTGCGGCTTCTTGGACGGCATGCACGGACGTTGCTGAGTCACATCCTGTTCGGCGTCGATTTCCAGCATCGTCTCGTAGGCCAGCTGTCGCCGAAGGTTCAGTTGGCGGATGGCTTTCTCAATTGTTTCGGCGATATCCTCCATGATTTCGTCGTCAGCGATCAGCTCGCGAATGCCACTGAGCATCCCGATAATGGCTGAGACGTTGCCGCGTTGCAGTTCAGGCGTAAGACTGCGGATGTCGAGATAGGTCACCTGGGCGTCTCCTTTGGACGGGTTGTTGACCACCTGTCATCCGATGCTGCGGGCGTATTGCAGGCTGTGAGTACGCATGCTTGAACACCCAAGAAAATATTGGCGGAATGTCAGAAAATACTGCTGCTTTTTGCACCAGACTGCTGATCTTGTAAGACTATCATAAAAATTCTACTTGGTTTACTAGGTACGGACCTAAATAAGCGGAAGTCCTTATGGATTTCGAATGTGGATCCAAATCGCGCCAAGCCGTTGAGGTTGCCGGTTTCGCCTCGCCAGTGCCCCAATGGCGTCACCATCGAGGCTACAGTCTAAGCCTCTTAATCGGTCCTTAACCTTGCCCGGATCAGATGAAGGACGGCCTGTTGCGCGACCTTCGCGACGGCTGATCGACTGAATAGCCGTGTGTCGTGGAGTTGCGTTGCATGTTGCGTGTTCGCGCTGTGATCGGCGTTGTTGCCGTCGCCGGACTGGCGGGCCTTCTGGCCGCCTGCGCCGGCTCCGCGCCTGACCCAGTTCAGCTCAGCCTGACCGAGGCGCCCGGCAATCGTCCGGCTCTGCGCTCGGGACTGGGGTTGAGCGAAAAGGCGAAGGCCTCTGACGGCGCGGAACAGACCGTCGACATTGGCAGTTCGGCCAAGGCGCCCAAAGGCGCGCTCGCCGACCGCGACTACAGCGGCGCTCAGCTCGACGCCGATCTCGCGTTGAAGCTCCTCAACGACTATCGTGCCGAAAACGGTCTGAAGCCGCTGCGGCTCGATCCCAAGCTGACGGTCGCGGCCAAAGCCCATTCGCGCGATCTGGCAAAGTCGGATCGCATTTCGCACTACGGGTCCGACGGCTCCAGCCCCTGGGATCGGGTCAAGCGCGCTGGCTATTCGGCAAAGATCGCGGCGGAAAATGTCGGCACCGGCCAGGCGTCGCTTGAAGAGGTGTTCAAGGGTTGGGAGCAGAGCCCGGGTCACAACCGCAACCTGCTGCTGCCCGGCGCCAAGGACATGGGGATCGCGCTGATCGCCGATCCGAAGACCGAGTTCAAGACCTTCTGGACCCTGGTTGTGGGCAGTTCGTCGTAATCGAGTTGTGCAGCCGCGCAGCGCAGCGGCATCCGTGCCTTTGCGCTCCGGCGCAGGAGACGCGGTCTCACTCCCTGTCAGTACAAGTACAAGAACAGGAGAAAGCGGGCGCTGGGGAGCGGTCCTGGGTTAGCGCGTCTGGGCGATCGCTTCATCAAGCGTCACATCGCCCATGGCCAAGGGGCACGGGATCGGGCTATGGGATGGCCGCAGTAAAGTCCCAAGGGCCGAACGGCCCAACCTCTGGCAAAGGCTCCATGTTCCATTCTCTCTATGACCGGCTCACCGAACTCGCGCGCGGCAAGCGTGCGCCCTATGTGCTGGCTGCGGTATCGTTCGCCGAAAGTTCGTTCTTTCCGATACCGCCCGATGTCATGCTGGTGCCAATGGCGCTGGCTAACCCAAAGCGGGCCTGGTTCTACGCCGGCATCTGCACCATCGCCTCGGTGCTGGGCGGATTGCTCGGCTACGCCATAGGTGCGCTGCTTTACGATTCGCTCGGGCAGTGGCTCATGAATCTCTACGGCTATGGCGCCAAGTTCGAACAGTTCCGACTGTGGTACCAGGACTATGGGGCCTGGGTCATCCTGATCAAGGGCTTCCTGCCGATCCCGTACAAGCTGGTCACCATTGCCAGCGGCGTCGCGGGCTACAATATCTTCTGGTTCGTGGTCCTGTCCGCAGTAACCCGGGGCGCGCGCTTCTATCTCGAGGCCGGGCTGCTGAACCGCTTTGGCGGCGTTATCGAGCCGTTTATCCGGCGCAATCTGGCCGCGACCGTCGCAGCGACAATTGCGTTCATCGTTGCCGGTTTCTATCTCGCGGCCAAGTTCGCGTAAGGAGTGGGTTCGATGCCCGGCATCGTTGGCGATGTGCTGCGCAAGCCAGAACAGCTGATCTTCCTGTTTCTGCTGGTTTGCGCGGGTGTGTTGCTGACCGCGCTAGGCCTGGAGTTTCTGGCCGGCTATGCGCCGTGCGAACTCTGCCTGAAGGAGCGTTGGGCCTATTATGCCGGCGTTCCGTTGGCGATCGGCGCGATTGCGGCGATCGGGGCGGGGCGGGTCACCTGGGCGGCCGGGCTGATCGGATTGGCGGGGCTGGGGCTGCTGGCCAATGCAGGGCTAGGTCTCTATCACGCCGGCGTCGAGTGGCACTGGTGGGCGGGCCCCAGCGAATGCACAGGCGGGACGGCGTTGGCTCAGACGCCGGAAGAAATGTTGAAGCAGCTGCAGAGCCAGAAAATCGTCCGCTGCGATCAGCCGGCGCTTTTTATCCTCGGCCTGTCGCTGGCGGCCTGGAATGTGCCGATTGGACTTGGGCTAGCGGCGCTGGGCGGCCTTGCAGTCCGTAGCTTGCTCGCGCCGGCGAATAAAAGCTAATTATATCAACAACTTACACTTTAGCGTCGGGACGGATGGCTGAGCCACGCCCCGCGACGCCTCTGGATCGCGCCGCAAACTTATCCACAGAACCGTGTCCAAAAAGGCTCGCGTCAAGCAAATAAACTCCGAAAATAAACAAGGGTTCATTTTGGCGCCCATCTGTTGCCTCAAAGCACCTGCATATTCTCTCCTGTCGGCGGCGATGAGTTGGTTCTGAGTTAGCCGCCAAGCCTCAGTACGAGGCGACAAGTGACAAGTAAGCGTACCCCAGTTCAGTCAAGCGTATTGCGTCAGTCATAGTGCGTAAGCGGCAAGCGTGTTGAGTTCTGCGTAGCTCCGCCCCAGTTCAGTCAAGTGACCGGTTTCATTCCCAGTTTTGCGTTGGGTGCCGGCCTTCGGAGCAGTGTCATGTCCGCGTCCCCCAAGTCAGTGTTGCGTAGCGTTGCGCTGGAGTTGCGTAGCCAGTCGGTTGCGTCGGTAGCGCGCCCAGTTGCGTTGGTAGTGTCCGAAGTTGCGTTGGAGTGCCCCCGATCGGTGATCGCCCGTGCGTTGTTGCGAGCGCGCAAGGAACGGCAGGCGAATAGGGTTAAGCGTATCGCCGAACGCCGTTCCTTCGATGTCGCCAACCGGGATCCCGGGTTTGTCCCACGTACCGCGTCCGTCCCGGGCCGTGAAGCGTCCAGTCGCCTGCACTAGCGTAAGCGTTCCAGTTGCGTCCCCGTAGTGTTCGTTGCGTCCGTTGCGTACCGGCTGCCCCGCCGGAGCGTTGGTATCCCCGTACCCCAAAGTTGAGTTCCCAGAACAAGCAACCCGTCCCTGTCCAAAGCAAAAGGCGTCAAACACAGTGGACATGACGATCTGTCTAGGGAGGAACGCCCCAGGCAGGGACGGGTTTCACGAGTTGGCAGGCGTAACTGATCGAGACACCCCAAACCCCAAAGTGTCACATGCCACGGTTTTGCGTAGTGGCGCTCTCCAGTCTCCTTCGGGCACGCCTGCCATCAACTCATCAGTCAACGAACCGCTTTCGCAAGGATCATCAGCCATGACCAAGCCCAGCAACATCTCTCCGGTGCAGTGGGACCAGGCTCTCGGCCTCGCCCGCCAATCCTGCGCCCGCATCTTCCGCGATGGTGGTTCGCCCTCCGATGCCATCGTCCTCTACGGCCTGAAGTCGCCCCCCAAAGGCCTCACCTGGGATCGCGCCATCGCCCTGATCGCCGAAAGCCAGTGCTCCGCCCCACGCCAGACGGCCCGCGCCGCCTGACGTCGAAAGTCTGCTCGTCTCATCTGTTCTCTCCTCTCTGTCTCGAAAGCCCGGCGCCCCCGCCGGGCTTTTTCGTTAACGCCGATTGGCGTCAATCTTGCTTCTGGAGCCCCCAAGCACAGCGACTACGGGAGCCACAGATGACCAGATCGAGCCGGACTGCCAGCAACGCCACCATGACCAACGACGAACTCAGCGCCATGGCGCTGGTGTTGGAGGGGCGGCATGGCACGCTGGCCGCTGAAGTCGCCGAATTCTTCTCGTGCACACATCTGCAGAACAGCGACCGCCGCCGCGGCGTGGCCTGGGCGCGCGTCGCCGACATCGTCCGCGAACGCGAAGCCGTGCGCCTGGGCGATGGCTACCGCCAGGTGGCCGAATAGGCGCATGTCTTCAGCCCTTTGAGCTACTTGTGGCAGGTTCCGACCGTCGGATCGGCCGTGCAGAGATCGCCCTAAGCCCAATGACGATGCAACCCTCCCAGACGCTGCCCGAGTTGGACGGCGTGTCTGCCCGTAGCGGGATCGGCGCCCGGTTGACGTCATGGCGCGCGCGTCAGAACGGCGTTGGCTTTGCGGCGCTTACGGCGTTTGCGATTCGCGTCCTCAGCGCCGCCATCGCCTACCTCACGCAAGTCGTTCTGGCGCGCTGGATGGGCAGCAGCGAATACGGCATCTTCGTCTGGGTGTGGGTCTGGGTTCTGATTCTGGGCGGCTTGTCCTCGCTGGGTCTGCAACTTTCGATCATCCGCTTTGTTCCGCAGTATCTCGCGCTGGGACAGAAGGATCTGCTGGCCGGCGTGCTCAGGGCCGGTCGCGCTATTGCCGTTGCGGTTGCCAGCCTGGTCGCCGCGCTGGCAATCGCCGGCATTTGGGCATCGGGCGAGGCCATCGCTCCGGCCTATCGCTGGCCGCTTGCCCTGGCCATGCTGTGCCTGCCGCTCTATGCGCTCACCGATGTGCACGACGGCATTGGCCGCAGCCGGGCCTGGATCGGCCTCGGTCTGCTGCCGCCCTATGTGCTCCGCCCCCTGCTGATTCTCGCAGGGATGGTCGTGGCCTTCTATGCCGGACTGCCGATGCTGGCCACCACTGCTGCCGCAGCCGCATTGTTCGCTACGGTGGCAACCGGTCTGGTGCAATGGCTGCTTATCGAGCGCCGCATGTCGCGCCGAGGTCGAGCCGCGCCAAACCCAGCTACGCCATTCGCGACTGGCTGGTCACGTCGCTGCCGATCTGCTTTGTATCGGCCTGTGAGCTGGTGCTGCAAAACCTCGATGTGCTGGTGCTCACCCGCTATGTCGAACCGGCAGAGGTCGGCGTCTATTTCGCAGCGCTCAAGAGCATCGGGCTGATCGCCTTCGTCAATTATGCTGTTGGCAGCGCCATCTCCGGCCGGCTGTCGGAGCTGAAAGCGCGTGGCGATATGGCCGGTTTGCGCAAAGTGGTGCAACTTGGCGCGGTCTGGACCTTCCTGCCCTCGCTGCTTGGGGCTGCGGCGCTACTGGCCGTCGGCAAGCCGCTGCTTAGCCTCTTCGGCGCCGAGTTCACCACCGGTTACACGCTCATGTTTATCCTGGCCGTGGGGCTGGTCGTGCGCTCGTTCGTCGGTCCGGCCGAGTCCGGTCTTGCGCATGGTCGGCCACCAGAACCTCTGCGCGAAAGTGCTGTTCGTTTCGGCCGTGGTCGACATCGCCCTCTCGCTGGCGCTTGTGCCTCCCTACGGCGTGCTCGGCGCAGCGATCGCCAACGCCGGCGCAATGACCGTATCGGCCGTGCTGTTCTACGTTCTGGCCCGCCGGACGCTCGGCTTCGATGTCTCCGCCTTCGCAGGACTGCTGCGCACGACAGCTCGCACAACTTAGCGAGGAGAAAGGAGCAAGTCCGGCATCTGTCAGCGCCAATGGGCGATCGCCCAGGCTATGGCGTTGGATTGTTCCGTTCGAGCCAGTCGGTGGCGTCGGCTTCGGCTTGTTGGCGCTGCGTGGGGTTAAGCCCGGCCAGAATTGCATCGAGCTTGAAGTCGCTTATGCCGCGCGAACGGGCGAGCAGATGCCACTTGGCCGCTGTCACCAGATCCTTCTGGTAGATGATGCCCAGGGTATAGAGCATCGCGAGCCGGTTCTGCGCGACCGGATGGCCGTGTTCTGCGGCGGCCGTGAAGTACCAGGCCGCCCTGGCCGGATTGGGCACAACTCCGCGGCCCTTGAACAGCATGATCGCGTATTCGGTCTGTGCGTCGGCCAGTCCCGACTGTGCGGCCAGTTCCATCCAATGTGCAGCTTGGCTGTCGCTCCACACACCGCCGACGCCGGAGATCAGGAGTTGCGCGTAGTCGTAGCGCGCCTGTGGATCGCCGGCCTTAGCGGCTTCGGCGATCAAGCCGGCACCCTTCTTTTCATCCTGTGGCCGACCCTGGCCCGACACATAGAGTATGCCGAGGTTGTATTTGGCCGGCACGATCCCCTTGGCGGCGGCCAGTTCGAACATGCGTGCCGCGGCGGCCTTGTCCTCCAGCACGCCGTCACCCTTGGCCAGCATGACGCCGAGCGCGAACTGTGCATTCGGATCGCCCAGTTCGGCGCCTTTGCCGTACCAGGCCGCAGCCTTGGCCCGGTCGCGCGGCACGCCTTGCCCTTCGGCAAGCATGCGGCCAATCAATGTGTTGGCGGCGGCATCGCCTGCAGCCGCCGCAGTCTTGGCAAGCGCCATGGCGGTGATAAAGCGGCCATCTTCGTAGGCGGCATAGGCGGGATCGACAGCGACACCGGCTGCAGGCGCCACGGTTGCGGCCTCGGCTGGGGCTGGTTCGGTGTCCTTGGTCTGCACCTTGGTCGCGGCGAACGAATGGCCCGCCGCCCAAAGGAGCACCAAACCCAGCACGCCGGTTCGAAATCCAGAGTTACGCCGCATCGTCACCGCATCGCCTCATTGGTTTGCGTCAGGTGCGACAACATCGCGATGGCTGGTTCGATACCACCGCTCGGACCGGCGGCTATGAAGTCGGCGTCAGCGGCAATCAGCCGGGCAAGCTGCGAAGCGTCCCCAACACTCCAGGCCACGCACGGCACAGAAAAAAGCTCTGCCCACCATTGGACCATCTCAAGTTGAGCGGCGGGATCGTGGTCCGGCGCCCCGCCCAGCGCAACATAGTCCGCCCCCAGTTCGGCCAACACCATGGCGTTGTGGCGGGCGAGGCCGCAAGCACTGCCCACAATCCGACCCGCGCCGAGCGTGCTGCGCGCCGCCCGATAGTGTTTTTCGGCCAGATCGGGATCGTCCTCGAGCGTCAGATGCACGCCGTCGGCGCCGAGCGCGAGTGCTGCGGTGGCGTCGTCCGCAATCAGTGCTGCGCAATCGGCGGCCTGGATGGCTTCGACCAGCGGTTTCAACATGCTGAGGTCAGCGCCGAATCCCACCGGCGGCTGTAGCAGCACGCAAGCAATGCCGGCGCGCCGGATCGCCTTGCCCAACGCCTGAGGGGTCGGAGCGGCGAGTCCGGCATCGACGATCAGATAGGCCTGTGGGCGGTGCGACAAACGACGGGTTCCTTGCGGACTGGAGAGCGCGGCCCGAATGCTGCTATAGAGTGTGCGGGCGAGACGATGGGGTATCGAGGCGAATTCCGGCAGCAACTTGGCAAGCAGCGCGAGGACCCAGCGGTCCTAGCGCGTCCGCATCATGAACGCCACACAACGGCAGCATTCAGATCGGGTTCAGGTGGCGGCAGGCATTGTAAGCGTCATGGATCGGGGTCGCCGGTCCCACAAAAAGGGTTCCGCTCCTGACCTTCAGGGAGCGGCACTTGAAAGCGGGACAGCGGCCACCAGATCATTGTAAATGGTATTACTGCAACATCACGCGAGCTGAGCAATGACCACGAATGGCAGGATTTCCCAGGCTGGCGGCCTTACCCGCGTCGGCCTGATGGTTGCGACCCTCACGGTGTCGCTGCTCGGCGCCGGCGCCGCGCGGGCCGACGAGGACTGCAACTGGTACGCGCTGACATCGGCCAAACAGATGCAGATCAACGAAGGCAAGAATTGCGGCCAGAAGGGCGACGGTTGGAGCACCGATCAGGCCGTTCATCTGGCCTATTGTTCCAGCGTGGCGCCCGAGGAATGGCGCAAAGCCGTGCAGGAACGCCAGAAGGTGCTCAAGACCTGCGGCGGCTGAGTTTTCCAACCGACTTCGCCACCGTTCCCCTCTCTCCGCCTGACTGAAACACGAACGAGCCGGCCATCCCCCCCGATGGCCGGCTCGTTCGTGTCTGGCGCGTCAGTCGCGACCTGTCTCAGCAGGTGGGGCACTTCACCGCGCCGATGCGCGACACGTTGCTGGAGACTTGAGAGAGGACGATCGGTCCGTGGAGGTACTGACCGATCGGCGAGGTGTAGGTGTAGGTTGTCTTGGAAACGATGAGCGAGTTCGCGGCATCCACCATGCCATCCCAGCTTCCCGGATAAGTCGAACCCACTGCATAGGGCGAGCCGCCGTTCGAGTTGACGCTCCAGGTTACTTTCATGACGCCGTTGACCGGCTCCATAGAAACAACTTCGGAATAGAGATTCTGCGTCGGATACTTTCCGATCAGGATGTGGCCGATTTTGAAGATGTCGGCCGCATCAGTTTTGGTCATTGTTGCCGACCTGGAAACCAGATCGCTGATCGACGACGCGACGACACCGGCGCGCTTGTTGACACACATGGCGTCGCTGACCTCGACGCAACCGAGCAGCAGCATGACCATGATGGGCACGACCATCGCGAATTCAACGGCTGCAAATCCTCCAACATCGTCTGCCAGCGTTCGGAACGCTTTGCGGATGGAACTGTTGGCCTGCTGGCGCCATGCGAACTGGGACATTTTCAACCTGCTGTGGACTTGAGACATGAAGCTTCGAGTTGACGTCATAGGCTGAGACGCGACTTCAGCTGCATCCGACCGGCGGCGGACCCGCCACGGCCGTGAAGGGCTCGTTCCTGCGCGCAAAGCCCGCAATCATCAGCCGGCTGCCATCGGGCGAGTTGGCCAGGCTGATGCCCATCTTGCCGGTGAAATCGCCAAGCCCCGGCATGCCCATGATGAACTTCCATTTGTAGTAGAGCGTTCCGATCACGACATCGCTCGGACCGCCGGGGCAGTACATTTCGCTTATTGAGTTGCGCGAGCCGCTGTCGTCGAACAGGTCGGGCATGTTGGCAAGGGCGGCGGCAAAGGTCGGGTAGCTGCGGATATCCACCACCAGGTTCTCATCGCAATTCATGAACGAGAACAATTCATTGCAAACCGAAGCTTTGTACTGGGCCTTCGACAGCTTATCGCTCTGTGCGGCGCCCGTGGTGATCTTGCGCATGGCTTCGGCGTTGCCGAGTTCCAGACCAATCTGCGCAAAGTATGTAAGCGCAACCTCGATGATCGCGAACACCAGCCCCATGAACGGGCCGATGACCATGGCGAATTCAATCGCCGTGGAGCCGGATTTATTCTTGCGCCACAGCCGAGCGCCGCGTCGCAGTCCCGAAATCCAACGCATGACAGAGTGCCTCTTGATAACTGACGACCACAGGTAACTGCAAGCTATAGACCCTAATTGGTTGCGAGCATTTAAACTGGCTAGACTTGTATATTTCTTGGTCAATCAATGGCTAACGGCTGTATCACAGCGGCGTCATGGAAATGCTGCGGGCCGGACCTGCACTTGGCAGTCCGGCCCGCAGCTGATTGCGGCGCTATAAGATGAGCGCGACTAGTTGCCGGACTGCTGATTGTCCGGAGCGCCTTCGCTGAGCTTCATCTTCTGCTGCGAAGCGGCGGCCAGGCCCTGGACGTGCTTTTCGTCGTCGCCGACCTTCATGACGGGCTGGCAGATTGGCGTGCAGGCATAGGTGAACTGGCTGTCGGCGCGCGTGAGCGTGACAACTTTGCTCTCGTCGGCGCGCACCATCAGGCGGCTCTGATAAATCACCTTCTCCTCGTCATTGAGGATCATCAGGTTGGTGACACCGAAGGTCTTGCCGGTGATGACCAGCAGTTTCGTGCTCTTTAAGGTGACGTCGGCGATGGAGGGATTGCCGATGATGATGTTGGCTGCCGGCTGATCGAGCTGCAGAAGGCGCGCCTGATCGTATTGTACGATCAGATCCTCCGCCTTGGCCTCGGCTGCCAGCAGCGGGAGGACTGAAAAACCCGCGAGTATTGCAAGCTTGGTAAGGCTCATGGTCATGACGGAGCGGTCCTTGAGGCTGGAATGCGTCTGGACGCCATAGAAACTGAAATTGGTGAAGGAACTGCAAACGTGCGTACCGAAGGCGGAATGGCAACCAACTCCTGCGCCATCCACGAGATCAGCCCAGGCAGGCGCCAACTAGCAACGGCGACCTCGCCGGCGCCGTTGTTTGACGTTTGCCAATTCAATCCTCAGCAATAATATCGAATACTGGGATGACTATTTGGCGACCCACTACGAATGCTAGGTGTATTCGAGCCGTATTCATGGACCACGCAACAGTCATCAGTCGATCTCGACAATTTTAATCAATCCGTAGGGCCAAGTATACATTTCGTTAAACATCAACCGTCCGGCCATTTACTCCGCATTAAAGGGTCGGGGGTAAGGTGACCTCAGTTCAGTCCAGCTGGTTGGCATACCTGCAATTGAACTGAGAGAGACAGTGAGTGTTCCGTTAGGGAGAGTTCCATGAACAAGCTTTTCGCACGTTTCGGCCAGGATGAGTCGGGCGCTACCGCCATCGAGTACGCTCTGATTGCTGCCATCGTCGGCATCGGCATCATCGTTGCCCTCGGCAACATGAAGGCTGAGCTGAACGCCACCTTCGACAAGGTGACGAGCACGCTGCAGAGCTCCAACGCCGAATAATGATCCAAGGGGTCGCGGGTCACCTTCGGGTGGGACGCGACGCCAACGGTCGAGATCGCGGGTCGTCTGTCTTCGGACAGGCGGCCCGTTGTCTTTTCCGGGGCACGCCGCAACACAATTTTCATGAACAATCTCAGCAACTTGGCGTGCATTTAAGCTGGATTTTACGGAAAGCTGCCATAGTCCTTCTTGTGGCTGGCCCAAAAACAAAAATGTAAGGGTCAAGGAGTGGAGGCGTAACAGTGTTGGCGTTTTTGTGTTTTTGCGTATTTCCAGGGGCCATGGCGTTGGCCGGCTCCATGGATCTTATCACCATGACTATCCCCAATCGCATCTCGTTGTTTCTGGTGGCGGGCTTCCTGGCCCTTGCCCCGTTCGTCGGCCTGACACCCGGTGAGTATGCCGCCCATCTGGTCAGCGGCGGCGCCATGCTGGCGGTCGGCATTTTCATGTTCGCCCGCGGCTGGATCGGCGGTGGCGACGCCAAGATCTTCGCGGCAGCTGCGCTGTGGTTCGGCTTCGACCATCTCGGCGACTTCACGCTGCTGTCGGCCATGGCCGGCGGCGTGCTGACGATTGCGCTGCTGTTGTTCCGCACCATGCCGTTGCCGAGCCTTGCCCGCACCCAGGACTGGCTGGTCAGGTTGCATCACCCGCGCACCGGCGTTCCCTATGGCATCGCCATGGCGGCGGCCGCGCTGTTCGTCTATCCGTCCACACCCTGGTTTCTCAGCGTCATTGGCTGAGCGGGGCTGAGTCGGGGCCGAATCACCATGCTGTAGGTGCCCGAACAGCGCATGACCGGAATTTTTCTTCTCTAAGCAGATAATCCCAGGACACTTGTCTCGACTGGGCGTCGGAAGGCCGCAAACACGGCCATCCGCCGCCCTTTTTGTTTTGGCTCAAGAGCCACACCTCAATGCCCAAGCCGACGCCATCGTGCCGTTTCGGAACTGCAGTTAACGGCCCGTTGACCATTATTTCTGAATATCGGTGTCAGAACCGGGGTTTCGAAATTCGGGGCGAAGGACCAAAGCGCTATGAGACGAGCACGCGTGATTGTGATGGCGATCGCCATCTTTGCGGCACTGGCCGCTGGACTGCTGGCCTATGGCATGATGGGCCGTCCTGCGCCCAAGCAAACCATCAAAGCCAATTTGGATACGGTCAAGGTCCTGGTGGCCACCAAGGCCATTGGCTTCGGCGACGAAGTGCGCGCCAGCGATCTGACCTGGCAGAGCTGGCCCAAGGAGATGGTGGCCGAAGGCAACTACATCACCATGGATAAGAAGCCGGACGCCCAGAAGGAAATGGCCGGCTCGGTCGCCGCTGCCCCGTTCCTGCCCAAGGAGCCGATCCGCGAGAACAAGCTGCGCAAGCTGGGGGCAGGCGGCGTCCTGGCCGCCATCCTGACCACGGGCATGCGCGCCGCATCCACCAAGATCACCGAGGAAACCTCGGCCGGCAGCTTCATTCTGCCCAACGATCGCGTCGACGTCATCGTCACCCGCAAGCAGCGCTCGTCGAACGGCCGCGGCGATCAGCAGGTGTCCGAGACGCTGTTCCGCAACATCCGTGTGCTCGCTATCGGCCAGGATCTGGACCAGAAGGACGGCAAGAAGGTCGCAACCGGCAAGACCGCGACCCTTGAGCTGACCTCCAGCCAGTCAGAGGCGCTGGCGCTCAACAACTCCCAAGGCGAAATCTCGCTGGCGCTGCGCAGCCTCGAGGACGCCATCAAGTCCAAGAATGGCGCCTCGGAAGAGGACACGCCCAAGAAGGATCGGCCCACCGGCATCAAGGTACTGCGTTACGGCAACTGGTCGCGCACTTACGGCTTGAACTGATCAACGCCCCCACCTGATACGCCAGCTGAGCCTGAAACGGGCACTTCCCAAAGGTACTTCTCGATGAGCAAGAACATTCCCCTGACGCGAGCGGCCAAGACCTGGTCTGCCATCGCGATGATCGGCCTGGCGGCGCTGCCTGCACTGGCCACTGCTACGGTTGGCGCCGGCGTTGCCCTGGCCGGCGGCGCAAATGCCGACGTCAACCATACCGGCCTGCTGCGCATCGGCTTCAACGAGAAGCTGCCGGCGACGCGGCAGATCGTGATCGGCCTCGACAAGTCGATGGTGATCGAGCTGCCGCGCGACCTCAAGGACGTGGTGGTCTCCAACCCGGTCAACCTCGACGCGGTGGTTCAGACCTCGAACCGCGTGTTCCTGATCGGCAAGAAGATGGGAGACGCCAACGTCTTCTTCTTCGACGAGAACGGCGAGCAGGTGCTGACCCTGGAAGTGCGCATCGAGCGCGACATGCAAGTGTTCGACCGCATGATGGAGCGCCTGATCCCCGGCGCGCATATCAATTCTGAAGTCATCAACGACACCATCGTGCTTTCGGGCTCGGTTCCGAACCCGGCCGATAGCGCCAAGGCGTCCGAGATCGCCGCCCGCTTCATGCAGCGTCCGGCCGAAGGCAATGCGGCGTCGAATGCAAAAGTAGTGAACCTGCTGCGCGTAGAGGCCAAGGAGCAGGTGATGCTCAAGGTCACGGTCGCGGAGGTTTCGCAGCGAACCGCAATTAAGCGCCTCGGCATAAACTGGAACAACGTCAGCATTGGCGATACTGCTCTGCAACTCGGCTCCAACTTGGCTTTCCCGGTTTCAGCTGCCAACGGAAAGAATAGCTTCCTTTCCGGTGTTGTCGGGCCGTCAAACAATCTTGGATCGTGCGCTATGCCGTCGACGATCGCCGGTTCGCTCAGCCCTGGCAGCATATCAAATACTTCAGGGCCAAGAGTTGGTAATGCTGGAACGCCATTCGCACCAACTGGACCGATAAACTGTCTCGCATCTACGCTGGAAGCCTTTGAGCGCACCGGCCTGATGAAGACACTTGCAGAGCCGACGCTCACTGCGATCTCCGGCGAGACGGCGGCGTTCCTGGCAGGTGGCGAGTTCCCGGTTCCCGTTGGGCAAAGCAACAACGGCGCGATCAGTATTCAGTTCAAGCCTTTTGGTGTCAGCCTTTCATTCTCGCCTTTGGTGTTGTCCGAGGGTCGTATAAATCTGAAGGTTTCGACTGAAGTCAGCGAACTTTCCAATGAAGGCGCGATCACACTCTCGTCGATCACTATCCCTGCTCTTAAAGTACGCCGTGCTAACACTACGGTTGAACTTCCAAGTGGCGGGTCATTGGTCATCGGCGGCCTTATCTCGGACGATACACGCCAGAACATTGATGGAGTGCCTGGCTTGAAGACTCTGCCGGTGCTTGGATCGCTGTTCCGCAGTCGCGACTTTCTTGAAGAAAGAGTCGGAGCTGATGGTGATCGTCACGCCCTACATGGTCAACGCGGTCGGTCGCGACAAGCTCAATCTGCCCACCGACAATCTTGACGCCGGCACCGATACCCAGGCCACGCTGATCGGTCAGTTGAATCGCGTCTACGGCAAGAAGTCTAGAAGGTTCCGCAAGGCAAATATCACGGCAACTACGGTTTCATCGTCGAGTAAGCACGGGTGGATGGAGAACGATCATGATGCACCAACTGAACATGCCCGGCTCACTCGGCGCGAGCCTTAAGGTCGCCAGCCTTCGCCTCTTGGCCGTCTCGGTGCTCGCCATTGGCGTCGCCGGCTGCGGACACCGGCAACAGTATGAACACACCGCAGCCCTGACCCAGCCGCTGCAGACCGTCGAGGAGCGCCACCCGATCGAGATCGAAAAGGCACGTACTTCGATGGCCCTGGTGGCCCCCGCTTCGGCGCACGGCCTGAACACCTACCAGAAGGAGCGGGTCCGCCATTTCGTCGGGCTGTGGCGCAACGAGAGCATCGGCAAGATGACCGTTGCAGGCAACAACCGTGCCGCGCTCAGCGATCTGCGCGACATCTTGATCGAGGCTGGAGTGCCAGTGGGCGCCGTCGAGATCAGCCGCTACGACGGAAATCAACCCGGCGTAAAGGTTTCTTTTGCACGCTACATCGCTCATGGACCGAAGTGCGGCGAATGGCATGAGAACCTCGCGGAAAACGACCAGAACGACATGTACGGCAACTTTGGCTGCTCGGCGCAGCACAATTTGGCCGCCATGATCGCCAACCCGCGCGATCTCAAGACGCCGCGCGACCAGGTCGACTGGTCTGAGGGCGATCGCAGGGACTTCGTGTACCGCGCCTGGCGCAGCGGTGAAAAGACGACTGGCGATACGACGACGGTCAATGAGCAGGGCAACGTTAGCGACGTGGCGAAGAAATAATGAGCAACACATTCAATTCTCAGAGCCTGATCGTCGGCGAGCAGATGCTGCCGGACAGTCTCGACCATCAGCAGGGCCCCGAGGCGTACCACGAGGCCCAGGGCGTCCACGAGAACCACGAGCGTGCGCGGCCGATCCCGCGCATCGCCATCCAGGCCTTCTGCGAGCAGCCGGTCACCGCGCAAGTGGTGCAAGGGGCGAGCGAAGATCGCCGGCTGGCCAAGGCTCATGTGGGCATCCATATGGGTGGCATCTATGCGGCCATCGCGCACTTCCAGGAAAACCCGTCGCCAAACCTGGTGATCCTGGAGTCGATGTTGGACCGCAACTCGATGCTGGCCGCCATGGACCAGCTGGCCGAGCATTGCGACAGCGGCACCCGCGTGGTCATGATCGGCCATAGCAACGACGTGCTGCTCTATCGCGAGTTGCTGCGCCGCGGCGTCAGCGAGTATCTGGTCGCGCCGATTTCGCCGCTCTATCTGATGGAGAGCATCTCCAATCTGTATGCGGACCCGGAAACCGATCCGGTCGGCCAGATGGTCGCCTTTGTCGGCGCCAAGGGAGGCGTGGGCTCGTCCACCGTCTGCCACAACACTGCATGGGTGATGAGCCGCATCCTGCAGAGCAACGTCTGCATCGCCGATCTCGACCTGCCGTTCGGCACCGCCGGGCTCGACTTCAACCAGGACCCGGCCCAGGGCATCGCCGACGCTCTGGCCAGCCCCGAGCGTCTCGACGAAGTGCTGCTCGATCGCTTGTTGGCCAAGTGCACGGATCATCTCAGCCTGTTTGCGGCCCCGAGCGTGCTCGACCGCAACTACGAAATCGATCCGCAGGCGTTTGAATGGGTGCTCGACGTGGTGCGCCAGAACGTACCGCATGTCGCCATCGACGTGCCGCACCTCTGGACCCCCTGGGCCAAGCAGGTGCTGATGCAGGCCGACCAGATCGTGATCACCGCGGTGCCCGATCTTGCCAACCTGCGCAACGCCAAGAACCTGGTCGATCTGCTGAAGTCGGCGCGCAAGAACGACAAGCCGCCCCACCTGGTGTTGAACTTCACGGGCATGCCCAAGCGTCCCGAGATTTCGGCCAAGGAATTCGGTGAGGCGCTCAGCCTGACGCCGCGCACCTGCATCGAGTTCGATGCCGAGACCTTCGGTCTGGCCGCCAACAACGGCCAGATGGTCGAGGAACTCTCGGCCAAATCGAAGGCGGCCGAGCACTTCCGCTCGCTCGCCTACACACTGACCAACCAGGCTGCACCCAAGGTTGAACAGAAGTCGATGCTGGCGCCTCTGCTGGCGCGCTTCAACAAGAAGAGAGCGGGAGCTTAAGGTCCATGTTTGGCAAACGTAACAGTGGCCAGCTTCCGCCGGTCAAGCGCGCCGGCCCTGCGCCGACAGCGCTGCCGCCGGCGGCTGGAAGCAAGGAAGCGCCCAAGCCGATGACGCAGGCCGCCCCCAAGGCGGCCCCGCAGTCGGCAGGGCGTCCCAATCCCGCCGAGATGGCTGCCAAGGGCAAGGCTGACGCCATTGCTGCGCGTCCTGCCGAACCGGCCAAGCCCAAGCCCGTCGAACGCAAGCACTCCGAGGAGTACTACGACATTAAGACCACCGTCTTTAATGCGCTGATCGACACCATCGACCTTACGCAGCTGGCTAAGCTCGATGCTGACGCGGCGCGCGAAGAGATCCGCGACATCGTCTCGGAGATCATCCAGGTCAAGAACGTCGTGATGTCGATTGCCGAGCAGGAAGAACTGCTCGAGGACATCTGCAACGACGTGCTCGGCTACGGCCCGCTCGAACCCCTGCTGGCGCGCGACGACATCGCCGACATCATGGTCAACGGCGCCGGCGTCACCTTCATCGAAGTCGGCGGCAAGGTCGAACAGACCAACATCCGCTTTGCCGACAATGCGCAGCTGATGAACATCTGCCAGCGCATCGTCAGCCAGGTTGGCCGGCGCGTCGACGAATCCAGCCCCGATCTGCGACGCCCGCTTGCCGGACGGTTCGCGCGTCAACGTCATCGCCCCGCCGCTGGCGATCGATGGCCCCGCGCTCACCATTCGTAAGTTCAAGAAAGACAAGCTGACACTCACCCAGCTGATGAAGTTCGGCTCGATCTCGCCGGAAGCCAAAACCATCCTCGAGATCATCGGCCGGGTACGTTGCAACATCATCATCTCGGGCGGCACCGGTTCGGGCAAGACCACCTTGCTCAACTGCCTCACCGGCTCGATCGATATGGAAGAGCGCATCATCACCTGCGAGGACTCCGCTGAGCTTCAGCTGCAGCAGCCTCACGTGGTGCGCCTGGAAACCCGTCCGCCGAATCTGGAAGGCGAAGGCCAGATCACCATGCGTGATCTCGTCAAGAACTGCCTGCGTATGCGTCCTGAACGCATCATCGTCGGCGAAGTCCGTGGCCCGGAGTGCTTCGATCTTCTCCAGGCCATGAACACGGGCCATGACGGTTCGATGGGAACGTTGCACAGCAACAGCCCGCGCGAAGCCATCTCCCGTATGGAATCGATGATCATGATGGGCGGCTTCGCGCTTCCCTCCAAGACCATCCGTGAAATGATCGTCGGTTCGGTCGACGTCATCGTGCAGGCCTCGCGCCTGCGCGACGGTTCGCGCCGCATCACGCACATCACCGAAGTGCTGGGCATGGAAGGCGATGTCGTCACGCTGCAGAACATCATCGTCTACGACGTGACCGGCGAAGACGCCAACGGCAAGCTGATCGGCCGCCATCGTTCCACCGGCATCGCTCGTCCGCGCTTCTGGGAGCGCGCCAGCTACTACGGCGAAGAAGCACGCCTCGCCGAAGCCCTGGCAGCCTCCGAAGTCAGCGACATCGACGGCTCGCCCATGGGAGAGAAGAATGCCTAACGTCGACGTCAACTTCATTCTCCTCATCGGCCTTGTCGCACTGGCCGTCGGCTTGCTGGCTTACGTTGCGGTGTCGCCGCTGGTGACCGGCGAACACCGCTCGGAAAAGCGGTTGGACGCGCTCGCCAAGGGCAAGGCTAACCGGGTCGGCACGCGGCAGGACAAGCTCGACGACCGGCGCAAGCAGGTCACGGACACGCTGAAGTACGCCGACCAGAAGCGCGCCGCCGGCAAGAAGTTGACGCTGAAGACCAAGCTGATCCAGGCTGGGCTGGCCGCCTCGCCGGAACAGTTCCACATGGCCAGCGGCATCATGGGCGCGATCGGCTTTGTGGTCGCGCTGGTCGGTGGTCTGAGCTTCGTGACGGCGGCCTTGATCGGCTTTGCCGCGGGCATGGGTCTGCCGCGCTGGATCCTGCGCTTTCTGGCCAAACGCCGCCAGGCCAAGTTCACCAACGAGTTCGCCAACGCCATCGACGTGATCGTGCGCGGCGTCAAGACCGGCCTGCCGCTGAACGAGTGCCTGGCCATCATCGCGCGCGAAAGCCCCGAGCCGGTGAAGGGGGAGTTCGTCGATCTGGTGGAAGGTCAAAAGCTCGGCATCCCGTTGCAGGAATGCTTCGACCGTATGCTGGAAAGCATGCCGCTGTCGGACGTGAACTTCTTCTCGATCGTGGTCTCTATTCAGCAGCAGTCGGGCGGTAACCTCGCAGAAGCCCTCGGCAACCTTTCGGGCGTGTTGCGCTCGCGCAAGATGCTGGCGGCCAAAGTCGCGGCGCTGTCGGGCGAAGCCAAGGCCTCGGCGGCCATTCTGGGCGGCCTGCCGTTCGTCGTCATGATCATGGTCTATATGACGTCTCCGGCCTATATCATGCTGCTGTTTACGGAAAAACTGGGCCACATCATCCTGGCGGTGGCTGCCTTCTGGATGACTTGCGGCGTGGTTGTGATGCGCCAGATGGTCAACTTCAAATATTGATCCGAACTTGAGAGGCGGGCCGCTGCGGCGGTCCCGCCCACGTGAGGCACTGCCATGATGGACCTGCTTGAACTGATCATCACGCCGCAGATCGGCTTTATGGTACTGGCGTCGATCGCCGCCTTCGCGACCGTGATTACAATCGCAATTCCGGCCCTGTCGCGCGACAAGGTCAACGCGCGCATGAAGGTCATGGCGGTCGAACGCGACAAGATGCGGACCAGCCGCGTCAGCGAGCTGACCGGCGGAGACCGCACGCGGCTGCGCCACTCGTCCAAGGGACTGATGACGCAGATCGTCGAGCAGCTGAACCTGCGCCAGACCTTCGAGACCGAAGAGGTCAAGGACAAGCTGAAAATGGCCGGCCTGCGCGGGCATGCACCGATGGTCGCCTTCGTGTTCTTCCGCATGGCCGCCCCGATCATCACGCTGGCGGCGACGGTCAGTTACTTGTTCCTCTACAACGACCATGGCTATCCGGTGCTCGCCCGCATCGGCATGTCACTGGTCGGCGGCTACATCGGCTTCTATCTGCCGAACGTCTTCATTCAGAACATCATCACCCGCCGTCAGACCGCGCTGCAGCACGCCTTCCCCGATGCGCTCGACCTTCTGCTGATTTGCGTGCAGTCGGGCATGTCGACGGAAGCTGCCTTCGGCAAGGTCGCCAAGGAGCTGCAGAATTCGTCGGTCGAACTGGCCGAGGAAATGCATCTGACCACGGCCGAACTCAGCTACCTCAGCGACCGTAAGCTGGCGTTCGAGAATCTCGCCAAGCGCACCGGCGTGCCCACCATCAAGGCGGTTTGCATGAGCCTGCAGCAGGCCGAGCGCTACGGTACCCCGGTTAGCCAGGCGCTGCGCGTGATGGCCAAGGAAAACCGCGAGCTGCGCATGGCCGCCGCCGAAAAGAAGGCCGCCGCGCTGCCGCCGAAACTGACAGTACCGATGATCGTGTTCAACCTGCCGGTGCTGTTTGCCGTCATCATCGGCCCCGCTGCGATCCAGTACTTCAATCTGCAGAAGGGCAAATAGGGGGTTTGGCATCAGGCATCAGGCATCTCACCATTTGATGCCCGATGCCTGATGCCCATTTCTTCACGCCGGCCGTCGCGACTTCACCGCCGCCGCCAGCGTGCCATCGTCGAGATAGTCGAGTTCGCCGCCGACCGGCACGCCGTGTGCGATGCGCGACACCGTCAGGCCGGGGCGGGCCAGCGCATCCATCAGATAATGAGCAGTCGACTGACCTTCAACGGTCGCATTGAGCGCTAGCAGCACCTCGACCACCTCGGGGTCGCGCGAGCGCGCCACCAGCCGGTCGATGCCGAGATCCTCCGGGCCCACCCCATCCAGGGGCGACAGCCGACCGCCCAGCACGTGATAGCGTCCCTTGACGGCGCTCGCCCGCTCCAGCGCCCACAGATCGCCGACCTCCTCGACGACGACGATCAGGGAGCGATCGCGTTTCTCGTCCCTGCACAACGTGCACGGATCGAGCGTGTCGACATTGCCGCAGATACTGCAGACGGAGATGGTCCGCGCCACATCGCCCATGGCGGCGGCAAGTGGCAGTAGCAATTCCTCGCGCTTCTTGATCAGCGCCAGCGCCGCCTTGCGTGCCGAGCGCGGTCCCAGCCCCGGCAGCCGCGCCAGGAGCTGGATCAGCCTTTCGATTTCGCTGCCGGCCAGTTTACGAGACATTTATCTTGCCCTTACACAGATTTGCGCAGTTCGTCATCCCGGCGGGCCGGACCTGCCCGGCCCAAGATCGCCCTCGTCGACCGCGCAAACTCCGCTGCACGTACTTTCGACCGTCCAGTGCTGCGGCTCGGGCAAGTCCCGGCCGTCGCCGGGATGACGACGGTTCTATTGTGCACGGTTCATGCCCTTAAAACAATTTCAATCCCGGCGGGATCGGCAGGCCGGCGGTTACCGACGACATTTTTTCCTGCGCGGTGGCGTTGACTTTGACGCGCGCGTCCTTGAACGCGGCGGCGATCAGGTCCTCCAGGATGTCGGCTTCGCCCGCCTTCATGAGGCTGGGATCGATCTCGATACGGCGCAGATCATTCTTGCCCGACAGCGTGACCTTGACCATGCCGGCGCCCGACTCGCCTTGGAACTCCAGCGTTTCCAGCTCCGCCTGCACGGCCTGCATCTTGCCCTGCAGCTCGCCGACCTGTTTGATGACGTTGAGAATATTCATGCCCGTGTCCCCATTCCGCTCCGAATCACGCTGGCAATAATGCCTGAAGTCAGGGGGTGATGTCCCCATCCTTATCGGTGCCCAACGGCCGCACGCTGGTGATCTCGGCGCCCGGAAACTCCTTGAGGATGCGGGTCAAGAGCGGGTCGGCGCTGACTTTCTGCCGTTCCGCAAGTTCATGTTGCCGGCGCACCTCGCCCAATGGCTGGGCGCCTAGCTCGCGCGACAGGGTCACGACCCAACGTTGGCCGGTCCATTTTCCCAACTTGGTTGCCAGGTCCCCCGGCAACGACGGTGGCGCATCCGCCGTAAGACTGAGTTCGATATTCGGCGGCTCGAAGCGCACCAGTCGCACCTTATCTTCCAGGTCGATGCGCAGATTGACGTCGCGCTTCTCGCCGACAAAGGCGACCAACTCGGGGAACGTCGTGAACAGCGGCTTGGGTGGCACAACAGGATCGGCGGCCGGCGCAGCACGCACCTGCGAGGTTGCCGCCATCCGGATCTGGCTTTGCGGGCGCGTGGCCGCCTGCGGTCCGGACGGCTGAGTTTGCAGCGCCGGCTTGCTGCGCTCCCGCGTCTTCGGCCTTCAGCCCCTTGAGCCGCCGCGCCAGATCCTCCGGCGCCGGCAGGCTCGCCATGTGCGCCATACGGATCAGCACCATGTCGACCGCTGCGGCCGGATCGGGCGCGCGACCGGCTTCCTCCAATCCCTTCAGCAACATCTGCCAAGCCCGCGACAAACGCGCCAGACCAAGCCGCTCGGCGAAGGCGGCCGCCGCCTTGATATCCTCCGCTGACAACGTGTCGGTCGCCGCATCGGTCCCACCGACGCGGATGCGCGAGGCGATGTGCACCGTCTCGGCGAGGTCGGCCAGCACCTGCACTGGGTCGGCGCCGTCATGGTGCAGCGCACCGAACTCCAAGAGCGCCTGCTTGGCGTTGCCGGTGAGCGCAGCCTCCAACAGCGGGAAGATCCGGCTGCGATCCGAAAGGCCGAGCATGGCACGCACGGCCACGGCTTCGACCGGTCCAGTAGCGCTGGCAAAAGCCTGATCGAGGATCGACAGCCCGTCGCGCACCGATCCTTCGGCAACGCGCGCGATTTGCAGCACCGCGTCGTCGGCGATGGTCATGCCTTCCTTGGCCGCGATGCCTTTGAAATGCGCCGACAACGTTGGAATATCAACGCGGCGCAGATCGAAGCGCTGGCAGCGCGACAGCACCGTCACCGGCACCTTGCGGATTTCCGTCGTCGCGAAGATGAATTTCACGTGCTCGGGCGGCTCTTCCAGCGTCTTCAAGAGCGCGTTGAACGCGCCCTTCGAGAGCATGTGCACTTCGTCGATGATGAACACTTTCATGCGCGCCGAAATCGGCCGGTAGCGCGCGCTCTCCGTCACCTCGCGGATGGAATCGATGCCGGTATTGGAGGCTGCGTCCATCTCGATCACGTCGGGGTGGCGGCTCTCCATGATGGCCTGGCAATGCTCGCCGAGGTCGCGCATGTCGATGGTTGGGCCATCTGCTCTTGCCGGTCACGGAGTAATTCAAAGCACGCGCCAGAATGCGGGCCGTGGTGGTCTTGCCGACGCCGCGTACGCCGGTGAGCATGTAGCCTTGCGCGATGCGGCCGGTGGCGAAGGCATTGCGCAGCGTGCGCACCATCGCCTCCTGCCCGATCAGATCGGCAAAGGTCTGCGGCCGGTATTTGCGGGCGAGGACCGTGTAGGGTTTGGCGGCGGATGTCGCCGGCTCTGTGCCCGAGGGAGGAGTGCTTTTGGCCATGAGTTCTTCATAGCGCGGGGCACCGGAGGCGGGCAAGCTATGCGGCCGCCGGACGGCCAGTCATGCACGTATCACCCCCTCAGCACATCCCAGCCGACTTCAGGTAATTGTACGCCACGATTATTTCGCGCAGCCGGTCCTCGGATGAGCGGTCGCCACCGTTGGCATCGGGATGGTGTCGCTTCACCAGCTCCTTGAAGCGCGCCTTGATGTCCGGCTTGGTGGCCCGGTCGTCAAGATTCAATGCTCGCAACGACTTTCGCGCCATGTTGCCGACGGTTGGGCGGTCCGCATCGGGGCTGAATTGCGCATTGCTGTAGCCGCCAACCCGCTCTCCGGGACGCCGGCCGCGCGCGGCCATGCGCTCGGCAAAGCGCTGCTTTGGGTCTGCCCCCGGGATCGGCCCGCTCGCGCTCGCATTCGCCCCGGCGGCCCAGGTCGGGCGGTGCCCGGTAGCGGCCGACTTCTGGAACGCTTCCACATCGGCATCGCTCATGCCGTCAAAATAGTTGTAGCTTTTATTGTACTGCTGAACATGATTCAGGCAGAACCGGAAGAACAGCCCGTCGCGGCCCCGGCCTTGGGGCGCCTTGTGATGGCCAGGCTCACCGCAACCGGACCATTGGCAGGTGCCAATTGGGTCCACTTTGGGTGCAGCCGAGCCGTTTTTCACGCGGATGCTGTCGAAGTATTTGGAGTCCAGTTTCATGGTCTCACAAGTATGTTCTCGCGTGCGGCCCAGCACAAGATGCCTTGGAAAAAGCACGACAATCGGCGTTGCCGGACGGCCTCACCGGCTTGCCAAGAGCGCTCCGGTGTGGTGTCCTTAGAGATTGCGCCGCCAGTTGTGAAGGTCCGCTGAATGACGATGGAAATGCGTATAAAGGAGCGGCTGTCGGCAGTTTTTTCGCCGGTTTCGATTGAAGTCGTGAACGAGTCGCATCTGCACCACGGGCACGCAGGATCGCCCAACAGCGGGCAGAGTCACTTCCGGGTGCACGTCGTATCGGCCCGGTTTAAGGGCTGCTCGCGCCTTGAGCGGCACCGGCTGGTGAACGAAGCGCTGGCTGGCGAAATAGCCGCCGGCATTCACGCCCTGGCGATCAAGGCCGAGGCGCCGGCACAGGGAAATTAATTTTTTGTTAACGCGATGCAGCGAGGCTTGGCGGGTTGATCCAACCGGTTTTCGCCATGCCCTTCGCCGCCCTCGCAATGCCGTTGCCGGACCTCGCAGCCATAGTGCTGGTGGGCGGCGTTCCGTTGCTTCTGGTCGTGGTTGCGTATCGTTTGGGATGGCTTGGCGTTGCGTTGCGGACGCCTCAAAGGGTAGCAGCGAGCCCGCCCGTGCTGCACAGCCGCCCCGCTCTGGGCCTTTCCGGGCAATGGGTTCTGCTTGAGCGCCGAATCGAAACCGGCATCGAACGGCAAACCACGGTGCTCGGGTTGCATCGGCAGGTCGCACAGCGGATCGGGGCACTCGACTACGAGATCGACCAGCTCTGGCGTGAAGCCCGCTTGGTGGGATTGGCCGGTCCAGCCCCCCGCGCAACCGTCAGCGTGCTTTTTCCCGCGCCTCACAAACCACGACCGCTCGCGCAGGCATATGAAGCGTACCGGCAGGCGGCCGATGCGGCGCATCAAGGGGCCATGGCGTTGTAGCCAGTGCGATATGCCACAGCTCTCCGGCAGGCAACACCGGCAGGATCGCGCCGGCATCGGCGTTGCTGCGGTTGAACCACAGGCACAGCCGGTCCACCGCATCGCCCGGATGCTCGGCCCCCTGAAGATAGAGGCCGAACACATCGGCGTTTGACCAGTCGCTATCGGCCATCGGCGATCCATCCGGCCTGAGCCAGGTGGCATCCGGCGCAGCACCGGCGACGGATGGACGGCCGGTTAGAAACCGATCAGCACGGAGCAATGGGTGCTTTTGGCGCAAGAAGGCCAGCCGCCCCACCAGGCCGATCAAGTCTTCATCCGCCCCCACCCAGTCCAGCCAAGTGGTGTCGTTGTCTTGCGCATAGGCGTTGTTGTTGCCGCCTTGCGTGCGCCCCATCTCGTCGCCGGCCGTGAGCATGGGCGTGCCGCGAGAGAGAAACAGCGTCGCCACCAGCGCACGCACATCGCGAGCCCGCGCTGCACGGATCGTGGGATCGGCCGTTGCTCCTTCCACGCCACAATTCCACGACCAGCTCTCGTTGCTGCCGTCGCGGTTACTCTCGCCGTTGGGTTCGTTGTGTTTGCCAACATAAGTCGTGAGGTCCGCCAGCGGAAAGCCGTCATGCGCCGCGATGAAATTGATGCTGGCCGATGGCGGGCGACGACTGCCTGAAAATATGTCCGACGACCCCGTAAGCCTCGTGGCAAGCGCGCTGGTCGCGCCGGCATCGCCGCGCCAGAAGCGGCGCACGTCGTCCCGGTAGCGATCGTTCCATTCCAGCCATGGCGCCGGAAAGTTGCCCAGCTGGTAGCCGCCCGGCCCGACATCCCACGGTTCGGCGACGAGCGTGAGGCCGGACAGCTCCGGATCCTGACGGATGGCGGTGAGCAGCGGCGCGGCGGGCGTGTACCCCATAGGCAGCCGCCCGAGCACCGGGGCGAGATCGAAGCGGAAGCCGTCGAACCCCAGTCGTGCCCAATGGCGCAGCGCGTCCATGGCCAACTGCACCACCGGCGGGCGATCCAAGGCAATCGTATTGCCGCAGCCGGTGTCATTGATCATGCGCCCAGGGTCATCCGTAGCGTGACGGTAGTAGGTGGCGTTGTCGAGCCCGCGCAGGGAGAGGGTCGGCCCAAGATCGTCGCCCTCGCCGGAATGGTTCAGCACCATATCGAGCAGCACGCGAATGCCGGCATCGTGCAGGGCGCGGATGGTTTCGGCGATCTCGCGCATGCCGCCGGGGGCAAGCCGCGGATCGGGGGCAAGGAACGTGATGGCGTTGTAGCCCCAGGCGTTGGAGAGGCTGAGCGCGGCGAGGTGGCGCTCGTCGATCCAGGCGGTCAGCGGCATGAGTTCGATGGTATCACAGCCGATGCGCTTGAGGTGCTCGAGGATGGCCGGGCTCGCCAGCGCCGCTATCGTCCCGCGCAGGGGCTCGGGCACGCCGGGATGCCGTTTGGTGAACGCCTTGACAGCGATTTCGTAGACAAAACCAGGCCGCTGTGGCGCAAGGCAGCGCACCGGCGGCGGCGTCTGGCGTACGATTGCCTTGGGAACCAGCGCGGCGGTATCGCGGATGGAAGACCGGGGCAGCGCCAGATCGGGATGATAGGCGAACGGACGGTCCAGTTCCAACGCATACGGATCGACCAGCAGCTTGTTGGGATCGAAGCGCTGCCCCCACTCCGGCGCCCACGGACCATCGGCGCGCAGCCCATAGTGCGCGCCTTCCGCAACGCCGGGAATGAAAGCGTGGTGGATGTCGCCCGTGTGGGACGCAAGTGGGACGCGCGCGGTTTCCACTGCTCCCGCCGCATCGAAGAGGCAGAACCAGATGCGCACCGCATGGCGCGAGGTCACAGCGACATTGACGCCGCCAGGGACGAGCGCAACGCCGAGGGGACGGGGGGAGGAGTTGGTCATGTGCAAAGGGCCTGAGGTTTCACTCGTAGGATGAGACGTGAACGGATCTCTCCTCTCCCCTCGCTACTTCAGCGAGGGGAGAGGAGACCGCGTCTGGCAGCGCGCTTCAGCGCTAGAGCCACGCGGTCGGTGAGGGACAGCCGCTTGCGCCGTCCTTCTCACCACCCGTACGGCGCAAGCGGCTGCCCCTCACCTGTCGCTGTTTCCTTCGCGCTGACGCGCCTCAGGGCGACATCCTCTCCCCCTGAAGAAGGGGGAGAGGAGTAGCGCGCTGCGCGCTTTGGAAGTTCTCATGTAATCACGCTCGGCGCGGTTCGACCCGTGCGCGGCTCGATCTGGGCAAGCACCTGCGCCACGCCGATCAGATCTTCGAGTGCCCGCTGCGGGTCGATGTCCTGCCGTTCGGGGTCGGCCTCGTAGCGCTCGATATAGACACGCAACGTCGCCCCTGCCGTGCCGGTGCCAGATAATCTGTAAACAATCCGCGCGCCATCCTCGAACAGCACGCGCAATCCCTGCCCCGTCGTCGTCGAGCCATCCACCGGGTCGTGATAGGCGAAATCGTCCACGGCGGAAATAGTCCGCCCACCAACCGTCGATCCCGCCAGCTTCGGGAACTTGGCCTTCAAGTCCGCCATCAGCTTAGCCGCCGCTTCGGCATCCACCTCTTCGTAGTCGTGGCGAGTGTAATAGTTGCGCCCGTAGGTGCGCCAATGCTCCGTGACGATCTTATCGACCGACTGGCGGCGCTTGGCCAGAATGTTCAGCCACAACAGCACGGCCCAGACGCCATCCTTCTCGCGCACGTGATTGGAGCCGGTGCCCGCACTCTCCTCGCCGCACAGCGTCGCCATGCCAGCATCGAGCAGGTTGCCGAAATACTTCCAGCCGGTGGGTGTTTCGTAGCACTTGATTCCCAACTTGGCCGCCACGCGGTCGGCCGCAGCGCTGGTTGGCATAGAGCGGGCGATGCCGGCAAGTCCCATGGCGTAGGCGGGTGCAAGATGAGCGTTGGCGGCCAGAATGGCGAGGGAATCCGACGGCGTCACGAAGCGACTACGACCGATGATGAGATTGCGGTCGCCGTCGCCATCCGAGGCGGCGCCAAAGTCGGGCGCATCCGGCGACATCATCAGATCGTACAGCTCCTTTGCATGCACCAGGTTGGGATCGGGATGGTGACCGCCGAAATCCGGCAGCGGCACGGCATTGATCACGGTGCCGGGCGCTGCGCCCAACTGATCTTCAAGGATCGACTTGGCGTAGGGGCCGGTGATGGCGTTCATGGCGTCGAAGCGCATCTTGAACCCGGCCTTGAACAGGGCGCGGATGGCGTCGAAATCGAACAGAGACTGCATTAACTCCGAATAATCTGTGACCGGATCGATAACCTCGACGGTCATTGACCCGAGCGAGCTGGCGCCGATGGTGTCGAGATCGACCTTACCGTCCGTAAACATCTTGTAATCGGTGATGGTCTTGGTACGCTCGAAAATCGCATCCGTAATGCGCTCGGGGGCGGGGCCGCCGTTGCCGGCGTTGTACTTAATGCCGAAGTCGCCATCCGGGCCGCCGGGATTGTGGCTGGCCGACAGCACGATGCCGCCCAGTGCGCCGTACTTGCGGATAAGGTTGGACGCCGCCGGGGTCGACATCAGCGCACCCTTGCCGATCAGCACGCGCCCAAATCCGTTGGCAGCCGCCATGCGTATGACCTTCTCGGCCACCTCGCGGTTGAGGTAACGCCCATCGCCGCCGACCACCAGCGTTTTGCCCGCGCTGCCCTCCAGCACATCGAAGGTCGACTGGATGAAGTTCTCGGCGTAGTGCGGGGCCTGAAATACCGGGACTTTCTTGCGCAAGCCCGACGTGCCCGGCTTCTGACCGGAGAACGGCGTGGTCGGAACGGTTTCAATGCCGGGGGTGGAAGTGGGAGTGGTCACGGTGGCGACCTTCTGCTGGCCGGCGAGGCGGCGATAAATGCCGGCGTATTGCGCCGCGCTACGCGTCCACGACACATCCGTCCGCATGCCGCTCTTTTGCACAGACGTCCAAGCATCAGGGTCACGGTAAAGCATCAGCGCGCGCTCGTGCGCGCCGGCCAGGCCTTCTGCGTCCACGCTGGTAAACATGATGCCGGTGCCGACGCCGGCTTTGCGTGCTGCATCATTGGCGTCGATCACGGTATCGGCAAGGCCGCCGACACGGGCAACCACGGGCACACAGCCGTAACGCAAACCGTAGAGCTGCGTCAGACCGCAGGGCTCGAAGCGCGAGGGCACCAGAATGGCGTCGGCGCCGCCCTGCAGCAGATGCGACAGCGGTTCCTCGTAGCCAATGACGACGCCGACCCGGCCTTTATGCTTTGCGGCGGCCGCGTGGAAACCGGCCTCCAGCGCGGCGTCTCCCGAACCAAGCAGGGCGAGACGCGCGCCACTTGCCACCATCGCGGACAGCACTTGCAGCAGCACGTCCATGCCCTTCTGCTCGGTAAGACGGCTTACGACTGTATACAGAAGGTTGTCGTCGGCATCCAGTTCAAAGCGCTTCTCGACCGCGCGCTTGTTGGTAATCCGTTTGCTTATGGTTTCGATGTCGTAGTGTTTCGCCAGCGCCGCATCCGTCCCGGGATTCCAAACCTCCGTATCGATCCCATTGACGATACCGGTGACGACGGCGCGGCGGTGGCGCAGCAGGCCGTCCAGCCCCATGCCGTTCGCGGCTGTGGTGATTTCCTCCGCGTACGTTGGGCTTACAGTGGTGATGGCGTCGGCGCATTGCAGGCCGGCCTTCAGGAAGCCGACGCCGCCGAAATACTCCACGCCCTCAAAGGAGAACGCGCGTTGGGGCATGCCTAGCGCAGCGAACATTTCATAGGGAAACCAGCCCTGGAAGGCGAGATTGTGCACTGTGATGACCGACTTGGCACCCGGCCTGTCGGAGAATTTGAGATAGGCCGGGGCCAGGCCCGCCTGCCAATCATGTGCATGCACCACATCTGGCAGCAAGCCAGGCAGCAGTCCGCGCCCGATGTCGCCGGCAACCTTGGAGAGCGCCGCAAAACGCGCACCATTGTCCGGCCAGTCCTTGCCATCGGGCTCCGAATATGGCTTCCCGGGACGGTTGTAGAGGTGCGGTGCATCGAGCACCAACAGGTCCAGACCTTTGCTCTTGGCAAAGAGCAATCGCGCGGCCCCGCCGAACAGCTCGGCAAACTCAGCCACCGTCTGGGTTTCGGCGAGCGCGCCCATGACGGTGGGATAGCCCGGCAGCAGCGTGGTCACGGCCACGCCTTCAGGTTTCAGTGCGGCCGGCAGCGCCCCCGCAACATCGGCCAGCCCACCGGTCTTGACCAGCGGGTAAACCTCAGAGGCGACCGAAAGAACCGTCAGTGAGCCGCTCATGCCGATCCCCTTAAGCCGCTTCGGACGAGGACGGCCCCGGACCTTTGGCTGCCTCTTCGGCGTCCTTGGCCGCGCGCACCACGGCGAGGAACGCGGCCAGAGAGCGGTTCAACTCCACAGCGGCCACCTGCTGGTCGATGACAGCGGCGGCGGCACTATCGACGGACAGGGGCTGCGCGTCCTCGGCCGGCGGCAAGGCAAGCACGTCCTGTTCCACAAGATGTGCGCTCGGTCCGCCTGACGGCCGAGTTGCGCGCGGCGCCGGGTCGGTGGGTGGCGGGGCAGGGGTGATCGGCGGCACGGGATGCAGCTTCGGCTCGTCGGGCATGCGGTCGATCATGTCCTGCGTGATCAGGCAGATGCCGCTCTCGGTGCGCCGGAACCGCTTGGCGTCCAGCACCGGGTCTTCGCCCACCACCAGTCCTTCTGGGATGACGACGCCGCGATCGACCACCACTTTCTTCAGTCGCGTGTTGCGGCCAACATCGGCGTAAGGCAGCACCACCGCCTCGGCCATGGTCGCAAAGGAGTTGACGCGCACGCCGGTGAACAGCAGCGAGCGCCAGACCGAGGCGCCCGATATGACGCAAGCGCCCGATACCAGTGACGATACCGCCATGCCGCGGCGGCCATCCTCGTCGTGCACGAACTTGGCCGGTGGCGTGATCTCGGCATAGGTCCAGATCGGCCAGCTGCGGTCGTAAAGGTCGAGTTCGGGAACTGTCGCGCACAGATCCATGTTGGCGGCCCAATAGCTGTCCACGGTGCCGACATCGCGCCAGTAGACACCGGCCTCTTTGATGGAGCGCACGCAGGACTTGGAGAAGCGGTGCGCATACGCCTTACCGTTGGGCACGATGTGTGGGATCATGTCCTTGCCGAAATCGTGGCTGGAGGACGTGTCGGCCGCATCGCGCCGGAGCTGATCCATCAGGAAGCTAGTCTCGAACACGTAGATGCCCATGGACGCGAGCGCTAGATCGGGCTGGCCGGGAATGGCCGGCGGGTCCTTGGGCTTTTCAAGGAAATGCACGATCTTGTCGGTGGCATCGACGTGCATCACGCCAAAGCCGGTCGCCTCCATGCGCGGCACTTCCAGGCAGCCGATGGTGATGTCGGCGCCGGTCTCGACATGCTGCTGCAGCATGGGCTCGTAGTCCATCTTGTAGACATGGTCGCCGGCCAGGATCACGATGTGCTTGGGGCCATAGGCCTCGATGATCTCGAGGTTCTGATAGACTGCGTCGGCCGTACCCGAGTACCAGCCGGTCTCCGAGACGCGCTGGCTGGCGGGGAGGATGTCGAAGCCTTCGTTTCGTTCCGGCCGGAGGAAGTTCCAGCCCTGGTTGAGGTGCCGGATCAGGCTGTGCGCCTTGTATTGCGTGGCCACGCCAATGCGCCGGATGCCAGAGTTCAGCGCATTCGACAGCGCGAAATCGATGATGCGCGACTTGCCACCAAAATAGACGGCGGGCTTGGCGCGCTTGTCGGTCAGTTCCATCAACCGGCTGCCGCGTCCGCCGGCGAGCACATAGGCCATCGCGTCACGGGCCAGCGGCCCGGCAGCACGTGTGGGTTCGGTCATCGTCTTTCCTCCTCTCGCCCATCTGACGCGGGCATTACTTGTGACGCGACTATTCAGCTCCCGACATACTCTAAGAACAAGGTTGCCATGGGTGGCAATGAGATTTCAGCGCTGGCAGGCTGGCCATGCGAAGAAACTTGAGTTGCATGCACTTCGCCAAGATTACCCCGGCCTGAGCCGCCATAGTGGCCGGCATCGGAATTGAGCCGTTCGCGCCAGCGGCCCGCCATCGGCAGCGGCACCCGGTAGCGATCGCGCGGCATCGGCGTGAAGTTGCACACGACAGCGACCGGCGGCCCGCCCGATCCATCCTTGCGCAGCCAGGCATAGACGGAGTTGGCCGCATCGTCCGCGATCAGCCACTCGAAGCCCTCGGGCTCGCAGTCGCGCGCGTGCAGCGCCGGAGTGTCCCGGTACAGACGATTGAGGTCGCCGATCAGGTTCTGCACGCCGGCATGAGCGGGGGCGTCGAGCAGGTGCCAGTCGAGGCTAGCGTCCGCTTTCCACTCGGCGCGCTGTGCGAACTCCTGGCCCATGAACAAGAGCTTCTTGCCGGGATAACCCCACATGAAAGCGTAGTAGGCGCGCAAGCCAGCGAACTTCTGCCAGTCGTCGCCAGCCATCTTGTTCAGCAGCGAGCCCTTGCCGTGGACGACCTCGTCATGGCTGAGCGGCAGAACGAAATTCTCCGTGAACGCATAGAGCAGGCCGAAGGTCAGCTCGTGATGGTGGTGGCGGCGATGCACGGGATCGCGCGCAAAATACTGCAGCGTGTCGTGCATGAAACCCATGTTCCATTTGAAGCCGAAGCCTAGGCCGCCTGCGTAAGCCGGCTTCGACACGCCCGGAAAGGCGGTGGATTCTTCCGCGATGGTGACGATGCCGGGATGCTGGCCGTAGGTGACCTCGTTCATACGGCGCAGGAAGGCGATGGCTTCCAGGTTCTCGTTGCCGCCGTGCTCGTTGGGCACCCACTCGCCCGCCTTGCGCGAATAGTCGAGGTACAGCATGGAGGCGACCGCATCCACGCGCAGGCCGTCGAGGTGATAGCGCTCCAGCCAGAACAGCGCGTTGTTGACCAGGAAGGCAGCCACTTCTTTGCGGCCGAAATTGTAGATCGCCGTGTTCCAGTCGGGATGAAAGCCCTTCCTGGGGTCGGCATGTTCGTAGAGTGCGGTGCCGTCGAAATGGTCGAGGCCGTGCGCGTCGGTCGGGAAGTGGGCCGGCACCCAGTCGAGGATGACGCCGAGATTGGCTGCATGCGCCTTATCGACAAAACGCGCGAACCCCGCCGCATCGCCAAAGCGCGCGGTGGGCGCGTAGAGGCCGGTCGGCTGATAGCCCCAAGACGGATCATAGGGATGCTCGGTAACCGGCAGCAACTCGATGTGCGTGAAGCCAAGCTCCGTCGCATACGGAATGAGCTGGTTGGCCAGTTCGTCGTACGAGAGAAAGCCGCCGTCGGCGCGCTTGCGCCAAGAGCCCAGATGCACCTCCAGCGTGGTCATCGGCGCCCGGCGTGGATCGCGTTTGGCGCGGGCGTCGAGGTAGCCGGCGTCGCTCCAGGCAAAGCCGTCCGTACGCGTCACGACCGAGGCAGTCTTGGGCCGCAACTCGGCGCCGAAGCTGAACGGATCGGCTTTCTGCGGCAGCAGCATTCCATCGGCTGCGATGATCTCGAATTTATAGGCCGTCCCGACATTCAGCTCGGGAACAAAGATCTCCCACAATCCCGAACCCAGCCGCTTGCGCATGACGTGGCGGCGGCCGTCCCAGATATTGAAATCGCCAACCACGGAGACACGCGAGGCGTTCGGCGCCCAGACCGCAAAGGCCGTGCCCGTGACGCCCTCATGTTCGATGACATGTGCGCCCAGCCGATCGTAGAGGCGCAAGTGCGTGCCTTCTGCGCCATAGTAGTCGTCGAGCGGGCCGAGCACAGGACCGAAGGCATACGGATCGATCAGGGTCCAGGTGGCGTTGGCGTTGCTGGCGGTGAGCCGTAGCGGCTGGCGCGATGTCAACGGCACCGGCCCCTCGAAGAACCCGGCATCGTTGCGGCGCGCGATCTCGCCCAGGCTCATTCCGGCCAGCGTCTCTGCGCGCAGACTTACCGCGCCCGGGACGAACGCGCGCATCACGAACCTTCCGCCCACGTCGTGCACACCAAGCACGCCAAACGGATCGCCATGCGTTCCGGCAGCGATCGCGGCTACCGCCTCGTCGCTAAGTGTCGTTTCGGCCGTTATCATGGGCATGGTTCCGTCAGGTCACAGAGTAAAACGTGCGGCCGGCTGTGTTCGCGAAGCGGTCTTTTCCTCTCCCCCTGCTTAGGGGGAGAGGATGTCGCCCGAGCGCAACGCGCGAGGAATCAGCGACAGGTGAGGGGCAACCGCTTGCTCCATGCAGGACGTGAGAGCCGCGCACCGATCGTCCGGACTCGCGGCTACCCCTCATCCGGCGCTGAAACGCGCCACCTTCTCCCCCTCGAAGATGAGGGGGAGAAGGAGTGCCCGATGCGTTGCCTGCCAATTTCATCTCAATCCGCCGCCACGTGCCAGATGTCTCTTGCATAGTCGCGCACTGCCCGGTCGGACGAGAACCAACCCATGGCGGCAGTATTGCGCACCGCCATCGCGCCCCAGCGCATCTGGTCGGCCCATAGCTTGTCGAGTTTTGCCTGCGCGGCCTCGTAGGCGTCGAAGTCGGCGGCCACCATGAACCAGTCATGGGCATAGAGATTATCTGTGAGTCCCTTGTAACGGTCGCGGTCGCCGTTTGAGAACTCGCCACCAGCGATGGCTTCCAGAGCGCCCTTGAGCGACGGCGAAGCCTCAATGATGGCGCGCGGATCGTGGCCAGACTTGCGGCGCGCCTCGACTTCGGCGGCCGTCTGGCCAAAGATCATCATGTTGTCGGCGCCGATATGCTCGAGCATCTCAACATTGGCGCCATCGAGCGTGCCGACCGTCACCGCGCCGTTAAGCGCGAACTTCATGTTGCCGGTGCCGGACGCTTCCATGCCGGCGGTGGAGATTTGCTCGGAAATGTCGGCTGCCGGAATGATCACTTCCGCCAGGCTGACATTGTAGTTCGGCAGGAACACCACCTTCAGCCGCCCGCGTAAGCTCGCGTCGGCGTTCACCACCGCGGCAACATCGTTGATCAGTTGGATGATCCGTTTGGCCGCAAAATAGCTCGGCGCCGCCTTGCCAGCGAAGATCCTCACATGCGGCGTCCAGTTGGCCTCGGGATTGGCCTTCATGGCGTTGTAGAGCGCCACGGTCTGCACGATGTTCATCAGCTGGCGCTTGTATTCGTGGATGCGCTTGATCTGCACGTCGAAGATCGCGGCCGGGTCGACCTTGATGTCGAGACGATCACGGATCAATCCAGCCAGCCGCACCTTGTTGGCGCGCTTGACGTCCATGAACTTGGCCCGGAACCCGGCATCGTCCGCAAACGGACGGAGTTTCGCCAGCTCGTCGGCGTTGTCCAGGATCTTGTCGCCGATGGTGGCCTGGATCAGCGCTGTCAGTCCCGGATTGACCTGTTGCAGCCAGCGCCGCGGCGTCACGCCATTGGTCTTGTTGACGATCCGGTCGGGATAAACGCGGTCCAGGCTGGAGAACACCGAGGCCTTCATTAGGTCGGTATGCAACTGCGATACGCCGTTGACTTTGTGCGATCCCGCAAAGGCCAGATTGCCCATGCGCACGCGCCAATCCCCATGCCGGTCGATCAAGGCCACCGCGGCCTTGAGCGCTCCGTCGCCGGCCGCGCGCGCCTCGGCGTCGGCCAGCACCAGATCGTCAAGGGCGTAAATGATCTGCATGTGGCGCGGCAGCAGCGTCTGCATCAGGTGCACCGACCAGCTTTCGTGCGCCTCGGGCAACAGCGTGTGGTTGGTGTAGGAGATGGTGGCGCGGGTGATGCTCCAGGCTTCGGCCTGCGGCAAGCGGTGCACATCCATCAGCAGACGCATCAATTCCGCGACCGCAATTGACGGGTGGGTGTCGTTGAGCTGGACCGACGCCTTCTCGGCGAGATTGCGCACATCCTTGAAGCGCTCGACATGGCGCGCCAGCAGATCCTGCAGCGACGCCGAGACGAAAAAGTACTCCTGTCGCAAGCGCAATTCCTGCCCGGCGGCGTTGGAGTCGGCGGGATACAGAACCTGGTTGATGCTCTCGGCGCGCGATTTATCGTAGAGCGCCCCGATATGGTCGCCGCCATTGAACTGATCGAGCCGGAGCGGGGTGCGGGCGCGCGCGCTCCACAGCCGCAGCGTGTTGACGCGCTTGCCGCGCCAGCCCACCACCGGCATGTCGAAGGCCTGAGCGATAAGGGTCTCGGCTGGCGTCCAGATCTGCTTGCCGCCGACGTCCTGCACGCCGCCGCCAAACCCGACATCGAAGCGCGTGCCCTGGCGCTCGACTTCCCAAGGATTGCCACCGGCGAGCCAAGTATCGGGCTCCTCGACTTGGTAGCCGTCGCGGATCACCTGCTTGAACAGGCCGTTGTCGTAGCGGATGCCGTAGCCGACGGCCGGAATACCCAGGCTGGCCATGCTCTCCATATAGCAGGCGGCGAGGCGCCCCAGGCCGCCATTGCCGAGCGCGGGATCGTTCTCCAACTCGGCCAGCCCGGCAAAATCGCCCGCGGCGCCCAGCTTGGCGAGGGCGTCTTCCAGTGGACGAATCAACCCTAGGTTGCTAGTCGAGTCTCGCAGCAGACGGCCAATCAGGAATTCGGCGGAGAAATAGCACACCTGTTTGGCGCCATCGCGCTTGCTTTGGCGCTGGCTTTCCAGCCAACGGTCGAGCACGCGGTCCCGCACGGCCAGGCTAACGGCGGCGAGCCATTCGGCGCGCGTCGCCAGCAGCGGTTCGGCGCCCAGCGAATGGGTGAGTTTGTCGAGAATGCCTTCGGCCAGCCGCGCGCCAGTAGCGTTCGCGGCCGGCGCTTCGCCACGCGCGAACTTGCTCGAGGCATCCACGGCTGCGGCAAACTCGACCAACCTGGAGCGGATGCGTTCACTCAATGGCATGATTGCGGAGGTCCCTTGACGGCGGTGCTTCACGATAGTGCATAGCGCCCGCGCGCTGCAATGCAACATGGGGCTTGAAGCTGCTTGTTAGGCAAGGCGTTTTGGCCCTGAGCGGCCACGAGACCGGCGGCGTGGCAGCGAGCGAATTCGGCGGGGCGCTGCACGGTTGTAGGATCCATCAAGTACGATGCCTCGCGCGACGAGACGCCGTCGATCCAGGTTTCGAGGACATCGAGATCGTCGGAGAGGTGCACCAGGTTGGCACGACAGCCGGGCTTTACTCGACCTAGGTTGTGGCCCCGGTAAATGAATTGAGCCGGCCGGAGCGACGCCATTCGCAACGATTCTTCAAGGCTGAGCGCCAAGTGCGCGATGCCGTAGCGCACCGCATCCAGCATCGTGATGTTGGCGCCGGCGAGTGTGCCGTCAGCCAGCTGCAAACGGCCATGCACAACCTCTACCGGCCGGCCTTGCAGCTCAAAACGTTGCGGTCCTCCGGCGGCGCTCGGCATTGCATCGGACACAAAAAACAAGAACGCGTGGGATTTGGTCGCGAAGGAACGTATGGCTGCGCGAAGCGTAATCGGATCGACGTGATGCCCATCGGCAATAATGCCGCAACACGGAGCGGGGTCCGCCAAAGCCACTCCAACCATGCCTGGCGAGCGGCTAGTCATCTGACTCATGGCATTGAAGAGGTGTGTAAAGCCAGTGGCTCCAGCCGCAAGGGCCGCAAGCACCTCGTTCGCGTCGGCATCGGAATGCCCGAGACTTACGATCACCCCCGCCTCATAGAGTTGCCGGATCGCATCAGGTGACACGCAATTGGGTGCAACTGTCACAAGTACTCGGCCACACTTCAGGTTGGCCAACCAATTAATGTCAGCCTCAGTCGGTTGGCGTATAAGCGCCGCCTCATGCGCGCCCTTACGTCTGGGGTCGATGAAAGGCCCCTCGACATGAATGCCGAGGATGCCAGGAACACCCTGCTGGATAGCCTGGGATACGGCGGCAGCGGCAGCCTCCAGGACAACGGGCCGGTCGGTGATGACCGTTGGGCACAATCCGGTTACACCGTATTTTCGGTGGGCCTGGGCGATAGTCCTGACAGCTTCGACTGTCGGCGTTTCGTTGAGAAGGACGCCGCCACCGCCATTGACCTGCAGATCATTGAAGCCAGGCGCGAGAACGCCTGCGCCAAGGTCGTGCAACGGAATTGCACTGTCCAATGCGGAACACGCAAGCACGTGGGTAATCTCGGCGCCGGCGATGACAACCGCAACGTTGCCCTGCATCCGATCCCCATCGAACACCCGCTCGGCCGTCAGCGCGAACCTCGTCATAGCGTCCTCGTCACTTTGCTTAGCAGCCTTGGCCGGTCGGGATCGTAGCCGCGCAGGCGGGCGATGCGTTCGGCGCTGCCGTAAAAGGTTTGGATGATCGAGATTGGATCGAGCAGCGGATGGGCTGTCGCGGCATAGCCATACTGCGCACCGTCGCGCGCCACAACGTACACATCCGCCCCCACCCCGCGCAGGCGTTCCGCCGTCGCCAGATTGGTTGCGTAGGCCGCATCATCCGGCGCAACTAACAGCACAGGGAACCCCGGCTCGATCAGCGCCAGGGGCCCATGGATCACTTCGGCCGACGAGTAGGCCTCGGCATGCAGACCAGAGGTTTCCTTCAGTTTCAGCGCCGCCTCGCCCGCGATTGCCAGTGACGGACCCCGTCCAAGCACATAGAGCGAGCCGGCCTTGGCGAACCCGGCCTCCATCGCCGACCAGCGAAGTCCGTTCGCAGCCGCCAGCGCAGCCGGCAATCCATCGAACGCCGAAACAAATGCGCCGTCCCCACCCCATTCGGCGACGATCCGCGCCGCCATGGCCGCCGACGCAATGAATGTCTTGGTGGCGGCAACGCTCTGCTCCAGGCCCGCCCCCAGCTCGATCGGCACATCCGCCAGCTTGGCCAGTGCCGACCCCGGCACATTGGTGATCGACACCACCGGTACGCCCGCGCGCTTGGCCTCGGCCACGAAGGCCAGACCGTCCGGCGAGGCGCCCGATTGCGAGATGGCGACCACGATGCAGTCGCGCAAGGCAAGCGGCCGCCGATAGATCGACACCACCGACGCCCCCACCGAGGCGCAGGGCAACCCCAGCACAAGCTCGCACAGGTACTTCAGGTAGTGCGCGGCGTGATCGGAACTTCCGCGCGCGGAGGTCACGATGTGGGTTGGCTTGCGCGCGCGGAACATGGCGGAAACTTCGCGTAGCGCCGGCTTGGCCGCTGCGAGCATCCTGGCCACGACCTCTGGCGCCTCGGCCGTTTCGCGCGCCATGGCGGTAATTTGTGCGTCAACCATCGGCACCTCCGGGTAGTGCGGTTAATCCCGCAGTGCGCCGCGCCGCCATGATGGCGCCGTCTACCGCATCGGCCACGGGGGCGGCAAAATGCGATGCGAGCGCTGCCGGCATTCGCGTGCGCAAGACCGGCGCCATGCCGCCGAGCAGGCACAACCGCGACGCCCCCAGCGCCAGCAGCCGCCGCGCGATGGCTGCCACATCGTCAACTGCTTGGGCCACGATGGATGCCGCCAGCGGGTCGCCGAGCGCCGACTGCTCGAACAGTGCCGGAGCGAATTGGGCGTAGTCGGCCGTGGTCGCCGCCTTCACCCAGGCCGCCATCGCTGGACGGCCGCGACCCAGGCGAGCCAGAATATGCTCCGTTGTCGGCGTAACAGGTCCCAACCCGTCGATGCTGGCGACCGCCGCGCGCACCGCCGCCCGCCCCATGATCGCACCTGAGCCGCCATCGCCCAGCTCAAAGCCCCAGCCGCCGACGACGGTGGTGGTGCCGCCGACGATGGCGCAGCCCGCTGATCCCGTGCCCGCGATCACGATGCCGCCGTCGGCCCCGCCATGCGCGCCCAGACATGCGGCGGGCGCGTCATTGAGTGCGGTGACGGCTGCGAAGGGGAGCCCGCCCTTCAGGTGTTCAAGGCTAGCCAGCGTCTCGACGCCAGCCAGACCCAGCCCCGCCTGCAGGTCCGCCAACCCGTCCCTAGGCAAACCTGCCGCATGTGCTGCCGCTTGCGCTGCCTCCAAAATCGAACGCACCGTCCCCGGAAAATCCTGATGGATATTGGCCGGCCCGCCCAACCCCTCGCCCAGCAGCCGTCCTTCGGCGTCGCGGATGCGCGCCCGGCACTTCGTCCCGCCACCGTCCACGCCCAGAAACAGCATCGCCGCCCGCTCCATCAAATCAACCGTGATCATAGCAAGCCCGCCGCTGAGGTGCACCCGTCGCGATCTGGGGCCACGATCCGGGGCTTGCGTTCCGGAGAAAGCCAGGATCAGAATGCCGGCCTGACCGGGGCAGCTTCGGCTCCGGCAAGGGAAGGAGACCTCCATGACGAGCTTTGTCCTGAAAGCGGGCCTTGCGGCCGCGCTGCTGGTGAGCGCCAGCGCCCTGGCGTTTGCCGGCAATCTCAAAATTGAGAGCTGGCGCAACGACGACGCCGACATCTGGAAAAACAAGATCATCCCGGCGTTCAACGCCAAGAACCCCGATATCAAGGTCGAGTTCGCACCCTCGCCGCCGACCGAATACAATGCCGGCCTGAACGCACGTCTGGAAGGCGGCACCGCTGGCGATCTCATTACCTGCCGGCCGTTCGACGCCTCGCTGGAGCTATTCAAGAAGGGGCATCTTGCCCCGCTGAACGACTTGGGAGGCATGAAGAACTTCTCCGACGTCGCCCGTTCCGCCTGGACCACCGACGACGGCGCAACGACGTTCTGCCTGCCGATGGGCGCCGTCATCCACGGCTTCATGTACAATGCCGACGCCTTCGCCAAGGTCGGCGCCACCGTCCCCAAGACCGAAGACGAGTTTTTTGCGGTGCTCGAGAAATTCAAGAAGGACGGCACATTTGTGCCCTTGGCGATGGGCACCAACGACCAGTGGGAAGCCGCCACCATGGGCTTCCAGAACATCGGCCCCAACTACTGGCTGGGCGAAGAGGGCCGCGCGGGCCTGATCAAAGGCACGGCCAAGCTGACCGATGCGCCCTATGTCAACGTGTGGAAAACGCTGGCCAAGTGGGGTCCGTACCTGGGCGACGGTTACAAGGCGCAGAAGTATCCGGACAGCCAGAACCTGTTCTCGCTCGGCAAGGCCGCGATTTATCCCGCCGGTTCGTGGGACATCTCGACCTTCCGCAAGGATGGCGCTTTCAAGCTCGGCGCGTTCGCTCCCCCGGTCCCGGCCGGCGCCAAGGATTGCTACATTTCGGACCACACCGATATCGGCATCGGCATCAACTCCAAGTCCGCGAACATGGCCGACGCCAAGGTGTTCCTGGACTGGATGGCGACGGACGATTTCGCCAACATTTTCGCCAACGAGCTGCCGGGCTTCTTCCCGCTCTCGAACGCCAAGGTGAGCATCAAGGACGACGTGGCGCAGGAGTTCGTGAGCTGGCGGGCTAAGTGCAAATCGACCATCCGCAACAGCTATCAGATCCTGTCGCGCGGCACGCCGAACCTTGAGAACGAGCTCTGGAACGTGTCGGCGCAGGTAATCAACGGCGCCATGAGCCCGGAAGATGCCGGCAAGCAGACCGAGGCGGGCCTCGCCAAGTGGTACGATCCGCATAAGTAGCAGGTAATTTGGGTGCAGCGTGAACACGTCCGCTGCGCCCTGTCTGTTCAGGGGACGCGCAATTGGCACATTCAGAAACGGCGCGTCCCCGGCGGCCCTTCCCATGACGGACCAAACGCCAGCGCAACGCGACTTCGGCCTGCCCGGTATGCCGCGCTGGCACTTCGTCCTATTGCTAACGGTGTTTCTCGCTCCGGCGCTGATCATCTATACCGTCTTCTCCGTCTACCCCCTGATCGCCACCATCGTCTATGCTCTCTACCGGGTGAGCCCGGAGGGCGTCTCCACGTTCGCGGGCCTCGACAATTTCCGCACCCTGCTCACCGACGAAACCTGGTCGAAGCCATTCTGGAATGCGTTCCGCAACAATTGCGTGTTTTTCGCCATCCATATGCTGGTGCAGAACCCGATCGGGCTGCTGTTGGCCGCCCTGCTCAGCCAGGCGCGGCTCAGAGGGCGGGCGGTGTACCGCACCTTGATCTTCATGCCGACCATGCTGTCGGTGGTGATCATCGGGTTCATCTGGCAACTCATCCTCTCGCCCCTATGGGGCATCTCACGCAGTACACTCGGCGCGCTTGGGCTGCAGTCCTGGTTCGCACCGTGGCTGGGCCTTGAGTCTTCGGCGCTCATCACGGTCTCCTTGATCTCGGTCTGGCAGTTCGTCGGCATACCGATGATCCTGATCTATACCGCGCTGATCGCCATTCCCGAGGAACTCATCGATGCCTCGCGCGTCGATGGCCTGAAGGCTTGGCAGACCTTCCTGTTCGTCAAGCTGCCTTTGATCGCCCCTACCATCGGGCTCGTCTCCGTCCTCACCTTCGTGAATAATTTCAATGCCTTCGACCTGATCTATGTGGTGCAGGGGGCGATCGCGGGACCGAACTTCGCGACCGACATCATGGGCACCTTCTTCTACCGCACCTTCTTCGGCTATCAGCTCCAACTCGGCGACCGCACCATGGGATCGGCGGTGGCAACCATGATGTTCCTCATCATCCTCGTTGGCCTGATGATCTATCTGGTGCTGGTGCAGCGGAAACTACAGAGGTACCGGTTCTGATGCGTCGAGCTCTTTCGCCATTTGCCGTCCACGCCATCCTCGGCGCCTATACGCTGTTGGCGCTGTTCCCGATCGTGCTGATCCTGATGAATTCGATCAAGTCGCGGCGCGGCATTTTCGGTTCGCCCTTGGCCTTGCCGGGGCCGGACAACTTTTCGCTGGTCGGTTACGCCAAGGTGTTCGCGGACGACAAGGTGGCGCTGTACTTCCTCAACAGCACGGTGGTCACCGTCGCAACGATTGCTCTTGTACTGATCATCGGCGCCATGGCGGCCTGGGCGCTGACCGAATACGGCTTTAAGGGATCGACTCTGCTCAAACTCTATCTCTCCATCGGCATCATGGTGCCGATCCGGTTGGGTTCGGTGGCCATCTTGAAGTTGATCGTCGGCCTGGGGCTGGTCAATACTTGGACCGCGCTTATTCTGGTGTACACGGCGCAAAGCCTGCCGCTGTCGGTCTTCATCCTCTCCGAGTTCATCGCCCAGATCCCCAAGGATCTGCGCGAAGCCGGGCGGGTGGATGGCGTCAGCGAATATCGGATCTTCCTATGGGTTATCCTGCCGCTGCTGCGTCCGGCGATGGCGACTGTGGCCGTCTTCACGATGATCCCGGTCTGGAACGATCTGTGGTTCCCGCTGTTGCTGACGCCCAGCAATGGCGCGCAGACCATCACGCTCGGTATCCAGCAGTTCATCGGCGAGTATGTCACCGACTGGAACGCGGTACTGGCCGCCCTGTCGGTGGCGATCATCCCGGTTCTGGTGCTCTATGTGGTGTTTTCACGCCAGCTGATAAGAGGGCTAACAGCCGGGGCGGTGAAATAAGTGTCCCGCAGATGATCTGTTGGCGGATGGGGAGGGATTCGAACCCCCGGTGGGCTTGCACCCACGCTGGTTTTCAAGACCAGAGCCATAAACCACTCGGCCACCCATCCAGTCCTTAAGCCGGACTGGCGCACTTTAGCGCGGTCTTCCGCCTTGGCAAGTGGGTTGCGGCGGGCTGTCATTCGCTCACGCCACTTGGGCCAGCGCCTGCTCTTGCGCCTGCTTGGCGCCGGTGATGTAGGCCACAACTTCCTCGCCGCTGGTGTTCTTCTTGGCCAGGTTCGCCACCAGCCGGCCGCGGCGGAACACCACGATGCGGTCGGCCAGATCGAACACCTGGCGCATGTTGTGCGAGATCAGGATCAGCGGCTCGCCGTTTTGTTTCAGCGTGCGGATGATGTTTTCCACCTGCGCCGTCTCGGCCACGCCCAAGGCGGCCGTCGGCTCGTCCATGATGATCAGCTTCGATGCGAAGGTCGCCGTGCGGGCGATGGCGACGCACTGCCGCTGGCCGCCGGACATGCGGCGGATCGGGTTGGACAGGTTGGGGATTTTTACCGCCGTGCGCTTCAGGGCCGCTTCCGTCGCTTCGCGCATGCTCTTGAAGTCGAGGATCGAAAATGGCCCCAAATGGAAGCGGATCTTTTCCCGGCCCAGGAACAGGTTTGACGGCACGTCCAGATCGTCGGCCAGCGCCAGGTTCTGGAACACCGTCTCGATACCGGCCTCGCGGGCGTCGAGCGGGCCTTTGAATTTCACTTCCTTGCCTTGGAAAATGATGCGGCCCGACGTCGGCGTTTCCACCGCCGTGAGCTGGCGTACGAAGGTGGACTTGCCCGCGCCGTTGTCCCCCATGATGGCGACATGCTCGCCCTGGCGCAGCTCGAAATTGGCGTCGATCAGCGCTTGCACGCCGCCATAGAGCTTGGTCAGGCCCTCGGTCTTCAGGACGATCTCGGAGTCGGTAACGGACATGAGGTTTTCTCCGGTCACTTGCCTAGGGCCGCGCGGCGTTGCCGCCACTGATCGAGCACCACGGCCCCAATGATGATCGCGCCCTTGACCATGTCCTGGTAGTAGGCGTCGAGCCGGATGGAGGTGAAGCCGGAGATGATGACGCTGAATATCGCCGCGCCCAGTACCGTGCCGATGATGGAACCGCGACCACCCGCCAGCGAGATGCCGCCGATCACCGCCATGGCGATGGCGTCCAGTTCGTACATCATGCCCATGCCGGCCTGGGCGGTGAGGTTCTTGGAGGTCAGCATGATTGCTGCGATCGAGGCGAGCATCCCGGCGATGGCGTAGACCAGCACCTTGTGGCCGGCCACGTCGATGCCCGACATGCGCGCGGCGTCCTCGTTGGAACCGATGGCGTAGCAGCGCTTGCCGTAGAGGGTGTTCTTCATGATCAGGTGGAACAGCACGGCGAGCACGATGAACACGATCGCCGGGTTCTGACCCTTCCAGTGCAGCAAACCGAACGTCAGGGTGCCGAGCACGTCGCCATTGGCCAACTGCCCGTAGTCGACGGTCGGGAATGAAACGGGGTTGCCGTTCGACCACCAGCGCGACACACCGCGCGCCGACACCATCATGCCGAGCGTGGCGATGAACGGAGGAATCTTTGTGTAGGCGATCAACAAGCCATTGATCAAACCTGCGAACAGTCCGCAGACCAAGCCGACCAGCACCGGCGCGAGCCACGGCAGGTCCATGGCCCAGGGGCCAAAAATGGCTTTGGGGTTGGGGTTGCCGTTGACCAAGGCGGTCTGGGCGAAACTCATCGCGATCATCGCCGTGGCGCCGACGATGGAGCCCGAAGACAGGTCGATGCCGCCGGTGATGATCACCTGCGTCACGCCGATGGCAATGATGCCGACCACGGCGACCTGCAGCAGCATGATGTCGATGCGCAGCTGGTTGAACAGTCCCGTCGCGTTCGGCCTCACATCGAACAGGAAGCTGCTGCCGTTCATGCGGTTCAGCAGCTCGAAGACGCCGATGATCACAACCAGGGCGGTGAAAACATTGAGTTCGTTGGGCCAAGCCCGCCTGGACTGATCGAAGGGTACTCCTCCGACGCCCACTTCCGCCGCCTGCGCCACCAACCGCCTCCTAACGCAACTCTTTGGTCAAAGGGTATCGTAAGTCCAACCCGGCGGAATGTGAAGCAAGTTCCGAGCCTTGCGGCCCGCAAGAGTGCCGGTAAGCGCCAACCAAAAAGCGAGCGGCACGAGAAGAGTGCCGCTCGCCCCAAAGTCAGCCGTTGGGCAGACCTTAGTTCTTCTTCTGGTAATTGGCCAGGTTAGCCGGGGTCACGAGCTCGAACGGCACGTAGACCTTGCGCTCAACCTTCTCGCCCTTGATCAGCTTGGCGGCGGCGTCGAGAGCGCCAGCGCCCTGACCAGCAGCGTTCTGGAACACGGTGGCGTCGAGGTCGCCGGCAGCCATGGCGGCCAGAGCGTCCTGGGTTGCGTCAACGCCGCCGATGATCATCTTCTTCATGTCAACGCCAGCAGCCTTCATCGCCTGGATGGCGCCGATGGCCATTTCGTCGTTGTTGGCGATGACGGCGTCGTAGGGCTTGCCGGCCGAGATCCAGTTGGTCATCAGGGTCTGAGCCTGATCACGCGACCAGTTGGCGGTCTGCTCGTCGATGATGTTGAGCTTCACACCGCAGGTGCCGTCAGCCATCACGTCATGGATGTCCTTGGTGCGCTGCACGGCGGCCTGATTGGAGAGCTCGCCCATCATGACGTAGACGTTGGCTTCGGCCTTGCCGGCTTCCTTCAGGAGGCGGCAGATTTCCCGGGTCTCAAGCGTGCCCGAGTCAACTTCGTTCGAGGCGACGAACGCCTGGGTGGCGGGCAGCGTGTCGACGTTGATCGGCTGGCGGTTGACGTAGACCAGCGGGGTCTTGCCGGCTGCGTCGGTCATGGCCTGGGTGGCCGAGGTGTCGACCGGGTTGACGATGATGGCTTCAACGCCCGACGCGACGAAGTTCTTGATCTGGTCGAGCTGCTTGGCGACGTCGTTCTGAGCGTCTTCGATCTGCACGGTGTGTCCGCCGGCCTTGCCCTGGGCATCGATGCCGTTGCGCAGAACGGTCAGGAAGTTGTCGTCGAACAGCGCCATCGAGACGCCGATCTTGGCGGCATGGGCGGGAGCAGCAAGCGCCATGACGCAAGCGGCGGCGAGCAAAAGCTTCTTCATAGAGTCCTCCTTGGTGAGACCCCTCAAGCAGCTGCCCAAGGGAATTTTCCCCGATTTTTGGGGGGAACCGGTTGTGTTTTGGTGTGGGATAACGCCCAGTCCAAGCGTGGCGCAGCAAAGCGGCGGAATTTACATCGCTGCCGGGCCGATTGCCGGACCAGAGTCCTCCCTGTGGTTTCTTTTCGGTCTGAATGACCGCCGCCGGTCACTGCACTGTTTTTTGGAACAGTTGCACCGCCATTCGGATATTTCGTGCAAGATATTCCGCCGCCGGCCTCCAGGTCAATGCAAGCGGCGGGAACAGCGAAAAACATATCAAAATCTTTCATTGTTGCTTGCACCATGCCGAACGGCCCCGCGCGGCAGGGCCGTCGAGGGTACGGGAGCGCGGGCGCCGGAAGGCCGCGGTAGTGGTGAAAAATGGTGCAGCCTTCCGGCGCCCACACTGCGGAGATTTGGGCCGGGCGCACACTTCCGGCTGGGTCCCTTCGGGCTCATCGCCCTTTGCTCCCACCCGTGCAGCGGCCTTCGCACCTGCCGAGTTCGCCTGTTGCCAGGGTCTACGACAGGGGGCGCACCCGCCGGCCTTCCGGGTCTCCTGGGTCCGTCCGCGCACGATCTAAAGTGCACGGCCCCGAGCCTCCCGGCCACCGCCGTCCCCTGCCACGTGTGCGACGGTCGCGACGACGTCCCGTTGCGGCAGGCGATAAGCGAATACTACACAATACTTGTACAAAGTACAATAGACAAATATATATTGGTTAATATCGAGAAGAGTGGTCGGGACGCGATGTCCGGTTTCGGCCTGCTCCAGCATCCGGATGTTGGCACAAGCTCACGGGCTGGCGCTGAACATCATATCCCCGTGCCTCACAAGTTCTCCGAAATAAACAGCTCCGGCTGCAACTGCACTTGCCGCATGCCTTCGGCCAGTTTGCCGTTCGCTGCATCGGTCATGGCCTCCACGGTGCGCGCGGCCAACAGAGCCAGCGGCGTGCCCAGCACCAGATCGATCACGCCGTCGATCAGCGCCGCCCGCATATCCGGCAACAGCTCGTTGCAGACCGCTATGACGTGTTCGCCCTTATGCTCGCGCAGCGCCGCAATCATACCCTTCATGCCGCCGCCCGCCAGATAGATGCCGGCAAGGTCCGGATGCTCGATCAGCAGGGAACGGATCGACTCGTAGGCCAGCCGGTCTTCTTCCTGATCGACAACGGTCTCCAGCAGGTGAAACCCCGGAGCGTGCTCGCGAAAGTAGCTGCGGAAACTGATCTCGGCGGTTTCCTGGCCGAGATAGCGGTGTGTGCCCACCAATACCGCCACTTTGCCGGGAGCGCGCGCCAGCCGCGAGATGGTCCAGGCTGCCGTACGCCCGCACTTGCGATTGTCGAGGCCGATATAGCCCGCCCGCGCCGGAGCCGTCACGTCGGTCAGCAGCGTGAAGGTCGGAACGCCCTGGGCGGCCAGCCGGTCGATCGCCGCAGTCACATGCGGATGATCAACCGCGACCACCGCCAAGGCATCGGCGCGCTTGCCAACCTCCTGCAATCGCTCGGCAATTGTTGCCGGCGCCAAATCGTCGATGAACTCGACAATCGGCTTGCCACGGATCGAACGGGCCGCCTTGGTGGCTCCGGCCAACTCGCGCGCCAACGCCTGATAGAACTCGTCGTCGCGCTTTTGCAGAATGAAGCCGAAGGTGCGCGGCACCGCCTCGGCGATGCGTTGCTTGAGCAATCCTGCGGCGTGAAACCCGATCGCCTCTGCGCTGGAGACGACGCGTAAAACAGTCGCTTCCTTGACCGGCAAGCGGCGGTTGAGCACCCGGTCCACGGTGGCGATGCTGACGCCGGCTTCGCGTGCGATGTCGGCGATGGTCGGTCTTTTGGCCACGAAAATCCGCAGAATCTTGTGAGAAAATCGACGAATCGCCAGGACTCCGAAGGGACCTTCGGCGAATTCGAGTGAATCACACTACCAAATGACGTTGCATGATGCAATTTGATAGGTTCCGTCATTGCACCGTTGTCGCCGGCTGGTCCAATCACTAGTTTCATGCGTTATTCGCCGATCGCGCGAACCGGCCCAAGACAGATAGTCAGAGACAGACACCATGAGCGCCCTCCGAGACGCCGCCCCCGCCCAGCGCGACTACAGCCTCACCGGCCGCAACGCCGCCCACGCGCTCGAGTTGGGGCTCGCCTCGGCCGAGTGGTACAAGTGCGATGTGCCGCGCGCCACGCTCAAGGAGCTGGTGAAACGCAGCGACGGCCCCGCCATCCGCGACACAATCATCTGGGTGCTGAGCTTCATCGTGCTCGGCGGTCTCGCCATTTATCTCTACCCATCCTGGTGGTCCGTCCCGGTGTTCCTGGCCTATGGCGTCATGTACGGCTCTTCGACCGATTCCCGCTGGCACGAATGCGGCCACGGCACCGCCTTCCGTACCCAGTGGATGAACGACGCGGTCTACAATCTCGCCTGCTTCATGATCATGCGCGAGCCGGTAGTCTGGCGCTGGAGCCATTCCCGCCACCACACCGATACCGTCATCGTCGGCCGCGACCCCGAGATCGCCATCATGCGCCCGACCGTGATCCTGAAGATCATCGGCGCCTTCTTCGCCATCCCCCAGACCTGGGCCGCGATCAAGAAACTGCTGCTCCATGTCTCGGGCCGGCTCGATCCCGAAGAGGTGACCTTCATCCCGGCGATGGAACTGCCGAAGATCTTCCTCACCGCGCGCGTCTGGCTCGCCATCCATCTCGCCGTGATCGCGCTTGCGCTGTACCTGGGCTCCTGGCTGCCGGTGCTGTTAGTCGGCCCGCTCCCCACCATGTATGGCGCCTGGGTGCATGTCATGACCGGCCTCACGCAGCACGGCGGCTTGGCGGAGGACGTGCTCGACCATCGGCTGAACACGCGCACGGTCTATATGAACCCGATGCAGCGCTTCATTTATTGGAACATGAACTACCATGTCGAACACCATATGTTCCCGATGGTGCCCTATCACGCGCTGCCCAGGCTGCACGAAGCGATCAAGGCCGACCTGCCGCCGCCCTCGCCAAGCGTGCTGGCCGCCTACGCCGAGATCATCCCCGCCCTGTTGCGCCAACGCACTGAACCGACCTATAGCCTGCCGCGCGTGCTGCCAAAGCGTGCCACGCCCGTGGCTGCAGAATAGAGGACTAGCCGACATGACG